>DJJU01000009.1 GCA_002434305.1 Alicycliphilus sp. UBA6560 | reverse complement strand
CGGCCAGCGACATCAAAAAAAACCTCAAGGCCAAAACGGCCCCAGCCCTTACCCAGCAAGTGCAAGAAGCTACAAAACCAATAGCACAACCCTCAGCCCGAGAACCCCCGCAACTCCCCCCACTCCCGCCAATCCGCCCGCCCCGCCACCATGGCATTCACCGGCGCATCCACATCCTCATACCCCAGCGCCACCCCGAAAGCCACCTGGTAAGGCGCAGGCACCTGCAGCATCCGCTGCACGGTCGCCGCATGCCCGCGCCAGAACCCCTGCGCACAGGTCGCCAGCCCGTGCTGCACGGCGAGCAGCATCAGCGACTGCAGATAAATGCCCAGGTCGATCCACTGCGCCGCCCCCATGCGCTCGTCGATGCACACCAGCACCCCCACGGGCGCCCCGAAGAACTGCCCGTTGCGCGCGAACTGCTGCATGCGCCCGGCCTTGTCCTCGCGTGCCAGGCCCAGGCTGCGGTACAGGTCCTCGCCATTGGCAAAGCGGCGCGTGCGGTACGGCTCCCACAGGTTGGGGGGATAGTGGTAGTGGCTCGGGTTGTGCTCCGGCTCGGCGGCGGCCACGGCGGCCAGCAGCTCGCGCAGGGACTCGCCGGCCAGGGCCAGCACGCGCCAGGGCTGCAGGTTGCCGCCGGATGCGGCCTGGCCGGCCTGCTCCAGCAGGGATTGCACCAGGGCGGCGGGCGGCGCCTCGGGTAAAAAGGCGCGCACCGAGCGGCGCCGGCGCAGGGCCTCAGATACGTCCATGGCGGCTGCCCTCACTTGCCAATGATGTCGTTCAGCTTCGCCGCCTCGAACTGCTCGCGTGTGGCGGCCTCGCGCGGCACGCAGTCGCCCGCGTGCTGGCCGGCGGAGAGCTTTTCGATGGCACGCCACAGCAGGGCGATCTGGTGCTCCTGCGCGCCAGCGGAGTCGATCAGGCCGCGCATGGCCTGGGTCAGCGGATCTTCCTGCTGGGGGGCCACGCCGTAGGCGCTGAACTTGGGCGCCCCGTCCTCGCCCTTGTGCGATTCGGTCACGTCGGCGCTCTGGCCTTCCTTGCTGGGGATGATGCGCGCCGGGATGCCCACGGCCGTGGCCCCGGCCGGCACGGGTTTGATGACCACGGCGTTGCTGCCGATCTTCGCGCCGTCACCCACCTCGAAGCCGCCCAGGACCTTGGCGCCGGCGGCCACCACCACGTCGCGCCCCAGCGTCGGGTGGCGCTTGGCGCCCTTGTACAGCGACGTGCCGCCCAGCGTCACGCCGTGGTAGATGGTGCAGCCGTCGCCCACCACCGCGGTCTCGCCGATCACCACACCCATGCCGTGGTCGATGAACACGCCGCGGCCGATGGTCGCGCCCGGGTGGATCTCGATGCCCGTGAGCCAGCGCGAAACGTGCGAGATGAAGCGCCCCAGCCAGCGCAGACCCCGCCCCCAGCACCAGTGCGCGGGCCGGTGCAGCCAGATGGCGTGCAGGCCGGGGTAGCAGGTGACGACCTCCCAGCGGCTGCGCGCAGCGGGGTCACGGTCAAGGATGCACTGGATGTCGGAGCGCAGGCGGGAGAGCATGGAAGGGGGTTAGAAAAACGGCCGGTCAGTCTAGCCGCTTGCGCCGCGCGGCCTCGGCCATGGATTTGGCGACACCGCGCAGGATGTGGATTTCCTCCACCGTGGGCTGGGCGCGGTTGAACAACTGATTCAGCCGCGGCATCAGCTTCTTGGGCGCGGCCGGGTCGAGAAAGCCGATGTCTGCCAGCGCCTGCTGCCAGTGGGCCAGCATGCCGGCCAGCTGGGCGGCGTCGGCGCGCTCGCCCTGTGGGGCGCTGGCCGGCGCGTCGAAGCCGCCCAGCGCCTGGCGCCATTCGTAGGCGATGAGCTGCACGGCCGCCGCCAGGTTCAGTGAGCCGAACTGCGGATTGGTGGGAATGGACAGCGCCACGTGGCAGCGGTAGACGTCCTCGTTGGCCATGCCGAAGCGCTCGCAGCCGAAGAGGAAGGCCACGCCGCGCTCTGATGAATTCATTGCCAAATCGGCTTCCACCCCTTGCTGCTCTTGCGCTGGCAGCTCCTGATTCAGGAGCACCTCGAAGTGCGCGCGCGGCGTGCGCGTGGGCGGGCCGAAGTCGCGCGGCGTCATGGCCGTGGCGCACAGGTGGGTCATGCCCTGAAGCGCCTCGTCCAGCGTGGCGACGATGCGCGCGTTTTCCAGCACGTCCAGTGCACCGCTGGCGCGCTGGATGGTTTCCTCGCGGCGCAGCACATTGGGCCAGCGCGGCGCGACCAGCACCAGGTCGTGAAAGCCCATGGTCTTCATGGCGCGGGCGGTGGCGCCGACGTTGCCGGCGTGGCTGGTCTGGATCAGGACGAAACGGGTGTGCATGGCGGGCGATTGTCGCCGCGCCGCCTGCAGGGCCGGGCGCGGCTCGGTAGAATCTCGCCCTTTGCGAAGCCGTATCGCCGGCCTTCGCCTCTTGCGGCCCTGCACCTTGCCAGCGCGCCGCCCCACCGCTCCTTCGTCACCTGCCAGCCCCATGTCGTCCAATCTGCACCCCATGCTCAACGTGGCCATCAAGGCCGCACGCGCCGCCGGCGCCATCATCAACCGCGCGGCCCTCGATGTGGAGGCGGTGCGCATCTCGCAAAAGCAGATCAACGACTTCGTGACCGAGGTGGACCAGGCCAGCGAGCAGGTCATCATCGAGACGCTGCTCGGCGCCTACCCCGGCCACGGCATCCTGGCCGAAGAGTCGGGCAGCGAGCACGGGGCCAAGCATTCCGACTTCCGCTGGATCATCGATCCGCTGGACGGCACCACCAACTTCATCCACGGCTTTCCGGTCTACTGCGTCAGCATCGCCCTGGCCGTGAAGGGCCGCGTGGAGCACGCCGTGGTGTACGACCCCACGCGCAACGACCTGTTCACCGCCACGCGCGGGCGCGGCGCCTTCCTGAACGACCGGCGCATTCGCGTGTCCAAGCGCACGCGGCTGGGCGAATGCCTGATCTCCACGGGCTTTCCCTTCCGCCCGGGCGACAACTTCAAGGCCTACATGCTGATGATGGGCGACGTGATGCAGCGCACCGCCGGCCTGCGCCGCCCCGGCGCCGCCGCGCTGGACCTGGCCTACGTCGCCGCCGGCTACACCGACGGCTTCTTCGAGACCGGCCTGTCCATCTGGGACGTGGCCGCCGGCAGCCTGCTGGTGACCGAGGCCGGCGGCCTGGTGGGCAACTTCACGGGCGAGGCCGACTTCATGGAACAGCGCGAATGCCTGGCCGGCAGCCCGCGCATCTATGGCCAGCTGGTGGGCCTGCTGGGCAAATACAGCAAGTTCGCCGGCGCCGGCGACAAGGCCGCCGTGCGCCAGGCTCTGGATGCCGACACGCCCGCCGACGCCGAGCCGCAGCAGCAGGAAGCCAACGCCGACGAAACCGCGCCCGCCGATGCCGGCGATTGCGCTGAGGGCGGCAAGGCCGACGCCACCAACTCCTGAAATCATAGCTACTCACGCTTGCTGCACAAGGCCTGCAGGCGTTTTTAACACTCATTCCTGAATCCCGCCGCAGGCGCGCGGCGGGCGTTCCCGCATGTAACAGCGGCCTGGGCCTGCCGGGCCGGCCGCTACCATGCCCCGGCGAACCATCACCGGACGACGAAGGAAGGAGACCCCATGCACCACCGCCCCGCCCGCACTGCCCGCAAAGCCGCCGCCCTGGCGGCTGCCCTGGCCGCCGCGCTGCTGACCGGCTGCGCCAGCGGCCCGGGCGCCCGCAGCATCGGCTACCAGGTGCCCGACCAGCCCGAGGGCGCGTCCGGTTACACCGAGAAGCCCGGCTGGGCCACGCAGCGCTTCGCCGTGGCCGCCGCCAACCCGCTGGCCACCGACGCCGGCTACCAGGTGCTCAAGGCCGGCGGCTCGGCGCTGGACGCTGCCATTGCCGTGCAGATGGTGCTGGGCCTGGTGGAGCCGCAGTCCAGCGGCGTGGGCGGCGGCGCCTTCCTGCTGCACGCCGCCGGCGACAAGGTGGATGCCTGGGACGGGCGCGAAACCGCCCCGGCGGCGGCCAACGAAAACCTTTTCATCGGCGCCGATGGCAAGCCCTTGCCCTTCCACGACGCGGTGGTGGGCGGGCGGTCCGTGGGCGTGCCGGGCGCCGTGCGCATGCTGGAGCAGGCGCACAAGGAGCACGGCAAGCTGCCCTGGGCCACGCTGTTCGAGCCGGCCATCACCCTGGCCGAGCAGGGCTTCAAGGTCAGCGCGCGGCTGAACGCGCTGCTGCAGAACGAAAAATACCTGGCGCAGGACCCGGCCGCGCGCGCCTACTTCTTCGATGCCGACGGCAAGCCCTGGCCGGTGGGCCACACCCTGAAGAACCCCGAGTTCGCCGCCGTGCTGCGCGCCATTGCCAGCAAGGGGTCCAAGGCGCTGCTGGAGGGCGAGGTGGCGCAGGCCATCGTCGCCAAGGTGCGCGGCCACGCCACCAATCCCGGCCCGCTGAGCCTGGCCGACCTAGCCGGCTACCAGCCCAAGAAGCGCCAGGCACTGTGCTCGGACTACGCCGTGGCCACGCAGCAGTACCGCATCTGCGGCTTTCCGCCGCCCAGCTCGGGCGCCGTGGCCGTGGGGCAGATCCTGGGCATTCTGAAGAACACCGACGCCGCCGCCCTGCCGCTGCAGGATGTGGCCGGCCAGCCCGGTGTGCAGCTGCCCTCGGCCGAATGGCTGTACCTGTACAACGAGGCCGCGCGCCTGGCCTTTGCCGACCGCGCGCAGTACCTGGCCGACCCCGACTTCGTCGCCCCGCCCGCCGGCAGCTGGATGAGCCTGCTGGACTCCGACTACCTGGCCAGCCGCGCCAAGCTGATCGGCAAGGACAGCATGAAGACCGCCCAGCCCGGCAGGCCCGGCGCCGTGGCCACGGCTTTCGCGCCCATGCCCGACCAGCCCGAGTACGGCACCAGCCACATCAGCGTGGTCGACGAGAGGGGCAACGCCGTGGCCATGACCACGACCATCGAGGACCAGTTCGGCTCGCGCCAGATGGTCAAGGGCTTCTTGCTGAACAACGAGCTGACGGACTTCAGCTTCGCGCCCAGGGACGCCAGCGGGCAGCCGGTGGCCAATCGCGTCGAGCCGGGCAAGCGTCCGCGCTCGTCCATGGCGCCCACGCTGGTCTTCAACAAGGCCAACGGCCAGCTGCTGATGAGCGGCGGCAGCCCGGGCGGCGCCCTCATCATCCATTACGTGGCCAAGACGCTGTATGGCGTCTTCAACTGGGGCCTGACGCCGCAGCAGGCCATCAACCTGCCCAACTTCGGCAACCTGAACGGCCCCACGCTGCTGGAGGAAAAGCGCTTTCCGCCCGCCACGGTGCAGGCCCTGCGCGAGCGCGGCGCCGAGGTGCGCGAGCTGAACATGACCAGCGGCCTGCAGGCCATCACCCGCGGCGAGGCGCACGGCAAGCCGCTGTGGCTGGGCGGCGCCGACCCGCGCCGCGAGGGCGTCGTGATGGGCGACTGAGCCGGGCACCGCCTGGCGCCGCTTTAAATTTTTAATGAAAATCGGCTCAAACCCTTGTCCATCAAGCGCCAGCAGCTACCGATTGAATAGCAAGACATGAGCAACGAAACCCCACTGCGCATCCCCTTCGGGCAGCTGCGCGACACCCTGTCGCGCATCTTCGAGCGCCACGGCACCAGCCCCGAGGTGGCCGCTCTGCTGGCCGACAACTGCGCCAGCGCCGAGCGCGACGGCGCGCACAGCCACGGCGTGTTCCGCATCCCCGGCTACCTGAGCACCCTGGCCAGCGGCTGGGTGGACGGGCGCGCCGTGCCCCAGGTGCAGGACGTGGCGCCCGGCTTCATCGCCGTGGACGCGCGCAACGGCTTCGCCCAGCCGGCCTACGCCGCCGCGCGCGAGCTGCTGGTGGCGAAGGCGCGGGCCAACGGCATCGCGCTGCTGGCGATCCGCAACTCGCACCACTTCGCCGCCCTGTGGCCCGACGTGGAACCGCTGGCCGAGCAGGGCCTGGTAGGCCTGGCCCTGGTCAACAGCATGGCCTGCGTGGTGCCGCACGGCGGCACGCGGCCGCTGTTCGGCACCAATCCCATCGCCTTTGCCGCGCCGCGCGAGGGCCACCCGCCCTTGGTCTTCGACCTGGCCACCAGCGCCATGGCGCACGGCGACGTGCAGATCGCCGCCCGCGAGGGGCGCCAGCTGCCGCCCGCGCACGGCGTGGACGCCGCCGGCCAGCCCACCTGCGACCCGCGCGCCGTGCTGGACGGCGGCGCCCTGCTGCCCTTTGGCGGGCACAAGGGCTCGGCCCTGTCCATGATGGTGGAGCTGCTGGCCGCGGCGCTCACCGGCGGCAACTTCTCCTTCGACTTCGACTGGAGCGGCCACCCCGGCGCGCAGACCCCGCGCACCGGCGAGCTGATCATCGCCATCGATCCGGCCAAGAACGCCGGCCGCTCGTTCGCCCAGCGCTGCAACGATCTGGTGGACGCCATGGCCGACGCAGGCCAGCAGCGCCAGCCCAGCCAGCAACGCCAGCGCCAGCGCGCGCAGTCGCTGCGCGAAGGCGTGCCCCTGCCCGCCGCCACCTGGGCCGAGTTGCAGCGCCTGGCCGGCGTCTGATTGAATCAGCCGCGCTCGCGGCGCAGCGCGAACTGCAGGCAGGCCTGGCCGGCGAGCGCTGCGCCGAACAGCAACCCGGCCGAGGCCATGGCCGGGTTGCTGCCCCAGCCCACCATGGCCGTGAACAGTGCGCCCAGCGCCATCTGCGTGAAGCCGTAGAGCCCGGCGGCCGAGCCCACGCGGCGCGCATCCACCGCCATCACCCGCGCCAGCGCCGCCGGGCTGGCCAGGCCGGCGCCCAGGGCAAAGCCCACCATCAGCCCGATGGCCGCCTGCAGCGTCAGGTGGCCCGTCAATTCCAGCAGCAGAAAACCCGCGGCGCAGGCCACGCTGATCCCGTTGCCGCCCAGCAGCAGGCGGCTGACGTGCACGCGCTGCGCCAGCCGGCTGGCCAGCATGCTGCCCGCGGCCAGGCCCAGCATGACCACGGCCAGCGAGATGCCCACGTCGCGCAGCGGCCGGCCGAGCTGCTCGGTGATGATGAAGGGCGCGGCGGCGATGAAGGCATAGGACGAGGTGGTGGCGCAGCTGCCGCCCAGCGCGTAGCCCAGGAACCTGGGCGAGCGCAGCAGCGCCGCGTAGTCGCGCGCCAGCGCGGCCGGGCGCACGCTGCCCAGGGGCGTGCCGGTCTCGGGCACCCTGCGCCAGGCCAGCACCAGCGTGACGGCGCCGCCCAGGGTAAGCAGCGCGAACACCGCACGCCAGCCGGCCAGCGCCACCAGGCCCGAGCCCAGCAGCGGCGCCAGGCCGGGGCCGACCATCATCATCAGGTTGAGCAGCGCCAGGGCGCGCACCGCCTCGCCGCCCGGGTGCGTGTCGCGCACCATGGCGCGGCCCAGTGCCAGGCCGGCGCAGCCGCCCAGCGCCTGCACCAGCCGCGCGGTCACCAGGAACGACACGCTGGGCGCCAGCATGGCCGCCAGGCCGCCGACCAGATACAGCGCCAGCCCGGCAAGCAGCATGGGCCGGCGGCCCAGCGCGTCCGACAGGGGGCCATACACCAACTGCCCCAGCGCCAGACCGGCAATGTAGGCCGTGATGGTGCCCTGCACCGCCGCGCTGCCCACCTGGAAGTGCCGCGCCGCATCCGGCAGCGCCGGCACGAACATGTGCATGGCCAGCGTGCCGCTGATGGTGACCAGGGCCAGCAGCCACAGCGGCGGTGGAGCGCCGGTGGCGGTGGATGAAGCGGCGAGGGGGCGAAGAGGCATCGGGCGCGAGGGCCGTGCAGGCCCAACGCGCGATTATTGGGGTTTAGGGCAAACCCTGCAGGAACCGCCCGGGCAGCGGCCGCTCAGCCGTCGATCGCCGAGGCCGACCCGGCCTGCCGGCGCAGCTCGAACTTCTGGATCTTGCCGGTGCTGGTCTTCGGTAATTCGCCGAAGACCACGGCGCGCGGCACTTTGAAGCCGGCCAGGTGCTGCTTGCAGTGCGCCACGATGTCTTCGGCCGTCACCTCGGCGCCGCTTTTCAGCTCGACGAAGGCGCAGGGCGTCTCGCCCCATTTCGGGTCGGGCTTGGCCACCACGGCGGCGGCCAGCACGGCCGGGTGGCGATACAGCACATCCTCCACCTCAATGGAGGAGATGTTCTCGCCGCCGGAGATGATGATGTCCTTGCTGCGGTCGCGGATCTTGATATAGCCGTCCGGGTACTGCACGGCCAGGTCGCCCGAGTGGAACCAGCCGCCGGCAAAGGCCTCCTCGGTGGCCTGGGGGTTCTTCAGGTAGCCCTTCATGGTGATGTTGCCGCGGAACATGATCTCGCCCATGGTCTCGCCGTCGTGCGGCACGGGCTGCAGGGTTTCGGGGTCCAGCACCTCGGCCGAGCGCTGCAGGTGGTAGCGCACGCCCTGGCGGGCGTTCAGCCGGGCGCGCTCGCCGATGTCCAGCCGGTCCCAGGCCTGGTGCTTGGCGCAGACGGTGGCCGGGCCATAGACCTCGGTCAGGCCATAGACGTGGGTCAGGTCGAAGCCCAGCCTTTCCATGCCCTCGATCATGGCGGCCGGAGGCGCGGCGCCCGCCACCATGGCCTTGACGCCGGCGGGCACGCCCTCCTTCATGGCGGCGGGCGCGTTGACCAGCATGCCCTGCACGATGGGCGCGCCGCAGTAGTGCGTCACACCATGCTCGCGGATGGCGTCGAAGATGGCCTGCGCCTCCACGCGTCGCAGGCAGACGTTGACGCCGGCGCGCGCCGCCACCGTCCACGGGAAGCACCAGCCGTTGCAATGGAACATGGGCAGCGTCCACAGGTACACGCTGTGCTTGGGCATGTCCCACTCCAGCACGTTGCTGATGGCGTTGGTGTAGGCCCCCCGGTGGTGGTAGACCACGCCTTTGGGGTTGCCGGTGGTGCCCGAGGTGTAGTTGAGCGCGATGGCATCCCATTCATCGCCCGGTAGCTCCCAGGCGAAACGGGGATCGCCCGCGGCCAGGAAGTCTTCGTAGCGGGTGCCGCCCAGGGGCTGGGCGCTAGGGCCGTAGAGGGTGTCCTCCAACTCGATGACCAGCATGGGCGCCTGGCTTTCGCGCAGCGCCAGCGCGCGGGCCATGGCCGGGGCGAACTCCGGGTCCACGATGACCGCCTTGGCCTCGCCGTGGTCCAGCATGAAGGCGATGGCCTGCGGGTCCAGCCGGGTGTTGAGCGTGTTGAGCACGGCTCCGGCCATGGGCACGCCGAAGTGCGCCTCCACCATGGGCGGGGTGTTGGGCAGCATCACCGCTACGGTGTCGTTCTTGCCGATGCCGGCCGCGCGCAGGCTGCTGGCCAGCTGCCGGCAGCGCGCATAGGTCTGCGCCCAGGTCTGGCGCAGGGCGCCATGCACGATGGCCAGGCGGTCGGGGTACACCTCGGCCGTGCGCTCGATGAACGACAGCGGCGTGAGCGGCGCGAAGTTGGCGGGGGTAGCAGGCAGGTGCTGGTCGAAGATGCTGGTCATGTCGTACGTGGCAAAGGCTGTGTACCAGTGGCGGATTACAGCAGACGCGGCTGACGCCCGGCTGATGGCGCGTGCGCCAAAATAGCCCCGTGTCCATCCCCCAGTCGTTCATCCAGGAGCTGCTCTCGCGCGTCGACGTGGTCGAGATCGTCGGCCGCCACGTGCAGCTCAAGAAGAGCGGCGCCAACTACATGGGGTTGTGCCCCTTCCACGGGGAGAAGTCGCCGTCGTTTTCGGTCAGCCCGTCCAAGCAGTTCTACCACTGCTTCGGCTGCGGCAAGAACGGCAACGCCATCGGCTTTCTGATGGAGCACGCCGGCATGGGCTTCGTCGAGGCCGTGCAGGACCTGGCCCAGACCTGCGGGCTGCAGGTGCCCGACGAGCGCGCCTCGCCCGCCGAGCGCGCCCGGGCCGCCGAGCAGCGGCGCCAGCAGGCCACGCTGTCCGACGTGCTGGAGCAGGCCGCCGCCGCCTGGGCCGCGCAGCTGCGCAAGTCCCAGCGCGCCATCGATTACTTCAAGGGCCGCGGAGTGTCCGGCCAGATCGCCAAGCGGTATGGCCTGGGCTATGCGCCCGAGGGCTGGCGCGGCCTGGCCAGCGTCTTTCCCGAGTACGACAGCCCGCTGCTGGAGCAGGCCGGCCTGGTCATCGTCGGCGAGGAGGACGGCAAGCGCTACGACCGCTTCCGCGACCGGGTGATGTTCCCCATCCGCAACGTCAAGGGCGAGTGCATCGCCTTCGGCGGGCGGGTGCTGGGCGACGACAAGCCCAAGTACCTCAATTCGCCCGAAACGCCCGTCTTCCACAAGGGCCACGAGCTGTACGGCCTGTACGAGGCCCGCACCGCCATGCGCGCCATGGGCTACGCCCTGGTCACCGAGGGCTACATGGACGTGGTGGCCCTTGCCCAGCGCGGCTTTGCCAACGCCGTCGCCACCCTGGGCACGGCCTGCACGCCGGAGCACGTGCACAAGCTGTTTCGCTTCACCGACACCGTGGTCTTCAGCTTCGACGGCGACGGCGCCGGGCGGCGCGCGGCGCGCAAGGCGCTGGAGGCCGCCCTGCCCTACGCCAGCGACACGCGTGCCGTGCGCTTTCTCTTCCTGCCGCCCGAGCACGACCCGGACAGCTTCATTCGCGCCCACGGCCAGGACGGCTTCGCGCACGAGGTGGAAGGTGCCGTGCCGCTGTCGCGCTTCCTGCTGGAGGCGGCGCGTGAGGACTGCGACATGGCCACGGCCGAGGGCCGGGCCCACATGCTGAGCAACGCCCGCGGGTTGTGGGAATCCCTGCCTGAGGGCGCCCTGCGGCGCCAGGTGCTGACCGACCTGGCCCAGCAGGGACAGCTGCCTGTGCAGGACCTGGCGGCCCTGTGGGCGCAGCCGCCGCAGGGACGCGCCGACGCAGGCCGCGGCCATGGCGGCGCGCCCGCCAGCGAGCCGGGCCGGCGCCCCTGGCGCGGCAAGGGCGCAGACACCGCCCGGCGCGGGCCCCCGCCCCGCCCCCAGCCGGCGCGGCGCATCGACCACGCGGCCCGGCTGCTGCTGTCGCACATGCAGTTCCTGGAAGAGCTGACCCACGAGGACCAGTGCCTGCTGCGTGAGCAGCCGGCGCCGCATGGCACGCTGTTCCTGTGGCTGGAGTCGCGCCTGCTCGAGCACGGCCCGCAGTCCTGGGCAGTGCTGCGCGAGGCCCTGGCCGGCCAGCCCTGCCAGGCCCTAGCCGAGCGTGTGATGACCGGCTCGCACGCCCAGACCGAGGGCGAGGAGCGCGAACTGCGCTGGGAGCTGCGCGAACTGCTCAACCGCATGCTGGCGGAGGCCATCAAGCACGAGCAGAGTGCCCTGATCGCCCAGGCCGCCACCGACCCGCAGGCGCGCGAGCGCTACCGCCAGCTGCAGGAGCGCCGCCTGGCGCTGGAAGCGCCCCGCCCGGCGGACTCTTGAATTCGCGCCCGTCGGTATAATTTAAGGTTTGTCGGCAAGAGCGACAGCAGCACCTCCGGGCCAGGCAACCGTGCCCAGCGCGCACAACCGCCCCCTCACCGCAAGGACTGCACACCAAATGATCGCCCGGACATCTTGCCCTTGAGGACCCTGCTCCTCGATCCACTCATGGCCCTGCTCATGCCGTGCTTGCGCGCGCCGGCAGCTGTGGCGCCGCTTGTGTTTTCTTTGTGTGCCCGTTTTTGACCCAGAGGTTGTCCATGCCCGCTCAAAAGTCCGCGAAGTCGCCCAAGTCCACCGCTGCTGCTGCCGCACCGGCCAAGGCCAAGTCCGCTGCAACCCCTGTGAAAACCGCCGCCAAGGCGGCCGCCAAGACCACCCCCGCCAAGGCAGCGGGCACGGCCGCGGCGGCACCCTCGGCCGCGCCGAAAGCCAAAACCACCGTGTCCACCAGTCCCAAGACCGCCGCCGAACTGAAAAAAGCCGCCGATGAGCTGCTGAAGAAGAAGCCCGCCCGCGCCGCCAAGGCGGCCGAGCCCGAGGCCGAGGGCGCCGAGCCCGCCAAGAAAAAGGCTACCCGCGCCACCAAGGCTGCCGCGGCGCCCGCCGCTGCCAAGACGGCGGCCGCCAAGGCCCCGGCCAAGCGCGGCCGCAAGCCCAAGGCCAAGGAAGAGGCGGAAGACGACGCCGACCTGTCGGACATCGAATCCGACCTGGAAGGCGAGCCCGAGGCGGAGCCGGAAGTCGTGGCCGACGCCGCTGCGCCGGTCGAAAAGGTCAAGCCCCTGCGCATGAAGATCAGCAAGGCCAAGGAGCGCGCCTTGATGAAGGAATTCGGGCTGGACGAGACCGTCCTGTCCGAAGAGGACATGGCCAAGCGCCGCTCGCAGCTCAAGAAGCTGATCACCCTGGGCAAGACGCGCGGCTACCTGACGCAAGGCGAGATCTCCGACCACCTGCCCGACAAGCTGGTGGACGCCGAGACCATGGAAGTGGTCGTGGCCATGCTCAGCGACATGGGCGTGGCCGTGTACGAGCAGACGCCCGATGCCGAGACGCTGTTCCAGAACAACGTGACGCCCACCGCCACCACGGTGGAAGAGGCCGAGGAAGAGGCCGAGGCCGCCCTGTCCACCGTGGACAGCGAGTTCGGCCGCACCACCGACCCGGTGCGCATGTACATGCGTGAGATGGGCACGGTGGAGCTGCTCACGCGCGAGGGCGAGATCGAGATCGCCAAGCGCATCGAGGGCGGCCTGATGGACATGATGGAGGCCATCAGCGCCTCGCCCGCCACCATCGCCGAGATCCTCAACATGGCCGAGGAGATCCGCGAGGGCAAGGTCGTCATCTCCGCCGTGGTGGACGGCTTCTCCGACCCCGACGAGGCCGACGACTACGTGGCCGAGGAAGACTTCGACGAATACGACGAAGACGACGACGACGACGGCAAGGGCGGCTCCAAGGCCATGACGCGCCTGCTGGAGAAGCTCAAGAACGAGGCGCTGGAGCGCTTTGACGAGCTGCGCGCGCTGTTCGAGAAGATGCACAAGATCTACGACAAGGAAGGCTACGGCAGCCCGTCGTACATGAAGGTGCAGCGCGAGATCTCCACCAAGCTGATGACCATCCGCTTCACGGCCAAGACCATCGAAAAGCTGTGCGACATGGTGCGTGCGCAGGTGGACGACGTGCGCAAGAAGGAGCGTGAGCTGCGCCGCATCATCGTGGACAAGTGCGGCATGCCGCAGGAAACCTTCATCAAGGAGTTCCCGGCCAACCTGCTGAACCTGCAGTGGGTGGAAAAGCAGGCCGCCGCCGGCAAACCCTGGAGCGCCGTGATGGAGCGCAACATCCCGCCCGTGCAGGAGCTTCAGCAGCACCTGATGGACCTGCAGGCGCGCGTGGTGGTGCCGCTGACCGAACTGAAGGCGATCAACAAGCGCATGAACGCCGGCGAAGCCAGCTCGCGCGATGCCAAGAAGGAGATGATCGAGGCCAACCTGCGCCTGGTGATCTCGATTGCCAAGAAGTACACCAACCGCGGCCTGCAGTTCCTGGACCTGATCCAGGAGGGCAACATCGGCCTGATGAAGGCGGTGGACAAGTTCGAATACCGCCGCGGCTACAAGTTCTCGACCTACGCCACGTGGTGGATCCGCCAGGCCATCACGCGCTCGATCGCCGACCAGGCGCGCACCATCCGTATCCCGGTGCACATGATCGAGACCATCAACAAGATGAACCGCATCAGCCGCCAGCACCTGCAGGAGTTCGGCTTCGAGCCCGATGCATCCATCCTGGCGGCCAAGATGGAGATTCCCGAGGACAAGATCCGCAAGATCATGAAGATCGCCAAGGAGCCGATCTCGATGGAAACGCCCATCGGGGACGACGACGACAGCCACCTGGGCGATTTCATCGAGGACACCAACAACACCGCGCCGGTGGACGCCGCCATGCAGGCCGGCCTGCGCGACGTGGTCAAGGACATCCTGGACGGCCTGACCCCGCGCGAGGCCAAGGTGCTGCGCATGCGCTTCGGCATCGAAATGTCCACCGACCACACGCTGGAAGAAGTGGGCAAGCAGTTCGACGTGACGCGCGAGCGCATCCGCCAGATTGAGGCCAAGGCGCTGCGCAAGCTCAAGCACCCCAGCCGCAGCGACAAGCTGCGCAGCTTCATCGATTCGCTGTAAGCCCTTCGCGCCCGTATCGCATCACGCCCCGGCCTCACGGCCGGGGCTTTTTTTTGGGGCGCCTGATATTGCAGGCAAAAACCGACTCCAGCGCCCGCCAGGCAAGCGCAGGAGGCTCTCTTTTCGATAGCGTAAGCCTGGTATGGACCAGAGGGCGGACGGGCAAGGGGCGGGTGCATGACAATGGCTGTCCGAACCCTCCATGCCCCTTTCCACCTCTGTCCGCCATGCAAGCCCAAGCCCCTACACCAGCTCCCGCCCCTGCCCCTAACCTGGCCGACCCTCTGCGCATTGCTGTCATGGGCGCCGGCGCCGTGGGCTGCTACTTCGGCGCACTGCTGGCGCGCGCCGGGCATGACGTGGTGCTGATCGGCCGTCAGGCGCATGTGCAGGCCATCCAGGCGCGCGGCCTGCGGCTGCAGACCGCCACCGAAGACGTGCACGTGCCCCTGGCCGCCAGCACCGAGCCCCAGGCCGTGCAGGGCGCCGACGCCGTGCTGCTGTGCGTGAAGTCCACCGACACGGAGGACGCCGCGCGGCAGATCCTGCCGCACCTGGCGCCGGGCGCGTTGGTGCTGACGCTACAAAACGGCGTGGACAACGACGAGCGCGCCCGCGCCGTGCTGGGTCCCAGGCATCCGGTGGCCGCGGCCGTGGTCTACGTGGCCACCGCCATGGAGGGCGCCGGCCACGTGCGCCACTACGGGCGCGGCGAGCTGATCGTTGCCCCTGCACCCGGCAGCGAACGGCTGGCGCGGGCCTTCGGCGCGGCCGGCATTCCCACCCAGGTCTCGCCGGACGTGCGCGGCGCGCTCTGGTCCAAGCTGGTCATCAACTGCGCCTACAACGCGCTGTCGGCCCTGACCCAGCAGCCCTACGGCTGGCTGGCGGCGCAGGACGGCGCCAGCGAGGTGATCGGCGATCTGGTGGAGGAGTGCCTGGCCGTGGCCCGCGCGGACGGGGTGCGCATCCCCGGCGACATCCACGCCGCCGTGCGCGGCATCGTCGCCACCATGCCCGGTCAGCGCTCGTCCACGGCGCAGGACCTGGCGCGCGGCCGGCCCACGGAGATCGAGCACCTCAACGGCTACGTGGCCCGCCGGGGCGCTGCCCTGGGCGTGCCCACGCCGGTGAACCGCGCCCTGCGCGTGATGGTGCGCATGGCCGAGGCCGCGGCGCAGCAAAAAACATAGCTGCCCGCGCTTTCCCAGCAAGGGCTGGAGGCCGAAAAGATGCCTTTTTTCAGGCCACCGCGGCGGCCGTGCGCAGCTGCTGCACCTGCGCGGGCGCGTAGCCCAGGTCTGCCAACAACGCCGCCGTGTGCTCGCCCAGACACGGCGGGTCGCTGCGCACGGGCAGGCGCTGGCCGTCCATGCGCAGCGGCAGCAGCGTGGTGCGCGCCGTCTGGCCAGCGCGCTCGCCGTCGGGCAAGCTGATGTCGGCCAGGCCGCCGGTGGCGTTCAGGTGGGGGTCGTCGAACAGCTGCTCGGGCCGGGCGATGGGTGCAAATGGCAGCCCGTGGCGCTCGAAGACGGCGGCCAGCTCCTCGGCCGTGTACGCCGCCAGGCGCCGGCGCAGCTCGGGCAGCAGGGTGGGCCGGGCGCGCACGCGGTCGTTGTTGCTGGCCAACTGCGGGTCGGCACGCAGGTCGGCAAAGCCCAGCGCGTCGCAGAAGGCATGCCACTGCGCGTCGCTCACGGCGGCCAGGAAGATCTGGCCGCCGTCCTTCACGCCGAACACGTCGTACACCGCCCACGACGAGATGCGCTCGGGCATGGGCGCGGCGGGCTGGCCGGTCACGGCGTACTGCATCATGTGCTGGCCGACCAGGAAGACGTTGTTCTCGAACAGGGCGGAATCCACCTCTTGCCCGCGGCCCGTCTGCGCGCGCTGCATCAGCGCGGCCATGGCGCCGATGGCGCCGAACATGCCACCCATGATGTCGTTCACGCTGCTGCCCGCGCGCAGCGGGTCGCCCGGGCGGCCGGTCATGTAGGCCAGCCCGCCCATCATCTGCACCACCTCGTCCAGCGCCGTGCGGTGCTCGTATGGCCCGGGCAGAAAGCCAGTGTGATTCACATAGATGAGGCGCTCGTTCAGGCGCGACAGGGCCGCGTAGTCCAGCCCGTACTTGGCCATCACGCCGGGCTTGAAGTTCTGCGCAACCACGTCCGCCGACGACGCCAGGCGGATCGCCACCTCCAGGCCCTCGGGGCGGCGCAGGTCGATGGCGATGCTCTTCTTGTTGCGGTTGAACATGGGGAAGAAGCCGGCACCCGCGCCCAGCAGGTAGCGTGTGCGGTCGCCATCCACGGGCTCGACCTTGATGACCTCGGCGCCCAGGTCGGCCAGCACCATGCCGCAGCTGGGGCCCATGACCATGTGGGTGAATTCGACCACGCGGATGCCGGCCAGCGGCAGGGGGGCTGAAGAAGATGCGTTGGAATCCATGGGTGCGAGGGTACGGCAAGCCAGCCAGGCCTCCCGCGGCTGGTTTCCATCGGTAACACCGGCCGATATAGTGGCGCCTCCCCCTCGCCGCCCAAGGACCCACGCATGAAACGCCCGCCTGCCCGATACGCCTGCGCCGCCGCGCTGCTCGCCACGGCCTGCGCACCAGCGGCGGCGCAAACCATCACCACCACCGGCATCGCCGGCGTGCCCATGGGCGGCGCATTCGCGCTCGGTGCACTGGCCCTGCTGCTCACCGTTCTGGCAGCGCGCTCCCTGCCGCGCGGCGCGCGCATGGCGCTGCTGCTGGCGGCCGTGGCGCTGGCGGGTAGCCAATGGGGCGGCCAGCCGCTGCTCGCGCAGGTGCTGGCGCGGTTCACGCAGCCGGGCGGAGAGACGCTGCCCATCCCCGTCACGCCCGTTGCCAACGGTTTCGAGCCCGCCCACTTCGAGAACGCCAGCGGACGCGACCTGCACGTCGCCGCCATCGCCCCACCCGGCTTTGCTGCCTGCTTTCCTGGCGGAGTGGCGCCCGTGCTGCCTCCCCCTGTCAGCGGCGGCCCGGCCGATTGCGCGGCCGGGCAGCCCCTGGCGGCGGGCGCCACCTGCCAGGTCAACGTCGATGCCATTTGCAAGGCACTGGCCGCGCAGGCGGTGGCCAACATCAGCATGGTGACGCCGTCCACGCTGATCTTCTCCGTGAACGACAGCGCCAGCGTCGTCGTGACCAACGCCGCTGGATCGCCCGTGGCCGCGCAGAACGTGGCAGCTCAAATTCCCGGTGGCAGCAACCTCGTCGTGGCCACCACCACCTGCGGCGCGACGCTGGCGCCAGGCGCGTCGTGCACCTTCACCTTCACCGCCGCGACGCCCGAAGGCCCCACGGCGGTGATGATCAGCGGGGACAACTCGAACACCGTCGCCGTGAGCCTCACGGTAGCGCCCGCGCCCACCATCGCCATCACCGGGCCAGTGCAGCCAAGCCGCGTCATCGCGGTGGGCGACAGCACGCCGCTGGCGCTGGAGGTCACCAACAATGGCGCAGTCACCGCTACCGGCATCACGGTGTCCGACAAGAGTGCAGCCCCCGACGTGGTGGTGGACGCCAGCGGCTGCGCCAGCGTGGCACCGGGCACGAGCTGCACGCTGCTGCTTACCTCCAGCACACCCTACGCGCCCGCCACCGTCACCATCGCCGGCAGCAACACAGCGAACAGCCCGGGCACGCTGGTGGCGTTCTCGCACCTGGGCGGGCTGGTGTTCGAGGCCGGCGGCGGCGGGGGCAAGGTGGTCGGCACCACGGATCCGTCGCCGGGCTCCTGGATCGGCGCGTTCGCCGACATCCCGGGCGCGGACAGCGCCAGCGACGGAGCGGCCAATACCAGCGCCATCGTGGCCAATGCGTCGTGCACCGGGAACCCCGCCAGGTGCGCCGCCCAGCAATGCCGGGCCACCGGCGCCGACTGGTACCTTCCGGCCTCCGACGAGCTGGTGGCGGCCGTGGCCGCGCTGTGCTCCAACAGCGCCACGCCTTGCGATTTCGGCAATTTCCAGAATTCGTACTACTGGACTTCGCAGCAGCTCGGTATCGCTGACGCCAGGACAATTCAGGCCCCCTCGGGGGGACTGGGAGATGCCGCGAAAATCGAGTCCCGGCGATACCGATGCGTCAGGGCTTTCACGAACTGATCCAGCCCGAGCGCGCGCAGGCCAAGCTGCGCTGCGCCGGATGGCGCGCCCACACCACCCACAGCGTGGATTCCCCCGACGCCTCGGGCACGGCGCCAAAGAACCTGGTGGCCCGGAGGCACGCCTGCCCCAGGAGCGCGATCATGGCAATGCTCGTGCTGTCGCAGTTGAAGATGGGGGAAGCCAGCGCGCGCGCCGCAGGTGGCGCGTGCGGTCGCCGTCTATGGCGCGATCTTGATGACCTCGGCGGCCGGGTCGACCAGCACCATATCGCGCCTCGGACGCATGACCCTCTGCGTGAATTCAACCCCGCGCATGCCAGCCAGCGGCAGGGTGGGGGCAGAGGCAGATGCCGGGGGTCCATGGAGCGTGAGAGTCCGCCAAGCGAATCCCCCGAAGCCCGCGCCGACGGATCGCCAGCCCGCTCCTTTTTTCATAGCTGCCCACGCTTACCTGGCAAGCGTTACGGGCCAAAAAAGTACCTTTATTCAACCCTGCGACGCAGGGCGAACGCCCCCAGCAGAGCGGACAGCAGCAGCAGGCCCCAGGTCGAGAGCGTGGGAATGGCCTGCACGCCGCCGGGGCCCGGACCAGGGCCGGCCTGGGCCCGGCAGTCCACCTGCACACTGGTCACGTCGGCATTGGCAGTGCCGCTGCCGTTCGTCACGGTGCAGGTCTGGCCCGTGGGTTGCGCCAGCACGCCGACGGCGTAGGCGCCGCCCTGGGCTACAGGCGTGGCGAAGGTGAAGCTGCCGTTGGCGGACACCGACAGGTTGTCGCCGCCGTTGTTCTGCAGCACCAGACCGGCGTCTGTCAGGCCGCTGACGCTGCCGCCAATGGTGTAGGTGGCGATGGGGGGAGGCACGTCCAAAGGTGCCACGGTGGCGGTGATGGCGCCGCCACCGCCCGCCGCACTAGTGAACTGGTAGCGCAGCGTGTCGCCGCCGATGCTGCCCTGCTGCTGCCAGCCAGGGCCGTTCTGCACCCAGGCTTGCTTGCCGGTCAGCGCGCCTACGGGGTAGGTGATGTCGAGCTGCACCGTCTGACCTTCGCAGCCACTGAGGTTCAGTTGTAGCGCGCCCAACGGCGCGGTGCTGCCCGCAGGGGCGCCCGCGCCGGCCAGCGCGGTGGTGTCGGGCGTTTGCACGGCGGGCAGGCCGCCGACGGTGCAACCTGCGGGCAGGCCGCTGCCGCTGGAGAAGACGGGCATGGGCGAGGCGGCGCTGAGCAGCGTGGCTTGGCCGCTGCCGGGAAGGTTGACGGTGGAGAGCTGCACCAGGGCGTGCCGGCCCAGATCTACGGCGTGGCCGACGAAGCCCCATTGATGTTCGTCGGACACGTGCATGTTCAGTACATAGGCGGTGTCGGTCTGGTAGCCGGCCACGGTGCAGCTGGTGATGTCGTTGGTGCCAGGGGTGGGGTTGGGGCAGGTGGCAACCAGTGCGCCCATGGGATCTATAGGTAGGGGAACCAGGCTGATGTCGTATTGCCCGATGGGCAGCAGGGTGTCGGGCGGCGTCCAGCCGATGGTGACGTTGCCCGTGCCGTCTGGGGTAGCGGTAATGTCGGTGGGCGGCGGCATGTAGGGTACGAAGGTAGCCGTCAGCGTGCGCGGGCCTTGCACGTTGCCCATGGTGCAAAGGTCGTTGTTGGGGCCGAGCGTGTCGCTGGGCTGGTTGCAGCCGCCAATGCCTTGCGCGTGGTGGAAGGTGTAGCCGGGGTTGGGAAATGCGGTGCACGTGGCCGAACTGCCGGGCGCGGCACCGCTGGGGCAGCTCAGCACACCGCCCGAACCGTCGGTGGGCGTGACGGTGGCGGTGATGGGGTGTTCGTTGGCGGCAGGCACGCCCACCCAGACGCGCTGCACGGACAGCCAGAAGCCGTCGGTGTCGATGTTGCGGAAGGCGATGTGGCCGGTTTTGCCGGCCAGCGCGGTCAGGTCGATCTCACGCGTGGCCAGCCGCTCGCCGCGCTCGTCGGTGGGCACGCTCAGCAGCACGGTGGCGTCGGCATCGGCCAACATGGCGGCGGGGCTGGTGGCCACGCTGCTCCAGCGCACCTCGTAGCGGTCTACGCCTTTGGTGACGAAGCGCAGCTTCGCGCCTGCGGGCACAGTGACGGCGGGCGTGGCGAGCCAGCGGTCGGCGGCCTGCCCGGTGGGGTTCAGCCTCGCGCTGGACATCGGCGCGCAGCTCTCCGCGTATATGGGCCAGGTGGGCGACTGCTGATAGCCCATGGGCCAGTTGACCCAGCCAGGGTTGCCCGCAGGCCAGGGCCAGATGCCGACGACGGGTTCCGTGGCGTTGCCGTCGGCGTTGAACTGCGCCCAGCCGGTGGGCAGCAGCGGACAGGGCTGGGCGCTGGTGGTGTCCGGGCTACCGAACGATTCGTCGAGCACCACGGTTTGCGCCTGGGCGGCGGCAATGGACAAAACCAGGCTGACGGCCAGGATTGCGAACATTCTTAGTTGCTTCATATTTGATAGCTGTTTGCGCTTGTCCATCAAGCGCTGGAGGTCGAAAACACTTTGAAACGAACGGCAAGGTCTTGACGCAGGGCAAGACTACGCAGCGTCCCTACCCCTGTCTGTCCCCCTTTCGGGCGACATGGCGCACCTCGGGCGCTGTGGCAGCATCGGACGCATGACCCAAGAGACCATCCGCGTGGCCGTGGTGGAGGACGACGGCGCCTGTCGCACGGCGCTGGCGCATGCGCTGCAGGCCGCGCCCGACATGCGCGTGCAGTGGCTGGCTGCCAGCCGCTCCGAAGCACTGGAACGGCTGCAGGACGACCTCCCGCTGGACGTGCTGCTGCTCGACCTGGGCCTGCCCGACGGCAGCGGCCTGGACGTGCTGGCCGCGCTGCGCCGGCGCTGGCCGCAGGCGGCGGCGATGGTCAGCACCATCTTTGGCGATGAGGCACACGTGCTGGGCGCCATTGAGGCCGGCGCCATGGGCTACCTGCTGAAAGACCTGCCGCCCCAGGCCGTGCTGCAGGAGGTGCGCAGCCTGCACGCGGGCGGCAGTCCCATCAACCCGCTAGTGGCGCGCAAGCTGCTGCTGCGGGCGGTCAGCCCGGGCCAAGCCTCCGGAGCCGTGCCGCCGCCCGCCCAGCCCGCTGCTGCCGCGCCGGATGCCGCGCCCTCGGCCCGCGAGGCCGAGCTGCTGCGCATGGTGGCGCGCGGCCACACACTCGACGAAGTGGCCCAGGCCATGGGCGTGTCGCGCCACACGGTGCGCACTTTCGTGCGGCGTGTGTACGCCAAGCTGCAGGTCAGCACGCGGGCCGAGGCGGTCTCGGCCGCGCTGCGCCAGGGCTGGCTGGAGTGACGCAAAAATACAAGCCAAATCAGCTTTTAGCGCTTGTGTGGCAAGCGCTGGCAGCTATTTTTTCAATAGCGTATTGCATCTCCTCCCAGGCGACGGCTGTCCACCTGTCCGAGGCGCAGGCCTGGCAGTCGCCCAGCACGGCCTGGGCACCGCCGGCCTCGCTGGCCGCGGCGCACGACGGCGTGCTGGACCCCGCCACGCCCTGGCAGACCGTGGCGCTGCCGGCCGCGCGAGAGCGCCGCACCCCCTCGGCCACACCCGGCGACGGCACACCGCCCCAGGTCTGGTGGCTGCGCATGCAGGTGCCAGCCAGCGCGCTGGCCCCCACGCCGCAGGGGTCGCGCCTCTATATCCCTCGCTGGCACACGCTGGGCAACGCGGCGGTCTATGTGGACGGACGACTGGCCTGGCAGTCGCGCGGCAGCCGGGTGCTGGTCAGCTTCAACCAGCCCGTATGGCTGGACCTGGGCGGCGACGTGCGCCCAGGCCAGCCGCTCACGGTGCACGTGCGCATGGCCGGAGCGCGGGGCGCGGGCGGCGCGCTGTCGTCCCTGTGGGCCGGTCCGGCCGAGGAGCTGCGCACCAGCTGGCGCCTGCGCAGCCTGCTGCAAAGCGACCTGCTGGCCTATGTACGCGGCGCCAACCTGGTGCTGGGCGTGCTGGCGCTGGCCGTGTGGCTGGCACGCCGGCGCCAGGGCGAGACGGGCTACCTGCTGTTCTTTCTGATGTCGCTCTCGCACGTGTTCGGCACCAGCCTGTTCCTGGTCGATGCCGAGGGCTTCGGCCTGGACGACAGCTGGTTCACCTGGCTGACCATGGCCGGCTCGCTGAGCGCGTCGACCTGCGCCTTCCTGCTGCTGTGCCGCCTGCAGGGCCGGCGCTACCCGCGGCTGTCGCGCGCGCTGGTGGTGTATGTGGCCATCGCCGCGCTGGCGCTGCTGCCGCTGTGGAGCCCGCCCCTGGGCGCCTTCCTGCCGCTGGTGCGGCTGGCGCAGATCCCCGCCGCGCTGCCGCTGGTAGGCGCGGCCGTGGCGGGCGCCTGGCGCCTGCGCGCCTGGCCGCACGTGCTGATGGCGGCGCTGATGGTGCTGCTGTTCCCGCAGTGGCTGCACGACCTGGCCATGCAGAGCTTCCGGGTGAGCGTGGAGCACATCTATGCCACGCCCTACCTCTACGCAGGCGTGATCGCCATGTTCCTGGCAGCCGCCTTTCAGCGCTACCAGCGGGCGGCCAGCGAGGCCGAGCACGCCCGCGCCGTGCTGGCCGAGCGCCTGGCCGAGCAGGAGCGCGAGCTGGGTCGCACCCATGAACGCCTGCGCGCCGCCGAGCGCGAGCAGACGCTGATGCACGAGCGCCAGCGCCTGATGCGCGAGATGCACGACGGCGTGGGCTCGTCGCTGATGAGCGCGCTGCGGGTGGTGCAACACGGGCAGGCCGAGGTGGACGTGGCGCAGGTGCTCAAGGAGTGCATCGACGACCTGAAGATCTCCATCGACTCGCTCGAACCCGTGGACGCCGACCTGCTGGCCCTGCTGGCAGGCCTGCGCTTTCGCCTGGAACAGCGCCTGGGCGAGGCCGGCATCGCCCTGCACTGGCGCACCCGCGAAGTGCCCCCCCTGCCCTGGCTGGACGCGCAAAGCGCCCTGCACGTGCTGCGCATCCTGCAGGAGGTGCTCACGAACATCGTCAAGCACAGCGGGGCGACGGCCATCACCGTATCCACCGCCGAAGCCGCCTGCGGCGGCGCCCCCGGCGTGCATGTCTGCGTGCGCGACGACGGCCGCCCCTTCACGCCCCCCACCGCCCTGCCCCCCGGCCGCCGGGGCCTGGGCAACGTGCGCGCCCGCGCCCGCGCCCTGGACGCGCGCTGCGACTGGGCCCCTCAGGCGCACGGCACGGTGTTCACGCTGTGGCTGCCGCTGCAGCGCGGGCCGGCCCGTGGCACGCCGGCAACAGCCTGAAGCACTTTGCGCGCTTTTGGCAGGCAGACGCATACTCCCTGGCGCTTTCGAGCTATTAAACTTGTAGCAAAAGAATTTCCCGGCTATAGTCCAAAACCATCCGGGCCGGTGCTTCGCGGCCCCTTTTTTGCAACAGCGAATAGGAGAAGCGTTCATGAGCTCCAAGGAAAACGCCGCCGTCAACCAGCTCTTCGAGAAGCTCGAATGCCGCTACGCGCTGCGCGTGCTGTGGGCACTGCGCGACGGCCATCCGCAGACCTTCCGCCTGCTGCAAGACAGCGTGGGCGGCATCACGCCCAACACGCTGAACACCCGCATCAAGGAGCTGCGCGAAGCCGGCCTGCTGGACCACGGCAGTGACGGCTACACCGTGACGGCCGTCGGCCAGGACCTGCTCAAGCGCCTGTCGGACGTGCAGGCCTTCGCCACGCGCTGGTCCGCCGCGCGCACCCGCAAGGCCTGAGCCGTCCGGCATTTCAGGCATTTTCCGGCTCCAGCCCTTATCGGGTCAGCGTGGGCAGCTATAGTTTTTGAAGTATTGGAAGGATTTTCTCCATGGCAACCAACACCACCGCATCCGGCCTGCAGTATGAAGACACCGCCGTGGGCGAGGGCGCCGAAGCCCGCGCCGGCCAGTCGGTGCGCGTGCACTACACGGGCTGGCTCTACAACGACGGCCAGCAGGGCGCCAAGTTCGACTCCAGCCGCGACCGGGGCGACCCGTTCGAATTCCCCCTGGGCGCCGGCATGGTGATCAAGGGGTGGGACGAAGGCGTGCAGGGCATGAAGGTGGGCGGCCAGCGCACGCTGATCATTCCTGCGGCGCTGGGCTACGGCGCACGCGGTGCGGGCGGCGTGATCCCGCCCAACGCCACGCTGAAGTTCGACGTCGAGCTGCTGGGCGTGGGCGGCTGAGCGCCCTGCCCTTTCACAGCGAACAAGCGGCCTGCGGGCCGCTTTTTTGTTGGCTTGTCGTTGGTTTGTGCCGGACGCGCCGCTTGTATCTTTAGACCAGACCAGCGCGGTAGAGTCTGATCGCTGTTGAGGCGGCCAGACCGGCCCGTGCAGTTTGGTAGCCGCTGGGGTGATCGAGCCCGTGACTGAGTACAGAACGCACGGCCGCCGCGCTGGTCTTCCTGAAGCCCGAACGGTTACGCGCGCCGATCTCGAGCGCGCATGCACAAGCAAGGGATCTGAAGATCATGTCTGTTTCCTCAGTAACGGCAGGCATCGACGTGGCCAAGGCGCACGTGGATGTTTGTGTGCTGTGCTCCAAGAGCGATGCCCAGCGATTTGCCAACGATGCTGAAGGCCATTCGGCTCTGGCAGCGTTTTTGCAGCCCCTTGATGTGGGGCTGGTGGTGATGGAGTCCACCGGCGGCTACGAGGCGGCGCTGGCCTGCGCATTGCAAGCGGCAGGCTTGCCTGTGGCGGTGGTCAACCCGCGCCAGGCGCGCGACTTTGCCAAGTCCATGGGGCGGCTGGCCAAGACCGACGCGGTGGACGCGCGCGTGCTGGCCGAACTGGGTTCGGTGCTGGTGCGCCGTGAAGACCTCGCTCGCTTCGTGCGGCCTGTGGCCGACGAGCGTCAACAATGGCTGGCTGCGTTGGTCACGCGCAGGCGCCAATTGCTGACGATGCTGCATTCGGAGCGCCAGCGCCTGCAGATCACGCCCGCCAAGCTGCACGCGAGCATTGAGGCCATCGTGGCTTCCATCAAGGCCCAGCTCGACGACCTGGAGGTGCAGATGGTCGGCCATGTCCGGCAGCACTTTGGCGACCTGGACCGGCTGCTGCAGTCGGCGGCGGGCATCGGCCCGGTGGCCAGCGCCACGATGATTGCCGAGTTGCCCGAGCTCGGACGGCTGAACCGACGCGAGATTGCAGCCTTGGTCGGTGTAGCGCCCATGGCCAACGACTCGGGCAGCAGCAAGGGACGCCGACGAGTGCAGGGCGGACGCTTTGAAATCCGCCGCGTGCTGTACATGGCCACGCTGACGGCCACACGCTACAACCCGGCCATCAAGGCCTTCTACGAGCGTCTGAAGGCTGCAGGCAAGCTGCCCAAGGTCGCCCTGGTGGCCTGCATGCGAAAGCTGCTGACCACGCTGAACGCCATGGTCAGAACCGGCAAACCTTGGGATAAATCGCTTCACAGCGCTTGACTCGGAAGACGGTTACTCAGTCGAACAGGGCCCGGCTCAGGCGGACGTATTTCTCATCCCCCACCGCCTCGCGTAGCTTGGGCGCCAGCTGGACCAGCTGGTCGTAGCCGGTCGTGCCCTCTACCGCCAGGTTCAGTCGAAAGCCGCGCAGGCCCAGGCCAGCCGTCAGTTCGATGGCGATCGGATAGGCCGCCTGGTAGCGCTCCATGGCGTTGCGCGCGCCGGCCTGGCCGCTGGCGGTGGCTGGGTCGCTCGCAACGGCCGCCGCCGAGGCGCCGTTGACGTCGGCAGGCGTACCACCGGCCGCTGACGCGTGCAGCAGGCCCTGGTCCAGCATGGACTGCACATCGTCCATGGTGATGCCCATGGGGGCGGTGGCAGCCAGCACCTGCTCTACTGTTCGCTTGCCGTCGAACAGGATGAAGGCGGAGCGTTGACGAGGGCTCAGGGCAGTGCCGTGCCGTTCCTTGAGCGCCTGCTGGCCGGTCTCTGTCTTGACGAAAATCATGGGTTGAGCTCTCCCGGTCCGTATTTGAAACAGGGTCGCACGAATGTTCCCATTTGTGAATGGGGCCTGACCCGCCGCCGGACTGCGGGCGATTACAGCCCGTCGGGCACCACGCGCGGCGAGCGGCCCGGCCGGGTGGCCAGACTGACGGCCCAGGCCACCAGCAGGCCGGTGGGCACACCGAAGACGCCCGCAGAGATGGGATGGATGCCGAACCACAGGCCCTCCGGCAGCAGCACTTGCGGCGCCACCTCGCGCACCCATTCGACCTGGGCCAGCAGGTAGTACACCGTGACAGCCAGGCCCGACACCATGCCTGCCACCGCCCCCTGGCGCGTGGTGCCGCGCCAGAAGATGCCCAGCACCATGGCGGGCACGAAGGCCGACGCGGCGATGGAGAACGAGGCGGAGACGATGGGCAGGATCTCCGAGGGCTTGAGCGCCGCCACGAAAGCCGCCGACAGCGCCACCGACAGCAGCGTGAACTTGGTCAGTATCACCCGCTGCTCGGGCGAGGCGCGCCGGCGCGTCTCCTGGAAGTACAGGTCGCGCACCAGGGCGTTGCTGATGGTCAGCAGCAGCCCGTCGGCGGTGGACAACGCCGCTGCCAGCCCGCCCGCGGCCACCAGGCCGGCGACCACATAGGGCAGGCCGCCGATTTCCGGCGTGGCCAGCACGATCAGGTCGGCGCCGAAGCGGATCTCGCCGAACTGCACGATGCCGTCGCCGTTCATGTCCTCCACCGACACCAGCGACGCGTCCACCCGCGACCACTGCGCCAGCCAGTTGGGCAGTTCGCCGAAGCTGCTGCCCACCAGGTTGTTCATGACCTCGAACTTCACCAGCGCGGCCAGGGCCGGTGCGCTCAGGTACAGGAGTGCGATGAACACCAGTGACCAGGCCACCGAGGTGCGCGCCGCCGCCACCGAAGGCACGGTGTAGTAGCGCGTGAGCAGGTGCGGCAAGCCGGCGGTGCCCACCATCAGGCAGAACATCAGCGCCAGGAAGTTGCGCCGCGCGTGCTCGAAGGTCTGCTGCTGCGCAGGCGTGCCATCGGGCTCGCCGACGAAGGCCTGGCTGTGCCGGGGCAGGCCGCCCAGCAGCCGGGCGCGCTCGGCGTTGGCCTGCATCTCGCGCGTCCAGCGCTCGCGCGCCACGGCCTCGTCGCGCGGCATGTTGGCCAGCTCGCGGCTGGCGGACACGATCAGGCCCACGTCGGCGTTCTGCGCGCGCAGGCGCTGGATGCGCTCGCTCGTGGCTTGGCGCTCGCGCGCCAGCGCGGCGGGCACGTCAGCCAGGCGAGCCTCGAACTCGCGCGCGCGCTGCAGGTACGCGGCAACCACTTCGTGCTCGGCACTGTCTTCCAGCAGCACCTCCTCCAGGCTGGCGATCTTGCCGATCTGCGCGCTGGCGACCAGTGGGGCCAACGGGTTACCCAGCTGCTTGTAGGCCAGCCAGGACACGGGGATCAGAAAGGCCAGCAGGATGACCATGTACTGCGCCACCTGCGTCCAGGTGATGGCCCGCATGCCGCCCAGGAAGGAGCACAGCAGCACCCCGCCGAGGCCCAGCATGATGCCGATCTCGAACTGCACGCCCGTCAGGCGCGAGGCAATCAGGCCCACGGCGTAGATCTGCGCGACCACGTAGGTGAACGAGCACAACACCGCCGAGAGCGCCGCGATGATGCGCGGCCAGCGCCCACCAAAGCGCACCTGGAAGAAGTCGGGCACGGTGTACAGGTTCATCGCCCGCAGGTGCGGCGCGATCAGCATGGCCACCAGGCAAAAGCCCCCCGTCCAGCCCAGCAGGTAGGCCAGGCCGCCCGGCTGCTCGGGCGTGCCGGAAAAGCCCTGCAGGTACAGCGCCCCCGACAGGCTGATGAAGGAGGCCGCGCTCATCCAGTCGGCCGCAGCGGCCATGCCGTTGTAGATGGGCGGGATGCGTCGCCCGGCGACGTAGTACTCGTCCGGGTCGGTGGTGCGGCCATAGACGCCGATGACGGCGTAGGCCATTACGGTGAGAAACAGGAAGATGGGCCCGATCCACTGGCGCGACAGGCCGTTCTGCTCGGCCCAGGCCATCAGCGCCACGAAGCCCAGCAAACCGACGATGTAGAACGCCAGCGCCCGGTTCAGGCGCTGCACGTAGGAGCGTCGCAGGCGCCTTCTTTCAGCCATCGCCGGGTGCAGGCTGGGGTGCGGGAGGGGCGGCGGCGCTCGCGGCGGCCGCCTCCGCGTCCTGGCGCTCGAAGCGGTTCATAGCCAGGCAGTAGATCCAGACGATGGCGATGAAGATCAGCACCGCCCCTTGCGAGGCCAGCCAGTAGCTGAAGGACCAGCCCGCCACGCCGAACTGCAGCTCGCGCGCGAAGTAGCTGGCCCCGAAGGACACCAGCGCCCACACCAGCAGCAGCCCCAGCTTGAGCCACAGGTGCCGCACGTCGTGCAGGTCGGGCGCAAAGAGCGTCTCGCCGTGCTCCGGTTCGATGGCGAGCGTGCGGCGCTGGTGGGGCATGGCGCGGTGGCTAGCTGGCCAGCTGCTGCCAGGTGGCGATCACGCTGTCGGGGTTCAGCGAGATCGAGGAGATGCCCTCGTCGGCCAGCCACTGGGCGAAGTCCGGATGGTCGCTGGGGCCCTGGCCGCAGATGCCCACGTACTTGCCTTCGGCGCGGCAGGCGGCGATGGCCTTTTTCAGCAGCGCCAGCACGGCCGGATCACGCTCGTCGAAATCCTGGGCCAGCAGCTCCAGGCCGGAGTCGCGGTCCAGGCCCAGGGTCAGCTGGGTCAGATCGTTGGAGCCCACCGAGAAACCATCGAAGAACTGCAGGAAGTCCTCCGCCAGCACGGCGTTGCTGGGTACCTCGCACATCATGATGAGCTTCAGGCCGTTCTCGCCGCGCTTCAGGCCATGCTGGGCCAGCAGCTGCGTCACGCGGTCGGCCTGGCCCAGGGTGCGCACGAAGGGCACCATGACCTGCACGTTGGTCAGGCCCATCTCGCCGCGCACGCGCTTGAGGGCCTCGCACTCCATGGCGAAGGCTTCGCCGAAGTCCGCGCTGATGTAGCGCGCCGCGCCGCGAAAGCCCAGCATGGGGTTTTCTTCCTCGGGCTCGTAGCGGCTGCCGCCGATCAGCTTGCGGTATTCGTTGGACTTGAAATCCGACAGGCGCACGATGACCGGCTTGGGCCAGAAGGCGGCGGCGATGGTCGCCACGCCCTCGGCCACCTTGTCCACGTAGAACGCGCGGGGCGAGGCGTGGCCGCGCGCCACGCTCTCCACAGCCTTCTTCAGGTCCGCGTCGACGCTGGGGTAGTCCAGGATGGCCTTGGGGTGCACGCCGATGTTGTTGTTGATGATGAATTCCAGCCGCGCCAGGCCCACACCCTCGTTGGGCAGCTGGGCGAAGTCGAAGGCCAGCTGGGGGTTGCCCACGTTCATCATGATCTTCACGTCGATGGCCGGCATCTCGCCGCGCTGCACCTCGGTGACCTCGGTCTCCAGCAGGCCGTCGTAGATGCGGCCGGTGTCGCCCTCGGCGCAGCTGACGGTGACCAGCGTGCCGTCCTTGAGGAGGTCGGTGGCGTGGCCGCAGCCGACCACGGCCGGGATGCCCAGCTCGCGCGCGATGATGGCCGCGTGGCAGGTGCGCCCGCCGCGGTTGGTGACGATGGCGCTGGCGCGCTTCATCACCGGCTCCCAGTTCGGGTCGGTCATGTCGGTGACCAGCACGTCGCCGGGCTGCACCTTGTCCATCTCGGCGATGTCGGAGACCAGCCGCACCGGACCGGTGCCGATCTTCTGGCCGATAGCACGGCCCTCGGCCAGCACCGTGCCCGAGCCCTTGAGCTTGTAGCGCTGCTCGGCCTGGCCCTTGGCCTGACTCTTCACCGTCTCGGGGCGCGCCTGCAGGATGTAGAGCTGGCCGTCCGTGCCGTCCTTGCCCCACTCGATGTCCATGGGGCGGCCGTAGTGCTGCTCGATCACCAGGGCGTAGTGCGCCAGCTGTTGAACCTCGTCGTCGGTCAACGAGTAGCGGTTGCGCTGCTCGGTGGCCACGTCCACCGTCTTGACCAGCTTGCCCGACGCTGCCTTGTCTTCGGCCGAGGCAAAAACCATCTGGATCAGCTTGGACCCCAGATTGCGGCGGATCACCGCACGCTTGCCGGCCTGCAGCATGGGCTTGTGCACGTAGAACTCGTCGGGGTTCACGGCGCCCTGCACCACGGTCTCGCCCAGGCCGTAGCTGCTGGTGATGAAGACCACGTCCTCGAAGCCGCTCTCGGTGTCGATGGTGAACATGACGCCGGCCGCGCCCAGGTCGGAGCGCACCATGCGCTGCACGCCGGCCGACAGCGCCACCACGTCGTGCGCGAAGCCCTTGTGCACGCGGTAGCTGATGGCCCGGTCGTTGTAGAGGCTGGCGAAGACCTCCTTCATCTTGTGCAGCACGTCGTCGGCGCCAACGACGTTCAGGAAGGTCTCCTGCTGGCCGGCGAACGAAGCGTCGGGCAGGTCTTCGGCCGTGGCCGAAGAACGCACGGCAAAGCAGGCCTGGTCGTTGCCGTCGCACAGCGTGGCAAAGGCGCCGCGCACAGCGGCTTCCAGGTCAGCGGGGAAGGGCTGGGCCTCGACCCAGCCGCGGATCTCGCTGCCTGCCTGCGCCAGGGCGCGCACGTCGTCGGTGTCCAGCGTGGCCAGGCGCTGGCTGATGCGCTCGGCCAGTCCCTCGTGCTTCAGGAATTCGCGGAAGGCATGGGCCGTGGTCGCGAAGCCCGTGGGCACGCGCACGCCCTCGGGCAGCTGGGAGATCATTTCGCCGAGCGAGGCGTTCTTGCCGCCCACGACCTCGACGTCGTCCATCCTCAGGTTTTCAAACGGTACGACCAGGGCGGTCGCCTCAAAGCGTGCAGACATGGGAATGCTCCAGAAGTTGAAACTGGGTCTGCGCCTGCCAGGGCGGAGCGGCTTGGGTCTGGCAGGCATGCACCCATGCAGCGGCCACGGCTTATGTGTTGTGGTTGTGGGCCGGCGCGGTGCATGGGGACTTGGGAATAATGCGCGCCATTGTAGTGGCGGCCCCCGCGCCTGTGCAGGCGCCGCTGCCCTCCCCCGACCCTCCGCTCCACAGCCCCGCTCAACCCATGCAGCTTCCCCACACGCGCACCGTGTTCTATGTGTCCGACGGCACCGGCATCACCGCCGAGACCTTCGGCAACGCCATCCTGGCGCAGTTCGACATGCGCCCGCGCCACGTGCGCCTGCCCTTCACCGACACCGAGGACAAGGCCCACCAGGTGGTGCGCCAGATCAACCACACGGCCGAGCTGGAGGGCACCAAGCCCATCGTCTTCACCACGCTGGTGAACATGAGCGTGCTGCGCATCATCGAAGACGGCTGCAAGGGCATGCTGCTGGACATGTTCGGCACCTTCATCCGCCCGCTGGAGGCGGAGCTGGGCACCAAGTCGCACCACCGCGTGGGTCGCTTCTCGGACATCAGCATGTCCAAGGAGTACAGCGACCGCATCGAGGCCATCAACTTCAGCCTGGACCACGACGACGGCCAGAGCCATCGCGACCTGGAAGGCGCTGACGTGATCCTGGTGGGCGTTTCGCGCAGCGGCAAGACACCCACCAGCCTGTACCTGGCCATGCAGCACGGGCTGAAGGTGGCCAACTACCCGCTCATTCCCGAAGATTTCGAGCGCCGCCAGCTGCCTCCGGCCCTGGCGCCGCACCGCAAGAAGATCTTCGGCCTGACCATCGACCCGCAGCGGCTGGCGGAGATCCGCAACGAGCGCCGCCCGGGCTCGAAGTACGCCGACCTGGCCAACTGCCGCTACGAGATCAGCGAAGCCGAGGCCATGATGCGCCGCTCAGGCATACGCTGGCTGTCGTCCACCACCAAGAGCATCGAGGAGATCGCCACCACCATCCTGCAGGAGGTGCGGCCGGAGCGGCTGGCCTACTGAAATCAGGCATCAAAATGGGCTCCAGCCCTTGCCAGGAAAGCGCTGGCAGCTATTCAATCAGGAGCATGCGCGCAGCGAATAAAATGCCCCGCATCCTCCAATCCACTGCCCGCGAACGGCATCCCACGGGATGCCGTTCTTCATTGCCATGAGCGACGACACCCTCCTCTCCCAGCCCGGCCTGAACAGCCTGTCCAAGTCCTTCGAACCCGCGCCGCTGGAGGCGCACTGGGGGCCGCTGTGGGAGCAGCGCGGCTACGGCCGCGCCGGCGTGCGCGGCACCGGCCAGGCCGATGCCGGCCAGCCCTCTTTTGCCATCCAGCTGCCGCCGCCCAACGTGACGGGCACGCTGCACATGGGCCACGCGTTCAACCAGACCATCATGGACAGCCTGACGCGCTACCACCGCATGCTTGGCCACAACACCGTCTGGGTGCCGGGCACGGACCACGCCGGCATCGCCACGCAGATCGTGGTGGAGCGCCAACTGCAGGGCCAGGGCACCAGCCGTCACGACCTGGGGCGCGAGCAGTTCGTGCAGAAGGTCTGGGAGTGGAAGGACAAGAGCGGCGACACCATTACCACGCAGATGCGCCGCATGGGCGACAGCGTGGACTGGAGCCGCGAGTACTTCACTATGGACGACAAGCTGTCCAAGGTGGTGACCGAGACCTTCGTCCAGCTGTACCAGCAGGGCCTGATCTACCGCGGCAAGCGCCTGGTCAACTGGGACCCGGTGCTGCAGTCCGCCGTGTCCGACCTGGAGGTGGAAAACGAGGAGCGCGACGGCTCGCTGTGGCACATCGCCTATCCGTTGGCGGACGGCAGCGGCCAGCTGGTGGTGGCCACCACCCGTCCCGAAACCATGCTGGGGGACGTGGCTGTCATGGTCCACCCCGAGGATGAGCGCTACGCCCACCTGATCGGCCAGAGCGTCACGCTGCCGCTGGTGGGCCGGCAGATTCCCATCATTGCCGACGAGTACGTGGACCGCGAGTTCGGCACCGGCGTGGTCAAGGTCACCCCGGCGCACGACAACAACGACTACGCCGTGGGCCAGCGCCACGGCCTGCCCCTGGAGGTGGTGCTGACCCTGGCCGCCACCGTCAGCGACAACGCGCCCGAGAAGTACCGCGGCATGGACCGCTTCGCCGCTCGCAAGGCCATCGTGGCCGACCTGCAGGAGCAGGGCCTGCTGATCGAGACGAAAAAGCACAAGCTGATGGTGCCGGTGTGCACCCGCACCGGCCAGATCATCGAGCCCATGCTGACCGACCAGTGGTTCGTGGCCATGAGCAAGGTGGGCGAAGGCGACGCCACCGGCAAGAGCATCGCGCAAAAGGCCATCGACGCCGTGGCCTCGGGCCAGGTGCAGTTCGTGCCCGAGAACTGGGTCAACACCTACAACCAGTGGATGAACAACATCCAGGACTGGTGCATCAGCCGCCAACTGTGGTGGGGCCACCAGATTCCCGCCTGGTACGACGAGGACGGCAACGTGTACGTGGCCCGCAGCGAGGCCGAGGCGCAGGCCCAGGCACCGGGCAAGCGGCTGCGCCGCGACGAGGACGTGCTGGACACTTGGTACTCATCCGCCCTGGTGCCCTTCAGCACCATGGGCTGGCCCGAGCAGACCGACGCCGCCGCCGACGACTACAACCTGTACCTGCCCAGCAGCGTGCTGGTCACCGGCTACGACATCATCTTCTTCTGGGTTGCCCGGATGATCATGATGACCACGCACTTCACCGGCCGCGTGCCGTTCAAGCACGTGTACATCCACGGCCTGGTGCGCGACGCCCAGGGCAAGAAGATGAGCAAGTCCGAGGGCAACGTGCTGGACCCGGTGGACCTGATCGACGGCATCGCCCTGGAGCCTTTGCTGGACAAGCGCACTACCGGCCTGCGCCGGCCCGAAACGGCCCCGCAGGTGAAGAAGAACACGCAAAAGGAATTCCCCGAGGGCATTCCCGCCTACGGGGCGGACGCGTTGCGCTTCACCTTCGCGGCGCTGGCGTCCCTGGGCCGCTCCATCAACTTCGACAGCAAGCGCTGCGAGGGCTACCGCAACTTCTGCAACAAGCTCTGGAACGCCAGCCGCTTCGTGCTGATGAACTGCGAGGGCTACGACTGCGGGCTGGACGGCTCGCAGGGCTGCACCGAGTCGTACCTGCATTTCAGCCAGGCCGACCGCTGGATCGTATCGGCGCTGCAGCAGGCCGAGGCCGAGGTCGCCCGGGGTTTTGCCGACTACCGCCTGGACAACGTGGCCAACGCCGTCTACGACTTCGTCTGGAACGAGTTCTGCGACTGGTACCTGGAGATCGCCAAGGTGCAGATCCAGACCGGCACCGCGGCCCAGCAGCGCGCCACGCGCCGCACGCTGATCCGCGTGCTGGAGGCCATCCTGCGCCTGGCCCACCCCATCATTCCCTTCGTGACCGAGGCGCTGTGGCAGAAGGTGGCGCCGGTGGCCGGTATCGCCGGCGAATCCGTCTCCGTCGCGCCCTATCCACAGGCTCAGCCCGAGAAGGTCGACCCGGCCGCCATCGCCCACGTGCAGCGCATCAAGCAGATGGTGGACGCCTGCCGCCAGCTGCGCGGCGAGATGGGCGTGTCGCCCGCGCAGCGCCTGCCGCTGCTGGTCACAGGCGACTCCGCCTTCATGCGCGACATCGCGCCGGTGCTGCAAAACCTGGCCAAGCTGAGTGAAGTGCAGGTGTTCGACGACGAGGCTGCCTGGAGCCAAGCCACCCAGTCCGCCCCCGTGGCCGTGGTGGGCGATGCGCGCCTGGCCCTGTTCGTGGAGATCGACGTGGTCGCCGAGCGCAGCCGCCTGGGCAAGGAGGCCGCGCGGCTGGAGGGCGAGATCGCCAAGGCCGGCGCCAAGCTGTCCAACGAGGCCTTCGTGGCCAAGGCGCCGCCGGCGGTGATCGAGCAGGAGAAAAAGCGCGTGTCAGACTTTGGCGCGACCTTGGCGCGCATCCGCGAACAGCTGGCACGCCTGGGCTAACATCCTCGGCTGCCCTGGCCGGGCGCCCGTGCCATGCACGCGGCGCCCCTTCCAGCCCCTTTTCGCGAGGTATCCGATTTGAGCGCTCCCACCCGCATCCGCAAGGCCGTTTTCCCCGTCGCCGGACTCGGCACGCGCTTTCTGCCCGCCACCAAGGCCTCTCCCAAGGAGATGCTGCCCGTGGTGGACAAGCCGCTGATCCAGTACGCGGTGGAGGAGGCCTACGAGGCCGGCATCCGCGACATGGTGTTCGTCACCGGCCGCAGCAAGCGCGCCATCGAGGACCATTTCGACACCTCCTACGAACTGGAGAACGAGCTGGAGAACGCGGGCAAGCAGGAAATGCTGGAGCTGGTGCGCAGCGTGAGCCCGGCCGACATGAACTGCCTGTTCGTGCGCCAGCCGCGCTCGCTGGGCCTGGGACACGCCGTGCTGTGCGCCGAGCCGCTGGTGGGCGACGAGGCGTTCGCCGTCATCCTGGCCGACGACCTGATGGTGGGCGTGAACGGCAGCCCCGGCGTGATGGCGCAGATGACCGCCGCCTTCGAGAAGCAGGGCCGCTCGCTCATCGCCGTGCAGGAAGTGCCGGCCGAGCACACGCGCCGCTACGGCATCGTCAAGGGCGAGAACGCCGGCGGCGCGCTGCTGCGCGTGGACGAGATCGTGGAAAAGCCCGCGCCCGAGAAGGCCCCCTCGCGCATGGGCGTGGCCGGCCGCTACGTGCTGACGCCGCGCATCTTCGAGGAGATCCGCAACCAGCCGCGCGGCGTGGGCGGCGAGATCCAGCTCACCGACGCCATCGCCCGCCTGATGCAGCACGAGACCGTGTACGCCTACCAGTACGCCGGCAAGCGCTACGACTGCGGCAGCAAAGAGGGCTTCCTGGAAGCCACCGTGGAGCTGGCGCTGCAGCACCCCCAGGTCGGGGCGCATTTCCGCGAATACCTCAAGACGCTGGCCCTGTAGGCCGGCGCACCGGCCGGCCGCCGCCCAGGGCAGCGCGCGCCGGCGGTCCGGGCGCTGGAGACGGCCGCCCGCTCAGGGCTGGCTGGGCGCGAAGACCCGCAGCCGGTGGCCGTCGCGGTCGGCGGCCACGAAGTTGTAGCCGAAGTCCAGGTGCACGGGCGGCTGCAGCAGCGTCAGGCCCAGGGCCGGCGCCAGCGCGCACCAGCGGGCGTGCCAGGCGTCCACCTCGGCGTTGTCGGCCAGCGCCACGCACAGCTCGGTGTGCGCCCCGGCCCCGCTGGCGCCGGCCGGCGCTGCAGGCGGCTGCACGCCGCTGCGCCCCCACAGGCCCAGCTTGAAGCCGCTGTCGAGCACGAACAGGGCGAACGTCTCGCTGCGCTCCACCGGCGTGCAGCCGAACAGGCGGGCGTACACATCGGCGCTGGCGGTGGGCTGGTCGACGTACAGAAGGACATAGCTGGGTTGCGTCACGGACGGCTCCTAAGGCAGGGGTGGGGTCCGGGCCGCACCGTTGCGGCGCCGGTGCCGGCATGGTGCGGGGCGCGCGTGTCAGTTCCTGTCAGCAGCGGCACCACCCACGGCGTCGGCAGCGGCAGTGGCAGCGGCAGCGGCAGCGGTGTCGATACCGCCCGCGCGCCCGGCCGCGGTCGCTGCCTGGTGCGCGCGCCACTGTGCCTGCAGCGCGTGGCGGCGCTGCGGGTAGCGCTCGGCCAGCGGCTGCGCGCTCACGATGCGGTCGGTGCGGAAGTGGCGGAACTGCTGGCGCAGCTCGCACCAGGCCACCAGCACGTTGGTCTGCTCGAAGAACCCCAGGGCGCAGGGCCACACGGTGCGGGCGGTCTGGGCCTCGCGCAGGTCGCGGTAGACCAGTTGCAGCTTGTGCTCGGCGCGCAGGGCGGCCCGCAGCGCGGCCAGCACCGGGTCGGCGCCGCGGCGCGTCGCGGCGGCGGGCCCGACCAGCAGCGGGCTGCTGTCCAGCGCCTCGCGCAGCGGCGCGGGCACCACGTGGGCGATCTTGTCGAGGGCGCTGCGCGCGGCCTGCGCCAGCGCCTCGTCGGCATGCCGCGCCACCCAGCGCGAGCCCAGCACCAGCGCCTCGATCTCCTCGGGCGAGAACATCAGCGGCGGCAGCGTGAAGCCCGGGCGCAGCACGTAGCCCAGGCCGGGCGCACCGTCGATACACGCGCCCTGCGCCTGCAGCGCGGCGATGTCGCGGTACAGCGTGCGCAGGCTGATGCCCAGCTCCTGCGCCAGCACGCTGCCCTGCACCGGGTGGCGCCGGCTGCGCAGTGCCTGCATCAGCTGCAGCAGCCGTTCGGCACGCGACATGGGAGAAAAAGTCCGGGGCCCGGCCGTGGCCGGTCAGCGCCGGCGCAGGACGTGGATGAACTCCCCGCCCTCGGTGCGCTGCTCCACCAGCTCGTTGCCCGTTTGCTTGGCGAAGGCCTGGAAGTCGCGCAGCGAGCCCGTGTCGGTGGCCACCACGCGCAGCAGCTGGCCGCTGGCCATGCCGGCCAGGGCCTTCTTGGCGCGCAGGATGGGCAGCGGGCAATTCAGCCCGCGCGCGTCCACTTCCTGGTCGATCTGCATATCGTCGTCTCAATGCTTCGGTGATGCCGGCGCGTCCAGCCCGCGGCGGCGCTCGGCGTTTTCTTCGTCGGTGAAAAACACGGGCTCGTGCCCGCGCGAGCGCAGCCAGTCGGCCAGCGCGTAGCCGGTGCCCGCAGGCCAGCACTTGAGCTCGTGCAGGTCGTAGAAGCGGTGGTCGATCAGCTCGGGCGACAACCGCACCTGGCCCGTGGCCTGCACGTGGTAGGCGATGATGAGCTGGTTCATGCGCAGGAACTCGTAAGCCCCCACCAGGGTGACGGACTGGGCGTCCAGGTTGGTCTCTTCCTTCACCTCGCGCGCCACGCCCTCCTGGGGCGACTCGCCGGCCTCCATGAAGCCGGTGATCAGCGCGAACATCTTGGGCGGCCACAGCGCGTTGCGCGCCAGCAGCACGCGTCCGTCCACCTCGACGATAGCGGCCAGCACCGGTGTGGGGTTGTTCCAGTGCGTGAAGCCGCAGGCCGGGCAGCGCAGGCGCTCCTTGGGCCCGCCGTCCTCCATCTGCACGATGGGCGCCAGCGCCGTGGCGCAGTGCGGGCAGAAGCGGTATTCGTATTGCATGCTTTGTTATTGGTAGCTGCTCACGCTTGCCTGGAGCGGGTTTCAGGCACTCTTGGCATCCAAAACCGGACTCAGGCCGGGAACACGCCGGTGGACAGGTAGCGGTCGCCCCGGTCGCACACCACGAAGACGATGGTCGCGTTCTGCTCGCGCTCGGCGATCTGCTGCGCCACCCAGCAGGCGCCGGCGGCGGAGATGCCGCCGAACAACCCTTCCTCGCGCGCCATGCGCCGGGCCATGTCCTCGGCATCGTCCTGGCCGACCAGCACCAGCTCGTCCACCATCTGCGGCTCATAGATCTTGGGCTGGTATTCCTCGGGCCACTTGCGGATGCCGGGGATGCGCGCGCCCTCGGCCGGCTGCGCGCCGATGATGCGCACGCCCGGGTTCTTCTCGCGCAGGTAGCGCGACACGCCGGTGATGGTGCCCGTGGTGCCCATGGCGCTGACGAAGTGGGTGACGCGCCCGCCGGTCTGCTCCCAGATCTCGGGGCCGGTGGTCTCGTAGTGGATGCGCGGGTTGTCCGGGTTGGCGAACTGGTCCAGCACCACGCCCTTGCCCTGGCCCACCATCTGCTCGGCCAGGTCGCGGGCGTATTCCATGCCGCCGCTCTTGGGCGTCAGGATCAGCTCGGCGCCATAGGCCTTCATGGTCTGCGCACGCTCCACCGACAGGTCCTCGGGCATGATCAGCAGCATGCGGTAGCCCTTCACGGCCGCCACCATCGCCAGGGCGATGCCGGTGTTGCCCGACGTCGCCTCGATCAGCGTGTCGCCCGGACGGATGGCGCCGCGCTCCTCCGCCCCACGGATCATGGACAGCGCCGCCCGGTCCTTGACCGAGCCGGCGGGATTGTTGCCCTCCAGCTTGCCCAGCACCACGTTGCCGCGCGCCGCGTTGGACTCGGCGCCGATGCGCTGCAAAGCCACGAGCGGCGTGCGCCCGATGGCGTCTTCAATCGTCTGGTAGGTCGTCATACGGTACTACTGTGCCATAATTTGCGACTTCGTTTTTGCGCCTGCCCGGGTGGTGGAATTGGTAGACGCAGGGGACTCAAAAATAGGGACTTCTACGTAGTTCTTGCTTGAGGCCACTGCCTGCCAAGCCGCATGGGACAAGGGATTGAGTGATAAATCGCCTCTTGATCGAGATGCCTGCATTTCGAGCCAGGAGTCAGCTAGGAGCCAGGACGATGCAAGCTGGCTCCCAGTGAGGAGTAGATAGTTGAAGTAGCATCGCGCGTCATGCCCGAGTGGTGAAATTGGTAGACGCAGGGGACTCAGACCAAATTTGAGCCCTCGGAGGGAAACCCCCGAGGTGAAGCCCGTCAAACTCGGCGAAGGCCCTGGACGATCAGTCCGAGCTAATACCGAGCCAAGCCCTGGAGCCGAAAGGTTCCTCGGAAGGTGTAGAGAGCAGACGGCGGGCACCTAAAGCCGAAAGGCTATGGTGAAGGCGTGCTCCAGCCCACGAACGTCGTTTCTTCGGAGACGGCGGCGGCGAAAGCCGAAGTGGGATGAAAATCCCCCGCCGCAAGGCGTGCCGGTTCGATTCCGGCCTCGGGCACCAATTCGAAAGCCGCCCCTGTTCACGCAGGGGCGGCTTTTTCGTTCTTGGCCTGCCTGCGCCTGAACGCCCTATCCCCCGCCATGAAGGCTTCCAGCATGTGCGGGATCAGCGTCATAACATCGACCGTCTCGCCATACGCCTGCGCGTGCAGCGCGGCGTAGCGATCGAGGTCAGCTTTCAGGCTAACCGGGCACGCAAAGGTCAGCTTGACGCTCTCGGTCTTGGGCAGCGGCCCGAGCCGCAGCTTCTTGGTCGTGCTCATTGCATCGCTCCCCGCTGGAAGAACATCGGCTGGTACGGCCGCAACACCAAGTCGCGGTTGACGATGATCCGCACCGGCAGGCCGGGCCGTTCAGTCAGCGTCGGCTGGATGTTCATGTTGCGCCGGGTCATCTCCTGGCCGACCTGATTGATGCTGTCCTGCGCGCTGTCGCGGCCGGCGATGATGATGCGATTACCGTCCTGCCGGTTCTCCGGCGCGGCCAGCTCGGCGCCCACGCCCAGCAGCGTCGTCAGCGCGGCACCGGCGACGATGCGGCTCCAGTGGTAGTCCACCCCGTCTTCCAGGCCGGAATAGCCGGCCGGATCGGTGCCCACGAGGTTGTCTAGCGTCAGCGAGGACGTGTCGGGCAGGATGATGCGGTTCCAAACCACCTGAACCCGGCTTTGCCCATAGCTCACCTGGCTGTTGTACTTGCCCAGGATGCGCGAGCCCTGCGGAATCAGCAGGAACTTGCCCGTGGCCGTGTCATAGACCGGCTCCGTCACCGTGGCGATCACGTCGCCCGGCAAGTCCGACTTGATGCCCGTCACCAGCGCGCCGGCGATCACCGTCCCGGCCATCACCTGATACGGCGAGGACGGCATTTTCAGATTCCCGGAATTGCGGGTCTCCGTAGAGCCGCCCTTCAGGAACGCCTCTTTTTGGTCTTGCCGGTTTTGCACAGCGGTCGGGTCGGCAGGCTGAGCCGCCGTCGAGGCTGGCCCGGCGGCCAGCGGGTCGAAGCCCGCCAAGGCCGATGCTTGGCCAGCCGCACCGACTTGCGCAGTCGCTGGCGCGGCGGTCTTGCCAGGCGTGCCCGAGCGGAAGAACACCGAGGAAGCTGCTGCCGCTTCAGCTTCCTTGCGCCGTGCATCCTCCGGGTCGTGGCCCGGCGGCGCGTAGGTGGGCGCCACGGGCTGCTGCGACTTCACGATGGCCGGGCCAAGGTCGCCCGGCAGCGGCGGCCCCAGTTCCGGCACCTTCGGCAGCTTGGAGTAATCCGAAGGCAAGCCATCCAGCCCTTCGGACTTCGACACGCGATCGACGTTGTACAGCTCGGTCTGCTCACCCGCGCGCCGGTGCGGCTGCAATGACCAGATCGTAGCCCCGAGCACGGCGACCGACAGGCCGCCGGTGAGCATGACTAGCGTGCGCCGGTTCAGGCGTGTGACCGGGCGCGGCTGGGCGCGCAGCGCCACCGCCTCGGGCACGACCTTGCCCGCCTGCGGTGCAAGGTCAGGGGAATCGTCCTGGCTCATGTCAATTCTTCCTTGTGCCGTCCGTGCGCTCAATCCGCACCACGTCGCCCTTGTCCCCGCCCAGGCGCAGTTCGGCCGCGCCGAACAGGCGATCCACGATGTAGTACGGCGAGCGGAAACGGTAGTTCATCAGTTGCCCGTCACCTTGCGCGCCGATGACGAACAGCGGTGGCAACTCGCCCTGGGCGATGCCCGGCGGGAACTGGATATAGACCTTCTCGCCATCATCGAAGGCGCGCAGCGGTTTCCACGGCGGGTTGCTGCCACTGACCGCGTAGCGGAAACGGATCTTCTCCAGCAATAGCCCGCTATCGACCGGCGCGGCGGCGCTGGCCGCCTGCGCCTGGCGCTGCAAGGCCAGCATCTTGTCCTTCGGATACTCCCAGGACACCGACGCCATCCACGTCTTCTCGGTCGAAGTCAGCTCAATCAGGTACGTGCGCCGGCTGGTCGTGATGACCAGATTGGTCTTGAGGCCCGAGCGGATCGGCTTGACCATCACATTGACGCGCAGCGCATCGCCGCTGCCGCTCGATGTGTCGCCCACGATCCAGCGCACCGTGTCGCCAGCAGCCACCGTCACCAGTTCCTCGCCTGGCTGAAGCACGATCACGGTCACGCGGCCCACGGCCGCATAGACCTGATACAGCGCGCCATCAGTGAAGGGCCACACCTGAATCGCGTTGACGTAGCCCTCGCGCGTGGGCGCGATACGCGCCTCGGCGTTGGCGCGGGACACCCGCACGGTTTCATCGGCGGATTCTGCGGCGGGCTTGGCATCCGGCACAGGCTTCATCTGAGCCGGCATCGGCAGCACTTGCGGCATGGCCACCACCTCCACCGGCGCAGGCGGCTCCGGTAGCGGCTGGGCCTGCACCGGCTCGTCGAGCGAAATGGACGGCGGCGGCTTGCCCTGCGTGGCGCAGCCCGCGAGGGCAAGCAACATGATCGGCAAGGCGAATTTACGGAAAAGATCATTCATGGCTTTGCTCCTTCGTTTCCTTCCAGTTCACGGCTCCACGACAGCCCGTTGACGTAGATGCCCAAGGGGTTCTTGCGCACACGCTGCTCGGTGCGCGGCGTCTGCTGCACGATGGAAACCACGGCGTTCCAGCGTTCGGTGCGATCCAGCGCTCCGTTCACGAAGCGCGTCTCCGTCCAGCGCACGTTGAAAGACGTGTCGCTGGCGCGGGTCACGCTGGTGATCTGCACCGTTACCGACTCCTTGCCGATGCGCGCGAACGGATCGTTCACGCGGGCGTACTCGTTGAGCACCACGGCGCCCTTGTCGGTGGTGTAGTCATAGGCATCGAGCCAGTTCTGCCGCACCACGATGGGGTCGATAGACAGCGAGCGCACCAGGCCGATGAAGCGGCCGAGGTGGTAGGCAATCTGCGCATCGCTAGGCCGGTACGGCGTGGCGGCCTCGCCGACGGCGCGCACCTGGCCTGCGTTGTCCACCTCGATCACGTAGGGCGTCACGATGGACTGCGCCGAGCGCCAGACCAGGCCGCCCGCCATCAGCACGGCCAAGGTGAGGCAGCCGAAGGCCATGAAACGCCAGTTCTTCGCCTGCACGCGGGCCGAGCCGATGCGCTCGTCCCAGACCTGTGCGGCGGATTGGTACGGGGTGGCAGGCTGCGGCGTGTCCGCGTAGCGCACCTGCGGTCGTTTGAATCGCATGGGGGTTCTCCTTGAGGATCAGGAATCGGAATCGCGCAGGCTCGGCCCCTGGCTGGAGCTGCCACCATCGCCGCCGCGCAGCGTGTGGGCGGCGGTGGTTGCGGCATGGGTAAGCTGCTGCTTGCGATGCAGGCGCTCGGCCCAGGCGGGTTGCTCGGCGGACGGAGATGAGCCGGCAGCGTCAGGCCCGGCGGGTGCGGCGCCGGATGCCGGCGTGTCGTCAGGCCGAAAAGCCGCCGCCATGCGCTCTTTCATCGAGCGCGCCCCGTCGGCCACCTTCTGCCCGGCCGCCTGCGCACCGGTCTTGGCCACATTGCCCACACCAGCGGCGGCGCCCTTGAGGCCACCACCGGCCGAGGCGGAGCCCGCCTGGTACGCCGACCTGGCGCTGCTGGCCGTCGATGCCATCGAGCGGGCGACGGCGGGTGCCATGCGTGCCCCAGCCGCCACAGCACTGCCGACGCCCGTAGCCGCGGCACCGACTGCCACGGCGGTTCCGGCTGCGCCGATAGCAGCACCAGCCATCGCGCCCGCGCCGAGCTGCGGGCCACCGGACACCAGCCCAGTCGCAATGCCCGGCCCGAAGATGCCCAGGGCCAGCATGGCGAGCGAGGCCAGCATGATGACCAACGCCCGGTCGATCGAAGGCTCCGAACCGGCCGGTATGTTGAACTCGGAGAACAGCCCCGAGCCGATGCCAACGATGACGGCCAGCACCAGAACCTTGATGCCCGAGGACACCACGTTGCCCAACACCTTCTCGGCCAGGAACGCCGTCTTGTTCCAGAGGGCGAACGGCACCAGCACGAAGCCCGCCAGCGTGGTCAGCTTGAACTCGATCAGCGTCACGAAGAGCTGCACCGCCAGCACGAAGAAGCTGACGATGACCACCATCCATGCGAAGAACAGCACGACGATGGGCATGATGTGAATGAACACCTCGGGGAAGCCCGCCATCTCCTTGATCTGCTCAAGAATGGGCGCCCCGGCGTCGATGCCCACTTTGGCGAGCCGTCCCGGCTGCAAGAAGTTACCCATGCTCAGGGTCGAGCCGCTGGCCGTCAGGCCCAGCCCGGCGAACGAGCGGAACACGATGCTCGCCAAGGTGTTGAAGTTGCCGATGATGTAGGCGAAGGCACCGACATAAAGCACCTTGCGGATCAGCTTGGCGATCACGTCCTCGCCCTGGCCGCTGGCATGACTCATGGCCCAGAACAGCCCGGCGAGCGTCATGTCGATGACGATCAGCGTGGCCGTAAGGAACGCCACCTCCCCGTGCAGCAGCCCGAAGCCCGAGTCGATGTAGCGCGAGAACACATCAAGGAAGCGATCAATGATCGAAATGTCATTCATGGCGAGTCCTCCTGCCACGGCAAGGCCGCTGCCACCGCCCCGCCGTCTTCGGTGGGTTCATCGAAGCTGGCCGGAATCGGCGGCAATTCGGCCAGCGTCCGGTACTCATCAGGCCCGGCCTTGCCGGAGAAAAAGCGGCGTAGGTCGGCCTTGACCACCTGCGCGCATAACGCGCCGCCGAGCTGACCCGCGCGGCATTGCTCCTTGAGCAAGCGCAGCCGCGCCGGATGGGCCGCGAGCGCATCAACCGAAGGCACCTCCTGCTGGCCGCAGCCGGCCAGCAGGAGCACAAAACCGCAGAGAGCAGGCGCGCGTGTCATGGCAGCACTCGTCAATGGCCGTAGAAATCGACGGACTGCGGCGTGTACGGCGTGCCTTCACCCAGGAAGCGCCGGTTCACCTCGCGGCCCCGCTCCACGGCGGCGGCCTGCCGCGCCAGCTCCAACGAAGCGGCGCGATCCTGGGTGATGCTCAGGCGCTGCGTCTGGATGGACTGCTTGGCTTGCAGGGCCAGCAACTGGTTCATGGCCTGCATTGCCTGTAAGGCCCCAACTGCCGACTGGCTCTTGCCCACGAGGTCAGCCAGCACGCCTTCGTCATCATTCAGGTTCTGCGACGCCTGGGCCTGCATCTGCATGGTGGTTTGCAGGCCGTTGAGCGTGTTCTTCCAGCGCTCCTGCGCGTCGCGGTACATCTGGTTGCCGCTGACGGTGGCGGCGTATTGCTCGGGATACAGGCGCTGGAACTCCCGATCCAGATTCGTCACGTCGTAGGCCAGTCCTCTGGCTTGGGCGATCAGCCGCTGCGTGGTCGCCAGATTGGCGCGCAACTGGCCGACCACGCTGGATGGCAGGCTGGCGAGGTTGCGCGCTTGGTTCATCAGCATCTGCGCTTCGTTCTGGAGTTGCTGGATCTGGTTGTTGATCTGTTCCAGCGTGCGGATCGCGGTCAGCGTGTTCTGCACGAGGTTCGTGGGGTCGATCACGACCCATTGCGCATGGGCGGTGGCGGTGCAAAGCATGGCCGCGACGGCAGCGGCAAGAAGGCGCTTCTTCATGGCAGGTTCTCCAGGGGTTGGTTGGCGAGGGAACCCGGCACGTGGCCGGGGAACGAGGGCAGCAGATCGGCCGCCCAATCGAGGCCGCGATGGCGCAGCCAGGCGCCCGCGAAGCCGGGTGCGCCGGCGTCGGCTAGCATCGCGTCCATGTCGCGCTGGTCTTGCGGCGTGGACGCGCCCGCGAAGGCGAGCGCCGCCGGCCCCAGGTCGAGGTCGAACAGGCGGTTGCCGAGGCGGGATTGGTAGTAGTAGTCGCGCTTGGGCTGTGCGGTGGCGACGATTTCGATCTGCCGCCTGTTGAGGCCGAAGCCCTCGTAGATCGTGCGAATCTGCGGCTCGGTCGCCTGCGGGTTGGGCAAGAAAATCCGACTCGCGCAGCTCTCGATGATCGCGGGCGCGATGCTCGAATCCTTGATGTCGGCGAGGCTCTGCGTTGCGAAGATGACGCTGACGTTCTTCTTGCGCAGTGTCTTGAGCCACTGGCGGATGCGGGCCGCGAATACCGGGTCATCGAGGAACAGCCACGCCTCATCAAGGATCAGCAGCGTGGGCGCACCGTCGAAACGCTCGTCGAAGCGCGCAAAGAGGTAATGCAGCACGGCCATGACGGCGGCCTTGCTGTGCATCAGCTCCTCCATCTCGAAGCACTGCACGTCGGCCATGCCGAGACGGTCATGGTCGGCGTCCAGCAGCTTGCCGTGCGCGCCACCCAGAACGTAAGGCGCAAGCGCCTGGCGCAGCGTGTTTGATTGCAGGAGCACGGAAAGCCCCGTCATCGTGCGCTGCTCCACCGGCGCACCGGCCAGGCTTCCCAGCGCCGACCAGATGGCGGCCTTCTCGTCGGGGCCAACTGCCACGCCTTCGTGCAGCAAGCGACCCTCGATCCATTCGGCGGCCCAGGTGCGGTAGCCCTCACGGTCGATACGCGCCAGCGGCTGGAAGGCGATCTCTCCATCCGTGCCCAAGTCGTAGTGCTCGCCGCCTAGGCCGAGGATGGTGGCCCGCACGGAGCGGCCCATGTCGAAGGCGAAGATGCGCGAGCCGCGATAGCGGCGGAACTGCATCGCCAACGTGGCGAGCAGCACCGACTTGCCCATGCCGGTCGGGCCGGCCACCAAGGTATGGCCCACGTCGCCGATGTGCGTGACCAGCCGGAACGGCGTCGCGCCCTCGGTGCGGGTCACGATCAGCGGTGGGCCATCAAGATGCGCGTTCTTCGCCGGGCCGGCCCATACCGCCGACACCGGCATCATGTGCGCCAGATTCAGCGTTGAGACGATGGGTTGGCGCACGTTCGCGTAGGCGTGGCTGGGAATCGACGACAGCCACGCCTCCACCGCGTTCAAGGTTTCGGGGATCGTCACGAAGCCGCGCCCTTGAATCACCCGCTCCACCATGCGCAGCTTCTCGTCGGCCTTCGCCGGGTCGGCGTCGAGCACCGTCACCGTGGTGGTGACATAGCCGAAGGCCACCTGGTCGCTGCCCAGTTCCTGTAACGCGGCATCGGCATCGGCTGATTTGTTGCTGGCGTCGGTATCAACCAGCGGGGTTTCCTGCTGGAAGATGGTTTCGCGCAGCAGCGCGACGACGTTCTTGCGCTTGGCGAACCATTGGCGGCGCAGGCGGGAAAGTTCCTTTTCCGCATCGGCTTTGTCCATGCAGAGGAACCGGGTTGACCAGCGATAGCCAAAGCCGAGGCGGTTGAGGTCGTCCAGAATCCCCGGCCAGGTCGAGGTCGGGAAGCCCCGCACCGACACCACGCGCAGGTGCTGATCGCCCAGCATGGGCGCCAGGCCGCCAACCAGTGCGGAATCCGTCAGCAGCGCGTCGATGTGGAATGGCACTTCGGGCACGCTGACGCGGTAGTGCCGCGTGGAGATGGTCGAGTGCAGATAGGTCAGCGTCTGGCCGTCATCGAGCCAGGCGATTTCCGGCATCACGCCATCGAGGAGGTCGAAGACGCGATCGGTTTCCGCCACGAAGGCCGTCAGGCGCTCGCGCCAGTCCACGCCTTCGGTGGGCCGGTTCTCGTACAGCATCCCGGCGGCGCGGGCGCGTGATTCCTCGGGCGGCAGGTACACCAGCGTCAGGTGGTAGCCGCTCTCGAAGTGGTTGCCCGAGTCCTCGAACGTAGCGCGGCGTTCCTCGTCCACCAGCCACGACAGCGGCTCGGAAAACTCCGAGTGCGGATAGTCGGCTGCGGGCCGGCGCTCGGCTTCGATGAACAGCGCCCAGCCCGAACCCATGCGACGCAGTGCGTTGTTCAAGCGCGCCGTCGTGGCAATCAGTTCGCCTTGCGTTGCGCTATCGAGGTCAGGCCCGCGAAACCGGGCCGTGCGCTGGAAACTGCCGTCCTTGTTCAAGACGACGCCCGGTGCGATCAGCCCGGCCCAGGGCAACCAGTCGGCGAGCAAGGCCGGGCGCTGGCGATATTCGGCAAGGTTCAGCATGGCATCACCTCACACGTCCAGCAGCGGCCGGTGCTTGATGTGCCGCGCGAACACGGCCATGAACTGCGGATCGACACGCGCACCCCAGACCGCCAGCGAATAGCCGACGATCCAGAGCACCACGCCTGGAATCCACATCTGCAAGCCCAGGCCCACGGCAGCGGCCAAGGTGCCGTTGGTGATGGCCACGGTGCGCGGAGCGCCGCCCATCAGGATCGGTTCGGTCAGAGACCGATGCAGCGGCACCTCGAAGCCGGGCATTCCATCGTGTGAGCCGTTCATACGACGGCCCCACCGGAGAAGCTGAAGAACGACAGGAAGAAGCTCGAAGCGGCGAACGCGATGGACAGGCCAAACACGATCTGGATCAACTTGCGGAACCCGCCCGAGGTATCGCCGAAGGCAAGCGCCAAGCCCGTGGCGATGATGATGATGACCGCAACGATGCGCGCCACCGGCCCCTGGATGGATTCAAGGATGGATTGCAGCGGCCCTTCCCAGGGCATCGAGGAACCCGCGGCCTGCGCGGTGCCTGCGAGCAGCAACATCAGCGCCGCGAGCATCAAGCCCGGCATGGCCGGGCAAGCCAGGCCATCCAGCCGTGCGGGCCGAGGAAACGGATTTGCGGAAATACGGAAAGCATCAGCGTGCGTCATGGAAGTTCTCCAGAGTGGTCAGGGGACAGGGAGGAAAGGTCGGACTGCGGCAGCAGCTCCGGGAATGGAGCCTCCAGCGCATCCGCCAGGTGATACCCAGCGCCATCGAAGCCGACGACGCGGGCGATGCTCTCGATGCGGCGCTTGCGCCCGCGCCCAGCGATGTGGATGACCACGTTGACCGCTTCCGCGATCAGCGCACGGGGCGGGTTCACCGCCACTTCGAGAATCAGTTGCTCCAGGCGCAGCAATGCGCCCAATGCGGAGCCGGCGTGGATGGTGGCGATGCCGCCTGGATGACCTGTACCCCACACCTTGATGAGATCCAGCGCCTCGGCGCCGCGAACCTCGCCGACGACGACGCGATCGGGGCGCAGGCGCATGGACGAACGCACCAGCTCGGTCATCGACACCACGCCCGCGCGCGTGCGCAGCGGCACATGGTCACGCGCAGCGCATTGCAGCTCCACCGTGTCTTCGAGCACCAGCACGCGGTCGCCGGTGGCGGCGATCTCGGCGAGCAAGGCATTGGCGAGCGTGGTCTTGCCCGTGCTGGTGCCACCGGCGATCAGGATGTTCTGGCGCTCGCGCACGGCGCGCACCAGCAAGCCCGCCTGCGCGGCGGTCATCATTCCGTTCTCGATGTGGCGCGATAGAGGAATGACGCCGATGGCCCGTTTGCGCAGCGCGAAGGCCGGCCCCGGCGCTGCTGGCGGCAAGATGCCCTCGAAGCGTTCGCCGGTTTCGGGCAATTCGGCGGACAGCAGCGGCTGGCCGCGATGGACTTCCGCGCCGACGTGGGCGGCCACGAGGCGGATGATCCGCTCGCCATCGGCCTCGGACAGTTCCACGCCCATCGGCGTGCGGCCCGACGAAAGCCGGTCAATCCACAAGGTGCGATCCGGGTTGAGCATGATTTCCACCACGTCCGGGTCTTCCAGCGCGGCGGCGATCAGCGGCCCCATCGCCGTGCGCAGCATCTGGATGCGGCGATCCAGCGACGTGGCCGCAAAGGAGGAAGGAGCGGCACTCATGACGTGCGCTCCTTCGCGGTATTCATACGCGAGAGGTCTGGATGCAACTCCTCCACAACGTCGCGTACCAAGCTGCGCCCGCGTAGCAGATGGCGGCCCAACTGCTCCACGAACTGCTCGAAGCGCGCCTTGCCCTGGGCGCGCGCTGCGTCCTGATGCGCTTCGGGCACGGGCGTGCTCACCGTGAGGAAGTAGCGGATGAACAGTGCCAGCGTCTCGATCTGGATGTTCTGGTCGCGCTCCAGGCGCTCGGCGTGGCGTGCCAGGCGATCCAGGCGCTTGGCAATCGCTGCTTCGCGCTGGTCGGCGGCATCGGGCGACAGCCACGATGCCAAGGCAGCAGCGACGATGCTGGACTTGGATACGCCTTTCTTGGCGGCCAGCTCGTCGAGCCGCTTGCCATGCTCAGGCTGGATGAACACGTTGAGGCGGTGTTGGGTCATAGCTCGATTCCGTCGTCAGGGTCGAGGGAAGCCAGCCGTGCCGTGCGCTGCATGATTGGATCGAGCTGGCGAGAAAGGGGAAGCGGGTCGTCGTCATCGAGTAGGTCGAGATCGGCCATAGGAGCGGCCTGTTCGGGGTCGTAGGCGACGGTTTCGGAGAGTTCGGGCTGGCGACGCGGGCCGCCGTCATCGGCGCTGCCAAGGTCGCCAACGGTCTCCGCGACGAGAGGTGCGGGCACCGCAGGAATCGCCAGCCCGCTCCAGTCATCGGCGCGGGCCGGCGGCGCGTCGGCGTGCTGCCCGTCTGCCAGCGTGGGCGGCGGCAGCACGCGATGCTTGAAATTGCTGTCCGCGTAGTAGCGCAGCTTCTTGGCCTTGATCGGCGCCACGCTGGACACCATGACCACCGCCTCATCAGGCGGAAGCTGCATGACTTCGCCCGGCGTCAGCAGCGGGCGCGCGGTTTCCTGGCGCGACACCATCAGGTGGCCCAGCCACGGCGCGAGCCGGTGGCCCGCGTAGTTGCGCTGGGCGCGCAGTTCGGTGGCTGTGCCGAGCGTTTCGGAAATACGTTTGGCCGTGCGTTCGTCGTTCGTGGCGAACGTCACCCGAACGTGGCAGTTGTCCAGGATCGAATGGTTCTGGCCGTAGGCTTTGTCGATCTGGTTGAGCGACTGCGCGATGAGGAAGCTGCGGATGCCGTAGCCCGCCATGAAGGCCAGCGCCGTCTCGAAAAAGTCCAGGCGTCCCAGCGCCGGGAACTCATCGAGCATCAGCAGCAGCTTGTGGCGGCGCTCGATGCCGTCGGAGCCATCGAGCGATTCGGTGAGGCGCCGGCCGATCTGGTTGAGGATCAGGCGGATGAGCGGCTTCGTCCGCGAAATGTCCGAAGGCGGCACGACCAGATACAGCGACAGCGGATGCTCTGCCGCGATCAGGTCGGCAATGCGCCAGTCGCAGCGCGACGTGACTTTGGCCACCGTAGGGTCGCGGTACAGGCCGAGGAACGACATGGCCGTGCTCAACACGCCGGAACGCTCGTTGTCCGACTTGTTGAGTACCTCGCGCGCCGCCGATGCGACGACCGGATGCGGCCCAGCGCCGAGGTGCGGCATGGTCATCATCCGGTGCAAGGTCAGCTCGAACGGGCTGGCCGGGTCGGACAGAAAGTTGGCGACGCCGCGCAGCGTCTTGTCTTCGCCTGCGTAGAGGACATGCAGAATGGCCCCGACCAGCAGCGCATGACTGGTCTTTTCCCAATGGTTGCGCTTCTCCAGCGCACCTTCGGGATCGACCAGAATGTCCGCGATGTTCTGAACGTCGCGCACCTCATGCGCGCCGCGCCGAACCTCCAGCAGCGGGTTGTAGGCCGCCGACTTCGCATCGGTCGGGTTGAACAGCAGGCAATGCGAGAAACGCGAGCGCCAGCCTGCGGTGATCTGCCAGTTCTCGCCCTTGATGTCGTGGACGACGGCGGACGCGGGCCAGGAAAGCAGCGTCGGCACCACGAGGCCGACGCCCTTGCCCGAGCGCGTAGGCGCGAAGGTCAGGACGTGTTCCGGGCCTTCATGCCGCAGGTACTGGCGGTCGTGCTGGCCGAGGAACACGCCGGCCGGTTGCGTGAGGCCCGCTTTGAGAATGTCCTGCGCCTTAGCCCAGCGCGCAGAGCCGTAGGTGGTGACGAGGCGAGCTTGGCGCGAGCGCCAGACCGACATGGCGATGGCAACGCCCACGGCGACCATGCCGCTGGCGCCGGCGATGGCGCCGCCGGTGTCGAATACTTCCGTTGCATAGGCCCCGAAGAAGAACCACCACTCAAACAGTTTCCAGGGGTGGTAGATCGACGTGCCAAGGAAGTCGAACCAGGGCGAGCCAAGGCGTACTTGATAGCCAAGGGCGGCTGCGGTCCATTGTGTGGCGCCCCACACGCCGGCGATCACGATGCCGAACACCACGGCAATCTGACCGAACAGCACGTTCGTTCCCTGCATCGTCCAGCCTCCGATCGCGGCACAGGCATGTGCCGCCCTCGTGAGGATCAGTGCCGCTGGGCGTGCCGGTCAAAGACCGTTATCGGCAGGTTGATGCCACAAAAAGCATGGTTTCCGGCAGGGAAGAACTGGGGCGAAAGACCGCCACAACGGGCGCGCTGCTGCGCAGCGCGCAAAAAGGCGCAGGCACGCGCAGGTGCGTTGCGGCAAACCGACCATCAGAACTTCGGCGGTTCCTTCGGCGGCGTATAAGGCACCTTGCCGTCACCCAGGAAACGCCGGTTCGTCGCCTCGGCCACTCGGTTGCACAGCACGTCGCCCATCGTCGGACGATCCGTCTTGCACTGCTGGCGCAGTTCTCGCAAACGTACGGGGTCAGCAGCCAGTTCCTCCACGCTGGGCACGGCGGCGGGCTTGGACGGCTCAGACTTGCCGCAGGCGACCAGCAGAACTGCTAGCGACGACATAGCGATGATCTCGGATAGGTTCATGGCTTGAATCCTCCGAAGTGAAGCGGGGCCAACGGCTAAGCGTCTCCCGGCCCCAGGGATTCGACCCGCTCGATGAAGCGGGCCAGCGCCTGCGACGGCTCGGCGTCGCGGCGCAGCAGATAGGTAGTAAGCATAGGCGACTTTCCCGCGAGCGGTCGGCCCACCACACCCGGCTCGCGGCTGGAAGCGATGTGCGCAGCGCCTGCGAGCCCCAGTGCCAGGCCGGCCGATACGAAAGTCATCATCACGTCGAACGTGGCGACGTACTGTTCGATCAAGGGCTCCCGGTCCTGCTTGCGCAGGATCCGGTCGATCTGCTTGGCATGGCCTTCGCAAACTGCCGGGTCGCCCAGCACCAGGGGATGTTGCAGCACTTCATCCAGCGGTACCCGCCTGTGGGCCAGTAGTTCATGGCGCGCGGGCATGGCCACCATCAGCTCATCCTCCCAGGCGGGTTCGATGATGATGCCGTCGCCCACCTCGTCGGCCATCGAGAAGCCCGCGTCGTATAGATCGTCACGCAGGCCGCTAAGCTGCTGGGCCAGCGGAACCTCGAACAGGCGGATCTCGATCTCCGGGTCTTCCTCGCGGCAGCGCGCCAGCAGCGCCGGCAGGCGCGAGGGGGTGATGCCGTCGGACAGCGCCACGCGCAACCGGCCGTGAAAGCCATTGGCCGCCGCCTTCACGCTCTCACGCGCCTGGTCCAGCGCCAGCAGCACGCGAGGCGCGTTCTCCATCAGCAGCTTGCCCGCAAGCGTCAGGCGTGTGCTGCGGCTGGTACGCACGAACAGTTGTGCGCCCAATTCTTCTTCCAATTCCCTGATGGCGCGCGACAGTGGTGACTGTTCGATATGCAGCCGCTCCGCAGCGCGGGCGAAGTGAAGTTCCTCGGCAACGGCCAGAAAATACCGGAGGTGACGCAATTCCATGAGTCGATGTCCCTGTAAAGCTTGAAGGAGTCTGTCGGGGTGCCGTAACGGCGTTCATCGTTGTTCCTTTCAAGCGGTTACGCCCTCATGTACTGGCTCTGCCGTGACATCCTCTTCCTGCTCGTCCGGGCGATGGGCCAGCCGATACAGAATCGGTAGAACCAGCAGCGTCAGCACGGTGGAAGACAAGATGCCTCCGATCACCACGGTAGCCAGGGGGCGCTGCACTTCCGCGCCTGTTCCCGTGGCAATAGCCATCGGAATGAAGCCCAGTGATGCCACCAAGGCCGTCATCAGCACCGGCCGCAAGCGTGTCAGCGCGCCCTCGCGGATGGCTTCATCCAGCGGCGTTCCAGCCTCTCGCAGGCTGCGGATGTAGGAGAGCATCACCAGACCGTTGAGTACGGCAACGCCTGAAAGCGCAATGAAGCCCACGGCAGCGGAAATCGACAGAGGAATGTCGCGCAGCCACAGCGCCAAGATGCCACCGGTCAGCGCGAACGGAATGCCAGTGAAGACCAGCAAGCCATCTTTGACGTTGCCGAACATGGCGAACAACAGCAGGAAGACCAGCAGCAGCGACACCGGCACGACGATCTGCAAACGCTGCGTGGCTGATTGCAGGTTCTCGAAAGTGCCGCCCCAACTCGTCCAGTAGCCCGCGGGAATCTTGACCTGTGCCAGCGCCGCCTCGGCGTCAGCCACGAACGAGCCCACATCACGGCCGCGCACGTTGGCGCTCACCACGATGCGGCGCTTGCCGTTTTCGCGGCTGACCTGGTTGGGGCCAGGTGCCAGTTCGAAGCTCGCCACCTCGGCCAGTTGGATGAAGTTCGTCTGTCCTTCGGCGCTACCGGTGCCACCCGTTCCGCGCGGTAGCGGAATCGGCAGGCGCTTCATGCTTTCCAAGTCGTTGCGCAAGGACTCTGGCAGGCGAACCAGGATGTCGAAGCGGCGGTCACCCTCGAACAGCGTGCCAGCCTCACGCCCGCCGATGGCGGTGGCCACGGTATCTTGGATGTCAGCCACGTTCAGCCCATAGCGCGAAGCTTTTTGGCGGTCGATATTCACGGTCAGCATGGGCAAGCCGGTGGTCTGCTCCACCTTGACCTCGGACGCGCCGGGAATCTTCTGCAACATGGACGAGATTTCTTCACCTGTCTTATTCAGGACATCCATGTCGTCGCCAAAAATCTTCACCGCCACATCGCTACGAACCCCTGAGATGAGTTCGTTGAAGCGCAACTGGATCGGCTGCGAGAACTCGTAGTTGTTGCCCGGCACCTTGCCCACGACCTCCTGAATGGCCGCCAGCAATTCGTCGCGCGACTTGCGCGGCTCCGGCCACTCAGACACGGGCTTGAGCATGATGTAGCCGTCGGAAATGTTCGGCGGCATGGGGTCGGACGCGATTTCCGCCGTGCCGGTGCGCGCGAAAACGCGGTCGATCTCAGGGAACTTAGCCTTCAGCGTCGCTTCCAGGCGCTGCTGCATCGCGACAGATTGCGACAGGCTGGTGCCGGGAATGCGCAGGGCCTGGATGGCGAAGTCGCCTTCGTTCAGGCTGGGCACGAACTCGCTGCCCATGCGGGTGGCGATCAGGCCGCACAGCACCACTGCCACGGCGGCTGCCGCCAGCACCACCGCTTTGGCCGCCATCACGCGATCCAGCAGCGGGCCATACCAGCGCTTGGCCTGCACGACCAGGAAGTTCTCCGTCTCGCTGACCCGATGGCCGATGAACAGGGCGACCGCTGCCGGAATGAAAGTCACCGACAGGATCATGGCCCCCACGAGCGCAGCCACCACCGTGAACGCCATCGGGTGGAACATCTTCCCTTCCACGCCCGTCAGGGCGAAGATTGGCAAGTACACCACCATGATGATGAGCTGTCCGAACAGCAGCGCGCGGCGCGATTCCTTGGATGCCAGGAACACCTCATGAAAGCGTTCCGCCCGTGTCAAGGGCCTGCCGTAGTGCGCCTGCGCATGGGCCAGGCGGCGCACGCAGTTCTCGACGATCACCACCGCTCCGTCGATGATGATGCCGAAGTCCAGCGCCCCGAGGCTCATCAGGTTGGCGCTCACCTTGTAATGCACCATGCCAGTGAAGGTGAACAGCATCGACAAGGGAATCACCGTCGCCGTGATGATGGCCGCGCGGATGTTGCCCAGGAACAGGAACAGGATCACGATCACCAGGATCGCGCCTTCCAGCAGATTTTTCTTCACCGTGGCGATGGCCTTGTCCACCAGCACGGTGCGGTCGTAGACCGTCACTGCATGCACGCCCTCGGGCAAGCTGCGGTTGATCTCCACCATCTTCTTGTCCACGGCCTGCGAAACCGTACGGCTGTTCTGGCCGATGAGCATGAACACAGTGCCCAGCACCACTTCGCGTCCGTTGTCCGTGGCCGCGCCGGTACGCAGTTCGCGCCCCAGCCCCACGTCCGCCACGTCACGCACCCGGATCGGCACGCCGCCCGCGCTGCTGAGGATAACGTTGCCAATGTCCTCCAGGGTCTTGACTTGTCCTGGTGCACGGATCAGGTACTGTTCGCCGCGCTTCTCGATATAGCCCGCACCCACGTTGCCGTTGTTGCGATCCAGCGCCGTCACGATGTCTTGCAGGGTGACGCCGAGTGAAGCCAGGCGAGCAGGTATAGGTGCGATCTGATATTCCTTGGCATAACCGCCAATCGAGTTGATTTCAGTCACACCGGGCACGTTGCGCAACTGCGGCTTGATGATCCAATCCTGAATCTCGCGCAGGTCTGTCGCCGTGTAGGGCATGCCGTCGGGCTTCTTCGCGCCGTCCTTCGCCTCGACTGTCCACAGGTAAATCTCCCCCAGGCCGGTGGAGATTGGCCCCAGCGCAGGTGTGATGCCGACCGGCAACTTATCCCGTGCCTCCTGGATGCGTTCATTGACCAACTGGCGCGCAAAGTAGATGTCGGTGCCGTCCTTGAAGATCACGGTCACTTGCGAGAGGCCATAGCGCGACAGAGAGCGGGTTTGCTCCAAGTTGGGCAGACCCGCCATCACGGTTTCAATGGGATAAGTCACCCGTTGCTCGGTCTCCAACGGTGAATAGCCCGGCGCCTGGGTATTGATCTGCACTTGGACGTTGGTGATGTCCGGCACGGCGTCGATGGGCAATTTCTGGTAGCTGAACACGCCGACGGCGGCCATGCCAATGGCGGCTAACAGCACTAGCCATCGGTGCTCGATGGCCGCGCGAATAAGTTTTTCAAACATGGGCGTAGCTCCGGTATCAATGGGTGTGCTCGGCAGAGGCTTTGCCGAGTTCAGACTTGACGACGAAACTGCCTGCGGCCGCATATGCCGCCCCTGCTTGAAGACCTTGCAGTACCTCGACCCGCTTGCCATCGCTGCGACCCAACTGCACAGGCTGGGCCACAAAGCCGTCCTTCACCTTGACGAAAACGACCGGCTTGTCCCCCAGGCTCTGAATAGCGTCGCTAGCCACGCTGACTGGCACGGCGGTTTCGGACGCGATCACTTCCACATTGACGAACAGACCGGGACGCCACGCGCCCTGGGGATTGGCCAAGACCACACGAGCCTTGGCCATGCGGGTTTGTTCGCCGATCAGTGCACCCACGAAAGTGATGATCCCTTGTGCGCTGGCATCAAATGCCGTGGCTTTGATGCTGACCTTTTCACCCACTCTGACCAGCGGCAAATCCTTGGCGGGCACGTTGATCTCTGCCCAGACCTGGCCCAGTTCGGACACCGTGAACACGGCGGCGTCTTCCTTGACGGCCTCGCCCAGGCTGAGGTGCTTTTCAATCACCACGCCATCGAAGGGCGCACGCAACTCGAAGCGGTTCAGCCCGCCCGAGGAACCTGGGGCCAAGCCCACGGCCGACAGCTTCTGCTGCGCGTTGGCCATGGCGACCCGCGCCTCGTTCAGCGCCTGGCCGGCTTGCAGGTAGTCCTGCTCGGCGGAAATCTTCTGTTCCCACAGCCGCTTCTCGCGTTCAAAAGTTGTCTGGGCCAAGGCCAGCCGCTTTTGTGCCGTCTGCAACTCGCTGCGCTGTTCGGATGCGGCAGGGCTGGCGATAACGGCAAGCACCTGTCCCTTCTTGACCGTTTGCCCCAAACTGGCCTGCACACTTTCGACAACACCCGCAATGCGCGGAACAACGTGCGAGGTGCGGTCTTCATTCAGCCTAATCTCACCCGGCAATTGCAGGGCAGACTTGATGCTTGCAGCCCCTGCGGTGTCAATGCCGATGGATGCAGCCTTGATTTGCGCATCGCTGAGTTCGACTTTTCCTTCCTCCTGGCTGAAGCTGAACGTGAAAAGCGCGTTGGCTGTCTGAGCCACGATGCTGATCTCGAACGCATGAGGTTCCGGGACAATCTCTCGACTCAACAGGCTGTCCTTGTCGGGCGTGAAGTTGAGCACCTGCTTCTCCCCAGTCAGGCGTGTAACGGTAGCGCTGACCTTGGCGGCGCTGCTGGCTAGCGCCTTTTCCTTTTCGTAGAGCCAGATTCGCAGGCGTGGTTCGCCGCCGTCCTCAGCGAGTAAGGCTTCCAATCCGAAGTCCCCTTCTTTGAACAGCTTGCCGCCATGCGGCCCCTTGCTTGACCCCTCGTGGTGCTCGCCGTCCGCATGGCCTTTGTCGTCCTCGTGGGAGTCTGCGCCCGTCTTGCCATGATTCTCACCATCACTGTGGGCCTTGGCTTCCACGTGGCTGCCGTGGCCCTCGCCCTCAGCGCTCTTATCCGTCTTGCCGCCGAGAATGGCGCTGCCCAGTCCTATGCCCACTGCGGCGATCACGGCGATGGCGAACCACTGCTTCTTGCCGACGTTCAGTTTGTTCGTTTCAGGTTTCATGTTCATTCCTTGTTTGCAGGCAGGGTGGTCGTGGATTCGGACGCGCCGATCACGCGATCCATGTCCGCCGCCGCGCGGTGCGCATCGGCGAGCGCCTTGAGGTATTGGGACTTGGCGGCAAAGTAGGTGCGTTGCGCGTCCAGCACTTCCAGATAGTTGAACTTGCCGTAACCAAAGCCCACGGTGGCCGCGTCATAGGCGCTCTTGGCCCCTGGCAGCACCTCTCGCTGCAATATGTCAATCTCGCCGCGAACCGACGCCAGCCGCTCGCGGGCTTGCAACACCTCTGTGCTGAGGCGCAGATTCAACGCCTGGAGTTCATCCCTCGCCTTGTCTTCACGCTTCAACGCTTCCTGCAGATTGCCCTGATTGCGGTCGAACAAAGGCAGCGGCACGGAAATTCCGAGCATCAACTGATTGCGCGCTAACTCGTTCGGACGCTTCACGCCCAAGCTGACCGTGACATCGGGCGTCTGCTTGCTGCGCTCCACGTCGGCCAGCGACCGGCGGCGTTCGATCTCCAACTGCGCCCGGCGCAGTGCCGAAGAGGCCGACAGGCGCTGCTGGATGTCATCCAGCGAAGGGAGGTTGGGAAGATCGTCCACACTGCCCGCTACCTGGGTGAAACGCGGCGGGTTGGCCCCAAGCAAACTGGCCAGCCGCGCGCGGGCACTGCGCTGTTCGCTCTGCGCTTGCGCCAGTTCGACCCGCACGCCGGCTTCGGCCACCCGAGCCTTGGTTTCTTCGACCGGGGACACTTTGCCCGCAGTCACGCGCTTGGCAACGGCATCCGTCGCTTGCTTAGCCAGGTCAACGCTGTCCTGGGCCAAGGCCGTGCGATCCTGGGCGGCCAGCGCCTCAAAGAAGGCGGCAACCACAGCGGCGCGAATTTCGACGCGCCGCGTGTTCAGTTCTTCAACTGCGACGTCACGCCCTCGCTCTGCCGCGGCAATGCGGGCAGCGCGCTTGCCCCCCAGTTCTATAGGCAGATTGATCTGGACGCTTTGCGTGCGGGTTGGCGTGCGTTGGTCTTCGAGCGAGTACGCCAGCTCGGGATTGGGACGTACTCGTCCCTGAATTACCTGGCCCTCCACGGCCTCGATTTCCCGTTGGGCGACGGTCAGGTCAAGATTCGCCTCCAAAGCCAGCGCGACGGCCTTTTGCAGGGTCAGGGGCGCTGCTGCTTCAATCTGCTCTACGCCGTTGGCGCTCTGCCCAAGAGCTGATGCCGTCGGCAATAACTGAGCGAAAGCCGTCCCCGTCATGAGCGCAAGGAGCAAGCCTGCCGCAACCGCCCTCGCGTTGTAATTGTGAATATCCTTCAGCATCCGATTCTCCAGTGATTTGAAATACACAAGGGAATCGGCGGGGGCGATCCAGATGATCGCCAGCAACGTCATCACATCAGCCGCGCGAAGCCGGCTGGATACCGTAGCGCGCCATGCGCGACGGCAGGGGTGAGGACGAAGGGAGAGGAACGCGCTCCCCGCCGATCAGGCGAGGACACGCCACTGAGGGCGCTCTAAACGTTCGGGTGGAGGCGCAGCGAGGTGTTCCGGGCGGTACCCCGTATCCAGGGACGGGCTGACCGGCGACGCCAGCTTGACATCCCTTGACAAGACCGAGAAGTACCCGGCATGACAGGACGCGCAATCAGGATCGCCGCCCAGGGTCTTGGCCGAATCAGGGCTGGCGTCCTTGCCGTCGGCCGCCTTGTGCTGGTGCGCATGGTGGCCGAAGTGCTTGGCCGCAGCCCCGGTTTCATGCTGGCAATAACTGGCCACAGCCGCCCCACTGAATTGGAGCGGCAAGAACACCAGCAAGACGATGGCCAGCCATTTGCACATAGGGGTAACAGTGTAGCAGCTACAGGCTTCAATCCGCCATTCCTCGCTGCTTGGGTTTGTTTCAGAGTCCTCTCCGCGTAGCGTGCCTCCTCGCGGGTTCATCCAGAATGAAATAAGGACCGCTTCTATATTCGAATAGCTGTGGTCGCTTGACGCAACGAAGCGACACGAGGGGCACGGCAGCGCAGGGCATTGGCAGCAGTGTCAACCGCCGGAATACATTTCGAGCCGCGCACGCCGCGCTTCTGGTGATTCGCTGCGCATCTCATCGACAACCTGTTGGCGCGTCTTCGGTGCTGCGGAACTCTTGATGGGCACCGGCAGTCCACGTTGCATCAGCATGAGCGTGCCGTCCTTGCGGGCTGCCTCGACCTCGGCCAGTACCTGGGCACGGGTCTTGGGACTCTTGAAATGATCGGGGTGATACGTGAAGCCCTTCTCATTGGACGCGGGGTGCCAGAGCGAATCGGCCTAGGACGCCATGGGCAGTGCCGTGGCCAGGATAATGGCTTTCATGGCGACAAGATGGGTCAGTTTCATTACATGGTCCTTTCCAGTGTGATTTGCAGAAAATCGATATGCCCGAAGGCATGAGCACAATGTAAGAACCGGCACCGAACGGGAGTAAAACGTGCAGATGACAATTTGGACATGTTGCGAGAGACCGCAGCAGGAACGCTGCGCATGAAGCTGCTGATCGTGGAAGACGAAGCCAAGCTCGCGGACTATCTTCGCAAGGGACTCTCTGAAGAAGGCTATGTGATCGATGTGGCTGCCAACGGCATCGATGGCCTCCACATGGCCTCTGACGGCCACCACGACCTGATCGTTCTCGACACCATGCTGCCGGGCATCGATGGCTTCGGCTTGCTGGCTGCACTGCGGCAGAGCAAGCAGACGCCGGTGATCATGTTGACTGCCCGCCATCGCATCGAGGATCGCGTACGCGGGCTGAAGGCAGGAGCGGACGACTACCTCGTTAAGCCGTTCGCCTTTTCCGAACTGGTGGCACGCATCGAGGTGCTGCTGCGCCGCACCGCTGGTACTGCGCCCGCGCCTGATGCGCTGGTACTGTGCCTGGGGGACTTGCAAATGGACCTGGTGAGGCGGCGCGCTACTCGGGCCGGCCAGCGCATCGATCTGTCCGCAAAGGAATTCCAACTGCTGACGCTGCTCTTGCGCCGCAAGGGCGAGGTTCTGTCACGTACCGAAATCGCGGAACAAGTATGGGACGTGAACTTCGATCACGGCACCAACGTGATCGACGTCGCTGTGCGTCGCCTTCGGAGCAAGCTCGACCTGCCCTTCGAGCACCCGCTGCTGCACACCGTCCGTGGCATGGGCTACGTACTCGAAGATCGTCAGCCGTGAGACCCAGGCGTGCCGGATCGCTGGGACGGCGGCTCGCACGCTGGCTCGCACTTCTCACACTGGTCGGTCTGGCCTTGACCTGCCTGGGCATTTACACCGTCACCGCACTGAGCTTCAAGGAGCGGCAGAGGGACGCGCTGCGGCAACAACAGGCCCAAGTAAACCATCTCATTGCCGAGGCAGCAGAGTTGGGAGGCGGCACGCTCGCACACAAGCTCGACGATGGCATGGTCGGCCGACAGGACATGAAATTGATCCTGACCCGTGCCGACGGCAGCGTCATCTATGCCAGCGCCGGCATTCCAGTGCATCACCGCACCATAAGCATGCGATTCGAGGCCACGACCGGCACCACCCCTATCCAGGCGGTGCTGAGTCTTGATGTCAGCGAGGACGATCGTGTGCTGGAACGTCTGGCCCGCACGCTGATCGCCGCCGCCCTCGCGGGCGCAGTAGTGATTGCTGCTGGCGGATTTGCGCTAGTGCAGATCGGGCTGCGTCCCGTGCGTGACCTCTCGGCTCAGATCCAGGCACTGGAGGCCGATACTCTGCACCGGCTTCTGGATGGCTCCGCTCAACCTGACGAACTGGCTCCGCTGGTGGCCCACGTCAACGAATTGCTGAAGCGCCTGCACAAAGCCTACGAGCAACTGGAAGCCTTTAATGCCGACGTTGCGCATGAACTGTTCACGCCGTTGGCGACGCTGATGGGGGGCACCGAGGTCGCTTTGCGCAAGGCACGCGATGCCGATACGCTGCGGGATGTGTTGGGCTCGCACCTCGAAGATCTCCAGCGCATGTCGATGATCGTGCAGGACATGCTCTTCTTGTCGCAAGCCGACCGAGGAGCTGAAGCCCGCCGCGAGCATGTCGCCAGTCTGGCTGGGGTTGCGCGCACGGTGGTGGAATTACACGAGGCGGCCATTGAAGAGGCCGGGCTGAAGGTTCGTATCGACGGCGATGCCACCGGCTTGGCCGACGTGCGCCTGTTGCAGCGCGCGCTATCCAACCTGATCGGCAACGCAACCCGGCACGCGCATCCGCACAGCACCGTATTCGTGCAGATCGACCGGCTGGACGGCGAGATCGCCCTGCGGGTGGTGAACGAGGGGCAGACGATCTCAGCCGAGCATTTACCCTATCTGTTCAATCGCTTCTACAGGGCAGATGCAGCACGGTCGGATGCCGCCCGCAATCATGGGCTGGGCTTGGCCATCGTGGCCGCCATCGCCCGCATGCACGGAGGGCGGACTATGGTCGATTCGAGCGACGGCGTCACGTCTATCGGGCTCGCGGTGCCTACTCCGAACACACAATAGTTCAACGGGTCGAGCACCACCAACAGGCTGGCCCCACTAGCCAATTACTTCTTCCAGCAGGAGAAGCGCCAGAAAGCCGACAAAGAACATCGCCGTCACCCAGGGACGATCTGGCGTTTCGTGCGCTTCGACCAACAGCTCTTCGGTCACGAGGTAGAGCAATGCAACCAGACCAAACGCGAAGAAGCCGGTTAGAAGAGGGCTGGGCAGCAGCGCCACCGGCGCTCCGAGCAAGGCTCCGATCGGCAGCAGGAGTACGAGCGCGGACGTGATCGAAATGACCTTGGCACGGGAACGGACGCTCTCGCCGAGTTCCGTCGCCACCGTCAATCCCAGGAACAGAACCTCGATGGTCAGGGCAATGGTCAGAAGCAAGCCGACCTTTGGGCCAGCCGCAAACCCGATACCCAGCACCAAGCCATCAATCAGGATGTCAATGCCGATCACAGTCAGGAGGCCGGCTGGCCCCTTCGCCAACGCTTCCAGATGCTTCACCAGCAGCATGGTGGCGACGCCGATTCCGCCGCCGATCATCGTCGCCCAAGGCGAGGCCCGGTGCATGATGTCGGGCAAGATTTCGCCGGCCGCCGCCGCGAACACGACGCCAGCGGCGAAATGCTGAATCGCGCTGACCAGTGTCGGCCCCGGCCGCACGTTCACCGCGACCGTAGCTCCGATGATGGCGGCCGCTGCCGGGATCAAGGTGTAGATCCAAGCCGAGATCACCATGACTCAAGTTACCGGGTTGCCGCACTGAGCGCAGAATTTCGCGCCGATCTGAATGACGCTACTGCACTTCGTGCACGATGCTGGCACCAGCGATGTCCCACACTGGCCGCAAAAGCGAGCGCCTTGCGGATTGATCGCTTTGCATTGCGGGCAGGTGATGCCGCTGGCCGAAGGCGCTGGATTGCGCCCCCAATCATGACCGCTGGAGCTGCCGTGGCTATTGCCATACCCGTGGGAACTGCCATGGCCTCCGCCGTGTCTGCTAAAAATTCGATCAAAAATTCCCATTTTCAAACTCCACATTTGGTTTATCGACCCGCCCGCTGCCTGAGCAACCTCAGCCCGTTAAAGACCACCAGCAAGCTCGCCCCCATGTCGGCGAACACGGCCATCCACATGGAGGCGTCGTCGAAGATCGCCAGCAGCAGAAACACCAGCTTGATGCCCAGCGCGAGCGCGATGTTCTGCCATAGCACGGCGTGGGTGCGCCTGGACAGCCGGATAGTTTCGGGCAGGCGGCGCAGGTCGTCATTCATGACCACCACGTCGGCGGCCTCCATCGCGGTGTGGGTGCCCGCGCCGCCCATAGCGAAGCCGATGTCAGCCTTCGCCAGCGCGGGGGCGTCGTTGATGCCGTCGCCAGTCATCGCCGTGACGCCCAGGCGCTGCTGAAGCTCGCCGATGGCCTGCAACTTGTCTTCGGGCAGCAGGTTGCCGCGCACCTCGGCGATGCCCGCCTGGGTGCCGACGGTCTGCGCCGTCGCCAGGTTGTCCCCCGTCAGCATCACCGGCGTCACGCCCAGCACCTTCAGGTCGGCTACGGCCTGCGCGGATGAGGGTTTGATGGTGTCGGCCACCGCACAGATGGCGATGACCCGTTCGCTACTCGCCAACAATGTGACGGTGCGGCCAGATTGCTCATGCACCGCGAGGCGGGCTTCGAGTTCGGCAGAACACTGCCCGCGCTCTTCAATCCAGCGGTGGTTGGCCAGCACGTAGGTATGGCCGTCGATCACCCCCTCCACGCCGCGCCCGGCAACAGCCTGAAACTCGTCTACTTCTTGCGCGGCGGACGACACGCCGTCCGCGATGGCCTTGGACACCGGGTGATCCGACCGCGCCGCGAGGCTTCTGGCCAGTTTCTCCAGCCCCTCCAGGGCTTGCTGGCCGAGTCTCGCGTCCACGGGCTCGAAAGCCACCAGCTTGGGCTTGCCTTCGGTGATGGTGCCGGTCTTGTCCAGCGCCACGGCCTTGATCTTGCGCGCCTCTTCCAGGTACACGCCGCCTTTGATCAGGATGCCTCGCCGCGCCCCGGCGGCCAAACCGCTAACTACGGTGACGGGCGTGGAAATCACCAAGGCGCAGGGGCAGGCGATGACCAGAAGCACCAGGGCCTTGTAGGCGGCCTGCATCCAGGTCAATCCCATGAGCCACGGCGCCAACACCGCAACAGCAACGGCCAGGACGAACACCGCAGGCGTATAGATGGCCGCAAAGCGATCCACGAATCGCTGAGTGGGCGCACGGGAAGACTGGGCCTGCTCGACGGCATGGATGATGCGCGCCAGCGTGCTGTCGGAGGCGGGGGCCGTGACTCGGATTTCCAGCGCCGCAGCTTGATTGATGGTGCCGGCGAAGACTTCATCGCCAGGGCTCTTGTCCACCGGCAAGCTTTCGCCGGTCACGGGGGACTGATCAATGGCGCTCTGGCCCAAGGTCACGATGCCATCCAACGGAACGCGCTCGCCGGGGCGAATGCGCACGGTCGCGTCCACAGTGACTTCCTTGACGCCGATGCGCACCCAATTGCCATCACCTTGATGCACTTCAGCTTGCTCCGGCGCGAGCGCCAGCAGGCTCTTGATGGCGCCGCGCGCCCGATCCACGGCGCGGGCCTCAATGGCTTCCGCAATCGCATACAGGGCCATCACCATCGCCGCTTCGGGCCACTGGCCGATCAGGAAAGCGCCGGTCACGGCCACGGTCATCAGGGCATTGATGTTCAAGCGGCCCTGCCGCAGTGCAGCCAGCCCTTTGCCGTAAACCGAGAAACCCGACAGCGCGATGGCCGCCGCGGCCAGCGCCATTCCCAGCGCCTTGACAGGTACGCTGTCTGGAAAGGCGAATGCCAAGCCCTCGGCCGCCACAGCCAACCCAAGGGCGCCCAGCGATTTGCCCCATCTCGTCCAGAAGCCCGTTGGCGAGGCAACCGCAGCAGCCGACGAGCCTGTGTCGCCAAGAGGTTCCGGCTTGAAGCCTGCCTTGCGGATTGCGTCCAGCGCCTGCTGCAAGACAGGATCATCGGCGGCAATGGCCAACTCGCGTTCGCCCAGATTGAATTGCAGGCTACGAATTCCCGCCATGCCGTCCAACGCCCGGCGGATTTCCGACTCCTCCGAGGCACAGTCCATATTCGCAATGCGGAAGCGCTGGACATTCTTCGCGCCGAGGGGTTCTGGCTTGAAACCCGCTTTGCGGATCGCTTCCAGGGCCTGGGGCAGCGCGTGGTCATCGGCGGCAATGGCAAGCTCTCGATCCCCCAGGTTGAATCGCAGGCTGCGAATCCCCGCCATGCCTTCCAGCGCCCGGCGGATTTCCGACTCCTCCGAGGCACAGTCCATGTTCGCTATGCGAAAGCGTTGCGGCTCGATAGTCGTTCCATCAGACGCTGTTGGCTCGGGCACCGCAGGCACTGTTGCACAGCCACTCCCGCAGCAGGCAGGGTCAGCGTGTTGGCGTTGGCGGGCAGAGTTCATGAAATTCTCCTTTTCAGGCAAATTGGAAACCCTGTACCCACTACAGAGTCAAGCGCCTACAATGAGCCTTGGAGAAAAACCCGCGACCGCTCAAGATGAAGCTATGAAAATCGGCGAACTGGCTAAGGCCGCACATACCCAGGTAGAGACGATCCGGTACTACGAGCGTGAAGGCTTGCTACCAGAAACGGCCCGTACAGATGGCAACTACCGCATGTACGCAGAAGAACACGTTGACCGACTGTCCTTCATCCGGCACTGCCGGGGTTTGGACATGACACTGGATGAAATCCGGGTTCTATTGCGCTTCAAGGATGCTCCGCACGAGAACTGCGCCCAGGTGAATGACCTGCTCGACGAGCACATAGACCATGTGGCTACTCGCATCAAGGAATTGAAAGCGCTGGAACGACAACTCAAGACCTTGCGGGAAAGCTGCCGGGAATCCCAGCAGGCCAGTCAGTGCGGCATCTTGACCGAACTGTCCTCAGCATCGCGCCAGGTGCACGAGCCAGCAACGCGCAGGGGTCATGTTCATGGGGCGCATAGCCTCAAGTGACTAGCTCAAAGAAACTCCAAGCCGACGCCCGATTTCCCATGAGGCCGCTCCGCCACGCACCGTCGCCGCAAGCTGCTGCCCCAGTCGCTGCTCGATCACTGGCTTCCACGGCACCAAGCTGAACCCCATGCCGTCGTCCAGCATCGCGTACCGTCCGCTGGCGAGCATCACGCTCCGGCGGTAGATGCCAGCCACGCGCTGCCCGTCCGCCGTCGGGCGGTGTTCCAAGCCAGTTTCCGCAGCGATGTCCTTGGCGACCTGCGCCAGTTCTCGATTGCGCAGCGTGCCCAGCAGGTTGCGCGCCAGGATCACGCGCTGCCCGCGCCGCTCGGCCAGTCCCTGTTCGGCCAGGAAGTCGGCGCGCTGCTGCATCGCCTGTTTGGTCTCGCTGCCAAAACCCAGGTCACCCAGCCCCGAGCCGCCGCCGATCAACTGCTGGTCGAGCCAGGTGGCCCCGATCACGCGGGCCTGCCGCTCGATGGGCAAGTGCGATTTCAGTTCTACCGCCACGCCGCCCAGGCGCTGCGCGTCGTACTGGCGGCCACGCTCGGGCAGGTCGTCCGGCACCTTCCATAGCCCCTCGGCCACACGTTCCACGATGCCTGCCCGGCGCAAGGCTTCCAGTCGGCGGACGTGGGTGGCTACCACCTCTTGCGGATCACGGCCCGGTACGGCCTGACCCTGGGCGATCGCAAGGTGATGGTCGGTGCGGTACAGGCCATCGCTCGCCAGCGCGGCGATGTTCTTGTCGGCCGCGCGCACATCGGCCGATCCCTTCACCCCCACCACCGCGCCGGCCGGATAGTTCGCCAGTTCGTCGCGGGCATTGAGCGCGACGTAATGGGCCTTGCCGTCCACGCCGTCGATGACCAGATAGCCCCGGTCGCGCAGCTCGTCGGCCAGCCCCTTCGCGGCCACGCGGCCGAGGATGGTTCGGCCATCGTCTCCCGGCTCGAACACCGCCAGCTCGCGCGGCTCGCCGCGCATGGCCCGCCGCATGGTGCGGATGATGTCGCCACGCTCACCCAGGGCGCGCAGGGTCTTTTCGGCGTCGGCATGGACGGCCCAGGTGCCCGGCTGCATCTCGTCGGCCAGGCCCAGGCGCTGCAAGCGTTGCAGGCGGCCGACCAGCAGCAGGCGCTGGCGTTGCAGCCGCGGTTCGTTGAACTGTTCGATCTGTACCCGGCCGTCCTCGCCGGCCTCACGTTGCAGCGTGCGGTCGAGGCTTGTCCACCGTTCTTGCTCCACCTCGCGCTGCAAGGTCTGCTGGATCTCCAGCTCGGTGCGTGGCCCCAGCCATTCGGTCGCCAGTTCGGCGGCGCGATGGCGGAAGCCATCGGCGATGTAGTCGCCCGCGATGATGAGGTCTTTGCCGGTGTCGTCGCACCCGCGCACGATCAAGTGAGTGTGCGGGTTGTCGGTGTTCCAGTGATCGACGGCCACCCATTCCAGCCGCGTGCCCAGGTCGGCTTCCATGCGGCCCATGAGGTGCCGGGTATAGGTACGCAGGTCTTCCAGCTCCGCGCCATCCTCCGGCGAGAGGATGAAGCGGAAATGGTGCCGGTCATCGGCGCAGCGTTCCTTGAAGGCGTCGAGGTCGGCGGCATCGGTCTGCGGCCCGTAGGCTTGGCCTGGTTCGCCATCGCGGCCCACACCGTCGCGCTCGATGTAGCGCAGGTGCTTGGCGAGCGACTGCGGGCTGGCCCGCTGCTGATTGACCAGCAGCGTCTTGATGGTCACGCGCCGCGACATGGGCGTGAGCTTCGCCCCCGCGAAGCGCGCCGCCGTGTGGCCGCGCCCCAGGCGCGAGCCGGGCCGCTGGCCGGCGTGCTGCCCGTTGCCGCTGGCGCCAGGACGGCGCACCGCCGACTTGCCGCTGCTGGCCTTGCCTGCCTGCTTGAGCACCTTGGAGACGAAGCCCTGGCCCCGGTTCTTCGGGGCACTGGGGCGGATGCGGAAATCATCGTCGCGGCGGTCGGTCATGGCTGCGCTCCCTGCAAGCTCTGGCGTGTCCGGTCGTGCGAAGCACGCGGACATGCCTGCATTGGCGCGGGCTTCGCGCCCCAAGCGGCACGGCGGCGAAGCCGCGCCGTGCCGCGCCACCCCCACGTGCAGACTGGCTTTGCGGGCCGACAGGTGCCGCACCCTTTTGTCTTGCCTTCCGCATTTGCCTCCCCCTGCACCCCTGCGAACACGGCGATGGCCGCAGGCCCGCCGCGTTAGAGGCAAGACGCCTGCACGTAGGAAGGCTGCGCCGGAGGCAGCGCGAAGTGCGGTGCCCAATGCGCAGGATTGGCACCCGCACTGCACGCGCGACGACGCGGCGACAGCAGCCGGAACGACACGCCCGATAGCACGATGAAATGCACGGCAACGTGCAGTGAATCGGCGGCCATCATGGGCGTGACTCCAGCCAGATCGGACGCGCAACGCCGATCACGGCAACTACGCTGACCGGCCCGAAATACCGGCTGTCGAACGACGCCGGGTTGGTGCTACTCAGCAGGAACAGCTCGCCAGGCCGAAGGCGGCGGCACTGCTGCCAGGATGGCAGCGGCCGGCCCCAGCGATCAGCGTGCAGCACGGCGGCCGAAGGCACGCCGTCGATGCGGACGCTGCCGTTAGCAATGCACACCTCCTGCGGTGCGATCGCGCCCACGCGCTTGAGCAGCGGGATGCGCGTCGGTAGGTAGCCGCGCTGCGCAGCGAGCGCGGCAGCCTCGGTGGGCAGCGGAACCAGCACGATGCTGCCCACGGACAGCGGACGTGGCGGCGAGCTGGCGCGATGGTCGAGCGGATCGACGCGATACCAGCCCACCGCCACACTGTCGGACGGGTTGTACGTCAGACGCGGCAGCGGACGCACGAAGGACGCCCAGGCCAGCGCACCGAGGCCGCAGGCGGACAGCCCCGCCAGCACGAGGCGAGCACGCAGCCCTGAACGGGTGTGCGGGCGAGGACACGGCGCGGTGCCGGCAATGGAAACAGCGGTCATGACAACGCTCTCCCGGTCAGCCAGGCGGCGTGCCGCTCGGCGCTGTATTCGGGCAGCGGCAAGCGCGCCGCGAGCCGGTTGCCCAGCGTGCGCCAGTACGCGGGCGAGGCGCCATCAGGCGTGATGCCCTGCGCCTCGATGGCGTCGATGCGTGCCAGCACGGCGCGCACCGATTGCTCGCCCTCGGCGTGCAGCAGCAGGCGCGCGCCCGGTCGCACACCGGGGATGCGCTGAGCGTCATCCATCGGCGTACACGCCTGCATCACCATGAGTTGCCAGCGGATCGTGCCGTAGTCGTTGGCCTGCCAGCGAATGCGGCAGAACACGGCGCTCGGCGTGAACACAGCCACGCTGCGCCAGCGGTCAAGCCGCAGCGTGCGCGCCGGTTCGCCGAAGCGCAGGTAGAGCTTGAAACGGTGCTCCAGGAAGGCCAGCGAAACGCGCGTCAGCGGCGTTGAGGGAGGCCGCGCCGCGTGCGCTGGGAGTGGCTGCGACGGTGCAGCCGTGGCCGCGATGGCAACAGGTGGGATGGCAGGCAAAGCGGATGCAGTCATGGTTTGCTCTCCGGGAATTCACGCTCCAGCAGCGCGCGCAGCAGGTCGGCCACCGTCACGCCCTGCGTGAAGGCCGACACCTTGATGCGCGAGCGCATGGCGGGCGTGATGTCGAGGGTCAGGCGAGCCGTGTAGAGGTCGCCCTTCTGAAGGTCGTCGGCGCTGCCCTGGCGAATCCACGCCTCGGCGTGTGGATTCGCGGGCGGGCGTGCGCCGATGCCGACGCGCTTGCTCGTGCGTTTGCTGGCAGAACTGCTCATGACGGCCACCGCAGTAGTTCGTCCACCAGCGCGGTGATTTCGCGCGCGGCGGCGCTGTCGGGTGCCGTCTCGCGTGCAAGCCGGCCAGCTGCCACGCTGTCGGCGAACACGATGCGTTGATGCACTTCCGAGCGCAGCGCAGGAAGCGGCTGCTCGGCCAGCGCGCCGCGTGCTTCGCGCCCAATCACAGTGGCACTGACTCGCCGATTGATGACGAAGGCCGCGCGCAGCGCAGACCGGAAGACCTGCGCCTCGCGAATCAGTGCCACCATCTCGGCACTGGCCCACAAGTCGTAAGGGCTGGGCTGCACTGGGATCAGCACGCGCTCGGCCGCCAGCAGTGCGGAGCGCGCCAAGGCGGCAATGCGCGGCGGCCCGTCGATGACGACGTGATCGGCCCGCCTGGCGAGTTCTGGCGCCTCCTGGTGCAGCGTTTCGCGTGCAAGGCCCACGGCGCTGAACAGCCTCGGCAAACCTTGCTGGCTGCGGCGCTGTGTCCAATCCAGCGCGGAGCCCTGCGGGTCGGCATCCAGCAGGATGACCGACTGCCCGCGCATCGCCAACTCGCCCGCGATGTGGGTGGCGAGCGTGGTCTTGCCCACGCCGCCTTTCTGGTTGAGCATGGCAACGATCATGGCCTGGCCCTCCGTGTCGGAAAGCCTGGCTGTTGCTGCTGCTTTTCGGGCCGCGTGGTGGTTGTCCACCGAGGCGCGGCGCTTCTACTAAAAGTTAGAGAATTTAAGTTAGGGAAGTTAGGAGAGGCCGAAACCCGCGCCAGCATTGGCTTTGCGGCCGATTTTGTTGCCTGATAGCACGAGGATTCGTTGCCTGATAGCACGATACCTCTGTTGCCTGATAGCACGAGTCCGTCCACAGGCTGCGCAACAGTTATCCCCGTGCCGTGGACGGCACGGGTCGGAACGTCAGCAGCGGCGAGGAAATACCCGAGACGTACTCGATGCCCAACTGGTAGCCAGGCAAGGCTTGCCGCGCTACCAGCGCCCGCAGGTCGGCGGCGAAGTCGTAGTACCGCGCCACGCTGCCCGATTTGCGGTACAGATGCTGGAAGTCGAATTGCCAGCCGCCCGGCTGTCGCCCGCCATGCTTGCGCACCAGCCGATACAGCCACCGCTCGATGCCGCCAGTCAGCCGGAAATACGCCGGGTCGATGGTCAGCACCAGAGCGGCATCGAGCACGCCCGCATAGAACCAGTCCGGCAGGATCAATTCGAGACCCAGCGGCGTGCCCTTGGCATCCGCCAGTTCCTTCCACTCGTTGATCCACGAGAAGCGGTGCAGTCGTCGCCCGCTCGTCTCGCGGATCGACGTGGCCACGGTCGTGGATTGCAGACGATCCAGCGCGGCTTTGAGGCGCTGGTAGTCGCGTAGCGACGTACCGCGCCCTGAATCGCCCCGGATTCCC
>DJJU01000010.1 GCA_002434305.1 Alicycliphilus sp. UBA6560 | reverse complement strand
TGAAGAGCCCCTCCGGCTGCTTCCAACTTGTTCTTGTGACAGAAACCGTGTCGGTTGCAGCGTGGACTGAAGTATAGCCCAGGGTTTTCCCGGAAAAAGCCGATTGGTCACTTTTCTGTAAAAAAGCGTCTCTCCTACCTCTGCAGGCGCCCCTTCGATAATGGGCGCATGGCACTTCTTACTTTGACGGATGCGCAGCTGGCCTTCGGCCATGTGGCATTGCTGGACCATGCGGACTTTGCGCTAGAGAGTGGCGAGCGCGTAGGGCTGATCGGGCGCAACGGCGCGGGCAAGTCTTCGCTGCTGAAGATCCTGGGCGGGCTGGCGCAGTCCGATGACGGCGTGCTGCACGTGCAGCAGGGTTTGCGTGTGACCTATGTGGCGCAGGAGCCTGATCTGGCTCCTGATGCCACGGTGTTCGAGGCTGCCTCGCAAGGCCTGGCGGAGGCCGTCGCGCTGCGCGAGCAGTATCTGACGGCCGCTCCGGGGGTAGACCTGGACGCCCTGCAGTCTCGCATCGAAGCATTGGACGCCTGGAACTGGGAGCAGCGCGTGGAAGAAACCCTGCAGCGCCTGCACCTGGACCCGCAGGCGGTGGTCGGCACGCTGTCGGGCGGCACCAAGAAGCGGGTGGCGCTGGCGCAGGCGCTGGTCACGCGCCCTGACGTGCTGCTGCTGGACGAGCCCACTAACCACCTCGACCTGGACTCCATCGAGTGGCTGGAGGAGTTGCTGCTTGCCTTCCCTGGAGCGGTGGTCACCATCACTCACGACCGCGCCTTCCTGGACCGCATCGCCACGCGCATCGTCGAACTGGACCGCGGCCAGCTGCGCTCCTACCCCGGCAATTTCGGGCAGTACCAGCAGCACAAGGAAGAGCAGCTGGCGCAGGAGGCGGTGATCGCCGCCCGCGCCGACAAGCTGCTGGCGCAGGAGGAGGTCTGGATCCGCAAGGGCGTGGAGGCGCGGCGCACCCGCAGCGTCAGCCGCATCAACCGGTTGCAAGCCCTGCGCGAAAGCCGCGCCGCGCGGCGGGAGGCGCTGGGCAGCGTGAAGATGGACGTTGCCTCGGGCAGCGGCCAGGGCGGCTACCAGGGCAAGATCGTGGCCGAGCTGGCGGGCGTGAACAAGACGTTCGGTGATCGCGCCATCGTGCGCGACTTCAGCGCCACCATTCTGCGCGGCGACAAGATCGGGCTGCTCGGCCCCAACGGCGCGGGCAAGACCACGCTGCTCAAACTGATCCTGGGCGAGCTGGAGCCCGACAGCGGCAGCGTGCGCCGCGGCGCCAACCTGCAGGTGGCCTATTTCGACCAGATGCGCCAGGCCATCGACATGGACGCCACGCTGGAGGACTTCATCAGCCCGGGCAGCGAGTGGATCGAGATCGGCAACCAGCGCAAGCATGTCAAGAGCTACCTGGGGGACTTTTTGTTCTCGCCAGCGCGCGCGCACTCGCCCGTGCGTTCACTGTCGGGCGGCGAGCGCAACCGCCTGCTGCTGGCGCGCCTGTTCGCGCGGCCAGCCAACGTGCTGGTGCTGGACGAGCCGACCAACGACCTGGACATCGACACGCTGGAGCTGCTGGAGGAGCTGCTGCAGACCTACGACGGCACGGTGTTCCTGGTCAGCCACGACCGCACCTTTTTGGACAACGTGGTGACCAGCACCATCGTCAGTGAGGGCGAAGGCCGCTGGCGCGAGTACGAGGGTGGCGTGCAGGACTGGCTGACGCAGTCGCGCCGCAGCCGCGCGCTGGCCGCGACCGCCACCCCGGCCGGGCGCAAGGACGACAAGGCGGCCCGCGAGCCGGCCAAGCGTGCAGCAGCGGCGGACGCACCGGCGGCGACTCAAAAGCGCAAGCTCAGCTACAAGGAGCAGCGCGAGCTGGAGCAGCTGCCGGCGCAGATCGAGGCGCTGGAGGCCGAGCAGCTCGCCCTGCGCGAAGAGCTGGCGGACGGCAGCCTCTACGCCCGCGACGGCGCCCGCGCCGCCGCGCTGCATGCGCGCGACGGCGAGATCGAGGAGCTGCTGATGCAGGCGCTGGAGCGCTGGGAGGCGCTGTCGGCCTGAGAAGCGCTATCAATACATGAGCTTCTGGCGCTTACTGCAAGCCGGTTTGCATATGAAAAGAATTGCAAACCCTTGCCAATCAAGCGCTGGCAGCTCATTTTTTTGAAGCGGCCAGCCAGAGACGCCGGCCCCGTCAGATGCGGTGGTGCACCCGGTCGCCCGCGCCACGCAGGCGCGCCACCAGGGCCGGAGCGATTTGCGTGAGGGGCAGGACCTCGTCGGCCGCGCCGTGGGAGATGGCCTCGCGCGGCATGCCGAAGACGATGCAGCTGGCCTCGTCCTGCACGTAGTTGTAGCTGCCGGCGTCCTTCATCTCGCGCATGGCAGCGGCGCCATCGGCGCCCATGCCGGTCAGCATGATGCCCACGGCGTTGCGCCCGACGTGGGCTGCGACCGACTTGAACAGCACCTCCACCGAGGGCTTGTGGCGGTTCACCGGCGGGCCGTCGTCCACCACGGCGACGTAGTTGGCGCCGCTCTTGGCCAGCGCGAACTGGCGCCCGCCCGGCGCGATGTAGGCGTGGCCGGGCAGGATGCGCTCGCCCTGCACCGCCTCCTTCACCGTGATCTGGCACAGGCTGTTCAGGCGCGCGGCAAAACTGGTGGTGAAGCCCGGCGGCATGTGCTGCGTGATGACGATGGCGGGCGAGTCGGCCGGCAGGTGCACCAACACCTCGCGGATGGCCTCGGTGCCGCCGGTGGAGGCGCCGATGGCCACCACTTTCTCGGTGGACAGTCGCCCGAGCAGCGGCGAGGCAGCCACCGGCGCGGCCGCCGCGGGCGCCGCGCCGCCGGCGGGCGGGTGCACGATGGCGCCGGCGCTGGCGGCCGGTGCGCGGCGCACCTGGGCCACGGCGGCCACGCGGATCTTGTCCACGATCTGCGCAGCCAAATCGTTCAGGCCGCTGGCCAGGCCCACGCGCGGCTTGGCGACGAAGTCCACGGCACCCAGTTCCAGCGCGCGCATGGTGACCTCGGCGCCGCGCTCGGTCAGCGTGGAGATCATGACCACCGGCATGGGCCGCAGGCGCATCAGCCGGCCCAGGAAGTCGATGCCGTCCATGCGGGGCATCTCCACGTCCAGGGTGATCACGTCCGGGTTCATCTCGCGGATCATCTCGCGCGCCACCAGCGGGTCGTTGGCCGTGCCGATGCACTGCATGTCCGGCTGGCGGTTGATGATCTCGGCCAGCAGGCTGCGCACCAGTGCCGAATCGTCCACCACGATCACGCGTATCTTGCTGCCCCTGCTACTCATGTTCTTTTTGCCGCCTTCCCTGGCCGGCGGGCCGCCGCTGGGCGCCCGGGCCGGTGGTTCTCACACAACGTCTTCAGTTCAAAAATTCAAAACAGGTCGACCGAGCCGCCGCTGGTGGCACGCGCCACGCTGGCGGCATTGCCGCGCACCACTTCCTCGGCCAGCGCCTCGGGGTGGGCGTGCGCCAGGCGCTTGACCATCACCTTGCCGCTGACGGGGAAGAACACCACCTTGCGCGGGTGGATGTCCAGCACGTCCTCGGAGACGATGGGAATGCGCTCGGTCGCCAGGTAGTTTTGCACAAACCGGGTGTTGCGCTCGCCCACGTTCATGGTGGTGAAGTTGGCCATGACCTGGGCGCCGCCGAAGATCTTGGCCTGCAGCGTCTCGCGCCTCGCGCCCAGCTTCATCATTTCGTTGATGAGCAGTTCCATGGCGTACGAGCCGTAGCGCCCCGAGGTATCGGCGCTGTCGCCGTCGGGCAGCATGAAGTGGTTCATGCCGCCCACGCCGGCGCGGCTGTCCCACAGGCAGGCGGCGATGCACGAGCCCAGCACGGTGACGATGGTCATGTGCTCGCGGGCCACGAAGTATTCGCCCGGCAGCACCTTGACGGCGTTGTGCTGGAAGTGGTGGTCAAAGAAATAGAACGACGCCTCGCCCGGGCGGCGCGGACGCGCCTTCAGCTCGGCCAGCGTCACCTGCGGCGCGGGCGCCGGGCTGGCACGGTCCAGCGGCATGATGCGCGGCACGTGCCGGCGCTCATAGGCCGACGAGGCGGAGCTGGAGTCGGCGCGGGGGGGTTGCATGGTCGCAATGCCTTGTGGTGGATGGCCGGCGATCAGACGCGCTCGTACACCGTCTTGCCGCGCAGCACGAATAGATCGCGCGAGTCGCTGAAGTTCTCCGCATGGCCCACGAACAGCATGCCGCCCGGCTTGAGCACGCGGTGGATGCGCTCGAGCACGCGCCGCTGGGTGGGGGCGTCGAAGTAAATCATCACGTTGCGGCAGAAAACCGCGTCGAACGGCTCGCGGAAAGGCCAGTCGTCGCGGATCAGGTTCACGCTTAAAAATTCGATGGGCCTGCGCAGCTCCGGTTTGACACGAGCCAGCCCGGCGTTGCTGCCTTTGCCGCGCTGAAAGAAGCGCTGCAGCCGCTCCTGCGACAGGCCCTTGAGGCCGTCCACGCGGTAGACGCCGGCCGCGGCGGTGGCCAGCACGCGCGAATCGATGTCGCTGGCGGCCAGCTTGAAGGGCACGCTGGCGCCCAGCGTCTCCTGCACCGTCATGGCGATGGAGTAGGGCTCCTCGCCCGTCGAGGCGGCGCTGCACCAGATGTTCCACGGTCCGGCGGCGCGCGTGCGCAGCAGCGACGCGAGAATCTCGAAATGGTGTTGCTCGCGAAAGAACGCCGTCAGGTTGGTGGTCAGCGCGTTGACGAACTCCTGCCACTCAGGGCCATCGTGGCCCTCCAGCCAGCCCAGGTACTCCTGGAAACTCTTGTGCCCGGTCTCGCGCAGCCGGCGCGACAGGCGGCTGTAGACCATGGCGTGCTTGCCGTCGTGCAGACTGATGCCGGCGCGCTGGTAGATCAGCGCCTGCACACGCACGAAGTCGGCCTGCGTCCAGGCGAACTCCCGGCCCTCGGCAGCCTCTTCCGCCGCGTCATCGGCCACGGGCCGCAGCGCAGCGCGGCGCACGGCGGCGGGGCTGTGGTGCAGGGCGGCGTATTCGGTACTCATGCGGGGTGCGGGGCGTGCCTTCAGGCTTTGGTCAGTCTGCCGTGGCCAGGCCCATGTCCACGCCGGACATGAGCTTTTCGATGTCCAGCAGGATCAGCATGCGGTCGCCCACCGAGCCCAGGCCGCGGATGCAGGCCGCGTCGATGGCGCTGTCCACGTCGGGCGCGGGGCGGATGTTCTCGGCCGCCAGTTCCATCACGTCGCTCACCGAATCCACCACGATGCCGACCACACGCTCGCGCAGGTTCAGGATGATGACCACGGTGAAGGTGTCGTAGTCGGCCCGCGCGCAGGCAAAGCGCAGGCGCATGTCCACGATGGGCACGATGGTGCCGCGCAGGTTGGTCACGCCCTTGATGAAGGCCGGGGCCTGGGCGATGCGCGTGGGCGTCTCGTAGCCGCGGATCTCCTGCACCTTCAAAATGTCGATGCCGTATTCCTCCTGGCCCAGGCGGAAGGTGAGGTATTCGCGCGCCCCGGTGGCCGCGCCAGCGTTCTTGTCGTTCATCACCGCATTCATGCGTTGGTTCCTTGCGTTGCTTCGGGAGCCGCCGTCAGTGGCGCGCGCGGCGCACCAGCCCGGCGGTGTCCAGGATGAGGGCCACCGTGCCGTCGCCCAGGATGGTGGCGCCCGAGACGTTGGGCACCTTGCGGTAGTTGGTCTCCAGGTTCTTCACCACCACCTGGTGCTGGCCCAGCAGTTCGTCCACCAGCACGGCCACGCGGCTGCCGTCGGCCTCCACCACCACCATGATGCTGCTGGTGGCGCCGCCTTCGGGGCGCGGCACCTGGAAGATCTTCTCCAGCGCCATCACCGGCATGTACTCCTCGCGCACCTTGACCAGCTGCGAGCCCTGGGCCACGGTGTTGACCTCCTGGGGATTGACCTGGAAGGACTCGACCACCGAGGACAGGGGCAGGATGTAGACCTCGTCGCCCACGCCCACGGACATGCCGTCCATGATGGCCAGCGTCAGCGGCAGCCGCACGGACACCCGCATGCCGTAGCCCTCGGCCGAGTCGAGCTCCACCGAGCCGTTGAGCGCGGCGATGTTCTTCTTGACCACGTCCATGCCCACGCCGCGGCCGGAGACGTCGGTGACCACCTCGGCGGTGGAGAAGCCCGGCGCCAGGATCAGGTTCCAGACCTCGCTGTCGGGCATGGCGTCGGACACGTCCATGCCGCGCTCGCGCGCCTTCTTCAGGATTTTCTCGCGCGACAGGCCCTTGCCGTCGTCGCGCACCTCGATGACGATGGAGCCGCCCTGGTGCGATGCGGACAGTGTCAGCGTGCCGTGCTCGGGCTTGCCGGCGGCCAGGCGCTCCTCGGGCAGTTCGATGCCGTGGTCGCAGCTATTGCGCACCAGGTGCGTCAGCGGGTCGGTGATCTTCTCCACCAGGCTCTTGTCCAGCTCGGTGGCCTCGCCGTGGGTGACGAACTCCACCTTCTTGCCCAGCTTGGCCGCCAGGTCGCGCAGCATGCGCGGGAAGCGGCTGAACACCGTGGACATCGGAATCATGCGGATGGACATGACCGATTCCTGCAGATCGCGCGTGTTGCGGTCCAGGTCGGCCAGGCCGGCCAACAGCTGCTGGTGCAGGCCGGAATCGAGCCCGCGGCTGTTTTGCGCCAGCATGGCCTGGGTGATGACCAGCTCGCCCACCAAGTTGATGAGCTGGTCTACCTTGGAGACGGCCACGCGGATGGTGGTGGACTCCATGGACGAGGCGCCGGCCCCGCCCTTGCCCTCCGCGCCGGCGCGGCCGGCTGCCGGGCGCGCTGCCGGGGCGGCCGGCGCAGCGGCGGAAGCGGCCACCGCACCCGGCTGGGCCGGAACGCCTGGGGCGCCGGGGAAAAAGCCGTAGGGCTCGGCCAGTGCGTCGCCCGCAGCGCCGCCGCCCTCGCCCGCCGCGGGCAGGATGCACACCTGCTCCTTGGCAACGTGGAAGACGAACAGGTCCAGCAGATCCTCGTCGCTGGAGGTGGTGCGCACGGCAAAGCGGCGCATGTCGGCGCGGCTGTCGGGCAGGTCGGCGATGGTGCCCAGGCCGGGGATGTCGCGAAACAGCTCCTTGATGGCGTCGGCCAGGGCCGGCTGGGGCAGCGGGCCGATGTGGATCTCTAGCGCGCGCTCGGCACCGGCCGGAGCGGCCGCCGGCATGGCGGCAGGGGCCGGCTGCGCAGGGGGCGCCGGCACGGGTGCTGCCGGGGGCGCAACCGGAGCAGGCACCGGCGCGGGTGCCGGCGCCGGTATGGCACCACCGCCGGCGGCCAGCTCGCTGATGCGGCGCACCAGCTCGTGGGTGGAGACGCCCTCGCCCTCGCCGCCGGCCTGGTGGCGCGCCAGCAGGCTGCGCGAGGCGTCGGCGGATTCGAGCAGCACGTCCACCATCTGCGGCACCAGCTGCAGCTCGTGGCGGCGCAGGCGGTCCAGCAGCGACTCCATCTGGTGGGTCAGCTCGGCCACGTCGGAGAAGCCGAAGGTGGCCGATCCGCCCTTGATGGAGTGGGCGCAGCGGAAGATGCCGTTGAGCTCCTCGTCGTTGGCGGCGCTCACGTCCAGGTCCAGCAGCATCTGCTCCATCTGGTCGAGGTTCTCTGCCGCCTCCTCGAAGAAGATCTGATAAAACTGGCTCAGGTCGAAGTCCATGCCTGCGCCGCTTTGGTGGGTGTCCGCCATGATGGGGGTGTTCCTGTGTACTGCTCGGGGGCCGATGCCGGGGCGGTGACGCTCAGCGGATGACCTTCTGGATGACTTCGATGAGGCGCGTGGGATCGAAGGGCTTGACCAGCCAGCCCGTGGCGCCAGCGCTACGCCCGGCCTGCTTCATCTGGTCGCTGGATTCGGTGGTCAGGATCAGGATGGGCGTGGTCTTGAAGCGCGGGTGCTCGCGCAGCTTGCGCGTCAGGCCGATGCCGTCCAGGCGCGGCATGTTCTGGTCGGCCAGCACCAGGTGAATGTCGTGCGTCTCGGCCTTCTCCAGCGCGTCCTGGCCGTCCACGGCCTCCACGACGTGGTAGCCCGCCGAGGTGAGCGTAAAGGACACCATTTTCCGCATGGAAGGGGAATCATCGACGGCGAGAATGGACTGCATGTATTAGCTCCAGCAACTTCAATTTCTTATTGGACCAGTGTGGATGGTGGGCAGGCGGGTGCCGGCGCCTTGGATTCGTCAGAAAAGCTCGACCGAGCCCGCCTCCATCTCGCTTTGCGTGACGGGGTTGGGACGTTCGGGGGCAAGGCCTTCCAGCGGTGCGGCGGCCTCGTCCTCGCTGTCGCCCATGGTTTCGGCGGCCAGGCGGAAAGCGCAGCCCTGCAGCACGCGGCTGGTGTGGGCGATCAGCTGCGTGGCCATGTCGTGGAACTGCAATTCCGTCACCGCGTTGCGCAGCGCGTTGCGCAGCGCCGACAGCTCGCCGGAGCCGGCCACCACGCTGTCGCTGAGCGAGGCATTGGCCTCGCCAAAGCGTGCCAGGAGGTTGTCGGTGGCGTGATTGAGCAGCCCTTCCAGGCGTTGCAGGTCGTGCATGGCCATCAACAGCGAGTCCTGCAACTCGGCCGCGACCAGCACCGGCACCTGCACTGCAGGGCCGGGCGGCGTGTTGAGCGTAGATTGCATCGTTTCTCCATCGCGCCGCAGCGGCGCCGAAGGCAAGACAGCCATGATGGCAGTGCAGACGGCCTGCACCCCAATTGTTCCAATATGTATCCCATGATACCCAACAACACCGAACCCGAGGCTCCGAAAAGACCCGTGCGGGTGCTGCATCTCGAAGACTCGCCCGCCGACCAGGCCCTGGTACGCATGACGCTGCGCCGCGCCCGGGTGCCGCACGAGATCCGCCAGGTGGACAGCCTGCAGGGGCTGGCCCGTTGCCTGGACAGCGAGACTTTCGATGTGATTGTGGCTGACTACCGGCTGACGGGCTTTACCGCCATCGACGCCTGGCAGTTGGTGAGCGCCCGCCCCGGCCACCCGCCTTTGGTGCTGCTGTCGGGTGCCATCGGCGAGGCGGCGGCGGTGGACGCCATGCGCCTGGGCTTTGCCGACTACCTGCTCAAGGACGACATGGCGCGGCTGCCGCACGTCATCGAGCGCGCGCTGGAGGTGGCCGAGGCCCGGCGCGCGCGCGAGCAGGCGGTGGCTGACCTGGCCGAGTCCGAGCAGCGCCTGGCGGCGCTGGCCGAGCACCTGCAGACCTCCATCGAGGAAGAGCGCGCGGCGATCGCCCGCGAGATCCATGACGACATCGGCGGCGCCCTGACGGCGGCGCGCTTCGACCTGGCGTGGATCGGCCGGCACGCACCCGAGGGCCCGCTGGGCGAGCACGCCGCCACGGCCAGCGAGATGCTGGAGCACGCCATCGACGCCAGCCAGCGCATCATGATGAACCTGCGCCCGCCGGTCCTGGACCAGGGCCTGGTGGCCGCCGTGCAGTGGCTGGCCGAGACCTTCGAGCGGCGCACCCGGCTGCCGGTGCGGGTCAGCTGCGACTGCAAGGCCATCGACAGCGCGCAGCCGGCCCTGCAGCTGGTGGCCTACCGCACGGCGCAGGAGGCGCTGACCAACATCCACAAGCACGCCCAGGCCACGCAGGTGCGCATCGACCTGTCCGACCACGAGGGCGTGCTGACGGTGGAGGTCTCCGACGACGGCCGCGGCATCGCACCCGAGATGCTGAAAAAGCCCCGCTCCTTCGGATTGAGGGGCCTGGCCGAGCGGGCGCGCCGCGCCGGGGGCTGGATGGACGTGAGCAGCCAGCTCGGCCGCGGCACGGCCATCGTGCTGTCGCTGCCGCTGCCCGAGCTACCATCGGCGCCCATGCAAGCCAATGAAGAAGGAGCAGTCGGGCCGTGATCCACGTGGTTCTGTGCGACGACCATGCCGTGCTGCGGCGCGGCATCCGCGACACGCTCGTCGAGTCGCCGGACATCACCGTGACGGCCGAGGCCGGCAGCTACCCGGAGCTGCGCGAGGCCCTGCGCACGGCCGCCTGCGACGTGCTGCTGCTGGACCTGAACCTGCCCGGGCGCAGCGGTCTGGAGGTGCTGGCCAGCCTGCGCGACACGCACCCGCAGATCCGCGTGCTGATCGTCTCCATGTACCCCGAGGACCAGTACGCGCTGCGGGCGATTCGCGCCGGGGCGCAGGGTTATGCCAACAAGGCGAGCGACCCGCTGCAGCTGATCACCGCGGTGCACACCGTCATGCAGGGGCGCAAGTACCTCACGCCCGAGGTGGCGCAGCTGCTGGCCGACAGCCTGGCCCAGCCCACGGCCGAACTGCCGCACGAGCAGCTGTCCGAACGCGAGCTGCAGACGCTGGTCAAGATCGCCTCCGGGCGGCGGCTGTCGGACATCGCCGAGGAGCTGATGCTCAGCCCCAAGACGGTGAGCGTGTACCGCGCGCGGGTGCTGGAAAAGCTCAAGCTGAGTAACAACGCCGAGCTGACGGTGTACGCCATCCGCAACCAGCTGGTATGAAAATGATAGCTGCTGGCGCTTGATTTGCCTTGTTTTAAGGCGCTTTCCTATCGCAAAACCGCGCTGGATAAGCGCAAGCAGCTATCAAAATCAAAGCGGCGCGAACAGGTCGATGACCTGCTGCAGCAGCGCCAGCATGGGCTGCTCCAAGAGCGGCAGCGTGGCCGCGATGCCCAGCAGGCCCACGGTGAGGGTGACGGGAAAGCCCACGGCGTAGATGTTCATCTGCGGCGCCACGCGCGAGATGATGCCCAGCGTCAGGTTCACGAACAGCAGCATCACCACCATGGGCAGGGCGATCCACAGCGCGCTGGCGAAGATGGAGCCGCCCAGCTCGTGCAGCCGCATCTGCCCGACCGCCTCCAGCCAGTGGCCCTGCACCGGGAAGCGCTCGAAGCTCTTGACCACCGCCATCAGCACCATCAGGTGCCCGTTGATGACCACGAACAGCAAGAGCGCCATGTTGCCGAAAAAGCGCGCCACGGCGCTGACCTGGGCGTTGCTGGCCGGATCGAAGAACGAGGCGAAGTTCAGCCCCATCTGCAGGCCGATGACCTCGCCGGCCAGCTCCACGGCGGCGAACACCAGCCGCACGGCAAAGCCGATGGCCACGCCCACGCCCACCTGCTGCACCACTGCGCCCAGGGCCTCGGGGCCATTGACGCTGATGACCGGCGCCGGCGGCAGCACGGCCTGGGCACACACGGCGATCAGAAAGGCCAGGGCGATGCGGCTGCGCACCGGAATGACGCGCATGGAGAACACCGGCGCCACCGAAAACAGCGCCAGCACGCGCAAAAACGGCCACAGCACCGGCGACAGCCAGGCCATGATCTGGGCTTCGGAGAAGGTGATCACCCGACCACGGACGGAATGGCCTCGATGGTGCGGCGCAGGAAGTCGACCAGCGTGGAGATCATCCACGGCCCGGCGATGGCGAACACGATGACCGCAGCGATCAGCTTGGGCACGAAGGCCAGCGTGGCCTCGTGGATCTGCGTAACGGCCTGGAAGATGCTCACCGCCAGGCCCACGGCCATGACCACGCCCAGCACCGGCATGGACACCATCAGCAGCATGGTGAGCGCGTCGCGCCCCATGGTCAGGACGAATTGGGAAGTCATGCGAAGCAGCCTTTTCAGGTGGCGAAGCTGGCGGCCAGCGAGCCGATGAGCAGGTTCCAGCCATCGGCCAGCACGAACAGCATCAGCTTGAACGGCAGCGCCACCAGCACCGGCGACAGCATCATCATGCCCAGCGACATGAGCACGCTGGAGACCACCATGTCGATGATCAAAAACGGGATGAAGATCATGAAGCCGATCTGGAAGGCCGACTTCAGCTCGCTGGTGACGAAGGCCGGCACCAGCACGCGCAGCGGCGCCGTCTCGGCCGTGACCGAGGGCTCCAGCTTGGCCAGCCGGGCGAACAGGGCGAAGTCCGACTGCCGCGTCTGCTTGAGCATGAAGCCGCGCATGGGCACTTCGGCCCGCTGCACCGCCTGCTCGAAGCTGATCTCGTTGGAGGTGTAGGGCACGTAGGCGTCCTGGTACACCCGGTCCAGCGTGGGGCCCATGACAAACAGGGTCAAAAACAGCGACAGGCCGATGATCACCTGGTTGGGCGGCGCCTGCTGCGTGCCGATGGCCTGGCGCAGCAGCGACAGCACGATCACGATACGGGTGAAGCCCGTCATCATGAGCAGCACCGCCGGCAAAAACGACAGCGCCGTGAAGAACAGCAGCGTCTGGATGGGCACCGAATAGCTGGTGCCGCCAGGGCCGGATCCGATCACCAGCGGCAGCGCGCCCGCCGCCGGCGCAGCGCCCCCCTGGGCCTGGGCCCAGGCGGCCGGCGCGGCCAGCAGCATCAGCGCAAATGCAAGGGCTAGCCAAGGCCCGCGGCGGCGCTCAGTCATGGGCCGCCACGTCGCCCGGCTGGGCGGCGCGCGCCGCCGCCATCTCGCCGGCGAAGCTGGCCGCGGGCAGCACATGCAGGCAGCTGACCTGCTGCGCCGTCACCCCAAGCACCAGCACGGTGCGCTGGTGGGCGGGGCCCACCTCGACGGTGACCACGCGCTGCTGCGGCCCCACGGCCACGGTGGACAGCACGCGGCTGGCCGCGCCCGCGCCGCCGGGCAGCAGGCCGGCGTGGCGCTGCTGCAGCCGGCGGATCAGCCAGGGCAGCGCCGACAGCGCCGCCACGAACAGCACCACGACCAGCAGCGTCTGCGTCATGCCCATGCCCACTCCTGCGTCCATGCGCGTTCAGCCTCGGCTGACGCGGCGCAGCCGCTCGGAGGGCGTGACCACGTCGGTCAGGCGGATACCGAACTTGTCGTTGACCACCACCACCTCCCCCTGGGCGATGAGGTAGCCGTTGACCAGCACGTCCATGGGCTCGCCGGCCAGCGCGTCCAGCTCGACCACCGAGCCCTGGGCCAGCTGCAGGATGTACTTGATGGGCACCTTGGTGCGGCCCAGCTCCACGGACAGCTGCACCGGGATGTCCAGCACCATGTTGATGTCGTGCACCGCCGGGTCGCTGGCCGCGGCGGAGGGGCGCACGGCGTCACCCGTGAGCGGGCCACCCTGCTCGGCGTCCAGCGTGGTGGTGGTGCCGGCGTCGGCGCTCTTTTGCTCTTCCAGCGCCTCGGCCCAGCCGGCGAACGGGTCGTCCGCGCCGCCATCGCCCGGGGGCAGATCGTTCTGATCGTCAGTTGACATTCTTTTCTCCCATCCAGCTGGCGTCCGCATTGCGCAGGCATTCCTCGATGCGGATCGCGTACTTGGCGTTGTGCGTGCCGTACTGGCACTCGAACAGCGGCACCCCGCCGATGGAGGCCTGGATGCGCGGCTCGCGGTCGAGTTCGATGAAGTCGCCCGGCTTCATGGCCAGCAGCTGCTCCACCGTGGCGTCGGCGCGGGCCAGCTCGGCCACCAGCGTCACCTCGGCCGCCTGGATCTCGCGCGTCAGCACCTTGACCCAGCGCCGGTCCACCTCGATGGCGTCGCCCTGCACGCTGGAGTACAGCACGTCGCGGATCGGCTCCAGCGTGGCGTAGGGCATGCAGATGTGGATGGCGCCGGACAGGTCGCCGATCTCCAGCTGGAAGGCCGTGGACACGACGATCTCGCTGGGCGTGGCGATGTTGGCGAACTGCGGCTGCATCTCCGAGCGCTGATAAGCCAGCTCCAGCGGGTAGATGCCCTGCCAGGCTTTTTTGTATTCAGCGCAGATCACCTCCACCAGGCGGTTGATCACGCGCTGCTCGGTGGCGGAAAAATCGCGCCCCTCGATGCGCGTCTGGAACTTGCCGGCGCCGCCGTACAGCGTGTCGATCACGCCGAACACCAGCGAAGGCTCGCACACGATCAGCCCGCTGCCGCGCAATGGGCGAATCGCCACGATGTTGAAATTGGTGGGCACCGCCAGCTCGCGCAGAAAGGCGTTGTAGCGCTGCACCGAGACCGTGCCCACCGAGATCTCGGGGCTGCGGCGGATGAGGTTGAACAGGCCGATGCGGAAGTTGCGGGCAAAGCGCTCGTTGACGATCTCCATGGTGGGCATGCGCCCACGCACGATGCGCTCCTGGCTGGAGATGTCGTAGTCGCGGACGGCGCCCGCCTCGATCTCTTCCTTGACGGTCTTCTGGCTCTCGCCCGTGACGCCCTCGAGCAGGGCATCGACCTCTTCCTGCGACAGAAAGGAATCACTCATGGCTGGTTTCTCCGGTCACTGGATGATGAAGCTGGAAAACAGCACCTGGCGCACGGGGTTGTCGTCCACCCGGCGGCGCCTGGGCTCATCCTCGTCCTCGTCATCCTCGTCGCGGCTGGCGCGCGCCTTGCGCGGCTTGGGCACCGAATAGCCCAGCGGGCGCGAGACCTCGCCGCGCACGTCCGAGGCCAGCTTTTCCTTGCCCTCGCGCGTCAGCAGGTCGTCGGTGGTGCGCTGCGACACCAGCAGCAGGATGTTGCTCCTGATGCTGGGCATGTAGGACTTGACCTGTTCGGCCGTCTTGGCGTCGGCCAGCTCCAGCGTGATGCCGATCTGCGCGAAGCGGTCGCCGCCGGGGTCGGCCAGGTTGACCACCATGTTGTCCATGGGCAGGTAGGTGGGCGGCGCCTTCGGGTTGCTAGCCTGGGCGGCCCGGGCGGGACGCTCGGCGCCCTCTTCGTCCTCACCACCGCCGCGCTTGGACAGCACCGCCCAGGCAGCGCCGCCGCCTACCACCAGCAGCAGCACCAGGGCCGCGAGGATGATGATCAGTTTCTTGCTCTTGGCGGGGGCAGGGGCGGTCTCGGACACAACAGGGCTTTCTGGCGCTGCGAACGCGCGAAACAGGAGGGTGAGCAGCGCGTCGCCCGGCGGGCGCGGCATCTGCAGATGGAGCGATTATTGGGCCGAGGCCCGGTCCATGATAGCCAGAATAGCGACCGGAAACGGCGCCCTTTCGGGCGCTAGAACGCGCTAGACGAAGATGTCCACCGAGCGCTCGGAGCGCCCTGCCCCCTGGCCGCGTGCCGCGCCGCCAGGCAGTTCCGCGGCCTGCACGCGCGCCGTGCCCTGGCGTACGCCGTCGCGGCCACGCTCCTGTTCACTGCCCGGCTGGCGTCCTGAACTCGAGCCGCCAGCGCCCACCGTCACGCCGGCCAGCTGCAGGCCCTGCTCCTGCAGCAGCGCACGCAGCTCGGCCGTGCCGGCGTCCAGCGCCTGGCGGGCCTGGGCCTCGTCGCTGGTGAAGGCGATGTGCGCCTGGTCGCCGGTGAGCGAGACCTGCACCTGCACGGCCTGGCCGTCGCGGTCCAGCGTCAGCGCGGCGCTCTGGGTCTGCTGGTGCACCCAGTAGGCCACACGCTCGGCCAACTGCTCCTGTGCGTCGCCCGCCCCCGGCTGCTGGGCGCCGTCGGCCGGGGTCGCAGCGGCCAGCTCTGCCGTGTCGCGCGGCGCCTCGGTCCCGGCGCTGCCGTAGCCCTGCGGGCCGTCGCCTGTGCGGCCGGTCGGCCCCGTGCCCGTGCCTGCAGCGGCCGCTGCGGCCTGCAGGCCGGTTGCGCCCGCCAGCGCCGGGCCGTCGCCCAGGGTGCGGCCCAACGCCACCAGGCCCTGCTGCAGCGCCTCGCGCCGCTCGGGAGCACTCAACGGCTGGGCCTGGGTTGCAGGCGCCTGCTGGGTGGCGGGTGTCTGGGCCGCCGAGACGGTGGTGCCGACCTGGATCGCGGCGGCACGCGCCACGGCGCCGGTGCGGCTGCTCTGGCTGCTGGTATCGATGTCGGCCGCCATGCCCGCGCGGGCACCGCGCGCCAGGGCGGCGCGCAAGCCGCCGGCCGGGCCGGACAACGCGGCGGTGTCTGCTGCGCCGTCGAGCAGCGCGGTTTCGCCCACCAGGGTGTCCTGGCCGGGGCGCTGCAGGCCCAGGCCGATCTGCTCGCTCAGGGCGGTGACGGCGGCTGCCTGCTGGGTCGTCAGCGACTGCAGTGGCTGCGTTGCACCGTCCTGCGGCATGGGCGCTGCGCCCGGCTGCATGCCGCCCAGCAGGGCTGCCAGCGTCGCCGCGTCGGGTTGCTGGCCCGGCAGCGCTGCTGGTCCTGCCGCATCGTCCTGCGCCGGGGTGGCCCAGGGGGCCGTGTCCAATGCCAGGCCCTCGCTCTCCTCGCCCAGCGAAGCCAGCAGCAGGGCAAAGCCGTCCGCCCCGGTGGCGCAGTGGTCGGCCGCGCCGGCCTTGCCGCTGCGGGTGGCGCGTGTCTCGTGGGCGGGGGTGCTGCGGTTGATGCCTGTCTGTTCCATGTCTTAGCCCTGTGCGTCATACGTGGCGCGCAGGCGCAGCGCGGCACGCTCGTCGGTCTGTTTCTGTTCGCGGCGCTGCTCGGCCAGCGCCTGATCGGCGCGGCGGCGCTCCAGCACCTTGCGCAGGCTGGCCAGGCGCAGCTCGGCCTGCAGCAGCACCTGGCGGGCACCGGCAACGCGCACGTCCTGACTGCCCACCACGCCGCTTTGCAGGCCGATGGCGTGGTCCAGCCGGCCCATGAAGTGGTAGTGGTGCGCCATGACTTCGGGCTGGAGCGTGCGGCCCTCGCTGGCGCCCCAGCGGTTTTGCGTCTCCTGCGCATAGCCGGACAGCTGCTCCAGCTGCGCCTGCGCCGCCTCGCGCGCCCCTTGCACGTCGCGCAGTGCCTGACGTGCGGCGTCGCGCCGGCGCTCGGCCAGTTCGACGGCGACGGTGAAGGCCTGCAGGGAGGACATGCGCGGGTCAGCCTTTCTTGTGACTCATCTCAAGCAGCGGCGCTCATGCGCCCCGCAGCACCTGGTCCATGGCGGCGACACTGCTCTCCATGGGCGCGGCCTCGAACATGTTCTGCTGCAGAAAGGCCACCATGCCGGGCTGCAGGCGGATGGCCTCGTCCAGCTGCGGGTCGGACCCGGCCATGTAGGCGCCGACCTGGATCAGGTCGCTGCTCTTCTGATAGCGTGAGTACACGGCGCGGAACTGCCGCGCCAGGTCGAAGTGCTCGCGCGGCACGACGTTGTGCATGACGCGCGAGGCCGACTGCTCGATGTCGATGGCCGGGTAGTGCCCGCCCTCGGCCAGCGCGCGCGACAGCACGATGTGCCCATCCAGGATGGCGCGCGCCGCGTCGGCGATCGGGTCCTGCTGGTCGTCGCCCTCGGACAGCACGGTGTAGAACGCGGTGATCGAGCCCACGCCGTTCAGCCCGTTGCCGCTTCTCTCGACCAGCGCCGGCAGCTTGGCGAAGCAGCTGGGCGGATAGCCCTTGGTGGCCGGTGGCTCGCCGATGGCCAGGGCAATCTCGCGCTGGGCCATGGCGTAGCGCGTGAGCGAATCCATGAGCAGCAGCACGTGCAGCCCCTGGTCGCGAAAGTGTTCGGCGATGGCCGTGGCATAGGCGGCGCCCTGCATGCGCAGCAGGGGGGGAGCGTCGGCCGGCGCGGCCACCACCACGGCGCGGTGGCGGTCTGCCTCGCCCAGGATGTCCTCGACGAATTCCTTGACCTCGCGCCCGCGCTCGCCGATCAGGCCGACCACGATCACGTCCGCCTGCGTGTAGCGGGCCATCATGCCCAGCAGCACCGACTTGCCCACGCCGGAGCCGGCGAACAGGCCCAGGCGCTGGCCCCGGCCCACGGTGAGCAGCGCATTGATGGCGCGCACCCCGGTATCCAGCGGCTGGCGCACGGGGTCGCGCTCCATGGCATTGATGGGGCTGCGGTCCATGGCTTCGGCGCGCACGTCCTGCAGCGGGCCGCCGTGGTCCAGCGGCTGGCCCTGCGAATCGACCACGCGGCCCAGTAGGCCGGCGCCCATGGGCAGGCGCAGTACGCCGGCGGCCGCGGCGCCATCACCCTCGGGCGCGCCGCCCAGGCGCAGCGCGGGCACGAAGGCCGGCGCCGGCGCCACGCTGGCGCCGCTGGACAGGCCGTGGATGTCGCCGGCCGGCATCAGATAAGCCTTGTCGCCGGCAAAACCCACGACCTCGGCCAGCACTGGCTCGCCGTCCTGGCCCATGCGCACCTGGCACTGCGAGCCCACGGGTGCGCGGATGCCGGCGGCCTCCAGCACCAGCCCTGTCAGGCGGGTCAGCGTGCCGTGGGAAGCCAGCGGCAGCGGCTCGGCCAGGCGCGCGCGCGCCTGGGCGGCCAGGTCCTGCCAGGCGGGGGCGGGTTCAATCGGCATGGCCAGCCTCCTGCCACACGGCGGTCAGGCCCAGGGCATCGATGGCCCGGCGCCAGCGCTTGTCCAGCGTACCGTCGACCGTCATGCCTTCGGACTCGACCATGCATTCGCCCGGCTGCACATGGGCGTCGGCCAGCCACTGGATGCGGGACGACGGGTGAGCGGCGCGCAGCGGCTGCTCCAGCGCCTGCCAGTCGGCGGGGTTCAGCCGCACGGTGGCCGGGCGGCTTTCGCTGGCCAGCATGGACAGCGCCTCGCGCACCACGGGCAGCAGGGCCTCGCGGTTGGTGGCCAGCTCGCGGCGCACGACTTGGCGGGCGATGTCGCAGGCCAGGGCCAGCACCTCCTGCGCCATGCCCTGCTGCAGGCCGGCGAGGCTGTCCTCCAGCGCACGGGTCAGCTGTGCCAGGCGCTCGGCGGCCTCGCGGCCCTGGCCGGCCACATAGTCGTCCATGCGCTGCTGCCACTCCAGGCTGGCCTGCTCGCGGCCTTCGGCCAGGCCCTGCGCGTGGGCCTGCTCGCGCTCGCTTTGCAGCAGCTGCAGGTGTTCATCTTCGGGCACCACCACGGGCAGCGGAGTGGCGTCCTCCACCACGACGGCCGGCGCACAGGGCGCAGCGAGCGGCTCCAGCACCTGGCCGTGCAGGCCGTCCACGGCGCCGAACTGCCACTGTGTGACCTCGCCCACCTCCTCGCGCGGAATGAAGCGACTGTAGTAGCGGTTGCTGCTGGCCATGGTGTTACACGAAGGCATCGTCGCCGCCGCTGGCCAGGGCGATCTGGCCCTCGTCGGCCAGGCGGCGCACGGTCTTGAGGATCTCGCGCTGCTGCGCCTCCACCTCGGACAAGCGCATGGGGCCGCGCGACTCCAGGTCCTCGCGCATGGCCTCGGCGGCGCGCGTGGACATGTTGGACAGGATCTTCTCGCGCACTTCCGGCTGCGCGCCCTTGAGGGCTACGACCAGCGTCTCGGAGGCCACCTCGCGCAGCACCGTCTGGATGGCGCGGCCGTCCAGCTTGGCGATGTCGTCGAAGATGAACATCTTGTCCATGATCTTCTGGGCCAGGTCGGCGTCGTGGTTGCGGATGGCCTCCAGCACGATGGCGTCGGCGCCGGAGCCCATGAGGTTGATGATCTCCGCGGCGGCCTTGACGCCGCCCAGCGAGCTCTTGCGCACCTTGTCGCCACCCGCCAGCACGCGGAACAGCACCTCGTTCAAATCCTTGAGCGCCGTGGGCTGGATGCCCTCGATGGTGGCGATGCGCAGCATGACCTCGCCGCGCTGGCGTTCGGACAGGTGCATCAGGATGGCCGAGCACTGGTCGGGATCCAGGTGCACCAGGATGGCGGCGACGATCTGCGGGTGCTCGTTGCGCAGCAGCTCGGCCACCGACAGCGGGTCCATCCACTTCAGGCTTTCGATGCCCGAGACGTCGCCGCCCTGCAGGATGCGGTCGATCAGCAGCGCCGCCTTGTCGTCGCCCAGGGCGCGCTTGAGCACGGCGCGCACGTAGTTGCTGGTGTCCGACACCAGCAGGCTCTGCGCCGCCGCGTCGTTGGTGAAACGGCCCAGCACCTCATCGACCTTCTCGCGCGAGACGGTGCGCATGCGGGCGATGGTCTCGCCCAGCTTTTGCACCTCCTTGGGCGACAGGTGCTTGAAGACCTCGGCGGCCTCCTCCTCGCCCAGCGACATCAGCATGATGGCCGCGTCGTTCAACCCTTGCTCATCCATAGATCACCCAGCTGTCGTAAGCGTCGTTGGCGGGCCGGGGCGTCATTCGCCGTTGACCCAGGTCTTCAAAATGCTGGCCACGGCCACGGGATTCTCCCGCGCCAGGGTACGCGCGTTGTCCAGGCGCTGCTGCTCGGGCGTGGGCTGCAGCTCCAGCGCCTGGTCGGGCCCCGGCAGGGCCGGGCGCTGCAGGCTCTCGGCCTCCAGTGCGTCCACCTTGCCGCTGGCCACCCGGGCCAGGGCGAGCTCCTTGCTGCGGGCGCGCGCCTTGAGGGCTGGGCGCAGCACACCGATCAGTACCAGCGCCGCGGCCAGCGAGATTCCCAGGGGCCAGGCCAGGGTGGTAGCCAGCTCGCGCACCTCGGGCTGCTTCCACAGCGGCAGCTCGCCGGGAGGAACCTCCTCCACCAGGAAGGGGGCGTTCATCAGGTTGACCGAGTCGCCGCGCTCCTTGTTGAAGCCGATGGTCTCGCGCACCAGAGCCGTCATCTGCTCGATCTGCTCGGGCGACAGTGCCTTGGCCGTGGCCGGCTTGCCGGCGCCTTCGCTCACGCTGGCGTAGTTGACCACCACGGCCGCGTTCATGCGCTTGATGGCACCGGTGCTGCCGCGCGTGACCTGGGTGGTCTTGTCCACCTCGTAGTTGGTCACCGATTCGCGCTTGGTCGGGTTGGTGCCCTGCCCACCGCCGCCCGCGGCCGCAAGCTGCGGCGCCGGGCCGTTGACGGGAGCGCCGGCCGCCTGCGGCGGCTGGTTGCTCACCGCGCCGGGCACGCCGGCGGGCGGCTGGCTGCCGGGCACGCCGCCGGTTTCCACCACCTGCTGGCTGCGCACGGCGCTGGCGTCGGGCGACAGGTTGGGGCGGTGCTGCTCGACGGTCGATTCGGTCTGGGTGAAGTCCACCTCGGCGGTGACCTGGGCTTTCACGTTGCCCCGGCCCACCACCGGCTCCAGCAGGTCGACGATGCGGCGGGTGTACTGCGCCTCGATCTGCTGCACGTAGGCCAGTTGCTGCGCGTCCACGCTGGCGCCGGAGGCGCCGTCTGGCGACTGCGACAACAGCTTGCCGGTGTCGTCCAGCACGCTGACGGCCGACGGCGCCAGCTCAGGCACGCTGGAGGCCACCAGATGCACGATGCCGGCGAGCTGCGCGCGGTCCAGAAAACGTCCGGGATACAAGCTGACCAGCACCGAGGCCGAGGGTTTCTGCTGTTCGCGGAAAAAGCCGTTCTGGTTGGGCAGCGCCAGATGCACCCGGGCGCTTTGCACCGAAGCCAGCGCCTGGATGGAGCGGGTCAGCTCACCCTCCAGCCCGCGCTGAAAATTCAGCCGCTCCTGAAACTGCGTGACGCCGAAGCGGCTGTTTTCCATCACCTCGAAACCGGTGACCGAACCCTTGGGCAGGCCCTGCGTGGCCAGGCGCAGGCGCACGTCGTGCACGCGCTCGGCCGGCACCAGGATGGCGCCGCCGCCCTCGCTGTACTTGTAGGGCACGTTCATCTGGGCCAGCTGCGCCACGATGGCGCCGCCGTCCTTGTCGTTCACGCCGGCGAACAGCACCCGGTAGTCGGGCTGGCGGCTGTAGAAGAAGGCGCCGATGGCCGCCACCACCAGCAGCGCGGCCAGCGCACCCCAGCGCAAGCGCGCGGCCCGATCCAGGCCACCCAGGCGCTGCAGCAGGCCCGGCGCGGCGGCGGGGGTCGGTACGGCAGGAACTTCGGCAACGGCGGTGGTCATCGTGGGCAGCGGTAGGAACAAGGGGGCCGCCCGTGGCACGGACCATGGGCGGTGCGGCGATTATGGAAGCCGCCCCCGGCCGCCGTTCGCCCGATAAAGCGCGCCTTTGGCCATCATTTCCCACCCATGGGCAGCGCCTTGGCGCCCTACGATGGCGCCAGTTTTTTCGTATTGGCCCCACTTCGACCGGAGCCCGCCACCATGGATCTGCGCATCTCCAGCACCACCGCCCCCTTGACGGGCACCCAGCTTGCCCGCCGCGCCACCGCCCCTCAACCAGGAACGGGTGGGCTGGAGGGCGGTTTTGCCACCGCCTTCAAGGACGCCCTGCAGTCCGTCAGCAGCGCCCAGAACCGCTCCGGCGCCCTGCAGCAGGAGGTGCAGCTGGAGAACCCCAACGTCAGCCTCGAGGAAACCATGGTCGCCATGCAAAAGGCGCAGATCGGCTTTCAGGCCACGCTGCACGTGCGCAACCGCATGGTGCAGGCCTATACCGACATCATGAACATGCAGGTGTAAGGCCTGCCATCACTCATTTTTTCATAGCTGCTCGCGCTTGCTGCATAAGCGCTAGAGCCACTTTTTACTCATAAAACAAAAAGCCGGCCACCTTGCGGTGCCGGCTTTTTTTTGCGCCCTTGAAACCCTTGGAGTGGTGAACCAAGGCACGGCGGCGCCACCACGCCGCATCGTGCCCCGGGGGGCCGCGCGAAAGTCAGTGCATTACCTGCGGCTGGCCCTCGAACAGGTGCTCGAACTGCGCCATCCAGGGCTCGGCCAGGATGCGGATCTGCGCGTCGTTGCGCAGGATGCGCTGCATGATGCGGGTCTTTTCCTTGCGGTGCTCGGGCGCCAGCTCCTGCTGGCCGGCCTGAAAGCGCAGCTGCTCGATCAGCACCGCGCAGGCGCCCTCGCAACGCACCACCTCGTCCCAGTCCTTGAGCTTGGCGGCTTCGAGCATCCGGGCGCTGCTGGCTTCGATGGCCTTGTAGTAGTCGATGAGCATTTCGGGCATGTCTCAGGCCTCCGCCAGTGCAGGGTGCACCGCCTCGTTGGCCGCTTCCTTGTTGTTTTTCATTTCCTTCCAGCCCAGGGCGATGGGCTCGATCAGGCCCATGACTTCCTGCAGCATGGCGTCGTCATTGCGTGCGTTGGCCAGGATCAGGCGGCGCAGCGCGTAGTCGTACACCGCCTCCAGGTTGGCCGCCACCTCGCCGCCGGCCTGCCGGTCCAGCGCCGTCAGCAGGCCTTCTTCGAGGATGCGCACGGCCTTGGCGACGCTGTTGCACTTGGTCAGCACATCGCCGCGCGCCAGCGCCCCGCGGGCCGTGGCGATGGAGGACATCAGCCCTTCATACAGCAGGCTGACCAGTTGGTGCTGGTCGATGGTGTGCATGCTGGTCTCGACATTGATGCGCTGGTAGGCGCTGGCGGATCTGGCGCCGAACGGGGTGAACATGGCGGTGTTCCTCTAGGCTGGACTCTTGCTCTATCTATCGGCAGTTGGCCGGCAAACTGAAGGCCTGCGCGTCAGCTGGAGGACTTGTTCCAGGTCGCCACCTGCTGGGAGATGTAGGCGTTGAGCGCATTCAGCGACGCCATCTTGGTGTCCAGCGCCGTGTAGCGCTGCTGCAGGCTTTTTTCGGTGCGATCGGCACGGTCCAGGATGCGCTCGACCTCCTTGGCGTTGAGCTTGAGCGCGTTCTCATACGTCTTGGTCTTGGTGGCGAAGAAGCCGTCGGCAGCCAGCAGCTTGTCCGTCACGGCCTTGAACTTGCCGGCAAAGCCATCTGCCACATTGCCGCCATCAGGGCCGCGGAAGAAGGTCTTGACCGCATCCGGGTCTTCCATGGCCTTGTTGAACTTGGTGGCGTCCAGCTCCAGCGAACCATCGGGCGAGACATTGCCCGCCCCCAGGCCACCCGCAGAAATCACGCCCACGGCCGACAGGTTGCGCAGCGCGCCCGAGCCCGTCACCGCCTGCAGGGCCGAGCGCAGCGTATTTTGCAGAGCAACCACCGTGGAGTCGCCCTGTAGCAACGCGCTGGTCTGGGTTTCCTTGTCGTACTTGGTGGCGGCATTCAGCGCACTGTTGACGGCGTTATACGCAGCAACGAAGTCCTCGATGTTCTTCTTGACGGCCGAGGTGTCCTTGCTCACGGTGATGGTCACCGGCTCGGTCGTCACCTTCTGGGCTGTGAACGTCACCCCCGCCACCGTGTCGGAGAAGGCATTGGTGGCAGAGCTCACGGCCACCCCGTTGACCGTGGCGCTGGCGTTCTTCGCGTACTCGGTGCTCATGCCCGCCACCAGGCGCGACAGGCCGGCGTTGTCGGTGTTTTCGCCATCGGCGTCCTGCACCGACAGCTGATAGCCGGCCTCTTCGCCTGTGGCAGAGCTGCGCAGCAGCAGCCGCTCGCCTTGCGCATCCGTGAGGATGGTGGCCGTGACGCCCGCCTTGGAACCATTGATCTTGCTGGCCACATCGGCCAGCGTGTCGGTGGCGCTGACCTCGATGTTCACCGCCGCGGCAGTGCCCGCGGTGAATGCCTTGGGCTCGCCCGCCCAGCCGCCCACCTGCAGGCTCAGCGTGCCCGCCCCCACCGTCTGCTTGGCCGCAATGGTTGCAGACATCGACGACTGCGCCGTGGCCAGGCTTTGCACCTGCACGCTGAAAGACGTGGCCGCCGCGCCGCCCGAGGCGCTGACGCTGACCGCCTCGGCGTTGGAGGACGAAGCCTTGGCGCCATTCCAGCCCGTCACGCTGGTCAGCTTGCCGGCGGCGTCGGCCAGGGTGGAGACGAGCGACTTGAACTGCCCGAACGCCGAGACCTTGGAGTTGGTCAGCGCCGCCTGCTGCTGCAGGCCGCCGGTCTTGGTGATGGGTATCTTGACGGCATCGACCGAAGCCTTGATCAGCGCATTGACATCGACGTTGCCCCCCAGGCCAATGCCGATCGATGAAAAGCTTGCCATGACTCCACTCCTTTGCCTGTATGTGTTCCGACGTGGCGCCCATAGCGCGCGACGCCAGACATTATCGAAGCCGTTGCCGCTTCAGGTGCCAGCGATAAGAGGGGCAGAAAGCCCCCAATCCACCACGCCGGCCTGCCAAACGGCAAGGCGCGGCGGTGACTGATGCCACCGCCGCGCCTTATCTAGTGGCCTGGGCCAGCCGGCCCGGCCTTCATGCCTTCTTCATCAGCCGCGCAGCAGGGCCAGCACGCCCTGGGGCAGCTGGTTGGCCTGGGCCACCATGGCGGTGCCGGCCTGCTGCAGGATCTGCGTGCGCGACAGGTTGGCGGTTTCGGCCGCGAAGTCGGCGTCCTGGATGCGGCTGCGCGAGGCGGACATGTTCTCGGCCGAGGTTTGCAGGTTGTTCACTGCGGTCTCGAAACGCGACTGCAGGGCACCGAAGCTGGCGCGCTGGCTGTTCACGGCGGCCAGGGCGGAGTCGATGATCTTCAGCGCCTTGGTGGCGCCATCGACCGTGGAAACGTCGATCTGGTCCACCGAATTGAGCTTCGCTGCAGCCGAGGTCCCGGGAAATACGTCTACTGCACCCCCAGTGGCAGCCGTAGCGACAGCCGTGCTGAAGCCCTTGTCGGAGTTCAACTCCACGGTCCCCGTGGTAGTGGCGCCGAACCCGCCGTTAGCCACCGCCGCGGAAGCCGCGCCGAAGCCGCCGGCGCCATCCGACGCGGCCAGCTTGAAGGTGGCGGCAGCGGCTGCAGAGTTGTTGACCAGGCGGATGTTGTCGCCCGCCTCATTGGTCAGCGTGATCTTGCCCTCAGCCAGCTTGGCAGTGACCCCCGTCTGCGAAGACACATCATTGATGGCCTTCACCGCCTCGCTCAGGTCGCCCCCTGCGGATACGCTGAACGTCACGTTGGCGGCCGTCGTGTTGCTCGACGTGATGGCGAGCGAATAAGACTGGCCTGCCTGAAGGTCCGACAGCTGCGACACATTGCGTGCCGAAGCCGTGACACCGGTCTTCTCCGCCTTCTCGTTCACCTTGGAAGCCACGGTGGCCGCGCTATCGTTAGCGCCAAGAGTGACACTGGCTTTCTCCAGGCCGTTGATGTCCACCGAGGTACCGATGGCTGGCTTCACTTCCGTGCCAGCCGTCGTATCGACGACCGTCTGGCCCTTCGATTGCATCAACTGCGCACCATAGGTGGAGGTGCGGAAGTTGCCCGTAGTGGCCGTGATCGTCTGGTTGGCGTTGGCGCCCACCTGGAAAGTGGCCGAGCCGAACGAGCCATCCAGCAGCTTCTGTCCATTGAACTCGGTGGTTTGCGAGATACGGTCCATTTCGGACAGCAGCTGGCCCACTTCGGCCTGGATGGCCTTGCGGTCGGACGCCGAGTTGGTGGCGTTGGCCGACTGCACCGACAACTCGCGCACGCGCTGCAGGATCTCGCCCGAGGCCTTCAGTGCGCCTTCGGCCGTCTGGGCCAGCGAGATGCCGTCGTTGGCATTGCGCACCGCCTGGTTCAGGCCGCGGATCTGGCTGGTGAAGCGCTCGGAGATGGCCAGGCCGGCGGCATCGTCCTTGGCGCTGTTGATGCGCAGGCCCGACGAGAGGCGCTGGATGGAGGTGTTGAGGGAGTTCTGGCTGATGCCCAGGTTGCGCTGGGCGGTGAGCGAGGCGACGTTGGTGTTGATGGTGGAAGCCATTGCAAATCTCCTGCAAAAGAAGTGGCTGGAATGTGGCGTTGCCGCCGTCTGCGCCTCTCAATCCCTGAGCAGCGCGGGTTCCCAGTGCCTGTGTGGGCCTTGCTGTGGAACGGCGGGGCGTCACTCCTTGTTTCAAACGTCCCGTTGAATGTGTTTTCGGATCGTGCTTGGAAAACTTTAGGGCGCTAACGCACGGATTGGCCGGTTTTTGCGCCGTTTATCGCGCCAACGCCGCGGCGGCGCGTCACCACAATCGCCAGCATCGTCTCCCACCGTCCGCCGCCAGGGCTGCTGCCCTTAGCTGGCAGCACCCACCGAACCGAAGCCCCGCAGGAGTCTTGCCATGGCATCCACGATCAACACCAACGTCGCCTCGCTCACCGCCCAGCGCAACCTGGGCGTGAGCCAGGGTTCGCTCAACACCTCGATTCAGCGCCTGTCGTCGGGCCTGCGCATCAACAGCGCCAAGGACGATGCCGCCGGCCTGGCCATCTCCGAGCGCTTCACGGCGCAAATCCGCGGCCTGAACCAGGCGGCGCGCAACGCCAACGACGGCATCTCGCTGTCGCAGGTGGCTGAAAGCGCGCTGGCTGGCGCCGGCAACATCCTGCAGCGGGTGCGCGAGCTGGCGGTGCAGTCGGCCAACGCCACCAACTCGGCCAGCGACCGCAAGGCCATCCAGGCCGAAGTGGGCCAGCTGCTGTCCGAGCTGGACCGCATGGCGGTGACGACCGAGTTCAACGGCCAGAAGCTGCTCGACGGCTCGTTCGGCTCGGCCACGTTCCAGGTGGGGGCCAACGCCAACCAAACCATCACGGCCACCACAGGCAACTTCCGCACCGGCACATATGGTGCTCAATTGATGAACTCAGCGGGGCAGGCTGTTGCAGACGATAGTGCAGCGCGAGGCACTGCAGTTACTCCCCAAATTGGTACAGCCTTGACTATCAATGGTTTGGAGTCGGCCACGATCCAAGGGCTGGCCGCAACCGACAGTGCAGCAGAGATTGCTGCAGCCATCAATGGTCAGACCGAGAAAACCGGCGTGAGCGCTTCTGCGCGTACATTGGCGCAACTGGGGCTGATAGACGGCGCCTATTCACTGGCAATCGAATCGAGCAATAAGACAGCAGCTAATGTCAGTTTCAGTGTCTCCGGAGGGAACCTGAATGAAGCCGTAAAGGCGATCAATGATGTCTCTTCGCAAACGGGTGTCACCGCCAAGCTCACCGAAGGCAAGATTACCCTGACTAACGAAGCCGGCGACAACATCCGCTTGGTGAACAATTCTGCAGCTGCAGCTTCAAGCGTTGAGCTAGCAGCAGCTAAAAGCGACGGCACTTTTGCTGCTCCTGTTTCGGCAGCAGGTCTTGGCCTTGCAACTGTTGGGCTTGGCGTTACGGCATCGGGCACGGTGCAGCTCTCCTCCGACAAGGGGTTCAGCACGGTCAGCGGCGCGGTAACTGCGCCCGTAGTCAACGCATTCGGGACTGGCACTACAACGGCAACGCTCAATTCCGTAGATCAGATCGATGTATCCACAGTCGACGGTTCCACCAAGGCTCTGAAGATCATCGACTCCGCCCTAGCCGCCGTGAACGGCCAGCGCGCCAGCTTCGGCGCCCTGCAGGCCCGCTTTGAAACGGCCATTGCCAACCTGAACACCTCGTCGGAAAACATGTCCGCCTCGCGCAGCCGCATCCAGGACGCCGACTTCGCGGCCGAAACGGCCAACCTGTCGCGCACCCAGATCCTGCAGCAGGCCGGCACCGCCATGGTGGCCCAGGCCAACCAGATTCCGCAGGGCGTGCTGGCACTGCTCAAGGGTTGAGGGGGCAACGAACTGGTTTCGCTATATTTTCAATAGCTGCTGACACTTGATGGATAAGCGCCGGAGCCGGTTTTTACCCATATACCCAGCCGCACGCGGTGGGCGGAGGCCGCGCCGCGTGCAAATGCAATCCTTTATTTTTGCCTGCCACAATCCGAAACACTGACCTTCCGCGCTGCCCCGGCGCGCCACGCCGCCCTTAGGGATGGCCCTCTTCCAAACGAAGCATGTTCGTCATCCTCGGCTACCTCATCACCTTCGGCGCCGTCTTCGGGGTGTTCATCGCCCACGGCGGCAACATCAAGGTGTTGCTGGAGGCCCTCCCCTTTGAAATGATCACCATCGGCGGCGCCGCCCTGGGCGCCTTCATCGTGAATAACCAGCCCAAGGTGCTGAAGGCCACGTTCGCCTCGCTGCCCAAGGTGCTCAAGGGCAACAAGTACACCAAGGCGCGCTACATGGAGCTGCTGGCCATGCTCTATGAAATCCTGCAAAAGGCGCGCAAGGAAGGCCTGATGGCCATCGAGCAGGACGTGGAAGAGCCGGAAAAGTCCGAGCTGTTCAAGAAATTCCCCACCGTGGGCAGCGACCACCACGTGATCGAGTTCACCACCGACTACCTGCGCATGATGGTCTCGGGCAACCTGAACGCCCACGAGATCGAGTCGCTGATGGACAGCGAGATCGAGACGCACCACCAGGAAACGCACGCCCCCGTGGCCGCGCTCACGCGCCTGGCCGGCGCCCTGCCGGCCTTCGGCATCGTGGCCGCCGTGCTGGGCGTGGTGAACACCATGGGCTCGGTGGGCCAGCCCCCGGCGGTGCTGGGCGGCATGATCGCCTCGGCGCTGGTAGGCACCTTCCTGGGCATCCTGCTGGCCTACGGCGCGGTGGAGCCGCTGGCCGGCCTGCTGGAGCAGCGCGCCGAGGACGCCGCCAAGGAATTTGCCTGCATCAAATCCACGCTGCTGGCCAGCATGCAGGGCTACAACCCAGCCACGGCCATCGAGTTTGGCCGCAAGGTGCTGTTCTCAGGCGACCGCCCGGGCTTTGCCGAGCTCGAAGCCCACGTCAAGGGCAAGAAATGACCCCCCCTGAGTCGTTTCGCGCTTTCCCCCCGAGAGGGACGACGGCCTATGCCGCGGGCCGGCCCTTGCTGGCCGCCCGCTGGCCTGGCCTGCGCCGGTTTGGTGCGTTGCGGGCGACGTGCAGGCTCGGGGAGCGCTGAATATGGCCGAGAAGAAACTCCAGCCCATCATCATCAAGCGCGTCAAGAAAGGCGGCCACGCCCCGCACGGCGGCGCGTGGAAGATCGCCTATGCCGACTTCGTGACGGCCATGATGGCGTTCTTTTTGCTCATGTGGCTGCTGGGCTCCACGGCCAAGGGCGAGCTGCAGGGCATCGCGGAGTATTTTTCGTCGCCGCTGAAGGTGTCGATGCAGGGCGGCGACGGGGCGGGCAACAGCTCCAGCATCATCCCGGGCGGGGGCAACGACCTGTCCAAGGTGCATGGCCAGGTGCGCCGCTCCGACGACGACAGCGCCACCAACCGCCGCACCAGCCTGGAGACGGCGCGTGCCGAGCGTGCCAGGCTCGACGCCCAGCGCATCAAGGCGCTGCAGGCCAAGATCGACGCCCTGATCACCGAGAACCCGCGCCTGAATGAATACCGTTCGCAGATCCGCATCGACGTGACGCCCGACGGCCTGCAGATCCAGATCGTGGACGACCAGGCGCGGCCCATGTTTGACAGCGGCAGCGCCCTGGTGAAACCCTATATGCGCGACATCCTGCGCGAGATCGGCGCCGCCTTGGGCGGGGTCGAAAACCGCATCAGCCTAGCCGGCCACACCGATGCCGCGCCCTACGGCAACGGCGAGCGCGGCTACAGCAACTGGGAGCTGTCGGCCGACCGAGCCAACGCCTCGCGCCGCGAACTGGTGGCCGCCGGCATGCCCGACGGCAAGCTCGGGCGCGTGGTGGGCCTGGCCGCCAGCGACCTGCTGGAGCCCGAGCACCCGCGCGCCGCCGTCAACCGGCGCATCACCATCACCGTGCTGACGCACGAGGCGGAGGAGCGCCTGCTGGGTAAGCCGGCCGGGCTAATCCCTCTGAAACCCGCCGGCGACAAAAACCCGGACAATCCTGCCTCGGCGGCGCCGGATGAGTAACAACTTGTCACGCCGACGCAGCTTCCCCACAATAGCCCGCTACTGCAATTCCGACCGAAAGGGTCCTTCGTGTCTTCTGCCCTTCGTTTTCTGATCGTTGACGACTTTTCCACCATGCGGCGCATCGTGCGCAACCTGCTCAAGGAAAGCGGCTTTGCCGACGCCGACGAGGCCGAGGACGGCGTGGCCGCGCTCAACAAGCTGCGCAACAGCAAGTTCGACTTCGTGGTCACGGACATCAACATGCCCAACATGAACGGCTTTCAGCTGCTCAGCGAGATCAAGCAGGACGACAAGCTCAAGCACCTGCCGGTGCTGATGGTCACTGCCGAGGCGCGCAAGGAAGACATCGTCGCCGCCGCCCAGGGCGGTGCCGCCGGCTACATCGTCAAGCCTTTCACCAAGGCCACCCTGGAGGAAAAGGTCAACCTGATCCTCAAGAAGATGGGGATGTAAGCCATGGAGGAAGCCAGCAGCAGCCCCGCCGAGGGCGAGCAGGACGTCCATCTCAAGATAGGCCAGCTCACGCGCCAGCTGCACACCGCACTCAACGAGCTGGGCTATGCCGACCAGCTGCGCGGCACCATGGGCGAGCTGCCCGACGCGCAAAGCCGCCTGTCCTACATTGCCCGGCTGACGGGCGAGGCGGCCGAGAAGGTGCTGGGCCGCGTGGAGCAGGCCAAGGCGCAGCACGACTACATCGCCAGCGAGACGCGCCGCGTGGTCACCGCCCTGGTGGCCGACCCGGTGGCCGCCGTGGCCAAGGGCGATATCTACAACTTCCTGACCGACGTGGAGCGCGTCACGCAGGAGGCGGATACGCACCTGACCGAGATCATGATGGCCCAGGATTTTCACGACCTCACCGGGCAGGTGATCGCGCGCGTGGTCAACCTGGCCGCCACCATCGAGGAGCAGCTGGTGCAGCTGCTGCTGCAGACCGCCCCGCCCGGCGCCACCCCGCCACCTGCCGCCGAGCCGCGCAACGAGCGCCTGCAGGGCCCGGTGGTCAACCCCGAGGCCGCGGCCGACGTGGTGACCAGCCAGTCGCAGGTGGACGATCTGCTGGCCAGTTTGGGGTTCTGACCACGGAATTTCAAGCCAAATCGGCCTCCAGCGCCCGCCAATCAAGCGCGGGCAGCTATCAATTTTGACGATTCCCCCGATGGCTGGAGTGCCGTGAGATACGCCCCCCCGGCCCCTCTATTCGGGCTTTAGCTTTTCCTGCCGCTTCCGACAATGGCGTGACCCGCAAAGTCACGCCACCATGGACTCCAGCCAGGACAAAAACCTTCCCGCTACCGAGCGCAAGCTGCAAAAGACCCGCCAGGACGGGCAGGCAGCGCGCTCGCGCGATCTCTCGCACCTGGCCATCCTGGGCGTGGGCGGGCTGGCGCTGCTGCTGCTGGCGCCCTGGTTCGTCGAATACCTGGAGCGCACGCTGCGCCAGAGCCTGGTGTTCGACGCAGCCACCGTGCAGGCCCCGGCCCAGATGCTGGCGCGGCTGAAACCCGCGGTGGTGCTGGGCGTGGCCGGCAGCGCGCTGTTCGCCGTGCTGACCAGCGCCGCCGCCCTGCTGGCGGGCGTGGGCGCGGGCGGTCTGGTCTTCAGCTTCAAACCCATCTCGCCGCAGTTCAACCGGCTCAACCCGCTCAAGGGCGCGGCCAACCTGTTTTCCAAGCAGCAACTGGCCAACGTGGCCAAGATGGTGCTGATGACGGCCATCCTGGCCTTCGTGGCCTGGAAGATCATGGGCGACAGCCTGCAGACCATGACCGCGCTGGTGCTGCAGCCCTCGCCGGTGGCGCTGCGCATGGCCGGGCAGTGGCTGGTTTCCGGGGCGGCGCTGCTGCTGCTGGTGGTGTTCCTGTTCGCCGTGGTGGACGTGCCGCTGCAGGCCTACTTCTTCAAGTCGCGCCTGAAGATGAGCCATGAGGAGGTCAAGCAGGAGCACAAGGAAAGCGACGGTAACCCGCAGCTCAAGGGCCGCATGCGCCAGCGCGCGCGGGAGATCGCCGACCGGGCCAGCATCTCCGCCGTGCCCAAGGCCGACTTCGTGGTCATGAACCCGACGCATTACGCCGTGGCGCTCAAGTACGACGAGGCCGCCATGGGCGCGCCGCAGGTGGTCTCCAAGGGCACGGACCTGCTGGCCTTCAAGATCCGCGAGGTGGCGCAGGCACACGGCGTGCCGGTGCTGCAGTCGCCCATGCTGGCGCGCGCGCTGTATGCCCACGCCGAGCTGGAGCAGCCCATCCCCGCCCAGCTGTACACCGCGGTGGCGCAGGTGCTGGCCTATGTCTACCGCCTGAAGGCCGCGCTGCGCGGCGAAGGCCGCATGCCGGGCGAACTGCCCGACCCGCAAGTCCCCCCCGAGCTGGACCCGCACTCGCCCCAGGCGCAGCGCCCGGCCGCGCGCCGCCGCGGCGCGCGTGCCACCCCCGCCGAGTAACGCACGACGACCATGACCGCTTCCCCGATGAACTCCGTCCGCCAGTGGGCTGGCAACAGCCGCCCCATGCTGCAGGGCCTGGCCGCGCCGCTGCTGGTGGTGGCCATCCTGGCGCTGATGGTGCTGCCTATTCCCGCGTGGCTGCTGGACACCTTCTTCACCCTGAACATCGCCGTGGCGCTGATGGTGATGATGGTGGCGGCGTACATGCTGCGGCCGCTGGACTTCGCCGCCTTCCCTTCGGTACTGCTCCTGACCACGCTGATGCGGCTGTCGCTGAACGTGGCCTCCACCCGCGTGGTGCTGCTGGACGGCCACACCGGCCCGGGCGCGGCCGGCAAGGTGATCGAGGCCTTCGGGCACTTCCTGATCGGCGGCAACTTCGCCGTGGGCCTGATCGTGTTCGCCATCCTGGTGGTCATCAACTTTGTGGTGGTGACCAAGGGTGCCGAGCGTATCGCCGAGGTCTCGGCGCGCTTCACGCTGGACGCCATGCCCGGCAAGCAGATGGCCGTGGATGCCGACCTGAACGCCGGCCTGATCGACGAAAAAGAGGCCAAGCGCCGCCGTGCCGAGGTGCAGGAGGAGGCCAACTTCTTCGGCTCCATGGACGGCGCCAGCAAGTTCGTGCGCGGCGACGCCGTGGCCGGCATCCTGATCCTGATCATCAACATCATCGGCGGCTTCGCCATCGGCATGCTGTCGCACGGGCTGTCGGCGGGCGACGCGGCCGACAGCTACATCCTGCTGGCGGTGGGCGACGCGCTGGTGGCGCAGATCCCGGGCCTGCTCATCTCCGTGGCCGCCGCGATGGTGATCTCGCGCGTGGGCAAGGACAACGACATGGGGCAGCAGATCGTGCAGCAGCTGTTCATGTCGCCGCGCGTGCTGGGCGTCACCGGCGGCATTCTGGTGCTGCTGGGACTGATCCCGGGCATGCCGCACGCCGTGTTTCTGATCATGGGCGCGGCCCTGGGCTGGGTGGCCTGGCTGGTGCTGCAGCGCCAGCGCCGGCCCGCGCCAGTCGAAGAGGCCCCGCCCGCACCGGCCAGCGACGGCGAGGCCAGCTGGGACGACCTGCAGCCCGTGGACCTGCTCGGCCTGGAGCTGGGGTACCGCCTGATCGCCCTCGTGGACAAGAACCGCCAGGGCGACCTGCTCACGCGCATCAAGGGCGTGCGGCGCAAGTTCGCCCAGGAGGTGGGCTTTCTGCCGCCGGCCGTGCACGTGCGCGACAACCTGGAACTGAAGCCCAGCGCCTACCGCATCCTGCTGCGCGGCGTGGTGGTGGGCGAGGGCGAGGCCTTCCCCGGCATGTTCCTGGCCATCAACCCGGGGGGCATCACCACCCCGCTGATTGGCACCGCCACCACCGACCCGGCCTTCGGCCTGCCGGCCAAGTGGATCGACGCGGGTCAGCGCGAAGCCGCGCAAATGGCCGGTTTTACCGTCGTTGATCCGGAAACCGTGATGGCCACCCATTTGTCACACTTGATGCAAGTGCAGGCCGCACGCCTGCTGTCGCGTACCGAGACGCAGCAGCTGGTGGAACACGTGACGCGCCTGGCCCCCAAACTGATCGAGGAAGTCGTGCCCAAGCTGGTCTCCATCACAACCTTCCAGAAGGTGCTGCAGCTGCTGCTGGAGGAGTCCGTGCACATCCGCGACATCCGCACCATCATCGAGACGCTGGCCGAGCATGCCGGCAGCACGCAGGACCCGGCCGAGCTGGCGCGCCGCGTGCGCATCGCCCTGGCCCCGGCCATCGTGCAGCAGATCTACGGCCCGGCGCGCGAGTTGAGCGTGATCGCCATCGAACCCGGCCTGGAGCGCCTGCTGATGCAGGCCCTGGGCAATGCCGCCAGCCCGGCGCTGGACCCCGGCGTGGCCGACCTGCTGACGCAAAAGGCCGCCCAGGTCGCCATGAAGCAGGAAGAGCTGGGCCTGCCCGCCTGCCTGCTGGTGCCCGACGCCATCCGCAGCTCCATCGCCCGCCTGGTGCGCCGCGTGGCGCCGCGCCTGCAGGTGCTGGCGCACAGCGAAATCCCTGAAACCCACACCATCCGCATCGGCCCCATCCTCCAAGGCGCAACAGCATGAACATCCGACGCTTTACCGCACCCACCGCCCGCGAGGCCCTGGCCAAGGCGCGCATGGCCTTCGGCGACGGCACGCTGATCCTGTCCAACCGCCAGGTCGCCGGCGGCGTGGAGGTCATGGCCACCGCCGAGGACACCCTGTCCACGCTGCAGGCCGGCGAGGCGCACGTGCCCACCGCCGCTGCCGCCCCGGCCAGCCGCCTGCAGGAGCGCGCCGCCGACCTGGCCGCCAGCCCCGTGCGCCTGCAGCAGCAGCGCCCCGCCGCCGCGCGTCCGCAGCCCACCCCCGCCCGCAGCGCCGTCGCGCAGGACACCGAGCAGCTGGCCATGAGCACCCTGTCCTTCCAGGACTACGTGCGCGAGCGCATGCTGCGCCGCCGCCACGAGGCCATGAACGGCACGGCCCCGGCCGCGCTGCCCGAGCCGCCGCAGCCCACCTTCGCCCGCGCCAGCGCCCCGGCCTTCGAGCCGCCCGCGCCTGTCGCTGCTGCCCCCCAGCTGCCCCGCCACAACCCGCTGCGCCCGGCCATGCATGCCGCGCTGGGAGCCGAGCAGATCAACACGCCTACGGCGCGCCGGCCCCAGCCGGCGCCCGCCGCCGCCGCGCCCACGCTGGCCGCGGCCAACGGCCAGCAGCACCTGATGAAGGAGCTGCAGTCCATGAAGGACCTGATCGAGGAGCGCTTCAACACCCTGGCCTGGCTGGGGCAGGCGCGGCAGAACCCGATCCAGTCCAACCTGATGCTCAAGCTCATCCGGGCGGGCTTCTCGCCCGCGCTGTCGCGCGCCGTGCTGGAGCACCTGCCCGAGCACCTGGGCGCCGCCGACGCCGTGCGCTGGCTGATGGACGTGCTGGAGCGCAACCTGCGCACCGACGCCGCCAGCGTGCCGCTGTACGAGCAAGGTGGCATCTGGGCCATGGTGGGCGCCACCGGGGTGGGCAAGACCACCACCACCGCCAAGCTGGCCGCGCTGTGCGCACGCATCCACGGCCCGGGCAGCGTGGGCCTGATCACGCTGGACACCTACCGCGTCGGCGCGCACGAGCAGCTGCGCTCCTACGGCCGCATGCTGGGCGTGGTGGCCCACCTGGCGCACGACCGCGCCGCGCTGCAGGACCTGCTGGGCCTGCTGGCCAACAAGAAAATGGTGCTGATCGACACCACCGGCGTGGCCCCGCGCGACCCGCGCAAGCGCGACCTGCTGGACGTGCTGGAGCTGCCCGGCGTGAACCGCCTGCTGGTGCTCAACGCCAGCAGCCACGGCGACACGCTGGACGACGTGTTCACCGGCTTCAAGACCGCCGGCACGCAGCAGGCCATCCTGTCCAAGGTGGACGAAGCCGTGAAGCTGGGCCCGGCGCTGGACGCGCTGATCCGCCACCAGATGGTGCTGCGCGGCGTGACCAACGGCCAGCGCGTGCCCGAGGACTGGGAAGCTGCCGACGCGCGCAAGCTGGTCGGCGCCTCCATGCGCACCAGCGTGCGCTCCGCGTTCGACCCCAAGGAGGCCGAACTCAACTTCTTCTTCTCGCCCGCTGCCGCTGCGGCCGGCGAGCAGGGGCTGGTCGATGTGGCTTGATACCCCCGTCCACCAGGCCACCGGCCTGCAGGGCTTTGCGCCCGAGCAGCAGCTGCGCCTGTTGCCCGTGGTCAGCCAGCCCGGCGCCGGCAGCGTCGAGCTGGAGATGCTGTGGCAGCTGTGCTCGGCCCTGCAGCGCCTGTCCTACCCGCCCGTGGTGCTGGACGGCACGGCGCAGGAAAGCGAGCGCGCCCCCGGCCTGCTGCACCTGCTCGACGGCCTGCCCTGGCCCGGCGGCGCGGACGCCGCTCCCGGCGCCGCGCTGGCCGTGGTGCCTGCCGCGCGCGGACTGGCCCGGCTGGCCCATGCGCCGCACGCCGGCCAGGCGGCTTTGCCGCTGATCGCCGGGCTGTTTCGCAGCTACGCCGTGGCCGTGCTGTATGCCGGCGCCGAGCTGCTGGCGCCGCTGTTGCGTGCCAGCCGCAGCGTGCCGCTGGTCATGACCGGGCCGGGCGCCCAGGGCATGGTGGCCAGCTACCGCCAGCTCAAGCACCTGGCGCTGCACGCCGGCCTGCCCCGCTGCACGGTGGCCTCCATCCGCCCGCCGCAGGTGCAGACGCCCGGGCGGCAGACAGCCGAGGCGCTGGACACACTGCAGCGCAGCGCGCTCAGCCACCTGGGCCTGCAGCTGCACACCACGGCGATTGCCGCCGGGCGGGTGCAGGACATTCAGCGCCTGGCCTTGCAGCTGCTGGAGAACGCATGCACCATGGACCCGGCCCCCACCCTTTCGGACCAGAGCCACTGAACGCCACCATGTACACCGCGAAAGGCCAGCTCGACCGCGATGCACTGCTCGCCCAGCACCTGCCGCTGGTGCGCCGCATCGCCCACCACATGATCGCCAAGCTCCCGCCCAACGTGGAGCTGGACGACCTGATCCAGGTCGGCATGATCGGCCTGACCGACGCGCTGTCGCGCTACGAGGTCGCGCAGGGCGTGCAGTTCGAGACCTTTGCCAGCCAGCGCATCCGCGGTGCCATGCTCGACGAGCTGCGCGGCGGCGACTGGATGAGCCGCAGCTCGCGCAAGAGCCAAAAGGAGATCGAGCAGGCCCTGCGCCGCGCCGAGCAGCGCCTGGGCCGCAGCCCGCTGGAATCCGAGATCGCCCAGGAGCTCGGTATGAGCCTGCCCGACTACCAGAGCCTGCTGGGCAAGGTGCGCGGCACGCAGCTGGTCTACCTGGAGGACATGCACCACGGCGACGACGACGAGGAAGGTTTTCTGGACCGCCACGTCGCCGACGAGGACGCCGACCCCATGGCCGTGCTGCGCGACCAGCGCCTGCGCGCCTCGCTGGTGGCCGCCATCAAGGCGCTGCCCGAGCGCGAGCAGTACATCATGGGCATGTACTACGAGCAGGACATGAACCTCAAGGAAATCGCCGCCGTGCTGGGCGTGACCGAATCGCGCGTGTGCCAGCTGCACAGCCAGGCCATCGCGCGCCTGCGCACCAAGATGCGGGGGCACTAGAGGGGCAACCCCCTGCGCCGCTTACGCGGCTTCCCCCTTCTCTCGAATGGCTGCGCCATTCGGGAAGGGGGACGACGCCACTGGACCGGCGAAGCCGGATCCACGGCGTCTGCTGGCTTGGGTGGGCGGGGGCGTTGGTGGATTGCCCTGGTTTGGGCCCAATCGGGCTCTGGCGCTTACTGGGTAAGCGTTGGCAGCTCTTGAATCAATAGCACCATTCACTTGGTGCGGTAGGCGCAGCCGCGGCGCCCGCTGGCTGGGGCGCGTTTGAGGCCCCTCCCTTTTTAAGGCCAAATCGGGCTTCAGCGCTTGCTGGGCAAGCGCTAGCAGCTCTCGATTCAATAGCAAAAAAATCAACCGGGAGCGCGGTAGATGCGCGCGGGCGTGGCCGTGGTGGGGCCGTAAGTGACGGGGTCCACGGGCGGCAGCAGCGAGGCGGCCTGGCGCTCGGACAGGGCCAGCACCCGTGCCAGCTGCTCACGCACCTGGGCCAGCTGGGCAGCGATGGCGCGCAGGCGGGCTTGCGCAGGCTCGTCCAGCGTCTGGCCCTGCTGTGCCTGCACCAGCGAGGCTGCGGCCTCGCGCAGGGCCAGGGCGCCCTGCTCCAGCGTGATGGGGTCGGAAGACAAAAGCGCAGCCTGCAATGCCTGCAGCTGCGCTTCAATAGGGGAGAGGGGGTCTTGCGCGGCCATGCGCAAGTGTAGGGTCAGCCTTGCTGGCTGCGCGACAGGGTCTCGAAGGCGTTGGCCAGCAGCTTGTCGGCCACGGCCTCGGCGTCGACGCGGAAGGTGCCGTTCTCGATGGCGGCCTTCACGGCCTTGACCTTGGCGGCATCGAAGTCGGCCGACTGCCGGCCGGGCTCTACGGCCCGCACATTGCTGGACAGCGTGACCGGCACGCCGGCGCCGGCAGCGGCGCGCTGGGCACCCTGCGCGGCCGCCTCGGCGGCGGGTGCGGGCGCGGCGGCCTTGCCCTGCTGGCGAGCAGCCACGGCCTGCGCCGAGCGGGCGTTGGGTAGTTCCGGGTTGTTGCCAGTAATTTTCATCACACTCTCCACCACCCCTCAGATGGGGCCAGTGGCCTGTTCATCGACCAGCGGAGCGTGAACTTTAGGGCAAACCGGGCAAAAAGTGCCTAGAGCGTGGCTTGCACCGTTCCATCATCGGACACAATTCCACTGATTACCTTGCCATTGGACATGCGTATGCGCACATTCTGCCCTGCAGCGCCCGCTGTCATGGCCTGGCCGGAGGAGGTCACGGCGTAGCCCGGGCCCTGCGCCACCACCCGCACCGGTGTGCCGGCCTTGAACAACTCGGGCGCGCGCACCATGCCCTGGCGCAACGGCTGGCCGGGGCTGAGCGTGCGCGTGGCGGTCTGGCCCACCCAGGCCTCGGGGTTGGCCAGGACGGCGGCCGGCTCGGCCGCCCAGTCCACCTCGGCCTGCACGGCGTCCTGCTCGCTCAACGTCGCGCCGGCGGCCACGCTGCCGGCCAGCACCCATGCCGGGCCATAGGCCTTCACGGTGATGGGCAGGAACACGTTCCAGCGCGTGGCCCCCTGCACGCAGCGCAGGCCCAGCCGGGTGCGGCCCCACAGGCGCGCGCCGGTGGGCAGGTAGGGCTCGACCCGCTCGCAGGGCGCCAGGCGCAGGCGCGAGTCCAGCGCCCCCACCTCGACCTCCATGCGCAGCGGCAACGCGCCGCCGGCCTGCACCTGGTGCAGCGCCTCGTCCACCCAGCGCTGCGACAGCGCGCCCAGGTCTTCGGCCGGGGCCTGCTGCTGTGACCACGCCGCGCCGGCGCAGGCCAGCGCAAGCGCCAGCAGCGCGGGACGAAGGAAAGGCAAAGGGCGGACGAACGAAGGCGAAGGCATGGCAGGGCTCCAAACGCCGGCCGGGACCATCGCTAGGCGGCCTCGGCGGCAAGTCTTTTTCACGCCTGGCACTGTAGGCGCGGCGCGGCGCGCGAAAGCGGCGAACAGCGGGCCAAACGCTGCGTTCTTCGCGCTTTAGGAAACGGGGGCGATTTCCATAATCGGGCCACGCCCCAAGGCGCCCTTTTCCGCCCTCCCCGCCACCCATTTCACCGCACCGACCGAGGCCTTTTCCATGCTCGACAAGCTGACCCGCCAAGTGGACCTGCACGGCAGCGCGCTGCTGCTGCGCTCCGAGCGCCAGCGCACCATCGCGAGCAACATCGCCAACGCCGACACGCCCGGCTACGTGGCGCGGGACTTCAAGTTCTCCGACGCCATGCGCGCCGTGGCCGAGCAGCAGGGCGGCGCCGCCAGCAGCCTGCGCCAGCACAGCACCAGCGATGCGCGCCACATCCCGCTGCCGGCCGTGGGCGAGCTGGGCAGCCAGGCCAGCACGCTGGGCTACGCCATGCAGTCGCAGCCCAGCCTGGACAACAACAGCGTGGACATGGACCGCGAGCGCGCCGCCTTCGTGGACAACGCCGTGCGCTACGAGGCCACGCTGCGCTTCATCAACGGCCATTCCAAGACCATGCTCAGCGCCATCCAGGGGCAGTAAGGAGGCAGTTTCACCATGTCGATGTTCTCCATCTTCAACGTCTCCGGCAGCGCCATCAGTGCGCAGTCCCAGCGCCTGAACGTGGTCGCCAGCAACCTGGCCAACGTGGATGCCGTGGCCGGCCCGGACGGCCAGGCCTACAAGGCGCGCCAGGTGGTCTTCCAGACTGCCCCGATGGGCGCCGACAGCTCGGCCGGCGTGCGCGTGGCCGCCGTCCAGGAAAGCGACGTGCCCGGCCGCCGGGTGCACGACCCGGCCAACCCGATGGCCGATGCCGAGGGCTACGTGACGCATTCCAACGTGAACGCGGTGGAGGAGATGGTCAACATGATCTCCGCCTCGCGCTCCTACCAGAACAACGTCGAGGTCATGAACACGGCCAAGACGCTGCTGCTCAAGACCCTGCAGATGGGACAGTGACCATGATCCTCAATCCAGTCGGCACCACGGCCACCGTCAACACCGAGGCTTCGGCCCAGGCCGCCAACGACCCGGCCGCCATGCAGGACCGGTTCCTGAAGCTGCTGGTCGCCCAGCTGAACAACCAGGACCCGATGAACCCGCTGGACAACGCCCAGATGACCACGCAGATGGCGCAGATCAACACGGTGACGGGCCTGCAGACGCTGAACCTGACCATGCAGACCATGGCCGAGCAGTTCAGCACCATGCAGCAGATCCAGGGCATCAGCATGATCGGCCGCTCGGTGCTGACCGAGGGCGACCGCCTGGCCGTGGACGAGGAAGGCCAGGCCAAGGGCGCCTTCGTCCTGGGCGGCGCCGCCACCGACGTCAAGGTGGAGGTCGTCACGCCCGGCGGCGTGGTGGTCGACACCATCGACATGGGCGCGTTGGACAAAGGCCGAAACGACTTCGAGTGGGACGCCAGCAAATACAGCGGCAACGCGTCCGACCTGCGCTTTCGCATCACCGCTACCAGCAAGGAGGGCGCCGTCGCCAGCATGCCGCTCATGCAGTCGCAGGTGGTGGCGACGGGCTCCAGCTCCGGCGCGCTGACCCTGACGCTGGCCAACGGCGAAGTCGTCAACTACGCCAACGTCCACGGCGTGCTCTGACGCACACCTTTTCCGACAAGACACACCCACCGCACACCAGGAGCACACCATGGGTTTCCAGCAAGGCCTGTCGGGCCTGAACGCCTCGGCCAAGAACCTCGACGTGATCGGCCACAACATCGCCAACTCCAACACCACGGGCTTCAAGTCCTCGCGCACCGAATTCGCCGCCATGGTGGCCTCGGCGGTCGGCACCGCCGGGGGCATCAACTCCGGCATCGGGGTGGAGGTCGGCGCCATCGCCCAGCAGTTCAACCAGGGCAACCTGACGGTGACCGGCAACAGCCTGGACGTGGCCATCAACGGCAATGGCTTCTTCACGCTGCAGATGCCCGACGGTTCGCGCGGCTATACCCGCGACGGCTCGTTCAAGCTGGACACCTTCGGCAACGTGGTGACCAACAGCGGCGCCAAGGTCATGGGCTACCCCACCGACCCGGACACCGGCGTGCGCACGTCCAGCACCGCCAGTCCGCTCACCTTCCCGACCTCGGCGCCCATTCCCGCCAAACAGACCACGAAGATCTCCGCCGCCTTCAACCTGGATGCGCGCGCGCCCGACGCCGCCGGCAACCCCGCGGCCACCCCGCCCGTGCCGGCCACGCCGCGCTCGACCTACGGCACCTCGATCAACGTGTACGACAGCCAGGGCGTGGCCAAGCCGGTCAACCTGTACTTCGAGAAGAACGGCGCCAACACCTGGGACGTGTACACCGAGCTGGACGACCCCAACGCCGTGCCGCCGGTGGTGGCCACGCCCATCGGCCAGATCACCTTCGACAACAGCGGCAACATCATCGGCCCGGCCGCCACGCCGCCGGCCACCGGCTTCACGCTGCCGCTGTCCATTACCCCCACCCCGCCCAACCCCAACGGCCTGCCGCCCTATAACGTGGAAATCAGCCTGGATGGCGTGACCCAGTTCGGCACCAAGTTCGCCGTCTCCGAGCTGACGCAGGACGGCTACACCTCGGGCCAGCTCACGGGCATCAACATCGGCGACGACGGCGTCATCCTGACGCGCTACTCCAACGGCGTGACCCGCGCCGAGGGCCAGGTTGTGCTGGCGAGCTTTCGCAACACCCAGGGCCTGGCGGCCATGGGCGGCAACACCTGGGTGGAGACCTACGAATCGGGCCAGCCCACCTTCGGCGCGCCCACGGACGGCAACTTCGGCTCGCTGCGCGCCGGCGCGCTGGAGGACTCCAACGTCGACCTGACGGCCGAGCTGGTCAACATGATGACCGCCCAGCGCGCCTACCAGGCCAACGCCCAGACCATCAAGACGCAGGACCAGGTCATGTCGACCCTGGTGAATTTGAGATGACCCCCCTGAGCGGCTGCGCCGCTTCCCCCCTTCTCTCGCGCTACGCGCGGGAGGGGGGACGCCGCCAGCGCGGCGGGGCGGCCCTTGCGCGGCGGCCCGCGCTTCGGGCGCGCCAGCTTCAAATGCCGCGGGCAGCCGCAGCACAGTAGGTCACTGAAAGGAAAGCCCCGCCATGGACCGCATCATCTACACCTCCATGACCGGCGCCAGCGCCGCCGCGCAGCGCCAGGCGGTGCTGGCCAACAACCTGGCCAACGCCTCCACCACCGGCTTTCGGGCCGAGATGTCCAACTTCCGCTCGGTGCCGCTGCAGGGCAGCGGCGCCAGTACCCGCGTGTTCGCCCTGGAGGCCACCTCCGGCCACGTGGACACGCCCGGCCCGGCGCAGACCACGGGCCGTCCGCTGGACGCCATGGCGAACGGCAATGCCTGGTTCGCCGTGCAGGGCCTGGACGGCACCGAGAGCTACACCCGCGCCGGTTCCTTTCAGGTGACCAACGCCGGCCAGCTGGTCACCAGCACCGGCCTGGCCGTGCTGTCCGACGGCGGCGCGCCCATCGACATCCCGCAGGGCGCCGAGGTGGTGCTGGGCGCGGACGGCACGGTGAGCGCCCGCGTGGCCGGCCAGCCGGCGCAGGCCGTGGGCCGCCTAAAACTCGCAACGCCGGCCGCCGAAGACCCGCTCCGGCGCGGCGACGACGGCCTGTTTCGCACCGCCAGCGGCGAGCCCATGGCCGCCGACCCCAACGCCCGCCTGAGCGCCGGCGTGCTGGAGGGCTCCAACGTGAACGCAGTGGAGTGCATGGTGGGAATGATCGCCGCCTCCCGCCAGTTCGAGCAGCAGATGCGCCTGCTGTCCACCGCCGAGAGCGATGACAAGAGCGCCGGCCAGCTGCTCAGCCTCAACGGCTGACGCCGGCCCTACCCCGAAGGAATACCGCCATGATGAATTCACTGTGGATCGCCAAGACCGGCATGACCGCCCAGCAGACCCAGCTGGACGTGATCTCGCACAACCTGTCCAACGTTTCGACCACCGGCTACAAGCGCAACAACGCCGTCTTCCAGGACCTGATCTACCAGAACTTGCGCCAGGTCGGCGCCCAGACCACCGAGGAAAACCAGTTGCCCACCGGGCTGCACCTGGGGCTGGGCGTGAACGTGGTGGCCACCAGCCGCAACTTCACCCAGGGCAGCCTGCAGCAGTCGGGCAACAGCCTGGACGTGGCCATCGACGGCAACGGCTTCTTCGAGGTGCAGCTGCCCGACGGCACCACCGGCTACACCCGCGACGGCTCGTTCAAGCTCGACTCGCAGGGCCGGGTGGTCACATCCGCCGGCCTGCCGATCCAGCCCGGCGTGACGGTGCCGGCGGACGCCAAGAGCATCAGCATCAGCGAGTCCGGCCTGGTCAGCGTGACGGTGGCCGGCAACCCCACACCGCAGCAGGTGGGGCAGCTGACCATGTCCAGCTTCGTCAACTCCGCCGGCCTGGAGCCGGTAGGGCAGAACCTGTACCGCGAATCGGCCGCCTCCGGCGCGCCGCAGCAGGCCGAGCCCGGCACCAACGGGCTGGGCATCATCAAGCAGGGCTTCCTGGAGAACTCCAACGTCAACGTGGTCGAGGAGCTGGTCAACATGATCCAGACCCAGCGCGCCTACGAGATGAACTCCAAGGCCATCCAGACCAGCGACCAGATGCTGGCCAAGCTGTCGCAACTGTGAGGACCGCCACCATGAACGCCTTTTTGCGCCTCATCGGCTGCGCCGCGCTGGCCGTGCTGGCCACCGGCTGCGCCAGCGTCAACCCGCCGCCGCCCGTGGACGTGCTGCCCACGCAGCTGCCCCTGGTGCCGCCGCCACCCGTGGCCCGGGGCCCGGCCTCAGGCAGCCTGTTCCACGCCGCCAGCTACCGCCCCGGATTCGAGGACCCGCGTGCCCGCTACGTAGGCGACCTGGTGACCATCGAGATCCTGGAGAAGATCGACGCCAAGCAAAACAGCAAGTCCAACGTGGACCGCAAGTCCGGCGCCGAGGGCGGCATCACCGGCCTGCCGCTGCTGCCCTCCAAGCTGGTCGGCAAGATCGCCGACCACTCGAAAATCGGCGCCGAGTACGGCAGCACTTTCGCAGGCAAGGGCGACACCGCTAGCAACAACGAGTTCAAGAGCGCCATCACCACCGTCGTCACGGAGGTGCTGCCCAACGGCCTGCTGGTGGTCACCGGCGAGAAGCAGGTGGGCGTGAACCGCAGCGTGGATGTGCTGCGCTTTTCCGGCATCGTCGACCCGCGCAACCTGCGCCGCGGCACCGGCGGGCACGCCGGGAGCGTGATCGACTCGCGCTACGTGGCCAACGTGCGCGTGGTCTCGCGCGGCCTGGGCGAGCAGGCCGAGGCCCAGGCCGTGGGCTGGCTGGCGCGCGCCTTCAACAACGTCACGCCCTTCTGATGTCTCCGCCCATGCGCGCGCTGGCCGCACTGCTCCTGGCGCTGGCCTGCGCGCTGCCCTGGCAAGCGCAGGCGCAGGCGCACGACCTGCGCGAGCCGGCCGGTCAGACGCTCACCGTCTGGCCCAACATCCCCGTCATCCGCGCCGCCGACCTGGCCGACTACGAGGCCGACCGCAAGGCTTTCGCCGATCTGCACGCCGACAAGGCCGACCCGGCCAAGATCACCGCCGCGCTGCAGGCCGTGGACAGCCTGCAGGCCCACCACGAGTCGCGCGCCGTCGCCGAGCTGGGCCGCAGCCTGAACGCGCAGCTGATCGGCGAGCTGGACCAGCTGGCGCGCCAGGCCAACCTGCGCACGCCCCGGCTGCGCTTCGACTTCGCCGACATCAGCCCCGAGCAGCTGCAGCGCCCCTCGGCGCAGGACAACCTGAAGGCCCGCGCCGCGCGCCTCGCCCTGGCCGGCTACATCACCTATACCCGGCTGGAGGGCGCGCTGGTGCAGGCCACGGCCACGCTGGTGCGGCTCAAGAGCGGCGCTTCGCAAAGCTTCACCGTCACCGCGCCCGCGCCCATGCTGGCTCAGGCGCTGGCGCGCGCGCTGTTCGACTACTTCGAGGGCACGCGCTTCGCGCCGCCGCGCAACCCGCAGCCGGGCTTGCAGTGGCTGACCGCCGCGCCCGGCCACACGGACCAGCTGGTCTCGCGTGAGACGGCCGTGCGCTGGTGCCAGTCGCAGGGCGCCGATCTGCCCACGGCCGAGGAGCTGCAGATGGCCGAGGCCGCGGGCTTTCACGGCGGCGGCGTGGCCCTGCGCCCGGCCGGCGTCTACCACGTGCAAAGCGGCCTGTACGACACGGCCGCCGCCCTGACCGGCGGCGGCGCGCTGCGCGCCAACTACCTGGCCAGCGTGCCCAACGGCAGCTACTACTGTGTGCGCGCCATGGCGGCCGCGGTGGCGCGCACGCCACGGGCGCCGCGCAACTGAAGGCGGCGGGCGACCGGCGCCCACGGATTTCACGCCTTTTTGGCCTCCAGCGCGCGCCAGTATTGCGCTGGCAGCTCACATTTTCATAGCTCCAGCAGGGCCAGCACCTCGCGCACCAGCTGGGGATGGAAGGCCAGCTCCACGTGCGCCGCGCCGTCGATGCGGCGGTTGTCCGCGCCCTGCAGCTGCGCCGCCTGCGGCGGGTAGACCACGTTGTCGCAGGGCGAGTGCCAGCACACGAACCGGGCGCGCAGCGCCGCATCCTCGCCCGCGTCCAGGGCGCGCACCCACCCGCCGTGCAGGCGCATCTGCCGGCCATTGGCGCTGCGGGCATGGCGCGCGGCCCAGGTGCCATGGTGCGGCGTGCCGATGGTGGCCACGCGGTGCACCCGCTCGGCTGCGCCCGGTGTGGCGCGCAGCCAGGCGCGCACGGCCAGCCCGCCCATGCTGTGCGCCAGCACCAGCGGGGCGCGGCCCGTGGCCTGCTGCACGCGGCGCACCGCCTCGTCGATGGCGTCGGCGTAGTCGTCGATGCCGGCAAAGGGCGGCTCCAGCGTCAGCGCCACGTAGGCATGGCCGCGCGCGCGCAGCAGGCGCAGCCACGGCAGCCAAAAGCCCCGATTGCACAGAAAGCCGTGCACCAGCACCACGCCGCGCGGCGCCGGCCCCGGGCTTTCGGGCAGCCAGTCGGGCAGCGCCCGGTGGCGAAACGGCTGCCACCAGCCGAACACCCGCGCCGCCCAGCCGGCCTCGGCCCACCAGGCGCGCAGCAGCTGGCGCGCCGGCGGCGGCGTGCCCCCGGCGCGGCGCACCACCCAGGCCATCAGCGCGAACTGCGGCGCCATCGCCAAGCGCGCCAGCAGCGGCACGGCCAGGGCGCCGGCCAGCGCCAGGGCGGGCGAATACGACCAGCAGGCCAGCGCCCAGGTGGCCATCAGCAGCAGCTGCGCGGCCACCAGCCAGCGCTGCCAGCGGGCGTTGCTCACCTGCATGGCGGGGGCTCCTTTCTCGCTTGGGACAAGCCCGGTAGAGGGTGCGGGAGCGGTGCCCGCACAATGGACGCGATCTTCGCCCAGTCCGGGGTGGCTGGCCTGTCACCTTTTTTTGATAGCTGATGACGCTTACCCCACCTGCGCTGCCGCCTGAAATCACCGTGTTCGAACGCGGCTGGCTGTCAGCCAACAACATCCTCTTGGACGGGCCGGACGGCGCCGCGCTGGTTGACAGCGGCTACTGCATCCATGCCGCCCAGACTGTGGCGCTGGTGGAGTCCACCCTGCAGGGCCGGCCGCTGGCGCTGCTGGCCAACACCCATCTGCACAGCGACCACTGCGGCGGCAACGCCGCGCTGCAGCAGCGCTGGCCGCAGCTGCGCACGCTGATCCCGCCGGGGCAGCTGCAGCAGGTGCGCCAGTGGGACCCGGTGGCCCTGAGCTACGTGCCCACCGGCCAGGACTGCCCGCCGTTTCGCGCCGACGGCGTGCTGCAGCCGGGCCAGACCGTCGCCCTGGGCGGGCGCGACTGGAGCATCCACGCCGCGCCGGGGCACGACCCGCATGCCGTGCTGCTGTTCGAGCCACAGGCGCGGCTGCTGATCGCCGGCGACGCGCTGTGGGAGAACGGCTTTGGCGTGGTCTTCCCCGAGATCGAGGGCGACGGCGCCTTCGCCGAGGTGGGCGCCACGCTGGACCTGATCGAGCAGCTGGCACCGCTGACCGTCATCCCGGGCCACGGCAGCGTGTTCGGCGACGTGCCGGGGGCGCTGCAGCGGGCGCGCAGCCGGCTGGCCGGCTTCGAGGCCGATCCGCGCAAGCACGGGCGCTATGCCGCCAAAGTGCTGCTCAAGTACAAGCTGCTGGAGTGGCAGAGCCTGCCTTTGGCCCAGGCCCTGGCCTGGCTGCACGCCACGCCCTACTTCGGCGCCCTGCACCAGCGCTACTTCGCCCAGAGTGGCGTGCGCGAATGGGCGGCCGCGCTGGTGGACGAGCTGGTCGCCAGCGGCGCCGCGCGGCTGGAGGACGGGCAGCTCATCAACGCCTGAACAGGGCCTGCCGCACCGCCCAGGCCACCCGGCCCGTTGTTGCCTCAGAGCAACAACGGGCCGCTTTTCATCCCCCCGATACAGCAAAAAGGCGGAGCTCGCTTGAATGTTCACGCAAACGATATTGATTCTCAACAATAATTAGGACGCTTTTTTGTCCTGCCTTTCCTACAAAGAGAACCCTCTCCAACCATGCCCTCTGCCCGTACCAAGAAGCCCAAGAGCCTGCGCCTGTCCACCGGCGGCGTGGCCGCCGCCGCCCTGCTGCCCCTGGCCGCGCTGGCCCAGAGCCAACCCGCCAACAACGCCGCCGCCGCGGCCACCCTGCCGACCGTGACGGTGCAGGAGCAGGCGATCGACCCGAACCCGAACGCCGAAGTGGGCGCGCCCTACAAGGCCAAGACCTCGGCCGACAGCCGTCACACCCGCCCGCTGGCCGAGACGCCGCAGACCATTTCGGTGGTGACGGGCGAGGCCATCCGCGACTCGGGTCAGACGGACCTGAAGCAGATCCTGGCCGTGCAGCCCGGCATCACCCTGGGGACGGGCGAGAACGGCAACGCCTTCGGCGACCGCTACATCATCCGCGGCCAGGAGGCGCGCTCGGACGTCTTCGTGGACGGCCTGCGCGACCCCGGCATGACCACGCGCGAGAGCTTCGCCATCGAGCAGCTGGAGATCACCAAGGGCCCGAACTCCAGCTTTGCCGGCCGCGGCTCGGCCGGCGGCGCCATCAACGCCATCACCAAGCAGGCCACCACCGACTACAGCTTCAACCGCATCAGCGCCGGCATCGGCACGGACAGCCACCGCCGCGTGACGCTGGACGCCAACAAGGTCTTCTCCGAGACCTTCGCCCTGCGCGCCAACGGCCTGCTGTCCAGCGAGGGCGTGCCCGACCGCGACCCGTCCAAGCGCCAGCGCAACGGCCTGGCCCTGTCGGGCCTGTGGCTGCCCAACGAGGACCTGTCGGTGACGCTGGACTACTACGGCCTGCGCGCCAAGGACAAGCATCCCGACCTGGGCTACTACCTGGTCGGCACGCCGCCCAACCGCCGCCCGGCCCGGGGCGTGCCGATGTACGCGCAGGACGCCGACTTCCTGCGCTCGGACGTGGACACGCTGACGGCGCGCGTCAACTACCGCTTCACGCCCGACGTCAAGCTGACCAGCCTGACGCGCTACGGCCAGTCCAAGAACGCCTACGCCACCACCGGCGCCTCCAGCGCCACCGTGCTGGATGCGGCGGGCAACGCCATCGGCACCGCTGCCGCCATCGACGGCGGCCACACCGGCTGGCAGGAGGTGGAGTACTTCGCCCACCAGAGCAACCTGCGCTGGGACAAGCAGATCGGCGGCCTCAAGCACGAATTCATCTTCGGCCTGGAATACACCGACCACAAGGTGCTGTCGGGCAACTACGGCGTGACCAGCACAGGCGCGTCCAACTGCCGCACCTCCGGGCGCAACGGCCCGCAAAACAGCTATTGCATCACTGACCTGAATGGCAACGTAGTGGGCAACCTGGGCAACCTGGCCGGGCGCAGCTACGCCAAGCGCGACTGGACGCGCGACTGGCGCGTCAAGACCTTCGCCCTGTCGGCGATGGACACGGTGGACCTGACCGACCGCTGGACGCTGTTCGGCGGCCTGCGCGCCGACCACTACAAGCTGACCATGCTGACGCAGAACAACCAGAGCGGCGCGCAGACGGGCGACTACTCGTTCACCGACACCCTGCTCAACGGCCACCTGGGCGTGAGCTACAAGTTCAGCCCCACGGCCATGGCCTATGCCAGCTTCGGCACGGCGCAGGACATCAATGGCGGCGAGCCCGACACCGGCACCAGCAGCGGCTACGGCGGCCTGGTGATCTTCGACGGCAAGGCCGCCGGCGCCAAGCCCGAGACCTCGCGCAACTTCGAGCTGGGCACCAAGTTCAATGTGCTGGACGACAAGCTGCTGGCCACCGCCGCTGTCTTCCAGACCACCAAGAGCGACGTGATGGAAGGCGCCGACTACGACGCCGTGGGCACCTTCAACACCGGCAAGAACCGCGTGCGCGGCATCGAGTTCGGCCTGGCCGGCAACCTCACCCCGCTGCTGGAGGTGCAGGGCGGCGTGGCCTTCATGAAGTCCAAGGTGCTGCAGTCCAGCACGCCGGCCAACGTGGGCAACCCGCTGTCCAACTTCGCCGACCGCAGCGCCTCGCTGCAGGGCAAGTACCACCTGACGCGCAACTTCGAGTTCGGCGCCATCGCCCGCTACGAAAGCGGCAAGTGCGGCGGCCAGCCCGACACCGGCGCCGGCTACAACGCCCAGGGCCTGTGCTCGCAGCCGGTGCCCTCGTTCACCACCTACGACCTGTTTGCCACCTACCGCATCAACAAGAGCGCCAACCTGCGCCTGAACGTGCTGAACGTGACCGACAAGGACTACTTCACCGCCGTCTATCGCTCGGGCGCCTTCCTGTACAAGGGCGACGGCCGCGCCGTGCGCCTGACGCTGAACCTGGATCTGTAAGGCATCCAGGCAAAAATAGCTGCCAGCGCCCGCCAGTGTGCGCTGGCAGCTATCAATTTTGATGAGTACCACCGCCCCACCCCGCGTTCCGCCCGGCATCCACAACGCCATCGACTACGAGCGGCAGGCCGCGCAGCACCTGCCGGCGGACCGTCTGGCCTACATCGCCGGCGGCTGCGGCTGGGACCAGACGGTGGCGGCCAACCGCGCGGCCTTCGGGCACTGGGCCGTACTGCCCCGCCTGCTGCGCGACGTGCGCGCCGGCCACACCCGGCTAGCGCTGAACGGGCAGAACCTGCCCCACCCTTTTCTGCTGGCCCCGGTGGCGCACCAGCGCCTGGCGCACGCGGATGCGGAGATCGCCACCGCCCGCGCCGCCGAGGCCACGGCCACCTGCCTGGTGGCCAGCACCCTGTCGTCCGAGCCGCTGGAGGCCATCGCCCGGGCCATGGGTGACGGCCCGCGCTGGTTCCAGCTGTACCTACAGCCGCGCCGCGCCGACACGCTGGACCTGCTGGCGCGCGCCGCCGCCGCGGGATTCTCGGCTATCGTGCTGACGCTGGACGCCAGCATCCAGCTGCCCAGCCGCAGTGCGCTGGCCGCCGGCTTCAGCCTGCCGCCCGAGTGCACGCCTGCCAACCTGGCCGGCTACGCGAGCGCCCCGGCGCCCGCGCTGGAGCCGGGCATGAGCCGCATCTTCCAGGGTGCCATGGCGCATGCCCCGGTCTGGGACGACCTGGCCTGGCTGCTGTCCGCCACGCCCCTGCCGGTGTGGGTCAAGGGCGTGTTGCACGCCGAGGACGCGCGCGCCCTGCAGGCCGCCGGCGCGGCCGGCATCGTGGTGTCCAACCACGGCGGGCGCAGCCTGGACGGTGCCCCCGCCAGCCTGGCCCTGCTGCCCGCCGTGCGCGCCGCCGTCGGACCGCACTACCCCGTACTGCTGGACGGCGGCGTGCGCAGCGGCCAGGACGCATTCAAGGCCCTGGCCCTGGGCGCCAACGCCGTGCTCATCGGCCGCCTGCAGGCCTACGCCCTGGCGGCGGCCGGCGCGCTGGGCGTGGCCCACATGCTGACGCTGCTGGTCGAGGAGCTGCAGGCCTGCATGGCCCAGGCCGGCTGCGCCGTGCTGGCCGACATCGGCCCCGGCGCCCTCCACCCCCACCCTTCTTTGAGCCCATGCTGATCTCCATCGACCAGGTCCTCACCCCGGATGAAGTGCGCGCCTTCCGCGCCGAACTGGACGCCGCCGACTGGCACGACGGCGCCGCCACCGCCGGCACGCTGGCCAAGAGCGTCAAGCGCAACCAGCAGCTGCCCGACGGCAGCGAACTGGCCACACGGCTGGGCCAGCACATCCTGCGCCGGCTGGCCGCCACGCCCCTGTTCATCTCGGCCGCGCTGCCGCGCACCATCTACCCGCCCAAATTCAACCGCTACGCCGGCGGCGGCACCTATGGCGCGCACGTGGACAGCGCCCTGATGTTCCTGCCCGGCAGCGCCCAGCAGATGCGCACCGACCTGTCGGCCACGCTGTTCCTGGCCGAGCCCGAGGAGTACGACGGCGGCGAGCTGGAGGTGGAAGGCCCCTTCGGCGTGCAGACCGTGAAGCTGGCCGCGGGCGACATGGTGCTGTACCCCTCCAGCAGCCTGCACCGCGTGACGCCGGTGACGCGCGGCGCCCGCGTGGCCTCGTTCTTCTGGATCGAGAGCCTGGTGGCGGACGAGGCCGAGCGCACGCTGCTGTTCGACCTGGACCAGTCGGTGCAGCAGATGACCCCGCTGCTGGCACCTGATGACATGCGGCTGGTGCAGCTGACGGGCGTGTATCACAACCTGCTGCGGCGCTGGGCTCGGCCTTGAGTTTGCTCTTTACTTTGTAGCTTGTAGCGCTTGCTGGGTAAGGGCTAGGGGCCGTTTTGGCCTTGAGGCTTTTTTGATGTCGCTGGCCGG
>DJJU01000004.1 GCA_002434305.1 Alicycliphilus sp. UBA6560 | reverse complement strand
GAACTATACATCAGAAATCTGAACCGTTGCAAGGCAGGAGAAGATTTTTTGAAGAGCCCCTCCGGCTGCTGCGGCAAGGGCGTTTCATTCAACGCCCTCGCTGCAGCAAGCCGGCAAGTATAGCGTCAAAAAAACGGCATTTTCGGGAGCTTTGAAAAATAGACGGCGCTCAGCGGCGCATGTCTGCTTCCAGCGCATCCAGGAACAGTGCCGCTACGTCGCACCCCGTCTGCTCGTGGATTTCCTGGAAACACGTCGGACTGGTCACGTTGATCTCGGTGATGCTATCCCCGATTACGTCCACCCCCGCCAGCAGCAGGCCGCGCTCGTACAGCACCGGGCCGAGCTGCTCTGCGATCTCACGATCGCGGGCAGTCAATGGCCGGGCCACGCCCAGGCCGCCGGCCGCCAGGTTGCCCCGCACCTCGTTGCCCTGCGGAATGCGCGCCAGGCAATACGGCACCGGTCGGCCGCCGATGATCAGCACGCGCTTGTCGCCCTCGGCAATCTCCGGCAGGAATTTCTGCACCATCACGCTCTGGCGCCCGTGCTGGTTCAGCGTTTCGATGATGCTGCCCAGGTTGCGGCCGTCCTGACCGACACGGAAGATGCCGGCGCCACCCATGCCGTCCAGCGGCTTGAGAATCACGTCGCCATGCTCGGCGTGGAAGCGCCGGATGTCCTCGGCGTCCCGCGTCACCAGCGTCGGGCCGATGAACTGGGGAAATTCCATGATCGCCAGCTTCTCCGGGTGGTCACGCAGCGCACGGGGGCGGTTGAACACCTGCGCTCCCTCGCGCTCGGCCTGCTCCAGCAAGTGGGTGGCATAGAAGTATTCGCTGTCGAACGGCGGGTCCTTGCGCATCAGCACGGCGTCGAAGTCCGCCAGGGCAGCCATGTGGGTCGCATCCTCGGTGAACCACTCCGCGTCCTGGCCCGTCAGGGTGATGTCGCGCACCTGCGCCGCCACGCGCGCGCCGCGCTGCCAGTGAATCTGGCGCGGCTCGCAGGCCGACAGGCGGTGGCCGCGGCGCTGGGCCTCGCGCATCATGGCGAAGGTGGTGTCCTTGCTGATCTTGAAGTGTTCCAGCGGGTCGGCGACGAAGAGGATGTTCATGGGTGCTAGAAGAAGAGGAGTGAATCAGGCCGCGGAGGACGCGCGGGCGCGCCCGTAGTGCTGCACGAGCAGCGCCGCGCTGCCGGCGACCACGCCCCAGAAGGCGGAGCCGATGCCGAACAGCGTCACGCCGCTCAGCGTGACCAGGAAGGTGATGAGCGCCGCCTCGCGGTGCGCCTCGCCCTGCAGGGCGGAAGCCAGGCCGCCGCCGATGGAGCCCAGCAGCGCCAGCCCGGCGATGGCCACCACCAGCTCGGGCGGGAAGGCCGTCAGCAGACCGGTGACCACGGCCCCGAAGACACCAACCAGCACATACAGCAGCCCGCAGGAGGCAGCCGCGGCGTAGCGCCGCTCGCGCTCGGGATGCGCCTCCGGGCCCATGCAGATGGCGGCGGTGATGGCGCTGAAGTTCAACGCGAAGGCCCCGAATGGCGCCAGCACCAAGGTGGCCAGCCCGGTCATGCTGATCAGGCGCGAGACGGGCAGGTGGTAGCCGGTGGCGCGCATGACGGCGACGCCGGGCAGGTTTTGCGAGGCCATGGTGACGATGAACAGCGGCAGCGCCAGGCTCATGAAGGCCTGGAAGGTGAACACCGGCGCCGTGAACACCGGGCGCGCCAGCTCCAGATGCACGGCCGACCACTGCATCTTTCCGCCGGCGGCCGCCCATACGATGCCGGCGGCCAGCGTCAGCACCACGGCATAGCGCGGCAGCAGGCGGCGCGCCAGCAGATAGGTCAGCAGCATGGCCAGCACCAGCCCGAGAGCCGTCTGCAGCGCCGAGAAGGCCTGCATGCCGAAGCGCGCCAGCACGCCGGCCAGCAGTGCCGAGGCGATTTCCATGGGAATGCGGTTCATGACGCGCTCGAACCAGCCCGTGAGGCCCGCCAGGGTGATGAGCGCGGCGCAGGCCATGAAGGCGCCCACCGCCTCGCCCATGCCGAAGGCGCCGGACGCCCCGGCGGCCGCCAGCACCGCCGCCCCGGGCGTGGACCAGGCCACCATGACCGGCTGGCGCAGGATGAGCGAGGGCACCAGCGAGCACAGCCCCATCCCCAGGCCCAGCGCCCACATCCACGAGGTGATCTGCGCTGGGGTGGCGCCAAAGGCCTGCGCCGCCTGGAACACCAGGGCCACGGAACTGGTGAAGCCCACCAGCACGGCAACGAATCCCGCCGTGGCGGCCGACAGGCTCAGGTCTTTGAAAAAGCGCATGGCGGCCGATTGTGGCACCGGCCGCGCCGCCGCGCTGGCGCGGGCTGTCTCAAATTTGATAGCTACCAGCGCTTGTCCAACAAGGGATAGAGGCCAAAATGACTCATATTTCCACCACGGAACCCAGCTCCACCACGGCGTTGCTGGGCAGGTTCAGAAACTCTGCCGCCGCCGTGGCGCTGTGGTGCATGTGCGCGAACAGCTTCTCGCGCCAGGGCGCCAGGCCCGATCCCAGGGTGGGCGTGACGATGTCGCGCGACAGGAAGTAGCTGGTCGTCATCGCCTCCAGCGCGATGCCTCGGGCGGCCAGCAGTTGCAGCGCCTTGGGCAGGTCCGGGTCGTTCTTGAAGCCGTAATTCAGCACGATCTGCCAGCAGCCGCGCCCCAGGGGCTCGACCAGCAGCCGCTGCTCCATGCCGATCCAGGGCACCTCGTGGTTGCGCACCGTGACGAACAGGTTCTGCGCATGCAGCACCTTGTTGTGCTTGAGGTTGTGCATCAGCGCGTTGGGTACCAGGCCCGGCTGGGCGGACAGGAACACCGCCGTGCCCTCCACCCGCGCCGGCGGGCTGATGAAGACCGCGTCCAGGAAGGACCGCAAGTCGATGGAGCCCTCGCGCAGCGTGCGGGTGAGCAGCTCGCGCCCGTCCTTCCAGGTGGTCATGAGGATGAACACCGCGCCGCCGATGAGCAGCGGGAACCAGCCGCCGTCCACCAGTTTCAGCAGGTTGGAGCTGAAGAACGCCAGGTCGATGACCAGGAAAAAGCCCGTGGCCGCCAGCGCCAGGGCCAGCGGGTAGCTCCAGCCGTAGCGCACCACGAAGAAGGTGAGCACCGTGGTGATGGTCATGTCCAGCGTCACCGCGATGCCATAGGCCGCCGCCAGGTTGGACGACGAGCGAAACAGCACCACCGCCAGCACGATCATCACGAACAGGCTCCAGTTCACGAAAGGCAGGTAGATCTGCCCCCGGTCGCGGCTGCTGGTGTGGCAGATCTTCAGTCGCGGCAGGTAGCCCAGCTGGATGACCTGCTTGGTCACGCTGAAGGCACCGGAGATCAGCGCCTGCGAGGCGATCACCGCCGCCACGGTGGCCAGGCCGACCAGCGGCAGCGTCAGCCACTGCGGCGCCATCATGAAGAACGGGTTCTTCACCGCTTCGGGCTCGGCCAGCAGCAGCGCGCCCTGGCCGAAGTAGTTCAACGTGAGCGCCGGCATGACGATGGTGAACCAGGCAATGCGGATGGGCTTGCGGCCGAAGTGGCCCATGTCGGCGTACAGCGCCTCGCCCCCCGTCACGCACAGCACCACCGCGCCGAGGATAATGAAACTGATGCCCGGGTGCAGCCAGATGAAGCGCAGCGCGTGGTGCGGGCTGAGCGCGGCCAGGATCTCCGGATGGCCGCCGATGTGGTACAGCCCCAGTGCGGCGATGGCGATGAACCACACGACCATGATCGGGCCGAAGAACTTGCCTATGCCCGCCGTGCCGCGCTTTTGCACCAGAAACAACGCCAGCAAGATGGCCAGAGTCAGTGGAATGACGGTCCGCCGAAAGCCGGGCGAAACCACATCCAGCCCCTCCACCGCCGACAGCACGGTGATGGCCGGGGTGATGACCCCGTCGCCGTAGAACAGGCAGGTGCCGAAGATGCCGATGAGCAGCATCCACTTGCGCAGCGCCGGCGCCTTGTCCTTGACCGAGCGCGACGCCAGCGCCAGCATGGCCACCAGCCCGCCCTCCCCCTCGTTGTCGGCGCGCAACACCAGGGTCACGTACTTGAGCGAGACGATCAGGGTGAGCGTCCAGAAGACGATGGACAGCACGCCGTACACGTTGGCGTGCGTGAAGGGCACGTGGCCGGAGCCGAACACCTCCTTCAGCGTGTACAGGACACTGGTGCCAATGTCGCCATAGACGACGCCGACGGCCCCCAGGGTGAGCGCCGAGAGCGACGATTGGTTGGTTTGCACGGCAGGAAAGCGCGGCACGGGTCAGGCGCCCGGCAGCCAGCTGTTGCGATGGGCGCCATTGTGCGCGCGGCGCGCACGGGCTTTGGCGCCTTAGTCGTAGACCTCGGCCTCAGGGTCGGTGGCCTCCAGCTCGTAGCTGGCTGCCAGCATGGCCAGGCGCGCCACCACGCCATACATATAGAAGCGGTTGGGCGCGCTGGCCCCGGGGCGCGCGCCCGGCTGGGGCAGGCGCGTGCTGTGCTCGAAGGCCAGCGGCACGAAGCTGGCGCCCGGCGCGTTCAGGTTCTCGTCGGTGCCGCGCTCGGCGTGCATGCGATAAAAGCCCCCGACCACGTAGCGGTCCATCATGTAGACCACCGGCTCGGCCACGGCCTGGTGCACGCGCTCCTGGGTCAGCACGCCTTCCTGCACGATCACGTCGTGCACCACCTGGCCGTCCTTGATGACGGCCATCTTGTTTTTGGCACGGCGGTTCAGGCCGTCCAGCTCCTTGGCGTCGCGCACGGTCATGATGCCCATGCCATAGGTGCCGTTGTCGGCTTTGACGATGACGAAGGGCTTTTCGTTGATGCCGTATTCCTTGTACTTGCGCCGCACCTTGGTCAGCGTGGCGTCCACGGCGCCGCGCAGCTCCTCCATGCCCAGCCCCTCGTTGAAGTCCACGCCCTCGGCGCGGGTGAACAGGGGGTTGATCAGCCACGGGTCGATGCCCAGCATCTTGCCGAAGCGCTTGGCCACCTCCTCGTAGCTCTGGAAGTGGCGGCTCTTCCTGCGCACGCTCCAGCCGGCGTGCAGGGGCGGCAGCAGGTACTGCTCATACAGCTCTTCCAGAATGCCCGGCGCCCCGGCCGACAGGTCGTTGTTGAGCAAGATGGTGCAGGGGTCGAAGTTCTTGAGCCCCAGGCGGTGGCGCGTGCGGATCACCGGCTCGAGCACCACCTTCTCGCCGTGCGGCAGCTCGACGGTGGTGGTCTTCTTGATGTCCGGGCTGACGGAGCCCACGCGCACGTGCAGCCCCGCCATGTTGAAAATGCGCACCAGCTGCGCGACGTTGGCCAGGTAGAAGGTATTGCGCGAGTGGTTCTCGGGAATGATGAGCAGGTTGCGCGCTTCAGGGCAGATCTTCTCAATGGCCGCCATGGCCGCCTGCACCGCTAGCGGCAGCATCTCGTCGGTCAGGTTGTTCCAGCCGCCGGGAAACAGGTTGGTATCCACCGGCGCCAGCTTGAAGCCGGCGTTGCGGATGTCCACGGAGCTGTAGAACGGCGGCGTGTGCTCCATCCACTCCAGGCGGAACCAGCGCTCGATGGCCGGCATGGAGTCGAGGATGCGCTGTTCCAGTTCGTTGATCGGGCCGGTGAGCGCGGTGATGAGATGCGGAACCATAGTTGCCCAGGTGAGACGGTCAAGCGGTGCATTGTAGGAAGCAACGCCGGCCCGGACCGTACGCAGTTCTCCGGTGCGCTCAGCGCTGCCAGAACGCCGGCGTCAGCAACGCCATGAAGCTCAGGATCTCCAGGCGGCCCAGCAGCATCGCCAGCGTGCACACCCACAGCTGAAAGTCGGTCAGCACCGCATAGTTGGACGAGGGCCCCAGCAGCCCCAGGCCCGGCCCCGTGCAGTGCACGCTGGCCAGCACGGCGGAGAACGCCGTCACCATGTCCAGGTCGGTCAGGAGCAGCACCATGCTCAGGATGGTCACGGTGGCGCCATACATCAGCATGAAGGCCAGCACCGAAAACACCATGCGGTCCTCCACCGCGCGCTGGCCCAGGCGCAGCGGCTGCACGGCGCGCGGGTGCACGGTGCGCGTCATCTCGCGCCGCGCCTGCTTGAGCAGGATCAGCATGCGCACCATCTTGATGCCACCGCCCGTAGAGCCGGCACTGGTGGCCACGCCCGACAACAGCAGCATGAACACCGGCGCGAACACCGGCCAGGCCAGGTAGTCGGTGGTGGCGAAGCCCGTGGTCGTGGCCACCGACACGACGTGGAAGAGTCCCAGGCGCAGCGCCTGCAGTGGTTCGTACATGCCCTTAGCCCACAGCAGCAGCGCCACCAGCAGCCCCCCGCCCAGCAGTGCGCCCAGCGTCGCGCGCATTTCCTCGTCGCGCCAGAAACCCCGCCAATGCCCCTTGCGCAGGGCAACGAAGTACAGCGCGAAGTTGCAGCTGGCTCCCAGCATGAACACCAGGGCGATGCACTCCAGCAGCGGCGAAGAGAAATAGCCAAAGCTTGCATCGTGCGGCGACAGCCCGCCCAGGCTGACCGTGGCGAACATGTGCATCACCGCGTCCTCGGGTGTCATGCCGGCGGACCAGTAGGCCAGCGCGCAGGTCAGCGAGAACACCACATACACACCCCACAGGCCCTTGGCCGTCTCGGTCATGCGCGGGGTCAGCTTGGTGTCCTTGACCGGGCCGGCCGCCTCGGCCTTGAACAGCTGGCTGCCGCCCACCCCCAGCACCGGCAGGATGGCCACCGCCAGGATCAGGATGCCCATGCCGCCGATCCACTGCATGAAGGTGCGCCACATGTTGACCGACAGCGGCAGCTCATCCAGCCGCGACAGCACCGTGGAGCCCGTGGTGGTGAGACCCGAAACAGCCTCGAAGTAGGCATGCGTGAACGACAGCGGCCGCTCGATGGCATCCATGACCAGCAGCAGCGGCAGCGCCGCGAAGAACGGCGTGACCACCCACACCAGCGACACCAGCATGACGCCGTGGCGCGGCAGCAGCTCGCGCCGGTGCTCGCGCAGGCCCCACCACAGCAGCGCGGCCACCCCCAGCGTCACGGTCATGGCCAGCGCGTATTCGTGCCACAGCGCCTCGCCCGCCCACAGCGACGCCGCCAGCGGCACCAGCAGCGACAGCGCGAACATGGCCAGCAGCGCACCGAGCACGCGCAGGACGGGCAGCAGGTCGTACATGAAAGGGGGTCGTCTAGAAGAAGGTGGCGCTGACGCGGAACAGCCGCTCCACCTCGCGCACCAGACGCTTGTGCGGCAGGAAGAACACCACGTGGTCGTTGCTCTCGATCACGGTGTGGCTGCGCGGGATGATGACCTGCGGCTCGGGCAGCGGCGCCGGGGCGGAGCCCGCCGCTTCCGCCACCGGATCGGCCAGGCCGCGCACGATCAGGCCCATGTGCACCTCGGGCGGCAGGCGAATCTCGTCCACCCGCCGGCCGACCACGCGCGAGGTTTTGCGGTCGCCGCGCGCCACGATTTCCAGCGCCTCGGCCACACCCCGGCGCAGGCTGTGCACGGCCTGCACGTCGCCGCGGCGCACGTAGGCCAGCAGTTCGCCCAGCATCGCCTGCGCCGGCGACAGGGCGATGTCGATCTGCGTGCCGTGCATCAGGTCGGCATAGCTGCGCCGGTTGATCAGCGCCAGCACCCGGCTGGCGCCCATGCGTTTGGCCAGCAGGCAGGCCATGATGTTGTCCTCGTCGTCGTCCGTCAGGGCCAGGAACAGGTCCACCTCCTCGATGCCCTCGCCGGCGAGCAGGTCCTCGTCGGTGGCGTCGCCCTGCAGCACCAGCACCTGCGGCGGCAGCTCGGAAGCCAGCTGCATGCAGCGCTCGGAGTCCTCCTCCAGCACCTTGATGTTGAAGCGTCCCTGCTGGCCCAGCTGGCGCGCCAGGCGCAGGCCCACGCGGCCCCCGCCGGCGATCATGATGCGCCGCACGGCTCGCGTGGGTTGGCCGGCGCGGCAGTGCAGCGACGACAGGATCTGCGCCACGCGCTCGCGCCCGGCTAGCACGAAGACCTCGTCCATGGGCTCCACGCGCGTGGAGCCGTCGCAGGGCACGAAGCGGTCGGGCTCGTCGGGAAAGCGCCGGTAGATCGCCACGATGCGCATGGCCACGTCCGGCGCCGACTCGCGCATGGTGCCGATCTGCATGCCCACCAGCGGCGCGCCGGCACGCGCGCGCACCGAAACCAGGCAGGCGCGCCCGCCGGCGAATTCACGCACCTGCAGCGCCTCGGGGTACTCCACCAGCTTGCCGATGTAGCGCGTCAGCGACTCCTCCGGGCAGATGATGCGGTCCACGCCGAAGCCGTCCTTGCCCAGCAGCTCGCCGCCCTCCTCCAGCGCGAAGCCCGAGGAGCGCACGCGCGCGATGCGCGTGGGGATGCTGAAGGCGAGCTGCGCCACCTTGCAGCACACCAAGTTGGTTTCGTCCTGCGCGGCGCAGGCGATCAGCAGGTCGGTGTCGCGCGCGCCGGCCTCGGCCAGCACGGCCGGGTCGATGCCGTTGCCCACCACGCCGCGCAGGTCGTAGCGCTCCTGCAGCTCGCGCAGGCGGCGCGCGTCGGTGTCGATGACGGTGATGTCGTTCTTCTCCGACACCAGGCTCTCGGCCACGCTCTGGCCGACGCGGCCGGCACCGAGGATGATGATCTTCATGGCCTGGCCGTGCGCGTCAACCGCGCACGTCGCCCTCGCCCAGCACCACCCACTTGAGTGAGGTCAGCCCCTCGATGCCCACCGGCCCGCGGGCGTGGAACTTGTCGGTGCTGATGCCGATCTCCGCGCCCAGCCCGTACTCGAAGCCGTCGGCAAAGCGCGTGCTGGCGTTGACCATGCAGCTGGCCGAGTCCACGCCCTGCAGGAACTGCTGGGCGTGCATGTGGTCGCGCGTGATGATGGCGTCGGTGTGGTGGCTGCCGTAGCGGTTGATGTGGGCAATGGCTTCGTCGATGCCGGCCACCACCTTGATGCTGATGATGGGTGCCAGGTATTCCTCGCCCCAGTCGGCCTCCGCGGCCTCGGCCAGGTCGGCGCCCGGCACGGCGCGCAGCAGCGCCAGCGACTCGGGGCAGCCGCGCATCTGCACGCCCTTGGCGGCGTAGACGGCGCCGATCTGCGGCAGGAACTCGGCCGCCACGCCGCGCGCCACCAGCAGGCTCTCGGTGGCGTTGCAGGGGCTGTACTTGCTGGTCTTGGCGTTGTCGGCCACCCTGACGGCCATATCGATATCGCAGGGTTCGTCCACGTAGGTGTGGCAGTTGCCATCCAGGTGCTTGATCACTGGTACTTTGGCCTCGGCGCTGATGCGCTCGATCAGGCCCTTGCCGCCGCGCGGAATGATCACGTCCACGTACTCGGGCAGGGCGATCAGCTGGCCCACGGCGGCGCGGTCGGTGGTCTCCACCAGCTGCACGGCGTGCTCGGGCAGGCCGGCTTCGGCCAGCGCTTCGCGCACCAGAGCGGCCAGCGCACGGTTGGAATCGATGGCCTCCGAGCCGCCGCGCAAAATCGCCGCGTTGCCGCTCTTGATGGACAGGCTGGCCGCCTCGATGGTCACGTTGGGCCGGCTCTCGTAGATCATGCCGAACACGCCGATGGGCACGCGCATGCGGCCCACGCGGATGCCGCTGGGTTGCTGCACCATGCCCTGGACCTCGCCGATGATGTCCGCCATGGCGGCCAGCTGCTCGCAGCCCAGGGCGCAGGTCTCCAGCACCTTGGGGGTGAGCTTGAGGCGGTCCACCATGGGCTCGGCCAAGCCGGCAGCGCGGGCGCGCTCCAGGTCCAGCGCATTGGCCTCGGCCAGCGCGGCGCCGCTGTCCCGCAGCCGCCGCGCCAGGGCCAGCAATGCTTTGTTTTTGATAGCTGCTGGCGCCCGTGCCATAAGGGCCGAGGCCGCTTTTGCCTGCAAACCGAGGGTCTGGGTGTATTCAGCGATGTTGAGCGCGTTCATGAGGCGATTTTGACGCATCGCACCCCGCCGCAGGGCCGTGCGGGCTTGCCGGCAGCCAGAGCATGGCGTCCAGCCCATGGACCACGCCATCCACGCGGCGGTTGCACACCTGCAGCCGGCCGCCGCAGGCGTGGGCCAGGTCGCGGCAGATGGCCAGCCCCAGGCCGGCGCCGCGTGCACGCGCATCGCCGCTGACGAAGGGCACGAACAGGTCGCGCTCCATCTGCGCCGACAGCCCTGGGCCGTCGTCGTACACGGCGATGCAGATCTCCCGCCCGGTCCGCGCCAGCCGCAGCCCCAGAGCGCCGCCCTCGGCCGCATAGCTCATGGCGTTGTGCAGCAGGTTCACGGCGATCTCGCGCACCATCCAGCCAGGCCCTTCCCAGGAGCAGGGCTCGGCGTCGAACTGGAAGGCCTGGTGCCGCGCCGCCAGCAGGGGCGACAGCTCCACCGCCACCTCCTCCAGCAGGTCGCGCAGGTCGATGCGCCCCATCTGCTCGCGCGGCACGGCCGAGCGGGCCCGGTTCCAGGTCAGCAGCTGCTGCACCACGCGGCTGGTCCGCTCGATGGTGGCCGCCACCTGCTGCAGCGCCTCGCGCTCGGGCACCTCGCGCGCCAGGCCGGCATGGGCCTGCAGCTTCAGCACGGCCAGCGGTGTGCGCAGCTGGTGCGAGGCGTCGGCCACGAAGCGCTGCTGCGCCGCCTGCGCGTCGCGGGCGCGCTCCAGCAGCCCGTTGAAGGCGCTCACCACGGGCAGCAGCTCCTGCGGCGCCTGCGGCTGCACGGCCACGGGCTGCAGATCGGCGGCGGTGCGCACCTCCAGTCGGCGCGCGAACTCGCGCAGGGGCCGCAGCGCCACGGTGGCCACGCACCAGATCAGCACCAGCAACACCGCCAGCAGCAGCGCCTGGCGCGCGAGCGTCTGCCACAGAATGGCGCGCGCAATGCGGCCGCGGTAGGCCGAGGGCTCGCCCACCTGCACCACCACGTAGCGCAAGCCTTCGTGGGTCTCCACGGGCTGCCACAGCGCGGCCATGCGCACCGGCTCGCCGGCGAGCTGGGTGCCGTACAGCGCCAGGCGCACGCCGTAGCGCGGGTGCACGGGGGCAAGGCCCTGGTAGGGAGCGACGGCGCGCTCGCCGGCGAGGTATTCGCCGTCCAGGTAGCTCACCCGGTAGATCATGCGGCTGCGGGTGTCCGCATCGCCCTGGCGCTCCGCCACGCCGGCCTCGTCGCCGTACAGCTCCAGCGCCGCGTGCGGCAGGGTGATCTGCAGCGCCCCGCCCTCCAGGCGGATCAGGTCCGCCAGGGCGTGTGCCGAGGTGACCAGCAGCCGGTCGAAGGCCCGCTGGGCCGTGTCCAGCGCCGCGCGGTAGGAGGCCCAGGCGTCCACCAGGATGAACAGGGCCACGGGCAGCGCCAGCCACAGCAGCAGCCGCTGGCGCACCGAGCGGGCGCCGCGCGGGCGCTCAGCCATTGCCGTCGCACCCGGCCGGCCGGCCTTCCTGGATCAGGTAGCCCAGGCCGCGCAGGGTGGTGATCTGCACCTGCGTGTGCGCCAGCTTCTTGCGCAGGCGGTGCACCACCACCTCCACGGCGTCCGGCTGGCTGGGCGTGTCGGCGCCGAAGGCCAGGGCCGCCAGCCGCGCCTTGGTGACGGCACGGCCCGGGTGCTCCATCAGGCCGGCCAGGAGCGCGCTCTCGCGCGGCGTCAGTTCCAGCGCCTGGGCGCCCCAATAGAAGGCGCCGGCGCCGCGGTCCAGCCGCAGCTCGCCGCAGCGCGGCTCGTCGTGCACGCCGGCGCGGCGCGCCAGGGCGCGCAGGCGCGCCTCCAGCTCGTCCGGATCGAAGGGCTTGGCCAGGTAGTCGTCCGCGCCGGCATTGAGCCCCGCCACCCGGTCGCCCACGCCGCCGCGTGCCGTGAGCACCAGCACCGGCAGCGCATGCCCGCGGCCGCGCAGGCGCTGCAACAGCTGCAGCCCGTCCATGCCAGGCAGGCCCAGGTCGAGCACCGCCAGCTCGAACAGTTCGTGCTCCATCCGCTGCAGGGCGGCGGCGGCATCGGTGCAGTGCGTGACGTGGAAGCCCCGGCGCGTCAGCAGCCGGGTCAGGGCGCCGCCGAGGTCGAAGTCATCCTCTACAACGAGCACCCTCATGCGCGCGTCCGCGGCTGGCGCACGTTCCCAGGGTTAATCCGGTCCATTTTGGAAGGCAATTGAAAGGTTTCTGAAGGCAACCCGAAAGGATAGCGCCACGGCCCTGGAGCCGCCTTCCTATAGTCAGTGCGATCTACGCACTTGCGCCAAGGAACGCCATGCTCCCCTCTTCGCTCATGCCCGCCGCGCCGGCCCTGCGCGCCGCCTTGGCCTCGGCCCTGCTGCTGGCCGCCGCCACCACCCAGGCCCAGGACGCCTGCCCCCACCGGGGTGACTTGGATGCGCAGTTCTGCGACGCCAACCGCGACCTGGTGGCCGATACCCCGACCGATCCCAAGCGCCTGAAGGACCCGGGCACGCTGGTCTTCGCCTTCACGCCTGTGGAGGACCCCGCCATCTACGAAAAGCTGTTCCGCCCCTTCATGGGCCACCTGTCGCAGTGCGTGGGCAAGAAGGTGGTGTTCTTCCCCGTGCAGTCCAACGCCGCGCAGATTGAGGCCATGCGCTCGGGCCGGCTGCACATCGCCGCGTTCTCGCCGGGCCCGGTGAACTTCGCAGTGAACCTCTCTGGTGCCGTGCCGTTCGCCATCCGCGGCAACGACCAGGGCCCGGTGGGCATGTACCTGAAGATGATCGTGCGCAAGGACAGCCCCTACCAGAAGCTGGAAGAACTCAAGGGCAAGCGCATCGCGCACACCTCGCCCTCGTCCAACTCCGGCAACCTGGCGCCGCGCGCGCTGTTCCCGAAGATCGGCCTGACGCCCGACACGGACTACAAGGTGGTCTATTCAGGCAAGCACGACCAGTCCATCCTGGGCGTGAAGACCGGCGACTACGACGCCGCGCCGGTGGCCAGCGACGTGCTGCAGCACATGACCGAGCGCGGCGTGGTCAAGGCCGATGACTTCCGCGTGCTCTACACCAGCGAGATGTTCCCCACGGACGCCTATGCGTACGCCCACAACCTCGCGCCCGAGCTGCAGGGCAAGATCAAGCAGTGCTTCTTCGACTACAAGGTGCCGCCCGAGATGGCCAAGGGCCTGGGTGGCGACCGCTTCCTGCCCATCACCTACCAAAAGGACTGGGAGCTGGTGCGCACGGTGGCCGCCTCGGCGGGCGAGCTGTTCACCCGCGAGGCCTTCGACAAGGCCGCCGCCGGCAAGAAATAACCTCCGCCCCTCCTGCCGCCTGCGCGGGCCCGCACCCAGGTGCGCCGGCCCGCGCGGCCGTTGAGGGCCTTCGTTTTCCAGATACGACAAGGCAAGCCAAGCATGCAAGCCACCGCAGCCCTCCCGGGCACGCTGCGCATCGAGCGTCTGACCAAGGAATACCGCCCCGGCGTGCCCGTGCTCAAGGGCATCGACCTGGCCATTGAAGGCACGGGGCTGACCGGCATCATCGGCCCCTCGGGCACCGGCAAGTCCACGCTGATCCGTTGCATCAACCGCCTGGCCGCCCCCAGCTCGGGACGCATCCTGCTGACCCTGGCCGGCGAAGAGGTGGACATGGCGCAGCTGCAGGGCCGCGCCCTGCGGCGCGCGCGCCGGCACATCGGCATGGTGTTCCAGGAATACAACTTGGTGGAGCGCCTGACGGTGATGGAGAACGTGCTCACCGGCCGGCTGGGCTATCTCTCGGCCTGGCGCGCATGGCAGCGCAAGTTCGATGCTGCCGACGTCGAGCGCGCCCAGACGCTGCTGCAGACCGTCGGCCTGGCCGCCTTCGCCGGCCAGCGCGCCGACGCCCTGAGCGGCGGGCAGCGCCAGCGCGTGGGCATCGCCCGGGCGCTGATGCAGCAACCCTCGGTGCTGCTGGCCGACGAGCCGACCTCGTCGCTGGACCCGAAAACTTCGGTGGAGATCATCCAGCTGCTGCGCGATCAGGGCGTGCAGCGCGGCATTCCGGTGGTGGTGAACATCCACGACGTGGAGCTGGCGCGCCGCTACTGCGACCGCATCATCGGCATGACCGGCGGGCGCGTGGTCTACGACGGCGCGCCCGGCGGCCTGGGCGACGAGCAGCTGCAGTCCATCTACGGCGGCCAGGGGTGGCTGCCATGAAACAGACCGGCAACGCCCGGCAGCCGTTCGGCTGGAGCCTGGCACACAAGGCGGCGCTGGCCGCCGCGCTGGCCTACGGCGCCTGGAGCCTGGCAGGCATGGAGGTCTCGCCCGCGCGCTTGGCCGCCGGCTGGGAGCAGGGAGGCCGGTTTCTGGCGCGCATGTTCCCGCCCGAGCTGGGCAAGATGGACGAGCTGTGGCAGGGCATCAAGGAAACCCTGCAGATCGCCGTGCTGGCCACCGCGCTCGGCCTGCTGCTGAGCCTGCCGGTGGGACTGCTCGCCGCGGCCAACCTGTCGCCGGCGCCGCTGCGCATGGCCGGGCGCGCGCTGATCGCCGCCTGCCGCGCGCTGCACCCGGTGATCAGCGCCATCCTGTTCGTGAAGGCCGTGGGCTTCGGGCCGCTGGCGGGCATCCTGGCGCTGGTGGTGGCCACCGTGGGCTTCGTCGGCAAGCTGTTCGCCGACGCGATCGAGGAAATCTCGCCCAAGCCCATCGAAGCCATGCGCGCCACCGGCGCCTCGTTCGCCAACGTGGTGCTGTTCGGCGTGCTGCCGCAGGTCATCTCGCGCTTCGTGGGCTTTTCCACCTACCAGCTGGACTCCAACCTGCGCAACTCGACCATGGTCGGCATCGTGGGCGCGGGCGGCATCGGCGGCGCGCTGTTCGCCGCCTTCCTGCGCTACGAATACAGCTTCGTGTGCACCATCCTGGCCACCGTCATCGCCATCATCGTGGTGGGAGAACTAGCGGTGAACGCCGTGCGAAAGGCGCTGGATGTCTGAGCCGCAACACCTGGCATGGCAGCGCCACGGCCCGGCCCAGCGCCTGCTGCGCTACGCCCTGTGGCTGTTCACCGTGGCCGCCATCGTGCAGGCCGCGCGCACGGTCGAGGTCATCCCGGAATTCCTGTACGACGCGCCCGAGCAGATGGCCGACATGCTGGGCCGCATGTGGCCCGTGGACTGGGGCTACTACCGCGAGGCCGTGCACGCCGCGCTGTTGGAGACCCTGCACATGGCCACCCTGGGCACGCTGCTGTCGCTGGTGCTGGCCCTGCCGCTGGGGGTGATGGTGGCCTCCAACGTCACGCACAGCCGATGGCTGAACTTCACCGCCCGCGTGCTGCTGGTGGCCAGCCGTTCGGTCAACTCGCTGGTGTGGGCGCTGCTGTTCGTGGCCATCTTCGGGCCCGGGCCGTTGGCGGGCATGCTGGCGATCGCGCTGCGCTCGGTGGGCTTCGTGGGCAAGCTGGTAGGCGAGGCGCTGGAGCAGTCGCCGCGCGGCCCCATCGAGGCGCTGCAGGCCGCAGGCGCATCGCGCTTCGCGCAGCTGTGGTACGGCCACTGGCCGCACATCAAGCCGGCGCTGTGGTCGGTGGCGCTGCTGCGCTGGGACATCAACGTGCGCGAGTCGGGCGTGCTCGGCCTGGTTGGCGCGGGCGGCATCGGCGTGGTGCTGAACACCGCCATCGACCTGTTCCACTGGAACCGCGTGGCCCTGGTGCTGGTCGCCATCTTCGCCGTGGTGGCGCTGGCCGAGGTGGTGGTGCTGCAGATTCGCAAGCGCGTGCTCTAGCGTGCTCTAGACTGGCCCGATGACCGCCACCCTCGCCCAGCAGCAACTGCACAACTTCCAGGCCGACCTGCGCCAGCTGGCCGACATGCGCATCACCAACCACGCCTTCAGCCAGGCCGCCCGCGGCCACGGCGTGCTGCTGGCAGCCCTGCCGCCGCGCTATGGCGAGGTGCTGCTGGGTCTGCTGGACCGGCTGGAGGCCGGCGCGCTGTTCACCGAGGAGAGCTGCTCCTTCAGCCACCAGGCGCTGGTGGACGGGCTGGGACAGTGGGCGGACAAGGCGCAGGCGGCGCTGGCCGCCGGCTGACTGTTCGCTTCTTTATTGATAGCTTCCAGCGCTTGTCCCGCGAGGGCTGGGGGCCTTTTTCATGCTCTTTTCGGCGCGACCCCCGCCACCCAGCACACCTGCTGCGCCAGGCGCTGCAAGGCCTGCCAGGCGTCCTGCGGCCAGTCGGGTGCGCGCAGGCCCTTGACGATGCCGTCCACCGTGTGCGCGGACTGCAGCAGGCGCGACAGGGCGGCGTCGCTGGCGCGCTCCAGGATGGCGGCGAACAGCCGCTCGCGCGGGCCCCAAACGCGGTTTTCGCGCAGCGCCACGGGGAGGGGTTTGCCTGCATTTAGCGCGTCGCGGGTGCGTTTCAGGGCGCGGATGTCCTCGGCCAGCGTCCAGTGCACCAGCACCGGGGCCGCGCCTTCGGCCTGCAGGCCGTCGAGCATGCGCTGCACGCGCAGGGCCTGGCCGGACAGCACGGCCTCGCTCAGCTTGAAGACGTCGTAGCGCGCCACGTTCAGCACGGCGGACTCCACGGCGCCTTCGGGCAGCTCGCCCGCGGGGTGCAGCAGGGCCAGTTTGCTGATCTCCTGGTGCGCGGCCAGCAGGTTGCCCTCTACCCGGTCGGCGAAGAACTGCAGCGTGCGCTGGCCGGCCTCGCCGCCGGCCACGCGCTGGCCCTGGGCGGCCAGGCGCTGGGCGATCCAGGCGGGCAGCTGGGCGCGCTCCACGGGGTCGATCTGCACGGCCACGCCGCCCCCTTCCAGCGCGCCGAACCAGGCGCTGCTGCGCGTGGGCTTGTCCAGGCGCGGCAGGGTGACCACGGTGAGCACGCCGTCATTGCCGCGCGCGGCCTCGGCGATCTGCTGCAGCGCGTTTGATCCGTCCTTGCCGGGCTTGCCCGTGGGGATGCGGATCTCCACGATCTGCCGGTCGGCAAACAGCGACAGCGAGCCGCCGGCGGCCAGCACGGCGCTCCAGTCGAAGTGGGCGCCGGCGACGGTGAAGCTGCTTCGCTCGGTATAGCCGGCCGCGCGGGCGGCGGCGCGGATGGCGTCCAGCGCCTCCTGCTGCAGGAGCGGCTCGTCGCCGTGCAGCACGTACAGCGGCTGCACGCTCTTGGCCAGGTGGGCGGCCAACTGGGGCAGGGCTAGCTGCATGGCCGCCCTGCCGCCTTACAGCCAAATCGGCCTCCAGCGCTTATGGAGCAAGCGCTGGCAGCTAAAAAAAGCATAGTCAACGCGGCACCTTGGCCGCCGCCAGGCGGCGCAGCAGCTGCTGCACCACGTCGGTCTGCATGTTGCGAAACAAGAGCGCCTCCTCGCCTTCCTTGGACAGGGCGATGGTCTCGTTGTAGCTGATGTCGCGCTGCTGCACGATCTCGGACGGGGCGATCCACTCTTGCCCGTCCTGCCCGCGCAGGCGAAAGCGCACGCGCAGGCGCAGCTGCAGCTCGCGCACCTGGCCGGAGGCGTTCTGGCCGACGACCACGCGCTCCTGCTGCTCGGCCAGGATCTCCAGCACGGCCTGGGCCTGGGGCAGCTGCTGCGGCTCGGTCAGCACGGTCAGGTCGCCGCCGGCGCCGGCCAGGGTGCGGCGCAGCTCGCGCGCCAGGGGCGAGGCGGCCGGCGCCTGCACGTACAGCGACGAGAAGCCGAACTGCGGCACGCCGCGCAGGCGAAAACCGCAGGCGGCCAGCGGCGCAGTGGCCAGCAGGGCGAGAAGGGTGCGCTTGTGCATCATGGCGGGCAGTCCTGCGGCCGGTCAGACCACGACGTTGACGAGACGGCCGGGCACGACCACGACCTTCTTGGGCGCGCGGCCTTCGGCGAACTTGGCGAATTCCTCGCTGGCCAGGGCCGCCGCCTCGATGGCGGTCTTGTCGGCGCTGGAGGGCACGCGCACGGCGCCGCGCAGCTTGCCGTTGATCTGCAGCACCAGCTCCAGCTCGTCCTGCACCAGGGCGGACGGGTCCACCTTGGGCCAGGGCGCGTCCAGCAGGTCGCCCAGCTCGGCGGCGTAGCCCAGCTCGCTCCACAGCGCGTGGGTGATGTGCGGCGTGGCCGGGTACAGCACGCGCAGCAGGATGGAGAAGCCCTCGATCAGCGCCACCTGGGCGCCGGGCTCGTCGTGCGCGCTGAAGTGCTCCAGCGCGTTGATCATCTTCATGGCACCGGAGACCACGGTGTTGTACTGCATGCGCTGGTAGTCGTAGTGCACCTGCTTGAGCACCGTGTGGATCTCCAGGCGCAGCGCCCGCGCGGCCGAACCGAAGGCCACGTCGGCCAGGCTGGCGGCACCGGCCACGCTGGCCTGGGCCGCGGCCTTGTCGATGGCGGCCAGCTTCACGCCGAAGTTCCAGACCCGGCGCAGGAAGCGGTGGCTGCCCTCCACCGCGGCGTCGTTCCATTCCAGCGTCAGCTCGGGCGGCGCGGTGAACATGGTGTACAGCCGCGCGGTGTCGGCGCCGTAGCGCTCGATCAGGTCCTGCGGGTCCACGCCGTTGTTCTTGGACTTGGACATGGTGCCCACGCCCTCGTAGTCGATGGGCGTGCCCACGGGCAGCAGGCCGTCGGCGCTGTCCACGGCGTTCTTCAGCTGCGCGCCGATGACCTTGCCGTCCGCATCCAGCACGTGCTCCACGTCGTGCGGCCAGAAGTATTCCTTGCCGCCGCGCGCCGTGCGGCGGCTGTAGATGTGGTTGAGCACCATGCCCTGGGTGAGCAGTTTGGTGAAGGGCTCGTCCACCTTGACCAGCCCCAGGTCGCGCATGACCTTGGTCCAGAAGCGCGCGTACAGCAGGTGCAGGATGGCGTGCTCGATGCCGCCGATGTACTGGTCCATCGGCATCCAGTAGTCGGTGCCGCCGTCGACCATCTTTTCGTGGTTGGTCGCGTCGCAGTAGCGCATGAAGTACCAGGACGAGTCCACGAAGGTGTCCATGGTGTCCGTCTCGCGCCGCGCGGCCTTGCCGCAGCACGGGCAGGTCACGCCGGCGTGGAAGGCCTCGCTGTGCACCAGCGGGTTGCCCGAGCCGTCCGGCACCAGGCCTTCGGGCAGCACCACGGGCAGGTCTTTCTCGGGCACGGGCTGGGGTCCGCAGTCGGCGCAGTGGATGATGGGGATCGGCGTGCCCCAGTAGCGCTGGCGCGACACGCCCCAGTCGCGCAGGCGCCAGGTGGTCTTGAGCTCGCCCAGGCCCTTTTGCTGCAGCGCATGGGCCACGGCGGCCACGGCGTCCTTGTGGGACAGGCCGCTGAAGTTGTCGGAGTTGACGGTGACGGCGCGCTCCTTGTCGCCATACCAGTCCTGCCAGCGCTGGAAGTCGAACTCCTCGCCGTCGACCAGGATGACCTGCTTGATGGGCAGGCCGTACTTCAGCGCGAAGGCGAAGTCGCGCTCGTCGTGCGCCGGCACGCCCATGACGGCGCCGTCGCCGTAGCCCATGAGCACGTAGTTGCCCACCCACACGGGGATCTGCTCGCCAGTGAGCGGGTGCGCCACCGACAGGCCGGTGGGCATGCCGGCCTTCTCGCGCGCGGCCAGCTCGGCCTCGGTCGTGCCGCCCTTCTTGCATTCTTCGATGAAGGCGGCCAGCTGCGGGTTGGTGCTGGCTGCGTGCTGGGCCAGGGGGTGCTCCGGCGCCACGGCGCAGAAGGTGACGCCCATGATGGTGTCGGCGCGCGTGGTGAAGACGTACATGCGGCCATCGCCGATCAGCGCGCCGCCCTCGCCTGCGATGTCATGCGTGAAGGCAAAGCGCACGCCGCTGGATTTGCCGATCCAGTTTTCCTGCATCAGCCGCACCTTGTCGGGCCAACCGGTGAGCGTGGCCTTCTCGCCGCCCAGCTGCACGTGGTCCAGCAGCTCCTGGGCGTAGTCGGTGATCTTCAGGTAGTAGCCAGGGATCTCGCGCTTTTCCACCAGCGCGCCGGTGCGCCAGCCGCGCCCGTCGATGACCTGCTCGTTGGCCAGCACGGTCTGGTCCACCGGGTCCCAGTTGACGACCTGGGTCTTGCGGTAGGCGATGCCCTTGTCCAGCATCTTCAAGAACAGCCACTGGTTCCACTTGTAGTACTGCGGGTCGCACGTGGCGACCTCGCGGCTCCAGTCGATGGCCAGGCCCATGGCCTGCATCTGGCGCTTCATGTAGGCGATGTTGTCCCAGGTCCACTGGGCGGGCGGCACCTTGTTCTTCAGCGCCGCGTTCTCCGCCGGCAGGCCGAAGGCATCCCAGCCCATGGGCATCAGCACGTTGTAGCCCTGCATGCGCAGCTGGCGCGTGAGCATGTCGTTGATGGTGTAGTTGCGCACGTGGCCCATGTGCAGCTTGCCGCTGGGGTACGGCAGCATGGAGCAGGCGTAGAACTTGGGTTTGGAGGCGTCCTCGGTCACGCGGTAGGCGTCGCGTGCGTTCCAGTGGGCGTGCGCGGCGCGCTCCACCTCGGCGGGGTTGTACTTGTCTTGCATGGCTGGGGGGAAGAGAAAAATCCGTGCGCCGGGCAGGCCCGCGGCGACGCTGTCGTGCCCGATTCTAGGCCCATGCCCCGCGAGGGGCGGTCTTCAAAAACAATAGCTGCTGCCGCTGATTGGGTGAGGATTTCAGCCTCAAAACAACCGCAAACGCCCGTACTCAGTGCGCAGGCAGCTCTTTATTTGGTAGCGCCACCGGTTCCGTCACAAAGCCGATGCGCGTCAGCCCGGCCGCGTGCGCCGCGCCCATGACCTGCACCACCCGGCCGTAGGGCACGGCGGTGTCGGCGCGCAGGGCGATTTCCGCATCCGGCTGGCGCGCGGCCAGCTCGCGCAGGCGATCGGCCAGGGCGGCGTCGGCCACCGGCTGGTCCTGCACGTAGGCCTGGCCGGCGGCGTCCAGCATCACACTCAACGGCCGGGCGGCGCTACCCGCGGCCTGGGCGCCGTCGGCCCTCGGCAGCTGCAGCCGGATGCTGCTGGCCAGCAGCGGCGCCGACAGGATGAAGATCACCACCAGCACCAGCATCACGTCCACCAGGGGCGTGACGTTGATGTCGCTCATGGGAGCGCTGGCGCGGGGGCGTTCGAGGCGGCCGAATGCCATGGTGCCGCTCACTCGTGCGTCAGTCCGCCGCGCCGCCACTGCCCAGCAGCAGGGCGCGCAGGTCGCGGGCAAAGCCCTCCAGCTCGGCCTCGATGGTGGCAATGGAGCGGCCAAACCAGTTGTAGGCCAGCACGGCGGGGATGGCCACGGCCAGGCCGGCAGCGGTCATGACCAGCGCCTCGCCCACCGGGCCGGCCAGGCGCTCGATGGTGATCTGCTGGCTGCCGGCCAGCGCCTGCAGCGCATGGTGGATGCCCCAGACGGTTCCCAGCAGCCCGACGAAAGGGGCCGTGGAGCCCACGGTCGCCAGCAGCACCTGGCCCCACTGCAGCCGCGCCAGCACGCCGTGCAGGGCGCCGCGCAGGCTGCGCGTCAGGCGCTGCTCCAGTCCGCCCTGCCCGGCCAGGGCGGCGCTGCGGGCAGCCGGCTGGGTTGCTTGCACCGCAGCCTGCACCAGCGGCAGCACCAGCGCCGCGCGGTCGAAAGGCGCCAAGCGGGCGGACGCCTCGTCCAGAGCGCCGGCCTGCCAGAAGGCGGCGGCCGCGCGCGGCACGTCGGCGCGGGCGCGCGCCGTCAGGTACAGCTTCCAGAGGATGGCGACCCAGCTGGCCACCGACATGGCCAGCAGCAGCAGCGCCGTGGCCTGCGTCACCGCATCGCCCTGGCGCCACCACTGCAGGCCGTCCATGGGGTTGCTGGCGTTCAGTCGCGCAGATTCAGCACGTCGAACATGTCGAACATGCCCGTGCGCTGGCCGGCCAGGAAGCGCACGGCGCGCAGGCTGCCCTGGGCATAGCCGGCGCGGCTGCTCGACTTGTGCGTGATCTCCACGCGCTCGCCGGTGCCGGCGAACAGCACCGTGTGGTCGCCCACGATGTCGCCGCCGCGCACGGTGGCAAAGCCGATGGAGCCGGCCTTGCGCTCGCCGGTGTGGCCATAGCGCTCGTACACGGCGCGATCGGCCAGCTGCGTGCCCTGCGCCTGGGCGATGACCTCGCCCATCTTCAGCGCCGTGCCCGAGGGCGCGTCCACCTTGTGGCGGTGGTGGGCCTCGATGATCTCGATGTCGTAGCTGTCATCCAGCGAGCGCGCGGCCAGCTGCAGCAGCTTGAGCGTGACGTTCACGCCCACGCTCATGTTGGGCGCCAGCACCATGGCCACACGCTGCGCCTGGGCCTGCAGCTGCTGCTTTTGTGCGTCGGAAAAGCCGGTGGTGCCGATGACCAGCTGCACGCCGGCCTCGGCGCAGGCGGCGGCGTGGGCCAGCGTGCCCTCGGGGCGCGTGAAGTCGATCAGCACGTCGGCGCCGGCCAGGCCCGTGCGCAGGTCGCTGGTGATGGCCACGCCGCTGGCGCGGCCCAGGAAGGCCATGGCGTCCTGGCCGATGCCGGGACTGCCCGGCTGGTCCAGGGCGCCCGCCAGCACCAGGTCGCCGCTGGCGGCAATGGCCTCGATCAGCATGCGGCCCATGCGGCCGGAGGCGCCCGCCACGGCCACGCGGCGGGGAGCGGAGGAAGAAGAAGCAACAGCAGCAGCGGTCATGTCGGCAGCGAGGCGGGAGGGGGCGGGGAGCGCGCGGCGCTCAGCGGCGCGGCGACTCCAGCGGCGGGTACTGCGTGGCGGGCGCTGCCGGCTCGGGCGGCTGGGCGTCCAGTGCCGGCGCAGTGGCAGGCTTGGCCGGGAAGCGCTCCAGCTGCGCCTCGGTGGCCTCCAGCTGCGGCACCTTGGGCTTGGTCACCTTGGACGACAGCGAGGCGACGAACTCGGCCTCGCTGGGCATCTCGTCGCCCTCGGTGCGCTCCAGCACCCCGTCCTTGAAGAACACTGTGAGGCGGCGCGACTGCACCTCCAGGCCCGGGCGCTTCAGGGTGAAGACGTATTCCCAACGGTCGGCGTGGAACACGCTGGTCATCAAGGGCGTACCCAGGATTTCGCGCACCTGCTGGCGACCCATGCCGGGCCGCAGCGCGTCAACCTGTTCGCTGGAAATGAAGTTGCCCTGCACCACGTCGATGCGGTAGGGGGTCACCGCGTTGGCCACGCGATGGGCCGTGCCGGAGCAGCCGGCCAGCCCGGCACCAAACACGACGAGAGCGCCCCAGCGGGCGAGCCAAAGGGCGGCAGAAGACATGGGAACAGGCATAAGGCTATGATCCGAATCATTGTAGCGGCAGGATTTTTCGGGCCTTGACGCGCAGCCATCCGGCACACGACTGGCATACCCAGGGGGCTTGACATGAAGAACATCGAGGAACTCAAGAGCACCGGCCTGAAGGCCACCCTGCCGCGCCTGAAAATCCTCGAAATCTTCCAAAGCGGCGCCCAGCGCCACATGACAGCGGAAGACGTGTTCCGCGTGCTGCTGGACGAGCGTTCGGACATCGGCCTGGCCACCGTCTACCGCGTGCTGACCCAGTTCGAGCAGGCCGGCATCCTGATCCGCAGCAACTTCGAGGGCGGCAAGGCGGTTTACGAGCTCAACGAGGGCCAGCACCACGACCACTTCATCTGCACCGCGTGCGGGCGGGTCGAGGAGTTCTACGACCCCGAGATCGAAAAGCGCCAGGCGCTGATCGCCCAGCAAAAGGGCTGGGTGGTGCACGACCACGCCATGTCGCTGTACGGCCAGTGTGCTGCCTGCGCGGCCAAGGCCGCGGGCGCCTGACGCCTCAGGTGCCGCCGCGCTCCATCGCGCGGCGATGGCGCTCGATGAATTCCTGGTAGGTGTCGATGCCGCGCAGCTGCAGGATGGTGTTGCGCACGGCGGCCTCCACCAGCACGGCGATGTTGCGCCCGGCCACCACCTGGATCACCACTTTCAGCACCGGCACGCCCAGCACGTCCTGCGTGAGCGGCTCGTAGGGCAGGCGCTCGTAGTCGCGCTCCAGCGTTTCCTTGCGCACCAGGTGCACGATGAGCTTCAGGCGCATGCGCCGGCGCACGGCCGATTCGCCAAAGATGGCGCGGATGTCCAACAGGCCTATGCCGCGCACCTCCAGCAGGTTCTGCAGCAGCTCGGGACACTTGCCCTCGACGGTGGTCTGGTTGATGCGGTACAGGTCCACCGCGTCGTCGGCCACTAGGCCGTTGCCGCGCGAGATCAGCTCCAGCCCCAGTTCGCTCTTGCCCAGGCCGGATTCGCCCGTGATCAGCACACCCAGGCCCAGGATGTCCATGAACACGCCGTGCATGGTGGTGCGGTCGGCGAAGTGCTTGGACAGATAGGTGCGCAGCACGTCGATGACGAAGGCCGCGGAGTCGCGCGTGGCAAAGAGCGGGATCTGCGCCCGCTCGCACATGGACAGCAGCTCCTCGGGCGCCTCCTGGCCGTCGGCCAGGATCAACACCGGCGGCTCCAGCGTGACGATGCGCGCGATGCGCCGCTGGCAGTCCTCGTGCGTGGCGTTGGACAGGTAGGCGATCTCGCGCTCGCCCAGGATCTGCGCGCGATAGGGGTGGATGTAGTTCAGGTAGCCGACCAGGTCGGCGCTGGAGCGGGCGGCGCGCACTGCCACCTCGGCAAAACGGCGCTCCGATGCGCCCAGGCCAGCGATCCACTGCCATTTGAGCAGGCCGCGGAACTCCTCGAACAGGACGTCTGCGCTGACGACGTTGGGCTTCACGGCGGCGGGCGCTTAAGGCGGTGATCCGCGCTTCAAGCGCCGTCGCGCGGCAGGGGCGACTGCGCGGACTGCCAGTGGGCGATCATGCCGTGCAGCTGGTCCGCCTCCTGGCAGGACTTCAGGCGCTCGCGCAGGGCGCTGTCGCTCAGCAGCTCGGCGATCTCGGAGAGGATTTCCAGGTGCTTTTGCGTGGCCGCCTCGGGCACCAGCAGGAAGATCAGGAGCGCCACGGGCTGCTCGTCCGGTGCGTCGAAGCCGATGGGCTGCGCCAGCTGGAACACCGCGGCCATGGGCGACTTCAGGCCCTTGATGCGTCCGTGCGGGATTGCCACGCCGTGGCCCAGGCCCGTGGAGCCCAGCCGTTCGCGCGCAAACAGGCTGTCCGTGATCAGCGCCCGGGACAGGCCATGCTGGCTTTCAAACAGCAGCCCCGCCTCTTCGAATGCACGCTTTTTGCTGGTGGCATCGACGCCCACGAGCACATGGGCGGCGGGGAGTATGGAAGCAAGTCGATTCATGGTGAGTGAGCGAGGATTATGCACCCCCTGGCGAAAACCCTTGGAGTGTATCCAACGGCAACAAAAAACCGCCCCTTAGGGCGGTCGATGCGCCTACGTGCGGCAGGCGATGCACGAAGCAGATCAGGCGGCAGCGCTGGCGCCGGCGGCCTGCAGGGTGGCGCGGCGCACGCCGGCCTGATGGTCCTGCATGCGGTCCTTGTAGCGCACCACCATGCGGTCGAGCTTGTCCATGAGCTCGTCCACGGCGGCATACAGGTCGGCGTCGCTGCTTTCCACGAACAGGTCGCTGCCCTTGACGCGCAGCGTGCATTCGGCGCGCTGGCGCCGGTCCTTTTCCTTCTGCTTTTCCACGGTGAGGAGCACCTTGACATCGACCACCTGGTCGAAATGGCGCGTGATGCGATCGAGTTTGGTGACCACGTAGGCACGCAAGGCGGGGGTCACTTCCAGGTGATGACCGCTGATCGTCAAGTTCATAAAAGAAACCTCCTGCGACTTACACAGTTGAAGAACGCCGCCCGGCAAACCCGTTGCAGGCTGGCGGTGCGGCTGGCGAACTTGAATGCATCCAGATCTGAGTCCACTATGCGCGCGCGGCCGGGCAAAGGCAAACCGATTGCCGGGTGCTACGCAAGGAATAAGGCAGGGAGATGTCAAAGCCGGGGAAAGGCTGCACAATCGTTCGGTTAGCCCCGCTGGCCCCGCGCGCAGGCCGCTCGCTAAAATCGCGCGCCGCCTTGCAGGCGCCCATCCCCTCCCCTTTTTGACCGCCCCGCTGCGCCGCACGCCGGCCAGCTCCTGCCCGCCCCAAGCCATGACCCAGCCCTCAGCCCCCGCCCTGCATACCTCGGCCCTGACCTCGCTGCCCCTGCTGGCGCGCGGCAAGGTGCGCGACAACTACGCCGTGGGCGAGGACCGCATCCTGATGGTGGCCAGCGACCGGCTCTCGGCCTTCGACGTGATCATGGGCGAGCCCATCCCCGGCAAGGGCGAGCTGCTGACGCAGATGGCACTGTTCTGGTTCGACAAGCTGGGCCACGTCGTGCCCAACCACCTGACGGGCGAGAGCCCCGAAAGCGTGGTCACGCCCGAGGAAGCGCCCCAGGTGCGCGGCCGCTCCATGCTGGTGCAGCGCCTCAAGCCCATCCCCGTGGAGGCGGTGGTGCGCGGCTACCTGGCCGGCAGCGGCTGGAAGGAGTACCAGGAGTCGCGCTCGGTCTGCGGCGTGCCGCTGCCGGAGGGTCTGACCAACGCGGCCAAGCTGCCGCACAGCATCTACACGCCCGCCGCCAAGGCGGCCATGGGCGAGCACGACGAGAACATCACCTTCGAGCGCACCGTGGAGATGATCGGCCTGGACCTGGCCACCCGCATCCGCGACGTGTCCATCCAGCTGTACGAGACAGCCGCCGCCATCGCCCTGGAAAAGGGCATGATCATTGCCGACACCAAATTCGAGTTCGGCCTGGACGCCGCCGGCCGGCTGGTGCTGATGGACGAGGTGCTGACGCCCGACAGCTCGCGCTACTGGCCGATGGAAGGCTATGCCGATGCCCTGGCCCGCGGCGAGAACCCGCCGAGCTACGACAAACAGTTCGTGCGCGACTGGCTGGAGCAGGCCCAGGTGGGCGGCAAGCCCTGGGACAAGACGGCGCCGGCGCCGCGCCTGCCGCGCGAGGTGGTCGAGAAGACCGCCGCCAAGTACCGCGAGGCGCTGCAGCGCCTGGCCGGCTGAAGGCCGCCTCTTTCCCCTCCTACTGCGGCAGCATTTCCGGCTCTTCGTCTTCCAGCCGGGGCTCGCCGCGTTCGGCAGCGACGAAGCGCAGCAGCGGCTGGCCCTTGTCGCCACGCAGCTCCAGCGTGCGGCCTTCCTGCAGGTACGAAGTGACGACGGCCAATTGCTGCAGATAGGCCAACTCGCTGGCGCCGCCGTCCAGGCACAGGCGCAGCGACGAGCCCAGGCCGAAGAAGCGCAGGCGCCCGCCCTCCAGCGCGAAGCGGCCGGCAAAGCGGTTGCAGCCGCCCGAACCCGCCACGCGCGCCTCCTCGCGCTCCAGCACCAGATGGGCCGGGGCCGCCCCTTGCGCCGGCTCGCCCACGGGCGGGCCATCCACCAGCTCCACCAGGCGCCACCAGGTCTGGCGCAGCGGCACGGCGGCATCCAGCGTGGCCTGCAGTTGCGGCACGCGCGCCAGGATCACGTCCACGTGGCGGAACTGCGGGCTCAGCAGCACCGGGTGCACGCCCGGCGTGTCCAGCCACAGCCGGCCCTGCCAAGTAGTGGCGGCGCGCACCTCGTAGCGGCCGCCGGGGCGGATGTCGGCCTGGTGGTAGGGCAGGCGCAGCGCGTAGGGCGGCCCGCCCGCGTCGCCGATGCGCTGGCGTGCCAGCACCAGCGGCGGCTCCCCAACGCGCGTCACGTCCACCAGCGCGGCCTCGAAGGCCGCTTCGGGCGGCACGTACAGGCGCTCGCGCGAGATGGCCGTGCCGGTGATCAGCGCATCGGGCGGTGGCGGCGCGCTGGCGCAGCCGGCCAGCAGCAGCGCAGCCGCTGCCAGCGCCCCGGCAGCGCGGCGAACCATGGGGTCAGCTGAGCACCACGCTGGACAGGCGGCGGCGGTAGCTGGCCACCACCGGGTCCTCGGGTGGGATCTGGCCCTCGGCCACCTTGGGCTTGGGCGGCTCGATGATCTCCAGCACGGCCACGTAGGCCTTGCGCGCGGCGCCGTTCTCCCAGGCCTTGTCGCGCATCAGGATCTCCAGCAGCTCGTCCATGGCGTCCGTCCAGCGCTGCTGGGCGATCAGCCAGCGGGCGCGGGCAAAGCGCGCGTCGAAGTCGCGGCGGTTGGCCGCAATTTTTGCGTCAAATTCGGCCTCAGCGCCCGTCCCATAAGCGCCAGCAGCTACGAAATCAAGAGCATCCAACCAGACCTTCAGGGCGCCCAGGCGCTGCACGCCCTCGGCCTTGGCGATGACCGGGGCGAAGGCGACCTTGGCGTCGTCCTCGCGGCCCATCTGCAGCAGCAGGCGCACGTAGTCGAAGCGCGCCTCGTCGTTGGCCGGGTCGGTGGCCACGGCGTGCTGCAGTTGCTCCAGCGCGCCCTCGGTGTCGCCGCTCTCCAGGGCCTCGTGGGCGGCTTCTTCCTGCGCCTGGCCGGCCAGCTCTTCCAGGCTGGGCAGGTGCTTGTCCAGGAAGGCGCGCAGCTGGCCCTCGGGCTGGGCGCCCATGAAACCGTCCACCGGCTGGCCGTCCATCATCAGGATGCAGGTGGGAATGCTGCGGATGCCGAACATGGCGGCCAGTTGCTGCTGCTGGTCCGAATCGATCTTGACCAGCTTGAAGCGCCCGTCGTACTCGGTCTCCAGCTTCTCGAGCAAAGGCCCGAGCGTCTTGCACGGGCCGCACCAGGGCGCCCAGAAATCGACCAGCACGGGCACCTGCATCGACGCAGCGATGACTTCGGCTTCAAAATTTTCTACGGTGACATCCATCATGTTCTCGTGACCCTGTGAGTGGGCGCGCCGGGCGCGCGGGTGGGGTTGAGCAGCCGATTGTCTGGCATTGCACCGCCCCGCCTAAAATCGTGCGGTTTCAGCCCGGCGCGCGCTGTCAGCCTGCGCCTTTTCACGTCATGCAAACCATTCAGATCGGTGTGGTCATGGGTTCTTCCAGCGACTGGGAGACCATGCAGCACGCAGTGGCCATCCTCGAGCAGTTCGGCATTCGCCACGAGGCGCGCGTGGTCTCGGCCCACCGCATGCCCGACGACATGTTCGCCTACGCTGAAGCCGCGGCCGGCCGGGGCCTGAAGGCCATCATCGCCGGCGCCGGCGGCGCGGCCCACCTGCCGGGCATGATCGCCGCCAAGACCGTGGTGCCGGTGCTGGGCGTGCCGGTGGCCAGCCGGCATTTGCAGGGCGTGGACTCGCTGCACTCCATCGTGCAGATGCCCAAGGGCGTACCGGTGGCGACCTTCGCCATCGGCGCGGCCGGCGCGGCCAACGCGGCCCTGTTCGCCGTGGCGCTGCTGGCCAATGAGGACGCGGGCCTGCGCGATCGCCTCACGGCCTTCCGCGCCGAGCAGACGGCCGCCGCGCGGGCCATGCAGCTGCCGCCGGTGGCGCCATGAGCGGCGCTCCCATCCTGCCCGGCGCCACGCTGGGCGTGCTGGGCGGCGGGCAGCTGGGGCGCATGTTCGCCCACGCCGCCCAGGCCATGGGCTACGCCACCGCGGTGCTGGACGCCGACCCTGAAAGTCCCGCCGGCCTGGTCAGCCACCAGCACATCCGCACCGCCTACGACGACCCGCAGGGCCTGGCCACGCTGGCCGCCACTTGCGCGGCAGTGACCACCGAATTCGAGAACGTGCCCGCCGCCGCGCTGCAGACGCTGGCGCGCAGCCTGCCGGTGTCGCCAGCGGCCGCCGCCGTGGCCGTGGCCCAGGACCGGGCGGCGGAGAAGGCCCACTTCGTGCGCTGCGGCGTGCCCGTGGCGCCGCACGCCGTGATCGACGGCGAGGCGGCCCTGGCCGCCGTCGACGCCGGCAAGCTGCTGCCGGGCATCCTGAAGACCGCCCGGCTGGGCTACGACGGCAAGGGCCAGGTGCGCGTGGCCACGCCGGGCGAACTGGCCACCGCCTGGCAGCAGCTGGGCCGCGTGCCCTGCGTGTTGGAAAAGATGCTGCCGCTGGCGCAGGAATGCTCGGTCATCGTCGCCCGCGGCGCGGACGGCGCGATCGTCCACCTGCCGGTGCAGCGCAACCTACACCGGGGCGGCATCCTGGCCGTGACCGAGGTTTTTGAAGGAAATGTGCCTCCGCACCTTGCTGGACAAGCGCTGGCAGCTGCGAAATCCATAGCGCAAGGGCTGGACTACGTGGGCGTGCTGTGCGTCGAGTTCTTCGTGCTGGAAGGCGACGGCCTGGTCGTCAACGAAATGGCACCGCGCCCGCACAACAGCGGCCACTGGAGCCAGAACGGCGCCGACGTCTCGCAGTTCGAGCTGCAGGTGCGCTGCATGGCCGGCCTGCCGCTCACGCAGCCGCGCCAGCACAGCGCAAGCTGCATGCTGAACCTGCTGGGCGACCTGTGGCTGCGCGGCCCGGACGGCGCCGCCGTCACGCCGCCCTGGGACCAGGTGCTGCGCCTGCCCGGCTGCCACCTGCACCTGTACGGCAAGGCCAGCCCGAAGCCCGGGCGCAAGATGGGCCACCTGAACGTCACCGCCGCCAGCCCGGAGGCCGCCCGCGCCACGGCGCTGCAGGCGGCGGCGCTGCTGGGCATCGCGCCCTTTTAAACCGGCCCGCCCATCGTGATCCTGGACGCTGCCGACCCCACCGCCCCGCAGGCTGCCGCGCAGGCCCTGGCCCGGGGCGAGCTGCTGGGCCTGCCCACCGAGACCGTGTACGGCCTGGCCGCCGATGCCGACAACGCCGAGGCCGTGGCGCGCATCTTCGCCGCCAAGGGCCGCCCGGCCGATCACCCGCTGATCGTGCACGTGGCCGGCAGCGCCGCCGTGCCGCACTACGCCCGCGAGGTGCCGCTGTTCGCTCAAGCGCTGATCGACGCCTTCTGGCCCGGCCCGCTCACCCTGATCCTGCCGCGCCTGCCCGCACGCGCAGCGGCCGCGGCCGGCGGCCAGGCCAGCGTGGGCCTGCGCTGCCCGGCGCACCCGGCGGCGCAGGCCGTGCTGGCCGCCTGCGCCCAGCTGCCCGCGCCCATCCACGGCCTGGCCGCGCCCAGCGCCAACCGTTTTGGCCGTGTCAGCCCCACCACCGCTGCCCACGTGGCCGATGAGTTCGGCGCCGGGCTGCTGGTGCTGGATGGCGGACCCTGCGAAGTGGGCATCGAATCAACCATCGTGGACTGCACCCGCGGCGTGCCCGTGCTGCTGCGCCCGGGCCGCATCTCGCGCGACGCCATCGAGCGCGCCTGCGGCCTGCATCCGCTATCGAAAGATGAGCTGCCAGCGCATACCCCACGGGCCTCAGGCACGCTTTTGGCACATTACGCCCCGAGCGCCCCGGTGCGCCTGATGGACGCGCGCCAGCTGCAGGCCGGCCTGGACGTGCTGGGCGCGGACGCCGCCCACCTGGCCGTCTACGCCCGCGCCCCGCTGCGCACGCCCTCGCGCCGCGTGCTGCTGCGCCCGATGCCGCAGGACGCGGCCCTGGCCGCGCGCGAGCTGTTCGCCGCGCTGCGCGGCTTCGACGACGCCGGCGTGCGCCTGATCTGGGTGGAAACGCCCCCCGACACCCCCGAATGGGAAGGGGTGCGCGACCGCCTCGCCCGCGCGGCTGCGGCCGCCCCTTAAACTCTGTTCCACTTTTTTTCGGAGAAAACTCCATGGCAGCACATTGGATGCGTCGCACCCTGCTGGCAGCGGCCTGCGCTTCGGCGGCCCTGCTGGCGGCCTGCGGCTCCAGTTCCACCGAGTCGGCGCTCACGCCCGAGCGCCTGATTTCCTTTGGCGACGGCCTGGCCGACGTGGGCCAGACCGGCTCGCGCTACACCGTCAATGACGGCAGCGTGAACAACTGGACGCTGCAGGTGGCCGAGCACTACGAGCGCACGCTGACGCCCGCGGCCAGCGGCGGGCTGGCCTATGCGCAGGGCAATGCCCGCGTCGCGGCCACGCCGGACGCGGCCGGCAACGCCGCCACGCCCACGGTGACGCAGCAGATCGACCAGTTCCTGGCCACGCACCGCTTCGGCGACAAGGACCTGGTGCTGCTGAGCGCCGGGGTGTCCGACATCGTCGCCGGCATGGCCGCCGTGCGCGCCGGCACGCAGACCGAGGAACAGTACGTGGCCAATGCCCGCCAGGCCGGCCTGGACCTGGCCGCGCAGGCGCACCGCCTGGTCGACTCGGGCGCCAAGTACGTGCTGATGACCGGCAGCTACGACCTGAGCCGCTCGCCCTGGGCCAAGGCCATCGGCCAGGAAGACCTGATCGGCCGCGCCAGCCGCGCCTTCAATCAGGCGCTGCTGGTGGCCATCGAGGACATGGGCAAGAACGTCCTGTACATCGACGCGGCCTACTACGTGAACGTGTTCGAGGGCTCGCCCGGCTCCTACGGTTTCGAAGACAGCGAACGGCCCGTGTGCACCTCGGTGGACCCGGGGCCGGGCATCGGCATCGGCGCGGGCGAGGTCAACTCGGCCCTGTGCACCTCCAGCACCCTGCTCGCGGGCGCCAACGTCGATCGCTACGTCTTCGCCGACAAGGTCTACCTGGCACCGTCCGCGCAGCGCCAGCTGGGCAACTACGCCTACGACCGCGTGCGCCAGCGTTGGTAAGCCCAGGCCCGCAAGGGCCGCGCTGACTGACCCCAAAAAAAGAGGCCGGCCCCGCAAGGGAGCCGGCCTTTCAAGCCTTGGAGTAATGAAAAAACCGGTCAGAAGCGCCAGCCCACCCCGATCGCCACCACGTTGGGGTTCAGGCGCATGTCGATGCTCTGGCCGCTGGACAGGTGCGCGGTGGTCTTCAGGAAGCTCTTGTAGTACGCCACGTCCAGGAACATGCGCTCGCTGAAGTTCCACACGAAGCCCACCTGGGGCGTCAGGCCGAACTTGTTGTCGATGCTCGCCGTGGTCGGGTTGGCGGGCGTGCCGCCCGTCACTCCCGTCAGCGCCGCCGTGCTGCGGTTCTTGAAGAACTTGCTGTAGGTCACGCCCAGGCCCACATAGGGGCGGAAGGCGGCGGTCGGCTCGCCGAAGCGGTACTGCGCAAACAGCGTGGCGGGCACCACCTTGGTCTGGCCCAGCTTGCCTACGCCGTCGATGGCGCCGTCGCCATAGAACGAGTGCTTGAAGGGCAGGCCCAGGGGCAGGTCCAGCGCCCAGTGGTCGGTCAGCATGTAGTTGATGCCGCCGGTCAGGGCGTTGGCGCTGCCCACGTCTACCTTGGTACCGGGAAAGCTGGGCTCGGAAAGGTCGCCGCTTTGGGTCTGCGGCATGATGCGCGTGGCACCCACGCGCACGCTCCAGGTGCCGGCCACCTGGGCCTGGACGGTGCCGAAAGCCGCCAGCAGGGCCAGCGCGCAGCCGGCCTGCAGAAGTTGCTTGGTCATAAAAAGTTTGCCTTGCTTGGAGGGTCAGGTCAGAGCATCACAGCCAGCCGGCCTGTGACAGCGAGCGCGAAACGAGCTGGCCCATGAGCTGGTGCGCATACGGCGTGGGGTGGAAGGAGTCGGAGAAGGCATAGTGCTCCCACCAGCCCGGCCCGGTGGCGCCGGCCGGCGGGTTGGCCGACAGGGCAGCCGCCGTGCAGGTCGGGAAGGTGTAGGTGGGCAGGCCGCTGCCGTCCACACCGGTGATCGGGCACGCGGGCGTGGTCACGTTGTCGTAGGAGTACTGCGCGGGGTGCTCGGACTGGTCCTTGAAGGAGGCATAAAAGTCCACCACGGCCACGCGCTTGTCGCCGGCGAACTGCTCGGCCAGCTTGGCGTTGAAGGCCTGCACCCAGCCGTCGAACAGCTTCTCGGCCTGGGCCGCGGCAGGCTGGCCATTGGCCTGGGCGACGGAGGCCAGCACCATGCGGAACTTGGGCGTCAGCGTCACGCCGGGCATGTTCAGCACGGCCACGCGCGGCGCACCCTTGTCCAGTGCCTGGGCCTTGATGGCGCCGGCAAAGCGCACGGCCAGCGCCTGCATGTAGGCCCCGCCCGCCTGCGCCAGGCCCGCGGCGCCGCCGGCCAGCAGCTGCTGCACGGTGGCCGCGTCCAGCACCGTGCCCAGCAGCACCGCGTAGGCGGCTCCGCCATCCCTGGGCGCACCCAGGTAGGCGCCGATCAGGTCCGCGGCATCGTTGCCGCCACCGTCGACCAGCACCAGGTCGCCAGCGCCGTAGCCGGCCGCACCCATGTCGGCCAGCTGGCGCGTGATGGACTGCGGCGCATTGGGCGACTTGAAGTAGTTGATGGCACCGCCACCCACGGCGTAGTTGGTGCAGCTGGCGCGGGTGTTGACGGCGCCACTGGTCAGGTCGTAGTGCGGGCACAGCGTCTGGCCGTAGCTGGTGGCCACGCGCTCGGGCCAGATGGGCGTGGAGCCCGCGCCCGTGGCCGCGGTGCCCTGCACGGTGAACTTGATGCCAAAGGTGCCGCTGTCGGCCAGGCTGTCGCCCGCCACCTTGACGGACGTTACCTGCGCGACAGGCGTGGTGTCGGCACCGCCGCCGCCACAGGCGACCAGCAAAGTAGCGGCAGCGGCAGCGGCCGCCCAGTGCATGCGAAATTTCATCAGATGCTCCTGTGAGGAAGTTTGTTTTTGCAAAATAGCACGAACGTTCGTTTATTTCACCAAATAATACTGCCCCGCGGCAACCCTCAGGAGCGGGAAAACACCAAAAACGGCCGCTTGCCGCCTTATTTTTCCGTGTCGCGCCGCGCCCAGTCCACCAGCGCGTCCAGCGCCGGACGCGCCGCCGGAGCGTTCGGGTGGTTGACGATGGCCACCAGCACATGGCGCCGCCCGCTGGCGCCCAGCACATAGCCGGCGATGGCCGTCACGTCGCGCAGCGTGCCGGTCTTCAGGTGCGCCGTGCCCGAGGCCTGGCCTGGACGCCGGCGCAGCGTGCCGTCCACGCCCATGATGGGCATGGAGGACACGAACTCGGGCATGACCGGCGAGGCCCAGGCCAGTCGCAGCATGCGCGCCAGTGCCCGGGCGCTGATACGCCCCTCGCGGCTCAGCCCGGCGCCGTTGTCCACCACCAGCGTGCCGGGCAGGCCCACACGCTCGTCCCACCAGCGGCCCAGCACGTCGCGCGCGGCCTGCGGGCTACCCTGGCCGGTGCGCTGCAGCGCCAGCGTCAGGAACAGCTGCTGCGTCATCACGTTGTTGCTGTACTTGTTGATGTCGCGCACGACCTCGGCCAGCGCCGGCGAGCTGGTGGAGAACGCCGGCGCCAAGCCCGCCGGCACCCGCCCGTCTCGCACCTGGCCCGTGAGCTTGCCGCCCAGCTCGCGCCACATGCCTTCGATGGCGCGGGCGGCATAGCCCTGCGGGTCGGCAGGCGCCACGCTCCACTGGCGTTCGCCGCAGGCCGCCGGGTAGCTGCCCGCCAGGGCCACGCGGGTGGCCTGGGTGAAGTCGGCGCGCAGCCCGGCGCGCCAGTCGCCGCAGGCCGTGCCGGCCGGTGCCAGCGGCACGCTGTCCGGCAGCTCCAGCTGCGCCAGCGGCGGCTCGTGGCTCACGCGGGCCACGCCGGCGGCCTCATCCGGTACGAAGCCGAGGGTCAGCGACTTGAAGTTCAGCAGCAGCGCGTCGGGCGCCACGTTGTAGGGCCGCCAGGGCTCGCCGTCGAACAGCGCCGCGTCGTGCGCCGGCACGGCGAAGGCGCTGCGGTCCAGCACGATGTCGCCCACGATCACCGAGATGCCCTGCGCCCGCAGGCGGCGCATCAGCAGCCACAGCCGCTCGACCACCAGCCGGGGGTCGCCCTGGCCCTTGATGTAGACGTTGCCGCGCAGGCTGCCGCCCTGGGGCTGGGCGTCCAGGTACACCGGCGTTTCCCAGGTGAAGGCTGGGCCCAGCATCTCCAGCGCCGCATAGGTGGTGACCAGCTTCATGACCGACGCCGGGTTGGCCGGCACGTCGCCCTGCAGGGACAGGCGCGGCTTGGCGCCCTCCACGTCGATGACCACGGCAGCCAGTGCCTCGCGTGGCACCTTGGCGCGCTGCAGCGCGGCCTCCACCGCCGCGGGCAACGGCTGGGCCGCAGGCTGCGCCTCGCGGGCGCCCAGGGCCGGGGTCAGGAAGGCGGCCGCGCAGGCCACAAGGCAGAGAGACCGGCGCGCGGACAGGAAACGGGACACGTGCATACGCACAAAGTCTAGAGCCCCCGCAGCGCGCACGCCGACACGCCCGCCGATAATCGCAGTGCCATGAATCTGCTTGCCTTCGATACCAGCACCGACATCCTGTCCCTTGCCGTGCAGCACGGCAGCCAGGTGCTGGAGCACGAGGCGCCCGGGGGGGCGCAGGCCTCCACCACGCTGATCACGGCCATCCGCACGCTGCTGCTGCAGGCCGGGTTGTCCTTCGACACGCTGGACGCCGTGGTCTTCGGCCGCGGGCCTGGCTCGTTCACAGGGCTGCGCACCGCCTGCTCCGTGGCCCAGGGCCTGGCCTACGGAGCGCGCGGCGGCCGGGGCGTCCCGGTGCTGCCGGTGGACACGCTGTTGGCCGTGGCCGAGCAGGCTCGGGCCGAGCACGGCTGCACACGCGTGCTGGCCACGCTGGATGCCCGCATGGACGAGGTGTATTGGGCACCCTGCGAATGGCTGGGCGACGCCCTGTCCGGCCACTGGTCGTACCCGCCGGACTTCGGCCTGTCCGCGCCCCAGGCCATCGCCGTGCCCGAGGGCTTCGTGGTGGCCGGCAACGCCCGGGCCGCCTATGGCGAACGCCTGGCGCCTGACGCGCCGCACCTGCCGGCACGCCCCACCGGTGCGGCCCTGCTACGCCTGGCGCCCGCGCTGCTGGCTGAAGGTGCGGACGTAGCGGCCGACGCCGCCCTGCCGCGCTATATACGCGACAAGGTGGCCCAAACCACCGCCGAGCGCGAGGCCGCGCGCCGCGCCGCAGCCAGGCCATGAGCGCTCTCGCCCCCACTGGCGCCACTGCGCCCATCCAGGCCCACCTGGAGCCGCTCACCCCCGCGCGGCTGGATCTGCTGATGGCCGTGGAGACCAGCGCCTACACCCACCCCTGGACACGCGGCAACTTCATCGACGCCATGGCCGCCGGCTACCAATGCCAGCTGCTCATGGCGCAGGACGAACTGCTGGGCTACTTCATCGCCATGCGCGGCGTGGACGAGGCGCACCTGCTCAACATCACCGTCGCCCCCCGCCACCAGCGCCAGGGCTGGGCCCATCTGCTGCTGGATGCGCTGGCCCTGTGGGCGCGCGCCCAGGGCGCGCAGTGGCTGTGGCTGGAGGTGCGCGCCAGCAACCTGCGTGCGCAGCAGATCTACCACCGCCACGGCTACTGCCGCGTGGGTGAGCGCAAGCACTACTACCCGGCCGAGAACGGCCAGCGCGAGGACGCGATCGTCATGAGCCTGCCGCTATGAGCGCCACGCCGGGCCGCCCCAAGCAAGCTCGCACTGCAGTTCGAAGCACGGAGGTTATCCAATGACCCTGCACCTGGACAAACGCCAACGCGCCATGCTGCAGGAGATGGGCATCACCCTGTTCACCGCGCCTGCACCTGCTCGCACACCGCCACCCGCGCCGGTGCCGGCTCCGGTGGCCGCGCCCGCCTCCCCGGTAACTGCGCCCCGCCCCGCACCCCCGCCTGCACCGGCGCCGGAGGCCTTGGCGCCCGCACCGGCCTCCGCAGCGCTCCCAAGCGACGCCGCCGTGCTGCTGGCCCCGCCCGTCGCTCCCTACGCACAGGGCGGCGAGGGCGCCACGCCCGGCAGCGGCTGGCTGGTGGTCCTGGAGTGCGCCGACGCCGCCGACCCGCTGTCTGGCGACGCCGGCCGCCTGCTGGACAACATGCTGCGCGCCATGCGCCTGCACCACCAGCCCGGCACGCAGCTGGCCGCCCTGGTGCGCGCACCGGCCGCGGGCGACAAGTCCGCCGCCACCCTGGCCGAGACTCTGGCCGCGCTGCGCCCGCCCATGGTGCTGCTCCTGGGCCTGGGGGCGGCGCGCGCCGTGCTGGGCAGCCCCGAGCCGCTGGCCCGGCTGCGCGCCGGCACGCACCGGCTGGCGGACGGCACGCCTGCCGTGGTCAGCTACGACCCGGCCTACCTGTTGCGCGCCCCGCAGGCCAAGGCGGCCGCCTGGGCCGACCTTTGCGGCGCCCTGGCGCTGGCGCGGCACACGCCGCGGTGACGGACTTTCTGCAGCCCGCGCGATACCTGTGCCGATGCCATAATTTCAAGCTCGCCGCACCCGCGGCAGATACGCCCATCACCCAGGAGACAGACGCCATGGAAGGCTACCCGAGTCGGTAGCTTTCACCCTCCCGCACTGCCGCCGGCCTGCAGGGGGTTGAAAGCACCCCACCCCATCCCCCGCAAACGCCAAGAACACCAAGGAGTGCGAGCCATGCTCAACATCTTTTCGCTCGCCAACGGCCGGCTGGTCCAGGAAGAAATCGAGTCGCTGGAGGAGCTCAAGCGCTTCCAGCCCATCTGGGTGGACCTGCAGTCGCCCACGCTGGAAGAAAAGCGCTGGATCAAGCAGCACTACGGCCTGTCCATCCCTGAGGACGTGATGGACGAGGACATCGAAGAGTCCGCCCGTTTCTACGAAGAAGACAACGGCGAGCTGCATCTTCGCAGCGATTTCCTGGTCGATGACGACGACGAGCCACGCAGCGTGCGCGTGGCCTTCATCCTGAACCAGCACAACACCGAGCTCAAAAGCTGCGGCGTACTCTTTTCCATCCACGCGGAAGACATTCCCGTCTTTCGCCTGCTGCGCATGCGCGCGCGGCGCGCCCCTGGCCTGATCGAGGACGCCAAGGAGGTGCTGCTGGCGCTGTTCGACACCGACGTCGAATACTCCGCCGACACGCTGGAGGGCATCTACGACGACCTGAAAACCGTCAGCGTGCGGGTGCTCGATGGCAACGTGACCGACGACTACGCGCAGAGCGTGCTGGCCGACATCGCCTGGCAGGAAGACCTGAACGGCCGCATCCGTCGCAACATGCTGGACACCCGCCGCGCCGTCAGCTTCATGATGCGCAGCAAGATGCTGGGGGCCGAGCAGTTCGAGGATGCGCGCCAAATCCTGCGCGACATCGAGTCACTGGACAGCCACACGCAGTTCCTGTTCGACAAGATCAACTTCCTGATGGACGCGCTGGTCGGCTTCCTGAACATCAACCAGAACAAGATCATCAAGATCTTCTCGGTGGCCAGCGTGGCCCTGCTGCCGCCGACCCTGATCGCCAGCGTCTACGGCATGAACTTCCGCATCATGCCGGAGCTGGAGTGGCAGTACGGCTATGCCTACGTCATCGCGCTGATGATCGCCAGCGCCGTAGGGCCCATGCTGTATTTCCGCAAGCGCGGCTGGTTGAAGTAGGGGCATCCCCCTGAGCCGCTGCGCGGCTCGCCGCCTCTCTGGCGCGTGCTTCGCACGCTGGGAAGGGGGACGACGCCACTGGACCGGCGAAGCCGGATCCACGGCGTCCGCTGGCTTGGCGCGCGCTCCTCTTATTGGGGTCAGGTTCCAATTTACGCCAACTTTTGCTATCAAAAAAATAGCTGTTAGCGCTTGGTGGAAGGGCGCTAGCAGCTGATTTGGCTTTGAAATCCCGGCGTATGCCGGATACGCCGAGTTGCCTGCGGCTTAGAACGGGATGTCGTCATCCATGTCGTCGAAGCCCGAGGCCGCGCGCGGGGGCGGGGCCATGGGCGCCGGGGCCGGGCGGGCCGCTGGCGCCGGAGCGCGCTGCGGCGGGGCGGCGCGGCGCGGGGCCTCGTAGCCGCCGCCCGCATCGCCGCCACCACCGAAGCTGTCGTCATAGCCGCCGCCACCGCCCTGGCCGCCCATTCCCTGGCGGCTGCCCAGCATCTGCATGGTATCGGCGCGGATTTCGGTGGTGTAGCGCTCTTGGCCGCTCTGGTCGGTCCACTTGCGCGTGCGCAGGCTGCCTTCCACATAAACCTGCGAGCCCTTCTTCAGGTATTGGCCCACGATCTCGGCCAGGCGGCCGTTGAAAACCACGCTGTGCCACTCGGTGGCTTCCTTGTTCTCGCCCGTGTTCTTGTCGCGCCAGCGGTCGGTGGTGGCGATGCGCACGTTGGCCACCTGGTCGCCGCTGGGGAAGGTGCGCATCTCCGGGTCACGGCCCAGGTTGCCCACGAGGATGACTTTGTTGACGGATGCCATGAGAAATTTCCTGTTGAGTTGATGACAGCCCGAATGACGAAGAGAAGGTTCGGGCCAGATAAGCGAAAAAGTGGCTTCTCAAACCACCGGTGCGCAGCATAGCCGCCTGACGACGCGAATGTGCAAACGCACCCCTGAAAATGAGGGCCAGCGGGGCCTTTGCAAGCCGCTGCGTACTGCTTCAGTGCGCGCCGCGGCCCACCGGCTTGAGCGGCCAGGTGACGGCCAGCCACAGCGCCGTCAGCAGCGCCGTGGCGGCGAACAGGCCCGTGGCGCCGGCCCATTTGGCCAGTGCGCCGCCCAGGGCGCCGCCGGCGAACAGTCCCAGGGACTGCAGCGTGTTGTAGGCGCCCAGGGCGGCGCCGCGCAGGTTGGCCGGCGCCATGCGCGAGACCAGACTGGGCTGGGTCGCCTCCAGGGCGTTGAAGCCGCAGAAAAATACGAAGAGCAGCCCACCCAGCACCCACAGCGTGGGCTGCGCGCCGCCGGCCGATAGCAGCGCCAGCGCCAGTTGCACCGCCAGCACCAGGGCGATGGCGGTCAGCAGCGCCGCGCGCAGGCGCCCGCGCCGCTCCATGGCGAACAGTCCGCCCATGGCGACGAAGGACAGGACCACCGCCGGCAGGTAGATCTGCCAGTGCGCGGCTTTGGGCAGCCCCGCCTGCAGCAGCATGGCCGGCACGGCCACCCACATGGCCATCTGCACCGTGTGCAGCACGAACACGCCGGCGTTCAGGCGCAGCAGATCGGCGTGGTGCCAGACCTCGGCCAGCCGGCCGCGCGGCACGTCCTGGTGCAGCGCGGGCTCGGGCGGCACCACCCACAGCACCACGGCGATGCCGGCCAGCGCCAGCGCGCAGGTCAGCCCGAACAGCCCGGCCAGGCCCACGCGGGCGGCCAGCGGCGGCGCGGCCACCAGGGCGATGGCGAACATCAGCCCGATGCTGGCGCCCACCAGGGCCATGGCCTTGGTGCGCACGGCGTCGCGCGTCTGGTCGGCCAGCAGCGCCGTCACGGCCGCGGACACGGCGCCCGCGCCCTGCAGCGCGCGACCCACCAGCAGGCCGGTGAGGGTGTCGGCCAGCGCGGCGATCAGGCTGCCGGCGGCAAACACCAGCAGGCCGGCCACGATGACGCGCTTGCGCCCCAGCCGGTCGGAGGCCATGCCCACCGGCAACTGCAAAAAGGCCTGCGTCAGCCCATAGATGCCCATGGCCAGGCCGACCAGGGCCGGATCGTCGCCGCCAGGGTACTTGCGCGCCTCCAGCGCGAACACCGGCAGCACCAGGAACAGGCCCAGCATGCGCAGCGCGAAGATCAGCGCCAGGCTGATGCTGGCGCGGCGCTCGTCGCGCGTCATGGCGGTGGAAGGGCTGGGGCTATCGTTGCGTGGCACGAGCGGTGGTCGGGGGCAATATGAATGAAATCGGGCTCAAAGCGGCGCTAGGCAAGCGCTGGCAGCTATTGTTTTTGCAGCTTACAGGCCCAGCATCAGCTTCAGGTTCTGCACCGCGGCGCCGCTGGCACCCTTGCCCAGGTTGTCCAGGCGCGCCACCAGCAGGGCGTGGCGGTGGCCCTCGTTGGGGAAGACGCGCAGCTCCAGCTGGTTGGTGTCGTTCAGCGCCGTGGGCTCCAGCTTGCCGTCCTCGGTGGGCGGCAGCACCTTGACCCACTGCTCAGGCGTGTTGCTTTTCGCGTAATGCGCGGCCAGGGCGTCATGCAGATCGGAGGCTTTGGGCTTGCCCGGCAGCAGGTCCAGATGCAGGGGCAGCTGCACCAGCATGCCCTGGCGGAAGTTGCCCACCGAGGGCACGAAGATCGGACGGCGCTGCATGCCGGTGTACTTCAGGATCTCGGGCAGGTGCTTATGCGACAGGCCCAGTGCGTACAGCTCATAAGGGGCGGCGCTGCCGGCCTCGTAGGCCTCGATCATGGTGCGGCCGCCGCCGGAGTAGCCGCTCACCGACGGCAGCGACACCGGGTGGTCGGGCGGCAACAGGCCGGCATCGACCAGCGGGCGCAGCAGCGCAATGGCGCCGGTGGCATAGCAGCCGGGGTTGGACACGCGGGTGGCACTGCGCACCGCATCGGCCTGGCCGGCGCACAGCTCGGGAAAGCCGAACACCCAGCCCGGGGCTGTGCGGTGGGCGGTGGAGGCGTCGATGATCTTGATGGCGCGGCCGGTCTCGGCCTGCAGCGCATCGGCCATGGCGGCGCTCTCGCGGGCGGCGTCGTCGTGCAGGCACAGCACGACCATGTCCACGCCGGCGACCAGCTCGCGCTTGGCGGCCGGGTCCTTGCGCAGCTCGGGCGCGATGCTGACCAGCTCCACCTGCGGCATGGACTGCAGGCGCTCACGGATCTGCAGGCCGGTGGTGCCTGCCTCGCCATCGATGAAGACCTTGTGGACCTGGTGAACCTGTGACATGGGGCCGTTCTCCTGCCCGGCCACGGCGAAAAGCACGGCCGGCTGTCAAGTTGCGTTAAGACAATGGTGCGTCGCAGCATGATACAGTCGCCGGCTGCCTGTCCCGAGTCTGCGGTCCGACTGCCTCTGGTTGTTGTCGTCTTCTCATGCCGCGTGTCGCGCACGGGTACCTCAACCCACCCTTCCCCTGAGAGAGACCTCACTCATGAAGATTCACGAATACCAAGGCAAGGAAATCTTGCGCAGCTTCGGCGTGCCCGTTCCCCGGGGCATTCCTGCTTTCACGGTGCAAGAAGCCGTGGAAGCCGCACAAAAGCTCGGCGGCCCCGTGTGGGTCGTGAAGGCCCAGATCCACGCGGGTGGCCGCGGCAAGGGTGGCGGCGTGAAGGTCGCCAAGACCATTGACGACGTGAAGGCCCGCGCCAGCGACATCCTGGGCATGCAGCTGGTCACGCACCAGACCGGCCCCGAAGGCCAGAAGGTGCGCCGCCTGTACATCGAGGACGGCGCCGACATCCAGAAGGAGTACTACCTGTCCGTCGTGACCGACCGCGGCACGCAGAAGGTGGCCTTCATCGCCTCCAGCGAAGGCGGCATGGACATCGAGGAAGTGGCCCACTCCACGCCCGAGAAGATCATCACCGTATTCGTCGACCCCCTGAAGGGCCTGACGCAAGAACAAGGTGAAGAGCTGGCAAAGGGCGTCGGCATGCCCGACGACTCCAAGGCCCAGTTCATCGACGTCTGCCAGAAGCTCTACAAGTGCTACATGGAGACGGATGCTTCGCTGGTCGAGATCAACCCCCTGAACCGCGACAGCAAGGGCAACATCATTGCCCTGGACGCCAAGTTCAACTTCGACTCCAACGCCCTGTTCCGCCACCCCGACATCGTCGCCCTGCGCGACCTGGACGAGGAAGACCCGGCCGAGGTGGAGGCTTCCAAGTTCGACCTGGCCTACATCAGCCTGGACGGCAACATCGGCTGCCTGGTCAACGGCGCCGGCCTGGCCATGGCGACCATGGACACCATCAAGCTGTTCGGCGGCGAGCCGGCCAACTTCCTGGACGTGGGCGGCGGCGCCACCCCCGAGAAGGTCACCGAAGCCTTCAAGATCATGCTCAAGAACCCCAAGGTCAAGGGCATTCTGGTCAACATCTTCGGCGGCATCATGAAGTGCGACACCATCGCCACCGGCGTGATCACCGCCTGCAAGGCCGTGAACCTGCAGGTGCCGCTGGTCGTGCGCATGAAGGGCACGAACGAAGAGCTGGGCAAGAAGATGCTGGCCGAATCCGGCCTGCCCATCATCAGCGCCGACACGATGGCCGAAGCCGCCACGAAGATCGTCGAAGCCGTCAAGTAAGCCACACGCCCGGAGAAAACCACCCATGTCGATCTACATCAACAAGGACACGCGCGTCATTACCCAGGGCATCACGGGCAAGACGGGCCAGTTCCACACCGAAAAGTGCATCGAGTACGCCAACGGCAAGAACTGCTTTGTCGCCGGCGTGAACCCGAAGAAGGCCGGCGAGAAGATCTTTGACGTGCCGATCTACGCATCCGTCAAGGAAGCCGCCCAGGAAACCGGCGCTACCGTCAGCGTGATCTACGTGCCGCCGGCAGGCGCCGCGGCCGCCATCCTGGAGGCCGTCGAGGCCGACCTGGACCTGGCGATCTGCATCACCGAAGGCATCCCCGTGCGCGACATGCTGGAAGTGCGCAACAAGATGCTGGCCAAGGAAGCCGCCGGTGGCAAGAAGACGCTGCTGCTGGGCCCCAACTGCCCCGGCCTGATCACGCCGGACGAGATCAAGATCGGCATCATGCCCGGCCACATCCACATGAAGGGCCGCGTGGGCGTCGTTTCACGCTCCGGCACGCTGACCTATGAAGCCGTGGCGCAGCTGACCGAGCTGGGCATCGGCCAGTCGTCGGCGGTGGGCATCGGCGGCGACCCGATCAACGGCCTGAAGCACATCGACGTCATGAAGGCCTTCAACGACGACCCCGACACCGACGCCGTGATCATGATCGGCGAGATCGGCGGCCCGGACGAGGCCGAAGCAGCCCGCTGGTGCAAGGACCACATGAAGAAGCCCATCGTCGGCTTCATCGCCGGCGTCACCGCCCCTCCCGGCAAGCGCATGGGCCACGCCGGCGCGCTGATCTCCGGCGGCGCCGACACGGCCGACGCCAAACTGGCCATCATGGAAGAGTGCGGCTTCAAGGTCACGCGCAACCCGTCGGAGATGGGCCGCATCCTCAAGGGTCTGCTGTAAACCAGGGCCCTCACGTGGCTTGGCGTGACGCTCCCCCAATATGCATCGCGCCATGTCAGAACAAAAAAGCCAGCGGCCCCGCTGGCTTTTTTTCTGCCTGCTGAACGCCCGGATACTGCAGACACAAATGCACGCACCGCGTGACAAAAATGACGCATCTTCATGGCGAGCAGTGTGTAGCCATGAAGTAACATAACGCAACAAATCCAAGACGCCGAGTCTTCCTCCGCGCTTCCTTCCTGACCATGCCGAGCTACGAGTTCTACGCACTGACCGACACCGGTCGCGTACGCACCAACAACGAGGACGCGGTGGCCATCCACGAGGCTGCCGGCCTGGTGCTTCTGGCCGACGGCATGGGCGGTTACAACGCCGGCGAAGTGGCCGCCGCCATGGCCATCGATCAGGTGGGCGCCGAGCTGGCCCGCTGGCTGGAGGCCCCTGAAGCCCAGGGCGCCAGCTCCGCCGAGGTGTGCGAGCGGCTGGATTCCTGCGTGGAGCAGGCCAACCACGCCATCCTGGGCGCCTCCCTGTCCAACCCGCAATACGAAGGCATGGGCACCACGTTGGTGGCAGGCATCTTCAGAGGCAGCCAGCTGGTGCTGGGCCACATCGGCGATTCGCGCTGCTACCGGCTGCGCGCAGGCAATCTGGAGCAGCTGACGCGCGATCATTCTTGGCTGCAGGAGCAGATCGACGCCGGCCTGCTCACCCCCGAGCAGGCCGCACGCACCGGCATGCGCAACCTGGTCACCCGCGCCCTGGGCGTGGAGCCCGTGGCGCCGCTGGAAGTGAATGAATTTGCCGTGGAGCCGGGCGACCTGTACCTGCTGTGCTCCGACGGCCTGACCGATCTGATACCCGACGACGAGTTGGCCCACCTGGCCCGTCAACCCCTGCCCCTGGCCGAGAAGGCGCGCCGCATGGTCGCCCTGGCCAACGCCCTGGGCGGGCGCGACAACATCAGCGTGGTGCTGGCCCAGGCCAGCGGCCCGGGGCCGGCCGCCGACATGCGGCGCGGCGGCATCGTCGCCCGCCTGTTACGCGGCCATCCGTAACTTTAGCGAACTTTTATACACAAATTGCGCCCGGAAATTGCTTAGACCCACGGTCGGTCCAGAGCAACGAACTAAACGCCTTTTCAAGCCTACGCGCCCGCCCGCCGCACTCCAAGGAACAACAAGCATGCCCCGAATGGTCGTAACGATTGACGGAGTCGTCATCAAGGAAGTCCCTCTCACCAAGGAACGCACCAGCATAGGCCGCCGCCCCTACAACGACATCGTCATAGACCACCTGGCCGTCAGCGGCGAGCACGCGGTGATCCTGTTGTCCGCCGGCGGCAGCGCCGACGTGGAGGACATGGGCAGCACCAACGGCACTTTCGTCAACGGCCAAGCCATCAAGCGTCACGCCCTGCGCAGCGGTGACACGGTGGAGGTGGGCAAGTACAAGCTGCGCTACCTGGCCGACGAGGCCGCGCCGGACTACGAAAAGACCGTCTTCCTGAAGCCCGGCATGCTGCCGCCCGCCGCGCCGGCCCCCGCTCCTATCGCTGTCCCCTTGAGCGCCTCGGTGCGCGTCATCTCTGGCCCCGCTGCGGGGCGCGAGGTGGCGCTGACCAAAGTGGTCACCACCATTGGCAAGCCCGGGGTGGCGGTAGCGTCTATCACCAAGCGCCACCACGGCTATGTGCTGGCGCATGTGGAGGGTGGGGACATGCCGCTACTGAACGGGGCGGGAGTCAGTGGCGAGCCGGTGCCATTGAAGACGGGGGACCGGATTGCGCTGGCGGGGACGGAGATGGAGTTCGTGCTGGGGTGAGGCGCGGGCAGACGAGTCGGCTAGCGCTTCTGTATTGATAGCTGGCAGCGATTAATGGGCAAGGGTTGAAGCCGCTTTTTACTGAAACTCCAGCGTCGCCGGACAGAAGCTCTACGACACTCTGCAAGCACCCGGGCGACAACATTTTCTAACAAACTCCTGCGGCCTTCCCGCCGGCCATGGCATGGAAGCTGCTTGAAACAGTGCAACCCACGGGGCTTCTTCGTGGGGAATCTCAATACCCATCCGAGGAGGATTTATGAAGCGTACCCTGCAACAAGGTTTTACCCTGATCGAACTGATGATCGTGGTGGCGATTATCGGTATTTTGGCTGCTGTGGCTCTGCCGGCTTATCAAGACTACACTATCCGCGCTCGCATTTCTGAAGGCCTGAGCTTGGCCACTGCCGCAAAGACGGCAGTAGCCGAATCCTTTGCAAACGTGGCGACGGGCAAAATTATTGCTTATGGCGGCAACGGCGCGCAAACTCCGCCCGGCGCTAATGAAGCCACTTATGGTTATGAATACACTTCGGGCACCAACGTTTCTGATATTAAAATCGCCGCAATCGCTAACGTGACAGCCCCTGCCGCAGGTGAAGGCATGGTTACTGTAGTTTACACTGCAACCGGTGCTCCTGGTGCTGCTTTGATTAAGGCTGTGGCTGGCGGAAATGAAATTTACATGACACCCGGTTCCGGAACGGTAAATAACACTGCGACCCCTTCCGGTCTTTTGATCCAGGGTGCCCCTGTGGTATGGGGTTGCGGCGTCAAGGATAGCAAGGTATTCAAGTATGTTCCTGCAAACTGCCGATTTGTGAAGTAAAATACAAAATCCAAATGAGGGCGCTTCGGCGCCCTTATTGCTTTATTGCCTTATAAAATAAAGGGTGCCCACTTAGCTGACGAATCCACCACCCTCTAAAGTCCGCACCATGACCTGTTTAAGCCCTACCCTCATCAGCCTTCAGCAAGATCCTCTAATATGACTAACCCCGCAGTCAGCGCGTCGATAAATTCTGTGCGGACAAGACCAAGAGGCTCTTAACGCCCCAGACAACTACAGACAGACCCTAATTAAGTCAACCATCTACTTATAACGGGAATGCGACGCCCCCTTTTTATATCCTGCGAATGATGCGCTTTCTCCCCGAGCGGCTTTCCTTCGCCAGCCGACATACAGCCATTCATCTGCTGATTTCTGTTGCGGTCGCTTTGCTGTCGACTGCCGTAGTCTTCAGTATGTGGTATCCACCGCCTTATTGGGCGCTGTTGCAGGTGGGCCATATCTACCTGCTCATCCTGGGGGTAGATGTGGTGTGTGGCCCGTTGCTGACCGTCGTGCTCGCCAACCCTGATAAATCGGAGAGGGAGCGTCTGCTGGACTTTTCGCTCGTGGGTACCATCCAGGTATTGGCCTTGGTTTATGGCATGCACAGCGTCTGGATTGCCCGTCCGGTGGTTCTGGCTTTCGAGGTGGACCGGCTGGTCGTGGTGACCGCCAACGAGGTCCAAAGAGACGCCCTGCCCGACGCGCCAATAGGAATGCAGCGACTGCCGTGGTACGGCGTGATGGCAGTTGCCACACGCAAACCCGCCAACAGCGAAGAATTGATGCGCAGCGTGGAGTTGGGTCTTGCCGGTATTTCTCTTGCCATGCAGCCCAACTGGTGGATGCCTTGGGTCAAAGGGCACGAAGGCATGAAACAAAGGGCCAAGCCACTTGCCGAGTTGATCCATCGACGCCCTGAAGATGTTTCCATCCTAAGCGCTGCTGCGCATGACACCGGTTATCCCATCGACTCTCTGAAATACCTACCGCTGGTCAGCAGTAAAACGCTGGACTGGATCGCATTACTGGACGAAGACCTCAACATCGTGGGCCATGCGGAGGTAGACGGCTTCTAGGGGAAATTGGAGTAAATTGTGGAGGAAATTGGGGTCAGATTCCAATTTTTCGCATCAGTGCCCGTGCACGGCGTTATTGAGATGGCTCCCATGGGTTGACGATGGACACCCCCGTCGCAATGAAATCGGCCACGTTGCGCTTGACCACTGCCATGCCATGCACCAGCGCTGTAACCGCTATCAGCGCATCACGCTTACCTCGCTTGTCTGGCACGTGCAGCCGGGCGCAGCGCTGGCCTACAGCGGTATCGATAGGCAAGGTGCACCCGGAGAATTCGGGCAAAACCTGCTGCTTCAGCGAAAAGCGCAGCAAAAAATTGGAGCCAGATTCCAATTCCCGCCAAGCCACCATCGGTCATAACAGCTTTAATCTTTAACCAGTCGACAGGGTCACTAAATGCTCGGCCTCAGCACCAGCAACGGCTTTGAAATCAATCCGCGCATCAAAACTCACAAAGCGGCATTGGTGCCGAACGGCCAAGCCCAGCAAGTAGGCGTCAGTGACTTGCCGATGGCCCAGCAGATGGCGCCAATGCAGGGTACCAGCGTCCAGCAAGCTGTAATCGTCAGACAAAAAAGCGTGCGCGGGATGTGCAGCCGCTTGCGCCAGCCGGCCGGCAACGGCAGCCAGCGGCAGTGCCTGGGGGTAGGCAGGCTGGGCCATGATGCGTAAGCAGCCGTTTTGCGTCAGCGGGCAGGACGCCCAACCGCGGCCAATCTCCCGCTGCAGCCATTGCGTGGCCTTGGCATGGTGCAGGTGGGCGGCGTCCAGCAGGGCAATCAGGACGTTGACGTCCAACAGTGCGCGCATCGCTCAAACGCCTTCTGCATCGCGCAAACGGTTGATCAGCTCGTCGCTCACGACCACTCCGCGCGCATCGAAAGGGACAAAGCCCGTAGCAGCCGCTGCAGCCGAGCTATTCGTGGCCTGCGGGGCAGCGCTCCCGGTGAGCGCCTGGCGTATCAGCCGCGAGATGACCTTACCCAGGCTGGTGTTCTCGGCACGGGCAATTTCCTTGGCCGCGATGAGGATGTCGTCTTCCAGGTCGATGGTAGTGCGCATGGGTGCTTCCTCCTGTAGAGCGGCATGGCAGCTGACTTCAGTACGCGCTGATGTTTTGATGCGTTGAACGAAGCATTGTGGCGCCCTATGCCCGCTGGCTGGAGGCCGCTAGCGCGCAGAGCCTTCAGCGCATGAGTGCTGGCAAAGGCCATCCGACCGTGCTCTGGGGGCCGAATGCTTTACAGCCTGGGGAGCATGGAAGCCCAAGCGGGCAAGTATGATCCCTACCCTTGCGGCGGGCACCCGCCGCGCAACTGCCCGTAGCTCAACCGGATAGAGCAATTGCCTTCTAAGCAATAGGTCGGGGGTTCGAGTCCCTCCGGGCAGGCCATCCTTCCTCCTCGATCAAACCACCCATGATGGACGCCCTCATCGCAGGCAAGCTGCACGCCCGCCCCGAGCAGCGCACGGGCGCCAACGGCAAGCCTTACGTCACCGCCCGGCTGCGCGCGGCGGCGGGCGATGGGGAGGGTGAATTGCTGTTCGTCAACTGCATCGCCTTCGACCACGCCGCCATGGCTGCCCTGCTGGCGCTGGACGTGGGCGACGCACTGGCCGTGGCCGGCAGCATCACGCCCAAGGTGTGGACCGACCGGGACGGCAACACCCGCCCGGCGCTGGACATGGTGGTCGCCCAGGTACTGTCGGCCTACCATGTAGACCGCAAGCGCCGGGCAGCGCAGCAGGCGGACGACGGCGACGCTTGAGCCGCCACGGCGGCAATACGGCCCTCAGCTCACCCAGCTCCCCGACTTGCCCCCGTGCTTTTCCAGCACGCGCACGCCCTCCATCACCATGCGCTTGTCCGCCGCCTTGCACATGTCGTAGATGGTCAGCAGGGCGACCTGCACCGCCGTCAGCGCCTCCATCTCCACGCCGGTCGGGCCCACGGTCTCCACCGTGGCGGTGCACTGCACGCTGCTCGCACCCTGCAGCAGTTCAAAGTCGACGGCCACGCGCGTCAGGGCCAGGGGGTGGCACAAAGGGATCAGGTCGCTGGTCTTCTTGGCCGCCATGATGCCGGCGATGCGGGCCACGCCCAGCACGTCGCCCTTTTTGGCGCTGCCCGACTCGATCAGCGCCAGCGTGGCCGGCTGCATGGTGATGCGGCCGGTGGCGATGGCCACGCGGTGCGTGGCGACCTTGGCGCCCACGTCCACCATGTGGGCCTGGCCCTGGGCGTCGAAGTGGGTCAGGGGCGATGTAGAAGAAGAAGGAGCAGAGTCGGACATGGCAAGCAAGGCAGGCAACAGCGGCAACGAAGATTCCCGGGCGGGAAACCATCCCGCGGCCCGGGCATCATACGGGGCCGTGATGGCGGCAGGTCGGTGAAAGGAGCATGGTGCCGGACTTCAAGCAAAAAAGGCCTCTAGCCCAATCTGGGAGAGCGCTGGCAGCTTCTCTTTTAATAGCAACCGGCGCTGCCCTGGCGCCAGCCCCCGCGGCCCGTGCGGCGCTGCCCACGCTGGGCGACGGGTTGGAGCTGACGGCCGCTGCCGAGCGCAAGCTGGGCGACCGCATCATCCGCGAGCTGTACCGCGACCCGGACTACATCGACGACGCGGTGCTGCACGAATATTTGGTGGGCATCTTCCAGCCGCTGCGCTCGGCGGCCCGCGCGCGCGGCGAGCTGGGCGCCGACATCGACGAGCGCTTCGCCTGGGAGCTGCTGATGGGCCGCGACCGCACGGTCAATGCCTTCGCCCTGCCCGGCGGCTACTTCGGCGTGCACCTCGGCCTGATCGGCGTGACGGCCACGCGCGACGAGCTGGCGTCGGTGCTGGCGCACGAACTCAGCCACGTCACGCAGCGCCACATCTCGCGGCTGATCGCGCAGCAGGGCCGGCAGACGCCGCTGATGATCGGCGCGCTGATCCTGGGCGCCCTGGCTGCCAGCAAGAGCCCCGACGCCGCTCAGGCGCTGATGGTGGGCGGCCAGGCGCTGGCGGTGCAGAACCAGCTGAACTTCTCGCGCGACATGGAGCGCGAGGCCGACCGCATCGGCTATGGCCTGATGCAGCCGGGCGGCTTTGCGCCGCAGGGCTTCGTTGGCATGTTCGACAAGCTGCAGCAGGCCAACCGCATCAACGACAACGGCAGCTGGCCCTATCTGCGCAGCCACCCGCTGACCACGCAGCGCATCGCCGACATGCAAAGCCGCATCGCTCACGATGCGCCCCGCCCCGCTCCAGCCTCGATGGAGCACTTGCTGATGGCGGCGCGGGCGCGCGTGCTGATGCGCCCCGGTCAGGATGCCTGGCGCCAGTGGCTGGCCGCGCCGCAGGACGCGGGCTTTGCCGCCCGCCCGGCGCGCGAGCGCGCCACCGCCTGGTATGCCGCCGCCCTGAGCGCCGTGCAGCTGTCCGACTGGCAGGCCGCTCGCCGCGCCGTGACCGGCCTGCGCGAAGCGGTGCAGGGCGACGCGCCGGCCGTGCGCCAGGCGCGCCTGCTGGGCGCCGAGGTGGAGATGGCCGCCGGCGCCCCCGCGGCCGCCCTGGCTGTGTTGGACGAGATGCCCACCGCCGGCACGCCGGCCCGGCCCGAGCTGGTGCTGCGCACCCAAGCGCTGCTGCGCACGGGCGACGCCGCCGCCATGACCGGCCCGCTGCAGACCCGCGTGGCCACGCACCCGCAGGACGCGGCCGCCTGGCTGCTGCTGGCCCAGGTGTGGCGTCAGCAGGGGCAGAACCTGCGCGCCGTGCGCGCCGAGGCGGAGGCCCAGGTCGCCCACCACGACTACGCCGCCGCGGTGGACCGCTTCAAGGCCGGCCAGGACCTGGCGCGCAAGAGCGCCGGCGCGGCCGACTACATCGAGGCGTCGATCATCGACACGCGACTGCGCGCCGTGGAGTCACTTCTTCGCGAACAGGCCGCCGAGCGCTGACTCGATCACCAGCCCGATCAGCGAGTACAGCAGCGAGCCCAGCAGCGCCGCGCCGAAGCCGCGCACCTGAAAGCCGTCGCCCAGCAGCCCGGCCGCTGCCCAGAACATCAGCGCGTTGATGACGAACAGGAACAGCCCCAGGGTGAGGATGGTCGCCGGCAGCGTCAGGATGACCAGGATGGGCCGCAGCACCACGTTCAGCAGGCCGATGACGAAGGCCGCAAGCATGGCGGCGCCGAAGCTGTGCACCTGCACGCCGCTGTACAGGTAAGCCACGCACAGCAGCGCCACGGCGCTCAGCAGCCATTTGATGAGCAGTTTCATGCGGCCCAGCATAGCACCGGGCCGCAACCGTCTTCAGGCCTGCTGCTGGGCACTCGCCTGGGCGCTGGCGCGGCGTGCGGCCACCCATTTGCCCAGGGCCAGAACCACCACCGCGCCGGCCACGTGCGCCGCCCAGTAGATGCTGCGCGGCAGCTCGGCATGGCCCTCGCCGTCGAAGTGGCCCCACTTGGGCGCCCACAGCCATTCCTGGTGATTGACGAACAGCGGGTCGGTGGCCAGCATGCCGCCGGCGATCCAGCCCAGCAGCATGCCGCCGGCCACGATGACCATGGGAAAGCGCTCCATCAGCCGGATAACCAGCTGCGAGCCCCAGACGATGATGGGTACGGAGATCAGCAGGCCCAGCACCACCAGCAGCGTCTGGTGCTCGCCCGAGCTTTGCGCCGCGCCGGCAATGGCGATGACGTTGTCCACGCTCATGACCAGGTCGGCCACAATGATGGTTTTGATGGCCGCCAGCAGCTTGTCGCTGCTCTGGATGTTGTCGTGCCCGTCTTCCTCAGGGGCGATCAGCTTCACGCCGATCCACACCAGCAGCAGCGCGCCCACGATCTTCAGCGCCGGCAGGTTCAGCAGCGTCATGGCGAAGATGATGAGCACCACACGCAAGCCGATGGCGCCGGCCGTGCCCCAGATGATGCCCTTGGTGCGCTGCGCCGGTGGCAGCTTGCGGCAGGCCAGGGCGATCACGACGGCGTTGTCGCCACCCAGCAGGATGTCGATGATGATGATCTGGCCGAGCGCGATCCAGAACGGTGTGTGGGTGAGAAAGTCCAAATCCATGAAGGGGTACCTCGAAATGCATTGACGTGATGCCCGGGGTGCATGGACGGCAGCGGCGCCCGCCTTCGCAAGGCAAGGGGCGACCGCTTTGAGCCGGCCATGGCGTGCCGCGCCGCGGCATTGGCGGCGCGCGCACCCAGGCGCTCAAAGGTCTTGCCCGGCGCGCGGTACCCGCCACGCCCTGGCACGCCGGAAGCCCGTGGGCTTCGTCCTGACGACCTGCCAGTCCGCCGGCGCCGGCCCCAAGAAGAGCCCATCGCCAGCGGGGAGCTACTCCCCCTTGAAGGGCGCCATTGGAACACAAAACACATACCAGGCACGCCCGGCCGGCTGCCTATGATGCGGGGCTGCCGCCATGACCGATACCGCCGACACCGCCGCCCCCGACACCACCCTGCACATCGCCGACATCGAGGCCGCCATCAACTTCTGGCGCCAGCGCGCCCCGGCCGACGCCGGCGCCCGCCTGGCGCCCCAACTGGCGGCGCTGGCCGAGGTCTACGGCCGCATGGCCTTCAGCGGCGCGCGCCAGCTGCCCGCGACCGCCCTGCCCCCGGCCGCCATGGCCGCGTGGCTGGCCTGGTACGACACCACGCCGGACACGCCCTGCATCGCCATCTGCTCGACCAGCCAGGGCGACGAGTGGTGCAAGGGTTGCGGGCGCAGCTTCTTCGAGGTGCAGCACTGGCTGGCCTTCACGCCGGTGCAAAAGCGCGCCGTGTGGCAGCGCATCACGCAGCAGGGCACGGCGCTGCGCTTCACGCGCTATGCCGAGCGCGCGGCCGAAGGGCCGGCGGGCTAAATAGCGCCCGCTTGCCGGCCCGCCCCCGCCCGGCTATGGTGGCCGGCACCATGCTGCGCTTGACCCAGGCCCCCAACATCGTCGTCGCCACGCTGTGGCGCGACCTGCTGTGCGAAGCCGGCCTGCCCGCCAGCGTGCAGCGCCAGCACCTGGGCGCCGCCGCCGGCCATCTGCCGCCCGGCGAGTGCCTGCCCGAGCTGTGGCTGCAGCACCCGGAGCACGCCGATCGCGCCCGCGCCCTGCTGCGCGAACTGGAACGCCTGCCCCAGCGCCGGTGGTTCTGCCCGGGCTGCGGCGAGCAGGTGGAGGGCGGCTTCGAGCAATGCTGGAACTGCGGCCGGCTGATGCCGGCCTGAGTTCTGCTCCTGATTCAATAGCTGCTTGCGCTTACCTGTTAAGCGATTGAGCCGGTTTTTACTGTTTTTTCACTTCCAGCGCACCGGCTCGACCACCGCGCTGCCGTTGGCGCCGCTCAGGGTGAGCGCGCCGTCCTGCACCGTGGCTTGCAGCTGCATGCTGCGCTCGGCCAGCTGGGCCAGGGCCTGCGCCTCGTCGGCAGGGATGCGCCAGACCTGCAGCCGGTCCAGCCGCGACAGCTTGGTTTCGATGCCCTTCCACCATACCTCGGCCGCGTGGGCAAAGGCGTAGACCACCACCGCATCGGCCTTGGAACTGGCCTTGGCCAGGGGCTTGTCCTCGGGCTGGCCGACCTCGATCCACAGGCGCTTGCGGCCGGTGAAGTCGGTCAGGGAAACGTCCGGGTCCTCCGGGTCGGACAGGCCGGCGCCGAAGGCCAGCTGGCCGTCGCCGCGGCAGGTGTCCTGCAGCTCGTGCGCCTGCAGGGCCAGTGCGGCCAGGCGCACCATCATGCGTTCGTCGGTCTCGCTGGGGTGGCGCGCCAGGGTCAGCTGGTGGTCGGCGTAGTAGCCGTGGTCGATGTCGGCGATCGCCAGGTTCGCCTTGAAGATGGTGGACTTGAGGGCCACGTTTTACTCCTGAAAAGAGAGCTGCCCGCGCTTGCCAGGCAAGGGCGGGCAGCCAAAAAGACTGAAAAAACCGCAGACGTCAGACGCGCCGCGCCAGCTCCTCGGCCTTGCCGGTGTAGCTGCCGGGGGTGAGGGCCAGCAGGCGCTGGCGGTCTTCCTGCGGAATGTCCAGGCTGTGGATCAGCGCGTGCAGGGCTTCCTGCGTCACGCGCTGGCCACGGGTGACTTCCTTGAGCTTTTCGTACGCGCCAGCGACGCCGTGGCGGCGCATCACCGTCTGGATGGGCTCGGCCAGCACTTCCCAGCTGTCGTCCAGGTCGGCGGCCAGCTGCGCCTCGTTCAGCTCCAGCTTGTTCAGGCCGGTCATCAGCGAGCCGTAGGCCAGCACGGCGTAGCCCAGCGCCACGCCGATGTTGCGCAGCACCGTGGAGTCCGTCAGGTCGCGCTGCCAGCGGCTGATGGGGAGCTTCTCCGACAGGTGGCGCAGCAGGGCGTTGGCCAGGCCCAGGTTGCCCTCGGCGTTTTCGAAGTCGATGGGATTGACCTTGTGCGGCATGGTGGACGAGCCGATCTCGCCCTCCTTGAGCTTTTGCTTGAAGTAGCCCAGGCTCACGTAGCCCCAGATGTCGCGCGACAGGTCGATCAGGATGGTGTTGGTGCGCGCCACGGCGTCGAACAGCTCGGCCATGTAGTCGTGCGGCTCGATCTGGATGGAGTACGGCTGGAAGGTCAGGCCCAGGCCCTCGGGCTCGGGCGACTCCACCACGCGGCGCGAGAAGGCCTCCCAGTCGAAGGCCGGCCAGGCCGACAGGTGGGCGTTGTAGTTGCCCACGGCGCCGTTCATCTTGGCCAGCAGCTTCACGGCGGTGATGCTGCTGCGCGCGCCCTGCAGGCGGGCGACGACATTGGCCAGCTCCTTGCCCACGGTGGTGGGGCTGGCCGTCTGGCCGTGCGTGCGGCTGAGCATGGGCACGGCGGCGAACTGGTGCGCCATGGCACGCAGCTTGTCCACGATGGCATCGAGCGCCGGCAGCAGCACCTGGTCGCGCCCATCGCGCAGCTGCAGGGCGTGGCTGGTGTTGTTGATGTCCTCGCTGGTGCAGGCGAAGTGCACGAACTCGGCGGCAGCCTCCAGCTCGGGGCGGGCCTCGAACTTGGACTTGATCCAGTACTCCACGGCCTTCACGTCGTGGTTGGTGGTCCGCTCGATGTCCTTGATGGCCTGCGAATCGGCCTCGCTGAAGTGCTTGACCAGGCCTTGCAGGTAGGCGCGGGCGCCGGGGGTGAGCGGCTTGAACTCGGCAAAGCCCGCGTCGGACAGGGCGATGAACCAGGTCACCTCCACCTGCACGCGCCGGCGCATGTAGCCGTGCTCGCTCATGAGGGGGCGCAGGGTGGACAGCTTGGCGGCGTAGCGGCCGTCGAGCGGCGACAGGGCGGTGATGGGGGACAGCGGGCTCGTCATGGGGCGCAATTGTAGGTGCCCGCCTGCGGCCGCCCCCTGCGCCGGCCGCTAGAATCTGCGCCCCGCCGCGGGCCGCCGCTCGCGTTCTTCCCCGCACCGACGCCTGCCATGAAACTCATCGGATCCCTGACCAGCCCCTACGTGCGCAAGGTGCGCGTGGTGCTGGCCGAGAAGAAGCTCGACTGCCCGCTGCTGGTGCAGGACGTCTGGTCCGCGGACACCACCATCGGCCAGAGCAACCCGCTGGGCAAGGTGCCCTGCCTGGTGCTGGAGGGCGGCGAGGCCATCCACGACTCGCGCGTGATCGTGGAGTACCTGGACACCCTCTCGCCGGTGGGCCGGCTCATCCCGGCGCAGGGGCGCGAGCGCGCCACCGTCAAAACCTGGGAGGCCCTGGCCGACGGCGTGCTGGACGCCGGCGTGCTGCTGCGCCTGGAGGCCACCTGGCCCGGCCGCTCCGAGGGCGAGCGCAGCGCCGCCTGGATGGCGCGCCAGCGCGCCAAGGTCGACGCCGGCCTGGCCGCGCTGGAGGCGGGCCTGGGCGAGCGGCCCTGGCTGTGCGGCCCGCACCTGAGCCTGGCCGACATCGCCGCCGGCTGCGCGCTGGCCTGGCTGCAGCTGCGCTTCCCCGAAGAGCCCTGGGGCGAAAATCACCCGCAGCTGGCGCGCCTGCTGGAACGGCTGATGCAGCGCCAGAGCTTCATCGACACCCAGCCGCCGCAGTCCTGATCGGCCAGCCGGCGGACAAGAAAAAAGCGCGCCCTCCGGTCAAGGAGGTGCGCGCTTTTTGCTGGCATAAAAAACGTTGCGAAGCGCCCTGAAACGAATTTAGAGAGGGAGGGAGGAGAAGCGCCCCAGGGGTGTCAGCCGGGCAGGGCCCGGAAGGCTTCGCAACGGCAAACTGGTCGGTGTGTGGTGGTGAACCCTCTCCCTATTCACAACATCTCGCGGTGCCCGCGGTTCGCCGCGGCAACGTTACGTAGATAGGTGCCGCCCGGCAAAGTTCCAGGGGGCTGGCAGAAAAAAACAAGCCCGTCCATTCAACCATGGCCGCCCCGCCCTGCAAGGCGTGCCGGCCAACCTCCTGGAGGGGCGCAGGGTTATCCGGCCGCCGCCTGTGCGGCGGGGGGCTCCGGACGCGGGCGGCGCAGCACGGTGTGCATCAGCCACTGCTCCAGGTCGTCGATGTAGGTGAACACCGCCGGCACCACCAGCAGGCTGAGCACGGTGGAGGTGATGAGCCCGCCGATCACCGCCACCGCCATGGGCGAGCGAAAACTCATGTCCGCCCCGCCCAGCCCCAGGGCGATGGGCAGCATGCCGGCGCCCATGGCCAGGGTGGTCATGATGATGGGCCGGGCGCGCTTGTGGCAGGCGTCCAGCAGGGCCTGCAGCCGCGTCATGCCGCGCTCGCGCCGGGCCATGATGGCGTACTCCACCAGCAAGATGGAGTTCTTGGTGGCGATGCCCATCAGCATGATCAGTCCGATGAGCGACGGCATGGAAAAGCTCTGGCTGGCCGCCAGCAGCGCCACGAAGGCCCCGCCCAGCGACAGCGGCAGCGCCATCAGGATGGTCACCGGCTGCAAAAAGTCCTTGAACAGCAGCACCAGCACGATGTAGATGCAGACCACGCCGGTCAGCATGGCCAGGCCGAAGCTGGCGAACAGCTCGCCCATCATCTCCGCGTCGCCCACGTCGATCAGGCGCACGCTGGCCGGCAGGCCCTTGACGGCGGCCAGGTTGTGCACCGCCTCGGTCACCTCGCCCAGGCCGCGCGAGCCCAGTTCGATCTCGAAGTTCACGTTGCGCGAGCGGTCGTAGCGGCGGATGACGGCCGGCCCGCCCGCCAGCTCCAGCGTGGCGATCTCGCCCAGGCGCACCGGGCCGCGGCTGCCGGGCACCGCCAGGCGCTCCAGCACCGACAGGTCCTCGCGCGCCGCATCCTGCAGGCGCACCACGATGGGTATCTGGCGCTGCGCCAGGTTCAGCTTGGGCAGGTACTGCTCGTAGTCGCCCATGGTGGCCACGCGCAGCGTCTCGGCGATCGCCTGCGAGGTGACGCCCAGATCGGCGGCGCGGGCGAAGTCCGGGCGCACGGCGATCTCCGGGCGCACCAGGCTGGCCGTGGAACTGATGCCGCCGATGCCGGGGATGGCACGCAGCTCCCGCTCCACCGCGCGGGCGCTGCTGGCCAGCGCCTGCGGGTCCTCGCTGGCCAGCGCCACGACGTACTTGTCGTTGGAGCCGCCCAGGCCGACCTTGACGCGCACGCCGGGCACGCCCTGCATGGCGTCGCGCAGGCCCTGCTCGATGACCTGCTTGCGCGGGCGCTCGCCGCGCGGTGCCATGCGCAGCGTGAGCGTGGCGATGCGCGGGTCGGCCGATGCCGCGCTGCTCGACGCCGGATCGGCCCCGGCGGAACCGGCGCCGATGGTGGTGTAGATGCTCTCGATGTGGCCCACGGCCATGGCCCGCTCGGCCGCCAACAGGGCCACGGCGCGCGTGTCCTCCAGCCGGGTGCCGGGCGGCAGCTCCAGCGTGACCTGGGTCTGCGCGTTGTCGTCCGCCGGGATGAAGCCCGAGGGCAGCAGCGGAATGAGCGCGATGGAGCCGACGAAGAACAGCAGTGCCCCGATCAGCGTCAGCACGCGGTGGCGAATGCACCAGGCCGACGCGCGCATGTAGGTGGCCAGCCAGCGCGGCTCGCGCTCCTGGTCGGCCAGGGGCTTCAGGATGTAGGCGGCCATCATGGGCGTGAGCAGGCGCGCCACCACCAGCGAGGCGAACACGGCCAGCGCCGCCGTCCAGCCGAACTGCTTGAAGAAACGCCCGGCGATGCCGCTCATGAAGGCCGTGGGCAGGAACACCGCGATCAGCGTGAAGGTGGTGGCAATCACCGCCAGGCCGATCTCGTCGGCCGCCTCCATGGCCGCCTGGTAGGGCGACTTGCCCATGCGCAGGTGGCGCACGATGTTCTCCACCTCGACGATGGCGTCGTCCACCAGGATGCCCACCACCAGCGACAGCGCGAGGAGCGTGATGATGTTGATGGAAAAGCCCAGCAGGTGCATGCCGATGAAGGCCGGGATCACCGACAGCGGCAGCGCCACGGCCGAGACTATTGTGGCCCGCCAGTCGCGCAGGAACAGCCAGACCACCACCACGGCCAGGATGGCGCCTTCGTACAGCAGCCGCATGGAGCTGTCGTACTCGTCCTGGGCGATCTGCACGAAATCCACCGTGCGGGTGAGCGACAGATCGGGGTGGGCGGCCTGAATCTCGTCCAGCGCCTTTTGCACGCCGGCGCCCACCTCCACCTCGCTGGCGCCGCGGCTGCGCGTGACCTCGAAGCCGATGACCGGCTTGCCATCCAGCAGCGCGGCGGTACGCGGCTCGGCCACGGTGTCGGTCACGCTGGCCACCTGGTCCAGGCGCACGTGGCGCCCACTGGGCAGGGCGATGTCCAGCCGCGCCAGCTCATCGGCCGTCTGCACGGTGGCCAGGGTGCGCAGCGGCTGCTCGGCCCCGGCCAGCTCGGCGCGGCCGCCGGCGCTCTCCAGCTGCACCTGGCGCAGCTGGCGCGAGACGTCGGCCGCCGTGGTGCCCAGCGCCTGCAGCTTCAAGGGATCCAGCTCCACCCGCACCTCGCGCGTCACCCCGCCCACGCGGGTGATGGCGCCCACGCCAGGTACGGTGAGCAGGCGCCGGGTGAGCGTGTCGTCGATGAACCACGACAGCGACTCGTCGTCCATGCGGCTGGAGGCGATGGCGAATGCCGCGATTGGCTGTGAGGTGAACTCGAACTTGGTGACGATGGGGTCGCGCAAGTCGGCCGGCAGGTCCGAGCGCACGCGCGAGACGGCCGAGCGCACATCGTCCACCGCCTCCTGCACGGGCTTTTCCAGCTCGAACTCGGCAGCGATCGAGGCCATGCCGTCGACCAGCGTGGTGGTGATGTGCTTCAGACCCTGCGTGGTGGCGATGGCGTTCTCGATCTTGCGCGCCACGTCGGATTCGAGCTGCCCCGGCGCCGCGCCGGGCAGCGCGGCAGTGACGATGACGATGGGCAGATCCATGTCGGGGAAGTTCTGCACCTTCATGGCGCGGAACCCCATCAGGCCGCCCAGCGTGAGCAGCACGAACAGCATCGCCGCCGGGATGGGGTTGCGGATCGACCAGGCTGAGAGGTTCATGACCGCTCCTTAATTGCTAGCTGCTTGCGCTTGACTGGCGGGCGCTGGAGCCTGATTTGGCTCAGAACCGTCGACCACGCGCACCAGGTCGCCGTCATTCAGGAAGACACCGCCCTGCGGCACGATGTGCGCGCCAGCGGCCAGGCCTTCCAGCACTTCCACGCGGCCGCCGCTGCGCTCGCCGGTGCGCACGCGGCGCAGGGCCACGCGGCTGCCCTCGACCACTTCGAAGACGTTGGAAAAACCGTCGCGCACCACCACCGCGCCCAGCGGCACCGTCAGGCCCTGGCGCTGGCCCAGCAAAAAGTCGCCGCGCGCATACACGCCGGCGCGCAGGTCCGGGTGCGGGGGCAGGTCCACGTAGACGATGGCGTTGCGCGTGGTCGGGTCCACCGTGGGCGCCAGCATGCGCACCGTGCCCTGCACGCTGGCGCCGCTGGCGGCCACTACCTCGGCCGTCATGCCGGGGCGAATGCGCGGCAGGTCGGCGGCGCCGACCTCGGCGCGCCACTCCAGGCGGCCGCGGCGCACCAGGCGAAACAGCTCGGTGCCGGCACCCACCACCGCGCCCACGGTGGCCGTGCGGGCGGAGATCACGCCGCTGTCGGGGGCCAGCACCTGGGTGTGCTTCAGGCGCAACTGCTGCACGTCCAGCAGGGCCTGCGCGGCCTCGACCCGGGCCTGGGCCGTCTGGGCAGCGGTGGCGTACTGCTGGATCTGCTGCTGGCTCAGGGCGCCCGACTGGGCCAGCGTCTGCGCCCGGCCGGCGTTGGCCTGGGCCTCGGCGGCGGCGGCGCGTGCCTCAGCCAAGCTGGCGCGCGCCTGGGCGGCCTCGGCCCGCACCGTCTCGGGGGCGAAGGTGGCCAGCACCTGGCCGGCGCGCACGCTGTCGCCCACGTTCACGCGCACCTCGGTCAGGCGCAGGCCATTGGCCTCGGCGCCCACGCTGGCTTCCTGCCAGGCGGCGATGCTGCCGTTGGCCGACAGCCGCTCGGTCACGGCAACGCTCTGCGGCTGCACGGTGGTCACGGTGAGCGCCGGGCGTACGGGTGCGGGCGCGGCGGCGGTCGCCGGCGCGGCCTCGCCCTTGCCGCGCTGGGACAGCGCGAAGGCGCCACCCAGCAGCACGAGCACGGCCAGGGCGGCCAGGAGATGAAGTTTCTTGGGACGCTGCATGGAAGATAAGTGCGGTGTGCGAAAGAAATGGGCGATGAAAGCTGTGCGGGTCAGGAGCGGCGCCAGCCGCCGCCGGCGGCGCGGTACAGCGCGATCCAGGCGGCCATGCGCTCTTGCTCCAGCGCCACCAGCGCCGTCTCGGAGGCCAGCTGGGTGCGCCGCGCGTCCTCCAGCTCCACCAGGCTGGCCAGGCCCGCCGACCAGCGCGCCTGCGTGGCCTGGAAGGACTGGCGGTAGCCCTCGGCGGCGCGTCGGGCGGCGCAGCTGCGCTCGGCCGTGCTGGCCAGGCGGGCCAGGGCCTGCTCGACCTCGGCCACGGCGCCGCGGGCGGCGGCGCGGTAGCGGCTGGCGGCCGCCTCGTAGCGGGCCTGGGCAGCGTCCACCTGGGCGGCGCGCCGGCCGGCGTCGAAGATCGGCACGCTCAGCGCCAGCGGGCCGATGGACCAGGTGTTGCTGGTCACGCTGGCCCCGCCGGTCTTGACCCAGCCGCGGCCGATGGAGCCGGTGAGCTGCAGGCGCGGGTAGCGGTCGGCCTCGGCGGCGCCGACCTCGGCGCTGGCGGCGGCCACCTCGCGCTCGGCGGCGTAGATGTCCGGGCGCTGGGCCAGCACCTGCGCCGGCAGGCTGTCGATGGCGAACAGCTCCCCCTGGGGCTGCAGGGCCGGCGCGGCGGCCAGCTGCTGGCGCAGCGCGGGCTCGTCGCGGCCGGTCAGCGCCACCAGGGTCTTCACGCCGATCTCGCACTGCAGCCGCTGCTGGGCGGCACGGGCCAGCGCGTCGGCGTGGCTGGCCGTGGCCAGGGCGGCGGTGGCCGGGGCGGTGAAGCCGGCGCGCTCGCTCTCCTGCGACAGGCGGGCGGTCTCGCCGCGCGAGCGCGCATCGGCCTCGGCCACGCTCAGCTGGCGCATGCAGTAGTGCCAGCCGGTGTATTGCTGCGCCACCTCGGCGGCCACCGAGACGCGCGCCTCGTGCCACTGGGCCTGGGCGCCTTCGGTGCGCTGGCGCGCGGCGTCCCACTGCGCGGCGTTGCCGCCGAACAGGTCGATCTCCCAGCCCGCCTGCAGGCCCGCCTGCGCGGTACTGGCCAGGCCGCCCACCTGCTGGTTGAAGCCGCGGCTGGCAGTGGCCTGCCCGTCCAGCTGCGGCAGCAGGCCCGAGCGCGCCGCCACCTGCTGGGCGCGCGCCTGGGACAGCTGCGAGGCGGCCTGGGCCACGTCGGGGCTGAGCGCCTGGGCGTCGGCGATCAGGGCGGCCAGCAGCGGGTCGTCCAGCCGGCCCTGCCACCACTGGCCCAGCTGCTGCACGCTGCCGCCGTGGGGCAGCGGCGCCTGCCAGCCGGCCGGCACGCTCGCCTGGACCTGCGCCGGCGGGCGCGTGATGGAGCAGGCGGCAAGCACAAGGGGCAGGACGGCGAGCGCGGCGGCGCGCCGCAGGGGCTGGGACAGCTTCATAAGGGGCTGGACGGGTTAGGAGCAGAAGAAGAGGATGCGGCGAGCGCTCGGCGCCGCCGGCGCTCGGTGGCCACCATGGCCAGGGCGTAGTCGGTCAGGCGCTCGGCCCACAGGTCCACCGCCTCGGGCGAGGCCAGCAGCTGCGGCTGGATGGCCAGCACCACCTCCTGGTGGCTCCACAGCTGGAAGGCCAGGCCGGTGACGGTAAGCGCCAGGCGGTGCATGTCGTCGTCGGGCTGCTGCAGCCCCAGGTGGCGGCACAGCAGCTGGGCCATGGCCTCGTTGGGGCCGCGCACGTCCTTTTCCAGCTCGCGCTCCCACTGCTCGCTGGGTTCCAGCATCTCGCGGATGTGCAGCCGCACCACCTGGCGTGCGAATTCGCCGTGGTGCAGGGGCGCCAGCGAGCCCTGGAAGAAGCGCCGCAGCGCCACGCGCAGGGACAGGCCGGGCCGGGTGAAGTCCGGCACCAGCGCGGCCAGCGAGCCGAAGGGGTCGGTGAACAGCGCGGCGTACAGCGCCGCCTTGTCGCCGAAGTAGTAGCTCACGGCGGCGACGTTGGTCTGCGCCTCGGCGGCGATGGCGCGGATGGAGGTCTTGGCGTAGCCGCGGTCGGCAAACAGCTTGAGCGCGGCCAGCAGCAGCCGCGTGCGCGCGGGCGGCGGCCCGGCCTCGGGGCAGATGGGGCAGGCGGGGGGCAGCAGCGGAGCGGAAGGCATCGCCGCGCATTACAGCACGCGAATCAAACGTTTGTTTGATTTTTACGTGACGCTACACGTTTGGCGCTCGCGAAAATTATGAACAAAATAGGCCTCTAGCGCTTATGTAGCAAGCGCTGGCAGCTATCAAAAAAAGAGTGCAGCCGCTTTAGCCGAAAACGGCACGCCACAGCGCCAGCACGGCCGCGCGCTCGTCCGCCAGGGCGTCGGCGGGCACGCGCGTGGGCTCTTCGTTCAGGCGCGCGCGGTGCTGCACCTGGCGCAGCGTGCGGTAGGCGTCGGCCGCGGCCCGGCCCACGCCGGCGGGCAGCAAGCCCGCTTCTTCCGCGCGCTGCAGTAGGGCGATGTTGCCCTTGTTGTCCTGCAGCCCGGGGTGGGCGCTGGAGTGGGCCAGCACCAGGTATTGCACGGCGAATTCCACATCCAGCATGCCGCCGGCGCTGTGCTTGACGTCGAACCAGTCGGGCCCCGCGGCGTGTGCGCCGCGCAGGCGCTCGCGCATGGCGGTGATCTCGCCGGCCAGGCTGGCCCGGTCGCGCGGCGCGGTGATGACGGCCTGGCGTACGGCGTCAAAGCGCTCGCCCAGGCCCGGCGCGCCCAGCACGAAGCGGGCGCGCGTCATGGCCTGGTGCTCCCAGGTCCAGGCGGTGTTGCTGCCGCGCTGCTGCTGGTAGTCGGCATAGGCCTGGAAGCTGGTCACCAGCAGGCCGGAGTTGCCGTTCGGGCGCAGTTCGGTGTCGATCTCGAACAGGTCGCCCTCGCTGGTCTTCACGGCCAGCCAGTTGATGAGCTTGCGCACGAAGGCGGCGTAGACCTCGGGGGCGCGGTCGTCGTCGTCGTCGAAAACGAAGACGATGTCCAGGTCGCTGCCGTAGCCCAGCTCTTTTCCGCCCAGCTTGCCGTAGCCGATGATGGCGAATTGCGGCTCGTCCCGGTGGCGGTTCTTCAGGCGCTGCCAGCACCAGCGGCTGGTCACGCGCAGCACGCTGTCGGCCAGCAGCGACAGGTCGTCGGCCACCTGCTCCACCGTGATGCGCCCTTCCACGTCGCGCGCCAGGGTGCGGAAGACCTCGGCGTGGTGCGCGCGGCGCAGCAGGTCCAGCAGGTTCTCGTCGTCGTCCTCGCCGGTTGATTGCAGGGCGGCCAGGCGCAGGCCCAGCTCGCGCTCGAAGTCTTCGGGCACGAAGCGCTCGTTCAGGATGGCGCCGCCGGCCAGCTCATCGATCACGCCGGGGTGCAGCATCATATAGCGCGCCGGCCAGCGCGCTGCGCCCAGCAGGTGCAAGAGGTGTTCGTGCACGGCCGGGCGCTCCAGCAGCAGGGCCAGGTAGCTCTCGCGGCGCAGCAGCGGCTCCAGCCAGTCCAGCAGGCGCACGGCGGCGTCTTCGCTCACCAGGCCCTCGGCCAGCCACTGGCCGGTGCGCTGCACCACGCGCACCAGGCGCGAGCGCGCCTGCTCGCGCAGGCCCTGCACGCGCGGGTGGATGCGCCAGCCCTGCACACGCGTGGCCAGCGCCGGCGGCAGCTGCACCGCCAGTGCCTCCAGATCGGGCGCCGCGGCCACGCCGTTGCCGGCGCGCGGGCCGGGGCAGGCGCCGCCGCCGCACTGCTTTTTCTCGGGGCCGCCCAGCAGGCGGTCGAACTCCTGGGCCACCAGTTCGCGGTGGCCGTCCAGCTCGCGCAGGAAGTCGCAGCAGGACAGGCCCATGGTGGCGGCGATCCAGGCCAGGTCGTCGTCGCGCGTGGGCAGCACGTGGGTCTGCTGGTCGTCCAGGTACTGGATGCGGTGCTCCACCCGGCGCAGGAAGGTATAGGCCACGGCCAGCTGCTGCGCCGTCTCCTGGGGCATGAGGCCGGCGCGCGCCAGGCGCTCCAGCGCCTCCAGCGTCGGGCGACGGCGCAGCTCGGGAAACTGCCCGCCGCGCACCACCTGCAAGAGCTGCACGGTGAACTCCAGCTCGCGGATGCCGCCGCGCGAGAGCTTCACGTCGTTGGCGCGCTCGGGGTGGCCGCTGGCGCGGCGCAGCGCGTGCTCGCGGATCTGGCGGTGCAGCGCGCGCAGGGCGTCGAACACGCCGTAGTCCAGGTAGCGGCGAAAGACGAAGGGCAGCACCACCTCGCGCAGGGCCTGCACGCCCGGCGAGGCGATGGCCGCGCGCGGCGCCACCACGCGGCTTTTCAGCCAGGCGAAGCGCTCCCATTCGCGGCCCTGCAGCAGCAGGTATTCCTCCAGCGCGGCCAGCGAGCACACCGGCGGGCCGGAGTTGCCGTTGGGCCGCAGGGCCAGATCGACGCGGAAGACGAAGCCGTGCTCGGTGGCTTCGCCCACCAGGGCGTACAGGGAGCGGGCGGCTCGGGCGAAGTATTCGTGGTGCGAGATCTTGCCGCGTCCGCCTTCGATGCCCTCGGTCTCGCCGTCGCATTCATAGACATAGACCAGGTCGATGTCGCTGGAGACGTTGAGCTCGCGCGCGCCCAGCTTGCCCATGCCGATGATCCACAGCATCGCCTCGCCGCCGTCGCAGGTGCGCGGCGCACCGTGCAGCGCCGTGAGCTGGGCGCAGGCGTGGCGGCTGGCGCGGTCCAGGGCCAGCTCGGCCAGGCAGGTCACGGGGGTGGTGATGTCTGCCAGCGGCGCGCCCTGGTCGCAGTCCAGCACCACGAGGCGGTGCATGACCAGCTGGCGCAGGATGCGCAGGGCGGCGCCCAGGTCGTGGCCGCGGGCCAGCAGCGCGTCGCAGGTGGCCTCCATGGCCTCGCGCGTGGGCACGCCGGGGGGCAGCAGCTCCAGCAGGGTCTCGTAGCGGCGCTCCAGCCGTTGGCAAAAGCGTGAATGCAGCGACAGGGGATGGGGCAGTGCCAGGGCGGAGGACAGGGGCATGGAACGAACGGCTATAGCGGCGCTTCAGGCTGCAGGGGGCGGGTCATAATTCCTGCCACCGTTTGCGCCCGCCAATGACAGAGTTGCCTGCCCATCCTTCCCGCCTGTTGAGATTCATGGCGGGCTGCGCACGGTGGGCGCTGGGCCTGACGGTGGCGTTCTGGCTCGTCCTGGGGGCTGCCTGGGCAGCCTTGCATGGCTGGATTGTGCCGCGTATCGACAGCCTGCGCCCGCAGCTGCAGGAGCAGGCCACGCGGGCCCTGGGGGTGCCGGTGCGCATTGCCGCCATCGCCGCGGAAAGCGGCGGCATCTTTCCCACCGTGGAGCTGAGCGGCGTGACGCTGCTGGACGGCGAGGGCCGCGCCGGCCTGCTCCTGCCGCGCGTGGTGGTGGCGCTGTCGCCACGCTCGCTGCTGCGCTTCGGCTTCGAGCAGATCTACATCGACGCACCCGAGCTGGACATCCGCCGCGCCGCCGACGGGCAGGTGTTCATCGCCGGCTTGGGTTTTCGCGGCCAGGGCGAGCCGGACAGCCGCGCCGCCGACTGGCTTTTCTCCCAGCCCGAGGTGGCCATCCGCGGCGGCACGCTGCGCTACTCGGACGAGCTGCGCGGCGCAGAGCCCCTGGCCCTGACTCAGGTGGACCTGGTGATCCGCCGCAGCGGCTGGCGCCACGCCGTGCGCCTGGATGCCACACCTGCGCCCGAGTGGGGCGAGCGCTTCACGCTGCGCGGACAGTTCCGCCAGCCCCTGCTGAGCACGCATCCCGGCCAGTGGCAGCAGTGGAGCGGGCAGCTGTACGCGCACTTCCCGCGGGCCGACGTCTCGCGCCTGCACCGCCATGTGGACCTGGTCGCCCTGTCCGTGGCGAGCGGCGCCGGCGCCGTGCGCGCCTGGGGCGACGTGCGCCGAGGCCAGCTGGTGGGCGGCACGGTGGACATGGCGCTGTCCGAGGTGCAGGCCACCCTGGGCAGCGATCTGGAACCGCTGGCGCTGCGCAGCGTGCGTGGGCGCGCCGGCGGGCGGCGGCTGGACGGCGGCTTCGAGTTCGTCGCAGACGGTCTGGAATTCACCACCGAGTCCGGCCTGCGCTGGCCCGGCGGCCGGGTGCTGGTGCGCCACCTGGACCGCGGCAAGGACAGCGAGGGCGAGCTGCGCGCCGACCGGCTCGACCTGGCGGCACTGTCGCAAATCGCCGCCCGCCTGCCGCTGGGCCCGGCCGTGCACACGGCGCTGGACACCTATGCGCCGCAGGGCCAGGTGGACGGCCTGTCGGCGCGCTGGCGCGGCCCGCTGGACGCGCCGAGCGAATACCAGGCCCGCGCCCAGGTGCGCGGCCTGGCCCTGGCCGCACGCGGCGGCCCGCGCGGCGTGGCCGGCCTGGCCGGCGCCGACGTGCAGGTGGATCTGACCCAGGCGGGCGGCCAGGCCACGCTGTCCCTCCATGACGGCCACCTGGCCCTGCCCGGCGTGTTCGAGGAGCCCGTGGTGCCCGTGCAGCGCCTGGCCGCCACCGTGCACTGGCAGGTCGAAGGCCAGCGCATCGCCGTGCAGACGGGCGACGTGCGCTTTGCCAACGCCGATGCCGAAGGGCAGGCGCGCCTGTCCTGGCACACGGCGGACGCCGGCGGCGGCTCGCGCTTTCCCGGTGTGCTGGAGCTGACCGGCACGCTCAGCCGCGCCGACGGCACGCGCGTGCACCGCTACCTGCCGCTGGCCGTGCCCGCCAGCGCGCGCCACTACGTGCGCGATGCCGTCACCCGTGGCAGTGCAAACCGGGTGCAGTTCCGCGTTAAGGGCAACCTGCACGAATTTCCCTACGCCCACGGCGGGCCGGGCGAGTTCCGCATCAGCGCCCACGTCAAGGACGTGGAATACGCCTACGTGCCCGCCAGCTTGCTGCACGCCGGCGACAAGCCCTGGCCGGCGCTGTCGGGACTGGCCGGCGAGCTGATCTTCGAACGCGCCACCATGACCGTGCAGGGCGCCACGGGCAGCCTGGCCGGCGCGCCGCGGCTGCGCCTGCAGCCCACGCGCGCGCGCATCGCCGACCTGGAGCACCCGGTCGTGGAGGTCGACGGCCAAGTGAACGGCACGCTGGCGGACATGCTGGCGCTGGTGCGCACATCGCACGTGGCCGAGCTGACCCACGGCGCGCTGGACGCGGCCAGCGCCACGGGCGCGGCCGAACTCAGACTCAAACTCAACCTGCCGGTGGCCGAGCTGGCCCAGTCCACCGTGCGCGGCAGCGTGCAGCTGGCGGGCAACGATGTGCGCTTCGTGCCCGAGGCGCCCACGGTCAGCGGCGCCCGCGGCGCCGTGCAGTTCACCGAAAGCGGCTTCACGCTGGCGGGCGTGCAAGGCTACGCGCTGGGTGGCGACGTCAGCCTGGAGGGCGGCATGCGCACCGCCCCCGGCGCACCGCCCCAGGTGCGTGTGCGCGCCCAGGGCACGGCCACGGCAGAGGGCCTGCGCACGGCAGGCCTGTGGGACACCCTGACCCAGCTGGCGGGCCACGCCAGCGGCAGTACGCCCTACACCCTCACGGTGGGCGTGCGCCGCGGCGTGGCCGAGCTGCTGGTCAGCAGCGACCTGACCGGCCTGGCGCTGCAGGCGCCCGCGCCCCTGGCCAAGGCGGCGCAGGCCCCGTTGCCACTGCGCGTGGAGCGCCGGCTCACACGCGAGGCGGCTGCCTCCCCGAGCGCACCGCTGCAGGACGAGCTGCTGGTGGAACTGGGCGAGCTGGCCCGGCTGTCGTGGGTACGCGCGCTGGATGAGGCGGGCGACGCCCGCGTGCTGCGCGGCGCCCTGGCAGTGGGCGAGGCCGCGCGCGAGCCACCGGCCATGCCGGCCAGCGGCGTGGTGGCCAATGCGGTGTTCGGCCAGCTGGACGCCGATGCCTGGCTGGCCCTGCTGCAGCCGAACGCGCCCGCCGGCGGCGGCGCAGCGGCGACGACAGCACCGACAGAAGTGCTGCAGGACTATCTGCCCACCTCGCTGGGCCTGCGCGCCGCCGCCCTGACGGCCGGTGGGCGCACGCTGCACGCCGTGGTCGCCGGCGCCTCGCGCCAGGGCGCGGTGTGGCGCGCCAACGTGGATGCGACCGAGCTGAATGGCTACGTGGAATACCGCCCCGGCGGCGCGGAGGCTACCGGCCCCGGTCTGGTCCACGCCCGGCTGGCGCGGCTGGCCCTGCCCGAGGCGCCGCCCGAGCAGATAGACGCGCTGCTGTCCGACGCCGAGCAGCCGCAGACGCTGCCGGCCCTGGACATCGTGGTGCAGGACTTCGAGCTGCGCGGACGCCGCCTGGGGCGCCTGGAGATCGAGGCGCGCAACCGCTCGGCCGAGGGCAGCCAGCGCGAGTGGCGCCTGGCGCGCTTCAACCTGGCCACGCCCGAGGCGGTGCTGACCTCCAGCGGCAACTGGGCGCTGCTGGCCGGCTCGCACGGGCGCCGCACGGCCATGAACTTCGCACTGGACATCCGCGACTCTGGCGCGCTGCTGGCGCGCTTCGGCATGGACGGCGTGCTGCGCCGGGGCAAGGGGCGCATCGACGGCCAGGTGGCCTGGCTGGGCCCGCCGCTGGCGCCGGACTGGCGTTCCATGTCCGGGCAGATGCACGTGGACATGCAGGCCGGCCAGTTCCTGAAGGCCGACCCGGGCCTGGCCAAGCTGCTGTCGGTGCTCAGCCTGCAGTCGCTGCCGCGGCGCCTGACGCTGGACTTCCGCGACGTGTTCAGCGAGGGTTTCGCCTTCGACTTCGTGCGCGGCGATGTGAAGATCGAGCAGGGCGTGGCGGCCACCAACAACCTGCAGATGAAGGGCGTGAACGCCGCCGTGCTGATGGAAGGCAGCGCCGACATGGAGCACGAGACGCAGGACCTGCACGTGGTGGTGGTGCCGGAGATCAACGCCATGACGGCCTCGCTGGTGGCAACCGCCATCAACCCGGTCATCGGGCTGAGCAGCTTCCTGGCGCAGGTCTTCCTGCGCGGGCCGCTGATGCAGGCGGCCACGCAGGAGTTCCACATCGACGGCACCTGGGCCGAGCCGCGCGTGCAACGCCTGCCACGCGGCCGCGCCGGTGCCGATGTGCCCGCACAGGGAGCCGCAACCACGCCCGAGGCGCAAGGAAAGGACAAGCAATGAAAGTGGCTGCCATTCAGATGGTCTCCGGCGCGCAGGTGCAGGACAACCTGTGGCGCGCCCGCGCCCTGCTGGAGCAGGCCGCACGCGCCGGCGCGCAACTGGCCGCCCTGCCTGAATACTGGAGCGGCATGGGCCTGGCCGAGACCGACAAGCTCACGCGCTGCGAGGCCTTCGGTGACGGGCCGGTGCAGCAGTTCCTGGCCCGGGCCGCGCGCGAGCTGTCGCTGTGGATCGTGGGCGGCACGCTGCCGCTGGCCAGCGCTGAGCCGGGACGCGTCTACAACAGCTCACTGGTGTATTCGCCGCTGGGCGAGTGCGTGGCGCGCTACGACAAGATCCATCTTTTTCGCTTCGACAACGGCCGCGAGGCCTTTGACGAGGCCCGCACCATCGTCCCTGGCAGCCAGCCCGTGTGCCTGGCGCTGGACGCGGGCGACGCCGGCACCTGGCAGGTCGGGCTGTCGGTCTGCTACGACCTGCGCTTTGCCGAGCTGTACCGCGCCCATGCCCGGGCGGGCGCCCAGCTGCTGCTGGTGCCCAGCGCCTTCACCCACACCACCGGCCAGGCGCACTGGGAGGTGCTGCTGCGCGCCCGCGCCGTGGAAAACCTGGCCTACGTACTGGCTCCGGCACAGGGCGGGCGGCACGAGAACGGCCGGCGCACCTGGGGCCACAGCATGGCCGTGGACCCCTGGGGCGAGGTGATGGCGCTGCAGGCCGAGGGCCCGGGCGTGGTGCTGGCGCAGCTGGACGCCGATCGGCTGCGCCAGGTGCGCGCCCAGCTGCCCGCGCTGGCGCACCGCGTGCTGTGAGCACCGGCATACCCTCCAGCGCCCGCCCCGCCGGCTGGGCCCGCCTGCCGCGGCGCTGGCTGGGCGCATGGCGGCGCTGGTCGCTGTGGGTGCTGCTGGGCGCGCTGGTGGCGGGTGTGCTGGTCACCCTGGTGTGGCTGGCGGGGCGCTACGAGGCCAGCCAGGTGCAGGAGCGTCTGGAGCGCGACGCCATGGACGCGGCCGCCGACCTGCGCCGCGCCCTGGCGCGCGACCTGCAGGACATGCTGGCCCTGCCCGGCGGCGCGGACGGCATCCTGGCCTGGCAGGGCCAGGCCAACGAGTTGCTCAGCCGCCGTCCCGAGCTGGTGCGCCTGGAGTGGCGCGACGAGCAGCAGCGCGTGCGGGCCGAGGCCGGCATACCGACGCAGCAGGACACCGCGCATTCCGAGGCCGCCATGGCCTGCGCCAATGCACGCCGCCTCATGGCACCGTCGTACTCCGCCAGCTATTACCACTTGCTGCCCGGCGGCACCGGCGCCGAGCTGATGGAGATGTGCGCACCGCTGGTCGAGGCCGGTCGCGTGCGCGGCTACCTGGTGGGCACCTACTCTCTGCAGGCCCTGCTGGCCGATGTGGTGGGCCCCCAGCTGCAGCGCACGCAGGGCGTGTCCTTCACCGAAGCCGACGGTACCCGGCTGGCACGGGTGGCGGCGCAGCGGCGCGGTTCGCGCATGTTCACGGCGCAGCAGCTGTTCGACCTGCCGGGCAACACGCTGGTGCTGCGCATGGACGGCTGGCACGCCGCGCCCAGCGTGTTTCCCAACGTGCTCACCGCCCTGGTCACGGCCATGTCGATCGCCCTGGTCTCGGTGCTGTTGGTGCTGGTGCGCGACACCCGCCGGCGCCTGCGCGCCGAGCGCGACCTGGCCGAGGCTCTGGCCTTTCGCAAGGCCATGGAGGACTCGCTGGTCACGGGCCTGCGGGCACGCGACCTGCACGGCCACGTCACCTATGTGAACCCGGCGTTCTGCGCCATGGTGGGCTTTCCCGCTGCGGAGCTCGTGGGCCGCGCCGCTCCCATGCCCTACTGGCCGCCGGAGCTGACGGAGGAATACAGCGGGCGCCAGGAGCGGCGCCTGGCCGGGCGGCTGGGGCCGTCCTCGGCCGGCTACGAAACGTCTTTCGTGCGCAGCGACGGCTCGCGCTTCCCGGTCATGGTGTACGAGGCGCCGCTGATCAATGCCCACGGCGTGCACACCGGCTGGATGGGCTGCATCCTGGACGTGAGCGAGCAGCGGCGCGCCGAGGAGCTGTCGCGCACCACGCACGAACGACTGCAGGCCACCGCCCGCCTGGCGACCGTGGGGGAGATGGCTTCACTGCTCAGCCACGAGCTGAACCAGCCCCTGGCGGCCATCGCCAGCTATGCCACCGGCTCGCTGAACCTGCTGACGCCGCTACCCGGAAGCGCCCCCGACGCCCATGACCTGCACGAGGTGCAGGTGGCCGTGCAGCGCATCGCGCACCAGGCGGAGCGCGCCGGGCGCGTCATCAAAAGCGTGCACGACTTTGTGCGCCGGCGCCCACACACGCGTGAGACGGTTCCGGCCCAGGAGCTCCTGGATGCGGTGCTGCCCATCATCCGCCTGCAGGCGCGCAAGCTGGCCGTGCAGGTGGCGGTGGAGATCGCGCCCGGCCTGCCTCCCGTCCTGTGCGACCGCACCATGGTCGAGCAAGTGCTGCTGAACCTGACGCGCAATGCCATGCAGGCGATGGACGAGCAGGAAGGCGCCGCCGCGCGGCTGCTGCAGCTGCAGGTACGCCGTGCGCCTGCCGGCGGGCCCTGGCTGGAGTTTTCCGTGGCCGACAACGGCAGCGGCATCCCCGAGGACGTGGCCGCGCGCCTGTTCACGCCCTTCTACACCACGCGCACCGAAGGCATGGGTCTCGGCCTGAGCCTGTGCCGCACGGTGGTCGAGCAGCACGGCGGCCATCTGGCCTGGCTGGCGCGGCAGCCGCGTGGTACGGTATTTGTCTTCACGCTGCCTGGCGACGGGCAGTCGGGGCCTTCAAACTGAACCGATCGATGGAATCTGCAATCCCTGCCACCGTGTACATCGTCGACGATGACGCCGAGGTGCGCGAAGCCCTGGCGTGGCTGCTGCGTTCGCGTCGGGTGCTGAGCGAGCCGTTTGCCAGTGCCGAGGAGTTCGAAGCCATGCTGGCCCTGCAGGCCGAGCGCGGCCTGCCCCAGCGCCACGCCGCCTGCCTGTTGCTGGACGTGCGCATGCCGGGCATGAGCGGTCTGGCGCTGTTCGACCGGATGGTCGAGCGCGGCGACACCGCCGCCATACCGGTGATCTTCCTGACCGGCCACGCAGATGTGCCAACGGCGGTGAGCAGCGTCAAGCGCGGCGCTTTCGACTTCTGCGAAAAACCCTTCTCTGACAACCAGCTGGTGGACCGTATCCAGGCGGCCCTGGCCAGCTCGGCCGGCCACCTGCAGGCCGAGCGCGAACGCGGCCTGCTGACCCAGCGCCAGAGTGAACTGACCGAGCGCGAGCGCGAGGTCATGCGCCTGGTGGTGGAGGGCCTGCCCAACAAGCTGATCGCCGACCAGCTGTCCATCAGCGTGCGCACGGTGGAGGTGCACCGCGCGCGCGTGTTCGACAAGATGCAGGTCCGCTCGGCGGTGGAACTGGCGAACCTGCTGCGCGCGTCGCCGGGGGGCTAGGGTGCTGCCTCGCAGATAGCTGCACGAAATGAGATCGAGGGATTCGCACTCAGGGCAAGGCGCAAGCCGCAGCGATAGCTGTAGCTATCGCGAGAATTGGCAACGCCGCCCTGGGTACGAAGGCACGATGTCATGGGTAGTTAGTTGCGTGGCAGCACACTTGGCTCAGCCCTGGCGCTCGCCCACGTAGATCTCCACGCGGCGGTTGCGCGAGCGGCCTTCGGCCGTGTCGTTGCTGGCGATGGGCTCGCGCGAGCCGCGGCCTTCCACCTGGATGCGGGCACCGCTCACGCCGCGTGCCGTCAGGTAGTTGCGGGTGCTGGTGGCGCGATCTACCGACAGCGGATTGTTGATGGCGTCCGTGCCCGTGGAGTCGGTGTGGCCGACGATGCGCACCTCGGCATTCGGGTTGTCGCGCAAGCCGGCAGCGAAGCGCTCCAGGATGGGCTGGAAGTTGGGCTGGATGTCCGAGCGGTTGGTGGCAAACGAGATGTCGCTGGGAATGTCCAGCTTGAGCTGGTTGTCCGCCGTCTGCGACACCGTCACGCCCGTGCCCTGAGTGGCTGCCTGCATCTCCTGGCGCTGGCGCTCCATGCGCTGCGACCAGATGTAGCTGCCCAGGGCGCCGACGCCGGCGCCGATGACTGCACCCTTGCCGGCGTGCCCGCCCGCCACGGCGCCGATGGCGGCGCCGCCCAGGGCGCCCACGCCAGCGCCCGTGGCCGTGCGGCGCTGGGTGTCGGTCATGGACATGTCGGCACAGCCGACGGCGAACAGGGCCAGCGACAGGCTGGCGACGAGGAGAGGTTTGCGCATGGGAAGCTCCTTTTCGCGTGGAAGACACTGAGGGGGCGGCGCGGCTTCAGGAGCCCGTGCCGCAGACCCGCTCGGGGAGCGTAACCAGCCTGGGAAGCGTGTTCTGTAGGACGGCGGACAGCACGCCAGCCGGCGGCGCAAACAACTGTCAAGCGGCCTTACCCCAAGTCTCGCCGCCGCCTGCTTTCTTCTTTCGTTCAGTCGCGCGGTGCCTCGGGCGAAGGAGGCTTGTCGTCCTCGGGTGGCGGCACGTGCAGCTCTCCGCCCTTTCTGCCGGAAAACATCGTCCACCACACGATGGCCAGCAGGATTGCCAACGCCAGCAGTGCTTCAAGCAAAATCAGCCCCATGTCTCGACCCGAGCCCGTCGCCGGGCGAAATGACTCAACCAAACAAACCAGACGAAAAGCGACGCCTGCGCCACACCAGCGGGCGATCCTACCGGAGCTGAATTCTTGACGACGTCAACGTCCCGCCTGCTGCGCCTGCTGGCCCCCCTGCTGGCCGCGGCCCTGTTTGCCGCCTGCTCCACGCGCGCGCCCCTGCCTGCCGCGCCGCCGGCCGCCACGCCCGCGCCGGCACCCGCTCCCACCGGCCCGCTGACCGGCCAGCCCGCCCCGAACAAGAGCCGCTGGGTGCCGGTGGCCTGGAGCGAGCTGCCGGGCTTTGACGCCGACGCGCTGCACGAGGCCTGGAACGCCTGGCTGCGCAGCTGCGAGCGCCCGGCCCCGGCCTTCGTCCCCCTGTGCGGCGACGTGCGCCGGCTGTCGATCGCCAGCGCCGAGGAGCAGCGCGCCTGGATGGTCGAGCGCCTGCAGCCCTACCGCGTCGAGTCGCTGGAGGGCGCCACCGACGGCCTACTGACCGGCTACTTCGAGCCCTACCTGGAGGCCGCGCGCCAGCCCGGCAACGGCTTCGATGTGCCCCTGTACCGCCCGCCGGCGGACCTGGCCACGCGCCGGCCCTGGTACACGCGCCAGCAGATCGACACCCTGCCCGAGGCACGCGCGCAGCTGGCCGGCCGGGCCATCGCCTGGGTGCGTGACCCGGTGCAGGCCATGGTGCTGCACATCCAGGGCTCGGGCCGGCTGGCCGTGCGCGAGCCCGATGGCAGCACACGCATGGTGCGCGTGGCCTTTGCCGGCACCAACGACCAGCCCTACAAGAGTGTGGGCCGCTGGCTGCTGGACCAGGGCCTGGTGCGCGACGCCACCTGGCCGGGCATCAGCGCCTGGACGCAGGCCAACCCGCAGCGCGTGCAGGAGATGCTGTGGTCCAACCCGCGCTACGTGTTCTTCCGCGAGGAGCCTCTGGACGGGCTGGACGCCGCCTTCGGCCCGCGCGGCGCGCAAGGCGTGCCGCTCACGCCCGGACGCTCCATCGCCGTGGACCGCCTCAGCATCCCCTACGGCACGCCGGTGTGGCTGGCCTCCAGCGGGCCCACGGCGCAGCTGTCGCGCCTGGTGCTGGCGCAGGACACGGGCAGCGCCATCGTCGGCGCCGTGCGCGCGGACTTCTTCACCGGCTGGGGCGAGCAGGCCGGCGACGTGGCCGGCAGGCTGAAACAGAACCTGCGGCTGTGGGCCCTGTGGCCCAGATAATGGCCGAATCGGCCTCTAGCCCTTACGTAGCAAGCGCGAGCAGCTATTAAATATGAAGCGCCCGGCCCGCCCCTCACCGCGTGAGGCCGCATGCAGGTAGACGAGCGCCTGCTGCGCACCGTGCTGCTGGCCGATGCCATCGAGCACGCCGACCGCCAGGGCGTGCTGGTCTCCGAGCCCGAGCGCCAGGAGGCGCTGCGCGGCGCCATCGCCGCGGCGCGCGGGCGCGGCGTGCAGCGCGTGGGCGCGGCCGACGTCGCCGCCGGCTGGGCCGGCGCCGTGGTGCAGCGCGCCGCGGAGCGCAGCCCCGGCGTGGCCGCGCTGCACCACGGCACCGGCCTGGCCTGGCTGGCCGGGGCCTTGCCGGCCCTCGCCCTGCTGCTGGGGCTGGTCACCGACCGCATCGCCAACGCCCACCGCGTGGACCTGCTGTCGCTGCCGCTGCTGGCCGTGCTGGGCTGGAACCTGGCCACCTATGCGCTGCTGGCCGTGCGCGCCGGCCTGAGACGCACCGCGCCGGCCCGCTGGGCGCTGGCGCTGCGCCGGTGGCTACGCGCGCGAACACCGCGCCAGGGCGGCCAGCGGGCGCTGGCGGCGCAGGTGGGCGAGCAGTTCTACGGCCCCTGGTTCGCCCACACCGGCGGCCTGTTCACGCAGCGCGTGGCGCGCGTGCTGCACCTCTCGGCCGCCGCCTGGGCCGGCGGCATCGCCCTGTCGCTGCTGCTGCGCGGCCTGGTCGTGCGCTACCAGTTCGGCTGGGAGAGCACCTTCATGGACGCCGGAGCGGTGCACGCCCTGGTGCGCGTGCTATTTTTGCCGCTGACGGCGCTGTTCGGCCTGGAGCCGTTTTCGCTGCAGGAGATCCAGGCCACGCAGAATTTCGCCGGCGAAGGCGCCGCCGGCCAGCGCTGGGTGTGGATGTACGTCGGGCTGCTGGCCCTGGTCGTGGTGCTGCCGCGGCTGGGGCTGGCCGCCTGGGCACGCTGGCGCGAGGCGCAGCTGGCGCGCCGCCTGGCGCTGGACCCGCGGGGCCGCGCCCTGCAGAGCCTGGCGGCGCGCCTGCCGCGCGATGTGGTGCTGGGCCTGGTGGGCCTGAGCGCGCCCCAGACACAGGCGCTGCAGACCATCCTGGCCGGCCAGGATGCCAGCGACCCGGCAGGCGACCGGCTGCACTGGGCCGAGCCCGCGGGCGCCGCCGCCCAGCAGCCGGTGGACGCCGTGCTGGCCGGTGCCGATGCGCAGGCGCCGCGCCCGCCCGCCTGGCGGGAAGCGCCTTCGCCGGCCCTGCGCTGGGACGACTGGGCCGCCAGCTGGGTGCTGGAGCCGGCGCTGTTCGACCGCCTGGCGCCCCTGCTGCCAGCGCACCAGGACGCCCTGCAGCGCCTGCGCCAGGCCTGGGAGCGCCACAACGAAGACCGCTTTGCCCAGGCCCTGGCCTTGCTGGCCAGCCACCTGCGCGCCGGCGCGGCGCTGGCCGCCCGGCCCGAGCAGGCCGAGCGCTACCCCGACCAGCTACGCCAGCTGGCCGCCGCGCTGGGCCGCCTGCACGGCCAGGTGGACACGCCGCCGGCCGAGCCTGCAAGCCCCGCCCCGCACGCCGAGGCCGCCGGGCGCTGGGGCGACGGCGCCTTCGTGGCGCTGGGCTCGTCGGCCGGCGCGGCCGCCGGCGCCAAGGCCGGCGCGGTGCTGGACCTGGGCCTGGGCGGCATTACGCTGGGCGCCGGCACGGCCCTGGGCGCCCTGCTGGGCGCGGCCGCGGCCTGGGGGCGCCGCGGTCTGAAGAAGAGGCAGGAAAGCGACGAGGTGCTGCGCCACATGGCCGAGGTGGCCTGCCTGCTCTACCTGGTCAGTGCCCACCAGGCCCGCTTGGCGCCCGCCCAGGGCGAGCTGTTGGCCGGGCGCTGGCGCGCCGAGGTCACGGGCGCCATCGCCGCGCACTGGGACGCGCTGCACGCAGCACTGCAGCCCGGCGGCGATCAGGGCGCGCTGCAGGCGCTGCTGCAGACCGTGCTGCGCGGCGTGCTGCGGCGCAGTCTGCCGCCGCACTGAAAATGCAGCCAAATCGGGTTCAAACCCTTTCCAATCAAGCGCTGGCAGCTATCAAAATGGTAGTCAGCGCGCGCCGCCCAGGTGCGCCAGCGGCAGCGCCCCGCCGGCCTTGACCTCGCCCAGCGAGAAGCTGGTGTGCATGTCCTTCACGTTGGGCAGGTTCAGCAGCACGGTGCGGGCGAACTGCGAAAAACTGTCCAGGTCGCGCGCCACCACCTGCAGCTCGAAGGTGCCCGTGCCGCTGATGTAGTGGCACGACACCACCTCGGGGATGCGGGCAATGGCCTCCTCCATGGCGCGGGTCAGGTCGCCGCGGCTGCGCTCCGCGTCCAGCCGCACGAAGGCCAGCACGCCCAGACCGATCTTGTGGCGGTCGATCTCGGCGCGGTAGCCGCGAATGTAGCCGGCCTCCTCCAGCGCACGCACGCGCCGCCAGCACGGCGCGGCCGACAGGCCCACGCGCTGGGCCAGCTCGGTGTTCGTGAGGCGCGCCTCCTGCTGCAGCTCCTGCAGGATAGCAATGTCGTAGCGATCCAGTGTTTCCATTTTTTCATTGTTTTTAGAAAGAATCTTTCTTGCATCAGGGTTAACGCGGCAAAGAACGCAAAGACATATCTGCCCGCCGCGCATACACTGCCCTTCTCATGGCCGATCGGCCATGCACGGCCGTGCCCGCCACCCCAGGGACACGCCACACCCCACGGAGACAACGCCATGAACGCCCCCCTGCCTGAGCACGTGCGCCGCGCGCTCGAGACTGTCACCCTAGAAGACAAATACACCCTGGAGCACGGCCGCGCCTTCATGAGCGGCACGCAGGCCCTGGTGCGCCTGCCCATGCTGCAGCGCCAGCGCGACGCGGCCGCGGGCCTGAACACCGCCGGCTTCATCAGCGGCTACCGCGGCTCGCCCCTGGGCAACTACGATCAGGCGCTATGGGCCGCGCGCAAGCACCTGGCCGAGCAGCACGTGGTCTTCCAGCCTGGCGTGAACGAGGAGCTGGCCGCCACCGCCGTGTGGGGCACGCAGCAGCTGGACATCTACCCGGACAGCAAGAAGTACGACGGCGTCTTCGGCATCTGGTATGGCAAGGGCCCGGGCGTGGACCGCAGCGGCGACGTGTTCAAGCACGCCAACATGGCCGGCACGGCGCGCCACGGCGGCGTGATCGCGGTGGCCGGCGACGACCACATCAGCAAGAGCAGCACGGCCGCGCACCAAAGCGACCACATCTTCAAGGCCTGCGGCCTGCCGGTGTTCTTCCCCAGCAGCGTGCAGGAGATCCTGGACATGGGTCTGCACGCCTTCGCCATGAGCCGCTTCTCCGGCCTGTGGTCGGGCATGAAGACCATCCAGGAGGTGGTGGAGTCGAGCGCCAGCGTCTCGGTGGACCCGGACCGCGTGCAGATCGTGCTGCCCGAGGATTTCGCCATGCCGCCCGGCGGCCTGCACATCCGCTGGCCCGACGCGCCGCTGGAGCAGGAGGCGCGTCTGATGGACTACAAGTGGTATGCGGCTCTTGCGTACGTACGCGCCAACAAGCTCAACTACAACGTGATCGAAAGCGGCGCACGCGACCGCTTCGGCCTGATCGCGAGCGGCAAGGCCTACAACGACATGCGCCAGGCGCTGGTTGACCTGGGTCTGGACGATGACACCTGCCGCGAGCTGGGCATCCGCGTGCACAAGGTCAACGTGGTCTGGCCACTGGAGGCCAACATCACGCGCGGCTTCGCCGAGGGGCTGCAGGAGATCCTGGTGGTGGAGGAAAAGCGCCAGGTCATCGAATACCAGCTCAAGGAGCAGCTGTACAACTGGCGCGCCGACGTGCGTCCCAACGTGCTGGGCAAGTTCGACGAGGTCGAAGGCGACCATTCCGGCGGCGAGTGGGGCATGCCCAACCCCAGCCAGAACTGGCTGCTGCGCCCCAAGGCCGATCTGACGCCGGCACTGATCGCCCGCGCCATCGCCCGGCGCCTGACCAAGCTGGGCGTGCCGGAGCACGTCGTGGCGCGCATGAACGAGCGCCTGTCGGTCATCGACGCGCGCGAGCAGGGCCTGGCCGCGCAGACCGTGCAGACGGGCGAGCGCACGCCGTGGTTCTGCAGCGGCTGCCCGCACAACACCAGCACCCGCGTGCCCGAGGGTTCGCGCGCCGTGGCCGGCATCGGCTGCCACTACATGGCCAACTGGATGCCTGATCGCAGCACCAGCACCTTCACGCAGATGGGTGGCGAGGGCGTGACCTGGGTCGGCCAGGCGCCCTTCACCAAGGACAAGCACGTGTTCGCCAACCTGGGCGACGGCACGTACTTCCACAGCGGCCTGCTGGCGATTCGCCAGTCCATCGCCGCGGGCACCAACATCACCTACAAGATCCTCTACAACGACGCTGTGGCCATGACGGGCGGTCAGCAGGTGGGCGAGCGTCCGGAAGGCCATTCGGTGGCGCAGATCGCGCACAGCCTGCGCGCCGAAGGCGTGGCCAAGCTGGTGGTGGTGACCGACGAGCCGGCCAAGTACCAGGGCCGCACCCACGCCGCCGGCAGCTCCCGCGATGGCCGCCCCGAGCTGCTGAACGACCTGCCGGCCGGCATCGAGGTCTTCCACCGCGACGAGCTGGACCGCATCCAGCGCGAGCTGCGCGACACCCCTGGCTGCACGGCGCTGATCTACGACCAGACCTGCGCCACGGAAAAACGCCGGCGCAGGAAGCGCGGCAAGCTGGCCACGCCGGCCAAGACGGTGGTCATCAACGAGCTGGTGTGCGAGGGCTGCGGCGACTGCTCGGTGCAATCGAACTGCCTGTCGGTGGAGCCGGTGGAGACCGAGTTCGGCCGCAAGCGCCGCATCAACCAGAGCACCTGCAACAAGGACTATTCCTGCGTGAAGGGCTTTTGCCCCAGCTTCGTGACCGTCGAAGGCGGGCAACTGAAGAAACCCAAGAAGGAAAAGAAGGGCGACCTGGCCAGCCTGCCGCCTATCCCTGAGCCGGCGCTGCCGGTGGCCGAAGAGGCCTGGGGCATCGTGGTGGCCGGCGTGGGCGGCACGGGCGTGATCACCATCGGCTCGCTGCTGGGCATGGCCGCGCACTTGGAGGGCAAGGGCGTCATCACGCAGGACGCGGCCGGCCTGGCGCAAAAGGGCGGGGCCACCTGGAGCCACGTGCAGATCGCCAACCGCCCCGAGGCCATCTACACCACCAAGGTGGACACGGCCAAGGCCGACCTGATCATCGGCTGCGACCCCATCGTCGCCGCCAACAAGGTCACGCTGGCATCGATGCAGCCGGGCCGCACCTTCGTGGCGCTGAACACCAGCGGCACGCCGGCGGCAGCCTTCGTGCACAACCCGGACTGGCAGTTCCCGGCCGGCAGCTGCGAGGCGGCCATCGGCCAGACCGTGGGCCAGGCGCTGCTGGGCGTGATCGACGCCGAGCGCGCGGCCACGCAGCTGCTGGGCGACAGCATCTACACCAACCCGCTGATGCTGGGCTACGCCTGGCAGAAGGGCCGCATTCCCTTGAGCCACGCCGCGCTGATGCGCGCCATGGAGCTCAATGGCGTGCAGGTGGCCAACAACCAGGCCGCCTTCGAGTGGGGCCGCCGCCTGGCGCACGAGCCGCAGCAGGTGCAGGCGCTGCTGGCCACCACGCAGGTGATCGAGTTCGTGAAGAAGCCCGGCCTGGCCGAGATGCTGGCCAAGCGCGTGGAGTTCCTCACCGGCTACCAGAACGCCGCCTATGCGGCCGAGTACCGCGCCTTCGTCGAGAAGGTGCAGGCGGCCGAGGGCCGCGCCAGCCAGGGCTCGACGCGTCTGACCGAGGCGGTGGCGCGTTACCTGTTCAAGCTGATGGCCTACAAGGACGAGTACGAGGTGGCTCGCCTGCACACCGACCCGGCCTTCACGGCGCGCATCGAGGGCATGTTCGAGGGGGACTACAAAATCGTCCACCACCTGGCACCGCCCAGCTTCGCGCTGAAGAAGAACGACCGGGGCGAGCCCATCAAACAGTCCTATGGCGAGTGGATGCGCCGCGGCATGGGCCTGTTGGCCAAGCTCAAGGGTCTGCGCGGCACGGCGTTGGATCCGTTCGGCAAGACCGAGGAACGGCGCACCGAGCGCACGCTGATCCAGGAGTACCGCGCCTGCATCGAGGAGCTGCTGGCTGGCCTGGCTCCCGAGCGCCTGGCGCTGGCCGTGGAGATCGCCCGCATTCCCGAAGACATCCGCGGCTATGGCCACGTGAAGGAGCGCCACCTGGCGGCCGCGCGCAAGAAGTGGTTCGCCCTGATGGATCGTTGGCGCAGTGGCGCTGCCGTCCCGGCCACGGCCCAGCGCGTGACCGCCTGACCGGACCGGCCACCCTGCACTGAAACGCACGCCTTCGGGCGTGCGTTTTTTTATGCCCGGCCCGCGCCGCCTGCGACCGCTGCCTGGGCCAGCACGTCGGCCTGCTGGGCGCCGGCCGGCGGACTGTTGAACTGCAGGCGGCTGACCGGCACGGCCAGCTGCACGTCCAGGGCGCGCAGGCGCTCCAGCAGCTGCAGATTGATGCGCTGCTGGATGTCCATGTACACGTTGAAGCCTGGGTCCTCGACGATGTAGACCACCTCATAGTCGAGCGAGCTGGCGCCGAAGCCCTTGAGGTGCGCGCGGTCGAAGCGCACCTGCGGCACGGCACGGATGATCTCGGCCACGGTGCGCGACACTTGCTCGGCCTTGTCCGCAGGTGTGGACTGGGCGATGCCGAAGCTGAACACGATGCGCCGCTCGCGCATCAGGCGGTAGTTGTTGATGGTCTGCTTGAGCAGGTCGGTATTGCCCATCACCACCTGCTCGCCGCTGAGTGCCTTGATGCGGGTGGTCTTCACGCCCACTTGCTGCACCGTGCCGGCGACGCCGCCCACGACGATGAAGTCGCCCACCTCGAAGGGCTTGTCCACGGCGATGGCCATGGAGGCGAACAGGTCGCCCAGGATGTTCTGCAGCGCCAGCGCCACCGCCACACCACCCACGCCCAGGCTGGCGATGAAGGCGGTGATGTTGACCCCCAGGTTGGACAGAATGGCCAGCAGCACCGTGACCCACAGCAGCGTGCGCAGACCCCAGGACATGAGCGTGGCCGAGGCGCTGGCCTGGCCCGTGGCGCCCACGCCATGGTGCTGGCGGTAGCGCTGCACCGCCACGCTGGTGGCGCGCGAACCCCACAGGCCGATCTGCACCGCCACGGCCAGGAACCACAGCTGACCCACGCGGCCGTGCCAGCGGTCCGGCAGATCCAGCAGACCCAGGCCGACCAGTACGGACGCCAGCACGATCAGCAGCTGGCTGGTGCCGGCCAGCAGCTGGGCCAGCAGGCCGCCGGCCCCACCCCGGGCCACGCCCTCCTCGTCGTGCCGGCGCACCCGCCGCTGCGCCCAGCGCAGCGTCAGCGTGAGCAGCAGATAGGTGCCCATGGCGGCTGCGGCGGCCAGCAGCATGCTGGCGGCCGACATGCCCCACAGGGCTTCGCTGTGCAGCCAGGTCCAGTCCCGTGCGAAATCCATGGCGATGCGGTTTCCTTTCTTTCTTCCGTTGGTACTTTTGTCAGGTGCTGAAAACGGCACGGCGACCTGTAAGGAGGTCGCCGTGCGGGGAACATGGTAGGGGACGCACCGCGATGCGCGCGTAGGCCCAGGCCGACGATGACGGCTTCAGCTCAGCAGCCGCCCGGGGTTGGCGTCCAGCTTGGTCAGGGCCTCGCGCGTGGCGCGCAGGGTCAGGCTTTCTTCCTCCTGCGGCACGATCAGCGCGGCCTGCAGGTAGGCACCCAGGCGGCGCAGCTGCAGCAGGTAGCTGGCGCCGTCGGAGGCGGCGAACAGGTGCAGCTGGCGGCGCTGGCTGTGCCACACGTACTGCACCTGGGCCGAGGCGCCGTTGTGGTCCAGGGTGAACCATGTGCCCAGGGGCAGCTGCTGGGCCCACGCGACCATCTCCGGCTGCACCGGCGCCTCGTTGTCGGCAAAGACGTGGATGGCGGAGGCGTCGATGCCCAGCAGCAGCTCGATGTTCTCGGCGCTCAGCGGCATCTCGCCCAGCGCCTCGTCGCTCAGGTAGTCCTCCAGGTTCGCCAGGCGGCGCGCCATGGCGTCGATGTGCGCCTGGGGAATGGTGGCGGTCTTGGACAGGAAGGCGTCGGCCAGGGTGTCCGTCAGCAGCTTGATCTGCGCGTCCTGCTCGGCCCCGGCCACGCCCAGCAGGGTCAGGCCGCGGCGCAGCGACTGCAGCAGCGCCGGCAGGCTCTGGATGACCTGGGCGCGGTCGGCGCGGTTGGGCTTGGCGCTGGCGGCCCACACCAGGTCGGCCGCGGCGCGCTTGCACTCGGCGGTGACGGCATGCTGCGGCCCGTGGCGCACGGCGCACACGGCCAGCACCTCGGCCCAGGTCTTGAACAGAAATTCGCGGATCTCGTCGCGCACCGGCATGTCTTTCAGCAGGGTGCGCAGCTCGATGGTGTACTGGATGGCCAGCGTCTCGCGCTGCTCGACCTGCTGGGCCACGCTGACGATGCGCGCCGTGGTGCCGCCCTGGCGTTCGGCCAGGAACTTGGCCAGGAAGGCCTCGAACTCCTCGTGGGCGATGGCAAACACCCGCTGGCCGGTCTCCGGGTATTGCTCGATGACCTGCACGATGCGGCGCACCTCGGCCTCCAGGGCGCTGCCATTGATGCTGCTGGCATCAAAGCCCAGCACGCAGGCGCCCATGCGGTCGATGAGCTGGCGCGCGGGGTGCGCCATGTTGCTGAAGAACTCCGGCTCGGCCAGGGCGACGCGCAGCACCGGCACCTGCAGCCGAGCGAACCACACCCGCATGGCCGGAGGGATGCGCTCCTCGCTCAGGATGCTCTGGAACATCAGCGCCACCACCTCGATGATGGCCTTCTCGCTGGCCGTGGCGGCCTTTTCCTTCAACTCGGCGGCGCGCTCGCGTACCACGCCGGCCACGCGCACCACGGCCTGCGGGCCGGCGTGGTGCGCCATGGCCGTCAGGCTGTCGTAGTAGCTCTCCAGCGACACGCGCTGGGCCGCCAGCGCGTGCACCAGGGCGGCGGACGCCGGCGGCGCCTTGACCATGTCATAGCCGCCCATGGCCGGCTGGGTCAGCAGGCGGCGCACCTGGGCCATCACGCCATAGGCGCGCTGGCGCGCGCGGATCAGCGGGCCGGGAATGGTGACGCCGGTGGGCAGCGGCATGCCGCCCGTGGTGAAAGGCGCCGGGTGGCTGCCGCGCGGCACCGGCATGGGACGCCCCCCCGCAGGCATGCCATACGGGGGCGGCTGCAGGTGCGAGGGGCGCGAGCTGGAGTGTGCCTCCGGCCCGGTCGATGGGCCATGGCCGCTGCCGCCGGACACGGCGTTCGGGCGACGCACACGGGCGCGCAGGTCTTCGCCGACGCTGGCCACGCCCTGGCTGTCGTAGAACTTGACCACGGCCTGGTATTGCGTCAGCGCCAGCGCGGCCAGCTCGCGCTGCAGCGCATCCAGCACCAGCGCGAAGACTTCGCGCTTCAGGCCGGCCTGCAGCCACGCATCCACCAGGGCCAGGCACCAGGACTCGGGCCGCAGGATGTCGCCGGACGCCAGCTCGGCGCCTTCCAGTTGCTGCGTGCGCTGGCGCACGGCATCAAAGCTGGTGCCCACCTGCTCCAGCACGGGCAGGGCCATACGCGAGGCGGCAATCTGGTTCTCCACCACATCGTCGTCCAGCAGCGCCAGGCCATCCAGCCCGGGGGCGGGGCGCCGCACCGGCGCGGGAGCGGCAGGGGCCAGCGCGGCGCGCCAGGCACGGGCGGCGTGCTCGGTCCAGTCCTTGTGGCCGTTCTGAAAGGCTTGCCAGGCGTCCCGGTGCAGTTGCATCTCGCGCTGCGTGCCGGTCTGGCCCATGAGGTCAGTGAGAAAGCTCCCCAGCGCCTGCGCCACCACCGGCAGGCCGGCGCACAGCCCGTCCACGAAATGCTGGCGCGCCAGCTGGGCGAGCCGACGGGCAGCGGCGGGGTGCGACGCGAAGTCCATAACGTGCCATGTTAGCGGCTGCCGGGCAGCGCCAGCCAGGGCTGAGTGCCGCCCGGGGGTATCAGACCACGGCGCCCGCGTTCGGGTCGTCCGGGTCGCCTTCGCGCTTGGAGCCGGCCTTGACCAGATCCTCGCGCTTGACACCCAGCCACATGGCAATCGCCGCCGCCACGAACACCGAGGAGTAGATGCCGAACAGGATGCCGATGGTCAGCGCCAGAGCGAAGTAGTGCAGGCTGGGGCCGCCGAAAAAGAACATGGACAGCACCATGGCCTCGGTGGAGGCGTGGGTGATGATGGTGCGGCTCATGGTCGAGGTGATGGCGTGGTCGATCACCTCGTGCGTGTTGAGCTTTCTGAACTTGCGGAAGGTCTCGCGGATCCGGTCGAAGATCACCACCGACTCATTGACCGAGTAGCCCAGCACGGCCAGCACGCCGGCCAGCACCGACAGCGAGAACTCCCACTGGAAGAAGGCGAAGAAGCCCAGGATGATGACCACGTCGTGCAGGTTGGCGATGATGGCCGCCACGCCGAACTTCCACTCGAAGCGCAAGGCCAGGTAGATGACGATGCCCAGCACCACCATGCCCAGCGCCATCAGGCCGCCGTGCACCAGCTCCTCGCCCACCTGCGGGCCGACGAACTCGGTGCGGCGCAGCACCACCGAGTCATCCTGGCTTTTCAGCGCCGCCAGCACCTGGTCGCTTTGCTGCGCCGAGGTCACTCCCTTTTGCACCGGCAGGCGGATCATCACGTCGCGCGAGGTGCCGAAGTTCTGCACCGTCACATCCGGGTACCCCAGGCTGGCGACCGTCTCGCGCACCTTGGCCGTGTCGGCGGTCTGTGTGTAGGCCACCTCCATAACGGTGCCGCCGGTGAACTCCACCGACAGGTGCAACCCGCGCGTGACCAGGAAGAAGACCGCCAGGGCGAAGGTGATGAAGGAAATCGCGTTGAGCACCAACGCGTACTTCATGAAAGGGATGTCCCTTTTGATGCGGAAAAACTCCATGATCCTTCCCTTTAGTCGTTGCTGGCGCGGCCGGCCACGGAGCGCAGCTGCGAGGCGTCTTCAGGCTTCCAGACCTGGCCGATGGAGACGCTCTTGAGCTTCTTCTTGCGGCCATACCAGAAATTGACCAGGCCGCGCGAGAAGAACACCGCCGAGAACATGCTGGTCAGGATGCCGATGCAGTGGACCACGGCAAAGCCGCGCACCGGGCCGGTGCCGAAGGCCAGCAAGGCCAGGCCGGCAATCAGCGTGGTCACGTTGGAGTCCAGGATGGTGGCCCAGGCGCGGTCGTAGCCGGTGGCGATCGCCGCCTGCGGCGCCACGCCGGCGCGCAGCTCCTCGCGGATGCGCTCGTTGATCAGCACGTTGGAGTCGATGGCCACGCCCAGCGCCAGCGCCATGGCGGCGATGCCGGGCAGGGTCAGCGTGGCCTGCAGCATGGACAGGATGGCCACCAGCATCAGCACGTTCACCGACAGCGCGATGGTCGAGAACACGCCGAACAGCATGTAGTACACGCACATGAAGGCCGCGATGGCCACCATGCCCCAGACCACGCTGTTCACGCCGCGGGCGATGTTGTCGGCGCCCAGGCTGGGGCCGATGGTGTATTCCTCGATGATCTCCATGGGCGCGGCCAGCGAGCCGGCGCGCAGCAGCAGCGCCGTGTCATTGGCCTCCACGGTGGTCATGCGCCCGGAGATCTGCACCCGCCCGCCGCCGATCTCGCTGCGGATCACGGGGGCCGTCACCACCTCGCCCTTGCCCTTTTCGAACAGCACGATGGCCATGCGCTTGCCCACGTTCTCGCGCGTCACGTCCTTGAAGATGCGCGAGCCCTTGGCGTCGAGCGTCAGGTTGACGGTGGGCTCCTGCGTCTGGCTGTCAAAGCCCGGCTGGGCGTCGGTCAGGTTCTCACCCGTGAGCACCACCTGCTTCTTGACGATCACGGCCTGGCCGTTGCGGTCCAGGTATTTCTCGTCGCCAAAGGGCACGGGGCCGGTCCCCATCTCGGCGGCGCGCGCCTCGGTGCCCTCATCGACCATGCGCACTTCCAGCGTGGCGGTGCGGCCCAGGATGTCCTTGGCCTTGGCCGTGTCCTGCACGCCGGGCAGCTGCACCACGATGCGGTCCAGGCCCTGCTGCTGGATGACCGGTTCGGCCACTCCCAGCTCGTTGATGCGGTTGTGCAGCGTGGTGATGTTCTGCTTGAGCGCCTGTTCCTGCACGCGGCGCAGGGCCTCGGGCTTGATGCTGGCGGTGAGCACCGTGGTGTCGCCATCGGTGACGGTGGTCGCCTGCAGGTCGGCGAACTGGTCGGCGATCAGGTTGCGCGCGGCCGTCAGCTGGGCCTGGTCGCGCAGGCGCACCTGCACCGTCTGGCCTTCGCGGCTGACGCCGCCATGGCGGATGTTCTTCTCGCGCAGGCTGCTGCGCAGGTCGCCAGCCAGGGACTCGGCCTTCTTGGTCAGCGCCGCCTGCATGTCCACCTGCAGCATGAAGTGCACGCCGCCGCGCAGGTCCAGGCCCAGGTACATGGGGCGCGCGTGCAGCGCGGTCAGCCAGTCGGGCGAACGCGAAACCAGGTTGAGGGCGACGATGTAGGGCGGGTCGCTGGGGTCGGGGATCAGCGCCTTTTCCAGCGCGTCCTTGGCCTTGAGCTGGATGTCCGGCGTGTCGAAACGCGCGCGCACCGACGTGCCTTCCAGCACGATGGAGTCGGAGGTCACGCCCGCCGCCTCCAGCACCTGCTGCACGCGCTCCTGCAAAGCGGAGTCCACCTTGATGGTGGCCTTGGCCGAGGAGACCTGCACCGCAGGGGCCTCGCCGAAAAAGTTGGGCAGGGTGTAGAGGAACCCAACGAGCAACGCGATCCCCAGGATCGCGTACTTCCAGACCGGGTAACGGTTCATGATCGCGCTCTTCGTCTCACAAACGGATGACGGGGCGGGCCTTGGTCGGCACGCCCCGTCGCAATGGCTTCAACGTGTTCAGCCAGGCGGATGGTTACTTGACCGAGCCCTTGGGCAGGACTTGCGTCACGGCGCTGCGCTGCACCTGCACCTCGACGCCGTTGGCGATCTCCAGGTGCAGTGAGCCTTCGCCCAGGCGCGTGACGCGGCCCAGCAGGCCGCCGGCGGTGGCCACTTCGTCGCCCTTGGCCAGGGCTTCGATCATGGCGCGGTGTTCCTTCTGGCGCTTCATCTGGGGGCGGATCATGATGAAGTACAACACCACGAACATCAGCACCAGCGGCAGCATGCCGGTGAGCGAGGCCATCATGCCGCCCTCGGCGGCAGCGGCGGGGGCGGTCTGTGCAAAGGCGGAAGAAATCAGCACGGGGCAGGCTCCGGAAATCGGCAGGAAAAAATAGGAAAGTGGCCGTGCGCGGGCGCCAGGGCCGGCGAGCAGGCAGCCGGTCATTGTATGCGGCGCCCCGCCACCGGCCCACTGGCCTGGCTTGACCCTGCGCGCCCCCCGGTTTGGCTTTTATATAAAAAGTGGCTCAAACGCCCGCCAGGCAAGCGCAGAAAGCTATCAAAATTGATGCTGCTGGGCTTGCGGCGCATTCAGCAGCGCGGCGGGCTCGTCAGCCTCCAGCACCTGGGCGGCCCAGCCGGCAAGCTGGCGTGCGTCCACGCGCAGCACCTCCTGCTTGACGGCCAGCACCTGCGCGGGGTGCATGGAAAAGCTGCGCAACCCCAAGCCCAGCAGCAGCCGCGTCATGGCCACGTCGCCCGCCATTTCGCCGCACACGCTGACCGGCTTGCCGGCGCGCGCGCCGGCGGCGATCACGTCGGCCACCAGACCCAGCACGGCCGGGTGCAGCGGGTCGTACAGCGGGGCCACGGCCTCGTCGGCCCGGTCGATGGCCAGGGCGTACTGGATCAGGTCGTTGGTTCCGATGGACAGGAAGTCGAAGTGCGCCAGGAACTGGCGCACCACCAGCGCCGCGGCCGGCACCTCGATCATGGCGCCCAGCTGCACCGGCCCGTACACGGCGCCGCGCGCGTCCAGCTCGGCGCGCGCCAGCTGCACCTGGGCCAGCGTCTGGCGGATCTCCGAGAGGTGGGCCAGCATGGGAAACAGCAGCCGCACCTTGCCGTGCGCGGCCGCGCGCAGGATGGCGCGCAGCTGGGTGCGGAACATGGCCGGATCGGCCAGGCTCCACCGGATGGCGCGCAGGCCCAGGGCCGGGTTGAGCGAGCTGTCGCGGTGCGACTTGTCCAGCGGCTTGTCGGCGCCCACGTCCACCGTGCGAATGGTCACCGGCAGGCCTTGCATGCCCTGTACGGCCTCGCGGTAGGCCAGGTATTGCGCCTCCTCGTCCGGCAGCCTGCCGCCGCGGTCCATGAACAGGAATTCGGTGCGAAACAGCCCCACGCCCACGGCGCCGGCGCGCAGCGCGGCGGCTGCGTCCTGGGGCTGCTCGATGTTGGCCAGCAACTCCACCGGCTGGCCGTCCAGCGTGACCGAGGGCGTGTGCCGCAGCCGCGCCAGTCGCTCGCGCTCCAGCAGGCCCTGGCGCTGGCGAAAGCGGTATTCGTCCATGACGATGGGCGAAGGGTCGACGATGACCACGCCGGCATCGCCGTCGATGATGACCCAGTCGTCCTGGCGCACCAGCTGGCTGACCCCGCGCGCGCCCACCACGGCGGGGATGTCCATGCTGCGCGCGACGATGGCGGTGTGGCTGGTCTTGCCGCCCACGCCGGTCACGAAGCCGGCGAACACGCTCTGCTTGAACTGCAGCATGTCGGCCGGCGACAGGTCGTAGGCCACCAGCACCAGCGGCGTGGCGCTGCCCCCGCCGGCGGCGGCTGCCAGGCGCGCCGGCCCGTCCACGTGCGCGCCGCGCAGGTGGCGCAGGATGCGTTCGACGACCTGCTCCAGGTCGGCCTTGCGCTCGCGCAGGTAGTCGTCCTCCATCTCGTCGAACTGGCGGCTGAGCACTTCCAGCTGCGTGGTCAGCGCCCACTCGGCGTTGTACAGCCGCTCGGTGACCCAGTGGCGCACGCCGCCCACCAGGGCCTCGTCCTGCAGCAGCAGGATGTGCACGTCCAGCAGCGCGGCCAGTTCCTGCGGTGCGTCGGCCGGCATATCGGCCTGCAGGCGCTGCAATTCATGGATCACGGCGTCGCGCGCGCTCCGGGCGCGGGCCAGTTCGGCCTCGACATCGCCCGCTTCAATGAAGTAGTGCACGACCTCCATGCGGCTGGCCGCGGCCAGCACGGCGCGCCCGATGGCGATGCCCCGTGCGACGGGCAATCCGTGGATGGAAAACGTCATGCGATCGACCTCGTGCCGTGTGTGGTGCTATTCGCCCTCGCCGAACTTGCCGTTGATCAGCTCCAGCAGGGCTTGCATGGCCTCCTGCTCATCGCTGCCGTCGGTCTCAATCTCCACCTGCGCGCCCAGGCCGGCGGCCAGCATCATCACGCCCATGATGCTCTTGGCGTTCACACGGCGCTCGCCCCGGCTCAGGAAGACGTTGCAGGCGAAGCTGCCCGCCAGCTTGGTGAGCTTGGCCGAGGCGCGCGCATGCAGGCCCAGCTTGTTGCTGATGGTGATGGTCTGTTGGATCATGAAGTTGCCGGGATGGAGAGAAGCGGACTCAGCCCCGCGCCGCCTCGGCGGCCGCGACGGGCACCACGCCCTGAGCGCCGCCGGCCAGCGCACGGGCGGCCAGCGCCTCCAGAGGCTCGGCGCGGTAGCTCACGGCGCGCAGCAGCATCGGCAGGTTGACGCCGGCCACCAGGCGGGAATGCACGTCGTCCACCAGGCGCCGCGCCACATTGGCGGGCGTGGCGCCGACCACGTCGGTCAGCACCAGCAGCGGCGCGCCGTCCTGCGTGGCGCGCAGGGCGCGGGCGGCCAGCAGCGTGGCCTCGGGCGGCTCGTCGGGTGGCACGTCCAGCGCCTGCAGGTCGGGAGCGCAGTCGGGGAACACATGCAGTGCGCATTCCCGCAGGGCGTGGGCCAGCGGCTCGTGGGCGATGATGAGTAGGCGCGTGGTCATGGCTTGACCGCACATTATCGCCAGCGCACCCCCTGGCCTGGGGAACCGCGCGGCGCGCGGCCGGTCTTACGCACAGCGGGGTTTGAGGCCTGCGGCACAATCGCCGGTGCGATAACGGCGGCTGCGGAGAGCGAAGTGATGAAAATGAAAAATTGGCTGGTGGCGGGGGCGCTGGTGGTGGCCGCCGGCGTGGGCACGGCGGTGGTGCTGCGCTCCAACGTACACGAGGCGCCGCAGTCCACCTTCGTGCTGCTGGACGGCAGCCAACAGACAACGCAGGACCTGCGCGGCAAGGTCACGCTGGTGAACTTCTGGGCCACCAGCTGCACCACCTGCGTGGCCGAGATGCCGGAGATCGTCGCCACCTACGACAAGTACAAGGGCCAGGGCTTCGAGACCCTGGCCGTGGCCATGAGCTACGACCCGCCCAGCTATGTCGTGAACTTCACCGAGTCGCGCAAGCTGCCCTTCAAGGTGGCCATCGACAACACCGGCACCGTGGCCAAGGCCTGGGGAGACGTCAAGCTGACCCCCACCACCTTCATCGTCAACAAGCGTGGCGAGATCGTGAAGAGCTACGTGGGCGCGCCCGACTTCCCTGAGCTGCACCGGCTGATCGAGCGGCTGCTGGCAGAAGCCTGAGCAACCCGGACCTTGCACGGACAAAGGCCGGTTTTCACAAGAAAACCGGCCTTTTCGCTTGCCCGGCCTGCGCGGGCAGCTATCAAAAGGCTAGCGCGTCAGCGGGCGCGGAAGCTGTCGTGGCAGGCCTTGCAGGAGTTGGCCGTGGGGCCGAAGGCGGCCTTCAGGTTGTCCAGGCTGCCGGTCTTGGCGGCGACCAGCAGCTTGGGCGCCTCGGCCTGGAACTTCTCCGCGTGCTCGGTGAACTTGGCCTGTTCGGTCCACACGTTGGGCTTGGCCTTGGTCGGCGCGGGCTTGTCCGTGCCGGGGCCGAAGGCCGTCCAGGGCAGCGCCGCCAGCGTGGCGATGACTTCGGCGTCGGCCTGCGCGGCGCGCGCGTCATGGGGCGCCTTGCCGTTGACCATGGCGCCGATGCGCCCGAAGTGCTGGCCGATGACGAACAACGTGCTCTGGCGGTACTTGATGGCGTCTTCGAGCTTGGCAAACTGGGCGGCTGCGGGCAGCGCGAGCATGCCGGCCGCGGCGGCGGTCAGCGCGAGGGCGAGGGCCTTGAATTGCATGGTCTGGTCGGTCCGTGGGTTGGGGGCGGGAACAGGGGCGGCCGGGCGGCCCACGCCTTGGCGCAGCGCCGCCCGGCCGGTGCCCAGTATGGCGCGGTGGCGCCGCCGCGCACGCGCCAAGCACCCGGGGTTTGCTCGAGTATGGGCGGCTGCGGCAGGCCGCCCCGCCCGGCACAATGTCCGAGGCCTACCCCTTTTTTGATCTCCCCTACCTTCCATGCAACAGCACACGGTACGCATCTGGGATCTGCCCACCCGCCTGTTTCACTGGTCGCTGGCCGCCGCGGTGGTCGCCCTGGTGGTCACCGCCAAGCTGGGCGGCAGTGCCATGCAGTGGCATTTGCGGCTGGGCTACGTGGTGCTGGCGCTGTTGGCCTTCCGCCTGCTGTGGGGCTTCGTAGGCGGACGCTGGTCGCGCTTTGCCAGCTTTCTGTATGCGCCCGCGCGGCTGCTGCCCTATCTGCGCGGGCGCGGGCAGCCCCAGGTGGACGAGGTCGGCCATTCCCCGCTGGGCGCGCTGTCGGTCTTCGCCCTGCTGGCGGCCCTGGCACTGCAGGTGGCCAGCGGGCTGGCCAGCGACGACGAGATCTCCTTCACGGGGCCGCTGGCGCAATACCTGTCCGGCCTGTGGGTAGGCCGCGCCACCTGGTACCACGCCGACGTGGGGCAGTACCTGCTGTACGCGCTGGTGGGACTGCACGTGCTCGCCATCGCCTTTTATGCCCTGGTGCGCCGGCGCGCCATCGTGCGGCCCATGCTCACCGGGGACAAGGCGCTGCCCCAGGCCGTGCCGCCCTCGCGCGACGATGGCGCCAGCCGCGCCCGCGCCGCCGTGCTGCTGGCGCTGTGCGCGCTGGCGGCCTGGTGGGTGTCGCGCCTGGATGCGGGCGGCTTCTAGCGCCCGATACACTGCCCGTATGACACCCGCTACCGAGGAAACGCACCGCGCCGTGGACCCGTTGCCCTCCATCGCCCTGCTCTACCCCACCGAAGCGCACGAGATGGCGCAGGTACGCGAGCTCTTCGAGGAGTACGCGGACAGCCTGGGCATCGACCTGGGTTTCCAGAACTTCCAGGCCGAGCTGGCCGATCTGCCCGGCGACTATGCTCCGCCGCGCGGCTGCATCCTTTTGGCCCTGGTGGACGGCGCGCTGGCCGGCTGCTGCGCGCTGCGGCCGTTGGACACGGCCGACTACGCCAACGCCGCCGAGATGAAGCGCCTGTACGTGCGCAAAGCCTTCCGGGGCTTCGGCCTGGGCCGGCAGCTGGCCGAGGCCATGCTGGACGCCGCCCGCCGCGCCGGCTACGCCAGCGTGCTGCTGGACACGCTGGACGGCATGGAGTCTGCGCGCGCGCTGTACGCCGAGCTGGGCTTCGAGGAAATCCCGCCCTACTACCACAACCCCATCGCCGGGGCGCACTACCTCAAGGCCGACATCTTCTGAGGGCGAGCCAGACCGCCAGAGGTTTCAAGCCTTTTTAGCCTTCAGCCCTTGGCAGTCAAGCGCGAGCAGCTATCAAATAAAGAGCAACGCCGCACGGGCGGCGGGCCCATGCGGCGTTTGCCGAGTGACTCGATGCCGATCAGGCGCGGGCCTGACCCAGCAGCGTGGCCGCGTCACTGACCTCGAACTTGCCCGGTGCCTCGACGTTCAGCTGCGCCACCTTGCCGTCCTTGACCAGCATGGAATAGCGGTTGCTGCGCAGGCCCAGGCCCTTGCCGTTCAGGTCCAGCGTCAGGCCGGTGGCCTTGGCGAAGGCCGCGTCGCCGTCGGCCAGCATGCGCACCTTGCGGCCGGTCTTCTGGTCCTTGGCCCAGGCGCCCATGACGAAGGCGTCATTGACCGACACACACCAGATCTCGTCCACGCCGGCGGCCTTCAGCGCATCGGCGTTCTCCACGTAGCCGGGCACGTGCTGGGCCGAGCAGGTGGGCGTGAAGGCGCCGGGCACGGCGAACAGGGCGATGGTCTTGCCGGCGGCGGCTTCCTGCACGTTCACGGGCTGCGGGCCGCTGGTGGCGCAGGTGCCGTCCTCGGCGTGCTGGTATTCCATCAACGTGGCTGCGGGCAGCGTGTCACCGATCTTGATCATGCGAATCTCCTGAAAAGTAGGGACGAAAAAAAACGACCCACGATTGTGGGTCGTTTCCTGTGGCAGCGCTGCGGCGTGAGCCGCAAGGGCTTAGACCAGACCGGCCTTTTGCACCAGGCGGGTAGCCACCCAGTTCTTGGTCTTGGACAGCGGGCGGCTTTCCGTGATTTCCACGGTATCGCCCATCTTGTAGTCACCGTTCTCGTCGTGCGCGTGGTACTTGCTCGACTTGATCACGATCTTGTCGTAGATGGGGTGCTTGACGCGGCGCTCGACCATCACGGTGATGGTCTTGGCGCGCTTGTCGCTCACCACCTTGCCGACCAGGGTGCGCTTGAGGGATGTTTTGGCTTCCGTCATGTTCGCTCCTTAGGCCTTCACGTTGGCGGCTTGCTTTTGGGCAAGGATGGTCTTGGCGCGGGCGATGTCGCGGCGCGTGGACTTCAGCAGGGTCGTGTTGCCCAGCTGTTGCGTGGCCTTTTGCATGCGCAGGCCGAAGTGGGCCTTCTGCAGCGACTTGATTTCGTCCTTCAGGCCGGCCTCGTCCTTTTGGCGCAGTTCAGCAGCTTTCGTCATATCGATCCTCTTGTTTCTCAAGCGCCAATCTGACGGGCCACGAACGTGGTGCGCAGCGGCAGCTTGGCAGCAGCCAGGCGGAACGCCTCGCGTGCCAGCTCCTCGGGCACACCCACGATCTCGAACACGACCTTGCCGGGCTGGATTTCGGCCACGTAGTACTCGGGGTTGCCCTTGCCGTTGCCCATACGCACTTCGGCGGGCTTGGTGGAGATGGGCTTGTCCGGGAACACGCGGATCCAGATGCGGCCCCCACGCTTGACGTGGCGGGAAATCGCGCGGCGCGCGGCTTCGATCTGGCGGGCCGTCAGGCGGCCGCGGTCCGTGCACTTCAGGCCGAAATCACCGAAGGCCACCGAATTGCCACGCGTGGCAATGCCGGTATTGCGGCCCTTTTGTTCCTTGCGGAACTTGCGGCGTGCGGGTTGCAGCATGTTTATTCTCCTTTACCGTCCGCTGCTGCAGCAGCGGGCGCGGCCTTGGCTACGCGCTTAACGGAATCTGCACCTGCGCCCTGCGGCTTGTCGCTGCCATCGGCAGGTGCGGCGTTGGTGCCCATCGGGCGGCGGCCACCGCCACCGCGGCGATCGCCATCACGGCGGTCACCACGGCCATCGCGGCGCGGGCCGCGCGGACGGCGCTCGTCGTCGGGACGGGGCGTCTCGACAGCCGGCAGATCGCCACGGCCGAGCGTGTCGCCCTTGTAGACCCACACCTTCACGCCGATCACACCGTAGGTGGTCTTGGCTTCGGAGGTGCCGTAGTCGATGTCGGCGCGCAGCGTGTGCAGCGGCACACGGCCTTCGCGGTACCACTCGGTGCGGGCGATTTCGATGCCGTTCAGACGGCCCGAGGACATGATCTTGATGCCCTGGGCGCCCAGGCGCATCGCGTTCTGCATGGCGCGCTTCATGGCGCGGCGGAACATGATGCGCTTTTCCAGCTGCTGGGTGATCGAGTCGGCGATCAGCTTGGCATCGATTTCGGGCTTGCGCACTTCTTCGATGTTCACTGCAACCGGCACGCCCAGGCGAGTGGCGAGTTCCTTCTTCAGGTTCTCGATGTCTTCGCCCTTCTTGCCGATCACCACGCCCGGACGAGCCGAGTAGATGGTGATGCGGGCGTTCTTGGCGGGGCGCTCGATCATGACGCGCGAGACGGCGGCATTCTTCAGGCGGGCCTTCAGGAACTCGCGCACCTTGATGTCTTCGGCCAGCATGCCGGCGAAGTCACGGTTGCTCGCGTACCAGCGGCTGGCCCAGTTGCGGCTGACCGCCAGACGGAAGCCGGTAGGATGGATTTTCTGTCCCATATTCTTCCTTTGGCCTCAGTTGCCCACGGTCACGTAGATGTGGCAGGTCGGCTTGCTGATGCGGTTGCCGCGGCCCTTGGCGCGCGCGGTGAAACGCTTGAGCGTGGTGCCTTGCTCGACGTAGATGGTCTTGACCTTCAGCTCGTCGATGTCGGCGCCGTCGTTGTGCTCGGCGTTGGCAATGGCGGACTCCAGCACCTTCTTGACGATCCCGGCGGCCTTCTTTTGCGTGAAGGTCAGGATGTCCAGGGCCTGGTCCACCTTCTTGCCGCGGATCAGGTCAGCCACGAGGCGGCCCTTGTCCACCGACAGGCGCACGCCCCGGAGGACTGCACGTGTTTCAGACATGGTCTACTCCTTATTTCTTCTGGACTTTCTTGTCCGCAGGGTGACCCTTGAAGGTCCGCGTCAGGGCAAATTCGCCCAGCTTGTGGCCCACCATCTGGTCGGTGACATAGACCGGCACGTGCTGCTTGCCGTTGTGCACGGCAATGGTCAGGCCGATGAAGTCGGGCAGAACCATGGAGCGACGCGACCAGGTCTTGACAGGCTTCTTGTCCTTGGTGGCGACAGCCTTCTCGGCCTTGGCCAGCAAGTGGTGGTCAACAAACGGACCCTTTTTGAGAGAACGAGTCATTTGCTACCTCTTACTTCTTGCGACGCGACACGATCATGGTCTGCGTGCGCTTGTTGTTACGGGTGCGGTAGCCCTTCGTCAGGTTGCCCCATGGGTCAACTGCGTGACGGCCTTCGCCGGTACGGCCTTCACCACCACCGTGCGGGTGATCGATCGGGTTCATGGCCACGCCGCGCACCGTCGGGCGGATGCCCATCCAGCGCTTGACACCGGCCTTGCCCAGCTGACGCAGGCTGTGCTCGCCATTGGCCACTTCGCCAATCGTGGCGCGGCACTCGATGTGCACGCGGCGCACTTCACCAGAGCGCATGCGCACCTGGGCGTACACGCCTTCGCGGGCCAGCAGCGTGGCGAAAGTGCCAGCCGAGCGCGCGATCTGCGCGCCGGCACCGGCCTTCAGCTCGATGCAGTGGATGGTCGAGCCCACGGGGATGTTGCGGATCGGCAGGGTGTTGCCCACGCGGATCGGAGCCTCGGAGCCGCTGACGATGGTCGCGCCCACTTCCAGGTTGCGCGGGGCGATGATGTAGCGACGCTCGCCGTCGGCATAGCACACCAGGGCGATGTGGGCCGTGCGGTTGGGGTCGTACTCGATGCGCTCCACCTTAGCGGGGATGGCGTCCTTGTTGCGACGGAAGTCCACCACGCGGTAGTGGTGCTTGTGGCCACCGCCCTTGTGACGGATGGTGATGTGGCCGTTGTTGTTGCGGCCGGCCTTCTGGAACTGGGGCTCCAGCAGAGGCGCGTGTGCGGCACCCTTGTGCAGGTGGTCGCGCGAAATCTTCACCGCGCCGCGCTGGCCGGGAGAAGTCGGTTTGAGTTTGATGACAGCCATGGTTTACGCGGCCTCCCCGGACAGGTTCAGCTCTTGGCCTTCCTTGAGCAGCACATAGGCCTTGCGCACGTTGTCGCGGCGGCCCACGGTCTTGCCGAAGCGGCGGGTCTTGCCCTTGGTGTTGAGCACGGAAACGCCCTTGACCTCGACCTTGAAGAGCAGCTCCACGGCGGCCTTGATCTCGGGCTTGGTGGCGTTTTGCAGCACCTTGAACGTCACAGCGTTGGCCTTCTCGGCAACCATGGTGGCCTTCTCGGACACGATGGGAGCGACCAGCACCTGCATCAGACGACCTTCGTCAAACTGGGGTGTGCTCATGCGAACATCTCCTTGAGTTTGTCGATCGCGCCCTTGGTGACGAGCACTTTCTTGAAGTGCACCAGCGACACGGGATCTGCATAGCGCGGCTCGACGACGAACACGTTCTTCAGATTGCGCGAGGCGAGGTACAGGTTTTCATCGACCTCATCGGCGATCACCATCACCGATTGCAGGTTCATGGCCTTGAACTTGTCGGCCAGGACCTTGGTCTTGGGGCTGTCCAGCTTCAGCGAGTCCACCACGGCCAGACGGCCTTCACGGGCCAGCTGCGACAGGATGGAGGCCATGCCGGCGCGGTACATCTTCTTATTGATCTTCTGCGTGAAGTTTTCGTCAGGCAGGTTCGGGAAGATGCGACCGCCCCCACGCCACAGCGGCGAGGAGGTCATACCGGCACGTGCGTTGCCGGTGCCCTTTTGCTTGAAGGGCTTCTTGGTCGAGTGGCGCACCTGCTCGCGGTCCTTCTGGGCACGGGTGCCCTGGCGGGCATTGGCCTGGTAGGCGACGACGATCTGGTGGACCAGCGCTTCGTTGTACTGGCGGTCGAACACGGTCTCGGGCACGTCCACCTTGGACGCGGCTTGGCCTTGTTCATTCAGGAGTTCGAGCTGCATTTAGTTCGCCCCCTTGGAGACAGTGGCCTTGATGGCCGGACGCACGGTGACGAAACCGCCCTTGGAGCCGGGAACGGCACCCTTGATCAGCAGCAGCTGACGGGCTTCGTCGATGCGGATGACATCGAGGTTCTGGGTGGTCACGGTCTCGTCGCCCATGTGGCCCGTCATCTTCTTGCCGGGGAACACGCGGCCGGGATCCTGGGCCATGCCGATGGAGCCGGGCACGTTGTGCGAACGGCTGTTGCCGTGCGACGCGCGCTGCGAGCTGAAGTTGTGACGCTTGATCGTGCCGGCGTAGCCCTTGCCGATCGAGGTGCCCTGCACATCGACCTTCTGGCCCACGGCGAACACGTCAGCCACGGGCAGGCTGGTACCAGCGGCGTACTTGCCGGCGGTTTCTGCCGTCACGCGGAATTCACGGATGATCTCACCGGCTTCGACACCCGCCTTGGCGAGGTGGCCGGCTTCAGGCTTGGTCACGCGCGAGGCCTTGCGCGAACCGAACGTGACCTGCAGGGCCACGTAGCCATCGTTCTCTTGGGTTTTGACCTGGGTCACGCGGTTGCCCGACACATCCACCACCGTGACGGGCACTGCGTCCCCGTCATCGGTGAACAGACGCATCATGCCCACCTTGCGGCCCAGCAACCCGAGGGAGTTGCTCAGACTCATTGGTTATTCTCCAAAACTTCCGCCGCCCCGACTTCAATTGGCCAAGGCGTTGCGAGTGGTCCACGAGTGGCGCCAGCGCGCACGAAAGAAGGTTGATGAAACTTCGCACCGGCAAACCCCGCGAGCAAACGCAGGGCGCAAAAATGCGAAGCCGCAAAGTATAACGCGGACTGCTCAGCTGAGCAAGTCCGCGTTAGAAAGGCGCCCGGTGCACCCGAAGGTGCAGGCGGGCGGTGCGATGGCTACAGGTTTACTGCAGCTTGATCTCGACGTCCACGCCGGCCGGCAGGTCCAGCTTCATCAGCGCGTCCACCGTCTTGTCGGTGGGATCGACGATGTCCATCAGGCGCTGGTGCGTGCGGATCTCCAGCTGGTCGCGGCTGGTCTTGTTGACGTGCGGCGAACGCAGGATGTCAAAACGCTTCATGCGCGTGGGCAGGGGCACGGGGCCCTTGACGATGGCGCCGGTGCGCTTGGCAGTGTCAACGATCTCGGCAGCGGACTGGTCGATCAGCTTGTAATCGAACGCCTTCAGGCGGATACGGATCTTTTGCTTGGACATGGTGTTCCTTGGGCTGGGATGCCGTGATTACTCGATGATCTTGGCC
>DJJU01000013.1 GCA_002434305.1 Alicycliphilus sp. UBA6560 | reverse complement strand
CGCAAAGCGCGGCGTGTCCTGGGGCGTGCTGATGATCAGGATCTCGCGGATGCCCGCCAACATCAGGGTGCTGAGCGGGTAGTAGATCATGGGCTTGTCGTAGACGGGCAGCAGCTGCTTGCTGATGGCCAGCGTGGCCGGGTGCAGCCGTGTGCCGGAGCCGCCGGCCAGGATGATGCCCTTGCGTTGTGTCGTCATGGGTGGAGGGGATCAGAGGATTTCGGCGAGCATGCGCGCCACGCCCTGCTGCCAGGGCGGCAGGGTGAGGCCGAAGGTGGCCTGCAGCCGCGTGGTGTCCAGGCGCGAGTTGTGCGGGCGCCGCGCCGGCGTAGGGAAGGCGCTGGTGGGCACGGGCGCCACGTCGGTTGCTTTTATTTTGATAGCTGCCGGCGCTTTCTCCGCCTGGGCTAGCACGTATTTTGCATAGGAATGCCAGTTGGTTTCGCCACCGGCCACGCAGTGGTACAGGCCGCCGTCGTCGGGGCGGCTTTGCAGGTGCGTGATGGCGTGCGCCGTCACGTCGGCCAGCAGGTCGGCGCCGGTGGGCGCGCCCCACTGGTCGTCGATGACCGTCAGGCGCTCACGCTCCTGGGCCAGCCGCAGCATGGTCTTGGCGAAGTTGCCGCCGCGCGCGGCATACACCCAGCTGGTGCGCAGGATCAGGTGCCGGCAGCCGGCCTGCTGGATCAGCCGCTCGCCCTCCAGCTTGGTGGCGCCGTAGACCGACAGGGGCGCGGGCGCGTCGGCCTCGGTCCAGGGGCGGCTGCCGCTGCCGTCGAAGACGTAGTCGGTGCTGTAGTGCACCAGCCAGGCGTTCAGGCGGGCAGATTCCTCGGCCAGCACGCCGGGGGTGGTGGCGTTGAGCAGCCGGGCCAGCTCGGGCTCGCCCTCGGCCTTGTCCACGGCGGTGTGGGCGGCGGCGTTGACGATCACGTCGGGGCGCAGGGCGCGCACGGTCTCGCGCACGCCCTCGGGGTTGCGGAAGTCGCCACAGTATTCGGTACTGTCGTGGTCCAGCGCGGTGACCCGCCCCAGCACGGCCAGGCTGCGCTGCAGCTCCCAGCCGACCTGGCCACCGCTGCCCAGCAGCAGGATGTGCGTCATGCCGCAGCGCCCTCGTACTGCCTGGCCACCCAGTCGCGGTAGGCGCCGCTTTGCACCTGCGCCACCCAGCCCGGGTGGTCCAGATACCACTGCACGGTCTTGCGGATACCGGTCTCGAAGGTCTCGGCCGGGCGCCAGCCCAGCTCGCGCTCGATCTTGCGTGCGTCGATGGCGTAGCGCCGGTCGTGGCCGGGGCGGTCCTGCACGTAGGCGATCTGCGCGGCGTAGCTCTTGCCATCGGCGCGCGGGCGCAGCTCGTCGAGCAAACCGCACACGGTTGTCACGATGTCGATGTTGGCCTTCTCGTTCCAGCCGCCGATGTTGTAGGTCTCGCCCAGTCGCCCGGCCTGCAGTACGCGGCGGATGGCGCTGCAGTGGTCGCGCACGTACAGCCAGTCGCGCACCTGCATTCCGTCGCCATACACCGGCAGGCTCTTGCCGGCCAGGGCGTTGACGATCATCAGCGGGATGAGTTTTTCGGGGAAGTGCAGCGGGCCGTAGTTGTTGCTGCAGTTGGTGGTGAGCACCGGCAGGCCGTAGGTGTGGTGCCAGGCCCGCACCAGGTGGTCGCTGGCGGCCTTGCTGGCCGAGTACGGGCTGTTGGGCTCGTAGTTGTGGCTTTCGGTGAAGGCCGGCGCATCGGGCGCCAGCGTGCCGTAGACCTCGTCGGTGGAGACGTGCAGGAAGCGGAATGCCGCCTTCTCGTCTGCAGGCAGCGCGCTCCAGTACTGCCGTGCCGCCTCCAGCAGCCGGAAGGTGCCGACCACGTTGGTCTGGATGAACTCCGCAGGGCCGTGGATGGAGCGGTCCACGTGCGACTCGGCCGCGAAGTTGACAATGGCCCGCGGGCGGTGCTCGGCCAGCAGGCGCGCCGCCAGCGCGCTGTCGCCGATGTCGCCCTGCACGAAAACGTGGCGCGCATCGCCCTGCAAACTGTCCAGGTTGTGCACGTTGCCCGCGTAGGTCAGCTTGTCCAGGTTGACCACCGGCTCGTCGCACGCGGCCAGCCAGTCAAGCACGAAATTGGCGCCGATGAAGCCGGCGCCGCCAGTGACGAGAATCATGGGTGAGAAGTCTTTCCTTGTCCTGCAGGGGTGCAGCCCGGCTTTGGCCGGGCGAAAACACCGGATTGTCTCAGCCGCGACGCCTGCGCACGTGACCGTGCGTTACGCGGCCGCCGGCGCGAAGCGGCGTGCGGCGACCTCCAGCAGGCCGTCGAAGATCAGGTTTTCCACCAGCTCGAAGGGCCGCGTCATGCTGGGCGCCATCTTCCAGCCGGCGCCGCCGGTCATGATGCACGCCGGCTCCTGGCCGCAGTGGGCCAGCAGGTGCTGGTACATGCGCTCCACGGCGCCGGCGATGGCGTAGGTGCCGCCGCTGGTCAGCGCGTCGCTGGTATTGGACGGGAAGGGCCGCACCTCGCCCGTGGGCACGTGCAGGCCGGCGGTGCCGCTCTCCAGCGCGCGCAGCATGATGCCGTGGCCGGGCAGGATCAGCCCGCCCAGAAAGCGCCCGGAGGCGTCCAGCGCCTCCACCGTCACCGCCGTGCCCACCATCACCACGATCAGCGGGCGCGCCGGGCCCTGGGTCAGCATGCGGTGGCGCGCGCCGATCATGGCCACCCAGCGGTCGGCGCCCAGGCGCGTGGGGTGGTCGTAGCCGTTGACCACGCCGGCCTCCTCGGCCGAAGACACGACCCAGTGCGCGGGCACGTCCCACAGCTCCATCTGCTCGGCCACGCGGCGCTTGACGGCGTCGCCCGCCACCACGCAGCCCAGCATGTGCGCGGGCGCGGGCAGTTGCGCCCACGGGCCTTCGCCCAGGCGCTCGATATGGTCCAGGAACTCCACGCCGTGGGCGTGCACCGCTGCGCCGGGCCGGGCGGAGTCGAACAGCGCCCACTTCAGGCGGGTGTTGCCCACGTCGATGGCGAGAAATGTCATGGGAGCGGATTATCGCCACGGCGCGCCGCCCCGCGCCCGGCGGCACCGGTTTGTCAACGATGGTGAGGCGGGTGCCCGTCCGACACGCCGGGGGCGGCCGCACGGCTTACAGTGGCCGGCACCCATTCCAATTGTTTCTCGCAACCACAAGGAGTTTTGCCATGGGCCTGTTCAGTTTCGTCAAGGAAGCCGGAGAAAAGCTGTTTGGAGGCAAGGATGCACACGCGGCCACGCCTCCAGCAGCCGCTGCCGCGCCCGCACAGCCTTCGCAGGAAGACCTCAACGCCAAGGCCGGCAAGGCCATCGAGGGCTATATCGCCGCGCAGAACCTGGGCGTGAGCGACGTCAAGGTGCAGTTCGACGGCAGCCAGGGCAAGGTCACGGTGCATGGCACCGCGCCCACCCAGGCCGTCAAGGAAAAGGTGACGCTGTGCTGCGGCAACGTGGCCAGCGTGACCAGCGTGGACAACCAGATGGCCGTCACCAACCCCGAGCCCGAGGCCCAGTACCACGACGTGGTGCGCGGCGACACGCTCAGCGCCATCGCCAAGAAGTTCTATGGCGACGCCAACAAGTATCCGGTGATCTTCGAGGCCAACAAGCCCATGCTGACCCACCCGGACAAGATCTACCCGGGCCAGAAGCTGCGCATCCCGCCGCTGGCCAAATAAGCCCTCGGCTTCAGACCAAAACGGCTACCAGCGCTTGCCAGACAAGCGCTGGCAGCTATTTTCTTGGAAGCGTCAGCCCTGCTTCCAGGGCAGGCCGCGCAGGCGCCAGCCGCCCTTGCAGCCCCGCTGGCCGTGTTCGTCGGCGTCGCCCTCGAAGCCTTCCAGGATGCTGTAGGCGCGCAGGCCCAGCTCCGTGGCGCGGCGCGCCGCGGCGATGGAGCGCACGCCGCTGCGGCACAGCAGCAGCACCTGGCCGCCGGGCGGCACGGCGGCGCGCAGTTGGTCGTCGAAGCGCTCGTTCAGGGCCATGCCCGGCCACTGCTTCCAGGCCACGGGCACGGCGCCGGGCACGGCGCCCACCCATTCGCGCTCGGCGTCGGTGCGCACGTCCACCAGCACCGCCTTGCCGGACTGCGCCCATTGCCAGGCCAGGTGCGGACTGATGTCGCCGGCGTAGCCCTGGGCGGGCACGGGTTGCTCGGGCAGCGGGGGCAGTGCGCGGGTATCGGTCATGGCGGGCATTGTGGCGCACCGACCGCCCCCGGACTACTGCCAGGGCGGCGTGGGCTCGTCGCGCAGACGCTGGCGCAGGGCGGCGTAGTCGGGCACCACGGTGGCCACGGTGTCCCAAAAGCGCGGGCTGTGGTCCATGACGCGCAGGTGCGCCAGCTCGTGCGCCACCACGTAGTCGATGACGGCAGGCGAGAAGTGCATCAGCCGCCAGTTCAGCCGGATCGAGCCATCGGCGCGCGCGCTGCCCCAGCGCGACTGGGCGCTGGACAGGGCCAGCCGCGTCCAGCGCACCTGCAGCAGCGGGGCGAAGTGCTCCAGCCGCCCCGTGAAGTGGGCGCGCGCCTGGCGCATCAGCCAGGCCTGCACGGCGTCGCGCACCTGCTCAGGATTAGCGCTGCGCGCCAGCGGCACGTGCAGCGTGGCGGGCGCGCCGCCCTCCTGCGGTGCGGGCACCAGCTGGGCGCCGCGGCGGGCGCCGTCCAGCACCACGGCCAGGGGCGCGCCCAGGTAGGGCAGCCGCGCGCCGTCGCCCCAGGCGATGCGGGCGCCCTCCAGGCGGCGCTGGTAGTCGCGCTGCTCGGCCAGCTTGCGCACGATCCAGCCGGCCTTGGCCTGCAGGGCCGATTCGATGGCGCCGATGCTGGCGCTGTTGGGGGCGCGCACCGACAGCCCGTCGCCGTCCACGCGAAAGCCGATGCTGCGCCTGCGGGCGCGCTGCAGCAGATAGTCCACCGCCACGCCCTGCAGGGCAGTGCGCCGGTTGGCCTGCGGGTGGCGCAGTGCGGCGTCAGTCTGCGGCGCTTCAGGTTTAATAGCTGTCGGCGCTTGAATGGCGGGCGTTTCACCCGGTTTTGGCTGCAAATCGACGGCGTCCCACAGGTCCAGCGCCAGCTGCACCAGGCGGCCGCGCACGGGGCCGTTCATGGCTGGGCGGGGTAGGCCTCGGGGTCCAGGCGGCGCATTTCGCCCTCGATCCAGGCCTGCACCTCGGCCATCAGCTCCTCGGGCTTGCGGCCCTCGGTGGGGATGGGCCGGCCGACGGACACGTGCACCACGCCGGGCCGCTTGACGAAGGCCTTGGCCGGCCACACGCGCGCCGAGGTCACGGCCACCGGCACCACCGGCACGCCGGCGCTGATGGCCAAGCGGGCGCCGCCGCTCTTGTACTCGCCCTGCTGGCCGCGCGGGATGCGCGTGCCCTCGGGGAACATGATGACCCAAGTGCCCTGCGAAAGCAGCCGCCGGCCCTGTTGCAGCACGCGGGCGAAGGCGCGCGTGGGCTGGCCGCGGTCGATATGGATCATGTCCAGGCTGCCGATGGACCAGCCGAAGAAGGGCACGGACAGCAGCTCCTTCTTGAACACGTAGGCCAGCGGGCGCGGCATGAGCGAGGGCATGAGAAAGGTCTCGTACGTGGACTGGTGCTTGACCAGCAGCACGGCGCCGCCCGCGCCCAGGGCCTGCAGCCCCTCCATGCCCTGCACCTGGGTGCGTATGCCCAGCAGCCAGCGCGCCGCGTCGATGCATAGCGTGAGCCAGGCGCGCGCCACGCGGTAGGCCGGGCCGCTGCGCCCGGAGATGAGCCTGGCCAGCAGCACGCCCAGGGTGTAGGGAACGACGGTGACGACCATCACCAGCAGGTGCAAGACGGAGCGAATGAATGCCATGGATGTCGGCTGCTTTCAGATGTTTTAGGCCTCCAGCCCTTGTGGGGCAAGCGCTGGCAGCTATTGTTTCAAGAGCAGGAGGAAGCGGAAGATGGAAAGGAGGGAGCCGCCGGCGCGCTGCCGCCCTGCCCGACCAGCAGATCCACCACGTCCTGCAGGCTGGCATGGGCCCGGGTGACGGCAGGCCAGCCGGGGGGCAGCGGCGCGTGCGGCTGCAGGTGGGCCGAGCGCCCAGTGCACACCAGGTGCAGCTGCGCCCCCAGGTCCTGCGCCGCCTGCAGGTGCGCCAGGCAGCTGCCGATGACGGCGATCTCCCCGCCCTCCAGCGCGCAGCGCTCGCGGATCTGCAGCATCAGCCCGGGCGCGGGCTTGCGGCAGGCGCAGTCCTCGCCCTCGGCGTGCGGGCAGTAGAAGACCGCGTCGATGCGACCGCCCAGGGCGCCCAGCTCGCGGTGCATGCGCGCGTGGATGGCCACCAGCGTCTGCGTGTCGAATACCCCGCCGCCCAGCCCCGGCTGGTTGGTGGCCACCACCACGCGCCAGCCGGCCTGGTTCAGCCGGGCCACGGCCTCCAGCGCCCCCGGCACGGGTTGCCATTCGGCGGGAGAGGCGATGAGGCCGCCGGCCCCCAGGGCGTTGAGGGTGCCGTCACGGTCCAGGATGGCGAGCTTCATGGCGCTGGATTATTCCCTGCCCGCGCCGCTGGCCGGCACCTGCGGTTTTGCCGCCAGCTGCCAGCCGGTGGCGTAGCGCCCCCACCAGCGCCCGCGCGACCACTGCAGCGCCAGGGCCTGGCCGGGTGCCAGGCGGGCAGCGCCCGGGTCGTCCGCCATCAGCTGCTGCGGGCCGGCTTCGCCGGGCAGCTGCAGCACCAGCAGCGTGCCGCCCGGCCCGCGCGCGCTGGGTGCCACGGCGCGGCTGCCCAGCACGCTGGCGGCCAGCGGCTGGGCCTGCGGCGCCAGGCCGCGCAGGTTCATGAAGTGCAGCACCTGGGCCGCGCAGGCCGCCAGCGCCGCGGCGATCCACAGCGCCGCCAGCAGGCCGCCCAGCGCCCGCGCGCCCCAACGGCGGCGCACGACGCGCAGGATGAGCAGCGCCACGGCAAGCGCCAGCAGCGCAAGGCCGGCGGTGGGCAGCCAGGCCCACGGGTCCTGCGCGCCGGCGAAGGGCGACAGCGGCCAGGCGGGGGTCGGTTCGGCCCGGTCCTGCAGCCAGCCCAGCACCCAGCGCAGTCCCACCACGGCCGCCAGCGGCGCGAAGGCCAGCCAGGCGGCCCGGGATGCACGGGCTGCTGCAGCGGTGTCGGGGCGCGCGGCCGGCGGCGTCACACGGCCAGACGGGACAGATCGGCCACGCGGTTCATGGCCTGGTGCAGACGCTTGAGCAGGCCCTGGCGGTTCAGGCGCACGGCCAGGTCATCGGTGTTGACCATGACGTCGTCGAAGAAGGCGTCCACCGGCGCGCGCAGCACGGCCAGGGTCTGCAGGCTGGCGGTGTAATCACCGCGGTCGAACTGGGCGTCGGCCTCGGGCACGAAGCGCTGCAGCGCGGCGTACAGGTCTTGTTCGGCCTGCTCCTGCAGCAGCTCCTCGTTGACGTGCGGGTCCACGGCGCCTTCGGCCTCGGCCTTTTTCAGGATGTTGGCGACGCGCTTGTTGGCCGCCGCCAGGGCCGGGGCCTCGGCCAGCGTGGCGAAGGCGCGCACGGCCTCAAGTGCCTTAGGCATGTCTTTCCAGGAAAGGTCTGAATTAATAACTGCAGTCACCTCCTGAATGCTGGCCCCAGTCTCACGTAGATACCCGCTGAGGCGATCATTGAAGAAAGCGTACAGAGCGACCAGGTAGTTGTCTCCGTCACCGTCAAGCAACTTCTCATCAAACGCGCGCACTGCAGAACTAACCAGAGCCCTAATATCCAAGGGCTGCTGCTTCTCGATCAGCATGCGGATCACGCCCAGCGCATGGCGGCGCAGCGCGAACGGGTCGCGGTCGCCGGTGGGCAGGTTGCCGATGCCGAACATGCCGACCAGCGTTTCCAGCTTGTCGGCCAGGGCCACGACCAGGCCGACGTTCTCGCGCGGCAGCTCGTCGCCGGCAAAGCGCGGCTTGTAGTGGTCCTCGATGGCGTGAGCCACTTCATCCGGCAGGCCGTCGCCCACGGCGTAGTAGCTGCCCATCACGCCCTGCAGCTCGGGGAACTCGCCCACCATGTCGGTGACCAGATCCGCCTTGGCCAGCAGCGCGGCGTTGTCCACGCAGGTCAGCAGGTACTCGCGCGCCAGCTCGCCGCTGTCGGAGTCGAGCTGCTCGGCGTGCTGGCCGGCCAGGGCATCGAACAGCTGCGCGGCAATGGCCTTGGCGATGTGCCGCACGCGCTCCACGCGCTCGCCCTGCGTGCCCAGCTTGTTGTGGTAGACCACCTTGGCCAGCTGCTCCACACGGCTGGCCAGGGGCTTCTTGCGGTCCTGGTCGAAGAAGAATTTCGCGTCCGCCAGGCGCGGGCGCACCACACGCTCGTTGCCCTGGATGACGGCGGTGGGATCCTGAGGGCTGATGTTGCTCACCACGAGGAAACGGTGCGTGAGGCGCCCTTGCCCGTCCAGCAGCGGGAAGTACTTCTGGTTGGCCTTCATGGTCAGGATCAGGCATTCCTGCGGCACGGCCAGGAATTCTTCCTCGAAGGCGCAGACCAGCACGTTGGGGCGCTCGACCAGGGCCGTCACTTCATCGAGCAGTGCGTCGTCTTCGATGGGCCGCACGCCGCCGCCCACCTGGGCCGCGGCGGCAGCCAGCTGGCGCGCGATCTCGGCGCGACGCTCGGCGAAGCTGGCGATCACGGCGCCTTCTTCGCGCAATTGCTGCGCGTAGCTGTCGGCGTCACGCAGGGCGATGGACTCGGCCTGCGCCTCGAAGCGGTGGCCATGCGTCTCACGCCCTGCGGTCAGGCCCAGCGCCTGCACGCCGGTCACCACCTCGCTGCCATGCAGCGCGACCAGGCCGTGCGCCGGGCGCACGAAGTGCACGCTGCTCCAGCCATCCTGCAGCTGGTAGCGCATGACCTTGGGGATGGGCAGCTTGGCAATGGCTTCGTCCAGCGCCTTTTGCAGCCCCTCGGCCAGGGTGGCGCCGCGCGCCATGCTCTCGTGGAACAGCACCTCGGCCTTGCCGTCGTTCACGCGCTTCAGGCCCCCGAGCGCCGCCGCATCCAGGCCCAGCGCGGCCAGCTTCTTCAAGAGCGCTGGCGTGGCCTGGCCCTGCGCGTCCAGGCCCACGGCCACGGGCATGAGCTTTTGCGACACGGCCTTGTCCGGCGCGGCGGCCAGCACCTGGGTGACGTGGGCCGCCAGGCGCCGGGGCGAGGCATAGGCCGTGACGCGCGAACCCGCGCCGGCCAGGCCCTGGGCCGCCAGCTGCTCGTGCAGCACGCCGGCGAAGGCGTCGCCCAGCTTTTGCAGCGCCTTCGGGGGCAGCTCTTCCACGAACAGTTCAACAAGCAGGTTGGGTGCGGTCATGACGAAAAATTGGATAGCTGCTCGCGCTTGCCTGGCAAGGGCTGGAGGCTGTTTTTGTGAGAAAAATACGGAGGCGGCTGCGGGCGCGCGTCAGGCGGCCTTCTTCTGCTGCTGCTCGGCCTGGCGGGCCAGCTCGGCCAGCACCTCGTCGGCGTGCGCACGCGGGGCCATCGGAAAGCCCAGGCGGGCGCGGCTGTCCAGGTAGCTCTTGGCCACGGCGCGGGCCAGGTTGCGGATGCGGCCGATGTAGGCGGCACGCTCGGTCACGCTGATCGCGCCGCGCGCGTCCAGCAGGTTGAAGGTGTGGGCGGCCTTGAGCACCTGCTCGTAGGCCGGCAGGGCCAGCTGTTCGGCCACCAGGTGTTGGGCCTGTTTTTCATGTGCGCCGAAGGCGGTGAACAGGAAATCGGCGTCGGAATGCTCGAAGTTGTAGGTGGACTGCTCCACCTCGTTCTGGTGGTAGACGTCGCCGTAGCTCAGCTTCGTGCCATCGGGCGCCTCGGTCCAGGTCAGGTTGTAGACGTTGTCCACCCCCTGCAGGTACATGGCCAGACGCTCCAGGCCGTAGGTGATCTCGCCCGTGGCGGGCTTGCAGTCGATGCCGCCGACCTGCTGGAAATAGGTGAACTGCGTGACCTCCATGCCGTTCAGCCACACCTCCCAGCCCAGGCCCCAGGCGCCCAGCGTGGGGTTCTCCCAGTCGTCCTCGACGAAGCGGATGTCGTTCTTCTTCAGGTCGAACCCGAGGGCCTGCAGGCTGCCCAGGTACAGCTCCAGGATGTTGGCCGGCGCGGGCTTGAGCACCACCTGGTACTGGTAGTAGTGCTGCAGGCGGTTGGGGTTGTCACCGTAGCGCCCGTCCTTGGGGCGGCGGCTGGGCTGCACGTAGGCGGCGCGCCAGGGCTCGGGGCCGATGGCGCGCAGGAAGGTGGCGGTGTGCGAGGTGCCGGCTCCCACTTCCATGTCGTAGGGCTGCAGGAGCGCGCAGCCCTGTTCGGCCCAGTAGGACTGCAGTTTCAGGATGATCTGTTGGAAGGTCAGCATGGCGGGGAAAGCGGGGCGGGCAAAAGAAAAGGCGCACGGCGGGGCGTGCGCGAAGGACGGATTTTAGGCGCTGCCTCCTGTCCCGCCCGCCGCAGGGCTGGTGTCCGCCTGCTCAGCCGTGCACGCCGTCGATCTCCACCGCCAGTTCGCTGCGGCAGACAGCCGCATGCAGCACGATGAAGGGCACACCGGCCAGCCGCTCGCGCAGCATGCGCTCCACCGTGGGCAGGTCGGCCGCGTCGCGCACGTAGACCTTCAGGCGCGTGCCGGCACCGAGCGTGGCGGGCAGCGCGGGCTGGCGCGCACGCGCGGCCTGCAGGAGTGCATCGAAGTTGCACAGGGTCTCGTCGATCTGCGCGGACAGCGACCCGGCGTGTTGCGAGGCGTGCCCGACCACCGCGGCCGTGCCCGAGAGCAGCAGCGGAGTGCGATCGGCCGTCGGCGGCAGCATGGCACGCGCGAAGCTGGGCGACTGCGGGCCGTACTGGCGCGGGTAGCGGTAGGCGCTGACCTGGCGCGGGTTTTCCAAGGGCGTTCCCGGCACCTGCGCGGCCAGCCAGTAGACCTGCAGCACGCGCGTGCCGTCGCACCGGCCGATGGCGGTGGCGGCGGGCAGTGTGGCGACGTCCACCGGCCCCAGGCCCTGGGCGCGGCCCACGCAGAACTCGCGGTAGCGCTCGCCGTCGCCTTCGCCGTGGGTGATGGCGTCCAGGTAGTTCCAGATGCGGATCAGGTGGGGAAAGCCGCGCGCGCGCACGAAGCGGGTCAGCTCAGCGTACGCCGTGCGCGCGGCCGCCGTGATGCCGCCGGCGCTCGCCTCGTCGACCTCGATCGCGCCGAACAGCCAGGCGCCGTCCGACGACCATTGCACCGCACCCTCGCGCCCGCAGGTGACCGGGGCGGCGGCGCGCCAGGTTTCGAGCGCCGGCGCGCCCCAAGGCGCGAGCGGCACGCGCAGGTAGCGTGGGTCGTTTGAGCTGGGTGCGTCGGGGCCGAAGCCGAAGACGGCCAGGAGGTCAGGCGCGGGCAGCAGCGCGGCAAGGTCGTCGCGCATGTAGTGCACGTGCAGCGGGGAAGGCGCGAGGCTCATGCGTGCGGAAAATTCTGAGTCAGGAAACGCCGGGATTGTGCCGCCGGCGGCGCAGGTGCGATGGCAAAGAGGCGACGCCCCGCCCCTGAAAAAGCAAACGCGCCGACCGCAGCCGGCGCGCCGCTCCTCGTGCGCTGCACGTCAGATGTGCAAGGCGTGGCCCAGGGCCCGCAGCGCGGCCTCCTGCACCGCCTCGCCCAGCGTCGGGTGGGCGTGGATGGTGTGGGCCACGTCCTCCAGCCGCGCGCCCATCTCGATGGACTGGCCGAAGGCGGCGGCCAGCTCGGCCACGCCCTGGCCGACGGCCTGCCAGCCCAGGATCAGGTGGTTGTCCTTGCGCGCGACCACGCGCACGAAGCCGCCCGTGGCCTCCAGCGTCATGGCGCGGCCGTTGGCGGCGAACGGGAAGGCCGCGTCGATGCACTCCATGCCGGCAGCGCGGGCCTCGGCCGGGGTCTTGCCGACGACCACGACCTCGGGGTCGGTGAAGCACACGGCGGGAATCGCCATCGGCTCGAAGCGGCGGTTGTGGCCCGCGATCTGCTCGGCCACGCATTCGCCCTGGGCCATGGCGCGGTGCGCCAGCATGGGCTCGCCGGTCACGTCGCCGATGGCCCACACGCCGCGCATGGAGGTGCGGCAATGCGCGTCGATGGCGACGTGGCGCCCGGCCATGTCCAGCTGCAGCGACTCCAGCCCGAAGCCCGTGGTGCGCGGTCGGCGGCCGACGGCCACCAGCACGCGGTCGGCCGGCAGGGCGAACTCGTCGGCGCGGGCGTTGCGCACGTGCACGCCCTGGCCCTCGTCCCAGCCCTGCACGCTGCAGCCCAGGTGCAGCACCACGCCGCTCTTCTTGAGCGATTCGAGCACCGGCTGCGTCAGCTCCTCGTCGTAGCTGGGCAGCACCCGCTGCGCGGCCTCGACCACGGTCACCTCCACGCCCAGCTTGCGATAGGCGATGCCCAGCTCCAGCCCGATATAGCCGGCGCCCACCACCACCAGGCGGCGCGGCAGCACGTCGGGCGACAGGGCGTCGGTGGATGACCAGATGGCGCCGCCGAACGGCATGCTGGGCAGCGCCACGGGCTCCGAGCCGGTGGCCAGCAGCAGATGCTCGCAGCGCACCCGCACGGCCTCGGCGCCCTCGCCCACCTGCACGGTGACGGTCTTGCCGTCCTCGATCTGCGCCCAGCCCTTGAGCACCTGCACGCCCGCCTTGCGCAGCAGGCCGCCGACGCCGCCCGTCAGGCGCTGGACGATGCCGTCCTTCCAGCGCACGGTCTGCGCCAGGTCCAGCGTCGGCTCGCCGGCGCTTACTCCCAGCGCCGAGCCGGCCGCGTTGTGCCGCGCCTGCTCAAACACCTCGGCGGCGTGGATCAGCGCCTTGGACGGGATGCAGCCGATGGTCAGGCACGTGCCGCCCAGGCGTTCGCCCTCGACCAGCACCGTGGGAATGCCGAGCTGCCCGGCGCGGATGGCGGCCACATAACCGCCAGGGCCGCCGCCGATGACCAGCAGCTTCGTGGTGATGTCTTTCGTCGTCGTTGTCGTCATGTTTTGGCCACTCCTCATTCGACGAACAGCAGCGCCGGGGTTTCCAGCAGCGCGCGCATGGCCTGGATGAAGCGCGCCGCGTCCATGCCGTCGACCACGCGGTGGTCGAAGGACGAGGACAGGTTCATGAGCTGGCGCGCCACCACCTGGCCGTCGCTGCCGAACATCGGCCGCTGCACCATGCGGTTCACGCCGACGATGGCCACCTCCGGGTGGTTGATGACCGGCGTGCTGGCGATGCCGCCCAGCGCCCCCAGGCTGGTCAGCGTGATGGTCGAGCCCGACAGCTCCTCGCGCGCCGCCTTGCCGGTGCGCGCTCCCTCGGCCACGCGGGTGATGGCCGCGGCGCAGCTCCACAGGTCCAGGCTTTCGGCGTGGCGCAGCACCGGCACCATCAGGCCGGCGTCGGTCTGCGTGGCCACGCCCAGGTGCACCGCCTCGTAGCGTGTGACGGTGCCGGCCTCGTCGTCGTAGCGGGCGTTAATCTGCGGAAAGTCGCGCAGCGCCAGCACCATGGCGCGCGCCAGGAAGGGCAGCAGCGTGAGCTTGCCGCGCGTGGCGCCGTGCAACTGGTTCAGCCGCTGGCGGAGCTGCTCCAGCTCGGTCACGTCGATCTCCTCGACGTAAGAAAAATGCGGGATGCGGCGCTTGGCCTCCTGCATCTTCTGCGCGATCTTGCGGCGCAGGCCGATGACGGGGATTTGCTCCTCGCCGTGGCGCTGCACGTACTGCGAGCCGCCCTGCCCCGCCGGCTGGCCTGCGCCGGCCATGTAGACGTCCAAGTCCTCGTGGCGGATCTGCCCGGCCGGGCCGCTGCCGTGCACGAAACGCAGGTCGATGCCGCGGTCCTGCGCCAGTCGGCGCACGGCCGGCGAGGCCAGCGGGCGCTCGCCCGGGCTGCGCGCCACGGCCGCGGCGCGTGGCGCGGCAGAGCGGGCCGGAGCAGGGGTCGGCACAGGGGACGGGGTGGGCGACGGCGCCGGTGCGGCCGGTGCAGGCACCGCCGCGGCCGGCGGTTTTGCTACCGATTCAATAGCTGCTTGCGCTTGACCGGCGGGCGCTGGAGCCTGATTTTCCTTGAAGTTCCCTTCGCCCTCGACCTCCAGCCGCACGAGTTCGGCGCCCACGGCCAGCACCTGGCCCACAGCGCCGCCCAGGGCCAGCACCTTGCCGTGCACGTGCGCGGGGATCTCCACCGTGGCCTTGTCCGTCATCACGTCGGCGATCGGCTGGTCCTCGGCCACCGTGTCGCCGGGCTGCACGTGCCAGGCCACCAGTTCCACCTCGGCAATGCCCTCGCCGATGTCGGGCATGCGGATCACGTAAATACCCATGTCATGCCTCCTTGCCGACAGCGCGCTTCAAGGCCGCGCCCACGCGGGCGGGGCCGGGGAAGTAGTCCCATTCCTGGGCGTGCGGATAGGGCGTGTCCCAGCCCGTCACGCGCTCGATGGGCGCCTCCAGGTGCCAGAAGCAGTGCTCCTGCACCAGCGCCGCCAGCTCGGCGCCGAAGCCGCTGGTGCGCGTGGCCTCGTGCACCACGACGCAGCGGCCGGTCTTCTTGACCGAATTGACGATCGTCTCCAGGTCCAGCGGCCAGATGGAGCGCAGGTCGATGACCTCCGCGTCCACGCCGGCCTCGCGCGCGGCGCATTCGGCCACCCAGACCATGGTGCCGTAGGTCAGCACGGTGACCTCCTTGCCGGAGCGGAAGACCGCGGCGCTGTCCAGCGGCACGCGGTAGTAGCCCTCGGGCACCCGCCCCAGCTCATGCTTGGACCAGGGCACCACCGGCCGGTCGTGGTGGCCGTCGAACGGGCCGTTGTACAGGCGCTTGGGCTCCAGGAAGATGACCGGGTCCTCGCACTCGATGGAGGCGATCAGCAGGCCCTTGGCGTCATACGGGTTGCTGGGCATGACCGTGCGCAGGCCGCAGACGTGGGTGAAGAACGCCTCCGGGCTCTGGCTGTGCGTCTGCCCGCCGTAGATGCCGCCGCCGCAGGGCATGCGGATGGTCATGGGCGCGGTGAAGTCGCCGTTGGAGCGGTGGCGCATGCGCGCCGCCTCGGACACGATCTGGTCCGTGGCCGGGTAGAAGTAGTCGGCGAACTGGATCTCGACCACGGGCTTGAGGCCATAGGCCGCCATGCCGATGGCCGTGCCGACGATGCCGCCCTCGGAGATGGGCGCGTCGAAGCAGCGGGTCTTGCCGTACTTGGCCTGCAGCCCTTCGGTGACGCGGAACACGCCGCCGAAGTAGCCCACGTCCTGGCCGTAGACGATGACGTTGTCGTCGCGCTCCATCATCACGTCCATGGCCGAACGCAGGGCCTGGATCATGGTCATGGGCACGCTGCCGGCGCCCGGCGCCTGCGCCTCGGCACGGCGCTCGTCGCGCTTTTGCTCCTGCGCGGTCACGGGTTCGGCCTGCTGAATGGCCTTTGCGGTGTCTTCTGTCGTGGCCATCGTCACACTCCCATCTGCTGGCGCTGCCGGCGCAGGTGCTCCGGCATGTCCTTGTACACACCCTCGAAGATGGTGGCGGCGCTGGCGGCGCGGCCCTCCAGCAGGGTGCCGTGGCGCTCGGCCTCCTTCTCTGCGGCCAGCACCTCGGCCTCGAGCTCTTTCTGTGCGGCGGCGTGCTGCTCATCGCTCCATTCGCCGATGGCGATCAGGTGCTGTTTCAGGCGCGCGATCGGGTCGCCCAGCGGAAAGCGCTGCCAGTCATCCTGCGGCCGGTACTTGCTCGGGTCGTCGGAGGTGGAGTGCGGGCCGGCGCGGTAGGTCTCCCACTCGATCAGCGTCGGGCCGTTGTTGGTGCGGGCGCGCTCGGCCGCCCAGCGCGAGGCGGCGTACACCGCCAGGAAGTCGTTGCCATCGACGCGCAGCGAGGCCACGCCCACGCCCACGCCGCGCTGGGCAAACGTCGTGCCCTCGCCACCGGCGATCGACTGGAAGGTGGAGATGGCCCACTGGTTGTTGACCACGTTGATGATGACCGGCGCGCGGTACACGTGGGCGAAGGTCAGCGCGGTGTGGAAGTCGGCCTCGGCCGTGGCGCCGTCGCCGATCCAGGCGGAGGCGATCTTCGTGTCGCCCTTGATGGCGCTGGCCATGGCCCAGCCCACGGCCTGGATGACCTGCGTGGCCAGGTTGCCCGAGATGGAGAAAAAACCCGCGCGCTTGTACGAGTACATGACGGGCAGCTGCCGGCCCTTGAGCGGATCGCCCTCGTTGCTCATCAGCTGGCAGATCAGCTCGGACATCGGAATGTCGTCGCGCGACAGCAGCAGGCCCTGCTGGCGATAGGTGGGAAAGCACATGTCGCCCTCGGCCAGTGCCTGCGCGTGCGCCACGGCGATGGCCTCCTCGCCCAGGCACTGCATGTAGAACGACAGTTTTTTCTTGCGCTGCGCCATCAGCATGCGCGCGTCGAAGATGCGCGTCTTCATCATGGCGCGCAGGCCGCGGCGCAGCCGCTCGGGGTGGATGCTTGGGGCCCAGGGGCCTACGGCGCGGCCCCCGTCGTCCAGCACCCGCACCAGGCTGGTCGCCAGGTCGGCCGTGTCGGCGGCGGGGGTATCGGTGGGGGGCCTGCGCACCTCGCCGGCAGGCGAGACGGAGAGGTAGGAAAAGTCGGTGCTGCAACCCGGCCGCCCGGTGGGCTCGGGCACATGCAGCCGCAACGGGGCTGTGTGCGTGGTCATCCGCGGTCTCCTGGCGCGCGATTGTGTCGCGCGGTCGTTTCGGGACAAGGACTGGAAGGCGCCAGATCGTGGCGCTCCGGTCCCATGAGCGCTGTGGCGCTGCAGCGATTCTAGAAGGTTGGATGCGCCAGGCGGTTCGCAGCAGCGCCCCTGCGCGCGCAGCCCCGTGCGGCTGCGCGCGCTCGCCCTTGTTTCGCCGGTTGCCGATGCATCTCCCCCAACAGACGCTCTTTAGTCATAACCATCACTTCGACCGCTCGGTTGAATTTATCTATCAGAAAACCCCAAATAGTGAAAAGTAAACAGGGAAAACACCAAGACGCTGTCCGGGTTTTTCTCAGATCAGGGCTGGTTATCGCTGCGTCCCCCTACATTTCGCGGCGCCCTTTGAAACAGATTGATACCCATCTGCACGCCACACGAAGCCGGCACTAGTGGCTGCCAGGCCAGCCGCTTGCTGAACGCACGTCATTGGCGACAACGCTGCCTTGCGGATGGGAGAGCCGAACAACCGGCAAAGGAAACGATTTTTGAAGCACATCCCTCACGTCGCCACCCTGGACCTGACCTCCAGCATCGGCACCTACGCGCTGGCCCAACTGGGCGTAACCGGCGCAGCCGCGCATGGCGCCTGGGAACACATGCCGCTAGGCGGTGTGCAAGGCGGGCCTGAGATCAGCTGGTACCGGCCCGCGCGGGGCCACGGCCTGCAACTGCCTGCCGCGGTGGATGGCTTGGCCGTGCTGGTCGGCCCCGGCGGCTTTTCCACGCTGCCCTCCGTGCTGGCCCACCCCACCGTTCAGTGCGCGCCCGCCGTGTGGTTCTTGCTGCTGCCCAACGCGGTGATGGAGGACATCGAAATCTCCCGCTTCGTCTCCACGCCGGGGCGCGCCCATAGGCAGACCTACCGCCTGCCCAACAGCGACCCGCAGACCCTGTGGTTCGTGCTCATGGAGCAGTTGGGCAAGCTGACAACGATCCGCCATTACCTCATCAACGACAACCGAGACGCAACGAGCATGAGCACCAATCTGAAGTCTTCCATGGACACCGTCATGACCATCGACGGCGCCGTCGCTGCCGCGCTGGTGGACTACCGCAGCGGCATGTGCCTGGCCCAGGCCGGCGGCGGCATGAACCTGGAGCTGGCAGCCGCCGGCAACACCCAGGTGGTGCGCGCCAAGCTCAAGACCATGGAGACGCTGGGCATCAAGAGGGGCATGGAAGACATCCTGATCACCCTGGGCGACCAGTACCACCTGATCCGCATGGTGCCGAATGCGGATGGCCTGTTTCTATACCTGGTGCTGGACCGCAACAAGGGCAACCTGGCCCTGGCGCGCTACAAGCTGACCGATATCGAGCGCTCGCTGAAGGTGTGACCGTTGGGCGGCGGCCGCGGCGCTTGCCAGGCCGGTCCGCACTGATCGGGCGGCACGCGGGCCTTGCCTCGGAACGGCGGGCGTTGGTACGCGTGTGCCCCCCGTTTGGCGCATGTCAGGCGCCTCAGCGCTGCGCCAACAGCGCCTCCAGCTGCTGCACGAAGGCCTTGTCGTTGGGCTCGACCTTGCTGCCGTAGTGCGTGACCATGCGGCCCGAGCGGTCGATCAGGTACTTGTTGAAGTTCCAGCTCGGCTTTTTGCCCGTGGCCTGCGCCAGTTGCTGGTACAGGGGGTTGGCGTCAGACCCACGCACCGCGCTGCGCGCGAACATCGGGAAGACCACCCCATAAGTGTTGTAGCAAAAGTCCGCGATGTCCTTGTTGTCGCTCTTTTCCTGGAAGAAGTCGTTGGACGGAAAGCCCAGCACCACCAGGCCGCGGTCCTTGTACTTCTTGTAGAGCGCCTCCAGCCCCTCGTACTGGTAGGTGAAGCCGCAGTAGCTGGCCGTGTTGACCACCAGCAGCACCTTGCCGGCGTATTGGCACAGGGACTGCGGGCTCTCGTCCTGCAGGCGCGGAAAGGTGTGCTGCAGCAGCGCCGGGCAGTGGGACGGGGCAGGCTGCGTCGCCTGGGCCGCCAGAGCGGGGCCGGCCGCAGGCTGGGACGCCGGGGCCTGGGCCAGGGCCGGCAGGGTCGAGACGGCGGCGCACCACAGCGCCAGGGCACGGACGGACATGGACGGGGGCTCCTGCGGAAGATGGAAGGGGGAAGGTGGAACGCGCCGATTGTGATCCTGCCTGCGTGTTGGCGCCGGGCCTGCAGGCAGCCCCCCATCCACCCAGGCGGGTCGAGGGCGCTGGGGTCAGCCGGTGTAAGGCGCCACCATGCCGATAGGACCCAATGCTGGTGTCAAGCCGCTCCGCGAAGCGGTGTCGTCTTGGGCGAATTGTTGGACCCCGGCCGCGTGTTCCACACGGCCGGAGCCCATGCGAAGAAGAGCAGCGAAGCCAGGTACACGCTGCCGGAAACCGGATCACGAGACGCGACATACGCGGCAGGCGAACGAGCACCAAGCGCGTAGGCGACAGCTAGCTCAGCCGTGACCAGAAAAACAAACGCCAGCAGGCCGGCACCGAGCCGGCTGGAACGTGAGAGCTCGGAGTTCCGATGCGCCAGACGCCGAGACGCCCAGACAATGACCGCGCGCATCACGGGCGTTTCCATGAGCTCGGCCGCTCGCACGCCAAAGGCCGGGACCAGGAAAGGAATCCGGATAAACGCCAGCGCGAAACCAGTGCCGAACACCAGCAAGAAATAGATGAGCCCCGCTTTGAGGATGCGCATGGGCCTACTTTCGGAGCCTAACGCCCAAGGTAAGCCGCCCGCCGTAGGCGGGTCGGCTTGAACGCCGGGTTAGACCCGAAGGCCAAAAGGGAGCGCCCGGACTTGGACAAGGGCGCAGCCCATGAAAAAGCGCTGGGCCACGAAAGCGGCGCAGCGCTGCAAGAATGATAGCTGGTGGCGCTTGCTGCAAAAGCGCTGGAGGCCAAAAAGGCTTGAAAACCCCTTGGACAAGGCAGAGCGTTAGAACAAGTGGCTGCGCGCATGAAGCGGGTGATGGGACTAACGTTTGAATTCAGCGGCTGCCGTAGGCGGTCCGCTGGAATGACGGGTTGGGCATCGCTGCTCGCAACTAAGCACTGCGTTTCTGGCCCAAGAGGAACACTGTTTCGCAGAGATGCCGCGCGAAATAAACGGTATCCGAGCTGAGCACTTTAGATGCCGTGGGTTCGTACCAATATCGTCCCAAGACGAAGGCACCGTCATGCTTTGTCAGTTCAGCGACGAAATCCACTGCGGTATCAACTTCGCTGAAGCAAACCAGCAACTCATCTTGCAGTGTGGCGGGCAGCTTCTGGAACATAGCGGTCCCGCTATGGCCACGCTCGGTTCTGGCATGACCCGTTGCATGGCGGGTAGCGAGGAATGACTTAATGAATATCTCGATGGCCAAGCCGGCCACAACGGCGGCAGGTTGGACGCGGTTGTAGTCCAGCAGGATTTCGGCAGATTCGACGTAGTCCCGGCCCTGCAACCAAACTCGGACATTGGGAATTTGCTGAATCGTCATGGTGATGCCCAACGTTTGACATGAGAGGCGGCGCCCGGCTTGCCGGGCGACGTCCTCTCGATGGAAGGGTTGGGCGTCAGTGGCAATCGACTATTCAAACGAGCGAGCCCGCAGAAGTTCTTTTTCAGAAAGGTCAAAAGAACACAGCCAGGTCTTACTCCCTGTGTAGCCTCCATAACTGTTCTTCGCATTGACGCTCACGGTGTACGCAATGCTTGGGAACCAACCTCTGATGCTTTCGTAGTCTGGTGCAGGACCCGACGCGCGACTTACTTCTCCCACTCTCGCCGACTCGGGATCCTTGAGCATTGCCAGGATCCTTGCAACGCAGCGCTTCTTGTTTGCGTCGACGACTTCCGGAGGCGGCGGCAACGTTGGAGGCAAGGCGTCGATCTGCTTTTGTACTTTCGCGCGTGCCTCTGAGACCTCGGTGGCAGCATTGGGGGCCGTCTTGCTTCGACAAGCATCCGAGAGCGTGTTCTTGTAGTCAGAGCAATCGATACCCACGGCAGGTTTGACTTCAATCTTCTTGGCGTCGGCGGCGCATGGTGTTTGGCTGAATGTGCTTCCGCACTTATAGATGGTTTGCGTGAATGCAGGTGCGTGAAAGAGCAAGCCGACAAACAACAGATTCCAAGGCTTCACGATTTCCTCCATGGTTCTTCTGATGCCCAACGGCCAAGGTAAGCCGCCCGCCGTAGGCGGGTCGGCTTGAACGCCGGGTTAGACCCGAAGGCCAAAAGGGAGCGCCCGGACTTGGACAAGGGCGCAGCCCACGAAAAAGCGCTGGGCCACGAGAGCGGCGCAGCGCTGCAAAAATGATAGCTGGTAGCGCTTGCCGCACAAGCCCTGGAGCCCAAAAAGGCTTGAAAACCTTTTGAACAGGACATAACGCTGGAATAAGTGGCTGCGCGCATGAATCGGTTGATGGGACTAACGAACAAGATAAGCCGCCCGCAGTATGCGGGTCGGCTTGAGCGCCGGGTTAGACCCAAAGCGCAAAAACGAAAGTGAGCGCACAGGCCACGGACTACGAAAACAATAGCCGCTTGCGCCTGCTGCACAAGGGCTAGAGGCCAAAAAGGATTGAAACTGGCGCAACCCACGCAGGCGAAGCCCGAGCGAACGCCAAACACCCAGCGGATAAACGCTTGCGAAGGTAAATGGCGTTTGAATATTCATGGGCTGAAATGAGCAAGAATAAAAAGCAGGCTAACGCCCTGAATTCAGCCGACGCCGTAGGCGGTCGGCTGCGATGAAATGTTAGAAGATAAGTCTACTTGGTATATTAATTTAGCAACGATAATTCTTAATGGAAGCTCTGGTTATTTGCTTTCCATCATTGCTGAAATAAATATATACATACTCAACGCCTGCATCAATGAGATTTTTGGTGGCTTTGCTTTGGCAGGCGGAGTGACTCAAATTTTCAAGAGCAATTTTATTTAGTTCTTGTGGATTGACATCTTTGTAATTCGTGCGATACAGTAGGTAGTTGAATGTTATGGTTTTTTGAAGTGCGATAACGCTTGTTAATTTGGTGTATTCATCGAGTTGTATTGGTGTTTGTGCGTTAATCTCTTTCGCCATGTTCTTTAATGTGGCAATTAGATAGACACCTTGCTCTTGTTTGGATTCAAAATTTCCGTTCTTATCAAGAGAAAGTGCAGAGCTTGAATAGAAAAACATCAAGCTCATCAAAAATGCGAGTGTAAATTTTTTCATGATATTTTGAGAGGATTGTTGTCTGATTTTTCGGAATCTAACACCTGAGTTAAGCCGCGCCGCGAAGCGGCGTCGGCTTGGACGAATTGTTAGGCCACCGCCCGCAACTACTTGGATGGAATGCAGGTGCCATGGGTGATCTGCGACTTGATCATTTGCAGCGAGTCCGACTCCATTTTGGCTGCAACGGCTCGGTTGTATACGGCAGCCCACTGTGCCCGCATCTGGCCTTCGGCAGACAGGCAGGAATCGAGCGATTGGAAAACGAGGTCCGTCTTGAGGGGCGTGTTCATCACCATTACGACGAGTAGCCATTTCATCTGCTGTTCTCCGAAGCCAGATACTGCCTGTTAAGGCGCCTAACGCCCGCGTTAACAGGCGGCTGCAAGCGAAGCTGGTAGACGTCCTGTTGAACTACCAGTTAGGCCGCACGACACTAGGAAGCTTGGGCTTCGACGCATAGTTTCTCTAGTTCCGTTTTGAGTGATTCGATGGCAATTGCCGCTCGCCCTTGATGCTGCTCGTCGTGCCACAGAATTGCCGACGTGGTGCAAATGTAGTGCTCTACAAAGTTTACGGCCTTAGCGGCGCTCTCCAAAATGAGAAGTATTTCTATGGACCATGACTTGACGTTGAAGTGAGCGAACCCATCGCGAAGATCATCCAATGATTGAAGCGATTTGGTATGGCCGCCATCTTGAAGAGGTTCAACGCTACCTCGAAGGTTCTCTTTAACAAGAGTTTTCTCGATCAGGCGCATGAAGTTATCCATGTGCGGTGCAACTGGGGCGGTGCCGTTTGCGTGCGCTTCAAGCATGCGTTGCATTACGCCGGGTTTCTGCACCAAGAAGCCATTGCCGTCTTCGAGCACAAGAGAAGCGGCACTTTGAGCTACTGAGTGGATAGAGGTAATGAACCACTTCCAGTAGCGCTCATCGTTATAGCTCTTTGCAAGGAATTCACACGCCAACTCTAGAGTGGCGACGAGATCCTCTGCTGTGTCTGTATGAAAATATTCGTTCATGAGGTCTAACGAGGTGAGCTAAGCGCCGGCGTAGCCGTCCGCTTGAGCGCTATGTTAGACAATTTTACTTTCCCATCTTTTCCATACACCATTTAGCGATTTCCGGTCCGTGCTTGTCATATAGATTACCTACCTTCGCTGTAACGAATTTGTATATAAGGAATGTAAGCACGATGCCAACTACGATTACTGGAATATTGAAATTGTAGTGACCTGGATTTCTGACAATATGAATCAAAGACCCAAGACCTAGGCCGCCTAGCGCGCCACCTAGCGCTAGTGAAAACAAACCTATGGCACCGTAGATTGCGCCAGAAACCCACCCGATTGAGCCGAAAAATATGAAAAACAGTATTCCAGCCGTGGCTCCAATCGCACCGCCACCAAGAATGTCTGAAAAAATCTGAAAAATAGATTTTTTCTCAATACCAAAGATGAGAATGATTTGGAGGCAGAGCCAAATAGCCGTGCCTCCCGCAGCCAAGGTCACCAATTTTTTTCCAATTTTTTGCTTATCCATTTTTTGTATGCCTAACGGCCAAGATAAGCCGTCCGCCGTAGGCGGGTCGGCTTGAGCGATAGGTTAGGCGGCGCTTCGCGCAGCCTGCTCGACCAAACGGATGAGGTCAGGTGCATGTTTGAATCCTTCGTCAAGTACTGCGCCAACAATTTTCTTTATTGTCTCGCTTGACGCAATCTCCAATTGTTTCTTCAGCCAGGACTTCTTTTCAGAGGAGACGCTTGAATTCTCAACCCTGGCAAGCATCAGTTCTTTGATAGTGTCGGCGTGAAGCTTCACGGTGACCGTTCCCAATATCGCTGAAACTCCACCATCGTCTGCAAGGAAATCAACTCCCTTGGCAGTAATTCGGACGCCCTGGAAGATGAATGATTGTTCAATCGACATCTCAAGCGCACCCTCGATGAGGTTCTGCTCTTTGAGGTACCAAAGATTTTCCAGATCTTCCTTGTTGGGCTTCCCATTACCCAGATCCACTGTGTATCTAGGGTAGACATCAGCAAGTGCTTGAAGCATTTCGAGTTGCCTTGCACGGTCAAGCTTCATAGTTCTGCCTAACGGCCAAGGTAAGCCGCCCGCCGCAGGCGGGTCGGCTTGAACGCCGGGTTAGACCCGAAGGCCAAAAGGAAGCGCCCGGACTTGGACCAGGGCGCAGCCCACGAAAAAGCGCTGGGCCACGAGAGCGGCGCTGCGCTGCAAGAATGATAGCTGGTGGCGCTTGCTACACAGGCGCTGGAGGCCAAAAAGGCTTGAAAACCTTTGGATCAGGGCCGAGCGCTGGAACAATTGACTGCGCGCATAAAGCGGGTGATGGGACTAACGCCTGAATTAAGCCGCGCCGCGAAGCGGCGTCGGCTTGAATGAATTGTTAGCCCCTTGGCTGGATAGCAAGTGACAGAAAACACCAAAGGTACCAGTAGGCCACAATTACTAGGACGACTTTGGCATAATAGAAGCCGATTGCGGGCCAGTTGATAATGAATGGCGCTTTGAACGAGCCATCCGCGCCTGTGCGACCTTCCTTGTAGCGGTGGTACATGCTCCACAGAACGCCCCCAACAGCGTACTGAAGTAGATCGGCCGCCAAGGCCGCCACAATTAGCTTGAGCGGGAGGAATAGCTCCGACGGAAGCGTGCGTGAACTGCCTTCGGCAACTTGAAACAGCCAAATTATCGCTATGCCACCGAGGGCGAGCTGCCGGACAATATCACTGGCTTTCCCGCTATAAACGTAGTAGTTGTCCAGTGCATCCTTTAGCTTCATTTCCCCCTCCCGCGTGGTCCGCCACTATCCGTTCCGTCGCCCTTTCGTACTCTGGCCGCAGATTTTCGTGCCGCCGCAGCCGGCCTTTGTGTGAGAGCAGAGCCGGCCGCCGACTTAGCAGCCTTTCCCGCCTTCGGGTCGCGCAAAGTCTTAGATGCGGCCTTTCCGGCGGCCGAGGACGTTTGCTTCTCGGGCGCCTTGCGCTGTGAAAGTGCACTACCGGCTGCTGATTTGGCAGCTTTCGAAGCGGAACCGCTCGATAGAGTCTTAGATGCCTTAGTGGCAGCCGCCTTGGAAGTCGTTTCCTTTTTTGCCATCTATTGAACCCTCCCCAAGGGTCTAACGAAAAAGATAAGCCGCCCGCCGAAGGCGGGTCGGCTTGAGCGAGATGTTAGGAACGGCTTTTGAAGATTGCTATTAATCCTATTATTATGGCAACGAATGGCCAAAGAATTAGAGAAAATATGAAACCAATGAATCCCCCAAAGATAAGAAATTCAAAAATAAAATTTAGCCCACACCCATTGCAACCTGCGCCTTCATCGCAATGGCAGCCTGGTATTGCAAGAGTGATTAGTCCAGAAATAAGGGAAGAAGCGAGGCACGTTAGGGTAATGAAAATCCATGCCTTCTTGAGCTTCTTGGCTAACCCCGCTTCCTCTCCTGACTCTGGGAATTGGTTAATTACTTTCATGACCTAACGTCTGAATTAAGCCGCGCCGCGAAGCGGCGTCGGCTTGAATGAATTGTTAGCCAGCACTTCTTTCCATTCTGGCATTCGCCATCTCGATGTCTTTGACGCGAACCACTCTGCGCTCAGTAACACTGAAGCCATGATTGGAGAAGAATTGCTCTGCGGCCAAGCTAACGTGCGAATACACATGATCTATGCGCCTATCCAATGCCGCGCCAAGTATGTGATGCATCAGTGTCGCCCCAACACCACGCCTGGCAAATGAGCTTGCAACGAAGAATTGATCAATGTAACCAGTGCTCTGGAGGTCGGCGAATCCAGCAATCTGACCGTCAATAGTGGCCACGAAAGGATTGTTCGCAGAGAGCCTTTGCAGCCACGACTGTTTGTCATAGCTCTCTGGCGCCCAAACATCTAGTTGTTCTGGCGTGTAGAAATTTCTCGCAAGATCATGGACGGACAAATAGAAAACTTGCCTCAATTCATCAGCATCGGCTGGTTTGAAGTTGCGGATGAGCATGGTGTGCTGGCTAACGGACAAGATAAGCCGCCCGCAGTATGCGGGTCGGCTTGAGCGCCGGGTTAGACCCAAAGCGCAAAAACGAAAGTGACCGCACGGGCCACGGAATACAAAAACCGGAGCTGCCAGCGCTTGCTGCACAAGGGCTAGAGGGCAAAAAGGCTTGAAACTGGCGCACCCTACGCAGGCGAAGCCCGAGCAAACGCCAAACACCCAGTGGATAAATTCTTATGAGGGTAAATGACGCTTGAATATTCATGGGCTGAAATGAGCGGGAATAAAAGGCAGGCTAACTAGAATTAGACGAACCTCAAAGTTCGTTTTGGTGAACGATAACAACGGACCCGATGCGCAGCCCTCCTCGTAAACACGGTCTTGCCAACCATTTAGGCAAACCTAAAAATTTGCGGATGGTTGCCGACACTGCCACATCGTCCGAAGCTTCGGGTTCACCCATCCAGCCGCCTAAGCTCCTGGACCGTATGCGCACCCACCTGCGTACGCGTCACTACAGCATCCGAACCGAGCAGGCATACCTGGACTGGGCGCGACGTTTCATTTTGTATCACAACAAGCGCCATCCACAGGAGATGGGCGCGCCCGACGTGGAAGCATTTTTGAGCTACCTTGCGGTAGATCGACAGGTATCGGCATCCACCCAGAACCAGGCCAAGGCGGCGATCCTGTATCTCTACAAGCAGGTACTGGCGATCGATCTTCCCTGGCTGGACGAGGTGGTGCAAGCGAAACGGCCGCAACGGCTGCCGGTGATGCTCACGCCCTGCGAAGTACGCGTGTTGCTGCAGCACATGGACAACGGCACCATGGGCCTCATCGTGCGGCTGCTGTATGGCACCGGAATGCGATTGATGGAAGCACTGCGCCTGCGCGTGAAAGATGTGGAATTCACGCGGCGCGAAATCACCATTCGCGAAGGAAAGGGCGGCAAGGACCGGGTAACGGTTCTGCCCGAAAACCTGATCGAGCCGCTGCAGGCGCAACTGCGCAAGGCACAAGCACTGCATCAGAAAGACTTGGCCGCCGGGTTGGGCCGCGTACACCTGCCGCATGCGCTGGCCGTGAAATATCCGAATGCCGACAAAGCCTGGGCCTGGCAGTGGGTGTTTCCGTCGCCGGTGCGCTCCATGGACCCGCGTCCGGATGCACGCACAGGCGAGCTGCTGGAGCGGCGTCACCATGTGTATCCCGAATCAGTGCAGCGCGCAGTGCGTGAAGCGTCGAAACTGGCGCAGATCGACAAACCGGTTTCACCGCATGTGCTGCGCCATTCGTTTGCCACGCATTTGCTTCAGGCAGGTTATGACATTCGCACGGTGCAGGAATTGCTGGGCCATGCCGACGTCAGCACGACCATGATTTACACGCACGTGTTGAACAAGGGCGGGCGCGGCATTTTGAGTCCGCTGGATGCGTTATAGAAAATACCTGGAGTGCCGGGCATGAAAAAGCCGCTTCTTGCGGAAGCGGCTTTTCGGGTGCAAATGCCAGAGAGGAACGAAGACTCAGGCTCCATCCCAGCGCCGCAGTACGAGCGACGCATTTGTTCCGCCAAAACCAAAGCTGTTGCTCAGCACCTGCGCCAATTGCGCATCGCGCGTCTTCGTCACCAGAGGCATGTCGCCCAGCTCCGGGTCCGGCGTGTCCACATTGATGGAGCCTGCGATGAAACCCTTCTGCAGCATGATCAGGCAGTAGATCGCCTCCTGCACACCGGTGGCGCCCAGCGAATGGCCGGTGAGCGACTTGGTGGAGGAAAACGGCGGCACAGCCTCGCCGAACACCTCGCGCATGGCGCGCACTTCCTGCATGTCGCCCACGGGCGTGGAGGTGCCGTGGGTGTTGATGTAGTCGATGGGCCCATTCAGCCCTTCCATGGCCTGGCGCATGCAGGCCACGGCGCCGTCGCCCGAGGGCGCGACCATGTCCTCGCCGTCGCTGGTGGCGCCGAAGCCCACCACCTCGGCCAGGATGGTTGCGCCACGTGCCTGGGCGTGCTCCAGGCTCTCCAGCACCACCGCGCCGCCGCCGCCGGCGATGACGAAGCCGTCGCGGTTGGCGTCATAGGCGCGCGAGGCCTTCTCGGGCGTGGCGTTGTACTTAGCAGACATGGCGCCCATGCCGTCGAACAGCAACGCCATGCCCCAGGACATTTCCTCGCCGCCGCCGGCCAGCATCACGTCCTGCATGCCCCACGCGATCTGCTGCGCAGCCGCGCCGATGCAGTGCGCCGACGTGGAGCAGGCCGAGGTGATGGAGTAGTTGATGCCCTTGACCTTGAAGTTGGTCGCCAGGCAGGCGGACACGGTGGAGCTCATGCAGCGCGTGACCTGGTACGGCCCCACGCGGCGGATGCCCTTGTCGCGCAGCGTGTCGGCCGCCTCGATCTGGTTGGCCGGCGAGCCGCCGCCCGAGCCCATGATGAGGCCGGTGCGCGGGTGGCTGACCTGGCTTGGCGTGAGGCCCGACTGGGCAATGGCGTCTTCCAGGGCGATCTGCGCGTAGGCCGCGGCGTCGCCCATGAAGCGCAGCTGCTTGCGGTCGATGCGCGCTTCCAGGTCGATCTCGGGCGTGCCGCCGACCTGGCTGCGCATGCCCAGCTCGGTGAACTTTGGTACGGCGCGGATGCCCGAGCGGCCTTCGCGCAGGGATTGCTCCACCGTAGCCAGGTCGTTGCCGATGCACGAGACGATGCCCGCGCCCGTGATCACCACACGTCTCTTGCTGCTCATGTCGCCGTCGCTTCCTGGCCCTTCTGATCCTCACGCAGGAACAGACCCACGCGAAGGTCGTTGGCCACGTAGATTTCCTTGCCATCGGCTAGCAGACGCGCATCGCCGATGGCCATGTTGAGTTTGCGCTTGATGACGCGCTTGATGTCGATCTCGTAGGTCACCAGCTTCACTTCGGGGCCGACCTCGCCGGTGAACTTGACCTCACCGGCGCCCAGGGCGCGGCCGCGGCCCGGCAGGCGCAGCCAGGTGAGGTAGAAGCCGATGAGCTGCCACATGGCGTCCAGCCCCAGGCAGCCGGGCATGACCGGATCGCCCTGGAAGTGGCAGGCAAAGAACCACAGGTCGGGCTTCACGTCCAGCTCGGCCACGATCTTGCCCAGGCCGTGCGCGCCGCCGTCGCTGTCGATATGGGTGATGCGGTCGAACATCAGCATGGGCGGCAGGGGCAGGCGCCCGCTGTCCGGCGAGAACAGCCGGCCCTCGCCAGAGGCGATCAACTGTTCGTACGAGAAGGATTCAGCCATTGTCATCAGGTTGAAGTGCTTGCGTGCCTGCAAGAAAACCGCAGGAGCGTGCCGCCTACGGAAGGCGGGTGGGAGGGGGCGCATGGCCCGCAGAAGCGTACATTATCCAAGTTCGGGGCCGCCTGACCGGCGTTCAAGGTCAAGCAGGCATCTTTATGTCCGCCGGATGCGCCGCCGCCAGGCCAGCAGCGCCACCATCAGCCCCCCCAGCCACAACGGCGCCAGGCCCAGGCGCCCCGCCCACCAGGCATAGGGCGTGGCCGCGCCGGCCCGGCCCTGCACCTGGCCCAGCAGCACGCCGCGCGTGTGCGGCGCCAGCAGGTAGCCGACGGCGCCGCGGTGGTCGATGACGGCGGTGGCGCCGGTGTTGGTGGCGCGCACCATGGGCCGCTCGAACTCCAGCGCGCGCATGCGGCTGATGGCCAGATGCTGGTCGATGGCCAGGCTGTCGCCGAACCAGCCGATGTTGCTGACGTTGACCATGATGGTCGGAGCCTGGGCGGCGTCCAGGAAGCGCGCAGCCAGCTCCTCGCCGAACAAGTCCTCATAGCAGATATTGGGCGCCAGGCGCTGGCCGGCGAAGGCCAGCGAGGGCTGGCCTACGGCGCCGCGCGCGAAGTCGCCCAGGGGAATGTTCATCATCTCGGTGAACCACCTGAACAGCGGCGGGATGAACTCCCCGAAAGGCACCAGGTGGTGCTTGTCGTAACGGTAGGGCGTGCCCAGGCCGGGCGCGAAGCCCATGACCGAGTTGGTATAGCCCTCCTCCAGGCTGCCCAGCGGGATGCCCAGCAGCAAGGCCTGGTCGCCGTTGCCGTAGTGCCGGGCGATGCCCTCCAGGTAGCCGGGCATGAGCTGGCTGGGCAGCATGGGGATGGCGGTCTCGGGCGCCACCACCAGCTGGGCGCTGGCGGCGCGCAGCTGCTCGCCGTACCAGGCCAGGGCCTGGGGCACGCCGCTGCCGGCCTGGAATTTTTCGTCCTGCGGAATGTTGCCCTGCAGCAGCGCCAGCGACAGCGGCGCGCCGGCATTGCGCTGCGCATCGCCGATGGCCGCCTCGCGCTGCCAGGCCAGGCCGGCCCAGGCCAGCAGCACCAGCGCCGCGCCGGACCACCAGCGCGCCGCGCGCAGGTCGGCGGCGCGCCCTTGCGCCAGCACCATGGCCAGCGCCGCGGCGGCAAAGCCGATGCCGTACACGCCCACGCTGCGCGCCAGCACGGCCAGGGGGCCGTCCACGTGGGCATAGCCGCCGGCACCCCACGGAAAGCCCGTCCACCACTGCCCGCGCGCCAGCTCCGCCAGCAGCCACAGCGCTGCAAAAACAATAGCTGCCAGCGCACGACTGGCGGGCGCCAGAGCCCAAAAACACCCACAGGCTGCGGCGTAGTAGCTGCCCAGGAAGGCGGCCAGCCCCAGCACCGCCAGGGCGGCCAGCGGCGCGGCCAGGCCCCCGTAGGTGTGCATGGAGATGAACAGCCACCAGAAGGTGCCGGCCAGCCAGCAAGTGGCAAACAGCCAGCCCAGGCCGGCAGCGCGCCAGCCACCGCGCGGCGTGCGCAGCACGGCCAGCAGCACGCGCGCCAGCAGCGCCAGCGACAGGATCTGCAGCCACCACAGCGGCCGGCCGTTGCCGGGCAGCGCCAGCGCCGCGGCCTGCGCCAGGCCACCGGCGGCCGTCAGCAGCCAGGGCAGCAGGCCGCGCGACAAGGGGCCGGCCGGCATCAGTCCTCGTTGCTGGCGGATTCGCCGCTGGCGGGCGCCACGCGGAACCAGCGCACGGCCCCGCCCTTGGTGTGCAGCACCACGAACAGGAGGCCGCCCAGCTCGACGGACTCGCCCTTGCGCGGCACGCGGCCCAGCTCGTGGGCGATCAGCCCGCCGATGGTGTCGAACTCTTCTTCCGGGTCGCTGGCGGCCAGCTGGGTGTCGAAGGCCTCGGCCACGCGCGGGAGCGGCGTGTGGCCGCTCACACGCCAGGTGCCGTCGGCCAAGGCGAAGATGTCGCCCTCGTCCTCGTGGATGTCGAACTCGTCCTCGATCTCGCCGACGATCTGCTCGATCACGTCCTCGAAGGTCACCAGCCCGGCCGTGCGGCCGAACTCGTCGATGACGATGGCCAGGTGGTTGCGCGTGCCGCGGAATTCGCGCACCAGCTCATGCAGGCCCTTGCTTTCGGGCACGAAAAGGGCCGGGCGCACCAGTGCGCGGATGCTCAGCTCGGGCGAGCGCGCGCGCTTGAGCAGGTCCTTGGCCAGCAGGATGCCGATGATGTTGTCGCGCCCGCCCTGGTACACGGGAAAGCGCGAGTGGGCCGTCTGGATGACCTGGTGCATCAACTCGTCCACGGGCGCGTCGATGTCCAGCATGTCCATGCGCGCCGGGGCCACCAGCACGTCGGCGGCGGTCATCTCGGCCATGCGCAGCACGCGTTCGAGCATGACGCGGGCGTCGGCGTTGATGACCTCGTTGTCCTCGGCCTCGGCCAGGGTGGCAATCAGCTCGTCGGTGGAGTCGGGGCCGGGGCGGATGAACTCGATGAGGCGCTGCAGAAAGGAGCGCTTGTCCTCGTTGCCTTCAATCGGGCGCGCAGGGTGCGGGTCGGACACGGTGGCCAGGTGCGGGGGGTGATGGGCGATGCCGCAAGGATAGCGGATCGGCCCCCGATGCCCCGAGGCGCGCCTATTCGGCGGCCTGGTGCCGGCCGGCGCGCACGCCCTGGCGGATCTCCTGCACGTCCGACAGCAGGCCCCAGAACTGGCGCGCCTGCTTTTTCAGCTGGTAGTCCACCTCGCCGAAGTGCTCGGCCACCAGCTTGGACACGCGGGTGTCGAAGCCGGCCGGCGGCAGCTGCAGCCAGGCCTCGGACTCGGGGCCGTCGTGGTGCACGGTGGCGCCAGCGTTGCGCGCAATCTTCAGCATCGCGGTGTTCTCGGTCAGCGCGTGGATGAACATCATGCTCACGCCGCGGTGGCGCGCCAGCAGGATGGCGCGGTCGAACAGCCGCGCGCCAAAGCCCCGCCCGCGCGCGCTGCCCGAGACCGACACGCCGAACTCGGCGCAGCGGCTGTATTCCTGCGTGGCGCTGAAGGCCACGTGGGCCAGGGCGATGAGTTCGAGCTTGCGATTGAAAATGCCCAGCACCTCGTCGCGCTCGAAGTTCAGCAGTTCCACGTAGCGCTCCACCTGCACGTCGGTGGCCGGATAGCCGAAGCGCAGATAGCGGTCGCGCTCGGACAGGGCCAGCAGGTGGGCGGCGATGCGCGCGCGGTGCTGCGGCCCCAGGGCGCGGATGGGCACCATCACGGAGTTCATGGCAGATCCTCGGTTGGAATGCCGGCGCGGGCGCAGGGCGGTGGTGCCGGCAGGCAGGAAGGAATGGAGCAGAGACTCGGGGGCGGGCATGATGGGAGCCATTCTAGGGTTTTCCCTAGCATTTGGCTGGCGATTTGCTGCAATGCAACAAAATCGTGCGGCTTTTGATTTTCAAGCCAAATCAGCCCCAAACCCTTGACAGCAAAGTGCTGGCAGCTATCAAAAGCAGAGTATTCGAAGCCAACCGCAGTCACACCGGCACGGCCGTGGTGGCTTTTACGCGGTCCAGCACGAAGCTGGTCTTGCAGTCTTCCACGCTGGGATGCTTGAGCAGCGTGTCCATGATGAAGCGGCTGTAGTGCGCCATGTCTGCCACCACCACGCGCAGCAGATAGTCCATCTCGCCCGTCAGCGCGGCGCATTCCACCACCTCGGGCCAGGTCTGCACGCTGGCGCGAAACAGGTCCATGGGGTTGCGCTTGTGGCTCTCGGTCAGCTTTTCCAGGCGCACGTTGATGTAGGCCGTCAGGCCCAGGCCCACGCTCTCGGGCCGCACCAGGGCCACGTAGCGGTCGATCACGCCGCACTCCTCCAGCCGCTTGGCGCGGCGCAGCACGGCGCTGGGCGACAGACCCACCTGCTCGCCGATGACGTCATAGGTTTCGCGGCCGTTGTCCTGCAGGCGGCGCAGGATGGCGCGGTCGAGCTTGTCCAGGGCGGGAGCGCTGCGGTCGCTGTTCATGGCCGCGGATTCTAGGCAGGCGCCGCGCGGGCGCCGTGCACGCATTCCCTAACGCCATCGGCGTGCAGGGCGCCTTGATCAGACGCAACATTCCTGCACGCCAGTCCGCAAAAGGCCCGCGCTTCGCCTTAAATCTGAGCGGCCCCGGTCCTACAGTCATTGGATTGACCCGACGCCAACATCGTCCGCAAGGAGACTGCCCCATGACCGCCGCCCTGCCCCAACAAGCCGCCACCGAGACCTCCGCCTGGGAAAATCCCATGGGCCTGATGGGCTTCGAGTTCGTCGAGTTCACCTCGCCCACGCCCGGCGTGCTGGAGGACGTGTTCGAGAAGCTGGGCTTCACCCTGGTGGCCCGGCACCGCTCCAAGGACGTGGTGCTGTACCGCCAGAACCAGATCAACTTCATCCTGAACCGCGAGCCCGGCAGCCAGGCGGCCTACTTCGGCGCCGAGCATGGCCCCTCCGCCTGCGGCCTGGCCTTTCGCGTCAAGGATGCGCACAAGGCCTATGAGCGCGCGCTGGCGCTGGGCGCCCAGCCCATCGACATTCCCACGGGCCCGATGGAGCTGCGCCTGCCGGCCATCAAGGGCATCGGCGGTGCGCCGCTGTACCTGATCGACCGTTTCGAGGACGGCAAGTCCATCTACGACATCGACTTCGAGTGGCTGCCCGGCGTGGACCATCGCCCCAAGGGCCATGGCCTGAACCTGATCGACCACCTGACGCACAACGTCTACCGCGGCCGCATGGGCTTTTGGGCCAACTTCTACGAGAAGCTGTTCAACTTCCGCGAGATCCGGTACTTCGACATCCAGGGCGAATACACCGGCCTGACCAGCAAGGCCATGACGGCGCCCGACGGCATGATCCGCATCCCTCTGAACGAGGAATCCAAGCAGGGCGGCGGGCAGATCGAGGAATTTTTGATGCAGTTCAACGGCGAGGGCATCCAGCACATCGCCCTGATCTGCGACAAGCTGACCGACGTGGTGGACAAGCTGGGCCTGGCCGGCGTGCCGCTGGCCACGGCGCCCAACGACATCTACTACGAGATGCTCGAATCGCGCCTGCCCGGCCACGGCCAACCGGTGCCCGAGCTGCAGTCGCGCGGCATCCTGCTGGACGGCACCACGGCCGACGGCACGCCGCGCCTGCTGCTGCAGATCTTCTCCACACCCATGCTGGGCCCGGTGTTCTTCGAATTCATCGAGCGCCGCGGCGACTTTCGCGACGGCTTTGGCGAGGGCAACTTCAAGGCGCTGTTCGAGTCGCTGGAGCGCGACCAGATCCGCCGCGGCGTGCTGGAAGGCACCAAGCCCTGAAGTGACAGCCGCGTTCACGGGACGTTTCTATACTCGCGCCTTTTTGCAAATGGGGTGAGGAAATGTCTTTCATGATGTTGGCGCGGCAGGTGGTGGGAAGCGGGCTGCTGGCCTTGGGGCTGGCGGCTGGCGGCGTGGCCGCGGCCAAGCAGGCGCCGCTGACCATCGTCGTGCCCTACGCCGCCGGCGGCCCGCTGGACAAGAGCGCCCGCATCCTGGCCGAGGGCGCGCAGGCGCAGCTGGGCCCCGTGCAAGTGGACAACCGGCCCGGCGCCGGCGGCAGCCAGGGCGCGGCCGCAGTGGCCAAGGCACCGGCGTCCGAGCGGCTGCTGATCATGGGCGCGGTGGCCACGCACGCGGTCAACCCCTGGCTGTCCAAGGACTTCCCCTACGACCCGATCCGCGACTTCAAACCCATCGCCCTGGTGGCGCGCACGCCCAACGTGCTGGTCATGAGCACGGCCCAGGCCGACGCCCTGGGCATTCGCAGCACCACCGACCTGGTCAAGTACCTGAAGGCCCACCCGGACCAGCTGGTCTTCGGCTCGGGCGGCACCGGCAGCATCGGCCACATCGCCGGAGAGATGTTCAAGTCGCTCACCAACACGCGCATGGCGCACCAGCCGTTCCCCGGCGCGGGCCCGGCGCTCAAGGCGCTGCAGGGCGGCAGCGTGGCGCTGGTGTTCGACAACCTGGCCTCCTCGCTGCCGCTGATCCGCGAGGGCAAGCTCAAGGCGCTGGGCGTCACCTCGCTGGGGCCGGACAGCGCCCTGCCCGGCGTGCCCAGCATCAACAGCGAGGTGCCGGGCTTCAACGTTTCGACCTGGTTCGGCCTGTTCGCGCCGGCCAACCTGCCGGAGGCGGAGGCGCGCCGCTATGCGGATGCGTTCTCGGCCGCCATGCGCTCGGCCGGAGGCAGGAAGCAGTTCCAGGCCATGGGCCTGGAGCCCGAGGAGCTGACGCTGGAGGGCTTCGGCACCTTCGTGCGCTCCGAATACAACAAGTACGAGTTTCTGATCAAGGCCGCCAAGATCCGCACGCAGTAAGACTGCGGCGGCGGCGGGCGGCCACGCACACCACAGGAGACATCCCATGGGCCAGCCCCCCGTCGTCTACGGCCAGTCCGAACGCCCCCCGCGCGGGGACTACAGCCGTGCGCAGGACGACTACACCTGCGCGCAGAACTGGGCCGCCTACACCGCGGCCGATCACGACACCTACCACCGGCTGTACCAGCGCCAGTCGGCCCAGCTGCCGGGGCTGGCCAGCGAGGCCTTCATCGCCGCCCTGCCTTCGCTGGGCGCGCGCGAGCGCATTCCGCGTTTCGATGACGTGAACGAGGGGCTGTACAAGGCCACCGGCTGGGAGCTGGTGGCCGTGCCTGGACTCATTCCCGAGGTGCCGTTCTTCCAGCTCCTGGCCAACCGCAAGTTCCCGGTCACGGACTGGATCCGCAAGCCCGAGGAGTTCGACTACATCGTCGAGCCGGACGTGTTCCACGACCTGTTCGGCCACGTGCCGCTTCTGTTCAACCCGGTGTTTGCCGACTACGTGCAGCGCTACGGCGAGGGCGGCCTGAAGGCCGCGCGCCTGGGCGCCTGCGAGATGCTGTCGCGCCTGTACTGGTACACCATCGAGTTCGGCCTGATCCGCGAGAGCGGCGCCCTGCGCGCCTACGGTGCCGGCATTCTCAGCTCGGCCGGCGAGCTGCCTTACTCGGTGCAATCGCCCGAGCCGCGCCGCCTGCCGCTGGAGCTGGCGCGCACCATGCGCACCCGCTACAAGATCGACACCTACCAGCAGACCTACTTCGTCATCAACAGCTTCCAGCAGCTGTTCGACCTGACCGAGGGCGACTTCACCCCGCTGTACGAAGAGCTGCGCGGGCTGCCCGAATTCGCCGCCGACGCCGACTGAGTTTCGGGGCATCCGCCCGGTCAGGCGCGGAAAAACCCTCCTTTTCCGCGCTTTGCCGCGCGGCGGCCTTCGGACAATCGGGGCCATGAAATCCTTGCCCCTTCCTCGCATTGCCCTGGGCCTGGCGTGGGCGCTGCTCGCGCTCACGTGGGCGCTGCCCGCGCAGGCCCTGCGCATCAAGGAAATCGCCGCCGTGCAGGGCGTGCGCAGCAACCAGCTGTCGGGCTATGGCCTGGTGGTGGGACTGGACGGCACGGGCGACCAGTCCACCCAGATGCCCATCACTGCACAGGCCATGGGCAACTACCTGCAGCAGATGGGCATTTCCCTGCCACCGGGCACCAGCGTGCCGCAGCTCAAGAACGTGGCCACGGTGGTGGTCACGGCCGAGCTGCCGGCCTTTGCCCAGCCCGGCCAGCACATCGACGTGGCCGTGTCCTCCATCGGCAACGCCAAGTCGCTCAAGGGCGGCACGCTGATCGCCACGCCGCTGCGCGGCGCCGACGGCGAGATCTACGCCCTGGCGCAGGGCAACTTGGTGGTGGGCGGCGCGGGGGCATCGGCCGGCGGCTCGAAGGTGCAGGTCAACCACCTGAGCGCCGGGCGCATTCCCGAGGGCGCGCAGGTCGAGCGCAGCGTGCCCACGCCGCTGCACGGCGGCGACACCATCACCTTGGGATTGAACGCCTCGGACTTCCAGGCCGCGCGCAAGGTGGCCCTGGCCATCAATGCCCGCTCCGGCCCCGACACCGCCACGGCCCTGGACGGCCGCACGGTGCAGGTGCGCGCCCCTCTGGACCCCGGCGCCCGCGTGAACTTCATCGCCGAGCTGGAAGAGCTGCAGCTGCCCGAATCCACCCCATCGGCCAAGGTGGTGATCAACGCGCGCACCGGCTCCATCGTGCTGAACCAGGCCGTGACACTGGGCCCCTGCGCCATCGCGCACGGCAACCTGTCCATCGTCATCAGCAGCACGCCCGTCATCAGCCAGCCCAACCCGCTGTCGCGCGGACAGACGGTGGTGGCGCAAAAGAGCGACATCGCCATCCAGGCCGACGCCGGCAAGGTCATGCAGGTGCCAGCCTCGCCGCAGCTGGCCGACGTGGTGCGCGCCCTGAACACCCTGGGCGCCACGCCGCAGGACCTGCTGGCCATCCTGCAGGCCATCAAGGCGGCTGGCGCCCTGAACGCCGAGTTGGAGGTGATATGAGGAGGCAACCCCCTGAGCGGCTGCGCCGCTTTCCCCTTCTCTCAAATGGCTGCGCCATTCGGGAAGGGGGACGACGCCACTGGACCGGCGAAGCCGGATCCACGGCGTCTGCTGGCATGAGGCAGCGCACCCGGCGAGGGGCGTGCCCTGGAGGACGGGGATGAGCTTGCTTCCCAACACAACCATGGCCTCCGCGCGTCAGGCGCTGGCCGTGGACGGCCGTTCGCTATCCAACCTGAAGGTGCAGGCCGCCGAGGGCGGCGAGGGCCAGCGCGCGGCGGTGAAGGAATCGGCCAAGCAGCTGGAGTCGCTGTTCATGCGCGAGCTGATCAAGAGCATGCGCGAGGCGACCATGAAGTCCGGCCTGCTGGACGGCGCCGAGGGCAACCTGGCCAACGACCTGTTCGACCAGCAGCTGTCGGTGCAGATGGCCGGCCAGAGCGGCGGCCTGGCCGAGGCCATCCAGCGCCAGCTGGCACGCCAGCTGGGCGGCGAGGGCGACGCTCCTACGCTGATGCCCGGCGCCACGCTGCGCCTGGATGCGCTGCAGCGGCGCCCCGCCCCCAGCGCTGCGGACGACCCGCGCGCGCCGTCGCCGCGCGGCAAGGAGGACTTCGTGCAGGGCCACCGCAGCGCCGCCGAGGCCGTGGCGCGCGAGAGCGGCATCCCCGCCAGCTTCATGCTGGGCCAGGCCGGCCACGAAACCGGCTGGGGCAAGAGCGAGATCCGTCACAAGGACGGCAGCAACTCCTTCAACCTGTTCGGCATCAAGGCCGGGCGCGGCTGGACCGGCAAGGTGGCCGAGATCACCACCACCGAATACATCGACGGCAAGCCGCGCAAGGTGACGGCCAAGTTCCGCGCCTACGACTCGTATGCCGACTCCTTCCGCGACTACGCACGGCTGATCACCGAAAGCCCGCGCTACGAAAAGGCCCTGGCCAAGACCCATTCGGCCCAGGCCTGGGCGGCCGAGCTGCAAAAGGCCGGCTACGCCACCGATCCGAACTACGCCAGCAAGCTCAGCCGCGCCATCCAGAGCACCCTGGCCGTGGCCCGCGTGCCAGCAGCCGGCCAGGCGGCGTCCAGCGTCCAGGCCTGAAGCCGCAGCGTCCCCGAGCCAACGGCACACCGTACAAGCCCCGCATCCCGCTAAAGCACCATGAGCCTTCTCAACGTCGGCGCGCGCGCCCTCCTCGCCAACCAGGTAGCCCTGCAGACCACCGGCCACAACATCGCCAACGTCAGCGTAGCCGGCTATTCGCGCCAGAGCGTGGTGATGCAGACCGTGCCCGGCCAGTTCACCGGCGCCGGCTACATCGGCAAGGGCGTGAACGTGGCCACCATCCTGCGCAACCACAACGAGCTGCTGACGCGCCAGGCCGCCGCCGCGCAGGCCGTGCAGGCGGCAGACACCACGCGCGCCGAGCGCGTCACGCAGCTGCAGGACGTCTTCCAGGGCGGCACCAGCGGCCTGGGCGCGGCCATCAGCGACATGCTCAACTCACTGGGCGACGTGATCAATTCGCCCACCGACATCACGGCGCGCACCGTCACCCTGACGCGCATGGACGAGCTGGCGGCGCGCATGCGCTCCTCGGCCGAACAGCTGCAGCAGATTGAGGTCTCGGTGAATGAGCAGCTCAAAACCGACGTGGTGCGCATCAACAGCCTGGCCGCCAGCATCGCCGACATCAACGAGCAGATCGCCCGCGTCAAGGGCAACGGCCAGACGCCCAACGACCTGCTGGACCAGCGCGACCAGCTCATCCGCGAGCTCAACCAGTACGTGCAGACCACGCAGATCCCGGCCGACGACGGCACCGTGGGCGTGTTCGTGGGCGGCAGCCAGGCGCTGGTGCTGGGCAGCACGGCGGCGCAGCTGTCCCTCGATGAATCACAGCTGTTTCCCGGCAGCCGCCAGCAGGGCCTGTACTTCCTGCGCCCGGGCGCGGCACCGGTGGAGCTCAACGAGAGCATGCTGGGCGGCGGCGAGGTGGCCGGCCTGCTGCGCTTTGCCAACCAGGATCTGGCCGAGGGCCGCAACCTGCTGGGGCGCATGGCGCTGGCCATCGGCACGACCATGAACTACCAGCAGTCCATGGGCCTGACGCTGGACGGCCAGCCGGGCAAGCCGCTGTTCGCCCTGCCGGCGCAGGTGACTGGCGCCACCAGCGGCAGCGCCCAGGGCCGTATCGACCTGAGCAATGCCGCGGCGCTCTCACCCACGAAATTCGCCGCTTCGGACTATGAGGTGCGCTTTTCCGGCACGCCTCCAGGCGGCCAGGTGGTGCGCCTGTCGGACGGCAAGGCCTTCGCCTTCACCAACCTGAACGACCTGCGCAACCAGCAGATCGACGGCCTGACCTTCGACTTCGACGCCACGCCCGCTCCGGCGGCCAACGAGCGCGTGCTGTTCCAGCCCTTCGCCAGCGCCGCCGCCAACCTGCAGATGCTGGTGTATTCGCCGCGCGAGCTGGCCGCCGCCAACCCCATCAACGCGGCCATGGGAACGTCCAATGGCGGCACGCTGCAGCTGGCCGGCCTGAAGGCCACGGGCCTGCAATGGAATGGCGTCAGCTTGAGGGTGCAGACCACCGGCAGCATCACGCCACCGCCCAGCCCGATACCGCCGGTCACGGGCGGCGGCGTCACGCTGACCTTCAACGCCAATGGCCAGTTCACCCTGGGCGGCGCCACCGGCACGCCGCTGGACATGAACGCCAACCCGCCCACCCTGCTGACCGGCCCGCCCTACGCCTATGTGCCGGGCCAGGCCATCCATATCGACGGCTGGTCCATCACGCTGCAGGGCACGCCCAAGGACGGCGACACCGTGACCGTGGGCAACGCCCTGGATCCGCAGTACGGCGACATCTACACCCGCAACGCCGGCAACGCCAGCGCCCTGCAGCAGCTGCGCGACGTGAAGATGTTCGACGAATCCACCCTGGCCGACGGCTATGCCGGCCTGATGGCGCAGGTGGGTACGCGGGCGCAGAGCGCCATGTACGCGGCCCACCTGTCCGACTCCATCGCCAGCAACCTGGAGGCCAGCCGCACCGCTGTATCCGGCGTCAACCTGGACGAGGAGGCGGCCAAGCTGATCCAGTACCAGCAGGCCTACCAGGCCTCGGCCAAGATGCTGCAGGTGGCGCAGACCATCTTCGACAACCTGCTGCAGACCATGGGCCGCTGAGCGCCGCCCGCAGCGACACGACCAACGAACACCTATTCGCGGAGCCCACATGACCAGCAGCTTCTTTCGCGTGAGCACGGCCAACATGTATGACGCCAGTGTGCGCAACTTGGCCACGCGCCAGAAAACCCTGGTCGGTCTGCAGGAGAACCTCACCTCGGGCAAGCGCGTGGTGCGCCCCAGCGACGACCCGGTGGCCGCCGCCCAGGCCGAGCGTGCGCTCACCCGCATCAGTCGCATCCAGAGCGAGCAGCGCACCCTGGAGGTGCAGCGCAGCGCCGTGGCGCTGGCCGAATCGACGCTGGGCGACGCCGTCGGGTTGGTGCAGGAGATGCGCCAGCTCGTCGTGGCCGCCGGCAGCGGCACGCTCAAGAGCGAGGACCGCAAGACCTACGCCAACCAGTTGCAAAGCCTGCGCGACCAGTTCACCGAAGTCATCAACCGCAAGGACACCAACGGCATGCCGCTGCTGGGCGCCCTGGGCAGCGCGCTGCAGGCCTTTGCCGGGCCGCTTTTGTCGGGCACGGACTACCGCTTCGACGGCCTGCCGGGCCAGGCGGCCAGCAACGGCACGGACATCAGCACCACGCTGGACGGCCACGCCACGCTGATGTTCGACCCCGTGCGCGACGGCATCTACACCGCCGGCGTGACGCGCGCGCCGGGCAGCTCGCTGGTGACCAGCGCCATCACCACCAGCAACCGCCAGGCGCTGGCCGGTGCCGACTACAAGCTGACGATCACCGGCGTGACGGTGGACCCTGCCACCGGCGCCACCACGGTCGCCTACGACATGAGCCGCAACGGCGCCGCGGCCAGCTCCCACACCGCCACGGCGCCTGCCGGCCAGCCCATTCCCATCGAAATCAAGCAGGGCACGGACACGGTCATGTCCTTCAACCTGACCGGCACGCCCGCCGCCGGCGATGAGGTCAGCATGAAGCCCAGCTCCAGCCTGATGGGCACGCTGGACTCGGCCATCCGCGGCATCGCCGGCGCCGGCGACAGCGTGGCCGCGTCGCAGGCGGTGGGCCAGGCCCTGGCCAACATCGACGCCGGCATGGAGCGGCTGCACAACATGCGCGGCTACGCCGGCGAGCTGCTCAACCGCGCCGACCGCATCTCCAGCGACCAGGAAAAGCGCTCCGTGCAGCTGGAGGGCGACCGCTCGCGCGCCGAGGACCTGGACATGGTCCAAGGCATCTCGGACTTTCAGAACGCTCACACCGGCTACCAGGCCGCCCTGCAGTCCTACGCTCAGGTGCAAAAACTCTCGCTGTTCGACTACATGCGCTAGGCGCCGCAGGCGGCCTGGCCGCGCCACAATCGCGGCATTGCGCCTTCTTTTTGCGTCCCGAACCGCCTTCGCCCCCATGGTCCAATCCGTCCTCGGCAGCCTGGTACTGGGCTATCGCCCCTTGTGGAATGCCGCCCGGCGCCTGGCCGGCGTGCAGCTGTACGTGCAGCCCGCCGGCGGCGCGCGCCTGGATGCGCCGCACCTGCTGCGCACGCTGCAGGAGCTGTGGACGGCCAGCTCGCCGCCGCTGCTGCTCACCCCGCGCTCGCCCCTGCTGGCCGCCGAGCTGCTGGAGCACGCCCCGCGCGGCGCACCCTGGATCGCCCTGCCCGGCAGCTGGCTGGACGAGCCGCAGCTGCGCCAGCATGCCCAGGCCGCCCACGGCCGGGGCCTGCGCCTGGTCTGGCAGGGCGAGCTGGCGCAGCTGCCCGACGCCGACACCGCGCGCCTGTTCGACAACAGCCTGCTGCACCTGACCAGCGCCGACGCCGTGCGCGCCCTGCAGTCGGCCAGCGCCCCGCGCGGCGCGCCCGCGCCGGCCAACCCCTTGATCCGCGGGCAGATGTACGACAACGTGGCCAGCCGCGCGCTGCTCACCCACTGCCTGGACACCAGCGGCGCGCTGGCCGTGGCCGGCTGGCCCATGGAGGACGTGCTCTACAGCCTGCGCCACCAGCCCGTGCAGCCGTCGTACGAAGTGGTGCAAAAGCTGCTCAAGGCGATCGATGCGGAGCAGTCCATCGACCGCTTCGAGGAAATCCTGAGCGAGGACCCGCTGCTGGCCTACCGCTTCCTGACCTACACCAACTCGGCCGCCCTGGGCCTGCGCACGGGCGTGGACTCGCTGCGCCGCGGCCTGGTCATGATGGGTTACGGCTCGCTGTCGCGCTGGCTGGCCGAGCAGCTGCCGCACTGCGCCACCGAACCCGACCTGCGCCCGGTGCGCGAGACCATGGTGCTGCGCGCCCTGGTCACCGAGCACCTGCTGGACGCCGGCGAAGGCAAGGAGCTGCGCCGCGAGGTCTACCTGAGCGGCCTGCTGTCGCAGATGGACGAGCTGCTGGGTGAGCCGCTGGGCGCCATCCTGCGCCGCCTGCCGCTGTCCGAGCGCGTGTACAACGCCGCCGTGCTGCGCACCGGGCCGTATGCCCCCAGCCTGGAGATGGCCTGCGCGCTGGAGGATGGCGACACGCAGGCCATCACGGCGCTGTGCGAGCTGCACGAGATGTCGCTCGAGCACGTCAACCGCGCCCTGCTGCGCGTGCTGTCCGAACGCGTGGTGGAGCGCCCGGCACGCGGCTGAGGCGCCGCGGGTTTGGAGTGTTTTTGGCCTCCAGCGCCCGCCAGTCAAGCGCTGACTGCTATTGATTTAATAGCAACGACGGCAGCGCATGTAACCGCTCCTGCCTATAGTGGCCCGCGCCCGCCACGACCCCACAACGCAAGGAGACCCGCATGCCCGCCACCCTGCCCCGCACCCCGCTTTGCGACCTGCTCGGCTGCCGCCTGCCCATCGTGCTGGCCGGCATGGGCGGGGTGTCGCGCTCGCAGCTGGTGGCCGCGGTCACGCAGGCCGGGGGCTTCGGCTTTCTGGGCATGGTGCGCGAGCCGCTGGCGCTGATCGAGCGTGAGGTCGCCGCCGTGCGCGCCGCCGGCCACGCGCGCTTTGGCGTCAACCTGATCCCGGCCGGCACCGACGCGGCCCTGCTGGCCTCGCAGATCGACCTGTGCATCGCCCTGCAGGTGCCCGTGGTGGGCCTGTTCTGGGACGTGCACGCGCCGGTCGTCGAGCGGCTGCGCGCCGCCGGCATCACCGTGGTGCACCAGGTCGGCTCGGCCCGGCACGCGCTGGCCGCGCAGGCGGCAGGCGCCCATGCGCTGATCGCCCAGGGGCGCGAGGCCGGCGGCCACGTGCACGGGCGCCAGCCGCTGGCCGAGCTGCTGGGCGAGGTGCTGGCCCTGGCCGAGGTGCCCGTGGCCGCCGCCGGCGGCCTGGCCGACGGCCAGGACGTGGCCCGCGTGCTGGCCGCCGGCGCCCAGGCTGCCGTGCTGGGCACGGCCTTCATCGCCACAGAGGAGTCCTTCGCCCACGACGTGCACAAGCAGCACCTGCTGGCCGCCCAGGCCGGCGACACGGTGCTGACCGAGGCCTTCCACATCAACTGGCCGCCGCACGCGCCGGTGCGGGTGCTGGCCTGCCCGGTGACCCGCGGCGAGCGCGGTGACCCGCAGGCCAGCCCGCGCACCGTGATCGGCGAGGAGGAAGGGCGGCCCATCTATCTGTTCTCCACCGACTCGCCGCTGCGCTCCATGACCGGCGAGCTGGAGGACATGGCCCTGTACGCCGGCGAGGGCGTGGGCAAGGTGGACGCCATCGTGCCGGCCGGCGCGCTGGTGCAGCGGCTGGCGCAGGACGCCGCCGCCCACCTGGCGCTGCTGACCGAGCCGGCGGTGGAATACGCCTCGCCCGTGTGCTACGCGCCGCAGTTCGAGCGCCAGCGCGACGACGCACTCGCCGCACGCCTGAACGAGCTGCTGGAGGCCGAGCGCGCCGGCGCCCGCATCACGCTGGAGAGCGCCCGCGCGCTGCAGCCGGGCCAGGAGGATTTGCGAGCGCTGATCGAGGCCGTCCACGACGACGAGGTCAAGTGGTGCGGCATGCTGCTGCGCGCCCTGCGCAGCCTGGGCGCCCAGCCCTCCAGCCGCACCGGCGACTTTTACGAGCGCGCCATGGCGGTGCCGGACCTGGGCGAGCGCCTGGCCTTTCTCAACCGCGGTCAGGGCTGGGTGGCGCGCAAGGTGCGCGAACTGCTGGCCGAGCTGGAGCACGAGGAATTGCGCGCCGGCCTGGACGCCATGCTGCAAGGTCACCAGGACAACCTGGCGCTGGTCAACAACCGTCTGGGGCTGGATGCGCCGGTACGCTGACGGGCGCTCGTAATGCGAGCAGGCGCCGTGGATCCGGCTTTGCCGGTCCGGTGGCGCCGTCTCCCTTCCCAGCGCGTTGCGCGCCAGAGAAGGGAGAAGCCGCGTAGCGGCTCAGAGGGATGATCGGAGTGCTCGCCAGAACGCCGGTTCCTGCGTGGTGCCGAAGTTGATGCGCATCAGCGTGCAGGGCTGGCGCGTGGCGTGGAACAGCGCGCCGGGGGCGATCAGGTAGCCCTCGTCCAGCATGCGCTGGGCCAGCACGTCGGTGTCCACGCCCGTGTCCACCCAGCCGAACATGCCGGCCGGCTCGGCAGCGAAGGTGCAGCCCGCCTCCAGCGCCAGCTGCACGCTGCGCGCGCGCGCCTGGGCCAGTGCCTGGCGGATGCGCTCGCCGTGGCGGCGCAGCTGGCCCTGCTCGATGCACAGCGCCAGCGCCTTCTCCAGCAGCGACGGCGTGGTCAGCGTGGACAAAAGCTTCGTGTCCAGCAGCCGCTCGACCAGGTGCGGCGGCGCCGCCAGGTAGCCGATGCGCCAGTTGGGCGCCAGGATCTTGGAAAAGCCGCTCACGTAGATGGTGCGCGCCAGGCCGTCCAGCGCCGATAGCCGCGTGGCGTGCTCGGGGGCGATGTGGCCGTAGGTGTCGTCCTCGGCGATGTAGAAGTCGTGCTGCTGCGCCAGCTGCAGGATGCGGTGCGCGCTGGCCGGCGACAGGCTGTAGCCGGTGGGGTTGTGCAGCACGCTGACACTCACGAACAGGCGCGGCGAGTGCAGCTCGCACAGCCGCGCCATCACCTCCAGGTCGGGCCCGTCAGGCCCGCGCGGCACGGGCAGCACGCGCATCCCCAAGGCGTCCAGCCGGGCGAACTCCACGCTCCAGCCGGGTTCTTCCACCAGCACCGGATCGCCCGCCTTGAGCAGCGCGCGGCTGACGATGTCCAGCGCCTGCGTGGCACCCATGGTGGTGATGATCTGCTGCGGCGCGGCGGGAATCTGCCGGTCCGCCAGTCGCCGCGCCAGCGCCGCGCGCAGGCCGGCGTCGCCCATGGGCTCGCCATAGCTGAACGAGCCCTGGTCCAGCGCACCGCCGGCCGCCAGTTTGCGCACGGCGGCGGGCAAGAAGCGCGCCTCCTGCAGCCAGGCCATGGGCAGCACGCCGGCGCCCGGCTGCGGACGGGCCGAGGGCTGGTGGAACATGCCGCGGATCAGCGCCGTGGCGTTGATGCGCGAGCCCGAGGCGCGCGCGCCGCCGCCCAGGGCGCCCTGCAGCGTGGGTACGGCCGCTCCCATATCCATAGCTGCCAGCGCTTGTCCCTCCTGGGCTGGAGCCACTTTTTGTCCCAAATCGCGCACGAAGAAGCCGCGCTGGCGCTGGGCCTGCACCAGGCCCTGGGCCAGCAGCTTGTCGTAGGCGGCGACCACGGTGTGCGGGCTCACGCCCTGCTGGCGCGCGCACTCGCGCACCGAGGGCAGGCGGGCGCCGGCGGGCAGCAGCCGCGCGCGGATGCGCTCGGCAAAGCGCTCGGCCAGCTGGTCGGTCAGGGTGCGGTCGGGGGTGCGGGTGAGCATGTGTCGGTGGCGCGAGCGATACAGTTTGTGCGGGTGTGGGGCTGTACTGTACCGGTACTGTAATGGCATCAGGGCCTAGAGTGTCCCCTTCGCCTGTGCTTTTTTGCCACCCCACACTCCCATGCCCCTGGTCGAATTCACTGCCCTGCTGGTGCTGGCCACCGCGATGAGCTTCACGCCCGGCCCCAACACCACGCTGTCCACCGCCCTGGCGGCCAACCGCGGCCTGCCCGCGGCGATGCGCTTCGTCGTCGCCGTGCCCGTGGGCTGGAGCCTGCTGCTGCTTTTGTGCGCCGCCGGCCTGGGCGCGGCCGTGGTGGCCATGCCGCCGCTGCGCTGGGGCATCAAGGCGCTGGGCATCGGCTACCTGCTGTGGCTGGCGTTCAAGCTGGCGCAGTCCGCGCGCCTGTCCGAGGCCGACGCGTCCCGCCTGTCGGTGGGCTTCTGGCAGGGCGTGCTGCTGCAGTTCGTGAACATCAAGGCCTGGCTGCTGGCGCTGACCATCGTCGCCGGCTGGGTCATCGGCCACGACGACGGCACGGCCCGCCTGGCCGTGGTGCTGCCGGTGATGCTGGCCTTTGCCTTCACCAGCAATTTCACCTACGCCCTGCTGGGCGCGCTGCTGCGCCACTGGCTGGCCCACGGCCGCCGTCTGCTGTGGTTCAACCGCGCCATGGCGGCCGTGCTGGTGGCCACCGCACTGTGGATGGTGGCGGCATGACAACCGCCCCATCGCGCCCGCTGGAGGGTCATGCTCCGCAGCCAGTGACATCAGCCCTGCCGCATCACGGTGCGCCCCACCAGGCCAGCGCACGCCGTGGATCTGGCTTTGCCAGTCCACCAGCGTGGCCCCCCGCGAGGGGGGAGGCGCGCAGCGCCTCGGGGGGTGCCGCCGAGTCCCGCGGACTGCTGCTGGGCTTGCTGGGCGTGGCCATCTTCGCCCTGACCCTGCCCATGACCCGGCTGGCCGTGGGCACGCCCGAGGCGCCCCTGATGAGCGGCCTGTTCATCGCCATGGGTCGGGCCGCCGTGGCGGGCCTGCTATCGGTGGCGCTGCTGGCATGGCAGCGGGCGCCGCTGCCGGCGCGCGCCGACTGGGCGCCGCTGGCCCTCACGGCGGCGGGCGTGGTGTTCGGCTTTCCGCTGCTCACCTCCTGGGCCATGCGCCACGTGGGCGCGGTGCACGCGGCGGTCATCATCGGGCTGCTGCCGCTGGCCACGGCGCTGGCGGGCGCGCTGTTGCACCGCCAGCGGCCCTCGGGCGCCTTCTGGGCCTGCGCGCTGCTGGGCTCGGGCCTGGTGGTGGGCTATGCGCTGCTGCGCTCGGGCCAGGAAGGCCTGGCGCTGCATCCGGCCGACCTGCTGCTGATGGCCGCCGTGCTGTGCGCCGCCGGTGGCTACGCCTGGGGCGGACGGCTGGCGCAGCGCATGCGCGCCGACGCGGTCATCTGCTGGGCGCTGGTGCTGTCGCTGCCCGCCACGCTGCCGCTGGCGCTGTGGTCGTGGCCACACACCGCCATGCCGGCCGCGGCCTGGGGCGGGTTTGCCTACGTGGCGGTGTTTTCCATGTGGCTGAGCTTTTTTGCCTGGTACCGCGGTTTAGCACTGGGAGGCACGGTGCGCGTCAGCCAGACACAGCTAGCCCAGCCCTTCATGAGCATGCTGTTCGCCGTGCCGCTGCTGGGCGAGCGCCTGGACGCGGTGAGCCTGGGCTTCGGCCTGGCGGTGCTGGCCACGGTGGCCATCGGCCGGCGCCTGCCCGTGCAAAAACGCTGATAACCGCCGCAATCCATGCCGTATGCTGCGCCCGCCCGGCGGCCACCCGCGCCGCGGGCGCCCGCCGCACAACGGCATCCTTGCAACCATGACGGCGCTAAAAGCGCTGCCCTTTCCTGTCGGAGACACCTTCCCATGACCGCATGGACCCTGGCGCAACGCGCCGCCAAGATGAACCCTTCCGTGATCCGCGAGATCCTGAAGGTGACCGAGAAGCCCGGCATCATCAGCCTGGCCGGCGGCCTGCCCTCGCCGCAGACCTTCCCCGTCCAGTCCTTCGCCCAGGCCGCTGCCCAGGTGCTGGCGCACGACGGCGTGTCGGCCCTGCAGTACGCGGCCAGCGAGGGCTACACGCCGCTGCGCGAGGCCATCGCCGGCTTCCTGCCCTGGGACGTGGATCCGGACCAGGTGCTGATCACCACCGGTAGCCAGCAGGCGCTGGACCTGATCGCCAAGGTGCTGATCGATGAGGGCAGCCGCGTGCTGGTGGAGACGCCCACCTACCTGGGCGCGCTGCAGGCCTTCGCGCCCATGGAGCCGCAAGTAGTGGCCGTGGCCAGCGACGACGAGGGCGTGCTGGTCGACGACCTGGCCGCCAAGGTGGGCAGCGGCGCAGACAAGGCGCGCTTTTTGTACGTGCTGCCCAACTTCCAGAACCCCACCGGGCGCACCATGACCGAGGCGCGCCGCCAGCAGCTGACCGAGCGCGCCGCCGAGCTGGGCCTGCCCCTGGTGGAGGACAACCCCTACGGCGACCTGTGGTTCGACCAGCCGCCGCCCAAACCCCTGACGGCCCGCAACCCGGAAGGCAGCATCTACATGGGGTCGTTCTCCAAGGTGCTGGCGCCCGGCCTGCGCCTGGGCTTCCTGGTGGCGCCGCGCCACATTTATCCCAAGCTGCTGCAAGCCAAGCAGGCGGCCGATTTGCACACACCCAGCTTCAACCAGCGCCTGGTGGCCGAGGTGATGAAGAACGGCTTCCTGGACCGGCACGTGCCCACCATCCGCGCTCTGTACAAGGCCCAGTGCGCGGCCATGCTGGCGGCGCTGGACGAGTACCTCAAGCCCCTGGGCGTGACCTGGAACCGCCCGGCCGGCGGCATGTTCCTGTGGCTGCGCCTGCCTGAAGGCGTGAACGCGCTGGAGCTGCTGCCGCGCGCCGTGGAGCACAACGTGGCCTTCGTGCCCGGCGCCGCTTTCTATGCCGAAAGCGGCGACGAGCGCACGCTGCGCCTGTCCTTCGTCACGGCCAGCGAAGAGCAGATCCGCACGGCCATCGCCGCCCTGGCCAAGGCAATTCGGGGAACAACCCCCTGAATTAGGAGCAACCCCCTGAGCGGCTTGCGCCGCTTCCCCCTTCTCTCGCGCTGCGCGCGGGAAGGGGGACGCCGCCCGTGCGGCGGGGCGGCCCTTGCACGGCGGCCCTCGCCTGGCGGGCGCCGGTTGCAAAGGTCGCCGGCGACGCGCACACCATCAATAACTCATACGGAACCTTTCGCATGCGCCAGCGCCCCTTCAGCCAAGTCGATGTCTTCACTGCCACGCCCTACCTCGGCAACCCGCTGGCCGTGGTGCTGGACGGCGAGGGCTTGAGCGACGACGAGATGCAGCGGTTCACGAACTGGACCAACCTGTCGGAGGCCACCTTCCTGCTGCCGCCGACCGAGGCCGGCCGCGCCGGCGGCGCCGACTACCGGGTGCGCATCTTCAGCCCCGGGCGCGAGCTGCCGTTCGCCGGCCACCCCACCCTGGGCAGCTGCCACGCCTGGCTGCAGGCCGGCGGGCAGCCCCGCCAGCCGGGGCGCATCGTGCAGGAATGCGGCGTGGGCCTGGTCCAGCTGCGCCAGCACGGCCAGCAGCTGGCCTTTGCCGCGCCGCCGCTCATCAAGAGCGGCCCGCTCCCCGAGGCCGAGGTGCAGCTGATCGCCCGCGGCCTGGGACTGTCGCGCAGCGACATCCTGCACCACGCCTGGTGCGACAACGGGCCGAACTGGCGCGGCGTGATGCTGGCTTCGGCCGGGCAGGTGCTGGCGCTCCAACCCGACGCCGCCGTGCTGGCGGGCCTGGACGTTGGCGTGGTCGGCCCGCGCGGCAAGGTCGGCGTGGTGGCCCCGCATGCGCCGGGCACCCATGAGCCAGCCTTCGAGGTGCGCGCCTTCTTCCCCGGCAACAACGGCATGGCCGAAGACCCCGTCACCGGCAGCCTGAACGCTGCCCTGGCCCAGTGGCTGATCGGCGCCGGCCTGGCACCCGCACAGTACGTGGCCGCCCAGGGCACGGCTCTGGGCCGCGCCGGCCGCGTGCACGTGCGGCAGGAGGACGGCGAGATCTGGATCGGCGGCCACTCGACCACCTGCGTGCGCGGCGAGGTGCTGCTGTGACCGCCGATGCCTCCAGCCGTCCCGGCGTGGACCACCTGGTCATCCTGGCCGCCGACCTGGACCAGGGCGCCGACTGGTGCCGGCGCACCCTCGGCGTGGAGCCGGCCGCGGGCGGCGAACACCCGCTGATGGGCACGCACAACCGGCTGCTGAATCTCTCCAGCCCCGAGCACCCGCGCAGCTACCTGGAGATTATTGCTATCAATCCAGGAGCTGTCAGCGCAAGCCCTGCGGGGGCTGGACGCTGGTTTGACATGGATGACCCGGCCCTGCAGGCGCAGGTGGCGGGCGCCGGCCCGCGCCTCATCCACTGGGTCGCCCGCGTGCCGGGCATCGCCGCCAGCCACGCGGCGCTGGCCGCGCGCGGCCTGGACCGTGGCGAGATCATCACCGCCAGCCGCCCCACGCCACTGGGCCTGCTGCAGTGGCGCATCACCGTGCGCCAGGACGGCCAGCGGCTGATGGACGGCTGCCTGCCCACGCTGATCGAGTGGGGCGAGCGCCACCCCTGCGACAGCCTGCCGGACAGCGGCGTGCAGCTGCAGTCCCTGCGCCTGGAGCACCCCGAGGCCCACGCCCTGGCCGGCGCCTGCACTGCCGCCGGGGTGCACCAGGTGGCCGTGGAGGCCACCGCCGCCCCGCGCCTGCTGGCCGCGCTGCGCACGCCGCGGGGGCTGGTCAGCCTGTCCAGCCGCGCCCCGCAATGACACCGCCCGAGAAAGCATCCATGACCGCCACCTGCCCGCCGCTGCCCACGCTGTCCGACATCGAGGACGCCGCACGCGCCGTCTACCAGCAGTTCCAGGCCACGCCCCAGTACCGCTGGGGCCAGCTGGGCCAGCGCCTGGGCACCGAGTGCTGGCTCAAGCACGAGAACCACAACCCCGTGGGCGCCTTCAAGATCCGCGGCGGGCTGACCTATTTCGCGCAGATGGCGCGCCGCGGCGAGCTGCCGCGCGAGGTCATCAGCGCCACGCGCGGCAACCACGGCCAGAGCATCGGCTGGGCCGCGCGCCAGCACGGCGTGGCCTGCACCATCGTCGTGCCGCATGGCAATTCGGTGGAGAAGAACGCCGCCATGCGCGCCCTGGGCGTGCAGCTCATCGAGCACGGGGGCGACTTCCAGGCCGCGCGCGAGCACGCCATCGCCCTGGCGGCGCAGCGCGGCGCCCACATGGTGCCCAGCTACCACCCCGACCTGGTGCGCGGCGTGGCCACCTACTGGTGGGAGCTGCTGCGCGCCGTGCCGCACCTGCAGGTCGCCTACGTGCCCATCGGCCTGGGCTCGGGCGCCTGTGCGGCCATCGCCGCCAAGCTCGCACTGGGTCACGGCGTGCGCATCGTCGGCGTGGTCAGCCGCCACGCGCCCACCTACGCCGAATCGCTGGCCGCCGGCCGCGTGGTCGAGGCGCCGGTGAGCACCGCGCTGGCCGACGGCATGGCGGTGCGCGTGGCCGACCCGCAGGCGCTGGCCGTGCTGCGGCAGCACCTGGACCACGTGGTGCAGGTCAGCGACGAGGAGGTGGCCGCCGCCATGCGCGCGCTATTCACCGACACGCACAACGTGGCCGAGGGCGCCGGCGCCGCCGCCCTGGCCGGCGCGCTGCAGGAGAAAGACCGCCTGGCCGGCCAGGCCGTGGGCCTGGCGCTGACGGGCGGCAATGTGGATGCCGGAGTGTTCGCCCGCACGCTCGCGGCCGGCTGACGCGGTGGCCATGGCGCGCAGGTTTCAACCAACGAAACGTCGCGCGCAATGCCGGCGGTCACCCGAACAGCCTTGCCCTCATGAAAGAGGCCCAGACCGGGGGAGAGCACGACCGGGTTAACCCGGAACGGAGTTTCGCACCGTAAAAACTTCATCGCGCGGTTTGACTCCAGCGCGCCCGGACCAACACCATTGCTCCCAGGCCGCCGCCAAGCGCGGCCGGGAGACATGCCATGCGATGGAGACAGCGCCCGCCGGGCTCTAACTGGGGCGATTTCGGACCGGACGACCAGCTGGGGCGGGCCAACCTGATCGGCCCCGAGCAGGTGCGCCGCGGCGCGCAGGAGGTGCGCGAAGGCCGCAGCTTCTGCCTGTCGCTGCCGCTGGACCTGCCCGGCGGCAACGCCCTCAACGCCCGGCGCCACCCGCCGCGCCTGTCGCCCACCCGGGCCGAAGGCAGGGCCGACGGCCGGCCCTACGTCAACTTCCCCCTCGGCCACGTCCACGCTGGCGCCACCGACGTGGTCAGCGACGACCAGGTGCTGCTGTCGCTGCAGTACTCCACGCAGTGGGATTCTCTGGCCCACGTGGGCTCGCTGTTCGACCCCGAGGGCGACGGGCGGCTGCGCACTGTCTACTACAACGGCTACCGGGGCCACGAGCACGTGCTGGGCCCGGTGGACCACGGACTGCCGCACAGCGATGCCGACGGCGCCCCCGGGCCGTACCGCCCGCTGTGCTGCGAGGGCCGCCCCGCAGACGCCAGCGTGGCGCGCGCGCTGGGGGTGGAGAACCTGGCCGTCAAGGGCATGCAGGGCCGGGGCGTGCTGGTGGACCTGGCCCGCGTCTACGGCACGCAGTTCCAGGACATCGGCTACGACCAGCTCATGCACGCCATGGAGCGCTGCGGCGCCGCCGTCGAGCCCGGCGACATGCTGCTGCTGCGCACCGGCTTCGCCGGCCTGGTGCTGTCGATGCAGGGCCAACCTGATCCCGAGCGCCTGCACCACAGCTGCGCGGCGCTGGACGGCGGCGACCCGCGGCTGCTGCAATGGATCACCGACAGCGGCATCGCCGCCCTGGTGGCGGACAACTACGCCGTGGAGCGCCACCCGTCCCGGCGCGTGCATGACGATGGCGCGCCCCACCCGCTGCTGCCGCTGCACGAGCACTGCCTCTTCAAGCTCGGCCTGCCGCTGGGCGAGCTGTGGTACCTGGACGAGCTGGCCGACGCCCTGCACGCCCTGGGCCGCACGCGCTTCCTGCTCACGGCGCCGCCGCTGCGCCTGCCCGGCGCCATCGGCTCGCCGGTCACGCCCATCGCCACTCTTTGAGCGCCACGACCTCCTATTCGCTTTTCTGTTCCTGCTGCTTTCCTTCACACAACCACACCCGGAGACACCACCATGCCCCGCCTCTTTTCCCTGCAGTTTCCGCTGCGCCAGTGCGCTCGCGCCGCGCTGAGCGCCGTCCTCGCCTTGGCCGGCGCCAGCGCCATGGCCCAGATCTCGGACGACGTCGTGCGCGTGGGCATCCTCAGCGATCTGAGCGGCCCCTTCGCCGACATCACCGGCCCGGGCAGCGTGGCGGCCATCCAGATGGCCATCGACGACTTCGGCGGCCAGGTGCTGGGCAAGAAGATCGAGCTGTTCACGGCCGACCACCAGAACAAGGCCGACATCGCCTCCAGCAAGGCGCGCGAATGGTTCGACACCGGAAAGGTCGACGCAATCATGGACGTGGCCGTCTCGGCGCCCGCGCTGGCGGTGCTCGAGGTCGCCAAGCAAAAGGACAAGGTGATCGTGTTCAACGGCCCGGGCATCGACCGCCTGACGGGCGACCTGTGCATGCCCAGCACCGTGCACTACGTGTACGACACCTATGCCCTCGCCAACGTGACGGCCAGTGCCATCACTGAGCGCGGCGGCAAGGACTGGTTTTTCATCACCGCCGACTATGCCTTCGGCCACAGCCTGCAGGAGCAGGCCGCCGCCGTGGTGACGGCGCACGGCGGCAAGGTACTGGGCGCCGCCCGCCACCCGATCGGCGCGACGGACTTCGCCTCGTTCCTGCTGAGCGCGCAGAGCAGCAAGGCCCAGGTCATCGGCATGGCCAACGCCGGCGGCGACACGGTCAACACCATCAAGGCCGCGCGCGAGTTCGGCCTGACCACGGGCAAGAACAAGCAGACCCTGGCCGGCCTGCTCATGTACATCAACGACGTGCACGCCATCGGCCTGCGCACCGCCGCCGGGCTGATGCTGACCGAGGCCTTCTACTGGGACATGAACGACGAGACCCGGGCCTGGTCCAAGCGCTACTTCGAGAAGATGAAGAAGATGCCCAACATGAGCCAGGCGGGCGCCTACTCGTCCACGATGCACTACCTGAAAGCCGTGCAGGCCGCCAAGACCGACGACACGGCCAAGGTCATGGCACAGATGAAGGCCACGCCCATCAACGACTTCTTCGCCAAGAACGGCCGCATCCGCGAGGACGGCCGCATGGTGCACGACATGTACCTGTTCCAGGTCAAGTCGCAGGCCGAGTCCAAGTACCCCTGGGACTACTACAAGCTCGTGGCCACCGTGCCGGGCGACAAGGCCTTCCTGCCGCTGTCGCAGTCCAAGTGCCCCATGGTGAAGAAATGACGAACACCGTACTCGTCGTGGGCGCCACCGGCGTCGTGGGCCAGGCCTGCCTGCGCCACTTCGCCGCCCTGCCCGGCTGGCGCGCCGTGGGCGTGGCGCGCCGCGCCATCGCCCTGCCCGCAGGCGCCACCGCGCTGCAGCTGGACCTGCAGGACGCCGCCGCCTGCCAGGCTGCGCTGGGCGCGCGGGAGGACATCACCCATGTGGTCTATGCCGCTGTGTACGAGCAGCCCGGGGGCCTCGTGGGCGGTTGGCGCGACCAGGAGCAGATGCGCATCAACCTGCAAATGCTGCGCAACGTGGTCGAGCCGCTGGACCGCCCGGGTGGTGCGCTGCGCCATGTGACCATCATGCAGGGCGGCAAGGCCTACGGCGTGCACATCCACCCGCAGATCGCCGTGCCCGCGCGCGAGCGCTGGCCGCGCGACGCCCACGAGAACTTCTACTGGCTACAGGAGGACTTTCTGCGCGAGCGCCAGGCCCGCTCGGGCAATGCCTGGCACTTCACCATCCTGCGTCCGCGCATCGTGTTCGGCGACGCGGCGGGCAGCAACATGAACCCCATCCCGGCCATCGGCGTGTACGCCTGGCTGCGGCACGAGCAGGGCCTGCCCCTGTCCTACCCCGGCGGCCCGCCGCGGGTGAACCAGGCCATCGACGCCGACCTGATCGCCCAGGCCTGCGCCTGGGCGGCCGAGTCGCCGAACGCACGCAACGAGACCTTTAACCTGGAAAACGGCGACGTGTTCGTCTGGCAGAACGTCTGGCCGGCCATCGCCGACGCGCTCGGCATGCCCGTGGGCGAGCCCGAACCGCAGTCGCTGGCCGAAGCGCTGGCCGGCCAGCAGCCGGCCTGGGAGCGCCTGGTGGATAAGTACCGGCTGGCCGCGCCGCGCGACCTCGCGGCCTTCATCGGCCAGGGCGCGGTGTACGCCGACTTCCAGATGAACCACGGCAAGGCCGGACCGCTACCGCCCGTGATCATGAGCTCGGTGAAGATCCGCCAGGCGGGCTTTCACGCCTGCATGGACACCGAGGACATGTTCCGCAAATGGTTTGGCCTGCTGCAGGCGCGCCGAATGCTGCCCACGGCGCAGCAGGCTCGGGACCAGGCATGAAGATCGAGCGCATCACCAGCACCATCGTCGACCTGCGCCTGCAGCGCACGCACCGGCTGGCCATGGCCACCATGGCCCGGCACACGCTGGTTGTGGTGCAGGTGCACACGGACGATGGCCCTACCGGTCTGGGCGAGATGTCGGTGATCGCCGGCTACGACGCCATGGCCGCTGGCGCCGCCAAGGCCGTCATCGACGAGGTGCTGGCGCCCGTGCTGCTGGGCCAGGATCCGCGCCGGCTGTGGCATGCCATCGGCCTCATGGACCGCGCCATCAAGGGCAACCTGCCCTGCAAGGCCGCCCTGGAGATGGCCTGCGTGGACATCACCGCGCGCGCCCTGGGCGTATCCGCCGCCGCGCTCTTCGGCGGCGCGGTACGCGACCGGCTGGAGATGGTGTGGGTGCTGGCCAGCGGCGACCTGGAGCAGGAGGTGCAGGAGGCGCGCGAAAAGCTGGACCAGCGCACGCACCGGCATTTCCTGGTCAAGATCGGCACCGGCGATCCTCGTGCCAACGTCGAGCGCGCCGTCGCCCTGCGCGAGGCGCTGCCCGAAGCCGCCACCGTGCGCGTGGACGTGAACCAGGCCTGGGACGAGGCCACCGCGCGCTGGGCCATCCCTGCGCTGCACGCGGGCGGCATCGCCGTGGTCGAGCAGCCGGTGCACGCCTCGGCCATCGACGCCATGCGACGTCTGGCGCAGTGCAGCCTCCTCACGGTGATGGCCGACGAGGCCGTGGCCACCTCCCAGGAGGCCATGGCCTACGCCGGCACGCACGCCTGCGATGCGCTGTCGATCAAGGTGTCCAAGCACGGGGGGCTGCTGCGCACGCAGCAGATTGCCCACATGGCGGCCGCGGGCGGCTTGGCCCTGTTCGGCGGCACGATGATCGAGGGCGCCATCGGCACGTCGGCGTGCGCCCAGCTGTATTCCACGCTGCCGGACCTGCAGTGGGGCTGCCAGCTCTTCGGCCCGCAGCTGATGGTGGACGACGTGGCCACCAGCGGCCTGCGCTACGAGGACTTCACCCTGCGCGTGCCCCACGGCCCGGGCTTCGGTGCGACGCTGGACCCGGACAGGCTTGCCTACCACCAGCGGCGCGCCCACGCCGGGCCCTGAGCACCCTGCGCCGTCGCCCCGGCGGCGCCCCACCACGCTCCATACCCCCACCACCCCAGGAGACACCGCCATGCGTTTGCACTTCAAGGACTCACCCAGCCGCCGCACCGCCCTCGCGCGCCTGCTGGCTCCCGCCGCCCTGGCACTGCTGCCGGCGCTGGCTTCGGCGCAGAGCTACCCGGACAAGCCCATCCGCATCATCGTGCCGTTCGCCGCCGGCACCGCCACGGACACCGTCACCCGGCTCGCCGCCCAGCAAGTCTCGGACGCGTTGAAACAGCCCGTGCTGGTGGACAACCGCCCCGGCGCCAACGGCGCCATAGGCGCCAGCGCTGTGGCCAAGGCGCCGGCGGACGGCTACACGCTGCTGGTTACCACCAACACCACCCAGGCCGCCAATGTGAGCCTGCTCAAGAGCCTGCCGTATGACCCGCAGAAGGATTTCGCACCCGTCTCGCTGATCGGCAAGGGCACCTTCGTACTGGTCACGCGCCCCGAAGCACCGTACGCCAGCCTGGCGGAGTTCGTTGCCTACGCCAGGGCCAACCCGGGCAAGGTGAGCTACGCTAGCTCCAACAGCTCGGGCATCGTCTCAGGCGCCACGCTGGCGCTCAAGGCGCAACTCGACCTGATCCACGTGCCCTACAAGAGCGGCCCGGCCGCGATCACCGAGACCCTGGGCGGGCAGGTGTCGGCACTGTTCATCGACATCCAGTCCGCCCTGCCGCAACTGCGCAGCGGCAAGCTGACGGCGCTGGCCGTCACCACCGCGCAACCGCACCCGCTGCTGCCCGGCGTGGCCAGCCTGGCCAGCGCGCCCGGCATGGCGGGCTTTGACCTGTCGTATTGGATCGGTGTCTATGCACCCGCCGGCACACCGCCCGCCGTGCTGCGGGTGTTGAACCAGCAGTTCACACAATTCACCCGGTCCAAGGAAGTCGTGGACCGCTTTGCCGATGTGGGCTTCATGATCGAGGGCAGCTCGGGCGCGGCGCTGGAGCAGTTCACGCGCAGCGAGACCGGCAAGTGGCGCGATCTGATCGCGGCAGCGGGGATCGAGGCCCAGTGAGTACGCGCCAGCGCAACAGCGCCCCTGGCGGCGTTCAGCGCGCGCACCGGTAGTGCAGGGCCACTGCGCCGCAGCGCAGCGGCGCGGCCTGACGGGCGAGGTAAGCCGACCGCCGTAGGCGGGTCAGCTTGAACGCAGAGTTAGATGCGAAGGCCAAAAGGGAGCGCCCAGGCTTAGGGACGGACGCAGCCCACGGAAAAGTGCTGGCCCACCGAAGCGGCGCGGCGCTGCAAGAATGATAGCTGGGGGCGCTTGCTACACATGTGCTGGAGGCCAAAAAGGCTTGAAAAGCCCTTGGACAATGCAGAGCGCCGGAACAAGTGGCTGCGCGCATAAAGCGGGCGATGGGACTAACGCAGAGTTCAGCGGCAGGCGGACAGCGTAGCTGGCCGACTGTCCGCAGGGCCGGGTGTTAGACGTGATTTTCGAGGCAATTATTTGCTCCTAAGAATCAATATCTCTGGGAGGGTATGGAACAGGAAGATGAATGAGAACTCCCAGGAGCCTAGTCGCCGCCTCGGTGAATTTGGCGTAGTCCAACCGACCACCAATTTTTGTTCCCACACAAGAGCTTGCGTCTGCCTTATATTCTGGTGTTTCTACATGCCACCTTGATTTGTTACGACCATTTCCTTGGAAGTATTCAACGATGTGTTCGCGCATATTGCGCAAATCCTTTATATCTCGCCCAGGAAATGAGTCGATTTCAGCAAAATCAATTTCCTTGCAAAGGCCAAGGTCTTGGACCCAGCGGCGATGTTCAAGAAGCTTGTTTACGGCAACCACAAAATAAAGATGCTCACAGCGAAGGGTATCCATAAGCGCTACATGATCTAAATCGCAATTGTGTACTAGATCATGAAACATATTTGTGGTGTCAACTATTCGCTTTGATTGATGAATGACGCCTCTAGTCCACTGAACTAAGCCGCAAAATGCCATAAAGCGCTCATCATCTTTCGACATGATCGGAACGGTCTTATTCATTTTGTACCCTATTTGCGTTCAATCGTTGTGATAGACGTCTAACTAGATTTAGACGACTGCAGGCCTACCACATTCGTCGCATAACAACATTGCTCATATCTAAGCACGCTTGAACGTCATAACGCCTCCGTTTAGCCAACCCAAAAAATGTCGGATGCCCACACGGACGTGAAGTTGTAACTTCATGCTACAGCATCGCCTCACATTCACGAACCGTTCCCCGGCTCAAGCGAGTCGCAACGGATTGGACTTAACAACTACTGCCTCAACACGCCACCGCACCACCGTCACATTCGTCCTGTCACCGGCGCGGCGGTTTTGATGAAGCTGGTATGCGCATAGCCCAGCCGGTCGGTCAGGTTGGTGCTTCAGGTGCACCCGCCAGGGCGTGCTCCCTGCCCAGCGGTGCGGTAGGCCAGGCCCAGGTTCAACATGCCATGGCCCGGCGTGGCGGCCTCGAACCCGGCCACGCGGTTCTGGCGGGGGTTCCGCACCCATGGGACCTGGCTTCCCAGGCGTGCCAGGTGGCGTCCAGGCGCAGGCCGGCACGCGCGGCGGGGATGCGGGGCAGCAGCTGGCCGCCGCCGGCGAGCCACGCGCTCGACGTCGCCAAACAGGGGATGCTCTTATGGCGGTCCAGGCGCTGGCGCACCGGCCTTCGGCAGTTGAAGGTGGCGCCGATCTCGCGGTACTGCAGCAGTTGCAGGCTGTCGAACGTGCGGCCGTAGGTCTGGTTGCGGGGAAAGCGATCCGCCGAGAGCATGTCTACAGGTGTTCACGTTGCCTGGGTCTTGACACGCCATGTCGGCGTTGCTGCGCTCTTTACTGGCTGGACGGGGGGCGTCTCCACCCGAAGTCACGGATGAACGAACGGGCGCGCCCGCTTTGGAGCGGGGTTGGACTACCGCGCATTGGTGACCAGCCGGCAGCCCGCGCAAAAGGAGCTCATCAGCCGCCAGCGCTGCCAGCGGCCGAGCCCCCCTCTCACCCAGCGCTATGCCGCCCCGCCCACTCCCACGCCAGCTGCGCCAGCGGGCCGGCCTTGCGCCCCGTCTCCACCGCGTCCGCCGATGCGGCGCTGCCGTCGGCCGCGCGCTGGGCAATGCCGTACAGGATGGCGGCCATGCGGAACAGGTTGTAGGCCATGTAGAAGGCCCAGTGGCCCTGCACCTCGCGGCCCGTGGCGGCCTGGTAGTCGGCCAGGTACTGCGCCTCGCCGGGGATGCCCAGCGCCGCCAGATCCAGCCCGCCGATGCCGCGCCACAGCGCGGGCGGCACGTTCCAGGCCATGCAGTGGTAGGACAGGTCGGCCAGCGGGTGGCCCAGGGTGGACAGCTCCCAGTCCAGCACGCCGATGACGCGCGGCTCGCTGGGGTGGAACACCAGGTTGTCCAGGCGGTAGTCGCCGTGCACCAGCGTGGTCTCGTCGCCCGGTGGCAGGTGCGCGGGCAGCCACTCCATCAGGCGGTGCATGGTGTCGTCGACGGGCACCGTCAGCGCGCGGCACTGGCGCGACCAGCGGTCGATCTGGCGCTGCACGTACTGGCCGGTGCGGCCGTAGTCGCCCAGGCCCACGGAGGCGTAGTCCACGCCGTGCAGCGCGGCGATGACGCGGCCCATCTCGCGATACAGATCGCCGCGCTCGGCCGGCTGCAGCCCCGGCAGGGCCGGGTCCATGAACACGCGGCCCTGCAGGAACTCCATCACGTAGAACGGCGTGCCCAGCAGGCTGTCGTCCTCGCAGTAGGCCAGCATGCGCGGCACGGGCACATCGGTGCCCTGCAGCGCCCGCATGACGCGGTACTCGCGGTCGATGGCATGGGCGGATGCGGCGATCGGCCCCGAGGGCTTCTTGCGCAGCACGTAGCTGCGCCCGCCCGCTGTGACGCGGAACGTGGGGTTGGACTGCCCGCCCGACAGCGGCGTGGCCTGCACCGTGTCCGCGCCGCCGGCCAGGCCCTGCGCGCGCAGGTAGTCGCCGAGCGGCCCGAGGGCCAGGGGGGTCGTGGCCGCGGCGCTCACAGCGAACTCACCAGGTGTGCGCCGTCCACCGCCACCGTGGCGCCGGACATGGCCGCGCCCGCGTCCGAGGCCAGCAGCAGCAGCGGCCCGTCCAGGTCGGTAAGCTCCCCAAAGCGCCGGCTCGGGATGCGGCTGCGCAGCTTGTCGCCCGCCTCGCTGGTCAGGAAGTCGCGGTTCAGGTCGGTCACCACGTAGCCGGGCAGCAGCGCGTTCACACGGATGCGGTGGCGCGCCAGCTCCAGGGCCATGGCCTTGGTGGCCTGCACCACGCCGGCCTTGGAGATGGCGTACGGCGCCACGCCGCCGGCCACCCGCTCGCCCAGGATGGAGGCCACGTTCACGATGCTGCCGCCCTGGCCCGCCGCCACCATGCGCCGCGCCGCCTCGGTGGCCACCAGCCAGCAGCCCTTGAGGTTGGTGTCCATCACGTGGTCGAAGTCTTCCTCGCTCTGCTCCAGCAGCGCCCGCGTGACGGTGACGCCGGCGTTGTTCACCACCACGTCGGGCGCGCCCCAGTCGGCCGCCAGCGCGTCGAAGCACGCGCGCACGCTGGCGGCGTCGGTCACGTCCAGCGACAGCGCGCGCGCCTCGCCGCCCGCCTCAGCGATGGTGTCCACCACGCCCTGCAGCTTGTCGGCGCGGCGCGCGGCCACCGCCACGCGCGCACCGGCGCCCGCCAGCAGGTGCGCGAAATGCGTGCCCAGGCCGCTGGACCCGCCGGTCACCAGCACCCGCTGGCCCTGCAGGCTGAACCGGTCCATGACACTGCTACGCACGCCCGTCATGCTGCACTTCCTTCGCGCAGCAGCGCGGCCTCGGCCTTCTCGGCCTGGTGGACCAGCTTCCTCGCCATGCTCCAGCGGTGCACCTCGCTGGGGCCGTCGTAGATGCGGAAGGCCCGCATGTCGGTGAAGATGCGCATCACGGCCGACTCGGCCGTCACGCCGCGCCCGCCCAGGATCTGCACGCTGCGGTCCACCACACGCCACTCGGCCTCCGAGCACACGACCTTGGCGCGGCTCGACTCGAAGTTGCACTTCTCGCCCTGGTCCAGCAGCCAGGCCGTGTGCCAGATGTGCAGGCGGGCGGTGTGCAGGTCCATGTCGTTGTCGGCCAGCATGAAGCCCACGCCCTCGTGCTCGGCCAGTGGGCGGCCGAAGGCGTGGCGCTTGCGGGCATAGGCCAGCGCCTCGTCGTGTGCGCGCCGGGCCTGGCCCAGCCAGCGCATGCAGTGCGTCAGGCGCGCCGGCGCCAGGCGCACCTGGGCGTAGCGAAAGCCCTTGCCGATCTCGCCCAGCACGTCGGTGGCGGGCACGCGCAGGTTGTCAAAGCGCAGCACGCCATGGCCGCCCGTGAAGCAGGCGTCCATGGCGTCCATGCTGCGCTCCAGCACGATGCCCGGGCGGTCCATGTCGGACAGGAACATGGTGGCCGAGCCGTCCTCCATGCGCGCCATGATGATGGCGTAGTCGGCCCCTTCGGCGCCGGTGATGAACCACTTCAGGCCGTTGATGACGTAGTCGTCACCGTCGCGCACGGCGGTGGTCGCCAGCATGGACGGGTCGGCGCCGGCGCCCGGCGCGGGCTCGGTCATGGCAAAGCACGAACGCGTCTGGCCCGCCACCTGCGGGCGCAGCCAGCGCTCCTTCTGCGCCGGCGTGGCCACCTCTTCCATCAGGTGGATGTTGCCTTCGTCGGGGGCGTGGATGTTCAGCGCCGTGGGGCCGAGCCAGGAATAGCCCGCCTCCTCGAACACCGCGGCCTTGGCCACGTGGCTCAGGCCCAGGCCGCCCATCTCGATCGAGGCGTGGGGCGTGAGCAGGCCGGCAGCCTTGGCGCGTGCCACCAGTTCGCGGCGCAGCGCTTCGCTGGGCCCGTGCGAGGACTGGCGCTCGTCGTTTTCAAGCGGGATGACCTGCTCGGCGATGAACTGGCGCGTCTTGTCGCACAGCTGCTGGATCTCGGGGGACAACTGGAAGTCCATGGGCTCTCCTGGGTCGGCATGCAGGCAGTCGAATCACTGCTCCACGAGATTGTAGGACAATTTATCCGGCAATATTGTTCTTCACTTCGTCGGCAAGGGCCATTCGTCCCACGGCCGGAACCTATAATTTTTACGATGCCTCCTTCCACCGAACCTCCGCGCGCCAGCCCCGCGGCCGCCGCCAGCGACACCCCGAGCGCGTCGGACGCGATCTTCTACGGCGTGCTCAACGGCCTGGAGGCCCAGCGCTTCGTGCCGGGTCAGCGCCTGGTCGAGGTCGACCTGGCCCAGCAGTTCGGCGTGGGCCGCAACTCGGTGCGCGAGGCGCTGCAGCGCCTGGCCGCCGACGGCATCGTGGACACCTTCCGCCACCGCGGCGTGGCAATCAAGTCGCTGTCGGTGCAGCAGACCCGGGATGTGCTGGACGTGGCCGAGCGCATGACCGGGCTGCTGGCGCGCTCCGCCGCACGCGGCATCGGCCAGGAAGGCCGGCCGGCGGACGCCATCGCCGCGGCCCTGGAGCAACTGCGCACGGCCGAGCAGGAACAGGACGACGAGGCCTTCGGCCGCGCCCGGCGCACCTTCTACCGCGCGCTGCTGGAGGCCAGCGGCAGCCTGGAGCTCAGGCGCCTGTTCCCCTCCATCCAGATGCCCATCGTCTACGCACAGCACCGCTTCGCCTCGCTGCAGAAGCTGCGCCTGCGCGACTACCGGCAGATCGGCGCCGCGGTCATGGACGGCGACCAGGACGCCGCCGACGCCGCGGGCATGCAGCATGTGCGCAACGTGCGTGAGGAGATCCTGCGCAAGATCGGCGGCGACGCGGCAGGCGGCGCGGCGGCCTGAGCGGGCGTCGTGGCCCGCCTGCGCGTTTTAAGCCATTTTGGCCTGCAGCCCTTGCTGGAAAAGCGCTGACAGCTATTTAATTCGTAGCAAAACCCGGGCGGGACAGGCGCCGCAACGGCGCCTGCCCGCACAGCGCTCACGCCGTGGCCGCCTCCGCGGGTACCACGGCGGGTGCGCCGGCGGCCGGAGCCTCGCCGCACTCCACCAGCGCATCCACCACCACTGCGCCTTCGCCGGCCGCGCCCACCATCACCGGGTTCAGGTCCACCGAGGCGATGGCGCCGCGCGCGCCGGCGATGACCCGGCCCACGGCCACGGCGATGTCGGCCAGCGCCGCCACGTCCAGCGGCGGGTCACCGCGCACGCCATCCAGCAGCGGTGCGATGCGCAGCGTGCGCAGGGCCTGCAGCACCTCGTCCTGGCTGAAGGGCGGCAGCAGCACGGCCACGTCCTTGAGCGCCTCGACGTTCTTGCCGCCGTCGCCCACCACCACCACCGGGCCGAAGACCGGGTCGACGCGCGCGCCGACCATGAACTCGTGCCGGCCCTTGCGCGTGGCGGCCACGATCACGCCGTCGCGCGCCACGCGCATCTCGGTCATCTTGGCGTCAAAGCGCTCGTACAGCTCGCCCGCCTGCTCGGCGCTGGCCACGCCCAGGGCCACCAGGCCATGCTCGCTCTTGTGCGGCACCTCGGCCGAGCAGGCCTTGACCACCGCCGGCGCGCCGCCGATGGCATCAAACGCGTTGCACGCCTCCTGCGCCGTGCGGCACAGCACCATCGGCACCGTCGGCACGCCGTGGCGCGCCAGCAGGGCCAGGCTGTCGGACTCGTTGAGAAAGCCCTGTGCGCCGGCAGGCAGCCGCACCTCGGGCAGCGCACCCCAGGCAGTGCGCGGGCGGCGCAGCAACTCCGTATGGCTCGCGACCTGGGCCAGCACGCTCAGCGCCTCGCCCTCGTTGGGGAAGGTGGCGATGCCTTGGGCGCGGAAGGGCTCGGCCACGCTCTCCTGCCAGGCAGCGACGGCCACCGGCTTACCCGTGGCGGTTTCAAACGCGGCCGCATCGCGGGCGAAGGCCTGCACGTCGTAGCCGGCGCCGGCCACGGGGATGTTGATGAAGAACAGGTCGGCCGCCGGATCCTGCGCCACGGCGGGCAGCACCTTGCCGAACAGGCCGCTGTCGCTCAGCAGCGCGGCGGTGATGTCGATGGGGTTGCTGGCGGTGGCAAAGCCCGGCAGCTGCGCCGCGACATTGCGCTGGGTCTCGGGGGCCAGCTCGGCCAGGGGCAGGCCCTCGTCGTCGGCCGCGTCGGCGCCCATCACGCAGCTGGCGCCGGAGTTGCTGATGACCACCAGGCGCCGGCCCTCGGGGCGCCAGCCCTTCAGGTAGGCCTGCGCCGCGCGCGCCTGCTCGTGCGGGTCGCGCACGCGCCAGATGCCGTGGTGGCGGAAGAACGCGTCCACCGTGCGGTCCTCGTTGGCCAGCGAGCCGGTGTGCGAGGACGCGGCCTTCTGCCCGCCCGCCGAGCGCCCGGCCTTGATGGCGATGATGGGCAGGTCGCGCTCGCGCGCATGGGCGGCGGCGGCGGCCAGCGCCTCGGGGTTGGCGATGCTCTCCAGGTACAGCAGCAGCAGCTTCACGTCGGGGTCGTGCGCCACGGCCAGGGCCAGCTCGCCCACCGTCACGTCGGCCTCGTTGCCGGTGGCATGCACGTGGCGAACGCCCAGCCCGCGCCCGCGCAGCAGGCCGTAGGCCATGGCGCTCATGCCGCCGCTCTGGCTGACGATGCCGATAGGACCGTCCTGTGGCGGCACCTCGATGAACATGGTGGAAAAGCCGGCGATGGCGCCGGTGCCGAAGTTGGCCAGGCCCTGGGTGTTGGGCCCGTACAGGCGCATGCCGGCGGCGCGCGCCTTGGCGACCATGTGGCGCTGCAGCTCCAGGCCCTCGGGCCCCGTCTCACCGAAGCCCGAGGCGATGACCACAGCCGACTTCACGCCGCGCGCCGCGCACTCCTCGACGGCAGCGACCGTCTTGTCGCCGCCCACCACCACCAGCGCCAGGTCCGGCACCTCGGGCAGCGCGGCGAGCGAGGCGTAGCTCGTGTGCCCCTGGATCTCGGCGCGCGAGGGGTTGATCGGGTAGATGGCGCCTTTAAAGCCATGGCGCTGCATGTAGTAGATCGGACGCCCGCCGATCTTGTGGATGTTGTCCGAGGCGCCAATGATGGCGACCGATCGGGGGTTGAGGGCGGAAGTGAGCAGGTCGTGCATGGCAGTTATAGGTATTTCAGTTGTCCAGAGACATTGGTGCGCAACCCGTGAAACCGGCGCCACCCGGGCGAGGGCCGCCGTGCAAGGGCCGCCCCGCCGCACGGGCGGCGTCCCCCTTGCAGGGGGAAGGCGCGCAGCGCCCCAGGGGGTCAGTCAATCTTCGCGCCCGAGGTCTTCACCACCTTGGCCCACTTGTCCACCTCGGCCTGCAGGAAGCGGCCGTAGTCGGCGGGCGAACTCCACGCGGCCGAGAAGCCCTGGGCCTCGAAGCGCTGGCGCAGGTCGGCGCTCTCCAGCGCAGTCTTGAGCTCGGCGTTCAGCTTGGCGATCACCTCCTTGGGCGTGCCGGCCGGGGCCAGCAAGCCGTTCCAGGCGATGGCCTCGTAGCCGGGCAGGCCGGACTCGGCCACCGTGGGCAGCTCGGGTGCCACCGGCGAGCGCTGGGCGCTGGTCACGCCCAGGGCCTTGAGCTTGCCCCCCTTCACGTGCGGCATGGACGAGAGCATGGTGTCGAACATCAGGTCGATCTGCCCACCCATCACGTCGGTCAGGGCCGGAGCGCTGCCCTTGTACGGCACGTGCGCCATCTTCACGCCGGCCATTGCGTTGAACAGCTCGGCCGACAGGTGCGTGGACTGGCCATTGCCCGACGAGCCGTAGTTCAGCCCGCCGCTCTTGCTCTTGGCCAGGGCGATCAGCTCGGCCACGTTGTTCGCAGGCAGCGCCGGGTTGGCCACGATCACCAGCGGCCCGGCGGTCAGCTGCGAGACCGGGGCGAAATCCTTGGTCAGCGAATAGTTGAGCTTGGGGAACAGCGACGGGTTGATGGCGTGGGCCGTGGTGGCCACCACCAGGGTGTAGCCGTCGGGCTCGCTGCGCGCCACGGCCTCGGCCCCCAGGTTGGCGCCCGCGCCGGGCTTGTTGTCGATCACGAACGGCTGGCCCAGGCGCTCCTGGAGCTTTTGCGCCACGGCGCGCGCCACGATGTCCGTGGGGCCGCCCGGCGGGTAGGGCACGACCAGCTTGACCGGCTTGTTCGGGTACGCCTGGGCCCACGCAGCGGGCGCGGCGGCAGCGGCGCACAGCGCGGCGCAGGCCAGGCCAACCCAGCGGCGGCGGGAAGAAAGGGAAGTAGTGATCGTCATGGTGTTTGTCTCCTGGAGTGGTAATAGAAAGAGGACGGCGATCGGAAGGAAAACAGATGGCTTGCGGGGTGTTCAGTCCACAGGCTCGAAGCGAATCAGCACAACGCCCTGGTGCTCGAAGAAGCCGGCGCGCACGCGCGCGCCGATGCGCACGCCGGGCGTCGCATGCCCCATCAGGCGCGGCCCCTCGTCCAGCTGCACGATGGCCAGCGTGTATGGCGCCAGCGCCCGGAACCCGTCGGACGGCGCGCGCGCCACCTCGGTGACGGCGTGCACGCTGCCCGTGCCGGCCGCGTCGCGCCAGTGCAGCGTGCCGCGCGCGCCGCAGTGCTGGCAGGCATAGCGCGCCAGCGTCTGCGCACGGCCGCAGGCGCTGCAGTGCTGGTAGCGCAGCACGCCCTGGCGCAGGCCGTCGGTGAAGGGCGCGGCCAGCGCTCGCGCCACGTCGGGGGTGTCGGGGGCGCTCATGGCCGGTCCTCGTGCGAAAGAATCAGGCTCACGTGCGACGACATCACGCCGCCGTCCGCATGGATGAAGGCGTGGCGCGGCCGGCGCAGCTGCCGGTCACCGGCCTGGCCAGTCATCTGGCGCCAGGCCTCCACCACGTGGGCCATGCCGCCGGCCACGCCGCAGTGGCCGAACGACAGCAGGCCGCCGTGGGTGTTGAGCGGCAGCGCGCCCGTGCGGGCGAAGTCGCCCGCCCGCAGCCGCTGCGCCGCGCCGCCGCGCGAGGCGAAGCCGATCTCCTCGAGCAGCATCACCAGGGTGATGGTGAAGGAGTCGTAGATGCCCAGATAGTCCATGTCGCCCGCCGACAGGCCGGCCTCGGCGAAGGCCTGCTGCGCGGCCTCGGCGGCGCCGCACTGCAGCACGTCCTCCATGGCCGTCAGGTGCTGGTGCCGGTGCGCCTGGCCCGCACCCGCCATGGCCACCGCGCCCTGGTCGGCCGGCTCGGCCGAGACGACCAGGGCCATGGCGCCGTCCGAGATCGGGCAGCAGTCCAGCAGCGACAGCGGCCGGGCGATGGGTTTGGAGTCCAGCACCTCCTGCACCGTGATGGGCGTGCGCAAGTGGGCCCCCGGGTGCTGCGCCGCGTGAGCGCGCATGAGCACGGCGAACTCGGCCAGGTCCGCCGAGGTGACGCCCGTGCGGTGCATGTACTGCGAGGCCATGAGCGCGTAGTACGCCGGCACGCTGGCGCCGTTGGGCACCTCGAAATCGGCATCGCCCACCTGGGCCAGCGTCTGGATGGAGCTGTCGCGCGACTGGCCGGTCAGGCGGTTCTCGCCGCCCAGCACCAGCACGTTGCGGCAGCGGCCCGAACGCACCAGCTCGCGCGCCGCCATCAGCATGGCCGCGCCCGAGGCGCCGCCCAGCTGCAGGCCGTGCGCATAGTGCGGGCGCAGCGCCAGGCGCTCGCACACCAGCGTGGACAGCATCAGGTGCGGCAGTGTGGTGGCGTAGCCGCACAGCACGCCGTCGATCTCGTGGCGCGCCAGGCCGCTGGCGTCGATGGCCTGGGCGGCCGCCAGGTCCATCAGGTCCAGGGCACCGCAACCCTCGTGCCGCCCGAAGGGCGTGCCGCCAGCGCCGCGCAGGTAGGCCGGCTGCAAGGAGGTGTTTGCTGCATTCATGGGTTGGCTTTCCGGTGGGCGGGCGCCACGAGGCGGTCGGCCCGGGTAGCCTCGGCCCAGCGGACCTGGCACACCGTGGCCTCGCGCAGCAGCGCCTGGGCGAGCGCGGCTTCGCGCCCGAGGATGCGTTCGTTCAGCGCGGCGATGCTCAGCGCCGCCACGGGCCTGCCCTGCGGGTCGAGGATGGCCGCGGCGATGCCGCCCATGCGCTCGACCACCACGTCCAGCAGCACGGCATAGCCGTGCTCGCGCGCCGCGGCGATGCGTTCGCGCAGCAATTCGATGGTGATGCGCGGATAGCGCTCGAGCTGGCCGGACAGGGTCTCCAGCGCTGCCTCGCGCTCGTCGTCGGGCATCCAGGCCAGCAGCGCCAGGCTGCCGGCGCCCACGCCCAGCGGGCGGCGGCTGCCCACCGTGAGGTAGTTGGCGCGGATGGGATAGGTCCCAACCTCGACGTCGATGCACAGCGACTCCACGCCGCTGGGAATGGACAGCACCACGCTGTCGTGGAAGGTGCCCATCAGCCGCATCACGCTGGGGCGGGCCAGCGGGCGCGGATCGAAGCGGCGCAGCGCCGCGGCGCCCAGTACCGCCAGCTCCGGCCCCAGCGTGTAGCGCTTGCTCTGCGCGTCGCGGGTCACAAAGCCGCCCTGCACCATCACCTCCAGCAGGCGCAAGGCGGTGGCCTTGTCCAGGTCGGCGGCGACGGCGATGTCGGTCAGCCGCACGCTGCTGCCCTCGGACATGACGCGCAGCACGCGCATGGCGCGCTCCACGGACGAGGTGCCGCCGCCGCGCACGGGGGTGACGACCGATTTGAGCGATGAAGAGTGGGTCACAGAAATTTCTTTCAGCGAAACTTTGAATTCCAGCTTTCAGCCTATGGATCGGTGCAAACGCTGTCAAAGCAAATCCCAGAAGTTTCATACAAAGAAACTTTTTTGCACCCACTGCCATTCGTCTCCACGGCGACAAGACGAGTGCGACCCGCCCCGCACAATCGCCCGCATGGGAACCCTCTACCTCGTGCGCCACGGCCAGGCTTCGTTTGGCGCCGATGACTACGACCAACTCAGCGAGCGCGGCCAGCAACAGGCCGTGCGCCTGGGCGCCTACTGGCGCGAGCGCGGCCTGCAGTTCGACGCCGTGCTGTGCGGCACGCTGCGCCGGCATGTGCAGACGTTGGCCGGCATCGCCGAAGGGCTGGGCGGTGCGCCCGAAGCGCTGTCGCTGCCCCAGCTCAACGAATACGACAGCCTGGCGCTGATCCGCGCCGTGCACCCCTCGCCGCTGCCAGCGCCTGCCACACCCGAGCTGTACCGGCAGTACTTCCGGCTGCTGTGCGACGCGCTGGCGCAATGGATGGGCGGCACGCTGAGCCCCGAGGGCATGCCCAGCTGGGAACAGTTTCGCGGCGGCGTGCGCGATGCGCTGGAGCAGGTGCGCCAGCGCCACGCCGGGCACAACGTGCTGCTGGTGTCCAGCGGCGGACCCATCTCCACCGCCGTGGGCGAGGTGCTGTCCACCCCGGCAGAGGTGACGATCGCGCTGAACATGCGCCTGCGCAACAGCGCGGTGACCGAATTCAGCATCGCGCCGAAGCGGCTGATGATGCAGACCTTCAACAGCCTGACGCACTTGGACGGCCCGCAGTACGACGGCTGGATCACGCACGCCTAGAGGGCCCGCCGGCTCAGGGTTGCCCTGCCTGTGCGCGGGCGCTGCGCCTGCCGACAATGGCCCGCATGTCCGCAGGCCAGATCATCGTCCTCGTCACCCCCTTGTTCTTCGCGCTGATGGCGCTGGAGTGGGCCGTCGGCCGCCGCCGCGGACGGCAACCCCTGGCGCTGGCCGACGCCATTGGCAGCCTGAACCTGGGCCTGCTCAGCCAGACCAGCGCCGTCTTTACCGCGCTGCTGCGCATCGGCCTGTACACGCTGGCCTGGCAGCACCTGGCGCTGTGGCGCAATGACGCCTTCTGGACCACCTGGTACGGCTGGCTGCTGGCGCTGCTCTTCTACGACTTCTGCTACTACTGGCTGCACCGCATGGGCCACGAGGTGGGCGTGCTGTGGGCGGCGCACGCCGTGCACCACCAGAGCCAGCACTACAACCTGTCCACCGCGCTGCGCCAGACCAGCTCGGGCGCGCTGCTGGGCTGGCTGTTCTATCTGCCCATGGCGCTGGCCGGCGTGCCGCCGCTGGTCTTCGTGGTGGTCGGCCTCATCGACCTGCTCTACCAGTTCTGGGTGCACACCGAGCAGGTGGGCCGTCTGGGCTGGTTCGACCGGTGGTTCTGCAGCCCCAGCAACCACCGCGTGCACCACGCCGTCAACGACGACTACCTGGACAAGAATTACGGCGGCATCCTCATCGTCTGGGACCGCCTGTTCGGCACCTTCAAGGACGAGGATCCGCAGCAGCCCTGCGTCTACGGCACGCGCGGGCTGCTGAACAGCTGGGATCCGCTGTGGGCCAACGTCCAGGTCTACGCCGGCCTGGCGCAAGACAGCTGGCGCACGCGCAGCCTGGCCGACAAGCTGCGCGTGTGGCTCAAGCCGCCAGGCTGGCGTCCACAGGACGTGGCGCGCAGCCACCCCAAGCCGGCCTTCGACATCAACGACATGCCCCTGTTCTCCCCGCCCATGGGCCGGGCGCTGCGCGTGTTCGCCGTGCTGCAGTTCGCCGCCCTGGTGGCCGGCGCGGCGGCCTTCCTGTGGACGGCCGAAGGCCTGCCCTGGCAGCAGGCGGCGCTGTGGTTCGGCGTGCTGGTGGCCTGCCAGTGGGCGCTGGGCGCGGCCACGCAGGGACGCATCGGCATGGCGCAGGCGCTGATGATCCAGGCCGGCGCCCTGGCCACCGCCACCGCTGCGCTGGAGCTGCGCGAATGGCATCTGCTGTTCAAGCCGCTGGCCCTCATTTTTGCTATCACAAGCGTAGCTGCCAGCGCTTGTCAGCAAAGGGCTGTAGGCACTTTTGACCATCAAAGCACCAGCACCCGCCTGCTGCTGTGCGCGCTGGCCGGCTCGCTGGCGGGCGACGTGCTGCTGATGCTGCCCGGCCGGTTCCTGCCCGGGCTGGTGGCCTTTTTGCTGGCCCACCTGGCCTACCTGGCGCTGTTCCGCCAGGGCGTGCCTTGGGCCTGGCACGGCGCGCGCGTCGCGCTGCTGGCCGTGCTGGCCTTCGGCGCGGGCATGTATGCCTTTCTGGTGCAGGGCGGGCTGCCGGCCGGGCTGCGCCTGCCGGTGGCGGCCTACGTCCTGGCCATCGCCCTGATGGCCGCCCAGGCCCTGGCGCGCCACGCCCGGCTGCGCGGCCAAGTGCCGGGCACGCTGGCCGTGGCCGTGGGCGCCGCGCTGTTCATGCTGAGCGACACGCTGCTGGCCATCAACCGCTTCGTGCAGCCCCTGCCCTGGTCGCAGGTATGGGTGCTGTCCACCTACTTCGCGGCGCAGGCGCTGATCGTGGCGGGCATGCTGCGCGGCCTGGCGGCGGCACCCGTCGCCACGCCCGAGCCGGCCCCTGCCAAACCTGCCATGGGCTTGACAACCTGACGTATTTTTGCAACAATACGCGCTTCGTCGTTTTCGGAGTCCCCACGTGGACAGTGCCAGTTCAACCAGCGAATCACCGCGCGCCGCAACGGCAGCGCCGCTGGCCGACTGACCGGATTACCTGCCCGCAGCAGGGGGCCGGCCGGCCCGCTTGCTGCCCCGCAGGGTTCGACGCAACCCTTTTCTGATCAATGCCTCGCCAGCCCGCCATCCGGGCCGGCTGTGCATTGGCCCTCGCCGTGGTTCGCCACGCGTCGGTGCCGCAAGGCCCGGGCGCGGTGTTGATGCGTACCGCTACGTGGCTGCCTCCCGTGCCCGCACAGGAGATCGCCATGCCTCTTTTCTGGTCCCACCACCTGCCGCGCCGCGCCCTGCCCTGCCCGCCCCGTGCAGAGGCCGAGCGCCATCCGCAGCCGGCCCCGCCGCTGGCGCAGATCCTGGAACTGGACGCGCGCACCGACTGGCCCACGCACCGCATCCGCAGCTTTCTCGGCATGCAGGACGCACCGGGCCGCCCGAGCGGCCGCTGACACAGCGGCTGCTCCACCCCGCGCAGTCGCGCCGCCGTGTCTTTGGACTCTGGCGGCGCGCGCTGCCTTCGCCGCATGGCCCAAGCCGCCGGCTGACCTGCTTCGCATTGCGCGTGGCAGGCAGCCGGCCGGGCGTGCTTTTTTGTTTTGTTTTTTCGAACCCGCCGCGCGCCGGCCGGGCCCCGCCATTGGCGCGGGGCGCGAACCGTGCCCGCCCGTGTTCATCCACACCCCAAGGAACCCCGACTACATGCTGCACCCCACGGGACGGCGGCGCGCCACGCGCCTTCAACCCGAAGTCCTCAAGTACTCCCATGCCATCGCCCCCGCCGCCGGCAGCGGCACGCTGGAGCGCGCCCTGCTGGCCGCCCTGCGCCTGCGCCGCCCGCACGTTTTGGAGCGCCTGGCCGAGCAGGCCGGCGCCCGCGCCTTCGCCCGCGCCCTGGCGGCGTTGAGCACGCGCCAGATGGTGGACGCCCTGTCGCTGCTGCCCAGCACGCAGCGCGCGGCCGTCTGCGCGCAGCTGCCGCCCATGGCGCGGCGGCGCTGGCAGGCGCTGGCAGCGACCACGGAAAAGGACGAGCCGCAGCATCCCTCCATCACCACGCGCGGCCCGGCGCGCACCGCCGCACCCCCCGGCCTGCTGCCGCGTGGCCTGGCGCTGGCCTGGCCGTGGTGGCGCGGCCGGCAGGCCAACGGCGCCAGCGCGGCGGCGGCCTGAGCTACGCTCGCAGCCCCGTCCCTGCCACCCTCACCGGTCTTTCCATCCATGCAGGCCCTGCACAACATCGACCCCTCCGCCACGCTGAACACGCTGATCAGCCTGTTCTTCGCCTTCGTCTTCGGCAGCGTGATCGGGCTGGAGCGCCAGGTGCGCCAGCGCACCGCCGGCCTGCGCACCAACGCCCTGGTGGCTGTGGGCGCGGCGGTGTTTGTGGACCTGGCCATCCGCATGAACGGCGTGGACGGCTCCACGCGCGCCGTGGCCAACGTGATCACCGGCGTGGGCTTCCTGGGCGCGGGTGCCATCATGAAGGAGGGCGTCAACGTGACCGGGCTGAACACGGCGGCCACGCTGTGGGGCTCGGCCGCGGTGGGCGCCTGCGCCGGCGCCAGCTTCCTGGTCGAGGCGGCGCTGGCCACGCTGTTCGTGCTGGCCAGCAATACGCTGCTGCGCCCGGTGGTCAACCACATCAACCGCAGCCCCTTGAGCAGCGTCTCGTCCGAGGCCACCTACCACGTCTACGCCCTGTGCCGGCGCGACGACCAGTCCGAGGTGCGCGAGCACATGGTGCGCCTGCTGGAGGCGGCCCAGTACCCCGTGCGCGCGGTGCAGAAGAACCACTTCGGCGCCACCGACTCGGAGATCGAGGTCATCCTGTACGCCACCTCGGTCAACGCCGAGGAGCTGGACGGCGTGGTGCAGCGCATCGAGGAGCTGCCCAGCGTGCTGCAGGCCTACTGGAACGCCGGCACCACGCCGGCAGGCTGAGCGCTACGCGCCAAACAGCCCGCCCGCCGCGTTCGGCGGGGCCACGCCCAGGTGCCGGTAGGCGGCCAGCGTGGCGATGCGCCCGCGCGGCGTGCGCTGCAAGAAGCCCTGCTGGATCAGATAGGGCTCGATCACGTCCTCGATGGTGCCGCTCTCCTCGCCGATGCTGGCGGCGATGTTGTCCAGCCCCACCGGGCCGCCGTCGAAGCGGTGCACCACCGCCTCCAGCAGTTTTCTGTCCATCACGTCGAAGCCCTGCGGGTCCACGTCCAGCATGGTCAGGGCCAGCTTTGCAATGTCCAGCGTGATGCGCCCGTCGCCCTTGACGTCGGCGTAGTCGCGCACGCGGCGCAGCAGGCGGTTGGCGATGCGCGGCGTGCCGCGCGAGCGGCGGGCGATCTCGAAGGCGCCCTCGTCGTCGATGGGCGCATTGAGCAGCCCGGCCGAGCGGCGCACGATGCGCGAGAGCTCCTCAGGCGTGTAGAACTCCAGCCGCGCCACGATGCCGAAGCGGTCGCGCAGCGGGTTGGTGAGCATGCCGGCGCGCGTGGTGGCACCCACCAGGGTGAAGGGTTGCAGGTCCAGCTTGATGCTGCGCGCGGCCGGGCCCTCGCCGATCATGATGTCGATCTGGTAGTCCTCCAGCGCCGGGTAGAGGATTTCCTCGACCACGGGGCTCAGGCGGTGGATCTCGTCGATGAACAGGACGTCGTTCTTTTCCAGGTTGGTCAGCAGCGCCGCCAGGTCCTTGGGCTTTTCCAGCACCGGCCCGCTGGTCTGGCGCAGCTGCACGCCCAGCTCGGTGGCGATGATGTGGCTGAGCGTGGTCTTGCCCAGCCCCGGCGGGCCGAACAGCAGCACGTGGTCCAGCGCCTCGCCGCGCTTCGCTGCGGCCTTGATGAAGATCTCCAGCTGCTCGCGCGCCTTGGCCTGGCCGACGTATTCATCGAGCAGCTTCGGGCGCAGGGCGCGCTCCAGCGCCTCCTCCTGGGGCGAGCTGGTGGCGGCCGACACCACGCGGGCGGCAGGCCCCCCAGCGGGCCGCGGCGCGGCGGGGGCGAAGTCGTCTGTCTGTATGGTCATACAGTGGAAGATTGTGCGCGATAGTCCCCCGCAGCAGGCGGTTTAGGGGCGGTTGGGTAACATCTTTGCCCTTTTCGCGTGCCGATGGCGGCGCGCCGACACACCGGTTTTCCTGCATGACTGCTGCTTCCCAGCCCCCATCGTTTTTCAGCCGCATCGCCATTGCGATCGGCAGCTTCTTTGCCATCCTGGGCGACGCCCGCCTGGCCCAGGGCGTGCTGCGCCTGCGCGCCGGCGAGGCCTTGGCCGCCGACGCGCCGCCCACCGAAGTGCGCGTGGAAGTGCCCGTCGAGAAGATCGTCGAGACCCGCATCGAGGTGCCCGTGGAGCGCGTCGTTGAAAAGACGCTGGAGGTGCACGCCCCCACCGCCGCTCTGCAGCTGCTGGGCCTGCTGCAGCGCCAGGCGCGTTTTGTCGACTTCGTGCAGGAGGACGTGGCCGGCTATGCCGACGCCGAGATCGGCGCCGCCGCCCGCGTGGTGCACGAGGGCTGCCGCAAGGTGCTGGCCGAGCACTTCACGCTGGCACCCGTGCGCGCCGAGGCCGAGGGCAGCCGCGTGACGCTGCCCGCCGGCTTCGACGCCGCCGCCGTGCACGTCAGCGGCAACGTGGTCGGCCAGCCGCCCTTTGCCGGCACCCTGGCTCACCGCGGCTGGCAGGTGGAGGACGTGCGCCTGCCGCAGCTCACCGACCCGCAGGCCGCGCGCATCGTCGCCCAGGCGGAGGTGGAGCTGTGAACGCTATTAATTCAATAGCTTCCAGCGCAGACGGGACGGGCGCTGGAAGCCAAAAACACCCTGAACCGCGCTACAGCATCGGCATCGACCTGGGCACCACCCACTGCGCCCTGTCGTGGGTGGACGAGTCGGGCAGCGACGGCGAGCGCGTGGTCCAGGGCGTGCTGGACATCCCGCAGCTGACAGCGCCCGCCAGCGTGCAGGCCCAGCCGCTGCTGCCGTCATTTCTGTACCTGCCCCACGAAAGCGAGCTGAGCGCCGCCGACCGCGCCCTGCCCGGCCAGGACGCACCGCCGCCCTTCGTGGTGGGCGAATTCGCCCGCGCGCGCGGCGCGGCCACGCCGATCCGGCTGGTGTCCAGCGCCAAGAGCTGGCTGTGCCACCCCGGCGTGGACCGGCGCGCCCCCCTCCTGCCGGCCGACGCACCCGAGGAGGTGCCGCGCCTCTCGCCGCTGCAGGCCAGCACCGAATACCTCAACCACCTGCGCCGCGCCTGGGACCAGGCCCACCCCGAGGCGCCCTTGAGCGCGCAGCGCGTCACCGTGACCATCCCCGCCTCGTTCGACCCGGCCGCGCGCGAGCTGACGGCCGAGGCCTGCCAGGCCGCCGGCTTTGAGCACCTGACGCTGCTGGAGGAGCCCCAGGCCGCGCTGTACAGCTGGATCCAGGCCAGCGGCGGCGCCTGGCGCAAGCAGGTCCGCGACGGCGACGTGATCCTGGTGGTGGACGTGGGCGGCGGCACGACCGACCTGTCGCTCATCGCCGTGCGAAGCGAAGGCGGCAGTCTGCAGCTGCAGCGCGTGGCCGTGGGCGAGCACATCCTGCTGGGCGGCGACAACATGGACCTGGCCCTGGCCTACGGCGCGGCGCGCAAGCTGGCGGCCGAGGGCAAGCAGCTGGATGCCTGGCAGACCCGCGCCCTGGCGCACGGCTGCCGCGCCGCCAAGGAGCAGCTGCTGGCGCAGGACGCGCCGGCCAGCGTGCCGGTGGTCGTGCCCAGCCGGGGCAGCAAGCTGATCGGCGGCAGCATCCGCACCGAGGTGACGCAGGAAGAAGTGCTGCAGCTGCTGGTGGAGGGCTTCTTCCCGCCCGCCGCCATCACCGACCGGCCGCAGGTGCGCGCCCGCGCCGCGCTGACCCAGCTGGGCCTGCCCTACGCGCAGGACGCGGCCGTCACGCGCCACCTGGCGGCCTTTCTGTCGCGCCAGGTGGAGGCCACGGCGCGACCCGAGGGCGCCGGCTTCGTGCACCCCACGGCCGTGCTGTTCAACGGCGGCGTGCTGAAGGCGCCGCAGGTTGAGTCCCGCATCCTGCAGGTGCTGAACGGCTGGCTGGCCGCCGAAGGCGCGCCGCCCGCGCGGTTGCTGGAGGGCGCGCAGCTGGACCTGGCCGTGGCGCGCGGCGCCGCCTACTTCGGCCACGTCGCGCACGCGGGCGCCGGCGTGCGCATCCGCGGCGGCACGGCGCAGAGCTACTACGTGGGCGTGGAGGGCAACCTGCCGGCCATCCCCGGCATGGAGCCGCCGCTGTCCGCCCTGTGCTTGGCGCCCTTCGGCATGGAAGAAGGCACCGAGGTGGCGCTGGCCGAGCAGCAGTTCGGCCTGGTGGTGGGCGAGCCGGTGCGGCTGCGCTTTTTCGGCTCCAGCGTGCGCCGGCAGGACACCGTGGGCACGCTGCTGGAGTTCTGGTCGCCCGGGGAGCTGGTGGAGCTGCAGGAGATCGAGCTGCACCTGCCATCGGAAGGCCGCGCGGCCGGCGAGGTGGTCCCCGTCACCCTGCACGCGCGCGTGACCGACATCGGCACGCTGGAGCTGCACGCCGTGCCCGTGGGCGGGCATGAGCGCTGGAAGGTGGAGTTCGACGTGCGCGCGCCGTCTGCCGCCGCCCAGGGCTGAAGCCATGGCCGAGCGCCCCGTCGCCCTGACCCCGCCGCCCGGCGGCTACGCCGAGTGGCTGGCCGAGCTGAAAACGCGCATCCACACCGCCCAGCAGCGCGCCACGCTGGCGGTGAACCGCGAGCTGGTGCTGCTGTACTGGCAGATCGGCCGGGACATCCTGCAACGCCAGGAGCGCGAGGGCTGGGGCGCGAAGGTCATCGAGCGGCTGGCGCACGACCTGCGGGCGGCGTTCCCGGACATGAAGGGGTTTTCGCCACGCAACATGAAGTACATGCGTGCCTTTGCCCAGGCGTGGCCCGATACCGAATTTGTGCAACAGGCTGCTGCACTATTGCCCTGGGGGCACAACCTGGTGCTGCTGGACAGGCTGCCCGGCCCCAAGACGCGCCGCTGGTACGCGGCCCAGGCGCTGGAGCACAACTGGTCGCGCAACGTGTTGGTCATGCACATCGAAAATCGCCTGCTCGAGCGCAGCGGCGCGGCGGTGACCAATTTCGAGGCGCGCCTGCCTGCGCCGCAGTCCGATCTGGCGCGCGAGTCGCTCAAGGACCCTTACCGCTTCGATTTCCTGGGCCTGAGCGAGGAGGCACACGAGCGCGACATCGAAACCGCCCTGGTGCGCCACGTGACCGAATTCCTGCTGGAGCTGGGCGCGGGCTTTGCTTTCGTCGGGCGCCAGGTGCTTTTGAACGTGGGCGGCGACGAGTTCTTCATCGACCTGCTGTTCTACCACCTCAAGCTGCGCTGCTACGTGGTCATCGAGCTCAAGGCCGGCGCCTTCAAGCCCGAACACCTGGGCCAGCTGGGTTTCTACCTCACCGCCGTGGACCGCCAGGTCAAGGACGAGCGCGACAACCCCACCATCGGCCTGCTGCTGTGCAAGAGCAAGAACAAGGTGGTGGCCGAATACGCCCTGGGCGACCGGGGCCAGCCCATGGGCATTGCCGAATACCGGCTGCTCGAATCCCTGCCGGCCGAACTGCAGACCAGCCTGCCCAGCATCGAGCAGATCGAAAGCGAACTGGGCGACCTGTGAGCACACCCCGCTACGCCGTCGGCATCGACCTGGGAACCAGCCACACGGCCGTCGCCTACGCGCCGCTGGACGGCGGCGCGGACGGCATCCGTCTGCTGCCTGTTCCCCAGCGCCTGTCGCCCGCCGAGGTGCAGGCCGACGTGCTGCTGCCCTCCATGCGCTACCAGGCGGCGCCGGGCGAGCTGGGCGAGGCCTGGCGCACGCCCTGGCCGCCGCTGGGCGCGGACGACGAGGCCCCGGCCGTCGTCGGGCGCTGGGCGCGCGGCCTGGGCGCGTCCGCGCCGCAGCGGTTGGTGGCCAGCGCCAAGAGCTGGCTGTCGCACGCCGGGGTAGACCGCAGCGCGCCCATCCTGCCCTGGGGCGCGGGCGACGAGGTCGCGAAGATCTCGCCACTGGATGCGTCCGCCAGCTACCTGGCCCACCTGCGCGCCGCTTGGGACGCCGCCCACCCCGATGCCCCGCTGGCGCAGCAAAGCGTGGTGCTGACGGTGCCGGCGTCGTTCGACGAAGGCGCGCGCGCCCTGACCCTGCAGGCGGCGGAGCTGGCCGGCCTGCCGCCGCTGCAGCTGCTGGAAGAGCCCAAGGCCGCCTTCCACGACTGGCTGGTGCTGCAGGGCGATACCCTGGCCGCGCAGCTGGCCGCCAGCCGCCTGGTGCTGGTGGTGGACGTGGGCGGCGGCACCACCGACCTGACGCTGATCCGCGTGGACGGCGCGGCGGACGGCGCCCTGCCCGCGCTGACCCGCATTGCCGTGGGCGAGCACCTGATGCTGGGCGGCGACAACATGGACCTGGCCCTGGCGCACCGGCTGGAGCCGCACTTCGCCCCGCCCGGCCAGCGGCTGGCGCCGGCGCGCTTTGCCGAGCTGGTGCAGCGCTGCCGCGCCGCCAAGGAGCGGCTGCTGGCGCGGGAGTCGCCCGCCGGCGTGCCCGTCACGCTGCTGGGCACGGGCTCGGCCCTGCTGGCACAGACGCGCAGCGCCACCCTGACGCGCGAGCAGGTGCACGCATGGGTGGTCGAGGCCTTCCTGCCCACCGCCGGGCTGCACGACGCCCCCGAGCGCCGCCAGGGCGCCCTGCGCGGCCTGGGACTGCCCTACCCGGCGGACGCGGCCATCTCGCGGCACCTGGCGCTGTTCCTGGCGCGCCACGCGGCGCAGGCGCTGCCCGACACGGTGCTGCTCAACGGCGGCGTGTTCCACGCCCACGCCCTGGCCGAGCGCCTGGCCGACCTGCTGGGCCACTGGCGCGGGCAGGCCGTGCGCGTGCTGCACAACCCGCATCCGGACTGGGCCGTGGCCCGCGGCGCGGCCGCCCACGCCCTGGCGCAGCACCAGGAAAAAATACAGTCAAATCAGCCTCAAACCCAGTCAGGGCAAGCGCGAGTAGCTATCAAAAGCGTAGTTCCCCGCATCGGCGGCGGCTCCGCGCGCAGCTACTGGCTGGTGCTGCCGGCGCAGGGGGGCGCAGCCGCCCAGGGCGTCTGCCTGCTGCCGCGCGGCACCGAGGAGGGCACGCGCCTGGTGCTGACCGGGCGGCGCTTCGCCCTGGCGCTGGGCCAGCCCGTGCGCTTCACGCTGGTGGCGCGCAGCCAGGGCCAGGCCCAGGCCGGGCAGATCGCGCCCATCGAGGGTGAAGGCTGGACCGAGCTGCCGCCCCTGGCTGCCGTGCTGCCCGCCCCGCCCGGCCGCGCCACGGCGCGGGTGGAGGTGCAGCTGCAGGCCAGCATGAGCGAGGTGGGCACGCTGCAGGTGCGCTGCGTGGCCGAGCACGACGCCGGGCACAGCTGGCTGCTGCCCTTCGCCGTGCGCGGCGATGCATCAGAAACCATAGCTGCCGGCGCAGGCCCATCAAGCGCTGCAGCCCCAAAAGACCCGCAATCTGCAACCGACGTCCGCCTGCCCGAGGCCGTCGCCCTGCTGGAGCGCATCTTCGGCAGCCAGGCCCAGGACGTGGCCGCGCGCGAGGTGCGTCAGCTGCGCCAGTCGCTGCAAAAGCGGCTGGGCCCGCGCGAGGACTGGCCGCTGGCGCTGCTGCGCACCCTGTTCGACGCGCTGCTGGAGCGCGCCCGCCGGCGCCGGCGCAGCCCCGAGCACGAGCGCGCCTGGCTCAACCTGGCCGGCTGGTGCCTGCGCCCCGGCGTGGGCGCGGCGCTGGACGCCTGGCGCATCGACCAGGTCTGGCAGTTGCACGCCCAGGGCCTGGCCCACCCGCGCGAGGCGGCCAACTGGACGGAGTGGTGGGTCTTCTGGCGCCGCGTGGCCGCCGGCCTGGACGAAGCCCGCCAGATGCAGCTGCTGGAAGAAGTGGCCGGCTGCATGCAAAAGGCCGTGCAGCGCAGCGGCGCGGCCCGCAGCGCCTGGGGCAGCTACGACGACATGCTGCGCCTGTTTGCCGCCATGGAGGCCGTGCCCTGGCAGTACCGCCGCGAGATGGGCCAGTGGATGCTGGCGCGCCTGCAAAAGCCGGGCGAGCCGCAGCAGACTTGGTGGGCCATCGGCCGCCTGGCGGCGCGCACGGCGCTGGCGGCCAATGCCCACCGCGTCATGCCGCCCGAGGCGGCGCAGGAATTTTTAGCCGCCGCGCTGGCGCAGGACTGGCGCAAGAACGAGCACGCCATGTTCGCCGCCGTGCAGATCGCCCGCAGGACGGGCGAGCGCACGCTGGACCTGGCGGACGGCGTGCGCGCCCAGGTGCTGGCAAAGCTGCAGGACAGCGCGGCGCCCGAGCGCTGGGTGAACCAGGTGCGCGAGGTGGTGCAGCTGGATGCCGAGGACCGCCAGCGCAGCCTGGGCGACAGCCTGCCGCCGGGGCTGGCGCTGATCTGACGACGTTCAGGCGCCGGGATTCAGCCAGTTCTTGATCGCCTCGCGGTAGCTCAGGTCGAAGCGACCGTAGTGGTCCACCCCGGTGGGCACGGCGCAGCTGGAGCTGCCGCCCAGCAGCTGGCCGACCACGTAGCGGCGCTCTCCCAGGGTGACGAAGGCGGCCGAGCCGCTGCTGCCGCCCTCCACTACGCCCGACTGCCAGTTCAGCGTCAGGTAGGTGCCTTCGGTCGCGTCGCTGCTGCTGCAGAAGCTGCCGCCGCAGACGCTGTAGCGCTGCAGTGTGCCCAGGCTGATCTTCTGCGGATCGCCCGCGGGGTGGTGCACGTCCGCCAGCGCCGTACCGGGCTGCAGCGGGGTGCCGAAGTACGAGCCGGCGTAGACGATGCCGGCCGGCGGCGGATTGTTCAGCCGCATCAAGGCGGTGTCGGTGCGCGCCGCCGCGTACAGCAGCGTGGCGCCACCCGCCACGCGCGTGGCGGCCGGGGTCGTGCCGGCGGCGCCGCAGCCAGGGGCGCGCAGGAACCAGTCGGTGGTCAGCGTGGAGGCCACGGCCTGGGTGCCCACGCAGTGGTTGGCGCTCAGGAAGTACGGCGTGCCGGAGGAAGAGGCGTCGTTCATCAGCGTGCCGGTGCACAGGTAGGTCTGGCCGTCCTCGCGCACGAACAGCATGCGGGCCACGGAGCGGCTTTGCTCCAGGTATTCGGGCCGGCAGGCCACGTCCACGTTGCAGCTGCCCGCGGCCTTGGGCAGCAGAGCCTCCTCGGCCTGCTGCGGCGCCTGGGTGAAGTGCGACAGGCGCGGCACCGACAGGCGCACGGCGGCGATGTCGGCGGCGCTGGCGACCTCGATCTCCAGCGTGGTCTGGGCGCCGCCGAAGTCGGGGCTCCACCAGGTGCGGGCCACAGTCTCATCGGCGCCGCCCTGGGCGTTGCGCGCGGCCAGCTCCTGCAGTTGGCGGGCGCTGATCTGCACCACGTCGCCCTGCGGCGTGCCGTAGGCGCGCAGCACGGCGCCCTCGGGCAGGGCCTGCACCAGCACGCCCAGGCGCACGCCGTGCGCGCCCTCGGCCACGAAGCGCAGCGCCGCCACCTGCGTGCCGCGCGCGCCCGGCTGCCAACGCAGCAGGCGGGCCGTGGCCTCGGGCGTGGCGGTGTCGGCCACGCTGCGCGCCTGGCCGATCTGCAGCGGCGTGCCGGGGTCGACCAGGGCGGCTGCCTTCACCGACGTTGCGGCCAGCGGGCCCAGGGCCACGGTGCGCGCGTCCTGCGCGGCGGCGGCGGCTTGCGCCCCCTGCTTGGTGGCCTGGACGGCCTGGGTTGCGCCGGGATCGTAGGGTTCGATCCGGTCGCTGCCGGAGGGGGTCGGTGCTGGCGCCGGCGCCGGTGACGGAGCCGGCACGGGGCCGGGCGGCGGCGCGGGGGTGGGCTCGGGCGTGCTGCTGCCGCTGCCGCCGCCGCAGGCAGCCAGAGCCAGCAGCAGGGACAGGGAGGCCCAGCGGGCGCGGGCGTGCAGGGACGAAGGAGAAGGCATGGCGAGGTCCTCGGGTATGAAGAGTTGGGGTAATTCAGTGATGGGTAGGTTGGCCGCGTCAGCGCGCCAGGGCCTTGAGCGCCAGCTTGATGCCCTCGCTCACGCCCACGTCGGCCGGCAGGGCCTTGAGGGCGGCGGCGGCTTCCTTGTCGTTGTAGCCCAGCGCCTGCAGGGCCTGCAGGATATCGGCCTGGGCGTCGGTGGCGGCATGGGCGCGCGCGCCGATGTCGGCGCCCAGCTTGCCCTTGAGCTCCAGCAGCAGCCGCTCGGCGGTCTTCTTGCCGATGCCCGGCACCTTGACCAGTCGGGCGCCCTCCTGCAGCGACACGGCCTGCGCCAGGTCGGCCACGCCCATGCCCGAGAGGATGGACAGCGCCGTGCGCGGCCCCACGCCGGCGACCTTGATCAGCTCGCGGAAGGCCTGGCGCTCGGGCGCGCTGGCAAAGCCGTAGAGCAGCTGCGCGTCCTCGCGCACGATGAACTGCGTCAGCAGGCTGACCTGCTGGCCCACGGCCGGCAGGTTGTAGAAGGTGCTCATGGGCACCTGTACCTCGTAGCCCACGCCGTGGCAGTCCAGCAGCACCTCCGGGGGGTTCTTCTCCAGCAGCGTGCCGGTCAGTTTGCCTATCATGGATATCCTTTGCGCCCCGCCGCACGCCCGCAGCGCGCGACGCAGGCCCGTCCCTACTGTGTCGAATCGAGCGGAAATTATCAGCGTGATCCTGCGCCACACCTTCACTCCCCACAACAACACGCGGCTGTCCCACCTGTGCGGCCCGGCGGACGCCCACCTGCGCACCATCGAGGCGGCGCTGCAGGTCAAGATCGCCCACCGCCACGAGCAGTTCAAGGTGGACGGCCCGAAGGCGCGCGCCACGCAGGCGATGGAGCTGCTGCAGGCGCTGTACGAGATGGCCGAGCGGCCCATCAAGGACGAGCAGATCCAGCTGATGCTGGCCGGCGACGCCAAGCTGCAGGGCGCGGACGCCGACGCCCCCCTGCTCACCACGCGCCGCGCCGACCTGCGCGCGCGCACCACCGGCCAGGGCGCCTACCTGGCCAACATCGCCACGCACGACATCACCTTCGGCATCGGACCGGCCGGCACCGGCAAGACCTACCTGGCGGTGGCCAGCGCGGTGGACGCGCTGGAGCGCGGCGCCGTGCAGCGCATCGTGCTGACCCGTCCGGCGGTGGAGGCCGGCGAGCGCCTGGGCTTTTTGCCCGGCGACCTGACGCAGAAGGTCGACCCCTACCTGCGCCCGCTGTACGACGCGCTGTACGAGCTGATGGGCTACGACAAGGTGCAAAAGGCCTTCGAGCGCAATGCGCTGGAGATCGCGCCGCTGGCCTTCATGCGCGGGCGTACGCTGAACAACGCCTTCATCATCCTGGACGAGGCGCAGAACACCACGCCCGAGCAGATGAAGATGTTTCTCACGCGCATCGGCTTCGGCGCGCGCGCCGTGGTGACGGGCGACGTCAGCCAGATCGACCTGCCCAAGGGCTCGCTGAGCGGGCTGATCGACGCCGAGCGCGTTTTGAAGCGCGTGCAGGGCATCGCCTTCAACCGCTTCACCAGCGCCGATGTGGTGCGCCACCCGCTGGTGGCGCGCATCGTGGACGCCTACGACGCGCGCCAGGGCCGGCGCGGCGACTGATGTCAAAAATAATAGCTGCCAGCGCTTATCCAGCAAGGGCTGGAGGCCAAAAACACCTCAAACCATGGCACTGAACCAACTGAGCCTGTCGCTGCAGTTCGCCCAGGGCGCCACGCAGCACCGCGCCCTGCTGCCGCGCCACAGGGTGGCCCGCTGGATCCGCCACGCGCTCAGCGTGGATGCCGAGATCACCGTGCGCATCGTCGGCAGCGAAGAGGGCCGCCGCCTGAACCACGAATTCCGCCACAAGGACTACGCCACCAACGTGCTGACCTTCGACTACCAGCAGGAGCCCGTGGCCGTGGCCGACCTGGTACTGTGCGCCCCGGTGGTCGAGCGCGAGGCGCACGAGCAGAACAAGACGCTCGAGGAGCACTACGCCCACCTGCTGGTGCACGGTGCGCTGCACGCCCAGGGCTGGGACCACGAAACCAGCGACGAGGACGCCCGCGAGATGGAGGCTTACGAGACCGCCATCCTGCAGGAACTGGGCTTTGCCGACCCCTATGCGGCGTAATCCGGCAAGTAAAGCAGCGTAACCCCCGGCATACCCAATCCGCCGGCCCGGCGCGCCTAAGATCGGCGCCGATGTTCGACACCGCCCTGCTCCTGGCCGCCGCCTTCGTCGCCGGCGCTCTCAACTCCGTCGCCGGCGGCGGCAGCTTTCTGACCCTGCCGGCGCTGGTCTTCACCGGCATGCCGCCCGTGGCCGCCAACGCCACCGGCACCGTGGCGCTGCTGCCCGGCTACATGGCCGGCGCCTGGGGTTTCCGCGAGGACATGCAGCCGCCGCCCGGCCTGTCCATGCGCGCCGTGGTGCTGCTGTCGCTGATCGGCGGCTCGGCCGGTGCCGCGCTGCTGCTGTTCACCCCCGACGACGTCTTCAACCAGGTCGTGCCCTGGCTGCTGCTGGTGGCCACCGCCATGTTCGCCTTCGGCCCGCAGCTGCGCCAGTGGGCGGGCTCGGGCAGCCACGGCCCCACGTCGCCCCTGAAGGCCGGGCTGGGCATGCTGGCCGTGGCGGCCTACGGCGGCTACTTCAACGGCGGGCTGGGCATCTTGCTGCTGGCGCTGTTCGGCCTGCTGGGCCAAACCCAGCTGAATGCCATGAACGGCATGAAGAACCTGGTGTCGGCCCTGCTCACGGCCATTGCCGTGGCCATCTATGCGGTGGGCGGCATCGTGGAGTGGAAGCAGGCCTTCCTGATGATGATCGCCGCCACCCTGGGCGGCTACGGCGGCGCCCGCGTGGCCCGCAAGCTGCCGGCACCGGTGCTGCGCTGGGGCATCGTGGCGACGGGGCTGGTGATGGCGGGCGTGTTCTTCTGGCGGCTGTAGCCGCCGCGCCTCGCCCGGCGCCGCCTTAGGGGGCAGTCGGCGGTGCGATGCGCAACGGGATGGTCACGGGCCCGTCGTTGACCAGATGGACCTGCATGTCGGCGGCGAACTCGCCCGTCTGCACGTCGGGGTGCGCCGCGCGGGCCCGCTCGACGAAGTAGTCGTACAGCCGCCGCCCTTCCTGCGGCGCGGCGGCCTGGGTGAAGCTGGGGCGGTTGCCGCCGCGCGTGTCGGCGGCCAGGGTGAACTGGCTGACGATGAGAAGGGCGCCGCCCACATCCTGCACGCTGCGGTTCATCTTGCCGGCCTCGTCGCTGAAGATGCGCAGCTTCAATACCCTGGCCAGCAGGCGGTCGGCCTCGGCCTCGGCGTCTCCCTGCTCGGCGCACACAAGCACCAGCAGACCGCTGCCGATGCGGCCGGTGACGCGGCCTTCGACTTCCACGCGCGCCTCGCGCACGCGTTGCAGCAGGCTGATCATGAGCGCCTTTCCTCCACCTTCTTTTCCTCCTGTTGTTGCTGCTCCCTGCGCGCCTGCAGCGTCTCAAACACGGTGGTGTGGTCCCGCGGCAGCAAGGCGATGGTGGCGCGCAGCCCGGGCACGGCATGCACCAGCGCCCGCTCGACGGCGCGGCGCTCGCGCGCGGCCTGCCCCAGTGTCCAGTCGTGGGGCAGGTGCATGTGTAGGTCCAGATGGTTGCGCGCGCCGGCGCGACGCGAGACCAGGTCGTCAAAGACCACGGCTCCGCCGCTGGCGTCGGCGTGCGTCTGCAGCACCTGCTGCACGCGCGCAAGCAGCGCCGGGTCCATGGCCTCGTCCATCAGGCCCTGCGAGGCGCTCCACAGCAGCCGCGCACCTTCGCGCAGGATGTTCAGCGCCACGCCAATGGCCACCACCGGGTCGACCCACAGCCAGCCCGTGGCGCGCACGGCCAGCAGCCCGGCGACCACGCCCACTGAGGTCCATACGTCCGTCAGCAGATGGCGGGCATCGCCCTCCAGCGCCGCCGAGCGGTGCACCCGGGCCGCACGCAGCATGCCCCAGGCCAGCAGCGCGTTGCAGGCCGTGCTGGCCAGCGACAGACCCAGGCCCCAACCCACCGCCTGGACGGGCTGCGGCTGCAACAGGCGCAGCGCCGCTGCCCACACGATGGCCACCGCCGCCCCCAGGATCAGGATGCCCTCGAAGCCTGAGGAGAAATACTCGGCCTTGTGGTGCCCATAGGGGTGGCAGTCGTCGGCCGGGCGGTGCGCCACGGTGACCATGGCCAGCGCGAACACCGCTCCCGCCAGGTTGACGAAGGACTCCAGCGCGTCCGACAGCAGGCTGACCGAATCGGTCACCCACCAGGCGGCCATCTTCAGCGCGATGGTGAGCAGTGCCACCGCCACCGACACGCGCAGCAGGTTGGCGGGCGTCATCCAGGGCGGCAGGGAGGGCCGTGCAGGCTCGGTGGCGGACATGGCCGGCATTATCCTTGCAGGGCCTTGAAAGCCGTTGGGCGGGCCCTTTCCTGCTCCAACAACTCGCCAAGGGCGTTCCGGTAGGCTATAAGCTCTAAGCGCGCCAAGCGCATCTGCCATGCAAGCCCCCACCACGTTTCCCGCACCGCTGACCCAGGCCGAGCTGCCCGGGCGGGCGGCGCATACCGGCGATCCGCTGCTGCGCCTGCTGGCCGATGCCGTGCCAGTGATGCTGGCCTACTTCAGCGCGTCGGACCTGCGCTGCGTGTTCGCCAACCAGCGCTACGCCCAGTTCGCCGGCCTGACGACCAGCAGCATCATCGGCCGCACGGTGCGGGAGGTCATCGGCGAGGCGGCCTGGCAGACCATCCTGCCGCACGTGCAGCGTGCACTGGCCGGGCATACCGCACACTACACGCGCGACCACGTGATGGCCGACGGCCAGGTGCGTGCGCTGGAAACCAGCCTGGTGCCGCATCTGGCCACGCCGGCCGCCGGTGGTGCGCCCGCCACGGTGGGCGCCTTCGTGCTGATCAACGACATCACCCACCACCGCCACGCCGAGCAGGCCGTGCGCGAGAGCGACGAGCGCATGCACAAGTTCGCCGCCGCCACCGAGGAAGGCATCGCCTTTCACACCGACGGTGTCATCCTGGACTGCAACGAGGCCCTGCAGCGCCTGACGGGCTTCGAGCGCGCCGAGCTGGTGGGCCGGCCCATCATCGACTTTGCCCTGCCCGAGTACCGCCAGAAGGTGCTCGACTACGTCGGGGGCGGGCGCGAGGACCCCTACGAGGTCGCCGTGCGCCACAAGAACGGACACGCGGTGCAGTTCGAGGTGGTGGGCAAGACCATGCCGCTGGTGGCCGGCGGCTACCGGGTGGTGGTGGTGCGCGACATCACGGCGCGCAAGCAGGCGCAGGAGCGCGCCGAGTTCCTGGCGCTGCACGACGCCCTGACCCTGCTGCCCAACCGACGCCAGCTGATGGAACATCTGGGCGTCGTGCTGGCCCGGGCGCAGGCCGACCAGCGGCACGTGGCCCTGCTGTTCATCGACCTGGACCACTTCAAGACGGTCAACGAGTCCCTGGGCCACGAGGCCGGCGACCTGCTGCTGTGCGATGTGGCACGCCGCCTGCAGGCCGATGGCGGCGAGGCCCGGCTGTTTGCCGCACGCGTCGGCAGCGACCAGTTCGTGGCGGTGCTGCCCGACCTGCCCAACGGCCTGGAAGCCGCCGGCACGGCCGAGGCGCTGCTGGCCCGCGTGCGTGCCCCCTACACCATCGGCGGCATGCCGCTGTCGATGGCCTCCTCCATCGGCATCAGCGTATTCCCCGTGGACGGGCATGGTGCCGACGAGCTGCTGCACCGCGCGGCCACCGCCATGCAGCACGCCAAGGACAGCGGGCGCGGCACGCACATGTTCTACGCCCCCGACATGGAAGGGCAGCCCGCCGCGCTGCTGCGCCAGGAGCACCTGCTGCGCCAGGCCGTGCTGCAGGGCAGCTTCGTGCTGCATTACCAGCCCCAGGTGCGGGTGGACAACGGCCAGCTGCACAGCTTCGAGGCGCTGGTGCGCTGGCAGCACCCGGACCGCGGCCTGGTGGGGCCGGACGACTTCATAGGGCTGGCCGAGTCGCGCGGGCTGATCACCCCGATAGGCCGCTGGGTGCTGCGCGAGGCCTGCCGCCAGCTCAAGGCCTGGCACGACGAGGGCCTGCCGCGCGTGCCGGTGGCCGTGAACCTCTCGGCCATCGAATTCCGCCAACGCGACGTGGTGGCCGACATCGCCCGCGTGCTGCACGAATGCGACTTGCAGCCGTGCTACCTGGAGGTGGAGATCACCGAGTCGGCGCTGATGCAGCAGGGCAGCCAGACGCGCGAGACGCTGCTGGGCCTGCAGTCCCTGGGCGTGGCCGTGGCGGTGGACGACTTCGGCACCGGCTACTCGTCGCTGGCCTACCTCAAGCGCTACCCGCTCAACAAGATCAAGGTGGACCGCTCCTTCGTCGCCGACACGCCGGACGACGGCGACGACGTGGCCATCGTCACCGCCGTGGTACAGATGGCGCGCAGTCTGCAGCTGCAGTCCGTGGCCGAGGGCGTGGAAACGCCCGAGCAGCTGGCCCTGCTGCGCAGCCTGGGCTGCGACCTGGCCCAGGGTTACGGCATCGCCAGGCCCATGGACGCCGCCCAGGCGGGCCAGTGGCTGCGCGCGCTGCCTGCCTGAAGCCGTCATACAGGCCATGGAAAATACCCGCATGGCCCACCTACCCGACTTTCCCGAGCCCACCCTGCACAGCGACCCGGCCGAGGCCCTGGCGCAGGTGCAGCGGCTGTACCAGCAGCAGATCGAGCACCTGCGCAGCGCCATGCGCGACTTCGTGGCCGGCAGCGTGCCCGCCGGCCCGGTACGCGCCTTCTACCCCTACGTGCGGCTGCAGACCACCACCGTGGCGCGCGCGCCCACCCAGCTGGCCTACGGCTTCGTGGAGGGGCCGGGGCGCTACGAAACCACGCTGACCCGCCCCGACCTGTTCGCCCGCTACTACCTGGAGCAGCTGCAGCTGCTGCGCGCCAGCCACGGCGTGGAGCTGGAGGTGGGCCTGAGCACCCAGCCCATTCCCATCCACTTCTCGTTCGCCGAGCACGACCACATCGAAGGCACGCTCAGCCCCGAGCGGCGCCTGCTGATGCGCGACGTGTTCGACCTGCCCGACCTGGAGGCCATGGACGACGGCATCGCAAACGGCACCTGGCAGCAGCGTCCGGGGGAGGCTCAGCCGCTGGCGCTGTTCACCGGCCCGCGCGTGGACTATTCGCTGCACCGCCTGCGCCACTACACCGGCACCCAGCCCGAGTGGTTCCAGAACTTCGTGCTGTTCACCAATTACCAGTTCTACATCGACGAGTTCGTGCGCCTGGGCCATGCCGAGATGGCCCGCGCGGACAGCGAGTACGTCGCCTTCATCGAGCCCGGCAACGTGGTCACGCGCCGCACCGACCTGCCGGCCGAGGCCGAGGACGCGCTCGGCCTGGCGCCGCCGCGCCTGCCGCAGATGCCGGCCTACCACCTGGTGCGGGGCGACCGCAGCGGCATCACCATGGTCAACATCGGCGTGGGCCCGAGCAACGCCAAGACCATCACCGACCACATCGCCGTGCTGCGCCCGCACGCCTGGATGATGCTGGGCCACTGCGCCGGCCTGCGCCACAGCCAGCAGCTGGGCGACTACGTGCTGGCCCACGCCTACGTGCGCGAGGACCATGTGCTGGACGAGGAACTGCCCCTGTGGGTGCCCATCCCGGCGCTGGCGGAGATCCAGGTGGCGCTGCAGCAGGCCGTGGCCGACGTGACGCAGATGCCGCAGGACCAGCTCAAGCGCATCATGCGCACCGGCACCGTGGCCAGCACCGACAACCGCAACTGGGAGCTGCTGCCCGACAACCTGCCCCAGCGCCGCTTCAGCCAGAGCCGCGCCGTGGCGCTGGACATGGAGAGCGCAACAATAGCCGCCAACGGCTTTCGCTTCCGCGTGCCCTACGGCACGCTGCTGTGCGTGAGCGACAAGCCGCTGCACGGCGAGATCAAGCTGCCCGGCATGGCCAACCACTTCTACCGCGAGCGCGTGCAGCAGCACCTGCTCATCGGCATGCGCGCCATTGACATCCTGCGCCAGGGCGGCGTGCAGCGCCTGCACAGCCGCAAGCTGCGCAGTTTTGCCGAGGTGGCGTTCCAGTAACGCCTGCCGGACCCGCCATGCGCGCCCTGGACGTCGCCTCGCTTGGCCTGCTCACGGCGGGCCAGCTGGTGACCATGGCCGCGCTGCTGCCGCTGGTGATGGGGCGGCGCATCAGCCCCGCCGCGCGGCGGGCGCAGCGTTTTTTCCTGCTGCAGGCGGTGGCGTGGACCTCGCTGTTCGTGGCCAGTCCGCCGCGGGGCAACTTCTGGGCACCATGGGTCCTGACCGGCACCGCGGCCGTGACCATGCTGGGCCAATGGACCCTGGGCGGCGCGCTGGCGCTGTGGCTGGGCCCACGCCCTGGGCGCCGCGCCTTGCTGCTGTGCTGCCTGGCCGGCCCGGCGGGCTTTGCGCTGCTGTGGCCCGACGCACTGGCGCGCTTCGTCTGGTTCAGTGCCGTGCAGGGCCTGGGGCTGCTGATCCTGGCGCGCATGTGCCTGCGTCCTGGCCGCGAAAGCGCGCGCCGCTGGCGCTGGGTGCTGTGCGGCGCCGGCGGCGCGGTGGTGCTGGGGCTGTGGTCCCGCGCCGCCTGGGCCTGGCTGGGCGGCGTGCCGCACAGCTACGCCAGCCAGGGGCCCGTCAACCAGGCCTTCATCATCCTGAGCAGCCTGTGCATCACGGCCATGTTTGCCAGCGTGCTGGGTGCCTGGCGCGACGAGACCAGCCAGCAGTTGCGCTCCCTGGTCGTGACCGACGAGCTCACCGGCCTGCTGAACCGGCGCGGCTTCGAGGAGCAGGCGCAGGCCATGCTGGCCCGCGCCGTGCGCCAACGCCAGCCGCTGGCCGCCCTCATGCTCGACCTGGACCACTTCAAGCGCGTCAACGACGCCCTGGGCCACGAGGCCGGGGACCAGGCCCTGCGCCTGTTCGGCCGCTTGATGCGGGACCAGCAGCGCGAGAGCGACCTGGCCGCGCGCCTGGGCGGCGAGGAGTTCTGCCTGCTGCTGCATGGCGACGCGGCCTCCGCCCGGGCGCTGGAGGCCCGCCTGCGCCAGGCGCTGCGCGCCGCCGCTCCGGCGGAACTGGGCCACACGCTGGACTACAGCGCCGGGCTGGCGCTGCTCGAGGCGGGTGCGGAAGACCTGCCCGCGCTGCTCGCGCGCGCCGACGCTGCGCTCTACGCGGCCAAGGCGCAGGGACGCGGGCAGCTACAGGATGCGGCCACTGCAACTATCAATTCCATAGCTGCTTGCGCTTGATGGGCAAGGGCTAGAGGCCTTTTTGCTATAAAACCGCCACGCCATGCATCCACCGCCCCTGCTGGAAGTCACCGACCTGCGCAAGCGCTACGGCGGCAGCACCGTGGTCGACGGCGTGACCTTCGCCATCGCGCCGGGCGAGTGCCTGGGCGTGATCGGCCCTAACGGCGCCGGCAAGACCACCACCATCCGCATGTGCCTGGGCCTGACGGCGCCGGACGGCGGCACGGTGCGCCTGCACGCCGGCGGCATCCCGCTGCAGATGCCCGAGGACGCGCTGGCCATCAAGGCGCAGCTCGGCGTGGTGACGCAGTTCGACACGCTGGACCCGGACTTCACCTGCGCCGAGAACCTGGCCGTGTTCGGCCGCTACTTCGGCCTGGGCGCGCGCACCATGGGCGAGCGCATCCCTCGCCTGCTTGAATTCGCGGCCCTCACGCACAAGGCCGGCGCCAAGCCCGGCGAACTGTCGGGCGGCATGCGGCGGCGCCTGTCGCTGGCCCGCGCCCTGGTCAACGAGCCGCGTCTGCTGCTGCTGGACGAGCCCACCACCGGCCTGGACCCGCAGGCGCGCCACCTGCTGTGGGAGCGGCTGCAACTGCTGCTGCAGCAAGGCACCTCCATCCTGCTGACCACACACTTCATGGACGAGGCCGAGCGCCTGTGCTCGCGCCTGCTGGTGCTGGACCACGGCCGCAAGATCGCCGAGGGCCGGCCGCGCGAGCTGATCGCCGAGCACCTGGAGCGCGAGGTGGTCGAGGCCTACGGCAGCGGCGCCCTGGCCCTGGCCGGCGACGCACAGCTGCGCCCCCTGGCGCAGCGCGTGGAAGTCAGCGGCGAGACCGTCTTCTTCTACACCGGCGACGCGCGGCCGCTGCTGCAGGCCCTGGCCGCGCGCACCCCCCTGCGCACGCTGCACCGGCCCGCCAACCTGGAGGACCTGTTCCTCAAGCTCACGGGCCGGCAGATCCGGGAGGAAGGCTGACATGAACACTCCTTCGATCTGGCGCGCACCGGACCTGTCGGGCCGCTGGTGGCCCGTCTTCCTGCGCAACCTGCTGGTGTGGCGCAAGCTGGCCGTGCCCAGCCTGCTGGGCAACATCGCCGAGCCGCTGATGTGGCTGGTGGCCTTCGGCTACGGCATGGGGGCGCTGGTGGGCCAGGTCGACGTGGACGGCCAGCGCGTGCCCTACATCCTGTTCCTGGCCAGCGGCTCCATCTGCATGAGCGCCATGAACGCGGCAAGCTTCGAGGCGCTGTACTCGGCCTTCTCGCGCATGCACGTGCAAAAGACCTGGGACGGCATCATGAACGCGCCCATGAGCCTGGACAGCGTGCTGCTGGGGGAGATGCTGTGGGCCGCCTTCAAGGCGCTGTTCACCGTCACGGCCATCCTGGGCGTGATGCTGGCGCTGAACATCAGCCACAGTCCCAAGCTGCTGGTGGCCTGGCCGGTGCTGCTCTTCGCCGGCATCATGTTTTCCAGCATCGCGCTGATCTTCAACGCCCTGGCAAAGGGCTACGACTTCTTCACCTACTACTTCACGCTGGTGCTCACGCCCATGATGTTCCTGTCGGGCGTGTTCTTCCCGCGCGACCAGCTGCCCACGCCCGTGCGCATCGCCTCGGACTGGCTGCCGCTGACCAGCGCCGTGGAGTTGGTGCGCCCGCTGTTCATGGACCAGTGGCCGGCCCATCCCCTGCGCCACGGCCTGGTGCTGGCGCTCACCACGACCGCCGCCTTCTGGGTGGCGCTGGCGCTCACGCGCCGGCGCTTTCGCGCATGACCGGCCTGCTGAGCGCCGCGCACATCGCCTTGGTGGAGCAGGGCGTGTCTGCCATCGTGGCCTCGCGCGACGCCGCGCTGCGCCCCAGCGTGATGCGCGCCGTGGGCGCGCGCATCAGCCCGGACGGGCAGCACGTCACCGTGTATCTGCGGCCCAGCCAGTCGCACCAGCTGCTGGCGGACATTGCGGCCACGGGCCACGTCGCCGTGGTGTTCAGCGACCCGCCCTCGCACCGCACGCTGCAGGTGAAAGCCACTGCCGCCACGCTGCGCCCCGCCGGGCCGCAGGACGACGCCGGGCTGCGGCGCTACCTGGCGGCCATGCAGCGCGCCGTGGGCCAGGTGGGCTACGGCCCTGACTACGTGGCGGCCATGCTGGCTGCGCCGCCGCACGACGTGGTGGCCGTGGAGTTCACGCCCGAGTCCGCCTTCGACCAGACGCCCGGCCCGCACGCCGGCGCGCCGCTGCAGCAGCCCCGGGCCACCCCATGACCGAAGCCGCGCCCAAGCTGCGCTCCATCCGCGCCTGCCTCGAAGGCGCCATCCCCGCCATCATGGCCACCTGCGCGCCGGATGGGACGCCGAACGTGGCCTACATCTCGCAGGTGGTCTACGTGGACGAGGGTCACGTGGCGCTGTCGTTCCAGTTCTTCAACAAGACGCGCCAGAACATCCTGGCCAACCCCTGGGCCAACGTGCTGGTGCTGGACCCGGTCACGGCGCGCTTTTACCGCCTGCACCTGCGCTACCTGCGCACCGAGACGGCGGGAGCGCTGTTCGAGCGCATGCGGGCCCAGCTGGCGGGCATCGCGTCGCTGTCGGGCATGGCGGAGGTCTTTCAGCTCAAGGGCTCCGACGTGTATGCCGTCGAGCGCGTCGAGGCCGTGCCGGGCGAAGGGCTGGCGCCGGCCGCGCCGCGCGCCGATCTGCTGGGCGCCGTGCGCCTGTGCAGCCAGCGCCTGGCGCGCTGCGGCACGCTGGCCGAGCTGCTGCAGGCCGTGCTCGCCGGCCTGCAGGAGCACCTGGGCGTGCAGCATGCCCTAGTGCTCATGCTTGACGCCGCGGCGGGCCACCTCTACACCGTGGCCAGTCTGGGTTACGCCCGTTCGGGCGTGGGCTCGGAGATCAGGCTGGGCCAGGGCGTCATCGGCGTGGCCGCGCGCGAGGGCACGCCGGTGCGCATCAGCCACATGACCCACGCCGCCCTGTACAGCCACGTGGTGCGCAGCAGCCTGCAGGCGCCCGGCGCCGCGGCCGGCCTCGAGATTCCCTACCCCGGCCTGCCCGCGCCGCACAGCCAGCTGGCCGTGCCGCTCGTGAGCTGCGGGCGGGTGCTGGGCGTGCTGTTCGTGGAGAGCCCGCTGGACCTGCAGTTTCGCTACCCCGAGGAGGACGCGCTGGCCACGCTGGCCGGGCAACTGGCCGCGGCCATCGACCTGCTGCAGGCCGCGGCCGAGCCCTTGGAGGCCGCGCAGCCCGCACCCGCCGCCCCGCCCGCCAGCGGCCCGGCGCTGTGCGTGCGCCACTTCACGGCCAACGACAGCGTCTTCGTCGGCGACGACTACCTGATCAAGGGCGTGGCCGGCGCCATCTTCGCCAAGCTGCTGCGCGACCACGGCGCCACAGGGCGCGTGGACTTCACCAACCGCGAGCTGCGCCTGGACCCGCGCATCCGCCTGCCCGACGTGGCCGACAACCTGGAGGCACGGCTGCTGCTGCTGCAACGCCGGCTGCAGGAAAGCAGCACCCCCATCCGCATCGAGAAGACCGGGCGCGGGCGCTTTCGCCTGTGCCTGGGCGCGCCGGTGCGGCTGGAGGAGATGCCCGGCTGATTCAGGCAGCCAGGGCCTGCTCCAGCCTGGCCCGGGCGGCCTGCGTGAGGTGCGGGCGCACGGCGTCCAGCACCGCGGCAAAGGCGGGCGCCGGTGCGTGGGCACGCATATCGCCCAGGATGGCCGCGCGCTCGGCGGGCGACACGGAGGGGATCATCCAGCGCATGGTGAGCATCATCTCCTGCGGCGGGATGGAGGCCACCAGCGCGTTGTGCAGGTCCATGAGTTCCTCGTCGCTGTAGTGGGCCCAGAGCACGGCGTTGTGCTCGGTCTCCTCCACCTGCATGTGCGCGTAGTTGTGGCCCACGAAGGCCGCCAGCCCGGTGTACAGCGCATGGGCCAGCGCCGCGCGCTCCGCGCTGCCGGCGGCCAGCAGGGCGTGGGTGCCGACGGCCAGGCGGGCGATGTCGCGCTGGTGCTGCGCGTGCTCGTCCTCCACACGCTGGCTGGAGCCGGGGGCCCGGGCCTGCATGGCGGCGTGCACGAAGTGGTTCTCATGGTCTAGGTGGGAACGGCACAACGCCAGCAGCTCCAGGAGCTGCTGGCAGGCCTGGGCGCGCTCCAGGTCGTCATGCACGTCCATGCGGCCCACGGCCAGCAGGGTGTCGGCCATGAAGGCGCGCAGCGCCTTGTGGATGCCGGCGTACAAATCCAGGCGCGGCTGGGCCGCCTGGGCGGCGGCGATTTCGGCGATCTCGCGGGGGTCCATCTTCATGCTGTGCTTTCCTCAAAACCCCCGCTTGCGGGGGTGCTGCCCGCAGGCCCCATGCCTGCGCTTGCATGGTGGGAAAGTCTAGGAACGCCGTCCGCGGCGCGCTGCTAAAAAACGCTTATGCAAAGCCTAAGATTTCCTTAAGCCGCGCGGCGCAGCAGGTCGACGGCCTTCTCGGCGATCATGACCGTGGGCGCCGTGGTGTTGCCGCTGACGATGCGCGGCATGACCGACGCATCGACCACGCGCAGCCCCGCCAGGCCGCGCACGCGCAGCTCGGCGTCCACCACGTCCAGCGCGCCGGGGCCCATGCGGCAGCTGCCCACGGGGTGGTAGATGGTGTCGGCGTGCCGGCGGATGAACTGCTCGATCTGCGCCTCGGTCTGCGCCGCTGCCAGCGCCGGGCTCTCGCGGCCGCCGTACTGGGCCAGCGCGCCCTGCTGCAGGATGCGGCGCCCGATCTGAAAGCCCCGCACCAGGCGGGCCACGTCATCGGCTTCGGCCAGGAAGCCGGGGTCGACCAGCGGCAGCTGCAGCGGGTCGCCGCTGGCCAGGCGCACGCTGCCGCGGCTTTGCGGCTGCAGCAGGCACACGTGCAGCGAATAGCCGTGGCCGAACACGGTCTTGCGCCCATGGTCCACCAGCTTGCCGATGACAAAGTGCAGCTGCAGGTCGGGCGCGGCCTCGCCGGGCCGGCTCCTGAGGAAGCCCCCGGCCTCGGCGAAGTTGGTCGTCAGCGGGCCCGTGCGCTGGCGCCGCCATGCGCCGATGCCGCGCGCCACGTTCAGCCCGCCGCGCAGCGACAGGCCGAACAGCTCGGTCAGACGGGGCGCGTTGACCACCTGCACCACGTCCGGGTGGTCGTGCAGGTGCCGGCCCACCCCGGGCAGGTGGTGCAGCACGGCGATGCCGTGGCGCTGCAGCTCGTCGGCCGGCCCCACGCCCGAGAGCATGAGCAGCTGCGGCGACAGCAGCGCGCCGGCGCTCAGCAGCACCTCGCGCCGGGCGCGCGCCTCCTTCAGCTGCCCGCCCTGGCGATATTGCACGCCCACGGCGCGCCGGCCTTCGAAGAGGATGCGCGTGGCCTGCGCGCCGGTGACGACCTGCAGGTTGGGCCGCGCCCGGTGCGGCGTAAGGTAGGCCTTGGCCACGCTGTGGCGCTCGCCGTTCTTGTGCATGACCTGGTACAGGCCCACGCCCTCCTGCGTGGCACCGTTGAAGTCGCGGTTGGGTGCGTGGCCGGCCTGCACGGCGGCGTCGACAAAGACCTGGCTGAAGCGGTTGGGCGAGCGCAGGTCGGCCACGTTCAACGGCCCGCCCTGGCCGTGCCAGGCATCGGCGCCGCGCTCGTTGTGCTCGGCGCGCTGGAAGTACGGCAGCACGTCCGCCCAAGCCCAGCCGGGGTTGCCCTGGGCCGCCCAGTGGTCGTAGTCGGCTGGCTGGCCGCGGATGTAGACCATGGCGTTGACGGAGCTGGAGCCGCCCAGCACCTTGCCACGCGGCTGGTAGCCGGCGCGCCCGCCCAGGCCCGCCTGCGGCACGGTGGTGAAGCCCCAGCCGAACATCTCCGTCTTGGCCATGGCCGCCAGGCCGGCGGGGCAGTGGATGAGCACGCTGGTGTCGGGCGGACCGGCCTCCAGCAGGCACACGCGCACGGCGGGGTCTTCGCTCAGGCGGCCGGCCAACACGCAGCCGGCCGCGCCGCCCCCGATCACGACGTAGTCGAACATGGGCTTGTCTCCTCGGTATTTTTCGCTCCCTGTCCCGCAGGCGCGGCCCGCGCGGGCCGATGCCGATACGATCTCGGGGTTTGTCTTTTCGCGTTTACAAGAGGATTGCTTATATGACGATTTCGACCGTTGGCATCATTGGGGCGGGCACCATGGGCAACGGCATCGCGCAGGCCTGCGCGGTGTCCGGCATCAACGTGGTCATGGTGGACATCTCGGACGCCGCCGTGCAAAAAGGCCTGGCCACCGTGGCCGGCAGCCTGGACCGCCTGATCAAGAAGGACAAGATGAGCGCCGCCGACAAGGACGCGGCCCTGGCGCGTATCAAGACCTCGACCAGCTACGACGACCTGAAGGCCGCGCAGATCGTGATCGAGGCCGCCACCGAGAACTACGAGCTCAAGCTGAAGATCCTCAAGCAGGTGGACGCGCTCGTGGCGCCCGAGGTCATCATCGCCTCCAACACCTCGTCGATCTCCATCACCAAGCTGGCCGCCGCCACCAGCCGGGCCGACAAGTTCATCGGCATGCACTTCTTCAACCCCGTGCCCATGATGGCGCTGGTAGAGATCATCCGCGGCCTGGCGACCTCCGACGCCACCCACGATGCCGTCAAGCAGCTCGCCGAGCGCCTGGGCAAGAGCCCCATCACCGTGAAGAACGCGCCCGGCTTCGTGGTCAACCGCATCCTGGTGCCGATGATCAACGAGGCCTTCTTCGTGCTGGCCGAGGGCTTGGCCACGCCCGAGGACATCGACGCCGGCATGAAGCTGGGCTGCAACCAGCCTATCGGCCCGCTGGCGCTGGCCGACATGATCGGCCTGGACGTGTGCCTGGCCGTGATGGACGTGTACCTGACCGAGTTCGGCGACAGCAAGTACCGCCCTTGCCCGCTGCTCAAGGAATACGTGGCCGCCGGGCGCCTGGGCCGCAAGACGGGCCGCGGGGTGTATACGTACTGACACCCCCCTGAGCCGCTTACGCGGCTTCCCCCCGCTCTCGCAACGCTGCGCGTTGCGGGCAGGGGGACGCAGCCCTCGCTGCGGGGCGGCCCTTGCTCGCCTGCCCTCGCTGGGGGCGCGCCAGTTGCAAGCGCAAGGGGTGGTACGCAGCTTTCAAGGAGAGGACATGCCTCAACGCAATACCTTCAAGCACGCCCTGGCCGCCGGCCAGGCGCAGATCGGCCTGTGGTGCACGCTGGCCTCGCCTTATGCGGCGGAGCTGGTCGCAGGCTCGGGCTTTGACTGGCTGCTGCTGGACACCGAGCACACGCCCGCCGACGTGCCGCTGGTGCTGCAGCAACTGCAGGCCGTAGGGGCCGAGCCGCTGGGGCGCTCGCATGCGGTGGTGCGCGCCGCGTGGAACGACCCGGTGCTGATCAAGCGCCTGCTGGACATCGGCGCGCAGACGCTGCTGCTGCCCTTCGTGCAAAGCGCCGAGGAGGCCCGCGCCGCCGTGGCCGCCATGCGCTATGCGCCGCGCGGCATCCGGGGCATGGGCGGCACCATGCGCGCCTCGCACTACGGGCGCGATGCCGATTATGTGCAGGGCGCCGAGAGCGAGCTGTGCCTGCTGGTACAGGTGGAGACGGCCGAGGCGCTGACGAACATCGAGGCGATCGCCGCCGTCGATGGTGTGGATGGCATCTTCATCGGCCCGGCCGACCTGTCGGCCAGCATGGGCTACCCCGGCAACGCCGGCCACCCGGCCGTGCGCGCCGCCATCGACGACGCCATCCGCCGCATCCGCGCCGCCGGCAAGGCGCCCGGCATCCTGATGGTCGACGAGGCCCGCGCCCGCGAATGCCTGGCGCTGGGCGCGCAGTTCGTCGCCGTGGGCATGGACATGATGCTGCTGCGCGACGCCGCCGACGGCCTCGCCGCCGCCTTCCGCCCCGAGGCGCGCGGCGCGGTGCGCACCGCCTACTGACACAGCCAGACAAGCCCGGCCGGGCCTGGCCCCGGCCCGCCAGGCTCTGACGTTTTCAAGCCAAATCGGCCTCAAACGCTTGTCCAGCAAGCGCTAGCAGCTCATTTTTCAATAGCACCAATCAACCCATCCCTACAACAAGATCGATAATTCAATTGCGCGCAATTGAATTGCACGAAATAATACAGCCATGGCTTCCCCGTCCCGCCCCTCCCCCCTGCCCTCCGAGCTGCTGCGCCTGGACCACCAGGTCTGCTTCGCCCTGTATTCCGCGTCGCTGGCCATGACCAAGCTGTACAAGCCGCTGCTGGACGCACTGGGCCTGACCTATCCGCAGTACGTAGCCCTGCTGGCGCTGTGGGAGCGCGACGGCCTCACCGTCTCCGAGCTGGGCGAGCGTCTGTTCCTGGATTCCGGCACGCTGACGCCGCTGCTCAAGCGGCTGGAGGCCGCTGGCCTGGTGGCGCGCCAGCGCGACCCGCAGGACGAGCGCCGGGTACGCATCACCCTCACGCCCGAGGGCCGTGCGCTGCGCGCGCGCGCCGAGGACATTCCGTGCTGCGTCATGCAGCGCAGCCAGTGCGACATCTCCGAGCTGCAGGCGCTCACGCGCCAGCTCACCACCCTGCGCGACCGCCTGGCCGCGCGCTGACCTTCCCCTCCGTTTCTGAAAGGAACACACATGGCCTCCCTCGACAAAGTCCTGTACACCGCCCGCGCCCACACCACCGGCGGACGCGACGGCGCCTCGCGCACCGACGACGGGCGCCTGGATGTGAAGCTGTCCGCGCCCGGCGGCAGCGGCACGGGCACCAACCCCGAGCAGCTCTTCGCCGCCGGCTACTCGGCCTGCTTCATTGGCGCCTTGAAGGCCGTCGGCCCGAAGCTGGGCGTTGCCGTGCCGCAGGACGTTGCGGTGGACGCCGAGGTGGACCTGGGCCCCATCCCCAACGCCTACGGCATTGCCGTGCGCCTGACGATCAGCCTGCCGGGGCTGGAGCGCGAACAGGCGCAAAAGCTGGTGGACGCCGCCCACCAGGTCTGCCCCTACTCCAACGCCACGCGCGGCAACATCGACGTGGCGCTGACGCTGGCCTGACCGAGCCGTCCGCACGGCGCAAGGCCCCGGTTCGCCGGGGCCTTGCGCGTTTTCCCTAGGCTGCGCCGCGGCCCGCTGCAAGCCAGCGCTCAGTTTCAGCCGCCATCATCAAGGGCTGCCCCGCACGCCGCCTGCCCGCTGTTCATGAAGCTCGCCCTGCTGTCCGACCTCCACGCCAACGTCCCCGCCTTCGACGCCTGCCTGGCCCATGCCCGGGCCCAGGGTGCCGACCAGATCGCCCTGCTGGGTGACCTGGTCGGCTACGGCGCGGACCCCGGCCCGCTGCTCGAGCGCGCCATGGCGCTGGTAGACCAGGGCGCGCTGGCCGTGCGCGGCAACCATGACGAAGCCGTGCTGCATCCGCCCGCCCAGGCGCGCAACCTGGGCGAGCAGAGCACGCAGTGGACCGCCCCGCGCCTGACCGACGCGCAGCGCGCCTTCCTGGCCGGCCTGCCGCTGACGGCGCGCGCCGGCATGGACGCGCTGCTGGTGCATGCCAGCGCCGACGCGCCCGAGCGCTGGCACTACGTGACCGACAGCAGCGCCGCCGAGCGCAGCATGGCCGCCGCCACCCAGGTGGACCCGGCCATCCGCTATGTCTTCAGCGGCCATGTGCACGAGCAGGCCCTGTACTTCCTCACCCCCACCGCCAAGCTGATGCGCTTCACACCGCAGCCGGGCGTGCCCGTGCCGGTGCCGCCGCACCGCCAGTGGCTGGCCCTGGTGGGCTCGTGCGGCCAGCCGCGCGACGGCGACCCGCGCGCCATGTACGCGCTGTTCGACGCCCAGGCCGCCACCATCACCTTCCACCGCGTGGCCTACGACCACCTGGCCGCCGCCGCCGCCGTGCGCGCCAGCGGCCTGCCCGAATTCTTCGCCGAGCGGCTGGAGCGCGGCCGCTAGCCGATGTCGCCATGAAGCTGCTGGCCCCCGGCACCGAGATCGACGGCTTCGTGGTGCACGAGTGCATCCACTCCGGCGGCATGGCCCACATCTACCGCGTGGGCTATGCCAACGCGGCGCGTGACCCGGGCTTTCCCCTGGCCATGAAGATCCCGCGCATGACGGTGCGCGACGGGGCCGAGACCATCGTCAGCTTCGAGGTCGAACTGACCATCCTGCCTACCCTCAGCGGCCCCCATGTGCCGCGCTTCGTGGCGGCCGGCGACCTGGTGCGGCTGCCCTACCTGGCCATGGAGTACATCGAGGGCCAGACGCTGGCCCACTGGCACGAGACCCACGCCGGCCCCGGCGGCGCGGTGGCGGACACGCCAGCTATCGCCCGCATCGGCAGCGCCCTAGCGATTGCCGCGCACAGCATCCATGAGCAGAACGTCTGCCATCTGGACCTGAAGCCCGCCAACGTGCTGCTGCGCGAGAACGGCAGCGTGGCGCTGCTGGACTTCGGCCTGTCCTGCCACGCCCACTACCCCGACCTGCTGGCCGAGGAGATGAGGAAGGCCGTGGGCTCGCCCGCCTGGATCGCACCCGAGCAGGTGGTGGGCGTGCGCGGCGACCTGCGCAGCGACATCTTCGCCATCGGCGTCATGCTGTACGAGCTGGCCACCGGCGAGCTGCCGTTCGGCGCGCCGGCCACCCAGGGGGGCCTGCGCCAGCGCCTGTGGATGACGCCCCAGCCCCCGCGCGCGCACCGCCCCGGGCTGCCCGAGTGGCTGCAGGAGGTCATCCTGCGCTGCCTGGAGCCCGTGGCGGCCGAGCGCTACCCGTCGGCCGCGCAACTGGCCTTCGACCTGGCCAACCCCGAGCAGGTGGTGATCACCGAGCGCGGCCGGCGCACGCGCGGGCCGGGCCTGCGCCGGCACTTCAAGCGCTGGATCCGCGCCGCAGGCATGCACTACCAGCCCAGCCCGCTGCCGCACGACCAGATCGAGCGCTCGCCCATCGTCATGGTGGCCGTGCCGCACGAGGATGTGAGCGATGCCACGCTGTACTCGCTGCGCGAGGCGGTGGCGCGCTCGCTGGGCATACGTCCCGGCGCGCGGCTGGCCTGCGTGACGGTCATCAAGGCGTCGGCAGCCAGCAGCTCCGACAGCGCCCGCAGCGAGACCACGCTGCACCGCACGCACCTGGCGCGCCTCAAGCAATGGGCGGCCGGCCTGTCCCTGGACGGCCACAGCGCCAGCTACCACGTGCTGGAGGCCGGCGACGTGGCCCAGGCCCTGGTGCGCTACGCCGAGGGCAACCGCGTGGGCATGATGATCCTGGGCGCCGCCACCCACGGGCTGCAACTGCAGCGCTTCATCGACACCGTGCCCATCCGCGTGGCGCGCGACGCGCCGTGCACCGTCATCCTGGTCAAGCAGCAGCTGCCGTTCGCTCAGCTGGGCGGCGGAGCCTGAAACCGCGGCGCCACACGGGCGTTTCGCAGTGCTTGCGCCTGGCGCCCGGGCCGTGGCGTCCGGGCTACGCCGCTCATCCTCCGTGGACCAGGGCGCGCATGCGGTCCGTGAAGCGCTCGCGTGCAAACAGAGCAGCCCGTGCCTCACATGCGGAGCGCATGCCCTGCGCACGCGCGGCGTCCATGCGCAGCACCGCTTGCACAATGGCATCCACCCCCGGATCGGGTGACAGCAGCAGGCCCGTCTCCCCCTCCAGCACCGTTTCCAACAATCCTCCTTCCGCCACGCCGATCACCGGCTTTCCGGCAGCCATGCTCTCCACGGGGGACAGACCGAAGTCTTCGTCGTAAGGAATGTAGATGCTGGCGCGCGCGCCACCGATGAGCCGGGCAAGCCCCGCGTCCGTCTGCCAGGACGTGAAGTGCACGTTGGGCGCGCCAGCGGCCAGGCGGCGCAGCTGGCCGGTGCGCGAACCTCCGGACGCCACCACCAGCTGCTGCGACGGCATGCACGCGAAGGCCTGGACGATGCGGTCCACGCGCTTGAGGTCTTCGTGCCGCGCCAACGAGATGAAGTAGTTGCCATCGGCAATCCACCGAAAGCGCTGGGTGTCCACTGGCGGGTAGATCACCTCTGCCTCGCGCTGCAGGTAAAGGCGCAGCCGTCGGCGCGTGTTTTCCGAGTTCGCCAAGACCATGTCCATGCCGGCCAGGGCGGCCTCATAGCGGGGCCGCAGCTGCTGAGCAAGGGCATGCAGCAAGGGGCGCAGCAGCGTGGGCAGACGAGCTAGGTAGTGCGCACGTAGGTCGTAGACGAAGCGTGGGGGCGTATGGCAATAGTAAAAATTGCGGCGCCCCTGGCGGTGGTGGACGGCCAGAGGTGCCAGTGAGCCGCTGAACACAGCCCAGTCGTACCCTGCCACGCCGCGCGCTTTGGAGCCGGCGAAGGCCAGCAGCGTTGCCGCGTCGCGCAAGCCGGGCGCCCGCCAGGGCACGCCCAGGTCGTGGCACAGGAAGGGCCTCAGCTCCGACAGCGGATAGCAGCGTGGATTACGGTAGCCGTAGCACAGCGCCTGGGCCTGCAGTGCATCAGCCAGCTCCAGCATGACCCGCTCAGCTCCCCCGCGCGCCTCCAGGAAGTCGTAGAGAATGACGCCACCGGCCATCAGAGCGCCCCTTTGGCGGCCGTTTCGGCCCAGATGCGGCCTGCCGCACCCAGGGCAGCAACACGCTGCGGGGCGGCCTGCAGTGCCAGCATCGCCTGTACGAACTCCTCGGGCGTGCGCGCCGGCAGGTAGTGCCGCCCCGCCTCCAGGGCAAGGCCGCGCACCGCTTGCGGACTGGCGACCACGGCCAGGCCCCAAGCCAGGGCCTCCAGCGTCTTGAGCTTGGTGCCGCCGCCGCCTGCCAGGGGCAGCAGGGCAACTGTGCTGGCGGCATAGACCGGAGCCAGATCCGACGCGTCGGCCACCACCTCCACCCCTTGTGTTGTATGCAGCTGGGCGAGCAGCCACGCTGGCGGGCGGGCACCGGCAATCGTCAGCGTCCACGGAAGCGCCAGCCGCTGACGCAGCAGAGGGACTATGCGGGTGGCCAGGAGCAGCGCCGCCTCCTGGTTTGGCGGGTAGTCGAGCCGACCAACGAAGAGCATACGCAGTCCGGCCGCCGCACGCGACCTGGTAGGGGTGACCGCCGGCGCGGCGAGCCGGTTGGGGCGCAGGCCTGCACCCGCAAAGGCCGCGCAGTCTTCAGGGGCAGCCAGCCATACCGCGTCATAGTTCCTCGGCACCCGCTCTTCCAGGGCCCGGTACTGCTGTGCCTCGCGCAGTGCCAGCGCTGCCTCCACCCGGCGGCCCATGCGCCAGTGCGTGCCTGCAATGCTGGCCAACGTGGACGAGTCCCAGTCGTCCAGATCGAGTTCGGCGCGGTTTACTACCAGCCTGGCACGCAGCCAGTCTGAGACTCCGTGCAGGTACAGCCGGAAGACGACCAGGCGTGCGACGCGGCGCTCTCCGATCGCGGCCGCCATCGCTGAGAGAGCAGGCGCAGACTCAGCCGGCAGCTGCCAGTGCGCCACCGTGCCCGGCCAGCGAACGCTTAGCGAAGGCGCCAGCCAGCCCAGCCGGCGCTGCCAGGGCAGCGGAGTACGCACGTCGGCGGGACCATGCCAAAGCAGCGTGCCCGGCGGCCACTGCCCTGCAGTGCCCGCTGCCTCTGCCTCTGCCGTCCACACGTGCACTTCATGGCTCGCGGACAACTCCTGCAGCCAATCCCAGGCCCGCAGGGCGCGGCCACTGCCTCCCGGCTGCGGCAGCACAGGACTGAGCAGCACCGCCACCGGTCGCGTCATGTCGAGTGCTCCACCCGCCCTTCGTGCACCCGCCAGACTACCTGGGCGAACCGCAGCGAGGCAAGGCGGTGGGTGACGAACAGCACCGTGGCCTGCGGCAGGGCCGCGCGCAGGCTCTCGAACAGCGCCGCCTCGGTGGCCTCGTCCATGGCGGCAGTGGCCTCATCGAGCAGCAGCAGGTCCGGCTTGCGATAGACGGCGCGCGCGATTGCCAGGCGCTGCCGCTCCCCTCCCGACAGCTGCAACGTTCCCTGCTCCGGATTCTTGTCGGCGAGCTGGGCCACGGCCAACGCCTCGCCCACCGCATCCTCGCACCCGGCGTCCACACCGAACACCACGTTCTCGCGCAGGCTCGCATCCAGGATCGCCACATGCTGCGGCACGTAGGCAATCCGCGGCGGCCCACCTGCGTCGCTCTGCCACACGACCGATCCGCGCGTGGGCGTCTGCAGGCCGGCCACCACATCCAGGAGCGTGCTCTTGCCTGCGCCGGAAGGCCCTACCAGCGCCACCCAGGCAGGCCGCTCCACCTGCGCCGACACCGCCCGCAGCACTGGCGCCGCGTGCCCGGCATGGGTGACTTCCACGCCCTCCAGTCGCAGCGCCGGCGCGCCGTCGACCGTGTCCATTGCCGGCGTGTCGCGGCGGTGCGAGGCGGCCGCTGCCAGTTCGTCGCACACCAGCTGTATGTTGAGCGCCGCTCCGCGCAGGGAAGTGCGAATACTCAGCAACTGCATCATGGCCGGCAATAGGCTGCGAGCAACCACGGCGTAAAACACCAGATAGGGCAGTAACCCACCCAACGGGCGCCCCGTCCAGGACCAAGCGAGCACGCATACCAGCACCACCGTGAAGGCCAAATAGTCGAGTGCCACGCGTGGCAATACCGGCATGAACGCGAGCCAGCGGTTGGCCCGCGCGAGCGCCTGCAGCTGCACGGCGACGCCCTGCAGCACATGCTCCTCGGCGCCGTGGACTCGCAGTTCCTGGAAGGCGTCCAGCGCCTCGCCCATGCCCAGGTGCCAGCGGCGCAGCGCGTCCTCGCGCACATGCGCAGCCCGTTTCTGGCGCGCACCGACAAAGCGTTGCACCAAGCCATTGAGGCCCAGAAATGCCAGCGCCAGCGCGATCGACACCCACGGACTGACCACCACCATCAGCGCCGTCAACACCACCACCAGCAATGCGCTTGCGATGGCGGACGCCGCCAGGTGGCAAGCGTACGCAGCATCGACAGCGGTGATCGTGCAGCGCCGGAAGTAGTCACTGCGGTTGCGCTGGCGGTAGCCTGTCCAGCCCTGTGCAAAGTACGCGGACAGCAGGCGTAGCACGGTGTGTTTCTGTACCTCCTGCTGAAAGCCCGCCACTCGCCATTGCAGGCCCATGTCGGCCAGCATCTTGACCGACATCAGCGCCAGCAGCAGAGCCGAATACGTCATGACCGGATCGGCGCCCGTCTCCGCCGCGACGTGGCCCACCACGCCGCACTGGCGCTCGCCCAGGCAGGCCACATAAGGCAGTGCTGCAGCGGCAACGAGCATTTCCAGCAGCGAGAAGACGGCGCTGAATACGGCGATGCGGCGCAATGCCCGGCGGTGCGCCGGCACCAGAAAGCGACGCACGTCGCGCTGCAGCGTCAGCACGTCGGCGCCCAGCGCGCGCAGCCAGGCCCAGGCCTGTCCTTTCAGCACTAGCGCCTCCACGCCTCGCGCAGCGCACGTAGCGGGTGGCTGCACTCCTGGACGAAAGCCTGCAAACGCTGTCGATGCCAGGCAGCCCTGTCTGGCGCCAGGTCTTCCGGCAGGAACGGCCTGGCCAAGCGCGCGTAGGTGGTGTTTGCGAATGCCACGTATTCGGGTGTCAGCCGGCCGGCATGAAAGCGCGAGAAGTCGCGCCTCTCGGCAGACCACCACAGGTGATTCCAGAGATGCAGACTGTAGGCCTGTGGGGGCAATGGGCAGTCACGCAGGAACAGGTCATCGATGCGCTCCGGCCGCCAGTCGAATGCGTAGTACGACGTCTGTGGCTCCACGTGCAGGCGCCCCGGCAGGCGCCGCGCCAGCGTATAGGGCAGCAGCGTGGAGTGCCCGCTCCAGCTTCCGTCAAAGCGCTCTGCCATGCCTTCCAGCCAGGCGCGGCAAAAGGGGTCGGCGGCCGGCGCCGCGATCCAAGCGTTGCAGTACGAGGGTTGAGCGGGATCGGGCGAACGCTCCTCGCCGAGCACGCAGGTCGTGCGCCGCCACAGGGACTCGGGCAGGGGGCGCACGAACAGGGTGTCGATGTCGGCATACACCCCGCCTTCGGCGATCAGGGCCTGCAGCCGCACGAAGTCGGCAGCATGGGCATAGCGGTAGCGCGCGATGGCAGGGTCGGAGTATCGAAAGTGCTCGACCAGTGCGCAGGGCTCGGCCCGCTGCAACTGCAATGCCGGCCGGATCCGGTCCCACCACGGCCCCCAGGGCTCGTGCTGGTAGTGCAGCACGACGGCTCGCGGCCTCTCTACCGCCAGGCATGAAGCCAGGCACAGGTAGTACATCAGGTGGAATGGCTCCGTCTGAGGCTTCAGGCCGAAGACGAAGTGGAAGGTGCGGGGAATCATCCCGGCTCCTGCAGTGCAGCCCGCAGCGCGGTCAGCGTCTGCGCGGGCGAAAAGGCGGCTTGCACATGGTCGGCAAGCGCCGCTCCGCGTGCCTTGGCTGCCACCGGATCGGCGGCCAAGGCACGCATCCAGCGCCCGGCCTGCGCGGTGTCGGGGGCCGCCCAACGGTCGCGCGCTGAATAGCTGAATGCCCATACGGGCTCGTGCGCCGGCACCATCCGGTAGTCGACCAAGCAAGCCAGTTCGGGCGGTAGGAAGTCGGCCTGCCCGCCGTAGCCGGTCATGACCACGGGCCGTCCACACAGAGCAGCATCGAAGGCGCCCAGCCCCCAGCCCTCGGTACGGGTCAGGGAGACGAAGGCATGCCCCAGGGTGTGCAGAGCCTGCATCTCGCCATCGGTCAGGCCCTCGTCGTCGATGACATGCCAAGAGGGCGACGCGGGGCGGCTCGCGGCAAGCAGCGCCGCCGTGTGCGAAGGACGCGGGTGACGCAACCGAAAACCTGCACGCCAGTGGCGATGCCAGCGTGTCAGGTCCTTGGCCGAGGTCTTGACCACCAGCGTGACCGGGTCTTCGCTGGTGAAGGCATCCAGGTAGGTGCGCAACACGTCTTCCGTGCCTTTGCGCGCCGTCCAGAAGCCGATGGTGTAGAACACGAAGCGGCCTTGCAGCGCCTGCGCCCCCCCCAGCCGCGCAAGCAGCGACGCCTGGGCCGTAGCAGAGGCCGGGACGCCCCCGAACTGCGACAGGTGCGGCACCACGTGGATGGGCACCGTCACTGCGCTGTTGCGGAGCACCTCCACGTTCCAGCGGCAGGGCACGATCACTGCGTCCAGCTGGTTCAGCAGTGCGGGCCAGTGCGCGGGCAGCCGCTCCAGCTCCCAGACCGTGTAGCCGACGATGCGCCGGCCTGGGGCGCGCTCGCGCGCGAGCCACCCGGGGTAGTACTCCGGCACGCAGTGCAGCAGCACAGTGTCGTAATCCACGGGCCGGTGCGCGAGCGGACGCAGGTCGTCTTCCACCACCTCGCGTGCAGGCACGGGTTGGTAACGTGCGCCCGGACAGCGCAGCGGCACCCACTGCAGCGGCACGCCGGCCGCAGCCAGCGCCCGCAGGTAGGCCTTGGCAGCCACGGCATACCCCGTCGTATCCGCTGGCGAAACGTACTTGAGACCGCGCATTCATCCACCCGTTCGAAGGCCGCGCTGTCTGCCGCAGGACCGGGCATAGCGCCACATGCCGACGCCGATGCCGGCAATCCGGGCCGCATGGGCCACGCTTACCCAGCCGCGAAACGCCAGCGTCTGCACGGCCGCCGAACCGAGCGTGCGCGTCACCCACCATAGGGTATGGCCCCGCAGACGCCGTGCCACAAAGGCGCCGTCACCCTGGGCATAACGATAAAAGCGCTGGACGGCCCAGCGGTTCCAGGGTGGAATCTTGTTGGGATGCTGCATCTGGATGGCAGGGTCGAAACGCGCGCGCCAGCCAGCGCCCACGCCCAGCAGGCGATCCACCAGCTCTACGCCCTCGGCCGCCGGGAAGGGGGCGCCGGGTCCGAAGCGCGGGTCGAACCCTCCCGCCGCCAAAAACAGTGTCCGCTCGACGAACAGCGTGGCCTCGGTCACGCAGGCGAACATGGTCCAGCGGTCGAAATCCTCGGCCATGCGGCGCCAGCGCAGCACGGAAGGCTGCTGCGCGGCATCCACAGTCCGGCCCGTGGCGATGCGCACACCCGGCGCAGACAGCACGCGCCGCGCCATGGCCAGCGTGTCGGGCTGGTATACGCAATCGTCGTCGGGAAAGCCGATCCAGCGCCCGCGCGCCAAGGCCGCGCCCGCGTTCCGCGCGGCCGATGCGCCGCGCGTGGGCAGCCGCAGATGCCGCAGCGTCAGACGGCCGGTGAACGCAGCCACCACGGCCGCCAGGTGGTCATCGACCTGCTGGTCGGCGACGATGATCTCGAAGCTGCGCTCGCTGCTGGCCAGAAGACTGTCCAGCAGGGCATGCAGCAGCCGGCCGTCGGGATCGACGGTCGCCACCACCAGGGAGAAATCCGGCGCGGCACTCAACACGCCACCCCGCGGCACACACCGCTGGACGGCACGGAATTGGTCAGGAGCATGGGAGATCCGTAAGAGGCCGGCGTTGCGCAAACAGCCGTGGGCGCCCTGCCGCACATCGCGGCGCTAACGCGAGCAGTCTTGCAGGAGGCGCGAATTCTAGTGAGGTTGGCCTGCGCCTGCAAAACCGGAGCCTGTGCCGACCCGACCTGCAACAGCCAGTGCCCAGCGCGGGCCTTCCCCGAAGACAATGCCCGGCATGCCGCTGCCTGACCCGGATCCTTCCCACCCCTACGCCACCCTGACGCCCGATGCCGTGCTGGACGCCCTGGCCAGCATCGGCCTGTACGGCGACGGCCGCCTGATGGCCTTGGGTTCGTACGAAAACCGCGTGTACCAGGCGGTGCTGGAGGACGGCAGCCGCGTGGTCGCCAAGTTCTATCGCCCGGGGCGCTGGAGCGACGCGCAGATCCTGGAGGAGCACGCCTTCGCGCAGGAGCTGGTGGCGGCCGAGGTGCCCATGGTGGCACCCCTGGCGATCGAGGGCGGCACGCTGCACCGCCACGCGGGTTTCGCTTTTTCGGTCAGTCCTTGGCGCGGCGGGCGCACGCCGGAGCTGGACGACTTCGAGGTGCTGGAATGGCTGGGCCGTTTTCTGGCGCGCATCCACAACGTGGGCGCGGCGCGGCCATTCACCTGCCGGCCGGCGCTGGACCTGCAGGGCTTCGGGCAGGAGCCGCGCGACTGGCTGCTGGCGCAGCAGATCATTCCCATGGACCAGCAGACCGCTTGGCTGACCGCGTGCGATAAAGCTCTTGAATTGATAGCTGCTGGCGCTTATTCCACGGGCGCTGGAGGCCAATTTAGCTTGAAAGACGCAAGCCTGCTGCGGCTGCATGGCGACTGCCATCCGGGCAACGTGCTGTGGACGCCCGTGGACGAGCGCGGCGGCGGCCCGCACTTCGTGGACCTGGACGACGCGCGCACCGGCCCGGCCGTGCAGGACCTGTGGATGCTGCTGTCGGGCGAACGCCGCCAGCGCACGCAGCAGCTGTCGGCGCTGCTGGACGGCTACGAGCAACTGCGCCCCTTCGACCGGCGCGAGCTCATCCTGATCGAGCCGCTGCGCACGCTGCGCCTGATCCACTACAGCGCGTGGCTGGCGCGGCGCTGGCAGGACCCGATCTTCCCGATCAACTTCCCGTGGTTCGGCAGCAGCGACTATTGGCGCGGTCAGGTAGACCTGCTGCACGAGCAGATCGAGGCCATGCAGGAGGAGCCCCTGCACGCCTGATGAGGGTAGCGCCGGCTCAGCGTCCGCCGGCAGCGGCCAGGATGCGCGCCATCTCCGCCTGCCCGCGCCGGCGCGCGTGCGCCAGCGGGGTGACGCCGTCGCGGTCGGCCAGGTTCACGTCGGCCCCGGCGGCCAGCACCTGGCGCGCGATGTCCTGGTGCGCCGGGCCGCCGTCGCTCAGCACGATGGCCTCCAGCAGGCAGGTCCAGCCCAGGCGGTTCACGTGGTCCACGGCCACGCCGGCGGCGATCAGCGTGCGCACCGTCTCCACATGGCCGCGCTCGCAGGCCGGGATGAGCGCGGTGCCGCCGTAGCGGTTGGTGCTCTTGAGGTCGGCGCCATAGGACAGCGCCATGCGCAGGATCTCCAGGCGGCCCTGCGCGCCGGCCAGCAGATAGGCGCTGTCGCGCATGTCGTTTTGCAGGTTCACGTCGGCGCCGGCCAGCAGCAGCGAGCGCGCCACCTCCACGTGGTCGCCGGCCGTGGCCAGCAGCAGCGGCGTGCTGCCCTGGGCGTCGCGCGCGTTCACGGGCGCGCCCTGCGCCAGCAGGCCGCGCACGGCCGCCGCATCGCCCTCGCGGGCGGCCTGCAGCAGCGCGGCGCCAGCGTCGGCAGGCGGCTGTGCCCGGGCGCCCATGCAGGCCAGGGCCAGAGTTGCCGCTGCGGCGAAGCTGCGGATGAGCCGGCGCCTGTCAGCCACCGGCGCTCTCCCGGGCAGCGGGCCGCCTCTTGGCCTGCAGCGACTGCTTCCAGCCGTGCACGATCACGTCGGTGAAGAACTTGCGATCCAGCAGCAGCCACACCAGCACCGGCGCCAGCGTTGGCAGCACCAGCACGCCCACCTGGTAGCCATAAACAATGGCCTCGACCTGCCACTGCTCCACACGCAGCGCACGCACGTCCAGGCCGGTGGCGCCGACCAGCTGCATCAGCAGGTACATGACCAGGCTGAAGGCCTGCACGGGCAGCAGCAGCACGTAGCCCAGCAGCGCGCGCTGCAACCGCCCCGGCGCCCGCGCCGCACCCCAGGCGGCCAGCAGCAGGGCCCAGAAGATGGGCAGGCCGAAGGCGTAGCGGCCGGGGTCGGCGTCCAGTGTGACCTCGCCGCGGCGCCCGCCCGACTGCGGCGCGACCACCTCCACGGTGGTATCCACCTCGATCAGGCCAGGCCGCTTGTGCACGCTGCGCACCCACATGGGCGCGACCTGCTCCAGCGCCACGTGCGAGACGGCGGCCACCGGATAGGACAGCCAGGGCGAGGCCTGTGTCCACAGCAGCGTCAGGCCGACCACGCCGGCGAAGGCCCACAGGGCAAAGCGCACCAGCACCGGCGGACGGCGCGGGGCGTCGGCGGGGGATTCTTCGGCGGGATGCATCGGCATGGCCTCGTCAGCGCGGGGACAGGTCCAGCGACGAGCTGACCGAGCCCGAGGGCGCGCGCGGCGTGACGCTGGGGCGCACCACGGGCGGTGCTGGCGGCTCGTCGGGCGGCGGCGGCTCGCTGGCCGCGCGGTCGCGTGCCCCGGCGCGCACCCACAGCAGCCAGACGACGAGCACGTCCAGCATGATCAGGCCCTGCCAGAGAAATTCGTGCGCGAAGTCAAAAGCTTCCTTGCTCCACTGGCCCAGGTAGAACAGGCTGATCACGCGCACCACGTTCAGCGCCTGCACGGCCGCGAAGCCGGCGGCCAGGCCCACGAGCTTGTGCCGCCAGGTCGAAGGAAAGGCCATGACGGCGGCGAACAGCACGATGCAGGCCTCGATGCCGTTGCAGCCGGGCTCGATGGACACGCCGAAGCCGGTGGCCGTGTTCCACAGCACCTTGCCCTGGGCGGCGGCGCTGCTGTCGAACCAGGTAACCAGCCCCGCGCAGATGCGCGCCAGCAGCGCCGTCCAGGGCAACACCAGGTGCTGTTGCACCCAGTTGAGCATGTTCAGCCCAAACAGCGACAGCTGCAGGGTGAGAAAAAGCAGGAAGAAGCGCAGCATGGGCAAGGGCGTGGGGTAGCGCGGGGATTATCCACGCGCACCCCCGCCAGAGCGTCAGGCCAGCAGCGCGTTCACGCGGCGCACATAGGCGGCCGGATCCTCGGGCAGGCCGCCCTCGGCCAGCAGGGCTTGGTCGAACAGGATGTGCGCCAGGTCGTGGAAGTGCACGCTGCCGTCGAGTTTTTGCACCAGCGGGTGCTCGGGATTGACCTCCAGCACCGGCTTGGACTCGGGTGCGGCCTGGCCGGCCTGCTTGAGCAGGCGCGCCAGCTGGGTGCTCATGCCCCCGTCGGAGACCACCAGGCAGGCGGGCGAGTCGACCAGGCGCGTGGTCACGCGCACGTCCTCGGCCTTGTCCTTGAGGGCATCCTTGAGCTTGGCCAGCAGCGGCTTGAAGGCCTCGGCGGCCTCCTCGGCGGCCTTCTTCTCGGCCTCGTCCTGCAGCTGGCCCAGGTCCACGGCGCCCTTGGCCACCGACTGCAGCGGTGTGCCGTCGAAGTCCTGCAGGTAGCCCAGCGCCCACTCGTCCACGCGGTCGGTCATGAGCAGGACCTCGATGCCCTTCTTGCGGAAGATCTCCAGCTGCGGGCTGTGCTTGGCGGCGGCCAGGGTGTCGGCGGTGATGTAGTAGATCGCCTGCTGGCCCTCCTTCATGCGCGCCTTGTATTGCTCCAGGCTGACGCTGGGAGTGTCGCTGGACGTGGAGGCAAAGCGCAGCAGTTTGGCAATGCGCTCGCGGTTGCCGAAGTCCTCACCCAGGCCTTCCTTGAGCACCGCGCCGAACTCGGCGTAGAACTGGCTGTACTTGCCCTCCTTGGCCTTGTCCTCCTCGCTGACGACGTCGGTCACGCCGTCCGCGCCCTCGCCCGCGTCGTGGCGGTCATGCTTGGCCAGGTCCTCCAGCATCGACAGCACCCGCTTGGTCGAGCCGTCGCGGATCAGGCGCACGTCGCGCGACTCCTGCAGCAGCTCGCGGCTGACGTTCAGCGGCAGGTCGGCCGAGTCGATCACGCCCTTGACGAAGCGCAGGTAGCCGGGCATCAGGCTTTCCGCGTCATCCATGATGAACACGCGCTTGACGTACAGCTTCACGCCCGCCTGCTTGTCGCGGTTCCACAGGTCGAACGGTGCCTTGGCGGGGATGTACAGCAGCTGCGTGTATTCGGTATTGCCCTCAACGCGGTTGTGGCTCCAGGCGAGCGGGTTCTCGTGGTCGTGGCTGATGGCCTTGTAGAAGTCCTGGTACTGCTCGGGCGTGATGTCCTTCTTGGGCCGCGTCCACAGGGCGCTGGCCTTGTTCACGGTTTCCCACTCGCCCGTCTTCACCATCCCGCCGGGCTCGCCTTCCTTCTCGGACTCCTTCCACTCCTCCTTTTCCATCAGGATGGGCAGGCTGATGTGGTCGGAGTACTTGGCGATGATCTGCTTGAGCTTCCAGGCGTTCAGGTACTCCTCGGCGTCCTCGCGCAGGTGCAGGATGACACTGGTGCCACGCTGCTGGCGCTCGATCTGTTCGACCTCGAACTCGCCGGCGCCGGCGCTGGCCCAGCGCACGCCCTCGGCCGCCGGCAGGCCGGCGCGGCGGCTTTCCACCGTGATGCGGTCGGCCACGATGAAGCCGGAGTAAAAGCCCACGCCGAACTGGCCGATCAGCTGGCCCTGCTCGGACGCGGTGGCCTTCTGGTCGCCGGAGAGACGGCTCATGAAGTCCTTGGTGCCGCTCTTGGCGATGGTGCCCAGGTGCTCGATGGCCTCCTGCTGGCTCATGCCAATGCCGTTGTCGGCGATGGTCAGGGTGCGCGCCGCCTTGTCGAAGGACACGCGCACCTCCAGGTTGGGCTGGCCCTCGTACAGGGCGGGATCGTTCAGCGCCTCGAAGCGCAGCTTGTCGCAGGCGTCGGAGGCGTTGGAGACCAGCTCGCGCAGGAAGATTTCCTTGTTGGAATACAGCGAGTGCGTGACCAGGTGCAGCAGTTGCGCCACTTCGGCCTGGAAGGAATGCTGATGCTTGTTGCTCATGCGTGAAAACAAAGACGGGGTTGGACAAAAAACAAAAGCCGGCGCAGCCGGAACGCCTGCCCATATGAGGCCGGCGGGCCGCGCTTCAAGAGGGCCGCGCTTGGCGGCACACTACGCGCCATGGAGCAGCACCTGAACACCAGCAGCACGCAGCGCACCGAGCGCGCCCTGGCCGCCATCGAGGCGGCCGGCGACGAGGGCCGGCGCATTTTCACCCGGGTCTACCGGCAAGCCGCCCTGCAGGCCGCGCGCGCGGCCGACGAGCGCGCCGCCAGCGGCATCACCCTGGGCCCGCTGGACGGGCGCATCGTCTCCATCAAGGACCTGCTGGACGTGGCCGGCGAGCCCACCACCGCCGGCTCCGTTGCCCTGAAAGACGCCCCGCCGGCGACGCAGGACGCCGCCGTGGTGCAGCGTCTTCGCGCGGCCGGCTGCGTGGTCATCGGCAAGACCAACATGACCGAGTTCGCCTTCTCAGGGCTGGGCATCAATCCGCACTACGGCACGCCGGGCAACGCGCACGACACCCGTCGCATCCCCGGCGGCTCGTCCTGCGGCGCGGGGGTGAGCGTGGTGCGCGGCATGGCCGAGATCGCCCTCGGCACCGACACCGGCGGCTCCATCCGCATCCCGGCGGCCTTTGCCGGCATCGCCGGCTTCAAGCCGACGCAGGCGCGCGTGCCGCGCGATGGCGCCCTGCCGCTGTCGTACACGCTGGACACCATCGGCCCGCTGGCCGCCAGCGTCGAGGACTGCGCCCGCGCCGACGCCGTGCTGGCCGGCGAGGCATGGCAGCCGCTGCCGGCACGCCAGGTGGCCGGCCTGCGCATTGGCGTGCCGCGCGGCTGGCTGCTGAGCGACACCGACGACGCCGTGCTGGGCGCCTTCGAGCAGGCCCTGGCAGCCTTGTCCGGTGCCGGCGCGCGCCTGTCCGACCTGGCCCTGGACGAGTGGCTGATGGCCCCGGCCCGGCTGCAGCAAAACGGCACGCTGTCCGCCGCCGAGGCCGCGCACATCCACCGCGCGCTGCTGGACAGCGCCCCCGAGCAGCTGGACCCGCGCGTGCTGGCACGCATCCAGCCCGGGCGCAGCATTCCCGCGCAGCACTACGTGGGCCTGCTGCAGGCGCGCGCCCAGCTGCTGCCGGCGCTGGACGCGCAGCTGCAGGACGTGGAACTGCTGGCCCTGCCCACCGTGGCCCTCGTGCCCCCGCGCATCGCCGACCTGGAGCAGAGCGACGCGGCCTTCATGGCCGCCAACGCCCGCGTGCTGCGCAACCCCTCGGTGTTCAACTTCTACGACCTGCCGGCCCTGTCGCTGCCCATGGGCCGGGCGGGCGGCCTGCCCTTCGGCCTGATGCTGGTCGGCCGGCGCGGGCGCGATCGCGAGCTGCTGGCCCTGGCCACCGCCGTCGAGGCGCTGGACCGCTCATAAAACAATAGCTTTTTGCGCTTTATTCATGCGGGTTTGAGGCCGATTTGGCCTCAAACCCGGCTGGAGCCACCCCGGGTTTAGAAGCTCTCCCAGTCGCCACCCTCGTGCGCCAGCGCGGGGACGGGCGCGGCAGCCGCTGCCTGCGGCGCGCCGGCGGGCTTGGCAGGCAGGGCCGCAGTGGCTGACGCCGGTGCGGCTTTGGGGACAGGGGCAGCAGTCGCTGCGGGCGGCGTGGCGGCCGCGGCGCCGCCCGCCAGCTTGAAAACCGCCACCGCCTGCACCAGCTGCCCGGCCTGGGCGCGCAGGCTGCTGGACGCGGCGGCGCTTTGCTCCACCAGCGCGGCGTTCTGCTGCGTGGTCTGGTCCATGTGCACGATGGCCTCGCCCACCTGGGCCACGCCCTGGCTCTGCTCGCCGCTGGCGGCGCTGATCTCGGCCACCACGCCGGTGACGCGCTGGATGGCGGAGACCACCTCGCGCATGGTCACGCCGGCGCGCTCGACCAGGGCCGAGCCGGCCTGCACGCGGTCGGTGCTGGTGTCGATGAGCTGCTTGATCTCGCGGGCCGCCTGGGCGCTGCGCCCGGCCAGGGTGCGCACCTCGCTGGCCACCACGGCAAAGCCCCGGCCCTGCTCGCCAGCGCGCGCCGCCTCCACGGCCGCGTTCAGCGCCAGGATGTTGGTCTGGAAGGCGATGGAGTCGATCACGCCGATGATGTCGGCGATCTGGCGGCTGGCGCTGCTGATGCCCTGCATGGTCTGCTCCACCTCGGCCACCACCTGGCCACCCTGCTGCGCCACGCTCGAGGCGTCGACCGCCAGCTGGCTGGCCGCGCGGGCGTTGTCGGCGTTCTGGCGCACGGTGGCGCCCAGCTGCTCCATCGCGGCCGAGGTCTGCTCCAGCGCGCCGGCCTGCTGCTCGGTGCGTGCGGACAGGTCGTGGTTGCCCTGGGCGATCTCGGTGCTGGCGGCGGCCACGCCTTCGGCGTTGCGCCGCACTTCGCTGACGATGCCGGCCAGGCGCGACTGCATGTGCGCCAGGGCCTGCAGCAGCTGGCCGGTCTCGTCGCGCGCGCCAGCGCGCAGCGGCTGCGTCAGGTCGCCCTGGGCGATCTGCTCGGCCGCCTGGGTCCCCTGGCGCAGCGGAGCGACGATGGAGCGCGTCACCCACCAGGCCAGGAAGGCCCCCAGCGCCAGCGCCAGGGCCAGGCCCGCGCCCAGCAGCATCTGGCTGGCGCCGGCCAGCGCCTGCGTGCTTTGCTGGCCGGCGCGCAGCTGCGCCTCCATGTCGGTGCGCAGGGCGCCCAGGGCCTGCAGGTAGGCGTCGGCCAGGGGGTGCAGCTGCTGGTCCACCATGGCGCCCACGGCAGGTTCGCCGCCGCGGTGCAGGGCGTGGATCTCTTCCAGCTTGTCCTGGTAGGCCTGGCGCGCGGCCTGGATGGCGGCCAGCGGCTGGCCGCCGTGGCCGCTGGCCTGCAGCAGCTCGGCGATGCGGCGGGCCTTGTCGTCGGCCAGCTGCGTGTCGGCCTTGATGTCGGCGGTGAGCTTTTCCATGTAGGCCATCTCGACGGCCTTCAGGAAGGCCTCGGTGCGCACCCAGTTCAGCCGCACCAGGGCGGCCCACTCCTCCACCACCAGGCGCTGCTCGATCTCGCGCGTGGCAACGCGCTCGCCGGCGTCGCTGAGCACGCCGATGCGCCACATGCCTGACAGCGCCAGCACGGTCGTAATCAACAGGATGAGGCCGAAGCCCAGCCCCAGGCGCGAGCCCACGCGCAAATTGTTCAGTGCCATAGTTCCCAAGACCCGATCAGTCGATGTTCGGGCTCCCATGCGCCCGGCAGGCCGCGAGGGTAGACCGGGCCGCAAGGCGGCCGCATGGGCACTATCCTGTAGGTTTTGTCATGCAGGTGACAGAAACCAGCAGATTCTGATTGTTTCTATTACTTACTAGATCAATCTCAAAAGCGCTCGCCCGGCCTCAGGTAGCGCCACTGACCCACGGGCAACTGCCCCAGCAGCACGCGGCCGATGCGGATGCGCTTGAGGCCCACCACCTTCAGCCCGACCTGTTCGCACATGCGGCGGATTTGGCGCTTCTTGCCCTCGGTCAGCACGAAGCGCAGCTGCTCGGCGTTTTGCCACTCCACCTGCGCGGGTTTCAGGCGCTGGCCGTCCAGGCTCAGGCCGTGGCGCAGCAGGGCCAGCTTGTCCTGCGGGAAGGCGGCGCGCACGTCCTGCGCCATGTCGCCGTACTGCACGCGCACCAGGTATTCCTTGTCGACGGTGGAGTCCTCGCCGATCAACTGGCGCGCCACGCGCCCGTCCTGGGTCAGCACCAGCAGGCCGACGGAGTCGATGTCCAGCCGCCCGCAGGGCGCCAGGCCGCGCAGCTGGGCCGGCGAGAAGCGCGTGCGGCTGGCGTCGCCCTGCCAGTGGGTGCGCGCGCTGATCAGGGCGACGGCCGGCGTGTGCCCGTCCTCGGCCTGGCCGCTGACATAGCCCATGGGCTTGTGCAGCACGATGGTCACCTGCTGTTGCTGCTGGCCCTGGGCGGCGCGGTCCACTTCGATGCGCGCCTGCGCGCCCACCTGCTGGCCCATCTCGGCCACGCGGCCGTCCACGCGCACCCAGCCGCGGGCGATCCACTCGTCGGCCTCGCGGCGCGAGCACAGGCCCAGCTCGGCCATGCGCTTGTTCAGGCGCTGGGTGGCGGACGAATCGGCGGCCGCCGGAGTGCGCGGCGCTGCGGCAGCGCGCGGTGCAGCAACCGCTGCGCGGGGCGCGGGCACGGGGCTGGCGGCGCGGCGCGGCGCGGCCGCAGGTGCCGCCGGCGCCGGGGCGGCTGCCGGGCGGCGCAAGGTGAGGCGGGCGCGGGGCGCCTGGGCGGGGGCGGGAGGGCGTGGGGGCCGGTCGGACATGGCCCGTATTGTCGCGCGCGGCGGCTGGCGCGCGCTCAGGCGGGCGCGCCCTGCTGCTGCGGGAACAGGCTGGTGCGCAGCGCCTCCAGGTCCAGCACGCGCAGGCCGCCGTATTCCACCTGGATGGCGCCTTGGGCCTGCAAGAAGGCCAGCGCTTCGTTCACGCGCTGGCGCGACAGGCCGACCAGATAGGCCAGCTCCTGCTGGGTGATGCGCAGCACCTCGCCCACGCCGGGGTAGAGCACCGGGTTGAACAGCGCCGCCAGGCTGCGCGCCACGCGCAGGTCGGGCCGGCCCATGCGGTCGATCTCGCGCGCGGAGATGAACTGGCCCAGGCGCTCGTTGAGCTGGTTCATCACGAAGCGGTTGAAGCCGATGGAGTGGTCCAGCAGCCAGTGGAAGGTGTCGATCGGCAGGCCGGCGACCACGCTCCTGCGCAGCGCCTGGATGTTGTAGCGGTAGGGCTCGCGCTTGACGACCGTGCCCTCGCCGAACCAGCCGCCCGGGGGCACGCCGGTGAAGGTCATGGTCAGGCCGTCGGCGTTGTCGGCGCTCATCTTGAGCAGGCCCTCGACCACGCCGAACCAGTAGGTCACCGGACGGCCCACGCGGCACACGTAGTCGCCCGCGCAGGCGTCACCCACCACCAGCGCGGCCACCGCGCGTGCGCGCTCGGAGGGTTGCAGCAGGTGCAGCCAGGGAATGCCGTCCAGATCCGCCTGGGTGGGCGGGCGGCGGCGCTGGTAGAGCGAGGCGTCTTGCATCATGGGCCGTCAGCTTGGCGGCAAACGCGACCGGCGTGGCAGCGGGAATACCACGAAACCGCGCCTCGTGAACTATCAAATCAATAGCTGCTTGCGCTTTACTGGCGGGCGCTGTAGACCAATTTGACCCATAAACCCCTGGCTACTGCGCGCCCAGCGCGTAGCGGTAGCCCTTGAAGGACCACACCGTGCGCGCCTGCTCGATGCGCTCCAGCACCAGGCCGGGCGCGGCCTGGTCGCCCTCGTGCAGCACCTGGCCGTTGACGATGGCCATGCGGTGCTGCGGGTTGGACGAATAAGTGATGCCCGCCAGCTGCAGCGTGGGCAGCTGCGAGCGCACGGCCGGCGGCAGGTCGGCCTGGGCGAACACGGTGCCGGCGGCGCGCGGGGCCTCGGTGGGAGCAGCGGCGGCCGGCGCGGGCGCCGGGCTGCGGGCACGCTCGGTCGGCGCGGCCTTGGGCGCTGGCGCCGCGGCCCGCTGCGGCGCCGGCTTGGGCGTCGCAGGCGGCGCCACCGGCGGCGGTGAAGGCAGCTCCAGCGGGGGCGGCGCGGACAGCGCCACCGGCGGCGCAGCAGGCGTGACAGGCGCGGCTGTGGCCCCTGCGGCGCCCGCGGGCGCGGCCGGCGGCGGCGTGGTCTCCGTCGCCGTCGTCGCGCGGCCCAGCCACCAGCCGGCGGCGCCCAGGCCCAGGGCCAGCAGCAGCGCCAGGGGCAGCCAGGGCACGCCCGCGCCGCGCGCGGTGGCGGGCAGCTCGGCCGGGGCGGCCGCGGGCGTGTGCAGGTCGGGCACGCCGCCGCGGTTGCGCTCGGCCTGTGCGCGCCGCAGCGCGTCGAGGATGTAGGACATGGAAGGAAGAAGGGAAAAAGCTGTGGGCTGTGATCAGCTGGCGCCGCGCTCCAGCCGCGGCTCCTGCACGCCGGTGGCGCGGTTGAGCTGCATCAGAGTTAGGGGGCCGGCCTGGCCATCGGGCGTGAGGCCCTGGGCCAGCTGGAACTGGTGGATGCGTGCGCGCCGCGCGGCGGCCGACAGCGGGCGCGCCGGGGCGGCCGTGCCGCTGGCGCGGGCCAGCTGGCGGTCCAGCCAGGCGGCGGCCGCACTGCTGGCCATCAAGTCGCCCGAGGCCGGCAGGTTGGCCGGCGCCTTCCACAGCGTGGCAATGTCGCCATGCCACAGCGGCGCCAGTTCGGCCAGGGGCACACTGCGGGTGGTGCCGCCGGCGCCAGCCAGCTCGGCAGAGTCGCCCTGCAGGGCCTGCAGCACCACCACGTGCTCGGGCCCGCCGCCGGGCGGCTGCAGCGTCAGCAGCACCGGACGGTCGATCAGGCGCAGCAGGCTCAGGCTGGCACGGCGGCTGCGAAAGCAGCGCAGGCCCTGGCCCGCAAGGGCGGCGCAGGCATCGGGCGCATCGGATGGGACCTCAGCCTGCCAGGCGCGCGCCAGCGTGCGCCAGGCGGCGGCCTCGGCCGTGGCGGGCTCGGGCTGGGACTGCAGGAATTGCGTCAGCGTGGGCGCGGCAGGTGCGCCGGCGGGTTGGGCAGCGGCTGCGCCAGCAGGAGCGGCAACCGATGCGGGCGCCGATGCAGCGGTTGCCGTTGCGGTCGCCGTGGAGGCCGGGCTTGCCACGCCCGTCGGCCAGGTCACCAGCCCCAGCGCCCAGACAGCCGCCAGCGTGGCGCCGGCGCCGGCCAGCAGCCCCGCGCCGCCGGCCAACCAGCGCCGCTGCGCACCGGCGCCCCGGGCCGGGCTGCCGGTGCCGAAGACCTCGCGCGCGGCCTGGCGCAGCGTGGCACCGCGCACCTGGCGCTCGCCCCGGCTGTAGGCGCCCAGCAGGGCGCGGTCGCACAGCACGTTGATGCGCCGCGGCACGCCCTGGGTGATGGCGTGCACCTGGGCCAGCGCGCGCCGGTCGAACGGCAGCGGCCCGCGCAGGCCGGCCACCGACAGGCGGTGGGCGATGTACTGCGCCGTCTCAGCCCGGCTCAGCGCGGCCAGGTGGTAGCGCGCGATGACCCGCTGCGCCAGCTGCTCCAGGCTGGGCTGGGCCACCATGGCGCGCAGCTCGGGCTGGCCGATCAGGATGATCTGCAGCAGCTTCTTCTGGCTGGTCTCCAGGTTGGTCAGCAGGCGCAGTTGCTCCAGCACGTCGGGCGCCAGGTTCTGCGCCTCGTCGATGATCAGCACGCTGCTGCGCCCGGCGGCGTGCGCGCCCAGCAGGAAGTCGTTGAGCGGGTCGATGCAGTCCTTGACGGTCTCCGCGCCGGGCGTGGCTGGGCTGTGCGGCACGCCGAACTCGTCGCAGATGGAGCGCAGCAGCTCCGGCACCGTGAGCTTGGGGTTGAAGATGTAGGCGACGTTGCAGCTGTCCGGGATCTGCTCCAGGAAGCACCGGCACACGGTGGTCTTGCCGGTGCCGACCTCGCCGGTCAGCAGCACGAAGCCGCCGCCCGCATCCAGCCCGTACAGCAGATGCGCCAGCGCCTCGCGGTGGCGCTCGCTCATGAACAGGTAGCGCGGGTCGGGAGCGATGGAAAACGGCGGGTGCTCCAGGCCGAAGAACGGGGCGTACATGGGCGCGAGGATACCGCCGCAGCCGGTGGGACCGCGCGCTGGGGCGGTGCCAGGCGGCGACGCGGCGCTTCAAGGGTTACACCCCTGAGGACTAACCCGCAAATTGTCGTCGCGAAGACAAGATGACGTCAAAGTCGTTCCTACCATTGGTTGCAATCCGACGGCGATCCGGGTGTTGGCCCCTCCCGCACCGGCACCGCCGCCGCTCCCGAACCCGACAGGAACCGGATATGACGACCACGTTCCCCCACCTGCTGCAGCGCCACGCCGCCGACCGCCCGGCGGCGACGGCGCTGCGCGAGAAAGAGTACGGCATTTGGCAGACCTGGAGCTGGCAGCAGGCTGCCGCCGAGGTACGCCACATGGCCTGCGGCCTGCTTTCGCTGGGCTTCACCCGCGGGCAGAACCTGGCCCTGATCAGCGACAACCGCCCGCACGTGTACATGGGCTTCCTGGCCGTGCAGAGCGTGGGCGGCGTGCCCATTCCGCTGTACCAGGACGCCGTGGCCGCCGAGATGACTTTCGTCATACAGGACGCGGACGTCGCCTTCGCCTTCGCCGAGAACCAGGAGCAGGTCGACAAGCTGCTGGAAGTGCGCGAGACCGTGCCCGGCATCCGCCACATCATCTATGACGACCCGCGCGGTCTGCGCCACTACGACCAGCCCGGCCTGATCAGCACCGCCCAGCTGGTGGCGCGCGGCGCCGAATGGGACCGCGCCAACCCGGGCGTGTGGGAGGCGCTGCTGGGTGGCGTCCAGGCCTCGGATGTCTCCGTCATCCTCTACACCTCGGGCACGACGGGCAAGCCCAAGGGCGTGTGCCTGACGCACAGCGCCTTCATCGAGTCCGCACGCGGCGGCATCGAGGTGGACCGTCTGGGTCCGCAGGACAACGTGCTGTCTTACCTGCCGCCGGCCTGGGTGGGCGACCACCTGTTTTCCTTTGCGCAGTGGATGGTGGCGGGCTTCACCATCAACTGCCCTGAGTCGGCCAGCACCGTGTCCATCGACATGCGCGAGATCGGCCCGAGCTACTACTTCGCGCCGCCGCGCGTGTTCGAGGGCATGCTGACCTCGGTCTCCATCCGCATGGAGGACGCGGCGCGGCCGAAGCGCTGGCTGTTCGAGCGCTGCATGCAGCTGGCGCGCCGCGTGGGATCGGACATCCTGGATGGCAGACCGGTCGGCGGGCTGGACCGCCTGAAGTACCGCCTGGCCGACCTTGCCATCTATGGGCCGCTGCGCAATGTGATGGGCCTGTCGCGCATCCGCGTGGCCTACACGGCGGGCGCGGCCATCGGGCCGGACCTGTTCCGCTTTTTCCGCTCCATCGGCATCAATCTGAAGCAGCTGTACGGCCAGACCGAGACCTGCGCCTATGTCTGCCTGCAGCGCGACGGCCAGGTGGAACTGGCCAGCGTCGGCCAGGCAGCGCCCGGCATCGAGCTGAAGATCGCCGACAGCGGCGAGGTGCTGGTCAAGGGCGTGTCGGTGCTCAAGGAGTACTACAAGCGTCCGGACGCCACGGCCGAGGTGATCGACGAGAACGGTTACTTCAGGACCGGCGACGCCGGCCTGATCGACGCCAGCGGCCAGCTGCGCATCATCGACCGCGCCAAGGACGTGGGCAAGACGGCCAGCGGCGCGATGTTCGCGCCCAACTACATCGAGAACAAGCTCAAGTTCTTCCCGCACATCAAGGAAGCGGTGTGCTTCGGCAACGGCCGCGAGACGGTCTGCGCCTTCATCAACATTGACTACGAGGCCGTGGGCAACTGGGCCGAGCGCCAGGGGATTCCCTACGGCGGCTACGTGGACCTGGCCTCCAAGCCCCAGGTGCTGCAGCTGATCGCCGAGTGCGTGGGCAAGGTCAACGCCGACCTGGCCAGCGAACCCGGCATGGCCGACACCCAGGTGGCGCGCTTCCTGGTGCTGCACAAGGAGCTGGACCCGGACGACGACGAGCTGACGCGCACGCGCAAGGTGCGCCGCGGCTTCATTGCCGACAAATATGGCGTGCTGGTGGACGCGCTGTACGCCGGCCGCGCCGAGCAGTTCATCGAGACGCAGGTGAAGTTCGAGGACGGGCGCACCGGCAGCGTGAGCGCCACGCTCAAGCTCGTGGACGCCACGATCCACCCCGCCAGCGCGCGCGCCGCCGCCTGACCGCAACGAGGCTTTTCATGATCAGCAAGAAGATCGGCGACGTCATCCTGGACGTCCAGAACATCAGCCTGCGCTTTGGCGGCGTGAAGGCACTGACGGACATCTCGTTCGACGTGCGCGAGCACGAGATCCGCTCCATCATCGGCCCCAACGGCGCCGGCAAGAGCTCCATGCTCAACTGCATCAACGGCGTGTACACCCCGTCCGAGGGGTCGATCACTTTCCGCGGCAAGACGTTTTCGCACATGAACAGCCGCCAGGTGGCCGAGATGGGCGTGGCGCGCACCTTCCAGAACCTGGCGCTGTTCAAGGGCATGAGCGTGATCGACAACATCATGACCGGGCGCAACCTGAAGATCAAAAGCAACCTGCTCATGCAGGCGCTGCGCATCGGCCCAGCCGAGCGCGAGGAGATCCGCCACCGCGAGTTCGTCGAGCACATCATCGACTTCCTGGAGATCCAAGCGCACCGCAAGACGCCCGTGGGCCAGCTGCCCTACGGCCTGCAAAAGCGCGTGGACCTGGGGCGCGCCCTGGCCATGGAGCCGCAGGTGCTGCTGCTGGACGAACCCATGGCCGGCATGAACGTCGAGGAAAAGCAGGACATGAGCCGCTTCATCCTGGACGTGAACGACGAGTTCGGCACCACCATCGTGCTGATCGAGCACGACATGGGCGTGGTGATGGACATCTCCGACCGCGTGGTGGTGCTGGATTACGGCAAGAAGATCGGCGACGGCGCGCCCGAAGACGTGCGCGCCAACGAGGACGTGATTCGCGCCTACCTGGGCGCCGGGCACTGAAGCGAGGGCACAACCAAATGGCATTCTTTCTAGAAACCCTCTTTGGCGGCCTGATGGCCGGCATGCTTTATGCGCTGGTGGCCCTCGGCTTCGTGCTGATCTTCAAGGCCTCGGGCGTATTCAACTTCGCGCAGGGCGCGATGGTGCTGTTCGCGGCGCTGGCAATGGCGCGCTTTGCCGAGTGGTTCCCCGAGTGGACCGGCATCGAGAACCGGATCCTGGCCAACGTGGCCGCCTTCCTCATTGCCGGCGCCATCATGTTCGTGGTGGCCTGGCTGATCGAGCGGCTGGTGCTGCGCCACCTGGTCAACCAGGAGGGCGCGACGCTGCTCATGGCCACGCTGGGCATCACCTACTTCCTCGAAGGCCTGGGCCAGACCCTCTTCGGCAGCGACATCTACAAGATCGACGTGGGCATGCCCAAGGACCCGATGTTCCTGTTGGAGTCGGTGTTCGAGGGCGGTGTGCTGGTCAGCAAGGAGGACATGATCGCCGCGGCCATCGCCGCCGTGCTGGTGGTGCTGCTGTCGCTGTTTTTCCAGAAGACGGGCACCGGCCGCGCGCTGCGCGCCGTGGCCGACGACCACCAGGCCGCGCAGTCCATCGGCATCCCGCTCAACCGCATCTGGGTCATCGTCTGGTGCGTGGCCGGCGTGGTCGCGCTGGTGGCCGGGATGATCTGGGGCTCCAAGCTGGGCGTGCAGTTCTCGCTGGCCACCGTGGCGCTGCGCGCGCTGCCGGTGGTCATCCTGGGCGGCCTGACCTCGGTGCCCGGCGCCATCATCGGCGGACTGATCATCGGCGTGGGCGAAAAACTCTCGGAGGTGTACCTGGGCCCGTTCGTGGGCGGGGGCATCGAGATTTGGTTCGCCTACGTGCTGGCGCTCGTCTTTCTGCTGTTTCGCCCCCAAGGTCTCTTTGGGGAAAAGATCATTGACCGCGTGTGACAGGCCGTCGCAACGATTGAGGAGACTCCATGTTTTATCGTGAAAACGGCCAGTTCAAGACCAGCTACCGGGCCGACCAGCAGATTTTCCCCATAGCGCAGGACCGCATCGCCGTCCTGGTCTTGCTGGCGGCGGCCTTTGTGCTGGTGCCGCTGCTGGCATCCGACTACCTGTACCGCGCCATCCTGATCCCGCTGGTCATCATGTCCCTGGCCGCCCTGGGCGTGAACATCCTGGTGGGCTACTGCGGGCAGATCTCGCTGGGCTCGGGCGCGTTCATGGCCGTGGGTGCGTACGGGGCCTTCAACTTCTTCGTTCGCTTTCCGGGCATGCCGCTGATTCCGGCACTGATCCTGGGCGGCCTGTGCGCCACGTTCTTCGGCATCCTGTTCGGCCTGCCCAGCCTGCGCGTCAAGGGCCTGTACCTGGCCGTGGCCACGCTGGCCGCGCAGTTCTTCTCCGACTGGATGTTCCTGCGCATCAAGTGGTTTACCAACAACTCGGACTCGGGCTCGGTGTCCGTGAGCCACCTGCAGGTGCTGGGCATGCCGCTGGAGAGTGCGTTCTCCAAATACCTGTTCTGCCTGTCGCTGCTGGTGGTGATCGCCCTGCTGGCCAAGAACCTGGTGCGCGGTGCCATCGGCCGGGAGTGGATGGCCATCCGCGACATGGACGTGGCGGCCGCCGTGATCGGCATCCGCCCCATGTACGCCAAGCTCTCGGCCTTCGCCGTCAGCTCCTTCATCATCGGCGTGGCCGGCGCGCTGTGGGCCTTCGTGCACCTGGGCGCCTGGGAGCCGGCCGCCTTCTCGGTGGAGGTGTCGCTGCGCCTGCTGTTCATGGTCATCATCGGCGGCCTGGGCTCCATCATGGGCAGTTTCTTCGGCGCGGCCTTCATCGTGGTGCTGCCCATCGTGCTGAACCAGGTGCTGCCGCCACTGTTCTCCCTGTTCGGCATGGAGATTTCCACCGCCGGCCTGTCGCACACCGAGCTGATGATCTTCGGCGCGCTCATCGTCTGGTTCCTGATCGTCGAGCCGCACGGCCTGGCCAAGCTCTGGTCCACGGGCAAGCAGAAGATGCGCGTGTGGCCCTTCCCGCACTGATTTTTCCCGCGCTACGCCAAACCACCAACCACTAGGAGACAACGCCATGAAGCTGACCCGACTCGCCCTGGCCGCCGCCGTGCTGGCCGCCACCGGCGCATCCGTATCCACCAGCGCCGTTGCGCAGGCCAACGAGCAGTTCTTCCCGCTGCTGTCCTACCGCACCGGTCCCTACGCGCCCAACGGCACGCCCTGGGCCAATGGCAAGCAGGACTACCTGAAGCTCATCAATGCCCGTGACGGTGGCGTCAACGGCGTCAAGCTGACGTTCGAGGAGTGCGAAACCGGCTACGCCACCGACCGCGGTGTGGAGTGCTACGAGCGCCTGAAGAGCCGCCCGGGTGTGGCCCTGTTCGACCCCCAGGCCACCGGCATCACGTTCGCGCTGACCGAAAAAGCCCCCGTGGACAAGATTCCGCTGATGACGCTGGGCTATGGGCTGTCGGTGGCGGCCGACGGCATGGCCTTCAAGTGGAACTTCCCGTACATGGGCAGCTACTGGACGGGCGCGGACATCCTGATCCAGCACCTGGGCAAGGAAAACGGCGGCCTGGACAAGCTCAAGGGCAAGAAGATCGCCCTGGTCTACCACGACAGCCCGTTCGGCAAGGAGCCCATCCCGCTGCTGCAGGAGCGCGCCAAGATGCACGGCTTCGACCTGCAGCTGCTGCCCGTGACCGCGCCCGGCGTGGAGCAAAAGGCCACCTGGCTGCAAGTGCGCAAGGACCGGCCCGACTACGTGCTGCTGTGGGGCTGGGGCGTGATGAACTCCACCGCCCTGAAGGAAGCGCAGGCCACCGGCTACCCGCGCGACAAGATGTACGGTGTGTGGTGGGCCGGCGCCGAGCCGGATGTGCGCGACGTGGGCGATGGTGCCAAGGGCTACCACGCACTGGCGCTCAATGGCTATGGCAAGGAAGCCAAGGTCATCCAGGACATCATGAAGCACGTGCACGACAAGGGACAGGGCACGGGCGCCAAGGACGAAGTGGGCTCGGTGCTGTACACGCGGGGCGTGATCATCCAGATGCTGGGCGTGGAAGCCGTGCGCCGCGCGCAGGAGCGCTTCGGCAAGGGCAAGGTCATGACCGGCGAGCAAGTGCGCTGGGGCATGGAGAACCTGGCGCTCGATCAGAAGAAGCTGGATGCGCTGGGCTTTAACGGCGTGATGCGCCCGCTGTCGACCAGCTGCAGCGACCACATGGGCTCGACCTGGGCGCGCGTGCACACCTGGGACGGCAAGAAGTGGAACTACTCCTCGGACTGGTATCAGGCCGACGAGCAGATCCTCAAGCCCATGGTCAAGGCCGGGGCCGACAAGTACCTGTCGGAGAAAAAGATGCAGCGGCGCGAGGCGGGCGACTGCCAAAGCTGAGTCGGTACATCCCCCTGCGCCGCTGCGCGGCTTCCCCCTTCTCTGGCGCGCGTTTCGCGCGCCGGGGAGCGGGACGATGCCAGTGGACCGGCGAAGCCGGATCCACGGCGTCTGCTGGCCTGGGTCGCGCCAGTGGTCGAGGACAAGGGTGGTGGCTGCGTGCAGCCGCCAATCGAGAGAGCTGATTGCAGCTCTCCCGATTGGCACCCAACGCGGAAGTGAGAGTTATGGACACCAGAAACATCGTCCTGAACGTCAACGGCATCGAGGTCATCTACAACCATGTGATCCTGGTGCTCAAGGGCGTTTCGCTGCAGCTGCCCGAGCGCGGCATCGTCGCCCTGCTGGGCGGCAACGGCGCCGGCAAGACCACCACCCTGCGGGCGATTTCCAACCTGCTCAAGGGCGAGCGCGGCGAGGTCACCAAGGGCAGCATCGAGCTGCGGGGCGAGCAGATCCAGAATCTCACGCCCTCCGACCTGGTCAAGCGCGGCGTGGTGCAGGTCATGGAGGGGCGCCACTGCTTCGCCCACCTGACCATCGAGGAAAACCTGCTCACCGGCGCCTACACCCGCACCGACAAGGCCGAGATCGCGGCCAACCTGGAGAAGGTCTACACCTACTTCCCGCGCCTGAAGACGCGGCGCACCAGCCAGGCGGCCTATACCTCGGGCGGCGAGCAGCAGATGTGCGCCATCGGCCGGGCCATCATGTGCAACCCCTCCATCGTGCTGCTGGACGAGCCCTCCATGGGCCTGGCACCGCAGATCGTGGAAGAGGTGTTCAACATCGTGAAGGACCTCAACGCCAAGGAAGGGACCACCTTCCTGCTGGCCGAGCAGAACACCAACATGGCCCTGAAGTACGCCGACTACGGCTACATCATGGAGAGCGGCCGCATCGTCATGGACGGGCCCGCGCAGGAGCTGGCCAGCAACGAGGACGTCAAGGAGTTCTACCTGGGCGTGGGCGGCGGCGAGCGCAAGAGCTTCAAGGACGTCAAGAGCTACAAGCGGCGCAAGCGCTGGCTGGCCTGACGCCCGGCCCGCCCGCGCGGGCACTCACTTTTTCATAGCTGCTGGCGCAGGATCTGCCTGCGTCAGGGGCACTTTTCGCCTAAAAAATTTTTCTTGCAAAGGAAGCACGGCATGAGCAAGTTCTACGACGCCCTGGAAACGCGCACGGCGGACGAGCGCGAGGCCGCCCTGATGGCCGCCCTGCCGCGCCAGATTGCCCACGCGCAGCAGGCCTCGCGCGCGTTTGCCGGCATCCTGGCCGGCGTCGACGCCGCGGGCATCACCAGCCGCCAGGCTCTGGCCCGCCTGCCTGTCACGCGCAAGCACGAGCTGCTGGAGCGCCAGCAGGCCGGCCGCGCCCAGGACCCCTTCGGCGGCTTTGCCGCGGCGCGCTTCGGCAGCGCCATGCCACGCGTCTTCGCCAGCCCCGGCCCGCTGTACGAGCCCGAAGGCCAGCGGCGCGACTATTGGCGCATGGCGCGCGCGCTGTACGCGGCCGGCTTTCGCGCCGGCGAGCTGGCGCACAACTGCTTTTCCTACCACTTCGTGCCCGCCGGCTCGATGATGGAAACCGGCGCCCAGGCGCTGGGCTGCACGGTCTTCCCGGGCGGCACCGGCCAGACCGAGCAGCAGGTGCAGGCCATGGCCGAGCTGCGCCCGGCTGGCTACGTGGGCACGCCCAGCTTCCTGAAGATCATTTTGGAAAAAGCCGCGGAGATGGGCGTGCCGCTGCCCAGCGTGACCAAGGCGCTGCTGTCGGCCGAGGCCTTGCCGCCCTCGCTGCGCGATTGGTTCGCCGAGCGCGGCGTGGCCGCCTACCAGTGCTACGGCACGGCCGACCTGGGCCTGATCGCCTACGAGACCGAGGCGCGCGAGGGTCTGGTGCTGGATGAGGAGGTGATCGTGGAGATCGTGCGCCCCGGCACCGGTGACCCCGTTCCCGAGGGGGAGGTGGGCGAGCTGGTGGTGACCACGCTCAACCCCGACTACCCGCTGGTGCGCTTTGGCACCGGCGACCTGTCGGCCGTGCTGCCCGGCACCTGCCCCACGGGCCGCACCAATACCCGCATCAAGGGCTGGATGGGCCGGGCCGACCAGACCACCAAGGTGCGCGGCATGTTCGTGCACCCAGGGCAGATCGCGGCCGTGGCCAAGCGCTTCCCGCAGGTGCAGCGCGCGCGCCTGGTGGTCAGCGGCGAGATGGCCAGCGACCAGATGCTGCTGCAGGTGGAGACCACCGAGACCGCCGCTGGCTTCGCCACGCAGGTGCAGGAAGCCCTGCGCGAGGCCACCAAGCTGCGCGGCGAGGTACAGATGGTGCCGCCGGGCACGCTGCCCAACGACGGCAAGGTCATCGAGGACGCGCGCAGCTACAAGTGATCGAGGGCAGGAGGGACGGGCCTACCAGGTCACGTCCTTGCCCTCGGCCGCGCTGCGCTTGAGCATGTCGATGAAGGGCGCGGCGCGCTGGCGCAGGCGCACTACCTCGCCGCCGCTCTGGCCAGGGCCGTCCTGCGGCTCCTCGCCGTCCTGCGCGGCGGGCGCGTCCTGCTGCTGCGCCTGTTGCTCGCGCTCGGCGGCTTCCTCGGCGGCCACGGCGGCCTGCAGCGCCTCGATAGCCGCGGGGATCTGGGCGGCGGTGATGATGCCGTGCGGCTCCTCGCCCTTGCCCACGATCTTCAGCAGCTGGCGCCCGTTGGGCTCCAGCATGATGAGGTCGGCGGTGGCGCGGGACTTGAACTTGTAGAGCATGGGCTGTTCCCCTGGTTGGATGGCAATGGGCCGAGGATAAGCCGCCCTGCCCTAGCGATCAGCCGCCGCAGCGCCCTCGTACATGTAGGAGCGATTGAAGGGGTAGTCGCTTTGCGCGCCCTTCAGCGGGCCGTCGTCGCCCTGGCCGCTGGGGCGCGTGGCCAGGATCTGGTGCAGTGCCACCCAGCCGCGCTCGAAGGCCAGCGCGCAGCCGGCCAGGTACAGGCGGTAGGCGCGCAGGGCGCGCTCGCCCTGCTCCTGGCCCTTGTGCGCGACCAGGATGGCGCGCGCCTCCTCCAGCCGGTTCTCCAGCGCGTCCGACCAGGCCCACAGCGTGCGCGCGTAGTGCGGGCGCAGGTTCTCCGTGTCCACCATCTCCAGCTGGGCGCGCGCCATGTCGTGCAGCGCCACGCTGACGTGCAGCAGCTCGCCGCCGGGGAAGATGTAGCGTTCGATGAATTCGCCCATGCCGGCGGCTAGGCCGGCGTTGTCCAGCCCGCCGGCGGTGATGCCATGGTTGAGCAGCAGCCCGCCCGGGCGCAGCAGCCGGTGCACGGTGGCGAAGTAGCGCTCCATCTGCGCCCGGCCCACGTGCTCGAACATGCCCACCGAGGCGATCTTGTCGAAGGGCTGGTCGACCTGCAGCTCGCGGTAGTCCAGCAGCTGCATGCGCACCCGGGCGGACAGGCCGCGCTCCTCGATCAACCGCTGCACGTGGGCGTGCTGGTGGCGCGATAGGGTGATGCCCGTGGCGTCCACGCCGTAGTGCTCGGCGGCCCACAGCAGCAGCCCGCCCCAGCCGGCGCCGATGTCCAGGAAGCGCTCGCCCGGGCGCAGCATGAGCTTCTTGCAGATGTGGTCGAGCTTGGCCTCCTGCGCCTGGGCCAGCGTCATGTCCGCCTCGCGGAAGTAGGCGCACGAATACACCCGCCGCGGGTCCAGCCACAGGGCATAAAACTCATCGGACAGGTCGTAGTGGAACTGGATGTTCTGCGCGTCGCCGGACAGCGTGTGCGCGGCCATGGAACGCGCCCGCACCATCACCCGCTGCCACCAGCCCATCTGCGCGTCGCGCGCCGGGTCCAGGCGCAAGAGCGAGCCGGCGGCCGCCATCAGCTGGCGCATGCTGCCCTCCAGCGCCACGCGCCCCTCCACGATGGCGGCGCCCACGTTGCCGATCTCGCCCATGGCCAGGGCCACTACCGACATGCGGTCACCAAAGCGTAGGCGCACGTCGGCGTCGGGGCGGCCGAGGCGGGCGCCATCGGGAAGCTCGACGGCCACCCCCACCGGCGACAGGGCGAGGCTTTCCTCCAGTGAATGCAGCAAGTTCCTCATACCCGCGCCCTTCATCGTTGTCCGTAACAACGAACATTCTTCAAGCCGTTGCGCCAGTGCGTCAATGGAACCCGCCTGACAGGAAAACGCGACCTTCTCTGACAGAACACGCACTTCTGAAATTGAACGACATTAACGGAGAAATTTGCCGCCAACGACCTGCCAGCAAGCGTTGGCAGCTATTCATACGATAGCGTCAGCACAGCCACGCTACCGCCTGCCATGGCGCATGCTGTGTCCCTGCCCACCCCCTGTCTTGGAGCCTATGGCCTAATAGAGGGCTTTTTTACCGTTTTTCCTTATCGATCTCAGGAGCCATCATGGGCAAGAAAATCGTCACCGAAGCCGACCGCAAGGCCACTCCCCGTCCCACCCCCATGCCCGGCATGCCCAGCACCACGCATGGCCGCGGCCAGCGCGTGAGCCTGGAGCGCGGCGTGAACACGCACCACAAGAAGAACCCCGGCAAGCGCCACGGCTAAAGCACGCGCACGCCCATGCACACCAAGGCCCTCCTCGCGAGGGCCTTGTTTTTTGCCTTGCTGCACAATCGCCGCACCTCTGAGCCCGCGACGAAGCCATGACCGATACGCCCGCGCCTCCCGTGACGGAAGATGCCCCCGCCCTGTACGCCCTGCTGACGCGCGAGCTGCCCGAAGGCACGGCCTTTGCCACGCTGCACATCGGCGGCTCGCACACCACCCTGGCCAGCGGCCAGGCCGGCAGCCAGCCGCTGCTGCTGCGCACCTTGGACCTGGGCGCGCGCGTGATGTCTGCCACACGCTTTGCCGACGAGCCGCCCCAGCCCGGCGAGCTGCTGGCCGCGGCGCAGGACGCGCTAGACGCCTTCCAGACCCTGCGGGGGCGCCTGGCCGAGGGCGCCAGCCTGTACACCGCCGACGGCGGCATCCGCCAGATCGCCCTGGCCGCCGGCCTGGAGGCCCAGCCGCAGATGCAGCTGCCGCTGGACCTGCTGGAGCAGGCCTTCGAGCGCCTGCTGGCCCTGCCCGGCGCGGACGATTCCCTGCCCCAGCCCGGCCCGCGCCAGGCCGCCACCGTGGCCATCCTGCGCGCCTGCATGCAGGCGCTGGGCTTTCAGGACATCACGCTGCGCTCAGACGCCGTGGCCTGAGCCCGCGGGTGGCACGAAGGCCGCGCGCTGCGCTTGGGCGCGCTCGCGCACGCTGCAGCCGTGCACGTGGTCGTTGACCAGGCCCATGGCCTGCATGAAGGCGTACATGGTGGTCGGGCCGACGAAGCTGAAGCCGCGCTTCTTCAAGTCCTTGGACAGGGCCGTGGACGCCTCTGAGGTGGTCAGTGCGCGCACCGCCGCTCCCGTCAGCCGCTCCGGGCGGCCCTGCTGGGCCTGGGGCGCCCAGCTCCAGACGTAGCTGGCCAGCGAGCCCCACTCGGCGCGCAGGCGCAGCACGCAGCGGGCGTTGTGGATGGCCGACTCGATCTTGCCGCGGTGGCGCACGATGGCCGGGTTGCCCAGCATGCGCTCGACCTCGGCCGGGCCGAAGCGTGCCAGCTCCTCGGCCTCGAACTGCGCCATCTCCGCGCGCAGCGCCTCGCGCTTGTTCAGGATGGTCAGCCAGCTCAGGCCGGCCTGAAAGCCCTCCAGGCACAGCTTCTCGAACAGCCGGCGCTCGTCATCGACGGGAAAGCCCCATTCGTGGTCGTGGTAGTGGCGGTACAGCGGCGTGGCGCGGCACCAGCTGCAGCGCAGGCAGCCGCCCTCGTCGGCAAACAGGCCGTCGGGCGCGGGGGTGGCGGGGTCGGTCATAGGCGCATTGTGCTGGGCTATGCTGGCCCGATGCTGCTCGCCTGCTGCCGCATTCTTGCCCAGACCCTGCTCCTGGCCGGCGCCTGCACGCTGCTGGCCGGCTGCGCGCACGGCGGTGGCACGCTGGGCTACTACTGGCAGTCGCTGCGCGGCCACCTGGCCCTGCTGCACGCCGCGCGCCCGGTGCCCGAGTGGCTGGCCGAGCCCGACACGCCGGCGCCGCTGCGCCAGCGGCTGGAGCTGGCGCTGCAGGCGCGCGAGTTCGCCAGCCGCGTGCTGGCCCTGCCCGACAACGCCAGCTACCGCCGCTACGCCCGGCTGGACCGCAGCGCCGCGGTGTGGAACGTGGTGGCCGCGCCGCCGTGGTCGCTGACGCTGCACACCTGGTGCTTTCCGGTGACGGGCTGCATCGGCTACCGGGGCTACTTCGCCCAGGAAGATGCCAACGCCGAAGGCCGGCGCCTGGCGCAGCAGGGGCTGGAAGTGAGCGTCTACCCCGTGCCGGCGTATTCCACGCTGGGCTACAGCAACTGGCTGGGAGGCGACCCGCTGCTGTCCACCTTCATCGGCTGGCCGGAGGGCGACTTCGTGCGCCTGCTGTTTCACGAGCTGGCGCACCAGCAGGCCTATGCCAGCGGCGACACGCGCTTCAACGAGTCCTATGCCACCGCCGTGGAGCGCCTGGGCGTGCAGCAGTGGCTGGACGCGCGGGGCGACGCTGCCGTGCGCCAGCAGTACGAGCGCAGCGAGGAGCGCCGCCGCCAGTGGCGCGCGCTGACCCAGCAAACGCGCGCGCGGCTGACCGCCATTTATGAGTCAAAACAGGCTCTATCCCAGGACTGGAAAGCGCTGGCAGCTATGAAAAGCGAAGCAATGCAGGACTTTGCCGAGTGCTATGCCCGGCTGCGCGCGGGCTGGGTGGAGCGCCAAGGCGTGGCGCCGCAGCAGCTGGCCTCGCTGGACCGCTGGGTGCAGGGTGCCAACAACGCCAGCTTTGCCGCCCAGGGCGCCTACGACGACCTGGTGCCGGCGTTCATGGCACTGTTTGCGCGCGAGGGACGCGACTGGCCGCGCTTTCACGCGGCCGTGCGGGCGCTGGCCGCCGCGCCGAAGGGCGAGCGCGAGACAAAGATACGAGAACTCAATCAACCATAGCGCTGCGCCCCCCAGCGCATGAAACGGGCGCGTCCCAGGGCGCGGGCCACCGCGCAAGGGCCGCCCCGCCGCGCTGGTGGCGTCCCCCTGCCCGCAATGCGCAGCATTGCGAGAGCGGGGGGAAGCGGCGCAGCCGCTCAGGGGGGTGTTCTCTAGTCAACCCCGCAGCGACTCGATGAGGTCGATGTACTGCTGCTGGGCGGCGGCGGTGTCCGTGCCCTTGAGCTTTTCCCAGGCGTCCCACTTGGCGCGGCCGACGATGTCGGAGAAGCTGGGCTTCTTGTCCTGGTTGTCGCCGGCGGTGGCCTGCTTGTACAGGGCGTAGATTTTGAGCAGCGTCGGGTTGTCCGGGCGCTCGCTCAGGTTCTTGGAATTGGCGACGGCGGCCTCGAAGGCGGCGTTCAGGTCGGACATGCGTATCTCCTTGTGGTTTGCGGGTTGGCGTATGCCGCGCAGTGTAGTCAAAACACGAACGATCGTGCTTTTTTGAGGGCGTAAAAAACCCCGCCACGCGGGGCGGGGTGTGCGCGGTGCCGCTCAGGCCGTGGGCTGCGCCAGCCACTGGCGCGCCAGCTCCACCCAGTAGGTGCCGCCCAGGGGGATCAGGTCGTCGTTGAAGTCGTAGCTGGGGTTGTGCAGGGTGCAGGGGCCGCCGCCGTGTCCAACAGCGCGGTGGTCGCCCTCGCCGTTGCCGATGAAGACGTAGGCGCCGGGCTTGGCCTGCAGCATGAAGGCGAAGTCCTCCGCGCCCATGGTGGGCTCCTGCGCGCGCACGCCAGAGTCGCCCACGATGCCGGCCATGACCTGGGCGGCGAAGGCCGCCTCGGCGGGCGAATTGACGGTGGGCGGGTAGTTGCGCACGAACTCGAACTCGCACGTCGCCTCGAAGGCGGCGCAGGTGTGCTCGGCCACCTGGCGCATGCGCCGCTCGATCAGGTCCAGCAGCTCGAGGGAGAAGGTGCGCACCGTGCCCTGCAGCTCGCACGAGTCGGGCACCACGTTGGTCGCCTCGCCGGCGTGGATCATGGTGACCGAGATCACGCCCGCCTCCACCGGCTTCTTGTTGCGGCTGATGATGTTCTGGAAGGCCTGCACCATCTGGCAGGCCACGGGCACGGGGTCGATGCCCAGATGCGGCATGGCGCCGTGCGCGCCCTTGCCGCGGATGGTGATCTTGAATTCGTTGGAGGACGCCATCACCGGCCCGGCGCTGACGGCGAAGCTGCCCACCGGCAGGCCCGGCCAGTTGTGCATGCCGAACACGGCCTGCATGGGGAACTGCTCGAACAGCCCGTCCTTGATCATCTCGCGCGCACCGCCGCCGCCCTCCTCGGCCGGCTGGAAGATCAGGTAGACCGTGCCGTCGAAGTCGCGGTGCGCGGGCTGCGAGAAATACTTGGCCGCGGCCAGCAGCATGGCCGTGTGGCCGTCGTGGCCGCAGGCGTGCATCTTGCCGGCGTGGCGGCTGGCGTGCTCGAAGGTGTTGAACTCCTGCATGGGCAGGGCGTCGATGTCCGCGCGCAGGCCCACGGCGCGCCCGCTCTTGCCGCCGTCGCGGCCGTGCACGATGCCCACCACGCCGGTGGTACCCAGCCCGCGGTGGATGGGGATGCCCCATTCGGTCAGCTGGGCGGCGATCACGTCGGCCGTGCGCACCTCCTGGAAGCACAGCTCGGGATGGGCATGGATGTCGCGCCGCACGCTGGCGATGGCGGCCGCATCGGCCACGATGGAGTCGATGACTTTCATGTGAATGCTTCTTCGCTAGGGTCGTCCTGGAAAACGGCCAGTCTAGCGGCGCCCGGTCATCCGCGTGCACGGCGCGGCCATCGGCGCACGCGGCGCGCCCGTTCATGGTGAAATCCGGCCCCTGGCGACGGCCCCGCGAGTGGCGTACCGCCACAGCGCATCTGCCCCTCGAGGACGCCCTCCATGACCCATGCCACTCCCGCCGACGCTGCTGCCCCGGTAGAGCGCCACACCATCACCGTGCGCGGCGCCTGCCCGCATGACTGCCCGGACACCTGCGCCCTGCTGACTACCGTGGAGGACGGCCGCGCCGTGCGCGTGCAGGGCAACCCGGCGCACGCCAGCACCGGCGGCGTGCTGTGCGCCAAGGTCTCGCGCTACCCCGAGCGCACGCATCACCCGGAGCGCATCCTCACGCCGCTCAAGCGCACCGGAGCCAAGGGCAGCGGGCAGTTCGCCCCCGTCTCGTGGGACGAGGCGCTGGCCGACATCGCGCAGCGCCTGGGCGCCATCGCCGCGCGCGCGCCGCAGGCCATCCTGCCCTACAGCTACGCCGGCACCATGGGCCTGGTGCAGGGCGAGAGCATGGACCGGCGCTTCTTCCACCGCCTGGGCGCCTCGCAGCTGGCGCGCACCATCTGCGCCACGGCCGGCGGCGAGGGGCTGACCTACACCCTGGGCGGCAAGGTGGGCATGAAGCTGGAGTTCTTCGCCCAGTCCAAGCTGATCCTGATCTGGGGCAGCAACTCCATTGCCAGCAACCTGCACTTCTGGCGCCTGGCGCAGCAGGCCAAGAGGGACGGCGCGCGCCTGGTCTGCATCGACCCGCGCAGGAGCGAGACGGCCGAGAAGTGCCACGAGCACATCCAGCTGCTGCCCGGCACCGACGCCGCCCTGGCCCTGGCGCTGATGCACGAGCTGATCGCGGGCGATTGGCTGGACCACGACTACCTGGCCCGGCACACGCACGGCTGGCCGCAGCTGCGCGAGCGCGCATTGCAATGGCCGCCCGAGCGTGCCGCCCAGGTCTGCGGCGTGCCGGTGGCGCAGATCCGCCAGCTGGCGCGCGAATACGGCACCACGCGCCTGGCCGCCATCCGGCTGAACTACGGCGTGCAGCGCGCCCACGGCGGCGCCAACGCGGTGCGCGCCATTGCCAGCCTGCCGGCGCTGACCGGCGCCTGGCGCCACCCGGCGGGCGGCGTGCTGCTGTCCACCTCAGGCTACTTCCCGGTGCAGCGCCAGCAGCTGCAGCGCCCCGACCTGCTGGCCGGCCGCCCGGCGCGCACCATCAACATGGTGACCATCGGCGACGACCTGCTGCGCGATACCTCGCCCGAGTTCGGCCCGAAGGTCGAGGCCGTCGTGGTCTACAACAGCAACCCGGTGGCCGTGGCGCCGGACTCCAGCAAAGTGGTGCAGGGCTTTGCCCGGGAGGACCTGTTCACCGTGGTGCTGGAGCACTTCCAGACCGACACCGCCGACTGGGCCGACTACATCCTGCCCGCCACTACGCAGCTGGAGCACTGGGATGTGCACCTGTCCTACGGCCACACCGACGCGCTGCTGAACCGCCCGGCCATAGCGCCGCAAGGCCAGTCGCGCAGCAACACGCAGGTCTTCCGCGACCTGGCCGCGCGCATGGGCTTCACCGAGCCCTGCTTTGCCGACAGCGACGAGCAGCTGTGCCGCCAGGCCTTCGGGGACGCAGTGGACTTCGCACTGCTGGCCGAGCAGGGCTTCGCCCCGCTGCCGGTGCCGGACGCGCCCTTTGCCGAGGGCGGCTTTCCCACACCCTCGGGCAAATGCGAGTTCTACAGCGACCGCCTGGCCGAACGCGGGCTGGACCCGCTGCCCGCTTATCTCCCCAACCACGAGGCGCCGGGCAGCTCCCGCCTGTACCCGCTGGCCATGATCTCGCCGCCGGCGCGCAACTTCCTGAACTCCACCTTCGTCAACCTCAAGAGCCTGCGCGACATCGAGGGCCGCCCGCTCGTGGAGATCCACCCGCAGGACGCCGCCGCACGCGCCATCGCCGAGGGCGACTTGGTGCGCGTGTTCAACGGCCGCGGCAGCCACGAATGCCACGCCGTGGTGACCGAGCGCGCCCGGCCGGGCGTGGTCAACGGCCTGGGGATCTGGTGGCGCAAGCTGGGCGTGAACGGCACCAACGTGAACGAGCTGACCAGCCAGGCGCTGACTGACCTGGGCGGCGGGCCGACCTTCTATGACTGCCTGGTGGAGGTGGAGCGGCTGCCGTCCGCGCCGCTCTGAGCATCACTATCAAAAAAAGAGCTGCCAGCGCTTGCCAGATAAGCGCTGGAGCCCTTTTTCATGCTCAATCGAGCTTGACGCCCGTGGCCTGGATGATGGGCCCCCAGCGCCTGGCCTCGGCGCGCGCCAGGGCGTGGAACTGCGCCGGCGTGCCGGGCAGCGGCTCCATGCCGAAGGCCTGCATGCGCTGCACCACGGCCGGCGCCTTCAGCGCCTGATTGACGGCCGCGTTCAGCCGCTCGGTGACCTGCGCCGGCAGGCCGGCCGGCGCCAGCACGCCCTGGAAGGCGTAGACCTCGGAATCGGCCACGCCGCCTTCAGCCAGCGTGGGCAGGTCGGGCAGGGCCGGCACGCGCTGGCCCGAGCCGATGGCCAGCGCCCGCACCTTGCCCGACTGGATCACCGGCAGCCCGGCCGCCAGGTCCAGAAACATGCACGGCACCTGCCCGCCCATCACGTCCTGCATGGCCGGCGCGGCGCCCCGGTAGGGGATGTGGGTCAGGAAGGTCTTGGTGCGGTGCTTGAACATCTCCATGGCCAGGTGGTGCGGCGAGCCGTTGCCGGGCGAGGCGTAGTTCACTTCGCCCGGGCGGGCGCGCACGTGGGCCAGGAAGTCCCCCAGCGTGCGCGCCGGAAAGTCCGGGTGCACCACCAGCGCCAGCGGAAAGCGCGACAGGCCGGCGACGTAGGTGAAGTCCTTGTCGGGGTTGAAGGGCAGTTTGCTGAACAGGTGCTCGTTGTAGGCCAGCAGGGCGTTGTCGGCCGACATCACGGTGTAGCCGTCGGGCCGGGCGCTGGCCACGGCCTGGCTGCCGATGTTGGTGGACGCGCCGGGGCGGTTGTCCACCACGATCTGCTGGCCCAGCTCGGCGCGCAGGGCCTCGGCCACGGTGCGCGCCAGCACGTCGGTGCCGCCGCCGGGCGGATAGGGCACGACCCAGCGGATGGGCTGGGCCGGCCAGCTGCCCTGGGCACGGGCCAGCGGGGCGAAGGGGGCAAAAGGCGCGGCGCCCAGGGCCGCGAGCAGGTGTCTGCGTTGCATGGCGATGTCTCCTGTACTCACTTTTTAGTAGCTACCGCCGCTTGATTGATGCGGCTTACAACGCCATTTTGCCTAAAATCAATCCGGCATGGCAACGTCTTGGTCGATGGCGCCGAAGACGCTGTGGCCGGCGCGGTTCTTCATCTCGATACGCACGCTGTCGCCGTGGCGGAGGTAGCCGGTGCGGGCGCGCCCGGCCTCGGACGCCTCCACGGCGCGCTTGTCGGCGATGCAGGCATGGCCCAGCTCGGCGCCGGCGTTGGCCACCGGGCCGCTGCCCACCAGGGTGCCGGCGCGCAGCCGCCGGGTACGCGACAGGTGGGCCAGCAGCTGGCCGAAGTCGAAGGCCATGTCCTGCCCCGCCTCGCACATGCCGAAGCGCCGGCCGTTCACGGCGCACTGCAGCTGCAGCTGCACCCGGCCGCCCTGCCAGGCCTCGCCCAGCTCGTCGGGCGTGACGGCCACCGGGCTGAAGGCCGTGGCCGGCAGCGACTGCACCGGGCCGAAGCCCTGGGCCAGCTCGGCCGCCATCAGCGGGCGCACGGCCCAGGCGTTGGCCAGCATCACGAGGCGCACGCCCTCGCGCGCCTGCTCGGGGGCGGCGCCGCGCTGCACGTCGCCCGTAGCCACGGCCAGCTGGGCGCCAAAATCCAGGCCGCTCTGCGGGCCGGACAGGGCCAGGGCGTCGCAGGCACCCAGAAAGTCGTCGCTGGCGCCCTGCAGCAGGGGCGGCTGGGTCAGCGGCGCCTCGCCGCTGACACCCAACGCCTGGCGCAGCCGCTGCACGTGCGCCGGGTAGGCCATGGCCTGCACCCACTGGTGGGCGCGCGGCAGCGGGGCCAGGCAGCGCTCGGGCTCGAAGGCGAAGGCGTGCGGGGCGCGGCCGCTGTTCAGCTCCGCGCTCAGGTCGGCCAGCTGGGGCGCGAGGAAGTTCCAGTCGTCCAGCACCTGCTGCAGGCGGCTGGCGATGCCGCTCGCATAATGGGCCTGGCTCAGATCGCGCGAGACGACGACCAGCTGGCCGTCGCGCGATCCATCCTTGTAGGTGGCAAGTTTCATGGGGTGTGCCGGGCGCTGGCGGGAACTGCCACATGCACCCATCGATCCAGCAAAGGATGGACCTTCTGACAAAACCTGAAATTCTAGGAGCCCCTCGCCCGGCATGCCGCGCCGCCCGCTGATCCTGCTGACCGCGCTGGTGCTGGCCGCGCACTGGCTGGCGCTGGCCGGCCTGCCGCTGGGCGGCGGCGCGCCCGGGGCGGCGAGCGAGACGCTGGCCTTTCGCACCCGTCTGGTGGAGCCCCCTGCCCCGCCGCCGCCCGCTGCCGCCGAGCCCAAGCCGGCGCCCCGTCCTGCCCCGAAACCCCGGCCCAAGCCGCGCCCGGCGCCGCCACCCCCGCCGCCCGCACCAACGCCCGAGCCCGCCCCACAGGCCGCGGCGGCAGAGCCCGCCTACGTGCCCGATCCGCACGAGCTGCTGGCCGCGGCCGCGCCGCCGGAGATGTCCCCCGAGACGCCGGCCAGCGAACCCGCCGCAGAGTCTGCCGCCGAGTCCGCCAGCGCAGCCGAAGCGGCCAGCGATGCCGCCAGTGCACCCGCCGAGGCAATCCCAACTGCGGCCCCTGCCGCGCCACCCGCCAGCGACGCCGCGCCGCAGGTCACCCAGGCGGACACTGGTAACGCCCCGCAGGCCAGCGCCGGCGTGGAAATCACCCCGCCCGGCGCCGCTGGCGCCCCGAGCGGCGGCGAAGCGCCGCCCGTGCGCGTGCCCGCCTCCGTGCGGCTGGACTTCGAGGTGACGGGCCAGGCCAAGCGCTTCAACTACAGCGCCAGCGCCGAGCTGAGCTGGCGCCAGGACGGCGCGCGCTACGAGGCGCGCCAGCAGGTCAAGGCCTTCCTGCTGGGCGCGCGTTCGCAGACCAGCACCGGCCGCATCACTGCGCGCGGCCTGCAGCCCGAGCGCTTCGGCGACAAGGCGCGCAGCGAGCGCGCGGCGCATTTCGACTTCGAGCAGCACCAGGCGACCTTCAGCGCCAATGCGCCGCCCGCACCCATCGGCGACGGGGCGCAGGACCGCCTGAGCGTGTTCATCCAGCTGGGCAGCCTGCTGGCCGCCGCGCCGCAGCGCTACCCGCCGGGCACGCGCATCGCGCTAACCACGGTGGGCACCAAGAGCGCCGACCGCTGGACCTTCACCGTGGAAGGGCCGGAGACGCTGCAGCTGCCAGCCGGCCCCACGCCGGCGCTGAAACTGCAGCGCGTGCCACCGCCGGGCAAGGAGTACGACCAGAAGGCCGAGCTGTGGCTGGGCACCGAGCTGGGCTACCTGCCGGTGCGCATCCGCCTGACCCAGGCCAACGGCGACTTCGCCGACCTGGCGCTGAGCGGCCACGAGGCGCAATGACGCACGGCACGGCGGCGCACTTGAAGTCGGGCACACTGCAGCCATCTGCAGGGCATTGCAGCCAGGGAGAACACGCCATGAACATGCTCTACGACTCCGACTCCTTCGTGGTGGTCCACATGCAGCCCGTGGCCGACCTGGGCACGGCCGAAGACGGCTCGCAGCAACCCCAGCTGGCGCGCCACGGCTTCGAAATCGTGGACAAGCGCTCGGGCAAGGAGGTCTACCTGGACGGCTCCTGGGCCGAGATGTTCCAGCAGCAGATCCTGGCCTGGCAGCGCAACGCCCCCACCGAGCAGGAGGTGGAGGACACGCTGGACGGCTACGTGGGCCTGGCGCAGAACCCGGTGGTGATCCACTGACCGGCCAGCGTTTTCGTAGCCAAATCGACCTCAAACCCTTGCCAGACAAGCGTCAGCAGCTATTATTTGGATAGCGAACTGGCGGCGCCGCGGCGGCGCGCCATCTCCGCGCCCATGGCCTGCTCGGCCTCGGCGTCCAGCAGGGCGCGGGCGGCCGGGTAGATGGTGCCGTCCTCGTGCCGCATGTGGCTCTCGTAGCCTTGCGCGAAGCGCTCCAGCGCCTCTTCCTGCGCAGGCGCCAGGGCGGTGATGTTTCCCTCGCCCAGCGCCTGCAGCGCCCCGCGCGCTGCGGCCCAGCGCTCGGCCATCTGCATGTGGTCGCGCTGCAGCTGGCGCACCAGCTGCACCACATCGTCCCCGGGCGTGCCGGCCAGCAGCGGCGGGAAGACGTGCAACTCCTCGTCCTCGTGGTGCAGCGGCGCGGCGATGTCGAAATAGCGCAGCACGTCGCGCGCGGCCTGGGCGGCGGACTCGTCCCAGCCCGTATCGCGCAGGTACTGGCGCAGGCGCGCCAGCAGGTCCAGCGAGCGGCGCACACGGTCGTGGCAGGCCTCCAGCATGGCGAAGGGCTCGTCAAAGCCCGCGCCCGGGCTGCGCACGCCGGGCAGGCTGACTCGGGCGCCGGTCATTGGGCAACCTCCGTCCTTCGGACTGCGGTGCGAGCCCCCTTCGGGGCGGCCGGGCGGGGGCTCATGCCTGGCGCCCCAGCGCCACCGGCCGGCCCTGGCGGTCGAAGGGCAGATAGCCGCCCAGGTCGCCGCCCTTGATGGCCTCGACCATGCGATGGAGCGCCTGATCGGTCTGGGCATCGCTGGGCCCCTGATCGGCATCGCCCGATAGCGCGGCGGCAAACACCAGCTGCCAGGGCTGGCCGGGCAGCTCGTATTCGCTGGACTCGCGCACCACCGCCGCGAAGGATTCGGCCTCGTCGGGCCATTTGTCCACGCACATCAGCGGCACCAGGGCGCCGCCCTCGCCGCGCTCGAAGTCGGCGCGCTGCTGGGCCGTGGCGCCGTCGGGCAGCTCGGAGCCGGCGAACACCAGCAGCAAGCGCTGGCGCTCGCGCTGCACGCGGGCGGCCTGCAGCAGGTCGTCGAAATGGCGGATCTCGTTCATGGCGTTACCTCGGTCTGTCTAGTGGTATTCATCGGCCTGATCATGCGCCGGCCAGGAATGCACGCCGCCGCCTGGGGCCATCAGCGTAGTCACGTACTGGGCCGGTGCCGGGCGCTGGCGCGGCGGCTTGCGCGACTGCACGGTGCCGATGCTGACGAAGCAGGCGGCACGCTCGTACGGGCCCAGGGCGAACAGCGCGCGCAGGGCCGGCGCCTGCAGCGCCCGGCCGCTGGTCAGCGCCGAGCCATAGCCCCGGGCCGTGGCCATGAGCAGCATGCCGTGCACGGCGCAGCCGGCAGACAGCCAGCGTTCCGCGGGCGGGATGGGCGCATCGGCCGCCCCCTCGTCCACCACGGCCAGCAGCAGCACGGGGGCACGTGCGGCCTTGTCGCGGGCGCGTTGCCGCTCCTCGGCGTCGGCCTGCGGGTCGCGCTGCAGCAGGGCCTGCACGAAGGCCTGGCCCAGCGCGGCGCGCGCGTCCTGCGGCACCAGGATGAAGCGCCAGGGCAGCAGGCGCCCGTGGTCCGGCGCGTGGCCCGCGGCCTCCAGGATGGCCCGCAGCTCGGCGCCTTCGGGGCCGGGTGCCGCCAGGCGCCGGGGCATGACGGTCTGGCGCGCGGCCAGCAAGGCGGCGAGCTGCTGCGGGGAGAAAACGTCCGGTGGCACGGCGGGCGGCCTCAGCAGTCCACCAGCACCTGTCCGTCGTGCTCGACGTAGGGCGGATAGGGACCGGTGCCGCTGCACTGAGCGCGCGAGGCGGCGACGAAGCCGCGCTGCTGCACGTCGAAGACGTGGACCTCGCCTTCCTCGATCACGTAATGCCAGCCGTGCAGGCTGATGCGCCCGTCCTCCACGCGCTGGCGCACCATGGGGTAGTCCATCAGGCGCTCGAGCTGCAGCAGCACGGCGCGCTGCTCGGTGCGGCGCAGGGCTTCGGCACAGGGCTGCACGGGCAGCACGGCGCCCCGCCCCAGGTCCAGCCAGCGCTGCAGGTTCTGCGCCTCGGCCGGCACTTCGCCGTACAGCGCCTTCACCGCGCCGCAGTGGCTGTGGCCGCAGACGATGATGCGGCTGACCTCCAGGCTGAGCACGGCGAACTCGATGGCCGCGGCCGTGCCGTGGTGGCCGTGCGAGCCGTCGTAGGGCGGCACGAAGGCGCCCACGTTGCGCACCATGAACAGCTCGCCCGGCCCGGTGCCGGTGAGCAGGTAGGGCACCAGGCGCGAGTCTGAGCAGCCGATGAACAGCGTCTTCGGCGCCTGGCCCTGGGACACCAGGTCCTGGAAGCGCTGCTGGTGCAGCGGGAAGTAGTCCGAATGAAAGCGCTGCAGGCGCTGCAGCAGCTCGTCGGGGATGGTGCCGGCGGGCTGTTCCATGGGCGCAGGGGCGCGGCCGTTGGTGACTACTGCACCAGCGGAGAGCTGGCCTCGTCCAGCTCCACGCCCTGCACGTCGGCCTCGGCCGCCAGCAGCTGCAGGCACTGGCGCAGCGCCGTGATCCACGACTGCTGGCGCAGCGCCAGCTGCACCGCGCCGCGCACGGACTCGTAGGGCTCCTCCACGCCAGGGACGCGCTCCAGCACCTCCACCACGTGCAGGCCGAAGCGGCTGTGCACCAGGCGCGGCAGCACGCCGACCTCGGCGCGGCCGAAGATCTCCTGCGCCATCTCGGGGGCGAACTCCTCGGCCGTCAGCCAGCCCAGCTCGCCGCCCTGCGCACCTGTGGGGCAGTTGGACAGCTCACGCGCCGCGGCGGCAAAGGCGTCGGCGCCGCTGCCGTCGTGGCAGCGCACGTCCAGCAGGCAGGTCTCGGCGCGCGAGCGCAGCGCGCCCACGTCCACGCCCGGCGTCACGCCGAACAGGATGTGGCGCACGTGCACGCGCTCGCCGCGGCGGTAGCGCGCGGCGTGCGCAGCGTGGTGGCGCCGGCAGGCCTCCTCGGTGGGCTCGGGCACGTTCAGGTGCTGCTCCAGCCAGCGCTCGATGGCCTCGCTGGCCGCCTCGCTGAAGGCGCCGGCCTGCGGCGCGGGATCGTCCGCCGCCAGCAGGCCGTCACGCTGGGCGGCCTGGCGCAGCAGCTCGGTGCAGGCGCGCTGGCGCAGCTCCTCGGGGCTGATCTGCTCGTGCGGTTCGGCGAGCGGCACGCCGTTGATGCTGGCTTGGGTGGAAGGCAGGGTGGTCGCGTTCATGGCCGGATCGTAGGCAAGGGGTGATTACCGTACAGCGCGCGGGTTGTCGATGGCGTCGGCCACCGTGGGCGAGGGCACGGCGCTGGGCTGGCCGGGCAGGTTCTGGCCGGCAGGCACGTTGAGGCGGCGTGCGCGCACCATTTGGTAGGGGCGGAACAGGTAGGCCACCGAGGCGAAGCCGCTCCACACGTGCACCAGCCGGCTGAAGGGGAACAGCAGGAAGATGGTCACGCCCAGCACGATGTGCACCTGGAAGGTCCAGTGCAGCGCGGCCACGGCCGTAGCGTCCACCGGGCGCAGGGTGACGATGCGCTGGGCCCAGTCGGCCAGGATCAGCATGGCGCTGCCGTCGGTGTGCTGCAGCGACTGGGGCAGCGTCAACAGCCCCAGCGACAGCTGCACCCACAGCACCACCAGCACGGCGATGTCCGTGGGGTGGCTGGTGTAGCGGATGCGCGGATCGGTCAGGCGGCGCACCAGCAGCATGGTCAGGCCCACGAAGCACACCGCGCCCGCGACGCCGCCGGCGGAGACGGCCAGCATCTGCTTGGTGGACGCGCTCATGAAGATGCCGTACACGCTGTGCGGTGTGAACAGGCCCACCATGTGCCCGAAGAACAAAAACAGGATGCCGAAGTGAAACAGGTTGCTGCCCCAGCGCAGCAACCCGGTGCGCAGCATCTGCGAGGAGTCGCTTTTCCAGCTGTACTGGTTCTGGTCGAAACGGATCAGGCTGCCCACCACGAACACCACGAAGCACACGTAGGGATAGACCTGGAAGAGAAAGCGGTATGTCGAATCCATGGCTTTAGGCTCCTTGGGCTGGTAGGGAGTTCTTGCGCACGATGTGCACGGGCTGGGGCTGGCCCGGGCGGGCCTGGCCGGCGGACGAGCAGCCGTCGAACGCGGCCGGTTCCTCCCAGGCCTCGTCCAGCGGCAGTTCGGCCGGGACCTCGGCGCCGGCCTGGGGCTTGTGCCCGGCCAGCTCCAGCAGGGCCGCCATGACGGCGGCGTAGGCGCTGCCCCGCTTGGCCAGGGCTGCGTGCAGGGCGTCCAGCAGGTGGGCGATCTCGCCCAGGAAGCTCCTGGCCTCGCGCGGCGGTTGGGTGGAGACGAACTCCAGCACCGCCGGCAGGTAGTCGGGCAACTCGTCCTCGATCAGCAGCAGGCCGGCCTTGGCGTAGGTCTCGCCCAGGTCAATCATGGCCGGCCCGCGGTCGCGCGAGTCGCCGTGCACGTGCTCGAACAGGTACAGCGAGGTGGAGCGGCCACGGTCGAACAGTTCGACGTATTCCGTCTCGGCGGCCAGCGGATCGCAGGCCTGCAGGTGGCCCACCAGCGCCGTGATGCCGGCGCGATGGCGCGCGCTGAGCACGCCGTCGCCGGCCAGCAGCGCGTCCATTTCGTACAGGTGCTCGCGCAGCTCGGCATGGGGATAGCCCAGCAGCGCGGCCAGCACGCGCAGCGTGACGGCGCCGGGATGGCGCCCGGCCAGGTGCTCGGTCACGGGGATGTTGTGCGGCTCCTGCATGCTCAGACCTCCGCCTTGATGGGAATGGTGCGCTTTTTCTCCTGGCCGAACAGGCTGACGTTGGAGACGCCGTCCGAGCAGCCATTGCCAAAGGTGAAGCCGCAGCCGCCGCGCACGTTGAAGGCGTTCTCCGCGTACTCGCGGTGCGTGGTGGGGATGACGAAGCGGTCCTCGTAGTTGGCGATCGCCATGGTTTGGTACATGTCCTCGGCCTCGGCCTGGGACAGGCCCACCTGGTTGAGCACGTCCATGTCCACTCGCCGCTCCACGTGCTTGGCACGCTGGTAGGCGCGCATGCCCAGCATGCGCTCCAGCGCCCGCACGATGGGTGCCGTGTCGCCGGCGGTGAGCAGGTTGGCCAGGTACTTCACGGGGATGCGCAGCTGGTTCACGTCCGGGATCTGGCCATTCACGCCCAGGTGGCCGGCGTTGGCCGCCGAGCTGATGGGCGACAGCGGCGGCACGTACCAGACCATGGGCAGGGTGCGGTACTCGGGGTGCAGCGGCAGCGCCACCTGCCATTGAACGGCCATCTTGTAGACCGGGCTCTTGCGCGCGGCCTCCATCCACTTGTCCGGGATGCCGTCGATCCTGGCCTGGGCGATCACGGCCGGGTCGTTGGGGTCCAGGAAGATGTCCAGCTGCGCCTGGTACAGGTCACGGTCACGCTCCACGCTGGCCGCTTCCTGGATGCGGTCGGCGTCGTACAGCAGCACGCCCAGGTAGCGGATGCGGCCCACGCAGGTCTCCGAGCACACAGTGGGCTGGCCGGCCTCGATGCGCGGGTAGCAGAAGATGCACTTCTCGGCCTTGCCGCTCTTCCAGTTGTAGTAGATCTTCTTGTACGGGCAGCCCGAGACGCACATGCGCCAGCCGCGGCACTTGTCCTGGTCGATCAGGACGATGCCGTCTTCCTCGCGCTTGTAGATCGAGCCGGAGGGGCACGACGCCACGCAGGTCGGGTTCAGGCAGTGCTCGCACAGGCGCGGCAGATACATCATGAAGGTGTTCTCGAACTGGCCGTACATCTCCTTTTGGATGTCGTCGAAGTTCTTGTCCTGGCTGCGCTTGGAGAACTCGCCGCCCAGGATCTCCTCCCAGTTCGGGCCCCAGACGATCTTGTCCATCTGCTTGCCGGTGATCAGGCTGCGCGGCTTGGCCGTGGGCGAGGCGCCCATCTCGGGGGCCGACTGCAGATGGGCGTAGTCGAAGGTGAAGGGCTCGTAGTAGTCGTCGATCTCCGGCAGGTTGGGGTTGGCGAAGATGCGCATCAGCAGCTTCCACTTCGCCCCCTGGCGCGGAATGATGGAGCCGTCGGGACGGCGCACCCAGCCGCCGTTCCAGCGATCCTGGTTCTCCCACTCCTTGGGGTAGCCGATGCCCGGCTTGGTCTCGACGTTGTTAAACCAGGCGTACTCCATGCCGGGGCGGCTGGTCCAGACGTTCTTGCAGGTGACGGAACAGGTGTGGCAGCCGATGCACTTGTCCAGGTTCAGCACCATGCCGATTTGGGCGCGGATCTTCATGCGGTTTCTCCTTGGTCCAGCGTGGGCTTGATCAGTTGATCGGCGACAGGCGTATCCAGCCAGTCGACCTTGTTCATCTTGCGCAGGACGATGAACTCGTCACGGTTGGTGCCGATGGTTCCGTAGTAGTTGAAGCCGTAGCTGAACTGCGCGTAGCCACCGATCATGTGCGTAGGCTTCAGGACCACACGCGTGACCGAGTTGTGGATGCCGCCGCGCACGTTGGTCATCTCCGCGCCCGGGGTGTTCACGATCTTTTCCTGGGCGTGGTACATCATGACCATGCCCGGCTTGACGCGCTGGCTGACCACGGCCCGCGCGGTGAGCGCGCCGTTGACGTTGAACAGCTCGATCCAGTCGTTGTCCTCGATGCCGGCGCGCTTGGCGTCCTCCTCGCTGACCCAGACGATGGGCCCGCCCCGGCTCAGGGTGAGCATCAGCAGGTTGTCGGTGTAGGTGGAGTGGATGCCCCACTTCTGGTGCGGCGTGATGAAGTTCAGCTGGATCTCAGGATTGCCGTTCGGCTTTCGGCCCATGACTTCCGCCGTGGCCTTCAGGTCCACCGGCGGGCGGTAGGTCGAGAAGCCCTCGCCGAAGGCGATCATCCAGGGGTGGTCCATGTAGAACTGCTGCCGCCCGGTCAGGGTGCGCCATGGGATCAGCTCGTGCACGTTGGTGTAGCCGGCGTTGTAGCTGACGGTCTCGCTCTCGATGCCGCTCCAGGTGGGAGAGCTGATGATCTTGCGCGGCTGCGCCTGGATGTCGCGAAAGCGGATCTTCTCGTCCTCGCGGTACAGCGCCAGGTGCTTGTGGTCGCGCCCGGTCTGCTTGGACAGCGACTCCCAGGCCTTCACCGCCACGTGGCCGTTGGTCTCGGGGGCCATGTGCAGCACCACCTCGCAGGCGTCGATGTCGCTGTCGATCTTCGGCATGCCCTGCGTCACGCCGGGCTCGCTCACCACGCCGTTGAGCTGGCCCAGCTGCGTGACCTCCAGCTGCGTGTCCCAGTTGATGCCCTTGCCGCCATTGCCCAGCTTGTCCATCAGCGGCCCCAGGGCCGTGAAGCGCTTGTAGACGTTGGGGTAGTCGCGCTCGACCACGGTCATTTGCGGCCCGGTCTTGCCGGGGATCAGGTCGCACTCGCCGCGCGTCCAGTCGGACACGCCGAAGGGCTGCGCCAGCTCGGCCGGGGAGTCGTGCGCCAGCGGCGACAGCACCAGCTCGCGCTCCACCCCCAGCTGGCCGGGGCACAGCTCGCTGAACTTCTTGGCAAAGCCCTTGTAGATGTCCCAGTCGCTGCGCGCCGACCAGGCCGGGTCCACCGCCGTGGACAGCGGGTGGATGAAGGGGTGCATGTCGCTGGTGTTGAGGTCGTTCTTCTCGTACCAGGTGGCCGTGGGCAACACGATGTCCGAGTACAGGCAGGTGGTGCTCATGCGGAAGTCCAGCGTCACCAGCAGGTCCAGCTTGCCCTCGGGCGCCTTGTCGTGCCAGACCACTTCGGTGGGCTTGGCGTCCTGCGGGCCCAGGTCCTTGCCCTGCACGCCGTTGCTGGTGCCCAGCAGGTGCTTGAGGAAGTACTCGTGCCCCTTGCCCGAGGAGCCCAGGATGTTGGAGCGCCACACGAACATGTTGCGCGGCCAGTTGTCCGGATGGTCGGGGTCGGTGCAGCTGAGCTTCAGGTTGCCGCTCTTGAGCCCCTGCACGGCATAGTCGCGCGGGTCCTGGCCGGCGGCCTGGGCGTCGCGCACCACCTGCAGCGGATTGGTCTTGAGCTGCGGCGCGGAGGGCAGCCAGCCCATGCGCTCGGCGCGCACGTTGTAGTCGATCATGCTGCCGCTGAACTGGGCCTTGTCGGCCAGCGGCGACAGCACCTCCTCCACGCCGATCTTCTCGTAGCGCCACTGGTCGGTGTGGGCGTAGAAGAAGCTGGTGGAGTTCTGGTGGCGCGGCGGGCGGATCCAGTCCAGCGCGAAGGCCAGCAGCGTCCAGCCGGTCTGCGGGCGCAGCTTTTCCTGACCCACGTAGTGCGCCCAGCCGCCGCCGCTCTTGCCGATGCAGCCGCACATCATCAGCATGTTGATGACGCCGCGGTAGTTCATGTCGCAGTGGTACCAGTGGTTCATCGCTGCGCCGATGATGACCATGGAGCGACCCTCGGTGTCGTGCGCGTTCTGGGCGAACTGGCGCGCCACGGTGATGACCTGGTCGCGCGGCGTGCCGGTGATCTGCTCCTGCCAGGCGGGGGTGTAGGGGTGGTTGTCGTCGAAATCCCTGGCGGCGAACTCGCCCGGCAGCCCGCGCGCCACGCCGTAGTTGGCCACCTGCAGGTCGAACACCGTGGCGACCAGGGTGTCACCGCCCGTCAGCTGCAGGCGCTGCACCGGCACGGTGCGCACCAGCACGTCCGACTGCGGATTGTTCGGGAAATGCTCGGAGGCGATGCCGCCGAAGTATGGGAAGCCCACACGCGCCGTCTCGGCCGAAGCGGCGTCCGTGCCCTCCAGCAGCGACAGGCGCAGCCGCACCTCGCTGCCGTCGGCGGCGTCTTTTTGTTCCAGGTTCCACTGGCCCTTGTCGGGGCGGCCGTCCGGACCCCAGCGGAAGCCGATCGCTCCTTGAGGCACGACCACGCGGCCGCTGTCGTCCAGCGCCACGGTCTTCCACTCGGGGTTGTTGGCCTGGCCCAGCGACGCGTCGAAGTCGCTGGCGCGCACGTAGCGGTCCGGCACCAGCACCGTCTCGCCGGACTCCAGCACCTTTTCCTTCAGGGTGACCAGCATCGGCATGTCGGTGTAGCGGCGCACGTAGTCGTCGAAGTACGCGCTGCGCTCCCCGCTGTCGGGGAAGTAGAACTCCTTGAGGATGACGTGGCCCATGGCCATGGCCACGGCCGCGTCCGTGCCCTGCTTGGGGTGCAGCCAGATGTCGGACAGCTTGGCGACCTCGGAGAAGTCGGGCGTGACGGCCACCGTCTTGGTGCCCTTGTAGCGCACCTCGGTGAAGAAGTGCGCGTCCGGCGTGCGCGTCTGAGGCACGTTGGAGCCCCAGGCAATGATGTAGCCGGAGTTGTACCAGTCGGCGCTTTCGGGCACGTCGGTCTGCTCGCCCCAGACCTGGGGGCTGGACGGCGGCAGGTCGCAGTACCAGTCATAAAAGCTCATGCACACGCCGCCGATCAGGCTCAGGTAGCGGGTGCCGGCCGCGTAGCTGATCATGGACATGGCCGGGATGGGCGAGAAGCCGATCACCCGGTCCGGCCCGTGGCGCTTGATGGTGTGGATGTTGGCCGCGGCGACGATCTCGTTGACCTCGTCCCAGCTGGAGCGCGCGAAGCCCCCCATGCCGCGCACCTTCTGGTATTCGCTGCGCTTGGTGTCGTCGCTGACGATGCTGGTCCAGGCCTCCACCGGGCCCATGGTCTGGCGCGCCGTGCGCCACAGGCGCAGCAGGCGGGCGCGCACCATGGGGTACTTCACGCGGTTGGCGCTGTACAGGTACCAGCTGTAGCTGGCACCGCGCGAGCAGCCGCGCGGCTCGTGGTTGGGCATGTCCCAGCGGGTGCGCGGGTAGTCGGTCTGCTGCGTCTCCCAGGTCACGATGCCGCCCTTGACGTAGACCTTCCACGAACACGAGCCGGTGCAGTTCACGCCATGGGTGGAGCGCACGATCTTGTCGTGCGCCCAGCGATTGCGGTAGGCGTCCTCCCAGGTGCGGTCCTCGCCAGTGACCTGGCCGTGCCCGCCGGCGAAAGTCTCGCGCGGCTGCGAGAAGTAGGTGAGGCGATCGAGGAAGTGACTCATCGTGGTTCCTTCATGGTGATGTCGTTGTGCGGGCGGGAGAAAAGGGGCGGACGCTTCATGGGGCTTGGCTTCAGCAGGGCATCTCGGCGTTGCGGCGGGCGTAGTACCACCAGGTCACGGCGATGCACATCACGTAGAAGGCCGAGAAGATCCACAGCGCCAGCTCCGGTCCGCCGGTGGCGGCGATGGAGCTGCCGTAGCTCTTGGGGATGAAGAAGCCGCCGTAGGCGCCCAGGGCGCCGGCAAAACCCAGGGCGGCGGCGCCCTCGGTGTTGCCTTCCTTGATGGCCGCGGCCTGTGCGGCCTCGTCGGCGGCGTGGACTTCGCGCAGCTTGAGCTTCAGGAAGATGGCCGGGATCATGCTGAAGGTGGAGCCGTTGCCGATACCGGTGGTGAAGAACAGCACCAGGAACATGAGGAAGAAGCCGGCGAAGCTGCCTTCTGCGGGCCCGAAGGGCATGACGTGCCCGCCCGTGCCCTTGGGCAGGAAATACAGCACACCCACCACGCCCAGCGCCATGGCCAGGAAGTTCCACAGCGTCACCCGGGCGCCGCCGAACTTGTCGGCCAGCCAGCCGCCGAACGGCCGGATGACGGCGCCCACCAGCGGCCCCAGCCAGGCATAGGCCAGCGGGTTGACGGCCGGGAACTGGCTCTTGATGAGCAGCGGAAAGCCCGCCGCGAAGCCGATGAACGAGCCGAAGGTGCCCAGGTACAGCAGGCACATGATCCAGTTGTGCTTGCGCCGGAAGATGGCGGCCTGCGCGGCGAAGCTGGCCTTGGCATCGGCGATGTCGTGCATGCCGAACCAGGCGGCGATCGCGGCGATGGCGATCCACGGCACCCAGATGAAGGCGGCGTTCTGCGCCCACACGCGGGTCTCGGCGCCGTTCTTCACGATGATCTGCGGGTCGCCGCCGAAGATGCCGAACACACCGGCGGTGATCACCAGCGGGCTCAGGAACTGCACCACCGACACGCCCAGATTGCCCAGGCCGGCGTTCACGCCCAGCGCCGAGCCCTTGCGCTCCTTCGGGAAGAAGAAGCTGATGTTGGCCATGCTGGAGCTGAAGTTGCCCCCGCCCAGCCCGCACAGCAGCGCCAGGATCAGCATGGTGGGGTAGCCGGTGGTGTTGTCCTGCACGGCGTAGCCGATGCCGATGGCCGGGATCAGCAGCGAGGCGGTGGACAGCGCCGTCCAGCGGCGCCCGCCGAAGATGGGCACCATGAACGAGTAGAAGATGCGCAGCGTCGCGCCCGACAGCGCCGGCGCCGCCGCCAGCCAGAACAGCTGGTTGGTGGAGTACTTGAAGCCCAGAGCCGGCAGGTTCACGGCCACCACGCTCCAGACCTGCCAGATGGCAAACGCCAGGAACAGCGCGGGCACGGAGATCCACAGGTTGAGCTTGGCGACGGCCTCGCCCTCGCGCTCCCAGAAGTGCTTGTCCTCAGGGGTCCAGAGGGTCAGCAGCCGGCCCTGGCGCGGGCGGGCGGATGGTGCATTGGCGGGGGAAGACATGGTGTGTTTCCGTAGGGGTCAGGGGCGGTTCAGCGCAGCGCGGCGCCGGTGTGCGGGGCCATGACGTCGGTGCGGCGCACCTCGGTGAAGTACATCCAGATCAGCGAGACCCAGACCACGCCGTACATCAGCATGAAGGCGCTGGAGCGCACCCCCGTCCAGTCCATGAGCACGCCGAACAGGATGGGCAGCACGAAGCCGCCCAGGCCGCCGGCCAGGCCCACGATGCCGCTGATGGCGCCGATGTTGCCGGGGTAGTCGTCGCTGATGTACTTGAAGACGCTGGCCTTGCCGAAGGCCCAGGCGATGCCCAGGATGAACATCAGGCCGGTGAATGCATAGACGTTCAGGCCGATGTGGAAGGTGCGCGGGCCGTCCACGGTGAGGACGGTGAAGTCTGTCTGCGGATAGCTCAGAAGGAACAGGCAGATCCAGCTGACCCACATGACCCACCAGGTCACGCTGTGCGCGCCGTACTTGTCCGAGAGCACGCCGCCAATCGCCCGCAGCACGCCGCCGGGCAGCGAGAAGCAGGCCGCCAGCAGCGCGGCCACGCGGATGTCCAGGCCGTACTCGCCCACGTAGTACTGCACCATCCACAGCGCCAGCGCCACGTAGCCGCCAAAGACGATGCTGTAGTACTGGCAGTACTTGAGCACGCGCGGGTCCTTCAGGGCCTTGAGCTGCTCAGTGAACTTCACGTTGCTGGGCACCAGGTGGGCCGGGTCGCTGGCGCTGAAGATCCAGAACAGCACCAGCACGCCCAGCATGATGGCCGCATAGACATGAGGCACGGCCTGCCAGCCGAAGGCCACCAGAATCACCGGGGCGACGAACTTGTTGACGGCCGCGCCCGAGTTGCCGGCGCCGTACACGCCCATGGCCATGCCCTGGCGGTGCTTGGGAAACCAGCGCGCCACATAGGGCGTGCCCACCGAAAACGAGCCGCCGGCCAGGCCGACGAACAGGCCGATGACCAGGAAGTGCCAGTACTCGGTGGCGTAGCCCATGGCCCAGATGGCGGGAATGGTCAGGGCCAGCAGCACCGCCATGACGATGCGCCCGCCGTACTTGTCGGTCCAGATGCCCAGCGGCACGCGGATCAGCGAGCCGGTGAGCACCGGCATGGCCGTGAGCAGGCCGAACTGGGTGGACGACAAATCCAGCATCTTCCGGATCGGGATGCCGATGACGCCGAACATCATCCAGACCATGAAACAGGTGGTGAAGGCCAGGGTGCTGACCAGGAGCACGGACCAGGCCTGGGCGTTGCGGCGGGGATCGACTGCCGCGGTTGTGGGCGGGGTAGCCATGGGGGTTGTTCCGGTTTTGGGGTGACGCTGATGGTCCCCTCAACCGGGCTTTGCGCCCATCCTTCCAAGGCAGGGCCGGGGCGCTGCAAAAGGAGGATGGCCGTCGGCGCCCGTCCTACTACCAAAGAACTAGGGGCGCCGGATAAATTTCAATGAAATCGGCCTCAAACGCTTGGCAGGCAAGCGCAGGCAGCTATCAATTTTGGATAGTTCCCGGGTCTATTCCACCGGCCGCTGCCGGTCCGAGGCATAGACCGCCGCCTGCACCCGCGAGGACAGCCCCAGCTTGCGCAGGATGTGCTGCACGTGGATCTTCACCGTGGTCTCGGCGATGTCCAGGGTACGGGCGATCTCCTTGTTGCTGGCGCCGCGGGCGATCTCGCGCAGCACCTCCTCCTCGCGCGGCGACAGGGGCGTGCCCGGCTCCTCGGCGGCGGGCGCGGGGGCGGCGGCCGGATCGGGCGTGCCCTGGGTCTGGAAGGCGGCCACCAGCTTGCCCATCATTTCCCGGCTGACCACCGGCTCGCCGCGCGCGGCGCGGCGCGCAGCCTCGGCCAGCAGGTCGCCGTCGATGGTCTTGAGCAGATAGCCCTGGGCCCCGCGCTGCAGCGCGGCGGCCAGGTCGGCGCCGTCCTCGCTCACCGTCAGCATGACGATGCGGCTGTCCGGCGAGGCCTCGCGCAGGCCGGCGATGGCATCCACCCCACGCACGCCGGGCAGGTGGTTGTCCAGCAGGATGACCTGCGGGCGCAGCAGCGGCACCAGGCGCAGCGCCTCGCCCGCGTCTCCTGCCTCGCCCACCACCTGCAGGTCGGCGTGCTGGCCCAGCAGGGCCACCAGGCCGCGGCGCAGCAGCGTGTGATCGTCGATCAGGAACAAGGTGATGGGCGCGGGGATGGCGGCGGCGTCTTGCATGGCGTCGTGGTGGGTGATGTCAGGCGGCCAGGGGCTGGGCGGGCGGCGCGCCCTCGACGGGCGCAGGCGGCAGCTCCAGCGTCACGCAGGTGCCGCGCCCGTCAGGTTCCGAATGCAGGGTCAGCGTGGCCTGGATGCGCTCGGCGCGCTCGCGCATGATCCCCAGGCCCACGTGCAGCGAATCCGGCGGCACGGCCGCGGGGTCGAAGCCGCGGCCGTCGTCGCGCACCTCGAAACGCCAGCACGGGTGGCGCTGCACGTGCAGCTCCACGCGGTGCGCGCCGGCGTGCTTGCGCACGTTGGACAGCGCTTCCTGCACGATGTGCAGCACCTGGATCTGCACGTCCGGCGCCAGCGGCCGGCCCTGGCCGTGCATGCTGAGTGATGTGGCCACGCCGGTCTGGTGCTCGAACTTGGACAGCGTGGCGCGCAGCGCGCCCTCGATGTCTTCCTGCTGCGTGCGGGTGCGAAAGTGCACCAGCAGCTCGCGCACGTCGGCATAGCACTCGCGCACGCCGGCGTCCAGCTCGGCGATAGCGGCGTCGCGCGCGGCGTCGTTGTGCCGGGCCACGGCGCCCTGCAGCAGCTGCACCTGGATCTTCAAAAACGCCAGCGACTGGGCAATGGAGTCGTGCAGCTCGCGCGCGATCAGGCTGCGCTCGCCCGAGACCGCGGCCTCGCGCTCCAGCGCCGTGGCGCGCAGCCCCTCCATGGAACTGGCCAGGTGGCGCGCCATGCTCTCCAGCAGCTCGGTGGTGTCCGGCGCCAGGGCCAGCGGACGGCGAAAGAACAGCGTCACCTCGCCCAGCAGGCGCTGGTGCACCCGCACGGGGATGCTGACCACGGTCTGGAAGCCCGCCTCGCGGCAGTGCGGCAGCTGTACCCCGGTGGCCGGCAGGATGGGGATGACGCGCATCCGTGCGCGCGCCTCGGTCTGGCCGCACTCGCAGCTGCCGGCGACCACGCAGTGTTCCTCCTCGACCATGGAGGGCGGCAGGCCGTCGGCCGCCACCAACACGTAGCGCTCGTTGGCCTCGTCGGACCAGCGCACGGCCGCGGCGTCGGCGCCGGCCACGCGGCGCACCTGCTGCACGAAACCCTGGGTCAGCGTCTCCAGGCTGCCGGCCTCGGCGGCCAGGGCGCTGACCTCGTACAGCGCGGCCAGGCGCTGGTTCTGCACCTCGACACTGGCCGTCTTCTCGCGCACCTTGCGCTCCAGGTCCTCGTGCGAGGCCTGCAGCGCGTGCGCCATGCGGTTGAAGCCGGCGGTGAGCTGGCCGAACTCGTCGTCCGCCTCCACCACCAGCCGCGTGGACAGCTCGCCGCGCTGCACCCGCGCCAGCGCCTGCTGCAGCCGCATCACGGGGTTGAGCACCAGCAGATAGCTCAGCGCCATGAAGGCCACGGCGGCGGCGATCGCCAGCGCCACCATCATCAGCTGGAACAGGTGCAGCCCGGCCGTCCAGCGGGCGATCTGCACCTCGATGGCCTCGACGAAGCCGTCCAGCTCGGTCACGAAGGCGTCGCCGCGCGCCAGCGCCGCCTCGCGCGAAGGCGGCTGGGTGCGCCACTGGGCGTGGATGCTGCGCCATTCGCGCACGATGCCGGCGTAGTGCTCGCGCGTGGCGTCGCTCCAGGGCACGAACAGCGGGCGCGACGGGTCGCCGGTGCGCAGCAGCTCCAGGCTGTTGTCGAAGCGCTGGGCCAGCCGGGTGAATTCCTCCGCCGGGGAGTCGCCCTGCTGCGCCAGCACCATGCGCAGCATGTTCATGCGCAGGCGGCCCGCCTCGTTCACGGCGGCGGCGCCGCCCTCCAGCTTCCAGGTCACCCACAGGGTGAAGCCGATGGAGGCCAGGGCCACGAGCAGGAAGGCCGTGCCCATGGCCAGCAGCTTGGTGGACAGCGTGGGGCGGTGGCGCATGGCGGGCAGTGTAGAAGCAAAAGCCGCGGGGGTGCCGCGGCTTTTACATCAAATCGGGCTTCAGCGCCCGTCAATCAAGCGCCGAAAGCTATTGAAACAATAGCATGCCGACACCGACAGCTCAGCCGCAGCTGCCCAAGGCGCCGCACTGTGTGCAGTAGTCGCAGCCGTCCTTGCGGATCACGGCGTGGGCGCCGCACTCGTAGCACTTCTTGCCGGCCATGGTGGGCGGCGTGCTGCTGCCGGCGGCCATGGGCGGCTCGTCCAGCGGCAGCTGCTGCTGCTCCGGGCTGCTGGTGCGGCGCGCCAGGATGTTCTGCACCGCGTAGGCCACGGCCGCCACCTCGGAGTCATGCCACAGCGGCACCTGCACGCCGTCGGCGCGGGTGTGCGTACCGAGGCGCACGGGGCCGCGGTCCCAGGCGACCTTGCGCATGTCCGACAGCGCCCGCTCCAGGAAGCCGCCGCGCGCGGCCAGGGACAACAGGCGCATGCTGGAGGTGATCCACTGCTGCGACTCGCCGCTCTGGCCCACGGGCATGAAGAACTCGATGGCCCGGTCCACCGTGCCGCCGCGGCCGTTGGGCACGGGCAGGAAGGACACGATCAGGTACAGCCGCTTGTGGCCCTCCTGCGTCCAGTACTCCACCTTCTCGGCCACAGCCGACAGGCCGCCCTGGGGCCGGCTTTCGATCACCGTGCGCATGGGGTCCACCGGGGTAGGCGCGGGCTCATCGGCCGGGGCGGCGGCGGCAGCGGCAGCGGCCGGCTCGGTGGGCGTCACTTCTAGCACGGCGCCCAGGATGCTGTTGGGCCGGTAGGTGGCCAGGCCCTTCAGGCCGGAGTGCCAGGCCTGCAGGTACAGGCCCTTGAAGTCCTCGTAGGGATAGTCGGCCGGCACGTTCACGGTCTTGGAGATCGCCGTGTCCACATAGGGCTGCACGGCCTCCATCATGGCCACGTGCTCGCCGGCGGACATGTCCATGGCGCTGACGAAGTACTCGGGCAGCTGCTCCACGTTGCCGCCCAGGGTCTTGTACAGGCGCCAGGCGTAGTCCTCGACCACGTACTCGCTGCGGCTGCCGTCGGCCTCGCGCTTCCTGCGCGTGTAGGTCCAGGAGAACGGCGGCTCGATGCCGTTGGAGGCGTTGTCGGCAAAAGCCAGGCTCACCGTGCCCGTGGGGGCGATGGACAGCAGGTGGCTGTTGCGGATGCCGTGCTTCTTGATGGCGCGCTTGATGTCGTCGGGCAGGCGGCTGGCAAACGTGCCCTCGGCCAGGTAGCCCGCGGCGTCGAACTTGGGGAAGGCGCCCTTTTCCTTGGCCAGCTCGACCGAGGCGCGGTAGGCCGCGTCGCGCATGCGGCGGGCGATCTTCACGGCCATGTCGCGGCCTTCCTGGCGGTCATAGCGCACCTTGAGCATGGCCAGGGTGTTGCCCATGCCGGTGAAGCCCACGCCGATGCGGCGCTTGGCGGCGGACTCGGCCTGCTGCTGCGGCAGGGGCCAGAAGGTCACGTCCAGCACGTTGTCCAGCGCCCGCACCTGGGTGGCCACGGCGGCCTCGAAGGCGTCGAAGTCGAACGCCGCCTCGCCGTGCAGCCCGAAGGGGTTGCGCACGAAGCGCGTCAGGATGATGGGCCCCAGGTCGCAGCAGCCGTAGGGCGGCAGGGGCTGCTCGCCGCAGGGGTTGGTGGCCTGGATGTCCTCGACGTAGCGCAGGTTGTTGTCGGTGTTGATCTGGTCCAGGAACAGGATGCCCGGCTCGGCGAAGTCGTAGGCCGACTTCATGATCGTGTCCCACAGCTCGCGCGCACGCAGCGTGCGGTAGACCCACTGGCCGTCGGCGCGCTGGCGGGCGCCCTCCTTCAGCAGGTCGGGGCCGGGCGCGGCGACGTGCACCAGCTCCCAGTCGCCGTCCTGCTCCACGGCCTGCATGAAGCCGTCGGGCACGCCGACCGAGACGTTGAAGTTGTTCCAGCGCCCGGGCGTGCGCTTGGCGGTGATGAAGTCCAGCACGTCCGGGTGGTCGATGCGCAGCACACCCATCTGCGCGCCCCGGCGCGCGCCGGCGCTCTCCACCGTGGAGCAGGACTGGTCGAACACATTGATATAGCTGCACGGGCCGGAGGCCATGGAGTGCGTGCCCTTGACCAGCGCCCCGCGGGGGCGGATGCGCGAGAAGTCGTAGCCCACGCCGCCGCCGCGGCGCATGGTCTCGGCGGCCTCGCGCAGGGCCTCGTAGATGCCGGGGTAGCCGGCGTCGTCCACGCCCTGGATGCAGTCGCCCACGGGCTGCACGAAGCAGTTGATCAGCGTCGCCTGGATGTCGGTGCCGGCGGCGCTCATGATGCGGCCCGCGCCGATGGCGCCGGCGCGCAGGTTGTCCAGGAAGCGCGCCTGCAGCTGCTCGCGCAGCTCGGGCTTTTCCACCGAGGCCAGGGCGCGCGCCACGCGGGCATACAACTGGTCCACATCGCTCTCGCCATTCTTGAAATACTTTTCACCCAGCACGTCCAGGCTGATGGGCTGGGCGGGCAGGTTGGGGGCGAGGTCGGTGATTTCGCGTTGCATGTGTCTGGTTCTCTGCTGGAAGGAAAGGGGCGGACCGGGGGGCGGCCGGCCCGAGTGTCGCGCACGGGCGAGCCCGAGTTTGTACACCGCCCGGCGGACCCGCGCCCCGGCCCGGCGCAAAGCCCGAGCCCCTCCATCCGTTTTCTGTAGCACCCAGCCGCCGCCCCATGCGGCCCCGCCGTCCGCCGGCGGCAAAAAAAGGCCCGGTCGGCCGTCGCGCTGAACCAACAATTACCATGACGCCATGCCCGTCTTTACCGCACCGCTGCGCCGCAGCCTGCCCATTTGTGCTCTGGCCGCCGCCCTGCTGGCCGGCTGCGCGTCACCCATCGGCCGTCCGCCGGGCGACGACGCCTGGCCGGTCCAGCTGGCGCGCTGGCAACGGCTGGACGCGCTGCTGCTGGGCGAGCAGCACGACGCCGCCGCCCACGAGCAGTGGCAGCGCGAGACGGTGCAGTGGCTGGCGGCCCGGGGCCGGCTGGCGGCGCTGGTGCTGGAGATGGCCGAGGCCGGCGCCGCCACCGACGGCCTGCCGCCCCAGGCCGATGCCGAGCAGGTGCGCGCCGCCCTGCGCTGGAACGACGCCGCCTGGCCCTGGCAGCGCTACGCCGGCGTGGTCATGGCCGCGGTGGCCGCCGGCGTGCCGGTGCGCGGCGGCAATCTGGACGCGGCCGGCCTGCGCGCCGCCATGCAAAACGCGGCGCTGGACACCCACCTGCCGCCCGGCCCGCTGGCGCGCCAGCGTGAGGCCATCGAGCAGGGCCACTGCGACCTGCTGCCTGCCGCGCGCGTGCAGCCCATGGTGCGGGTGCAGCTGGCGCGCGACGCCAGCCTGGCCCGCGCCCTGCGCCAGGCCCTGCAGGACGGGCGCACGGTGGTGCTGGTGGCCGGCTACGGCCACGTGCAGCGCAGCCTGGGTGTGCCCACCTGGCTGCCCGCGAATATTGAGTCAAAAGTGGCCATAGCCCAGGCGGGACAAGCGTCAGCAGCTATCGAAAGCGAAGCGGACTTCATCCAGCCCACCCCTGCCCTCCCGCCCGAGGACTACTGCGCCGGGCTGCGCGCGCGCTGGCCCGCGCAGCGCTAGGCCTGGGCGCGCAGCAACTGCGCGAACTCCCCGGCCGGCAGCGGGCGGCTGCACAGGTAGCCCTGGTACAGGTCACAGCCGCGCGCGCGCAGGAAGGCCAGCTGCTCGGGCGTCTCCACGCCTTCGGCCACCACCTTCAGCCCCAGGCTGTGGCCCATGGCGATGATGGCGGCGCTGATGGCCATGTCGTCGCCGCTTCGGGGCACGTCGCGGATGAAGCCCTGGTCGATCTTCAGCACGTCGATGGGAAAACGCTTCAGGTGCGCCAGCGAGGAGTAGCCGGTGCCGAAGTCGTCCACGGCGATGTGCACGCCCAGCCCGTGCAGGCGCAGCAGGGTCTGGCGCGCCTCCTCGGGGCGCTCGGCCAGGGCGCCCTCGGTCAGCTCCAGCTCCAGGCAGCGCGCGGCCAGGCCGCTTTCCGCCAGCGCCTGGGCGGCGCCGCCGGCCACGTCGGTCAGGTGGAACTGGCGCGGCGAGACGTTGACCGCCACGCGCAGCTCGGGCAGGCCCTCGGTCTGCCAGTGCCGTGCCTGGCGGCAGGCCTCGCGCATCACCCACAGGCCCAGCGCACCGATGACGCCCGAGCTCTCCGCCACGGGGATGAAGCGCGCCGGCGAGATCATCCCCTCCTGCGGGTCCAGCCAGCGCACCAGCGCCTCGGCGCCGACGATGCGGCCGCTGGCCACGTCCACCTGCGGCTGGTAGTACAGCTGCAGATGGCCATCGGCCATGGCCTGGCGCAGGCGCGCCTCGATCTCCAGCCGCTCGCGCGCGCCCTGGGTCATGGATTCGTCGAAGAAGGCGTAGGCGCCGCGCCCGCGCGCCTTGGCCGCATACACGGCGGCGTGCGCGTCCTGCAGCAGCAGCTGGGCGGTCCCGGCGTGCTCGGGGAACATGGCGATGCCCACGCTCACCCCCACCACCACGGCGATGCCGTCCGGCGAGTGCCAGGGTTGGCCCACGGCGCCGATCAGGCTGCGCGCCACGGCGGCGGCGCCGTCGGCATGGCGCAGCTGGCGCGCCACCACGGCGATCTCGTCGCCAGCCAGGCGCCCGATCAGGTCGCCCGGGCGCAGCGCCGAGCGCACCTGGGCAGCGATGTGCTTGAGCACCTCGTCGCCCACGGCGTGGCCCCAGCTGCCGTTGACATCCTTGAAGCGGTCCAGGTTGAGCAGCAGCACGGCCAGGCGCTCGCCGTCGGCCTGCGCGTGGGCCACCGCCTCCTGCAGCTGCTGGCCGAAGTGCAGGCGGTTGGACAGGCCGGTGAGCGGGTCGCGGTGGGCCAGAAATTCCAGCTGCGCCAAGCGCTCCTTCTCTTCGGAGATGTCGGTGAAGACGCAGACATAGTGCGTGACCCCACCCTGCGCGTCGCGCACGGCCGACAGCGACATGCGCTCGGGGATCACCTGGCCGTCCTTGCGCCGGTTCCAGATCTCGCCGCGCCAGTGGCCGCGGCGCGCCATGGAGGCCCACATCGCCTCGTAGAAAGCCTTGTCGTGCCTGCCCGACTTGAACACCCGCGGCGTGCGCCCGCGCAGCTCGTCCTCGGTGTAGCCCAGGATGCGGGTGAAGGCGGCGTTCACCGACAGGATGCGCGTCTGCGCGTCGGTGACCACCACGCCTTCGATGGTGTTGTCCACCACGGTGGTGGCCAGGCGCTGGCGCTCTTCGGCGGCGCGGCGGGCCGTCAGGTCGGTCAGGGTGCCGGAAAAGCGCTCGGGCTCGCCCTGGGCGTTCAGGTGCAGCTGCCCGCGGGCGTGGAACCAGCAGTAGCTGTCGTCGAAGCGGCGCAGCCGCGCCGTCTCGTCGAACACCTCGCCGCTGGCCAGGGCCTGCTCCACGGCGCCCTGCACGCGGTCGCGGTCGTCCGGGTGCAGCCGCGCCAGCAGCAGGCTGCCGCTGCGCGGCGGCCGGCCCTGGTGGCGCAGCAGGCGCAGCAGGCCGGACGAATAGGTGGAGCGGCGCGCCGCCATGTCCCAGTCCCACAGGCCGCTGCCGCTGCCCGCAAGCGCCAGGGCCAGCACGTCCTGGCTGTGCGCCAGCGCCTGGCGCGCAGCGACGATCTCGCTCATGTCCTGCAGCACGCAGACCAGTTGCGCCGGCTCGTCCCCTGCGGCGGCCACCAGGCGGACGTTGCACAGCACCGGCAGCGGTGCGCCGCCATCAGCGCGCAGGCATTGGCGCTCGCCCTGGTAATGCGTGACGCGCCCGGCCCTGAGATCGTCCATCTGGTGCGCAGCCTGGCCCAGGTCCCTGGGCACCACCAGGTCGCGGAAGCGCCGCTGCAACACCTCCTGCGAGCTCAGGCCCAGCCAGCTGCACAGGCGTTCGTTGGCCCACAGGATGCGCAGGCTGTCCGGGTCCACCCGCGCCATGCCGGCCGGGGCCGCCTGGGCCAGCTGCGCCAGCTCGCGCGCCAGGGCACCGCGCAGCTGCTCGGCGCGGCGCATGCGCGTCAGCAGCCACCAGGCGAAGATGCCCGACAGCAGCACGAACAGCCCGCCCTTGATGGTCTGCCAGCGCTGGATCTGCTCAGGGTCGGCCAGCCGGGCCAGCAGCAGCTCGCCCGCACCCACCCATGCGGCGCCGGCAGCGAGATAGAGAAGCAGGCCCCGGAAGGGGGTCATGCGGAGCCCTCGGGCCCTTGAGTCGATGTCCATAGCGCTGCAGAACGTGCCGGCCTGCTGCGACAATTCGCAACCATGAGCCAAGCCTACATTCTCACCTTGTCCTGCCCCGACCGGCTGGGGCTGGTGCATGCCGTCTCCGGTTTCCTGCTGGAGCACGGCGCCAACATCGAAGAAGCCGCGCAGTACAACGACCACGCCACCGGCCTGTTCTTCATGCGTGTGCAGTTCGCCTGTGACGGCCACGACGCGGCCAGCCTGCGCGAGCACCTGGAGCAGTTCGGCCAGCCCTTTCAGATGCGCCTGGGCCTGCACCCCGTGGGCGAGCCGATGAAGACCGTGATCATGGTCAGCCGCGAGGGCCACTGCCTGAACGACCTGCTGTTTCGCGTGAAAAGCGGCCTGCTGCCCATCCAGGTGGCGGCCATCATCAGCAACCACCGCGACTTCTACCAGCTGGCGGCCAGCTACAACATCCCCTTCCACCACATCCCGGTCACGGCGGCCACCAAGGCCCAGGCCGAGGCGCGGCAGTACGAGATCATCCAGGCCGAAGGCGCGCAGCTGGTGGTGCTGGCGCGCTACATGCAGGTGCTGTCCAACGACCTGTGCACCAAACTGGCTGGCCGGGCCATCAACATCCACCACAGCTTTTTGCCCAGCTTCAAGGGCGCCAAGCCGTACTACCAGGCACATGACCGCGGCGTGAAGCTGATCGGCGCCACCGCCCACTACGTGACGGCCGACCTGGACGAGGGCCCGATCATCGAACAGGACGTGGCCCGCGCCGACCACACCGACACGGTGGAGGACCTCACCGCCCGCGGACGCGACACCGAGAGCCTGGTGCTGGCGCGCGCCGTCAAGTGGCACAGCGAGCACCGCGTGCTGCCCAACGGCCACAAGACGGTCGTCTTCAGGTAACCCGCCATGGCCGCTCCGGAGGGCGCCGGCCTCAGGCGCATTCCCCCCATCCAGTGCCTGCTGACGTTCGAGGCGCTGGCGCGACTGCGCAGCGTGACGCAGACGGCCGACGAGCTGTGCGTCACGCCCAGCGCCGTGAGCCACCGCGTCAAGCAGCTCGAGCAGATCCTGGGCACGCGCCTCTTCGGCCGGGCCGACTTCTCCCTGACCACCGACGGCAGCGCCTACCTGGCCCATGTGCGCGAGGGGCTCACGGCGCTGCAGCGCTTTCCCGGCATGGCGGCCAACCCGGCCAAGCGGCGCCTGAAGATCGCCGTCACGCCGACCTTCGCCCGCGCCATCCTGATCCCGCGCCTGCGCCAATTCACCGAGGCCTACCCGGAGATCGACCTGGCGCTGCAGGTGTCCATCCCGCTGCTGGACGTGGTGGCCGAGGACGCCGATCTGGTGGTGCGCTTCGGCCCCGGCCACTACGCCGACATGGAGCACGTGGAGATCGCGCGCGACATCGTCACGCCCCTGGCCTCGCCCGCCTTCGTGCGCGAGCACGGGCCCTTTCAGCAGCCCGAGGACCTGGCCGAGGTGCCGCTGCTGCGCAGCCCGCTGGAGCCCTGGCGCAGCTGGTTCGACGCCTGCGGCCTGGACTGGCCGGCGCCCACCGAGGGCTCGCAGTTCAACGACGTGGGCCTGATGTGCGACGCCGCCGCCGCCGGCATGGGCGTGGCCCTGGTGCGCCTGAAGCTGGGCATGCCCTGGCTGGAGCAGGGCCTGCTCGTGCGCCTGTTCGACATCGACGCGCCCAGCCCGCACGCCCACTACCTGTGCTGGCGCACCGGCACCATGGACCGCTGGGAATGCGCGGCCTTCGCCGAGTGGCTGCACAAGGCCATGACCTGAAGGCTGGTCAACAGCCAAATCGCGCTCTAGCCTTTATCCATCAAGCGCTTGCAGCTATCAAAAAAATAGTTGGCGCGCAGCGCCTTCACGCGGGTTTTCAAGAAAACTCACGCCACGCCGCGGCGCGCTGGCCTACAGTTGTTCCCATGTCCAGCCCATCCAGCCCCACGCCCGCACCCAGCGCCGCCGAGCGCGCCCAGCGCCAGCAGCAGGTCGTGCAGGCGCTCCTGTCCTGCGTGCCCGAGCACGCCCTGCTGTGGCAGACCGAGGACACCACGCCCTACGAGTGCGACGGCCTGACGGCCTACCGCCAGCGCCCGCTGGTGGTCTGCCTGCCCGAGACCGAGGAAGAAGTGCAGGCCGTGCTCCAGACCTGCCACCGGCTGCAGGTGCCGGTGGTGGCGCGCGGCGCCGGCACCGGGCTGTCGGGCGGCGCCATGCCGCACGCCATGGGCGTGACGCTGTCGCTGGCCAAGTTCAACCGCATCCTGGATGTGGACCCCACCAGCCGCACGGCGCGCGTGCAGTGCGGCGTGCGCAACCTGGCCATCAGCGAGGCGGCCGCGCCCTACGGCCTGTACTACGCGCCCGACCCCAGCAGCCAGATCGCCTGCACCATCGGCGGCAACGTGGCTGAAAATTCCGGCGGCGTGCACTGCCTGAAGTACGGCCTGACGGTGCACAACGTCCTGCGCGTGCGCGGCTTCACCATGCAGGGCGAGCCCGTCACCTTCGGAGCCGAGGCCCTGGACGCGCCCGGCTACGACCTGCTGGCCGCCGTGATCGGCAGCGAGGGCATGCTGGCCGTGGCGCTGGAGGTCACCGTCAAGCTGGTGCCCAAGCCGCAGCTGGCGCGCTGCATCATGGCCAGCTTCGACGACGTGCGCAAAGCCGGCGACGCCGTCGCCGCGGTGATCGCCGCCGGCATCATCCCGGCCGGGCTGGAGATGATGGACAAGCCCATGACGGCCGCCGTCGAGGATTTCGTGAAGGCCGGCTATGACCTGACGGCCGAGGCCATCCTGCTGTGCGAATCCGACGGCACGCCCGAGGAGGTCGAGGAGGAGATCGGCCGCATGAGCGCGGTGCTCACGGCCGCCGGCGCCACCGCCATCGCCGTCAGCACCAGCGAGGAGGAGCGCGCGCGCTTTTGGAGCGGGCGCAAGAATGCCTTTCCCGCCAGCGGGCGCATCAGCCCGGACTACATGTGCATGGACTCGACCATTCCACGCAAGCGCCTGGCGGACATCCTGCTGGCTATTTCAGAGATGGAGAAGAAGTACCAGCTGCGCTGCTGCAACGTGTTCCACGCCGGCGACGGCAACCTGCACCCCTTGATCCTGTTCGATGCCAACGACCCCGACCAGCTGCGCCGCTGCGAGCTGTTCGGCGCCGACATCCTGGAGACCAGCGTGGCCATGGGCGGCACGGTGACCGGCGAGCATGGCGTGGGCGTGGAAAAGCTCAACAGCATGTGCGTGCAGTTCACCACTGAGGAGAACGCGCAGATGATGGCGCTCAAACGCGCCTTCGACCCGGCCGGGCTGCTGAACCCGGGCAAGGTCATCCCGACGCTGAACCGCTGCGCCGAATACGGCAAGATGCTGGTGCGCGGCGGGCGCCTGAGCCATCCGGACCTGCCGCGCTTTTAACTGTGGCCACACCCGCGATGGGCGGCCGCCCTGCCCGCCCCTTGTCGACGCCATGGATTTCTTGTCGCTGCCCTATCTCGCCTTCTATGGCAAAAGCCTGCTGTTCGCGCTGATCGGGATACTGCCCATCATCAACCCGCTGGCCTCGGCACCGCTGTTCGTGGACTACACGCGCGGCCTGAGCGACGAGGCGCGCACCCGGCTGGCGCGGCGCATCGGGCACAGCGTGATGGTGCTGCTGTCGTGCGCCATGGTCATGGGCTCGTACGTGCTGGACTTCTTCGGCGTGTCGCTGCCGGCCGTGCGCATTGCCGGCGGCATGGTGGTGGCGTCCATCGCCTGGCGCATGCTGGGCGCCCAGCAGGTCACCAGCGACGACGCCACGCAAATGGTGCATGCCCTGAGCGAAGACAAGGCCATCATCAAGGCCTTCTACCCGCTGACCTTTCCGCTGACTTGCGGGCCCGGCTCGATTGCCGTGGCGATTGCCATCGGCGCCAGCCTGCACACCCGGCGCAGCGTGCCCGAGACGCTGTTCAACATGGCCGGCGGCCTGACCGCGGCCGTGCTACTGGGCCTGCTGGTCTCGCTCACCTTCCGCTATTCCAGCCGCCTGCTGCACCGCCTGGGCGAAACGCGCAAGATCGTCTTCCTGCGGCTGATGGCGTTTTTGCTGCTGTGCGTGGGAGTAGAGATCATCTGGAACGGCGTGCAGGCGCTGGTCACGCCGCTGCTGGCTGGCACCGCGGCGTCCTGAAAAGCCTGCCGCGCCCCACGCGCCGGCACGCTCTGCGCTGACAGCGCCACCGATGGCCCGGGTTCAGCATGGCTTTTTGCCATGCAACCCAAGGAGCTTCGACATGCCCGCACCGTCCTTCGCCCGCCTTGTTTTGGCCGCCGCCGCCACCACCGCCGCGCTGGCCGCCGGCCCCACCCTGGCCCAGCAGCTGCCCACGGCCCACAGCCTGGGCGATCTGCGCTATCAGTGCGGCGGCATCGGCACGGACGAATCCACCGCCATGCGGGCCGCCATGAAGGACTACCCGCTGTCCCTGCTGTTCGCCCGCGCCGATGGCGCCTACGAGGCCAACATCGAGGTGCACATCAGCAGCAGCCAGGGCGGCAGCAAGCAGGCCCAGTCCTTCGTGGCCAGCGGCCCAGTGTGTCTGCTGCAGCTACCGCCCGGCAGCTACCGGGTGGACGTGCAGGGCGCCGGCCAAAGCCACAGCCGCACCGTGAAGGTGGGCGGCGCGCCGCAGTCGCTGGATTTCCGCTTCTGAGCGGGCGGCTTGGGATACAAGCCAAAACAGGCTCCAGCGCTTACCAGTAAAGCGCTGGCAGCTCCTCTTTCAATAGCAATCCTCAGCCGCCCCCGGTCGCCAGCCACAGCGCCCGGGCGTGCGAGATGCCGAACAGCACCAGCCCGATCAGCCCGCCCACCACCGTGCCGTTGATGCGGATGTACTGCAAGTCGGGCCCGATGTGCAGCTCCACCAGGCGCGCGGTCTCAGCCGCGTCCCAGCGCTGCACGGTGGCGTGGATGTGCTGGGCCACCGACTGCGCAACGTCAGGGGCGAAGGTGGCGGCCCAAAGCTCCAGGCGCACGTTCAGGCGCACCCGCAGCGCCGCGTCGCCGGCCAGCGACATGCCCAGCCACTGGCCCATGCCGGCCACGCGGCGCGCCAGCTGCGAGTTCTCGTCGGCCAGGTCCTCGCGCAAGCGGCGGCGCAGGTCGTTCCACAGCTGGCCCACGTATTGGCCCAGCAGTGCGTCGTCCTGCAGGTAGCCGCGCACCTGCTCGCCGCGGCGTGCCCATTCGGGGTCGTTCTTCAGCTGCTCGATCAGCCGCGCCACGGCGCCGTCCAGCGCCTCGCGCAGCTCGTGGCGCGGGTCGTCGGCGATGGCCTTGAGCAGCGTGTCCACGGCGTGGGTGATGGCGCCTGCGCCCTTGCCCGATAGCCAGTCGGTGGGCAGCATCTTCTGCTTCAAGGGGTGCTCGCGGCGCAGCCACTGCACCAGCGTGTCGGCGACGAACTCGCGCGTCTCGGGCGTGCGCACCTTCTCGGCCAGGCGCGCCAGCAGCGCGTCCAGCAGCGCCTGGTGGCGGCCCTCGTGGGTCAGCGCACCCAGCACCGAGGCCATGGAGCGCGACACGTCGATCTGCCCGATCAGCGTGCGCACCGCGTTGGCCAGGAAGGCCTGGATCTTGGCGTCCTCCACCGTGTCCAGCGCGGTCAGCGCCAGCCGGCCCACCTGGCGGCCCAGCAGCTGGGCGTTGGCCGGCGCCGTCAGCCACTGCGCCAGCATGCTGGCCGGGTCGTGCTGGCGGATCAGGCCGACCAGCGAGGGCGCGTCCAGGAACTTGTCGCGCACGAAGCCGGCCAGGTTGCCGCCGATGCGGTCCTTGTTGCGGGCAATGATGTCGGTGTGGCGCGAGACCAGCGGCAGGGGTATGCGCCGAAACAGCGCCGAGACGGCGAACCAGTCGGCCAGGGCGCCCACCATGGCGGCCTCGGCCACGGCGCGCAGGCAGCTCACGGCCAGCCCGGGCGGCAGGAAGTAGGTGAGGATGAAGACGGCCACCACCGCCAGAAGCAGCCCGGTGGCCTGGCGCTTGGCGCGAGCCAGCTGGCGTGCGTGGCTGTCGGGCGGCGAAAGAGGGTCGAGAGGGGAGGCGGCCGCGTCGGCCGAGGCGCTGTCCAGGGGCGAGGCTTGCATCACAGCAGCATAGACCTGCCCCACCCGCCCCGTCCATGGCCGCCCTGTAGGAGAGCGGGGCCAGTGGGCGTGCGCCCCCGGCGCCAGAGCGCCGGTTCGGGCCTCAGGCCACCCGGTCGAGCGCGGCGCGCAGGTGCTGCACCGTGCGGTCCACGTTGTGCCACTTCTCCAGGCCGAACAGGCCGACGCGGAAGGTCATGAAGTCCGGCCGCTCGCCGCACTGCAGCGGCACGCCGGAGGCGGTCTGCAGCCCGGCCTCGATGAACTTCTTGCCGCTCTGGATGCCCGGGTCGGTGGTGTAGCTGACCACCACGCCGGGCGCCTTGAACCCTTCAGCCGCCACGCTGGGGAAGCCGCGCGACTCCAGCAGCTCGCGCACCTTGGCGCCGAGTTCGATCTGCTCGGCGCGCACCTTGTCGAAGCCGTATTCGCGCGTCTCCAGCATTACGTCACGCAGGCGCACCAGGGCATCGGTGGGCATGGTGGTGTGGTAGGCGTGCTGGCCCTTTTCGTAGCCTTCGGCGATCTGCATCCATTTTTTGAGGTCGCACGAGAAGCTGGAGCTTTGCGTGCCCTCGATGGCCTGGCGCGCGCGCTGCGACAGCATGACCATGGCGCAGCACGGCGAGCTGCTCCAGCCCTTTTGCGGCGCGCTGATGAGCACGTCGACGCCGGTGGCCTGCATGTCCACCCACATGGCGCCGGAGGCCACGCAGTCCAGCACGAACAGCGCGCCGACTTCGTGCGCGGCGTCGCTCACCGTGCGGATGTAGTCGTCGGGCAGGATGATGCCGCTGGCGGTCTCCACGTGCGGGGCGAAGACGACCTTGGGGCGCTCGGCGCGGATGGCGGCCGCCACCTCGTCGACCGGGCACGGCGCCCAGGGCGCCTGGCTGCCACCGTCCTGCTGGCGCGCCTTGCACACCACCGCGCCGCCGCCCAGGCCGGCGTCGGCGTCGAAAATCTGGCTCCAGCGGTAGCTGAACCAGCCGTTGCGCACGATGAGCACCTTTTCCTTGTTGGCGAACTGGCGCGCCACGGCCTCCATGCCGAAGGTGCCGCTGCCGGGCACCAGCACGGCCGTGTGGGCGTGGTAGACGCTCTTCAGGGTGCCCAGGATGTCCTGCATGACGCCCACGAAGCGCTTGGACATGTGGTTGAGTGCGCGGTCGGTATAGACCACCGAAAATTCAAGCAGTCCGTCAGGGTCGATATCGGGCAAGAGTCCGGGCATGGAAAGGGTTCTCCGTCAACTGAAAGTGCGCCGCCGGCGCCAAGGCGGGCCAGCTTAACACCGGCCTACCACGTGTCCACGAAGCGCGCGCGGGCTTCCTGCACGCGCGCCGAGGCCAGCCCGCGGGCCAGCCAGGCGCGCGTCTCGGCCGGGTCGATGACGGCGTCGATCTCCAGCGTGCTGGCCATGTGCATGGCCTCGCCGTGGACGTACTGGCGCGCCAGCAGCTCGGCGAACAGCGCGTTGCGCTCGGCGCCCTCGGCCGCGGCGGCCAGCTCCTTGCGAAACCCCAGGCGCACTGCGCCCTCCAGCCCCATGGCGCCGAACTCGGCCGTGGGCCAGGCGACGGTGAACACCGGCGCGTGCAGGCCGCCGGCCGCCATGCCCATGGCCCCCAGGCCGTAGCCCTTGCGCAGCACCACGGCGAAGAACGGCACGCGCAGGCTGGCGGCGGCCACGAACAGGCGGCTGACGTGGCGCACCTGGGCGGTCTTCTCGGTGTCCGGCCCGACCATGAAGCCCGGCGTGTCGATCAGGCTGACCAGCGGCAGGCCGTGGGCGTTGCACAGCTGCATGAAGCGCGCCGCCTTGTCGGCGGCATCCGCGTCGATGGCGCCGCCCAGGTGGCCCGGGTTGCTGGCCAGCAGGCCCACCGGCCGGCCCTCGATGCGCCCGAAAGCCGTGTGGATGCCCACGCCGAAGCCGGTGCGCAGCGGCAGCAGGCTGCCCTCGTCCACCAGGCCCGCCATGGCGGCGCGGGTGTCGTACACGCGCAGGCGGTTGTCCGGCACCACGGCGCGCAGGGGGCGCTGGTCGGGCGCGCTCCAATCGCGCGCGCGGCCCTGGAAGAACGACAGGTAGTGCCGCGCCGCGGCCACGGCCTCGCGCTCATCCTGCACCAGCACGTCGATCACGCCGCTGGCGTGCTGCACGCCGGCCGGGCCGATGTCCTCGGGCGCGAACACGCCCAGCCCGCCGCCTTCGATCATGGCCGGCCCGCCCATGCCGATGTTGCTGGTGCGCGTGGCGATGATGGCGTCGCTGCAGCCCAGCAGCGCGGCATTGCCGGCGAAGCAGCGCCCGTGCGCGATGCCCAGCACCGGCACCTGGCCCGACAGCGCGGCATAGGCGGCGAAGGTGTGCACGTGCAGGCCGGCGACGATGGCCATATCGGTGTCGCCCGGCCGCCCGCCGCCGCCTTCAGCGAACAGCACCACGGGCAGCTGTTGCTCCAGGGCGATGCCCAGCATGCGGTCGGTCTTGGCGTGGTTGCGCATGCCCTGGGTGCCGGCCAGCACCGTGGCGTCGTAGGCCATGACGACGGTGCGGGCGCGCTCCTCGCCGCAGGCGGCGCCGTTGACGCTACCGATGCCGGTGACCATGCCGTCGGCCGGGGTGTTGGCGATCAGGTCCTCCATGCTGCGCCGGCGCGTCTGCGCGGCCACGGCCAGCTGGCCGTATTCGATGAAGGAGCCCGCGTCGCACAGGTCGTCAATGTTCTCGCGCGCGCTGCGGCTGCCCTGGGCGTGGCGGCGGGCCATGGCCTCGGGGCGGGCGGCGTCCAGCGTGTGCGCGTGGCGGTCGATGACGCGCTGCAGGTCGACCCGGATGTGGTCCGGGTCCTGCTGCTGCGCCGGCGCGCGCTCCAGCTGCTCAGCGCCGGCCGCCTCCTCCAGCACCAGCAGCGGCTGGCCCGGCGCCAGCTGCGCGCCCGGGCGGGCCAGCAGGCGCAGCACGCGGCCGGCGTGCGGGGCGGCCAGCACGTGCTCCATCTTCATGGCCTCCAGCACGGCCAGCTCGGTGCCGGCGGCGACCACGTCGCCCTCGGCCACGGCCAGCTGCACCAGGCGCGCGGGCATGGGGGCGCAGACGGCGCCTTCGGGCACGGAGGCAAGGGGCGTTTCAGGGTCTTTTTGGCCTCCAGCGCTTGTGGGGCAAGCGCTGGCAGCTATGGTTTTTGATGCTTCCTGCAGCAGCTCGGGCAGCACCGCTTCGAGCCAGCGCGTGTGCAGCGGCTGCTGGCCTTCCATCTCGGGCCGCGCGGCCAGGGCGCGCAGCAGGGGCAGGTTGGTCGGCAGGCCGTCGATGGCGCATTCGGCCAGCACCCGGCGCGAGCGGCGCAGCGCCGACGCAAAGCCGCCCGGCGCGTGCACGATGAGCTTGGCCAGCAGCGTGTCGTAGTGCGGCGAGGGCGCGCTGCCGGCCACGCCGTGCGTGTCCACGCGCACGCCCGGGCCGCTGGGCAGGTCGAAGCGCGCCAGGGTGCCGCTGCCCGGCAGCGCGTTGCCCTGGGCGTCGTACTGCTCGGCGTTGATGCGCCACTGGATGGCGCAGCCGCGCACCGGCGGCGGCGCGTCGGGGCTCAGGCCCAGGTCGGCCAGCCGCTCGCCCGCGGCCAGGCGGATCTGCGCCTGCACCAGGTCCACGCCGGTGACTTCTTCCGTCACCGTGTGCTCGACCTGCAGCCGGGCGTTGGCCTCGATGAAGACGAAGGGCAGCGTGCTGCTTTGCGCATCCACCAGGAATTCGAACGTGCCCAGGCCCTCGTAGCGCACGGCGCGCGCCAGGGCCAGCGCGGCCTGGGTCAGCTGCGCGCGCAGCGGCGGCGCCAGCGTGGGGCTGGGGGCGATCTCGACCAGCTTCTGGAAGCGCCGCTGCAGCGTGCATTCGCGCTCGCCCAGCGCCACGGCGTCGTGGCCGTCGGCGACGACCTGCACCTCGATGTGGCGCGCGCCCTCCATCAGCCGCTCCACGTACAGGCCGTCGATGCCGAACGCCGCCTGAGCCTCGCGGCGGCAGCGCTCCCAGGCGTCCTGCAGGGCGTCGGCGCTGCGCACGGCGCGCACGCCGCGCCCGCCGCCGCCGCCCACGGCCTTGAGCATGACGCCGGCGCCGCCCTGCGCGGCCAGGAAGTCCTGCGCCTGCTGCAGCGATACGGCCGCGCCGCTGCCGGGCATGACGGGTACGCCCTGCTGCTCGGCCAGCGCGCGCGAGCGCGCCTTGTCGCCGAACAGCGCCAGCTGCGCCGGCGTGGGACCGATGAAGCGCAGGCCGGCGCCTTCGCAGGCGCGCGCGAAGTCGGCGCGCTCGCTCAAGAAGCCGTAGCCGGGGTGGATGGCGTCGCAGCCCTGGGCGCTGGCGATGGTGATCAGCGCCGCGCCGTCCAGGTAGGCGGCGGGGCCACTGCCGGCCAGGGGCACGGCGGCATCGGCGGCGCGCACGTGCGGGGCGCCGGCGTCGTCCTCGGCATGCACGGCGACGCTGGCCACGCCCAGCTCGTACAGGGCGCGCACGATGCGCAGGGCCACCTCGCCGCGGTTGGCAATCAGGACTTTATGGAACATATCTCTATTGTTTTTATAGCTGCCAGCGCTTATCCAGCAAGGGATGGAGGCCGATTTGGCTTAAATCTTAATCCGCGTCGCGCAGCAGGCGGCGCAGCACCTTGCCGGCGCCGGTGGCCGGCAGCGCGGCCACCACGCGCACCTCGCGCGGCGCCTTGTAGGGCGCCATGTGCTCGCGGCACCAGGCGGTGAAGGCCTCGGCGTCGATCTGCTGGCCCGCCCGTGACACCAGGAAGGCACGCACCACTTCGCCCTTGCCAGCATCCGGCACGCCGATGACGGCGGACTGAGCCACGGCGGGGTGGCGGTTCAGGATGGATTCGACCTCCTCGGGGAAGACGCTGTAGCCCGAGACCTTGATCATTTCCTTGAAGCGGCCGAGGAAGGTGAGGTAGCCGTCCGCATCCAGCTGGCCCATGTCGCCGGTGTGCACCCAGCCGCCTTGCAGGGTCTGGGCCGTGGCCTCGGGCTTGTTCCAGTAGCCCCGGAAGTTGCCGGGGCCGCGCACCACGATCTCGCCCTTCTCGCCAGCGGGCAGCGGCTGGCCGGTGGCCGGATCGACGATGGCGATCTCGTTGCCCGGCACGGCCCGGCCCTGCGTGCCCCAGCGGATGGCGTCCACGGGCATGGCGGTGTCCACGGTGTGCGTCTCGCTCAGGCCGTAGGCGGCCTCGTGGCTGGTGCAGTGGGGGGCGAAGCTGCGCCACTGGCGCGCCAGCTCCTCGGTCCAGGCGAAGCCGAAGCTGGTCACCGGGTTGCGGCGCAGCGCGCTCCAGTCGCGCTGGCCGGCATCCGGCAGCTGCATCAGCGCGCCATTCATGGGCGCGATGCTGTACCACCATGTGATGCGCCGACCCTCCAATGCCTGGGCCACGCCGGCCGGGTCGAAGCGGTACAGCAGCGTCATGGCCGCGCCGCTGAAGACCGGCAGGTTCACGCCCATGACCATGCCGGCGATGTGGTACAGCGGCGCCACGGCCAGCAGCCGGTCGCCCTGCGCCAGGTCGTTGCACTGGGCCGCGGCCTGCGTCTTGAACAGCGCGTTGCCGTAGCTGAGCATGGCGCCCTTCGGTAACCCGGTGGTGCCGGACGTGTAGGTCATCAGCGCCACGTCGTCCATCGACAGGGCCACGGGCGCGGGCGTGCCCCCGGCGGCCACCACGGCCAGGAAGTCTTCGTCGCCCTCCGCCAGCGGCCGGCTGGCGGTGCGCTGGCCATCCAGTTCGGGCGGCACGGGCAAGTCCGGCACCTCGGGCAGCAGCTCGCCGTGGCGCACCACGAAGACGTGGGCCAGGCTGGTCTGCGCACGGACTTTTTCCACCACCGGCAGCAGCACGTCGGCGGCCACCAGTACGCGCGCGCCCAGGTCGGCCAGCTGGTACTGCAGCTCGTGCTCCTTGTTCAGCGGGCCGCAGGGGCAGACGATGGCGCCGATCTTCTGGATGCCGTAGTGCGCCATCAGGTACTGCGGGCAGTTGTTCAGGAACAGCGCCACGGGCTCGCCCTTCTTCACGCCCAGCGCCTGCAGCCGCGCGGCGAAGGCGTCGCTGGTGGCGTCCAGTTCGGCCCAGGGGATGCGGCGGCCGTACCAGTCGATGGCGGTGGCGCCCGGCGTGGCGCGGGCATGGCGGCGCAGGTGCTCGTGCAGCGGCTGGAGTGGCTGGGAATGGGTCATGCGGTGTCTCCTGGAAGGCCTGTTTGTTCGTTCGCTGCTTGCCAGCATAAGCGGCCGCCCCGCACAATGCTACCCATGGGTATAACGCAGGCGACAGGCGCAAATAAAGAGGCACATCCCTTTCCCATCACGCTGGGGCGCGGGCGCCAGCGCGCCGACACGCCCGGCAGCGCGGACAAGCGCGAGCGCATCCTGGCCGCGGCCGAGCGGCTCTTTGCGGCGCAGGGCTACGCCAGCACCACCATGGAGCAGATCGTGCAGGCGCTGGGCGTGACCAAGCCCTACGTGTACTACTACTTCCGCAACAAGCTGGAGATCTTCGAGTTGCTGAGCTGGCGCCCGGCGGTGGCCTGCTTCACGGTGCTGGACTTTGCCGAGGGCGACGCGCGGCCGGCGCACGAGAAGGTGGCGGCCGGCATGGAGCAGCTGATCCGCGCCACCATCGCGCACTACCCGGCCGCGTTCTTCCCCTACCGCGAGCCGCAGGTCTACAGCCCGCGCTTCGTCGCCGCGAAAAAGCGCCTGGCCGACCATTTCTACGAGCGCCTGTGCCTGCTGCTGGAGCAGGGGCGTGCCGAGGGCTGGTTCGACGTGGGCGAGGTGCGCATCGCCGCCCAGGCGGCGTGCAGCCTGCCGGGCTTTCTCTACCAGTGGTACCGGCCCGACGGCCGCCTGCCGCCCGAGGCCATGGTGGCCGAGCTGACGCGGCTGGCCTGCCGCGTGCTAGGACTGCGCGGCAGCGTGGGCCCCGCGCCTCAGGCTGCCGGGTTAGCTGCGCGCGCCGAAGATGCCGCTGCCCACGCGCACCAGCGTGCTGCCGGCGGCGATGGCGGCCTCCAGGTCGGCCGTCATGCCCAGCGATAGGGTGTCGAAGCGCTCCAGGCCCGGCGCGCCGCAGGCGGCGATGGCGTCGAACACGTCCCGCACCCGCGCGTGCACGGCGCGCTGGGCCTCCTGGCCGGGCACCGGGTCGGGGATGCTCATCACGCCGCGCAGGCACAGGCGCGGCAGCTGCGCCACGGCCTGCGCCAGTGCGATGGCGTCCTGCGGGGGCACACCTGACTTGCTGACGCCGCCATCGACGTTGACCTGGATGCACACCATGAGCGGCGGCAGCTGCGCCGGGCGTTGGCCCGACAGGCGCTGGGCGATCTTCAGCCGGTCCACCGTGTGCGCCCAGTCGAAGTGCTCTGCCACCAGCCGCGTCTTGTTGCTCTGGATGGGGCCGATGCAGTGCCAGCGCAACTCGGCGGCCAGCGCGGGCGCGAGCGCGGCCACGGCGGTCTTCTTGTCCACCGCTTCCTGCAGGTAGTTTTCGCCGAAGGCGCGCTGGCCGGCGTGCGCGGCCTGCAGCACCTCGGCCGCGCCAAAGGTCTTGGACACGGCCAGCAGGCCGACCCTGGCCGGGGCGCGGCCGGCGGCCTCGCAGGCGCGGGCGATACGCGCGCGCACGTGCTCCAGGTTGGCGGCGATGGTCGTCATAATGCGCGGCGAGCGTAACAGACGAAACCAGAGGGATCTTCCGTGGACATCACCCAGCTGCTTGCCTTCAGTGTCAAGAACAAGGCTTCGGACCTGCACCTGTCCGCCGGCCTGCCGCCCATGATCCGCGTGCACGGCGACGTGCGCCGCCTGAACGTCGATGCGCTGGACCACAAGACGGTGCACGCCATGGTCTACGACATCATGACGGACTCGCAGCGCAAGGTGTACGAGGAGTTCCTGGAGGTGGACTTCTCCTTCGAGATCGACGGCCTGGCGCGCTTTCGCGTCAACGCCTTCAACCAGTACCGCGGCGCGGGTGCGGTGTTCCGGACCATTCCCAGCAAGATCCTGACGCTGGAACAGCTGAACGCGCCCAAGATCTTCGCCGACCTGGCGCTCAAGCCCCGCGGCCTGGTGCTGGTGACCGGCCCCACGGGCTCGGGCAAGTCGACCACGCTGGCCGGCATGGTCAACCACCTGAACGAGAGCGAGTACGGCCACGTGCTGACGGTGGAAGACCCCATCGAGTTCGTGCACGAGTCCAAGAAGTGCCTGGTCAACCAGCGCGAGGTGGGGCCGATGACGCTGTCGTTCTCGGCCGCGCTGCGCTCCGCCCTGCGCGAGGACCCGGACGCCATCCTGGTGGGCGAAATGCGCGACCTGGAAACCATCCGCCTGGCCATGACGGCCGCCGAGACGGGCCACCTGGTGTTCGGCACGCTGCATACCTCCAGCGCCGCCAAGACCATCGACCGCATCATCGACGTCTTCCCGGCCGAGGAAAAGGAGATGGTGCGCGCCATGCTGTCGGAGTCGCTGCAGGCGGTGATCTCGCAGACGCTGTGCAAGACCAAGGACGGCCAGGGCCGCGTGGCGGCGCACGAGATCATGCTGGGCACCAGCGCCATCCGCAACCTGATCCGCGAGGCCAAGGTGGCGCAGATGTACTCCACCATCCAGACCGGCAACAGCGTGGGCATGCAGACGCTGGACCAAAACCTGGCCGACCTGGTGCGGCGCAACATCATCAGCCCGGCCGAGGCGCGCAGCAAGGCCAAGATCCCGGAAAACTTCCCCGGCTGACGCGGCGCTTGCCTGGGCGACAATGGTCGCCGGCATCTTTGGAGACAGCACAATGGAACGCGATCAGGCGAGCAAATTCATCAACGACCTGCTCCGGCTGATGGTCAGCCGCGGCGGCAGCGACCTGTTCATCACGGCGGAGTTTCCACCCGCCATCAAGGTGGACGGCAAGGTCACCAAGGTCTCGCCTCAGCCGCTCACGCCCTCGCACACGCTGACGCTGGCGCGCTCCATCATGAGCGACCGCCAGATCGCCGACTTCGAGCGCACCAAGGAGTGCAACTTCGCCATCTCGCCGGCCGGCATCGGGCGCTTCCGCGTCAACGCCTTCATCCAGCAGGGCCGCGTGGGCATGGTGCTGCGCTCCATCCCCACCACGCCGCCGACCATCGACGGGCTGGGCATGCCGCAGGTGCTCAAGGAGGTCGTGATGACCAAGCGCGGGCTGTGCATCCTGGTGGGCGCCACGGGCTCGGGCAAGTCGACCACGCTGGCGGCCATGCTGGACTGGCGCAACGAGCACACCTTCGGCCACATCATCACCGTGGAGGACCCGGTGGAGTTCGTGCACCCGCACAAGAACTGCGTGGTCACGCAGCGCGAGATCGGCCTGGACACGGACAGCTGGGAAGCGGCCCTGAAGAACACCCTGCGCCAGGCGCCGGACGTGATCCTGATGGGCGAGATCCGCGACCGCGAGACCATGGAGCACGCGGTGGCCTTCTCCGAGACCGGCCACCTGTGCCTGGCCACGCTGCACGCCAACAGCGCCAACCAGGCGCTGGACCGGATCATCAACTTCTTCCCCGAGGAGCGGCGCACGCAGCTGCTGATGGACCTGTCGCTGAACCTGCGCGCCATGGTCTCGCAGCGCCTGCTGCCGCGCCAGGACAGCAAGGGCCGCGCCGCCGCGGTGGAGATCATGCTCAACACCCCCTTGATCGCCGACCTCATCTTCAAGGGCGACGTCACCGAGATCAAGGAGATCATGAAGAAGAGCCGCAATCTGGGCATGCAGACCTTCGACCAGTCGCTGTTCGACCTGTTCGAATCCAACGTCATCACCTACGAGGACGCGCTGCGCAACGCCGACTCGGTCAACGACCTGCGCCTGCAGATCAAGCTCAGCAGCCAGCGCGCCAAGACCACCGACCTGGCCGCCGGCACCGAGCACTTCGCCATCGTCTGAGGGACTGGCGGCGGCCAACCCCTCTGTTTTCACCGGGCCGCTGGTGCGGCCCGCTTCCCGGCCCGCCCGGCAGCGCACCCACGGCTGGCGTGCCGCGTCCCGCGGGCCTTCGAACTTCCCAAGGAGAGCCCATGACCAGCAGCATCAATCCCCGCCCCTACGACGCCGTCCCCACGCGCCGTGTGGCCTTCCTCGGCCTGGGCGTGATGGGCTACCCCATGGCTGGGCACCTGGCGCGCGCCGGCCACAGCGTCACCGTCTACAACCGTACCGCTAGCAAATCAATAGCTTGGACCGCTGAATTCGCGGGCGCTGGAGAGCAAAAACATGCCGAAACCCCACGGCTGGCCGCCCAGGGCGCGGACATCGTCTTTTGCTGCGTGGGCAACGACGACGACTTGCGCTCGGTGGTCCTGGGCGAGGACGGCGCCTTTGCCGGCATGCAGCCTGGCGCCATCTTCGTGGACCACACCACGGCCTCGGCCGCCGTGGCGCGCGAGCTGCACGCCCAGGCGCGCGGGCGTGGCCTGGAGTTCGTCGACGCGCCCGTCTCTGGCGGTCAGGCCGGCGCGCAGAACGGCCTGCTGACGGTGATGTGCGGAGGCGACCAGGCGGCCTTCGACGCCGTGCAACCGACCGGCATGGCCTTTGCCCGGGCCTTCACCCGCATCGGGGACAGCGGCGCCGGTCAGCTGGCCAAGATGGTCAACCAGGTCTGCATCGCCGGGCTGGTGCAGGGCCTGTCGGAGGCCGTGGCCTTCGGCCAGCAGGCCGGCCTGGACATGCCGCTGGTGCTGGACGTCATCGGCAAGGGCGCGGCGCAGAGCTGGCAGATGGACAACCGCGGCAAGACCATGGCCCTGGGCCGCTTCGACTTCGGCTTTGCCGTGGACTGGATGCGCAAGGACCTCGGCCTGGTGCTGGAGGAGGCCAAGCGCAACGGCGCCCTGCTGCCGGTGACGGCCCTGGTGGACCAGTTCTATGCCGACGTGCAGCGCGCCGGCGGCGGGCGCTGGGACACGTCCAGCCTGATCACGCGACTGGCCGCTCCCAAAAAAAGCTGAGGGGGCGTCCGCTCAGGGCTTGGCCGGCGCAGTGGCCGCCGGGTCCTGGGTGACGGGCGCGGGCTGAGCGAGCTGGCGGGCCAGTTCGTCCTCGCTGATCACTTCGAACACCCGCACCACCTTGCGCACGCCGTTCACGCCACGGGCGATCTCGGCGCTGCGCTTGGCCTCGCGCTGCGTCACGCGGCCCATCAGATAGACCACGTTGCGCTCGGTCACCACCTTGAAGGCGCTGGCCGTGAGGTCCTTGGCATCCACCAGGCTGGCGCGCACCTTGCCGGTGATGAAGGTGTCGTTGGAGCGCTGCGTCAGGCTGGACGGGGGCATGACCCCCAGGTCGTTGACCACGGACAGCACATTCTCGACGCTGCGCACGATCTGCTCGACCTTCTGGCCGTCTTCGGCAGTGGCCACCTCCCCGGTCAGCAGGACCTGGCGGTTGTAGCTGGTGACGTTCACGTGCACCCGATCGCCCAAGGTTTCGCGGATGCGGCTGGCAGCGCGCAACTCGATACCCTCGTCCTCGACCTGGGCGCCCGCAGTGCGGCGGTCAAGGACCATCAAGGTGCCGACCATGGCTCCGCCGCCAATGACCAGCGGTGCGCAGGCGGACAGCCCGGCACCCAGGGCAGCGGCGGCGAGCACGGCCGCAGCACCGCGCAGGAAGCGTTCTTTCATAGCGATATCTCCTGATCTCCAAGCAATTGGGCATCCATGCCGTCGCACAGGCAGTGCAGCACCAGGGTCTGTACCTCACGCACGCGCGCGGGCCGGTCGTGGGGCACGCAGATTTGCACGTCGGTCTCGCGCAGCAGGCCGGCCAGGCCGCCGCCGTCGCGCCCGCACAGGGCGACCACGGTCATGTCGCGCTCGTGGGCGGCCTGCACGGCCTCCAGCAGGGCAGGCTCGTTGCCACTGGTGGTCAAGGCCAGCAGCACGTCCCCCGCCTGGCCCAGAGCGCGCACCTGGCGTGCCAGCGGCGATGCCACGGCTTCGGTGGTCGAGGCGGCCATCCAGGTGGCATCGGGTACGAGCGCCAGGGCAGCCAGCTCGGGCCGATCGCGCTCGAAACCACCCACGCACAAGGCCGCGAACTGCTGCGCCAGCGCGCCGCAGGGGCCACTGCCGCAGGACAGCAGCTTGGCGCCGCCGGTAATGGAGGCCACCATCGCCTGCACCGCCGCGGCGATGGCGCCGCTCAGGGCCTGCGAGGTCTGGTATTTGAGATCGGCACTGTCAATGAAGTGCTGCTGGATCCGTTGCTCAAGCATGGGCCGGAGATGATACCCGCCGCCCGATGCCTGCCCGCCCGTCCGCGCTTTAGCCAGCGTCGAAGGCTGCGCGCAGCCATTGCAGCCGGCCCTGCTCGATCAGCACCGCGTCGAAGCGGCAGGCCGGTGGCTGCGCCCAGCGCATCAGGTAGCACTGTGCAGCAAAGATGATGCGCCGGCGCTTGGTGGCGCCAATGCTGGCGCCCGCGCCGCCATGGCTGGCGCCAGCGCGGCTACGCACCTCGACGAACACCAGCGTGCCGTCGGGCTCGCGCATGATCAGGTCGATCTCGCCGCCGCCGCGCCCGGCGGTCCGATAATTGCGCTGCACAAGCACCAGGCCCGCCGCCAGCAGGTGGGCCAGCGCCTGCTCCTCGGCCGCCTGGCCCGCCACGCGCGTAGTCGTGACCATTCCCTGCCGGCCCGCGCCACTGTTTTGAAGGAATCCCATTGAGCGCATCCTTTGCTTCGGCCCTTGGCGCCGCACACGACGCGGCTGCCGCGCAGCATTATCCGCAGGGCGCTCTGTATGTCGTGGCCACGCCCATCGGCAACCTGGCTGATATCACCCTGCGCGCACTGCATGTGCTGCAGCTGGCCGACATCGTCGCTTGCGAAGACACGCGACATACTCAGGCATTGCTGCGCGCCTATGGCATCGACAAGGGTGGTGCCAACCTGCTGGCGCTGCACCAGCACAACGAAGCGCAGGCCGCGCAGCAGGTGGTCGCCCAGCTGCAGCAGGGCAGGCGCATAGCGTATGTCAGCGACGCCGGCACCCCTGGCGTGAGCGACCCGGGTGCTCGCCTGGTGGATGCGGTGCAGAAGGAAGGCCTGCGCTGCATTCCGCTGCCGGGCGCCAGCAGCGTGACCACGGCGCTCAGCGTGGCAGGGGCAGTCGCAGCGTCCACCGAGGCGCAGGGCTTCGTTTTCCACGGCTTTCTGCCCACCCGGGCGGGAGAACGCACTAACGCCATCCAGCACCTGGCTCAGGAGCCACGCTGCGTGGTGCTGCTGGAGGCGCCTCACCGCATACAAGAATTGGCCACTGCCCTGGCCGTACTGGGCGAGCGCCGGGTCACGCTGGCTCGGGAGCTAACCAAGCAGTTCGAGGAGGTTTCCAGCCACCCTGCAAGCGAGCTGCCCGCGTGGCTGGCAGGGTCGCCCCAGAGGGCCAAAGGCGAGTTCGTGGTTCTGCTGCATCCCATGGCCGCCCAGGCAGACGCGGCCTTCGGCCAGGGGGAGCAAGTGCTGGCCCTGCTGCTCGCTGAACTGCCCACCAAGGCCGCGGTGAGACTGGCTGCCGAAATCACGGGAGCGCCGCGCAACCCCTTGTATGAGGCCGCCTTGCGCATGAAAAACGGCTGATGCCGCACGCGGAGCTGGCTCCGGGCAAAAAAAAGCCCGCGTAAGCGGGCTTTTTGAAGTTCAGGCTGCAGGCCTGAATTGTTTGGTTGCGCGAGGAGGATTTGAACCTCCGACCTTTGGGTTATGAGCCCAACGAGCTACCAGGCTGCTCCATCGCGCGTCAGAAATGAGAGTATACCCTATTTTTATGCCTTGGCCGAAGATTCAGCGGCTTCGCCAGCATCTTCTTCGGCGCGCTCGACAAACTCCACATAGGCCATGGGTGCGTTGTCGCCCACGCGGAAGCCCATCTTCAGGATGCGCGTATAGCCACCGGGACGGGCCTTGAAGCGCGGACCCAGTTCGTTGAACAGCTTGGTCACGCTGTCGCGGTCGCGCAGGCGGTTGAAGGCCAGGCGGCGGTTGGCGACGGAGTCCTCCTTGGCCAGGGTGATCATGGGTTCGATCACGCGGCGCAGTTCCTTGGCCTTGGGAACGGTGGTTTTGATGGCCTCGTGCTCGATGAGCGAGTTCATCATGTTCTGCAGCATCGCAAGGCGGTGCGATGTCGTGCGGTTGAGTTTGCGCAGGCCGTGTCCGTGACGCATGGTGCTTTCCTTATCAATCAATTAAAACGGGCAGCCGTATCAGGTACTGCCCGGAGCACTCCCCAGGTGGGGACAAATGGCAGATCAGCGCTTGTCCAGGCCGGCGGGCGGCCAGTTCTCGAGCTTCATGCCCAGGGTAAGGCCGCGCGAGGCGAGCACTTCCTTGATTTCGTTGAGCGACTTGCGGCCCAGGTTGGGCGTCTTGAGCAGCTCGTTCTCGGTGCGCTGGATCAGGTCACCGATGTAGTAGATGTTCTCAGCCTTCAGGCAGTTGGCCGAACGCACCGTGAGTTCCAGCTCGTCCACCGGACGCAGCAGGATCGGGTCGAACGTGGCGGCGCCGCGCGAACTGGAAGGTGCGTCGAACGCAGCCAGTTCGCCGCCTTCGAGTTGCGCAAACACAGCCAGCTGCTCGACCAGGATCTTGGCCGATGCGCGCACGGCGTCTTCGGCCGAGATGGCACCGTTGGTCTCAATCTCCATCACCAGCTTGTCCAGGTCGGTGCGCTGCTCCACGCGAGCGCTTTCCACCGTGTAGCTCACGCGGCGGATCGGCGAGAACGAGGCGTCCAGCACGATGCGACCGATGGACTTGGTGGACTCGTCGGCATAGCGGCGCAGGCTACCGGGCACATAGCCACGGCCCTTCTCGACCTTGATCTGCATGTCGAGTTTGCCACCAGCGGACAGCGTGGCGATCACGTGGTCCGGGTTGACGATCTCGACATCGTGCGGCGTCTGGATGTCACGCGCCGTCACGACGCCTTCGCCATCCTTGCGCAGCGACAAGGTGACTTCGTCACGGTTGTGCAGCTTGAACACAACGCCCTTGAGGTTCAGGAGGATGTTCACGACATCTTCCTGCACACCGTCAATGGAGGAGTACTCGTGCAGCACGCTGGCGATCGTCACTTCCGTTGCTGCGTAGCCGACCATGGAAGAGAGCAGAACCCGGCGCAGGGCGTTGCCGAGCGTGTGGCCATAGCCGCGCTCGAAAGGCTCCAGTTCCACTTTGGCGCGATTAGGGCCCAGCTGCTCGACGTTGATGGTCTTGGGCTTCAGCAAATTGGTTTGCATGCAGACTTCCTCTCAATACCCCCAGCTCGTTACACCGGTAAGGCGGGTGAAGCGCCCCTACCGCGATGCCTCGCGGTAGGGGAGTACGTTTCTTTCCGTGCGGGAGCCGCCCGGGATTAACGCGAATACAACTCGACGATCAGGGATTCGTTGATGTCGGCGCCGAATTCGTCGCGATCGGGAGCCTTCTTGAAGGTGCCTTCGACCTTCTCGACATTGACCTCGACCCAGGCCGGGATGCCGACCTGCTGTGCCAGCTGCAGCGCTTCGACGATGCGTGCTTGCTTCTTGGACTTCTCGCGCACGGCGACTACGTCACCGACCTTCACGAGATAGGAAGCGATGTTCACGGACTGGCCGTTCACCGTAACGGCCTTGTGCGACACCAGCTGGCGTGCTTCGGCGCGCGTGGAGCCGAAGCCCATGCGGTACACCACGTTATCCAGGCGGCTTTCCAGCAGGCCCAGGAGGTTGGCGCCGGTGTTGCCCTTGCGGCGCTCGGCTTCGGCGAAGTAACGGCGGAACTGCTTTTCCAGCACGCCGTACATGCGCTTGACCTTCTGCTTTTCGCGCAGTTGCAGACCGTAGTCGGAGGTGCGTGCGCCAGAAGTACGGCCGTGCTGGCCAGGCTTGGAGTCGAACTTGGCCTTGTCCGCGATCGAGCGACGCGCACTCTTGAGGAACAGGTCGGTGCCTTCGCGGCGGGAGAGTTTGGCCTTGGGGCCCAGATAACGTGCCACTTGAGTTTCCTTGGTATTTTCAGCTGCCGCAGGCTTGCTGCGGGAGCCACCTTCATCGCACGCGAATGCGATGGGTGGCGGTGGGCTTCAGTGTGAGATCAGATGCGGCGGCGCTTTTGCGGGCGGCAGCCGTTGTGCGGGACAGGCGTCACGTCGGAGATCGACGTGATGCGGATGCCCAGGGCGCCCAGGGCGCGCACGGAGGATTCGCGACCCGGACCGGGGCCCTTGATCTCGACGTCCACGTTCTTGATGCCCTGCTCCATGGCGGCACGACCGGCCACTTCCGAGGCCACCTGAGCAGCGAAGGGAGTGGACTTGCGCGAGCCCTTGAAGCCTTGACCACCCGACGAAGCCCAGGACAGTGCATTGCCCTGGCGGTCGGTGATGGTGATGATGGTGTTGTTGAAGGAGGCGTGAACGTGGGCAATGCCGTCGGAGACGTTCTTGCGGACCTTCTTGCGCACGCGCTGGGCGGCGTTGTTGGCAGGAGACTTAGCCATAGGGTTCTTTCAGTCCTTACTTCTTCAGTGCCGCTGCGCCCTTGCGCGGACCCTTGCGGGTGCGGGCGTTGGTGCGGGTGCGCTGACCGCGCATCGGCAGGCCGCGGCGATGACGGAAGCCCCGGTAGCAGCCGATGTCCATCAGGCGCTTGATGTTCATCGTCGTCTCGCGACGCAGGTCACCTTCGATGGTGAGCTGGGCGATTTGGTCGCGGATCTTTTCCAGATCTGCGTCGGTCAATTCCTTGACCTTCTTGGAGTAGTCGATGCCGCATGCATCGCAGATCTTGCGAGCACGGGTGCGCCCAATGCCGTAGATGGCCGTCAGACCAATTTCGGCATGCTGATGGGGCGGAATGTTGATACCAGCGATACGAGCCATGTGCGTCCTCTAATGATCGTTAAGCCATCAGCCCTGGCGCTGCTTGTGACGCTGATCCGTGCAGATCACGCGCACCACACCCTTGCGGCGGATGATTTTGCAGTTGCGGCAGATCTTCTTTACCGAAGCCGAAACTCTCATTGCATTCTCCTAAACTTGTCCAATCGTTCCTTCCCTTACGGGATACAGCGGAACACAAAAATCAGCCCGCGAGCGAACGTTGGGCATCAATGAAAATTGCCGCAATTCTGGCGAACCCGCCACTATAGCGGATTCACCAAAACCAGGCCAGTGGGTCAGGCGCCAGCCGTCGTCTTGAAGTTCGCCTTCTTGAGCAGCGACTCGTACTGCTGGCTCATCAGGTAGTTCTGCACCTGGGCCATGAAATCCATGGTCACTACCACAATGATCAGCAGCGAGGTGCCGCCAAAATAGAACGGCACGTTGTACTTCAGGATCAGGAACTCCGGCAGCAAGCACACGAAGGTGATGTAGATCGCCCCCGCCAGCGTCAGCCGAACCAGGATCTTGTCGATGTAGCGTGCCGTGTGCTCACCCGGACGAATCCCGGGGATGAACGCCCCGCTCTTCTTCAGGTTGTCTGCCGTTTCCCGGCTGTTGAAAACCAGCGCGGTATAGAAGAAGCAGAAGAACACGATGGCGGTCGCATACAGCAGCACGTAGATCGGCTGACCAGGCGTGAGCGTGCCTGCGATATCGCGCAGCCAGCGCATGGACTCACCGGCACTGAACCAGTTCACGATGGTCGCAGGCAGCAGGATGATCGACGAGGCGAAGATCGGCGGGATCACGCCAGCCATGTTCAGCTTGAGCGGCAGGTGCGAGGACTGCCCCCCATACACCTTGTTGCCCACCTGACGGCGTGCGTAATTCACCAGGATCTTGCGCTGGCCGCGCTCCACATACACCACGAAGTACGTGACCAAGCCCACGATTGCCACGATGAAGATGGCGGCGGGGATGCCCATGGCACCAGTACGCACCAACTCCAGCAGGCCACCCAAGGCGCTGGGCAGGCCGGCAGCGATGCCGGCGAAGATCAGGATCGAGATCCCGTTGCCCAGACCACGCTCAGTGATCTGCTCTCCCAGCCACATCAGGAACATGGTGCCTGCAGTGAGACTGACCACGGCCGTCATGCGGAAGCCGAAGCCCGGATCGAGCACCAGCCCCGCCTGGCTTTCCAGTGCCACGGCGATGCCCAGCGACTGGAAAACGGCCAGGCCGACGGTCCCGTAACGGGTGTACTGCGTGATCTTGCGGCGACCGGCCTCCCCTTCTTTCTTCATCTGCTCGAACGTGGGAACCACATAGGTCATCAGCTGCATGATGATCGATGCCGAGATGTACGGCATGATCCCCAGCGCGAAAACCGTGAAGCGCGACAGCGCCCCACCCGAGAACATGTTGAAGAGGTTGAGGATGCCGCCCTGCTGGCCGTTGAACAGCTGCTGCAGCTGCGCCGGATCGATCCCCGGGACGGGGATGTGTGCGCCCACGCGGTACACGACCAGCGCGAGCAGCAGAAAGACCAGGCGCCGGCGAAGGTCGCCGAACTTGCCGGTTTTCGCCAGTTGAGCTGCGTTCGTAGCCACGGATGCCTTTCGTCGTGTGCGGCCGATCAGGCCACGCTGCCGCCGGCCGCCTCGATGGCAGCCTTGGCGCCAGCGGTGGCTCCAATGCCCGACAGCTTCACGGCGCGAGTGATCTCGCCGCTCTTGATGACCTTGACCACACGGGTCAGCTCATCGATCAGGCCAGCCTTCTTGAGGGCGAGCACGTCCACCTCGGCCGCATCCAGGCGGCTCAGGGCGGAAAGCGTCACTTCGGCATTGAACTTGAGCAGATGCGACTTGAAGCCACGCTTGGGCAGGCGGCGCTGCAGAGGCATCTGACCGCCTTCGAAGCCAACCTTGTGGTAGCCACCCGAGCGGGACTTCTGGCCCTTGTGGCCGCGACCGGCCGTCTTGCCCAGACCGGAGCCGATGCCGCGACCGACGCGGCGAGCGGCGTGCTTGGCTCCTGCTGCGGGCTGGATGTTATTGAGTTCCATCATCAACCTCTCAGAGGATTTTGACCAGGTAGCTGATCTTGTTGATCATGCCGCGCACCTCGGGCGTGTCCTTGAGCTCGCTCACGCTGTTGAGCTTGCGCAGGCCCAGGCCACGAACGGTGGCGCGGTGCGATTCCTTGGTGCCGATAGGGCTGCGCACCAGCTGAATCTTCACGGTTTGTTGCGTCGTCGTTGTCATGTCGACTTCCTCTTCAGGCAGCGAACAGCTCTTCGACCGACTTGCCGCGCTTGGCAGCCACTTCGGCCGGCGTCGTGCAGTTGGTCAGGGCGTCGAGCGTTGCGCGCACCATGTTGTAGGGGTTGGACGAGCCATGGCTCTTGGCCACGATGTCGGTGATGCCCATGACTTCGAAGACGGCACGCATCGGGCCGCCGGCGATGATGCCGGTACCCTGGGGAGCGGGAGCCATCATGACCACGGCAGCGCCGTGGTGGCCGGTCACGTTGTGGTGGATGGTGCCGTTCTTGAGCGACACCTTCACCATCTTGCGGCGGGCCTCTTCCATGGCCTTCTGCACGGCGGCGGGCACTTCCTTGGATTTGCCCTTGCCCATGCCCACGCGACCATCACCGTCGCCGACCACCGTCAGTGCTGCGAAGCCCAGAATACGGCCGCCCTTGACGACTTTGGTCACGCGGTTGACCGCGATCATTTTCTCGCGCAGACCGTCGTCGCGACCTTCGTCCTGCACCTTGGGTTGAAATTTAGCCATTGTTATCCGCTCCGCTTAGAACTGCAGGCCGGCTTCGCGAGCCGCCTCGGCCAGGGCCTTCACACGACCGTGGTAGGCAAAACCTGCGCGATCAAATGCCACCCGCTCGACGCCGGCCGCCTTGGCCTTCTCGGCGATGCGCTTGCCCACGGCCTCGGCCGCGGCCGCATTGCCACCCTTGCCCGCACCACCCAGCGCCTGACGCACCTCGGCTTCTGCCGTGGACGCCGTGGCCAGCACGCGTGCACCATCTTCGGAGATGAGGCTGGCGTAGATGTGGAGATTTGTGCGGTGCACCGTCAGGCGCGCAACGCCCTGCTGGGCAATGCGGATGCGGGTCTGGCGGGCACGGCGAAGACGCTGCTCTTTCTTGGTCAACATGTTGCAGCTCCTTATTTCTTCTTGGTCTCTTTGATCACGACCTTTTCGTCCGCATAACGGATGCCCTTGCCCTTGTAGGGCTCGGGCGGACGAACGGCGCGGATCTCGGCGGCCAGCTGGCCCACCACCTGGCGGTCGGCACCCTTGATCACGACTTCGGTCGGAGTCGGGGTAGCCACCGTGATGCCGGCGGGCATATCGAAGTTAACGGGGTGGGAAAAGCCGATGTTCAGGTTCAGCTTGGAACCGGAGGCAGCAGCCTTGAAGCCCACGCCGACCAGGGTCAGCTTCTTCTCGAAGCCGCGGCTGACGCCGAGCACCATGTTGTTCACCAATTGGCGAATGGTGCCGCTCATGGCATTGGCCTCGCGCGACTCGTCGGTCGGCGCAAAGCTCAGCTTGCCATCGTTGCTGGAAACCTTCACCAGCGCGCTCTGGGCCAGCGACAGCGTGCCGCCTGCGCCCTTGACGCTGATCTGGTCGTCCTTGATGGACACATCCACGCCTGCGGGGATGGTCACCGGAGATTTGCCTACTCGGGACATTTCTGTTTACTCCTCGAATGCCGCGTCAGGCCACGTAGCACAGCACTTCGCCGCCGACACCGGTGGCACGCGCCTTGCGGTCGGTCATCACGCCCTTGGGTGTGGTGACGATGGCCACGCCCAGGCCGTTCTGGACCTGGGGGATGGCGCCCGCGCCCTTGTACACGCGCAGGCCGGGACGGCTCACACGCTCGATGCGCTCGATCACCGGACGGCCGGCGTAGTACTTCAGGGCGATTTGCAGCTCGGACTTGCCGGCGTCGGTCTTGACTTCAAAACCGTCGATATAGCCTTCGTCCTTGAGCACCTGGGCGATGGCGATTTTCACCTTGGAGGACGGCACCGACACGGTGGCCTTGGACACCATCTGCGCGTTGCGGATGCGGGTCAGCAGGTCAGCGATGGGATCACTCATGCTCATGTTTATCTCTCCTGCTTACCAGCTGGCCTTGGTGACACCGGGGATGTCACCAGCGAAGGCCAGTTCACGGATCTTGGCGCGGGCCAGACCAAACTGGCGGAACGTGCCGCGGGGGCGGCCGGTCATCTCGCAGCGGTTGCGCTGGCGCGTGGGGTTCGCGTTGCGCGGGAGCTTCTGCAGGCCCAGGCGGGCAGCGTCGCGCTCTTCGTCAGAGCGCTTGGCGTCGCCGGCAATGGCCTTCAGTTCAGCGTACTTGGCGGCGTACTTGGCAGCCAGTTTTTCGCGCTTGAGTTCGCGCTGGATCAAAGCTTTCTTAGCCATGCGCCACCTTTAGTTCTTGAACGGGAAACGGAAGCCGGCCAGCAGGGCCTTGGCTTCATCGTCGGTCTTGGCCGTCGTGGTGATGCTGATGTTCAGACCACGCAGCGCATCCACCTTGTCGTACTCGATCTCAGGGAAGATGATCTGCTCTTTGACGCCGATGTTGTAGTTGCCACGGCCGTCGAAAGCGCGGCCGGAGATACCACGGAAGTCACGCACGCGGGGCAGAGCCACGGTCACGAAACGATCCAGGAATTCGTACATGCGGACGCCACGCAGCGTCACCATGCAGCCGATGGCCTGGCCTTCGCGGATCTTGAAGCCGGCGATGGCCTTCTTGGCCTTGGTCACCACAGGCTTTTGGCCGGCGATCTTGGTCAGATCGGCCACGGCGTTGTCCATCACCTTCTTGTCGGCCACGGCTTCGCTCACACCCATGTTCAGGGTGATCTTGGTCAGGCGCGGGACTTCCATGATGGATTGGTAGCCGAACTTTTCCTTCAGTTCGGCCGCGATCTTGTCGCGATAGAGTTGTTGCAGTCGTGCCATGAGGACCCCTTTAAGCCGTCTTGATTTCGGCGCCGCTGGACTTGTAGACACGCACGCGCGTGCCGTCGGCCTGCACCTTGACTCCGACGCGGTCGGCCTTGCCGGTGGCGGCATTGAAGATGGCCACGTTGGACTGGTGGATGGGCATGGCCTTTTCCACGATGCCGCCGGTGGTGCCCTTCATGGGGTTCGGCTTGACGTGCTTCTTGACCAGATTGATGCCTTCGATGACCAGGTAGGAGTCATCCTTGCGCAGCGCGACCGTGCCACGCTTGCCCTTGTCGCGCCCTGCGAGCACGATGATTTCATCGCCCTTGCGGATCTTGTTCATGGTGCTTCCTTCAGAGAACTTCAGGAGCCAGGGACACGATCTTCATGAAGCGCTCGGTACGCAGCTCGCGCGTCACGGGGCCGAAGATGCGGGTGCCGATGGGCTCCAGCTTTGCATTGAGCAGCACGGCGGCATTGCCGTCGAACTTGACGAGCGAGCCGTCTGCGCGACGGATGCCCTTGGCGGTGCGAACCACCACGGCGCTGTAGACCTCGCCCTTCTTGACGCGGCCACGCGGTGCGGCTTCTTTCACGCTCACCTTGATGATGTCGCCAACACTGGCATAGCGCCGCTTGGAGCCGCCCAGCACCTTGATGCACAGGACGGACTTGGCGCCGGTGTTGTCGGCAACCTCTAACCGAGATTCTGTCTGGATCATTTGAATATTCCCAACTTGTACCAGCGGCCCTTCGCACCGGAAAAACCGGAGCGAAAGGCGCAACGCCAGTCAGTCTTGGGCCCGTCGTCCGCGCCGCAAACCATTTCGCAAGCGTTTTCGCTGGGCAGATAAGCCTCGCGCTAGCAAAGCACGAAGCCCGCTAGTGTCGCAAAAACAAAACCGCCCGTCAAGTGGTTTTGAAGGGCGGTTTGCTACTTTTCAGGCCGGCACCGTGGCGTACTGGTTCGCCAGCTCCAGGAAGGGGGCCAGTTGCGGGTCGTGGCCGGGCAGTTCCTCGGCCAGGATCTGCGCCACGCGCGGCGCCAGGGAGGCAGCCAGGCGCGCGTCCAGGAAGAGCACGCGGGCGCGGCGTGCCAGCACATCTTCCACGGTGCGGGCGTACTCGTGGCGCACGGCCCAGCGCACCATGGCCTCGGTCAGGCCTTCGGCCAGCACCACATCGGCGCCCGGCAGAGCCGCCACCAGGGCGGCCTCGCCGCCGTAGGAATGCAGGCCCTGCGGCTGGTTCATGCCCTGGCGCGCGCTGGCACCGGCCGCACCCACCAGCGGCAGCGACACCGTCACGCCAGCATCGCGGCGCGGCAGCAGATGCGCCTCGAAGCACTTGTCCAGCACGTCCTCGGCCATGGCTCGGTAGGTGGTCCACTTGCCGCCAGTGACGGTGACCAGGCCGGTGGGGCTGGCGATCACGGTGTGCTCGCGGCTGATGCGCTTGGTGTTGCCGCCATCGTCGCCCTGGGGCTTGACCAGCGGGCGCAGGCCGACCCAGATGCTGCGCACGTCCTGCACGGTGGGCGCGCGGCGCAGGTAGCGGCCGGCCTCGCCCAGGATGAAGGCGACCTCCTCGTGCATGGCCAGCGGCTCGCGCGCCAGGTCGTGGCGCGGGCTGTCGGTGGTGCCCAGGATGAGCTTGCCCAGCCACGGCACGGCGAACAGCACCCGCCCATCGGCGGTCTTGGGCACCATCAGCGCATGGTCGCTGGGCAGGAATTCGCGGTCCACCACCAGGTGCACGCCCTGGCTGGGGGCCACCATGGGCGCCAGCTCGCGCCCGGCGGCTTGGCCGTCGCGCTGGCGCAGCGCGTCCACCCAGACGCCGGTGGCATTGACCACGCAGCGCGCGCGCACCTCGAAGCGGGCGCCGCCCTCGGCGTCTTCGCAAACCACGCCGGCAACCTTGCCGCCCTCGTACAGCAGGTCGATCGCCGGGCAGTAGTTGACCAGCAGCGCACCCCGGGCCGCGGCGGTACGCGCCAGCGCCAGGGCCAGGCGGGCGTCATCGAACTGCCCGTCCCAATATTTGACGCCGCCCTTGAGGCCGTCCGCCACGGCCGTGGGCAGGCAGCGCAGGGTTTCCATGCGGCCCAGGCACTGCGTGTCGCCCAGGCCGGCCTTGCCGGCCAGCGCGTCGTACATCTTCAGGCCGGTGCCGTAGAACGGCGTCTCCCACAGCTTGTACGACGGCATGACGAAGGCCAGCGGCTGCGCCAGGTGCGGCGCGTTCTTCAGCAGTGTGGTGCGCTCGTGCAGGGCCTCGCGCACCAGGGCGATGTTGCCCTGGGCCAGGTAGCGCACGCCGCCGTGCACCAGCTTGGTGGCACGCGAGGACGTGCCCTTGGCGAAGTCGTGCGACTCCAGCAGCACCACCGAAAAGCCCCGCGCCGCCGCGTCCAGCGCCACGCCCAGCCCGGTCGCGCCGCCGCCGATGACCGCCAGGTCGTAGGTGTGGGGCTGGGCCAGGCGCTGCAGCAACGCGGCGCGGTCGGTGGGCAGGGGAGTGGCGTTGGCGGCAGTCATGGGCGTGATCTTCTACGGTTCCTGGGGAGCGATTTCAGGGTTAACCCGGTATGCGGGCCATACCCGGATGGTAAAACGATTCTTCGTATCGGTTCATTTTCTTTCGTTTCACGCCCATCTTTTGGCATATTAAGCCCTGAGAATTTTCGTTTCGCTTCGTTTTACAAGGCCGCCGTGAGCAAGAGCAAGCATTCCACCGCCAACCCGCGCCAGCTGCTGCTGCTCGAGCAGCTGCGCCACAGCCAGAGCGCCAGCGTGGAGCAGCTCGCGCAAAGCCTGGGCGTGACGCTGCAGACCGTGCGCCGTGACGTGCAGCGCCTGGCCGAGCAGGGGCTGGTGACGCGCTTTCACGGCGGCGTGCGCCTGCCCGGCTCGACCATCGAGAACCTGGCGCACCCGCAGCGCGAGACGCTGCACGCCGAGGGCAAGCGGCGCATCGCCCGCGCCGTGGCGCAGCAGATTCCGCCCGGCTGCTCGGTGATCCTGAACATCGGCACCACTACCGAGGCCGTGGCCCGCGCCCTGCTGGGACGCCAGGGCCTGCGCGTCATCACCAACAACATCAACGTGGCCGCCACGCTCAGCGGCAACCCGGACTGCGAGGTCATCGTCGCCGGCGGCGTGGTGCGCGCACGCGACCGCGGCATCGTGGGCGAGGCGGCGGTGGACTTTCTGCGCCAGTTCCGCGTGGACATCGCCATCATCGGCATCTCCGGCATCGAGCCCGACGGCACGCTGCGCGACTACGACCTGCGCGAGGTGAAGGTGGCGCAGACCATCATTGCGCAGGCGCGCGAGGTCTGGCTGGTGGCCGACCACAGCAAGTTCAACCGCCCGGCCATGGTGCAATTGGCGACACTGGCGCAGATCGACCGCCTGTTCACCGACGCGCCGCCGCCCGAGCCCTTCCCGCGCCTGCTGCAGGAGGCCGGGGTGCAATGCACCGTCGCCGCCTGAAACCCCTGCCCAAGCACCGTTTCTTTCCGCTGCCGCCGACACCGCCATGACCTACCTGCTCGCCCTCGACCAAGGCACCTCCAGCTCGCGCTCCATCGTCTTCGACCGCAGCGGCCACATCGTCACCCAGGCCCAGCTGGAGCTGCCGCAGATCTACCCGCGGCCCGGCTGGGTGGAGCACGACGCGCGCGAGATCTGGCGCACCCAGCTGGCCACGGCACGCCAGGCGCTGGCGCAGGCCGGCCTCCAGGCGAGCGACGTGCGCGCCATCGGCATCACCAACCAGCGCGAGACCACGCTGGTGTGGAACCGCAAGACCGGCGCGCCCATCCACCACGCCATCGTCTGGCAGGACCGGCGCGCCGAGCCGGCCTGCGCCCGCCTGCGCGAGCAGGGCCACGAGGCGCTGATCCAGGGCAAGACCGGCCTGCGCATCGACGCCTACTTCTCTGCCACCAAGCTGCAGTGGCTGCTGGACAACGTGCCCGGCGCGCGCACGGCCGCAGAAAGCGGCGAGCTGGCCTTCGGCACCATCGACAGCTGGCTGATCTGGCAGCTCACGGGCAGGCGGCGCCACGTCACGGACGTCAGCAACGCCAGCCGCACCATGCTGTTCAACGTGCGCGAGAACCGCTGGGACGACGAGCTGCTGGCGCTGCTGGACATCCCGCGCGCGCTGATGCCCGAGGTGCTTCCCTCGGCCAGCCTGGAGTTCGGCGCCACCGACGCCGAGCTGCTGGGCGGCGCCATCCCCATCGCCGGCGTGGCGGGCGACCAGCAAAGCGCCCTCTTCGGCCAGGCCTGCTTCAGTGCCGGCATGGCCAAGAACACCTACGGCACGGGCTGCTTCATGCTGATGCACACCGGCCAGCGCTTCGAGACCAGCCACAACGGCCTGCTCACCACCAGCGCGGCTCAGACCAGCACCACGCCGGAATACGCCATGGAGGGCAGCGTCTTCGTCGGCGGCGCCGTGGTGCAGTGGCTGCGCGATGGCCTGCAGGCGATCCGCGCCAGCAGCGAGGTGCAGCAGCTGGCCGAGAGCGTGCCCGACTCCGGCGGCGTGATGATGGTGCCGGCCTTCACCGGCCTGGGCGCGCCCTACTGGCAGCCCGAGGCGCGCGGCACCATCACCGGCCTGACGCGCGGCAGCACGCTGGCGCACATCGCCCGCGCGGCGCTGGAGTCCATCGCCTACCAAAGCGCCGCCCTGCTGCAGGCCATGAGCCGGGACGCCGTGGCCGCCGGCGGCGCGCCGGTGTCCGAGCTGCGCGTGGACGGCGGCGCCTGCGTGAACGACCTGCTGATGCAGTTCCAGGCCGACCTGCTGGGCATCCCCGTGGTGCGCCCGGCCTGCGTGGAGACCACTGCCCTGGGCGCGGCCTACCTGGCCGGCCTGGCCAGCGGGGTGTACGCCGGCACCGAGGAGCTGGCCAGCCTGTGGCGCGCCGAGCGGCGCTTCGTACCCACCATGGCGCGCGAGCAGGCCCAGGCGCTGATGCACCGCTGGGAGCACGCCGTGGCCCAGGCCACGCTGGACTGCGGTCAGCAAAAATAATAGCTGCCGACGCATGATGCGCCTGGTTTTGCCATAGTTTTCACATTCAAACGCCCATCAATAGAGCGCTGGCAGCTCTCATTTTTGAAGCAGCCGGCGGCTCTTTTTCATCCGTCCAAACCATGACCGATACCCGCACCGCACCCTCCGAGCCCCGCTGCATCGCCTTCATCGGCGGCGGCAACATGGCCAGCGCCATCATCGGCGGGCTGGTCGGGCGTGGCCATCCGGCCGACCGGATCGAGGTGGTCGAGCCCTGGGACGCGGCCCGCGACGCGCTGCGCCAGCGCTTTCGCATCGAGGCCCAGGCGCAGGCCGGCGCGCAGCTGGCGCGCGCGCAGCTGGTGGTGTGGGCCGTCAAGCCCCAGACCTTCAAGGACGCCGCCGACGCCGCCGCGCCCCACGTCGCCCAGGCCCTGCACCTGAGCGTGGCCGCCGGCATCCCCACCGCCAGCATCGCGCGCTGGCTGGGCAGCGAGCGCATCGTGCGCGCCATGCCCAACACGCCGGCGCTGGTGGGCAAGGGCATCACCGGCCTGTTCGCCGCGCCCCAGGTCGACGCCGCCGGCCGCGCGCTGGTCGAGCGCGTGGTCGCCACCACCGGCCAGTTCGTGTGGGTGGACAAGGAGGCGCAGCTGGACGCGGTGACGGCGCTGTCGGGCTCGGGCCCGGCCTATGTCTTTTTGTTCCTGCAGGCCATGCAGCAGGCCGGCCAGGACATGGGCCTGAGCGCCGCCCAGGCCTACCAGCTGGCCGTGGCCACCTTCCAGGGCGCCGCCGAGCTGGCCGCCCGCTCGGACGAAGGCCCCGAGGTGCTGCGCCAGCGCGTGACCAGCAAGGGCGGCACCACGCACGCGGCCATCACCCACATGCAGGAGCAGCGCATCCCCGAGCACTTCGTCGCCGCGATGCGCGCCGCCGAGCGGCGCGCGCGGGAACTGGCGGAAGAATTTGGGACAACCCCCTGAGCGGCTGCGCCGCTTCCCCCTTCTCTCGAATCGCGTAGCGATTCGGGAAGGGGGACGCCACCGGTGCTGCGGGGCGGCCCTTGCACGGTGGCCGCTGGCAGGGTTGCGCCCATTGCAGGACCCGCTGCCAGGTTTTGCAGCGGGCTGCGAAGAGTCTCATGAAAATTGGCTCCAGCACTTGTCCATCAAGCGCCAGCAGCTATCAATAGCGTAGCGCGTAACCCAGCGCCACGCCGGCGAAGATCGCCACGCCGATCCAGTGGCTCTTGCTGAAGGCGACGAAGCAGCCCTCGCGCGTGCGCCGGCGGATCAGCGTGTAGTGCCACACCACCTGCGCCGCCGCCGCACCCCAACCCAGCCACACCGGCCAGCCCAGGCCCAGCGCCAGCAGCACAGCGGCGGTAAGTGCCAGGCACAACGCAAAGAACAGCATCACGCCCGCCACGTCGAAACGCCCCAGCGTGATGGCCGAGGTCTTCATGCCGATCTTCAGGTCGTCATCGCGGTCCACCATGGCGTACTCGGTGTCGTAGGCCAGCACCAGGAACAGGTTGGCCAGCCACAACACCCATGCCTGGCCCGGCACCTGCCCCTGCACGGCGGCGTAGGCGATGACGATGCCGAAGTTGAAGGCGATGCCCAGGAAGGCCTGCGGCATGGCGAAAAAGCGCTTGGTGAAGGGGTAGAGGATGGTGGCCAGCACCGCCGGCACCGACCAGGCCACGGCCTCCCAGCGCGTGGTCAGCACCAGGGCCAGCGCCACCAGCGCCAGAGCCGCCGCCAGCACCAGCGCCTCGCGCACGCTGACCTGCCCCGTCGTGATGGGCCGCGCCTGCGTGCGCTTGACGTGCCGGTCGAAGTCGCGGTCGGCCACGTCGTTGATGCAGCAGCCCGCGCTCCTCATCAGCACCGTGCCGGCCACGAAGACGATCAGCAGGTGCCAGCCGGGAAAGCCGCCCGCCGCCGCCCACAGCGCCACCAGGGTCGGCCAGACCAGCACCAGCCAGCCGGCCGGGCGGTTGAAGCGGATCAGGTCCAGGTACAGGGCAAGGCGGCTGCGCGGGGACGCAACCGGTGGGGCAACGACGGGCATGGCGGCAATGAACGAACGGGCGAGAGGGAAAACCGGCGGGCCGGGCAGTCAGCACGCGGCTGGAGCCGGCGCACCGGCGTGGCCCAGGATTGGATTGTCGGCCATGCCCGCCCGCCTCAGGCGCGGAGGCAGGCCCCGCGCCGGCGCAGCGCCCATTCGGCCGCGCACACCATGCAGGCGCCCCAGGCCAGCGCCAGCAGCCAGCCGGCCAGCACGTCGCTGGCGTAGTGCACGCGCAGCAGCACGCGGCTGGCGCCCACGCCCAGCGCCAGTGCCAGGGCTGCCAGCGCCAGCGGCAACCGCCAGGCACGGCGCAGGTGCGGCAGCAGCAGCCAGACCAGCAGGCCGAACAGCGCCAGCGTGCCGGCGCTGTGGCCGCTGGGAAAGCTGTGCCCGCCTTCGGCCACCCAGGCCTCGGCCGGGCGCGGGCGGGCCACGGCGCTCTTGATCGCCCGCGTCCACAGGCCCGCGCCGGCCGTGCCCAGCAGCCATACGCCGGCGCGCAGGCTGTCGCGCCGGCGCAGCAGCACCAGCAGCACGGCGGCGGCCAGCGGCACCAGCAGGCCGACGTGGCCCAGCTGGGTGAAGGCGACCAGCGGCCCGTGCCAGGCGGGGCCCACGCGCCGCTCGATCCAGCCGCTCACGGCGGCGTCCAGCGCCAGCCCGTCCACGCCGGGCCACAGGCCCGCCATGGACGCCGCCAAGCCGGCCAGCCCGAGCGCGGCCAGCACGCCCGCGCCGGCCAGCGCCCGGCAGGCTGCCGGCCCCAGGGCCGCGGGCTCCGCCGGCGGGCCGGGGCGGCGCAGGTAGAAAAAAAGGCCGCCCAGGGCGGCCAGTGTCAGGGCGGCGCCGGCCGGCGCGGCCCAGGCGTCGATCCAGGCCCAGCTCATGCGCCGAGGCCGGGCCGATGCCCGGCGGCGGGCAGCCGCATCACTCCTCCAGCAGCGAGCGCAGCATCCAGGCCGTCTGCTCGTGCACCGTCAGGCGCTGGGTCAGCAGGTCGGCGGTGGGCTCGTCGCCGGCCTTGTCGGCCACCGGGAACAGCTCGCGCGCGGTGCGGGCCACGGCCTCGTGACCCTCGACAAGGATGCGCACCATCTCCATCGCCTTCGGCGGCGTGCTGGGCGCATCGGCCAGCGAGGTCAGCCGGCCGAACTCGGCATACGAGCCGGGCGCGTGGTGGCCCAGCGAGCGGATGCGCTCGGCCACCGGGTCCACGGCGTTCCACAGCTCGGTGTACTGCCCCATGAACATGGTGTGCAGCGTGTTGAACATGGGGCCCGTCACGTTCCAATGGAAGTTGTGCGTGGTCAGGTACAGGGTGTAGGTGTCGGCCAGCAGGCGCGACAGGCCGGTGGCGATGGCGGCGCGGTCCTTGTCGCCGATGCCGATGTTGATGCGCGGCGCGCCGCCCTTGTTGCCAAGCGTCTTGGGGCTGGTGGTTTTGGCCATGCGGATGATCCTCCTGTAGGGGTTGCGAGGGTGGGACGGAAAAAAGCGGTCAGCCACGCATCAGGATAGCCGCGTCACGCCCGGCAGCTCGCAGGCGTAGACGGCGTTGCGCAGCGCGGCGATGGCCTCGTAGCGCGTGAAGCTGCGCCGCCAGGCCAGCACCACGCGGCGCATGGGCGGGGCGCTGCCGTCGCCTTCGACGATGGGCAGGTAGCGCACGTGCGCCTCGTCGCTCTTTCGGCGGCGCACGCCGCGGTGCAGCGCGTCGCGCGGCACGGACAGGCGCGGCACCAGCGTCACGCCCATGCCGGCGGCCACCATGTGTTTGATGGTCTCCAGCGACGAGCCCTCGAAGGTGCGGCGTATGCCCTCGGCGTTGGTGGCGTAGCGGGCGAACTCGGGGCAGACCTCCAGCACGTGATCGCGAAAGCAGTGGCCCGCGCCCAGCAGCAGCATGGTCTCGTTCTTGAGCTGCGTGGCGCTCACGGTCTCCTGCGCCGCCAGCGGGTGGCTGGAGGGCACGGCGGCCATGAAGGGCTCGTCGTACAGCGGGGCGATCGCCAGGCCGGTGTCCGGAAACGGCTCGGCCAGGATGGCGCAGTCGATCTCGCCGGTGCGCAGCATCTCCAGCAGGCGCACGGTGAAGTTCTCCTGCAGCATCAGCGGCATCTGCGGCGTGCGCGCGATGGAATGGCGCACCAGCTCGGGCAGCAGGTAGGGGCCGATGGTGTAGATCACGCCCAGCGTGAGCGGCCCGGCCAGCGGGTCCTTGCCGCGCTTGGCTATCTCCTTGATGGCGGCGGCCTGCTCCAGCACGCTTTGCGCCTGGCGCACGATGTCCTCGCCCAGGGCGGTGACGGAGACCTCGCCGGCACTGCGCTCGAACAGCTTGACCTCCAGCTCGTCTTCGAGCTTCTTGACGGCCACCGACAGCGTGGGCTGCGAGACGAAGCACGCCTCCGCGGCGCGGCCAAAGTGCTTTTCCCGCGCGACGGCGACGATGTATTTCAGCTCGGTCAGGGTCATGTCATGTCAGGTCAGAAGGGGTGAGTGAGGGCGGCTTCTCACGCCTTGAGGAAGTCCGATTTTCCGCCAAGCCAGCGCTCCATGTGCTGCGCCGCCAGTTCCGGGTGGTGCTCCAGCATGGCGGGCGCGGCCTCGCGCGCCCAGTCCAGCAGGCCGGTGTCGCCGGCCAGGTCGGCAAAGCGCAGCAGCGCGTCGCCCGACTGGCGCGCGCCCAGGAATTCTCCCGGGCCGCGGATGTCCAGGTCGCGCCGCGCGATCTCGAAGCCGTCGTTGGTCTCGGCCATGGCTTTCAGGCGCTCGCGCGCGGTCTCGCCCAGGCGGCCGGAGTCGCCCGTGGAGTACAGCAGCACGCAGGCCGACGCCGCCGCGCCCCGGCCCACGCGGCCCCGCAGCTGGTGCAGCTGCGACAGGCCGAAGCGCTCGGCATGCTCGATGACCATCAGCGAGGCGTTGGGCACGTCCACACCGACCTCGATGACGGTGGTGGAGACCAAGAGGCCCATGCGCCCGTTCTTGAACTCCTCCATCACCGCCTTCTTCTCGGCCGCCGGCATGCGCGAGTGCAGCAGGCCGACCTGCACGCCGGGCAGGGCCTCGCTCAGCTCCTGGTGCGTGGCCGTGGCGTTGGACAGGTCCAGCGCCTCGCTCTCCTCGATCAGCGGGCAGACCCAGTACACCTGCCGCCCGGCCGCCACCTGGGCGGCGATGCGCTCGACGATCTCGTCCTTGCGGCTGTCGGCAATCAGCTTGGTGACGATGGGCGTGCGCCCGGGCGGCAGCTCGTCGATGGTGGACACGTCCAGGTCGGCGTAGTAGCTCATGGCCAGGGTGCGCGGGATGGGCGTGGCGCTCATCATCAGCATGTGCGGCTCCTGGCCCAGGTGGCTGAGCTTCTTGCGCAGCGCCAACCGCTGGGCCACGCCGAAGCGGTGCTGCTCGTCGATCACGGCCAGCCCCAGGCGCTGGAACTGCACCTGCTCCTGGATGACGGCGTGCGTGCCCACCACCAGCGCGGCCGTGCCGTCGGCGATCGCCTCCAGCATGGCGGCGCGCTCGCGCTTCTTCTGCCCGCCCACCAGCCAGGCCACGCCCTGGGCGCGGTCAGCCAGCAGCGGCTGCAGCCAGCCGATCAGCTTGGCGAAGTGCTGCTCGGCCAAGATCTCGGTGGGCGCCATCAGCGCGCACTGCCAGCCGGCGTCGATGCACACGCAGGCGGCCAGCGCCGCCACCACGGTCTTGCCCGAGCCCACGTCGCCCTGCAGCAGGCGGTGCATGGGGCGGCTCGCCCCCAAGTCACGGGCGATCTCCTCGACCACGCGCCGCTGGGCGGCCGTGAGCTGGAAGGGCAGCGCGGCCAGCAATTGCTCGTGCAGGGCCGCGGCGCCATCGGCGGGGCGCAGCACCGGGGCGCGGAGCTGGTCGCGTTCGCGCCGGGCGGTCAGCTGCGACAGCTGCTGGGCCAGCAGCTCCTCGGCCTTGAGGCGCTGCCAGGCGGGGTGGCTGCGGTCTTCCAGCGCAGCCAGGGCCACGTCGGGCGTGGGGTGGTGCAAAAAAGTGAGCGCGTCACGCAGTGTCCACGGGCGCTGCAGGCCGTTTTGGCCATCAAAGACCAGCGCCGGCGGGGCCAGCTCGGCGGGCAGCGTCTCGGGCAGGGCCACGCGCGCCAGGGCCGTGGCGATGGCCCGGCGCAGGTAGGCCTGCGGCAGCTGCGCCACCGTGGGGTAGACGGGTGTGAGCGCGGCCGGCAGGTCGGCGCTGGCGCTTTTCACCACCGGGTGCAGCATCTGCCGGCCCCAGAAGCCGCCGCGGATCTCGCCGCGCGCGCGCAGGCGCACGCCCACGCCCATGGTCTTGTGGTGCGAGGGGTAGAAGCTGAAGAAGCGCAGCTCGCAGCTGCCCGAGGCGTCCTGCAGCGTCACCACCAGCTGGCGGCGCGGGTGCAGCTGCACCTGGCTGTGGGTGACCACGCCCTCGATCTGCACGCTGGCGCCCTCGCGCGCGCTGGCGATCGGGGTGATGCGGGTCTCGTCCTCGTAGCGCAGCGGCAGGTGCAGCGCCAGGTCGATGTCGCGCTCCAGGCCCAGCTTGAGCAAGGCCTGGCGAGCCGGGCTGGAGGCGGGCGGAGCGGGCATGCAAAAAGGCTACCACGCCGGGGAGCACTATCGAATAAGTAGCTGCCGCCGCTTCTCCCATCAGCATCCCACGATGTTTTCATGCCGCAATCCCTGCAAAGCAAGCGGCACCAGCTCCCTCATCCATAGCAACAGGACAATCCCGGGCGCGACGCCCCTGGGAGCGAACGCCGTTAACATGTTGACACTTTTCCCGGTAGAGCGTCCCTTCCCGTCCGTCATGCTCAAGCGCATTCCCGTCGAAGACCTGACCCTGGGCATGTACCTGCACGAATTCTGCGGCTCCTGGATGGACCATCCGTTCTGGCGCACGCGCTTCGTGCTGGACGAGCCCAAGGACCTCGAACGCATTCGCGCCACCTCAGTGCGCGAGGTGTGGATCGACATTGCGCGCGGCAAGGACGTGGCCGCCAACGCGCCGAGCCTGGGCCAACAGCAGCCCCCGGCGCCGCTGGAAGCCGCCCCCGGCGCCCCGCCGCCCGCGCGCGACCTGCAGCCCAGCCCGCTGTACCAGGAGGCCCGCCGCGCCGCGCAGATCTGCGGGCGAACCAAGCAGGCCATGGCCTCCATGTTCAGCCAGGCGCGCATGGGCCGGGCGGTCGACGTGCAGTCCGCCTCCGGCCTGGTCGAGGAGATCTCCGACTCCGTCATGCGCAACCCGGGCGCCCTGGTCAGCCTGGCGCGACTGAAAACGGCCGACGACTACACCTACATGCACTCGGTGGCCGTGTGCGCGCTGATGGTGGCGCTGGCGCGCCAGATCGGCCTGGACGAGGCGCAAACGCGCACCGCCGGCATGGCCGGCCTGCTGCACGACCTGGGCAAGGCCGCCGTGCCGCTGGAAGTGCTGAACAAGCCCGGCCGGCTGACGGACGCGGAGTTCGCCTTGGTGAAGAACCACCCGCGCGCCGGCTGGGAGATGCTCAAGGACAGCGCCGGCGTGGACCCCGCCGTGCTGGACGCCTGCCTGCACCACCACGAGCGCACGGACGGCACCGGCTACCCCAACCGCCTGGGCGAGGGCTCGCTGAGCACCATCGCCCGCATGGCGGCGATCTGCGACGTGTACGACGCCATCACCTCCGACCGCCCCTACAAGCGCGGCTGGGACCCGGCCGAGGCCATCCGCCGCATGGCCGAGTGGACGCGCGGCCACCTGGATGCGCGGCTGTTCCAGGCCTTCGTCAAAAGCATCGGCATCTACCCCGTAGGATCGCTGGTGCGCCTGGACTCGGGCCGCCTGGGCGTGGTGATGGAGCAAAACGCCGCCACCCTGGTGGCCCCGCGCGTGAAGGTGTTCTTCTCGACCCGCTCCGACCTGCGCATCCCGCCCGAGGTCATCGACCTGGCCGCGCCCGGCTGTAGTGACAAGATCGCCGCGCGCGAAGATCCGCAGCGCTGGAGCTTTCCCGACCTGAACGTGCTGTGGAGCGGCCTGGAGGGCCAGCCCTGGTAGGGCCGCCCTTCCCACCTTTTCAACCTTCTTCTTTTTTATTCGTCTTGGAACGGGCCCGTCCGGCCCTCAGGAACCCCATGCCCCACACCCCCACTCGCGCCTTCCACCTCAGCGACTTTGATTTCGAACTGCCCGAGGCGCTCATCGCCCAGCACCCCACGCCCGAGCGCAGCGCCTCGCGCCTGCTGGACGGGCGCTCCGCCCCGCCCACCGACCGCATCTTCCGCGAGCTGCCGCAGCTGCTGCAGCCGGGCGACCTGCTGGTCTTCAACGACACCCGCGTGCTGCGCGCGCGCATCTTCGGCGAGAAGGCCAGCGGCGGCCGGCTGGAGCTGCTGATCGAGCGCGTGCTGCAGGGCAACGAGGTGGTGGCCCACATGAAGGTCAGCAAGAAGCCCCGCCCCGGGGCCACGCTGCACATGGCCGGCGGCAGCACCGGCGGCGGCTTCGACGCCACGCTGCTGTCGCGCTGGCCGGATGCCGACGGCCCGCTGTTTCGCCTGGCCCTGCACGCGCCCGACGGCGCCTCGCCCTGGGAGCTGATGCAGCGCCACGGCCACCTGCCGCTGCCGCCCTACATCGAGCGCCAGCAAAGCGGCGGCAGCGACCCCGACGCCGCCGAGGACGCCGAGCGCTACCAGACCGTCTTCGCCGCCCGCCCCGGCGCCGTGGCCGCGCCCACGGCGGCGCTGCACTTCGACGAGGGCGTGCTGGCCGCGCTGGCCGAGCGCGGCGTGGAGCGCGCCAGCGTCACGCTGCACGTGGGCGCCGGCACTTTCCAGCCCGTCAAGACCGAGAACCTGGACGAGCACCGCATGCACAGCGAGTGGTACGACATCCCGCTGGCCACCCTGGCCGCCCTGGAGCGCTGCCGCGCGCGCGGTGGCCGCGTGGTGGCCGTGGGCACGACCACCGTGCGCACACTCGAATCGTGGGCGCGCACCGGCCAGGCCACGGGCGACACCAGCATCTTCATCACCCCGGGCTTCGCCTTCCAAGTGGTGCAGCTGCTCGTCACCAACTTCCACCTGCCCAAGAGCACCTTGATGATGCTGGTCAGCGCCTTTGCCGGCTACGAGCACGTGATGGCGCTGTACCGCCACGCCATCGCCGAGCGCTACCGCTTCTTCAGCTATGGCGACTCCATGCTGCTGGAGCGCACGCCCGATGCGCCCGCCCGGGCCTGAGCGGCGGCGCCGCGCCGCCCGCGTGCCGCCCGGCCCTGCCGCCCCTATGCCCCGCTGAGCCATGGCCCCTTCCGCGAGCCGCCGCAGCGCGGCCCTGGCCGGCATCGCGCTCACCGTGGGCGCGTGCGCCTGCTTTGCGCTGCTGGACACGGCCACCAAGCTGGTAAGCGCGACGCTGCCGCTGTTCATGGCGCTGTGGCTGCGCTACCTGGTCCAGTCGCTGCTGACCTCCGCCTGGGTGCTGCCGCGCACCGGCTGGCGCTGGCCGCGCACGGCGCACCTGCGCTTTCAGGCGCTGCGCGCCGTGCTGTTCGCGGGCACCAGCCTGTTCGGCTTCTTCAGCATTCGCGCCATGCCGCTGGCCGAGTTCACGGCCATCATCGCGGCCACGCCGCTGTGCGTGACGCTGGTGGCCGCGCTGTGGTTGCGCCAGCCGGTGAGCGCGCTGCGCTGCGCCCTGGTGGCCACCGGGCTGGCCAGCGTCCTGCTCATCCTGCGCCCCGGTGGCAGCAGCCTGGGCTGGGCCACCGTGCTGCCGCTGTGCATGCTGGCCATGGGCACGGGCTACCAGATCCTGAGCAGCCTGATGGCCGGGCGCGAGGAGCCGGCCCACACCCAGTTCTATACCGGCTGGATCGCCACGGCGCTGATGTCGCTGGGCGCGCCCTTCGTGTGGACGCGGGTCGACAACCCCTGGGTCTGGGCCGGCGCCTTCGTCATGGGCCTGTCCAGCGCGCTGGGCCACTTCATGCTGCTGCGCGCCTATGCGCACACCACGCCGGCCACCATCGCGCCGTTTCTGTACACGCAGATCGCCTTTGCCATGCTGGCCGGCTGGGCCGTCTACGGCCAGCTGCCGGACGGCTGGTCGCTGGCCGGCATGGGCCTGATCGCCGCCAGCGGCGCCGCCAGCGCCTGGCTGACGATGCGCGAGACGCGCTGAAGTTTGCTATTGAAAAATGAGCTTCCAGCGCTTACCCAGCAAGCGCTGGAGGCCGATTTGGCTTAAAACGCCACGGCGCAGCCATCCTTGCGCGGATCGGAGCCGGCCACGTAAGCCCCGCCCTGGCGCAGCACCAGTTGCGCGCCGCCGAAGGCGAACACGCCGCTGCCCGGCTCCACCGTGACATCGTGGCCCAGCGCACGCAGCCGGCGCACCACGTCCGCGTCGAACGACGGCTCCACCGCCACGCCGCGCCCGCCCGTCACGCGCCAGCGCTGGGCGTCGGCCGCCGCCTGCGGGTTCTGCCCATAGCGCAACACGCGCAGCGCCATCTGCACGTGGCCCTGCGACTGCATGGGTCCGCCCATGACGCCGAAGGCCATTTGCGGCGTGCCGTCGGCATGCATGGCGAAGGCCGGCAGGATGGTGTGCGACGGCCGCTTGCGCGGCCCGACTTCGTTGGCGTGCCCCGGCACGGCGCTGAAGCTGTGGCCGCGGTTGTGCAGGCTGATGCCCGTGCCCGGCACCACCACGCCCGAGCCGAAGCCCATGTAGTTGGACTGGATGAAGGACACCATCATCCCGCCCGCGTCGCCCGCCGCCAGGTACACCGTGCCGCCCGGGCGCGGCGCACCGCAGGCCGGGTCGCCGGCGCGCAGCGGGTCGATCAGCGCCGCGCGTGCGCGCAGGTAGTCGGGGCGCAGCAGATCGGCCGGCGCCACGCGTGCGTGCGCGGGGTCGGCGTTGTATTCGTCCAGGTCGGCCAGCGCCAGCTTCATGGCCTCGATGCTGGCGTGCACCGTGCGCGCGTCGTCCAGCGGGTGTCCGCCCACGCCGTGCGTGTCCAGCATGCCCAGCGCCGCCAGCGCGGCAATGCCCTGGCCGTTGGGCGGAATCTCATGGATGACCGAATCGCCGAAGCGCTGGGCCAGCGTGCCCACCCAGTAGGCGCGGTGCTCGTCTAGGTCCTGCAGCGACAGCGCGCCGCCGTGGGCCTGCGCATGCTGCACCAGCGCCCGGGCCAGCGCGCCGCGGTAGAAGGCCTCGCCCTCGGTTTGCACGATCAGCTCCAGCGTGCGCGCCAGCGCCTCGTTGCGGAAGATCTCCCCGGCGCGCGGCGCCCTGCCGCCGGGCAGGAAGCATTCGGCAAAGCCCGGCTGGTCACCCAGCCGCGCCGCGCCCAGCGCCCACAGCTGCGCCACCACCGGCGAGACGGGAAAGCCCTGGCGCGCATAGCCGATCGCCGGCTGCGCGATGCGCGCCAGCGGCAGCGAGCCGAAGCGCCGCCACAGCGCCATCCAGCCCGAAACCACGCCCGGCACGGTGGCCGCGTTCCAGCCCCGCTCGGGAATGCCGCCCAGGGCCGCGAAGTACTGCGGCGACCAGGCCGCCGGCGAGCGGCCCGAGGCATTCAGGCCGTGCAGCTCGCGCCCGTCCCAGACGATGGCGAAGGCATCACCACCCAGGCCGCAGCCCGTGGGCTCGACCACCGTGAGCGCCATGGCCCCGGCCAGCGCCGCATCCACCGCGTTGCCGCCGTCCAGCAGCATGCGCAGCCCCGCCTGCGCCGCCAGCGGCTGCGAGGTGGCAACCACGTTGCGCCCCAGCACGGGGCTGCGGCCGGAGGCGTGGGGATGGCTCCAGTCGAGGGTGGGGGCGTCGCCAGTCATGGCCGAAAGATATCGCGGGCGACGCGGCGGTGCTTACACGTCGATGTTGCCCGCCCTGAGCGCATTGGTCTCGATGAAGTCGCGCCGCGGCTCCACGTCGTCGCCCATGAGCATGGTGAACACGCGATCGGCCTCGATGGCGTCGTCGATCTGCACGCGCAGCAGGCGGCGCACTTCCGGGTCCATGGTGGTTTCCCACAGCTGCTCGGGGTTCATCTCGCCCAGGCCCTTGTAGCGCTGGCGCGCGGTGGTGCGCTCGGCCTCGCGGATCAGCCACTGCATGGCCTGGCGGAAGTCGGCGACCTTCTCCTCGCGCTGGCGCTCGCCCTCGCCGCGGGTGACGCGGGCGCCCTCGGCCATCAGGCCGTGGAAGCTGGTGGCGGCCTCGGCGAGCGCGGCGTAGTCGGCGCCGGCCACGAAGTCCTGCGTGATGACGGTGCTCTTGACGTTGCCGTGGTGGTGGCGGCTGATGCGCAGGATGGGCTTGTCGGTGCGCGCGTCGAACTCGCCCGCCACCTCGGCGGGCACGCCGTTGACGTTCAGCTCGCGCAGCTTGGCCTGCAGGCGCACGGCGCTGGCCTCGGCCTGCGGCACGTCGTCCAGGTTGATGGCCACGCCATCGGCGATGGCGCGCAGCGCCTCCAGGTCCATGAAGGCGGACAGGCGCTCGATGACGGCCTCGGCGCGCTGGTGGCTGCGGGCCAGCTCGGCCAGTTCGTCGCCGGTGATGGTGCGCCCGGCCTCGCCGCCGGTGAAGACGGCCGCGTCCTTCAGGGCCACGCGCAGCAGGAAGGAGTCCAGCGCGGCGGCGTCCTTGAGGTACAGCTCTTCCTTGCCGTTCTTCACTTTGTACAGCGGCGGCTGGGCGATGTAGATGTGGCCGCGCTCGACCAGCTCGGGCATCTGGCGGTAGAAGAAGGTCAGCAGCAGCGTGCGGATGTGGGCGCCGTCCACGTCGGCGTCGGTCATGATAATGATGCGGTGGTAGCGCAGCTTGGCGACGTCGAAGTCGTCCGCGCCGCTCTTGCCCTTGCCGCTGAAATCGTCTTCGCTGGTCTTGCCGATGCCAGTGCCCAAAGCGGTGATCAGGGTGATGATTTCGTTGCTGGACAAGAGCTTTTCATAGCGCGCCTTCTCCACGTTCAGAATCTTGCCGCGCAGCGGCAGGATGGCCTGGAACTTGCGGTCGCGCCCCTGCTTGGCAGAGCCGCCGGCGGAGTCGCCCTCGACGATGTAGATCTCGCACAGCGCCGGGTCTTTCTCCTGGCAGTCGGCCAGCTTGCCGGGCAGGCCCATGCCGTCCAGCACCCCCTTCCTGCGCGTCATCTCGCGCGCCTTGCGCGCGGCCTCGCGGGCGCGCGCGGCCTCGACGATCTTGCCGCACAGGATTTTTGCGTCCTGGGGCTTTTCCTCCAGGTATTCGCTCAGGGTGCGGGCGACGATGTCCTCCACCGGCGCGCGCACTTCGCTGGACACCAGCTTGTCCTTGGTCTGGCTGCTGAACTTGGGCTCGGGCACCTTCACGCTCAGCACGGCGCACAGGCCTTCGCGCATGTCGTCGCCGGTCACCTCGACCTTGGCCTTCTTGGCCAGTTCGTTTTGCTCGATGTACTTGCCGATCACCCGCGTCATGGCCGCGCGCAGCCCAGTCAGGTGGGTGCCGCCGTCACGCTGCGGGATGTTGTTGGTGAAGCACAGCACCTGCTCGTTGTAGCCGTCGTTCCACTGCATGGCGACCTCGACGCCGATCTCGGTGCCGGGGATGCCGCCGTAGCTCTCGGCCGGGCGGCTGCCCGTGGCGTGGAAGGGCGTGGGGTGCAGCACCTTCTTGGTGCCGTTGATGAACTCCACGAAGCCCTTGACGCCGCCGGCGCCGGAGAAATCGTCTTCCTTGCCGGTGCGCTCGTCCACCAGGCGGATGCGCACGCCGTTGTTCAGAAAGGACAGCTCGCGCAGGCGCTTGGCCAGAATCTCGTAGTGGAAATCGCTGTTTTCCTTGAAGATGTCCGTGTCGGGCAGAAAGCGCACCTCGGTGCCGCGCTTTTCCGTCGGGCCGGCAATCTTCATGGGCGAGACTTCCGCGCCGTCGACGATCTCGATGATGCGGTTTTGCACCACCCCGCGCGAGAAGTCGAGCTGGTGCGTGACGCCCTCGCGGCGCACCGTCAGGCGCAGCGTCTTGCTCAAGGCGTTCACGCAGGACACACCCACGCCGTGCAGGCCGCCCGATACCTTGTAGCTGTTTTGGTTGAACTTGCCGCCGGCGTGCAGCTCGGTCAGGGCGATCTCGGCGGCCGAGCGCTTGGGCTCGTGCTTGTCGTCCATCTTCACGCCAGTGGGAATGCCGCGGCCGTTGTCCACCACGCTGATCGAGTTGTCCGAGTGGATGGTGACCAGGATGTCGTCGCAGTAGCCGGCCAGCGCCTCGTCGATGGAGTTGTCCACCACCTCGAAGACCAGGTGGTGCAGGCCGGTGCCGTCGCTGGTGTCGCCGATGTACATGCCGGGGCGCTTGCGCACGGCCTCCAGGCCCTCCAGGATCTGGATGGCGCCTTCGCCATAGCCCTCGCCGGCGGGGGCGGCAACGGCGGCCGGCAGCGTCTCGTCGCTGCCCACGATGGGCTCGTCAGGGGCCTGGTGCGTTTGCTCTGCGGTCATGAATATCTAGCCAAAAAGGCCGCCAGCGCTTGCCCAGCAAGCGCCAGCAGCTATCAAAAAAGTAGCGAAGAACAACGATGTCCCGCCTTACCCATCGCGCCAGCCACGGGCGCACGCCACGCCAGCAGCCGCCGCGCAAGGGCCGCCCCGCAGCGCTGGCGGCGTCCCCCTTCCCGCAAAGCGCAGCTTTGCGAGAGAAGGGGGAAGGAGCGCAGCGACATAGGGGGTTGTGTCAAATGCGCATCGGCATGACGACGTACTTGAAGCTGTCGTTGCCGGGAATGCTCATCAGCACCGAGCTGTTGCCGTCGGCCAGCTGCAGGCCCACCATGTCCTGGCCCATGTTGGCCAGGGCGTCGATCAGGTAGGTGACGTTGAAGCCGATCTCGATCGGGTCGGCGCCGTAGTCGATGTCCAGCTCGTCCACGGCTTCTTCCTGCTCGGCGTTGCTGCTGGTCACGCGCAGCGAGCCCGGCTCGAAGTTCAGGCGCACGCCCTTGAACTTGTCGCTGGTCATGATGGCCGTGCGCTGCAGGCTGGCCAGCAGCGGCGCGCGGCCCAGGGTGATGTTGTGCGGGTGGTTGCGCGGGATGACGCGGTTGTAGTCGGGGAACTTGCCCTCGACCAGCTTGGTGACGAACTCCATGCCGCCGAAGCTGAACTTGGCCTGGTTGTTGGCGAACTGCATCTCGATGGCGCCGTCGGCGTCCGACAGCAGGCGCTGCAGCTCCAGCACCGTCTTGCGCGGCAGGATGACCTCCTGCTTGGGCACCTCGACCTCCAGCTGGCTGCTGGCAAAAGCCAGGCGGTGGCCGTCGGTGGCCACCAGCGAAAGCGTGTTGCCCTCGGCCACGAAGAGGATGCCGTTCAGGTAGTAGCGAATGTCCTGCACCGCCATGGCGAACGAGACCTGTTGCATCAGGCCCTTGAGCACCTTCTGCGGCACGCTGAAGGCCGGCCCGAAGGCCGCGGCCTCCTGCACCAGCGGGAAGTCCTCGGCCGGCAGGGTCTGCAGCGTGAAGCGGCTCTTGCCGCCCTTGAGGATCAGCTTGTTCTGGCTGGTCTCCAGACTCACGGTCTGGTCCGAGGGCATGGTCTTCAGGATGTCGATGAGCTTGCGGGCGCCCACGGTGGTGGTGAAGTCCCCGGCGTCGCCGCCCAGCTCGGCCGTGGTGCGGATCTGGATCTCCAGGTCGCTGGTGGTGAGCTGCAGCGCGTTGCCGGTCTTGCGGATCAGCACGTTGGCCAGGATGGGCAGCGTGTGGCGGCGCTCGACGATGCCGGACACCGCTTGCAAAACGGTCAGGACCTCGTTTTGGGGAGCCTTCAGGACATTCATGTCATTCAACCTTGGAATGGTGTGGAGTGGTGCGCGAAGCCGGCTGGGTCGGGCGCCGGGCAACACGGCATTTTGCCCTTGAACGGTGGCGGTTCTCAGCCCTTGAGCGTCTGCTCCAGAACGTGCAGCTGCTGGTTGAGTTCGGTCAGCTGCTGGCGCTCGGCGCCAATCTTGCGCACCGCGTGCAGCACCGTCGTGTGGTCGCGCCCGCCGAAGAGCTCGCCGATCTCGGGCAGGCTCTTTTGCGTCAGCTCCTTGGCCAGGTACATGGCGATCTGGCGCGGGCGGGCAATGCTGGCCGGGCGCTTCTTGCTGTACATGTCGGCGACCTTGATCTTGTAGTAGTCGGCCACCGTCTTCTGGATGTTCTCCACGCTGATCTGCCGGTTCTGAATGGACAACAGGTCGCGCAGGGCTTCTCGGGCAAGCTGGATCGACACTTCCTTTTGGTTGAAGCGCGAGTACGCCAGGATCTTGCGCAGCGCGCCTTCGAGCTCGCGCACGTTGGAGCGCACGTTCTTGGCGACGAAGAAAGCCACTTCCTCGGGCATCTCCGAGCCCTCGCTGCGCGCCTTGTTGATCAGGATGGCCACGCGCATCTCGAGCTCGGGCGGCTCGATGGCCACCGTCAGGCCGGAGTCGAAGCGCGAGACCAGCCGCTCGTGGATGTTGGCCAAGCCCTTGGGATAGGTGTCCGACGTCATCACGATGTGGCTCTTCTTGGCCAGCAGCGCCTCGAAGGCGTTGAAAAATTCCTCCTGCGTGCGGTCCTTGTTGGCGAAGAACTGCACGTCATCGATGAGCAGCAGGTCCAGCGAGTGGTAGCGCGCCTTGAAATCGTCGAAGGTGCGCCGCTGGTACGACTTGACCACATCCGAGACGAACTGCTCGGCGTGGATGTAGAGAACTTTGGCGCCCTCGCGATCCTGCAACAGGCGGTTGCCCACGGCATGCACCAGGTGGGTCTTGCCCAGGCCCACGCCGCCGTAGATGAACAGCGGGTTGTACAGGTGGCCAGGCGAGCCCGCCACGTGCATGGCCGCCGAGCGCGCCATGCGGTTCGCCGTGCCCTCCACCAAGGTCTCGAAGGTCAGGGCCGGGTTCAGCCGGGTGCGGAAGACGCCGCCCGCACCATCGTCCCCGGCGGCAGCGGCCTGGGGCACATCAGAGGGTGCAGGCGCGGACGCCACTTGTGGACGAACATAAGTACGCACCACGCTTTCTCGCTGAGCGAGCGCTAACTCAATCGCCACCGGCTGACCATACAGGTCCTGCAGCAACGCGGCGATGCGACCGGCGTATTGCGCCCGGATCCAGTCCAGCTTGAAGCGGTTGGCCACCAGCAGCGTGACCTTGGAGAAGTCGGGGGCGACCTGGGCGACGAGGGGCTTGATCCAGGTGTTGAACTGCTGCTCGGGCAGTTCCTGGCCGAGCAGTTCGGCGCAGGCCTGCCACAGGCCCTGACCGGCGCTGGTGCCGTCGAAATCGTGGTCGGAAGGCTGGAGTTCCTCGGTCATCGAAAGTGTTTGTAGTTGTGGATAGGAGGAACGTCGAAAGCCTCAAATTCTACCTTGTCAATAAGTTATCCACAATCTCGGAGGCCGCCCGGAAAGGCACCGCGCCGCCGCCGGGCATTGTCAGGCCGGCGCGCGCCTGCAATAATCGCGGGTTTCCCTGAAATGCGTTCAGGGTAGCCTTACACCTGGGCGGCCGGTTTTTCGCTTTCCTTTTGCTGGGACAGCGGCAGACCGGGCCCGGTCCGGCGCAGCCTCAGCTCCTAGCGGGCAGCGGCGCCACCCGTCACTGAATCCCTCAAGGAACCGAGAACATGAAACGTACTTACCAGCCCTCCAAGACGCGCCGCGCCCGTACCCACGGCTTCCTCGTGCGCATGAAGACGCGCGGCGGCCGCGCCGTCATCAACGCTCGCCGCGCCAAGGGCCGCAAGCGCCTGGCCGTCTGAGGCCGGCGCTTCATCCCTTTGCGCCGGCTGCCGCGGCGCGCGTGCCTCGCGGGCCCGCGCGGCGTGGCGCCCACGCCATGCACCGGCTGAAGACCCGCCCCCAGTTCCAGGCAACGATGGCGGGAGGCACCGTGTCCCGCACGGCGCACTTCGCGCTGCACCGGCTGGCGCTGCACACACCGGCAGCATCGACAGGGCCCGACTGCTCGCACACCGCGCAGCAGCCGCAGGCCCTGTTCGCGTTGCCGGCGGGCATGCCTGCCGGACCCTGGCTGGGCGCCATGGCACCCAAGCGCTGGGCGCGCCGCGCGGTCACGCGCAACGCCATCAAGCGCCAGATCTACGCCGTGGCCGGCGAGCACGAGGCTCGCCTGCCGCATGCCGCCCACGTGGTGCGGCTGCGCGCCGCCTTCGACCGCAAGCAGTTCGTGAGCGCCTCCTCCGACGCGCTCAAGGCCGCCGTGCGCGCCGAGTTGCAGCAGCTGTTTGCCCGGGCGGCCAGGGGCGCGTCGTGATGCGCCGCCTGCTCATGGCCCTGGTGCGCGGCTACCGACTGCTGCTCAGCCCCTGGCTGGGCTCGGCCTGCCGCTTTGAGCCCACCTGCTCGGTCTACGCCCTGGGGGCGCTGGAGCGCCACGGCGCGGCGACCGGCAGCTGGCTCACGCTGCGCCGCCTGGCCCGCTGCCACCCCTGGTGCGCGGGCGGCCATGATCCCGTGCCGCAGGAGCTGCCGCGCAGCCTGCGGCTGTTTTCGCGCCTGCTGCCCCCGCCGGCCCCTTCTTCCTCATCGTCCAACAAGACTTCATGAACGACATCCGCCGCACCATCCTGTGGGTGATCTTTGGCTTTTCCATGGTGTTGCTGTGGGACAAGTGGCAGATCCACAACGGCAACAAGGCCACCTTCTTCCCCACGCCGCCGGCGCAGACCAGCGCGGCGCCGTCCAGCGCCAGCCCTGCCTCGCAGCCGGCCGACGTGCCGGTGGCCAGTGCCAGCATCAGCGGTGCCACGGCCCAGCCGCCGGTGGGCGCGGGCACCGCGCCGGCCGCCCCCGCGCCGCGCGAGCGCGTGACCATCACTACCGACGTGCTGCGCCTGTCGTTCGACAGCGAGGGCGGCTCGCTGGTGCATGGCGAGCTGCTGCAGTACCCCGACATGCAGGACAAGGCCCAGCCTTTCGTGCTGCTGGACGAGAGCGCCAGCCGCGTCTACGTGGCGCAGACCGGCCTGATCGGCGGCGCCTACCCCACGCACAAGACGCCCATGACCGTGGCACCCGGCCCGCGCACGCTGCAGGAGGGCCAGGACACGCTGCAGGTGCGCTTCGAGTCGCCTGACTTGGGCGGAGTGAAGCTGGTCAAGACCTGGACCGTCAAGCGCGGCTCCTACGACATCGCCGTGCGCCACGAGGCCGTGAACACCGGCACCGCGCCCGTGTCGCCGCAGCTGTACCTGCAGCTGGTGCGCGACGGCAACAAGCCGGGCGGCGAGTCTTCGTTCTATTCCACCTTCACCGGACCGGCCGTCTACACGGAGGCCAAGAAGTACCACAAGGTGGACTTCAAGGACATCGAGAACGGCAAGGCCGAGATCGACAAGACCTCCACCAACGGCTACGTCGCCATGGTGCAGCACTACTTCGCCACCGCCTGGCTGCTGGAAGGCGGCCTGCAGCGCGAGCTGTTCGTGCGCAAGGTGGACACCAACCTGTACTCGGTCGGCATGATCGCCCCGCTGGGCGAGATCGCCCCCGGCCAGGCCAAGAGCCTGGACGCGCAGCTGTACGCCGGCCCGCAGATCGAAAAGCAGCTGGAGACCCTGGCCCCCGGCCTGGAGCTGGTCAAGGACTACGGCTGGCTGACCATTCTGGCCAAGCCGCTGTACTGGTTGCTGGACCAGTTGCACAAGGTGCTGGGCAACTGGGGCTGGTCCATCGTGGCGCTGGTGGTGCTGCTGAAGATCGCCTTTTACTGGCTCAACGCCAAGGCCTACGCCAGCATGGCCAAGATGAAGGCCATCAACCCGCGCATCCAGGAGATGCGTGAGCGCCTGAAGGACAAACCGCAGCAGATGCAGCAGGAGATGATGCGCATCTACCGCGAGGAGAAGGTCAACCCCATGGGCGGCTGCCTGCCCATCGTGATCCAGATCCCCGTTTTCATCGCGCTGTACTGGGTGCTGCTGTCCAGCGTGGAGATGCGCAACGCGCCGTGGATCGGCTGGATCAGGGACCTGTCCTCGCCCGACCCGTTCTTCATCCTGCCGCTCCTGATGACCGCCAGCTCGCTGCTGCAGACGGCGCTGAACCCCGCGCCGCCGGACCCGATGCAAGCCAAGATGATGTGGATCATGCCGCTGGTCTTCAGTGTGATGTTCTTCTTCTTCCCGGCCGGCCTGGTGCTGTACTGGCTGACGAACAACCTGTTGTCCATCGCCCAGCAATGGATCATCAACACCCGCATGGGCGTGCCGCCGCAGTTCAACCTGCCCAAGTTCCGCTGATGCTCTGGCACGGCGGCCAACGCCGCCGCCGCAAAGCCCCTGTCGACCACGGCCGCCCTGCGCGGCCGTGGTCGTTTTGGTTACGATGCGTCACCTATCCCCATCAAGGAGACAACACCGATGACGTATCGCACCACTTTCCGCCTGGGCCTGCTGGCCGCCGCGGCCGCACTGGCCCTGGGCAGCGCCAACGCCGCCACGCTGCGCTGGGCCGGCGCCAATGACATCCTGACCGCCGACCCCCACGCCCAGAACCACCAGACCACGCACGCCTTCCTGCAGCAGGTCTACGAAAGCCTGGTGCGCTACGACGAGAAATTCCAGGTGGAGCCGGCGCTGGCCACCAAGTGGGAGCAGGTCAGCCCCACGCAGGTGCGCTTCACCCTGCGCCAGGGCGTGAAATTCCACGACGGCTCGCCCTTCACGGCCGACGACGTGGTGTTCTCGCTGACCCGTGCCATGACGCCGCCGTCCAACATGATGAGCGCCGTGCAAAGCATCAAGGAGGTCAAGAAGGTCGACGACCACACCGTGGACGTGATGCTCAAGGGCCCCAACCCCATCTTGCTGCGCGAGCTGACCGAGGCCCGCATCCTGAACAAGGCCTGGGCGGAAAAGCACAACTCCACCAAGTCGCAGGACTACAGCGCCAAGGAAGAGAACTACGCCTCGCGCAACGCCAACGGCACCGGCCCCTTCCAGCTGGTGAGCTGGCAGCCGGACGTGAAGGTCACGCTGAAGAAGAACGCCGACTGGTGGGACAAGCCCCGCGGCAACATCGACGAGGTGGTGTTCACGCCCATCAAGTCGGCTGCCACGCGCACCGCGGCGCTGATCTCCGGCCAGGTCGACTTCGTGGTCGACCCACCGCCACAGGACCTGGCCCGCATGAAGGGCGACAGCAACCTCAAGCTGATCGAAGGCGCCGAGAACCGCACCATCTACATCGGCCTAGACCAGTTCCGCGACGAGCTGCCGGGCGCCGGCACGCCGGGCAAGAACCCGCTCAAGGACAAGCGCGTGCGCCAGGCCATGTACCAGGCCATCGACTCCGCCGGCCTGCACAGGAACACCATGCGCGGGCTGTCGGTCACCGCTGGCGCCATGGTCGCGCCCATGGTGCACGGCTGGAGCAAGCAGCTCGATGAGCGCGCTGCCAAGTACGACGTGGAAGCCGCCAAGAAGCTGCTGGCCGACGCCGGCTATCCCCAAGGCTTTTCCATCAAGCTGGAGTGCCCCAACGACCGCTACGTGAACGACGAGGCCATCTGCCAGGCCGTCACGGCCATGTGGACGCGCATCGGCATCAAGACCACGCTGGCGGCCGCGCCCATGGCGCAGTTCGTCACCCGCGTGATGAACAACGACGTGAACGCCTACCTGTTCGGCTGGGGCGTGGCCACGTTCGACGCGCTGTACTCGCTGGACTCGCTCATGTCCACCAAGGAGAACAAGACCGCCGCCGGCGTCTACAACGGCGGGCGCTTTTCCGACGCCAAGCTGGACGGCATGATCCAGCAGATCAAGACCGAGATGGACATCCCCAAGCGCGATGCGCTGCTGGGCGATGCGCTCAAGCTGGTCAAGGACGAGTACTACTACATCCCCCTGCACCACCAGATCCGCCCCTGGGCCATGCGCAAGGGCATGGACACGGTGCACCGCGCCGACGACCGGCCGATGCCCAACTGGACCACCATCAAGTAAGCGGCCAGCCACCCGCGATCGTACCCCAAGCCCGCTGCCTCACCGGCGCGGGCTTTTGTGCGTCTGGAGCCTTTCTAAGCGTTTACCCTGACGAAAAAGTTCTCACAGGGCTTGGTTGATGAAAAAATTATTACTAATATGCAATTCTGAAAATATTTGATCATTACGGCCGCCGTCCCACATGTCCTCAGTCCCTTCGCAGGAGCCGCTCACGATCGCCACGCGCATCAGCCGGTCCAAGGCCTCGTTGACACGCGCGCACCAGCAGGTCGCCAACTACGTGCTCAAGCACCCGCTGCAGGCGGCAACCATGCCGATCGACGAGCTCGCAGCGGCGGTCGGGGTGTCCGTGGCGACGGCCAACCGCTTCGCACGTGCCATCGGTCTGGCGGGCTACCCGGTGCTGCGCGCCGAACTGGTCAAGGGCTTCGAGGCCATGCTGGCACCGGTGGAGAAGATGCGTGTGCGCCTGGAGCAGCCCGGCTCGGTGCACGACGCCTTCGTTGCCGCGCTGGAAGAAAGCCAGCGCAACATCGCGGCCACGCAGAGGGCGCTGGAGGGCGAGGCCTGCGAGGCCGCGGTCCAGGCAATCGTGCAAGCCCGGCGGATCTACGTGCTCGGCTTCGGCGCGTCGGGCTGGCTGGCCGGACTGCTCCAGCGCAGCCTGGAGGCGTACTGCGACAACGTGCACCTGATGGGGGGGGTGGGCGGCGCCTCCCAGGGAGCACGCCAGCTGCCGCGCATGGGCGCCGGCGACCTGTGCATCGCCATCGCCTTCCCGCGTTATCTGTCCGATACCGTGGTGCTGGCGCAGGCCGCGTATGAACGCGGCGTGTGCGTGCTGGCATTGACAGACGGGCCGCACTCGCCTCTGGTGCCGGCGGCGCACCACTGCCTGTACGCCCACACCGAGAGCTACCACGCTGCCAACTCCGAATCGACGGTGCTGGCGCTGATCGAGGCGCTGGTCGGCGCCGTGGCGCTGCGCGCGCACGGCTCGGTCCAAGGCGCCGCGCGCATCACCGAGGCCGTCCTGCCCTGGCTGCACGGCAGCGGCCGGGCCAGCCTGCGCACGCGTGGCCAGACCCCTTCTCCTTCCGAATGAACACCATGCATTTCCCCTCCGTCGGCGCAACGCCCGTGATCGCCATCCACGGCGGCGCCGGCACGCTGCTGCGCAGCCACATCAGCCCCGAGCAGGAGCAGGCCTACCACGCGGCGCTGCAGTCCGTGCTGCGCGCCGGCCAGGAGGTGCTCGCGCGCGGCGGCGCGGCGCTGGAGGCCGTGTGCGTGGCCGTGCAGGCGCTGGAGGACTGCCCGCTGTTCAACGCCGGCCACGGCGCGGTCTTCACCGCCGACGGCACGCACGAGCTGGACGCCGCCGTGATGGACGGCGCGCGCCTGGCCGCCGGCGCCGTGGCGGGCGTCACCCGCATCCGCAACCCGGTGCTGGCCGCGCGCGCCGTGCTGCAGCACGGCCAGCACGTGCTGATGGCGGGCGAGGGCGCGGAGCAGCTGGCGTTGGCCGCGGGCCTCGCACAAGTGGCGCCCAGCTATTTCTCCACCGAGGCGCGGCGCGCGCAGCTGCGCGACGCGCAGGCCCGCGCCGCCGGTGCGGTGCTCGACCACGACGGCGCGGCGGCCCTGGCCGGTCGCCAGCAGGGCGGGCCGCTGCACGAGGGCAGCAAGATGGGCACGGTGGGCGCCGTGGCGCTGGACGCGCACGGTCACCTGGCGGCCGCCACCTCCACCGGCGGCATGACCAACAAGCGCCCCGGGCGCGTGGGCGACAGCCCGCTGATCGGCGCCGGCACCTACGCCGACGACCGCACCGCCGCCGTCTCCTGCACCGGCCACGGCGAGAGCTTCATCCGCGTGGCCGCCGCATACGACGTCTGCGCGCGCATGGCCTACGGCGGCCAGGCGCTGCAGCAGGCCTGCGACGCCGTGGTGCACGGGGCGCTGCCGGCCCTGGGCGGCACGGGCGGGCTGATCGCCGTCGACCGCCGGGGCAATGTCTGCCTGCCCTTCAACACCGAGGGCATGTACCGGGGCTTGGCGCGCGCCGGGCAGCTCCCCGAGACCTTCATCTACCGCTGACGCACCGCGCCCGCGCCCGGCCGATCCGCCATGAACACCATTTCTTCCTCCACTACCTCTTCCCTGGCCTTGCCCGAGCAGCGCGTGCTGGCCGTGCGTGACCTGACCATCCGCTTCACCAACTCCGAGCGCACCGTGGAAGCCGTGCGCGACCTGTCGTTCCACGTCGACCGCGGCGAGACGCTGGCCATCGTGGGAGAGTCCGGCTCGGGCAAGTCCGTGACCTCGCTGGCGCTGATGCGCCTGGTCGAGCACGGTGGCGGGCGCATCGTGCGCGGCTCGGCGCTCTTGCGCCGGCGCGACCGGGGTCAGGGTGGCCAGGTGTTGGACGTGGCCCAGGCGAGCCAAGCGCAGATGCGCGCCGTGCGCGGCGCCGACGTGGCCATGATCTTCCAGGAGCCGATGACGTCGCTGAACCCGGTGTTCACCGCCGGCGACCAGATCGCCGAGTCGATCCGCGTGCATCAGGGCATGGACCGCGCGGCGGCGCGCGCCGAGGCCCTGCGCATGCTGGAGCTAGTGCGCATCCCCGAGGCGAGGAACGTGCTCGACCGCTTCCCGCACCAGCTCTCGGGCGGCATGCGCCAGCGCGTGATGATCGCCATGGCGCTGTCGTGCAAGCCGCAGCTCTTGATCGCCGACGAGCCCACCACGGCGCTGGACGTGACCATCCAGGCGCAGATCCTGCAGCTCATCCGCCAGCTGCAGGACGAGATGCACATGGGCGTGGTCTTCATCACCCACGACATGGGCGTGGTGGCCGAGGTGGCCGACCGCGTGCTCGTCATGTACCGCGGCGACAAGGTGGAGGAGGGCGCGTCGGACCAGGTCTTCGCCGCGCCGCGGCACGACTACACGCGCGCGCTGCTGTCGGCGGTGCCGAAGCTGGGCGCCATGCAGGGCACCGAGCTGCCGCGCCCGTTCGAGCTGCTGCGTGTCGACGGCAGCCAGGCGCCGGTGGAGTCCACGCCCGTGGACACCCGGCCCGCCGGGGGGCAGCCCATCCTGCGGGTGAAAGATCTCGTCACCCGCTTCGACCTGCGCTCGGGCCTGCTCAACCGGGTCACGCGCCGCGTGCACGCGGTCGAGCAGGTGAGCTTCGACCTGTACCCCGGCGAGACCCTGGCGCTGGTGGGCGAGTCGGGCTGCGGCAAGTCCACCACCGGCCGCTCGCTCCTGCGCCTGGTGGAGAGCCAGAGCGGCGCCATCGAGTTCGGCGGCCGCAACATCCTCGACCTGCCCAAGAGCGAGGTGCAGGCGCTGCGCCGCAACATCCAGTTCATCTTCCAGGACCCGTTCGCCTCGCTCGACCCGCGCCTGACCGTGGGCTTCTCGATCATGGAGCCGCTGCTGGTGCACAAGATCGGCACGCCCGCCGAGGCCCAGGCCCGTGTGGACTGGCTGCTGGAAAAGGTGGGCCTGCCGCGCGAGCACGCGCAGCGCTACCCGCACGAGTTCTCGGGCGGCCAGCGCCAGCGCATCGCCATCGCCCGCGCCCTGGCGCTCAACCCCAAGGTGGTGGTGGCCGACGAATCGGTCTCGGCGCTGGACGTGTCTATCCAGGCGCAGATCGTCAACCTCATGCTCGACCTGCAGCGCGAGCTGGGCGTGGCCTTCTTGTTCATCTCGCACGACATGGCGGTGGTCGAGCGCATCAGCCACCGGGTGGCGGTGATGTACCTGGGCCGCATCGTGGAGATCGGCCCGCGCCGCGCGATCTTCGAGAACCCGCAGCACGCCTACACCCGCAAGCTGATGGCCGCCGTGCCCATCGCCGACCCGGCGCGCCGGCACTTGAAGCGCGCGCTGCTGGAGGGCGAGATCCCCAGCCCCATCCGGGCCGTGGGCGACGAGCCCGTGGTGCCGCCCATGGTGCAGGTCGGGCCCGGCCACTTCGTGGCGCCCACCGCAGCCTGAAATTCAAGAGAAAAAGGCCTCCAGCGCCCGCCAGTCAAGCGCGGGCAGCTCTCTTTTTTGAAGCAAATCCTTTCCACCGCCCATCCACCACCCACCGGAGTTCACCCATGAAGAAGACCGCGAACACCCGCCGCACGGCCCAGGCCCTGCTGGCCCTAGCCGCCTTTGCCCTCAGCGGCAGCGCGCTGGCGGCCGGCAACGCCGTGCTGGCCATCTACCAGCAGCCCGAGACGCTGGACCCGTACAACACCAACACCACCATCACCACGGCCGTCACCAAGACGTTCTACGAAGGGCTGTTCGCGTTCGACAAGGACCTGAAGATCCAGAACGTGCTGGCCGAGAGCTACGACGTGTCCAAGGACGGCCTGGTCTACACCTTCAAGCTGCGCCAGGGCGTGAAGTTCCACGACGGCACCGACTTCAACGCCGCCGCGGCCAAGGCCAACTTCGACCGCGTGATGGACCCCGCCAACCGCCTGCTGCGTGCCAACCAGTTCAACCGCGTCGCCAAGGTCGAGGCCGTGAACCCGCAGACCCTGCGCATCACGCTCAAGGAGCCCTTCGGCCCCTTCATCAACGCGCTGGCCCACGCCTCGGCCGCCATCATCTCGCCCGCCGCGCTGCAAAAGTGGGGCAGCAAGGACATCGCCTTCCACCCCGTGGGCACCGGCCCGTTCGAGTTCGTCGAGTGGAAGCAGACCGAGGCCATCGTCGGCAAGAAGTTCGCTGGCTACTGGAAGCAGGGCTATCCGAAGGTGGACCAGGTGACCTGGAAGCCCGTGACCGAGAACAACACCCGCGCCGCCATGCTGCAGACGGGCGAGGCCGACTTCGCCTTCACGCTGCCCTATGAGCAGATTGCCACGCTCAAGAAGAGCGACAAGGTGGAGGTGGTGTCCCGGCCGTCCATCATCCAGCGCTTCCTGACGTTCAACCTGCTGCAAAAGCCTTTCGACAACGTGAAGGTGCGCGAGGCTATCGGCTACGCCATCAACAAGGAGGCGCTGTCCAAGGTGGCCTTCAGCGGCCACGCCTTCCCCGCCCAGGGCTTCGTGCCGCAGGGCGTGGAGTACGCGCTGAAGATGCCGCCCGTTCCCTACAACGTGGCCAAGGCCAAGGAGCTGCTCAAGGAAGCGGGCTTCCCTAACGGCTTCGAGACCACGCTGTGGAGCGGCTACAACAACACCACCAGCCAGAAGGTGATCCAGTTCATCCAGCAGCAGCTGCAGCAGGTCGGCATCAAGGTGTCGGTGGAGGCGCTGGAGCCCGGCAAGCGTGTGGAGCTGGTCGATTCCTGGCCCGACCCGAAGACCGCCAAGGCGCGCCTGTACTACATCGGCTGGTCGTCCTCCACAGGCGAGGCCGACTGGGCACTGCGCCCGCTGTTCGCCACCGAGTCCTGGTCGCCCAAGCTGGCGAACTACGCCTTCTACAGTAACCCCGTGGTCGATGATGCCATCGCCAAGGCCCTGGTCACCACCGACAGCGGCGAACGCGCCGGCCTGTACAAGACCGTGCAGGAGCAGCTCGCCAAGGACCTGCCGCGCATCCCGCTGGTGACGGAGGATGTGCTGTATGCCCACTCCAAGCGCCTGTCGGGCGTGTACGTAATGCCCGACGGCAACATCAACAGCGACGAGATCGCGATCAAGTGAGGCACCTCCCTGCGGCGATGCGCGCCTTCCCCCCGCTCTCGCCCTGCTGCGCAGGGTGGGCAGGGGGACGCCGCCGGTGCTGCGGGGCGGCCCTTGCACGGCGGCCCTGGCCTGGGGCGCGCCGGTTTCTTGCCTTGACCCCAAAGCGGGACTGGTGTCCCGCACTGCCATGCTGAATTACTTCTTCAAACGCCTGCTGGGGCTGCTGCCCACGCTGCTGATCGTGGCGGTGCTGGTGTTCCTGTTCGTGCACCTGCTGCCCGGTGACCCGGCGCGCCTGGCCGCGGGCCAGGATGCCGACGAGGCCACGGTGCAGCTGGTGCGCCAGGAGCTGGGCCTGGACAAGCCGCTGCCCGAGCAGTTCGTGCACTTCTTCTCGCGCATGGTGCAGGGCGACTTCGGCCTGTCGATGCGCACGCGCCGCCCGGTGGCGGCCGAGATCGGCGAGCGCTTCATGCCCACGCTGCTGCTCACCCTGAGCAGCATGGCCTGGTCGGTCGTCTTCGGCATGGCCATCGGCATCGTCTCGGCCGTGTACCGCAACCGCTGGCCCGACCGGCTGGGCATGACGCTGGCGGTGTCGGGCATCTCGTTCCCGGCGTTTGCGCTGGGCATGATGCTGATGCAGGTGTTCTCGGTGCAGCTGGGCTGGCTGCCCACCGTGGGCGCCGACTCGTGGCGCCACTACATCCTGCCGTCCATCACGCTGGGCGCGGCCGTGGCCGCGGTGATGGCGCGCTTCACCCGCGCCTCGTTCGTCGAGGTGGTGCAGGAGGACTTCGTGCGCACCGCTCGCGCCAAGGGCCTGAACGAGCGCGTGGTGATCCTCAAGCACTGCCTGCGCAACGCGCTGATCCCGGTGGTCACCATGATGGGCCTGCAGTTCGGCTTCCTGCTGGGCGGCTCCATCGTGGTCGAGGCGGTGTTCAACTGGCCGGGCCTGGGCCGCCTCCTGGTGGACGCGGTGACCATGCGCGACTACCCCGTCATCCAGACGCTGGTGCTGCTGTTCTCGCTGGAATTCATCCTCATCAACCTGGTGGTGGACATGGCCTACGGCTTCATCAACCCCACCATCCGCTACAAGTGAAAGAAGAGGACCGGCGATGAGCGCTCCCTCCGTTTCCTCCCCGGCCGCTGCGGCCCCGGCCGCCGAGGCGGTCCGCACCCCCTGGCGCGAGTTCTGGCGCAAGTTCAAGCGCCAGCACGTGGCCGTGGCCGCGCTGGTGTTCGTGCTGCTGCTGGTACTGGTGGCCGTGCTGGCGCCGTACCTGGCGCCGTTCGACGCCGAGAACTACTTCGACTACGAACGGCTGAACGAAGGCCCCTCGGCCGTGCACTGGTTCGGCGTCGACCCGCTCGGGCGCGACATCTTCAGCCGCATCCTGATGGGCGCCCGCATCTCGCTGGCGGCGGGTTTCTTCTCGGTCGCCATCGGCTGCCTGATCGGCACCGCGCTCGGGCTGCTGGCCGGCTACTACGAGGGCTGGTGGGACCGCATCGTGATGCGCATCTCCGACGTGCTGTTCGCCTTTCCCGGCATCCTGCTGGCGCTGGGCGTGGTGGCGATCCTGGGCTCCAGCATGACCAACGTGGTGGTCGCCGTGGCCGTGTTCAGCGTGCCGGCGTTCGCGCGGCTGGTGCGCGGCAACACGCTGGTGCTCAAGCACCAGACCTACATCGAGTCGGCGCAGAGCATCGGCGCCAGCGACTGGACCATCATCACGCGTCACATCCTGCCGGGCACCATCTCGTCCATCGTCGTGTACTTCACCATGCGCGTGGGCACGTCGATCATCACCGCGGCCAGCCTGTCGTTCCTGGGCATGGGCGCGCAGCCGCCGACGCCCGAGTGGGGCGCCATGCTCAACGAGGCGCGCGCCGACATGGTGAATGCGCCGCACGTGGCGCTGTTCCCGAGCCTGGCCATCTTCCTCACGGTGCTGGCCTTCAACTTGCTGGGCGACGGCCTGCGCGACGCGCTCGATCCGAAGATCGACCGGCAGACATGAGCATGCAACCCCCCTGCATCGGCGGCCTGCCGGCCGGGCCGCGCGACGCCATCACCGATGTGGCCGGCGTCACCGTCGGCCACGTGACGCTGGCCGAGGGCGATGTGCAGACCGGCGTCACGGTCATCCACCCGCACGCGCAGGACCCGTTCCGCCACAAGGTGCCCGCGGCGGCCGCCGTCATCAACGGCTTCGGCAAGAGCGTGGGCCTGACGCAGCTGGCCGAGCTGGGCCAGCTGGAGACGCCGATTGCGCTGACCAACACCTTCTCGGTGCCGGCCGTGGCGCAGGCGCAGATCGCGCAGTGCGTGCGCGCCAACCCCGAGACCGGCCGCGCGCTGCCCACGGTGAACCCGCTGGTGCTGGAGTGCAACGACGGCTACCTGAACGACATCCAGCGCATGGCCGTCACGGCCGCGCATTACGAGGCGGCCTGCGCCGGCGCGGGCCCGAACGTGGCCCAGGGCGCGGTGGGCGCGGGGCGCGGCATGTCCAGCTTCCAGCTCAAAGGCGGCATCGGCACCGCGTCGCGCCGTGCGGACGGGGGCTACACCGTCGGTGCGCTGGTGCTGGCCAACTACGGCGTGCAGTCCCACCTGGTCTGGGGCGGCGAGCCCCTGGGCCGGCGGCTGGCCGCGCGCCAGGGCGCCCCGGCCGAGACCACGGAAAAGGGCTCGATCATCATGCTGCTGGCCACCGACGCGCCGCTGGACGCGCGCCAGCTCGGTCGGCTGGCGCTGCGCGCGGCGGCAGGGCTGGCGCGCACCGGCTCGGTCTACGGGCACGGCAGCGGCGACATTGCCGTGGCGTTCTCCACCGCCTACACACTGCCCCACCTGCCGGACCTGGCCGACGCGCCCATGCCTGCCGTGGCCATGGTCCACGAGGTCCGGCTGGACGCGTTGTTCCATGCCGCCGCCGACAGCGTGGAGCAGGCCATCGTGCACGCGCTGTGGCATGCCGACCCGGTCACGGGCCGCGCCGGCCACCACCGGCAGGCGCTGCGCGAACTCCTGAATTGATAGCTGTAAGCGCAAACCAGGGAAGCGCTGGAGGCCGATTTGACCCATAAAAGACCCCGGATCTGTCCATGAAAATTCTCATCTCCGTCGACATCGAGGGCGTGGCCGGCGTCTACCACGCCGAGCAGGTGCGAGCGGGCAACCCCGAATACGAGCGCGCCCGCCGCCTGATGGCTTTGGAAGCCAACGCCGCCATCGCCGGCGCCTTCGATGGCGGCGCCAGCGCGGTCTACGTGAACGACTCGCACGGGGGCTTTCGCAACATGCCGCCGGACCTGCTCGACGAGCGCGCCCAGGTCATCCAGGGCAAGCCGCGCTACCTGGGCATGGTGGCCGGCGTGGAGCTGGGCGTGCAGGGCGTGTGCATGATCGGCTACCACTCGCGCGCCCAGGGGCGCGGCATCCTCGCGCACACCATCAACAGCTTCGCGTTCGCGCGCATCCGCCTGAACGGCCAGGAGCTGGGCGAGATGGGCCTGTACGGGCTGCTCGCCGGGAGCTACGGCGCGCCGGTGGTCGCGGCCTCGGGCGACGACGTGTTCATCGACGAGCACCGGGCGCTGTTCCCACAGACCCGCTTCGTGCAGGTCAAGCGCGCCACGGGCTTTTCCAGCGGCATCAGCCTGTCGCCCCAGCAGGCCTGCGCCGCCATCCGCGAGGGCGTGGCCCAGGCCGTGCCGCAGGCCCGGGGCGTGGCGCCGCTGCGCATCGAGGGCCCCGTTACCGTCGACCTGCTGGCGCAGAGCCCGGCGCTGGCCGAGCTGTTCTGCCAGTGGCCGACGCTGGAACGCACCGACGGCGACGCGCTGCGCTTCACCGCGCCCGACGTGGAAGCGGCGGTGCGCATGCTCAACTGCCTGTCGGCGATGTCCATGATGCTGAAATGAAGGACATCCCCCTGAGCGGCTGCGCCGCTTCCCTCTTCTCTCGCCCTGCTGCGCAGTGCCGGAAGGGGGACGACGCTGGTGGACTGGCGAAGCCAGATCCACGGCGTCTGCTGGCCTGGGTGCGCCACTTGCATATGCCGCGGTGGTGCCGCGCGGTGGAGAGCTGAGATGACACACGTTGCAAGCCGCACGGTCGGCATCCTGGCCGGCATGGGGCCGGCTGCCGGGGCGGACTTCGCCCGGCTGTTCGTCCTCGCCTGCGAGGACTGGCTGCGCGCGCACGGCCATGCCGTGGTCGACCAGGCCTATCCCGCGCACTGGATGGCGCAGCTGCCCATTGCCGACCGCACGCGCGCGCTGGCCGACCCACAGGCGCCGCAGCCGCTGGCGGCCCTGGCGCAGGGGCTGGCGCAGCTCGCCGGCCTGGGCGCGCGCGCCGTGGCCATGCCCTGCAACACCGCGCACGCCTGGCACGCGGCGCTGCAGCGGCAGGTGCCGCAGGTCGAGCTGCTGCACATGCCGCAAGAGACCGCGGCCGAGCTGCGCCGCCGCGGCCTGGACCGCGTGGCCCTGCTGGCCACCGAGGGCAGCTACCGCATCGGCCTGTACGAGCAGGCCTTCGCCGCCCAGGGCATCGCCTGCGTGCTGCCCGGCGAGGCGGCGCGGCAGTGGCTGATGGAGGGCATCTACGGCGGCGTGAAGGCCGGCGACTTGGTGCTTGCGCAGCAGCGCTTCGTGCAGGCCGGAGCGCAGCTGCGCGCCCAGCACGGCGACATCGCGCTGGCCATGGCCTGCACCGAGATCCCGCTGGCGCTGCCCCAGGCACCCGAGGCGCAGGGCTGGACGCTGGTCGACCCCACGGCGATCCTGGCCGCCAGCCTGGCGCGCCGCGCCTACGCAGACTCCTGATGCGATCCTGAGCCCCTGGCGCGCGGCCGGCGCTGCAGGCATGGTGAGCGCATGCGATTGCGCCACATCGAAGTCTTCAACGCCGTCATGCTCACCGGCAGCGTCAGCGCCGCGGCGCGGCTGATCAACGTCACCCAGCAGGCCGTCAGCCGCATCCTGGCCCATGCCGAGCTGCAGCTGGGTTTCGCGCTGTTTCAGCGCACGCGCGGGCGCCTGGTGCCCACGCGCGAGGCGCAGATCCTCCATCCCCACTTCGAGCAGCTGTTTGCCCAGCTGGGCGACGTGCAGCGCCTGGCGGCCCGCCTGCGCCAGGAGGAGCGCAAGGACGAGCTGCGCATCCTGACGGTGTTCGCCTTGAGTTTCGAGGTGCTGCCGCGCGCGCTGCGGGCGTTCCGCATCCAGTACCCGGGCGTGGCGGTGACCATCGATGCGCTGCACTCGCCGCAGATCGTCGCCGCGCTGGTGCGCCAGGAGGCGGACCTGGGTTTCGTCTTCACCGGCGTGGCGCACCCCTGCTGCGCGCCGTTGCCGCTGCTGGCGCCGCTGCAGGCTGCGCCTGGTCGACCACGGTGACGCGCAGGCCCTGGCCCTGGAGCTCGTAGGCGGTGGCCAGGCCCACGATGCCTGCGCCCATGACACACGCATGCATGGTTGTTGGAACGGTTGAAGCCGGTTGGCGAAGGCGGCACTGTAGGCCCGCGCACTGGTGCCTGAACATTGCCAAGCGCGCGCGTGAGCATGCCGGCAGGTTATGGCTTGTGGGTGTTTGTCTGCATGGCAGCGCCCTGCTGCAGGCCACATAATTTTTGGTAATGCCATCCGCCGTGAATGGCATTGTTCAAGCGGGCTGCAGCCTCTCTACAGTGCCGCTGCACCGCACCACAACCATGAAAGAAGGAGACGGCAGCATGCAACCCACCACCTCTTTGGCGCTGGCCGCCGCCATCGCCGCCTGCACTCTGGCCACCGCCCACGCGGACACCCTCAAGAAGGTCGCCGACTCGGGCAAGATCACCGTGGCCTACCGCGAGTCCTCGGTGCCGTTCAGCTATCTGGCCGGCTCTGGCGGGCCGGTGGGCTTTTCGGTGGAGGTCACCAACGCCATCGTGGACGCCGTGAAGAAGCAGGTGAACAACCCCGGGCTGAAGGTGGAGATGCAGGCCGTGACATCGCAGAACCGCATCCCGCTGCTGCAAAACGGCACTGTCGACATCGAGTGCGGCTCCACCACAAACAACGCCACGCGCGGCAAGGACGTGCAGTTCGCTATCAACTACTTTTACACCGGCACCCGGCTGCTGGTGAAGAAGTCCTCGGGCATCAAGAACTACGGCGACCTCGCCAAGAAGAAGGTGGCCAGCACCACCGGCACCACCAACGCCCAAGTCATCCGCAAGTACAGCAAGGACAACAACCTGGACTTCGACATCGTCCTGGGCAAGGACCACGACGACGCCATGCTGCTGGTCGACACCGGCCGGGCCGAGGCCTTCGCCATGGACGACATCCTGCTGTTCGGCCTGAAGAACAACGCCCGAAACCCGGCCGAGTGGGAAGTGGTGGGCGATTCGCTGCAGGTCGAGCCCTATGCCTGCATGGTGCGCAAGGACGACCCGCAGTTCCAGGCTCTGGTCAATGGCGTGATCGGCGGGATGATGAAGTCGGGCGCGTTCGAGAAGCTCTACGACAAGTGGTTCATGTCGCCCATCCCGCCCAAGAACCAGGTCATCGGCCTGCCCATGAGCAAGGAACTGCGCGACAACCTCACCGCCTTGAGCGACAAGCCCGCCATGTGAGCGCGTGCGGGGCCGGGCGGCGCGGGCCATTAATAATGGTGGGTTCGCCCGCTTCACGCCTTGTGCCCCCGTCCATGCTCGCCCGCCGCCACGACCCCATCGCCGCCATCGCCACCGCCCCCGGACGCGGGGCGGTGGGCATCGTGCGCGTCTCGGGGCGCGGTCTCGCGCCGTTCGCGCAGGCGCTGCTGGGCCGCTCCCTGAAGCCGCGCCACGCGCACTACCTGCCGTTCGCCGACGAGGGCGGCCAGCCCATCGACCACGGGCTGGCGCTGTACTTCCCGGCCCCGCACAGCTACACCGGCGAGGACGTGCTGGAGCTGCAGGCCCACGGCGGCCCGGTGGTGCTGCAGCTGCTGCTCTCGCGCTGCCTGCAGGTGGCGGCCGCCGGCACGCTGGCCGGCCTGCGACTGGCCGAGCCGGGCGAATTCACCCAGCGCGCCTTCCTCAACGACAAGCTGGATCTGGCCCAGGCCGAGGCCGTGGCCGACCTGATCGACGCCAGCACCGAGGCCGCCGCCCGCGGCGCCAGCCGCTCGCTGGCCGGCGCCTTCTCCGCCGAGATTCACGCGCTGCTGGACGCCCTAGTGCACCTGCGCATGCTGGTGGAGGCCACGCTGGACTTCCCCGAGGAAGAGATCGACTTCCTGCGCAAGGCCGACGCCGCCGGCCAGCTGGCCCGGCTGCAGCAGCTGCTGGCCGGCGTGCTGCAGCGCGCCACCCAGGGCGCGCTGCTGCGCGAGGGCATCAAGGTGGTGATTGCCGGCCAGCCCAACGCCGGCAAAAGCTCGCTGCTCAACGCCCTGGCCGGCGCAGAGCTTGCCATCGTCACGCCGATCGCCGGCACCACGCGCGACAAGGTGCAGCAGACCATACAGATCGAGGGCGTGCCGCTGCACGTCATCGACACCGCCGGCCTGCGCGAGGCCGGCGACGAGGTCGAGCGCATCGGCATCGAGCGCGCCTGGGACGAGATCGCCGGCGCCGACGCCGTGCTGTTCCTGCACGACCTCACGCGCCAGCACGAGAGCGGCTACGCCAGCGCCGACCAGGCCATCGCCGCCACCCTGCAGGCAACCCTGCCCGCGGGCGTGCCCGTCATCGACGTGTGGAACAAGAGCGACGCCGCGCCCGAACCCCCGCCCGCCGCCGCGCCCGGCCATGCCAGCGTGCGCCTGTCCGCCCGCACCGGCGACGGCCTGGACGGGCTGCGCCGCAAGCTGCTGGAGGTCGCAGGCTGGCAGGCCGCACCCGAGGGTGTGTACCTGGCCCGCGCCCGCCACCTGCAGGCCCTGCACGCCGTCGACGCGCACCTGATGGAGGCCGCAGCCCAGCTGCACGGCAGCCAGCAGCCCGCGCTGGACCTGCTGGCCGAGGAGCTGCGCCTGGCGCAGAACGCGCTGAATGCCATCACCGGCGAGTTCGGCTCCGACGACCTGCTGGGCGTGATCTTTTCGCGCTTTTGCATCGGCAAATAACCCAGTTCCGCCTGGCCGTAAATATGTGTAACTCCAACTTGTGTGCCGCGGCCCGCCGCGCTACCGTTCGCGCGCGATGAATGCCCTGCCCACCGCTACCACCACGTCCAAGGCCGATCTGCGCGGCCTGATCGACGCCATCACCCACGCCACCGCCGAGGACAGCATGAACAACCTGCTGACCAGCGAGCAGTGGGACATGCTGGCCGCCTACCTGCTGCCGGTGCACCTGACTGCCGGGCAGGTGCTGTTTTCCCAGGGCACCAACGATCGCACCCTGTACCTGGTGGAAAGCGGCTCGCTCAGCGTGCATTTCGAGGACGACAAGCAGCGCCTGCGCCTGGCCATCGTGGCGCCCGGCTCCCTGGTGGGTGAGGGTTCGTTCTTCTCGCACCGCCCGCGCAGCGCCACCGTGCAGGCCGGCGCGCCTTCCAAGCTGTGGAGTCTGCCGGCCCTGCGCCATGCCGAACTGGGCAACCGCCAGCCCGCCGTGGCCCTGCAACTGGCCATGGCCGCGGGCGCGGTGCTGGCCAAGCGTCTGGGCAACCGGCGCCGGCGCATCGCCGCCACCTGAAACGCTCGGCCACTCCGCGCAATGCGGCTGGCGGAGGCTACACTCGAAACACCCCACCCGCCCCGTTTCAAGGCAAGGCATGTCGTTGTTCAGCTGGCTGTTTCCCAAGCCCAAGCGCCCGGCAGCGCGCGTCGCGCCGCCCTCCTCCGCCCACGCCCCGCTGGCCGGCGCCCGCGCCGAGGGCCGGCCGGTGCCGCCCGCCCCACAGGCTGGCACGCCCGAGGCAGGGGGCGCCCGCAGAAATGAGCGCATGGAGCGGCGCGAGCAGCTGTACGCCGTGGTGCGCGACGTGATGGTGCGCGCCGGCGTGCTCTCGGCCGGCTACAAGTTCAAAGTGCTGTCGCTGGACCAGCGCGGCGCGCAGTTCCTGGTCATGATCGACCTGGCGCCCGAATACAGCCTGGAGCCGCTGCGCAGCAACGAGATCGAGGCGCTCATCGTGCAGACCGCCAGGGCGCGCTGCGACATCCTGATAACCTCGGTCTACTGGCGCCTCAACCAGCAGCTGGGCGCCCGCCCCGGCGCGGTGCCGCGGCCCACCCCGGGCCTGGCGGCGGTGCCGGCGCCGCAGGTTTCCTCCCCGGTCATCGGAGCCCAGGCCCAGATGCCGGCACGCCCCGCGCCCGTGCGCCCACCGTGGGCCGGCGCGGCTTCGCGACCGGCGCCGCTGGTGCCGCCCCAGCCGGGACAGCGTCCGGCCGCGCAACAGTTCGATCCCATCGAGCCCGACGAGGTGGCCGCCTTCAAGCAGGCCCTGGCCAGCGCCGCCGCGGCACGCCCCACACCCGTGGCGCGGCCCGAGCCCGGCGTCACCACGCGCAGCGGCCCGCTGCTGCCGCCCGCCTCTGGCTTCGAGGACACCTTGCTGCCCGGCCAGGAAAGCCGCAGCGGCGATCTGAGCACCACCCAGTACGGCGACCTGGACTGAAAGAAGAAAAAAGCAAGGGCGCGCCGAGCCTCAGTGCCCGCCGAAGTCCACCAGCGTGTACAGCGGCAGGCCGGCGGCTCTCAGCCGTTGCGAGCCGCCCAGCTCGGGCAGATCGACGATGGCAGCGCCCTCCATGACCTGGGCGCCCAGCTTTTCCAGCAGTTTCTTGCCAGCCATCATGGTGCCGCCGGTGGCGATCAGATCGTCCACCAGCAGCACGCGGTCGCCCGGGCGCACGGCATCGGCGTGCAGCTCGACTGTGGCACTGCCGTACTCCAGCTCGTAGGTTTCCTCCACCGTGGTGAAAGGCAGCTTGCCCTTCTTGCGGATGGGCACGAAGCCCACGTTCAGCTCATAGGCCACCACGGCGCCCAGGATGAAGCCGCGCGCATCCAGCCCCGCCACCACGTCCGGGCGCAGGGCGCGGTCCATGTAGCGGTGCACGAAAGCGTCGATCAGCACGCGAAAGACTTGGGGATCCTGCAGCAGCGGGGTGATGTCGCGGAACTGCACGCCCGGCGCCGGCCAATCGGGGACGGTGCGGATGTGCTGGCGCAGATAGTCGTTGACGCTCAGGTCGTGCATGGCAAGGCGGGCAGTGCAAAAAACAGCCGGCAAGTGTAGGGCCTGGCCGCATCAGCCCCGCAGCAGGCGCTGCTCGGCCAGCGCCAGCGCCGTAGGGTGGCCCGACAGCACCAGCGTGTCCCCCGCGGCCAGCGGCCTGCCGCCCTGGGCCGACGTGTGCCCGCTGGCGCTGCGCACGCTCACCAGCCGCACGCCGATGGCGTGCAGGGGCAGCTCCTGCGGCGCCTGGCCCAGCGCGGCGGCACCGGCAGGCAGGGTAACGGTGGCCAGGCGCTCCTGGTCGCGCTCGGCCACGGTGTCGTCGTCCGCGCCATGAAAGTAGCCGCGCAGCAGGCCATAGCGCGCATCGCGCTGGTCGCGCACCACGCGCAGCACGCGGCGCATGGGCACGCCCAGCAGGGCCAGAGCGTGGCTGGCCAACATCAGCGAGCCCTCGATGGCCTCGGGCACGACCTCGGTGGCGCCAGCGGCCTGCAGCTGGTCCAGGTGGGTGTCGTCCTGGGTGCGCACCACCACCGGAACGTGCGGGGCGTGGGTGCGGGCGCTGGCCAGCACCTTCAACGCCGCCGGCGTGTCCAGGTAGGTCACCACCACGGCGGCGGCGCGCGCCAGGCCGGCGGCCATCAACGCCTGCAGCCGCGTCGCGTCTCCATAAACCACCGAATTGCCGGCCGCGGCGGCCTGGCGCACGCGGTCGGGGTCCAGATCCAGCGCCATGTAGGCGATGCCCTCGCCCTCCAGCATGCGCGCCAGGTTCTGCCCGCAGCGGCCATAGCCGCAAATCAGCACGTGGCCGCTGGTATTGATGGCCTGGCGGGCGATGGTGGTGACCTGCAGCGACTGGTGCATCCAGTCGCTGGCCGCCAGCTTCATGACGATGCGGTTGCTGTGCAGCACCAGGAAGGGGGTGGCCAGCATGGACAGCACCATGGCGGCCAGCACCGGGTTCATGAGGGCCGGCTCGACCAGTGCGTGGGTCTGCATCAGGCTCAGCAGCACGAAACCGAACTCGCCCGCCTGCCCCACGAACAGGGCGGTGCGCAGCGACACGCCAGCGGTGGCGCCCTGCACCCGCGCCAGCGCCACGATGATGGCCGTCTTGGCCAGCAGCGGCACCAGCAGCAGGGCCAGCACCAGGGCCCAGCGCTCGATCAGGATGTGCCAATCCAGCATCATCCCCACGGTGATGAAGAACAGCCCCAGCAGCACGTCGTGGAAGGGGCGGATGTCCGTGCCCACCTGGTGGCGGTACTCGGTTTCGGACACCAGCACGCCGGCAATGAAGGCGCCCAGCGCCAACGACAGCCCGGCCAGCTCGGTCAGCCAAGCCAGCCCCAGCGTGACCAGCAGCAGGTTGAGCATGAACAGCTCGTCGCTTTTGCGTCGCGCCACCAGGGTCAGCCACCAGCGCATGACGCGCTGCCCGCCCACCAGCAGCACGCCGACCAGCAGCACCGCCTTCAGCAAGGCCAGGCCCAGAGCCAGCAGCAGCTGGTCGGGCGAGGAGCCCAGTGCCGGGATCAGTACCAGCAGCGGCACCACTGCCAGGTCCTGGAACAGCAGGATGCCCAGCACACGCCTGCCATGCTCGCTCTCCAGCTCGCCGCGCTCGGACAGCAGCTTGACCACGATGGCCGTGCTGCTCATGGCCAGGGTGCCGCCCAGCGCCAGCGCCGACTGCCAGCCCATCTGCCAGACCCCGCCGGCCAGCCGCGACAGCGCCAGCAAGGCGGCCGTGAACACCGCCGCGGACACCACCACCTGCAGCAGTCCCAGCCCGAACACGTGCCGGCGCATGGCGCGCAGCTTGGGCAGATTGAACTCCAAACCGATGGTGAACATCAGGAACACGACGCCGAATTCGCCCAGGTGGCGCACACCTTCAGAATTGCTGGTCAGCGCCAGCGCGTGCGGGCCGATCAGGATGCCGGCGGCCAGGTAGCCCATCATGGGCGGCAGGCGCAGGCTGCGGCAGGCCACCACGCCCAGCACGGCGGCGAGCAGGTAGAGCAGGGTCAGCGCGAGAGAGGACATGTGCGATCGTAGTGCGGGCGCCCATGGCCCGCCGATAGAATTTCACCATGCCCCACGATGCCGACGACCGCCCTCTCCTGCCTGCCGCCGAGCAGGTCCTGCGCCAGGCGCGCGAGACCCTGGCCGCCGAGGCCCAGGCGCTGCAGGACATGAGCGCCCGGCTGGGCCAGCCCTTCGTGCTGGCCGTGCAGCGCATGCTGGACATCACCGGGCGCGTGGTCGTCATGGGCATGGGCAAGAGCGGGCACGTGGGCCGCAAGATCGCCGCGACTCTTGCTTCCACCGGCACCCCCGCCTTCTTCGTGCACCCGGCCGAGGCCAGTCACGGCGACCTGGGCATGGTGACCACCGGCGACCTGGTGCTGGCCCTGTCCAACAGCGGCGAGAGCAGCGAGCTGACCGTGCTGCTGCCCGTGCTGCGCCGCCAGGGCGTGCCGCTGGTGGCGCTGACCGGCGGGCTGCAGTCCACGCTGGCGCGCCATGCCGACGTGGTGCTGGACTGCAGCGTCGCACGCGAGGCCTGCCCGCTCAACCTGGCCCCCACTGCCAGCACCACCGCCCAGCTGGCCATGGGCGACGCCCTGGCCGTGGCGCTGCTGGATGCGCGGGGTTTTCGGCCCGAGGACTTCGCCCGTTCGCACCCCGGCGGGGCGCTGGGCCGGCGCCTGCTGACCCACGTGCGGGACGTCATGCGCGCCGGCGCCGACGTGCCGCGTGTGCCGCCGCAGGCTTCTTTCAGCGAGCTGATGCGCGAGATGAGCGCCAAAGGCCTGGGCGCCGCCGCCGTCGTGGACGAGGACGGCCGCCCGCTGGGCATCTTCACGGACGGTGACCTGCGCCGGCGCATCGAGGCCGGCGCCGAGCTGCGCGGCGTGCTGGCGCGCGACGTGATGCACTCGCGCCCGCGCACCATCGCCGCCGATGCCCTGGCCGCCGACGCCGCCCAGACCATGGAACGACACGCCATCACCAGCGTGCTGGTGACCGAGGGCGACGGCACGCTGGTGGGCATGGTGCACATCGGCGACCTGATGCGCGCCAAGGTGATCTGATGGCCGGCACGCCCCCACCCCTGGCCCCCGTGCTGCAATTTCCGCCTGAGCTGCTGCTGCGCGCGCAGGACGTGCGCGTGGCTTTCTTTGACGTCGACGGCGTGCTGACCGACGGCAGCCTGTACTTTTCCGCCGAAGGTGAAACGCTCAAGCGCTTCCACACCCTGGACGGCCACGGCCTGAAGCTGCTGCAACAGGGCGGCATCACGCCGGCCGTGGTCACCGGGCGCGACTCGCCCGCGCTGCGCCTGCGCCTGTCGGCCCTGGGCGTGGCGCACGCGCGCTTCGGCACCGAAGACAAGCGCCCCGCTGCCGAGGCCATCCTGGCCGAGCTGGGCTTGGACTGGCACCAGGCCGCCGCCATGGGCGACGACTGGCCCGACCTGCCCGTGATGCGCCGCGCCGCCCTGGCCTGCGCGCCGCAGGGCGCCCATGCCGAGGTGCGGGCCGTGGCCCACCACGTCACCACTGCGCTGCCCGGCGCCGGAGCCGCGCGCGAGCTGTGCGACCTGCTGCTGGTGGCCAGCGGCCGCTACTCCGGCCTGCTGGCCGCCTACGCCGGGTGACGGTGCCGCCCATGCGCCTGCGCCACGCCTGGGAGCGCCTGTCGCTGTACCTGCCCGTGCTGCTCATGGGCCTGCTGGCTTTGAGTACCTGGTGGCTGGTGCGCAACGCGCCCACCCCCGTGCAGCCTGCAGCCGAGCGGCCGTTGGCGCACGAGCCCGACTACTACATGCGCGACTTCTCTGTCAAAACCTTCGACGCCACAGGGCGCCTGGCCAGCGAGGTGCGCGGCACGTTGGCCCAGCACTACCCCGACACTGACACCCTGGAGATCGACCAGGCCCGCATGCGCTCTGTGAGCGAGAACGGACAGGTCAGCACCGCCAGCGCCAATCGCGCCGTGTCCAACGCCGACGGCTCCGAGGTCCAGCTGTTCGGCCAGGCCGTGGTGGTGCGCGAACCCATGGCGCGCGCCGGTGCCGCGCCCACGCCGCGGCTGGAGTTCGCTGGCGAATTCCTGCACGCCTGGACGCGCGAGGAGCGGGTGCGCTCCAACCAGCCGGTCACGCTCAAGCGCGGCAATGACGTCTTCACCGCCGACAGCCTGGAGTACGACCACCTGTCGCAGGTGCTGCAGCTGCAGGGCCGCGTGCACGGCACGCTGCAGCCGGCGCCGGCGCGCCGCTGAACGGCCATGGCGCAGCCGCTGGCCTTCATCACCGGCGCCTCCAGCGGCATTGGCCAGGCGCTGGCCCTGCACTACCTGCAAGCCGGCTGGCGCGTGGCGCTGGCCGCACGCCGTGAAGATAGGATGAAATCGTGGCTCAAGGCGCATACAGCAAGCGCGAGCAGCTATGAAATCTATAGTTGTGACGTGAGCCGGCCGGACAGCGTCATCGCCGCCGCCCAGGCCTGCATCGCGCGCCAGGGCCTGCCTGACGTGGTGATCGCCAACGCCGGTATCAGCATCGGCATGGACACGGCCGAGCGCGCGGACATCGACGTCATGGCCCGCGTGCTGGCCACCAACAACCTGGGCATGGCCGCCACCTTCCATCCCTTCGTCGCGCCCATGCGCGCACGCGGCAGCGGCCGGCTGGTCGGCATTGCCAGCGTGGCGGGCATTCGCGGGTTGCCGGGGCATGGCGCCTATTGCGCCAGCAAGGCGGCGGTCATCAGCTACTGCGAAAGCCTGCGCGGCGAATTGCGCGGCACGGGCGTGCGCGTGGTTACCCTGAGCCCTGGCTACGTGGACACGCCGCTCACGCGAGAGAACCGCTATGCCATGCCTTTCCTGATGCGCCCCGAGGCCTTTGCCGCACAGGCTGCGCGCGCCATCGCGGCAGGCACCAGTTACCGCGTCATTCCCTGGCAGATGGGCGTGGTGGCCAAGCTGCTGCGAGCCCTGCCCGATGCGCTGCTGGACCGCCTCCTGGCCGGACGGCCGCGCAAGCACCGCCAGGCGCAGGGAGGCAGGACGGACTAGGCGCCATCAGCGGGAGGCACAAAAAGAAAAAGGCTCCGGGAGGAGCCTTTTTGCTTCAAGCCGCGCGCCCTTTGCAGGGCCGTGCGGCTGCCGACGTGCTGATTAGTAACCGCCGCCGTTGTTGTTGCCACCGCCGTAGCCGCCACGGCCACCGCCGCTGCCGCCACGGGGACCGGCGCCGTAGGGGCTGCGGAAGCCGCCTTCGCTGCGGCCACCGCCGCCGTAGCCGCCGCCACCACCGCTGCGGCCACCGCCGCCGCCGTAGCCGCCGCCACCACCGAAGCCGCCACCACCACCGCCGAAGCCGCCACCGCTGCGCGGGGGACGGGGCTCCATCGGACGTGCTTCATTGACGACGATGCTGCGGCCGCCCAGAGACTGGCCGTTCATGCCGTTGATGGCTTGCTGCGCTTCCGCGTCGCTCGCCATCTCGACGAAACCGAAACCCTTGGAGCGGCCGGTATCGCGCTCCATCATGACCTTGGCGCTGGTGACCGCGCCGAACTGGCCGAAGGCCTGCTCCAGGTCCTGATCGCGCACGGAATAGGGCAGATTGCCTACGTACAGTTTGTTGCCCATCACGGGACTCCTCAAAAACAAATGGATTTAGCGACGGAGTCCCGAACCCGCAGCCAGTGAATCACAAAGACGCCCTATGCGCGAAAACTGACGGATCACCGCAACCTCGGCAGGCTGAAAAAACGCCTGCTCGAACATTATGGAGCACAAAACTGCCGCACTTACAACCGTTTTTCGCCTGAATTGTTGCCAAGCTGCTTCAGCGACACAGCGCGCCCCTGAGCGTGGCGGCGCCGCTACAATTCGCCCCGGTCCATGGGGAGTAGCCTGCCTGCAGTGACAGGAGGCATGCATCAACAGACTTGGCGCCTTGCGCGCCATGGTGCATGCGGCCCGCGGCGCAATGCTGCGGGCGGGGCGAGACCATTGGCTGCGCGCCGATCCGAACGTGGCCGGAGGTCGGGCGTGGCCAATGCTGTCCGCGTCATTCCGGCCGCGCCTTTCCCGCATCTATCCATGGAAGCCTTCTTCATTTCCTCCGCTGTCGTCGCCCTGGCCGAGATGGGCGACAAGACGCAGCTGCTGTCGCTGGTGCTGGCCGCGCGCTTTCGCAAGCCCTGGCCGATCGTGGCCGGCATCTTCGTGGCCACGCTGCTCAACCACGCGCTGGCCGGCGCCGTGGGCGCCTGGGTGACCACGGTGCTGGGCCCGCAGGCGCTGCGCTGGGGCCTGGGCGTGTCGTTCATCGCCATGGCGGTGTGGATGCTGATCCCGGACAAGCTGGACGAGGACGAAGCCGGCGGCGCCGCGCCACGCCTGGGGGTGTTCGGCGCCACCGCGGTGGCCTTCTTCCTGGCCGAGATGGGTGACAAGACCCAGGTGGCCACCGTGATGCTGGCCGCGCAGTACAGCAGCTACGCGGCGGTGGTGGCCGGCACCACGCTGGGCATGATGCTGGCCAATGCGCCAGTGGTCTGGCTGGGCGAGCGCATCACCCGGCGCGTGCCGATACGCACGGTGCACGCGGTGTCGGCCGTCATCTTCCTGGTGCTGGGTGTCATGACCCTGCTGGCGCCCGCTTTGGCATAATCATCCTCTCAAAACGCGCCGATTTGCACCGCTTGCGGGCGCTTTACAAATCCTGCTAAAGACGTGGCCATCGCGCGCATGCAATCCGGCCCGGCCCGTTTTTAGCGAGAGCCGGGCTTTTTTGTTCATGCCGTCGTTCATCGCCACCCCGCAAACCATGCACTTTGCCCAGGCGCTGCCGCTGGCCTGCGGCGCCTCGATCCGCGATTACACGCTGGCCTACGAAACCTACGGGCAGCTGAACGCGGATAAGAGCAACGCCGTGCTGGTGTGCCACGCGCTCAATGCCTCGCACCACGTGGCCGGCAGCTACGAGGGCCAGCCCAAAAGCGAGGGCTGGTGGGACAACATGATCGGCCCGGGCAAGAGCGTGGATACCAACCGCTTCTTCGTCATCGGCATCAACAATCTGGGTTCGTGCTTCGGCTCAACCGGGCCCATGCACACCCACCCGGACACGGGCGAGATCTATGGCGCGGACTTTCCCGTGGTCACGGTGGAGGACTGGGTCAACGCCCAGGCGCGGCTGCTGGACGCGCTGGGCATCCAGCAGCTGGCCGCTGTCATGGGCGGCAGCCTGGGCGGCATGCAGGCATTGAGCTGGACGCTGCAATACCCCGAACGCATGCGCCATGCAGTGGTGGTGGCCAGCGCACCCAACCTGACGGCGGAGAACATCGCCTTCAACGAGGTGGCGCGCCGCGCCATCGTGACCGATCCGGACTTCCACGGCGGGCATTTCTACCGCCACGGCGTGATTCCAAAGCGCGGCCTGCGCATCGCCCGCATGATCGGCCACATCACTTACCTGTCCGACGACGTGATGAACGAGAAGTTCGGCCGTGAGCTGAGGAACGCGGTCAATGGCGGCTACCAGTACAGCACGCAGGACGTGGAGTTCCAGATCGAGAGCTACCTGCGCTACCAGGGCGACAAGTTCAGCGACTACTTCGACGCCAACACCTATCTCTTGATCACCCGCGCGCTGGACTATTTCGACCCGGCGCGCTCCCACGGCGGCAGTCTGGCGCAGGCACTGGCAGCGGCGCGTGCGCGCTTCTTGCTGGTGAGCTTTTCCACCGACTGGCGCTTTTCGCCCTCGCGCAGCCGCGAGATCGTCCACGCGCTGCTGGAAAACCGCCGCAGCGTGGCCTACGCCGAAATCGACGCGCCCCACGGACACGACGCCTTCCTGCTGGACGATGCGCGCTACATGGCTGTGGTGCGCGCCTATTTCGACAACATCGCAAAGGAGATGGCATGAGCGACCACGCCACCATGGATGCCATCGCCCGCCTGGTGCCCGAGGGCAGCCGCGTGCTCGACCTCGGGTGCGGCGACGGCGCGCTGCTGGACCTGCTGCAGCGCACCCGCGGCTGCACCGGCTATGGCATCGAGATCGCCGACGACAACGTGCTGGCCTGCGTGCGCCGTGGGGTGGACGTGATCCAGCTCAACCTGGACGAAGGGCTGGCCCTGTTCGAGGACAACAGCTTCGACGTGGTGCTGCAGATCGACACGCTGCAGCACCTGCGCAACGCCGAGGTCATGCTGCGCGAGACCGCCCGGGTGGGCAAGAGCGGCATCGTCGCCTTCCCCAACTTCGCGCACTGGCCCAACCGGCTGTCGGTGCTGCGCGGGCGCATGCCCGTGACGCGGCGCCTGCCCTACCAGTGGTACGACACGCCCAACATCCGCGTGGGAACGTACAAGGACTTCGAGGTGCTGGCGCACAAGAACCGACTGCGCGTGCGCGATGCCTTCGGCCTGCAGGACGGACGCGTGGTGCGCTGGCTGCCCAATGCACGCGCGGGCACGGCGGTATTCCACTTCGAACACGCCTGAGCAGGCGTCTCAAAAATCATAGCTGCCAGCGCTTGCTTGGCGGGCATTTGAGGCCAAAAACACCCTGAAATCCGGAAATCGGGGCATCGGGCGGACGGCCCGCCTACGCATCTTTGCGTACGGGAAGTCGTGAATAAATGTAACTCCCATCCTGCCGTAGATTGAGTGCCCGCCGCTTTTTTGCCTGGCGCGTCACCTTTTTCTGCCGCAGGAGTTTGCCCCATGGCTGCCGCCCCCCATCCCGCTCCACGCAACCGATCCGTCGCCCGGCGCGTCACCCTCCTGGCCCTGGCCCTGGTGGCGGGCGTGCTGGTGCTGCTGGGCGTGGCCCTGACCGTGCTCACCGAGCGCAGCACGCGCGAGCAGCTGGTGCTGAGCGTGGGTACCACCGCCCAGGCCGTGGCCCAGTCGCTGGACGCGGCCGACAACACCAACCGCGAGATGGTGCGCGGCGCCATGCGGGGCTTCCAGCGCTATTTCGAGGCCACCATGCAGCTGGACGAGGGCACGGGTGAGCTGCGCAGCTACGGCGGCCTGGTCAACGGCGACTACAGCTCGGTGGACAAGTTCGCCAACGAGACCGGCGGCGTGGCCGCCGTGTACGGCAGGAAAGGCGACGACTTCGTCACCATTACCACCTCGGTCAAGAACGCCGAGGGCCAGCGCGCGCTGGACGTACCGCTGGCGCGCACTGACCCGGCCCTGGCCGCCGCCCTCAAGGGCGAGCCCTACACCGGCCTGGTCACCCTCCAGGGCAAGGCCTACATGGGCCACTACCAGCCGATCAAGGACGGCGCAGGCAAGCCCGTGGCCCTGCTGTTCATCGGCAACGACGTGAGCCTGTTCCAGTCCATGCTGCAAAAGCAGGTGGAGCAGACGCACTTCTTCGAGCACGGCGGCGTGTACGTGATCGCCCCCGGCGCCACGCTGGAACAGGCGCGCTTCATCTACCACCCCAGCGCGCGCGGGCGCACGGTGCTGGAGGCCTTCCCGCAGGCGCGGCCCTTCCTGCAGGCCCTGGCCGATGCGCCCGATGGCTATGTGCGCGAGGCCCAGGCCCTGCTGCAGCCGGCCACCGAAGACGCCTGGGCCCTGATGCGCAAGACCCAGGGCGGCTGGTGGGTGGTGGCCGAGGTGCCGGACTCCGAAGCCATGGCCGGCCAGCACCGCATCAACACCGCCCTGTGGCTGCTGATGGCGCTGGCGCTGGCGCTGCTGGGCGCGGGGCTGCTGATCATGCTGCGCCGCGGCGTCAGTCAGCCCCTGGGCAGCCTGACCCGCGCCGTCACCCTGGTGGCGCACGGCGACCTGACGCAGAGCTTTACCACCACCCGCCGCGACGAGATCGGCGCCCTGGTGCAGGAAGTGGAGGGCATGCGCCAGCGTTACGTGCAGATGCTGCAGCAGGTGCGCACAGCCGCCGGCAGCATCGACACCGCCAGCGCCGAGATCGCCAGCGGCAACCAGAACCTGTCCGAGCGCACCGAAGCCACGGCGAGCAGCCTGGCCGAGACGGCACAAAGCATGGAGCAGCTCACCGCCACCGTGCAGCAGACAGCGGACGCCGCGCGCCAGGCCAACCAGCTCGCCGCCTCGGCCGCCGAGGTGGCTGCGCGCGGTGGCCAGGCCGTCAGCGAGGTGGTCAGCACCATGGGCGAGATCAACGACGCCAGCCGCAAGATCGCCGACATCATCCAGGTCATCGACGGCATTGCCTTTCAGACCAACATCCTGGCGCTGAACGCCGCCGTCGAGGCGGCCCGCGCCGGCGAACAGGGCCGGGGCTTCGCCGTCGTGGCCGGCGAGGTGCGGGCACTGGCCGGCCGCTCGGCCGAGGCGGCGCGCGAGATCCGCCAGCTCATCCAGGCTTCGGTGGGCAAGGCCGAGTCCGGCGCGCGGCTGGTGCAGCACGCCGGCAGCACCATGGACGAGATCGTGGGCAGCGTGCAGCGCGTGGGCGACATCGTCAGCGAGATCACCGCCGCCGCGGCCGAGCAGGCCGGCGGCATCGGCCAGGTCAATCAGGCCGTGGGCCAGCTGGACCAGATGACGCAGCAAAACGCCGCCCTGGTCGAGGAATCCGCCGCCGCCGCGCTCAGCCTGCGCGAGCAGGCCGCGCGCCTGGCCGCTGCCGTGCAGGTCTTCAAGCTGGACTCCGCCGCCCAGCTCGGGGCGCCCGGCGCCGCTCCCCTGGCACTGCAGGGCGGCTGAGCGCCCGCGGCGGGCCGCACGGGCAGGGTATTCTCGCGGCCTCGACCCGCTCATCTCCTCGCCGTGCCGCCTCTCGACGTATTCACCATGCTGGTCATGACGGCCGCGGCGTCCTTCGCCATGGCCGGCGCCATGGGGGCGGTGCGGCCGCACAAGCGCGAGGGCGTGGGCCTGTGGGCGCTGGCGCTGCTGCTGCACGCCAGCTGCTACGTGCTGTACGCGCTGCGCGGCGTGGCGCCCGACTGGGCCAGCGTGGTGCTGGCCAACACGCTGCTCTCCGGCTCCTTCGCGCTCACCCTGGCAGCGGTGGAACAGTTCCAGGGCCGGCCGCAGCCCTGGTGGCGCATGGCCGTGCCGCTGGTGGTGGTAGCGGCGCTGTTTGCCTGGTTCATCGACAGCTACGCCGCCCGGCAGATGGTCTCCGGCACCGTGCTGCCGGCGCAGCTGCTGCTGGTGCTGTGGGCCCTGTGGCGGCCGCACTCGCCCGAACAGCGGCGCGGCGCGCTGCTGCTCAGCGTGTGCGTACTGATCGAGGTGCTGCTGCTGGCCGGGCGCGGCTGGCTGGCCCTGACCGGGCGCATGGACAACACCGGCCTGCTGCAGATCAGCCCCAGCCAGTCCGTGGTGTTCGTGATGGCCTTCGTCACCGTCATCCTGTCCTCGCTGGGCTTCATCCTGATGACCAAGGACCGGGCCGACGCTGCCAACCTGCGCCTGGCCACCCACGACCCCCTGACCGGCGTGGTGAACCGCCGCGCCCTGCTGCAGGTGCTGGCGCGCGACGTGGCCCAGGCCGCGCGTGCCCGCACGGCCTATGCGCTGGTGCTGCTGGACATCGACCACTTCAAGGCCGTCAACGACAACCACGGCCATTTGGCGGGCGACCAGGTGCTGCGCCACGTCGCCCAGGTGCTGGGCACGCGGCTGCGCCGGCAGGACCTGCTGAGCCGCTACGGCGGCGAGGAATTCCTGGTGCTGCTGCCCGATACCGACCTGGCCGGTGCGCTGCAGCTGGCCGAGGCGCTGCGCCATGCCGTGCAGGCTACGCCCTGCCCGCACGCGAGCGGGCTCATCGGCGTCACAGTCAGCCTGGGCGTGTGCGCCGCGCGGCCGCACGGGCCGGACTGCGGCGAGGCGCCGATCGAGTCCGCCGACCAGGCCCTGTACGCCGCCAAGGCCGCCGGGCGCAACTGCGTGCGCCATGGCCCCGCGCCGGACTGCGGCGCCGGCGCTGACGTATCCTGACCCCTTTCCCCCTTTCGCTTCGACGCCGCTGGAGACGACTGCCATGAACGCCCCCCTGCCCACCGCCGCACTCGACCCCGTCCTGGCCCTGGAGCGCGTCTCGCGCACCTGGGACGAGAGCATCGTGCGCGAGCTGACCGACTACATCCGCATCCCTGCCAAGTCGCCCGGCTTCGCCCCCGACTGGCAGGAGCAGGGCCACCTGGAGACGGTGCTGCGCAACACCGCGAGCTGGATCGAGGCGCAAAAAGTCGCCGGCCTGCAGCTGGAGATCGTGCGCCTGCCCGGGCGCACGCCAGTACTGTTCTTCGAGGTCGCCGCCACGCGCGCGGCCAGCAGCCAGACGGTGCTGATGTACGGCCACCTGGACAAGCAGCCCGAGTTCGACGGCTGGCGCGCCGACCTGGGGCCGTGGAGCCCGAAATACGAGGACGGCAAGCTCTACGGCCGCGGCGGCGCCGACGACGGCTACGCGGCGTATGCCAGCATCGCCGCGGTGCAGGAACTCAAGCGCCAGGGCGTGGAGCACCCGCGCATCGTCGGCCTGATCGAGACCTGCGAGGAAAGCGGCTCGGCCGACCTGCCGGCCTACATCGACGCGCTCAAGGGCCGCCTGGGCGACGTGCAGCTGGTCATCTGCCTGGACTCGGGCGCCGGCAACTACGACCAGCTGTGGCTCACCACCAGCCTGCGCGGCATGGCCAGCGGCACGCTCAAGGTGGAGATCCTGACCGAGGGCGTGCACTCGGGCGATGCCTCGGGCCTGGTGCCCTCGTCGTTTCGCATCATGCGCCAGGTGCTCGACCGGCTGGAGGACTCGGCCACCGGGCGCCTGCTGCCCGCCAGCTTCCACTGCGAGGTGCCGCAAGAGCGCCTGGCCCAGGCGCGCGCCACCGCCGCCATCCTGGGCGACGAGGTCTGGCGGCGCTTTCCCTGGGCGCACGCGGACTGCGGCGGCTCGACGCTGTTCGCCCTGCCCACCACCCAGGACCCGGTGCAGGCCCTGCTCAAGCGCACCTGGGAGCCCACGCTGTCGGTGACCGGCGCCGAGGGCTTTCCGCAGCTGAAGGACGCAGGCAACGTGCTGCGGCCCTATACCGCCTTCAAGCTCAGCCTGCGCCTGCCGCCGCTGGTGGACGCCGCCAGCTGCGTGCAACAGATGAAGACGCTGCTGGAAGACAACGCCCCCTACCAGGCCAAGGTGACCTTCGAGAGCGCCGGCGCCGCCAGCGGCTGGAACGCCCCCGACATCGCCCCCTGGTTCGGCAGCGCGCTGGACGCGGCCAGCCAGGCGCACTTCGGCGCGCCCTGCGGCTTCATCGGCCAGGGCGGCACCATCCCGCTCATGAACATGCTCAGCGAGGGCTTCCCCAAGGCGCAGATGATGGTCTGCGGCGTGCTGGGCCCGAAGAGCAACGCCCACGGGCCCAACGAATTCCTGCACGTGCCCTACGCCAAGCGGCTGACGGCGGCGGTGGCGCAGGTCGTCGCGGCCATGCCGTGATGGAGTTGATGGTGTTTTTGGCCTCCAGCTTGATGCGCAAGCGCGGGCAGCTATCAAATAACTAGCAACTCATGCGCATCCTGCTGGCCGAGGACGAGCCCGAGCTGGCGCGCTGGCTGGTGCAGGCGCTGGCCCAGTCCGCGCTGCAGGTGGACTGGGTCAACGACGGGCGGCTGGTGCTGCCGGCGCTGCGCGGCACGCGCTACGACGCGCTGGTGCTCGACCTGGGCCTGCCCGGGCGCGAGGGCACCGACGTGCTGGAGGACCTGCGCGACGCCGGCGAGCAGCTGCCGGTGCTGATCCTCACCGCGCGCGACTCGCTCATGGGGCGCGTGCACCTGCTGCGCGCCGGCGCCGACGACTTCCTGGCCAAGCCCTTCGAGATGGCCGAGCTGGAGGCGCGCCTGCTGGCCCTGGTGCGCCGTGCGCGCGGGGCCGAGCACCCGCGCTTTGCCTGCGGCCCGCTGGTGTGGGACCCGCTGGCGCAGCAGCTCTTGCTGCGCCACCAGCCGCTCAAGCTCAGCGCGCGCGAGCACGCGCTCTTGCGCGCGCTGGTGCAGCACAGCGGCGAGCCCATGTCCAAGCGCGACCTGCTCGAGCGCCTGTTCGCCGACGAGGCGGACGTGCAGCCGGAGGCGGTGGAGGTGCTGGTGCACCGCCTGAGAAAGCGCCTGGAGGGCAGCGGCGTGCGCATCACCACGCTGCGGGGGCTGGGCTACGTGCTGGAGCCGGGCGCCCAGCCCCAGGCTGATGCCCCCGCCCCGTGAGCGCCGCTGGGCGCGCTGGAGCCTGCGGCGCACGCTGCTGGCGGTGCTGCTGCCCGGGCTGGTGCTGGTCATGGGGCTGGAGCTCATGGTGAGCTGGCGCAACGACCTGGCCGCCGCCAACGCGGCGTTCGACCGCTCGCTGCTGGGCGCCATCAAGGCCATGGACGCCAACATCTCCACCGACGACGGCGGCCTGTCGGTGGAGCTGCCCTACCGCATGCTCGAATTCTTCGAGCTCACCGCCAGCGGCCAGGTGTTCTACCGCGTGGCCAGCGGCGACGGGCTGGTGGAGATCGGCGATGCCGGCCTGCCCGCGCCGCCCCTGCCGCTGGTGGACGGGCGGCCGCAGTTCCACGACGCGCAGTTTCTCGGCGTGCCGGTGCGCGTGGGCTCGTACGCGCGGCAGCTGCCGCGGCCGCTGTCGCAGGGCTCGCACTCCGACCGCGTGCTGATCCAGGTGGCCGAGACGCTGCAAAGCCGCCAGGACTTCACGCGCCGGCTGCTGCTGGAGAGCGTGGCGCGCGACGTGCTGCTGCTGCTGGCGGCCCTGGCGCTGGTGGCGCTGGCGGTGCACGGCGCGCTGCGGCCGCTGTCGCGCCTGCGCGCGGAGGTGGCCGCGCGCGGCAGCGCCGACCTGGCGCCCATCGACCCGCAGCGCGTGCCCAAGGACGTGCAGCCGCTGGTGCAGGCCATCAACCTGCACATGCAGCGCTACCAGCAGGTGCTGGGCCAGCAGCGGCGCTTCATCGACGACGCCTCGCACCAGCTGCGCACGCCGCTGACCACGCTGGCCACGCAGGTGGCGTTCGCGCTGCGCGAGCGCGACGCCGCGCGGCGCGACGCGGCGCTGCTGGCGCTCAAGGAGCAGGTGGACGGCGCCATCCGCCAGGCCAACCAGATGCTGGCGCTGGCGCGCGCCGACGCCGCGCCGCTGGACGGCCCGGGCGCGCCGGTGGACCTGCTGGCGCTGGCCGAGGGCGTGGCGCGCCAGCTGTGGCCGCTGGCGCGCCAGCACGGCATCGACCTGGGGCTGGAGCCGCTGCAAGGCGCCGACGCCGGCCCCAACGCCGACGCCGGCCCCGATGCCGCGCCCGCCCAGGCCCGCGGGCACGCGGCGCTGCTGCACGAGGCGCTGGCCAACTTGCTGCACAACGCCCTCTTGCACGCGCCGCGCGGCGGGCACGTGACGGTGCAGGCCGGCGTGCGGGGCGGGCAGGCGCTGCTGGTCGTGTGCGACGACGGCCCGGGCATGCCGCCGCAGGCGCGCGCGCGCCTGGGCGAGCGCTTCCTGCACGTGCCGGGCGCGCCCGCCCGGCCGGGCGCGCCGCGCGGCAGCGGCCTGGGCCTGGCCATCGCCCAGGCCATCGCCCAGCGCCACGGCGGCGCGCTCGAGCTGCACGAGGCGCGCCCCGGCCAGCCGCGCCCGGGCCTGCGGGCCACGCTGCACTGGCCGCTGGCGCCGGCGGCCCAGGCCGCGCCCGGGCTGCCGGCCGATCAGGGATAACCCTGTTTTTTTGCCCCCCGCGCTGAAAGCCGCGCGAAAGCCGGCGTTTCCTACAGTGCCAGCTCGCCCACGTTCGCGCCGCTGGCGGTGCCGCACGCTGGTGAATTCCTTCCCGTCCGCTCCCGAGGAGACATCCCATGAAGAAGACCCTGCGTTTTGCCCTGGCCAGCGCCGCGCTGGCGCTCACCGGCACCCTGGCCGCGGCCGGCCCGCTGGACAAGACCGAATGCATCGCCCCGGCCAAGCCCGGCGGCGGCTTCGACCTGACGTGCAAGCTGGCCCAGGCGGCGCTGATGGAGGGCAAGTACATCAGCGACCCGATGCGCGTGAGCTACATGCCCGGCGGCATCGGCGCCGTGGCCTACAACGCCATCGTGGCCCAGCGCCCGGGCGAGTCCAACACCATCGTCGCGTACTCGGGGGGGTCGCTGCTGAACCTGGCGCAGGGCAAGTTCGGCCGCTACAGCGAGGCCGACGTGCGCTGGCTGGCGGCCATCGGCACCGACTACGGCGCGGTGATCGTGGCCGAGAACTCGCCCATCAAGTCCATCGCCGACCTGGTGGCGGCCATCAAGGCCAACCCGGGCAAGGTGGTGTTCGGCGCCGGCGGCAGCGTGGGCAGCCAGGACTGGATGAAGGCCGCGCTTACCGCGCGCGCCAGCGGCCTGGACCCCAAGGCCATGCGCTTCGTGGCCTTCGAGGGCGGCGGCGAGGCGCTCACCGCGCTGCAGGGCGGCCACGTGCAGGTCTACTCGGGCGACGCCTCGGAGGCCGAGGAGCAGATCAAGGCCGGCGCCAAGATCCGCGTGCTGGCGGTCATGGCCGACAAGCGTCTGGAAGGCAGCATGGCCCAGGTGCCGACCATGAAGGAGCTGGGCTACGACGTGCAGTGGCCCATCATCCGCGGCTTCTACATGGGGCCGAAGGTCAGCGACGCCGACTTCCGTGTCTGGAGCGACACCTTCGCCAAGATGATGGCCACGCCCCAGTACGACAAGCTGCGCGCCGAGCGCGGCCTGTTCAAGTTCGCCCTCACCGGGCCCGAGCTGGACGCGTTCATCAAGGAGCGCATGGCCGTGTACCGCAAGCTGGCCGCCGACTTCGGCCTGCGCGTGGCGCAGTGACCGCGCCAGGCAATCCAGACGTTTTTGGCCGCGGGCGCTTGCTGGACGAGCGCCTGCAGCTAGCAAAACAATAGCAGAGGTATCTCATGGCGGATCGCATCCTGGGCGTGCTGGCCCTGGCGCTGGCCCTCACCATGGCCTGGATGGCGCAGGCCTACCAGGCCGAGTTCTCCTACGAGCCGGTGGGCCCGCGCGCCTTCCCGCTGCTGCTGGCGGCGCTGCTGGCGCTGGCCGGCATGTGGCTGGCCGTGCGCCCGGGCCGCGCGGCGCAGCCCGCCGCCTGGCGCCCGGCGCCGGCGCTGCTGCTGGTGGTGGCCGCCATGGTGGCGTATGCGCTGCTGTTCCAGACGCTGGGCTTCGTGCTGGCCACCACGCTGATGGCGCTGCCCGTGGGGCGCAGCTTCGGCGGGCGCATGCTGCCTGCCCTGGCCGCCGGCGCCGGCCTGGGCCTGGGCCTGTACTTCCTGTTCGACAAGCTGTTCGACGTGATCCTGCCCACCGGCGTGCTCGCGTTCGTCCTCGGGGGGCGATGAAATGCAACACACCCCCCTGAGCGGTTGCACCGCTTCCCCCTTCCCTGGCGCCTCGCGTGCAGGCGGGACGCCGCCCGTGCGGCGCGGCGGCCCCTGCACGGCGGCCGCTGGCGCAGGCCGCGCGCAAGGCAGCGCGTGCGCCCCTATGTATCCAAGGAGCTGCTGACATGGGAGACACCCTGCACCACCTGGGCGAGGGCTTTGGCGTCGCCCTGGCGCCCATCAACCTGCTGCTGGGCCTGATCGGCTCGTTCATCGGCACCGTGGTGGGCATGCTGCCCGGCCTGGGGCCGATCAACGGTGTGGCCATCCTGATGCCGCTGGCGTTCGCGCTCAAGCTGCCGCCGGAGTCGGCGCTGATCCTGCTCACGGCGGTGTACATCGGCTGCGAGTTCGGCGGGCGCATCTCCTCCATCCTGATCAACGTGCCGGGCGACGCCGGCGCCATCATGACGGCCGTGGACGGCTACCCCATGGCCGTGAAGGGCCAGGCGGGCGTGGCGCTGTCGATCTCGGCCTGGTCCTCGTTCATCGGCTCGTTCGTCGCCTTCGTCGGCATCGTGCTGGCCGCGCCGCTGCTGGCCCGCTGGGCGCTGGCCTTCGGGCCGGCGGAGTACTTCGCGCTGATGTGCTTCGCCTTCGCCTGCATCACCGGGCTGATGGGCGACGCGCCCATGAAGGCGGTGCTGGCGGCGGTGCTGGGCCTGTCGCTGTCCACCGTGGGGCTGGACAGCAACTCGGGCGTGTACCGCTTCACCGCCGGCAGCGTGCACCTGTCCGACGGCATCCAGTTCGTGGTGGTCGTCATCGGCCTGTTCTCGGTCAGCGAGATCCTGCTGATGCTGGAGCAGCACTTGGTGCAGGCCCCGGCCATCCGCGCCATCGGCCGCAACCTGTTCAACCGCGCCGAAATGGCGCTGACCTGGTGGGGCACGGTGCGCTCGTCGGTGCTGGGCTTCGTGGTGGGCGTGCTGCCCGGCGCGGGCGCGACCATCGCCAGCGCCATGGCCTACACGCTGGAAAAACGCCTGTGCGACACCCAGGGCACCTTCGGCAAGGGCGACATCCGCGGCGTGGCCGCGCCGGAGGCGGCCAACAACGCCTCGGCCAACGGCTCCTTCGTGCCCATGCTGACCCTGGGCGTGCCCGGCTCGGGCACCACCGCGGTGATGGTGGGCGCGCTGTCGCTGTACAACATCACGCCGGGCCCGGCCCTGTTCACCCAGCAGCCCACGCTGGTGTGGGGCCTGATCGCCTCCATGGCCGTGTGCAACGTGCTGCTGCTGGTCATGAACATCCCCATGATCGGCCTGTTCACGCGCATGCTGGCGCTGCCCAACTGGATCCTGGTGCCCGGCATCCTGGCCATCAGCGCGGTGGGGGTGTACGCCATCCACGCCACCACGTTCGACCTGGTGCTGATGGTGGTGCTGGGCATCGTGGGCTACCTGCTGCGCAAGGCCGGCGTGCCCATGGCGCCCTTGATCCTGGGCTTCGTGCTGGGCGACATGATGGAGCAGAACCTGCGCCGGGCGCTGTCCATCACCAATGGCGAGCTGGGCATCCTGTGGGAAAGCCCGATCTCCATCGGCCTGTGGATCGGCGTGGCCACCATGCTGCTGGTGCCGCCGCTGTACCGGCGCCTGGCGCGCCGCCGCGCGGGCGCTGCCCCCGCGGCCTGAGCAGGACAGCGCGGTGTCGGGCAGCGGGCGGCAGCTGCGCGGCTGGGGCGCGCTGGCCCTGTGCAGCGCGCCGCTGGCCGCCGCCTTGCTGGCGCTGCACGTGCCGGCGGCCGTGCTGCTGGCCTGCATGGTCAGCGCCATGGCGCTGGCGGTGCGCGGCACGCAGCTGGCGGTGCCGCGGCGCGTCTTCGGCTGGGGCCAGGGGCTGCTGGGCTGCCTGATGGCGCAGAGCCTACAGCCGCGCCACCTGGAGCTGCTGCTGCCGCGCTGGCCGCTGCTGCTGGCCGCCACGCTGGTGCTGATCGGCGCCAGCACAGCGCTGGGCTGGTGGCTGATGCGCCGGCAGGTCATGCCCGGCACCACGGCGCTGTGGGGCATGTCGCCCGGCGCCGCCGCCGCCATGGTGGTGCTGGCCGAGCAGTACGGCGCCGACGCGCGCCTGGTGGCCTTCATGCAGTACACCCGCGTGCTGCTGGTCACGCTGGCCGCCGCCACCGTGGCGCGCCTGGCCGGCGGCGCGCACCCGCTGGCCGCGGGCGACGCGCCGTGGTGGGGCGCGCCCGCCTGGGGCAGCCTGGCGCTGACCGCGGCGCTGGTGCTGGGCGGCAGCGCGCTGGCGCGGCGCTGGTCCATCGCCGGCGGCGCCATGGTGCTGCCGCTGGCGGGCGCTGCGCTGGCGCAGGCCGTGTGGCACGTGCAGCCGGCGCTGCCGCCGGCGCTGATGCTGGCGGCCTACGCCGCCATCGGCTGGAGCGTGGGGCTGCGCTTCACGCGCGCCATCTTGCTGCACGCGCTGCGCGCGCTGCCGCAGGTGGTGCTGTCCACGCTGGCGCTGATGCTGGTGGGCGCGGCCACCGGGGCGACGCTGGTGCTGGCCGCCGGGGTGGACCCGCTGAGCGCCTTCCTGGCCACCGGCCCGGGCGGGGCCGATTCCATGGCCGTCATCGCCGCCACCAGCGCGGTGGACGCAGGCTTCGTCATGGCCATGCAGCTGGCGCGCTTCCTGGTCGTGCTGGCCGTGGGGCCGGCGCTGACGCGGCGCCTGGCGCGCGCCAGCGGCGCGCAGCCGTCCCTATGATGCGTCTTCCGCCCTCCCCCGGCCCCGCCGCCTTCGCGCCATGACCGCTTCGATCCGCTCCCTGCTCCCGGCCCGCGACGGCACCGCGCTGGCGCTGCACGATTGGCCCGCGCCCGCCGGCGCGCCCGCCGCCACCGTGGTGCTGGTGCACGGCCTGGGCGAGCACGCCGGCCGCTATGGCGCGCTGGCGCACTGGCTGGCCGAGCGCGGCTTGGCCGTGCGCGGCTACGACCAGCGCGGCCACGGCCAGTCCGGCGGCAACCGCGGCGCCCTGCCGCACGACGAGCGTCTGCTGGACGACCTGGCCCTGGTGCTGCAGGACACGCGCCGGCAGATGCCCGCCGGCCAGCCGCTGGTGCTGCTGGGCCACAGCATGGGCGGCCTGGTTGCCGCCGCCTTCGTGGCGCGCGGGCAGGGGCCAGCGGTGGACGCGCTGGTGCTGTCCTCGCCCGCGCTGGCGGCCTTTCTGAACCCGGTGCAGCGCCTGCTGCTGGCCACGCTGCCCAGGCTGCTGCCCGACCTGCGCGTGGGCAACGGGCTGGATGCGCGCCAGCTGTCGCACGACGCGGCGGTGGTCGCCGCCTACCAGGCCGACCCGCTGTGCCACGACCGCATCAGCGCCCGGCTGGCAGGCTTCATCGGCGGCGCCGGCGCGCCGGTGGTGGCCGGTGCCGCCCGGTGGCGCCTGCCCACGCTGCTGATGTGGGGCGAAGGCGACCGCATCGTCGACCCCACCGGCTGCCGGGCGTTTGCCGCCGCCGCGCCTTCGCAGGTGCTCACGGCCCGGGGCTTTCCCGGGCTGTACCACGAGATCTTCAACGAGACCCCGGCGCTGGCCGCGCCGGTGTATGCGCTGCTGCAGGACTGGCTGGCCGGCCAGGGCCTGGTAAAAATATAGCCAAAAGTGCCTCCAGCGCTTACTGGTAAAGCGCTGGCAGCTCCTTATTCAGGAGCATCCCCGGGCGCCCAGACCACCCGGTCGCGCCCCTGGCGCTTGGCCGTGTACAAGGCCTTGTCGGCGCGCTGCAGCACGGCGTTCATGCCCTCGCCGGGCTGCAGCCGCGCCGCGCCGATGGACACCGTCAGGCCGACCGTGGCCGGCCCGTGCAGGGCCACCGGGCTGGCGGCCACGGCCCGGCGCACGCGCTCCAGCAGCCGGGTACCCTCGGCCACCGGGGTGTTGCACATGAGCAGCACGAACTCCTCGCCGCCCCAGCGCGCCAGCACGTCCGAGCTGCGCACGCAGCGCGTCACCGTGCGTGCGAAGGCCTGCAGCGCCTCGTCGCCGGCGGCGTGCCCGTGCGTGTCGTTGACGGCCTTGAAGTGGTCCAGGTCCAGCTGCGCCACCAGCAGGCTGTGCTGGCTGCGCTGCGAGCGCCGAATCTCCAGCTGCAGCACCTCCATCATGAAGCGGCGGTTGGGCAGGCCCGTCAGCTCGTCGCGCGTGGCCAGCTCGCGCACCTGCTCCACGGCGCGGGCCAGCTCGGCCTTTTGCCGGCGCAGCTTCTCGCGCACGGCGTGCGCGCGCATGTTCAGGAAGGTGCCGGCCAGCAGCACCACCACGATCATCAGCAGGTAGGCCGCCGTCAGCGCCAGCGGCTGGTTCTGCGGCTCGCGCCACTGCACCCAGGCGATGGCCAGGCCGAACAGCACCAGGCCGTAGACCAGCACCCACACCATCTGCCGCGGCGTGAGGCCGAACACGCCGAACATCAGGATCACCGCCAGCACCGGCAGCACGATGCCGCGCGCCTGCCCGGCGATCACGTAGGCCGCCGCCACGCAGGCCATGGAGGTGACGTTCTGCGCCAGCGTCAGCGCCGGGTCGCGCCAGCGGCGGCTGTAGCCGCTGCGGATCAGCGCGTAGACCACGACCAGCCCCGAGGAGCACACCAGCGCCCACGCGTGCACCTGGAGGGCCGGCACCAGGCCCGCCGCCACCGCCAGGTACATGGCGCCGATGCAGCACAGCATGAGCAGCGCCGCCAGCCCCGTCATGGCCAGGCGGATGCGCTGGTAGGGATCGCGCGTGAGCAGCGCGTCCAGCAGCCGAGCGGCGGCGCCGCCTGGCTGCTGCTCCTGGGGTGTCACATAGGCTCCTGTTTTTTCCTGCTGCCCGATCTTAGGCAACCTCGCCCCCGGGCGTGCAAGATAAGGCCAACTGCTGCCGCCAGCCGGTCAGGCCGGCAGCGGCCGCCGCTCCGGCACGCCGCGGCGCTTGGCCACGGCGATCGGCGGCGCCCAGCGGGCCCCCGCCGGCTTCTTGCTGGTCACCAGGGTGATCTCGGCGGGCTCGAAGACCTCCAGGTTGTGCGTGATGGGCGTGGTCAGCACGTACTGCGCGCGCGTGCTGCGCAGGAAGTGGCCGACCAGCTGGATGTTGCGCACGTCCAGGTGGGCGAAGGGCTCGTCGATGAAGACGAAGCCACCCGAGCCGCTTTCCTCGTCCTTGAGCAAGCCCACCAGCAGGATCAGCGACTTGATGACCTGCTGCCCTCCCGAGGCCTCGCCGTCGTTCAGGCCGATGCTGCCCTTGCCATCGAAGGCGAAGTGCACCTTCAGCCCGGCCTGGGCCAGCACGGTGTCGTCGTTCTCCAGCAGCGGCAGCTCGGCCGCCACCTCCACGCCGGCCAGCTGGCCCAGCTCCTGGATGTTCTTGCGGTAGCGGCGCACGGTGCTGCGCAGCACCTCGATGTAGCTCTCGCGCGCGTTCATCACCGCCGTGGCGGCCTGGGCGTTCTTGGCCTGGTGGTCCGAAAGGCTCAGCGCCTGCTCGCGCACGGTGGCGTCCATGCGGCGGTGGCGCTCCTGCACGGTGGCGTCCTGCTCCCAGCTGCCCTGCTGCAGCTCCTGCTCCAGCGCATGCAGGCGCAGCCGGGCCTGGGTGTCGTTCAGGTATTCATCCACCAGCGCGGCGATGGCCGGCGGCGCGATCCAGCGTGCGGGGAACTGCGCGCGCTGCTGCTGGCTGCGCGCCACAGCGCCCTGCTGCTGGCGGCGGCGCGCGCTCCATTCCTGTGCGGCGCGCTCGCTGTCGCCGCGGGCGCGCTGCAGCTGGGCCTCCAGGCGCTTGTGCTCGTCGTTGAAGGCGCGGTGCCGGTCGTGGGCGCGCGTGGTCTCCTGCTCCAGCCGCTGCCACAGCTGGGCGGTGGCGACGCGGGCCTGCCTGGCAGCCGGCAGCTGCTCGCGCGCCTGGGCGAATTCGTCGCTGCGGCGCGCCAGCTCCTCGGCGGCGCTGTGGCCCGCCAGGGCGTTCTTGGTGTCGCCGATCTGGCGCCGGGCGGCCATGAGGGCGTCCAGCACCGGCGCCAGCTGGGCGTCGATGCGGGCCAGCTCGCGCTCGGCGGCGGCGCGGCGGGCCTGTACGGCGCTGGCGCCGAACTGGTGCTCGTGCGCGTCCACCCACATGGAGCGCGCGCCGCGCCCGTCGTGCATGTAGGCCTGGGGCGTGACCCAGGCGCCGCCCAGCTTCTTGCCCTCGCGCGGGTCGGCCACGCAGCGCAGGTTCTGCAGCTGCTGCACCAGCCAGCGCGGCACGGGGGCGGTGAACTTCACGTGCGCAAGCAGCGTGCCGCTCTCGCCCTTGAGCGCCACGGCGCCCGGCTCGACGATGTAGTGGCGGTAGCGCTCGCGCTCGCCCAGCTCCCAGGCGTCGGCCAAGTCGCTCGCCTTGTCCAGCAGCGCCACCCAGCGGTGGCCGCGCAGCACGCCCTCGATGGCGGCGCGCCAGCGCTCGTCCTGCACCTCCACCACCTCGGCCACGAAGCGGTGGCCGATGCCGCGGGACGTGAGCGCCTTGCGAAAGCGCGCCACCTCGGGCGGCAGCGGCGGCAGGTGCTGCCCTTCCAGCGCCGCCAGGGCGGCGGCCGCCACCTTGCGCTGCTGGGCGAGCTGGCTGCGCTCGTCCTGCAGGGCGGATTCCTGCTCCTGCAACCGGGCCAGGTGGGTCTGCAGCTCGTCGGCGTTGCTGCCCTTGTCCACCAGGGCCAGCAGCTCCTGCTCGCGTTTGGCCAGCTGCTCCAGCGGCGCCTCGTGGCGCGTGGCCTCGTCCAGTTGCTGGCGCGCCTGGTCGCGCTCCACGCGCAGCTGGGCGGCCTGCTGCTGGGCTTTGCCGCTCTCATCGAGCAGGTGCAAGAGCCGCTTGTTCTGCACCGCCTGCTCGGCCAGGGCGGCGCGGTGCTGCGCCTTGTGGCGGCGCAGCTCACGCGAGTGGCGGGTCAGCGCCTCGCGCTCGCCATGCCAGGCCAGCACGGGCAGCACCTCGGTGGCCAGGCGCTCGCGCTCGGCCAGCTTGAGCTGCCAGGCCTGGTAGCTGGCAACGCGGTTGTGCAGCTCGGCCAGCTGGGCGCGGCTGTGGTCCATCTCGCGCTCGGCCTGGGCCATCTCGCGCGCCAGCTGCTGCTGGTGCTCGCGCGCCTGGTCGTAGGCGTCCAGCACCTGCTGGTCGCCGAACACGTCGAACACCAGGCGCAGCAGCTCGCGCGGGCTGAATTCGCACAGGCGGTCAGTCTGGCCCTGCTCCAGCGACAGCACGCGCGCAATCGCCGGCGACAGCCCAGCGGCCGACAGCACGCGGCCCCAGGCCTCCACGCCCATGAAGCCCAGGTCTTTTTCGGGCATGTCCAGCATCTGCTCGACGGAGACGTCGCCCTCCAGCAGGCAGTAGCGGCGCTGCCAGTCGCCGCCATTGCGGTCGATGCGGCAGGCCAGCGTGACCTGGTCGCTGTAGAGCAAGCGCCGCGCGAACGGGCGGCTGGAGCTTTGCCGCCCCTGCGGCCGGTTGTCCACCACGGCGCGCAGCCAGGCGGTCTGCGCGCCGGCGTGGCGGGCATAGGTGCGGTAGTCGCGCGGGGCGGAGCAGCGCAGGCCCAGCAGCGTGCGCATGGCGTCCAGCAGCGTGGTCTTGCCCGAGCCGTTGGGCCCGGCGATGGTGATGATGGAGCCGTCCAGCGGCAGGCAGATGCGCTGGCAGTAGTCCCAGTGGACGAGTTCAAGGGTTTGCAGGTGGAACATGCGAGTCAGTCCTCCTGCGCCGCATTTGCTTCTGTATTGATAGCTGCCTGCGCTTGACTGGCAAGCGCTGGAGGGCGATTTGATTCAGACTCTTCTGCCGCCCGCTCCCGCGCCAGCACGTCCGCCAGCGCCCCGTCCAGGATGCGCGGGGCCAGTACGTCGTAGTCCAGCAGCACATCCAGCAGCGGCCCCTCGGCGATCTCGTCTTGGCGGCGCACGATGAAGCCGTGGCGCTCCAGCAGCTTCAGGTTGGTGTCCAGGCGCAGCTTCTTGCCCAGCTGCGCGCCGTAGTCCTCCAGCAGCGCCTTGTAGGACACCAGCGGGCTGACGCTGGCGGCCTGCGGCAGGGGCTTGGCGCCGGGGAAGAAGTCGTTCTGCCCGGCGTCGGCCTCTTCCACGCGGCTGGTCTGGCGCTCGCGCTTGGGTAGCACGATCAGCGCCCACAGCACGATGAGCAGGGCCTGGGCGTCGCGCGGCAGGTCCAGGTTGTTGTTGCCGTTCAGGCCGGCCTCGCCCATGACGGTGTTCTGCGCGGCCGGCAGCAGGGCGACGCTGACGTGGTCGGCGTAGATGCTGTCCATCCAGCGCAGGCCGCACTGACCCAGGCGCTGCTCGACCTGGGCGAACAGCTCGGCGTCGACCAGGGCGCGCTTGACGCGCGGGTGGCTGCGCGGCAGCCAGCGGCGCGTGAGCAGTTCGGCGGTCAGGAGGGCGGCGTCATCCATTGTTCAATTCCTCTGCGCGCGGGGGGCTGTCGTTGGTCGCCGGCACCAGCCGGCCGCGGCTGAGCAGCTCGACCTGGTCGTGCCCCAGCGCCTGGGCCTCGGCCTGCCATTCGATGCGCCACGGCTGGCGCGCCAGTTCGCCGGTCAGCCCCGGCAGCACGGCGGCCTGCGGGTCGCCCAGCAGGGGCAGCAGCTGGGCCTTGTAGGCCAGCTGGGCGTAGCGCGTGGCGGCCGGGCGCGGGCCCAGCAGGGCGTCGGCGGCGCTGCGGGCGTCGGCGCCAGCGTCGTTGTTGGCAAGATCGCCGGCCCATGCGGCCAGCAGTGCATTCAGGTCGCCCAGCTCGCGCGGCAGGGCCACGGCGCTGAGCTGGCCGGCGGGCGCGGCCTGGGCGCTGGGCAGCGCCTCGGCCTGGTTGGCCTGGGGCCGGTCGCGCTCGAACTCGGCCTCGACCACGTCCAGCAGTTCGTGCGGCGCCAGGGTCGCCAGCTGCGTGGGCTGGGCCAGGGCGCCGTCCAGCAGGCGCGGCAGCTGGGGCGCGGCCTGCAGCCAGCGCCTGACGTCGGTGCTGGTCAGGCCGGTGGTGCCCAGGGTGACGCGCTGGCGGTCCACCTGCTGCAGCGCGCGGTTGAACTGGCTGGCCATGGCCAGCAGGCGCGACTGGGCCTGGCCCAGGCCGCGCGCGGCGCGCTCCAGCAGCAGGTGGCCCTGGGCGTTGCCGATGAGGGCGCTGATGGCGTCCGACGCGCGGTCGATGAGCACGGCGGCGCGGTCGTAGCGCTTGCGCGCCTCGCGCAGGCGGAACTCGGAGCCGCTGGCGATGGCATCGGCGAACTCGCCGTGCATCCGCGCTAGCTGGGCGTGCAGCAGCTGCACCTGGGCGGCGTCCACGCTGCCCAGCTGGTTGGCGCCGACCACCTGGCCCAGCAGCGCGGCCAGCTCGCCGCCATCGGCGTCACCCTCCTCGGCCGTCTCGGCGGCCAGGGGCGCCAGCAGGCCCGCCACGCGCTGGGCCAGGGGCGGCAGGGCGTAGGTGCGCTGGGTCTCGTCCCAGGCCAGCAGGGCCACGTCGCGCAGGCGCTTGAGCACGGTGTCCAGCGCTTCGGGGCGCAGGGCGGCGAACAGCTCGTCGACGCGCTCGCGCGGCCACTGCGCGTCGCCCTGCGAGGCCAGCTGCAGGAACACCCACACGCGCAGCTGCACCAGCGCCGCCGGGCCGTGGAACAGGCCGCTCAATGCCTGGGTCAGCGCCTGCTGGCGTGTGATGCGCCCGAGCAGCGGTGCGTCGGCGGCGGCGTCACCGAAGAGGTAGCCGTCACGGAAGAAATCGGCCACGGCGCCCAGGCCGGCCCCCAGGTCCGCGCCCTCGTCCAGCTCAACGTCCAGGGGCATCAGGCCAGCCCCAGCACGGCCAGCGCGGCGACCGAAGCGGTCTCGGCCCGCAGCACGCGCGCACCCAGGCTGGCGGGGGCGAAACCGCGGGCCAGGGCGGCCTCTTCTTCCTGCTCCGTCAGGCCGCCCTCGGGGCCGTGCAGCACCCACACGGGGCCGGCGTCGCCGGCAGCCTGTCGCAGCGGGCGGCTGCCATCGCGCAGCGACAGCAGCAGGCGCGTGCCCTCGGCGCCGCCCCGGCGCAGCCAGTCGGCCAGGGCCAGGGGCGCGGCCACGGGCGGCACGCGGTTACGCCCGCACTGCTCGCAGGCAGCCACGGCGATCGCCTGCCAGTGCTGCTGGCGCTTGGCGGCACGCTCGCCGGAGAGCTTGAGCACGCTGCGCGCCGCGGCGATGGGCTGGATGCTGGCGGCGCCCAGCTCGGTGGCCTTTTCCACCAGCCAGTCCATACGCTCGTTGGCCGGCATGCCCACGGCCAGGTGCACGGCGCGCGCGGCCTCGCGCTCAACGGCCGCGTGCGCTCCCACGGTCACCTCGACGTCGGAGCGGCCCATGCGCGCCACCGTGGCACTCCATTCGCCGCCCTCGCCGTTGAACAGCGTGAGCGCGTCGCCCGGCTGCAGGCGCAGCACCTGCACATGGCGCGCGGCCGTGGGCGGCAGCGCGATCCGCGCGCCGGCGGCCAGGGGCAGGGGGCAGTGAAAACGTGGCATTTGCTCTTGAAACAATAGCTACCAGCGCTTGACTGGCAAGCGCTGGAGGCCGATTTGGCTTAGATAGTCAGACTCAGACGCGCCCGAAGGCGTAGCCCGTGGCGGCCTGCGTGCCCTCGATCTCGTCGACCAGGCGCAAGAGCGGCGACAGCTCGCGGTAGCGCCCGGCGGTCTGGCGGATGTAGCGGATGAAGCGCGGCGCATCCGCCAGGTAGCGCGGCTTGCCGTCGCGCAGCGTCAGGCGCGCGAAGATGCCGGCCACCTTCAGGTGGCGCTGCAGCGCCATCCAGTCCACGGCGCGGTAGAACTCGCCGAAATCCTGGCCGAAGCCGCTGCTGCTGGCCGCGCCCAGGATGCCGGCGCGGCGCGCCTTTTCCCAGTAGCGCACGGTGATGTCGATGACGAACTCTTCGTCCCAGCTGATGAAGGCGTCGCGCAGCAGGCTGGCAATGTCGTAGGTGACGGGGCCCAGCACCGCGTCCTGGAAGTCCAGCACCGCCAGGCGGCCGTCCGGGCCGGCCATCAGGTTGCGCATCATGAAGTCGCGGTGCACGAAGACCCGCGGCGCGGCCAGGTTGTGCGCCACGATGGCGTTGAAGGTGCGCGCGAGCACGGCCTGCTGGGCGTCGCTCAGGGCCACGCCGCGGTGGCGCGCGATGTACCAATCCGGAAACAGCTGCAACTCGCGGTGCAGCAATGCCTCGTCATAAGGAGGCAGCACGCCAGCCTGCGTGGCGCGCTGCCAGTCCAGCAGCACGTCCACGGCCTGCAGGTACCAGGCGTGGGCGGCCTGGAGGTCGTCCTCGCGCAACAGCTCGATCACCGTCTGGCGGCCCACGTCGGTCAGCAGCATGAAGCCCTGCGCCTCGTCCCACGCCAGGATGCGCGGCACGGCCAGGCCGGCCTGCTGCATCAGCGCCTGCACGTGCACGAAGGGGCGGCAGTCCTCGCGCTGCGGCGGGGCGTCCATGACGATGAAGGTGGCGCCGCCCGGGCCGTCCACGCGCAGGTAGCGGCGAAAGCTCGCGTCGCTGGAGGCCGGGCGCAGGCTGTCCGGCTGCAGCTGGTAGGCCGCGGCCATGGCGCCCAGCCAGACGGTGAAGGCCTGCTGGCGCGCAGGGTCGTCCCAGGTCACGCCGGCACGGGCGGGCGGCGGCGCTGCGGCCGGGGCGGTGGAGGAGTCGGGCAAGTCGCTCATGGATAATCGAATTTTAGAACCCGCCTCCGCCCGCTTCGCCGCTGCTGCCTGTGCTGCTCCACCGCCCGCGTCCTTCCCCGCCCTCGTCTCCACCCTGCCTGCCGGCGCGCCACGCGCTTGCGCGGCTGGCGGCGCTGGTGCTGTGCGGCGCGCCGCTGGGCGCCCTGGCCCAGCAGGAGCCAGCCCCGCCGCTGCAGTCCAGCCCCGCACTGCAGGAGGAGCTGCCGCCCCTCGTGCGCGCGCAGCAGCCGGTCTTCGTGCGCGGCGACCAGCTGTCGGGCCAGCCCGACATCGAGGCCACCATCGAGGGCAACGCCGAGCTGCGCCGCGGCGACACCATCATCCATGCCGACCGCATGCACTACGACGTGCCAGCCGACCGGGCCCGCGCCAGCGGCAACGTGCGCATCAACCGCGCCGGCAACCGCTATGCAGGCTCGCTGCTGGACATGGAGGTGGACGCCTTCCACGGCTTCTTCAACGAGGCCAGCTACCGCTTCCTGGCCAACGGCGCGCACGGCGAGGCCTCGCGCGTGGACTTCATCGACCGCGACCACTCCGTGGTGCACGAGGCCACCTACACCACCTGCGAGCGCACCGACGAGGCCAGCTGGCAGCCCGACTGGGTGCTGCGCGCGCGCCGCATCGAGCTGGACCAGGCCGAGGAAGTGGGCCGCGCCGAGGGCGGCGTGCTGGAGTTCAAGGGCGTGCCCATCCTGCCCGTGCCCTCCATCACCTTCCCGCTGTCGGACAAGCGCAAGTCCGGCCTGCTGCCGCCCACCGTAGGCCTGGACACCGTGAGCGGTGTGGAATACGCCCAGCCCTACTACTGGAACATCGCGCCCAACCGCGACGCCACCATCACCCCGATGCTGATGACGCGCCGCGGCGTGTCGCTGGCCGGCGAGTTCCGCTACCTGGAACCCACCTACAGCGGCGAGCTGGGCGCGCAGTACATGCCCGGCGACCGCCTGCGCGACCGCGACCGCTGGGCCTGGCGCAGCCAGCACAACGGCGTGTTCGATACCCCCGTGGGCGGCGTGGGCCTGTCGCTGAACATCCGCCGCGTGAGCGACGACGACTACTGGCGCGACTTCACCCAGCGCGGCAGCGGCTTCGGCGGCACGCAGACGCAGCTGGCAGAGCGCCTGCTGCCCGGCGACGCCAGCCTGAACTGGGGCCGGGGCGACCACAGCGTGACGCTGCGCACCCTGAAGTGGCAGACCCTGCAGGACCCGTTCGCGCCCATCGCCCCACCGTACGACCGCCTGCCCCAGCTGCACTGGCGCTACGCCCCCAACCAGTTGCCCGCCGGCTTGGACGCCAGCGTGGAGGCCGACTACACGCACTTCTCGGCCGACCGGCGCTTCTACGCCCAACCCAACGCGCGCCGCAGCTACGCGCTGGCGCAGGTCAGCCGCCCCTTCCTGGCGCCGGCCGGCTTCATCACCCCGAAGCTGCAGTTGCACGCCACCAGCTACGAGTTCGACGCGCCCCTGGCCAACGGCCAGCGCTCGGCCACGCGCACCCTGCCCACGTTCAGCCTGGACAGCGGCCTGGTGTTCGAACGCGACGCCAGTTTCTTCGGCCGCGGCTTTCTGCAGACGCTGGAGCCGCGCGCCTTCTACACCTACACACCCTACCGCGACCAGAGCCTGCTGCCGGTGTACGACACGGCGGCCACGGACTTCAACTTCGCCTCCATCTACACGGAGAACGCCTTCGGCGGCAACGACCGCCTGGCCGACAACAACCTGCTGACGCTGGGCGTGACCACCCGGCTGCTGGACCCGGACAGCGGCGCCGAAGCGGCGCGCTTCGGGCTGGCCCAGCGCCTGCGCTTTTCCGACCAGCGGGTGACCATGCCCGGCGGCACGCCCGCCACCGATCGGCTGTCGGACGTGCTGCTGGGCGCAGGCATCAACTGGACGCCGCAGTGGAGCCTGGACAGCACCGTGCAGTACAACCCCAAGGACGGGCGCTCCATGCGCACCACCGTGGGCGCGCGCTACTCGCCCGGCGCCTACCGCACCGTGAGCGCCGCCTACCGCGCGCAGAAGGTGACCGACCTGATCACCGAGCCCAGCAAGCAGCTGGACGTGGGCTGGCAGTGGCCGCTGAACGACCTGTGGGGCGACCGCCGCAGCGCGCCCAGCCAGGACGCCGGGCGCTGGTACAGCGTGGGCCGGCTCAACTACAGCCTGCAGGACCGCAAGCTGGTGGACACCGTGGTCGGCCTCGAATACGAAAGCTGCTGCTGGATCGGCCGCGTGGTGCTGGAGCGGCTGCAGCGCAGCGTCACCTCCTCCAGCACGCGCATCATGTTCCAGCTGGAGTTCATCGGCCTGTCGCGCCTGTCGCTGGGCGCCAACCCGCTGGCCTCCCTGCGCCAGCACGTGCCGCGCTACCAGTACCTGCGCGAAAACGTCACCCAGCCCAGCCGCTTCACCCAGTACGATTGACGGCTGCCTGCCGGCGCCCCTTTTTCCTTTCAGCCGGCGCCCCTTTCCAGAACGCACCCTGACTCCGCCATGAAACACCGCGCTTTGTCCCTGGGCCTGGCCTGCCTGTCGGCCCTCGCAGCAACGCTGGCCAGCGTGCCCGCACAGGCGCAGGGCCTGCGCCTGCCCTCCGGCACGGGCACCCTGCCGGTGGGCAGTGCGCCTGCCGGCGGCGTACGCGCCGCCGACTACATCGTGGCCGTCGTCAACTCCGAACCCATCACCAACAACGAGGTGCGCCAGCGCGCCGAGCGCGTGGCCCAGCAGATGGCCGGCCAGGCCCTGCCGCCGCCGGGCGCCATGGCCAAGGAGGTGCTGGAGCGTCTGATCATGGAGAAGGTACAGGTGCAGCTGGCCCGCGACAGCGGCATCAAGGTGGACGACTGGGCCGTCGACCAGGCGGCCGAGAACGTGGCGCGGCAAAACAGTGTCAGCACCGACGAGATGTACCGCCGCCTGGCCGCCGACGGCATCAGCCGCGAGCGCTTTCGCGAAGAGCTGCGCAGCCAGCTGCTGGCCCTGCGTGTGCGCGAGCGCGACGTGGAGTCGCGCGTGCGCGTGAGCGAGCTGGACGTGGACCAGTACCTGCGCGAGCAGCAGCAGCAGGCCGCCGGCCCGGCCGCGACCGCGCTGAACCTGGGACACATCCTGATCCGGGTGCCCGAGGACGCCTCCCCCGTCCAGGCCGCGGAGCGCGAAAAGCGCGCCCGCCAGGTCGCCGAGCAGCTACAGGCCGGCGGCGACTTCGCCGCGCTGGCGCGCCAGTATTCCGATGCCCCCGAGGGCAGCCAGGGCGGCGCGCTGGGCCTGCGCCCGGCCGACCGCTACCCCGAGCTGTTCGTGAGCGCCACCCAGGGCACGGCCGTGGGCGGCACGGCGGGGCCGGTGCGCTCGGCCGCGGGTTTCCACATCCTGAAGGTGCTGGAGCGCAGCCGCGCCGGCGCCGTGCCGGCCATGGTGGTGCAGAACCACGCGCGCCACATCCTGCTGCGGCTGCAGCCGGGCCTGACCGAGCGCCAGGCGGCCGAGCGGCTGGAGGAGCTGCGCGACCGCGTGGCCAGCGGCCGCGCCGACTTCGCCGAGCTGGCGCGCGAGTATTCGCAGGACGGCAGCGCCAAGAATGGCGGCGACCTGGGCTGGGCCTCGCCCGGACGCTATGTGCCCGAGTTCGAGGAAGTGCTGAACAGCCTGTCGCCCGGCGAGATCAGCCAGCCGGTGGTCTCGCGCTTCGGCGTGCACCTGATCCAGCTGCTGGAGCGGCGCGAGGCCAAGCTGACCCAGCGCGAGCAGCGCGACATGGTGCGCGACGCAGTGCGCGAGAAAAAGCTCGACGAGGCCTTTGCCAACTGGCTGCAGGAGGCGCGCGCCCGTGCCTACGTGGAATACCGCGAGCCACCCACGCTTTGATGGCCCGCAGTAGCAGCCCCAGCAACAGCAAGCCCGTGTCCGCCGCCAGCCGCCCCCACGTCGCGCGCAAGCGCTTCGGCCAGCACTTCCTGTCCGACGCCGGGATCATCGACGCCATCGTGCGCGCCATCGGCCCGCGCCCGGGGCAGCCGATGGTGGAGATCGGCCCCGGCCTGGCGGCGCTGACGCAGCCGCTGGTGGAGCGCCTGGGCCGGCTCACGGTGATCGAGCTGGATCGCGACCTGGCGGCGCGCTTGCGCCAGCACCCCCAGCTGCAGGTCATCGAATCCGATGTGCTGAAAGTGGACTTTGCCCAAGTGGCGCAAGCGCTGGGCGCTCCGAAATTGAGAGTGGTGGGCAACCTGCCCTACAACATCTCCACGCCCATCCTGTTCCACCTGCTGGGGCACGTGGAGGCCATCGAGGACCAGCACTTCATGCTGCAAAAGGAGGTCATCGACCGCATGGTGGCCGCGCCCGCCACGGCCGCCTATGGCCGCCTGTCGGTCATGCTGCAGTGGCGCTATGCCATGGAGGACGTGCTGTTCGTGCCGCCCGAGGCCTTCGATCCGCCCCCGCGGGTGGACAGCGCCGTGGTGCGCATGGAGCCCCTGGCCCAGCCCCCGGCGGTGGACGTGACCCTGCTGTCCGAGCTGGTGCAGGTCGCCTTCAGCCAGCGCCGCAAACTGCTGCGCCACGCCCTCGCTCCCTGGCTGCAGGCCCGCGGCTACACCGGCAGCTTCGACATGCAGCGCCGCGCCGAGGAAGTGCCCGTCCACGAATACGTGGCACTGGCGCAAGCTTTGCTCCCAAAATAAGAGCTACCAGCGCTTACCCCATAAGCGCTAGAGTCGATTTTGAATCGACATTCACCACCCGACCTCGCCAAACCAGCAGACGCCGTGGATCCGGCTCCGCCGGTCCACCAGCGTCGTCCCCCTTCCCGAATGGCGCAGCCATTCGAGAGAAGGGGGAAGCGGCGAAGCCCCTCAGGGGGATGTTCCGATCTACGCTGCAGCCAGCCAGTAGCTGGCGTTGAAGGGGCTGCTCATGCGCAGCGCCAGCGGCGTGACGTCCAGCGGCATGTCGCCGCCTTCCAGGGGGATCTCGATGCTCATGGCCTGTTGCGTGACGCTGCTGGGCGTCTCGCTGGCCCGTTCCGCCTGGCCGGCGGATGCGGAACGGGCTACAGAAAAGAATAGAAGCAGCGGAAGGCGATCTTGCGGTCCGCCCAGTAGTCGGCCGCCTCGCGGAACACGTCCAGCAGCTGCTCGCGCACTTCCTTGTCGAACTTCGGCGTGACCGGGATCTGGTCCAGCACCAGCACGAAGCCGGGCTGCGGGCCGCACTTGTGCAGCGGATCGGTCAGGCAGTCGTACAGCGCGTCGAAGTTCTTGCCGAAGTGCGCCGGGAAGGTGAACTGCGAGGCGATCAGCTCCAGCACGTCCTGCTTGGTCTGCGCGTGCGCCAGGTTGGCGTACAGGAAATGGTGGCCCAGGGTGCGCGCAGTCTCCTGCAGGTCGTGCACCCGGAAGGCGCGGATGGACTGCACGATGTTGGGGCGCACTGCGCGTAACAGGGCTTCCTGGTCCTTACTACGAAGTGGCGTTTGCATCTCCGTTGCTCTTTCTCTCAGAGGTCCACAAAAACAGGCATGCGCCGGCGCACGCTGTACGCATGCGCCGGCGGATGGGTGATTTCAGTGCGGCTGCCCCACAGGGCGCCGCACGTGGCCGCAGCAGGCAGAGGCTGCGCGGTCACGGCGTGATTTCCCGGAAGCTCGCGTAATGGTCGCCGCTGTAGTAGCAGGTATCGGGTGTGCGCGGCGCGCCGCCGCACACGATGCGCCGGGCGCCTCGGTGACGCACGCCGGGCGTGCGTACCGTGTACTCCCGCCAGTAGCCGCGCTTCTTGATCGGCAGCAGCCGTTCGCGGTTGCCGAAGACCGTGCCGTCCTTGTCGTAGGGAAAAGGACCGCCCGCATGGATCAGCGCATAGGTGGCGCGCCCCTGGGCGGGCAGGTCGGACAGGGCGATGGATACGCTGGCTGCGGCAAAGGAGCGCGCCGACGAAACAACCGGCGCCAGCACGACCGCAGCACCCACAGCGCACGCCATAAACGCCTTGCACGCCGCAAGGGCACCCGCCTTGAACATCCACGATACCTTTCAAAAACTTCGGGTTAACCCGAAATTTCGACCCGGTAGTGTGACAAAAAGGGCGGACAAAGGCAAGCGCCTGCCCAAAAAACGGGCAGCGCGCGTGCCTTTTGTGCTTTTCTAGCGGCTGGTGTTGGCGTCGGCCACCGTCAGCGCCGTCATGTTGACGATGCGTCGCACCGTGGCGCTGGGGGTCAGCACCTGCACCGGGGCGCCGGCGCCCAGCAGCATGGGGCCGATGGCGATGCCGCCGCCGGCCGCGGTCTTGAGCAAGTTGTAGGAGATGTTGGCCGCGTCGATGTTGGGCATGACCAGCAGGTTGGCGCTGCCCGACAGGGTGCCGTGCGGCATCAGGGCGGTGCGCTCCTTCTCGTCCAGCGCCACATCGCCGTGCATCTCGCCGTCCACCTCCAGCCAGGGCGCCTGCTCGCGCAGCAGCTCCAGGGTGCGGCGCATCTTCACGGCGCTTTCATGGTTGCTGGAGCCGAAGTTGGAATGGCTCAGCAGCGCCGCCTTGGGGCGGATGCCGAAGCGCATGATCTCCTCGGCCGCCATGACGGTGATCTCGGCCAGCTGCTCGGCCGTGGGGTCGTAGTTGACGTGCGTATCCACCACGAAGACCTGGCGGTCTGGCAGCAGCAGCGCGTTCATGCAGGCGTAGGTGTGGGCGCCCGCGCGCTTGCCGATGACCTGGTCGATGTAGTTCAGGTGGTGCACCGTGTGGCCCCAGGTGCCGCAGATCAGGCCGTCCACCTCGCCCTTGTGCAGCAGCATGGAGCCGATGAGCGTCAGGCGCCGGCGCATCTCGATTTTTGCGATCGGCACCGTCACGCCGCGCCGCTCGGTCATGCGGTGGTAGGTCTGCCAGAAGTCGCGGTAGCGGTGATCGTCCTCAACGTTCACCACGTCGTAGTCCACGCCCTGCTTCAGGCGCAGGCCGAACTTTTCGACGCGCTGGGCGATGATGGCTGGCCGGCCGATCAGCGTGGGGCGGGCGATGCGCTCGTCCACCACGATCTGCGCGGCGCGCAGCACGCGCTCCTCCTCGCCCTCGGAGAACGCCACGCGTTTGGCCGGAGCGTTCTTGGCCACCATGAAGATGGGCTTCATGATGGTGCCGGAGGCGTACACGAAGGTCTGCAGCTGGTCGCGGTAGGCGTCCATGTCGGCCACGGGGCGCTGGGCCACGCCGGAGTCAGCTGCCGCCTGGGCCACGGCCGGGGCGATCTTCATCATCAGCCGCGGATCGAACGGCTTGGGGATGAGGTAGTCAGGGCCGAAGGCCAGGGGCTCTCCGGCATAGGCCGCGGCCACCACCTCGCTCTGCTCGGCCTGGGCCAGCTCGGCGATGGCATGCACCGCGGCGATCTCCATCTCGGTGGTGATGGTGGTCGCGCCGCAGTCCAGGGCGCCACGGAAGATGTAGGGGAAGCACAGGACGTTGTTGACCTGGTTCGGGTAGTCGGTGCGGCCGGTGGCGATGATGGCGTCGCCGCGCACCTCCTTCACGTCCTCGGGGGCGATCTCGGGATTGGGGTTGGCCAGGGCGAAGATCAGCGGGCTGGCGGCCATCTTGGCCACCATGTCCTTCTTGAGCACGCCGCCGGCGGACAGGCCCAGGAACACGTCCGCGCCCTCGATCACCTGGCTCAAGGTGCGCAGGTCGGTGGCCTGGGCGAACTGTTCCTTGTCCTCGTCCATCAGCTCGGGCCGGCCCTGGTAGACCACGCCGGCGATGTCGGTCACCCAGATGTTCTCGCGCGGCAGGCCCAGCTTGACCAGCAGCCCCAGGCAGGCCAGCGCCGCGGCACCCGCGCCGGAGGCCACCAGCTTGACCTGGGCGATGTCCTTGCCTGCCACCTTCAGGCCGTTGAGCACGGCCGCACCCACCACGATGGCCGTGCCGTGCTGGTCGTCGTGGAAGACCGGGATCTTCATGCGCTCGCGCAGCTTGCGCTCGACGTAGAAGCAGTCCGGCGCCTTGATGTCTTCCAGGTTGATGCCGCCAAACGTCGGCTCCAGGCTGGCGATGATCTCGACCAGCTTCTCCGGGTCCTTCTCGTCGATCTCGATGTCGAACACGTCGATGCCCGAGAACTTCTTGAACAGGACGCCCTTGCCCTCCATGACCGGCTTGCCGGCCAGCGGGCCGATGTCGCCCAGGCCCAGCACGGCCGTGCCGTTGGTCACCACGCCCACCAGGTTGCCGCGGGCGGTGTAGCGGAAGGCGGCCGCCGGGTCCTTGACGATCTCCTCGCAGGGCGCGGCCACGCCGGGCGAATAGGCCAGCGCCAGGTCGTGCTGGTTGATCATCTGCTTGGTAGCAGCAATGGTGATCTTGCCGGGCTGGGGAAACTCGTGGTACTCGAGGGCCGCGCGGCGCAGCAGGGCGCGCTTGTCGGTGGCAGAAGGGGATGAGGGTGCCGTGGTGTCGGGCATGCGGGCGTCTCCAGCGTCGGGAAAAGGGATGCGCTGCACGGCCGCCAGGCCCGGGCCACCGGGGCCCTGCGTGGCGAGCGGTACAGGGGAAAGCATTGTAGGAGCGGGCCGTGCCGCGCCTCTACGCCGCCCCGACCGTGCCGGGGTGAAACACCTTTGCCGCCCAGACGCCCAATCCCCTCGGCCAGCCTGCAATGCCCATCAATGAAGAAGGCTTCCAGCGCTTGTGCAGCAAGCGCTGGAAGCTATCAAAAGCGAAGCACTCTCAGGCCGTTTCGGCCAGCGCGTCGCCCAGGGCGTTGACCAGCCGCTCCAGCTCGGTCTCGGTGCTGATGAAGGGCGGCGCCAGCTGGATGGTGTCGCCGCCGTAGCGCACGTAAAAGCCCTTGTCCCAGCACTTCATGGCGACTTCATACGGCCGGCGGGCGGGCTCGCCCGGCAGCGCGGCGATGGTGAAGCCCGCGGCCAGGCCGTAGTTGCGGATGTCGGCCACGTGCTTGGCGCCCTTGAGGCTGTGCACGGCCTTCTCGAAGAAGGGTGACAGCGCCTTCACGCGGGCCGGCATGTCTTCCTTGTGCAGGATGTCCAGCACCGCGTTGCCCGCCGCGCAGGCCACCGGGTGGGCCGAGTAGGTGTAGCCGTGGGGAAACTCCAGCATGTACTCCGGCCCGCCAGCGGCCATGAAGGTGTCGTAGATCTCCTTGCTGGCCACGCAGCCGCCCAGCGGCTGGGCGCCGTTGGTCACCTGCTTGGCGAAGTTCATGATGTCGGGCGTCACGCCGAACACCTCGGCGCCCGTCCAGCCGCCGCAGCGGCCAAAACCCGTGATGACCTCGTCAAAGATCAAGAGGATGTTGTTCTGCGTGCAGATCTCGCGCAGGCGCTGCAGATAACCCTGGGGCGGGATGACCACGCCGGCCGAGCCCGAGAACGGCTCGACGATCACGGCGGCGATGTTGCTGGCGTCATGCAGCGCGATCACGTCCAGCAGCTTGTCGGCGAGTTGGCGGCCGTCGGTGTCCGGCATGCCCTTGTGGAACGAGCCCACGGGCGGCTGCGTGTGGGGGATGTGGTCGGCCTCCACGCCCTGGCCGAAAGTCTTGCGGTTGCCCACCATGCCGCCCACCGAGATGCCGCCGAAGTTCACGCCGTGGTAGCCCTTCTCGCGGCCGATCAGGCGCGTCTTGCCGGCCTGGCCCTTGGCGCGCCAGTAGGCGCGCGCCATCTTCAGCGAGGTGTCGGCCGCCTCCGAGCCAGAACCCGTGAAGAACACGTAGTCCAGCCCGGCGGGCGTCAGCTCCTTGATGCGGTTGGCCAGCTCGAAGGAAGCCGGGTGGCCGAACTGAAACGCCGGCGCATAGTCCAGCGTGGCGGCGGCGCGGCCGATGGCCTGGGCCACCTCGGTGCGGCCATGGCCCAGGCCCGAGCACCACAGGCCCGACAGGCCGTCGAAGATCTTGCGGCCTTCCGCATCGGTGTAGTAGGCGCCCTGGCCGCTGACCACCATGCGCGGCTTGGCCTTGAAGTTGCGGTTGCCGGTGAAGGGCATCCAGTGCGCGTCGAGCCAGGCGGCGTCCATGCGCGGGGCGTTGGTGGTTTCGTCGATCACGGCAAAGGACATGGCGCTCTCCAGAAAGGAAGAAAAAAAGGGGAACAGGCAAGGCGGGTGGCCGCATTGTTGGCCGGCGCCATAATCCGTTGAAGCAACAAATATCCACATTCACTTGCTCGTTCATGCAAGTAAAGACCACCCCTCGCCCACGCGCCGTGCTGGGACAGCTCTCCGACATGGACCTGCGCCTGCTGCAGGTCTTCAAGGCCGTGGTCGAGTGCGGCGGCATGGCCGCGGCCGAGCTGGAGCTGAACATCGGCACCAGCACCGTCAGCCGTCACGTGAAGGACCTGGAAACGCGCCTGGGCCTGACCCTGTGCCGGCGCGGGCGCGCCGGCTTCGCCCTGACGCCCGAGGGCCAGCGCGTGTACGAGGAAACGCTGCGCCTGCTGGCCTCGGTGCGCGGCTTTCTGGCCGGCGTGGACGACATCCACGCGCGCATGGGCGGGCAGCTGGCGGTGGCCGTGTTCGACAAGACGGCCAGCAACCCGGCCGCGCGCATCGACGCGGCCATCGCGGCCTTTTGCACGCAGGCGCCGCACGTGCAGCTGCAGCTGCACGTGGGCTCCATCAACGCCATCGAGCGCGGCGTGATCGACGGCAGCTACCAGGTGGGCATCATTCCCGCGCACCGCAGCTCGCAGAGCCTGGCCTACGCCGACCTGTTCGGCGAGACCATGCTGCTGTACTGCGGCGCCGGCCACCCGCTGTTCGGCGCGGCGCACGATGCGCTGGACTGGGACGCGCTGCGCGCCTATCCCTTCGCCGGCCTGGGCTACCACTCGCCCAACATGGAGCTGAGCCACCAGGCGCGCCTGCAGCGCAGCGCCACCGGCTTCGACCAGGAGGCCATCGCCACGCTGGTGCTGTCCGGGCGCTTCCTGGGCTTTCTGCCGGACCACTACGCCGAAGGCTTCGAGCGGTGCGGCCGGCTGCAGGCGGTGCAGCCCCAGCGCTTTCGCTACCAGTGCCAGTTCGTCAGCGTGATGCGGCGCCCGCCCCAGGCGCCGCGCGCGGCGCAGCTGTTCCAGGACTGCCTGCTGCAAGCCCATGCCCCGCCGGCAGGATCTGCATGAAATATGCCTCCAGCCCTTTCCCAGCAAGCGATGGCAGCTATTGAAACAAGAGCGTTTCAGTTGCCCCGCCAGCGGCCGATAACAAGGGGACCATGCCCTCCATCCTCCCCGCCGCCGCCAGCGGCCTGCAGGCGGCCCAGCTGCGGCTGGCCAGCAGCGCCCACAACGTGGCCAACCTGAACACGCCCGGCTTTCACCGCCAGGAGGTGCAGCAGCAGGCCGAGCCCCGCCCGGGCGGCGTGCGCACCCAGCTGGCCCAGGCCGAGCAGCCCGGCGTGGCGCTGGAGGCCGAGGCCGTGGAACAGATCGCCGCCACCTATGCCTTCAAGGCCAGTGCGCTGGTGCTGCGCACCGCCGATGAGATGGCCGGCGCGCTGCTGGACGAGCGCGCCTGAGCTGCACCCACTCTGCGCCCGTCACTGCGGGCGCTGCGCCAGCACCAGCGCATACAGCGCCTGCGCCGCCACCGACAGGCTCTCGTCGCGCCGGCGCACCAGGTAGATCTGCCGCGTCAACCCGGGCAGCTGCAGCCGGCGCGTCACCAGCCCCGGCTGCTCGAAGTGGAACAGCGACAGTGCCGGCACCACGCTGATGCCCAGCCCCGCACGCACCATGCCCATCACGGTGGCCAGCTGCTCCACCTCCATCAGCGTGTGCATGGCCTGCGGATGCAGGGCGACCTCCAGGTACTGCCGCACGCTGCTGGTGCGGGCCAGGTGGATGAAGGGCCAGGCCGCCAGGTCCTGCGCCGTGATGGGCTTGCGGCGGCGCGCCAGCGGGTGGCCCTGCGGGCAGACCAGGTAGAAGTCGTCGCTGCAAAACGGCTCGGCCTGCAGGGACGGGGTGTCGGCGCGGATGGCGGCCAGGGCGAAGTCGGCGTGGCTGCTGGCCACGCGGTCGATGCAGGGCTCGGACAGCACGTCGGCGATGTCGATCTCGATGCCCGGGTGCGCCGCCCGGTACTGCGCCAGCACGCCCGGCAGCCACCCGGCGGCCAGCGACGGCAGCAGCGCCAGCGCCACGCGCCCGCGCTGCAGCGTGGCGGCGTCACGCAGGGCCGCCAGCGCGCCCGAGATCTCCGCGCGGATGCGCCGGGCGGACTCCAGGAAGTTCTGCCCCTCGGGCGTGAGGTGCACGTGGCGCGTGCTGCGGTCGAACAGGCGCAGGCCCAGGTCGTCCTCCAGCGCGCGGATCAGCGCGCTGAAGGCCGGCTGCGACAGGTGGCTCAGCGCCGCCGCGCGCGTGAAGCTGCGCTGCTCGGCCAGGGCGATGAAGGCGTCGAGCTGGCGGCTGGAGAGGTGGGCGGCGTTCATGGGTCGTGCGATATGCCCGCCAGCTGCGGGCCGATTGATCTGTTATTTGGAAGGATTGATCGGAACAATCGATTTCACAGAATACCGCAGCCTTCCTACAGTGGGCCCAGGAGACAGCGAACGCCATGGCGAACGACAACACAAACCTGCTGGTTGGCTGCGCCGCCGGCTTCTCGGGCGACCGCACCGATGCCGCGCTGCCGGTGGTGCAGGCGCTCATCGCCAGCGGCCAGCCGTCGGTGCTCATCTTCGAGACGCTGGCCGAGCGCACCCTGGCCCTGGCCCAGCTGGCCCGTCGCACCGACCCTGACGCCGGCTACGAGCCGCTGCTGGCCGACCTGCTGCGCCCCGTGCTGGCGCTGTGCCTGGCGCACGGGGTGCGCATCGTCAGCAACTTCGGCGCGGCCAACCCGCCGGGCGCGGCGCGCCGCATCCAGGCCCTGGCGGCCGAACTGGGCATGCGCCCGCCGCGCATCGCCGTGCTGCAAGGCGACGACCTGAGCGGGCCCGCGCACCGGGCGCTGCTGCAGGAGGCGCTGGGCGAGGCCATGCCCACCGAGCCCCTCGTCAGCGCCAACGCCTACATCGGCGCGCAGGCCATTGCCGAGGCGCTGCGCGCCGGCGCCGACATCGTGGTCTGCGGCCGCGTGGCCGACCCTTCCCTGGCCCTGGGCCCGGCACTGGCGCACTACGGCTGGGCGCTTCATGATTGGGACCGGCTGGCGCGCGCCACCATGGCCGGGCACCTGCTGGAATGCGGCGCCCAGGTCACGGGCGGCTACTTTGCCGACCCGGGCTACAAGGACGTGCCCGGCATGGCCCGCCTGGGCTACCCCATCGCCGAGATCGACGCCGACGGCCACTGCACGATCACCAAGCCGCCGGCCACGGGCGGGCGCATCGACGAGCGCACCGTCAAGGAGCAGCTGCTGTACGAGCTGCACGACCCCGCCGCCTACCTCACGCCCGACGTGGTGGCCGACATCACCCAGGCTCAAGTGACCGCCGTGGGCGCCGACGCCGTGCGGCTGGAGGGCGTGCGCGGCCATGCGCGGCCGGCCACGCTCAAGGTCAACGTGTGCTTCGAGTCGGGCTGGCTGGCCGAGGGCGAGATCTCCTACGCCGGCGCCAGGGCCGAAGCCCGCGCCCGCCTGGCCGGCGAGGTGCTGCGCGAGCGCCTGCAGGGCCTGGGCCCGCTGCGCATCGACCTGATCGGCGTGACCAGCATCCTGGGCGACGACGCCAGCCGCTGGCTGGACGAACAACCCGCCGGCGACGCCCGCGACGTGCGCCTGCGCGTGGCCCTGCAGCACCGCGACCAGGCCAGCGCCCAGCGCCTGCTGCGCGAGGTGACCGCGCTCTACACCTGCGGCCCGGCCGGCGGCGGCGGCGTGCGCACCGCGCTGCGCCCACGCCTGGGCACCGTCTCCTGCCTGGTGCCGCGCGAGGCCGTGCCCGTGCGCTACGAGATGGTCGAGCCCGGCACGCAACCCTGCGAGGCACCGCAATGACCAGCACCCCCAACGCTTCGCCCAGCCAGCAACTCCAAAACATGGCGCAACCGGCGCCAGCGGCCGCCGTGCAAGGGCCGCCCCGCAGCACCGGCGGCGTCCCCCCCAGGGGGGAAGGCGCGCAGCGCCTCAGGGGGGGGCTCACTGTCTCGCTGTACCGCCTGGCCCACAGCCGCACGGGCGACAAGGGCAACCGCTCCAACATCAGCGTCATCGCCTGGCACCCCGCGCTGTGGCCGGTGCTGGTCGAGCAGGTCACCGAGGCCGCCGTCGCACGCCACTTCGCGCAGCGCCACCCGCGCCAGGTCACGCGCTACCTGCTGCCGCAGCTGCACGCCATGAACCTCGTGCTGGACGACGTGCTGGACGGCGGCGTGAACGACGCCCTCAACCTCGACAGCCATGGCAAGGCGCTCAGCTACCTGCTGCTGGACCTGCCCATCACCGTTCCCGCCCACTTCGCTCCGTACCTCGCGCCGCACTCCGGCGGGCCCGCGGAGTGACCGCTCCGGCTTTCCTCACCCCATCCATACCTACACCAGGAGACGACATGACCCATTCCCCTTCCTCCAAGCGCCGCCAGGCGCTGGCCGCCGCCTGCGCCGTGCTGGCCCTGGGCGCCCTGCACGCCCCGGCCGCGCTGGCACAGACCTATCCCGCCAAGCCCATCACCTTCGTCGTGCCGTTCGCCGCGGGCAGCGCCACCGACCAGCTGGCGCGCGCCCTGGGCCAGTCCGTCACCACCGACACGCAGCGGCCCGTGGTCATCGACAACAAGGCCGGCGCCAGCGGCATGCTGGCCGCCGCCGCGGTGGCCAAGGCGCCGGCCGACGGCTACACCGTGCTCATCACCACCAACACCACGCACGCGGCCAACGAGCACCTGTACAAGAAACTGTCCTACGACCCGGTGAAGGACTTCGCCCCCGTCACCGGCCTGGGCAAGGGCGGGCAGGTGCTGGTGGTGAACGCCGGCGCGCCGTACAAGAGCGTGGGCGAGCTGCTGGCCTTCGCCAAGAAGAACCCCGGCAAGCTCAGCTTCGGCAGCGGCAGCTCGTCCAGCCGCATGGCCGGCGAGATGCTCAAGCAGCTGGCGGACGTGGACATCCTGCACGTGCCCTACAAGAGCAACCCGCAGGCCATCACCGACCTGCTGGGCGGGCAGATCGACCTGATGATCACCGACACCTCCACCGGCGTGCCCCAGGTCAAGGCGGGCAAGCTGCGCGCCCTGGGTTACTCCACGCAAAAGCGCAGCGCCCAGCTGCCCGACGTGCCCACGCTGGACGAGGCCGGCGTGAAGGGCTACGACATGGGCTACTGGTTCGCCGCCTACGTGCCCGCCGGCACGCCGGCGCCGGTGGTGGCCCGCCTCAATGAGCTGCTGGGCGCCGCCACCAAGAGCGCCGCCGCCAAGAGCTTCTTCGACAACGCGGGCTCGGAGGCCTGGACCAGCACGCCCGCCGAGCTGGCCCAGTTCCAGACCGCCGAGACCCAGAAGTGGGGCCAGGTGATCAAGGCTGCGGGCATCGAGCCCGAGTAAGCCGCGGTCCCGGCGCGCCGGGCCGCCTCCATCGCTTCTTTTCTTCCCCCGGCCTGCCACTCATGGGCAGGCGTGGGCGGAGCCTTGCCGGCGCGGCGAAGAGCTGGCGCCGCGCCTTTCTCAGAGCCGCAGTCAGCGGCCACCCTCTTCCATCCAAGGAGACGACATGCAACTCGGAAAGCTCGCGCTGGCTGCCACGGCCGCGGCAGCCCTCGCCGCCTGTGGAGGCAGCAGCAACGATGACGCCCCGCAAGGCCCCACTTTCAAGCTGGAAATCACCTCCACCGAGGCGTTTCCCGGCAGCTATGGGGAGGTGGGCGAATACGAGCGGCTGACCGGCACGCTCAGCGGAGAGGTGGATCCCAAGGATCCCCGCAACGCCACTATCCAGGACTTGGCGTTGGCGCCCACCAATGCCAATGGCATGGTCGACTACAAAGCCGAGTTCGTCATGTTGAAGCCACGCAACATGGCCAAGGCCAGCGGTGTGCTGCGCTATGACGCGCCCAACCGCGGCAATATTCTGACCATGCTCAACCCCACGGCCACACCCAGCGATGCGGTGTACCTGGAGCGCGGCTACGTGATGCTGTACTCTGCCTGGCAGGGCGACGTGCCCAAGAGCAACCCTGCGCGCCTCACGGTGACAGTGCCCGTGGCGCGCAATCCGGACGGCAGCAGCATCACCGGCCCTTACCGCGCGGAGCTGGTGCCGACCGTTGCGAGCCCCTCGATGGCGCTGCCCGGCGGGGTGTTCAACGGATCCATGATTCCCTACGAGCCCGCCAGCCTGGACAACACGCAGCCCGGCTACTCGCTCACCCGTCGGGCCAACGAAACCGATGCGCGCATTCCCGTGCCTGCCTCGGACTGGAAGTTCGCCACCTGCGACACCGGCGACAACTCCTTTCCCGGCAAGCCCAGCCCCACCAGCGTGTGCCTGAAGGGCGGCTTCGATCCGGCCTATCTGTATGAGCTGGTCTATATGGCCAAGGACCCGAAGGTCATGGGCGTGGGCTTGGCGGCACTGCGCGACACGGTGAGCTTCTTTCGCAGCAAGGCGGCGGATTCCGGCGGCACGCCCAACCCGCTGGCGGGCCACATCACGCACACGCTGGGGCAGGGCACATCGCAGTCGGGTAATGCGATGAAGACCTTCCTGCACCTGGGCTTCAACCAGGCGCTCGATGGCGGCAAGGTGTTCGATGGCCTCTTTGCCCACGTGGCCGCGCGCCAGACGCACATCAATACGCGCTTTGCCGTGCCCGGCGGGGGCGGCGGCCTGCGCACCGACCACACTGCCTTCGGCCAGACCGCGCCGCGCGGACTGGACAAGGACTACAGGGACGACGTCAGCGGCCGGCAAGGGGGCGTGATGAAGCGCTGCGCCGCCACCGACACCTGCCCCAAGTTCTTCCTGGGCCTGTCGGGCACGGAGTTCTGGCAGCTGCAGGGCTCCCCTGTGCTCACCGATGCGCATGGCACGAAGGATCTGGAGCAGCCGGAAAACTCCCGCATCTACTACTACGCCAGCACCCAGCACGGCGGCGCCGGCGGCACGGCCAGCATCAGCTATGCACCCGCGCGAGCCACCTACCCGTCGGGCACGGTGGTGCACTTCAACGACACCTTCCGGGCGCTGTTTCTGAATCTGGAGGACTGGGTGGTGCGCGGCACGCTCCCTCCTGCCAGCCAGGTCCCCAGGATTGACGATGGCACGCTGGTGCGCCCCGAAGCGCTGACGTTCCCTGCCATGAAGGGCCTGACCTGGGCAGTCAACGGTGTGCAGACCCCCATTCCCGAATTCAATTACCGGGGCCTGTACAACAACTTCCCGCTCTTCGATTTCGGGCCGCAGTACATCCCGCAGGACGAATCGGGTATCGCCACCATCCTGCCTCCGCGCGACCTGGGGCGTGACTACGCCATCATGGTGCCGCAAGTGGATGGCTCCACCGGCCTGACCCGCGCCGGCATCCGCAGCGTGGAGGCCCGTGCGCCGCTGGGTACCAGCATCGAGTTCAACTACGTTGCGACGCCCGGCATCACCGACCTGGCCAACCTCGCGGGCAGCTACATCCCGTTCCACAAGACGCGCAACGCACGGCTGGCGGCCGGTGACACGCGACCTTCGCTGGAAGAGCTGTACGGTGACCAGGCGGGCTACGTGGCAGCGGTGACGCAAGCGGCCAATGCGCTGGTGCAACAGCGCTTCCTGCTGCCGCGTGACGCAGAGCTGCAGATCGCGCGGGCCAAGGCCACGGCCGTGCTGCCCTGATTGAGCGACCAGGGCCAACGGGGGCAAGACCGGGCATCGGGGCCGAACAAGCCGCGGCCCCGGCGCGCCGGGCCGCCCCATCGCTTCTTTTCTTCCCCCGGCCTGCCGCTCATGGGCAAGCGTGGCTGGGGGGGAGCCTTACCTGGTTGAACAAACCAACGAGTCAATAGGAGACAAAGCCATGCTCAAGAAAACCCTTCCTGCGGTCTCGATAGTCGCCGCAGCCGTTCTTGCTGCCTGTGGCGGCGGCACCGGTAGCACGAACGCTCCTGAGGCCGCGTTGCCAAAAGCGTGCGACATCGCCAGCTTTGGCAGTCTGGATCTGCGCGGCGCCTCCATCAAGCTGGTAGAGGCTGTCCCTGCCGGCAGCTACCAACCCAACGGCAGCGCCTCGGCCTTGACGGATTTGCCGGCGTTTTGCCGCATCGAAGCCCATGCCACGCCGACCAGCGACTCCTCCATCCACTTCGAAGTCTGGGTGCCGCAGGCGGCCGCATGGAACGGCAAGCTGGTCGCCACCGGCAATGGCGGCTACAGCCCACGGCTGAACTATGGCGACATGGCCTACGCCATGCGCCAAGGCTATGCAGCGATTGGCGGAGATTCCGGGCATACCACCGAAGACATGCTCTGGGGCGTTGGCCATCCCGAAAAAATCAAGGATTGGGGTACGCGCTCTATCCATGCCATCACCCAGCCATCCAAGCAGCTGATCGCCCAATTGCAGGGCAGCGAGGCCAAGCGCGCCTACTACTACGGCTGCTCCACGGGCGGACACCAGGGCTACGCCGAAATCCAGCGCTATCCGGAGGATTTCGACGGCGTCATCGCCGGGGCGCCGGGCAACAACCGGACCCGGCTGAACGTTGAATTCCTCCATCGCTTCCTGTCCAACAGAGCCCCTGGCACGAACTCGCCGGTGATTCTTTCCGCGGCCAAGGCGGGTCTGATCACCACCGCCGCCGTGAAGGCTTGCGATGCGCTGGACGGCGTGACCGATGGCGTCATGGAAGACCCGCGCGCCTGTACGGCGGACGTCTTCAATGTCCAGTCCCTGCAATGCCAGGGCGGCGACGCGGCGGACTGCCTGACCCCCGCCGAAATTGCCGTGGCCCAGAAAATCTATGCCGGTCCGCGCAATCCACGCACCCAAGCTCAGCTCTATCCCGGCCTTCCGGTGGGTACCGAGTCAGGCTGGTCCGCCTACTGGGGCAGCACGGAGCCGGTGCGCGCCGACTACTGGCGTCTGTGGACATTTAATGATCCGCAGTGGGATTGGTGGACCTTCGACTACGACCGGGATGTCCAATTCGCAGATACCGTCATCAGTCCGCTCGTCGATCAGGTCAACCCGGACATTGCCGCCTTCAAGGCGCGCGGCGGCAAGGCCATCGTTTATCAGGGCTGGGCCGATCCCGTGGTCAATGCCGTAGACACCATCGCCTATTACGAGCAGGTGCGCAGCCACCAAGGGTCGCAAGCCGCCACGGATGCGTTTTTCCGTCTTTTCCTGGTGCCTGGCATGGGCCACTGCTCGGGCGGCACCGGCACGGCGAATTTCGGCAACCAAGGAGGCCCCTCGCCTGTCGTGAATGCCGAGCGCGACCTCCTGACTGCCCTGGATCGCTGGGTGGAAGAAGGCACGGCTCCTGACCGTCTCGTTGCGACGCGCATGGAATCCGGTCGAGCCGTACGCACGCGGCCTCTGTGCCCGTATCCGAAGCAAGCCGTGTATTCGGGCACGGGCAGCACTGACGATGCGGACAGCTTCAGCTGCCGATAGCTCTGTGCGGCTGCCCTTCTGAGCAATGGCGGCTGAATCGGCCCTCCGGGCCGGTTCAAACCCACTGCTTCATGCGCACCGCGCGGTTCTCGATGCACCCGCGCAACAAAAGCCGCAGGCTCGCACAGCCTGCGGCTTTTTCATTGAAATAGGGCTTTAGCGCTTACCCAGCAAGCGCGGATAGCTATTTAAACAGGAGCGCATCCAATCACCACGTGCGGGCCAGGCAGGCCAGGTTCCGCGCCAGCCATTCGGTGAACGCAGCGGGGCGGGTGTCAGGCGGCGTGCGCATGGGCGGCCTCCATGAAAGGCTGCGGCTGCGCCCGCCGCCGGCGCAGGGCCCGCTCCCAGGTCTTTTCGTGGAAGAAGAAGGCAAAAGCCTGCACCGTGGGCTCCAGCAGGCTCAGGGTCAGCGAGGCGATCACGTTGCCGGTGACCAGGTAGGCCACGCCGGCCGCCACACAGATGTGGATCACGTAATAGCTGGCCGTCTTCATCAGGGTCAGGCGGTTGTGGTGCAAGGTGGTGCGAATGCGGCTCATGGCGGGCTCCTGGAAACGATTGGTCAAATGATATTTATTCTCATTTGTGTGCGCCAATCAGTTTTGCCTACTCCGGGCATAGCCCCAGCCTGGGCAGTGCGCGCCGTGGCTATCATGGCCGGCTCGTTTTGACTGCCTTTTTTCCTCTTCCTCCACCCGCTCGGGAGCGCACATGGCCCTCATGGACTTCATCAAGAAGCAGTTCATCGACATCCTGCAATGGACCGAGGACAGTGACGGCACGCTGGCCTGGCGCTTCCCCATGGAGGGCATGGAGATCCAGAACGGCGCCACGCTGGTGGTGCGCGCGTCGCAGATGGCCGTCTTCGTCAACGAGGGCCAGGTGGCCGACGTCTTCGGCCCCGGCACCTACAAGCTGACCACGCAGACGCTGCCGGTGCTGACCTACCTGCGCAACTGGGACAAGCTGTTCCAGTCGCCCTTCAAGAGCGACGTGTATTTTTTCAGCACGCGCCAGCAGGTGGACCAGAAGTGGGGTACGCCCCAACCCATCACCATCCGCGACAAGGACTTCGGCGCCGTGCGGCTGCGGGCCTTCGGCAACTACGCCTACCGCGTGGCCGACCCGAAGCTGTTCCACACCGAGATCTCGGGCACGCGCGGCGAATACACCGTGGCCGACCTGGACGGCCAGCTGCGCGGCCTGGTGCTGCAGAACATCAGCAGCGCCATCGCCGCCAGCGGCGTGCCCTTCCTGGACCTGGCGGCCAACCAGGTGATGTTTGCCGACGCCCTGGCGCAGACCCTGCAGCCGGCGTTCGAGCGCATCGGCCTGAAGCTCGAGGGCATGACGGTGCAAAGCCTGTCCCTGCCCGAGGAGCTGCAAAAGGTCATGGACCAGAAGATCGGCATGGGCATGGTCGGCAACGACATGGGCCGCTTCATGCAGTACCAGACGGCCCAGGCCATCCCGAAGTTCGCCGAAGGCGGCGGCCAGGGCGGCGGCGTGGCGGGCGACGCCATGGGCCTGGGCGCCGGCGTGGCCTTGGGGCAGGTGCTGGCGCAGAACCTGCAGCAGGGCCTGCAGCAGCCGCAGCCCCAGGGCGGCGCACCGGCAGCACCGCAGCCCGCGCCCGTGGGCGTGCGGCCCGAGGAGGTCATGGCCACGCTGGAGAAGCTGGGCGAGCTCAAGGCCAAGGGCATCCTGACGCAGGACGAGTTCGACGCGAAGAAGGCCGAGCTGCTGAAAAAGCTCGTCTGACGCTATAAAAACAAGAGCTACCAGCGCTTGACCCATAAGCGCTGGAGGCCAAAAGCACCCACAACTTTCCTGCCCATGGCGAGCAGCGCCCCCCAGCGCCACTACCGCGCGCCCTGCCCCGGCTGCGGGGCGCCGGTGGAATTCAAGAGCGCCCAGTCCACCCACGCCGTCTGCCCCTACTGCCAGAGCACGGTGGTGCGCAGCGGCGACGTGCTGCAGCGCCTGGGCACCATGGCCGAGGTCTTCGACGACCACAGCCCGCTGCAGCTGATGGCCAGCGGCCGCTTCCAGGGCCAGGCCTTCACCCTCATCGGCCGGCTGCAGTACCAGGGCCCGCAGGGCCGCTGGGCGGAGTGGATCGCCCTGCTGCAGGACGGCAGCAGCGCCACGCTGGGCGAGGACAACGGCGCCTACGTCTTCACCCGCCCGGCGGCGCCGGGCCGCGCCCTGCCGGACGCTGCCCACCTGCGCGTGGGCATGACCACCGCGGTGGACGGCGAGCCCTTCAGCGTGGCCGCCAACCTGCAGGCGCAGTTGGTCGCGGCCGAGGGCGAGCTGCCCACCCTGCCGCCGCTGGGCACGCCCTTCCAGGTGGTGGAGCTGCGCAGCAGCGGCGGCGAGGTGCTGTCCATCGACTACGGCACCCAGCCGCCCCAGGTGCAGCGCGGCCGCGCCGTGCGGCTGGAGGATTTGCAGCTGCAGGGGCTGCGCGATGACGCATCGGTGCGCGAGGAGGCAGCGCGCCAGTTCGCCTGCCCCAGCTGCGGCGCGCCGGTGCGCGTGCAGCTGTCCGCCAGCAAGAGCTGCACCTGCCCGTCCTGCCACAGCCTGATCGACCTGAGCGCCGGCATCGGCGGCGAGCTGCGCCACGCCGCGCAGTACGAGCCCGTCGAGCCGCTGATCCCGCTGGGCAGCACCGGGCAGTTCGAGGGCGCGGCCTGGCAGGTCGTAGGCTTTCAGCACCGCACCGGCGTGGAGGCGGGGGACGACGACGAGGAATCCTTCGGCTGGGAGGAATACCTGCTCTACAACCGCCAGCGCGGCTTCATCTTCCTGGTGGACGCTAGCGACGGCTGGAGCCTGGTGCGCCCGACCACCGGTGCCCCCGCCTACAAGCCCGGCGCACACAGCGCGAGCTACCTGGGCCGCCAGTACCGCCTGACCTCCACCTACCGCGCCGAGACCCACTACGTCGCCGGCGAGTTCTACTGGCCCGTGCAGCGCGGACAACAAACCAGCAACAGCGACTTCGCAGCCGTGGACGGCAAGGGCATCCTGTCGCGCGAACAGGCGCCGGGCGAAGTCACCTGGTCGCATGGCCAGCGCATGGACAGCGCCGTGGTGGCCCGGGCCTTCCAGCTGGGCGAGAAGGCCGGGCTGTTCCGCCGCCAGGATGCCGGCCCCGTGGGCGCTGGCGCCGGCATCGGCTGCGGCACCGTGGTGCTGATCCTCATCGTGCTGGTCGTCCTGCTGGTGCTGATGAGCAACTGCTCGGGCTCGTCCGGCACCGGCTACCGCAGCTCTGGCGGCTCGTGGGGCGGCTATACCTCGGGCGGCGGGCACAAATGACGCACACGCAATTTTTCAAGGAGAAATCGCCATGATGGGAATCGAATGGCTCCGGCCCGCGGCCTTCCTCGGGTCCATCCTGTACGCGCTGATCGGCGTGCTCATCTTCTGGCTGTGCTTCTGGCTGATCGACAAGATCACCCCCACCGACCTGTGGGCCGAGATCGTCGAGAAGCAAAACCGCGCCCTGGCGCTGGTCGTGGCGGCGATGTGCCTGGGGATCAGCATCATCGTGGCGGCGGCGATCCACTAGGCCGGGCTTTTGATCCAACCCGCAACGGGCTGCCCGGTTGCACCGTGCGGCCCGCCTGTCTTTCCGTTGCCATGACTCCTACCACCCCACCCGCCCCGCCCGCCCAGCCGCGCAACCCCCTGCATGGCCTGACCTTGGAGGCCATCATCACCGCACTGGTGGCGCACTACGGCTGGCAGGAGCTGGGCCAGCGCATTCCGCTGCGCTGCTTCACCAGCGAGCCCAGCGTGTCGTCCAGCCTGAAGTTCCTGCGCAAGACGCCCTGGGCGCGCGAGAAGGTGGAGGGGCTGTACCTGTTCATGCAGCGGGACCTGCGGCGCAGCCGGGCGCGGCCTGATGCCTAGGCCCCAGGGGCCGGATGGCAGAAGGCGCATGCGAATACGGGAACAATCCCCTGACTGACTACGGCGCCTGTGCCGCCCCTTGGCCGCACCCGACTGTTCCGACTATCTTTCTCCCGCTTCATGCCCACGCTCGACTGGCTCAACCGCGCCACCGCCTTCACCACTGTCGCCCAGGTGCCCTACCGCCTGCTGGACACCGTCTCCACCCACGGCGACGCAGCCACCGCGCCGGACAACCTGCTGATCCAGGGCGACAACCTCGAAGCCCTGAAAGCCCTGCTGCCCTTCTACCGCGGCCAAGTGAAGTGCATTTTCATCGACCCGCCCTACAACACGAAAAGCGCCTTCGAGCATTACGACGACCATCTGGAGCACAGCCAGTGGCTGTCGATGATGCTGCCGCGCCTGCAATTGCTGCGCGAGTTGCTGAGTGAGGACGGATCGATCTGGGTGACCATCGACGACCACGAGGGGCATTACCTCAAGGTGCTGATGGATGAGGTGTTTGGGCGGGGAAATTTCATTTCCACTGTGATTTGGGAGAACTTCTATGGCCGCAGCGGAACGGCTGCTATTTCTCCTGCCCACAACTACATCCATTGCTACTCGCCGTCAGGGGACGCCTGGAAGCACATACGAGGGCTGTTGCCTCGATCAGAAGAAAGCGCTGGCAAATACAAGAACCCTGACAACGATCCGCGCGGGCCTTGGCGTCTCGGGCCGATTTTTGCCCCGGAAGAACGCCACGAAGGATTGATGTACACCATTACGACGCCTTCTGGACGACAGGTGTCGCCACCAAAGGGTAGCCACTGGCGAATGGTTGAATCTGATTTTTGGCGGATGGTTGAAGAAGGGCGCATCAGTTTTGGTGCAAACGGCACCAACAATCCTGCCGTGAAACTTTTCCTTAACGAGGTTCAGGCTGGCGTTGTTCCTCGCAGTATTTGGCCGCACTCGGAAGCAGGGCACACGCAGGACGCAAAGCGTGAAGTGATGGCGCTTTTCCCTGGCGAAACGCCTTTCGGAACCCCCAAGCCAGAAAAGCTTTTACAGAACATCCTCCACATCGCTACCAATCCCGGCGACCTCGTCCTCGACAGCTTCCTCGGCTCCGGCACCACGGCCGCCGTCGCGCACAAGATGGGCCGGCGCTGGATCGGCATCGAGATGGGCGAGCACGCCGCCACGCACTGCCTGCCGCGCCTGGAGAAAGTGATCGCCGGCGAGCAGGGCGGCATCAGCCAGGCGATGGGCTGGCAGGGCGGCGGGGGCTTTCGCTTCGCGCGGCTGGGTGCGCCCATCTTCGACGCCGACGGCTGCATCCACCCGGACGTGCGCTTCGCCACGCTGGCGGCCTTCGTCTGGCAGCAGGAGACGGGCACCGCCTTCGACCCCGCCCAGGGTCGCGCCGGCACGCCCTGGCTGGGCACACACTCTGTTTTTGATAGCTGCTCACGCTTGACCGCTGAGGGCGAGGGGCCGATTTCGCTTGAAACCGCGTCCGAGCCGATGTCGGAGCCCGTCTTGCGCAGCCGCACCGCGTACTACCTGCTGTTCAACGGCATCCTGGGCGACAAGCGCCCCGCCGGCGGCAACGTGCTGACCCGCGCCGTGCTCGAAGCATTGCTGGCGCTGCACGCCGGCACGTCGCACCCCGACGCTCCGCTGGTGGTCTATGGCGAGGCCAACCGCCTGGGCCCCGAGACGCTGGCGCGCGCACGGGTCACGTTCAAGCACATTCCGTATGACGTGAAGGCGAGGTGAGGCGATGACCGCACAGGAGCTGCTGGAGAGCCTGAATCTGCTCGATGAAAACGAGCGCATCGAGGCCAAGCGCGCGCAGGAGGCTGGGCGTTCGCTGCTGGAGACCGTTTGCGCCTTTGCCAATGAACCCCATTTGGGCGGTGGCTGGCTGCTGCTGGGAGTGGCGCCCGACGAGCAGGCGCTGTTTCCCGGCTATGCGGTGGAAGGTGCGCCACACCCCGACAAGCTGAGTGCCGACCTGGCCAGCCAGTGCGCCACGGTGTTCAACCTGCCGCTGCGCGTGGAGATTCGCACCGAGGTGCTGGCGGGCGAGCCTGTCGTGGTGGTCTTCGTGCCCGAGGCCGCGCCGCAGGACAAGCCCCTCTATTTCAAGGCCACCGGGCTGCCCAAGGGGGCGTATCGGCGCATTGGCAGCACCGATCAGCGCTGCACCGAGGACGACCTGGAACTGCTGTACCAGTCGCGCCAGCGCGAGAGCTTCGACGCGGGGCTGGTGCCCGGCGCCGCACTGGAGGATTTTGACGAAAGCGCCATGGCCGACTACCGCCAGGCGCGGGCTGAGGCCAACCCCGATGCCGAGGAGCTGCGCTGGAGCGATACGGAGCTGTTGCAGGCCTTGCATGCGGTGCGGCGCGACGCGACCGGCGCATGGCAGCCCACGGTGGCCGGGTTGCTGCTGTTTGGCAAGGCGGCTGCCCTGCGTCGCTGCTTTCCCATGACGCGGGTGGACTACATCCGCGTGCCGGGGCGTGAATGGGTGCCGCACCCTGACCGCCGATTTGACACGGTGGAGCTGCGCGCGCCGCTGTTCACGCTGCTGCGCCGCACCCAGGCGGCCGTGCTGGATGATCTGCCCAAGGGCTTCGGTCTGGCGGAAGGCCAACTGCAACGCAGCGACACGCCCGTGATTCCGTTGCGCGCGCTGCGCGAAGCGTTGGTCAACGCCCTGATACACCGCAGCTACCGCGCGCAGGCGCCGGTGCAGGTGATTCGCTACGCCAACCGGCTGGAAATCCGCAACCCGGGCTTCTCGCTGAAGTCGCCCGACCATCTGGGCGAGCCTGGCTCCATGCCGCGCAATCCCCACATCGCCGCCGTATTGCACGAAACCCGCTTTGCCGAAACCAAGGGCAGCGGCATTCGGGCCATGCGCGAGGCCATGGAAAAGGCCGGGCTGGTGCCGCCCCTGTTCGAGTCCGATAGGGGGCAGGACCAGTTCAGCACGCTGTTTTTCTTTCACCACTTTCTGGGTGAGGGCGACATTCGCTGGCTGGCGCAGTTCAAGGAGCTGCAGCTGAGCGACGAAGAAGCCCGTGCCCTGGTCGTGGCCCGCGAGGCAGGGGCCATCGACAACGCCACCTACCGCGCCCTGAACAAGGTGGACACCCTGACTGCCAGCAGCGCGTTGGGCCGGTTGCGCGATGCCGGCCTGCTCAGCCAGCAGGGCCGGGGCTCGGCGACCTGGTACCAGCCCACGGAGAAGCTGTTAGGCAGTGCGCCAGGTGCTTCGATTGACAAGTTGGACGCACTATCCAGTAAGCCGGGGTGCTTATCCAGTATGCCGGACGGCTTATCCAGTAAGCCTGAGTGCTTATCCAGCAAGTTTGAAGAGGAGCGCAATGCATTGCTGGATGACATTCCAGGTCCATTGGCGGCTCGCATTGGGGCAATTGGCCGCCGCCATCCTCCGGAGCTGGTGCGCGAACTGGTAGTGGCACTTTGTAGCGTGCGGGATTGGCGGGCCGAAGAACTGGCTTTGTTGCTCAGCCGTAAGCCTGAAACTATCCGGCAAGACTATTTGCGCCCGCTGTTGGCGCAACGACGCATCGCCATGACCTTGCCGGACACGCCCAGCTCGCCGCAGCAGGCGTACCGCAGCAGTCAGGACAACCCGTCATGACCCTTCTCACACTCAAGTCCTACCAGGAGCAAGCGCTCAAGGCGCTGTCCGACTACGCCCTGGCCGCCCGGGTGCAGGGCGCGGCGCAGGCGTTTGCCGCTCAGGCCGGGCGTACCTACCAGGCCGGCGCCTTCGGCCCGGTGCCCTGCGTGTGCCTGCGCATCCCCACCGGCGGCGGCAAGACGGTGCTGGCGGCGCACGCCGTGCCGCTGCTGGCGCGCGACTGGATAGGGCAGGACGCTCCCGTGGCACTGTGGCTGGTACCCAGCGACGCGATCCGCACGCAGACGATGCATAGCCTGCAGACGCCCGGCCATCCGTATCGGGCGGCGCTGGTGGCGGCCTATGGCGAGGGGCTGCGGGTGTGTGCGCTGGAGGATGTGGCGCACATCGCCCCGCCGGACTGGGGGCACACCGCCGTGGTCGTAGTGGCCACCATCCAGAGTTTTCGCGTCGAGGACGCGGGGCAGCGCAATGTCTACAGCTTCTCCGAAAGCTTCGAGCGCCACTTCAAGGGCGTGCCGGAGCGCGCGCTGGCGCCGCTGCGCGCCCTGCCCGACGCCTTGGTCACGCCTGAGGACGCGGCGCGCGACGCGACCGGCGTGCTGGCAGGCTTTGTCGACCAGCCGCGCTGGAGCCTGGCGAACTGGCTGGCGTTGCAGCAGCCGCTGGTGATCGTGGACGAGGCGCACAACGCCAAAACCGACAAGAGCTTCACCGCCCTGCAGCGCCTGAACCCGAGCTTCATCCTGGAGCTGACGGCCACGCCCCTGCCCGCGCAGACCAATGTGCTCTACCACGTCAGCGCACAAGAACTCGCGGCCGAGGACATGATCAAGCTGCCCATCGTGCTGGCCGAGCATGCCGAGGGCTGGCCCGCCGCTGTATTCGCCGCCGTGCAGACACAGCGCCAGCTGGAGGCCGAGGCGCTGAAGGACGAAGCTGCCGGCGCGGGCTATGTGCGTCCCATCGTGCTGTTCCAGGCGCACAATGCAGGCGAGGAGATGCCGCCCGACAAGCTGCGCGACTACCTAGTGCAGGAATTGAACCTGCCCGCGCAGCACATCGTAGTGGCGACGGGCAAGGAGCGCGGCCTGGACGACATCCGCCTGGCCGCGCGCGACTGCCCGGTGCGCTACGTGATCACCGTGCAGGCCCTGCGCGAGGGCTGGGACTGCCCCTTCGCCTATGTGCTGTGCAGCCTGCAAAAGCTCAGCAGCGCTACGGCGGTCGAGCAGCTTCTGGGGCGCGTGCTGCGCATGCCGTATGCGCAGCGGCGCGGCCGCGAGGCGCTCAACCGCGCCTACGCCCATGTCTGCGCGGCCTCGTTCTCGCAGGCGGCGCACGCGCTGGCGGACCGGCTCATCGGGCACATGGGCTTCGAGGCGCTGGATGTGGCCAGCATGCTGGCCGCGCCCGCCAGCCTGCCGCTGTGGGAGGGACTGGAGCCAAATTACCCTGCAGTGCCCGTACAGCAAGCGCCGATAGGTACCATTTTTGAAACGATCACACCGACGCCGGAGCTGCTGGCTCAGCCCGGCGTACAGGCGTTGCCGCAAGGCACGGGCTTGCGTGTGCTGGCGCATATCGGCCAGGACACCGAAACCCTGCTGCTGGCCCAGGTGCGCGGCGCGAAGAAGCAGGAACAGCTGCGCCAGCAGGTGGCGCAGCACAACGCCCTGGCAGCCGCGCAGGCCGCGCCCGCCACGCGCGGCGCGGCTTTCGCGCCCCTGCCGCGCCTGGCCTATCGGGCCGATGCGCAGGCCCCGCTGTGGCCGCTGGAGCGCGAAGCGGTGCTGGAGGCGGTCGAGGTCGATTGGCTCTCACCCCACGCCGTGCAGCTGAGCGGGTTTCAGGAGGTACAGGAGCCCGACCTGTTCGAGATCGGCCTGGAGCGCCAGCGCGTGACCCTGCGCCTGGCCGATGGCACGCAGATGCCCATGGATTGGCACGGCAGCAGTATCGATGCCCAGACCCTGGTCGGCTGGCTGGACCAGTCGCTGTTCAAACCCCTTGCCGACCTGACGCAGGTCCAGCGGCGGGCCTATCTCACGGCTGTGGTCCACCACCAGCTACACGCCTGCAACGTACCGCTGGTGGCGCTGGCGCAGGGGCGCTTCCGCCTGGCGCGGGCCATCGAGCAGCACGCCGCCGAGCTGCGCCAGAACGCGGCGCAGCGTGCGTTCCGGCAGAAGGTGCTGGGCGAGGGCGATGCGAACGGAGCGTGGCTGGTGGAGACCGACTGGACGCAGCCGCACGTGTTCAAGCCCGGCCGCTATCCGGCGCCCGCGGCCACGCGCTATGCGGGGCGCTACCGTTTCGCCAGGCATTACTTTCCGGTGCTCGCCGACCTCAAGGCAAGCGGCGAGGAGTTTGCTTGCGCCCAGCTCATCGACCGGCACCCGCGCGTGCGCCACTGGGTACGCAACCTGGACACTGCTCCGTGCGGCTTTGCGCTGCCGACCTCGCGTGGACGCTTTTTCGCCGATTTCGTCGCTGAATTGCAGGATGGCCGCGTGGCACTGCTGGAGTACAAGGGCCTGCTGCAGCATGAGCCCTACGAGCTGGAAAAGCGCCAGGTTGGTGAACTGTGGGCGCGCGCCAGCGGTGGCCGCGCGGTGTTCGGCTGGCTGACGAGGGACGGCCTGGCGCAGCAACTGGATGCTGCCCTGGCATGAACGTTCCGGCCCTGCCTGCCACCCCCCGGCCGCTGGACGTCGCCCTGCTCGCCAGCGTCTTCGTCATCGCCGCCTGCGGGCTGCTGTACGAGCTGGCGGCCGGCGCCCTGGCGTCGTACCTGCTGGGCGACTCGGTGCTGCAGTTCTCCACCATCATCGGCACCTATCTGTTCGCCATGGGTGTGGGCTCGTGGCTGTCGCGCTATTTCGAGCGGCAGCTGCCGGCGCACTTCCTGCGCATCGAATTGCTCGTGGCGTTGGTGGGCGGGGCGCTGCCTGCGACGCTTTTCATCGCGCACGCCTACGTGCCCGGGGCCTTTCGGGTGCTGCTGTACGGCATGGTGCTGCTGGTGGGCACGCTCGTCGGCCTGGAGATCCCGCTGGTCATGCGCATCCTGAAGCGCAACGTGCAGCTGAAAGACCTGGTCAGCCAGGTGCTGACCTTCGACTACCTCGGCGCGCTGGCGGTGTCGCTGGCGTTTCCGCTGCTCTTGGTGCCGCAACTGGGGCTGGTGCGCACAGGGCTGCTGTTCGGCTTCATGAACGCGGCGGTGGCGGTGTGGGCGCTGTGGCTGTTCCGCCATGAGCTGCGGCGCCTGCGCGCGCACGCGCTGGCCTGCGCGGCAGTGCTGGCCGCGCTGGGGGCGGGCCTCGCGGGCGCCGAGCACATCACGCGCTTCGCCGAAGACCGCTTCTACCAGGACCACATCGTGGCCAGCCACAGCTCGCCCTACCAGCGCATCGTGCTGACGCAGGGGCGCCAGGGCCTGCGCCTGTACCTGAACGGCAACCTGCAGTTCGCCGAGAGCGACGAGTATCGCTACCACGAGGCGCTGGTGCACCCGGCCATGGCCGCGCACGGCGCACCCCGGCGCGTGGCGGTACTGGGCGGGGGCGACGGCATGGCGGTGCGCGAGATCCTCAAGTACCCCGGCGTCGAGTCGGTCACGCTGGTCGAGCTGGACCCGGCCATGACGCGGCTGTTCGCCGAGCATCCGCTGCTGCGCCGCCTGAACGGCGACGCGCTGCACGACGCGCGCGTGCGGGTGGTCAACCAGGACGCCTTCCAGTGGCTGCAGCAGCCGGGGCTGGAGCCGTTCGACGTGATCGTGGTGGACTTTCCCGACCCGACCAACTTCGCCATCGGCAAGCTCTACACCAACAGCTTCTATGCCCTGCTGGACCAGCGCCTGGCCGCCAGCGGCTATGCCGTGGTGCAGACCACTTCGCCGCTGATCGCGCGCAAGAGCTTCTGGACGGTGGTGGCCACCATCGAGTCGGTGGGCCTGGGCGCAACGCCCTACCACGCGCACGTGCCCAGCTTCGGCGAATGGGGCTTCGTCATCGCCGGCCACCGGCCCTGGCGCCAGCCGCCGGCGCTGCCCGCGGGGCTGCGCTTTCTGGACCTGCCGTCGCTGGCGCCGCTGCTCGATTTTCCGCGCGACATGGCGCGCGTGCCCGCCGAGGTCAACCGCCTGTCCAACCAGGTGCTGGTGCACACCTACGAGCAGGAGTGGGGCCGCGTGCTGGGGCATTGAGCACGAATATGTAATTTCGTTTCAGGCCCTTCACAATGCAACCGATATACCGGGCTGCCTTGGTAACTTTTCATGCTTGACTCCTTTTTCGCCAGCGGCCTGGAGCCTTATCCGCTGCTGTGGCGCCAGCACAGCCCGCTGCTGGTGCTGCTGTCGGTGCTGCTGTCCATCTCGGCGTCCGTGGTGGCGCTGCACATGGCAGCGCTGGCACGGCGCGCGGCCGGCGCCGGCACGCGGCACACGGCGCTGGCCTCGGGCACGCTGGCGCTGGGCGCGGGCATTTGGGCCATGCACTTCGTGGCCATGCTGGCCTTTCAGGTGTGCGCCCAAGGGCGCTTTGACCGCTGGACCACCGCCTGGTCCATCCTGCCCAGCCTGGGCGCGTCCTGGGTGGCGCTGCGCATGCTGGCACAGCCGCGCATCCGTCTGCGGGTACTCATCGGCAGCGGGGTGCTGGTGGGCGCAGGCATCGGAGCCATGCACTACATCGGCATGCAGGCCTCCGACATCGCGCCCATCCTGCGCTACGACCCGCTGGGGTTTGCCATGTCCATCGGCGTGGCAGTGCTGCTGGCGGTGGTGGCGCTGTGGGTGCGCTTCGGCCTGCGCGGCCGCTGGCTGAAACACCGCGCGCTGGCCACCGTGCTGGCCGGGACGGTGATGGGCGTGGCCATCAGCGGCATGCATTACACCGGCATGGCCGCGATCCGCTTCGTGCAGCCGGTGGACAGCCTGCGCCCGCCCGATGACGCCGCGGCCGTGCAGTTCGGGCTGCCGGTGGCCATCGTGGTGGTCACGCTGGCGCTGTTCCTGCTGGCGCTAGCCATCAACGTGAACCTGCGCTACCGCCAGATGCTGCGCCAGACGCAGGCCAGCGAATCACGCCAGCGCGCCGTGCTGGAAACCGCCGTGGACGGCATCGTCATGATCGACGGCCACGGCATCGTGCAGTCGTTCAACCCGGCGGCCGAGCGGCTGTTCGGCTGGCGCGCCGACGAGGTGGTGGGGCGCAACGTCAACATGCTCATGCCCGAGCCCTACCGCTCGGCGCACGACGGCTACCTGCATGCCCACCTGAGCACCGGGGTGCGGCGCATCATCGGCTCCGGCCGCGAGGTCGAGGCGCTGCGCAAGAACGGCACGCGCATGCCCATGCGCCTGGCCGTGGGGCGGGTGGAGCACGGCGGCGAGCCGCTGTTCGTCGGCTTCCTGACCGACCTGAGCGCGTACAAGGCGCTGCAGCGCGAGCGCGAGCACGGCCAGGAGCAGCTGCGCTCACTCATGGCCAACCTGCCGGGCGTGGCCTTTCGCTGCCGCATCGAAGGCCAGTGGCCCATGCTGGTGATCAGCGAGGCCGTGCAGGCGCTGACGGGCTGGAGCGCCCAGGACTTCCTGGACGGGCGCGTGCATTTCGGCCAGCTCATCCACCCGGCCGATGCGCAGGCCACCGCCGGGCCGCTGCAGCAGGCGCTGCAGGCCGGCCGGCCCTACCGGCTGGAATACCGCATCACCACGCGCGACGGGCAAACGCGCTGGGTGGCCGAGCACGGGCGCGGCGTGCCGGACGAGGACGGCACCGCGCGCCTGCTGGACGGCGTGATCCTGGACATCACCGAGAACAAGGCGCGCAACGCCGAGTTCGCCGGCATCGTGGCGGCCATCGGCCGCTCGCAGGCGGCGGCGGAGTTCGACCTGGAAGGCCGCCTGACCGGCGCCAACACCCACTACCTGGCCCTGATGGGCTACACGCTGGACGAAGTGCGGGGCCAGCCGCACGCCCTGTTCTGCGCGCCGCAGTACGGCCACAGCCCAGACTACCAGGCGTTCTGGCAGGCCCTGGCGCGCGGCGAGTTCAGGAGCGGGGAGTTCCAGCGCTTCGCCAAGGGCGGGCGCGAGGTCTGGCTGCACGCCAACTACAACCCGGTCTTCGACGCCGAGGGCAAGGTCGCCAAGGTCATCAAGTTCGCCACCGACCTGTCGCAGCGCCGCGCCATGGTGCAGGACCTGCGCGCCGCCAAGGAGCGCGCCGAGGCGGCCGCCGCCGCGCGCAGCACCTTCCTGGCCAACATGAGCCACGAGATCCGCACGCCCATGAACGCCATCATCGGCTTTACCGAGGCGCTGCTGGACTCGCCCCTGGAAGCCGGCCAGCGCCGCCACCTGGGGATAGTGCAGCACTCGGCGCGCTCCATGCTGCGCCTGCTCAACGACATCCTGGACACGGCCAAGCTGGAAAAGGGCGCCGTGGAGCTGGAGACCGCCCCCTTCAGCCTGCGCGAGCTGTGCGAGCAGATGCTGGCCTCGCTGCGCATCACCGCGGCCAGAAAGGGCCTGGCGCTGGAGCTGGACTACCCAGCACAAGTACCCGAATTCTGGCTGGGCGACGCCTTCCGGCTGCAGCAGATCATGCTCAACCTGATGGGCAACGCGCTCAAGTTCACCCACCAGGGTGGTGTGACGCTGCGCGTGCGCGGCACGGGCGGCGCGCTGGCGCTGGCCGTGCAGGACACGGGCATCGGCATGGACGAGCAGGGCCTCAAGCGCATCTTCGAGCCCTTCTCGCAGGCCGACGCCTCCACCACGCGCCGCTACGGCGGCACCGGCCTGGGCACCACCATCGCGCGCCAGCTGGCCGAGCTGATGCACGGGCGCATCGAAGTGCAGAGCAGCCCCGGCCAGGGCAGCACCTTCAGCGTGCACCTGCCGCTGCCCGAGGCGCCGCCGCCTGCCGCCGCCGCGCACCCGGCCGACGCCGCTGCGCCCGCCCCGGCGCTGACCCCGCTGCGCGTGCTGGCGGTGGACGACGTTCCGGCCAACCTGGAGCTGCTGGAGCTTCTGCTGTCGCGCGGCGGCCACCACGTGGCGCAGGCGGACAGCGGCGCCCAGGCCGTGCAGCGCTTCGCGCAGGAGCGCTTCGACCTGGTGCTGATGGATCTGCAGATGCCCGACATGGACGGCCTGCAGGCCACGCGCCTGATGCGCGAGCACGAGCGCGCCCAGGGCCAGCGGCCCACGCCCATCGTCGCCCTGTCGGCCAGCGTGCTGGAGCAGGACCGGCGCAACGCCCGTGCCGCCGGCATGGACGGCTTCGCCGGCAAGCCGCTGCAGCCCCAGCAGCTGATGGCCGAGATCGTGCGCGTGCTGGGCGTGGCGCCGCTGCCTGGCACGGCCGAGCCGGCGCACACGCCGGATGCGGATGCGGCTGACGAGCACGCCCTGCCCGCCATCGACTGGGACCGCGGGGTGCGCCTGTGGACGCAGGCGGGCTTTCTGCGCACCGCCATCGAGCGCTTCCTGGAGGACGGTCCGGCGCAGCTGGCCGCGCTGCGCGCCGCCGCCGGTGCGGGCGACGCGCCGGCCCTGGCCGCCGGCGCGCACCGCCTGCGCGGCGCCGCGGCCAACCTGGCCCTGGCCGCCGTGCACCGCAGCGCCGAGCAGCTGGAGGCTGCCGCGACCGCCGCAGACGGCGGGCACACCGCCTGGCCCGCCCTGCTGGACGCGCTGGAGGGCGCCCTGGGCGGTGTGCGCGCGGCCCTGGCCAGCGTGGCCGCGCCCGACGCAGCACCCGCGCCCACACCCGCGCCGGCGGGCCGGCTCGGCGCCCAGGCCTGCGCCGAGGTGCGCGCCGCCATCGACGCCCTGGCCCCCGCCCTGGCCATGGGGGAACTGCCCGCCGGCCCCGTGGCCCTGCTGGAGCAGCACCTGAGCGCCACACAAATGGGGGCGCTGCGCGATGCGCTGGAGCGCTTCGACTTCGACCAGGCGCGCCAGCACCTGGACACCCTGCGCGGCCACATCTGGCCGCAATGCTCCTGAACCGTACCGGACTGCCCCAGAAAGCCCATGACGCCCGCCGAAGACCTCCGCCCGCGGCTGCTGCTCGTCGACGACGAGCCCACCAACCTGCACGTGCTGCGCCATGTACTGGAGGCCGACTACCGCCTGCTGTTCGCCACCGACGGCGCCCGCGCCCTGGAGATCGCACGCAGCCAGCAGCCCCAGCTCGTCGTGCTGGACGTGATGATGCCGGGCATGGATGGCTACGCCGTGTGCGCCGCGCTCAAGGCCGACCCGGCCACCGCCGCCATCCCCGTCATCTTCGTGACCGCACTGGCCGACCCGCAGGACGAGGCGCGGGGCTTTGACACCGGCGGCGTGGACTACATCACCAAGCCCATCAGCGCCGCCACGGTACGCGCGCGGGTGCGCAACCACCTGTCTCTCGTGCGCCTGCAGGAGCTGCGCGACACGCGCCTGCAGCTGGTGCAGCGGCTGGGCCGCGCCGCCGAGTACAAGGACAACGAGACCGGCATGCACGTCATCCGCATGAGCCACTTTGCCCGCCTGCTGGCGCTGGCGCTGGGCTGCAGCGCGGCCTGGGCGGAGGACCTGCTGAACGCCGCGCCCATGCACGACGTGGGCAAGATCGGCATCCCCGACGCCGTGCTGCGCAAGCCCGGGCCGCTGGACGCGCAGGAGTGGGACGTGATGCGCACCCATCCCGAAATCGGTGCGCAGATCATCGGCGAGCACCCGGGCGGCCTGCTGGCCATGGCCCGCACCATCGCCTTGCAGCACCACGAGAAGTGGGACGGCAGCGGCTACCCGCAGGGGCTGGCCGGCGAGGCCATCGCGCTGGAGGCACGCATCGTCGCCCTGGCCGACGTGTTCGACGCGCTGACCTCCGAGCGGCCCTACAAGCGCGCCTGGACGCCCGAGGCCGCCATGGCCCACATCCAGGAGCAGGCCGGCCGGCACTTCGACCCGGCGCTGGCCGAGCGCTTCCAGGCCCTGCTGCCCCAGCTGCTGGAGATCCGCCAGCGCTGGGCCGACTGAAAAAGCCATCGGCATGCGCCGGCGCGACCTCCTGGCCGCCGCCCCGCTGCTGGCCCTGGCCGGCTGCCAGGACGCGCGCCCGTCCTTGGCCGGCGGCTGGCAGGGCGCGGACCTGGCGCGCGGCCACGCGCTGCGCGAGCGCCTGGCCCAGGGCCTGGCCCTGACACCCGATGTGCAGCGGCGCACCGGTGTGCTGATTGCCGGTGCCGGCGTGGCCGGGCTGGCGGCGGCGCGCGCCCTGCGGCTGGCCGGCAGGCACGACGTGGCAGTGCTGGAGCTGCAGGACACGCCCGGCGGCAACAGCCGCGCCGGCAGCCTGCAGGGCCTGCCCTGCCCCCTGGGCGCGCACTACCTGCCCGTGCCCGGCGACGCGGCCGCCGAGGTGCAGGACCTGCTGCAGGAGCTGGGCCTGCGCCAGCGCATCGCCGGGCGCTGGCACTACGGCGGCGAGCAGGGCCGCCACCTGGTGCACAGCCCGCAGGAACGGCTGTACCTGCACGGCCACTGGCAGGAAGGGCTGCTGCCCGTGCAGGGCGTGGGGGGCGCCACGCTGGCGCAGTACCGGCGCTTCGGCCAGCGCGTGGCCGAGCTGTCGCGCACCGCGCCCTTCGCCATGCCGGCGCTGAAAAACTGGAAGCCAAATCAGCCCCTAGCGCCCGTCCACCAAGCGCTGGACGCTATGGTTTTTGATGAATGGCTGGCGCGCGAGGGCCTCCATGACGCCTACCTGCGCTGGTACCTGGACTACTGCTGCCGCGACGACTACGGCGCCGGCACGGCCCGCGTGTCGGCCTGGGCCGGCATCCACTATTTCGCCAGCCGGCACGGCTTTGCCGCGCCGGGAGAGGCCGCGCACAGCGAAGACGACGCCGGCGTGCTGACCTGGCCCGAGGGCAACGGCTGGCTCACCGCCCGCCTGGCCGCGCCGCTGATCGAAGGCGGCCAGCTCTTCACCGGCCGGGGCGTGCTGCGCATTGCCGAGCGCCGCCACGGCGTGGAGGTGGACGCGCTGGACCACGCCAGCGGCCGCGTCGAGCGCTGGCAGGCCGGGCGCTGCATCGTCGCCCTGCCCGCCTTCATGGCCGCGCGCGTGGTGGCCGAGGGCGCGCCCGCCTTCCTGCCCGAGGCCGCGCGGCGCCTGCGCTGGGCGCCCTGGCTGGTGGCCAACGTGCACCTGGACCGTCCCCTGGCCGACGCGCCCGGCGCCGCCCCGGCCTGGGACAACGTGCTGTACGCCGACCCCGTGCCCGGCGGCCTGGGCTACGTGGACGCCGGCCACCAGCGCCTGGCCGGCGCCGCGCTGCTGGCCCGCCCCACGGTGCTGACCTACTACCAGGCCCTGGGCGACGTGCCGGATGCGCGCCGGCAGTTGGAGAGCGCGCCCTGGACGCACTGGGCCGGCGCCATCGCCGCGTCGCTGGGCGCGGCCCACCCCGACCTGGCCGAGCGCGCCACGCGCATGGAGCTGACGCGCTACGGCCATGCCATGGCTGTCCCCCTGCCGGGCACGCAGGCGTTTTTAAGCCAAATCGGCCTGCAGCGCCCGTCCACCAAGCGCCGGCAGCTATCAAATGGAGAGCGCATCGGCGTGCTGCCCACGCCCGGCACGCAGCGCCTGCTGTTCGCCCATGCCGACTGGTCGGGCTACTCGGTGTTCGAGGAGGCCTTCACGCGCGGGCACCACGCAGGCCTGGCGGCGGCGGCCTGACGCGGCGCACCGCCCCCTTCCCTGTTACGGCAGGCGCAACTGGTAGGCCACGCCGTCGCGCCCCGGGTCGGCGCCGCCGTGCAGCCCGTCCGCGCACACCTGCACGGCGTGCACCCAGCCGATGGTGTAGTTGTAGGGGTTGCGGCGCACCGTATAGCCATCCGCCTCCAGCTGCCGCGTGGTGTGGCGCGGGATGCGATTGCACACGTCGATGGCGTTGCTGGTGGAGGAAAAGCGCGGCGCGCTGACGGCGGCCTGCATCTCCATGCCGTGGTCGATCACGTTCAGCAGCACCTGTAGCACGCCCATGGCGATCTGCGTGCCGCCGGGCGCGCCCAGCACCACGTCCAGCTGGCCGTCTTGTGTGAACGTCATGGTCGGGCAGGACGAGGTGAAGCGGCTCTTGCCCGGCCGGATGCTGCCGGCGCGGCCCGGACGCGGGTCGAACACGCCCATGCAGCCGTTGTAGAAGAAGCCCATGCCCGGCGTGACGATGCCCGACGGCATGGCCAGCGAGTGGGTCATGGAGACGGCGTTGCCGTCGCCATCCACCACGCTCAGGTGGGTGGTGTCGCGCGGCACGGGGGCGCCCGGGTTCACCCGCTCCACGCTGAAACGCTGGCCGGCGCGGATCTGCGCCGCCGCCTCGCGCGCCAGGTCCTTGCTCAGCAGCTGCTGCAGCGGCACGTCGAAGAACTTGGGGTCGCCAATGAAGCGGTCCTTGTCCGCGGTGGCCTTCTTCATGGCCTCGCAGACCAGGCGGATGTACTCGGGGCCGTTGTGCTCCAGGGCACCCAGGTCGAACGGCTCCAGGATGTTCAGCATCTGCAGCAGCATGGCGCCACCGCCGGGGGGCTGGTTGGTGGCCACGGTGCGGCCCCGGTAGCTGCCCACCAGCGGCGCGTTGCGCGTGACTTCGTACTGCGCCAGGTCCTCCAGCGTGATCAGGGCGCCCAGCGACTGCAGGTGCGCCACCATTTGCCGTGCCAGGTCGCCCCGGTAGAAGGGCTCGGAGCCTTCCTCGGCGATCTGGCGCAGCACGCGGGCCATGCCGTCGTTGCGCAGCGGCGCGCCGATGGGCTTGGGCCGACCGTCGGGGCGGCAGTACAGCTGGCGGCTGTCCTCGCAGTACTGCAGGCGCTCCAGGTTGCCCACGCGGCCCATGGTGGGCTCGTCGATCCAGAAGGCGTGCATGCCGGGGCGCACGAAGAAGCCGTCCTCGGCCCAGCGGATGGCGGGCTCGACCACCTGCTTCCACGGCAGGCGGCCGTGCGCGCGGTGCAGGGCCTCCAGGCCCTTGAGCGTGGCGGGCGTGCCGATGGACTGCGGGCCGATGTCGTTGACCCGGCCCTTGAGGATGAAGCCGAAGCCGTCGGGGGTCTCGCCCTCCAGCAGGTCCTGCCACATGTCCTCGCGCGCGGCCAGCGGCGCGGGCGAGTGGAAGTCGAAGTACTCGTGCACCCGCTCGCCCGGCTTGTACACCGCGGCCGTGCCGAAGCCGGCGATCCCGCACATCAGCGGATCGACCACCGTCTGGGCCAGCGCCGTGGCCACGGCGGCGTCCACCGCGTTGCCGCCCGCGCGCAGGATGTCGATGCCCGACTCGGCCGCTTCCGGCTGCGGGCAGACCACCATGGCTTGTTGCGTCATGGGCGGGTCCTTACTTGCTGCTCAGGTCCAGCTTTTGCAGCGCCGGGCCCCAGGCCTTGGTGTCGCGCGCGGCGGTCTCCATGACCAGCGAGGCCGGGCCGGAGACGGGCATCACGCCCATGGTCTTGAGCTTGGCCTGCACGTCGGGGCTGCTGTGGAAGGCCTCTGTGGCCTTGTTGAGCTTTTCGATGATGTCGGCGGGCGTGCCGGCGCGCGCCACGATGCCGCTCCAGCCCATGTTGTCGAAGTCTTTCACGCCCAGCTCGCTGGCGGTGGGCACCTCGGGCAGCTCGGGCACGCGCTGGGGCGAGAGCACGGCCAGCGGGTTGAGCTTGCCGTTCTTGATGTGCGGCAGGGCCGTGCCGTACACCGGGGCCATGACCTCGGTCTGCCCGCCGATGGTGGCCAGGATGCCGTCGGCCTCGCCCTTGTAGGGGATGTGCGTCATGCGGACGCCCAGGGCCTCGGACACCAGCTCCACCGCCAGGTGGGTGGAGTTGCCCAGGCCGGCGGAGGCGAAGTTCAGCTTGCCCGGTTCGGCCTTGGCCTTGGCCATCAGCTCTTTGAGCGACGTGATGCCCGTGGCCGGGTTGGCCGTCAGCACGAAGGGCACGGTGGTCAGCATGGCCACGCCGGTGAAGTCCTTCTCCGGGTTGTAGGGCAGGGGCTTGTAGGTGAACTGGTTGAGCACCATCAACGACACGCTGCCGTACAGCAGGGTGTAGCCGTCGGCCGGCTGGTTCAGCGCGTTCTGCGCGGCGATGATGCCGCCGCCGCCGGGCTTGTTTTCCACCACGATGGTGCCGCCGATGGCCTTGCCGGCATGCTCGGCCCACAGGCGGGCGATGGTGTCGGAGCTGCCGCCCGGCGCCTGCGAGACGACGAGCTTGACGGGCCGGCTGGGGTAGGCGCCCTGCGCGTGCGCGGCGCTCGCCAGGGTGGCCGCGGCGGCGGCGCCCAGCAGGAGCTTGGAGACGAGGTTCGGGGCTTGGGTCACGGGCGTTCCCTCTACGGATGGTGGAAATTAAAGGATGAGCACATTGTCATGACGACCCGCGCCGTCCGCCTAGTGAAAAGGCACAATGGATGCATGAAGGTTTACTCATGATCGACCGCTCGCAGGCCACCTCCTGGGCGCGCCGCTTGAAGGTGCGGCACCTGGAATCCTTCCTGGTGCTGGAGGAAGCCGGCACGCTGACGGAGGCCGCGGCGCGGCTGCACATGACGCAGTCGGCCATGTCGCACTGGCTGGCCGAGATGGAGGCCGTGGTGGGCACGCCGCTGGTGGTGCGCGGGCGCCGGGTGCAGCTGACGCCGGCCGGGCACCTGCTCAAGCGCCTGGCCGTCGGCGTGCTGGGCGACATCGCCCGCACCGGCCGCGAGATGCACGCCGTGGCCGAGGGCCGCGTGCCGCGGCTGAACGTGGGCAGCGTCTGGGCCGGCATCGCCGGCGGCCTGCCCGAGGCGGTGAGCGCCTTCCAGCAGGACCACGCGGATGTGCTCGTGTCCATCCACGACGGGCCCTTCGACAACCTGCTGGGCGGCCTGGAGACACGCGCGCTGGACGCCGTCATCGGCGTACTGGACGCACGCGCCCACCGCCCCGGGCTGGAGCACCGCGTGCTGTTCGAGGACCGCGTGGCCATCGTCATCGGCCAGGGCAGCCGCCACTGGGGCCGCAGCGCCGGCTTGGGCTTTGCCGACCTGCTGCACGAGAACTGGGTCATGCCGCCCGGCGGCACGCTCACGCGCATCCAGATGGACGCCTTCCTGATCGCGCAGGAGGCGTCGTGGCTGGTGCCGAAGGCCGAGACGGCGTCGCTGGCCATGATGCAGGCGCTGCTGCACAAGGGCGACTACGTGGGCGTGTGCTCCGAGTCCATGGCCGACTACATGGCATCGCTGGGCCTGCTGCAAAAGATCAGCATCGACGCCGGCATCCGCTTCGGGCCGATCACGGTGGTATGGAAACGCGAACACGCCTCGGCCACGCTGATGGACTTCGTGGACTGCCTGGTGGCTCACGCGTCGGCCCGCCAGCGGCCCCCGGCGCCGTGAGCCGGGCCGGGGGACCGCGACCGCGCACTTGGTGCAGCGCTTAATAGCGCTGCTCCGCCCAGGGGCCTGCGGCGCCTGTTGTTCGTCCATACCAACCGGTCCGGCTGCACAGTGTCACGGCGTTTTATAGCGCCTTCGCCGGCGTTGGGCGGCTCAAAGGTGGCCTGACGGAGCGCGCCGCGCCGCCGCAGCCCCGACACGTCGGCATGGGGGCCGCTCCTTATTCTTCTAAAACCGCTTGACAGCCTGCAGCTGAGCGCCCCAGTGATTCTGTTCAAAACGCGGCTGCATCGCGGCGCCGGCAGGCACACCGCTGCGTGTGAGCGTTCGAACCGATCCTGCTGCGGTGCGCTCGTGCTGCACCGACAACGCAGCCTTCGCAGACCAGCCGCGCTCGTCGGGCGCTGCCCCGCCGACCAGTTCCAGTGACAACGCCGCCATGCGGTGATTGCCGAGCGGCAGCCGGGCCGTGTCGAACCCCGGCAGTTGCACCCGCACCCGGCCCTGCGGGCCGCCTCCCAGCCAGGCCGTGGCCGATAGTTGCCAACGCGCGGCCAGTGCGACGCTGTAGCGCACCCCTGCCGCCATTTGCGCGTAACGGTAACGTTCAGAGTAGCCGCGCACCACGCCGACACTGTCAATGTCTCGGGCAATGGTGCGATGCGCCAACTGCGCCCCCAGCGCCCAGCCCTCGTGCACCGGTAGCCACCCTTGCAAGGTAGCTTGCTGCGTGTGCAGGTGGCTGGTGGTCTGCAGAGGCGCCTGGGTGTTAGTGATGCCGTCGTAGGCCCGACTGCCCTGGCCTGCACTCCACTCGGCCCGCCAGTCAATGCCCGCACAGCGCGCGGTGAGGGTCAGCCCGACCGTGCGCAACGTGCCGCGCTCACGCAGCAGCGAGCGGCCATCGGCGAACTCCTGCCAGTGGCTGCGCTGCACACCTGCGACAGCACCGAGCGTCGGCGTGTCACAGGGGGTGGCAAACGCGGCGGCACAGGCCATTGCCGCAAGTGCGGCAAGGCATAGCCGCCCGGCTATCAAAGCAGCTCGCCCCAGGGCTTGGTAACGCTCGTCTCATAGATGCCATTACCGTCGGCATCCAGTTCAATGCGCACAGAGGCCGCATCCACTGCCGTGACGCGCACCTTGGCGCCAGCCGCACCGGTTATGGTGGCCTCGCCCTTGCCTGGGTAGCGCTGCGAGCTGAGGGTGACGAATGGCTGGCGCGTCTCGATGGCAATCGATTTCGACTGCAGCGAGGAGCTGAACAGTACGCCGTTGGCGGACGAAGCCCAGTCACTCAGCGTGCCATTGGGGGTAACCTTCAGGGCAGCTTCGTAGTTTTTCAACGTCTGCGAGGTCGACTGCCCACCGTGGGTCGCGGAAGCAGAGAACTGCGGCGTAGTCAGCGAACGCGCCTGCTGGCTGCGCGACTTCGCGTCATATGTCAGGCTGACGGAGCCATTGCCGGTGATCTGCGACGCTGCGGACTGCACCGACAGGTTGCCGTACTCGAGCGTGGCCGACAACGTGAACGGGAAACCGTCAGGATCGCCCGTGACTTGATGGAAGGTGATGCTGAGCCTGCCGTTGAGCAGATCGCCGCCTTCACGGCAGTTGTTGGCCATGATCGACACCGAATCACCGCCGTCGAGTTCCAGATTATTGTTGCGATCGTTGATGGACAGGGTGAGCGTGCCGCCATTCTCGCAACGCTCGGACTCGGTATGCACGGCTGCAGTCGCCACAGGCGCCCTGGCAAACCAGCCGCGCGCTTTGGCCAGTTGGTCTTCGCCCACGCGCAGCAACGCCTGGGAGTCGCTGACCTGGGCACCCATAACGAAATCGACCGAGTTCAGCAGATACGCATTGGCGCTCAAGGCTTCCTGCGCGACCGCCACATAGTTGGCCTGGGTCAAGCTGGCCTGTGTACCCTGGCCCGGGTTCGGATTCGGATTCGGATTCGGATTCGGGGTTTGTTCCGTGCCCGTACCGGGGCCGGAGCCGTTCCCATCGGTATTGTTGTCAGAACCGCTGCCGCCTCCGCAAGCAGCAAGCAGGGCGGCGGAAGCAATCAAGCCGATGACCAAGCGCATTTTGTTTCCTTAATTTTCAAAAATATCAATTTAGAAACAAAATATTACATCAGTCTTACGCCCTACACAGCTATGGGTTGCTCAGGAATTTTCCTTTCTGCGCTCGAAGACTCAGATGGCGCCGACATTACTTTGGATCGACCACGGTTGAGGCGCGGCCATGCTATGGAACTCGCGGATTGACTGGTGGCCCCGGCGCCGTGAGCCGGGCCGGGGGCGGGCCTGGCGTCAGCGCATGGCGAAGGACTCGCGGTGCAGGCGCCAGGGGTGTGGGCCGTCGGCATGGGCGCGCAGCGCGTCGCCCAGGCCTTGGGGGCCGCAGAACCAGATGTCCAGCGGGCCGGGGATGGCCTCCAGGTCCTGCGGTCGCAGGCGCTGGCCCTGGGCCTCGCCGTGCACTGTGAGGGTGACAGTCGGCCGGGCCTCGGCGCACAGCTCGCGCAGGCGCGGCAGCAGCGGGTCGGCCGCCGCGTCGCGGGTGCAGTAGTGCATGTGCACCGGCTGCAAAGCAGCCCGGGTGGGCGCGGAGCCGCCCTGGCGCGCCTCCAGCAGCGCCAGGAAGGGCGTGATGCCCACGCCGCCGGCCACCCACACCTGCTGGCGCCGCTGGCGGCCACGGCCATCGAAGCGGCCGTAGGGGCCTTCGATGTCCACGGGCTGGCCTGGGCGCAGCCGACGGCCCAGGGTGCGGGTGTAGTCGCCCAGCGGTTTGATGATCAGGCGCAGCAGCGGCTCGCCGGCATCGCTCATGCCCAGGCTGCCGGGGGCGCTGGCGATGGTGAAGGGGTGTTGCCCCTCGGCGCGGTCAAAGCGCACGAAGGCGAACTGCCCCGCGCGGTGTCCGGGCCAGCTGGCCGGTAGCGCACAAACCACCTCGACGGGGGCCAGCGGGCCACCGTCGCCCAGCACGCGCACCGCATGGATGCGCCCCGCGTGGCTGCGCGCCCGGCCGACCCGGCCCGCCAGCGACCACAGCGCCGCCAGGCTGCCCAACGCCAACAGCGCGCCCGTGAGAAGGCCCAGCGGCAGCGCCCAGAACGCCAGCGGCATCAGCGCCACCGTGTGCAGCGCCAGCGCCAGGAACAGCAGCGGCATGACCCGGTGCAGCAGGCGCCAGGGCTGGTAGGCCAGCAGCCGGGTCAGCAGCGTGAGGGCCACCAGGGCCAGCAGCAGGTAGAACGCCCATTCGCCCACGTCCTTGGCAGGACCGCGCAGCTCGGCGAACCAGGGCAGTACGGCGTCGCGCGCCGGGCGGCCGGCGCGGCCCCACAGGGCGCTGATCCAGCCGCTGGACTCCTTGGCGCCCCAGTGCGCCACGGCCGTGAGGGCGGCGCCCACGCCCGCCCACTTGTGCAGACGGTAGACCTGGTCCATGCCGCCCAGCGGGCGTTCCAGCCAGGGCAGGCGCAGCGCCAGCAGCAGGGCCAGCGACATCAGGCCGATGCTCCACAGCCCGCTGAGGTACAGGGCGTGGCGGCGCAGCTGCCACCAGCCCGGGGCTGCACCCTCGGCGTCGACCAGCGGCTGCAGGCCTGGACCGACCGCTGCCACGGCCAGCCAGGCCAGGGTGATGGCCAGCAGCCAGATGCCGAGAACGGCCTTGATGCGCATGGTGTCCTCCTTCTTTTTTGTGGGTGATCAGGCGGTCAGTTGCGGCGGCCGCGCACGCGGCTGCTTTCCACGGCGCCGGTGGTGGCGTTCACGTACAGCTTCACGCGCTCGCCCTGGGCGTTGCCGGCCTTGACCTCGTAGCGGCCGTGGTCCCACTCGATCTCGCGGATGTCGCGGTAGCCGGCGGCCTCCATGCGGTCGTAGATGTCGCGCACGGTCAGGGGAGCGGCGGCCGGCGCCTGCACCGCGGCGGGAGCGGTGGCGGGGACCTGGGCCTGGACGGCGCCCCCAGCCAGGACGGTGCTGGCGACAGTGGCGACGAGAAAGCGGTGAAGGGTGGATTGCATGGTGGTGACTCCTGGTTGAATGGCCTGGCACGGCGCCCTGCCTGCGGGAAATTCTCAAAAACCCGCCGTGAACCCTTGCTGAAGGCGGCGTTCATCGCCGGTTCATAGGGCAGCGCGTATAAAACCCGACCTATGACCGTCCGCCGCCTTCTTCTCGCTCCACTCGCCCTGGCCCTGGGCGTGCTGGGCACGGGCCCTGCGCCGGCCAGCGAGAGCGACCACGAGCTGGCCCGCCAGGCCCTGCAGCAGGGCCAGGTGCTGCCGCTGCGCCAGGTGCTGGACAAGGTGGAGCGCGAATACCAGGGCCAGGTGCTCAAGATCGAGTTCGAGCGCGAGGACGGCCGCTACCTCTACGAAATCCGCCTGCTGCAGAACGACGGACGCATGGCCAAGCTGAAGGTGGACGCGGTCGACGGCCGCGTGCTCAAGATCAAGCGCAAGGGAGAGCATTGATGCGCATCCTGGTCGTGGAGGACGAGCCCACCCTGTGCGCCCAGCTGGTGCAGGCCATCGCCGGCGCCGGCCATACGGTGGAATCCGCCGGCGACGGAGTGCAGGGCCACTATCTGGGCGACGTGGAGAGCTTCGACGCCGTGGTGCTGGACCTGGGCCTGCCCCAGCTGGACGGCCTGTCGGTGCTACGCCGCTGGCGCGCCGCTGGACGCGACATGCCGGTGCTCATCCTCACGGCGCGCGGCGGTTGGCAGGACAAGGTGGCCGGCATGGATGCGGGCGCCGACGACTACCTGGCCAAGCCGTTTCACATGGAGGAACTGCTGGCGCGCCTGCGCGCCCTGCTGCGCCGCGTGGGCGGGCACGCCAGCGCGCAGTGGCAGTGCGGCCCGATCTGGCTGGACTCGCGCCAGGCGCGGGTGCTGGTCGACGGCCAGGCGCTGGCGCTGACCAGCCACGAGTTCAAGCTGCTGTCGCTGCTGATGCAGCGCAAGGGCGAAGTGCTGTCGCGCACCGAGCTGGCCGAGCGTCTGTACCCGCACGACAGCGAGCGCGACTCCAACACCATCGAGGTCTTCGTGGGCCGCCTGCGCAAGAAGCTGCCGGGCGGCTGCATCGAAACCGTGCGCGGCCTGGGCTACCGGCTGGCCGAGCCCGGCACCCCACCGGCATGAGCGCCGCGCCGGGCCGCCTCCAGCCAGCTCGCGCCGCAGTGCGCAGCACGGAGGCCGCCCCATGAGCGCGGCGCGCGCGCCCTCGCTGCGCCTGCGCCTGCTGGCCGGCACGCTGGCCTGGATGCTGCTCAGCATCGCGCTGGCCGGCTGGGCGCTGCGGGCGCTGTTCCAGGACCACATCACCCAGCAGCTGCAGGCGCAGCTGGTGGTGCAGCTGGACCAGCTCAGCGCCGCCGTGGACTGGTCGCCCCAGGGCGGCGCCAGCGTGGCGCCCATGGCCACCGACCCACGCCTGGCGCAGCCGCTGTCGGGCCTGTATTGGCAGGTGGACCAGGTGGGCGCGGCGCCGCAGGCCGCGGTGGCGCGCTCGCGCTCGCTGTGGGACCAGGTGCTGGCGCTGCCGCCCGTGCCGGGCGACTACCCCGCGCGCGGCTACCGCGTGCTGCAGCTGCACGATGCGCAGGGCCATGCGCTGCTGTCCGTGGCGCGCACTCTGCAACTGCCCGAGGACGACGCCCCGCCGCTGCGCCTGGTCGTGGCGGGCGACACGGCCCTGCTGGCCGAGCCGCTGCAGCGTTTCACCCACCTGCTGCTGATCGCACTGGGCCTGCTGGCGCTGGGCCTGGCCATCGCCGTGGCGGTGCAGTTGCAGCTGGCACTGCGCCCGCTGCAACTGCTGCGCGAGCAGCTGGCCACCGTGCGCGGCGGGCGCGCCGCGCGGCTGGAGGGGTGCTTCCCGCAGGAGCTGCAGCCGCTGGTCAATGAGTTCAACCATGTGCTGGCCGAGAACGCCGACATGGTGCAGCGCGCGCGCACCCAGGCGGGCAACCTGGCGCATGCGGTGCACACGCCGCTGTCCATCCTGGCGAATGCCGCGGCACAAGAGAGCACGCCGCTGGCGCAGCTGGTGACCGAGCAGGTGGCCAGCGCGCGCCGCCAGGTGGACTACCACCTCGCCCGCGCCCGTGCCGCCGCCGCCGTGCGCGCCACCGGGCTGCGCACGCCGGTGCTGGCGCCGCTGCAGGCCCTGCTGCGCACCATGCAGCGCCTGCATGCCGACCGGCAGCTCGCCTTCGAGCTGGCACCGCAGGCGCAGGACGGCGCCTTTCGCGGCGAGGAGCAGGATCTGTACGAACTGCTGGGCAACCTGATCGACAACGCCGGCAAGTGGGCGCGCACGCGCGTGGTGGTGGATGTGCGGCGCGAGGGCGATCTGCTGTGCTTCACCGTGGACGACGACGGCCCCGGTATTCCCGAAGCGCTGCGCGACCGCATGTTCGAGCGCGGCGTGCAGCTGGACGAGCAGCGCCCCGGCTCGGGCCTGGGGCTGGACATCGTGCGCGCGCTGGCGCAGACCTATGGCGGCAGCGTGCAGGCGCAGGCCTCGCCGCTGGGCGGGGCGCGGCTGCGGCTGTGCCTGCCGTCAGCCTGAGCCGCGCAGCAAGCCACCCGATTCATCTAATTTGATAGCGGTCCGCGCTTGTCCAGCAAGGTCCGACGCCCGGTTTGACCCACAATCATTCGAACAGCCCGGCGGGCCTTCCCACGACGCCCGGCGGCCCCTTGTGCGCCTGCGCCTGCCCGCGCAGCCAACGCCTGAGCCCGGCCTCGTCCTGCACGCGCTGCAGGTCGCGCTCCAGCGTCTCGGCCGCATCCTGCAGCTGCTGCTGGCGCGTCTGCAGCTGCGCGGCCAACACCTCGGGCGCCTGGCGCGCGGACACTTGCACGCCCAGCTCGTGCGCCAGGCGCGCCTCGGCCTGGGCCAGCGCCTTGTCCAGCATGCCCACCTGGCGCTGCAGCAGCAGCGACAAGGAGGCCAGGCGCTCGTCGCCCAGGCGGGCGATGGCGGCGCCATCCACCTGCTCGGCGGCCAGCTGCAGGCGCAGCAGGGCCAGCAGGTCGCCGCGCTCGTGGGCAGTGTTGGCCTGGCTCATCAGCGCCTGCTTGCGCTCGCGCTGGGCCGGGTCGCCCTCGCGGTCGGGGTGCAGGGCGCTGGCAAGCTGCCGGTAGATGGTGCGCTGCGCGGCGCGCGCGTCCTGCGCCTGGGCCTGCTCCTGCGCCTGGCGCGGCGTGAGCTTGCGCCGCGCGCGGCGCTCGGCCCGGCGCTCGGCGGCGGCCTGGCGCCGCTGCTGGTCCTGGCGCAACAGGGCGGCCAGCAGCTGCTCGGCCGTGCGGATGCCGGCCAGGTCGGGCAGCTCGGGCCGCTGGCCGGTCAGCTCTTCGACGTGCTGCAGCAGTGCCTCGATCTCGCCACGCTCCAGCCCCGGCTCGGGCTGCGGCGGCAGGTGCTGGCGCTGCAGCTGCTGCCAATGCGCGGCCCGGGCCGGGTCCGCCGGCGCCGGGGCCGCGCGCAGCAGGCCGCGCAGGCACTCGCGCGCCGTGCGCTGCAGGGCCGGCGCTAGGCCGTCCTGGTCCTGCTGCAGGCGCTCGTGCAGGAGGAACGCCATCGCCTGCTGCGCCTGTGCCACGCGCCGCTGCAGCGCGTCCATGCGCTGCAGGTGCGGGGCGCGCAGCTGGTCGGCCTGCTGCTGCAGGCCTTCCAACAGACGCTCCAGGCCGTTCACCCGCTCCAGCAGGCGGTTGAACTTTTGCTGCGCGGCGTTCAAACGCTGCGCGTCGGGGTGGGCGGCCTGCAGGCGCGCCAGGGCGCCGGCGGCAGAGGGTTCGGACGGATCGGGGGCGGTCATCGGAGCGGGCGCGGGGCAGGCGGAGCGCGGCATTGTCCCCCGTGGCCCCTGCGCCGGCACCCGGGTGGCACAATCGCCGGCCCTGCATCCACGGCCCTGCATCCAGCATGTTCACAGGCATCGTCCAGGCCACGGCGGGCATCGCCGCCATCCACGACCGCGCCGGCCTGCGCACCTTCACCCTCGAATTCCCCGAAGGCTTCTGCCAGGATTTGGCCATAGGCGCCAGCGTGTCGGTCGATGGCGTGTGCCTGACGGTGACCGAGCTGGTCTCGCCCACGCAGGCGCGCTTCGACGTAATGCAGCAAAGCCTGAACATCACCACGCTGGGCCAGTACGCTCAGGGCGACCGGGTGAACGTCGAGCGCGCGGCCAAGGAGGGCGCGGAGATCGGCGGGCATCCGCTGTCGGGCCACATCGACTTCACCGCGCGGCTGGACAGCGTGCGCGAGTTCGACAACAACCTGGTCTGGCGCGTGGCCGTGCCCGAGTCGCACCGCCGCTACATCTTCGCCAAGGGCTACATCGCCATCCACGGCGCCAGCCTGACGGTGGCCGAGGTGGACCGCGCCGCCGGCTGGTTCGAGGTCTGGCTGATCCCCGAGACGCGCCGCGCCACGGTGTTCGAGGGCAAGCGCGCGGGCGACAGCCTGAACATCGAGATCGAGCGCAGCACCCAGGTGGTCGTGGACACCGTGCGCGAGGCCGTGCACGAGAGCCTCGGCCAGCTGGCGCCGGTGCTGCAGGCGCTGCTGGCCGAGCGCGGCCAGTCGCTGGACGATTACCTGCCGCGGCCCGGACTGCCGCGGTGACGGCCGGCGCCCCGCGCCCACTGCAGGCGCGCGACCTGCCCGGGCTGCTGGCGGTGCAGCAGGCCTGCTACGGCGCTGCCTTCGTCGAGGGTGCCGAGGTGTTTGCGCGCCGACTGGCCAGCCCGGCCCACCGCTCGCTGGTGCTGGAGCGCGGCGGCCGCGTGGCCGCCTATCTGGTGGCCTATGCCTCGCGACTGGGGCACGTCACGCCGCTGCACGGCGACTTCCAGCCGCACGCCGCGCCGGACACGCTGTACCTGCACGACATGGCCGTGCTGCCCCAGTGCGCCGGGCAGGGGCTGTCGGGCGGGCTGCTGGCGCAGGCGCTGGCACAAGCGCGCGCCGAAGGGCTGCGGCACACGGCGCTGGTGTCGGTGCAGGGCTCGCAGGGCTACTGGGCGCGCCACGGCTATGCCGCCCACCCCGTGCCCGCCGCGGCCCAGCGCGCGCACCTGGCCAGCTATGGCGCCGGAGCGTCCTACCTGGCCCGAACGCTCTGCATTTCATAGCTGGCAGCGCTGATCAGCAGCCGATTTCAGGTTATTTTTTGCCTGCAACCCAGGCGTGACATGCGCCAGCAGCTATCATTGTGATAGCGCTGGCGCACTGGCGGTGTCAGAACCGCACGTCCGCCCGCAGCCACAGGGTGCGGCCGGGCTCGTTCAGGCGCGTGCCGCCGGGGTAGCCGAAGCCGGCGTTGCCCGCCAGGTTCAGGTGCTCGGCATAGGTCTTGTCCAGCAGGTTGTCCACGCCGGCCGCCAGCTGCAGCTGGCCGTTGGCCCGCCAGCCGGCGTGCAGCGACAGCACGCCAAAGCCGCCGCTGGCGCCCAGGTCGCGGCCGACCACGTTGCCCTGGCCCGGCGCGATGCGCCGCTGCGCGGCCACCAGGCGCCACAGGCCGCCGGCGCTCCAGGCGCCCTGCGCCCACTCCAGGCCCAGGCGCGCCTCCAGCGGCGGCATCTGCGGCAGCGGGCGGCCGTCGCTGGCGTTGCGGCCCCAGGCGTAGGCCAGCGTGCCCTGCGCCGTCCACTGGGGCCCCAGGCGGCGGCTGGCGCCCAGCTCCACGCCGGCCACGCGTGCGCGGACGTTGCGCACCGCCGAGCGCATGGCGTCGTAGTCGAACAGGATGTAGTCGCGCACCACGCCGGCGTAGGCCGAGCTCCAGAGCTGCCACTGCGCGTCCTGCCAGCGCGCGCCCACGTCCAGCTGCGTGGTCTTTTCCGGGCGCAGCGTGGCAAAGGCGTTGCCGCTACCGGCGGCGCTGTTGCCCGGGGAAATGAGCTCCCAGTAGTCGGGAAAGCGCTGCACGTGGCCCAGGCCAGCGTGCACCGAGGCGCCCGCGTCCAGCGTGCGCTCCCAGCGCACGAAACCGCTGGGCAGGGCGCGGTGCAGGCGGTGGTCATCGGCGGGCGCGGACATGGCGGCGCTGCCCATGCCGCCCATGCCACCCATTCCACCGCCCATGCCGCCTTCCGGGGCGGGATAGCGCCAGGCCTGGGCGCGGTCCAGGCGCAGGCCGCCGACCCAGCGCGTGTCCGGGCGCGCCTGCCAGGTGCCTTCGGCGAACACGCCCAGGTTCTCGAAGCGCGCGTCGCGCCGCCAAGGCTGGTCGCGGTAAGGCCGGGTGGGCGTGCCGCTGCGCTGGGCGTGCGGGCTGTGCAACGCATCCAGGCCGAGGACGACCTGCCAGTCGGGCTGCCACTGCAGCGTGGCGGCCACGCGGGCGCTGGTGGTCTCGCGCAGCACGTTGCTGGCCATGGGCATGTACATGCCGCCGCCGGGGCTAAAGCGGCGCAGCGTGAAGTTGTCCATGACGTGGTCGGCCCGGTTGCGCTGCACCTGCGCCTCCAGCTTGGACAGCCAGGGCGCCAGGTTGCGCTGCTCCAGGCGCAGGCCCCAGGTGTCGCGGCGGAACTGGGTGCCGTCCATGCCGCGCCCGCCGTAGCGCGCCTCGCCGTCGCCGGCGCCGGCGCTCAGCTCCAGCAGCGTATCGGCACCGGGCGTCCAGCCCAGGGCCACGTCGGTGTTCCACTTGTCCCAGGCCGAGGGCACCTGCCGGCCATCGCCGTCCCGGTAGTCGTGCCCGTGCGAGCGGTTGGCCGTCGCGCGCACGTAGACCTGGGCGTTGCCGGCGGTGAAGTCGGCCGTCTGGTCGTTGCGCCCGGCGCTGGCGGCCAGGGCGCTGGCGGCAAAGCGCACGCCCGGCTCGGTGAAGTCGGGGCGCTCGCGCTCGAAGCGCACTACGCCGGCCGACGCGCCCGGGCCCCACAGCACGGTCTGCGGGCCCTTGGTCACGATCAGCGCATCGAAGGTTTCCGGCGAGATGTAGGAGCTGGGCGAGTCCATGCGCGCCGGGCACGCGCCCAACAGCTGCGCGCCGTCGGTCAGCAGCGGCAGGCGCGAGCCGAACTGGCCGCGCAGCACCGGGTCGCTGTTGGAGCCGCCGCTGCGGATGGCGCTGAAGCCCGGGATGGTCTTGAGGTAGTCGGCCGCGTCGCTGGCCGGCATGGGTTGGCGCGGCTGCTTGGGGTCGGCCACGATCTGCGCGGGCGAATGCTCGTGCACGGCGGTAACGACCACGGGGCGCAGCGCACCCGCGGCGTCGGCCGGGTCGACATCGTCCGCCCGCGCGGGGCCGGCCGCCAGCAGCGCGCAGGCCAGAGCGCAGGCGGTGGGGGCGTAAAGAAGAGGGGCGCTGACCGGGCGGGTCGGCAGGACAGCGCCGTGCAGAGCAGGCGCGGGGATAAGGTGTGCAGTCATGGCAGGAAAAGGGATGCGGCAACCACGCCCGCGCCGCCAGGCCAAAAGCGCGGGCTGGCGGGACACGGGCACAAAAGAAGGCAGGCGGCGCGGCCGGGGCAGGCCCGGCGCGGCCGCGTCGGTCAGGCGTGGAAGGCAGGCGGGGGCCCGCGCGCGGGCAGGGGCGCCTGGGCGCGCCAGGCCGGCGTCTTCGCCATGCGGCCGGTGGGCACCCGGAGGGTCTGCGGCGCCGGCGGGCGCAAGGCCGCCAGCACCAGGGCCGGCGGCGTGCCCAGGGCCAGGCACAGCAGGCATTGCGGATCGGCGTGGTGGTTGTCGTGTGCGCCGGGGGCGGGCTGCGGTGCGCCCGCCAGGCCGCCGTGCTGCGGCGCGGCCGAGCACACCTCGTGCAGGGGGTCGATGTGCGACGCAGAAAGCGCCTGACGCACCTGCGCGCCGGCCAGCAGCGCCACCAGCCAGGCGAGCGCCACCAGCATGAGCACCACGGTGCCCAGGCGTCGGTGGTGGCGGATGCGCTCCAGCATGGGAGCGACATTATCCAGAGGTCCCCCCGTCCGGGCTTGACGCAGCGCAGGCAGCACACCGGCTGGCGATAATCGGCCCATCATGCCCCACCGCTGGAAACCCAACGTCACCGTGGCCGCCGTCATCGAGCAGGGCGGCCGCTTCCTGCTGGTCGAGGAGAACACGACCGACGGACTGAAGCTGAACAACCCGGCCGGCCACCTGGACCCGGGCGAGTCGCCCCAGGAGGCCTGCGCGCGCGAGGTGCTGGAGGAGACGGCGCACGACTTCGTGCCCGAGGCGCTGATCGGCGTGTACCTCAACCGCTTCGTCAAGACGCGCACCGGCGACGACCTGACCTACATGCGCTTCGCCTTCGCCGGCCGCCTGGGTGCACACCATGCCTGGCGCGCGCTGGACGAGGGCATCGTGCGCACGGTGTGGATGACGGCCGACGAGATCCGCGCCTGCCCCGAGCGCCACAGGAGCCCGCTGGTGCTGCGCACGCTGCAGGACTACCTGGACGGCCAGCGCCACCCGCTGTCGCTGGTGCACACCGACCCCTCCGTGCTGCAGGTGGGCGACGTGGCCGCGCACGCCTCCTGACCGGGCGCGCACGCGGGTTTAGGGGCGGCGGGATAATCCCGCCCCTATGTCGAGCAGCAAGCAGCGTGTGGTGGTGGGCCTGTCGGGCGGGGTGGATTCGGCCGTCACGGCCCATCTGCTGAAAGCCCAGGGCCACGAGGTGGTCGCCATCTTCATGAAGAACTGGGAGGATGACGACGACAGCGAATACTGCTCGTCGCGTCAGGACTTCCTGGACGCCGCCAGCGTGGCCGACGTGCTGGGCATCGAGATCGAGCACGTGAACTTCGCCGCCGAGTACAAGGACCGGGTGTTTGCGGAGTTCCTGCGCGAATACCAGGCCGGGCGCACGCCCAACCCGGACGTGCTGTGCAACGCCGAGATCAAGTTCAAGGCCTTCCTGGACCACGCAATGCGTCTAGGGGCCGAGAAGATCGCCACCGGCCACTACGCCCGCGTGCGCCTGAATCCCTCCACCGGCCTGCACGAGCTGCTCAAGGGGCTGGACCCGTCCAAAGACCAGAGCTATTTTTTGCACCGGCTGAACCAGGCCCAGCTGGCACGCACGCTGTTCCCCGTGGGCGAGCTGCACAAGAGCGAGGTGCGCCGCATCGCCGAGGAAATCGGCCTGCCCAACGCGAAAAAGAAGGACTCCACCGGCATCTGCTTCATCGGCGAGCGGCCGTTCCGCGAATTCCTGAACCGCTACATCAGCCATGCGCCCGGTCCCATCCTGGACGACCGGGGCCGCAAGCTGGGCCGCCACGTGGGCCTGTCCTTCTACACCCTGGGCCAGCGCCAGGGCCTGGGGATCGGCGGGGTGAAGGAAAAAGGCGCGCAGCGCGGCGGCGGCGAGCACGCACCCTGGTTCGTCGCCCGCAAGGAGCTGGACACCAACACTCTGCGCGTGGTGCAGGGCCACGACCACCCGTGGCTGCTGTCGCACCGCCTGCTGGCCCAGGACGCCAGCTGGATTGCCGGCCACCCGCCCCCGGCCGGCGCCTGCGCGGCCAAGACGCGCTACCGCCAGGCCGACGCCGCCTGCAGCGTGCAGCAGGCGGACGCGCAGGGCTTTGCGCTGCACTTTGCGCAGGCGCAGTGGGCCGTCACGCCGGGCCAGTCGGCCGTGCTGTATGACGGCCCGGTGTGCCTGGGCGGCGGCGTGATCGCCGCGACCGATCCGCCGGGCTGAACCCCGCCACCCTCGGGCCAGAGGCGCCTGGGGTAGTAAAAACCGCAACGTGCGCTGCGCCCCGGCGGGCATGAAAATGCTTCAGCGGTGGACGCAGCAATTTTCACGCTGCGCCACCGCCAGCTCCCTAGAGTCTCAACCCGCGCGCAGACGGGCGGCCGGCCATGCCGGCGGTGCGTTGCGCGCTTTTTTTGGTTCCGCTTCATCCGCACAACGACAGGGGACAAGGTCTATGGCCTGGCAGCAAATCTACGACCCGTTCGGCAATATGGTCATCTCCACCGCTCTGGCTGCCGTGCCAGTGGTGGTCATGCTCGCAGCGCTGGGCTTCTTCCACATCAAGGCGCACATCGCCGCCGGCATGGGCCTCATCGCAGCCCTCCTGGTGGCCATCTTTGCCTACGGCATGCCGGCCGACATGGCCGGCCGAGCGGCGTTGTTCGGCGGCTTCACCGGCCTGCTGCCCATCGGCTGGATCGTGCTGAACATCATCTTTTTGCACCAGCTCACCGAGCAAAACGGCAGCTTCGCCGTGCTGCAGGATTCGCTGTCGGGCATCACCGAGGACCGGCGCATCCAGCTGCTCTTGATCGCGTTTTGCTTCGGCGCGTTCTTTGAAGGCGCGGCCGGCTTTGGCACGCCGGTAGCCGTGACGGCCGCCATCCTGATCGGCCTGGGCTTTTCGCCGCTGGCCGCCTCGGGCCTGTCGCTGATCGCCAACACGGCGCCCGTGGCCTTCGGCGCCCTGGGCACCCCGGTGATCACGCTGGCCAAGGTGCACGGCTACGACCTGATGGAAGTGACGGCCATGATCGGCCGCCAGCTGCCGTTTTTCTCGCTGCTGGTGCCCTTCTGGCTGATCTGGGCCTTCGCCGGCCGCAAGGGCATGATGGAAATCTGGCCCGCCATCCTGGTGACGGGCGTGTCGTTCGCCATCCCGCAGTACTTGGTGTCCAACTTCATCGGCCCGGAGCTGGTGGACATCATCGCCGCCATCATCTCCATGGCCTGCCTGGTGGCCTTCCTGCGCGTCTGGAAGCCCAAGACCGTCTGGACCTCGGCCTCGCTGCGCGGCCACGACGTGAGCGCCGCCGAGGCCAAGCCGGCCAAGCCCGTCACGCACCACAGCACGCAGGCCCTGGTGGCCGCCTGGACGCCCTGGGTCATCCTGTCGGTGTTCGTCTTCATCTGGGGCCTGCCCTCGGTCAAGGCCTGGCTGAACGGCATCTTCGCACCCGCCTTCCCCATGGAAGGCCTGCACAACATGATCGAGAAGGTGCCGCCCGTGGTCACCCAGCCCACCAAGGAAGGCGCGGTCTACACGCTGAACCTGCTGTCGGCCACCGGCACGGGCATCCTGCTGTCGGCCATCGTCAGCGCGCTGGTCATGAAGTACAACCCCGTTGCCATCGTGCGCACCTTCTTCCGCACGGTGTGGCTGGTGAAGTATTCGCTGCTGACCATCGTGCTGATGCTGGCACTGGGCACGCTGACGCGCTATTCCGGCACCGACACCACACTGGGCCTGGCCTTCGCCAATACCGGCGTGCTCTACCCATTTTTCGGTACCCTGATGGGCTGGCTGGGCGTGGCACTGACGGGCTCGGACACGGCTTCGAACGTGCTGTTCGGTGGCATGCAGAAGGTGGCGGCCGAGCAACTGCATCTGTCGCCCAACCTGATGGGCGCGGCCAACAGCTCGGGCGGCGTGATGGGCAAGATGATCGATGCGCAGTCCATCGTGGTGGCCTCCACCGCCACGCGTTGGTTCAACCACGAGGGCGACATCCTGCGCTACGTGTTCTTCCACTCCATCGCACTGGCCTGCCTGGTGGGTCTGTACGTCACGCTGCAGGCGTATGTCTGGCCGTTCTCGCTGATGGTGGTCCACTGAACGCGGCTTTCACCACAAGCTGAGCAGACAACAGGCGCCTTCGGGCGCCTGTTGTGTTTTTGGGTCTGTGCGGCAAAAAACCAAGACAGTTTGGGTCTGAATAGAAAAAAACTATTTTGTTACTTAGTTGTTTAACTTAAAGTAATTAGAAACACAGGTGCTCCATCCATAGGACGCATCTCTTTAGCCGCACGCGCCCGTCATGAATCCTCCGTCTCCCTTCGCGGGTGAGCAGGCCAGCCTCATGGAACCTGCCCATATCCACCGCCTTCAATGCTCCCGCCAGTGGCGTGGCTTCCTCGCAGCGCTGGCGCAAGAGTTTGTCTCGGCCCTGCCCCCCGAGGAATTGGCCACCCTCATGGCACGCATCGGCACCCGTTTCGCCGTGGCGCACCCGCTGCCCAACAGCGACACCGTGCGGGGACTTCAGGACGCAATGAACGGCATCTGGGATCCGCTCGACTGGGGCAGAGCCGAACTGGGACAGAACCCCGCGGGCATGGAAGTGGTCCACCATTTTTCCCCGCTGGTGGCCGCGTTTGGCGACACGCATGCGGCCTGGGCCACGGGGTTCCTGAAAGGGGTGTACCAGCAATGGTTCGATGCAGCGGGCGGATCCGGTCTGCGGGTGGAAGTCACCACAGCGGCGGATGCGCTGGGATCGGCTCGCCTGCACCTGGCTGCCGCTGCGTGACCGCAAGGAAAGAACATCGCATGCAGCAGCCCGACGACATTGCGCACCTATATCAGGAGTTTGGCGGCCAGCCGGAGACCTACCGCGAAATCACCCGTGCGCGCGATGCCCACCAGGCACGCGAGCGCTGGCCTTTGATCGCGGCCCTGGGCGATCTGTCGGCCGGCGTGCCTCCGGTGCACCCGCAGGAGTCCGCCACCCAGCCGGGCCATGCTTGGCGCGCCGGCCTGATGCCAGCGCCGGAGCCCGTGGTCCCGCCGCAAGGCGGGCCCGTGGAGCCTACCGACCCCTTGCCTGGTGTGGTGCCTGCGACGCCGCCTGTCGCGGCCAGCCCTGTATCCATGCCGGCAGCGGCCTGGGGTGCGGCACCCGCGGTGCCTGTGGCCGCTCCCATGCCGTCCGCCGCGCCCGCAGCCCTGGCGCCGGTGCTTTCATCGGCACCTGCACAGCCTGCCGCCGTCGCCGCGCCCTCCCCGGCCAGCGGCACCCTCCATAGCCCCTCGCCGCTGTCGCGCCTCGCGCGCCCGCCCGCCGAGCCCGAGCCCGAGCCCGAGCCGGTAGGCCTGCAGCAAACCTTCGCCCGACTGCTGCGCATGAGAAACCGTCCATGAAGATTTTGACCATCGCATCGGCCAAGGGCGGCGTCGGCAAGACCACCGTGACCGAGAACCTGGCGGTGGCCCTGGCGCGCAAGACCGGCCGCACCGTGCTCGCCGTGGACCTGGACCCGCAGAACGCCCTGGCCCTGCACCTGGGCCTGGGCCCGCAGGAGCTGCGCGGGCTGTCACGCGCAAGCCTTGCAGGCCAGGACTGGCGCGGCGCCTGCTTTGAGCGCGAGCCAGGCGTGTACGTGCTGCCCTTCGGCGCCCTCACCGAGCACGACCTGGCGGCGCTCGAGGCGCAGATCGCAGCCCGCCCGCGCTGGCTCATCGAGCACCTGCAGGCGCTACAGCTGCCGGACAACGCCCTGGTGCTTCTGGACACCCCCCCTGGGCCGTCGATGTATGGCCGCCAGGCATTGAGCATCGCCCACTGGGTGCTGGTGGTGATGCTCGCGGACGCGGCCTCCTACGCCACCCTGCCGCTCATGCAACGGCTGGTGCAGACGCACTGCGCGCCGCGCGCCGACTTCGCGGACACGCTTTATCTGCTCAACCAGGTGAATTCCGCGCGCCAGCTCTCGCAGGACATCCTGCGCGTTCTGCGCGACGCCGTGGCCCCCCGCTTTGCAGGCGCCATCCATGCCGACGAGGGCGTGCCCGAAGCGCTGGCGATGGGCCTGAGCGTGCTCGACCACGCGCCGCACAGCCAGGCCAGCCACGACATCCTGGCATGCGCTGCCGCGCTGGCCGCGCGCATGGGCGCCCTGCCGCTCGGCCTGGAGGCATAGACATGGCGACCGACCACAAGACCGTTGCCGACGTCATTGCGGACCGCAATCCGCACAGCTTCCAGGCGCGCTGGCGCATGCGCGTGCGGCGCATCGCCGACCAGCCCCTGTGGCACCACCGCCTGGTGCGGCTGGCCGTGGTGCTGAGCTCGGCGCTGCTGTTCGCCATTGTGGTGAGCGTGCCGCTGGACCTCACGGGGCAGCTGGTCTTCTCCGCCGGCAGCTTCGCCGCGGCGCTGCTGCTGTCGCGCACGCCGGGGCGCCTGAGCACGCTGGCCATGATCGTGCTGTCGATCACGGCGTCCACGCGCTACATGTACTGGCGCGTGACCGACACAGTGGGCTTCACCCACTGGCTCGACGCCTGCTTCGGCTTTGGCCTGCTGCTGGCCGAGCTCTATGCCTTCCTGGTGCTGCTGATCGGCTACTTCCAGACCGCCTGGCCGCTGCAACGCCGCCCGGTGCCCATGCCGCCGGAGGTGGACTCCTGGCCCAGCGTGGACGTGTTCATCCCCACCTACAACGAGCCGCTGGAGGTGGTCAAGCAGACCGTGTTCTCGGCCATGCAGATGGACTGGCCCGCCGACCGGCTGCACGTGTACGTGCTCGACGACGGCCGCCGCGATGAATTCCGCGACTTCTGCCAGGAGCTTGGCGTGGGTTACCTCACGCGTAGCGACAACGCCCACGCCAAGGCCGGCAACATCAACGCCGCGCTGGGCGTGACGGATTCGGAATACGTCGCCATCTTCGACTGCGACCACATACCCACGCGCTCCTTCCTGCAGATCTGCATGGGCTGGTTCGTACGCGACAGCAAGCTGGCGATGCTGCAGACGCCGCACCACTTCTTCTCACCCGACCCGTTCGAGAAGAACCTGGACACCTTCCACGCCATGCCCAACGAGGGCGAGCTGTTCTACGGCATCGTGCAGGACGGCAACGACCTGTGGAACGCCGCCTTTTTCTGCGGCTCGTGCGCCGTGATCAAGCGCGCGCCGCTGCTGGAGATCGGCGGCGTGGCCGTGGAGACCGTGACCGAGGACGCACACACCGCGTTGAAGCTGAGCCGGCGCGGCTACAACACGGCCTATCTGGAGTTGCCCCAGGCCGCCGGCCTGGCCACGGAGAGCCTCTCCGCCCACGTGGGCCAGCGCATCCGCTGGGCGCGCGGCATGGCGCAGATCTGCCGCGTGGACAACCCGCTGTTCGGGCCCGGCCTCAAGCTGGGCCAGCGCCTGTGCTACTTCAACGCCATGCTGCACTTCTTCTACGGACTGCCGCGGCTGGTGTTCCTCACGGCGCCGCTGGCCTACCTGTTCTTCAGTGCCCACGTGTTCCAGGCCACGGCGGCCCTGATCACGGCCTACGCCCTGCCCCATCTGATGCACGCCAGCATCACCAACTCGCGTATTCAGGGGCGCTTTCGCTACTCGTTTTGGAACGAGGTCTACGAGTCGGTGCTGGCCTGGTACATCATGCGTCCCGTGCTCGTGGCCTTCGTCAATCCCAAGCTGGGCAAGTTCAACGTGACGGCCAAGGGCGGGGTGATCGAGCAGTCCTACTTCGACTGGTCCATCGCGCGGCCCTACCTCATCCTGCTGATCCTCAACCTGCTGGGCTTTGCCGTGGGCCTCTGGCGCCTGGTGGCGGTGGGCCCCTCGTCCGAGGTGTTCACCACGCTGGTCATCAACATGGTCTGGACCGCTTACAACATCATCCTGACCAGTGCCAGTCTGGCCGTGGCCAGCGAGACCCGCCAGGTGCGCAGCACCCCGCGCGTGACCGCGGCGCTGCCGGCGGCGCTGCGCTTTGCCGACGGCAAGACCCTGGTGTGCGAGACCGATGACTTTTCCCAGAGCGGCGTGGGCCTGCGCGTGCCGCCGGGCCTGCGGCTGGAGCCGGGCAGCAGCGTGGAGGTTTCGCTATTCCGCTCCGACGAGGAAGGCACCTTCCCCGCGCAGGTCACCTTCAGCGGCGACGGCCGCGTGGGCCTGCAGTTCGAAGACTTGACCCTGCACCAGCAGGCCGACCTGGCGCGCCTGACCTTCGCGCGCGCCGACGCCTGGATCGACTTCTGGGGCAACCGCCAGCACGACAAACCCCTAACCTCGCTCAAGAGCGTCATGGTGATCGGCCTGCGCGGCCTGGGCCAGGTGGCCGCCAATACGCTGAACATCCTGCGCGGACGGCGCGAAGTGGTGTCCAAGTAACGCAATCGAAGACCAGCATGACCGAGACAATCCGCAACCCCGGGCGCATGGCGCCTGTCCTTGCCGCCATGGCGCTGCTGTCGGCGCCGCTGGGCGGCGCTGGCGGCGCCATGGCTCAGCCGTCCGCGGCCATAGCCCCGGCCGAGGCACCGGCCGCCGCAGGGCGCAGCTACCAGGTGACGTTCCGCCAGCTGGGCGCGCTGTTTCCGCTGCAGCTGCGCGGGGTGCAGGGAACGGGCGGGGTGCAATTCGGCGTGCGCGGCGACGAAGTGGTCACCCGTGCGCGCCTGTACCTCAATTACGCCTATTCGCCCGCGCTGCTGCCCGACATCTCGCACCTGCGCGTGCTGGTCAACGAGCAGGTCGTCGCCACCCTGCCCGTGCCCAACGAGCAGGGCGGACAGGCGCTGCAGAAGGTGATCGACATCCCGACGCGGCTGATCGGCGAGTTCAATCGCCTGAACGTCGAGCTGATCGGCCACTACACCATGGACTGCGAAGACCCGGCGCACACCAGCCTGTGGGCCAACGTGGGCAACGACAGCCGGCTGGAGCTGTCGGTGGAGCCGCTGGCGCTGTCCAACGATCTCGCCTTCCTGCCCGAGCCCTTCTTCGACCGCCGCGACTCGCGCCCGCTGCACCTGCCCATCGTGTTCACGCGCGCGCCCGATGCCGCGCAGCTGGAGGCCGCGGGCACCCTCTCTTCGTGGTTCGGTGCGCTGGCGGGCTTTCGCGGCGCGACCTTTCCCGCGTCTGTAGGGCAGCTGCCGCCCAAGGGCCATGCCGTGGTGCTGGCGCTGGGTGACGAGGCCGTGCCGGGCGTGAGCCTGCCGCGCACGAGCGGCCCCTCCGTCACCATGGCCAGCCACCCAAGCGATCCGGCCGCCAAGCTGCTCATCATCAGCGGCCGCGACGCGGCCGAGCTCAAGCGCGCCGCCACGGCACTGTCCGTCGGCGCGCCGGCGCTCTCGGGCCCCACGGCCACGATTGCCGAGTTCAAGCAGATCGCGGAGCGCAAGCCCTACGACGCGCCGAACTGGCTGTCCAAGGACCGTCCGGTCAAGTTCGGCGAGCTGGCGCAGGCCGACATGCTCGGCGTGTCGGGCTATTCGCCCGACCTCATCCGCGTGAACTTCCAGGTGCCGCCCGACCTGTTTGCCTGGCGCAAGCAAGACATCCCGGTGCACCTGAAGTACCGCTACACGCCGCAAAACGGGGCCGAGAAGTCCACGCTGAACATCAACGTCAACGAGCAGTTCCTGCGCGCGCTGCCGCTGCGCGCGGCCGATTACACCCCGCCGAGCCGGACGCAGAGCTGGCTCGAACGAATGCTGCCCGCAGCCCAGCTCGCCTCGGGCGACCTGCTGCCGGCGCAGGACTTCTTCCGCGTGCCGCTGTTCAAGCTGCCCGCGCGCAGCCAGCTGCAGTTCCACTACTACCACGAGATCAAGAAGGAAGGCGCCTGCAAGGACGTGCTGCTGGACAACGTGCGCGGCACCGTGGAGCCCGACTCCACCATCGACATCACGGGCTTCTCGCACTTCCTGGCCATGCCCGACCTGGCGGCCTTCGGCAACAGCGGCTTTCCGTTCAGCCGCCTGGCGGATCTGTCGGAATCGGCCGTGGTGCTGCCGCCCAAGCCCGAGCCGGGCGACCTGAGCGCCTATCTGTCGCTGATGGGCCTGCTGGGCAACGTCACCGGCTACCCCGCGCACGCGGTCACCGTGGCACTGGGCAGCGGCCCGCTGGACGCGCTGGCGGACAAGGACCTGCTGGTCATCGCCAGCGGCGCCAATTCGCCCCTGCTGCAGCAGTGGGCCGAGCACCTGCCGTTCAGCCTGACGGCCGATGCCAAGGGCTTTCGCCTGTCTGACTACGCCTCGCGCCTGCTCACCTGGTGGGACCCGGACCAGCGCGACCGCGCCCGGCCCGGACGCAACGCCATCACCTTCACCAGCGCCAGCACCGACGCGGTCATCGCGGGCTTCGAATCCCCCCTGCGCAGCGGGCGCAGCGTGGTCATGCTGGCCAGCAACCAGGCGCAGGGCCTGCAGCAAGCCATCACGGCGCTGCTCACACCCGACCTGCTCAAGCACATCCAGGGCAGCGCGGCGGTGGTGCACGGCGAGCAGGTGGACAGCCTGGTGGCCGAGCAGACCTACTACGTCGGCCAGCTGAACCCCGTCACCCGCGTACAGTGGTGGCTCTCGCGCCACCCGCTGGCCCTGGTCGTGCTAGGCGTGGCGGCGGCAGCCCTCATCGCCTTCATGCTCTACATCATGCTGCGCGCCCGCGCGCGCGCCCGCCTGCAAAAGAGCTGAGGACATGCAAAAAAAGTAGCAGCTTGCGCTTGCTGTTAAAGGTTTTCAGATAGTTTTTCCACTGAAACCCTTGTGCAGCAAGCGCTGAAAGCTCCTATTTTGGAAGCAAATACGCATGCCAACCGCCCTTCGCCCCATTGACCGCCCCCGCAGCCCGCGTGCAGTGCTGTTCGCGCTGTGTCTGTGGGGCGCGCTGCTACCGCCCGCGCTGGCGCAGAGCGCCTGCCCCGCCGCCGCCTGGCCGCTGTGGGACCAGTTCGTGCAGCGCTTCGTGCAGGCCGACGGGCGGGTCATCGACTACGCCACGGCCCAGCAGCACTCCACGTCCGAGGGCCAGTCCTACGCCATGTTTTTCGCCCTCGTGGCGCGCGACCGTGCGCGCTTCGACAAGCTCTGGGCCTGGAGCGTCGCCAATCTGGCCGGCGGCGACATCGGCGCGCGCCTGCCCGCCTGGCAATGGGGTCGCCAGCCGGACGGCAGCTGGGGCGTGCTGGACCCCAACCCCGCCTCCGACGCCAACCTCTGGTTTACCTACGCGCTGGCCGAGGCCGGCCGCGTGTGGCGCGAGCCGCGCTACACCGCCCAGGCGCGCACGCTGCTGGCGCAGGTCGCCGCCCTGGAAGTGGCCGACGTGCCCGGTCTGGGCCCTACGTTGCTGCCGGCCTCCAAGGGCTTTGCGCTGAGCGGCTCGGGCAGCCGCACCTGGCGGCTCAACCCCAGCTACCTGCCCGTACCTCTGCTGCGTGCTTTCGAGCGGCTGGACACCCCGGGCCCCTGGAAGGCCGTCGGGGCCAGCTTCCAGCGCGTCCTGGAGGGCACCACACCCAAGGGCTTCGCCGCCGACTGGGTGGCCTACGAGGTGCCCGAGGGCGCGGCCCGCGGCGCCTTTGTGCGCGACGCCGAGAAGGGCGATGTAGGCAGCTACGACGCCATCCGCACCTACCTCTGGGCCGGCATGACGCCGCGCTCGGACCCGCTCGCGCCCCTGCTGCGCCGTCGCCTGGACGGCATGGCCGGTGCGCTGCGCAGCGCCGCCGTGCCCCCCGAGAAGGTGCAGACCGCCACCGGCCAAGCCGAGGGCCAGGGGCCCGTGGGCTTTTCCGCCGCGCTGCTGCCCTACCTGCGCACGCTGGACGCCGGGGCCGCGCTCAAGGCCCAGCAGGAGCGTGTGCGCACGCTGCTGCTGGAGGCGCCGCCCGGCGGGCAGCCACCGTATTACGACCAAGTCCTCGGCCTCTTCGGCACGGGCTGGATGGAACAACGCTACCAATTCCTGCCCTCGGGCAGGCTGCAATTACGCTGGGAAAAGGCATGTCCGCACCAAAGCGCCCCCACCACCACACCCTGATCCTGGGGCTAATCGCCTCGCTCGGCAGCCTGGCCACACCGGCCTACGCCCAAGACGCCGCCACCAAGACCCTCATCGAGCAGGGCCAGTACTGGCAGTCGCGCGGCGACACCCAGCGCGCCGTCGACAGCTGGCAAAAACTCCTGCGCGTGGACCCCAATCAGCCTGACGCCCTCTACGGCATGGGCCGCGCACAGCTGCAGGAGCAGCGCCTGGACGAGGCCCAGCGCTCGCTGGATCAGCTGCGCCGCGCCCACCCCGGCCACCGCCTGGTGGAAAGGCTGCAGCAGGATATCGGCGTGCAGCGCAACAGCGCCCAGGTGCAGCAGGCGCGCGACCTGGCCCGCGCCGGCCAGGCCGAGCAAGCGATAGGCAGCTACCAGGCGGCCCTGGGCAACCAGGCGCCCACCGGCCCGCTGGCGCTGGAGTACTACCAAACGCTGGGCGGCACCTCTGGCGGCTGGGATGAGGCCCGCCGCGGCCTGGAGCGGCTGGCACGCCAATCGCCCGACGATGCCAAGATCTCCCTGGCCCTGGCCCAGCACCTCACCTACCGCGAAGCCACGCGGCGCGAGGGCATCTCCCAGCTCGCCCGCCTGGCGGGCCACCCGGAAGTTGGCAAGGCCGCCACCGACAGCTGGCGCAAGGCCCTGGCCTGGACGGGCAGCCGCGCGGCCGACATTCCGCTCTACCAGGCCTTCCTGCGCGCGTATCCGGGCGACGAAGCCATGCAGGCCCGGTTGCGCGAGATTGAGGCGCGCCAGCGCACCGCCCGTGCCGGTGCCGCCGCCGCACGCGACCCGCTGCGCCAGCGCAGCACCGACGGCTTCAAGGCGCTGGAAGACGGTGACCTGGAAGCCGCCGAGGCCGAATTTCGCAGCGTGCTCGAAACCCGGCCCAACGACGGCGACGCGCTCGGCGGCATGGGAGTACTGCGCCTGCGCCAGGAAGAGTTCGCCCAGGCGCGCAGCTATCTGGAGCGCGCCACGCGCCAGGGCTCACCCGCGCGCTGGAAGCAGGCGCTGGACAGCGCCACCTACTGGACGCTGATCGAGCAGGCCCGCGCCGCGCGCGACGCCGGTGACTTGGGCAACGCGCGCCAGCTGCTGGACCAAGCCGTGCGCCTGGACGCCCGCGAAGTCACCGCCGAGAACGACCTGGCCGACGTGCTGGCCGAGCTGGGCCAGCTCGAAGCCGCCGAGGCCGCCTACCGCCGCGTGCTGGCGCGCCAGGCCGACAACCCGGACGCGATCCGTGGCCTGGTGGGCGTGCTGTCGCAGACCGGCAAGGCGGCCGAGGCACTGAAACTGGTCGAGCAGCTCACGCCCAGCCAGCAGGAAAAGGTGGGCGCCCTGGGCCGCCTGCGCGCTACGCAGGCCCTGGGCCTGGCCCGAGCCGCCGCCGAACGCGGCGACGACCATGCCGCGCGCACCGCACTGGAAGACGCGTTGCTCAACGACCCCGGCAACCCCTGGGTGCGGCTGGACCTGGCGCGTCTGTACCTGAAGATGGGCGCCACCAGCGAGGCGCGCGGCGTGATGGACGGGCTGCTGGTGTCCAACCCGCACATGCCCGAAGCGCTGTACGCCAGCGCGCTACTCGCATCCGAAGCGCGTGACTGGAAGGGTGCGCTGGCCACGCTGGAGCGCATCCCCGAGAAGAACCGCACGCGCGACATTGCGGCGCTGCAAAAGCGGGTCTGGGTGCACGTGCAGGCCGATGCCGCCGCCGCGCTGGGCCGCGAGGGCCGCGTGCAGCAGGCCCAGTCCGTGCTGACCCAGGCCGAGCCCTTCGTGGGGCAGGACCCGGAGCTGCTGGGCACCGTGGCCCTGGCCTATGCCGATGCGGGCGACCCCAACCGCGCGCTGGCCATGGTGCGCGAGATGCTGGCGCGCACGCCGCGCCCCGACACCGGGCTGCGCCTGCAGTACGCCGCGGCGCTGCTCAAGACGCACCAGGACGTGGAGCTGGCCGGCATCTTGCGCCAGCTGCAGGACACGCCCATGTCCGCGCAGGAGCGGCGCGGCTACGAGGACATCCGCGTGGGCTACATCCTGCGCCAGGCCGATGCGCTGCGCGCCAGCGGCGACCTGGCCAGCGCCTATGACACTCTGGCGCCGCTGCTGGCCGAGCGCCCGAACGACCCCGAGGTGGTCGGGGCGCTGGCCCGCATGTACGGTGACCACGGCGACCATGCGCAGGCCATGCAGCTCTACCACCGCCTGCTGGAAAAGGACCCGCGCAACCTCCAGCTGCTGCTGCCGGTGGCCGCCGCGGCGACGGCCACCAAGGATTACGCCTATGCGGAATCAGCCATCCAGGTCGCGCTGCAACTGGCCCCGCAGGACCCCGAAGTGCTGACTGCTGCCGGGCGCCTGTACCGCGCCAGGGGCCAGGCCACCAAGGCCGGCCAGTACTTCGCGGCCGCCGTCGAGGCCGAGAACCGCCAGCGTGCGGTGCTGCTGGGGGCCGCGGGTCAGCAAGGCACTTCGGGCTGGAACGCGGCAGCGCCGGGCGGCAACCCCTTCCGCCGCACAGCTGGGCTGGCCAACTGGGGCGCACGCACGCCCTTCCCCACTGCCGTGCCCCCTGCCGGCGCGCCCCTGAGCTACGCCGCGGCGCAGCCCCTGGCCGCCGGGCCGCAGCCCTATATTCCCCAGCCCGCCGGGGCGGCGCGCTTCCCCATGGCCGCGCCCGCCGCCGTGCCTCTGGCTACGCCTACCAGCTATTACGCCGCTGCGGCGGCCCCTGCAGCACCGGCGGCCGCCACGCCGCCCCGGCCCAGCGGCGGCCGCACGGCGGCCAAGTCGGCCTCATCGCAGACACACACCGCATTGCCGGCCGCCCCTGCCAGCGCTGTGCAGATGCCTGCCGCGCCCGCCGGCTACGTGGCCCCGTCGGCCGCGCCGGGTGCCCTGTATGTGCCCCAGCCCGCTACCGGCTATGTGACGCCCCAGGCTGCCTATGCCGCCTCCGCGCCAGCGGCGCCCGCGCCCTCGCTGTGGGCCGCCGCGCCCCAGGCGCCGGGCACGGTGCCCCAGGCTGCCCGCCCACGCACCGCGCTCGACGAGCTGTCCGAGCTGCAGGAAGGTCGTACGCCCATGCTGTCGGTCGGCGTGGTGGGCCGCGCGCGCCAGGGCGAGGCCGGCATGAGCCGCCTGACCGATCTGCAGGCGCCGGTGGAGCTGAAATTCGGCGCCGGCGACGGCACGATGACCCTGCGCGCCACGCCCACGGGCGTGAGCTCCGGCACCCCCGACACCAGCTACGGCACGCTGAGCCGCTTCGGCGCCGGCCCGGCCACGGCACTGGACATGCCGCTGCGCTCGCCGGGCTCGCAAAACGGCAACGGCCTGGGCCTGGGCATCGGCTACGAAACGGCCAACCTTGCGGTGGACGTCGGCACGCTGCCGCTGGGCTTTGGCCAGAACGACATCATGGGCGGCGTGCGCTACCGCATGGGGCTGGGCGAGCAAGCCAGCCTGACGGGCGAGCTCTCGCGCCGCCCGGTGACCGACAGCGCCCTGTCCTTTGCCGGCGCGCGCGACGCGCGCACGGGCGAGCGCTGGGGCACGGTGTCGGCCAACGGCGGCCGGCTGGACCTAACCTGGGACGACGGCAGCTTCGGCGCCTATGCCGTCGGCGCGCTGCACAGCCTGCAGGGCCACAACGTGCAGTCCAACTACCGCGCCGAGCTGGGCGGTGGCATGTACTGGCGCGTGCACCGCTCCAGCGACGCGGCGTTCACCGCCGGGCTGAACTTCACGGGCCTGAGCTACGACAAGAACCTGCGCTACTTCACCTATGGCCATGGCGGCTACTTCAGCCCGCAGCAGTTCCTGGCCATGAGCGTGCCCTTTGACTGGGCGCAGCGCAGTGGGCGCCTGAGCTACCAGATCAAGGGGGCGCTGGGCGTGCAGTACTTCAAGGAAGACGCGGCGCCGTACTTTCCCACCAGCCGCTCGCGCCAGAGCGCCGCCGCCCAGGCCGCCAGCGACGCCGAGGCCTTCGGCGAGGTCGGCGCCAACACCACCGCCATCTACCCCGGCCAGAGCAAGACCGGCCTGGGCTACAACCTGGGGCTGGCCCTGGAGTACCAGCTGCACCCGCAGCTGTTCATCGGCAGCCACCTGTCGCTGGACAACGCGCGCAACTACCGCCAGTTCACGGGCGGGCTGTACCTGCGCTATGCGCTGCAGCCCTACACCGGGCGCCAGGCATTGCCGGTGAGCCCGCTGAAGTCGCCGTACGCGTTCTGACGGCAGGCCCGCCCAGCAAAAAATCCCCCGCATGCGGGGGATTTTTGTGGTCAGCCAGGCCTGTAAGCACTACTAAAAAGTGAGCTGCCAGCGCTTGCCCAGCAAGCGCCAAAGGCAGTTTTCATGCCCAACGGTGGTGCGCGGCGTCGCGCACGCCGCCGGGCCTTCTCAGCGCTTGTTGCCCACGAACACCGTGTGGGCCCGCTGGCCCGAGCTGCTTTCGCCCGCCGCGAGGATGCGCAGGCCGGCCACGGCGCCATTGGCGCTGAACAGGGCCGAGGCGGCGCCCGACTGCGAGGGACCGGTCGACAGTTCGCAATCGATGGAGTTGGAAGGCACCATGGGCCCATCCAGGTAGCCGAACGCCTCCACCCGGTACAGGTTCCTGCTCCGGTCCCCCAGGTCCACCAGCTTGCCCACGATCAGGCAGCCGTTGCTGGTTTCCCCGGTGATGGAGCCATCGGCGGCGACCTCCATGTCCACGGTGTGGCCGCCAAAGCCCACGCCGGGCATGCGGTAGCTGCCCACGATCGTGCCGATGCTCGCCGTGCTGCCGGCGGGCAGCGTGTAGAGCGCGTCCGGCTCCAGGACAAGCTGCGTGGGATAGCCGCCCGGCTGCGTGGGGTAGCTGTAGCTGCCGGTGAGCCGGCTGGCCCCGCCGCCGGGGCCGGCCACGCCCTCGGCCACCAGCTCGACCTGCACCCCGCCGACATAGCTGCCGCTGCCGTTGAGCTGCCGGTCGAAGAAGGTGACGCTGTCGCGGTCCGAGACGAAACGGCTGGGCTGCGGGCTGCTGTCATAGGCGATCAGCTGGCCGTAGAGCGCGTTGTGGTTGAAGCTGCTGTTGGTGTACAGGAACAGCCCGCCGTCGGGCAGCACCGCGCCCCAGACCGACCGGTCGCCCGTGACACCGGCCGGCAGCGTCAGGGTGCCGGCCCAGTTGCCGACGACCGCCCCGCCGAACGGCAGCTTCGGCCCCTGGTCCGGGTCCTTCAAGCCGTTGAGCACGAAGGTGTTGTCCGAGCCGATGGAGTTGCGCGTGAAGACCCAGATGCCGTTGGGCACGTCGTTGGCGTCGAAGCGCAGCACCGCTACACCGGTCTGCTGCGAGCTGCGGTAGCCGCACGAGGTCTCGTCGCCGCTCAGATTCATGGTCACCGAGTACGCCGCCGAGTCCTGCGAGCGCGGCGCGGCCGTGCCCTGCACGTTGCAGCCGCCCACCCGGCCCGACAGCGTGCCGCGCTCGGTCACCGTCAGCACCCACTGGCCGCCGAACACACCGGAGCCGCGGTACGTGCCGGCGAGCAGGCCGGGGCGCGCGGGGTAGTTGTTGAGCTTGCTGTAGCTCAGCTTGAACGGGGTCGGCGTGCCCGTGGCCGCCGCCGTGTTGGCGGGGCTGGAATAGTTGCCGCTGATGGCCACGGTCTTGCCCGTGGCCGGGTCGGCGCTGGCCGTGCCGCGCAGCGTGAGGCCGCTGGCGAACTTGCCGTCCTGCACCGAGAAATAGGTGACCCCCGTGGCCTGCACGGCCGTCAGGTTGGCGCGCAGCAAGCCGTACAGGCCGTCGTAGCCGGCCGCGCCGGCCGCGCCGCGCGCCAGGTAGAACTCACCGCCCTTGCCGTCGGCGCCGCCATCGATGAAGCCCACCATGGTGCGCTGCGCCGTGCCCGTGCCGACCGTGCCCTCCCAGATGCCGGCCGGGTATTGCTGGGTGCCGACCGGGGCGCCCTCGTCGTCCCCGCCTCCGCCTCCCCCGCCGCAGGCCGACAGCAGCGCCGCGCAGGTCAGGGCCAGAAAGGACAGGGAGCGGGACAGGCGGATCAGGGACATGGCGGAGAAATTTGCGTCAGGAGGGATAAGCGCGGCAGGGCCGGGGCTTGCATTGCGGCGTCGGCAGATTATCCCTATTTCGTCCGGCCGGCCGATGGAGAAAAGCTTCTTTCGGCCCGCCGGGTGCGGCCCGGCAGCCGGCCTGTCACAGCAGCGCCAGCAGCTCCCGCACCACCCCGTCCGCATAGCGCCGCGCCACCTGCTCGACGAAGCGCGGGAAATCCACGTGGGCGCTGTCGTCCGCGCGGTCGGAGATGGTGCGCACGGCGGCAAACGGCAGGCCATAGTCACGGCAGACCTGCAGCACGGCGGCGCCCTCCATCTCCACGGCCAGAACGTTGTGGCCGGCGGCCAGCAGGTCGCCGCGCAGGCGCTGCGAGGCGCCGGCGGTGCTGACAAACTGGTCGCCGCTGGCGATCAGGCCCTGGTGCAGGCGTGGCGCATGGGGCGCAGGAAGATATTGGTCAAATTGGCCCCCAACCCTCTCCAGGTAAGCGCTGGCAGCTCTCATAAGAATAGCAGTCAGGTGCGCATCGCAGTCCATGCGCGGGCCGCCGTAGCCCGGCACCTCCCAGCGCGGGAAGATGGGGGAGGCGTCCATGTCGTGCTGCACATACTCCGCAGCGACCACCACGTCGCCCACCTGAACGCCCTCGCCTACGCCGCCGGCCACGCCGGTAAAGACCATGCGCCGCGCGCCGAAGCGCTCGGCCAGACTGGTCGCCGTGGTGGCGGCCGCCACCTTGCCGATGCCGCACAGGGCCAGCACCACATCGTGGCCGGACAGGCGCCCACGCCAGAAGGTGCGGCTGGCGTGCTCGACGCGCTCGGGGGCCTCGAGGGCCTGGACAAGGTCGCCCTGCTCTTCGGGCAGGGCGCTCAGGATGGCGATGGTCATGGCGTGGGGAAGTGAAAAGCCGAACCCCCGATGCTGCCAGCAAACCGATGGGCCGCAGGCCGGGCGAGCCAGCCGAAAAAAAGCCGGGAGTGTTTGCTCCCGGCCCCGATGCGTCAGGCGACGGCTCAGGCCTTCTTCGCGTCGCGCAGCTCGCGCCGCAGGATCTTGCCCACGGGCGTCTTGGGCAGCTCGTCGCGGAACTCGATCACGCGCGGCTGCTTGTAGCCCGTCAGGTTGGCGCGGCAGAACTCCTTGACCTGCTCCACGGTCAGCTGCGGGTTCTTCTTGACGATGACCAGCTTCACGGCCTCGCCGGTCTTCTCATCGGGCACGCCGACCACGGCGCACTCCAGCACGCCGGGCATCATGGCCACCACGTCTTCCACCTCGTTGGGATAGACGTTGAAGCCGCTGACCAGAACCATGTCCTTCTTGCGGTCGACCACCTTGAAGAAGCCGCGCTCGTCCATGGTGCCGATGTCGCCGGTGCGGAAGTAGCCGTCCTCGGTCATGACCTTGGCCGTCTCGTCCGGACGCTGCCAGTAGCCGGCCATGACCTGCGGGCCCTTGATGGCGATCTCGCCGGCCTGGCCGCTGGCGGAGATGTCGCGGCCCGCGTCGTCCAGGATGCGCATGTAGGTGCTGGGAATGGGCACGCCGATGGTGCCGGAGAACTCGCGCGCCGTGACCGGGTTGCAGCTGGCCGAGGGGCTGGTCTCGGACAGGCCGTAGCCCTCGCAGATGGGGCAGCCGGTTTTCTCCAGCCACAGCTTTGCCACGGCGGCCTGCACGGCCATGCCCCCGCCCACCGACACCTTCAGGTTCTTCCAGTTGACGGTGTTGAAGTCGGGGTGGTTGGCCAGGCCGTTGAACAGCGTGTTCACCGCCGGGAAGCTATGGAAGGTGTGCTTGGACAGCTCCTTGAGCGTGCCGGCCAGGTCGCGCGGGTTGGGGATGAGGATGGTTTTGCCGCCTGTGCGCATGGACAGCATCATGTTCACCGTGAAGGCGAAGATGTGGTACAGCGGCAGCGCGCATACCGCCGTAGGCTGCTCGCCGGCGGGCACGCGGCCCATGGCGGGGGAGTTCCAGGCTTCGGACTGCAGCACGTTGGCGATCACATTGCGGTGCAGCAGCACGGCGCCCTTGGACACGCCGGTGGTGCCGCCCGTGTACTGCAGCAGCGCGATGTCGTCGGGCGTCAGGTCGGGCTTGTTGAAGGCGGCGCCGCTGCCCTTGGCCAGCGCGTCGTTGAAGCGCATGGCGCCGGGCAGCTCGTACGGAGGCACCAGCTTCTTGACGTTGCGCACCACGTAGTTGACCAGCGCGCCCTTGAGCAGGCCCAGGCGGTCACCCATGGCGCACAGCACTACGTGCTTGACCTGCGTCTGGGCGATGCAGGCCTGCAGCGTTGCGGCGAAATTCTCGATGATGACGATGGCCCGCGCGCCTGAGTCCTTGAGCTGGTGCTCCAGCTCGCGCGGCGTGTACAGCGGATTGACGTTCACCACCACAAAGCCGGCGCGCAGCACCGCCGCCACGGCGATGGGGTACTGCGGCACGTTGGGCATCATCAGCGCCACGCGGTCGCCGCGCGCCAGCCCCAGGCTCTGCAGGTAGGCGGCGAACTGGCGGCTCAGCTGGTCCGTTTCGGCATAGGTGGTGTCCTTGCCCATGAAGCTGTAGGCGGTGCGGTCGGCATAGTCCTTGAAGGCCTGCTCCATCAATTGCACCAGCGACTTGTACTGGGTCGGGTCGATGTCTGCGGGCACCCCCTCGGGATAGGCAGCCAGCCATGGGCGGTCTGTCATGTGTCTCTCCTGGAATCTTCTGTTTTCAAATGAAACGGGTTATACGTAAAAAAACAGCGGGCGGTACCTGCCGAAACTACTCGATGGCCTTGCCGATGTCCTCGACCACCTTCTTCGCGTCGCCGAAGACCATCATGGTCTTGTCCATGTAGAACAGCTCGTTGTCCAGCCCGGCATAGCCGGCCGCCATGGAGCGCTTGTTGACGATCACGGTCTTGGCCTTGTAGGCCTCCAGAATCGGCATGCCATAGATGGGCGAGCCCTTTTGCAGCGCCGCCGGGTTCACCACGTCGTTGGCGCCCAGGACGATGGCAACGTCGGCCTGCCCGAACTCGCCGTTGATGTCTTCCATCTCGAAGACCTGGTCATACGGCACCTCGGCCTCGGCCAGCAGCACGTTCATGTGGCCCGGCATGCGTCCGGCCACGGGGTGGATGGCGTACTTGACGGTGACGCCGTGCTCGGTGAGTTTTTGCGCCAGCTCCTTCACGGCGTGCTGAGCGCGCGCCACGGCCAGGCCGTAGCCGGGCACGATGATCACGGTCTCGGCCTGGCTGAGCAGGAAGGCGGCGTCGTCGGCGCTGCCGCTCTTGGCCGTGCGCTGCACGCCGCCGCCGGCCGTGGCTGCGGCCGCGTCGCCGCCAAAGCCGCCCAGAATCACGTTGAAGAACGAGCGGTTCATGGCCTTGCACATGATGTAGGACAGGATGGCGCCCGAGCTGCCCACCAGCGAGCCGGCGATGATCAGCATGCTGTTGTTCAGGCTGAAGCCGATGCCCGCCGCCGCCCAGCCCGAATAGCTGTTGAGCATGGACACCACCACCGGCATGTCGGCCCCACCGATGGGGATGATGATCAGCACACCCAGCACGAAGGACAGCACCAGCATGGCGAAGAAGGCGTCCCAGCGCTCGGTGGCCATGAAGGCCAGCCCCAGGCCTACGGTGGCCAGGCCCAGCACCAGGTTCAGCAGGTGCTGGCCACGGAAGACCACCGGCGCGCCCTGGAACAGGCGGAACTTGTACTTGCCCGAGAGTTTGCCGAAGGCGATCACCGAGCCGCTGAAGGTGATGGCGCCGATGGCCGCACCCAGGAACAGCTCCAGCCGGTTGCCGTAAGGGATGGGCGCGCGCAGCGCGCCGCCCACCAGCAGCGTGCCCGCGGGCGTGGGCACGGCGGCAGCGGCCGCCACCGGCGCGGCGGTGATGCCGAAGGCCCAGGGCTCGGCCACGGCTGCCACGGCGATGAAGACGGCGGCCAGGCCGATCATGCTGTGCATGAAGGCCACCAGCTCGGGCATCTTCGTCATCTCCACCCGCTGGGCCATGACGGCGCCGGCGCCGCCGCCTACCACCAGGCCCAGCAGCACCCAGGACAGGCCCAGGGCCGAGCCGGCCAGGCCCACGACCAGCGCCGCCGTGGTCAGCACGGCGATGGCCATGCCGGCCATGCCGAAGACGTTGCCGCGGATCGACGTGGTGGGATGCGACAGTCCCTTGAGCGCCTGGATGAAGCAGACGCTGGCCACCAGGTACAGCAGCGTGACGAGGTTCATGCTCATGCCGTCTGCTCCTTATTTGCTAGCTGCCTGCGCAGTACTGGCGGGCGTTTTACGCTCTTTTTTCTTGAACATCTCGAGCATGCGGCGCGTCACCAGGAAGCCGCCGAAGACGTTCACCGCGGCCAGCGCCACGGCCAGCACGCCCATGGTCTTGGCCAAGCCGCCCTCGGTCAGCGCGGCGGCCAGCATGGCGCCGACGATGACGATGGCCGAGATGGCGTTGGTCACGGCCATCAGCGGTGTGTGCAGCGCGGGCGTGACGTTCCAGACCACGTGGTAGCCCACGTAGATGGCGAGCACGAAGATGATCAGGTTGATCAGGGTGGGCGAGACCGACTCCATGGGAGGCTCCTGGGAAAGAAAAACTCGGTTGGCCGGGCCACGCCCTGCGCCTGCATCTACTGCGGCAGCGGCTGCGGGAAGGGCGGCAGCACGAAGCGTCCGTCCATCATGGCCGGGCTCACGCGCGCGGCCTCGCGCAGTTGCTGCATCCATTCCTGCACCGGCCGTCCGGCGCGCAAAAACTCCATGTTGTTGTGCGTGGGCGGACGCAGCAGGCGCTGGTCGGCCAGCACGTCCACCGCGATGAAGCCGCCCTCGGGCGTGGAATAGCGGTAGGCGATGTGCGAATGCGGCTGCGCCGGCAGTGCCTGATGCGCCGCCAGGGTGCGGGCCAGCTGCGGGCGGCTGGCCTCCAGGTAGCCGTCCAGGTCGGCGCGGCGACGGTAGCGCAGGCAGTCGATGCGCACGCTGCTGCCTTGGGTGGCGTCTTCCACCTGCACACCCTTTTGCGCAGGGCAGCTCCAGGTCCACAGCGTGGTGTCGCGCGGGTGGTTGGTGGCGTTGGTCTGCACCAGCACGCTGGCGAGCAGCTCGCCGCTGCTGCTGCGCAGGACCAGCAGGCGCGAATCCATGGGCAGGTCGTGCGAGACGTCGTCGGGCAGCACGTCGAAGACCGTGCTGTCGCCGGCCAGCGCCGTCCACTGACCGGGCGGCAGCTCCAGCTGGGCGCGGCCGACGCGCACCAGGTCGGGCTGCATCGGGGCGCAGCCGGCCAGCAGCGCCGACAGGGCGGCCGCCGCCAGGGCGGGGCGACAGAAGCGGCGGGAGAAGAAAGGCAAGAAGTTCAAGACGGCATTCCCGTGAAATGTTCAGGTACGCGCGATCTTGCCTTCATGCGCGACCAGGCAGGCAACGACGATGTCGTCCTCGCGGTCGATGTGCAGTGCGCCGTCCTTGTCGATGACCAGTTTCAGGAAGTCCAGCACGTTGCGTGCGTACAGGGCCGAGGCGTCGGCCGCCACCAGCGCCGGCAGGTTGGTCTCGCCCACCAGCGTCACGCCGTGGTGCACCACGGTGCGCCCGGCCTGGGTCAGCGGGCAGTTGCCGCCCTGGGCGGCGGCCAGGTCGACGATGACCGAGCCGGGCTTCATGGCCTCGACCATCTCGGGCGTGACCAGCACCGGCGCGGCGCGGCCGGGGATCAGCGCCGTGGTGATGACCACGTCCGCCTGCGCCACGCGCTTGGCCACCTCGAGCTTTTGCCGGTCCAGCCAGCTTTGCGGCATGGGCCGGGCGTAGCCGCCCACGCCCTCGGCGGCCTCTTTTTCCTCGGCCGTCTCGTAGGGCACGTCGATGAACTTGGCGCCCAGCGACTCCACCTGTTCCTTGACGCTGGGGCGCACGTCAGATGCTTCGATCACCGCACCCAGGCGCTTGGCCGTGGCGATCGCCTGCAGACCGGCCACGCCCACGCCCAGGATGACCACCCGCGCCGCCTTCACCGTGCCAGCGGCCGTCATCAGCATGGGGAAAAAGCGCTGGTAGCGGTCGGCGGCAATCATCACCGCCTTGTAGCCGGCCACGTTGGCCTGGGACGACAGCACGTCCATGCTCTGCGCCCGGGTGGTGCGCGGCGCAGCCTCCAGCGCATAGGCCGTGACGCCGGCCGCCGCCAGGCGCTGCAGGCCCTCGGCATCGAAGGGGTTGAGCATGCCCACCACGGTGCTGCCGGGACGCAGCAGCGGGCTTTCTGCCTCCGAGGGCGCACGCACCTTCAGCAGCAGGTCGCAGCCCCAGGCCGCGGCGGTGTCGACGATCTCGGCGCCCGCCGCGGCAAAGCCTTCGTCGGTGATGCTGGCGGCGGTGCCCGCGCCGGCCTGGACGCGGATGGTGTGCCCCTGGGCCTTGAGTTTCTTGACGGTCTCCGGCGTCGCGGCCACGCGCGTTTCGCCAGTAAGAGTCTCCGCAGGCACGCCAATCAGCATGGTTGTCTTCCTTTAGTGCACAGGAAACGTCCTGTTGCGTATTTCTACTTACCGCAAGCTTACATGAAGAAATTGGCGGTTTTAGCACGGTCGTGCCAAAAAACAGCAGCCGCGGGCAGCCCCGACTTGCGCCAGGGCAGAGATGGAGGGCGAAAAAAAACCTGCTCCCCGAGGGCAGCAGGTTGCATCGTTCCGTACAGGACGGCCGGCGTCAGTTGACGACCTGCTTGAGCTCGCCACCCGCATAGCGCGTGGCCATCTGCGCCAGCGTGTGGCCCTTGATCTTGCCGCCCTGACCTTCGCAGCCAAACTCCAGGTAGCGCGCCTTGCACACTGCCTTGGCGGCCTCGCGGGCGGGCTTCATCCACTCGCGCATGTCGAACTTGTCCGGGTTCTCGGCCTGGAACTTGCGCACCGCGCCGGTCATGGCCAGGCGGATGTCGGTGTCGATGTTGATCTTGCGCACGCCGTGCTTGATGGCTTCCTGGATTTCCTTGACGGGCACGCCGTAGGTTTCCTTCATCTTGCCGCCGTACTGGTTGATCAGCGCCAGCAGCTCCTGCGGCACGCTGGACGAGCCGTGCATGACCAGGTGCGTGTTGGGGATGCGAGCGTGGATCTCCTTGACACGCTGGATGGACAGCACGTCGCCCGTGGGCGGGCGCGAGAACTTGTAGGCGCCGTGGCTGGTGCCGATGGCGATCGCCAGGGCGTCCAGCTGGGTGGCCTTGACGAACTGCGCGGCTTCCTCGGGGTCGGTCAGCAGCTGGTCGTGGCTGAGCTTGCCCACGGCGCCGATGCCGTCTTCCTCGCCGGCCTCGCCGGTCTCCAGGCTGCCCAGGCAGCCCAGCTCGCCCTCGACCGTGACGCCCACCTTGTGCGCCATCTCCACCACCTTGCGCGTGACCTCGACGTTGTAGTCGAAGGACGAGGGGGTCTTGCCGTCCTCCAGCAGGGAGCCGTCCATCATCACCGAGCCGAAGCCCAGCGCGATGGCGCCCTGGCAGACGGCGGGCGAGGTGCCGTGGTCCTGGTGCATGACCAGCGGAATGTGCGGATAGGCCTCAACGGCTGCCTGGATCAGGTGCTTGATGAAGCTCTCGCCCGCGTACTTGCGCGCACCGGCGCTGGCCTGCAGGATCACGGGCGCCCCCACCTCGTCGGCGGCAGCCATCACGGCCTGCACCTGCTCCAGGTTGTTGACGTTGAAGGCGGGGATGCCGTAGCCGTTGTCGGCGGCATGGTCGAGCAGTTCGCGCATCGAGACGAGAGGCATGGGTCGGATCCGTTCGAAGGTTATGGATGAGACGCGGTTGTAACCGCTTCGTAACCCCGGAATTCTACCCAAGCCCCCTTGTGCCGGCGCTCCCTGCTGGTATTGCCCCGTGCCGGCGCGGCAGCCCCTGGCCGGCGGCCGCGGCGCTCACTGCGCCCGGCAGATCTTGAGCATGTTGGTGCCACCCGGCGCACCCATGGGCTCGCCGCAGGTGATGGCGTACAGGTCGCCCTGCTGCACGATGCCGCGCGTCTTCAGGTGGCCCTCGGCCTGCTCCAGGGCCGTGTCGCGGTCGGCGCTGGTGTCCATCAGCAGCGGGCGCACGTTGCGGTACAGCGCCATCTTGCGCTGCGTAGCCACCTTGGGCGTCAGCGCGTAGATGGGAATGTGGATGCGGTGGCGGCTCATCCACAGTGCCGTGGAGCCGCTCTCGGTCATGGCCACGATGGCCTTGGCGCCCAGGTGGTGGGCCGTGAACAGCGCGCCCATGGCGATGGACTGGTCGATGCGACCCAGCGTCTGGCCGGTGAAGTCCGCGTCGCGCTCCGGGTCCTCAGCGGCCTCGGCGGCGGCGCAGATCTTGGCCATCTCCTGCACCGTCTCCAGCGGATAGCGGCCGGCCGCCGTCTCGGCGCTGAGCATCACCGCGTCCGTGCCGTCCAGCACGGCGTTGGCCACGTCGCTGACCTCCGCGCGGGTGGGCACGGGGTTGGTGATCATGCTCTCCATCATCTGCGTGGCGGTGATGACGATCTTGTCCATGTCGCGCGCCATGCGGATCATCTTCTTTTGCAGCGCCGGCACGGCAGCGTTGCCCACCTCCACGGCCAGGTCGCCGCGCGCCACCATGATGCCGTCGGACACGCGCAGGATTTCTTCGAGCAGCGGGACAGCCTCGGCGCGCTCCATCTTGGCGATCAGGCCCGGCCTGTGGCGGTACTCGGCGGCCGCCACGTTGCACAGCTGGCGCGCCATCTCCATGTCGGTGGCGTTCTTGGGGAAGCTCACGGCCACGTAATCGGCCTGGAAGCTCATGGCGGTCTTGATGTCCTCCATGTCCTTGGCCGTCAGCGCCGGCGCCGTCAGGCCCCCGCCCTGCTTGTTGATGCCCTTGTTGCTGGACAGCTCGCCGCCCACCGTCACCGTGGTGTGCACCGCCTCGCCGCGCACGGCGTTCACCGTGAGCACGATCAGGCCGTCGTTGAGCAGCAGCACGTCGCCGGCGCGCACGTCGCGCGGCAGCTCCTTGTAGTCCAGGCCCACGCCGGCGGCGTCCCCGGGCTCGGTGCGCGAAGCATCCAGCACGAAGGGCTGGTCCGGCTCCAGCATGACCCGGCCCTCGGCGAACTTGCCCACGCGGATCTTCGGCCCCTGCAGGTCGGCCATGATGGCCACCTCGCGCCCGGCGCGCTGCGCCGCCTCGCGCACCATGGCGGCGCGCTCCACGTGGTCCTGCGCCTTGCCGTGGCTGAAATTCAGGCGCACCACGTTCACGCCCTCGGCGATCATGCGTTCGAGCAGTTGCGGGTCGCTGGACGCGGGCCCGAGGGTGGCGACGATCTTGGTGGCGCGGCGCACTCGCATGGAATGGAACTCCTGACGATGTAATCGAGTTTCGATTCTTGCACAGACCCGGTTACATGGCGGGTACGCCGCGCATTCGCGCCTCACGCGCGCATCAGCGCCTCGATCTCATCCGCCTGCACCGGCACACCGCGCGTGATCAGCTCGCAGCCGCCCTCGGTGACGATGGCGTCGTCCTCGATGCGGATGCCGATGTGGTGGAACTGCTCGGGCACGCCGGGCGCCGGGCGCACGTAGATGCCCGGTTCGATGGTCAGCACCATGCCCGGGCGCAGGATGCGGCTGGGGCGGTCGGTGATCAGCTCGCCCGACAGCGGGTCTCGCCGCTGGCTGGCCTGGCCCACCTCGCCCGGCTCCACGTAGCTGCCGCAGTCGTGCACATCCATGCCCAGCCAGTGGCCGGTGCGGTGCATGTAGAACTGGAAGTAGGCGCGGCTGTCGATCGCGTCCTGTGCGCTGCCGACCTGGTTCTTGTCCAGCAGGCCCAAGTCCAGCATGCCCTGCGCCAGCACGGCCACGGTGGCGTCGTGCGGATCGGTGAAGCGGGCGCCGGCCCGGGTGGCCGCCACGGCGGCGTCCTGGCTGGCCAGCACCAGGTCGTACAGCGCGCGCTGCGGCCCAGTGAACGTGCCATTGGCCGGAAAGGTGCGGGTGATGTCGCTGGCGTAGCCATCGAGTTCGCAGCCGGCGTCGATCAGCACCAGCTCGCCGTCCCGCACGGGCGCGGCGTCGGCGCGGTAGTGCAGCACGCAGGCGTTGGGCCCGGCGGCGACGATGGAGCCGTAGGCCGGGTACTGCGAACCCTCCTCGCGGAAGGCGGCCAGCAGCTCGGCGTCCAGGTGGTATTCGCGCACGTCCTGGCCGGCGCGCAGCATGCGGCTGCTGCGCTGCATGGCGCGCACGTGGGCGCGGGCGCTGATGGCGGCGGCGCGGCGCATCACGTCCTGCTCGTGCGCGTCCTTGATCAGGCGCATCTCGTCCAGCAGCAGGCACACGTCGGCCTGCTCGGCCGGGCACAGCACGCCGTAGCGCACGCGGGCGCGCACCGCGCTCAGCCAGCCATCGACGCGCGCGGCCAGGCCCTCGTGCGTGGCAAAGGGGTACCACACGCGCTGGCGGTTTTCCAGCAGTCGCGGCAGCTCGGTGGCCAGCTGGCCGGCCGGCAGCGCCGCCTGCACGCCCAGCGTGGCGACGGCCGCCTCGGGCCCCAGGCGGTAGCCGTCCCAGATCTCGCGCTCCAGGTCCTTGGGCTGGCAAAAGAGCGTGCTGTGCCCCTCGGCCGTCAGCACCAGGCAGGCGCCGGGCTCGGTGAAGCCGGTGAGGTAGTAGAAGTAGCTGTCGTGCCGGTACAGATAGTCGCTGTCCCGGTTGCGCTGCCGTTCGGGTGCCGTGGGCACGATGGCGATGCCGCCCGCGCCCAGTTGGGCCGCCAGGCGCGCACGCCGCTTTGCGTAGATGGTGGTCATGGCAGCCATCGTAGCGCCTGGCGGGCCGCTCAAAGGGCCGCGGCCAGCAGGCTGGCGCCGGCCATCAGCAGCAGCGTGCAGACGATCCAGCGCACCAGCGGTACCGGCAGGCGCGGCGGGTGGCGCGCCTGCAGCCAGGTCACGCCGACGACCACCGGCAGCGCCAGCGCGCTGGCGCCCACGACGCTCCACTGCAGCGCGCCCGCCAAGCCCACGGAGGCCAGCCGTACCAGCGCCAGCACCGTGAACAAAATCACCAGGCACTGGCGCACCACCATGGGCGGCAGCGGCTGGCGGTACAGGTGGTAGACGATGGGCGGGCCGGCGGTGGAGAACAGCCCGCCCAGCACGCCCGAGACCAGCCCCACGCCCCACAGCACGCCCGTGCCCGACGGCGTCCGGCGCGGCTGCGAGCGCGCCAGCAGCAGCACCGCGCAGGCGATGATGGACACGCCCAGCACCACGCGCAGGCCGTGCAGCGTGTTGCCGCTCAGCCAGGCCAGCAACGCCAGGCCGATGCCCACGCCCGCCACGCCGCTGATCAGCGTGGGCTTGAGCAGGTCCCAGCGCGGCGCCAGGCGATGGCTACGCAGGTAGGCCAGGCCGTTGACGGCCGACAGGATGCTGGCGATGTTGGCCGCGTCCGCGATGGGCATCAGCGACAGCGCGCCGGCCGCGCCCACGAAGATCAGGGCAAAGGCAAAGCCCGTCAGGTTCTGGCAGAACGACGCCACCGCCGCCAGCAGCGCCATCTGCGCGTAGTCCACCGCTCCCAATTGATCGCACTCCCCGAAGGCCCCGGCCCGCGCCGCTGGTGCCAAAAAAGGGCAGCAGTCTGCCCGCTTTCGGCCACCGGCGCTGGCAGTCGGCCTCTCAGGTGTTGAGCTGCGCCAGCCGCTCGGGGGTGCCGACGTCCACCCACAACCCCTGGTACAGCTCGGCCGTCACGCGGCCGGCGTCCATGGCGCGGCGCAGCAGCGGCGCCAGCGGTGCGGCCACGCCCTGCGGGTTGCCGGGCGGGATGTCGCACCACGGCGGCGCGAACAGCTCGGCGCGCAGCAGGGCCAGGGTGCTGTAGGTGTGGCGCGGCGCGGCGCTGGCCTCGGGCAGGCTCAAAGCCAGGCCCTCGGGCGACAGGCCGAAATCGCCGCGCGGGTGGTGCGCCGGGTTGGGCACCAGCCACAGGTGGGCCAGCGCGCCGCTGGCGGCAAAGCGCCGGGCACTGGCGGCGTCGAAGGCGAAGTCCGGCGCATACACGTCGCCCGCGGCCAGCCAGAACACCGGCGCGCCCAGCAGCGGCAGCGCGCGGGCGATGCCGCCGGCCGTCTCCAGCGCGTGGCCGAAGTCGCGGCCCTCGTGCGAGTATGAAATGGATAGCTGCCCGCGCTTGTCCGGTGCGGCCTGGAGGCCGAAAACGCTTGAGAACCGCTGGCTGACCTGCTCGCCCAGCCAGGCCGTGTTGATGGCCGCGTGCCGCACGCCGGCCGCGGCCAGGGCGCGCAGGTGCCACTCCAGCAGCGGCCGGCCGCGCACGGCCAGCAGCGGCTTGGGCGTGGTGTCGGTCAGCGGGCGCATGCGCTCGCCGCGGCCGGCGGCCAGCAGCATGGCGGGGATCGGGGGCATCGTCGTCATGGGCGCGCAGTGTAGGGCGGCGGTTTCATAATGGCCGCGCATTTGCCGCGCCGCCCATGCCCACGTCCGCCGCCTCCATCGCCGCCGCCGCGCACCAGCGGCAGTGGCGCGCCCTGGGGCTGCTGTGCGGCCTGGGGCTGGGCCTGGCGCCCATCGCACCCGAGGTCTGCGCCGCCCTGCGCGCTCTGGTGGGCGCCGACGCGGCGGCGCTGTTCTGGCTCGATGCGCAGGGCCGACCCGAGGGCTTCTTCCACGAGGATTCGCCGGCCGAGGTGCAGGACCTGTTCCTGAACGAATTCGAGCGCCTGTTCGCCGGCCCGGACGAGATCAACGTACACACCCTGGCACGCATCGACGGCCCGCGCATCGGCCGGCTGATGGCGCCGGGCGCGCAGTACTTCCGCTCCAACTCCTACAACCTGCTGGTGCGCGCCAGCGGCCACCAGCACACGCTGGACCTGCGCGTGGAGGCGGGCGGGCGCGCGCGTGCCATCGCGATGCTGTTTCGCGCCTCGGGCGCGGGCTTCACGGCGGACGACGCGGCGCTGCTCGAGCGCGCGGCCGGCTGGCTGGCGCGCGCGTTTGCGCAACCCATCGGACACGACTGCAGCCAGGCCGGCGGGCACGGCGGCCCGCTGGGCCACGTGGTGCTGGACGCCGCGGGCCAGCGCCCCCTCTACGCCGACGAGACGGCCACGCAGCTGCTGCGCCAGTCCAACCTGGCGGGCCTGGGCCTGCGTGCCGCAGCCGCGCTGGCGCTGCCGCCCGACCTGCCGCAGCGCCTGGGCGTGGCCCATGCCGGCGATGCGGCGCGCAGCGCGGTGCCGGGCGGCTGGCTGGCGGTCAGCCGGCTGGCGCTGCACGCCCTGGCCGGCGGGCCGGCGCAGCATTTGCTCACGCTGCAATTGCAGCGCCCGCTGGGCGTGGAGGTCGTACGCCGGGTGCTGGCGCTGCCGCTGTCACCGCTGCAGGGCGACATTGCCGTGCTGGCCGGCCTGGGCCATGCGCGCGCCGACTGCCACCGGCTGGCCGGCGTGAGCGAGGCGGCGCTGAAAAAGCACCTGCGCGTCGTCTTCGCAGCCACCGGTGCGGCTGACTGGGAAGACCTGGCGCAGCGGCTGCGCCGCTGAGCACGATCAGGCCACGCGCTCATGCGCCTCGCCGGGCGCCAGCAGCATCAGCCGCGCCACGAGCGCCACCAGCTCCTGCTGGCGCTGCGTGCGCGTCTTGAGCAGCAGCGTGCTCATCTGCGTGCGCACGGTGCGGATGCGCACGCCGCGCGCGTCCGCGAAGTCCTGCGGCGTCTGGCCGCGCAGCAGCGCCAAGAGCAGCGCCGCCTCGGCCGGGCTCAGGTGGTAGGCCTGGCGCGCCAGCGCGACGGCGGCCGCCGCATCGAGCGAGCGCTCCAGCAGCATCCAGGCGACGCCCGGTGCGCCGTGGTGCAGGCCCAGCGAGGCCATGTCGCCCGCTGCCAGGCTGACCAGCACCAGGCCACCGGGCAGTTCGGCGCAGCCGCTGCTGCCGCGCAGCGACTGCGTGAACAGCGCGCGCAGGGGCGCATCGGCCTGGCGCGGGCCCGCCAGCAGCTTGCGCAGGCCGGCGTGCTCGCGTTGCGCGGCCAGTGTCCGCGCGCGTGCGTTGGCGTGCAGCAGCCGCCCGGCGGTATCGAAGAACAGCATGCCCATGGACAGGCGCTCCATCAGCGCCTCCAGCCCCTGCGTGCGCGTGCGCAGTGCCAGCGCCTCGCGGTGCAGGAAGGCGGCGTGCTGCAGCGCGCCGAATTCGGCCTGGAAGCGCTGCACCTGCCCGGCTGAAAAGTCTTCGCCTCCGCGCAGGCGGTACACGGAAGCGAACAGGTTGCCCACGGGGTGGCGTGCGGCGCCGCGGCTGCCGCCGAACATGCGCGCGCCGATGCCGTGCGGGCGCAGGAAGTCGCTGTAGAAGGCCGCGTGGCGCTGCCGCCGCGCAGGTGCGATGGCGCCGTCCGTGACAGTCCACACGCCGCCGTGCTGCGCCTGCGCGTAGCGCTCCATGGCAGCGTCCCACAGGGGGTCCTGCTCGCGGTAGTGGGCGGCGTAGCTCAGCGTGGCCTCGGCCGTCACGCCGCGGCCCACCAGCGCTGGGGTGCCGGCAGCGGACGGCAGGTGCAGCCAGTAGCCGGGGTCCGGGTGCGCGGCGAATTCCACGCCCTGCTGCGCGAGTTGCTGCGGGCCGCTGGCCAGCACGAACCAGCCCACCTGGTCGGCCCCCAGGCTGGTGGCGTAGCGGTGCAGCGCCCCGGCCCAGCGCGCCTCGTCGGCGACCGCGCCCAACAAATCCGTCAATGCCTGGTGCAAGCCTGTCCTCCTGTTGCGAGGCGCGAATTCTTGGTGGTGCGGCGCCCGGCTGCCATTCCCCTTCGGGATACCACCAGGGCGCAGCGCGCGGCAAAACGCGCGGCCATCGGTCAGGTGGCCGATAGGCAGGCACGGCGCCCTTTTCAAGAATCGGCCCAGGCCCAGCAAGGGCCGTTTTTTTCGCTGAAGGAAACGCTCGCATGAACCCGATCGCATGGGCCGAAGCGGCCCGGCGCGTCCTGGAGACGTCCGCCGCCTACCTGCAACTGGCAGGCAGCACAGGGCCGCACCGCGCGCACCCGTAACCCGCAAACCGAGAGCCACGAGGACACATCCATGACCTTTCCCGCAACCGCCGCGCCGGTGCCCCACCCGCGGCGCTGGCACGCCGGCGCGCTGGCCCTGGCGCTTGCCGCCGCGCTGGGCAGCAGCGCCGCGTGGGCCGCTATTCCCCCCACCGAGAGGGCCGCGCTGACAGACCTCTACAGCAGCGCCGACGGCGCCCACTGGCGCAACAACGCCAACTGGATGGGCGCTGTCGGCACCGAGTGCACCTGGGCGGGCGTGACCTGCGACGCGGCGCAATCGCACGTGACCGCGCTGAAGCTGAACTTCAACAGCCTCAAGGGCAGCGTGCCGGCCTCGCTGGGCAACCTGACCGCGCTCACGGCGCTCAACCTGCGGCAAAACGAGCTGAGCGGCCCCATTCCCCCGCTGGCCGCGATGACGGAACTCGTGAGCCTCGACCTGGGCAGCAACACGTTCAGCGGCCCCATTCCTTCGCTGGCGGGCTTGGGCAAGCTCGAGACCTTCGAGGTCCAGGGCGGGGAGCTGACGGGCGGAACGCCCGCGCTGACCGGCTTGGCCAAGCTGCGCGTGTTCAACGTCAGCGGCAACCGGCTCGACGGGCAGATCGGCCCCATGGCGGGCGCTGCGGCGCTGGAGGAGTTCAATGCCAACACCAACCAGCTGACTGGCGCCATTCCCGACCTGAGCGCTCTGGCCGCACTCAGGCTCTTCACCGCCACCAACAACCGGCTCACCTCGATCACGGCACTCGCCGGCCTGGCGAATCTGGACAGCTTCATCGTCTCCAGCAACCAGCTGGGCGGCGCGATCCCGCCGCTCACCGGCCTGGCCCGGCTGCGCAGCTTTCACGTCGAATACAACCAGTTGAGGGGGCCCCTTCCGGCGCTGACCGGCCTGGCCAATCTCGAGAATTTCTATGTGCACGACAACCAGCTGACCGGACAGATCCCGTCGCTGGACGGCCTGGCCAAGCTGCGCTTTTTGCACATCCAGAACAACCAGCTGGTCGGCTCGCCGCCCATGCCGCCGAACAGCACCCTGTCGGCGGTGATGTGCAAGAACCCCCTGCGCAACAGCCCCGACCCCGCCATCAACCAGGCCTGGGACAACGCCGTCACCGGCAACGGCCCCTGGGCCGATGGCTGCACCGGCAGCTGGGACGTGACGCCCACGGTGCGCGATGCGCGCACGGGCGACCCCATCACCGACGGCAGCACCGGCACCGTTTCGCCCGGCACCGTGCAGATCCTGCCCGCCGGGGCCACGGTGCAGTTCACGCTGACGCCCGCGCCCGGCTACCACCTGTTCACCACCTTCAGCCGCACCTGCCCGGGCACGCTCAGCGGCAACGTCTTCACCGCCGGCCCGTTGACGGCCAACTGCGCGATCGACCCCGTGTTCGTCAAGGACGCTGCGGGGCCGCAGGACGGCCTGTGCGGCAGCGACGACGGACAGGTCCTGAGCACGCCGCCCAGCAACCTGTGCCGCGCCGGCACGCCCGGCGTGCTGTCGGGCTCGGGGCCGTGGAGCTGGTCGTGCGCCGGCACCGGCGGGGGCGCCACGGCGCAGTGCTCGGCGCAAAAGGCGGGCGGCCAGGGCTGGCTGGTGACGGCCGTGGTCAACGGCACGGGCGGCACCGCCGCGCCGGCCACGCAGACCGTCGCCACTGGCGCGCGCGCCAGCATCACCGCCGCGCCGCAGCGCAGCTACATGCTGATTGACGCCAATGGCTGCGGCGCCACGTTCTCGGGCAACGCCGTGACCACGGCGGCCGTCACCGCTGCCTGCACCGTGGAGCTGAGCTTCGCCCTGGCCGAGGACACCGCCACGCGCTTTCTGAGCGTGCTGCCGGCTGCGCCGCGGGTGGGCGAAGACGTGGTCGCGCGCGTGGCCGTGGAAGTCGGCGACACGCCGCTGGCCAGCGCCAGCGTGGCCATCAGCGGCGGCGGCGCCTCGTGCACGGCGCAGCTCGACGCCGCCGGCACGGGCCAGTGCACCCTGCGCTTTCCCGCCGCCGGCCAGCACACGCTCACCGCCCTCTACGCCGGCGACGTGGCGCGGCGTTACCTGCCCTCCAGCGCCACGCACACGCTGAGTGTCGCCGCCGCGGCCGGCGGCGTGCAGCCGGTGCCCACGCTGGCCGAGTGGAGCCTGGCCCTGCTGGCCGCGCTCACCGGGCTGATGGCGGCACGCCACCTGCGCCGGCCCTGACGCACGGACGAAAGTTTGGTGAAAAAGGGCTGCGGCGCTTTCAAGCAAAGCGCCCGCAGCTATCAAAAATATAGCAAACGGAAATCCTTCATGTCCTCCTCCCTCTGGAATGCCATGGCCCGGCACGCACTGCACGCCGCCGTGCTGTGTCTGGGCGTGGCCACCACCGCGCAGGCTGACGGCTGGCGCGCCGCTGGCAGTTTTGGCGGCGAACGCGCCAGCCATACCACCACGCAACTGGGCGACGGCCGCGTGCTCGTCGCAGGCGGGCGAAGCGGGGGCACCCCGCTGGCCACCACGCAGCTCTACGACCCGGCCACGGGCCGCTGGAGCGGCGGGCCGGCCCTGCCCGGCCCGCGCGCCGACCACACCGCCACGCCGCTGGCCAACGGCACCGTGCTGCTCGCGGGCGGCCATACCGGCAGCGCATCGACCAGCGCCGCCGCCACGTTCGACCCGCGCACCGGCACCGTCACCCCCGCCGAAGCGATGAACCTGCGCCGCAGCCGGCACACCGCCACGCTGCTGCACGACGGGCGCGTGCTGGTGGCAGGCGGGCAGGGCACTGCCGGACAGGAAGCGCTGCGGTCCGCGGAAATCTACGACCCCGCCACGCGCACCTGGGCAAGCGCCGGCTCCATGCCCGGCATGGGCAAGCGCCAGCACACCGCCACGCTGCTGGCCACAGGCCGCGTCCTGCTCGTGGGAGGGCTGGACAACGGCATCAGCGCCGACGCTGCCGTCCTGGTCTGGAACCCCACAGACGCCACCTGGACCGTCGCCGCTCCGCTGCCCGACGGCCCGCGCCTGGACCACACCGCCACGCTGCTGCCCGACGGCCGCGTGCTGGTCGCAGGCGGCCGGGGCAGCGGCAACGTCGCGGTGGGCACGACGCAGTTGTACGACCCCGCCAGCAACACCTGGAGCGCCTGCGCCGTGCTGCAAGCCGCCCGCGAGCGGCACGCGGCGGCGCTGCTGCCGGGCGGCCGAGTGCTGCTCATGGGCGGCGAAGCGGGCAATACGCCGCTGGCCGCCAGCGAAGTCGTCGACCCTGGCACCTGCAACGCCAGCAGCCTGCCGCCCATGGCGCAGGCGCGCACCCGCTCCGGCGCGCTGCTGCTGCACACGGGCGAGGTGCTGGTGGCGGGCGGCGACGGCACCCCCGGGCCACTGGCCAGCGCCGAGCGGTTCTCGGCCGATGCGCTAGTGCCCGAGGTCACGGGCGCGCTGCCCGCGCTGCGCCAGGACCACCGCGCCACGCTGTTGCGCGACGGCTCGGTGCTCGTGACCGGCGGCCTGGTCGCCAGCGGCGGCTCTGCCGCGCCTGGAAATTCCACCCTGCGCTACGACGCCGGGACGGGCCAGTGGCAAGGCGCGGCGCCGATGGCGCGGGCGCGCAGTTATCACAGCCAGACCCTGCTGGCCGATGGCCGCGTGCTGGTCGCCGGAGGCTCCTCGGTGCCTGCCAGTGCCGAGCTGTACGACAGCGCCACCCTGCAGTGGAGCGCCGCGCCCGACCTGGCGCACGGGCGCTGGGCGCACACTGCGACCTTGCTGCCCAGCGGCAGCGTGCTCGTGGCCGGTGGCACCAACAGCGGCAACGTGGCGCAAGCCGAACTCTACGACCCCGCCGCGAACGCCTGGCGCGCGGCCGGCGCCCTGCTCATGCCGCGCTACGGCCATACGGCCACGCTGCTGGCCGACGGGCGGGTGATGGTGGCCGGGGGCAACGCCCTGACCAGCCAGGGCACCGCCTCGGTGGAGTTCTACAACCCCGCCACCGCCACCTGGACAGCCGGCCCCGCCATGCAAGAGGCGCGCAACCAGCACAGCGCCACGCTGCTGGCCGACGGGCGCGTGCTGGTCGCCGGCGGGCATGCCGGTGGCGCGGGCTACCTCGCCAGCGCCGAGATCTACGACCCGGCCACGAACGCCTGGCACAGCGCCGCCAGCCTGCAACAGGCGCGCAACTTGCACACCGCCACCTTGCTGCCTGACGGGCGGGTGCTGGTCACCGGGGGCGGCTACAACGGCGCCAACCTGAGCAGCGCCGAGGTGTACGACCCCGAGTCAGGTACCTGGCAGCCGGCAGGCACCATGCCGCAAGGGCGCGGCAACCACACCGCCACGCTGCTGGCCAACGGGCGCGTGCTGGTGGCGGGCGGGCTGAACAGCCACTCAGCCCCCGCGCTGCTGTATGGCCGAGCGAGCGCCGCAGGCAATGCCCACGGCCCCCGCATCACGTCGTCGTCCACCCCGGTGGCTCCCTCAGAGGCACTGGAGCTGTCGGGCCTGCGCCTCGTCGGCGCCAGCGAAGCCAGCGGCGGCGCCACCCAGCAGTCGGCCACGCGCCTGCCGCTGGTGCGCCTGCAAGGCGAGGGCGATGGCGCCGTGGTGTGGCTGCCGATCGCCCGCGCCGTGCCAAGCGGCGGGCAAACCCTGGTGACCACCCACCCGCTGCCGCCGGGCACGGCCCCCGGCCCGTACCGCGCCACGGTGTACGTGAGCGGCATGGCGTCCGACGCGGTGCCGGTCCGCGTGCTGGCGGCGGGCGCACCGAACGCCCCCACGGGCGTGACGGCCACGCCCGGCAACGCGCAGATCACCGTGTCGTGGCAGGCGCCTGCCGGCGGCACGCCGCCCACCAGCTACACCGTCACGGCCCAGCCCGGCGGTGCCAGCTGCACCGTGCAGGCGCCGGCCACCAGTTGCACCGTGACGGGGCTGACCAATGGCACCGCCTACACATTCACCGTCACCGCCAACAACGCTGGCGGCAGCGCCTCGGCACCGCCCACGGGCGGCGTGACGCCCGCGCCTGCGCCCGGCGGCGGGGGCGGGCCCGGCGGTGTACAGGGCATTCCCACGCTGTCGGATTGGGGCGTGCTGGCGCTCGCCGCTTTGATGCTGCTGGCAGGACTGCGCGCGCGCCGCTTCGCTTGAACTATCGAAATGAGAGCTGCCGGCGCTTGACTGGCAAGCACCGGAGGCCGAAAACACCATGAAACCATCCACCTCTTTCCTGCACACCCTGCTGGGCGCCTGCGCCCTGGCCGCGCCGCTGGCCGGCCTGTGCGCGCCACCGTCGACAACTGCGCAGATCGAGCGCGGCCGCTACCTCGTCACCATCGGCGGCTGCAACGACTGCCATACGCCGGGCTACGGCGCCTCCGGCGGCAAGGTGCCCGAGAAGGAATGGCTCACCGGCGACACGCTCGGCTACCGCGGCCCCTGGGGCACGACCTACGCCACCAACCTGCGCCGGCTGGTGGCGGGCATGAACGAGCCGCAATGGCTGGCCATGGCGCAGCACCAGCCCATGCGTCCGCCCATGCCCTGGCCGGCGCTGCGGGCGATGAGCGCGCAAGACCTGCGGGCTGTCTACCAGCTCATCCGCTGGCTGGGCCCGCAGGGGGACGCCGCGCCGCCCTATCTGCCGCCGGGCCAGGCGCCACAGGGCCCGGTGGTGGTCTTCCCGGCGCCGCCGGGAACATAGTCCGAGAGCTGGCCCGGCTCAGGCTCCTGCTCGCTGCGCGGGTAGCGCTGCTGTCGGTGGCGAAAGGGACCGCACCGCAGCCGATCTTGTGCCGGCGGTCCGCGTCGTGAGCCAAGCGCGCTAAACCTCAGCAGCGGCCTGTGCGCACCTGCCCCGTAAAATCACGGGTTTGCACCAACTCAAGCGCCCGCCAGGGGCCCGCCGACATGGCCAACTCTCAACAGATGGCGAATGCGATCCGCGCACTCGCAATGGATGCCGTTCAACAGGCCAACTCCGGCCACCCCGGCGCCCCCATGGGCATGGCCGACATGGCCGTCGCGCTGTGGGGCCGGCACCTCAAGCACAACCCGGCCAACCCGCTGTGGGCCGACCGCGACCGCTTCGTGCTGTCCAATGGCCATGCCTCGATGCTGCTGTACGCGGTGCTGCACCTGACGGGCTACGACCTGCCCATCGAAGAGCTGAAGAACTTCCGCCAGCTGCACAGCCGGACCGCCGGCCACCCCGAGCACGGCATCACCCCCGGCGTGGAGACCACCACCGGCCCGCTGGGCCAGGGCATCACCAACGCCGTGGGCTTTGCCCTGGCCGAAAAGCTGCTGGCCAAGGAATTCAACCGCGACGGCCACACGGTGGTGGACCACCACACCTACGTCTTCCTGGGCGACGGCTGCCTGATGGAGGGCATCAGCCAGGAGGCGCTGTCGCTGGCCGGCGCGTGGAAGCTGAACAAGCTGATCGCCCTGTACGACGACAACGGCATCAGCATCGACGGCCAGGTGGCGCCCTGGTTCGTGGACGACACGCCCGCGCGGCTGCGCGCCTGCGGCTGGAACGTGATCGGCCCGGTGGACGGGCACGACGCCGAGGCCGTGCAGGAGGCCATCGCCCTGGCCAAGAACAGCACCGACAAGCCCAGCTTCATCGTCTGCAAGACGGCCATCGGCCGCGGCTCGCCCAACCGCGCGAACACCGCCAAGGCGCACGGCGAGCCGCTGGGCGCCGACGAGATCACTCTCACGCGCAACGCCATCGGCTGGAGCCACCAGCCCTTTGACATCCCCGCCGAGGTGTACGCCGACTGGAGCGCCCGGGACGCGGGCGCGCAGGCGCAGGCCGACTGGCAGCAGCGCTTTGACGCCTACGCCGCCGCGCACCCCGAGCTGGCCGCCGAGTTCACGCGCCGCATGGCCGGCGACCTGCCCAAGCACTTCGCCCAGGCCGCCGTGGACCTGGTGGTGGGTGCGCACACCGCCGCGCAGACCGTCGCCAGCCGCAAGGCCAGCCAGCTGGCGCTGGAGGCCTTCACCGCCAGCCTGCCCGAACTGCTGGGCGGCAGCGCCGACCTCACCGGCTCCAACCTGACCAACACCAAGAGCACGCCGGCGCTGCGCTTCGACGATGCCGGCGAGGTGATGCAGGTGGAAGTGGCCGTGGGCGAGCAGACCGTGCACGTCGGCGGGCGCCACATCAACTACGGCGTGCGCGAGTTCGGCATGGCCGCCATCATGAACGGCATCGCCCTGCATGGCGGCTTCATCCCTTACGGCGGCACCTTCCTCACCTTCAGCGACTACAGCCGCAACGCCATCCGCATGGCCGCGCTGATGAAGCTGCGCGTGGTGCACGTGTTCACGCACGACTCCATCGGCCTGGGCGAGGACGGCCCCACGCACCAGTCGATCGAGCACGTCGCCAGCCTGCGCCTGATTCCGAACCTGGACGTCTGGCGCCCAGCGGACACGGCCGAGACCGCCGTGGCCTGGAGCGTGGCCCTGTCCAACCGCGACAAGCCCACCGTGCTGGCCCTGTCGCGCCAGAACCTGGCCTACGCGCCCAAGCGCGACCTGGGCGACATCTCGCGCGGCGCCTACATCCTTGCCGAACCGCAGGACGCGGGCCTGCGCAAGAAGGCCCAGGCCGTGATCATCGCCACCGGCTCCGAGGTGCAGCTGGCCCTGGCCGCGCAGAAGCTGCTGGCCGAGCGCAAGATCGCCGTGCGCGTGGTCTCCATGCCCAGCACCACCACCTTCGACCGCGAAGACGTGCGCTACAAGCGCCTGGTGCTGCCCGAGGGCCTGCCGCGCGTCGCCGTGGAGATGGGCGTGACCGACTTCTGGTGGAAGTACGGCTGCGCCGCCGTCGTGGGCATCGACACCTTCGGCGAATCGGCCCCGGCGCCGGTGCTGTTCAAGCACTTCGGCTTCACGCCCGAGAACGTGGCCGACACGGTGCAAGCCGCGCTGCGCCGCCGCAAGTAAGTCCTTTCACTTTTCGCATTTCGCAACTCCAGGAGCTTCATTGCCATGACGATCAAGATCGGTATCAACGGCTTCGGCCGCATCGGGCGCAACGTGCTGCGCTCTGCCGTGCAGAACTTCTCCGACATCGAGGTCGTTGCCATCAACGATCTGCTGGAGCCGGACTACCTGGCCTACATGCTCCAGTACGACAGCGTGCACGGCCGCTTCAAGGGCGAGGTCTCGGTCGAGGGCAACACGCTCGTCGTCAACGGCAAGAAGATCCGCCTGACGCAGGAGCGCGACCCGGCCAACCTGAAGTGGAACGAGGTCGGCGCCGACATCGTCATCGAGTCCACCGGCCTGTTCCTGGACAAGGCCAGCGCCGACAAGCACCTGGCCGCCGGCGCCAAGAAGGTGCTGCTGTCGGCCCCCTCCAAGGACGACACGCCGATGTTCGTCTTCGGCGTGAACGACAAGGAATACGCCGGCCAGACCGTCATCTCCAACGCCTCCTGCACCACCAACTGCCTGGCCCCCGTGGCCAAGGTGCTGCATGACAAGTGGGGCATCAAGCGCGGCCTGATGACCACCGTGCATGCCGCTACCGCCACGCAAAAGACCGTGGACGGCCCGAGCAACAAGGACTGGCGCGGCGGCCGCGGCATCCTGGAGAACATCATCCCCAGCAGCACCGGCGCGGCCAAGGCCGTGGGCGTGGTGCTGCCCGCGCTCAAGGGCAAGCTCACGGGCATGTCCTTCCGCGTGCCGACCTCCGACGTGTCGGTGGTCGACCTGACGGTGGAGCTGGAAAAGGACGCGTCGTACGACGAGATCAAGGCCGAGATGAAGGCCCAGTCGCAGGGCGCCCTGAAGGGCATCCTGGGCTACACCGAGGACAAGGTGGTGGCCACCGACTTCCGTGGCGAGACCTGCACCTCGGTGTTCGACGCCGACGCCGGCATCGCCCTGGACAAGACCTTCGTGAAGATCGTGTCCTGGTACGACAACGAGTGGGGCTACTCCAACAAGTGCCTGGAGATGGTGCGCGTGATGGCTTCCAAGTAAGCCGCGCCCACCGGCACCCCGGCAGCCCGCTGCCCGCAACGCGCCCTTCGGGGCGCGTTTTCGTTGGCGCCGCAGCGGACGGCGCGGCGCAGGCGTTTCCTACAGCCCGGGCGCGGCCGAGTGGCGACACTGCGGGGCATCTTTTTTGCCTTCCATCCCTGCCCCGCCATGACGCTTTCCCGCCGCTTCCTGCTTGCCTCCGCCATCGCCATCGGGGTGGCGCCCCCGGCCTGGGCCCGTGCGGCGCGCGACGGCGCCGCCGCACTGGACTTCGACACCTTCAATGCCGCCAGCGACACGCCGGCGCTGGCGCAGGGCGCGCGCTCGGCCGCCGTGGCACGCGCGCAGATCCTGCTGGACCGCGCGTGGTTCTCGCCCGGCGAGATCGACGGCCAGTTTGGCAAGAACATGCAGCGCATGGTGGCCGCCTTCCAGCGCGCCCACGGCCTGAAGAGCAGCGGCCGCATCGACGAGGCCACCTGGCAGGCCCTGCGCCAGGCCAGCGACGCGCCGCTGCTCACGCGCTACACCGTCACCGAGCAGGACGCCGCCGGCCCCTTCGAGGCCACGCCCGCCGACGTGGCCGAGCGTGCCCGGCTCAAGGCCCTGCCCTACGAGTCGGTTGAGGAGATGCTGGGCGAGCGCTTCCACGTCAGCCCGCAGTACCTGAAGCGCCTGAACCCGGACGCGAAGATCGCCGCCGGCAGCGAGATCGTGGTGCCCAATGTGCGCGAAGCCAAGGCGCCCACGCGCCTGGCGCAGCGCATCGAGATCGACAAGGGCGAGCGCGTGCTGTTCGTGCTGGACCAGGACGGCCAGCCCGCGGCCGGCTTTCCCATCAGCATCGGCAACGAGGCCAACGACCCGCTGCCGCTGGGCCGCATGGCCATCAAGAACGCGGCCGAGAACCCCAGCTTCACCTTCGACCCCCAACTGCTCAAGACGGCCCCCAAGGATGCGCAAAAGGCCGAGCTGCCGCCCGGGCCCAACAACCCCGTGGGCACCATCTGGCTGGGCCTGACCAAGCCGCACTGGGGCATCCACGGCACGCCGGACCCGGCCAAGGTCGGGCATTCGGAGAGCAACGGCTGCATCCACCTGACCAACTGGGACGCCGAGCGCCTGGCCCGGGTCATCAAGGTGGGCGCCCAGGTCGAGGTGAAGGCCTGAAAACCGTGGTGCGGGACCGTCGGCGCACCGCCCTCGCCCTCACCCTGCTGGCAGCCGCCGCGCCGCTGCTGCCCGCCCATGCGGGCCAGTGCGCGCCGGCCGGCAGCGCCCCGGCGGCGCCGGCCCTGGCCACGCCGGCAGACCATCCCCTGCCGCAAGACACCGCCGCCCTGGCGCTGCGCCGGCTCACGCTGCCGGTGCAGGGCGTGCAGCCCCAGGACCTGGCCGACACCTTCAGCCAGGCGCGCAGCCAGGGCCGTCGGCACGACGCCATCGACATCCTGGCGCCCGCCGGCACGCCGGTGCTGGCCGTGGAGGACGGGCGCATCGCCAAGCTGTTCCTGAGCAAGCCCGGCGGCATCACCATCTACCAGTTCGACCCCTGCGAGCAATACAGCTACTACTACGCGCACCTGGAGCGCTACGCCGACGGCCTGCGCGAGGGCCAGCAGGTGCGCCGCGGCCAGGTTATCGGCTATGTGGGCAGCAGCGGCAACGCCAGCGCGCAGGCGCCGCACCTGCACTTCGCCATCGCCCGCCTGCCGGCTGACAAGGCGTGGTGGAAGGGCGACGCGATCAACCCGCACCCGGTGCTGCGCGGCCCCTAGGCCCGGGCCTCTGCCGGCTGCATTCCCCTTCACTTTTCGCTATTCAATCAATAGCTGCTGGCGCTTGTCCAGAAAGCGCTGGAGGCTGTTTTGGCCTGCATTCCCAGTCGGACTTGGCCCACGCCCGCTGCTGCGCTGTGCCTACGGGGCATCCGGCGGGCGGGTTTCCATAATTTTCTTCAACGGTGCCATGGCGCGGCAGCATCCACGCTCTGCGCCCACCGGCACATCCGTGCCCCGCCCCCGTGGCGTGCGGCTTGTGATTCAACCCCGTTGGAGTCTTCCCCATGCCCACTACTTCCTCCCTTTTGCGAACGGCTTCGGCCGCACTGGCACTGGGTGCCTTGGCCGCGTGCTCGTCCACCCCCAAGCCCACCGAGGAGATGGCCGTCGGCCGCGCCGCCGTCGAGCGCGTGACGGCCATGCCCGAGGTGGCGGCCAACGCCCCCGTGGAGATGCAGCGCGCCCGTGACAAGTGGCTGCAGGCCGAGCGCGCCATGTCCAACAAGGACTACAAGGAAGCCCGCCGCCTGGCCACCGAGGCCGAGGCCGAGGCGCGCCTGGCCGAGTCCAAGGCCGAGGCGGTGGACAACGCCCGCACGCTGCAGGAGGTGCAGGGCAGCATCCGCTCGCTGCAGCGCGAGATCGACTACCGCGCGCGCACCTCGGCCACGCCGGTGGCCGTGCCGGTGCCGGTTCCTGTACCGACGCCCGCCCCGGCTGGCACCACGACGACCACCACCATCACGACGACGCCCGCGCCCGCACGCTAAGCCGCACCGGCAAAGCGCTCGCCCCGATCCGTCTTACCGTCCTGTTTGTTGAAGGAACGCCCCCATGCCCTCTACGCTCCATCGCCTCGGCAGCCTGGCCGCTGCCCTGATCGCCGCCGGCACCCTGGCCGCCTGCGCCTCGCGCGCGCCGCTCGAATCGGTCGAGCAGGCCCGCACCACCGTCAACCGCACCGTCGCCGACCCTGATGTGGGCCAGTACGCCCAGCTGGAGGCCCGCACCGCAGCCGACACGCTGGCACGCGCCGACAAGGTCTGGCGCGACGACCACGACGCTGCCGAGGCCAACCACCTGGCCTACCTGGCCACGCAGCAGGCCGATACGGCTGTGAACACGGCACGCGCCCGCAAGGCCGAAGCCAACATCAAGGACGTGGGCAGCGAGGCCGACCGCCTGCGCCTGCAGGCCCGCACCCGCGAGGCCGAGGCCGCGCGCCAGCAGGCCGCCGCCCAGGCGCGCAACGCCCAGGTCGCCCAGCAGCAGGCCATGAGCGCCGAGCAGCGCGCCGCCCAGCAGCAGGCCGCCGCCCGCAGTGCCCAGGAGCGCGTGCAGCAGCTGGAAGCGCAGCTGCGCGACATCGAGGGTCAGCAGACCGAGCGCGGCCTGCTGGTCACGCTGGGCGACGTGCTGTTCGCCTTCAACAAGGCCGAGCTGACGCCCCAGGCCGGGCCGCGCCTGGACAAGCTGGCAGGCTTTCTGCGCCAGTTCCCCGACCGGCGGCTGCTGATCGAGGGCTATACCGACAGCGTGGGCGGCGACGCCTACAACATGGAGCTGTCGCAGCGCCGCGCCCAGTCGGTGCAGGCCGCCCTGGTGCAGCGCGGCGTGGAGCCCAGCCGCATCACGGCGCGCGGCTACGGCAAGTCCTACCCGGTGGCCGACAATGGCTCGGCCGAGGGCCGGGCCATGAACCGCCGCGTGGAGATCGTGATCGCCGACGAGCAGGGCCGGCTGCGCGGGCGCTAACGGCCCGACCTGCCCCACGGCCGGCCGCCCTGTGCGGCCGGCCTTTTCTTGTCCACCTTCTTTCTTTCACGCGCCGCACCGGCGCGCCACCGCCATGTCCCCTGAGAACGTGCTGCATTTCTGGTTCGACGAGACCCCGCCCACGCGCCGCTTCGCCCGCGACGACGCCTTCGACGCCGAGATCCGCGAGCGCTTCGGCGCCCTGCAGGCCAGCGCCGCGCAGGGCGAGCTGTGGGCGTGGCGCGCCACGCCCGAGGGCCGGCTGGCCGAGGTCATCGTGCTGGACCAGTTCTCGCGCAACCTGTGGCGGGGCAGCCCCAACGCCTTCGCGCACGACGGCATGGCGCTGGTCCTGGCGCAGGAGGCCGTGGCCGCCGGGCTGGACCGGCCGCTGACGCCGGAGCAGCGCTCGTTTCTGTACATGCCCTACATGCACAGCGAGTCGCGGGCCGTGCAGCGCGAGTCGCTGCGCCTGTTCGGCGCCCTGGGGCGGGCGGAGAATCTGGACTTCGCCCGGCGGCACGCCGAGATCATCGAGCGCTTCGGCCGCTACCCGCACCGCAACGCCACCCTGGGCCGCGACAGCACGGCCGAGGAGCTGGCCTTTTTGCAGCAGCCGGGCAGCAGCTTCTAGCACCCACCCCGCCATGAAAAAGGCCGCCAGCATGGGCGGCCTTTTGGATAGGCGCGGGCGCCGCCGTGGCTCAGGTGCCTGCGGGTCGACCGTCCGGCGTGCGGATGGTCTCGTGGCCCTGCTTGGCGCGGTGGCGGTCCTGATCGTCGCCCACCACGCGGACGAGCTTGTCCATCGCGGCGTGGAAGGCTTCGCTCACCGTGGCGGCATCGGCCTGCGCACTCAGCGGCTGGTGGTTGGCCGGGCGCGCTTCGATGATGCAGCGCTTGTCGGCGCTGCCGCCCTTGCCGGCATTGGTGTCGGACAAGTAGACCTCGACCCGCGTGAGGTATTCCCGAAAACGGGCCAGCTTGGACAGGGCTTCCTGCTGCGCCCAATCGATCAGCGACTCGCCGCCCTGAATGTTGTCGTCCGTGCGAACCTGCACCTGCATGGTGTTTCTCCTTTGCTCGTAAACAGGGTGTGAGGATGTCGGCGCTCCTGGCGCCGGGCTTGCAACCATCATGCCCCAGCCGCGCGGCGCTCGGGCTTGATTGCGCTCAAGCCTCCCAAGGGCTGCTGGCGGGCTCCTACAGCCCCTGCCCACCCCAACGGACACAATGCGTCGTGGTGAAGGAACGATTTTTTCCGATGATGAACCCGCCTCAGCAGCGCCTGAAGATCGGCCTTTCGGCCTGCTTTTCGCACGCGGACCCCAAGCGGACGCTGTTTACCAACAAGACGCTGCAGTACGTCGAGCAGTCCATCGCCCATTGGCTCATGTCAGCCGGCGCGCTGGTGGTCATGGTGCCCTGCCCCACCGGCGAGACGGCACGCGGCGACGTCACCCTCAAGCACTACGCCGAGTGGCTGGACGGCATGGTTATGCACGGCGGCGCCGACGTCTGGCCGGGCAGCTACGGCGAGGTGCCGCTGCGCGAGGCCTGGACCGGCGACCGCATCCGCGACCTGTACGACCTGGCCGTGGTCGAGGCCTTCGAGCAGCAGGGCAAGCCCATCTTCGGCGTCTGCCGCGGCCTGCAGCTGATCAACGTGGCCTTCGGCGGCACGCTGTACCAGGACATCGAGACCCAGCACCCCGGCGCCATGCGCCACCGCGACCCCGGCACCTACGACCAGCACTTCCACGACGTGGACCTGGTCCCCGGCAGCCGCCTGGCCCGCTTGTACCCGGGCCAGGAGCGGGTGCGCGTCAACAGCATCCACCACCAGGGCATCAAGCAGCTGGCCCCGGGTTTCGAGATCGAGGCCTGGAGCTGGCCCGACTGCGTGCCCGAGGCCATCCGGCGCAGCCCGCACCAGGGGCGCGGCTACATCGCTGCCACCCAGTGGCACCCGGAATTCCGCGCCAAGAGCGGTGCCGTGATGGACGACACGCCCATCCTGCAGGACTTCCTGGCCGCCTGCGAGCAGTACCGCTCACGCCCGCGCCACCCGGGGCACAGCCCGCTGCACATCCGCGACCGCGCCTCGCGCCTGCTGCGCCAGGCGCTGCTGCGCCGGCACTAGCGCCGCGCCTGCAGGCGCGCCAGGCCGCGGGCGGCGGGCCGCTCCAGCCGGCGCGCCCGGCGCTTGCGCTCCCAGATCACGATGCCGGTGATGGTGAGCATGACCACCGCCAGGCCCATGAGCGACATGAGGATGCGACCCGGCAGGCCCAGTATGCGGCCGGAGTGCAGCGGCAGCTGCAGCTGTACGAACACGTCGGCGGCGGTGCCGTGCCAGGGCCGGTGCGTGCCCAGCACCTCGCCCGTGTCGGAGCTGACGTAGATGTTGGACAGGCCCATGCCCAGGGCGCCCATCTCGTTGCCGGGGTCGAAGAACGAGACGTTGTAGAACGGGAAGTCGCCGCCGTACCAGATGCCGCCGGGCGGGTGCGCGAAGCCCAGGCGCTCGCCCTCGTGCCGGGCGATGGCGATGGCGTCGGCAAAGCCGATGCGCGGCTGGATGAAGGTGCCCAGCGGCGCCGGCTTGAGGGTTTCGTAGGGGCCGGGCGTGGTCGTCGAGATCGTGCTCATCACCGGGTAGAACACCTCGCGGTAGAGGTTGAGCGAGAACGAGGTGAACGACACCACGATGATCACGCCCCAGACCCACAGCCCGCCCGCGCGGTGCAGGTCGAAATTGAGCTTGTAGCCGCCCGCGCGCCAGCGCAGCAGCCACGACGGGCGCCAGCGGCTGGCCCAGGTGCGGACCGAACGCACGGCCTGGCGCGGCGGAAAGGTGAGGTACAGCGCCACGAAACTGTCCAGCAGCCACACCAATGCCACGACGCCCATGAGCCGGAAGCCCCAGCGGTCGCTTCCCCAGAAGGCCGGCATGTGCAGGCTTTCGTGCAGGTGGCGCAGCCAGGGCATGAGGTTGCGCTTGCTGAGCGCGATGCTGCGCGAGTCGCGGTGGCCGGTGATGCGGGCCGTGACGGGATCGACGTAGACGGTGTTGTAGCCCAGCGCGAACTTGGCGCCGGTGGCCGGGTCGGTGCGCGGGCGCACCAGGAAGGAGGCGGCGTGGCCCTCCTCCAGCCCCAGTGTCATGTAGCTCACCTCGGCGCGCGGGTCGTCCGCCTCCACGGCGGCGGCGAGCACGAGCGGGTCCTGCAGCGGGCCGCGGCCCGGGGTGTGCATGATGTCCGCGTTCAGCCACTCGTCGATCTCGTGGTCCCACGAGATCACCGCGCCGGTGAGCCCGGCGACGATGAGGAACAGGGCCACGGTGAGCCCTGCCCAGCGGTGCACGACCGTCCAGAAGGCACGCATCAGAAGTCGACGCTGGCCGTGAGCGAGAACGTGCGCGGGCCGCCCTGCACCAGGTAGCCATAGGTGCTGTAGCCGCCCACCGAGGCCCAGTAGCCGCGGTTGGCCACGTTGTCCACGCGCGCGTTCAGCGTGACCAGTTTTCCGCCCACGTCCAGCAGATAGCGCGCGCCCAGGTCCAGCCGCGTCCAGCTGGGCGCGCGCAGGGTGTTGGCCGCGTTGGCGTACTGGGCCCCGGTGTAGAGCACGCGGGCGTTCAGCGCCAGGCCGCTCACGCCCGGCACATCCCATTCGGCGCCCAGGTTGGCCTGGCTGCGCGGCACACCCACCACGCGATGGCCGTCGAAGGCGCCGCCCGCCGAGGTCAGGTATTCAGCGTCCAGCAGCGTCAGACCGCCGAGCACGCGCAGGCCCCTGGCGGGCTCGCCGAAGACGTTGAACTCCAGCCCGCGGTTGCGCTGCTTGCCGAACACGCCGTAGACGTTGTTCACCACATAGGCGCTGGGCATGTCGGTGGTGAAGAAGGCGGCGCTGGCGCCGATGCTGCTGCCGTCGTACTTCAGGCCCACCTCCTTCTGGCGCGTGACGTAGGGCGCGAACACCTCGCCGGCGTTGGCGACGGGCTGCCCGCCGCTGGCCGCCGGGGCGGAACCGCCCTTGGACAGCCCCTCGATGTAGTTGGCGTACACCGACACCTCGGGACGCAGCTTGAACACCACGCCCGCCACCGGCGTCACGCGGCTCTTGTCGTAGCTGCCGGAACTGGCGCCGCTGGTGGCATCGAAGCCGTCCACCTGGATGGTCTGGTGGCGCAGGCCGAGCGTGAGCAGCAGGCGCTCGTCCAGGAAGGCCATGGTGTCGGCCAGGGCCAGGCTGCGGGTCTGGATGCGCTCGGTCTCGCGCGGGCTGCCCAGCGTACCGCCAAAGCCGGTCAGCGGCGGCGGGGTCAGCGCCACGGGGTGGTAGAGGTTGTTGGTCTGGCCGGTGGCGTAGTTGTAGCCCCAGGCATTGCGCTCGCTGGAGTCAAAAGCCGTGAGCGAGGCCACGGCCGTGTGCTGGATGGCGCCGGTCTGGAACGTGCCACGCACGCCCAGCTCGCCGGTCTTGATGTGGTTCTCGCGCGTGTTGTCAAAGCGGTTGAGTGTGGCGTCGCCCGTGCCGCTGGCGATCGTCAGGCCCGACAGGACGTTGTCTTCCTTGCCGCGGCGCATGCCCAGGGCCGCCCAGCCCGTCCACTGGTCATTGAAATCGAACTCGCCGCGCACGGTGCCGAACAGGTCGCGGCTGTCGGAGTGCGTCCAGGGCTGGGCGTAGTTGGCCCGGGCATCGGGCGCGGCCGGCATCGGCAGCCCGGCCGTGGGCGTGACGGCGGGCCGGGGCGCGCTCAGCCGATGCTCCTGCCAGCCCAGATCCGCCGACAGGCGCGTGCGGCTGCTGCGCCAGTCCAGGCCCAGCGCGCCCACGGTGGTGCGCGTGTCTTCGCCGTCCACGCCCGTGTCGCCGCTGCGCCGCGCCAGGTTCAGGCGCACGCCCGTGGCGTTGTCCGGCCCGAAGCGGCGCGACAGGTCGGTGGCCGCATACAGCTGACCGCCGCTGGCCGCGCCCACGGCCACGCGGCTGAGCGGCTCGTTGCTGGCGCGCTTGGGCACCACGTTGATAAGGCCGCCCAGGCCGCCGCCGCTGACGCTGCCCGCACCCGAGCCGCTCAGGAACGCATTCGCGCCGCGAAACACCTCCACGCGCTCGACGAACTCGGTGGCCATGTACTGGCGCGGCACCAGGCCGTACAGGCCGTTGTAGGCCACGTCGTCCGAATACAGCGTGAAGCCGCGCACGAAATACGTCTGCTGGAAGTTGCCAAAACCCCGCGCCTGGCGCACGCCGGCGTCGTTGAGCAGCACGTCGCCCACGCTCCTGGCCTGCTGGTCCTGGATCAGCCCGCTGGTGTAGCTGGTGGCGGAGAACGGCGTGTCCATCATGTCCTGCGTGCCCAGTACGCCCACGCGCGCGCCGCGCGCCACCTGCCCGCCGGCGTAGGGCTTGGACAGGCCCTGGGCCGAGGCGTCGGCGCTGGCCTCCACGGTCACGGCGGCCAAGGCGGGCGCGCCCTCCGGGGCCTGGGCCTGGGCGCCGGCGGCAGCAAGGGCCAGGCCCATGGCGGCCGCGAGGGGCTGCAGCGGGGGGCAAGAGGTGCGGAATCTCATGATGCAAAGACGATTGAGAAAGATTCGCAATTATCACGTCTTTGCGGGCCCGGCATCGTTTATGCATCAAATCAGGCTCAAACGCTTGTCCAGCAAGCGCCAGCAGCTCACTTTTTTTGCAGTGAACTGCCTGCATGCATGGCGGCGGCAGGCGGCGGCCGCACCAGCGGGCGGGCGTTTGCACAGCGCCACGCCCTGGGCCCGGCCAGCGCCGGGCCCCGCGGTCTCACTCCAGCTTCACGCCGGTGGCCTGGACCACCTTGCGCCACTTGTCCACGTCGGCCGCGATGTCGCGGGCGAAGGCCTCGGGCTTGTTGGCCACCGGCTCGGCGCCCAGGTCGCGCAGCTGCTTGGCCACCTCGGGCTGCTGCACGGCCTGCGCCACGGCGGACTGCAGCGTGTCCAGCACCGCCTTGGGTGTGCCGGCGGGTGCCAGCAGGCCGAACCAGCCGGAGACCTCGTAGCCGGGCACACCGCTTTCGGCCACCGTGGGAATGTCGCTCGCACCCGGCCAGCGCTGCGGCGTGGTCACGGCCAGCGCCCGCACCTTGCCACTGCGCACGAAGCCGATGGTCGACGGCAGGTTGTCGAAGCCGACCTGGATCTGCCCGCCGATCAGGTCCGTGAGCATGGGCGCGGCGCCCTTGTAGGGCACGTGCGTCATGTCCACGCCGGCCATCATCTTGAGCAGCTCGGCACTCATGTGCGGCGAGCCGCCTGGGCTGGTGGAGCCGAAGTTGATCGTCCCCGGCTTGGCCTTGGCCAGCGCCAGCAGCTCGCCTAGCGTCTTGGCGGGCACGCTGGGGTGCACCACGACGATGTTGGGCGTGCTGGCGACCACGGTGACGGGGGCGAAGTCCTTCACCGCATCGTAGGGCAGATTCTTTTGCAGCGCCGAGTTGATGCCGTGCGAGCTGGCCGTGCCCATGACCAGCGTGTAGCCGTCGGGCGCGGCCTGCGACACCGCCACCGAACCGATGGCGCCGCTGGCGCCGGCGCGGTTTTCCACCACGAAGGGCTGCTTGAGCCGGTCGGCCAGCTGCGCCGCGGCGATGCGCGCGATGATGTCCGTGGTGCCGCCCGCCGGGTAGGGCACGACGATGCGTACCGGTTTGGTGGGGTAGTTCTGGGCCTGGGCCAGCGGGGCGCAGGCCGCCAGGGCCAGGGCGGCCAGGGTGCGCAGGGTGGTGCGTCGCGTCATGGGGTTTGTCTCCTTTAGTTGTCGTAATGGGTGTCAGGCCGGGGTGCGCTCGCGCAGCAGCGGCGCCAGCTCTGGCGGCACGTCCAGCTCGAAGCCGAGGATGGCCGCCGACAGCGCCTTGCCGTAGTTGTCCAGCGACAGGCTGCGCGAGACGCCGCCGCCCAGGGCGCCGTGGGCGACGAAGTTCAGCGCGTGCAGGTTCTCGGCCTCGTAGCGCAGCACCTCGCCGGTGATGGCCTCGCGGTGGAAGGCCTTGAAGCGCTCGGCGGTGAGCTGCTCCCTGAGCAGCGGGTACAGCGCCGGTTCGTAGGCGAACACGGCGATGTTGGAGGTGTTGCCCTTGTCGCCCGAGCGCGTGTGGGCCACCTGTTCCAGTCGTGCCTTCATGGGTTGCTCCTGGGTCAGCTGGTGAAGTAGTCGATGTGCGGCGCGACGTGCTCGCGCGGTACCAGCGAGGACCACACGCCGATGACCTCGCGCGTGCGCTCCTGGTGCGGCACGCGCTTGCCGGTGTGGCCGATGCCGGAGACGGCCATGCCGTCCACCTCGCGGCCGACCTTGGCGGCCTCCTCGCGGGTGCGGGTGCGGGCAGCCACACGCACGGCCACCTCGTAGGGCTCGGGTGCGTCGGGCGGCGTGGCCGCGCCGTGGATGGCGTTGAGACCCAAGAAGTCGATGCGCACCTCCTCGGCGTCGAGCTTCACGATCTTGAAGCGCTCTTCCAGTATCTTTTTGGCCAGCTGCGCGCGGCGCAGCGCCCCGGGGCCGGCGTAGAAGAACATGTCCTCGCCGATGAAGCCCTCGGTGCAGCCCATGGATACCTTCAGCGTCGGCGTGCGCGGCTTGCCGGTGAGGCCGGTGACGCGCACGCGGTCGGGGCCCAGCAGCTCGATGCGCGCGCGGGTGAAGTCCACCACCACGTCGGGCGTAAGGTAGTTGGCCGGGTCGTGCACCTCGTAGAGCATCTGCTCCTTGACGGTCTGCGCGGTGATGGCGCCGCCCGTGCCCGCCACCTTGGACAGCGTCACAGTGCCCTGCGCGTCCACCTCGGCGATGGGGAAGGCGAAGTTCCACGGCTCGGGCACGTCCTTCAGGCCGGGGTCGGAAAAATAGCCGCCCGTGACCTGCGCACCGCACTCCATCAGGTGGCCGATGCCGCTGCCGGCGCCGATCTTCTCGTGGTCCAGCGCGTCCCAGCCGAACTCGTACATCATGGGCGCGAGGAACAGCGACGGGTCGGCCACGCGGCCCGTCACCACGATCTGCGCGCCCTCGCGCAGCGCTTGCACGATGGGCTCGGCGCCCAGGTAGGCCTCGGCGGAGATCAGCGTGTCCTGCAGGGTGGCGGTGGGAGCGCCGGTCTCCAGGATGGTGGGGGCCAGCTGCAGCACGCGGTCGGTGATCAGGCTGCCGCCCACGGCCGCCACCTTCACGCCGGTGATGCCCAGCTCGCGCAGCAACTCCACGATGCGCCGGGCGGCGCCCTGCGGGTTGATCCAGCCCTGGTTGGAGACGATGCGCGTGCCCCGGCGCATGCAGGCGGGCAGCACGGCGCGCATGCGGTCGTCCAGGTAGGTGTCGTAGCCGGGGAAAGACGGGTCGCGCCGCGCCCGCACCTGCGCCGCCGACACGGTGGCCTCGGCCATGGTCTCGAAGCACAGGTAGTCCAGGTCGCCGCGCTCGGCGTTGAGCTGCGCCGGCTCCACGCGGTCGCCCCACCAGGCGGCGCCCGAGCCGATGCGCAGCAGCTTGTTGTCAGCCATTGGCGTTGTCTCCATTCATAGTGCTGCGGGGCATTCTGTAGAGTGGCGCTCGGGCAGACAACGCATGTGCCGGCAAAGCGCATGTGAAACAGATTCACAGGGGTGCCATGGACAAGTTTGGCGAGCTGCAGGTGTTCCTGCGCGTGGTGGAGGAAGGCAGCTTTTCCGGCGCGGGCCGCAGGCTGCACCTGTCGCCCTCCACGGTCAGCAAGCTCATCGCCCGCATGGAGGCGCGCCTGGGCGTGCGGCTGTTCGAGCGCGTGGCCGGGGCCATCCGCCTGACGCAGGAGGGCGAGCGCTTTCGCGCGGCGGGCGAGCAGGTGGTGCAGGCCATGGAGGAGGCCGAGGCCGGCGTGCGCGTGGCCGATGCCGAGATCTCCGGCACGGTGCGCATCCACACCGCGCTGACCACGGCCAAGTACCTGGTGGCGCCGCGCCTGCCGCTGCTGCTGGACAAGCACCCGCGCCTGCACCTGGACTTCGTGCTGGGCACCCAGCGCGGCGACTTCATCCGCCAGGGGCTGGACGTGGCCATCCATAGCGGCCGGCCCACGGAGCAGACGCTGATCGGCCGCCCGCTGATGCTGCGGCCCTGGGTCATCGCCGCCGCGCCCGCTTACCTGCAGCGCGCCGGCACGCCGCAGCAGCCCGAGGATCTGCTGCGCCACCGCTGCCTGAACTTCACCATCCGCACGCAGTGGAACCGCTGGACCTTCCACGAGGACGGCGGGCTCAAGACCATCGACATCCCCAACTACATCGGTGCGGACCAGGGCGAGCTGCTGCGCAGCTTCGCGCTGCAGGGCCTGGGCGTGGTGCGGTTGGCGCGCTTTCACATCGCGGGGGACCTGGAAGCGGGGACGCTGGTGCCGCTGCTCACCCAGTACCAGGAGCGCACCGAGGACGACCGCTTTTATCTGCTCTACCCGCGCGGGCGCTCGCTGGCGCCGCGCGTGCGGGCGGTGGTGGACTTCCTGGCGGAGCAGTTCGCGCCCTAGCCGGGCGGCATGCGGCGTGCCGCGCCCGGCCGAGGACTTAGAGCCGAATATGGCTTAAACGCTTACCCAGCAAGCGCCAGCAGCTACTTTTTTAGTAGCGTGCGCATTGCGTTTTCGTCCTGCGAGCCGCGCGGCGCGGCTCAGTGGTGGTGGCCGTGGCCGCCGTGCACGTGGCGGTGGGCGATTTCCTCGGGAGTGGAGGCGCGCACCTCGGTCACCTTGCAGGCAAAGCGCAGGGCCTTGCCGGCCAGGGGATGGTTGCCGTCCAGGTGCACTTCGGGGCCCTTGATCTTGGCGACGTGAAAAACCATGGGCTGGCCGTCCGGGCCGGGGCCCTGCAGCTGGCCGCCGACCTTCACGCCGGGCGGAAATTCGCTCTTGGGGATGGTGCGCACCAGCGACTCGTCGCGCGTGCCGAAGGCGTCCTCCACGGCCAGGTCGACCGTGGCCGCGTGGCCCACGGCCTGGCCCTGCAGGGCCGCCTCCACCTTGGCGAAGATGTTGTCGTAGCCGCCGTGCAGATAGGCGACGTGGCCGCTGTCCAGCGTCTTGCCGGTGGCGGCGTCGGTCAGCGTGTAGTTCAGGGTGACGGCGGTGTCTTTGTCGATGTTCATGGCGGGTATGCGTGGGTGGGCGGCAAAGGCGGCATTGTGGCCCAGCGCCCCCGGCGCATCAGGCGGCCGGGGCCAGCACCGGGCTGGCGATGCCGCGCGGGTCCAGCGCCACCACCACCTGGGGCGCGTGCGGCAGATCGGGCCGGGGCACGTCCGACAAATCGCGCTGGGCGGTGAACTGCCCGTCCAGGAACAGAAAGGTCATGCTCTCGGCCGCGGCGGTCAGGGCCTGCTCGGCGCTGGCGTAGCCGCAGGCGCCCAGGCTGCCCTCGCCGTCCAGCTCGAAGGCCCAGCCGCTGCCGCTGCGCTCGGCCAGCGAACCCAGGTCGATGAGCTTGCCGCGCACGTTGCTGGCGCACAGCCGGCCGCGGTAGGCATACAGCGTGAACGTGCGGGTGGCATGTGCGCTGGGGGCGTTCGCGGGGGTGGGAATGGCGGCGTCTGTGCCCTCGGGCATGCGGGCGGCGCGGGCGGCAGAAGGTTGTGCAGTGAGCATGGCGTTCAGGCAGAGGGGGAGGAAAAACACGGGGCGGAATCACCCCATGCTAGGAAACCGCCCCGCCCCGCCCTGTAGGAGAAAGTCCTCCGCCCCTGCAGTGCAGCACCCGCTCCGGCCGCCGGAACAGCGCCGGATCAGCGCCGGCGCCGGCCCAGCCACCAGCCCGCGGCCAGGCCCAGAGCGCCCAGCGCGGTGACGGTGGCGGCCGTGCCCAGGGCATCGGCATGGCGGTGGCGGCGCCCGCCCTCCACCGAGGTCTGCAGCGAGGGGCGGAACAGGTTGCCCTCGGACAGCGGCGCCGGCCGGGCGCGGCGCAGCCCGAAGTCGCTGGCCCAGCGCATCAGCCGCCCCACGGCGCCGGGTGCCACGGCGTGCGCCATGCGCCCGGCCAGGGTGCCGGTGCCCATGAAGGTGACGGCGCGCGGGCGCGGGGCATCGGCCAGCTGCACGATGGCCTGGGCCACGGCGTGCGGATCGACCATGGGCAGGGGCGGGTCGATGCGCCGGCCGGTGTAGTTGGCGCCGTGCGACAGGCCGGGCGAGTCGACGAAGGTGGGCGCCACGTCGCACACATGCACCAGCGGCAGGTCGGCCACCTCGGCGCGCAGCGATTCGGACAGCGCGCGCACGCCGGACTTGCTGGCCGCATAGGCCGCGGCATACGGCGTGGGCAGCCAGCCGCCGACCGACACCATGTTGATCAGCCGCCCGTGGCGCTGCTGGCGAAAGCGCGCCAGCGCGGCGTGCGCGCCGTGCAGGTGGCCCAGCAGGTTGGCCTCGATCACGCGGCGGTGGGCCGCAAGCGGTACGTCATCGAAGCGGCCGATGGCCCCCACGCCGACGGCGTTCACCCACACGTCGATGCGACCGAAGTGGCGCACGGCCTTGTCCGCCAGCGCCTGCACGGCGGCGGGGTTGGTCACGTCCGTGGGGATGCCGATGGCCTGCCCGCCGACGCTGCAGCAGGCCAGGGCCACGGGGGCCAGGGTGTCCGGGTTGCGCGAGGCCAGCACCAGCCGCGCGCCGCGCTTGGCAAAGGCCAGGGCCGTGGCGTGGCCGATGCCGCTGGAGGCGCCGGTGACGACGACCACGGCGTCGGGCGGCAGCATGGCGGGGAAGGCGGGGGAGCGTTGCGTGTCCGGTGTCGGCATGGGATTCATGGTGCAGCGCTGCGCGGCGCAGCGGAACAGGGGAATGCCGGATTTGTAACAGCAGCGGCTTTGTCCTGACGTAGGACGGCTGCCAAGCGCGCACAAGTTACAAGCAAAAATGCCTGTAACGCCCGTCCCTGCTGCGCAAGCAGCTATGAAAAGCGCAGCAAAACCGTCAGCGCCCGCTGGGGCGGTTGGCCAGGTCCACCACCAGGCCCGCGGGCGTGACGCGGATGGCGCCCGGCTGCACGCCCAGGGTGTCGGCCAGGGCCAGGTCCTTGGGGCGCAGCTGGTGCAGCACCACGTCCTGCAGCGCCTGCTCGGCCAGGGGCACGCCGTAGCGCGTCAGGTTCTGCCCCAGCGCCGGCGGCAGGCCCTGCAGACGCAGGGCGTTGATCTGCAGCCGGTCGGCACGGATGGTGCGGTCCGATGCCTCGTAGCGCAGGCCGAAGTCCACGTCCAGCACGCCGCTGGGCGCTTTCCCCTGCAGCAGCAGGCCCACGGCCTGCAGGTCTATCACGGCGTTCAGCAGGTTGCGCTCGGGCAGCAGCTTGAGGGCGGGGGCCTGCAGCTCGACCTCGAACACGCCACCCAGCGGGTAGCGGCGCGGAAAGCGCGTGGCCAGCGCCTGCTGCAGCTCGCGCGCGCTGATGGTGTAGCGCGGCGTGGCGGCGCTGGCGCAGCCGGGCAGCACGCACAGGGCGGCCAGGGCGGCGGCGGTGCTGCCGGCCCAGGCCAGGGCAGCGCGGCGCGTGGAATGGATGGGTGTGGTCATGGCGTGGAAGGCAGATGGGAGGCAGGGGCCGCATGGGCCAGGGCGGCCAGCCGCTGGTGCGCGGGGCTGTCGGGCTGGGCGGGGCGCTGCTGGCGGGCCAGCTGGTAGCGCTCGCTGAACACGTCCAGCCAGGCCTGCAGCACGGCGGCGGCGTGCGTGTCGCCGGCCAGCTGCAGGCAGCGGGCGGCGACCTCGCTGGTGCACCAGTGGCCGTCCTGGGCGGCATGGCGCAGGCCGTAGCGCGAGGGCTCGTCGCTCTGCAGGCTGAGCACGGGGAAACGGTCGAGGTACGGGCTCTTGCGGAACATCTTGGCCGCCTCGGCCCAGGTGGCGTCCAGCAGCACGAAGAGCGGGCGGCGCCCCGGCGGCATGGCGCCCGCCGCGTCGAACGGCGCGTCGCCATCCAGCACCGGGCGGCCGGGCGCCAGCCCCTGGGCGGGGAAGACCACGCAGGGCTGCCAGCGCGGGTCCTGCAGCAGGGCGATGAGGGCCGGGTCGGCCTCGGTGCGGGCCCAGCCGAAGGCCCAGGTATCGGCCACCACGTCGGCCACCAGCCAGCCGGTGTTGCTGGGCTTGAGCGGCTCGATGTCATGCATCAGCAGGCACACGCCGGCGTGGGTGGCTTGGCGCCGGCGCAGGGCGCAGGTGCAGTGGCTGATCACCAGGCGGCAGCCGGCGCAGTGCACGCGGCGCGAGCCGCCGCGGGCGAGAAACGGCTTGGCCGAGCGCGCCAGCCGCGTGTCGCGCAGGGCGGCGACGGCGTGCGGGGCGGCGGGAGAAATAAGGGTCATTTTGGCCTCTAGGCCTTATGCAGCAAGCGCTGGCAGCTATTGTTTAGGTAGCGCCGAATGACCCGTGCCCTGGCTTTCGCTCACTTCATTCGTCATTCGTCGCGCGAGGGGATTTTCAGCCCGCGCTGCACCGCCGGCCGGTCCAGGAAGTTGGCCAGCACGCGGCGCACCTGCACGAAGTCGTCGATGCCCACCAGCTCGCCCGCGCCATAGAACTCGATCAGGTTGCGCACCATGGGCAGCACGGCGATGTCGGCCACGGTGTAGTCCTCGCCCATGATCCAGGTCCGGTCCTGCAGGCGCTGGTCCAGCACGCCCAGCAGGCGGCGGGTTTCTTGCACATAGCGGTCGCGCGGGCGCTTGTCCTCCCAGTCCTTGCCGGCGAACTTGTGGAAGAAGCCGACCTGGCCAAACATTGGCCCTACGCCGCCGACCTGCCAGAACAGCCATTGCAGCGTTTCGTAGCGCTCGATGTCGTCCTTTGGCAGCAGTTCGCCCGTCTTGGCCGCAAGATAGACCAGGATGGCGCCGGACTCGAACAGCGCGATCTGCCGCCCGCCCGGGCCATTGGGATCGATGATGGCGGGGATCTTGTTGTTCGGGTTGAGCGACAGGAAGGCCGGCGAATGCTGGTCGTCCTTGCCGAAGTCCACCAGGTGAGCCTCGTAGGGCAGCCCGGTCTCCTCCAGCATGATCGACACCTTCACGCCGTTGGGCGTGTTGAGCGAGTACAGCTGCAGGCGGTCGGGGTGGCGGGCGGGCCACTTGGCGGTGATGGGGTGATCCAGGGGCATGGCGTGGCTCCTTGTGCATTGCCAGACGGGTTGGGGCGAAAAGGCCGCAAGGCCAGCCCTTCACTGTAGACACGCCAGGCCCGGCCTGCACGCGCCGGCCGCCCTTTCGCGGCGCCGGGCGGCACGGCGCGCCGGCAGCGTCCGACAAGCAGGGGCGCAGTCGGCGGGCAACATGCAGCGTTGGCGTGCGCAAGCACTGCAATAGCGGCGCGAACCGGCCCCATCCCCCTCGGCAACGACCAGAAAAACCCATGTCCGACACCCACAACCACGGCGCAGGCGCCAGCGAATCGCAACTGAGGAAGGCGTTGGCGCTGACGGCCACCTTCCTGGTGGTGGAGGTGGCGGGCGGCCTGTGGAGCGGCAGCCTGGCGCTGCTGTCTGACGCGGCGCACATGCTGACCGACGTGGTGGCGTTGGTCATCGCCCTGCTGGCCGTGCGCATAGGTCGACGGCCGGCCGACGACCGGCGCACCTTCGGCTATGCGCGCCTCGAGATCCTGGCCGCCGCCTTCAACGCGCTGCTGCTGTTCGGCGTGGCCGGCTACGTGCTGTACGAGGCCTGGCGGCGCCTGGCCGAGCCGCCCGAGGTGCAGTCCGTGGCCATGCTGGCGGTGGCCGCGGCCGGGCTGGTGACCAACCTGATCAGCATGCGCCTGCTGGCGGGCGGCAAGGACGAGAGTCTGAACCTCAAGGGCGCCTACCTGGAGGTGTGGGCCGACCTGCTGGGCTCGGTCGGCGTGATCGCCGGCGCCCTGGTCATCTGGCTGACAGGCTGGGTGTGGGTGGACACGCTGGTGGCCGTGGCCATCGGCCTGTGGGTGCTGCCGCGCACCTGGGTGCTGCTGGGCGAGAGCGTGCACGTGCTGCTGGAGGGCGTGCCGCGCGGCGTGTCGCTGCCCAAGGTGCGCGCGGCCCTGGCCACGCACCCGGGCGTGGCCGGCGTGCACGAGCTGCACGTGTGGAGCCTGTCCAGCGGGCAGGTCAGCCTGACGGTGCACATCGTGAACGAGCCGCAGGCGCACCCGCAGGTATTGCTGCTGGAGCTGCGCGCCCTGCTGGCGCAGCGCTTTGGCCTGCACCACACCACGCTGCAGGTGGAGGCGCAGGCCTGCGAGCTGGCGGGCGAGGGGCACAGCTTTGGCGGCGAGGGCCAGGGCGCCGCCGGCCACGACCACGCGCACGGCCACGACGGGCATGCGCACGGCCACGCGAAGGGGGCGCAGGCGCGCTGACGCTGCACCCCGCCCGGGCGGTCAGTCCTTCACCAGCCCGCTGTCCACCACCAGGTTCTGCCCCGTCACCGCCCGCGCCCAGGGCGAGAGGAAGAACAGCACCGCGTCGGCAAACTCGGCCGGCGTGGTCACGCGGCGCAGCGGCGTCATGCTGGCGATCAGGTCGAACACCGCCTCGGGCGTGGCGCTGCTGGCGTCGGTGGTGCGCAAGAGCCCGCCCGAGACCATGTTCACCGTGATGCCGTCGGGCCCCAGGTCATGCGCGGCCGTGCGGGTCAGCGACAGCAGCGCCGCCTTGGCCGCCGTGTAGTCGTGGTACGGCACCACCGGGTTCTGGAACAGGTTGGTGCCCACGTTCACGACGCGCCCGAAGCCCTGCGCGCGCATGCCGGGCAGCGCGGCCTGCATGGTGTTCAGCGCGCCCTTCACGGCGCCGTCGATCTGCTGGCTGAAGCGCTCCCAGGCGATGTCGCCCAGCTTGGGGCGCGCGTCGCCGTCGAAGGAGAACTGGGCCAGGGCGTTGTTGACCACGGCGCTGATGGGGGCGCCGGTGCGCTCGCGCGCGGTGGCGAAAAGGCGCTGCACGGCGGCGGCGTCGGTTACGTTGGCCTGCAGGGCGATGGCGCGTGGGCCGAGTTCTTCGGCCAGCGCCTGCGCGGCTGCTTCGCTGCGGTGGTAGTTGATGACCACCCCAGCGCCCTCGCGCGCCAGGGCGCGCACGATGGCTTGGCCCAGGCCCCGGGCGCCGCCGGTGACCAGCACCCATTGTTCGGACAGTTGCATGCGTGAACGCTCCGAGGTCAGGCGGCCTTGGGCGGGCGGTGCAGCAGGCACAGCTTGTTGCCGTCCGGGTCGCGCAGGTAGGCCAGGTACATGCCGCCGGCGGCTTGGTCGCCGCGCCAGCCCGGGGGGTCTTCGCAGGTGGTGCCGCCCGCGGCAACACCGGCGGCGTGCGCGGCGTCGGCCTGCTCGGGCGAGACGGCGGCAAAGCCAATGGTGCCGCCGTTGGCAAAACAGGCCGGCTCGCCGTTGATGGGCGCGGTGATGCCGAAGGTGTTGCCCGCGTGGCGCCAGAAGGTGCGGTTCTTCGGGTCGGTGAAGCCGGGCTTGGCGCCCAGGGCGCCCAGCAGCGCGTCGTAGAACTGCTTGGACTTGTCGAGGTTGCTGGCACCGAGCATGACGTGGCTGAACATGGCGGGTTGTCTCTCCTGTGGAATGAATGAATGGGTAAGCCGGGTGTGCGATCGGCCCGCGTGGCGGGCCGGCCGTGGCGGATCGTAGTGCGCCCGGGGGGCAATGGCAGTCGCGCAGGCAACTGAATGCCGGGCTGGCGATAATTTCTGGCTGCCCCGCTTCCGGCTTGCCCAGCCTCTTCCCCGTCCATGGCCCGTCCCAGCGACACCGGCGCTCGCGCCCCTTCGCACTCTCCTGCCCCCTCGTCCCCGCCCTCCGACAGCGTCTTTCGCAACACCGGCTTCGCCGCCTTCCTGGCCGCCCGCGTGGTGGCCGTGGTCGCCACCCAGGTGCAGGCGGTGGTGGTGGCCTGGCAGGTCTATGACCTGACGCGCGAGCCGCTGGCGCTGGCCTATGTAGGGCTGGCGCAGTTTCTGCCCATGCTGTGCCTGCTGCTGCCGGCCGGCGACGTGATCGACCGCTTCGACCGCCGCCGCGTGCTGGCGCTGAGCTGGTCGGTGGGTGCGCTGTGCAGCGCCCTGCTGTGGTGGCTGTCCAGCCACGGTGCCAGCGGCGTGGCGGGCATCTATGCGGTGCTGGTGCTGTACGGCTGCTCGCGCGCGTTTTCCGCGCCCACCATGCAAAGCCTGCTGCCGCAGATCGTGCCGCGCGGCCAGCTGGCGCAGGCCATGGCGGCCAACAGCATGCTGATGCGCGGCGCGGCCGTGGGCGGGCCGCTGCTGGGCGGCCTGCTGTACGCGCTGGGCGGCGGGCGGCTGACCTATGCGGTGTGCTGCGGCTGCTTCGTGCTGGGCGCGCTGCTGCTGCGCCGCGTGACGGTGGCCCACGCCGCGCCGCGCGGGCCACTCCAGGGCAGCATGGTGCAGCGCTTCGGCGCCGGCATCACCTTCATCCGCACCCGGCCCATCATCCTGGGCACCATCTCGCTGGACCTGTTCGCCGTGCTGCTGGGCGGCGTGGTGGCCCTCTTGCCCATCTACGCGCAGGAGGTGCTGCACGTGGGCCCCGCCGGCCTGGGCGCGCTGCGCAGCGCCATGGCCGTGGGCGAGGTGGGCATGGGGCTGCTTTTAAGCGTGCGGCCCATCCAGCGCCACGTGGGGCGCACCATGTTCGCGGCGGTGGCGGTGTTCGGCGCGGCCAACCTGGTGTTCGCGCTGTCGCACTGGTTCTGGCTGTCGTGCCTGATGCTGGCCCTGGCCGGCGCGGCCGACATGGTGAGCGTGAACATCCGCGGCACGCTGGTGCAGTTCTCCACGCCGGACGCCATGCGCGGTCGGGTGAACGCGGTGAACATGCTGTTCATCGGCTCGTCCAACGAACTGGGCGAGTTCCGCGCCGGCACCAGCGCGGCCTGGCTGGGCACGGTGCCGGCGGCGGTGCTGGGAGGGGTGTGCACGCTGGGGGTGGTGGGCGTTTGGATGAAGGTGTTCGGGCCGCTGCTGCGGGTGGACCGGTTTGAAGAGGCGGCGCGGGTGAGCGATGTTGAGGCGCGAGCGGGCAGCGCGTAGCTATTTATTCGATAGCTGCCAGCGCTTGTCCAACAAGCGTTTGAGGCCGATTTCATTTCAAACCTACTGCGCACCCTTGCCGCCTGAAGCCTTAAAGGCAACAATCGTCGCCTTATGAGCAACACCCAGGATGCAATGAACCTGCTGTTCCCGGCCCAGCGCCAGCAGGTGCTGGCGGCGCTTGTGCTACAGCCGGGCCACAGCCTGCACCTGCGCGAGCTGGCGCGGCTGACCGGCAGCCATGCCGGCACGCTGGGACGCGAGCTGGGCAAGCTGGCGCAGGCCGGGCTGCTGCTGCGCAGCGATCAGGGCAACCAGGCACGTTACAGCGCCAACGTGCAGCATCCGCTGTTTCCTGAGCTGTCGGCCATGTTCCGCAAGACCCACGGCGTGGTGCCCGCGCTGCGCACGGCGCTGGAGCCGCTGGCGGGGCAGATCGCGCTGGCGTTCGTCTACGGCTCCCTGGCCAGCGGCACCGCCACGCAGCACAGCGACGTGGACGTGCTGCTGGTGGGCAGCGCCGACTTCGTGGCCGTGGTGCAGGCGATGTACCCGCTGCACGAGGCCCTGGGGCGCGAGGTGAACCCGGTGCTCTGGGCGCCGCAGGAACTGGCCGACAAGGCGCGGGCGGGCGACGCCTTCGTGCGCGACGTGCTGCGCAAACCCAAACTGTGGATCAAGGGAGGCGACGATGAGCTTGAGCAACTTGCAGGCCATCGGCCGACTGCAGGCGCAGCCGCCTGACCCGGCGGCAATGGCCAGGCTGCTGCAGGCGGCGCGGCAGAACCTGGCCGATGCGCGGCTGGCGCAGGTCAGCAGCGGCAACCGCTTCGACGCGGCCTACAAATGCATCATGCAGTGCGCCATGCTGGGCCTGTGGGCCCACGGCTGGCGCACCTCCACCAGCCAGCCCGGCCACCACCAGACGGCCATCCAGACGCTGGACCAGACCCTGGGCGTGTCCAAACAAGACCTGATCGTGCTGGACGCCCTGCGCCGCCAGCGCAACGTGAACGACTACGAAGGCGATCCCATCGCCGACGCCACCCTGCACGCCTGCCTGCAGGCGGCGGAAAAACTGCTGGGGCACACGCTGCGCTGGCTGCGGACGGAACACCCGGAATGGGAGCTGGCATGAATCCCCGCGCGGCCTGCAACCATCCATTGCATAGCTGCTGGCGCTTTCCCCACAAGCGCTGGGAGTAACGCGCAGTCAGCGCCCGGGCAGCGAGGTCACCGCCCCTTCCACCACCATCTCCCGGCTGCCCGCCGGGCAGGCTTGGTCGGTATAGACGACGCGGCCATCCGCCTGCACGCACTTGCGCGGCTGCGGGGCCGAGGCGGCGCTGGCAGGAGCTCCCGCGCCCCGCTTGTGCGCGGGCAGGGTCTCGGTGCCGGGCCGCGTCACGCGGCGCCAGGCCTGCTCGGCCCAGGGGCCGGCGTGGGGCAGCCACTGTTCGGACGTCCGCCAGGCCGCCGTGGCACCGGCCAGGGCCAGCACGGCCAGGGCGGACCAGGCGGCGCGTTCGCGGGGGCTGCGCATGGGGCGGATGGAGGCGGGCGGCGGGCGTTCAGCGCGAGCGCTGCGTGCTGACGTTCACGTCCACCGTGCCGAACACGGTGACGCCGCTGCCGTCGCCCTGCTGGCTGTCCGGCGCGCCGGACTGGCGCGCGCCGCTGCCCGTGGCCGTACAGCCGGCCAGGGCGGCGGCGATGGCCAGGGCGGCCAGCACGGCGGTGGTGGGCCGCGCCAGCGCCGGCTTCATGCCTCGCCCCCTAGGTGCTTGCCCAGGATGCCAGCCAGCTCGAACATGCCCACGCGGTCCTTGCCGAAGACGGCGCGCAGCTTGTCGTCGGCATTGATGCTGCGCTTGTCCTGCGGGTCCTGCAGGTTGTGGGCCTTGATGTAGTCCCAGGTCTTCTTCATGGCCTCGGTGCGGGCGATCGGCTCCGCGCCGATCACGGCGGCCAGCGCGGCGCTGGGGGTCTTGCCGGCGGCGGTGCTGGGCTTGCGCGGGGCCTTGGCGGCGGCGGTTTTCTTGGCGGCGGGTTTTGCGGCCTTTTTGGCTGCAGCGCCCGTCTTCGCTGCGCTGGCAGCTCCTGTTTTGCTAGCAGCCGCAGCCCCGCCGGCTGTCTTGCGCGGCGGGTACTTGCTGTCGCGCTGCTCGAATTCGAAGTTGACCTTGCCGGCGGCGGCGTCCCAGGCCAGGAAGGCCTTGAACGGGCGGCGCGTGCGCAGACTGACGAACTTGTCCAGCAGGTCGGTCTTGCCGGTGGCCAGCAGCTTGTGCATCTGCGCGCGCTCCACAGGCTGCTGCAGGATGATCTTGCCGCTCTTGAAGGTGCAGCTGGGCGTGGGCTGCTGGGCCGTGGGCACGGCGCGGCTGCAGACGTAGTTGCTGCCGTGCTCGTACACCGGGGCGCCGCAGACGGGGCAGTTGCCCAGGCTCTCCTGGCCGGAGAAGTCCACCGCCTCGCCGCCGCCCTCGCCGGCGGCCGCGTCGTCACCGAAGTCGAACTCCAGCTTGTAGTTGCCTGCCTCCTCGTCGCGCACGATGGCGACTTCGGCCGTGAAGGGCCAGCCGGCCTTGGAGCGGAAGCCCTCCAGCGGGCCGATGCGGCGCTCGCGCAGCAGCTCTTCGGCCTCGGCCGTCTCGAAGGTGCGGCCGGCGGGCGACTTGGTGAACGAGAAGCCGCAGCCCTCGCCGTTGCCGCCCGGGCCCGTGCAGGCATAGCGGCGGTAGTTTTCCTTGACCACGCCGCCGCAGTTCGGGCAGGGCGAGGCGAGCGTGGCGTAGTCGCCGGGGATGCTGTCGCGGTCGTACTCCTTGGCCTTGCGGACGATCTTCTCCGTCATGGCCTGGATCTGCTGCATGAAGGTGTCGCGGGGCAGCTCGCCGCGCTCCATCTGCGCCAGCTTGTATTCCCACTCGCCCGTCAGCTCGGCGCGCGACAGCTCATGCACGCCCAGGCCGCGCAGCAGCGTCATCAGCTGGAAGGCCTTGGCCGTGGGGATCAGCTCGCGGCCCTCGCGCAGCATGTACTTCTCGCTCAAGAGGCCTTCGATGATGGCGGCGCGCGTGGCGGGCGTGCCCAGGCCCTTTTCCTGCATGGCGCTGCGCAGCTCCTCGTCCTCGACCTGCTTGCCGGCGCTCTCCATGGCGCCCAGCAGCGTGGCTTCGCTGTAGCGTGCGGGCGGCTTGGTCTTCAGGCCCTTGGCCTCGGCGGATTCGGTCAGTGGGCGCTCGCCCGGGCGCACAGCCACCAGGGGCTGGCCCTTCTCGCCGTCCTTGCCGCCCTCGGTTTCGCTGGCAGCCTCCTTGCCGTAGATGGCCAGCCAGCCGGGGCGGACCAGCACCTTGCCGTCGGTGCGGAAGGCGTGCTCGGCCACGCGGCTGATGCGCGTCGTGACCAGGTATTCGGCGCTGGGGAAGAACACCGCCAGGAAGCGCCGCACCACCAGGTCGTAGAGCTTTTGCTCGGCCTCGGACAGGCCGCTGGGCGCCTGCGTGGTGGGGATGATGGCGAAGTGGTCGCTGACCTTGCTGTTGTCGAAGATGCGCTTGGACGGCCGCACATAGCCCTCGTCCAGCGCCTGCTGGGCGAAGGGCGCCAAGTGGCGCATGCCGCTGGTCGCCAGCATGCCGAACGTGTTTTTGGCCACCGGCAGGTAGTCCTCGGGCAGGGCGCGCGAGTCGGTACGTGGGTAGGTCAGCGCCTTGTGCCGTTCGTACAGGCTTTGCGCCAGCGCCAGCGTGGTCTTGGCCGAGAAGCCGAAGCGCCCGTTGGCCTCGCGCTGCAGGCTGGTCAGGTCGAACAGCAGGGGCGAGGCTTGCGTGGTGGGCTTGGCTTCCTCGGTGACGGTGGCGGGCTTGCCGCGCACGGCGTCCGCGATCGCCAGCGCGTCGGCGTGCGACCAGAGGCGGTCGGCGCGGGCCTCGGGGTCTTCGCTCTTCCTCCACTGCGGGTCGAACCACTTGCCCAGGTACAGGCCGGCCTCGGCGGCAAAGCCGGCATGCACCTCCCAGTAGTCGCGCACGACGAACTTGCGGATCTTTTCCTCGCGCTCCACCACCAGCGACAGCGTGGGCGTCTGCACCCGGCCGACGGTGGTCAGGAAGAAACCGCCGCCCTGCGAGTTGAACGCCGTCATGGCGCGCGTGCCGTTGATGCCCACCAGCCAGTCGGCCTCGCTGCGGCTGCGCGCGGCGTCGGCTAGGCCGCGCATCTGCGCGTCGCTGCGCAGGTTGGCGAAGCCGTCGCGGATGGCCTGCGGCGTCATGCTCTGCAGCCACAAGCGGCGCACGGGTTTGCCCAGACCGCCCTTGGCGCCGCCGGCGTACTGCTCGATCAGGCGGAAGATCAGCTCGCCTTCGCGCCCCGCGTCGCAGGCGTTCACCAACTCGGTCACGTCCTTGCGCTTGGCCTGCTTGACCACCGCGTTCAGGCGGCTCTTGGTCTTGTCCACCGGCTTCAGGTCGAAGTACGGGGGGATGACGGGCAGGTGGGCAAAGCTCCACTTGCCGCGCTTCACGTCGAACTGTTCGGGCGCCTGGATTTCCACCAGGTGGCCCACGGCGCTCGTGACCACGTAGCGCTCGTTCTCGAAATGGTCTTCGTGCTTGTCGAACTTGCCCGCCACGGGCGTGAGGGCCCGCACGATGTCTTGTGCCACCGAGGGCTTTTCTGCGATTACCAGAGTCTTGCTCATATCTTTTTCCAACGACCGAATGCACCACGGCCCATGCCTACAATGGCCGCCTTCGCGTGCGCACGCACGCGCACACCTGTGTGCATATCCACGCTAACAGAGTTTTTTTCGCCCCATGCCCGCCAAGCCCCATGCCACTCCCAAGCCTGCCGCAGGGCGGCGCATCCAGACGCGGCGCTCGGGCGTGCACGGCAAGGGCGTGTTCGCCGTGCAGCCCATTGCCGAGGGCGAGGTCATCATCGAGTACACGGGCGAGGTGATCAGCTGGGACGAGGCGCAGGCGCGCCATCCGCATGACCCGAAGCAGCCCAACCACACGTTTTACTTCCACGTCGATGAAGACCGCGTGATCGACGCAAAGTTCGGCGGCAACTCCTCGCGCTGGATCAACCACAGCTGCGACCCCAACTGCTGGGCCGACGAGCGGGACGGCCGCATCTTCATCACCGCGCTGCGCAACATCGCCGCCGGCGAGGAGCTGAACTACGACTACGGCCTGATCATCGAAGAACGCTACACGAAAAAGCTCAAGGCCGAGTACCCCTGCTGGTGCGGCGCCGCCCACTGCCGCGGCACGCTGCTGGCCCCCAAGCGCGGCTGGTCGCCGCCGGGGCCACGAGCGTGAGCGCCGCCGCCCTCATCCCGTCCTGGCCGGCGGAGGACATCTGGCAGCAGGTCGAGCCGCTGCTGCCCGGCTTTTCCGTGGAGGTGCTGGCCAGCGTCGACTCGACCAGCAGCGAACTGATGCGCCGCGCCCGCGCCGGCCGCACCGAACCCACGCTACTCGTGGCCGAGACGCAGACCGCCGGCCGCGGCCGTCTGGGCCGCCAGTGGCGGAGCGCCGGCGCCTATGAGGGCACGGGCGTGGTGCCGGCGCTGACCTTCTCGCTCGGGCTGATGCTGGCGCCGCAGGACTGGTCCGGCCTGTCGCTGGCCGTGGGCGTGACGGTGGCCGAATGCCTGGACGGTGCCAGCGCCGAACCGCGCATCCGCCTGAAGTGGCCCAACGACCTGTGGCTGGCCGGCGATCGCAAGCTCGGCGGCATCCTGGTGGAGACCGCCACCTACGCCGGCGGCCCGGCCGCTGCCGATGCGCAGCAGGGCCGCTACGTGGTCGTGGGCATCGGCCTGAACGTGCTGCCGGTGCTGGCCGACGGCCTGGCCACGCCGCCCGGCTGCCTGCGCGAGGTGGACGGCAACCTGACCGCCGCGCGCGCGCTAAAGCGCCTGGCCCTGCCGCTAGTGCAGGCGCTGCTGGGCTTTGCCGAGCACGGCTTCGCCCCTTTTCAGCCGCGCTTTGCCCGACGCGACGTGCTGGCCGGGCGCGGCGTGACCCTGTCCAACGGCCAGCAGGGCACGGCCCACGGCGTCAGCGACGAGGGCGCGCTGCTGGTGCACACCGCCGCCGGCATGCAGGCCATCACCAGCGCCGAGATCAGCGTGCGCCCCGCCGCGGGCGCCTGAACGACACCAGCACCCATGCTGCGCCTTGCCGTCATCCTCTTGCTGCTGGCCAATGCCGGCTACTACGCCTGGTCCGCCGGCCTGCTGCAGGGCTGGGGCCTGGGCCCGGTGAGCGACGCCGAGCCGCAGCGCCTGCAGCAGCAGGTCGAGCCGCAGAAGCTGCGCCTGCTGGCACCCCAGACCGGTGCGTCCAGCGCGCCCGTTGCCGCCCCTGCATCCGCCCCTGCGCGTCCGGCCTCCACGGCTTCCGCGGCGCCGGCACATGGCACGCCTGCCATCGGCGCCAGCACCGCTGCCGCCGCGCCCCAGCCCGCCGTCTGCCTGCAGGCGGGCACGTTCGACGCGCGCCAAGCCGATGCGCTGCGCGCCTCGCTGGCCGCCTGGGCCCCGGGCAGCTGGCAACTGGAGGAGACGGCCATCGCCGGCCGCTGGATGGTCTACATGGGGCGCTTCCCGGACGAGGAGATCGTCGCGCGCAAGCGCGCCGAGCTGCGCGCGCTGAAGATCGACTACGACCGGCCCGGTCCGGCGCTGGAGCCCGGCCTGTCGCTGGGGCGCTTTTCCAGTGAGGAGGCGGCCCAGCGCGGCCTGGCGCAGCTGGCCAGCCAGGGCGTGCGCACCGCCCGCGTGGTGCAGGAACGGCCCGACGCGACCGCCTACACCCTGCGCCTGCCGGCGGTGGACGACGCGCTGCGCCCGCGCCTGGAGGCGCTGCAGCCGGCGCTGTCGGGCAAGGCGCTGCGGCCCTGCGCCTGACCCGCTGCTGATCCACGCCCGGGGCTGCGCGGGCCGCGCCCGCCCCCCTCAGGCGCCGCGCGGGTCGGTGACCAGCAGCAGCTGCACCAGTGCGCGCAGATCGCCCTGCAGCCGCTCGAAGCCGGCCGGCTCGATGGCCAGGGTCTGCTCGTCCATGTAAAGCCGGCGGTTGATCTCCAGCTGGATGCTGTGGCGCTGCTCGGCCGGGCGGCCGTAACGGCGCACCAGCTCCACCCCCTTGTACGGGTGGTTGTAGTCCACGGTGTAGCCGCGCTCACGCAAAAACGCCACGATGCGCTGCGACAGCGCCGGGCTGGCGGTGCTGCCGTCGCGGTCGCCCACCACGAAGTCGGCGTGCACCAGGCCCGGGTGCAGCGTGGCGTGGCTGGCGGACACGGCGGGCATGGAGTGGCAGTTCAGGTGCAGGCTGTAGCCGTGGCGCGCGTGCGCGGCGTCGATCTCGGCGGCCACCGCCGCGTGGTAGGGGCGCCAGCAGCGCTCGATGCGCGCGCGCACCTCGGCCACGCTCAGCGGCCGGTCGTAGATGGGCCGGCCGTCGTCCGTCAGCTTCCAGACCAGGCCCTTGCCCAGCCGCACCTTCTGCAGCACCGCCGGGTCGGTGGCCAGGGCGTCGGGCCAGGGGCCGTCCAGCAGCGAGGCGTCCAGCTCGGTCACGTCGCGGTTAGCGTCCAGGTAGATGCGCGGGAAGTGCGCCTCCACCCAGCCCACGCCCAGCGCCGGGGCGAAGGCGTAGAGCTTTTCCACGTGGGTGTCCTCGGCGCGGCGCAGCTCGGGCAGCGGCAGCGCGGCGCGGAAGTCCTCGGGGTAGACGGTGCCGCTGTGCGGCGAATCCAGCACCAGCGGCGTGCGCCCCGGGACGCTGGAGACCATGGACGGCGCGGGCTGCGCCGCACCGGCCGCGCCAGGTTCGGGATGCAGGTACCGGCGCGGGTTCAGTCTCGGTGCGGCAGGCATGGGCACGGCACTCCCTGCGGGTCAGTCCAGCTTGATCTTGGCATGGGCCGCCACGTCCTTCATCTTGGCGATCTCGCGCTCGATCTGCGCCGAGAACTCGGCCGGCGTGGTGCCCGAGGCATACAGCCCCTGGCCCGCCAGGCGTTCGCGCACGGCCGGCTCCTGCACCGCCTGGGCCACGGCCTGCTGCACGCGCTGCACCTGCGCGGCCGGGGTGGACTTGGGCGCCACCAGGCCGAACCAGGAAGCGTCGTTGGCCTGCGCGTAGCCCAGCTCGGCGTAGGTGGGCACGTCGGGCAGCACGTCCAGGCGCTGCGGCCAGGACACGGCCAGCGCCTTGAGCTTGCCGGCCTTCACGTGCGGCAGCGACGAGGCCACCTGGTCGAAGTACACCGCCACCTGCCCGCCCAGCACGTCGTTGATGGCCGGGCCCGCGCCGCGGTAGGGGATGTGCACCATGCTGGTGCCCGTGGACGTCTTGAACAGCTCGCCCCACATGTGGCCGATGGTGCCGGTGCCGGGCGTGGCGTATTCCACCTTGCCCGGGTTCATCTTCAGGTAGCGCACCAGGTCGGCGAAGTCCTTGACGGGCAGCACCTTGGGGTTGACGACGATGATGCCCGGGGCCTTGACGATCTCGGTCACGCCCGAGAAGTCCTTGATCGGGTCGTAGGGCAGGCGCGTCAGCACCGCCGGGTTCACGCCGTGGGTGGACAGCGTGGCCACGCCGAAGGTCAGCCCGTCGCTGGCGCGCGCCACGTCGGCCATGCCAATGGAGCCGCCCGCGCCGGCCTTGTTCTCGATGACCACCGGCTGGCCCAGCAGGCGCTGCAGGGGTTCCTGCAGCGAGCGCCCGGCGATGTCGGTGGCGCCGCCCGGCGGGAAGGGCACGACGATGCGCAGGGGCTTGGTGTTGTCCTGGGCCCAGCCCGTTCCAGAGATTGCACAGGTGATGGCGAAGGTCGCCAGCAGGTTGCGCCGCAGCATGGGTTGACTCCTTGTTGTGTTGTAGGTTGAGCGGCGAAGATACCCGAGGCGCACCGACGGCCCCGCGCAGGTTTCCGTACCGGCGCGCCCACATTGCAAGCCAAATCGGCCTCCAGCGCTTGCCAGTCAAGCGCCGGCAGCTATCACTATGTGAGCACAGCTACAGCAGCAGCGCCTGCAGTCCCGCCACGTCGGCCACCACCAGCGCGCGCCGGCCCTCGCGGCGCAGCAGGCCGCGCCGGACCAGGGCCGACAGCTCGCGCGTAACCTGCTCGCGGCTGGTGCCGATGCGGCTGGCCAGCTCGGCGTGCAGCGGCGCGGGGGCGATGTGCGCCGCGTTGTCCCGCACGCCCGCCTCCTGCGCCAGGCGCAGCAGTTCGCTGTGCAGGCGCGACTGCACGGCCAGCGTGCTCAGCTCCACCACGCGGCCGGCCAGCTGGCGCACGGCGGCGGTCAGAAAACGCACGATGCGCTGCGCCACCAACGGCTCCCGGTGCAGCAGCGCCACGAACTGCGCCGCCTCCAGGCTGGCCAGCAGCGTGGGCTCCAGCGCCACCACGTCGGCCGCGCGCGGCGCGCCGTCCAGCGCCGCCAGGGTGCCGAAGTGCGCTCCCATGCCGCAGTCCTGCAGCGTCACCTCGCGCCCGCGCACGGCGTCGTAGCTGGCGATGCGCACGCGCCCGCTGAGGACGAAGAACACGTCGTTGGCGCGCGCCGCTTCGGTGACCAGGGTCTGGCGCGCCTCCAGGCGGTGCCAGCGGCACTGCTGGGCCAGCTCCGCCAGGCAGTCCGGGTCCAGCCCCTGCAGCAGGCGCACGCGGCGCAGCGCCAGGCTGGAGCGCTGGGGCGGGGAGGTGTCGGGCATGGCGGGGAACGGAGGAAATGGCGGACGCCGCAGTGTGCGCCAGGAACGCCCCCGGCCACCGCGACATGGCCAAACGTGTGCGTAAACGCACCGACAAAAGCGCCGGCGGAAAAGAAACTGCATCCCATGCCCAGCGCAAAGGCCTCCGCCGCCGCGCAGGGCGCCGTCTCTCTTTCTCTTCAACCGTCACCCCTGAAGAAACGCACACCATGAAGAACATCGCCCTGCGCAGCGCCCTGGCCGTCGCCGCCGTGTCCGCCGCCGCCCTGTCGGCCCCTGCCTTCGCCCAGGAGGCCGCACAGCAGGCCCCGGGCCTGTCGCGCGCCGAGGTGCTGGCCGACCTGGCCCTGCACCGCCGCGCCGGCCTGGACGCCCAGGGCTCCAGCGAGATCCTGCCCGTGGGCAACGCCGACCATGAACGCCGCCTGGCCGAGTACCAGCGCCTGCGCAGCGGCCCCGAGTACCTGGCCGAGGTGCGCCGCTTCGGCGGGGCGGCCAGCACCGTGGCCGGCGAGGCCGGCACCCAGCGCGTGCAGTAGCGGCCGGCCGCCCGTAGCCCGCCAGTGGGCATGGGCGTGCGCGGTTTTCCGACAGGCGGCCCCGCCCCCCGGGGTTCAGATGGGCCTGCCGTTTTTCTCCCACCCACCCAAATACAAGGAATCACAGCCATGAAGATCACTGTTCGCAACACCCTTTGCGCCATCGCCCTCGCAGGCACCGCACTGGCCCTGCCGGCCATGGCCACAGAGTCGCAGGAGGCCTGGGGCAACGAGGCCGTGCAGATGCAGATGCAGTCCGGCTCGGCCGTCTCGCGCGCCGAGGTGCTGGCCGACCTGTCGCTGTGGCGCCGCGCCGGTCTGGAAGCGCTGAGTACCGGCGAGGCTGGGCCCTTGGGCAACCCGCAGGAGCAGCAGCGCATGGCCGAGTACCAGCGCCTGCGCAGCGGGCCGGCCTACCTGGCCGAAGTGCAGCGCCTGGGCGGCGACGCCAGCGACGTGGCCGCCTACGGCAGCCAGCGCCAGGCTTACTGACCGGCCGGCGCCGGCCGATTGGGGCCGGCGCGGCTGGCGGCAAAGCGCAGCGTGAATCGCGCCCCGGGCATGACCGCGCCGGGGCGCACGTCTTCCAGCACCACCTCCACGCCGTGCTGGCGCGCGATCTCGCGCACGATGGGCAGGCCCAGGCCGGAGCCGTCGGCGTCCGTGCCCAGGGCGCGGTAGAAGGGCTGGAAGACCAGTTCGCGCTCGCTCTCGGGCACGCCCGGGCCGCTGTCTTCGATCTGCACCAGCACCACGCGGCCGAAGGTGTCGGGCAGCACGCGCGCCGTGACCACGCCGGCCTGGCTGGCGCTGGAGGGCGTGTAGTTGATGGCGTTGTCCAGCAGGTTGCGCGCCAGCTCCTTGAGCAGCAGCGGATTGCCGTCGGCCCACACGCCGGGGCTGCCGGGCTCGGGGCCGTCGTACCCTAAGTCGATACGCCGTGCCAGAGCGCGCGGCACGGCGTCCTGCACCACTTCGATGATGAGCTGCGCCATGTCCACCGGCTGGTGCTGTAGCGCGGCCGCGCTGCCCTCGGCGCGCGCCAGCGCCAGCAGCTGGTTGACGGTGTGCGTGGCGCGGATGGACGAGCGGCCGATCTGCTTGAGCGACTGCTTCAGCTCCTCGGTGCTGGTGCCCTCGCGCTGGGCCAGGTCGGCCTGCATGCGCAGGCCGGCCAGGGGCGTCTTGAGCTGGTGCGCGGCGTCGGCCAGGAAGCGTTTTTGCGTGGCCATAGATTCGTGCAGCCGGCGCAGCAGGTCGTTGACCGAGTCCACCAGCGGCGCCACTTCCATGGGCACGGACTTGTCATTCAGCGGCGACAGGTCGTCGGGTTTGCGCGCGCGGATGCGTTCTTCGAGCTGGTGCAGCGGCTTGATGCCCCGGGCCAGGGCCAGCCACACCAGCAGCACGGCCAGCGGCAGGATGACGAACTGCGGCAGCATCACGCCCTTGATGATCTCGGTGGCCAGCACGCTGCGCTTGGAGCGCGTCTCGGCCACCTGCACCAGCGCGGCAGGCGCGTCCGGCAGCGGCACGCGCACCCAGATGTAGGCCACGCGGATGTCCACGCCGCGCAGCTCGGCGTCCCGCAGGCGCACCTCGGCGGACGAGGGGCGCTCGTCGTGCGGCGGCGCGGGCAGGTCGCGCTCGCCGGCCAGGTATTCGCCCGTGGGCGACAGCACCTGGTAGTACACGGCGTCGGACTCGTCGGCGCGCAGCAGCTCGCTGGCCGGCTGGGGCAGGCTGAACAGCACCTTGCCCTGGTGCGTGGTGACGAACTGGGCCAGGGCGTGGGCGTTGTATTCCAGCGCGCGGTCGAACGGCTTGTTGGCCAGGCCCTGGGCCACCAGCCAGGTCAACGCCAGGCTGACGGGCCACAGCAGCAGCAGCGGCGTGAGCATCCAGTCCAGGATCTCGCCGAACAGGGAGCGCTGCTCGCGTTGGAAGATGTTCAAGGCAGGCCCTGCGGGTTTTAGGTCTTTTCCGCCTCCAGCGCCCGTCCATCAAGCGCCAGCAGCTATCAAAGCGTGAGCATCAGCCGGCGATCTTTTCCAGGCAGTAGCCCAGCCCGCGCACCGTGGCGATGCGGATCGGGCCGCGCTCGATCTTCTTGCGCAGGCGGTGGATGTAGACCTCGATGGCGTTGTTGCTCACCTCCTCGCCCCACTCGCACAGGCGCTCGACCAGCTGCTCCTTGGACACCAGCCGGCCGGCGCGCTGCAGCAGCACCTCCAGCAGGCCGAGTTCGCGCGCCGACAGCTCCACCAGCTTGCCATCGATGGTGGCCACGCGCCCGGCCTGGTCGTACACCAGCGGGCCGTGGCGGATGGCGCTGCTGGTGGCGCCCATGCCGCGGCGCGTGAGGGCACGCACGCGCGCCTCCAGCTCCTGCAGCGAGAAGGGCTTGGCCATGTAGTCGTCGGCGCCCAGGTCCAGGCCCTTGACGCGCTCGTCGATGCCGTCGGCGGCCGTGAGGATCAGCACCGGCAGCGCCGAGCCGCGCCCGCGCAGGCGCTTCAATACCTCCAGCCCGTGCATCTTGGGCAACCCTAAGTCCAGGATCAGCAGGTCGAACTCGTTGTTGGTCATCAAGGCGGCATCGACCTCGGTGCCGCTGGCCACGTGGTCCACCACCGCGCCCGAGCCGCGCAGGCTGCGCAGCAGGCCATCGGCCAGCACCTGGTCGTCTTCGGCAATGAGGATGCGCATGGGTGGAGTCTCCTGGTGCTGTTGCTGCGTGGGCGGCGCGCGCCGCGCGGACAAATTCTAGGCCGGGGCCCCGTCACCGCCGGCATAGGCCTCCAGGCCCAGGGCAACGACGGTGGCCACCTCCTCGCCCACCTCGGCGCGAAACTCCGCCTGCGCCTGCGCCACGGCCTGGCGGAAGGCCTCGCGCCAGGCCAGGCCCAGCGGCGTGTAGCACACGCGGCGCGCGCGCGCGTCGTGCGGGTCCGCCTCGCGGGTGACCAGGCCCCAGGCCTCGCACTGGTCGATCAGCGCCGCCATGGACTGCTTGGCCATGCCGGCGCGCGCCGCCAGGTCGGTGATGCGGTCGCCCGCGGGCGACAGATGGCGCGTCAGGTGCACGTGGGCGGCACTGACCTGCTCGCGCGCCGCCAAGTTGGACAGGGCCAGAGGTGCTTCCACGCTGCGCGCCATCAGCTGCAGCACGCGTGCATCAAAGCGTCGCAGGGCGTGGCCCAGCAGGCGGCCCAGGTGGGTCTGGCGCCAGTCGTCGCCGGCTGGATCAAGGGCGCTTTCGGACATGCGCACATTGTCAGGCAAACTGACCATAAAAACATTGAAACGACCGCAGTCGCTCCCTACACTACTGTTCAAGTATCCAGCTTGGCATTCCAACCAGTGACTGGCATCCATCGCCCCCTTTTCTCTCAAGGAGCCGTTTCCATGAACGCAACCGTCAACACCGCCGCCGCCAGCGAAAAGGCCAAGGCCCTGCAGGCCGCGCTCGCGCAGATCGAAAAGCAGTTCGGCAAGGGCACCATCATGCGCCTGGGCGAAGGCGAGGCCATCGAGGACATCCAGGTCGTCTCCACCGGCTCTCTGGGCCTGGACATCGCCCTGGGCGTGGGCGGCCTGCCGCGCGGCCGGGTGATCGAGATCTACGGCCCCGAGTCCTCGGGCAAGACCACGCTGACCCTGCAAGTCATTGCCCAGATGCAAAAGCTGGCCGGCCAGTGCGCCTTCGTTGACGCCGAGCACGCGCTGGACGTGCAGTACGCGCAAAAGCTCGGCGTGAACCTGCAGGACCTGCTCATCAGCCAGCCTGACACCGGGGAGCAGGCGCTGGAGATCGTGGACAGCCTGGTGCGCTCGGGCGCGGTGGACCTGATCGTCGTTGACTCGGTGGCGGCGCTGACGCCGAAGGCCGAAATCGAGGGCGACATGGGCGACCAGCTGCCCGGCCTGCAGGCGCGCCTGATGAGCCAGGCCCTGCGCAAGCTGACGGCCACCATCAAGAAGACCAACTGCACCGTCATCTTCATCAACCAGATCCGCATGAAGATCGGCGTGATGTTCGGCAGCCCGGAGACCACCACCGGCGGCAACGCGCTGAAGTTCTACGCCTCGGTACGCCTGGACATCCGCCGCATCGGCACCATCAAGAAGGGCGACACGCCGATCGGCAATGAAACCCGCGTCAAGGTGGTGAAGAACAAGGTCAGCCCGCCCTTCAAGACGGCCGAGTTCGACATCCTGTTCGGCGAGGGCATCTCGCGCGAGGGCGAGATCATCGACATGGGCGTGAACGCGCGCATCCTGGACAAGAGCGGCGCCTGGTATGCCTACAACGGCGAGAAGATCGGCCAGGGCCGCGACAACGCCCGCGAGTTCCTGCGCGAGAACCCCGAGCTGGCGCGCGAGATCGAGAACAAGGTGCGCGACAGCCTGGGCATCGCCCTGCTGCCGGCGGCAGTGGCCGGCCAGGACCCGGTCGCGGACGAGCCGGTGCCCGGCGTCGAAGAGGACAAGCCCGCGCCGCGCGGCCGGAAGATCGACAAGGCCGACAAGACCGAAGAGCTTCCGCTGTAATCGGCATTCATAGCCAAAACTGCTGTCAGCCCTTGCCAGTCAAGTGCTGGCAGCTCTTTTTTTGATAGTTCCATGGGATTTCAGAAGCCGTCGCTCAAGGGCCGGGCGCTGCGCCTGCTGGCCCAGCGCGAGCACTCGCGCAGCGAACTGCAGGCCAAGCTGGCGCGCTACGTGCAGGAGGGCGAGGATCTGGCCGCCATCCTGGACGAGCTCCAGGCCAAGGACTTCATCAACGAGGGCCGTGTGGCCGAGTCGGTGATGAACCGCCGCGCTGCCCGCCTGGGCACGCAGCGCGTGCTGCAGGAACTGCGCCGCAAGGGGCTGGACGAGGAACTGGTACGCGCCGCCGGCCGGCAGCTGGCCGGCAGCGAGCTGGAACGCGCGAGCGCCGTGTGGCGCCAGCGGTTCGGCGCCGCGGCCGAAACGCCGGCCGAGCGGGCGCGGCAGATGCGCTTTCTGGCCGCGCGCGGCTTCGCCGCCGACGTGGTGCGCCGCGTGGTGCGCGGCGCCGGAGAGGATGACGAGGGGATGGAAGCCGGCGGCTGGGAGTAAAAGCGCCGCCGGTGCCTTACAGCCCGGCCGCGTGGGCCTGCTGGTCGGCGTGGTAGCTGGAGCGCACCATGGCCCCCACGGCGGCGTGCGAGAAGCCCATGGCGTAGGCCTCGCGCTCGAACATCTTGAAGGTGTCCGGGTGCACGTAGCGGCGCACCGGCAGGTGGCTGTTGCTGGGCGCCAGGTACTGGCCGATGGTCAGCATGTCGATGCCGTGCGCGCGCATATCGCGCATCACTTCCAGGATCTCCTCGTCCGTCTCGCCCAGGCCGACCATCAGGCCGCTCTTGGTCGGCACGCCGGGGTGCAGCTCCTTGAATTTTTTCAGCAGGTTCAGGCTGAACTGGTAGTCCGAGCCGGGGCGGGCCTGCTTGTACAGGCGCGGCGCGGTCTCCAGGTTGTGGTTCATCACGTCCGGCGGCGCGGCCTTGAGGATCTCCAGCGCGCGGTCGTCGCGGCCGCGGAAGTCCGGCGTCAGGATCTCGATGCGGGTGGCCGGCGAGAGCGCGCGCACCTGGCGGATGCATTCCACGAAGTGGCCGGCGCCGCCGTCGCGCAGGTCGTCGCGGTCCACGCTGGTGATGACCACGTAGTTGAGCTTGAGCGCGGCGATGGTGCGCGCCAGGTTCAGCGGCTCGTCCTGGTCCAGCGGGTCCGGGCGGCCGTGGCCCACGTCGCAGAACGGGCAACGGCGCGTGCACTTGTCGCCCATGATCATGAAGGTGGCCGTGCCGCGGCCGAAGCATTCGCCGATGTTGGGGCAGGAGGCTTCTTCGCAGACGGTGTGCAGCTTGTGCTCGCGCAGGATGCTCTTGATCTCGTAGAAGCGCGTGGTCGGGCTGCCGGCCCGGACGCGGATCCATTCAGGTTTTTTCAGCACCTCGCCGGGCTCGACCTTGACGGGAATGCGCGCCAGCTTGGCGCCGGCCTTTTGCTTGGCCGAAGGGTTGTAGGCATCGTGGGGTTGCGCTTCGCGCACGACCTCGGAGGTGCTGGCGGTGCGGGTGATGCTCAAGGTGCTGGTGGTGCTCATGGCGATCTGGCGGGGACGCAGGAAGAAGGGTCAGGGCGTCAGTCGCATCGCCAGCTGCTGTCCCAGCACCGCGGCGGCCTCGTCCCAGGGGGCGTGGATGCCGATTGTAGAAAGGTCGATGGTGCGCAGCCCTGCATAACCACAAGGGTTGATGCGTGCAAAGGGCTCCAGGTCCATATCCACGTTCAGCGCCACGCCGTGGTAGGTGCAGTGGCGCGAGACCTTGATGCCCAAGGCTGCGATCTTGCCCAGGCCGGCGAAATCGGGCTGCGGCGGGCCATCGCCCGGTCCGCGCCGCTGTGGGCGCTGCGCCAGCATGGCGTGGCTGAAAGGGTCGTCCAGCCGCACGTAGATGCCCGGCGCGCCGGCCACGCGGTGCCCCGTCACGCCGAAATGGGCCAGCGTGCGGATCACCGCCTCCTCGATGCGAAAGACGTATTCCTTGACGTAGTAGCCCGTACGCTGCAGATCGATGAGCGGATAGGCCACCACCTGCCCCGGCCCGTGGTGCGTGACCTGCCCGCCCCGGTTGGTGGCGACGACGGGGATGTCGCCCGGCGCCAGCAGGTGGTCGCTGCGGCCCGCCAGGCCCTGGGTGAACACCGCCGGGTGCTCGCAGATCCACAGCTCGTCGGGCGTATCGCCCGAGCGCTCGGCCGTGAAGCGCTGCATGGCCTCGTACGTGGGCGCGTAGGGCACCTGGCCCAGGTGGCGCAGCTGCATGGCGACCGGCCTACAGCACGACCTTGACCATGGGGTGGCCGGTGAGCGCGCGGTACAGATCGTCGAGCTGCTCGCGGCTGGTGGCCGTGATGGTGATGGTTACGCCCTGGTAGTTGCCGGCGCGGCTGTCGCGCAGCTCCACCGTTGCCTCGTCGAACTGCGGGTCATGGCGGTACGCCAGGGCAATGACGGCCTCCACGAATCCTGGCTCCTTGGCGCCCATGACCTTGATGGGAAAGCGCGAGGGGTACTCGATGAGAGAGTCCTTGCGCGGGTCGGGGGTTGTTGCGCCACCGGAGGCGGGAGTGGAGTTGTTCATTGGAAGCGTGCCTGAGGAAAGGAAGGAAAACTGCAGGGCTTGCCACCCGTGCCACGGGCGCGTGCCGATGCCCTGAGCGGTCATTGTGGACCGCAGGGGGTTTGTACTTATAATGGGAGGCTTTGCGAAAGTTTTGTGTCGGCTTGCAGGTAGGCCCATGATGAAGACAGCAGCCTCTCAGGCCGAAACTGAGGACGAAGATTCCGACTTCAAGCCTTTGAGCGCGCAGCAGGCCGCGGAATGGCGCCAGCGCCACCCGACCCTTTCGCCTTGGCGCATCGTCGCGGTGCAGGTGCTGGTGGCGGCGCTGGTGGCCCTGGCGGCCCGCTGGTGGGCCGGCAGCGCTGCAGGCTGGTCCGCCGGCTACGGCGGGCTGGCTGTGGTGCTGCCCGCCGCGCTGTTTGCTCGAGGCATGCAGCGGCGGCGTTCATCGGCGGGTGCTGCGATGGCAGCGCTCATGGGGTGGGAGCTGGTAAAGATTGCTTTGACCGTCGCCATGCTGGCGGCGGCGCCCCGGCTGGTGCCGGGCCTGAGTTGGCTGGCCCTGCTGGCCGGCATGGTGATGACGATGAAAGCGTACTGGATCGCGCTGCTAGCGCGCTCCGGTGTCCGACGAACCGATTGACTTTGAGAGAAGAGTTGCCCGATGGCCGCAGACGCGCACGCCCCTACTGCAAGTGAATACATCGTTCACCACCTGCAGCACCTGCAAAACGTCAAGCAGGGTTTCATCGTCGATTTTTCGGTGATCAACATCGACTCCATCGTGGTCGGCATCCTGCTGGGTGCGCTGATGCTGCTGGTCTTCTGGTCGGCCGCGCGCAAGGCGACCTCGGGCGTGCCCGGACGCTTCCAGGCCGCCGTGGAGATCATGGTGGAGATGGTGGACAACCAGGCCAAGGCCAACATCCACAACGCCGAAAGCCGCAAGTTCATCGCTCCGCTGGCGCTCACCGTGTTCGTCTGGATCTTCCTGATGAACGCCATGGACCTGCTGCCCGTGGACCTGCTGCCCGTGCTGTGGCAGGGCGCCACCAACGACCCCCACGCCTACCTGCGCGTCGTGCCCACGGCCGACCTGTCCACCACGCTGGGCCTGTCGTCCGCCGTGCTGCTGCTGTGCTTCTACTACAGCATCAAGGTCAAGGGCCTGGGCGGCTGGATCCATGAGCTGTTCACGGCCCCCTTCGGCACCAGCAAGAATCCGCTGTTCGCCGCCATCCTGGGCGTGGTGAACTTCGCCATGCAGATCATTGAATACGTTGCCAAGACGGTGTCGCATGGCATGCGACTGTTCGGCAACATGTACGCTGGTGAGTTGGTGTTCTGCCTGATCGCCCTGATGGGCGGTGCGGCGGCCATGTCGCTCTCTGGTGTGTTGCTCCCCGTGGGGCACATCATCGCGGGCTCTATCTGGGCGATCTTTCACATTCTGATCATCACCCTGCAGGCCTTCATTTTCATGATGCTGGCGCTGATCTACCTCGGCCAGGCGCATGACGCTCACTGAGCTTTTTCGTTTCCCTTCTCCCTTCAACCTTTCTTTCTTTTCATCCTAGGAGTCATCATGGAAAACATTCTCGGCCTCGTCGCTCTGGCTTGCGGTCTGATCGTTGGTCTGGGCGCTATCGGCGCTTCGATCGGTATCGCCCTGATGGGTGGCAAGTTCCTGGAATCGTCTGCCCGTCAGCCCGAGCTGATCAACGAGCTGCAAACCAAGATGTTCATTCTGGCCGGTCTGATCGACGCGGCCTTCCTGATCGGCGTGGCCATCGCCCTGCTGTTCGCCTTCGCCAACCCCTTCGTCCTGGCCTGATCACTCCAATCAACGCCGAAGAATAGAAAGGTGTTGCCGTGAGTATCAACGCGACCCTGTTCGTTCAGGCCATCGTCTTTTTGATCCTGGTGTGGTTCACGATGAAGTTCGTGTGGCCCCCGATCGCCAAGGCGCTGGATGACCGAGCCATGAAAATCGCCGATGGTCTCGCTGCTGCCGACCGTGCCAAGACCGAGCTTGCCGCCGCCGACCAGCGCGTCAAGCAGGAATTGGCCGCCGCCAGCAACGAAACCGCGACCCGCCTGGCCGACGCCGAGCGGCGCGCCCAGGCCATCATCGAAGAGGCCAAGGCGCGCGCCACCGACGAAGGCAACAAGATTGTCGCCGCCGCCCGCGCCGAGGCCGAGCAGCAGGCCATTCAGGCCCGCGAGGCCCTGCGCGAGCAGGTGGCGGCCCTGGCCGTCAAGGGTGCCGAGCAGATCCTGCGCAAGGAAGTCAACGCCAGCGTGCATGCCGATCTCTTGAACCGCCTCAAGACCGAGCTGTAAGGTAGGAGCAAATCAATGGCTGAACTCGCCACCATTGCCCGCCCTTACGCCGAGGCGCTGTACCAGGCCTGCACCGCCCAGAGCGGTGCGGATCTGCACGGCGCTGCCGCATGGGTGGACGAGCTGGCGGCGATTGCCGCCAACCCCGACCTGCGCCAGCTGGCCGACAACCCCAAGGTGACGGCTGCGCAGGTCTTCGATGTCATTGCCGGCGTGGCGCGTTCGCCTCTGTCCGAGCAGGCGAAGAACTTCCTGCATACCGTCATCGACAACGGCCGCGTGCAGGCGCTGCCCGAGATCGCAACGCAGTTTCGCGCCTTGGTCAACCAGCAAAACGGCTCCTCGGATGCCGTGGTCCACAGCGCTTTCCCGCTCGACTCCGCTGCCCTGGCGCAGCTGGGCACGACGCTGGAGCAGCGCTTCGGCCGCAAGCTCAACCTGTCGGTGCAGCAGGACGAATCGCTGATCGGCGGCGTGCGAGTGGTGGTGGGCGACGAGGTGCTGGACACCTCCGTGCGTGCGCGCCTGGAACAAATGAAAGCGGCCCTCACGGCCTGAACGGCCGGAGGTTTCGGCTATTTAAGAAAGAGAAGGAAAGAGTCATGCAACTCAATCCCGCAGAAATTTCTGAACTGATCAAGAGCCGCATCGAAGGGCTGGCAGCCAGCAGCGACATCCGCAACCAGGGCACCGTGGTGTCGGTGACGGACGGTATCGTGCGCGTGCATGGCCTGTCGGACGTGATGCAGGGCGAAATGCTCGAGTTCCCCGCCGGCAGCGACGGCCAGCCCTCGTTCGGCCTGGCGCTGAACCTGGAGCGCGACTCCGTCGGCGCCGTGATTCTGGGCGAGTACGAGCACATCTCCGAGGGCGACACCGTCAAGTGCACGGGCCGCATTCTGGAAGTGCCCGTCGGCCCCGAGCTGATCGGCCGCGTGGTCAACGCCCTGGGCCAGCCCATCGACGGCAAGGGCCCGGTCAACGCCAAGATGACGGACGTGATCGAGAAGGTCGCCCCCGGCGTGATCGCGCGCCAGTCCGTGGACCAGCCGCTGCAGACCGGCATCAAGTCCATCGACTCGATGGTGCCGATCGGCCGTGGCCAGCGCGAGCTGATCATCGGCGACCGCCAGACCGGCAAGTCCGCCGTGGCCGTCGACACCATCATCGCCCAGAAGGGCCAGGGCGTGACCTGCATCTACGTCGCCATCGGCCAGAAGGCGTCGTCGATCAAGAACGTGGTGCGCGCCCTCGAAGCTGCCGGCGCCATGGAGTACACCATCGTCGTGGCTGCCTCGGCTTCCGAGTCCGCAGCCATGCAATACGTGTCGGCCTACTCCGGCTGCACCATGGGCGAGTACTTCCGTGACCGCGGCCAGGACGCGCTGATCGTCTATGACGATCTGTCCAAGCAGGCCGTGGCCTACCGCCAGGTGTCGCTGCTGCTGCGTCGCCCGCCGGGCCGCGAAGCCTTCCCCGGCGACGTGTTCTATCTCCACAGCCGCCTGCTGGAGCGCGCCGCCCGCGTGAACGCCGACTACGTCGAAGCCTTCACCAAGGGTGAGGTCAAGGGCAAGACGGGTTCGCTGACGGCCTTGCCCGTGATCGAAACCCAGGCCGGCGACGTGTCCGCCTTCGTTCCGACCAACGTGATCTCGATCACCGACGGCCAGATCTTCCTGGAAACCGCGCTGTTCAACGCCGGCATCCGCCCCGCCATCAACGCCGGTATCTCGGTGTCGCGCGTGGGTGGTGCCGCCCAGACCAAGCTGATCAAGGGCCTGTCCGGCGGTATCCGTACCGACTTGGCGCAGTACCGTGAGCTGGCCGCCTTCGCGCAGTTCGCCTCCGACCTGGACGAAGCCACCCGCAAGCAGCTGGACCGCGGCGCCCGCGTGACCGAGCTGCTCAAGCAGCCCCAATACAGCCCCCTGCCCATCAGCCTGATGGGTGCGACGCTGTTCGCAGTGAACAAGGGCTTCCTGGACGACATCGACGTGAAGCGTGTGCTGGCCTTCGAATCCGGCCTGCACCAGTTCCTCAAGACCAGCCATGCCGCTCTGCTGGAGCGCCTGGAACAAAACCGCGCCTTCGACAAGGAAGGCAAGGATGAGGCCGAACTGACGCAAGCCATCACGGCCTTCAAGAAGTCGTTCGTCTAACCCGGACGAGGAGTTCCAATGGCAGCAGGCAAGGAAATACGCGGCAAGATCAAATCGGTGGAGAACACCAAGAAGATCACCAAGGCCATGGAAATGGTGGCCGCGTCCAAGATGCGCAAGGCGCAGGACCGCATGCGCGCCGCCCGACCCTATGCCGAGAAGGTGCGTCAGATTGCCGCCCACCTCGGCCAGGCCAACCCGGAGTACGTGCACCCGTTCATGCGGGTGAACGACGCCAAGGTGGCCGGCGTCATCGTGGTGACGACCGACAAGGGCCTGTGCGGCGGCATGAACACCAACGTGCTGCGTGCCGTGACCACCCGCCTGCGCGAACTGCAGGCCGCCGGCGTGCAGACGCAGGCGGTGGCCATCGGCAACAAGGGCTTGGGCTTTCTCAACCGCATCGGCGCACAGGTCGTGGCACACGCCACGGGCCTGGGCGACACGCCGCACCTGGACAAGCTCATCGGGCCGGTCAAGGTGCTGCTGGACGCCTATGCCGAGGGCAAGATCAACGCGGTGTACCTGTCCTATACCAAGTTCATCAACACGATGAAGCAGGAATCGGTGGTCGAGCGGCTGCTGCCGCTGTCCTCCGAGGACATCCAGGCCGGCAAGGGCAACCACCAGGCGAGCTGGGATTACATCTACGAGCCTGATGCCCAGAGCGTGATCGACGAGTTGCTGGTGCGTTACGTCGAGTCGCTGATCTACCAGGCCGTTGCCGAGAACATGGCCAGCGAGCAGTCCGCGCGCATGGTGGCCATGAAGGCTGCCACCGACAACGCCGGCAACGTGATCAACGAACTCAAGCTGGTCTACAACAAGACTCGCCAGGCAGCGATCACGAAGGAACTCTCCGAGATCGTCGCCGGTGCGGCGGCCGTCTGATTCCGGTTTCACACAATTTTTGGAGCAAAAAATGGCTCAAGAGAACACCCAGATGAGCGCTGCAGGCGCCCAGGGCAAGATTGTTCAATGTATCGGCGCCGTGGTGGACGTGGAGTTCCCCCGCGACCAGATGCCCAAGGTGTACGACGCCCTCAAGCTGGAAGGCTCGGCCCTGACGCTGGAAGTGCAGCAGCAGCTGGGTGATGGCGTGGTGCGTACCATCGCCCTGGGGTCGTCCGACGGCCTCAAGCGCGGCATCATGGTGACCAACACCGGCAACCCCATCACCGTGCCCGTGGGCAAGGCGACGCTGGGCCGCATCATGGACGTGCTGGGCAACCCCATCGACGAGCGCGGCCCCGTGGACCAGGCCCTCACGGCCTCCATCCACCGCAAGGCTCCCGCCTACGACGAGCTGTCTCCCTCGCAGGAGCTGCTGGAAACCGGCATCAAGGTGATCGACCTGGTCTGCCCGTTCGCCAAGGGCGGCAAGGTGGGTCTGTTCGGCGGCGCCGGCGTGGGCAAGACCGTGAACATGATGGAGCTCATCAACAACATCGCCAAGGCGCACAGCGGTCTGTCCGTGTTCGCCGGTGTGGGTGAGCGTACCCGTGAGGGCAACGACTTCTATCACGAGATGGCCGACTCCGGCGTCGTGAACCTGGAGAACCTGGGCGAGTCCAAGGTGTCCATGGTTTACGGCCAGATGAACGAGCCCCCGGGCAACCGTCTGCGCGTGGCCCTGACGGGCCTGACGATTGCCGAGTCGTTCCGCGACGAAGGCCGCGACGTGCTGTTCTTCGTGGACAACATCTACCGCTACACCCTGGCCGGTACCGAAGTGTCCGCGCTGCTGGGCCGCATGCCCTCCGCCGTGGGCTACCAGCCGACGCTGGCCGAGGAAATGGGCCGCCTGCAGGAGCGCATCACGTCGACCAAGGTCGGCTCGATCACCTCGATCCAGGCCGTGTACGTGCCTGCCGACGACTTGACCGACCCCTCGCCCGCCACGACCTTCGCCCACTTGGACTCCACCGTGGTGCTGTCGCGTGACATCGCCGCCCTGGGCATCTACCCCGCCGTGGACCCGCTGGACTCCACCAGCCGCCAGCTCGACCCGCAGGTCGTGGGCGAGGAGCACTACAAGGTGGCCCGTGACGTGCAGGGCACGCTGCAGCGCTACAAGGAACTGCGCGACATCATCGCCATCCTGGGCATGGACGAGCTGGCCCCCGAGGACAAGCTGACCGTGGCCCGCGCCCGCAAGATCCAGCGTTTCCTGTCGCAGCCCTTCCACGTGGCCGAGGTGTTCACCGGCTCGCCCGGCAAGTACGTCACCCTGGCCGAGACCATTCGCGGCTTCAAGATGATCGTGGCTGGCGAGTGCGACCACCTGCCCGAGCAGGCCTTCTACATGGTCGGCACCATCGACGAAGCCTTCGAGAAGGCCAAGAAGCTGGCGTCCTGATGAAAGCCGCGCCGGACGGCCTCCCCGCCCGGCGCCCGTTTTCTCCGCCCAGCTTTCAACCCTTTTTGAGGATAAGCCAAGATGAACACCATCCACGTTGACGTGGTCAGTGCCGAGGAGTCCATCTTCTCCGGCGAGGCGCGCTTCGTCGCCCTGCCGGGCGAGGCGGGCGAGCTCGGCATCTATCCGCGCCACACGCCGCTGATCACCCGCATCAAGCCGGGCTCGGTGCGCATCGAGCTGCCGGACGGCAACGAAGAGTTCGTCTTCGTGGCCGGCGGCATCCTGGAAGTGCAGCCCGACTGCGTCACGGTGCTGTCCGACACCGCCATCCGCGGCAAGGACCTGGACGACCAGAAGGCCGAGGAAGCCAAGCGCGCCGCCGAGCACGCCCTGCAGAACGCCAAGAGCGAGCTGGACCTGGCCCGCGCCCAATCCGAGCTGGCCATCATGGCCGCCCAGCTGGCCGCACTGCGCAAGTTCCGCGAGAAGCGCTGAGCCCGCTTTCAGCCAGGGCGCTGAACAGCGCCCAGGCGCCCGCACCAAGAAAACAACCGCCTTCGGGCGGTTTTTTCATGCCCGCGCGGCAGGCGGCACCCCACCGCGTAGGCTGAAAACCGACAGCCCGACGCGCCCTCGCCGGCCCGGCGTGGCACGGGCCCCGGTCTAGCATGGGCCCGGCCATGGCCGCCTCTTCCGATCTCATCGTTGCCCGGCCTGAGGGCCTGTACTGCCCGCCGGGCGACTTCTTCATCGACCCCTGGCGGCCGGTGGAACGCGCCATCATCACCCACGCCCATTCCGACCACGCGCGCATCGGCCACGGCCACTACCTGGCCCACACCGACAGCGCCGGGGCCCTGCGCGTACGTCTGGGCGCCGACATCGCCCTGCAGACGCTGGCTTACGGCCAGGCCATCGAGCACCGCGGCGTGCGCCTGTCGCTGCACCCGGCCGGGCACGTGCTGGGCTCGGCCCAGGTGCGCATCGAGCATGGCGGGCGGGTCTGGGTGGCCTCGGGCGACTACAAGACCGAACCGGACGGCACCTGCGCGCCCTTCGAGCCGGTGCGCTGCGACACCTTCATCACCGAATCCACCTTCGGCCTGCCCATCTACCGCTGGCCGGCGCAGGCCCAGCTGCTGGCCGACATCAACGCCTGGTGGCGCGCCAACGCCGCGCAGGGCCGGCCCTCGGTGCTGCTGTGCTATGCCTTCGGCAAGGCCCAGCGCATCCTGCACGGGGTGGACGCCAGCATCGGCCCCATCATCGTGCACGGCGCGGTGGAGCCGCTCAACGCCGTATACCGTGCGGCCGGCGTGTCCCTCGCACCCACCCTGCGCGTGACCGACCCCGGCGTGGACGCGCAGCTGCTGCGCGGCGCGCTGGTGCTGGCGCCGCCCTCGGCCCAGGGCACGGCATGGATGCGCCGCTTCCCCCGCCCCTCCGACGCCTTTGCCAGCGGCTGGATGCAGCTGCGCGGCGCGCGCCGGCGCCGCGGGGTGGACCGGGGCTTCGTCATGTCCGACCACGCCGACTGGCCCGGGCTGCAGCAGGCCATCGCCGGCACCGGCGCCGACCGCGTCTTCGTCACCCACGGCAGCGTGGCCACGCTGGTGCGCTGGCTGCGCGAGGAGCGCGGTCTGGACGCCCAGGCCTTCCAGACCGAGTACGGCCACGACGACGATGACGAGGCGCCCGGCCCAGCGCCCGCCGCCGCAGATGCGGCCCCGGAGACGCCATGAAGCGCTTCGCCGCCCTGTACCAGCAGCTCGACGCCAGCACCTCGACGCTGGCCAAGCAGGCCGCGCTGCGCGAGTACCTGCAAAGCGCGCCGCCGCCGGACGCCGCCTGGGCCGTGTACTTCCTGGCCGGCGGCAAGCCGCGCCAGCTGGTGCCCGTGCGCCTGCTGCGCGAGCTGGCGCGCGAGGCCGCCGGTCTGCCCGAGTGGCTGTTCGACGAATGCCACCAGGCCGTGGGCGACCTGGCCGAGACCATCGCCCTGCTGCTGCCCGCCCCCACCCAGGCCCACGCGCTGACGCTGGCCGAGTGGATGGACACGCAGCTGCTGCCCCTGCGCGGTCTGCCGCCGCACGAGGCGGCGCAGCGCCTGCGCGCCCAGTGGGCGCTGCTGGCGCCCGAGGAGCGGCTGGTGTACTTCAAGCTCATCACCGGCGCCTTCCGCGTGGGCGTGTCCAAGCTGCAGATCACGCAGGCGCTGGCCGCCGTCAGCGGCGTGGACGCCAAGCGCATCGCCCAGCGGCTGATGGGCTACACCCACATCGGCGCCCGGCCCGCGGCGCAGGACTACCAGCGCTTGGTGCGGCCGGACGACGAGGCCGGGCAGCCGAGCAGCGCCGCGCTGCAGGAGGCCAGCGGCCACCCCTACCCCTTCTTCCTGGCGCACCCGCTGCAGCTGCCGCCGGCGCAGATGCACGAGGTGCTGGGCAGCCCGGATGACTGGCTGGTGGAGTGGAAGTGGGACGGCATCCGCGCCCAGCTGGTGCGCCGCGCCGGCGCCACCTGGCTGTGGTCGCGCGGCGAGGAGCTGGTGAGTGAGCGCTTCCCCGAGCTGCAGCAGCTGGGCGACGCCTTGCCCGACGGCACGGTGATCGACGGCGAGATCGTCGCCTGGCAGCACCCGCAGACGGCGCAGGGCAGCGACAGCCACGGCGGCGCCATCCCCGGCGCTGGCCGGGTACGCCCGTTTGCCGAGCTGCAAAAGCGCATCGGCCGCCGCACCCTGGGCGCCAAACTGCTGCGCGAGCTGCCCGTGGTGCTGATCGCCTACGACCTGCTGGAAGAGGCCGGCCAGGACCTGCGCGCCCTGCCCCAGCACGAGCGCCGCGCTCGGCTGCAGGCGCTGGTGGACGCTGCGGCCCACCCCGCCCTGCTGGCCAGCCCGCTGCTGCAGGGCGCCGGCTGGCAGGACCTGGCCGAGCGGCGCGAGCAGGCCCGCGCCCTGGGGGTGGAGGGCATGATGCTCAAGGGCCGCCACGCGCACTACGGCGTGGGCCGTACCAAGGACGTGGGCGTGTGGTGGAAGTGGAAGATCGACCCCTTGAGCGTGGACGCCGTGCTGATCTACGCCCAGCGCGGCCACGGCCGGCGCGCCAGCCTCTACACCGACTACACCTTCGCCGTCTGGGACCGCCCCGAGGGCGAGGAAGGCCGCGCCCTGGTGCCCTTCGCCAAGGCCTACTCCGGCCTGACGGACGCCGAGATCGCCCAGGTGGACGCGCTGATCCGCAGGAACACGGTGGAGAGCTTCGGCCCGGTGCGCAGCGTGCGGCCGGTGCTGGTGTTCGAGCTGGGCTTCGAGGGCATTGCCCGCAGCGGCCGGCACAAGAGCGGCATCGCCGTGCGCTTTCCGCGCATGCTGCGCTGGCGCCAGGACAAGCCGGTCGAAGAGGCCGACACGCTGCAGACGCTGGCGGCACTGCTGCCCCAGGAAGCGCCATGACCGCGCGCAGCGCCGGCGTCCTGGCTCCTCTCCCGCCAGCGGCAGCGGCAGCGGGAGGCTCCCGTGCCTGAAGCCCGCCGCCCCCAGGCCTCGCGCCCGGACGTGGCCGGCTGGTTCGCCGCGCACGGCTGGCGGCCCTTCGCCTTCCAGCGCCAGGTGTGGCGCGCCATGGCGGACGGCCGCTCGGGCCTGCTGCACGCCACCACGGGCGCCGGCAAGACCTATGCCGTCTGGCTGGGTGCGCTCCGGGCGCTGGCCGCTCAATACAAGCCAAAAAGGCCCGCAGCGCCCGCCAGTCAAGCGCCAGCAGCTATTGAAAAAGAAGCAAAACAACCCGCCGCCGAGCCGCTGACCGTGCTGTGGATCACCCCCATGCGGGCCCTGGCCGCCGACACGCTGAAGGCCCTGGCCGAGCCGCTGGGCGAGCTGGCGCGCGAGCACCCGCCGCTGGCGCGCTGGACGCTGGCCGCCCGCACCGGCGACACCGCCAGCGGGGAGCGCAGCGCCCAGGCACGCCGCCTGCCCACGGTGCTGGTGACCACGCCCGAGAGCCTGTCGCTGCTGCTGGCGCGTGCCGACGCGCACGAGCAGCTGTCGCGCGTGCGCCTGGTGGTGGCCGACGAATGGCACGAGCTGCTGGGCACCAAGCGCGGCGTGCAATTGCAGCTGGCACTGGCGCGGCTGGCAACGTGGAATCCATCGCTGATGGCCTGGGGCATGTCCGCCACGCTGGGCAACCTGCCCGAGGCCATGGACACGCTGCTCGCGCCGCTGGCCCTCGCGCAGGGCGGCGTCCTGGTGCAGGGCCGGGTGGACAAGACGCTGGTGGTGGACACACTGCTGCCGGAGGCGCCCGAGCGCTTTTCCTGGGCCGGCCACCTGGGCCTGCGCATGCTGCCGGCCGTGGTGGCGGAACTGGCGGCCAGCAGCACCACGCTGGTCTTCGTCAACGTGCGCTCGCAGGCCGAGCAGTGGTACCAGGCGCTGCTGGACGCGCGGCCCGACTGGGCCGGACAGATCGCCATCCACCACGGCTCGCTGGACCGCGCCGTGCGCGAGTGGGTCGAGGCGGGCCTCAAGAACGGCAGCCTGCGCGCCGTGGTCGCCACCTCCAGCCTGGACCTGGGGGTGGACTTCGCGCCCGTGGAGCGCGTGCTGCAGATCGGCTCGGCCAAGGGCGTGGCGCGCCTGCTGCAGCGCGCCGGGCGCTCGGGCCATTCGCCCGGGCGGCCCTCGCGCATCACGCTGGTGCCCACGCACAGCCTGGAGATCGTCGAAGCCGCCGCCGCCCGCGCCGCCGTGCGCGCGGCCCAGGTGGAGTCGCGCTCCTCGCCCGTGCAGCCCGTGGACGTGCTGGTGCAGCACCTGGTCACCGTGGCCCTGGGCGGCGGCTTCACGCCCGAGGCGCTGTACGCCGAGGTGCGCCGCACCTGGGCCTACCGCCAGCTGCCGCGCGCGGTGTGGGACTGGTGCCTGGCCTTCGCCAGCGGCGGCGGGCGGGCGCTGGCCGCCTACCCCGACTACCGCCGCGTGGTGCCGGACGACGACGGCATCTGGCGCGTGCCCGAGGCGCGCCTGGCGCGGCGCCACCGCGCCAACATCGGCACCATCGTCAGCGACGCCAGCATGTCCGTGCAAATCCTGCACGGCGCGCGGCTGGGCTCGATGGAGGAAAGTTTCTTGTCGCGCCTGTCGCCGGGCGACTGCTTCGTCTTCGCCGGCCAGGTGCTGGAGCTGGTGCGCATCGAGCAGATGACGGCCTACGTGCGCCGCGCGCCGCGCACGCGCGCCACCGTGCCGCGCTGGGCCGGCTCGCGCATGCCGCTGTCCACCGTGCTGGCGGACTTCGTGGTGCAGCAGCTGGCGCAGGCCGCCGATGGCCGCTACACCAGTCCCGAGCTGCGCGCCGTGCGCGGCCTGCTGCAGCTGCAGCAGCGCTGGTCGCAGCTGCCCACGCCCGCCACGCTGCTGGCCGAGACGCTGCGCACGCGCGAGGGCTGGCACCTGTTTTTGTACCCCTTCGCCGGCCGGCACGCGCACATGGGCCTGGCCAGCCTGCTGGCCTGGCGCGCGGCGCAGCACGAGGCGGGCACGTTCTCCATCGCCGTGAACGACTACGGCCTGGAGCTGCTCAGCGCCACGCCGCGCGACTGGGCGGCGCTGCTGCCCGACCTGCTGCGCGCCGAACCCGACCCGGCCGCCGAAGCGGCTGCCGCGCCACCGCAGGACGCGGGCGAGATCGCCGTGCGCAACACCGCCAACGCGCAGAACGCGCCGGAGGAGGGCACTGCCGACCCGGCGCGGCGCGCCCTGCTGCACGAGGTGCTGGCCAGTCTGAACGCCACCGAGATGGCACGCCGGCGCTTTCGCGAGATCGCCCGCGTGGCCGGGCTGATCTTCCAGAGCCACCCGGGCGAGCAGCGCAGCGCGCGCCAGCTGCAGGCCTCGGCGCAGCTGTTCTTCGAGGTCTTTCGCAAGTACGACAGCGGCAACCTGCTGCTGCGCCAGGCCAGTGACGAGGTGCTGAGCCAGGAGCTGGACGTGGCCGAGCTGCTGGCCGCCCTGCGCCGCATGCAGGCGCAGCGGCTCACCGTCTGCGCCCTGGCGCGGCCCGGGCCGCTGGCCTTTCCGCTGATGGTCGAACGCTTTCGCGAAAAGCTCAGCAACGAGGCCCTGGCCGACCGCATCGCCCGCATGCTGGGCGACCTGGAGGCCGCCGCCGACACGCGCGGCCCGGCGCCGCCGGTGCGCGTGCAGGACGTGGTGCCGCCCGACCCGCCCCAGCGCCGCTCCCGGCGCGCAGCCCCTGCCACCGCTGCGCCGGCTGACGAGGCCGGGGCCGCGCCCTCGATCGCCGCCGCGCTGGACTTCAGCCTGTCCGCGGCGGGCGAGTCCGACACCGCCCGGCCCGCGCGCACCCCGCGCCGCCGGCGCCCCTCGCGGCCCCTGCCAAGGCTTTGAACGCGTTGACCCGAAAAACACGCCGAATGCTGCCCCCGCCCGCTCTGGAAACAGCGGCGCCCGCCATCATCTGCAGCTGTTGGCAGCGCCTGTTTCCATGCCTCCCCGCGCCCGAAAAAGTCAATCAAATCGCCCTCCAGCGCTTGCCAGTCAAGCGCGGACAGCTATCAACGCCATAGCAATACCGGCAGAAGAACCCTCTTTCGTGCAAGACCCCCGCCTCTACATCCGGGCTGCCCCCGGCGCAGACCTCGTGCCGCTGCCCGAGCACGCCCTGTGGTGGCCGCTGGCGCGCACGCTGTTCGTGGCCGACGTGCACCTGGGCAAGGCGGCCACCTTCCGCGCGCGCGGCCTGCCGGTGCCGGCAGGCACCACGGCGGCCAACCTGGCGCGGCTGTCGGCGCTGCTCACGGGCCTGGGCGCCGAGCGGCTGATCGTGCTGGGCGACTTTCTGCACGCCGCCGAGGCGCAGACGCCAGCGCTGCTGGCGCAGCTGGCCCAGTGGCGCGGCCACCATGCCGCCGTGGGCATGACGCTGGTGCGCGGCAACCACGACCGGCACGCCGGCGAGCCGCCGCCGCACCTGCGCATCGCGGTGGTCGACGAGCCCCATGTGCCCTACCCCGGCATCGCGCTGGCCTGCTGCCACCATCCGCAGCAGCTGGCCGGCCACACGGTGCTGGCCGGGCACGTGCACCCGGCCGTGCTGCTGCAGGGGCGCGGGCGCGACGCGCTGCGCCTGCCCGCCTTCTGCCACGACCCGGGCCTGGTGCTGCTGCCCGCCTTCGGCGATTTCACGGGCGCGCACACGCTGGGCGGCGGCGTGTCGCGCCAGCTCTATGCCGTAGGCGGAGACAAGGTGTGGAAGCTGCCGGCCTACACCTGAGGCGCCGGCTGTGGCGCTGCGGCCTTCAGCGCTGCCAGCCGCGTGCCAGCACGGGCGTATCCGGCAGCTCGTTGCCCGGGGCGCCGCCATCCGCGGACGCAGGAAAGTGCTCCACCAGCAGGGCGGACACTTCGGCGAGGGCCTGCGTCAGCCCGTCCTCGTAGCGGCCGGCGCGGAAGGCCTCGGCCATGTGCTCGGCCATGGCGCGCCAGGCCTCGCGCGGCACGGCCCGCGCCAGGGCGCGGTCGGCCACGATTTCGATGGCGCGCTCGGCCAGCAGCAGGTAGATCAGCACGCCGTTGTTGTGCTCGGTGTCCCACACGCGCAGCTTGCCGAACTGGGTCACGGCGCGCTCGCGCACGCTGGCCGCGCGCCACAGGTAGGACAGCGGCAGGCCGCCCTCGATGCAGATGCGGACCTGCCCCGTGTGGCGCCGCTCGCTGGCGGCCACGCGCGCGCCCAGGCGTTCCAGCATGTCGGCCGGCAGGGCGCGCTGCAGGCCGCCGTCGGCCCAGCGGTGGCGCAGCAGGCGGGCCAGCCGCCGCCACAGGCCCGGTGGCGCGGGTGGTGTGTTGCTGTTGTCTGTCATCGCCGCCCCTTTACCAGCCACCCGAGGCGCCGCCGCCGCCGAAGCTGCCGCCGCCCCCCGAGCTGAAACCGCCCCCGCCGCCAAAGCCGCCGCCCCCGCCGAAGCCACCACCACCAAAACCGCCCCGGCCGCCGCCACCGCCGCCATTCCAGATGATGGGCACGCCGCGGCCGGCAAACAGCGCCACGTACAGCAGCGCCGCCACGCCGGCGCCCAGCGCCAGCAGCACGCTGGTCGTGAACCAGAAGGCCAGCGCCCCGGCCCCGGCGCCCATGACCAGGCCGCCCAGGCGCGGGCCGGCCAGGGCGCGCAGCACCGGCCCGGCCACCATCACGGCGAAGAACAAAAAGATGGCCAGGTCGTGCGCGCCTGCGCCGCCCGCGGCGCGCCGCTGCTCGCCGGCATCGGGCAGCGGCAGTGCCTCGCCGGCAATGCGCGCGCCGATCTGCTGCACCGCCGCCTGCAGGCCGCCGGCATAGTCGCCCTCGCGAAAGCGCGGGGCCATGGCGCCGTCGATGATGCGCGCGGCGGCGATGTCGGGGATGGCGCCCTCCAGCGCCCGCGCCACCTCGATGCGCATGCGCCGGTCGTCCTTGGCGACCACGATCAGCACGCCGTCGCCCACGTCCTTGCGGCCGATCTTCCAATTGTCGGCCACGCGGTGGGCAAACGCAGCGATGTCCTCCGGCGCGGTGCTGGGCACCATCAGCACCACCACCTGGGAGCCGTGCGTGCGTTCGATCTCGGCCAGCTGGGCCTGCAGGCTGGTGCGCTGGCCCTCGCCCAGGGTGGCGGTCTCGTCGATCACGCGCGAGGACAGCGCCGGCACGGCACGCGGCGCCTGCTGGGCCTGCGCGCCGCCCAGCCCGGCAACTATCAAAACGAGAGCTGCCAGCGCTTGCAGGACAAGGGCTAGAGGCATATTTTGCTTGTATTTTCAGGGCTTGGATGCGGGCGCGGGCCGCGAGAAGTCGACCTGCGGCGGCGTGCTGATCTGCGCCTCGTTCTGCACCGTGAAGTTGGGCTTGGGTTCGTAGCTGAAGACCTTGGCCGTCAGGTTGGTGGGGAAGCTGCGCGCCAGCACGTTGTACTGCTGCACCGTCTCGATGTAGCGGTTGCGCGCCACGGTGATGCGGTTTTCCGTGCCCTCCAGCGTCACGCGCAGGTCGCGAAAGCCCTGGTTGGCCTGCAGCTGCGGGTAGCGCTCGGCCACCACCATCAGGCGGCTCAGGGCGCCGGACAGCTCGCCCTGCGCCTGCTGGAATTTGTTGAACGCCTCGGGGTTGTTCAGCGTCTCGGGCGTGACCTGGATGGAGGTGGCCTTGGCGCGCGCCTCGATCACGCGGGTGAGCGTGTCCTGCTCGAACTGCGCCTCGCCCTTGACGGTGGCGACGATGTTGGGCACCAGGTCGGCGCGGCGCTGGTACTGGTTGAGCACCTCGCTCCAAGCGGACTTGGTCTGCTCGTCCAGGCGCTGGAAGTCGTTGTAGCCGCAGCCCGTGAGGGCAGCAGCGGCGGCAAGGGTGGCGATGAGTCGTTTCATGGTGCAGCGGGCGTGTAGGTGGTTGTTCGTTGTGGACGGGCCCCTCGGGCCCGGCAAAGTATGTACCGGGCGCAGGCGTGCTCCGCGTCGGCGGAGGGCGACAGATGAGACACGGCCGGGACGGCCACCGGATGTGACAGCGGTATCAAAGTGGCGACGCGCGGCGCGCCTACAGCCAGGCGCATAGGTCCTGCGAGCATGGAGGGTCGTTGTTTCACAGAACATTGGAGGACCGCACCATGGCTTTTTTCCGTCTTCAGCGCACCGCGGCCACGCTGGCCGCCGCCGGTCTGGCCCTGAGCGGGGCCGTCTGGGCCCAGGGCTCGCCGCCCGATGTGGCGCCGCCCACCTCGGCCGTCACCTCGCCCAACACGCCGCCGGCCACCGGCAGCAGCGGCAGCCAGAGCGGCGGCACGCCGGCCACCAACCGCACCGCGCCCGCACCCTCTGGCGCCACAGGCGCGGCACCGGCCGCCCCGGCGGCCAGCGCGTCCAAGCCGGCGCACGCCGATGCGTCCTTCATGGATGACGCGGCCCACGCCGGCCACTACGAAGTCGAGGCCGCCAAGCTGGCGCTGCAAAAGGGCCAGAGCGACGCCGTCAAGAGCTTTGCCCAGCGCATGATCGATGACCACACGGCCGCCGCGCAGCAGCTGCAGGCCCTGGCTTCGGCCAAGAACCACAAGCTGCCCGACGGCCCGTCGATGGTGCAAAAGGGCAAGCTCAAGCTGCTCTCCACGCACGAGGGCGCCAAGTTCGACAAGAGCTACATCGATAGCCTGGGCCCCAAGGCCCACCGCGACACCATCAAGCTGTTCGAGAAGGCCGCCAGCAAGGGGCATGACGCGGATGTGAAGGCCTTCGCCGACAAGACCCTGCCCACGCTGCGTGAGCACCTGACGCTGGCCGAGCAGCTGGACCAGAGCATGAACGGCAAGGACCAGAAGAACGCCACGCACGACGCGCCGCGCTACAACAAGGACGGCACGCCGAAGAAGTAAGGCGCCAGCAAGCCGAGGGCCGCAGCGGTCAGCCGGCGCGCAGCCGCTGGCCCTGCACGAACACGCCCAGTTCGCCCGGTGCGAAGGCGGTCCACTGCTCGTTGTTGGTCAGCGGCGCGGTGGCGATGACGGCCACGCGGTCGCTGGGCGTGGTCAGCGGCTCGAAATCCACCTGCAGATCCTCGTCGGCCAGCCGGGCCACGGCGAAGGGGTGGTGGCGCTCGATGTAATGCAGATGGGTGCTGGCGTGCGCCCACAGCGCCTGGCCGTTGGACAGCAGGAAGTTGAAGGTGCCGTGCGGCGCGATGTGCGCGGCCAGTTCCTGCAGGGTCAGCGTCAGCTCTTGCACCGGCGGCATGCCGGCGTGCGACTTGGACAGCTCCTGCATCAGCCAGCAGAAGGCGTGCTCGCTGTCGGTGGTGCCCACCGGGTGGAAGTGCCCGTGCAGCCGCGGGCGGAAGTCCTTCAGATCGCCGTTGTGCGCGAACACCCAGTAATGGCCCCACAGCTCGCGCACGAAGGGGTGGCAGTTGGCCAGCTGCACGGCGCCTTGCGTCGCCTTGCGGATGTGGGAGATGACGTTGCAGCTCTTGATGGGATAGCGGCGGATCAGCTCGGCCACGGGCGAATCTAGCGCCCGGGCGTGGTCCACGAAATGGCGCACACCCTGGCCCTCGAAGAAGGCGATGCCCCAGCCATCTGTATGGTCGGCCGTGCGCCCGGCGCGCTGGGCGAAGCCGGTGAAGCTGAACGTCACGTCCGTGGGCGTGTTGGCGTTCATGCCCAGGAGCTGGCACATGGGGCGTTGCTCTAAAGGCTGCTTATTGACGGTCCAGCCAGAGCTTGCCGCCCGTGGCCCAGTTTTCACGCTTGACGTCGGTGATCAAGATGTCCACCGACTCGGGCGAGCCGCCCAGCACCTCGACGGAGACGCGGGTGATCTCCTCGGCCAGCTTGCGCTTTTGCTCGACGGTGCGGCCTTCCATCATTTCGATGTGGTAGGTGGGCATGGGGTGGGCTCCTCAAAAGGGTGGTGACGAAGGCGGAATCTTATCGGCGGCCGCGGCCGGCACTTCGCGTGCACAGTGCGGGCAGATGCAGCGCTTGCCGCGCTGCGGCTCGGGCACCCGGGCCAGCGCCGCGCGCGAGACGGGGGCAGCCATGCACCAGCAGTCTGCCGCGGGCAGGCCGGCGGCCATGGCGCAGGCATTGGCCTGGCCGCACAGCGGGCAGAGCGTGGTGTCGATGGCAGGCATGGCCACAAGTGTAGGGCGCCAAAGACAACGGCACCCGCAGGTGCCGTTGTAGAAGAAAAGTGGTTGCAGCGCCCGTCCGACAAGCGCCGCCAGCTACTTTTTCAATAGCGCATCAGCGCTGCGCCGTGCCGGCCTTCACCTTCAGGCGCCAGGCGTGCAGCAGCGGCTCGGTGTAGCCGCTGGGCTGCTCCACGCCCTTGAAGACCAGATCGCAGGCGGCCTGGTAGGCGGCGGAGACGGCAAAGCGGCCGGCCATCTTCTGGTACAGCGGGTCGCCGGCGTTCTGCGCGTCCACCTTGGCGGCCATGCGCTCGAACGTGGCGCGCACCTGGGCCTCGGTCACCACGCCGTGCAGCAGCCAGTTGGCCACGTGCTGGCTGGAGATGCGCAGCGTGGCGCGGTCTTCCATCAAGCCGATGTCGTTGATGTCGGGCACCTTGGAGCAGCCCACGCCCTGGTCGATCCAGCGCACCACGTAGCCCAGGATGCCCTGGATGTTGTTGTCCAGCTCCTGCTGCTTTTCCTCGTCGGACCAGTTCGGGTTGGCGCTGACGGGCACCGTGAGCAGGCCGGTCAGCAGGTTGTCGCGTTCGGCCTCGGCGTCCACCTTCAGCAGTTCGGCCTGCACGTCCTTCACGTTGACCTGGTGGTAGTGCAGCGCGTGCAGCGTGGCGCCCGTAGGGTTGGGCACCCAGGCGGTGTTGGCGCCGGCCTTGGGGTGGCCGATTTTTTGCTCCAGCATGGCCTTCATGAGGTCGGGCGCGGCCCACATGCCCTTGCCGATCTGCGCACGGCCGGACAGGCCCATGGACAGGCCCACCAGCACGTTGTTGCGCTCGTAGGCCTGGATCCAGGCGCTGGTCTTCATGTCGCCCTTGCGGATCATCGGGCCGGCCTGCATGGCGGTGTGCATCTCGTCGCCGGTGCGGTCCAGGAAACCGGTGTTGATGAAGGCCACGCGCGCCGGTGCGGCGGCGATACAGGCCTTCAGGTTGACCGAGGTGCGGCGCTCCTCGTCCATGATGCCCAGCTTGACGGTGTTCTCGGGCAGGCCCAGCACCTGCTCCACGCGGCCGAACAGCTCGTTGGCGAAGGCCGCCTCGGCCGGGCCGTGCATCTTGGGCTTGACGATGTAGACGCTGCCGGTGCGCGAGTTGCGCAGGCCGTTCGCGCCGTGGCCCTTCAGGTCGTGGATGGCGATCGCCGTGGTGACCATGGCGTCCAGGATGCCCTCGGGGATTTCCTTGCCCTCGGCGCCCCAGAGGATGGCCGGGTTGGTCATCAGGTGGCCGACGTTGCGCAGGAACATGAGCGAGCGGCCATGCAGCTTGACCGGCTGGCCGTCGGCACCGGTGTACTCGCGGTCCGGGTTCAGGCCGCGCGTCAGGGCCTTGCCGTCCTTCTGGAACGTCTCGGTCAGCGTACCCTTCAGGATGCCCAGCCAGTTGCGGTAGCCCAGGGTCTTGTCCTCCGCGTCCACGGCGGCCACCGAGTCCTCCAGGTCGAGGATGGTGGACAGCGCGGCCTCCACCACCACGTCGGACACGCCGGCCGCGTCGCCCTTGCCAATGGGCGTGGCGCGATCGATGCGGATGTCGATGTGCAGGCCATTGTTGACCAGCAGCACGGACTTCGGGTCGCCCGCCTCGCCCTGGTAGCCGACGAACTGCGCCGCGTCCTTCAGGCCGGTAGTGGCGCCGTCCTTCAGGCTGACCACCAGCCGGCCGCCCTCTATACGGTAGCCGGCCGCATCCTTGTGCGAACCCTGCGCCAGCGGCGCGGCCTGGTCCAGGAAGTTGCGGGCAAAGGCAATCACCTTCTCGCCGCGCTGGGGGTTGTAGCCGCGGCCCTTCTCGGCGCCATCGGCCTCGTCGATCACGTCGGTGCCGTACAGCGCGTCGTACAGCGAACCCCAGCGCGCGTTGGCGGCATTCAGGGCGTAGCGGGCGTTCAGGATGGGCACCACCAGCTGCGGGCCGGCCTGTTGCGCCAGCTCGGCGTCCACGTTCGTGGTGGTGGCCTGCGCGTCCTTCGGGGCCTCGACCAGATAGCCGATCTGCGTCAGGAACTGGCGGTAGGCGGCCATGTCCTTGATGGGGCCGGGGTTGGCCTTGTGCCAGGTGTCCAGCTCTTTTTGCAGGCGGTCGCGCTCGGCGAGCAGGGCAGCGTTCTTGGGCGCCAGGTCGGCCACGATGGCGTCGAAGCCCTTCCAGAAGGCCTCGGGCGACACGCCGGTGCCCGGCAGGACCTCCTGGTTGATGAAGTCGTGCAGTTCACCTGCTACCTGCAGGCCGTGGACTTGGGTACGTGCGGTCATGTGGATCAACCCCCTTGCAAAACAGTTGGACGATGAGAAGGGCAGGGCCTGCAAAAGGCAAGCCCTGCCCGCAAAAAAAGCCTTGTTGCACACTCTATTGGAAATATTTCTATCCATAAAGAAGCGCAATATCTCTTAACTAATGACTTTTTTGCAAAAATCAACCACACTGTGAACACAGCCTGGCCGCAGCCGCCTGCGGACGGGCAGAGAATTCAAAAAATATAGCTATCCGCGCTTATTCCACGTGCGCTAGAGCCTGTTTTCATACATAAACCTCCGCCCTTCTCTTTCGCCCACTGCCGCCACACCATGGACAAACTCAAAGCCTTCGAGTCCTTCGTCTCCGTGGCCACGCGCGGCAGCCTGACGGCGGCGGCACGTGCCGAGGGCGTGGCCCCGGCCATCATGGGCCGGCGCCTGGACGCGTTGGAGGAGCACTTGGGCGTCAAGCTGCTGATGCGCACCACGCGGCGCATCACCCTCACGCACGAGGGCAGCGCCTTTCTTGAGGACTGCCAGCGCCTGCTGGCCGACGTGGCCAATGCCGAGGCCAGCGTCTCGGCCGGCGGCCTCAAGGCCACGGGCCACCTGCGCATCACCGCGCCCGCCGGCTTCGGGCGCCGGCACGTGGCGCCGCTGGTGCCGCTGTTTCGCGACCTGCACCCGGACGTGACCATCTCGCTGAACCTGTCCGACCGCGTGGTGGACCTGGCCGGCGAGGGCTATGACTGCGCCGTGCGCGTGGGCGACCTGCCGGACTCGTCGCTGGTCAGCGTGCGCATGGCCGACAACCGGCGCCTGTGCGTGGCCACGCCCGAATACCTGCGCCGTCGCGGCACGCCGCAGCATCCGGGTGAACTGGCCCAGCACGACTGCCTGACGCTGTCCAGCGACGCCTCGCAAACGCGTGGCTGGGCGTTTCGCGTTCCGCGAACCGCCAGCGGGCAAGAACGGGAAGGCGCCCTTGCGGGCGCGGGCGTGCCGCGGGGCGACGGGGGCGGCGACGAGGTGGTGCACTTCAAGCCGGGCGGTCCGCTGGACTGCTCGGACGGGCAGGTGCTGCACGACTGGTGCCTGGGCGGCTGGGGCATCGCCTGGCGCAGCACCTGGGAGGTGGAGTCGGAGATCGCCGCCGGGCGCCTGTGCGCCGTGCTGGAAGACTTCGCCGCGCCGCCCAACGGCATCTACATGGTCTTTCCGCAACGCAAGCACCTGCCGCTGCGCGTGCGCCTGTGGATCGACTACCTGAGGCAACATTACGCCCAGAGCGACTTCTGGGCGCGCGGCCCGGCGCCGTGAGCCCTTCTCCTTCCTCCACTCGCCCCGAGCACCTGCCATGACCACCGAAGCCCTGCTGGCCTATGCCCACATCCTGTCCATCCTGATGATGGCGACCTTCCTGGCCAGCGAGACCGCGCTGTGCCGCAGCGAATGGATGAACGCCAAGGTGGTGGAGCGCCTGGCGCGGGTGGACCTGCTGTACGGCATCTCCGCGCTGTGCGTGCTGGCCTCGGGCCTGGCGCGCACCTGGTGGGGCATCAAGGGCGCGGGTTGGTACTGGTCGCAGCCGCTGCTGCACGCCAAGGTCACGCTGTTCGTGGTGATCGGCGCGATGTCCCTCGTGCCGACCCTGCGCTTTCTGGCCTGGCGCCGCGCGCTGCGGGCTGATGGCAGCCTGCCCACGCCCGAGCAGGTGCGCGCCACGCGCCGCATCGTCATGATCGAGGCGCACCTGGTGGCGGTGATCCCGCTGCTGGCCGTCTTCCTGGCGCGCGGTGTGGGCACGCGCTGAGCGCACCCATCAAAAAGAAAAACCCCGCGACGCGGGGCTTCTGGTGGGTGGTGCCGAAGACCGCCCTCAGGCGGGCTTGTTCGACAGGCACTCCTTCATGAAGGCCTTGCGCTCGTCGCCCTTCAAATCCTTCGTCTTGGCTTCGGCGTTGCAGCTGGTCATCTTGTCCTGCTGCTTTTCCTGCTTGTTGGCGCTCAGGCAAGTCTTCATGAAGGCCTTGCGCTCGTCGCCCTTCAGGTCCTTGGCCTTGGCGTCGGCGTTGCAGGCCGTCATCTTCGCCTGCTGGGCGGTGGGGGCCTTCTTGGCGGCAGGGGCGCTTGCGGCGTCGGCCGCGGCAGGGGCTGCCAACGCGGGCAGGGCGAGGCCGGCAAGGGCCAGGCAGGTAAGCAGGTTCTTCAGCATGATGGAATGGGCTCCAGCGAAGGTTGGGATCAGTCGACCGCGGCGGCGCGCCGCGGCCAGGCAGCATAGCCCCGGCGGCACCGGGGGCTCCCCGTAAAATCCCGCCCCATCATGCTGAGTGTCAAACAGGAATTGCTCACGGCGCTGGCCGGCGAGCTGGAGCGGCTGCAGCCCGGCGCGGGCGCGCGCGCTGCCTTTGAAAACCCCAAGGTCGCGGCCCATGGCGACTTCGCCTGCACCGCGGCCATGCAGCTGGCCAAGCCCCTCAAGGCCAACCCGCGCCAGCTGGGCGAGCAGCTCAAGGACGCGCTGGCCGCCACGCCCGCCTTCGCGCGCTGGACGGATGCCATCGAGATCGCCGGCCCCGGCTTTCTGAACATCCGCCTGAAGCCCGAAGCCAAGCAGCAGGTGGTGCGCGAGGTGCTCGAGCAGGGCGAGCGCTACGGCTGGCAGCCGGCGCGCAGCGAGAAGGTGATCGTCGAGTTCGTCTCCGCCAACCCCACCGGCCCGCTGCACGTGGGCCACGGCCGCCAGGCGGCGATCGGCGACGCCATCAGCCACCTGTACGCCACCCAGGGCTGGCAGGTGCACCGCGAGTTCTATTACAACGACGCGGGCGTGCAGATCGACACGCTCACCAAGAGCACGCAGCTGCGCGCTCAAGGGCTGAAGCCGGGCGACGCCGGCTGGCCCGAGGCGGCATACAACGGCGACTACATCCAGGACATCGCAGACGCCTACCTGGCCGGCGCCACGGTGCACGCCGACGACCGCGCGTTCACTGCCAGCGGCGACGCGCAGGATTACGAGGGCATCCGCCAGTTCGCCGTGGCCTATCTGCGCGCCGAGCAGGACAAGGACCTGCAGGCCTTCAACCTGAAGTTCGACGAGTACTACCTGGAGTCCAGCCTCTACGAGCGCGGCTACGTGGAGGACACCGTGCGCCGCCTGGTCGCCAGCGGCCACACCTATGAGCAGGACGGCGCGCTGTGGCTGCGCACCACGGACTTCGGCGACGACAAGGACCGGGTGATGCGCAAGTCCGATGGCACCTACACCTACTTCCTGCCCGACGTCGCCTACCACATCCAGAAATTCCAGCGCGGCTACACGCGCGCCGTGAACATCCAGGGCACGGACCACCACGGCACCATCGCCCGCGTTCGCGCCGGCCTGCAGGCGGTGGGCGTGGGTATCCCCCAGGGCTACCCGGACTACGTGCTGCACACCATGGTGCGCGTGGTCAAGGGCGGCGAGGAGGTGAAGATCAGCAAGCGCGCCGGCAGCTACGTCACGCTGCGCGACCTGATCGAATGGACCAGCCGCGACGCGGTGCGCTTCTTCCTGCTGTCGCGCAAGCCCGACACCGAGTACACCTTCGACGTGGACCTGGCCGTGGCGCAGAACAACGACAACCCGGTGTACTACGTGCAGTACGCCCATGCGCGCATCAGCTCGGTGCTGCGCGGCTGGCGCGAGGACTACGACGTGGGCCAGCTGCGGGACGTGGACCTGTCCCCCCTGCAGGGCCCGCAAGCCCAGGCGCTGATGCTGCTGCTGTCGCGCTACCCCGAGATGCTCACCGCCGCCGCGGCCAGCAACGCGCCGCACGACGTGACCTTCTACCTGCGCGAGCTGGCCGCCAGCTACCACAGCTACTACGACGCCGAGCGCATCCTGGTCGATGACGAGGCCGTCAAGCTGGCCCGCCTGGCCCTGGTCGCGGCCACCGCCCAGGTGCTGCACAATGGCCTGGCGGTGCTGGGTGTGTCTGCGCCAGCCAGAATGTAAGTGACCACTGATATGAAAAAACAGCAACGCGGCGGCACCATCGTGGGCTTCATCCTCGGGGTGATCGTGGGCCTGGGCGCGGCGCTGGCCGTGGCCGTCTACGTGACCAAGGTGCCCGTGCCCTTCCTGACCAAGGCCAGCCCGCGCGCCTCCGACCAGGACGAGGCCCAGCGCAACAAGAACTGGGACCCCAACGCCCCGCTGTACGGCAAGAACCCGGCGCGCCCGCAGCAGCCCCCCACACCTGCGCCCGACAGCGCCCCGGGCTCCACCATCGTGGCACCCGCCGTGGTCGGCGGGACGCCGGCGGCCAATGCCGCCTCCGCGCCGCTCCCGGCCGCCAGCCGCGCCCAGGCCGGCGCATCGGGTGACCCGCTGGGCGACCTGGCGCGCGCGCGCGCCGGCGCCCCCGAGCCCAAGCCGGCCGCAGCCGCCGGTGCCGACCCCTTCGACTACTTCGTGCAGGCCGGGGCCTTCCGCACCCAGCAGGACGCCGACGCCCAGCGAGCCAAGCTCGCCATGCTGGGCTGGGAGGCCCGCGTGAGTGAGCGCGAACAAAACGGCCGCACCGTGTTCCGCGTACGGGTGGGCCCGTTCAGCAAGCGCGACGATGCCGAGTCGCTGAAGCAAAAGCTCGACGGCGCGGGCGTCGAATCCGCGCTGGTGCGCGTGCAGCGCTAAGAATGTGTTCACGATCTCTGCGCGGAGGGGTGCGGGATGCGAATCGGGATGCACTGCGAGGCGCAGACCGCAGCGATAGCGCGCGCTATCGCGAGGCTTTGCAACGACGCAGGGCGCCCGAGGTCGCGACCGCACACTCGCGCGGAAATCGTGAACACGTTCTAAGGCCTGCCGCGCCCGCCGGAGTCCCGCCTGCGGAACCTTTGCGGGCCTGGCACAGTCCATTCCACCCATTGAAGCAGCCAACGGAGTCAACCGTCTTATGAACCGTCGTGAGTTTTCCCTGTCCACCGCCTCGGTGCTCGCCATCTCTGCGCTGGGCCTGCCACTGGCCACGCCCGCCCTGGCGCAGGCGCCGCGCCAGTTCAAGGAGGGCAAGGATTACGTGCGCCTGTCCAAGCCCGTGCCCAGCGACCCGGGCGCCGGCAAGGTCGAGGTGATCGAGTTCTTCTGGTACAGCTGCTCGCACTGCAACGCCTTCGAGCCGACGTTCGACGCATGGGCCAAGGCCGCGCCCAAGAACCTGGTCATCCGTCGCATTCCCGTCGCTTTCAACGCCAGCTTCGCGCCGCAGCAAAAGCTCTACTACACCCTGGAAGGCATGGGCAAGCTGCCCGAGCTGCACGCCAAGGTTTTCCGGGCCGTGCACGTGGAAAAGCTGCCGCTGAACAAGGACGAGCTGATCTTCGACTGGATCGGCAAGCAGGGCGTGGACGTGGCCAAATTCAAGGAGGTGTACAACTCCTTCACCGTGTCCAACCAGGTGCGCAAGGCCACGCAGCTGCAAAACGACTACCAAGTGGAGGGCGTGCCCTCCATGGGCGTGGCCGGCCGCTACTACACCGACGGCACCATGGCCGGCAACATGGAAAGCGTGCTGCGCGTGGTGGAGCACTTGGCCGCCCAGGCGCCCAAGAGCTGATCCGCCGGCCGCTTCCCCCGGCCATCGAAGGCGCGCCACGGGCGCGCCTTTTTTCTTGGCCGCCCAGGCAAATCACGGTGGCTACAATGAACGCAAGATTCGTGCCCCCCATGAACCATCGACTGCTCTCCCTATCCCTGTGCGCCGCGCTGGCGCTGGCGCCGGCCGCGCGGGCGGAAAAGGCCGACCGCAACAAGCCCATGAACATCGAGGCCGATGCGCTGCGCCATGACGAGCTGCAGCAGACCACGGTGTTCACCGGCCACGTCGTCATGACCAAGGGCTCCATCGTGCTGCGCGGCGCACGCCTGGAGGTGCACCAGGACCCGGACGGCTACCAAAGCGGCATCGTCACCGCCGAGGCTGGCAAGCGCGCTTTCTTCCGGCAAAAGCGCGATACCGCGCCCGGCGCCCCCGACGAGTTCGTCGAGGGCGAGGCCGAGCGCATCGAGTACGACGGCCGCGCCGACGTGGTGCGTCTCATCCGCCGCGGCGAGCTGCGCCGCTACCGGGGCGCCACGCTCAGCGATGAGCTGACCGGCGCACGCATCGTCTACAGCAACGTCACGGACGTGTTCACCGTCGAGGGCGGCGCCCCCACGGCGAACACCAGCGCCGGCGGCCGCGTGCGCGCCGTGATCGCGCCGCGCGAGACGGCACCCTCCGCCGCCACGCCGGCCCCCGCTCCCGCCCCGGCACTGCGCCCCAGCAGCGAGCTGGGCGGCGGCAAGCAGTGATGGCGCCAGGCACGACGGGCGCCGCGCCGGCCGAGACCGCCCCCAGCCGGCTGCAGGCGCGCCACCTGCAAAAGTCCTACGGCGGGCGCCAGGTCGTCAAGGACGTGTCGCTGTCGGTGCAAAAGGGCGAGGTCGTGGGCCTGCTTGGGCCCAACGGCGCGGGCAAGACCACTTCGTTCTACATGATCGTGGGCCTGGTGCGTTGCGACGGCGGCGCCATCGGCATCGACGAGCACGACGTGACCAGCATGCCCATTCACCGCCGCTCGCGGCTGGGTCTGTCCTACCTGCCGCAGGAGGCATCCATCTTCCGCAAGCTCAGCGTGCAGGACAACGTGCGCGCCGTGCTGGAGCTGCAGCGCGGCGAGGACGGCCGCGCGCTGCCGCGCGCCGAGATCGAGCAGCGCCTGACGGGCCTGCTGCAGGAGCTGCGCGTGGAGCATCTGCGCGAGTCGCCAGCGCTGGCGCTGTCCGGCGGCGAGCGCCGGCGCGTGGAGATCGCCCGGGCCCTGGCCACGCAGCCGCGCTTCATCCTGCTGGACGAGCCGTTCGCCGGCATCGACCCCATCGCCGTGATCGAGATCCAGCGCATCATCGGTTTTCTGAAGGCGCGCGGCATCGGAGTGCTCATCACCGATCACAACGTGCGCGAGACGCTGGGCATCTGCGACCACGCCTTCATCATCAGCGATGGCAGCGTGCTGGCCCAGGGCACGCCCTCCGAGATCGTGGACAACGCCGAAGTGCGCCGGGTGTACCTGGGCGAGCACTTCCGCATGTGAGGGCGCAAGCTGCCATGGCCTGCCGCCGCGCACCGCCGATGCCGGCGCCGCCCATGACGGCGGCGGCGCACGGCGGCGCCGCCCGATGAACCGCCCCACGCTGGCCCTGCGCGTCTCGCAGCAGCTGGCGCTCACCCCGCAGCTGCAGCAATCCATCCGCCTGCTGCAGCTGTCCACTCTGGAGCTGGCCCAGGAGGTGGGCCAGATGCTGGCCGACAACCCCTTCCTGGAAGAGGCCGAGGATGGCGCGCCGGACACTATCGATTCAGTAGCTGCCAGCGCAGAACTGGCGCGCACTACAGGCCAACATGATGCCGAAGCGCCGGAAGGCGCCGCCGACCCCGGCCTGGACGCCCCCGAGCCCGCCGGCCTGCCCGACGCTCCAGAGCGCCTGGACTGGGAGGGCGAAGCCAACGGCCCCGACAGCGACTGGGGCAGCAGCGGCGACAGCCCCGCACGCGCCGGCAGCAGCGGCAGCGACACCGAGGGCGACGCCATCGACCTGGCGCGCAGCCACGAGACCCTGGTCGAGCACCTGAGCCGCCAGGCGCTGCTGCTGCGCCTGTCGCCGGAGGAAGCGGCGGCGCTGGCGCTGCTCATCGGCTCGCTGAACGACGACGGCTACCTGGAAGAACCCCTGCCCGCCCTGGCCGACAGCCTGCTGGGCGAGCACTGGGAGCACGAACGGTACGAGGAGCTGCTGCACCAGCTGACTCTGGCCCTGGGCCTGCTGCAAAGCCTGGAGCCCACCGGCGTGGGCGCGCGCGACCTGGCCGAATGCCTGACGCTGCAGCTGCAGGCCCAGCTGCAGCAGGCCGGCCCGGCCGATGCACCCACCGTGCAGGCTGCGCTGGCCATTTGCCGACAGCCGCTGGACTGGCTGGCCCGGCGCGACGTGCGCCGCCTGTCGCAGGCCTGTGGCGCCAGCGAGGCGCTGACGCGCGCCGCCATCGCCCTCATCGGCCGGCTGGAGCCGCGCCCGGGCCGGCGCTTTGCCGACGTGCAGCAGTTCGCCATGGTGCCCGACGTGATCGTGCGGCGCATCGGCAGCGGCACGCAGCAGCGCTTTAGCGTGCAGCTCAACCCGGCGGTCATGCCGCGCCTGCAGGTGCACGAGCAATACGCCGGCGCGCTGCGCGCCCACCGCGGCAGCCAGGGCCACCCGCAGCTGCAGGCGCGGCTGCAGGAGGCGCGCTGGTTCATCAAGAACGTGCAGCAGCGCTTCGACACCATCCTGCGCGTGTCCGAGGCCATCGTGCAGCGGCAAAAGAGCTTCTTCGTGCACGGCGAGCTGGCCATGCGCCCGCTGGTGCTGCGCGACATCGCCGAAGAGCTGGGCCTGCACGAATCCACCATTTCGCGCGTGACCACCGCCAAGTACATGGCCACGCCCCAGGGCACCTACGAGCTGAAGTACTTCTTCGGTTCCGGCCTGGGCACGGAGACCGGCGGCAACGCCTCCAGCACCGCCGTGCGGGCGCTGATCAAGCAGTTCATCGCCGCCGAGAACCCGGCCAAGCCCCTGTCGGACAGCAAGATCGCCGAGATGCTCAAGGAGCAGGGCATCGAATGCGCACGCCGCACCGTGGCCAAGTACCGCGAGGCGATGAAGATCGCCCCCACCAACCTGCGCAAGGCACTCTAGCAACCACCTCCCCATGGCCCGCATCGTCTTCGAGCTTCCCGCGCACTTCGGCTTCGCCACCGAGCTGCAGGTCTACATCAGCCACGTCAATCAGGGCGGGCACCTGGACAACGCCCAGCTGCTCAGCCTGGTGTCGGAGGCGCGCGTGCGCTTCTTCCAGTCGCTGGGCTACCCGGAGGCCGACGTGGCCGGCCTGTCCACCGTGGTCGGCGACATCGTGGCGCAGTACAAGTCCGAGGCCTTCCACGGCGAGACGCTGCGCGTGGAGATGGTGCCGCAGGACTTCAACCGCTATGGCTTCGACCTGGTGTTCCGAATGACCGAAACCACCCAGGGTCGCGAGATTGCCCGGGGCAAGATTGGTATCGTCTTCATTGACCGCGCCGCGCGCAGGCCGGCGCCCATACCGGAATCCATCCGCCTGCTGCTGCAGCAGCGCAGCGCGCCGGCACCCTGAAGGCGTAGGCGGCCGGGCCGCAAATTACCTAATTGAAGGAATGTTGCGAAAAGTCACATTCCGTTAAGATAGTCCGGCCGCGTGGGCTTGGTTTTAGTGGTTTTTGGGCTCTAGCCCTTTCCTGGCATGCGTTGGCAGCTACACAAACCATAGTAACCAACCCATGCACCCACCCATCCGAGGCCACTGGGCCGTCGCCCTGCTGTGCGCCGGCGCCCTGACACTTCCGATCGCCCACGCACGCGAGCTGGCGCCCATCGACGCACTGGGCGAGTCGCCCCCCGCCGTGCAGCGCAAGGCCGCGCAGGCCATGCCCGCCCAGGTGTGGAGCCTGTCGCGCGAGGAGCGGCTGGGCTTGCCCACTTTTGTGCAGCTGCGGCCCGCATTGGCCAAGTCCCGCGCCGCGAACGTGGACCCCGCTGGCGTCGCACGGGACGAGCTCAAGGCGCTGGCCAGCCTGTACGGCATCACCACGCAGGAGGCCGATGCCGCCGTGGTGCACCACGTGCAGAGCCTGCCCGGCGGCGAGCACCTGGTGCGCCTGACCGGCCAGCGTGATGGCATCGAAATCTTCCGCGAGCAGGCCACGGTGCTGCTGGACGCGCAGGCGCGGGCCACGGCCATCGGCGGCTACCTGGGCAGCACCGCGCTGGCGCCCAGTCTTCACAAAGCCATTCCGGTCCGCTCGCTGGAAGCCTCCGGGGCCTTGACCCGGGCCTTGCAGGATTACGGTTTTCCGCCAGAGGTGGGGCAGCAGCTTCAGCCCACCGACGCCAAGGGCGCCTACCAGTGGTGGAGCCTTCCCGCGGGTGTGGAAGGAGAGGACGGGGCCACGCTCGCATCCGCACGCACCAAGCCGGTGTGGTTCCGCCTGCCCGAGGGCCTGGTGGCCGCCACTTACGTCGAGGTGCGCGTGCGCCAGGACGGGCAGGAACACGCTTATGCCTACGTGGTGGCCAACGCCGATGGCCGCCTGCTGCTGCGCCACAACCAGACGGCGCATGCCGACTTCAGCTACCGCGTGCCCGCCGACACAGCGCCTCCCTACACACCCTGGCCCGGCGCGCAGGGCCGCCATGGCGCGCCCCATCCCACCGGCACACCCTCTGGCTATGCGGCCCCGCCACAGACGGCCAAGCTGGTGACGCTGCCAAACGCCCCGTTCTCGCGGGAAGACCCCTGGCTGCCCGATGGCGCCGCACAGACCCACGGCAACAACGTGCATGCCTATGCCGACTTGGCGGCGCCGGATGGCCCCAATGTGGGCGACACCATCGCCAGCGTGACGGCTCCGGGAGTCTTCGACTACCCATACGCCCCTGGTCTGTCGCCGCTGGCCTCTCACAGCCAGATCAACGCCTCGGTGGTCAACCTGTTCTACACCACCAACTGGCTGCACGACTGGTTCTACGACGCCGGCTTCGACGAAGCCGCCGGCAATGCCCAGGCCGTCAACTACACAGGAGCGGGGCTGGCCGGCGACGCCCTGCGCGCCGAAGCGCTGGACTACAGCGGCATCAACAACGCCAACATGTCCACCCCGGCGGACGGCGCGCCGCCCCGCATGCAGATGTACCGCTTCGTCAACCGCAGCGGCGTGCAGGTCAGCGCGGGTGGGGTGACGTTCTCGGTCAGGCCGGCAGGTGCGGCGTTCGGCCCGCTGGCCTTCGACCTCACGGCCGAGGTGGTGGTGGCTGCGCCCAGCGACGGCTGCGCGGCCATGGCGGGCAGCGTGTCGGGCAAGATCGCCCTGGTGGACCGCGGCAGCTGCGAATTTTCCGTCAAGGCGCGGAACGCGCAGAATGCGGGCGCGCTGGGCGTGGTCGTGGTCAACAACACGCCGGCCGCACCGTCCACGATGGGTGCTGGCACCGCCGGCGACTCGGTCACCATCCCGGCCATTCAGGTGGCGCAGGCTGACCGCGCCGCGCTCGCTGCCGGTGGCGTCACGCTGCGCATGCAGGGCAGTGGCAGCGAGCGCAGCAGCGCGCTGGACAACAGCGTCATTGCCCACGAATGGGGCCACTTCATCAGCAACCGCCTGATCGGCGACGCCAGCGGCCTGACCACCAACCATGCCCGAGGCCTGGGCGAAGGCTGGGGTGACTTCCACGCGCTGCTGCTGATGGTGGCACCGCAGGACATCAACGTTCCCAGCAACAGCAACTGGGCAGGCACCTATGCCATGGCGGTGCACTCGCTGTCCACCTTTGCCGACCCGGATGACCGCGACGTGGCCTATTACGGCATGCGCCGCTATCCGTATTCGGTGAACCTGGCCAAGAACCCGCTCAGTCTGCGCCACATCGTCGATACAGAGCCATTGCCCAACAGCGCGCCGCGCAACCCCGACGCGGGCGGGCTCAATGCCCAGGTGCACAACATGGGCGAAGTCTGGGCCAGCATGCTGTGGGAGTGCTACGTCAGCCTGCTGCGGGCATACCCTTTCCAGGAAGCGCAGGACCGCATGAAGCGGTACCTGGTGACGGCCTACAAGCTCACCCCCGTCAACCCCACGCTGACCGAGGCGCGCGACGCACTGCTGGCCGCCGTCGCAGGCGCCAAAGAGCCGGCTGACCATGCGCGCTTCGGAGCCGCATTCGCCCGGCGCGGTGCGGGCGCCTTCGCGCTGGTGCCCGACCGCTACTCCGAGACCAATGCGGGCGTGGTCGAGAGCTACTCCACCGGCGCGGCGCTGGTGCTGGAGGGCGCGCAGTTGTCGATGACCGCGCCGCAGGCCCAGCCCTGCGATGCCGATGACGTGCTCGACAGCGGCGAGACTGGCGTGCTCTCCTTCACGGTGCGCAACCAGGGTTTCGAACGCACGGACAGCGCGCAGCTGGAACTGTCGTCCGATGTGGCGGGCATCTCGTTCCCGGATGGCGCCGTGGTACCCGTGCCGGAGATTGCGGCAGGTGCGACTGTCACCGTCACCGCGCGTGTGCAACTCATCGGTATGACGGCTCCTGGAGGCACGCGTATCACCGGCACGCTGCAAGCCCAGCCGGGGCAGCCTGCGGGCTTCCTGGCGCAGCAGACGCTGGATCTGCCGCTGCACCGCGACGTGCTGCCGGCGCGGCTGGTTTCGGACGATGCCGAGGCACTGCCCGGCGTGATGGAGTTCGGCAGCAGCGAAGCGGGCCATGGCGCCGCCTGGGTGGTGCGGAGTTACGCGCCGATGGACCACCGGTACGCCGGGACGCCGCCGGAAGTTACCGGCTCGCACTGGATGCGCACGCCTGCGCTACAGGTGGCCGCCACGGGCCACTTCATCGTGACTTTCAAGCACCGCTACCGCTTTGAGCAGTCGGACGGCACGAACTGGGACGGCGGGCAGCTGATGATCTCGACCAACGGCGGAGCCACCTGGACCAGCGTGAACAGCGCGGCAGCAGGCTACAACGGCACCATCAACGGGGGCAGCGGCAACCCGGCCGAGGGCCAAGGCGCCTACGTAGGCCAGAGCCCAGGCTGGCCTGCGCCGACTACCGCCATAGTCGACCTTGGCACCGCCTACGCCGGCCAGACCGTGCGCCTGGCGTGGGTGATGCAGACGGACCCTGCAGTGTCGACGGAAGGCTGGGAAGTGGACGACATCGTCTTCACTGGCATCGTCAACACACCTTTCCCCCAGGTGGTGGCAGACAGGCAGACCTGCGCGCCGGGTCTGGTCGCCACCGACGGCACGCCCCAGGGCGCCATGGCGGGCACAGCCTTCGGCTGGCCGCTCGCGGTGCGGCTGCGTGGCCCGGGAGGCGCGCCGCTGGCGGGGCAGACCGTGTCCTTCACCGTGCCAGCGTCCGGCGCATCGGCCCTGCTGAGCAGCAGCACGGTGGTGACCGATGCCAATGGCCAGGCCCTCGTCTCCGCGGCCGCCAATGGCACCCCGGGCAGCTACACCGTGACGGCCACGGCAGGCGCGCACACCACCAGCTTCCTGCTGACCAACACCCCCGCGCCGCTCGTGGCGGGGACCCTGGCCGCCGCCGGCGGCACACCCCAGTCCGCGCCGGTAGGCATGGCCTTCGCGCAGCCGCTGCGCGTGCGCGTGCTGGACACGCACGGCGCCCCTCTGGCGGGTGCGGCCGTCAGCTTTGCGGCGCCGTCGTCAGGCGCCTCGGGCACGCTGTCGTCGTCGTTGGTGTTGACGGATGCCAGCGGCGAGGCCGCCATCACCGTGACGGGCAACGGCACGGTGGGCAGCTACGCCGTCACCGCCAGCCACGCCGGGATCACGGCCAGCTTCGCGCTGCGCAACACTGCCGCGCCCGTGGGCACGGTGGGCGGAGGCGGCGGTCCGCTGGTCATCAGCGGTCCTTCGCCCCGCGGCCAGGGCACCGTCACCGCCACGGTGCAGAGCCCTCCCGCGAACGCCTATTTCTCGCACGCGGTCTTCAACAACGAAGCCGGCGCAGGCGCGCCGCCCCTGGCGGGTCGCAGCTTCCCCTTTGGCTTGGTGGGCTTCGTGCTCGAGAACGTGGGTCCGCACGGCACCGTGACCCTGCGCATCCGGTACCCCGCACCGGTGCCCGCAGGGGCCGAGTACTGGAAGTACGACACCATGGGCACGCTGGGCTGGCACCGCATCCCCATGGTGCAGATGAGCCCCGACACCATCGAGATCACCCTCACCGATGGCGGGCAGGGTGACGCCGATGGGCAGGCCGACGGCACCATCACCGACCCCGGCGGGCTGGCCGTGCTGGCCGCGCCATCACCGGGACCGGGCAGCGTGGCTGCCATCCCGACGCTGTCGCCCTTCGCGCTCGCGCTGCTGGCTGCCGCTCTGGGGCTGCTGGGCTGGCGCCGCCGCGGCCGCTGATCTGGGCCAAACGGCTGTCAGCGCAGGCGGGGCCTGCGCTGACAGCTCACTTTCTTGATAGCGGCACAAGCAGGCTGGAGCGCGTATCCTTGGCCTGCCTTATGAATTCCCTGCAACTCTTTCTGCCCTGCGCCGCCGGCGTCGAGGGCTTTCTTGCCGACGAGGTGCACGCCCTCACCGGCCTGGCCGGCCATGACCTGCTCACCGGCCGCGGCGGGGTGCTGGCGCGCGCGTCCTGGCGCCAGGCGCTGGAGCTCAACCTGCACAGCCGCCTGGCCCAGCGCGTGCTGGTGCAGCTGGCCGAGCGGCCCTATCGCAGCGAGGACGACATCTACGCCCTGGCCGAGGGCGTCGCCTGGGAGATCTGGTTCACCCCGCGCCAGAGCTTCAAGGTCGAGGTGACGGCCCAGCACAGCCCCCTGAAGAGCCTGAACTTTGCCGCCCTGCGCGTGAAGGACGCCGTGGTCGACCGCTTTCGCGCCAAGGCCGGCGTGCGCCCGGACGTGCAGACGCAGTGGCCCGACGTGCGCATCCACCTGCACCTGACCAGCGACCGCGCCACGGTCTACATCGACACCAGCGGCGAACCCCTGTTCAAACGCGGCTGGCGCGAGGACAAGGGCGACGCGCCGCTCAAGGAAACCCTGGCCGCCGCCATGATCGCCGCCACTGGCTGGGACCCGCACGGCGGCGAGCCGCTGCCGCTGTACGACCCCTGCTGCGGCAGCGGCACGGTGGCCATCGAGGCGGCGCAGATCGCCTGCCGCATCGCACCGGGCAGCCGCCGGCGTTTTGCCTTCGAAAAGCTCCTGCCCTTCCAGGCCCATGTCTGGTCTGCTATCAGAGAAGAAGCTGCCAGCGCAGTCGTGGCAAGCGTTACGCCCATTTTCGGCAGTGACATCTCGCACCGCATGGTGGACTTCGCCCAGCGCAACGCCGAGCGCGCCGGCGTGGCCCGTGCCGTGCAGCTGCGCGGCGGCGACGCGCTGCAGCGCATGCCGCCCACGGACCAGCCGGGCGTGATGCTGCTCAACCCCCCGTACGGCGAGCGCATCGCCGCCGCCGGCAGCGCCGGACGCAATGCCGAGGAGCGCGCCCGCACCCGCATGACCGGGGCCATGGGCGGCCGCGAGAGTGCGCAGGTGGAGGACGGCGGCGACTTCTTCGCCCAGCTGGCCACGCACTGGAAGCGCCACTACCCCGGCTGGCAGGCCTGGATGCTCACGCCCGACCTGAAGCTGCCCGGCAAGATGCGCCTGAAGGAGTCGCGCCGCGTGCCGCTGTGGAACGGGCCCATCGAGTGCCGGCTGTTCCGCTTCGATCTGGTGGCCGGCAGCGCCCGCGCCCCGGCGCAGCCGTCCATCACGCGGGACGGCGATGGCGTTTGAGTGGCCGCTGCCGCCCGCCGGCGCGCCGGCGCGGGCCGTGGTGGTGGACACCAACGTGGCGCTGGACCTGCTGGTCTTCGCCGACGCCCGCGTGGCGCCGCTGCGCCAGGCGCTGCAGGACGGGCGGCTGCACTGGATCGCCACTGCCCCCATGCGCGACGAACTGGAGCACGTGCTGGCCTACCCCCACCTGGCCGCCCGGGTGGCGCACTGCGGCCTGCAGCCGGCCCAGGTGCTGGCCGCCTTCGACGCCCAGGCCGAGCAGCAGGCCGTGGCCCCGCGCGCGGCCTGCGTGTGCAAGGACGCGGACGACCAGAAGTTCATCGACCTGGCCGCCGCGCACGCCGCCGTGCTGCTGTCCAAGGACAAGGCGGTGCTGGCGCTGCGCCGGCGCCTGCTGGCACAGCACGGCGCGCAGGTGGCCAGCGCGCTGACATCGGCCCCGGTGCTGGCGGTGGGTTGATTCCGGAAAATTTAGATAAAACAGCCAGAAACCCTTGCCAGTCAAGCGCTGGTAGCTATGGTTTTTGCATAAAACTGCGCCAGCTCAGTCCTGCGGCGGCGGGGCGAACACGGTGCTGGCGCCCTGGGCCGCGTGCACGGCGCGCTGCGGCGCGGTGTTGACGGCCAGCTGAAACACGTCCGGCCGGGCGTAGTGGCCCACGGGGTCGAAGTCGAACTGGCCCTGGGGGATGTCCGACAGGTCCAGCTCGGCGGTGAGCAGCGCGTCCTGGTCGTACACCGGCGCGGCCAGCACCTTGCCCAGCGGGCTGACGATGCAGCTGCCCCCGCGCATCAGCACCGTGTCCTCGTCCTCGGGCAGGCGGCTGTGCAGCGCGTCCATGGGCAGCTGGCTGCGGCGCAGGTGCTGGCAGGCCGACAGCACGAAGCAGCGCCCCTCCATGGCCACGTGCTGCATGCTGGACACCCAGGTGGGGCGGTCGTCGGCCGTGGGCGCGCAGTACAGCGCCACGCGCTGCTGGTACATGGCCATGCGCATGGCGGGCATGTAGTTCTCCCAGCAGATCACGGCGCCCAGCTTGCCCCAGGGCGTGTCCACCGCCTGCAGCGTGGAGCCGTCGCCGTAGCCCCATAGGATGCGCTCCAGTGCCGTGGGCATGAGCTTGCGGTGGTGGCCCAGCAGCGTACCCTGGGGCCCCAGGTAGACGGCGGTGCAGTACAGCGTGCCGCCGTCGCGCTCGATGATGCCCATGCACACGTACAGCTTGTGGCGCGCGGCGGCCTTGGCCAGCTGGGCGATCTCGGAGCCCTGGAGCTCCACGGCGGCCTCGTGGTATTTCTGGAACTCGCGCCGCCCCTCGGGCGTACGCGCCCCCACGAAGATGTGGAAGTCCGCCCCCTTGGGGTAGCCGCCGACGAAGGCCTCGGGAAAAACCACCAGCTGCGCGCCCTGCGCGGCGGCCTCGGCCATGCGCGCCTCTGCATGGGCCAGGGTGGCAGACGTGTCGAACAGGACGGGCGCGGTCTGCACCACGGCGGCGGTCATCTTTTTCATGGCGGATCGTCTCCTCTAGCTCTGCTGCGCAATGTGCGGATGGCGGAAAAACCCATTGTGACGGGCGGCCGCGCGGTTGGCGCTACAGTGCCGGGCTGCGTTTTCCCCGCGCGCGCTCTCCTGTCTGTCCTTCCGGTTTTCCCCCTCCCTGCTTCTCATGTCCAACCTCATCGTGCACGGCGGCACGCCGCTTCGCGGGCGCATCACGCCCTCGGCCAACAAGAACGCGGTGCTGCCCGTGCTGTGCGCCACGCTGCTGACGCGCGCGCCGCTGCGCCTGATCGGCGTGCCCGACATCACCGACGTGCGCAAGATCGTGGACATCTTCCGCACCCTGGGCAGCCAGGTGCACATGGACCACGAGGGCGGCGTGCTGACCCTGCACCACGAGCACACGGCGTTCGACGCCGCCCGCCACCGCCTGCCCGAGGAGATGCGCTCGTCCATCATGCTGGTTCCGCCGCTCTTGGCGCGTTTTGCCGTGGCGCGGCTGGAGGACAACGTCAAGGGCTGCACCCTGGGCGTGCGCGAGATCGACCCGCACGTGGAGGTGCTGCGCCACTTCGGCGCCGAGGTCGAGCGCACCGAGGGCTCGCTGCTGGTGCGCCGCGCCGGCCCCCTGACGCCCGTGCAGCACTGGCTGGACTACGCCTCCGTCACCACCACCGAGAACTTCGTGCTGTGCGCGGCCAGCGCGCCGGGCACCTCCACGCTGACCAACGCCGCCTCCGAGCCGCACGTGCAGGAGTTCTGCCGCTTCATGCAGATGCTGGGCGTGAAGATCGAGGGCGTGGGCACCTCGCGCCTGACGGTGCACGGCGGCGGCGAGCTGGGCGGGGGCGAGTTCCGCTTCGACGAGGACTTCCACGAGATCACCACCTTCCTGGCGCTGGGCGCCATCACCGGCGGCGACGTGCGCGTGAAGAACAGCGCCCCGGAGAACTTCCCGCTGATCGACCGCACCTTCGCCAAGTTCGGCGTGCGCGTGGAGCACGACAACGGCTGGTCCTGCGCCCGCGTGGACGGCCCGCTGGCGGTGCAGACGCCGTTCACCGCCAACGTGCTGACCAAGGTGGAGGCCGCCCCGTGGCCCTACTTCCCCGTCGACCTGCTGCCCATCTTCATCGCCCTGGGTGTGCGCGCGCAGGGCAACGCCATGTTCTGGAACAAGGTCTATGACGGCGCCCTGGGCTGGACGGGCGAGCTGTCCAAGTTCGGCGGCCACGTGTTCTCGTCGGACCCGCACCGCATCGTCACCTTCGGCGGCGGCGAGCTGACGCCGGCGGTGGTCGAGAGCCCCTACATCATCCGCGTGGCCATCGCCCTGTTCATGGTGGCGGCCAGCATCCCCGGGCGCTCGGAGATCCGCAACGCCCTGCCGATCCGCCGCGCCCACCCGCACTTCGTGGAGAACCTGCGCAGCCTGGGCGCGCAGGTGGAGTGGGCCAGCGAGGACTGACCCGCCACCCCGGCGGTTCTTTTAAGCGAAAACCGCCTCAGACACCCGCCAGACAAGCGCTGGCAGCTCTTTTTTTCATAGCTGCGACAACAGCTGCCAGGCCGCCCGCAGGCGCTGGCCGTCGCGGCCCAGGCGGCGGCCCTGCGGCAGGTGGCGCAGCCAGGCCAGGCGCGCCGCGGTGCGGCGCAGCAGCGCCTGCAGGGCCGGGCCGTACTGCGGCTGCGCCAGTCGCTGGCGCCAGGCGTCGCGCCCTTCCTCCAGACACCCGGCCTGCACCAGGTGCAGCGCCGTGGAGTGGGCATAGCACAGCATGTCGCGCAGCTGGCACACGTCCAGCGGCAGGGCGGCGGCCGGGTCGTCCTCGAAGTCGATGCAGGCGATGCGCCCGTCCGGGCAGCGCACCAGGTTGCGGGCGAAGGCCTGGCTCAGGCACTGGCCGCGCGCGTGCACGTCGACCAGCGTGTCCAGCCCGTCCGTCCAGCGCTCCAGCACGGCCTCGCGACCGGCGGGCAGCGCGGCGTCCAGCTCCCAGGCGAGCGAGCGCGTGTCAGCCCCGGGCGCGCCCAGGTCGGCCATCAGAAAGCCGTCCGGCGCCGCCGCCAGCACCTGCGGCACGCGCACCCCGGCGGCGCCCAGCTGGCCCAGGCGGCGCACCTCGGTGGCGATCGCCTCGCGCCCGCCGCGGTGGGGCACGGGGGTCAGCACCTCCAGGCGCAGCAGCCGCGCCGCGGCGCCCAGCAGGCGGTAGCGCGCCATCCCGTGGGGCGACCCGGCGCGCTTGAGCCATACCTGCCGCCCGCCCAGCGCATAGCGGGCGATGGCGGCCTGCTGCAGCGGCAGCTGGCGCGCCAGAAAGGCGGCGGGGTCGTCGGCGAAGTCGGTAGCGCTGGGGGTGCGGGGCATCGCCCCGAGTATGGGCCAGCCGCTACACTGCTCCGACCCCTTTTCCCGATGCGCCCCGCGCGCCCCGCGCCATGACCGAATCCGCCGCCCCCTCTCCCGCCTCCCCTCTGGGCCCCGACGAACTGGACGAGCTCGACGCCCTGCTGGACGACATGCGCACGCGCGACGAGCTCGCGCCCCACTGGGAGTTCTGCGACGGCGTGCTGACGGCGCTGGTCTGCACCCGCCGCCCGGTGCCGGTGCACGAGTGGCTGCCGCTGGTGCTGTCCGACACCGACCAGGATCTGCCGCCACACGAGCCGCTGCCCCTGCTGCCGCCCTTCAAGGATCTGGAGCAGCAGCAGCGCTTCCTGCAGCTGTGGGAGCAGCGCGAGGCCCAGGTGCGCGCCCAACTGGCCGAGGAGCCCGAGTCGCTGGACGCCGACGAGGCCTTCCAGCCCGAAGTCATCGACATGCGCGGTGCGATCGCCAGCCTGCCCGAAGCCGACCGCGCCGAGATGCAGGACGAGGAGGTGCCGGCCTTCGGCCAGATCTGGGCGGCGGGCTTTCTGTTCGCCGTGGAGACCTGGTCGCACGACTGGGAGCCTCCGCGCGACAAGGAAACGGCCGGCTGGATCGCCGACTCGCTGGAGGCCGTCGAGGCCCTGGCCGAGGACGACAAGGGCGAGCCCGTGCTGTGCATGTACGACGAGAACGGCCCGCCCAGCACCAGCCAGGAGCGGCTGGAGGTCTTCGGCGAAGCCATCTGGGCCATCTACGACCTGTACCGCATCTGGCACAGCCTGGGCCCGCGCGTGGAAACCATCGTCCACGGCGCCCAGCCGGGGCGCAACGACCCCTGCCCGTGCGGCAGCGGCAAGAAGTTCAAGAAGTGCTGCGGCGCGTGAGGCGCTGAAAAAAGCGCTTTCAGCCGGCCTGGCGCAGCAGCTGCCCCAGCCGCCCCAGCGCATGCGCCAGCGTCGCCGCGCGTACGGCGGCGCGGTCGCCGGCAAAGCGCTGCCGCTCGCTGTGGGTGCGACCGGCCACGCACCAGCCGAACCACACCGTGCCCACCGGCTTGTCGGCGCTGCCGCCCGTGGGGCCGGCGATGCCGGTGACGGCCACGCTGGCATGGGCGCGCGAATGCGCCAGCGCCCCTTCGGCCATGGCACGGGCCACGGGTTCGCTGACGGCGCCGTGCTGTTCGATGAGCGACGCGGGCACGCCCAGCAGCTCGGCCTTGGCCTCGTTGGAGTAGCTGACGAAGCCGCGCTCGAACCACTGGCTGGAGCCGGCCAGGTCGGTGCAGGCGGCGGCGATCAGGCCGCCGGTGCAGCTCTCGGCCGTGGCCAGCATCCAGCCGCGCGCCAGCAGCGTGGTGGAAATATAGGACAAATCGGCCACCAGCCCTCTCCCATCAAGCGCTGGCAGCTCATTTTTTGATAGTGACATGGGCATTATCCTGTGAAGTGCCGCCACAGTGCGATGACCAGCAGCGTGCAGAAGGCGGCCACCAGATCGTCCAGCATGATGCCCAACCCGCCCTTCCAGCCAAAGCCCTTGAACAGCCGGTCGGCCCAGGCCACGGGGCCGGGCTTGGCGGCGTCGAAGTAGCGAAACAGCGCAAAGGCGGCGAGCTGGCCCCAAAAGCCCATGGGCATGGCCAGCCACAGAATGAGCCAGATGGCGGCGATCTCGTCCCAAACGATGGAGCCCGGATCCGCGACGCCCATGTGGCGCGCGGCCACGGTGCAGGCCCACCAGCCCAGGGGCAGCGCGGCGGCCACCACCCAGCCCAGCGCGGCGGGTGCCAGCCACAGCTGCAGCACCAGAAAGGCCAGCCAGCCCCAGAGCGTGCCCACGGTGCCGGGCGCCACGGGCGACAGCCCGCTGCCGCCCCCTAAGGCGATGAAGTGGGCCGGGTGGCTGAACAGGAAGCGGCGGGGCGGGCGGGGGCTGGGCATGCGGTGTTTTTTCAGGAAGGGAGCGGCGCGCGGCACCGGAGTATCCCGCGGGCCGGCCGGGCGGCGGCAGCGCCCCTTCAGCGCTGCTCGCGCAGGCGCAGCTCCTTGTCGTAGCGCAGCGTGTGGCGCGCGGCGAAGCGGGCGCTGGCACCGGCGGCCAGCGGCTGGCTCCAGGCGACGGTACCGGGTTGGGCGCGCCAGGCGGTTTCGGTGGGAGCGGGCTCGTAGCGGGATTCGACCTGGACCTGCGCGTCCAGCGACACGGGGGCCGCGTCCAGCACCTGCAGCTGCACGGGGCGCGCGTGGCGGTTGGTGACGACGTAGGCGCGCTCGGTGGTGCGCTCGGTGCGCGCGCCGGTCAGGCCGGCAGCGGCGCTGGCGCGGCGCTCGGGCTCCGCCGTGACGGCCACGCGCTCGTCGCGGCCGAAGGCCAGCTCCAGCTCGGAGCGGCTGGCGTCCAGCGTGCCCTGGCCGACGTAGGCCGCGTCGCGGTACAGCGCCACCGGCCCCGTGGGCCAGACGCCGGGCAGCGCCGGCAGCTGCGCCACCAGGTAGGCGGCCGCGTCCAGCGCCGGCGTGGTGCGGGTGACGAGGCTGGCGTCCAGCTGCTGCACCTGCAGCGCCAGCGCCACCTTCGGCCCGCCCGAGGGTACGCTGACGCGCTGGGGCACGGCGAATTCGGTGGCGTAGGCGCCCTCGGCCACGGCTACCGTGAAGTCCGGCGCCTGGGGCTCTGCGGCCACGGCGGCGGATTCGGCCTGGGGCGCACCGGCCCGGGCCGCCATGGCCGGCGCCGGCGCCGCCGGCGGGCGCGGTGGCTCGGGCGGGCGCACGTCCACCGTCCAGGGGCGGGGCACCGGGGCGCCGGCACTGCGCAGCGGCTGGCCGGTGGACAGAGTGAGGGCCACGTCCGTCCAGTCCTCGCCCGTGTCCTGGGCGACCAGGGCCAGGCGCTCCAGCCGCACGGCGGGGGTGGCGGCCGCCGTGTCCAGCGTGGCGCGGTAGCTGGGCGACCAGCTGGGGCCGCGCACCTGGTAGGTCAGGCGCAGATCGGTGCCCTGCCCGGCCGCCAGGGCCACGGTGACGCTGGCCACGCGGGCCTGGGCGGAGGCGGAGCGCTCGGCGGCCAGGGCCTTGAGTTGCTGCTCCAGTGCCTCCTGGCGGGTGCGCGCCTGGTGCAGCCGCACCAGGGTGTCGTGGCCCGAGCGTCGCAGCGCCTCGGTGGTGGCGCCGATCTGGCCGGCGCCGGGCGTGCCCGGGCCGCTGGCCGGCTGGGTGCCGGGGGCGCTGCCGGCGATGCTCTTCAGGTAGCTGTGCGCCAGCTCCAGCGCGCCGGTTTCGGCGCGGGCCTCGGCCAGGCGCTGCTCCAGGGCGCGCAGGCGCTCGTCCTGCGGCGTGACGCAGGCGCCGGCCAGGGCGCGCTCGCGCACCTGCACGGCGATGTCGCCCACACGCACGGCGCCGCTGGCGGAATGCACCTGCACGCTGCGCGCGTCCAGGCCCTGGGGCAGGCAGTCGAACACGGCACTGCGGCTGCCGGCGGCCACGCGCGCGGTGCGCTCGACGGTGGCGCTGCCGGGGTAGAGGGTGACGGCGGTGATGCGCGAGGCGGCGGGCGGCGCATCCTGCGCCAGGGCGGCGCCGGCGCCCAGGGCGCCCAGCAAGGCGAAGAGGCCGCGAAGGCGGCGGGACGGCAAGAAGGTCGTCATGGCGATGATTTTCCGGCGGGTGCCCAGGGCGCCGCCCGCTAGGCGGCGAAATGGTCGAACGAGGGAAAGCGCCCCTGCACCGGCCGGCCCGCGCCGTCCACCAGGCGCAGGCCGGGCGCAGCCTCGATGCGGCCGATGCGCGTGACCTGCGTGTCACTGCGCCGGCCTGCTTCCAGCACGGCCGGGCGCTGGTCGGGCGGGGCGGTGAAGGCCAGCTCGTAGTCGTCGCCGCCGGCCAGGGCGCAGCGCATCAGCAGGTTATGGTCAAAACAGCGTCCAGCGCCCGTCAGGCAAGCGCTGGCAGCTAGTAAATTGATAGCTTCATCGACCTCGATGGTGGCGCCAACGCGCGAGGCGGACAGGATGTGGGACAGGTCGCCCAGCAGCCCGTCGCTGACGTCGATGGCGCTGCTGGCCAGGCCCGCCAGCTGCCGGCCCAGCGGCACGCGCGGCATGGGGCGCTCCAGGCGCTGGCGCAGGGCGGTCAGCACCTCGGGGCTGGCCTGCAGCTGACCGCGCAGCGCATCCAGCGCCAGGCGCGCCTCGCCCGGCGTGCCGCTGACCCAGATGTCGTCCCCGGCCCGCGCGCCGCTGCGCAGCAGGGCCTGGCCGGCGGGCACCTCGCCGAAGATGGTGATGCAGAGGTTCAGCGGCCCCTGTGTGGTATCGCCGCCCACCAGGGCGCAGCCGTGCGCGTCGGCCAGCGCGAACAGGCCTTCGGCAAATCCCTGCAGCCAGGACTCGTCCACGCGCGGCAGGGACAGCGCCAGGGTGAAGGCCAGCGGCCGCGCGCCGCAGGCGGCCAGGTCGGACAGGTTGACGGCCAGCGCCTTGTGGCCCAGGTGCGGCGGGTAGACGTCGGGAAAGAAGTGCCGCCCTTCCACCAGCATGTCGCTGGAGACGGCCAGCTGCATGCCTGGCGCCGGCTGCAGCAGCGCGCAGTCGTCGCCCACACCCAGCGCCACGCCGCGCCCCTGCGGCCCGGGCCGCGTGAAGTAGCGCGCGATCAGATCGAATTCACCCATGGGAAGCGATTGTGCGTCCGGGGCAGAGGCCCGTGCACTGGCGCCCGCCATCCCAGCAGCCACCGTGGATCCGGCTTTGCCGGTCCACCAGCGGCGTCCTCCTCCCGCGCGCAGAGGACAAAGAGGGGGGAAGGCGCCGAAGGCGACTCAGGGGGGAGTCCCCCTGAACCTTTGTGCCGCCTGGCGGATGACCTCTGCCAGCAGCTGCTCGTCCTGCATGCGCCCGCGCAGCCAGCGCGCGTCGTTCTGCCCGGCCGCGGCCTCGCCGCGCAGCATGTGCAGCGCGCCGGAGGCGCCGTGGCTGCCGGCGTGGCGCGCGATGTGGTCGATGGTCTGCACGATGTGCTCGCGCAGCGGCATGTGCCCGCCCGTGGCCGGGTCCACGTAGACCGCGTCCATGCCGAAGCGGCAGGCCTGGAAGCGGTTGTAGGTGTAGACGAGGTAGTCGTCCTCGGCCGGGGTGAAGGGCTGCTCGGCCAGGAACCATGCGGCCAGCGACTGCACGAAGCCGGCCAGCGCGGCGGCACGCTCGATGGTCAGCGGCGTGTCGAAGACGCGGATCTCGATGGTGCCGAACTCGGGCTTGGGGCGGATGTCCCAGTAGAAGTCCTTCATGCTCTTGACCACGCCGGTGCGCGTCATCTTGTCGAAGTACTGCTCGAACTCGCTCCAGGTCAGCACGCAGGGCGCGCGGCCCGACAGCGGGAAGGCGAACACCGAGTTCAGCCGCGCCGAGTCGAACGCCGTGTCCTGCCCCTGCACGTAGGGGCTGGAGGCCGACAGCGCGATGAAGTGCGGGATGTAGCGGCTCATGCGGTGCAGCATGACCAGGGCCTCGTCGGCGCTCGGGCAGCCCACGTGCACGTGCTGGCCGAAGATGGTGAACTGCTTGGACAGGTAGCCGTACAGCTGCGACAGCTCCTGAAAGCGCGGCTTGTCGTAGATGCGCCGCTCATGCCACTGCTGGAAGGGGTGCGTGCCGCCGCCGACCACGGCGATGTTGAGCTTGTCGGCGCTCTTCACCAGCGCGTCGCGGATCTGCGAGAGCTGCCCCAGCACCTCGCTGCTGCTGTGACAGATGCCGGTGGAGACCTCGATCATGCTGCTGGTCATCTCCGGCACCACGCTGCCGGGCAGCGGGGTCCTGGCCATCAGGCGCAGCATGTCGTCGGCGTAGGGCGCCAGGTCGTAGTCGTGGGTGTTGACGAGCTGCAGCTCCAGCTCCACGCCCAGGGTCAGCGGTTCGGAATGGTGGAAGGCTTCCAGGCTCACGAGGCGTCCTTTTCGGTGGTCGGCAGCTTGCGGCTGGCGCTGGCGGCCAGCCAGGGCTTGGAGGTCTCGCCGGCGCGGTAGATGGCCAGCGTGGCGATCACGGCGCCCAATACCTCCATCAGCAAAATGGCGGGCAGGGCGATGCCGGCGATCAGCTCGCCGGTGGCGGCCGAGGCCTGCGCGAACTGCGAGGCCACCAGCAGCGCAATGGCCGACATGGGCGTCATCGCGCAGCTCACCCACAGCGCCTGGCGCCAGCTGGCGCCACTGCCCACGTTGCCCACGCCGACGCCCACGGCCTTGGCCAGCAGACGCACGGCGATCAGCGCCAGCACCATGCCGGCCACCTGCACGCTCCAGCCGGCCTGTGCGGCCACGGTGGAGACCAGCACGAACATCAGCATGGTCAAGAGCGACGCGGCCGTGCCCATCTGGCGCGGCCAGGCCCAGGGGCGCGGGTGCAGCTGCTTGAGCAACATGCCGCCCAAGAGGGCCGCCAGCGGCGCCGAGCCGCCCATGTGGGCGGCAATGGCCGCGGCCGCGGCGATCAGGGCCAGCAGCAGGATGGAGGTGTTCTCGCTGCCCGGGCTCATCACCCGCAGCGCCAGGCGCACTAGAAGTGACAGCAGCGCCCCCATGACGATGGACACGCCCAGCACCACCAGCACCGGATAGATGGCGCCCTGCCAGTCGGTGGCCGGGCGGGGCAGCAGCTCGGCCTGGGCGCTGCCAAGCACCAGGGCGTACAGCGAGGACAGCGTGGCCAGCACGATGGCCCGATCGGTCACCGGGCCGGCGGCGCGGGTGTCGGCCACCACGCGCGTGAGCACCGTGGGCGATGCGGCGATGGCCACCAGCGCCAGCGGCCCGGCGGCGCGCTCAGGTACCGACATCCACAGCAGCACCCAGTACACGGCAGCGTAGGTGAGGGCCGATTCGGCGATGCTTTGCACCAGCACCATGGGGTTGTGGCGGAACCAGCGCAGCGGAATGCGTCCGCCCGCCTCGAACAGCACCACGGCCACAGCCAGCTCCACCAGGAACAGGCCGATGCCCTGCAGCGGCCAGACCAGGCCGGAAAAACCAGCCAAGCCGGCCACGGTGCCCACCAGGGTGTAACCCACTACCTTGGGCAGGCCGCTATAGCGCTGCACCAGGTAGCCCGTGACGGCGGCGGCTGCCAGCAGCAGCGACCACTGCACCGTCGGCAGGCCGGCCGAGGGGCGCAGCCACTGGGCCCAGAAGCTCATCAGTTCATTCATGTGTCATTCGTTGGTTCGGTCCGCGCCCGCCCATGGGCACGGCAAGAGAGAAGGCCGCACGCGCAGCACCCTCTGCCCGCGCTGCTGAACGCCGGGCCAAAGGGTGCTTTTGCTTACCGAATGTATCTGCGCGCCCCGCCACTGCCGTGTAGGACGGCGTGCAGGGCACCTTATCAGACGGCGCTGCGCGAGGGCAGAAAGAAACTGAGCGGCGCCCGTACCAGGCGCGAGCGCAGCGCGCGGTAGATGCGCGAGCGGTCCACACCGCTGACGTTGTGGGCACGCAGCGCCACGCGGAACGCCAGGTAAAAGCTCACCAGCACGTTCAGCGCACCGTTGAAAGGAATCATGGCCACGGCCCACCAGAACAGCGGCTCGTGCACCGCCTGCCAGCCCAGCGACGCGGCGGCCGCGCCGGCTTGGCCGGCCGACAGCGTGACGTGGCGCACCTCCAGGCCCAGGCCGAAGAAACCGGCGAACGCGGGCGTCAGGCCCAGCATGAAGCCCAGCGACACGTTGGCCGCGAAGCCGGAGATGTTTTCGCGCAAATAGTGCGCCCAGCGCACGGCGCGCGCCTGGCCCAGCGTGCGGGTGATGCGCGGGTTGAACTGGATGGCCGAGTCCAGCCGGCGCAGCACGAACCAGTTCTCCACCCAGCCGGCGAAGATGCTGGAGGCGAACAGCAGCACGCCGGTGAAGGCGGCGAACAGCAGCGACGGGCCCAGCAGGTGCAGCGACTCCAGCACCTGCCGGGCATGGGTCTCGTCCAGCGCCGGTTCGTCCTTGAGCCAGCCGATGCCCAGCGCCAGTGCCAGCGCCACGGGAAAGACCAACAGCACGTTGCCCAGCACGGCCGCCACCTGCGAGCGCACCAGGTGCGTGACCTTGTCCACGAACTCTTCAACGCTGGCATCATCATCCAGGTCGTTGAGCTTGGCGGCCATGGCCGGCGCCGTCATGGCCGGCTGCTTGGTGGCCACCGTGAAGTGCAGCAGCTGGATCAGCACGAAGCTGGCCGCGTAATTGATGCCGGCCAGGAAGCCGCCCCAGAACACCGGCAGCGCCAGCGCGTACAGGCCCAGCTTGATGAGGGTGGTGAAGGCCATGACGGCGCCGCCGCCGGCCGCCTTGCGCACCATGGCCAGGTATTCGCCGGCGGTGCGGGTGATGTAGTGCTCGCCCGTCTCGGCGCTGCGCTCGGCCACCTTGGCCGCCAGCAGCGAGGAGCTGGAGGCCAGCAGCGCGCGCACGCTGCGCCGCTCGCGCCCGACGGTCACCAGCCGCGCCAGCAACCGTACGGCCGAGGCCGCGGGGCGCGGCGTGAGCAGGCACTCCAGCAGGTCGCGCACGCGCAGGATGCGCTCGCGCAGCTGGCGCAGGCGAAACACCAGGCCCACCGAGATGCCGTTGTCCTCGAAGTGCGCGTAGACGGACGAAGCGGCGGCGCGGCAGGCATCCAGCCGTTCGCGCAGGCGCTGCACGGCCGCGTCGCGGCGCTCGGGGGTGCGCAGCGGGTGCAGCACCTCCACGCGCAGGCTCTCCACGTCGCGGATCAGGGCATGAAAGGGCTGGGCCTCGCGCGTTTCCTCGGTCATGCGCAGGCGCAGCTCGGGCGCGAAGCCGGTGGACAGGATCTGGCCGGCGCAGTAGGTCATGGCATCCAGCAGCGCCAGCTGCCAGGCGTTGGCGCCGCTGCCGTCCATGCTGTCGGGGGCGATCACGGCGCGCAGGCGCGCCAGCAGGTCATCGTCGATGGCCGCCAGCCAGCGCGCGTCGAACTCGCCGGGCAGGGCGAGCATGAACAGCTCGGAGGCGTCCAGCGTGTCGGGGCTGGCGGGCAGCAGCTTGTAGCGCAGGCGCTCCATCAGCTCGCTGCCCATGGAGGTGCGCTGGGCAAAACCGAAGTCGGCCAGCAGCGTGGTGATGTCCAGCGCCTGCACCAGGGCGCTCCACCAGGCCGACAGGCGGGCGGCCACCTCGGGCGAGCGCTCGGCCGCCTCCACCAGCAGCGCCAGGCGGCCGGTGGCCGCCGGCACGGACTTGGCGTCGCCGCGGATCCAGTCCAGCAGGGCGATCAGCTGCAGATGGCGCTGGGCCACGCCGGCGCGGGCGTCCAGCGCCGCCAGCAGTTCGGCCAGCGTGGGCGCAGCCTGCCTCAATGCAGCACCCGGCCCTGGGGTGGAATGTCGCCGCTACCGGCGCCGCCCTGGGCCAGGGCCTCCAGCACGAACAGCGGCACGGCGCACTCGAAACGCTCGCCGTCCTCGGCCACCACGAGGTAGCTGCCGTGCATGGTGCCGCTGGCCGTGCGCAGGCGGCAGCCGCTGGTGTAGCGGAAGGATTCGCCCGGGCGCAGCAGCGGCTGCTGGCCGACCACTCCCAGGCCCTTAACCTCCTCCACGTGGCCCCCGGCGTCGGTGATGACCCAGTGCCGCGCGATCAGCTGCGCGGCGACACTGCCCGTGTTGGTCACGGTGATGGTGTAGGCGAAGCTGTAGACGCCGCGCTCGGGCGCCGACTGCCCGGGCAGGTACTCGGGCTGCACCTCGGCCTTGAACTGGTAGGTGGACATCGCGCGATGGTAACGGCAGGCAACGGGGGCCATTGCCCCACGCCCAGAAGGCGCCACGGCCATGCTGCGACAATTTCGGGCATGAGCCGCACCTACCGCATTGCCCCCTCCATCCTCTCGGCCGACTTCGCCCGCCTGGGCGAGGAGGTACGTGGCGTGATCGCCGCCGGGGCCGACTGGATCCACTTCGACGTGATGGACAACCATTACGTGCCCAACCTGACCTTCGGCCCCATGGTCTGCCAGGCCCTGAAGCCGCACGCCGTGACGCCGGACGGGGTGGCCGTGCCCATCGACGTGCACCTGATGGTGCAGCCGGTGGACGAACTGGCCAGCGCCTTCGCCAAGGCGGGCGCCGACTACATCAGCTTCCACCCCGACGCGTCGGCGCACGTGCACCGCAGCATCCAGAACATCCGCGCGCACGGCTGCAAGGCCGGGCTGACGTTCAACCCGGCCATGCCGCTGGACGTGCTGGACTGGGTGATCGAGGACATCGACCTGATTTTGCTGATGAGCGTCAACCCCGGCTTCGGCGGGCAGAGCTTCATCGACAGCACGCTGCGCAAGACCGAGGAAGCACGCCGGCGCATCGAAGCCAGCGGCAAGGACATCCGCCTGGAGGTGGATGGCGGCATCAAGGCCGCCAACATCCGCCGCGTGGCCGATGCCGGGGCCGATACCTTCGTGGCTGGCAGCGCCATCTTCGGCCAGCCCGACTACCAGGCCGTCATCGAGGCCATGCGCGCCGAACTGGCCTGATTGCCTCAGCGGCTGGCGGGTACCAGGGTGGTGGCCTCGCGCAGCACGCCGCCGCCCTCGACGGAGCCGGATGCCGCGCTGTTGCGCATGCGCGCCTGGCAGTCGGCCTTGTCTTGCTGCGTCTTGAACACCTCGCAGCGGGCCATGGCGTTTTGCTGGTAGGTGCTGTCGCCAGGGCTGGTCAGCTGGCCGTTGCGGGCCGCCTGGGCAGCGGCGCCGGCCTCGCGCAGGCAGGGCGCGCGGCTGGCCTCCGGCACATGGGCGCAGCTGGCGCGCTCCTGCTGGAAGTTGCTGCGCACCTCGCCGGTGTTGCCGGCGGCCTGGGCAGCGGCGCCAAACATGAGCAGCGCGGCAGAACAGGCGACAGTGGTGAGACGGGACAGGGCCATGGTGCTTCCTCCTGGGAGTGAATCAACGACAAAGGGATGGAACGGCCGCCACGGCAGGCACCGTGGCCCGCGGGCGGCCGCTACGGGCGGCGCCCAAGCGTAAGCGCCGGGCAGGCGCCGGCGCTGTCCGCACCCGGCGCCGCGGCCTGTCGGACACCGCCCACCACGCAGCCCCTGCCCCACAGACAAGAAAAGGAAACTTTCCATGCAGACCATGACAAGCACACCACCCACCGCCCTGCTGGCCGGCATGGACGCCGCCCTGGTGGACCTGGACGGCACGCTGGTGGACACCCTGGGCGACTTCGCCGAGGCGCTGGGCCGCATGCTGGCCGACCTGGGCCTGCCCGCCATTGATCCGCAGGCCATAGAGCGCATGGTGGGCAAGGGCTCGGAGCACCTGCTGCGTTCAGTGCTCAATCACGTTCTAGGCCTTGCTGGACAAGCGCCAGCAGCTATCGATATTGAAGCACTCTACCCGCACGCCTGGGAGCGCTACCAGCACCACTACCTGGCCATCAACGGGCAGTACGCGCGCGTCTATCCCGGCGCGATCGAGGGCTTGGCGGCCCTGCGCGCGGCCGGCCTGCGCCTGGCCTGCCTGACCAACAAGCCCACGGCCTTCGCCCGGCCGCTGCTGCGCGCCAAGGGCCTGGCCGGCTACTTCGACCAGGTCTTCGGGGGCGACGCCTTCGAGCGCAAGAAGCCTGACCCGCTGCCGCTGATCAGGGCCTGCGAGGCCCTGGGCAGCGCGCCGGCGCGCACGCTGATGGTGGGCGACTCCAGCAACGACGCCCAGGCCGCGCGCGCGGCCGGCTGCCCGGTGGTGCTGGTCAGCTATGGCTACAACCACGGCCGGCCGGTGCGCGAGGTGGATGCCGACGGCTATGTGGACGCGCTGAGCGAGCTGGCGCCCGCGGCCTGAGGCTCAGAAGCTCTCCCAATCCTCGTCGCCGCCCGCGACCCGCGGCGCCGCTGGGGGAACGGGAGGAGCGGCCAGAGCCGCCGCCTTGGGCGCCGGCTTCTTGCGCACCGCCGCGGCCGGCGGGCGCGCGGCCACGGCAGGGCGCGGCGCGGCGGTCGCGCGGGGCAGGGGCGCGGCCGGCTCGGCGGCGATGGCGCCGGGAATGCGGAACACCGCCACGGCCTGCACCAGCTGGCCCGCCTGCGTCTTCAGGCTGCCGGCGGCCGCGGCGCTTTGCTCCACCAGCGCGGCGTTCTGCTGCGTGGCCTGGTCCATCTGCATGATGGCCTCGCCCACCTGCGACACGCCGGCGCTTTGCTCGCGGCTGGCGGCGCTGATCTCGCCCACGATGTCGTTCACCCGGCGGATGGAGGCGACTATCTCCGTCATGGTGCTGCCGGCGCGGTCCACCAGCTGCGTGCCCTGTTCCACCCGGTCCACGCTGTCGGTGATGAGCTGCTTGATCTCGCGCGCAGCTTCTGCGCTGCGCTGCGCCAGGCTGCGCACCTCGCCGGCCACCACGGCGAAGCCCCGGCCCTGCTCGCCGGCGCGGGCCGCCTCCACCGCCGCGTTCAGCGCCAGGATGTTGGTCTGAAAGGCAATGCCGTCGATGACCTGGATGATGTCGGCGATGCGCCGGCTGGATTCATTGATGCCGCGCATGGTGTCCACCACCTGGCCGACCACCTCGCCGCCCTGGGTGGCGACGGTGCTGGCGTTCATGGCCAGCTGGTTGGCCTGGGCGGCGTTGTCGGCGTTCTGGCGCACGGTGGCGCCCAGCTCTTCCATCGACGCTGCCGTCTGCTGCAGCGCACTGGCCTGGCTTTCCGTGCGCGCGGACAGATCCTGGTTGCCCTGGGCGATCTCGGCGCTGGCCGTGGCTACGCCCTCGGCGTTGCTGCGCACCCCGCCCACCACGCGCGCCAGGCTGGCCTGCATGCCCTGCAGGGCGGCCAGCAGCTGCGCCGCCTCGTCGCGGCCCTGCACCTCGATGGTCTGGGTCAGGTCGCCCTGGGCCATCTGGTCGGCGCGACGCACGGCCAGCGCCAGCGGCTGGGTGATGGAGCGTGTGAGCAGGACCGCCGCGGCGATGCCGATCAGCAGCGCAAGTGCCGTACCGGCGATCAGGATGATGCGGCTTTGCGCCGCCGTCTTGCCGGCCTGGACGCGTGTTTGCTCGAACAGCATGCGCTGGCGCTGCTCGAAGTTGTCGATGGTCTTGATATACGCGTCGGCCAGGGGAGCGAGCTTGCTGTCCAGCTCGGCGGTCACGTCCTCGCCGCGCTTCTTGCGCTGCAGCAGCTCCTCGCGCGGGCCGCGGTAGGCGGCACGGGCCGCATCCACCTCGGCCAACATGCGCCGGCCCTCGTCGCCACGCAACAACTCGTTGACGGTCTTGCGCGCCGACTCCGTGGTCTCGGAGGTCTTGGCGATCTCCGCCTGCCAGGTATCCACGTCCTGGTTGTCGGCGGCCCCCAGGGCGGCGCGGGTGCGCAGCCAGTTCTGCTCAATGGTGCCGCGCCACAGGCTGGTCATGCGCAGGCGCGTGTTGTCGGTGTTGGTCAGCTGCTCGGTCACGGCCGACAGGCCTTGCAGACGCCACACGCCAATGCCACCCACGAGCAGCGTCACCAGCAACACCAGACCGAAGGCCAGGCCCAGGCGGGCACCTACCTTGATGTTGGACAAAAACATGCCGTCTCCTCCATCGCTGTTCAGGTGCCGGCGACTTTACCGCCCCTGCCAGTGGGCGTCACCATGCGGGCAGCGCCGTTGCCGCGTCAGCCCTTGCCCAGCAGCGCGTCCTTGAGCTTCCAGTCCGCCGGCTGGTTGCCCAGCCAGATGCCCAGCAGGGCGTCGAAGAACTCAGGCTCCTTGAACGGCTCGCCCTGGGGCTGGCCCTTGACGATGACCACGGTGCCGGTGCCCGGCAGCCAGTCCACGGCGAAGGTGTCACCGGCCTTGAGCATCTTGTGCTCGGAGAAGATCTGGCTCATGCGCAGCACGCCGGGCACCAGCTTGGAGAAGGCGGTGCGGTCCATGTTGTCCTCCATGCCGCGGGCGAACAGCTTGCCCAGCTCGGAGGAGTCGATGTCGCGCAGCATGGTCACCGTCAGATGCTTGGGGCCCTTTTGCGCCTGCACCTCGGCGGGCGTGGCGGCCTTCTTCTCCAGGTACAGGCCGGCGGCATAGACCTTGAACACGGTCTTGTAGCGCAGGCCGGCGCCGTTGAGCGTCAACGTGCGATCCTGCACCCGCACCGTGGGCGGGAAGGTGACGTCGCCCACCACCACCGGCTGAGCGGCCTGCAGCGGAGCGGCTGCCAGGAGGGAAAAGGCCAGCGCGCCCCCGGCAAGGGCGCGACGTCGGGTCAAGGTGCGCATGAACAACTCCCAAAAAAGAACGACCGTTCTAATTACTAATTGTTTCAGCCAGTCTCCTCCGAGACAATAGGGTTTTCGCCCGGATCACACGGCTCGGGCCATCCCCCATGGACCGCTTTGCTACACTTTGCCGCCATGTTCATTCATCGCACGTTCATTGCGGGTCGCAGCGACCGGGGAGCCTGGCCCTGGCGCAAGCCTGCATTCATGAACCTGTGAGCCATGCACCTGGGCGCGTCCCAGCGTGCGCCCGAGGCACCACTGCCCTTCGCCGGCAGACCGGCTGCCAGACCGAATGAATCCGCGGCGCTCCGCATTCCCCGCCCTTGCCATGCACCGCATGGCGCGCGCCGCACCCGCTGGGAACCATTCCTGTGATCACTGAACTGGAATTCAAAAGCCTGGCCCATCAGGGCTACAACCGCATCCCGCTGATCGCCGAGGCGTTCGCGGACCTGGAAACCCCGCTGTCGCTGTACCTCAAGCTCGCCCACGCCAAGGGCGACGGCAGCAACAGCTTCCTGCTCGAATCGGTGGTCGGCGGCGAGCGCTTCGGGCGCTACAGCTTCATCGGCCTGCCGGCACGCACGCTCTTGCGCGCCAGCGGCTTCGGCGCCGCCGCCAGGACCGAGGTCGTGACCGACGGCCAGGTCACCGAGACGCACGCCGGCAACCCGCTGGACTTCATCGGCGAGTACCAAAAGCGCTTCAAGGTGGCGCTGCGCCCGGGACTGCCGCGCTTTTGCGGCGGCCTGGCCGGCTACTTCGGCTATGACGCGGTGCGCTACATCGAGAAGAAGCTCGAGGACGGCTGCCCGCCCGACACCCTGGGCTGCCCGGACATCCTGCTGCTGCAGTGCGAGGAGCTGGCCGTCATCGACAACCTGTCGGGCAAGCTGTACCTCATCGTCTACGCCAACCCGGGCGAGGCCGAGGCCTACGCGAAGGGCAAGAAGCGCCTGCGCGAGCTGAAGGACCAGCTCAAGTACTCGGTCAGCGCGCCCGTGGTGCGGCCCGGCGAATCGCACCCGGTGCAGCGAAGCTTCGCCAAGGAGGACTACCTGGCGGCCGTGCTGCGTGCCAAGGAGCTGATCGCCGCCGGCGACTTCATGCAGGTGCAGGTGGGCCAGCGCATGCACAAGCGCTACACCGAGAGCCCGCTGTCGCTGTACCGCGCGCTGCGCTCGCTCAACCCCTCGCCCTATATGTACTACTACCACTTCGGCGACTTCCAGGTGGTGGGCGCCAGCCCCGAAATCCTGGTGCGCCAGGAGGCGACCGAGGACGGGCAGAAGGTCACCATCCGTCCGCTGGCCGGCACGCGCGCGCGCGGCGCCAGCCCGCAGGCCGACAAGGCCATCGAGCAGGAATTGGTGGCCGACCCGAAGGAGCGCGCCGAGCACGTGATGCTGATCGACCTGGCGCGCAACGACATCGGCCGCATCGCCAAGACCGGCACGGTAAAGGTGACCGAAGCCTTCGCCGTGGAGCGCTACAGCCACGTGATGCACATCGTGAGCAACGTGGAAGGCCTCCTCAAGGATGGCATGAGCAGCATGGACGTGCTGCGCGCCACCTTTCCCGCCGGCACGCTGACGGGCGCGCCCAAGGTACACGCCATGGAGCTGATCGACCAGCTGGAGCCCGTCAAGCGCGGCATCTATGGCGGCGCCTGCGGTTACTTGAGCTTTGCCGGCGACATGGATGTGGCGATTGCCATCCGCACGGCCATCGTCAAGGACGGCACCTTGTACGTGCAGGCCGCGGCCGGCGTGGTGGCCGATTCCGTCCCCGAACTGGAGTGGAAGGAAACCGAGCACAAGGCGCGGGCGCTCCTGCGCGCGGCGGAGCTGGTGGAAGAAGGACTGGAATGATGACGACCCGCGCAATCGACAAGACCCAAACCTGCGCCAGCATGGCCGAGGTGCGCGCGCGCATCGACGCGCTGGACGACATCCTGGTGCCGCTGCTGGTGGAGCGCGGCGGCTACATGACGCAGGCCGCCACGCTGAAGGCGCGCGCCACCCAGGTGCGCGACGAAGGCCGCATCGAGCAGATCGTGCGCCGCGTGCGCGAGCGCGCCCGCACGGAGGGCGGCGAGCCCGAGGTGATCGAGGCCATCTACCGCTCCATGATGGAGGCGTTCATCGCCTACGAGCACCGCGAGTTCGCCCGCCTGGCCGCCGAGGGCCGCAAGCCGCAGCAGCTGCACGAGCAATCGCACGAGGAGACCGCGCCATGACCCGCTTGCTGATGGTCGACAACTACGACAGCTTCACCTGGAACATCGTGCAGTACTTCGCCGAGCTGGGCGCCCAGGTGCAGGTGTTTCGCAACGACGAGATCGACCTGGCCGGCATCGAGGCCCAGGCGCCTGATCGCCTGGTCATCTCGCCCGGGCCGTGCTCGCCGGCCGAGGCCGGCATCTCGGTGCCGGCCATCCGCCACTTCGCCGGGCGCCTGCCCATCCTGGGCGTGTGCCTGGGCCACCAGGCGATCGGCGCGGCCTTCGGCGGCACCGTCGTGCGGGCCCAGGAGCTGATGCACGGCAAGACCAGCACCATCACCACCACGCAGCAGGGCGTGTTCGCCGGGCTGCCTCGGCAGTTCACGGTGAACCGCTACCACTCGCTGGCGATCGAGCGCGCCAGCTGCCCCGAGGTGCTGGAGGTGACGGCCTGGACGGAGGACGGCGAGATCATGGGCGTACGCCACAAGGAGCTGGCCATCGAGGGCGTGCAATTCCACCCCGAGAGCATCCTGACCGAGCACGGCCACGCCATGCTGAAGAACTTCCTGGAGCAAAAAACCATAGCTGCTGCCGCTTGATTCATGCGGGCTTCAGCATGAAAAGCACATGAAACCCGCGAACCAAAAGCGCCAGCAGCTATCAAACAAGGAGCATTCCGCATGTCCCCCATCACCCCGCAGGAAGCCCTGCAGCGCACCATCGAGCACCGCGAAATCTTCCACGACGAGATGCTGCACCTGATGCGCATGATCATGGGCGGCGAGCTGTCGCCCGTGATGGCCGCGGCCATCCTCACAGGCCTGCGCGTGAAGAAGGAAACCATCGGCGAGATCACCGCCGCCGCCCAGGTCATGCGCGAGTTCGCGCGCAAGGTCCACGTGCAGGATGTCACGCACCTGGTGGACATCGTGGGCACCGGCGGCGACGGCGCCGGCACCTTCAACATCTCCACCTGCGCCACCTTCGTCATTGCCGCCGCGGGCGCGCGCGTCAGCAAGCACGGCGGGCGCAGCGTGTCCTCCAAGTCGGGCAGCGCCGATGCCATGGAGGCGCTGGGCGTGAACATCATGCTGGCCCCCGAGCAGGTGGCCGCCAGCATCCGTGATGTGGGCATCGGCTTCATGTTCGCGCCCAACCACCACCCGGCGATGAAGAACGTGGCCCCGGTGCGCAAGGAGCTGGGCGTGCGCACCCTCTTCAACATCCTGGGCCCGCTCACCAACCCGGCCGGGGCGCCCAACATCCTGATGGGCGTGTTCCACGAAGACCTGGTCGGCATCCAGGTGCGGGCGCTGCAGCGCCTGGGCGCCGAGCACGCCCTGGTGGTCTACGGCCGCGACGGGCTGGACGAGATCAGCCTGGGCGCCGGCACCCTGGTGGGCGAGCTGAAGGACGGCGTGGTGCGCGAGTACGAGATCCACCCCGAGGACTTCGGCCTGCGCATGGCCGGCACGCGTGCCCTGCGCGTGGACAACCCTGAGGAGTCGCGCCAGCTGCTGCTGCAGGTGCTGGAAGGCGCTGAAGGACCGGCGCGCGACATCGTCTGCCTGAACGCCGGCGCCGCGCTCTACGCCGCGGGCGTGGTGCCCGGCATCGCCGAAGGCCTGGCCCGCGCCCAGGCCGCCGTGGACAGCGGCGCCGCCCTGGCCAAGCTGCGCGAGCTGGTGGCCTACACCCAGGCCCTGCCCCAGCCGGCCGCCGCCTGAGGGCCCGGGCCATGAGCCTGCTGGAAGCCCCCATCTGGCGCGACAGCGGCACGTGGATCGTGCTGGGCGTGTCGCTGCTCACCATCGTGGTGGCTGTGGTGATGCACCAGGTCATCCGCCGCGTGCTGCGCGCGCCGCCCCCCGACGAACCCGACAAGAACGACTGACAAGGAAGCCGCCATGTCCGACATCCTGCAAAAAATCTGCGCCACCAAGCGCGAGGAAGTGGCCGCTGCGAAAAAGCGCATGCCCTTCGCCGACATGCGCCGCGACGCCGAAAGCCGCGTGCTCACGCGCGACTTCGAAGGCGCCCTACGCGCAAAGATCGCCGCCGGCCAGGCCGCGGTGATCGCCGAGGTCAAGCGCGCCAGCCCCAGCAAGGGCGTGATCCGCGAGGACTTCATCCCCGCCGACATCGCGCAGAGCTACGCCGAGGGCGACGGCCGCGTCAGCGCCGCCTGCCTGTCGGTGCTGACCGACCGGCAGTACTTCCAGGGCCAGGTGGACCACCTCAAGCAGGCCCGCGCCAGCTGCCTGCTGCCGGCGCTGCGCAAGGATTTCATGGTCGACCCGTACCAGATCTACGAGTCGCGCGCCGTCGGGGCGGACTGCGTGCTGCTGATCGCCGCCTGCCTGGAGGACGCCCTGATGGCCGAGATGGAGGCCATCGCCCGCAGCCTGGACATGGCGGTGCTGGTGGAGGTGCACGACGGCGCCGAGCTGGAGCGTGCGCTCAAACTGAAGACCCCGCTCATCGGCATCAACAACCGCGACTTGCGCACCTTCGAGGTGCGGCTGGAGACCACCCTGGAGCTGCGCCGCGAAGTGCCGGGCGACCGCCTGCTGGTGGCCGAATCGGGCATCGCCACGCCGGCCGACGTGCAGCGCCTGCGCGAGGCCGGCGTGCACGCCTTCCTGGTGGGCGAGGCCTTCATGCGCGAGAGCGACCCCGGTCTGGCCCTGGCGCGGCTGTTCGCCTGACGGCTCGGCAGGGCCTTCCTACAATGGCCTGAACGCCACTGCCGCGGACCCTGCGGCGCCGCACTGCCGGCCCCCGCCCGCCCTCGACCGTTTTGCCCCATACCCTGCGCCAGTCCATGACCCGGCCCGCCCTTCAGTGGCGCTGGCTCGCCGTGGTATGGCTGGCCCTGGGGGCGCTGCTGGCCGCGCTGCTGCTGCTGGACCGCAACGAGACCCTGGCGCGCGAGCGCCAGCACCTGGCGCAGCAGGTGGGCATCGTGCATGACAACCTGGTGCGCCACATCACCTCCATCGACGCGGTGCTCGAGCGCCTGGCGGGCGAACCCCTGGCCCAGCCCTTCGACGCCCGGGCACGCCAGCGCATCAATGCCAGGCTGCACGTCTTCAGCGAAGCGTTGCAGGGCGTGCGCACGCTCAGCGTGCTGGATGCGGACGGCACCATCATCGCCTCCAACCGCGCCGAGCTGATCGGCCACAACGCCGCCAACCGCGACTACTACCGCGCCGCGCGCGCCGCGCCCAGCGCCGACACGCTGGTGCTGGGCAAGCCCTTTCGCGCGGTGCTCGACGGCGGCTGGTACCTGATGGCCGGGCGCATCCGGCCGGGGCCGGGCGGCGGCTTCGGCGGCGTGGTGCTGGCCACGCTGGATCCGGCGCAATTCCTCACCCTGCTGGAGTCGGTGCGCTACGCGCCGGACATGCGCATCGGCCTGACGCACGGCGACGGCGTGCGCTTCCTGATGGCCTCGGAGCACCCGATGCCGCCGGGGATCGACCTGTCGGACCCGCAGACGCTGTTCTCGCGCCACCTGGCCAGCGGCGCGCGCCAGAGCCTGCTGCGCGGCGCGCTGGTGGATGGCGATGACGGCCCGGCCTACCTGGCGGCGCTGCGCACCGTCCAGCCGCCCGAGCTGCACATGGACAAGCCCCTGGTGGCCAGCGCCGCGCGCGAATGGAGCGCCGTGCTCTCGCCCTGGCGCACCAAGGTCTGGCTGGCCGTGGCCGCGCAGCTGCTGCTGGGCGCGGCGGCCTGCGGCGCGCTGTACCTGCTGCAGCGGCGCCAGCGCGAGCTGCGCCAGCACCAGCGCGCCCTGGCCCACCGCGAGCAGCAGCTGGAGGCGCGCTGGCGCGCCGCGCTGCAGGCCACCAGCCTGGGCATCTGGGAGTGGCACGGCGAAGGCTCGCCGACGCACTTCTCGCCCTCCTGGAAAGCCATGCTCGGCTATGCCGACGAGGAGATCGACGACCAGGACCACGGCTGGCAGCAGCGCCTGCACCCCGACGAGCGCGAGCAGGTGCTGGCCCTGCTGGCGCGCCACCTGCGCGGAGAGACCCCGCTCTACGAGACCACGCACCGCATACGCTGCAAGGACGGCAGCTACCGCTGGGTGCAGGCGCGCGGGCGCGTGCTGCAGCGCGACGCCGAGGGCCGGCCGCTGCACTTCGTGGGCAGCTTCGGCGACCTGGCCGAGCACGGCGAGGACCGCATCCGCCTGGACCGCCTGGCCGAACAGGTGCCGGGCATGCTCTACCAGTACCAGGTCGAGCCGGACGGCAGCAGCCGCTTCCCCTACGCCAGCGCCGGCGTGCAGGGCGTCTACGGCTTCTCGCCCGAGGAGCTGCGCGCCGATGCCTCTCCCGTGTTCCAGCGCATTCACCCGGACGACCTGCTGCGCGTGAACCGCAGCATCGAGGCGGCCCTGCGCACGCTGCAGCCCTGGCACGACGAATACCGCGTGCGGCTGCCGGAGCGCGGCGAGCGCTGGCTCAGCGGCCAGGCCCAGCCGCAGCTGCTGGACGGCGGCGCCGTGCTCTGGCACGGCTACCTGCACGACGTGACCGAGGCCAAGCAGCAGGCCCTGCAGCTGCAGGAGACGGAGCGCCTGCTCAAGCACCTGATGAACGAGATGCCCATCGGCCTGTGCATGGTGGACGAGGACGGCCGCATCTACTTTCGCAACCGGCGCTTCCTCGAATACTTCGGCTACACCGAGGCGCAGGCGCCCACGCTGCATGAATGGGCGCTGCACGCCTACCCCGACCCGCAGTACCGCGCGCAGATCGGCCAGCAGTGGCGCCAGGCGCTGCAGCAGGCGCACGCCAGCGGCGGCGACATCCCCGTGCACGAGTACCGCACCACCGCCGCCAGCGGCGTGCAGCGCACCATGGCCATCGGCGGCCTGGTCTTCGGCGCCCACTTCCTGGCCACCTTCATGGACCGCACCGAGCAGCAGGCGCAAAGCGAGCTGCTGCACAAGCTGGCCTACATGGACAGCCTGACCGGCGTGGCCAACCGCCGCCACTTCGACCAAACGCTGCAGGCCGAGTGGCGCCGCTGCCGGCGCAGCCGCCAGCCGCTGGCGCTGATCATGGTCGACATCGACCACTTCAAGCAGTTCAACGACCTGTACGGCCACCAGGCGGGCGACGCCTGCATGCGCGCCGTGGCCGGGGCGCTGCGCGCGGCGCTGGCGCGCTCGCACGACCTGGCGGCGCGCTACGGCGGCGAGGAATTCGTCTGCCTGCTGCCCGAGTGCGACCTGGCCGGCGCCCGCGCCAAGGCGCAGGCGCTGTGCGAGGCCGTGCAGGCACTGGGCATCACCCACGGCGGCTCCAGCGTCGCCGGGGTGGTCACCGTCAGCGCCGGCGTGGCCAGCGAGGTGCCGGGCGAGGACGGCACGCCCGAGGCCCTGCTGGCGCGCGCCGACGCCCACCTGTACCGTGCCAAGGCCGCCGGGCGCAACCGCGTGGACGACGGCACGGTGTCGCTATCACAACCATAGCTGTTTGCGCTTGTTGCAAAAGCGCTGGAGGCCGATTTCATGCCCAACCATCCTCCCACCCAGCTGCAGGCCGCCGACCCCGCTGCCTGGCCCGTGGCGCCCGGCTGGCAGCCGCTGGTCGACGGCTTCTTCGCCAGCACGCGCGGCCAGGCACTGCTGGCCTTTTTGCGCCAGCGGCTGGAGGCCGGCGCTGCCATCTTCCCGCCCCAGCCGCTGCGCGCGCTGGAGCTGACGGCGCCCGGGCAGGTGCGCGTGGTCATCCTGGGCCAGGACCCCTACCACGGCCGCGGCCAGGCCGAGGGACTGGCGTTCTCGGTGCAGCCGGGCGTGCGCATCCCGCCCTCGCTGCGCAACATCTTCAAGGAGCTGCAGCGCGACTTGGGGCAGCCCCCGCCGGCCTTCCCCAATCCCGGTGGCAGCCTGGTCAAGTGGGCCGAGAACGGCGTGCTGCTGCTCAACACCACCCTGACCGTGGAGGAAGGCCAGGCCGCCAGCCACGCCGGCAAGAGCTGGGAGGTGCTGACCGACGCCATCATCCGCCACGTGGCCGAAGGCGAGCGGCCGGTGGTGTTCATGCTCTGGGGCAGCCACGCCCAGGCCAAGCGGGCGCTCATCCCGCAGGACCGCGGCCACCTGGTGCTGTTGGCCAACCACCCCTCGCCCCTGTCGGCCGAGCGCCCGCCCCTACCTTTCATCGGCTGCGGGCACTTCAGCCAGGCACGGGCCTTCCGGCAGCAGCACGGCTATTGAGGATGAAATACGGCGCCACCGCCCGCCAGTCAAGCGTGGGCAGCTCTCAATAGCGTAGCAACGGGCGCCGCCGTCAGGCGCGGCCCAGGCGCTGGAACAGGCCGCCGGGCAGGCGTGCCACATCACCCTGGAGCTCCAGCTCCAGCAGCCGCGCCTGCAGCGTGGCGGCGTCCAGGCCGGTGCGGGCCACCAGCGCGTCCAGGCCCAGGGGGTCGTAGCCCAGGGCCTGCAGCACCTCGTCGTCGTTGTCGTCGCCTTCACCGCCGCCCTCGGCCGGCTCCTGCGCTTGCGGCGCCGACGGGACCGGCAGCTGCAGCTCCTCCAGCACGTCCTGCGCCGACTCCACCAGCTTGGCGCCCTGGCGAATCAGCGCGTGGCAGCCGCGCGACTGCGGCGCATGGATGGAGCCGGGGATGGCGAACACCTCGCGCCCCTGCTCGGCGGCCAGCCGGGCCGTGATCAGCGAGCCGGAGGCCAGCGCCGCCTCCACCACCAGCGTGCCCTGCGACAGGCCCGAGATGATGCGGTTGCGCTTGGGAAAATTGGCCGGCAGCGGCGGCGTGCCTAGCGGGTATTCGCTGACCAGCACGCCGTGCTGCGCGATGCGGTGCGCCAGCGCGCGGTGGGCGGCCGGGTAGACCCGGTCCAGCCCGGTGCCAACCACGGCGATGGTGGCGGGCCAGGCAGCGTCCTCGTCCACATCGGCCAGCGCGCCCTCGTGCGCCGCCGCGTCCACTCCCCGCGCCAGGCCGGAGACGATGCACAGCCCCGCCCCATGCAGCGCCCGCGCGAACTGGCGCGCGTGCTCGGCCCCCTGGGCCGTGGGATTGCGGCTGCCCACCACGGCCAGGCTACGCGCCGGCGCGAACGGCTCTGCGCCGCGCACGAAGCGCGCCCCGCCCATCAGGTACAGCAGGGGCGGCGGGTCTTCGGTGGCCAGCAGGGCGGGCGGGTAATGGGCGTCGGCCAGGGTCAGGATGGCGCGGACACTGCCGTCCCCATCGGCCTGCAGCCAGCCCCAGGTGCGCTGCACCAGGCCGGCCAGGCCTTCGGGCTCGGCGGCCAGGGCGCGCGCCGCGGCCGGGCCGGTGCATTCGCGCCAGGCGGCCTCGCCCCGGGCCAGCACCTGCTGCGGCAGGCCGAAGGCGGCCAGCAGGCGGCGCACGCTGGTGCCGCCCACGCCGGGCGTGGCCGTCAGGCGCAGCCAGGCGGCCAGCTCATCGCGGTCCATGGCCCGCGCGGCGCTTATTCGGGGTTGACCAGGCGATCGCCCACCAGCACCGGCTGCTGCGCGGTCAGCAGCAGGGCGTAGGAGACGCGGTCGAAGGTGCGAAACACCATGGCCAAGCCGTTGGCCTCGCTGGGCAGGCGCACCTGGGTGCGCTCGCCATCGGTCTTGTCGACCATGCGGCGGCCCTGGGTCAGCACCTGCAGCACGTGGCCGGCCTCCATGCCGTCGCTGCTGCCGCGGTTGATGGCGACCACGTTGTTCTGGCCGGCGTAGCGCACGGCGGTGCCGCCGTAGATGGAGACCACGGCCGCGTCCACGGCGAACTGCGGCGCGCGCGGCACGTAGTTGGCGAAGCCGCGCGCCGGCGAGGGCAGCAGGCGGTCGCCCATGCGCACTTCTTCCTTGGTGCGGCTCAGGTCCACGGTGGCGGGCACGATGTCGGCCACCACGCCGCCCTTGCCGTCGGGCGACTCCTGCACCGTCTCGCCGCGCACCAGGCTGGCCTGGCCGACGTACTGGGCCTCGTAGCCCAGCACCTCCTGCGTGACCGGATCCTTGAGCGGGACGGCGTTGCGGAACACGCGGAACTGGCGCGGCGCGCCGGGCTCCAGCTCCAGCGGGCTGCCCTGCGGGCCGCGCACGTAGGCGCGGTCGCCGGCCGACAGGATGACGCGCTCGTCGCGCCCGGCCACGATGCGCGGGGCCTGCGACAGGGTCAGCTCGTCCACCACCAGGGGCTCGGCCAGGAAGGGCTCGATCAGGTGTGCCTTGAGCGTCGGCAGGGCCGTGCCGGACAGGCTCTCGGAGCGGGTGCGCGGGGACACGCGCACGGTCTCGGTGCCGCCGCCGCGGCTGGTGCGCAGGCGGGCGTAGCCATCCACCTTCTCCAGGTACAGCGTCTGGCCGGGGAAGATCAGGTGCGGGTTGGCGATGGTCTGCAGGTTCATGCCCCACAGCTCGGGCCAGCGCCACGGGCGCTGCAGGTACATGCCGGAGATGGCCCACAGCGTGTCGCCGCGCTTGACGACGTATTCATCGGGCGCATTGGGCGCCAGCTCGTGCAGCGGCACGCCGCGCTGGGCCACCTGTTGGGCCGTGGCGCGCTGCTGGCCGGTGATGGGGTAGTTCTGTGCCTGCGCCGCCGGTGCCAGGACCGCAGCGGCCAGCGCCAGGGCGAGCGCCGCCTTCAAATGGTTGTGCTTGTGGTGCATTGAAAAGACTCCCCCTCGCGGCCGTGTGCAGTGATTGATTGTTCTACGCTACGCAAAAAAACAGCCTCGGCCGATGCGTTGCAAACCCCGGCCGATTCTGGGCTCAAGGCCTTGATAGGGCAACGATTATTGCGGCGGCGCCCGGCAAAGCCGCGGGAAAGTGGCGAAAATAGCGACATCTTCCCCCTGTTGCCATGGCCCTCCTTCCCATTCTCTGTTTCCCCGATCCGCGCCTGCACAAGGTCGCCAAGCCCGTCGCCGCGGTGGACGACCGCGTGCGCGCGCTGGTGGCCGACATGTTCGAGACCATGTACGACGCCAAGGGCATCGGCCTGGCGGCCACGCAGGTGGACGTGCACGAGCGCATCGTGGTGATCGACGTGTCCGAGGAGCGCAACCAGCCCCTGGTGCTGATCAACCCCGAGATCGTCTGGGCCAGCCCCGAGACGCGCGTGGGCGAGGAAGGCTGCCTGTCCGTGCCCGGCATCTACGACGGCGTGGAGCGTTCGCTGGCCGTGCACGTGCGCGCCCAGGACGCCGACGGCAACAGCCGCGTGATCGAGGCCGAGGACCTGCTGGCCGTGTGCATGCAGCACGAGATGGACCACCTCATGGGCAAGGTGTTCGTCGAATACCTGTCGCCGCTCAAGCGCGGGCGCATCAAGACCAAGCTGCTCAAGCAGCAAAAGGCGGCGCACGCATGAGGCGCCTGGCGCTGCCCGCCCTGCTGGCGCTGGCAGCGCTGGCCGCCGGCTGCGCCGCGCCCGAGCGCCTCGCCCCCGGCACGCCGCGCGCCCAGGTGCTGGCCGACCTGGGCACCCCGACATTGACCGCAGCACTGCCGGGCGCCGGCGAGCGCCTGCTGTACAGCCGCCAGCCCGCCGGCCAGCAGGTCTACCACGTGGACCTGGACGCGCAGCAGCGCGTGGTGCGCGTGGAGCAGGTGCTGACGCTGGAGCAGTTCCAGGCGCTGCGCCTGGGCCAGGACACGCGCGAGGACGTGCGCCTGCGCTTCGGCCCGCCGGCGCTGGTCGAACGCGTGGCGCGCTTTGACGGCGACGTCTGGACCTACCGCATCCTCGACCTGGGCGAGCCCCGGCAGGCCCATGTGCACATCGACCGGGGCGGCGTGGTGCGCCAGGTGCTGTTCACCGACGAACGCCTGGGCGAGCCCGACAGCCGCGCCGATTGACCCTCTCCCCCGAGCCCTCTTCGATGAAAGTGATCTTCGCCGGCACGCCGGAATTCGCCCGCGTGGCGCTGCAGCAGCTGCTGGACGCCGGCTTTGACGTGCCGCTGGTGCTGACGCAGCCCGACCGCCCGGCCGGGCGCGGCATGAAGCTGCAGGCCTCGCCCGTGAAACAGCTGGCGCAGGAGCGCGGCATCGCCGTGGCGCAGCCCCGCAGCCTGCGCCTGGACGGCAAGTACCCCGGGGACGCCGCCGCCGCGCAGGCCGCCATCGCCGACGCCGGGGCGGATGCCATGGTGGTGGCCGCCTACGGGCTGATCCTGCCGCAGTGGGTATTGGACGCGCCGCGGCTAGGCTGCTTGAACATCCATGCCAGCCTGCTGCCGCGCTGGCGCGGCGCCGCGCCCATCCACCGCGCCATCGAGGCCGGCGACGCCGAGACCGGCGTGACCATCATGCAGATGGACGCCGGCCTGGACACCGGCGACATGCTGCTGCGCAGCGCCCTGCCCATCGCGGCGCACGACACCACCGCCACGCTGCACGACCGCCTGGCAGCGCTGGGCGGGCAGCTCATCGTGCAGGCGCTGCAGCAGGCACAGCAGGGCCCGCTGCACAGCGAAGCCCAGCCCGCCGAGGGCGTGACCTATGCCCACAAGATCGACAAGACCGAGGCCGCCATCGACTGGCGCCAGCCGGCCGTCGCCATCGAGCGGCGCGTGCGCACCTTCGACCCGTTCCCCGGCGCCGCCACCACGCTGGCGGGCGAGGCCATCAAGGTCTGGTGCTGCGAAATTGATAGCGGCCCGCGCTTTCCCAGTGCGACTTTGGGGCAGATTTTGTATGTGAACGACCAGGGCGTCGGCGTGGCCTGCGGCGACGGCACGGCACTGCGGCTGACCGAGCTGCAGCGCGCCGGCGGCCGGCGCCTGGCGGCGCGCGACTTCGTGCGCGGCTTCACCCTGGCGCCGGGCATGGTGCTGGGCACGCCGGCGTGATGCCATGAAGCGCGAGGCGCTGCGCCGCTGGCTGCGGGACCCCTGGACCCGCCTGGGCGCGCGCGACATGCTGGGCACCTGCTTAGGGATCGCCGCCTGGGGCCTGGTGACCGGCGTGGCCATGGTCAAGATCGGCATGCCGCCGCTGCTGGCCATCTTCATGTCCCTGGTCGTCTATGCCGGCAGCGCCCAGCTGGCCGTGCTGCCGCTGATGGCGGCCGGCGCGCCGCTGTGGGTGGTGTGGCTGACGGCGGCCTGCGTGAACCTGCGCTTCGTCATCTTCAGCAGCATGTGGCGCAGCTACTTCGCCCACCTGCCGCGGCGCCATCGCCTGTGGCTGGCCTACTTCAGCGGCGACGTGATCTTCGTCAGCTTCATGCAGCGCTTCACGCGGGCCGAGCCGGCGCCCGAGCAGGTGCCCTACTTCTGGGGCGCGGCCACGGCCAACTGGCTGGCCTGGCAGATCCCTTCGATTGCCGGCATCGTGCTGGCCAACAGCATTCCGCTGTCCTGGGGCCTGGGCTTTGCCGGCGTGCTGGCGCTCTTGGGCATCCTGCTGTCCATGCTGGGCGACCGCGCCAGCTGGCTGGCCACGCTGGTGGCCTGCACGGCGGCCATCGCCACCTTCGCGCTGCCGCTCAAGCTCAACATCCTGGTGGCGATCGCCGCCGCCGTGACCGTGGGCCTGGCCGCCGAGGCGGCCGAGCGCGCCCTGCGCCGGGCTCAGCAGCGCGGCGGCCCGCCGGCCGGAGGCAGCGCGGCATGAACGGCTCGTGGCTGGTGCCCATCGTGGCCATCCTGGGGCTGGCGGTGATCACGCTGATCACGCGCGCCTTCTTCATGATCCCCGAGCGCGAGCTGCCCCTGCCCGACTGGCTGCGCCGCGGCCTGAAGTACGCGCCGCTGGCCGCGCTGTCGGGCGTGATCGCGCCCGAGATCTTCATGTCCGGCGGCTCGCTCATCGACACCCTGGCCGACGCGCGCCTGCCCGCCGCGCTGTGCGCCGGCGGCTACTACTTCTGGCGGCGCCGCATCCTGGGCACCATCGTGGTGGGCATGGTGGTGTACCTGCCGCTGCACATCGGCCTGGGCTGGTAGGCCACGCGGCGAAGCCTGGGCGGGGCGGGCGGCGGCGTTTCCTACAATCGCCCGCCAGGTTGTCTCCTCCTCCTTTCCTCCCTTCCTCTTCCTTGCCGCCAGCCATGCACATCCTCCGTTTCTCCGACCTTTGCGACCAGGGCCAGGCCCAGGGCAAGCGCGTGTTCATCCGCGCCGACCTGAACGTGCCGCAGGACGACGCCGGCCGCATCACCGAGGACACGCGCATCCGCGCCTCCGTGCCCTGCATCCGCATGGCGCTGGACGCGGGCGCGGCGGTGATGGTCACGAGCCACCTGGGCCGCCCGACCGAGGGCGAATTCAAGCCCGAGGACTCGCTGGCGCCCGTCGCCCGGCGCTTGTCCGAGCTGCTGGGCCGCGAGGTGCCGCTGCTGGCCGACTGGGTGGACGGCGTGAGCGTGCAGCCCGGCCAGGTCGTGCTGCTGGAGAACTGCCGCGTGAACAAGGGCGAGAAGAAGAACGACCCGGCGCTGGCGCAGAAGATGGCGCAGCTGTGCGACATCTACGTCAACGACGCCTTCGGCACCGCCCACCGCGCCGAAGGCACGACCTACGGCATCGCCGAATACGCCCAGGTCGCCTGCGCCGGCCCGCTGCTGGCCGCCGAGATCGACGCCCTGACGCGGGCGCTGGCCAGCCCGAAGCGCCCGCTGGTGGCCATCGTCGCCGGCTCCAAGGTCAGCACCAAGCTGACCATCCTGCAAAGCCTGGCCGAGAAGGTGGACGGCCTGGTCGTGGGCGGCGGCATCGCCAACACCTTCATGCTGGCCGCCGGCCTGCCCATCGGCAAGAGCCTGGCCGAGCCCGACCTGGTGAGCCAGGCGCGCGCCGTGATCGACGCCATGGCCGCGCGCGGCGCGGCCGTGCCCATCCCCACCGACGTGGTGGTGGCCAAGGCCTTCGCCGCCGACGCGCCCGCCACGGTGAAGCAGGCCGCCGACGTGGCCGATGACGACCTGATCCTGGACATCGGCCCCGAGACGGCCCAGGCCCTGGCCGCGCGGCTGAAGGCCGCCGGCACCATCGTCTGGAACGGGCCGGTGGGCGTGTTCGAGTTCGAGCAGTTCGCCGGCGGCACGCGCGCCATCGCCCAGGCCATCGCCGAGTCGCCAGCCTTCAGCATCGCCGGCGGCGGCGACACGCTGGCGGCGATCGCCAAGTTCGGCATCGAGGACCGCGTGGGCTACATCTCCACCGGCGGCGGCGCCTTCCTGGAGGTGCTGGAGGGCAAGGAGCTGCCGGCCTTCCAGATCCTGCAAAAGCGCGCCGCGGGCTGACGGCGGGGCGCCGGCGCACTTGCCGGCAAAACAACACCGCCCCGTGCGGGCGGGGCCAAAACAACGCTCCGCGCTTGTTTTTGACCTGATCAGCACAGAGAATCGTTCGCAAACGTGTGCGTCATGACTAATGGTGACGCGCCCCATCATCGAAAACCGGAGGGAAACCCATGTCATTGATCAAGGCACTCGGCCTGGCTGCGGCGGCCGGCGCCACGCTGGCGCTGTCCGGCTGCGGCAGCGCGCCCATTCCGCTGGCCAAGAACTTCGAACTGACCAGCCAGCACAAGGTGCGCTCGGCCGGCCACTGGGAGCTGCTGTCGCGCGACGTGGTGGCGCAGACCCGCGCCACGCTGCAGGCCGCCGGCTACGACGCCGCCACGCCGCTGCACGTGCTGCCCCCGCCCAACCCCAGCGCCTTCGACGTGGCCTTCCGCGACTTCCTGATCACCGAGCTGGTGCAAAGCGGCGCCACCGTGCACCACCAGGGCGGCGCCGCGCTGGACGTGACCTACCACGCGCAGCTGGTGCGCCACAACAGCGACCGCCCGCACTTCATCCCCGGCCAGTTCACCATGATCGCCGGCGGCCTGATGGCCGCCTACGGCCTGCGCCACCAGCACATCGACGCGCAGCTGCTGGCCGCCCTGGGCCTGACGGTCGCCGCCGACTACGCCAACAGCATCAACTCCGGCGGCCCGACCAACACCGAGATGATCCTCACCACCACCGTCTCGCGCGGCGGCCAGTACGTGTCGCGCAAGACCGACGTGTACTACCTGGAGAACGCGGACACGCCGCTGTTCCTGCGCCCCTCGCACTACCGCGCCGTCAACATGAAGGTGGTCTCGCAATGATCCAGCGCCGCACTGCATTCGCCCTTGCTTGCTCCCTGTCGGCCCTGGTGCTGGCCGGCTGCGCCCAGCAGCAGCCCACCCAGATGCGCGCCGAGCCCACCTACCAGGACGCCTCGCGCGCCCCGCTGCTGCAAAGCAGCCGCGACGCGGTCAAGAGCCTGCTGGTCGGCCTGGACACCGGCGTCACCGGCGCCGGCCCGGTGCTGGTGGCCACGGTGGTCAACGTGAACGACCTGAGCGTGTCCGCCCCACTGGGCCGCACGCTGTCCGAGCAATACGCCAACGCCATGGCCATGACAGGCTTCGACGTCAAGGAGATCAAGCTGCGCGGCGACGTCTTCGTCAAGGAAGGCGCCGGCGAGCTGCTGCTGTCACGCGAGATCAAGGACATCGCACGCTTTCACAACGCCTCCATGGTGCTGGTGGGCACCTTCTCGCCCGCCGCCAACTACACCTACGTCAGCCTGAAGCTGGTGCGCACCGAGGACAGCCGCATCATCCGCGGCCACGACTACGCGCTGCCCAACGACCGCGACGTCAACCGCCTGCTGGCCCTGCCGCGCTGAGCGCCGCAGTCCGCACGCAATCGCAAGGCCGCCGCCCAGGCGGCCTTTTCTTTTGCTATTGAAAAATGAGCTGCCAGCGCTTGCCCTGCAAGCGCTGGAGGCCGATTTGGCTAATTAATTTTTCGCCGGAGTCGGCCACAGCACCGAGCCGATCGCCACCGCCATCAGCGCCACCGCCGCCCAGTCCTGCCAGCGCAGCACCTCGCCCAGCCCCAGGGCGCCGCTGAACACGCCGATCACCGGGATCAGCATCACGCTGAGCGTGGAGGCCACCGGCGGCAGCGTGCGCGCCAGGAAGAACCACACCGTCTGCGCAAAGCCCAGCGCCAGCACGCCGTTGTAGAGCAGCGAGCCCACGGCCACCGGGCCGGGCACGTGCCAGCGACCGCGCTCGAACACGATGGCCAGCACGGTGAGCACGGCGCAGGTGATGGCCACCATCCAGAACGACAGCGTGAGCAGCGGCACCGGCACGTGCACGCGGCGCAGCAGCTGCGTGCCCAGCGCCCAGAAGGCGGCCGACGTCAGCATCAGCCCCACGCCCATCGCGCTGGCGCCCAGCATGCCCACCTCGTGCCACAGCAGCAGCACCACGCCCAGGGCCGCGGCGGCCACGCCGCCCCAGGCCCGGCCGGCCAGCCGGTCGCCGAAGAACAGGCTGCCCATGACGGCCGAGAAGATCGGCATGGTGTAGCCCAGGATGGCCGCCCGCCCGCTGGACAGGCGCGGAATGGCCAGGATCATCAGCACGTGCCAGGCCACCATGTTGGTGCCGGCCAGCAGCAGCAGGCGCGGCCAGTGCACGCGGGCGATGGTGAAGGGCAGCCCCTGCTGCAGCAGCACCAGCGCCAGCACCGGCAGGCCCAGCCACAGCGAGGCCATGCGGAAGGTGAGCGGCGGCACGTCGGCCACGCCCAGCTTCATGACGGGCCAGTTCAGCCCCCACACCAGAGTCAATAGAACAAGCAGGACGAGCTGGCGGCGGGACAGGACAGGCATGGCGCGCGATTGTGCCGGCGCGCCCGGCCGCGCGTGCGGGCGCCACCTAAAATCCCCGGCCATGACTTTCCTCGACATGCTGCGCGATGCCGGCGCGCGCAACGACTCCCTGCTGTGCGTGGGGCTGGACCCCGAGCCCCAGCGCTTCCCCGGCGCGCTGCGGGGCGAGGCACACCGCATCTACGATTTTTGCGCCGCCATCGTCGACGCCACGGCCGACCTGGTCTGCGCCTTCAAGCCGCAGATCGCCTATTTCGCCGCGCACGGCGCCGAGGACCAGCTGGAGCGGCTGATGCAGCACATGCGCTGCAACGCGCCGCACGTGCCCGTCATCCTGGACGCCAAGCGCGGCGACATCGGCTCCACCGCCGAGCAGTACGCGCGCGAGGCCTTCGAGCGCTACGGCGCCGACGCGGTGACGCTGTCGCCCTTCATGGGCTTCGACTCCATCGAGCCCTACCTGCAGTACCACGGCAAGGGCGCCTTTTTGCTGTGCCGCACCTCCAACCCCGGCGGCGCCGACCTGCAGGCCCAGCGCCTGGCCAGCGTGCCCGGGCAGCCGCTGCTGTACGAGCACATCGCCGCCCAGGCGCAGGGGCCGTGGAACAAGAACGGCCAGCTGGGCCTGGTGGTGGGCGCCACCTACCCCGAGGAAATCGCCCGCGTGCGCGCGCTGGCGCCCACGCTGCCCCTGCTGATCCCCGGCGTGGGCGCGCAGGGCGGCGACGCCGCCGCCACCGTGCGCGCGGGGCTGACCGAGCGCGGCGCCATCATCGTCAACTCCTCGCGCGCCGTGCTCTATGCATCGGACGGCGACGACTACGCCGCCGCCGCCCGCCGCGCCGCCCAGGCCACGCAGGGCGCGCTGAACGCCGCGCGCCGCTGACGCCGCCGCAGAGCACGCCCAGCCATGCAGCTCAAATGGCTGGAAGACTTCATCGCCCTGGCGCATGAGCGCAGCTTCACCCGCGCCGCCGAGCGGCGCCATGTGACCCACCCGGCCTTCGGCCGGCGCATCCGCGCGCTGGAGGCCTGGGCCGGCACGCCGCTAATCGAGCCCGGCAGCGCCCCGCTGCGGCTGACGGCGGCGGGCCAGGCCTTCCTGGAAACCGCCGAGCAGACCGCACGCGAGTTGGCCGAATCGCACCAGGAGCTGCGCGCCCTGGCCGGCCGCCACGCCCGCACCGTCACGCTGGCCACCGGCCGCACGCTGGCACGCACCCTGGTGGCCGACTGGCTGCCGCGCCTGGCGCCGCTGCTGGGCGAGGCGGGGGCGCTGCGCATCCATACGGGATCGCTGGCCGAGACGGTGCAGAGCTTGCAGGGCGGGGCGGCGGACTTCGCCCTGCTGTACCACCACCCCGCGCTGACCGTACCGCTGGACGCGCGCCAGTTCAGCCACCGCACGCTGGCGCAGGACCGGCTGGTGCCCATCTCCCGTGCGGATGCCGGCGGCGCGCCGGTGCATGACCTGCGCGCGGGCGGGCCGCCGGTGCCCCACGTCGCCTACGCGCGCTCGCTGGCCCTCGGCCGGCTGCTGGAAGATCACCTGACGCGCCACCCCGCCGCGCCGCCGCTGCGCCGGCTGCTGGAGTGCGATTCGCCGGATGCGACGCACGAGTACGTGCTGCGCGGGCTGGGGGTGTCGTGGCTGCCGTGGTCGCTGGTGCAGCGGGATTGCCAGGCTGGGCGGCTGGCACGCGCTGGAGATGCGGCGCTGGATGTGGCGTTCGATGTGCGCCTGTTTCGACCGAAAAGGCGGCTGGGGCCGCTGGCGGAGGTGCTATGGGCGGCGATAGTGCAGGACGGAAGGGATTTGTGCTGACCGTCTTGTTAAACCTACGGTTTCGTTACAGCCCCACAGGCTTGAGGCCTACCTCAGTGAATTTCTGCATGTTCGCTAATAGACATTTTGAAAGGGCAGCTTGCGACCCGTTGCAGTCCTTCAGCCTATCGGCGCCATGGATGGCTTGGCAGCGATTGCGACTCGCCAACACTGCATAGCGACCTCACGGTCTCTGCACCGTGTAGGTCATCAGGGGCCAACCCTATCGCGGGCTTGGTCGCAAGTTTCTGTTGTACAGCCGACGCGTGCGAACGTGTCGTCGCGGGATTTCATTTTGAACGTTCGCTGGCTCCGATCCCGAACTGGTGCTCTCGACTAGAAGGCGACGTGGGCCACCGAGGCCAAGAGTGGGCGGTCGTGCGTTCTCTCGGCTACTTAGGGGATCCGAAGTTGTCCTTCACGCGTGCGCCCTGCATCGGTTCCCAAGCTGTATCTCCGCCAGAACTGACATGAGGTAATAAATCTCGCTAGGATTGAATCTTGTCAATCGTTGTTTGCAATTACCGCCACTTGCCGCATGGTCCATCGAAAATTCGCAACTTGACATAGTTTGGCGAGAAACTTCAAATAAGGTCCCTCGGAAGCAGTATGGGCGGCATGGATTTCACCGAAGCATGACCAACATTTCAATAACGCCCGGTTCATTTTCCAAAAAATTTTGGAGAGCCTTGCCAATGACCGTGCCAGGAATAAGTTGTACTGGCGCCTTCATCGCGTGACCGATTGTGTCTGCTGAAACAAGAAGATCTCCGGCCCGAATTGTTCCGCCTTCCGTTGTGACCCTGACTGGAACTCTACCTGCGAGAGCGACAGCTGGTCGCCCGGCCGCGTCCTCAACGCCGGCATTCATGAGAACCCCGGGCTTCGTAGTTACTACTCCGGCGACCAGAATGCTTTCTGATGCGCTTGTCAGGCGGTAACGCAGAGGATGATGTGGATCGATTTCAACCACATCCCCTGGCTCAGGGAGCCGTCCGGTTGTATCGATGACTTCCGCAATATCGGCGCCTCCCGTTTGAGTACCTCCATTGAAAAACCCTTTCCCGTATTTGTCTATCCTTGCGACGTTGGTCGATTCAGAAACCAAAACCACAAGATCTTGCGTGTTTGTCCCACCTGTGATAGAGGCTGCCGCGCCGCTCCCATTAGTTGCCACTTGGAGCGCATTTCTGGTGCTTGCAGAATTAACATTTTCAAAGCGTCCAGCAACGCCAGAACCGCCGCTAATTCCCGCTTGGCCAAGTACACCAATGGAGCCATTAGGGCTGGTCACGAAGCCGCGAACGCCATAGCCCCCCTCGCCATCATGGCGCCCAACCACAGCGCCGATGCCATGACATTTGCCGATATTTTTGTTGCAGATGGCACCGTTCTGGCGCCCAACAATCGCTTCGCCTGATGAACTGTCGCCTATGACTGCGGCGGCAGACACGCTTCCAGTAACTCCCCAAATGGAGTTTCCGCCCACTGTGTTAGCGTAAATACCTGGACCTACACCATTGTGCTGCACGCTAACACCGCGAGCGCCACTGCTGTTTGGCAACGTCACATCTATGACATTACCTCCTCCGCCCTGGGTGAGATCAAGGAGGGCTCCATTACTCGCGACAGTAGCAGCAAAAGGCAATGAAAACCCCACTGTGGAGGAGCAAGGGCCTATAAAACCGAGTGTCAAGTCGATGCACATTTGCCCCGACTGCGGTGGCAAAGATTGCCACCCTGGAATGGAAATTTTTCCATCCTCCTGAACCCTGAAGCGAGGTGAGCCCCCAGCATTATCCGTAACCACAAGGGCACTGCCTGCAGAAGGTTGAACTACAACATCTGCGGCATAGGACATCGCAAAAAACGTAGCCAAAGCAACTGCCGTTATAAGCAGCTTCGAGTACTTTTTGGACATTTGGAGTCTTTCTCTCAAAATATTTAAAGATGGGAGCGATGTGGCAGCGCAAAAACCGTCTTACTTCGCTGGAAAATCGGAGGCCAATGGAGGGCGATCGCTGCCTTCGGGAGCTTTGATCACGCTCGGCTCGCTTGGAATCGTTGCTTTTTGACGCACTGGTGCATTTTCTTCAGAGGCGAGGACAGAACGCTCATTTACACCTGTCGCAGCGCTCTTGACCGAAATAAGTGCGGCGGGAGGCTGATCTGAAACGAGACGAGGCGCTACGTTTGAGGCGGCCATAGCTGGAGAAAGGATCAATGCAATTAAAACGCACGATCTCTGTGAACAGCGGAACATGTGCAATCCCCGGAATGCTGATTAATTACCGCTCAGAACGCCGCGGCGGCGGATATAAAAACTGCCAACCAGCGCTAGCAACGCAACCAGTACGCCAGTTCCCACCACCGACAGTGACGGTATGCCTCTCATGCTAGACGACCAGCCTGGCAGGGCTGTCGGATCAATGCCGCCGGCTTGGTTGTATTGGAACCAGCGGTAAACATTTCCACTGGTTTTGGATTGGTAGTTTTCTGGAATGCCGAAGGCGATGACTTCGCCGACTGCTCGATTGTCGGCAACATCAACGAACTGGATCGACTGGAGGGAGGTGGCGGACAGCAACGAGGTCGTGCCTGGAGTGGTGCTTCGGATTTTGAGCAAGTTGCCGGACGCTCCTTGTAGTGTGAGCTGTCCAGTCACCGTAGTGGTGCCCCCCCCCACAAACTGCAGTGTTTTCCCCGTGCTGGTACTAGCGCTAAATCTGAGAAACGTAAGGCCCCCGCCCACTTGGGATATCGTGCGAGCGCATCCATCGGATACGGAAACGGTAGAAGTTCCTGCGGCAAACGTCCCTGAGCTAGTGAAGTTGCCGGCCAGAGATAGGTGCCCTGCCCCCCCATCCAGGCTACCCCCGATCGCCAAATTATCAATGCCACTCAACTGAGCTGCATTGGCAGTAGCTGCACCAGCAACGCTGAAGTCCGTGCACCCAAAATTTACCCGGGCATCTCCAAAATCAACTCGGGAGCCAGAGCCTACTTGAAACTGTGCTGCTTGGCCCAGAAGGGTTGTACCGGCAAGAACGACACCCAAAATAGGCGATAGACGCATTGATGCACCGCAAAGCGTTAATAGATGAAGACCAATCTTACGGCAAATCTCACAATCTGCTACGTTTGTTGTAACAGCTCAACGACTTAGAACCCCAGTACGCGGCGTATACGGACCGTAGTTGGAATACGTTGCGCCCCGCGGCTCGGCGAACAGTAGCTTTTGGAGACAGCAGACATCGGTCAACGAATTGATCGCCGTCGGTTATCGAGACAGGCGTCGTTCACGTACGGTCCAAGGCCGAGCGTCAAGACCCAGCCGAAGGGGCCACACAGCTGGCGTCATCGACGGGCTGCTCATGGCCCGAAGACGCACGCATGGCACGGGCCGAAAAGCGGTTCTGAGCGAATAAAACGCCGAAATCGGTGGTTCATATTGCTGAACTACAGGAGCACGTCAAACACCAGTTACCACGAATAGCACGCCCCCGTGCCGTTTCAGCACCATGCTGCCCCGCCTGGCTTTCCACAATGCCGTTCACCACAACGACATTGCCGAGGAGACAGCCATGACCACCTTCAATCACCGCACCCCGCCCACGCGCCGCCGCGTCCTGGTTGCCACGCTGCTGGCCGTCACCGGCGCCCTGCTGGCCGCCCTGCCCGCCGCCGCGCAGGACTACCCCACCAAGCCCATCACCCTCGTTGTCGGCTACCCGCCCGGCGGCAGCACCGACCTGATGGGTCGGCTGGTCGGCACCGAGCTGTCCAACCGCCTGGGCCAGCCGGTGGTCATCGAGAACGTGGGCGGCGCCGGGGGCACCATCGGCGCGCAGAAGGTGGCCAACGCCGCGCCGGACGGCTACACGCTGCTGGTGGGCTCCAGCAACGAGCTGGCGATCGCCAAGCTGGTCACGCCGCGCACCGTCAAGTACGGGCCGGCGAACTTCACACCCATCGGGCTGATCGGCTCGCAGCCGCTGGTGCTGGTGGCCTCCACGGCCGCAGGGGTGAAGAACGCCGGCGACTTCACGCAGCTGGTGAAGAAGAACCCCGGCAAGTTCAGCTACGGCAGCTCCGGCGTGGGCACGGCGCTGCACCTGGCCGGCGAGATGGTCAAGGAGCAGGGCGGGCTGTTCATGACGCACATCCCCTTCCGCGGCGTGGCGCCGCTGACCAGCGACCTGATGGGCGGCAACCTGGAGTTCGGCGTGTTCGTGCTCTCCAGCGGCCTGCCGCACATCAAGTCGGGCAAGGTGGTGGCGCTGGGCACCACGGCGGCCAAGCGCTCGCAGGCAACGCCTGACATTCCCGCGCTGGCCGAGCTGCCGCAGTTCAAGAATGTGGACATCGAGAGCTGGTTCGCGCTGATGGGCCCGGCCAAGCTGCCGCAGCCGGTGGTGGCCAAGCTCAAAAAAGCGCTGGCCGAGACGCTGCAGTCGCCCGACTTCCGCCAGAAGATGGCCGCCGCCGGCTCCGGCGTGGCCGCGCCGGGCGTGGATGTGCAGAAGTTCTGGGATGGCGAGATCGCCAAATACACCCGCATCGTGCAGTTCGCAAAGATCGAAGAATGACCGCTACCCACTGCGCTGACGCCCTGCACTGGACCCTGCCCGCGCCCGACCTGGGCGCCTGGCGCGCGGGCAACACCGGCACCGAGGGCGTGTGGCGCTTCGACTCCGGCGTGCCCGGGCGCCACGTGCTGATCACGGCGCTGATCCACGGCAACGAGCTGTGCGGCGCCTGGGCGCTCTTGGGCCTGCTGCAGGCCGGCGTGCGCCCGCAGCAGGGCACGTTGACCTTGGCGTTCTGCAATCTGGCGGCGTTCGACCGGTTCGACATCGCGCAGCCCGACGCGGCCCGCTTTGCCGAGCAGGACCTGAACCGCCAGTGGATCGACGCGCGCATGCAGGCCGGCGACTCGCTGGAGCGCCGCCGCGCCGCCGCGCTGCAGCCCTTCGTGGCGCAGGCCGACTGGCTGCTGGACTTGCATTCCATGCACGAGCCCTCGGCGCCGCTGCTGCTGACCGGCGTGCAGCCGCGTAACCTGGCACTGGCCCGCGCGCTGGCAGCGCCCGAGCATGTCGTGATCGACGCGGGCCACCAGGACGGCACGCGGCTGCGCGACTACGGCCGCTTCGGCCTGCCGGACGACGAAGCCGGCGACAGCCGCTCGCTGCTGGTCGAATGCGGCTGGCACGGCGACCCGGCCAGCCGCGCCGTGGCGCAGGACCAGTGCCTGCGCTTTCTGCAGGCGTCGGGCTGCGTGGATGCGCAGGAGCTGGCGCAGCGCCTGCCCGGCTGGCGAGCCGCCGACGCGCCGCGCCAGTGGGCGCTGCAGGTGACGGGCGGCGTGGTGGCGACGAGCGAGCGCTTTGCCTTCACCCAGCCCTTCACCGGGCTGGAGGTGATCGCGCGCGCCGGCACCGTGATCGGCGACAACGACGGCACGCCCGTGACTACGCCTTATGACGACTGCGTGCTGGTCATGCCCAGCACGCGCCAGGCGCGCGCGGGCGTGACGGTGGTGCGCTTCGCCACGCGCCGGCCGCTGTAGCCAAGGCCCTGCAGGCGCGGCAAGGCAAGGGCTTGGCACGGGCCGGTGCCGGGCCGCGCGAGCGGCTGCTGGAGGGACGCGCCACGCCCTGCCGGCCCAGCTGTTCAACTCCAAGGAACACACCGGCCCCAGCCCGCGCCAGGCGTGGCGCGGTCGTTGAAGGGCAAGGAGGAGCAGCCAGTGTGCCGCCCCTGGCCCTGCGGGGCAGCGGACTGCGGCGCCAGCAGAGCTGCCGTACACGGCCCGTGGGTGAGCTACCAAGTCACCCCCGCTTGGTTTCGCGCTGTCTGGCGCAGCCGTGCAGGCGGCGCTGGGTGGCATAAGCGCGGGGACCCGGTCCAGGCTCACACCTTCCCGCACAGGCCTCCGGTGGCAGTCGAACTGTTCCGGGGCGTGGCTGCCGGCTTGGTCGCCGGGCCCGCGAATTGCTCCTGGTTTGATAGCTTGCAGCGCTTGATGGACGGGCGCCGAAGCCAGTTTTGATGCGTATTTATTCCACGACGCCGGCGGCACTGTGTGTGACCGTGCGGTACTCGGTTTCAGAGTGCTGCGCGCTCAGCGCAAATAGCGTCCCAGAAATTCCCGCGTGAGCTGACGCACACGGGATAGCTCCGCTGCCGCATCGCCTTGGCCAAGATCCAGGGCTGCAGCGAGTTCCTGGGTCAGCATGCCTTTGTGCTGGCTCAACAAATACTTGGTGTCCGTGAAGCTGTTGTGCGCCATGCCCGCCAACTCCATGCGCTCGGCTGCGGATCCACGCGCGCTCCACACGGCTTCGATGGTCGGATCGGGGCCCTCGCTCGGCGGGTGTTCCGCCTGCAACAGGAGGAAGGGGAAGTCCCAGCTCCCCGACAAGTCTCCGAACACCGAACCGTCCAGGTTGACCCCTGCGAGCACGCGGGCGTCTGAGCGCGCCCATTGAAGCGCTGCGGAGCCGCCGTACGAATGCCCATATGCGCCTACGTGCGCAAGGTCGAGCTTTCCCCCCAGCAAATGGGCAGTGTCCGCATTCCGCACGGCCAGCCAGTCCAGGACGAAGCGCAGGTCATCCACCACGACGTGCGAGGAAGTGAACAAGAGTTCGGGGTCCACTTCGTCGTTGACCGCCAGAGACCCATCCAGCAGGCGCACCGGGCCCGAGACATAGGGATGGTCCACCGCGACCACCACATACCCATGGCTCGCCATGTCTTCAGCCAGGCTGGTGTACAGGGCGGACAGGGAGCCGACCCCTGGCGAGAACAGCATGACTGGATGGCGCCCGCTGGCCATGGGGACCTCCTGGCGGGAGTAGGTGCGGACATCAAACACGGCCGCCTCCAGCCCTTCCAGGTTGGCCGCAAGGATCTGGGCTATTTCAGGCGCCAGATACTCCGCGGCCGCACCGCCCACCCACTGCGTCGCTGGATACCAGACGGTGACACCGACTTCGCGATGGCGCGGGCCGTCGCCGCCGGTGGGCTGCAGCCGCTGCATGTCGCGCAGCGCGTAGTGCGCCCTGCCAAGACAGTGTTCCCCCGTCGGCACTGGCAAACGCCGGGCGTCCTTCTGCGCATCCGCAAGGGCACAGCGTTCGGCGTACTGCTGCTCACGGCTCAGGGGCTCCTGCGAGCCGCCACCGCACGCAGCCAAAAGCAGGGACATGCCGGCGGCCAGCGCCGCCAGAAGGACGTGTTGTTTCATATGCAATCTGCCAAAGAGAAAGGGAATCAGGACCGGATGCGCCCGATGGCGGGTCGCGCACCAGGCAGCAAGACCAGCCTCATCCGTGCGAAGCGCTGCGCGCTGCGATTGCTCAGGCTGGTGCCCTGCAATGTGGCGAGCCAAACTGACGGATTTCCTAATCCATCATGAAGATTGGATGAAGAGGAGGGGCGCCGTTGCCGCCGATACTCCGCCCCTCACGGGCCCAACCACTGGAGACTGACCGCATGAATTTGTTGCTCGTCGAAGACGATCTGGAGCTTGGTGACGGTATCCGCCTGGCCCTGTCCGGCCAGGGATTCAGGGTGTGCTGGGTACGCCGGCTCCAGGATGCCCGCACCCGCCTTGAGGATGCACTGCACGATGTCGTGGTTTTGGACCTGGGCCTTCCGGACGGTGACGGCCTTGCCTTGCTGTCCGACTTGCGCCAAGGGCAGCCCAGGCTTCCCGTCCTGATCCTGAGCGCACGCGATGGCCTGAATGACCGGCTCAGGGGCCTGGACAATGGCGCGGACGATTATTTGGTCAAGCCCTTTGCTCTGGCAGAGCTGGTGGCCAGGCTGCAGGCCCTCGTGCGCCGCACCTACCGAACGGCAGGAAGCGCACTGGTCGTCGGCGGTCTGTCTGTGGATGAAGCCGCCAGGCGCGTGCAGGTCGACGGAGCGACGGTCGAGCTTTCGCGATGCGAGTTCGACCTGGTGAGTCTCCTGATCAAGCGCCGCGACCATGTGGTGTCGCGCAGGCTGCTGGAGGAGCAGGTTCTCCCCGGCGGCCTGCAAAGCAGCAACAGCCTGGACGTGCACATGTCCAACTTGCGCAAGAAGATCGGCAGCCACTACATCCGTACCGTCCGGGGGGTGGGCTACGCCATTGAGACCGTGCCCGCGCCGTCCGCTCGTCCATGATCCGGCAGAAACTTGCGCACTGGCTGCGCCTGGTGCGCCAGCCATCGCTGATCCGGCGACTGCTGCTCTCCCAGATGCTCGGCCTGGCGGTGCTGTGGGGGCTCGTCACGACCGCGATGCTGCATGACGCCCAGGACAACGAAGATTTGCTGCGCATGGATGCGGTCTATACGGTGGTCGCCACCATCGCCAGCAACCTCGCCGACGACCCCGTTCGCCGGCAGCAGACGCTCGACGCATTCACCACGGCGCTGCACGCTTCCTATGGTGACGGCGTCCTCGTGCCCCAGCTGTTCGTCTGGCAGGAGGGGCGGTCGATCTACCACAGCGCAGCGCTCCTTCCCGGGCTGCGCCCCGTGCAGACCGACCATATTGGGCACCTCCAGGCTGGTGGGGGAACCCTGCGTGCGCGCACCGTCGCACCACTGCCTGGCAACATCCAGGTCACTCTGGTGATGCCAGGGCTACCTGCGGCAGCCCTGGGCTTTCATTCCCGTGGTTTCTATTTGATGCCGCTGGCTATCAGCCTGCCCCTTCTGGCACTGCCGGCTTTCTTCTCCCTGCGTGTGGCGCTTCGCCCGTGGCAGGCAGTGGCCGATGAGATCACGGCGCGCAGGCCGGGAGATCTGGACGCGCTTCAATCAGCACCTCCACACCGTGAACTCCGCCCTCTGGTGGACAGCGTCAATGCACTGCTGGCGCAAGCGCGCGTCAGCCTGCAGCGGGAACGCAACCTCGTCGCCGATGCCGCCCATGAGCTGCGCACGCCGTTGGCCGCCTTGCGCGTCAACGTCGAGGCACTGAGCACCCAGGCTTTCGCCGGGGCCGAGCGCGAGCTGCTGGGCAACCTTCTGCGATGCAACGAGCGGGCCACGCGCGTGGTGTCGCAGCTGCTGCAACTGATGCGCAGCGAGGCCGAACCCCGGCATGAGATGTGCTCTCTCCTATGCCTGTACGCTTTGGCCCAGGACAGGCTGACGGTACTGGATGCTTTTGCCCGGACACGCCGGATTGAACTCGAGCTGCTCTGCGAAGGTGAGCCGCCATTCCAGGTGCGGGGCAGCGAGGAGGCCTTCACCTCGTTGATAGACAACCTGGTGGAGAACGCCATCAAGTACAGCCCCACCGGAAGTACCGTCTGTGTCCGCCTGGCGCGGGCGGGCCCACAGGTGCAAATGCACGTCATCGACTCTGGTCCCGGAATACCGCAGGCGCTGCACGAACGGGTGTTCGACAGGTTCTACCGCTTGCCTACCACCACGCAAAGTGGCAGTGGCCTGGGCCTCACCATCGCACGTGCCGCGGCTGAACGGCATGGCGGCAAGGTCGCACTCTCCAGCCCTTCTGAAGGGGGCCTGGAAGTCATCGTCCACATTCCGCTCGCCGTGGAACACGGTTAACGCCATATGCCCGCTGACGCATGCCGTGCGGCGGGACCGCGACGCGTCCGCGCGCCAACCGGGTGGCGGCCAGCCGCCCCGGAAACTCCCAAATTGATAGCATCCGGCGCTGGATTCACCAGCGCTGAAGGCGGTTTTAACCCAAATACCTGCGCAGGTACTGCCCCGTGTGGCTGGCGGGGTTCGCCGCCACGTCCTCCGGCGTGCCCTCGGCCACCACGCGCCCGCCGCCGGCGCCGCCCTCGGGGCCCATGTCGATGATCCAGTCGGCGGTCTTGATGACGTCCAGGTTGTGCTCGATGACCACCAGCGTGTTGCCCGCGTCGCGCAGCCGCGTTAGCACCTGCAGCAGCAGGTCCACGTCGGCAAAGTGCAGCCCGGTGGTGGGCTCGTCCAGGATGTACAGCGTGCGGCCGGTGTCGCGGCGCGAGAGCTCCTGCGCGAGCTTGACGCGCTGCGCCTCGCCGCCCGAGAGCGTGGTGGCGCTCTGGCCCAGGCGGATGTACGACAGGCCGACCTCCAGCAGCGTCTGCAGCTTGCGGGCGATGGTTGGCACGTCCTTGAACAGCAGCCAGGCGTCTTCCACCGTCAGCTGCAGGATCTCGGCGATGCTCTTGCCCTTCCACTGCACCTGCAGCGTCTCGCGGTTGTAGCGCTGGCCGTGGCACACGTCGCAGGGCACGTAGACGTCGGGCAGAAAGTGCATCTCCACTTTCACCACGCCGTCGCCCTGGCAGGCTTCGCAGCGCCCGCCGCCGGCCGCCTGCGACACGTTGAAGGAAAACCGCCCCGGCCCGTAGCCGCGCTCGCGCGCGGTGGTGGTCTCGGCCATCAGCTCGCGGATGGGTGTGAACAGCCCCGTGTAGGTGGCCGGGTTGCTGCGCGGCGTGCGGCCGATGGGCGACTGGTCCACGTTGATGACCTTGTCGAAGTACTCGATGCCCTCGATGGCATCGTGCTCGGCCGGCTCGTCGTGCGCGCGGTACAGCTGGCGCGCCACGGCCTTGAGCAGCGTGTCGTTGACCAGCGTGCTCTTGCCCGAGCCGGACACGCCCGTCACGCAGGTCAGCAGGCCCACGGGGAAGGACACGCTCACGTCAGCCAGGTTGTTGCCGCGCGCGCCCAGCACGCGCAGTGCCTGCAGGCTGCCCTGCGTGGCGCGGTGCTCGGCCAGGCGCTCCTTGCGGCGCATGCTGGCGGCCGTCTCGGGAAAGCGCGAGGCGGATTTTTTCTTGGGCGGCGCGGCGTCCTGCTGCTCGGCCAGCACCGGCAGCCAGGGCGTGCGGCGCGCGGGCACGGCGATCTTTTTCGCGCCCGACAGGTACTGGCCGGTCAGTGACTCGGCGCTGGCCGCCAGATGCGCCGCCGTGCCCTGGGCCATGACGCGCCCGCCGTGCACGCCGGCGCCCGGGCCCATGTCCACCACGTGGTCGGCGGCGCGGATCATGTCCTCGTCGTGCTCGACCACGATGACGCTGTTGCCCAGGCCCTGCAGGTGCTTGAGGGTGGCGATCAGCCGGTCGTTGTCGCGCTGGTGCAGGCCGATGCTGGGCTCGTCCAGCACGTACATCACGCCGGTGAGGCCGCTGCCGATCTGGCTGGCCAGGCGGATGCGCTGGGCCTCGCCGCCCGACAGCGTGTCGGCGCTGCGCGCCAGGCTCAGGTAGGACAGGCCCACGTCGTTCAGGAAGGACAGGCGTGCGCCGATCTCGCGCACGATGCGCGCGGCGATCTCGGCCTTGGCGCCGGACAGTTGCAGCTGCGCAAACCAGGCCTGGGCGCCGGCCAGCGTCATCTCGCTGACCTCGTGGATGGCCAGGCCCTGGCCTTCGGGCTCGCCCAGCTTGACGTGCCGCGCCTCGGGCCGCAGGCGCGCGCCGCGGCAGGCCGGGCAGGGCTGGCACTGGCGGTAGCGGGCCAGCTCCTCGCGCACCGTGGCCGAGTCGGTGTCGCGCCAGCGCCGCTCCATGTTGGGCACGATGCCTTCGAAGGGGTGGCTCTTGACGATCTCCTGGCCCTTGCGCGTACCGCTGTCCAGCACATAGCGAAACGCGATGTCCTCGCTGCCCGAGCCGTGCAGCACGACCTGGCGCACGGCCTCGGGCAGCGCCTCGAACGGCGTGTCCACGTCGAAGCCGTAGTGCGCGGCCAGGCTCTCGATCATGGCGAAGTAGTAGCCATTGCGCCGGTCCCAGCCGCGCACGGCGCCGCCGGCCAGGCTCAGCTCGGGGTGGGCCACGATGCGCGCGGGGTCGAACACCTCCTGCTGGCCGATGCCGTCACACGCCGGGCAGGCGCCGCTGGGCGAGTTGAAGGAGAACAGCCGCGGCTCCAGCTCGGCCAGCGCGTAGCTGCACACCGGGCAGGCGAAGCGGCTGGACCACAGGTGCTCGTGGCCGCTGTCCATCTCCAGCGCCAGCACGCGGCCGGCGCCTTCGGCGCCGCCCACGCGCAGCACGGCCTCGATACTCTCGGCCAGGCGCTGGCGCGCATCCGGGCGCACCTTCAGGCGGTCGATGACCACGTCGATGTCGTGCTTCTCGGTTTTCTTGAGCGCCGGCAGCCCCTCGGCGTCGTAGGTCTGGCCGTCGATGCGAAAGCGCACGTAGCCCATGGCCTGCATCTGCGCCAGCAGCTCGGTGAACTCGCCCTTCTTCTGCCGCGCAACCGGCGCCAGCAGCATCAGGCGCGTGTCCTCGGGCAGGGCCAGCACGGCATCGACCATCTGGCTGACGGTCTGCGCGGTGAGTGGCAGGCCGTGCTCGGGGCAGTGCGGCGTGCCGGCGCGGGCGAACAGCAGGCGCAGGTAGTCGTGCACCTCGGTCACCGTGCCCACGGTGGAGCGCGGGTTGTGGCTGGTGGCCTTTTGCTCAATGGCAATGGCCGGCGACAGGCCTTCGATCAGGTCCACGTCCGGCTTGTCCAGCCGCCCCAGGAACTGCCGCGCATAGGCCGACAGGCTCTCCACGTAGCGCCGCTGGCCTTCGGCATACAGCGTGTCGAAGGCCAGGCTGGACTTGCCCGAGCCCGACAGCCCGGTGATCACCACCAGCTGGTTGCGCGGGATGTCCAGGTCGATGTTCTTCAGGTTGTGCGTGCGCGCGCCGCGGATGCTGATGCGCTGCTCGCGCAGAGCGTGGGCGAGGTAGGCGCCGTCACGGGCGTCTTCGGAGGCATCGGGAGGGGGCAGGTTCACGGCGGCGGGGGATGCGGCAGGGGAACCGGCCATGATAGTGATTGGAAGGCTGGGGGACGGTGTAGCGGTCGAGTAGTTTCAGGCTACGGGCTTCATTGCTAGCGGGCGAGTGGTAGGAGGCGCGTAGGCAATAGTGGCATTGTTGGTTTCAATCCACGCCCGTCATTGCTAACGGGCGAGCAGCACGTGCGCGGTGCGCGTGGCGGTCTCGAAGCTGTTTCAATCCACACCCGTCATTGCTAACGGGCGGGCGCACGTAGACGCGCGGATGGTCGGCGTAGCTGTCGTTTCAATCCACGCCCGTCATTGCTAACGGGCGAGCGCTGCACCGCCGTGATGGGGGCGCCCAGCGGCTTGTTTCAATCCACGCCCGTCATTGCTAACGGGCGAGCGGTGCAGGTGCAGGTGGTCCATGGCGGGCGCTCCATGTTTCAATCCACGCCCGTCATTGCTAACGGGCGAGCAGGACAGCGCCGTATTCGCGGCCACCGTGAGCGTGTTTCAATCCACGCCCGTCATTGCTAACGGGCGAGCTTCGGCGGGGGTTGGCCACTGCCCGGCGGGGCAATGTTTCAATCCACGCCCGTCATTGCTAACGGGCGAGCCCAGCGGGTCATCGACGTAGCCGCCGGCCATGGAGTTTCAATCCACGCCCGTCATTGCTAACGGGCGAGCCCGGTGGGCACTTGCTGGCCAGTCACTTGCACGCGTTTCAATCCACGCCCGTCATTGCTAACGGGCGAGCCGTGATCGTCCCCTCTACGGTGTGGAGCCAGTCCAGTTTCAATCCACGCCCGTCATTGCTAACGGGCGAGCAGCGGGCTTTTTCACGCCTCCATGAGCCTAGCGTCGTTTCAATCCACGCCCGTCATTGCTAACGGGCGAGCCAAATTTCCGGCAAATGGCGCTGAACGCTGGTTGGTTTCAATCCAGGCCCGTCATTGCTAACGGGCGAGCCATCGCACGAGAGCAGTCATTCAACCGCAGCAACGGTTTCAATCCACGCCCGTCATTGCTAACGGGCGAGCCTGGCGGGGCCAGTTGCCCCTTGGCCTCGCCGTAGTTTCAATCCACGCCCGTCATTGCTAACGGGCGAGCTAGGGGGCGGCGACGGTCACGATGTCGCCGGATTGTTTCAATCCACGCCCGTCATTGCTAACGGGCGAGCGCTGTGCATGCGGTCGCTCATGTCGCCGTACAAAAGTTTCAATCCACGCCCGTCATTGCTAACGGGCGAGCTTCCACGTGGGGAATTGACCTGTGAAACCCATAGAGTTTCAATCCACGCCCGTCATTGCTAACGGGCGAGCGCTTGCAGATGGGTAAATCGGGGTTTTCTTTGCAGTTTCAATCCACGCCCGTCATTGCTAACGGGCGAGCCTCGCCGAAGGGATGGTGGTACTCGCCGACGGCGTGTTTCAATCCACGCCCGTCATTGCTAACGGGCGAGCCTGCGCGTGCCTTATCGGCGACACGCAAGGGGTGTTTCAATCCACGCCCGTCATTGCTAACGGGCGAGCCAGGGATCTTGATGCCGAACGTATGCAGGTTGGTGTTTCAATCCACGCCCGTCATTGCTAACGGGCGAGCAAGAGCGCTGCCGATTGGTGCTGTCGATGGAGCGGTTTCAATCCACGCCCGTCATTGCTAACGGGCGAGCGCGCTACGAACGCCAGAAAGGCCGATCCGGTCGGGTTTCAATCCACGCCCGTCATTGCTAACGGGCGAGCAGCGCGCGGGTGGTGGTCACGTTGATCACCACGTCGTTTCAATCCACGCCCGTCATTGCTAACGGGCGAGCCTTCTTCCATGCCTGCTGGTTCACCAGCCCGGCAGTTTCAATCCACGCCCGTCATTGCTAACGGGCGAGCCACAGGGCGCCCCCGCTGGCGACGGGAAAGCGGTGTTTCAATCCACGCCCGTCATTGCTAACGGGCGAGCGAGAGAACACGCTGTTTCCACTGACCGTCTTTTTGTTTCAATCCACGCCCGTCATTGCTAACGGGCGAGCCCGCGCCCGGCGGATGAACGGTCCCTGACCGCGGGGGTTTCAATCCACGCCCGTCATTGCTAACGGGCGAGCGGCGCCTTCACGGGGCGATCCTGACGGTTGAAAGGTTTCAATCCACGCCCGTCATTGCTAACGGGCGAGCGGCTCGCAACTCGTCCGTAGAGTCAGCCAGTTGCCGGTTTCAATCCACGCCCGTCATTGCTAACGGGCGAGCTAGGGTTAGCACCTAGTAAAAAGATGCGCTGCAGAGTTTCAATCCACGCCCGTCATTGCTAACGGGCGAGCCAGCGAGCCCGAGACGGCGGCGGCCTTGTCGATGGTTTCAATCCACGCCCGTCATTGCTAACGGGCGAGCCCGAAAGTCCGCCCCGTTCTTCGGAGAGTGTCGTGTTTCAATCCACGCCCGTCATTGCTAACGGGCGAGCGAATTGCCGAGCCGTTCACCGGCGCCTGGCAAAAGTTTCAATCCACGCCCGTCATTGCTAACGGGCGAGCGAAAGCGGCTCAGGAGCAGGCCCGTGCCCAGCAGGTTTCAATCCACGCCCGTCATTGCTAACGGGCGAGCCGCAGGGCAGGGGCCCGCAACCCATGACCCTCAGTGTTTCAATCCACGCCCGTCATTGCTAACGGGCGAGCCACCAGCTGGGCCCTGTACGCTGCCTGGTTGCCGTGTTTCAATCCACGCCCGTCATTGCTAACGGGCGAGCGGGGGGCCGCCCGGCTACGCTGTCTCCGGGAACTCGTTTCAATCCACGCCCGTCATTGCTAACGGGCGAGCGTTGACGATCCACGCGTCCCCGCAGCGCACAACAGTTTCAATCCACGCCCGTCATTGCTAACGGGCGAGCCCCAGCCCTCGAAGCCGGTGATCTCGCCGTGGTAGTTTCAATCCACGCCCGTCATTGCTAACGGGCGAGCGGTTGCTGAAAATTTGCGGCATTGCCAAGCGCGAGTTTCAATCCACGCCCGTCATTGCTAACGGGCGAGCTTCCGTTACGGCTTTGCGCCTGTGCCGTCACGCTTGTTTCAATCCACGCCCGTCATTGCTAACGGGCGAGCGGCCAGAGGGTGGACATGCGCTTTTCCGTAACGGAGTTTCAATCCACGCCCGTCATTGCTAACGGGCGAGCGATTCCCCCTTGCCAAAGCCACGCAGGCTTTGGGGTTTCAATCCACGCCCGTCATTGCTAACGGGCGAGCCATCAGCATGGCGCACGAGGGGGGCGCTGGAATCGGTTTCAATCCACGCCCGTCATTGCTAACGGGCGAGCCGTACAGCCGTAGTAGATACGATGTATACGAAGTTGTTTCAATCCACGCCCGTCATTGCTAACGGGCGAGCTGGGCTACGTTGTCGCCTCGGTTGATGGCCTCTTGGTTTCAATCCACGCCCGTCATTGCTAACGGGCGAGCTGCGTGACCGCCGGCCCCCAGGCGGCCACCGTAGCGTTTCAATCCACGCCCGTCATTGCTAACGGGCGAGCGTGAATACGCCCGCCGCATGATCGCGCAGCAGCTGGTTTCAATCCACGCCCGTCATTGCTAACGGGCGAGCGCGGGACGCCGGAAGACCTGGCCCGCGTTGCCGAGTTTCAATCCACGCCCGTCATTGCTAACGGGCGAGCGCAGCTCGTCCATGGGCGTGGCGTCGTCGCTTGCACGTTTCAATCCACGCCCGTCATTGCTAACGGGCGAGCCAGATGGCACACGCGCTTGTGGCTCGCCTCGCTGGTTTCAATCCACGCCCGTCATTGCTAACGGGCGAGCGAAACGGTTCATGGATTACTCCTCGGTTGTGGTTGTTTCAATCCACGCCCGTCATTGCTAACGGGCGAGCCTCTTTTTCCGGGGGTTTCTCCGCCATGCTGCAGGTTTCAATCCACGCCCGTCATTGCTAACGGGCGAGCAAACCGCCGCCTGTTGGTGCGAACTCAGACAGGAGTTTCAATCCACGCCCGTCATTGCTAACGGGCGAGCGGTCGGCGGTGGCGGCCTGCTGGCCGGCGAAGCTGTTTCAATCCACGCCCGTCATTGCTAACGGGCGAGCTTAGGGCGGCGCTCCACAAGCCCACCTGGCGCGTGTTTCAATCCACGCCCGTCATTGCTAACGGGCGAGCCGCCGTGGACGTGGAAATCGAGCACTTGGCGAAGGTTTCAATCCACGCCCGTCATTGCTAACGGGCGAGCTCGCGCGCCGCATCGCCGACGCCTCCGTGCTCATGTTTCAATCCACGCCCGTCATTGCTAACGGGCGAGCACCCACGAGGGCTACGTCCTCCGCGACGGCGACACGTTTCAATCCACGCCCGTCATTGCTAACGGGCGAGCGTGATCGCCAAGTTCCTCGGCACCAGCGAGGGCAAGTTTCAATCCACGCCCGTCATTGCTAACGGGCGAGCGGCCCAATAGCGATCGATGCCATCCCACCGGCTATTGTTTCAATCCACGCCCGTCATTGCTAACGGGCGAGCCGCCGCCGACATAGTGCCAGCGGTCCATCACGCGGGTTTCAATCCACGCCCGTCATTGCTAACGGGCGAGCAAACCGCCGCCTGTTGGTGCGAACTCAGACAGGAGTTTCAATCCACGCCCGTCATTGCTAACGGGCGAGCCACCGCGCAGCGCGCCGAATACCACGTTTCGTGGTTTCAATCCACGCCCGTCATTGCTAACGGGCGAGCTTTCAGGAGCCCACCATGGCGCTGATCTACGCAAAGTTTCAATCCACGCCCGTCATTGCTAACGGGCGAGCGACCCGTGGTGCTCTGCTGTGTCTGTGAGCAGCGGTTTCAATCCACGCCCGTCATTGCTAACGGGCGAGCGTAGAACAGCGCGGCGCCCTGCTCGTTCTTGTCGAGTTTCAATCCACGCCCGTCATTGCTAACGGGCGAGCACAAGTAGTGCCGGCACCGCTCCCCGTACTAGTGGTTTCAATCCACGCCCGTCATTGCTAACGGGCGAGCCGCTGGGCAGCGCGCACGACGCAGCGGGAGCCGCAGTTTCAATCCACGCCCGTCATTGCTAACGGGCGAGCGCCTCGCCTGGAAGCCATTGCACCCAAAGCGTTTTTCCCACGCTCCGCGCGAACCTCGTCCGGATGGCTGGAAGTTCGAAAGCAAAATAAGCGTGAGAAGAAATAAAACACCGGAAAAACAATGGCTTGCGAAGCGCGCGAACCTCGCATGAAAAATGGCATCACTTAGGGTTCGCGGCAGTCACCATAGCATGCAGCGGGGAAGCTACGCTCCCGCCGAAAGCCGCGCATTGCCTTCTCTTACAGCACGAGCGGGCTATCGAAATCCGTTGCTTTGAAGGCTCCGTGTTCCAGCACTTCAAAGCCACGGGTGCCGGGAATCCGGTATAGCCGCAGGCAATCCTGCAAAGGATCAATTTCCGCCAGCAGCCGGCGCTCCAGCTCTTCAAACAGGGCCACGTCAAGCTGGCATTCGAAGACCGATTTCTGCACGCGCTGGCCTGTGCCTTCACACACCTTGGCTACGCGGCGCAAGCGCCGCCGGCCCGCTTTGGTTTCCGTATTGACGTCGTAACAGACCAGCACCAGCATGGCGATCTCCTACTTCGCCACGAAAGGTATATAGGGGGCTGCGCTGTCACGCACCGCACGAGCCATCAGCCGCGCCTGAACCAGCGGCACGAGGCCCAAGGGCACCGACTGCGCCAGCAAGGGATGGTTGATCTCATCCTTTTTGCGCTCCTGAAAAGCGATGACCACGGCCTTGCGTGCATCGGACTCCAGTGATACAGCGCCCCCTTCCCGCACCGTGAAGTCTCCGGCCGACAACTGCCCGCGATTGATGAGGGTCAGGGCCAAGCGGTCGGCCCAGGGACGAAATTCCTCCATCAAATCCAATGCAAGCGCCGCCCGGCCGGGGCGCAGCGCATGCAGAAAGCCCGCCTGTGGGTCCAGCCCTGCGGCTTCGATTGCGCTGCGGCAATCGTTCATCCACATGGCATACAGAAAAGACAGCAGTGCATTGAAGCGGTCTCGCGGCGGCCGGCGCGTGCGCCCATCCATCGCGAAGACGGCACGCTGGTCAGGGCGCACCAGCAAGTTCAGACCGCTGAAATACTGCCTTGCCGCCTCGCCTTCGACGCCTCGCACACTGTCCAGGCTGCCTGCCTCGGGCAGGGCGCGCAAGCTGGCGGCCAGATCGTTGGCCAAGCGCGTCAGCAAGGCCGCCTCCTGCTCAGACTTGGCCTCGCGTGCTCCGCGCTGCAGCACCTGGCGGCAGTTCTTGATCTTCCCGGCCACGCAGGCGCGCGCCATGTCCAGCGTGAAGCCCTCATCTGCCAGGCGCTGAAACTGCGCCTGCCGCAGCAGCACGTTGCCGCTCACCGCACCCTCCAGGCGGGCCTTGAAGCGCCCGTTGTCGTCCAGCAGCACCAGTGCGATGGCGTCATCCGCCAGGCGGTGCATTAAAGGCGCGGACAGGCCTGCATGTCCGAAGCACACGACCGCAGACAGGTGGTGCAACGGAACGCGCAGCCGCGTTTCACGCTCGATTTCCACGCGCAGCGTGTCGTTGTCCAGCCTCAGCCAGGCCTCGGGTTGCGTGACGTACAAGGTGTTGAGTAGTTGCATGGCAGTGCTTCCTGATGGCCGCGCTACGCATCGGGGTCGAACAAGAGGCGGCGAGCTGCCGCCAGGCCCGCATGCGTGGCCTGCGGCTGGCAACGCTCGATGAGCGAGCAGCCCCTGCAGCGCTTCGCCGCCTGCTCCCCGGCCAGAGGGGCTGGCAATCGGCCACTTGCCAACATCTGCCGAATAGCCCGCGCCGTTTCAGCCACTTGCGCGCGCAAACCCTCGTCGATGGCCACGACCCGGCGGCGGCGGGAGCTGGCGTAGTAGAGAGCGCCCTCATGTACGGGCAGGCCGGTCATGGCCTCCAGGCACAGAGCCTGGCCCGCCAGCTGCAGGTCGTCGCAGGCCGCAATGTCGGCCGCCTTGTGCCGGCTGCCGTGCTTGTACTCCACCGGGTAAGGCGCGCCACCAGGCAGAAACTCCACCACGTCGGACTTGCCCACCAGCCCCAGCGTGTCGTGCCACAGCGGCAGGGCGCGCTCCACGCGCGTGCCTCTGGCGGTTTCAACACCCGGCTGATCGGTGCGCGCATGTACAGCCTGCCCGCGCAACGTGTGCACGTTGTCGTCGAAGGCCTGCTCCAGATGAATCAGTCCGCACTGGCGCGGGCAGTAGCACCAGTGCTGCAGCGCCGACAGGGGGATGGGGTCTGGGGCCTCTGGCATGGCTCAGGCCTGTGAGCTGGGGAGGCCCACCTTGGCCAGCCACGGCTTGTTGGGCTCGGCTCTGGGGCTCAGCACCGCTTGCATCAGACGCAGCAAGGTCTCGGCAGTGGCGTGGTCGGTAAATCGCTGCTTCTCGTCGGCGGCGGCGGGTATTTTCAGCCGGTGACTGGCCGACACCAATTGGCTGCTCTCGGTCACCAACCGGCGCTTGAGCTGGTTCCAATATTCGCGCGCCGCTAGATCATCTGGTGGATAGGTGAGGACCTGCACGACGTCGGTCACCGAGAACCACCAGGTTGCGCTCTCGTCGCGGTACAGCCGCCGGATGGAGCGGCTTTCGAAGTCGGTGAGCAGTGCCCTCACAGCAACTCGATCAGTACATGCGGCGCAGCGTGACGCCCGGCGCGGCCTGCACCTGCGTGCCCACCGCTACGTCCTGATCGTCAAAGACCACGTCATAGGCGTCGAAGCTACGCGCCACTCGGCCTGCCTCGCGCGGTGTCACTTTCAAGCGTTCGAACAAGGCATGCGCAGGAGCGTTGCCCAGTTCGCTGTCGTGCTGGAAGACGTATAGGCCGCGCGTGGCCATCTCGCCGCGTGCCGCAGAGCGGTCGTGCTCGAACATCTGCCCCAGGGCCTGCCACAGCAACTCCAGGTCGTCCTGCCCGAAGCCGGTCTGCTTGGCCAGGAAAGAGGAGACAAAGCCATGCGCCACATACAGGCCATAGGGCACAGTGTGCTTGCGGCCCATGGTGCGGTTGTCACCCTGCTGCTTTTCCGCCTCGGCCTCGGTGGCCACGGCTATGCGGGTAATGGAATGCTCCAGCGCCACGATGGGCTCGACCGAGCGCGCGAAGGTCAGCTGCACCGGGCCGCGCACCTGACCGCAGTTGACGCCAATGGACATGACGGCGCCGAAGGTACGCACGTCGAAGAAGTTCTGGCACATCCACTGGCGCGCCTGCTGCACGTCGTCGGCGCTGCCCTTGCGTTTTTCCTTGGCGGGTTTTTTCTTCTTGCCGTCGGTCGCTTCGCTTTCGATAGCTGCTTGCGCTTGCTCCTCAAGGGCTGGGGCCAGATTTAATGCCGAATAGGCGCGTTGGTTCTGGTGGTTCAGGATGGCCTTTTCGCGCACGTAGATCTCGAAGCGCTTTTCGCCAGGCCCGGGCGCGTCCTGGCTCTGGTCCTTTACCAGCGCGACGAAGTTGCGCACCTTGCGCTTGAGGGCCACATCGGTGACCAGGCCATGGCCGGTCTCGGCGTCCAGGCGCGGCATGTTGCCCGCGTCAGGGTCGCCGTTGGGGTTGCCGTCCCGCACGTCGAAGACGAGGACGAAGTCGTGGCGTTGGGTGAGGCTCATGCGGCTGCTCCTTCGGAGGTATCGGCGGTTTCGGGAACGTTGGGGGTATCGGGTGTACCGGGCGAAGCGGTATCGGGCTTTTTGGTGAAGAAGTCCTGGCGCTGGTGGTAGTAACCCAGCGCGAAGCGGCCCTGGTCGGGCAACGCCAGGTGCGCGGGAAATTCCGCCACCGGCGCCAGCACCTCCCCCAGCAGCTTTTCGAACCACTGTGCGCGGGCCGGGTTGAGCTTTTTCAGGTGCGCATTCTTCAGCCGCAGCAGCGTGGTGAACACCGCCACCGGCGTGCTGGAGGCGGCGCCGTAGTAGCGGTCGCGGATGGTGGCGTTCAGGCCCGGGCTGGCTTCTTCCTGGGCCTTTTCCAGCACAGCGAAGAGCCGCCCGAGCCGGTAGGCCGGGTGCGGGTTGGCAAGGTCGAGCATGGGCAGGAACTCCTTTTCTGACGAGGGGTGCAAACGGATCTGGCGGTTCAGGCAGGCCTTGAGGGCGGCGGCGCGCAGGTAGGTCACCTGGCGCTCGGCGCGGCAGCGGCCCACGGCAGCGTTCAGCCACAGGCGCGGGTAGGGCGCGTTCTCGCCGGCCAGCACCGCATTGACGATGCCCCCGCCCAAGCTGGGCGGCACGTTGTCAGCCTTGCCCTGCAGCGCCACGGCGGTGAGCAGGCGAAACAGCGACGGGTAGGGTGCTTCGTTCGGGCCATGCACCAGCTTCAAATCCTCGAAGTGCCGTGCAACGCGCCGGCCCAGCTCGCGCAGCGGCAGGCAGTGATAGAAGCGCACGCTGATGCGCGCGGCGTTGGGCGCCAGGCCCAGCACATGGAAGCGGTTGTCGCCCTCGGGGCCAGCCAGACGGCCGCTGTGCAGCGCCTCCAGCAGGGCGCGCACAGCGCCGGCCTGGTCCGGGTCGTCCTGGAACACGTCGCCGAACAGGGTCTCGAACGGCGCTGCCTTTTCTGTCCAGAACACCGTCGAGGCATCGCCCACCTGCATGCGCTGGCGCGAGTCTTTGCGCAGCAGGTGGTTCAGCGCAGTGGTGTAGGCAAACGCAGCGGCGCGGCCGACCGGGGCGTTCTCGCCCTGGCGCTCGGTCTTGCCATAGGACTCGAAAGCGCGCGCATTGAACGAGACGATATTGGCACCCGAGGTCTGCGCGCCCCAGACGCCCTTGATGGCGGCGTGCAGGCGCTGCACCGGGCCGTGCATGCCGCTGACCAAGCACATGGCACTGGCGCCGCCCTCGTCGTCCTCTGCGGCAGCCATGGTCCGCACCGCCTGCGCCACCGCTGGGCGCTGGCAGACCAGCCCTTCGTCACCGTGCAGGCGCAGGCTGAGCAGCGGGTTGGTCTCCAGCATCTCAGCCCAGGCGGGGTGGTGGTGCAGGGCGGCCGGATCGAAGCCCTCCAAGAATCGCAGTACCGCCTGCAGGCCCACGTCGGCTTGGGCCTGTGCGGGCAGCGCCGCCATGCGTGCGCGAAAAGCCGCGTGCTGTTCGGCGACGCGCTCGGGCTTTCCTTTGGTATCGACGCCGAGCACGTATTCCAGCGTGTCCCACAGCAGATTGGCGACGACGCCAGAGGCCCGTTTGACCGCCATCGGCACGCGAAACGCCTGCGCCACCTTCTTCTTGCCCTGCAGCTCGCGCGTGTCGCACAGCTGCACCAGCGCGCCATCTGCATCGATGTCCAGGATGAAAGGAATCTCCTTGGTTTCCCAGCCGAAATCCGGCAGGCGCTGCGCCGGGTCGGGGTCGTCGCACTTGCGACGGTAGTACTCGTCGAGGGCGTGCAGGATCATGCGCGGGTCTCCGAGAAATCAGGCACCTGTATCCGCCCCGCCTCCAGCCGCGCGTCGAAGAAACGCGGCTGTGGGTCGTGCGGCTGGCTGAAATCCAGGTCGTGCAGCATCCAGCCCAGGGCGCGGGTTTCATCCAGCGGCGGGCTATGTGCCTCCTGCGGCTCGACCAGCCGGAAGTGCGCGGCGAACTCGCGGCAGCCCAGGTAGGGCTGGTTTACGCACTGGCCCTTGCGCGCGCGACGCGCGAACATCTCGGTGTACTTGGCCAGGGGGTCGCGCGCCTGCGGCGCCAAAGACAGCTCGGCATGGATGCGGTAGGCGACATCGCGCAACAGCAGGCTGGCGCGCTGCTGGCGCTCGTCCTCGACGTACAGCGCCAGGCTGCCGCTGCCCGCCGCCATCGCCTGCTGCACGTTGCGCGTGGACACGACAGCGCTGACCTCGTTGCGCCGCAGGTTCATCCAGCGGATGGGGCGCAGCACCTCAATGCAGCGTACACGCCAGCGGATCTCGGGTTTCCACAGGATGGACTCGAACACGGCGCGCGCCGCAGAGGGCGTCATGACCTCGTACGACACGCGCTCGACCTTCATCTCGGGGCGGGTGAAGCAGGCCAGCGGGCCGGAGACCTCCAGGCAAAAGCGGTTCATGGCACTCCTTGGGATGGGTACGGGCGTTCAGGGGACGAAGCCACCGGGGTTGTAGATGGCCTCGTCGTCCACCAAGCCCAGCACGTCGTCGTACAGGTTCTGTGCATCCACCTGCACATACAGGCCAGGCAGGGGCAGCGTGAGGCTGCCCTGCTGCAGCAGGCGCGCGGCCATGCGCTGCGGGATGGTGACGGTGTAGCGCTGCAGCTTGCGCATCAGCCAGCGCTGCGGGCCGTCGGACTGCAGTGTGGCCAGCCACTGGGCGATCTCATCGTGCGCGGCGGCGTAGCGCACCACCACGCTGGCGCTGTCTTCGTCGTCGATCAGGCGAAAGGCACGTGCGGCGCTGTCGAACTGCACGGCGAGCGTGCGCGGATCGACTTTCAGCATGGACCCGATGCCGCGCGCGTCCAGCTCCTGCGTGTAATAGAAGGATCGGAAGTAGCGCTCGAACAGCGGCCGCGCCAGCGGATCGTCTTGCTGTTCGTGCAGCGTGCTGACGCAGGCCTGCGCGGCCTTGCGCAGGTGGCCCGGCGGCGGCGGCTCGGGCGGCACGAACACCACCACCCGGCCCTTGTCCGGCAGCAGCCCCTCGCGGTTGCAGCGCCCAGCGGCCTGGGCAATAGAGTCCAGCCCGGCCAGTGCGCGCCAGACCACAGGAAAGTCCATGTCCACGCCGGCCTCGACCAGCTGCGTGCTCACCACGCGCAGGGGCGCGCGGTCCCGGCCTTCGCGCCGTGCCTGCAGGCGTGCTTTGATCTGCGCGATCACGGCCTGGCGGTGTGCGCCGCACATCAGCGCCGACAGGTGCAGCGTCCCCGGCGGCAGCAGCGCGTGCAGCGTGCGCGCCGCCTTGCGGGTGTTCACGATGGCCAGCACGCAGTCTTCCTGCGCCAGCTGCGCGGCGATGGCGCTCCAGTCGGCGGGCGGGCTCCAGTCGGTGGGCAACTGCACCCGCACCCGGCCCAGCGCGGCATACAGCGCATCCGGGTCGTCGATGATCTCGCGCACGTTGTGCAGGCCGCGCAGATTCTTGTTGGCGTCGAAGTACTGGCTGCTGGCCAGCGCCGGTTGCGTGGCGGTGCACAGCAGCACCGTGACGCCATAGTGGGCCACCAACAAGTTGAGCACGTCCAGGATGGGCTGCAAGAAAGTGGGCGGCAGCTGCTGCGCCTCATCCAGCACGATGACGCTGCCGGCGATGCGGTGCAGCTTGCGGCAGCGCGAGGTGCGCGCGGCGAAAAGAGACTCCAGCAGCTGCACATTGGTGGTGACGATCAGCGGCGCGTCCCAGTTCTCGCACGCCAGGCGGCTGCGCGCGGTTTCCTGTTCGGGCGCGGCATCGGCCTGGCTGTGGTGCTCGATCAGCACCTCGTCGCCCAGCGCGGCGAACACGCCGCGAAAGACCTCGGCGGTCTGCTCGATGATGCTGGTGTAGGGGATGGCGTAGATGACGCGCCGGTGGCCATGTGCCTGCGCGTGTGCCAGCGCGAAGGCCAGACTGGAGAGCGTCTTGCCGCCGCCGGTGGGCACGGTGAGCGAGAAGAAGCCGGGCGCCAGCGCTGCCTTCTCGCGGCACTGGCGCAGGATGTCGGCGCGCAGGGTGTTAACAGGCGTTGGCGCCACCGGCCGCGCGGCCATGTGCGCGTCGAAAGCCGCGTGCAGCTGCGCCAGCGTGGGAAAGCCGATGCGCCGGCTCGGGCGCGCGGCATCGAAGTGCGCCTCGGTGTCCAGGAAGTCGGCGTCCACCAGGCAGGAAAACAGCATGCGCAGCCACAGCGCGAAGCCCTCCGGCCCGCCAGGAATGTTGCGCAGCGTGGGCACGAAGTCGCCGGCGTCCAGTACGGCGGTGGGTGGCTGGGCATCCAGGGCCTCCTGCAGCTCGATGGTGCTGGCGTCAGCCTCCAGGCGCGGCTTCAGGCCTTCCTCCCAATCGGCCATGCCCGCATGGTGGCCGGCGATCAGATAGGCCAGCACCCGGCCGGCCAGGCGCGCGTTTTCGCCATGGCGCTCGCCCAGATGCTGCATGGCCCACAGGGCACCAGCGGCGGAGTGGGTTTTCTCGCGTCCACCTACGGGGCGCTCGATGTGCGCGTCCTCGCTCTGGCGCACGTAGCGCTGGAAGCCCGGGCGGTACTTGCCGAGGTCGTGCCAGCGGCCCGCCAGCTCCACCCAGGCAGCAGACGGGGCGCCATCGGGCCAGGCAGACGCGAAATCCGCCGCCATCCGTGCCACAGCGTGCAAGTGACTGGCCAGCAAGTGCCCACCGGAATGCGCCCAAGGTGCCGCCATGCGCCTCCTCTAAGTTCTGAGAATCCTGTCCTTGTTAATTTACTTTCTATTTCATTTGGCAATACACTGACGCGACCATGTTTGTCCTGGGTCAAATCCGGATAGCCCGAAGCGTTCCAGCAGCACAGTCCTGGCCAGGCGCACAATCCGCCCCTCATGTCCTCCCGGCCCATCCCCATCGTCGACACCAACCGCTGCGACACCTGGACGCGCTACCGCGCCGGGTTGTGCGAATCGTGCAATGCCAACTGCTGCACCATGCCGCTGGAGGCGGCGCTGTCCGACCTGGTGCGCCTGGGCTGGGTCGAGGCGTTCGAGGCCGAGCATGTCGAGGAGCGGTTGATCGCCCGCCGGTTGACGAAGGCCCGGCTGATCGACCACTACAGCCCCAAGCACGGCCTGTTCACCCTGGCGCGGCGCGCCAGCGGGGACTGCCAGTTCCTGGACGCAACCACGCGCCGCTGCACGGTGTATGAACGCCGCCCCGAGACCTGCCGCCTGCACCCGCAAAAGAAGAGCCCCCGCCCCGGCTGGTGCGCCTATGGGCCGCGCGCCCGCGCCTGACGGCTCCGCCTGCTGCACACTTGCGCCATGTACACCCCTGCCCACTTCGCCGAAGAGCGCCCTGAGGCGCTGCACCAGCTGATTTGCCAGTACCCGCTCGGCCTGCTGTGCCGGCAGGGCCCGCAGGGGCTGGACGCCGACCATCTGCCCTTCCTGCTGGATGCCGAGCGCGGCCCGCACGGCACGCTGGTGGCGCACGTGGCGCGCGCCAATGCGCTGTGGGGCGAGGTGCCGGCCGGCGGCGCGGTCGATGCGCTGGTGGTGTTTCGCGGGCAGCACGGCTACATCTCGCCCAACTGGTACCCCTCCAAGCACGAGACGCACCGCGCCGTGCCCACCTGGAACTACGAGGCGGTGCACGTGCACGGCCGGCTCACGGTGCATGACGACGAGCGCCACGTGCGCGGCGTGGTGGCCCGCCTGACGCGCCGGCACGAGGCCACCGAACCCCGGCCCTGGAAGATGGGCGACGCACCCGCCGACTACCTGAACGAGATGCTGCGCGCCATCGTCGGCATCGAGCTGGCCATCACCCGCATCGAGGGCAAGCGCAAGCTGAGCCAGAACCGCACGGCGCCCGACCGCGACGGCGCCGTGGCCGCCCTGCGCGAACGCGGGCACGGCGCGCTGGCCCAGGCCATGCACGCCGCGGGGGAAGAGCCGCCGCGCTAAGCCGTCGCTTCCTGCGCGAAGGCTTGCGGCAGCGGTTCGGGCAGCGCTTCTTCACACACCAGCACACGCTCCACGCGCGAGGCCGCCGGGCCCCGGTGCGCCCAGTCGATCAGCGCCTGCACGGCGTCGGGTGCGCCCACGGCCAGCGCCTCCACCGTGCCGTCGTGGCGGTTGCGCACCCAGCCGGCCACGCCCAGGGCGTGGGCCGCCTGCACGGTGGACTGGCGAAAGTACACGCCCTGCACCCTGCCGTGGACGCGCAGGCGGCGGGCGATGGGGGCGGACGCTTCGTGTTGTTCGGACATGGCAGGCACTGTAGCCGCCGCCGCTGTAGGCAGGGCCCGCAGCCGGCGCACGGCGCGCGCTGACAGCGTGCATGCGCGGTGCGTGCTCAGATGTGCGCTTTGGCCCGCCCCCCGGCGGCGGGCCGCCACACCGCTACAGGCCAAGGAGTCGCACATGAGTGAAAAATCCGCATCCGTCCATTGGGAAGGCGCCGGCAAGGCCGGCCAGGGCCAGGTCAGCACCGAGACCGGCTCGCTGCAAAAGTATCCCTACGGCTTCGCCAGCCGCTTCGGCGACGACCGCAAGGGCACCAACCCCGAGGAAATCCTGGGCGCGGCGCATGCGGCCTGCTTCACCATGGCCTTTTCGTTTGCCTGCGACAAGGCGGGCTTTGCCACCCGCATGGTGGACACCACGGCCCGCGTGCGCCTGGCCAAGGAGGGCGAGGGCTTCAAGATCGACCGTATCGCCCTGACGCTCACAGCCACCGTGCCGGGCCTGGATGAGCAGCAGTTCCAGCAGATCGCCGAGGACGCCAAGAAGAACTGCCCGCTGTCCAAGGCGCTCGCGTCGGTGCCCGAGATCACGCTGCAAGCCACGCTCAAGAACTGAGGTGGTTTCAAACCAAATCGGCTTCCAGCCCAATGCTGGCAAGCGCCAGCAGCTCCTATTTGCATAGCGCCAGCGCGCCCCGGCGCCGCTGCGCTACACTGCAAGCCATGTCGTGCCCCCCGCTTTTCACCGCCCCTGCAGCGCCCCAGGCGCGCCTCGGCGCGTGTGCGCAGCCATCGGCACGAATGATTACCACCATGACCACCGCGGCCCCCTGACGCGCGTGGGGTGGCCGCAGCGGCGGCCACCTGGTGTCTTTTCCTTCCTCTCCCTCCCGAACGAAAACCCAGCCCCGGCCGCCGGGTTTTTTTTCGTCCCGGGCGGCCATGCCGGCAGCCCGGGCAGCACCGCAAGGAAGGAGTTGAGTCCCCATGTTTGCCGAACCCGCGCTGCTCCCGGCGCACGCATCCGCACCCCGTCCCGCCCCCCAGCCCGCCGCGCAGCCGCGCATTGGCGGCGCCGCCACCACTGCGCTGCGCGTGGGCCTGATCGGCGTGGGCACGGTGGGCACCGGCGTGTGGCAGCTGCTGGCGCGCAACCAATCCCTGCTGGCCGCGCGGGCCGGTCGGGGCATTGCCATCACCGCCGTGGCCACGCGCAGCCCCGGGCGCGCCGCGCCACTGCTGGCCGCCGTGCCCGGCGTGCGGCTGCTGGGCGATCCGCTGGCCCTGGCCGCCGACCCCGGCGTGGACGTGGTGCTGGAGCTGGCCGGCGGCGCCGACGCCCCGCTGCCCTGGCTGCTGGCCGCGTTGGCCCACGGCAAGCACGTGGTGACGGCCAACAAGGCCCTGCTGGCGCGCCACGGCGCCCAGCTGGCCGCCGCCGCAGCGCGCAGCGGCCGGGTGCTGGCCTACGAGGCCGCCGTAGCCGGCGCCGTGCCGGTGCTCAAGACGCTGCGCGAGGCCCTGGCGGCCAACCGCATCGACGCGCTGGCGGGCATCCTGAACGGCACCAGCAACTTCATCCTGACGCGCATGGCCGCCCACGGCAGCAGCTACGCCGCCGCCCTGGCCGAGGCCCAGGCGCTGGGCTACGCCGAGGCCGACTCCACGCTGGACGTGAACGGCCAGGACGCCGCGCACAAGCTGGCCCTGCTGGCCGCCAACGCCTTCGGCGCGCCGCTGCGCGAGGGCGCGGTGCATGCCGAGGGCATCGCCCAACTGCAGCCCGGCGACCTGGCCGCCGCCGCCCACCTGGGCTACGCCGTGCGCCTGCTCGCCCTGGCGCGGCGCGTGCCCAGCCTGCAGGGCGGCCAGGGGTTGGAGCTGCGCGTGCACCCGGCGCTGCTGCCGCTGTCGCACCCGCTGGCGCGGGTGGAGGGCGCGGGCAACGCCCTACTGGTGCACGCTGACGCGGCCGGGCCGCTGCTGCTGTGCGGCGCCGGGGCGGGCGCCGCGCCCACGGCCAGCGCCGTGCTGGCCGATCTGGTGGACTTGGCGCGCGGTGCCGGTGCGGCGCAGGCCGTGCCGACCTTCGGCGTGCCGGCCGAGGGCGGCGCGGCGCTGGCGCCCGTGCCGCTGGACCAGGCCTGCGGCCGCCACCTGCTGCGCGTGCTGCCCGGCCGCGCGCTGTGCGAGGCCGGCGCCGTGCGCCTGCTGGCACGCGCCGGCGTGGCGGTGCGCCGGCGCGCCTGGCTATGCCCGGACGGGCCGGGCCAGGGGCCCCAGCTGTTGCTGCTGACCGCCGCCGCGCCCGACGGCGTGGCGCGGGCCGCGGCCCTGCAGCTGCAGGCGGCCACGGGCGCGCAGGTGCGGCACCTGCGGGTGCATGAAGAAGAGGATGAGGAAAAGGAGGGCGATGGCGCCTGACCGGCCGCCACCGTTTTTTATGCCAAAAGTGCCTCTAACGCTTGCCAGTCAAGCGCGAGCAGCTATTGAAATATGAGTGTTCTGCGCTCACTCCTTCTTGAGCTTGCGGTAGGCGTCGTCCGAGGGCGGCCCCCGGTCCGTGTCCTGCAGGCCACGCTCCACGTCTTCCCAGGCCTGCTGCACCTGGGCGTCGGGGTTGCCGTCGGTCATGTTCGCACGCTGGTCGCGCTCGTGCGGCAGGTGCGGCTGGGTGGGCTCGGCGCCGGGCCCGTCGTCGTTCGTCAGGTCGATGCCGCGCACGTCGGCCGGCTTGCCGGGCGGGTCCTGCTTCTGGGGCGATTCGGGAACGGGGGGCTTCAGGGGCATGGCGGACCTTTTCTGTGCAGAGAAAGGGCGGCTCCGTCGCGGCGCCGCCGGTGCAGGCCATGCTAGGCTGGCCACGCGCCGCCGGCGTAGGCCTGGGCCGGTTGTCCCCATAGGCGACAGGCCCAGGCCCGCTGGGCTACCATGGCTGTACGAAAGCACAGCTGTTTTCGGCGCCGCCGCCCCTGCCGTGCCTTCCCCTTCCTCCCCCAGTCTTTTCCATCCTTCCATGTCCACGCAGCAGTGGGCCGACGAGGCCTTGCACAGCTTCGAGGCGGTGGTGCAGTCCACCGCCGGCTTTCGCGCGCGCGAAGGCCAGCGGCGCATGGCCGAGCAGGTGGCGCAGACCTTCGCCGCCGCCGAGCTGGGCAAGGCCGAGGACGATGATGCCGAGCCCACGCGCGCCATCGCCGTCATCCAGGCCGGCACGGGCGTGGGCAAGTCGCTGGCCTACAGCGCTCCGGCGATTGCCATGGCGCTGTCGCGCGGCACGCGGGTGCTGATCTCCACGGCCACCGTGGCGCTGCAGGAGCAGCTGGTGCACAAGGACCTGCCGGCCCTCATGCCGCACCTGAGCGAGCCGGTGCGCTTCGCCCTGGCCAAGGGGCGCGGGCGCTACGTGTGCAAGCTCAAGCTGGAGCGCCTGGCCAGCGGCGGCCTGGACGAGGACGAGGACTGGGCGGCCACCGAAGACCTGTTCGGCCCCACCGAGGCGCCCCGGCCCGCCGCGCGCCAGGCCGAGCAGTCGCGCGTGAAGTTCTACGCCAGCATGGCGGACGCGCTGGGCAGCGGCGCCTGGGACGGCGACCGCGACACCCTGCAGACGCAGCCCGAGCCCGAGGCCTGGTCGCCCGTGGCGGCCGAGGCGCACTCGTGCACCGGCAAGCACTGCCCGCTGTTTTCGCGCTGCACCTACTACGAGCGGCGCAAGGACCTGGTGGCCGCCCAAGTCATCGTGGCCAACCACGACCTGCTGCTGTCGTCCATCGGCGCGCGGCTGCTGCCCGAGCTGGACAACTGCCTCTTGATCGTGGACGAGGCCCACCACCTGCCGGGCACGGCGCTGGCGCAGTTCGCCTGCGAGGCCGACCTGTCGCACCTGGCCTGGATCGACAAGCTGGCCAGCCGCGCGCTGCGCATCGGCCAGCTGGTGGAGGTGGAAGAAATAGCCGACATCCCCAACCACGCCGCGCGCCTGCGCGCCGCGCTGCAGGACGCCGCCCGGCTAGCCATGGACCTGTACGGCCCCGAGCTGCGCGCCGCGCCGCGCTTTGGCAGCGCCGCCAACGCCCCGCCCACGCGGGCGCGCGTGCCCGGCGGCGCGCTGCCCGAGGCGCTCATCGAGCCCTTCGGCCGGGCCGCGCACCACGCCGAAGGCTTTCTGGCCGCGCTGCGGGCCATCGCCAAGGCGCTGCGCACGGCCATGCGCGACAGCCCGGACGAGGCCCGGCGCCTGTCGCAGCTGTACGCCCAGGTGGGCGCCCTGGCGCCGCGGCTGGAGGGCGTGCACGCCTGCGCCCAGCTGCTGCTGCAGGACGCGCCTGAAGGAGCCGTGCCGGCGGCCAAGTGGTTCACGCTGGCGGTGCAGGGCGAATACCTGTCGCTGCGCGTGCATGCCTCGCCGGTGCTGCCGGGCAGCGCGCTGCGCCAGCACCTGTGGCAGCAGGTGCGCGGCGCGGTGCTGACCTCGGCCACGTTGACCAGCTGCGGGCAGTTCGACTTCTTCCTGCGCGAATCGGGACTGGCCGGCGACGAGGCGGTGCAGACCCTGGCCGTCGCCAGCCCCTTCGACTACGCCCTGCAGGGCACGCTGGTGGCGCGCGAGACCCGCGCCGAGCCGCGCGACGTGAGCAGCTTCACGGCCGAGATGGTGGATGCGCTGCTGGCCGATCTGGCCCTGGTGGAGGCCGGCGCGCTGGTGCTGTTCACCTCGCGCGAGCAGATGCGCCGCGCCGTGGACGAGCTGCCCACTGTGCTGCGCGCCAGCATCCTGGTGCAGGGCCAGCTGCCGCGGCGCGAGCTGCTGGCGCGCCACCGCGAGCGTGTGGCCGCCGGCCAGCCGTCCATCATCTTCGGCATGCAGTCTTTCGGCGAGGGCCTGGACCTGCCGGGCCGGCTGTGCGAGTCGCTGTTCATCACCAAGCTGCCCTTCGCCCCGCCCGACGACCCGGTGGGCGAGGCCCGCGCCGAGTGGCTGCGCGCGGCCGGCCGCGACCCGTTCAGCGAGCTGGTGGTGCCGGCCACCGCCATCCGCCTGGCGCAGTGGGTGGGCCGCGCGATCCGCACCGAAGACGACCGCGCGCACGTCTACTGCTACGACAAGCGCCTGGTGCGCACCGGCTACGGCCAGCGCCTGCTGTCGGGCCTGCCGCCCTTCACGCTGCAGCGCCACGCCGCCTGAGCGGCGCGCCCGCGCGCGTCGGACGGCCCCCACAGCCGCCCTGGCGCCGCGCCGACCTGCCTGCCCGGGCAGGGCTCTTAGAGTGGGTCGTTCACACACCACCCGTTTTCCCTCACGCAGGAGCCCTGCCCATGACGACCGACTCTCCCCAGAACGACCGCACCGCTCTGTTCGAGCGCATCAAGGACATCCGCTTCGGCATGCTCGCCCACCGCGGCGACAACGGCATGCTGCACGCCCACCCGCTGACCACGCTGAACAAGGACATCGACGAGCAGGCGCAGCTGTACTTCTTCATTCCGCGCGGCAGCGAGCTGCACCAGCGCCTGTCCGCCGACTCGCAGGTCAACGTGGGCTACGCCAACCCGGAGGAAGACTGCTACGTCTCCATCTCCGGCTCCGCCGCCTTCATCGAGGACGCGCGGCGCAAGGAGGAGCTGTGGAACCCCATGGCCAAGGCCTGGTTCCCCGACGGCCCGGGCGACCCGAACCTGGTGCTGCTGGCCGTGAACATCCAGCACGCCGAGTACTGGGACGTGCAGGAAAGCAAGCTCACCCAGATGTTCAAGCTGGCCACCGCCGCCATGACCGGCGAGCGGCCCAAGGCCCTGGGCGAGCACCGCGAGGTCAACCTCTGACCGTCTTCTTTCCCACCCCGCCAGGAGGCCCCACCATGCACCCGCAAGACCAGAAAACCGCCAAGGACGTCTCGCCCCAGACCGGCAAGGGCCGGCCGGACGAAATGGACAAGGCAGCGCAGGCTAACGCCCAGGAATCGGCTCAGCGCCGCGATCGGCAGAACGATATGGGCAGCAACAACCAGCCCCAGCAGCAGCGCGGCAGCACGCTGGACAAATTCTGACGCTGCCCATTGCTATCGTTTGAGGAGCTTTCCGCGCTTTGCCAGCAAGGCGTGGGCAGCTTTTTTACTTCAAACTTTGCCTGGCGCCGCGGCAGTGCGCGCGGCCCTGGGCCCACCCGGCGGTGCACTGCCGCTATCCTCGGCCGCATGGCCCGTCGCTTTCCCGCTTCCGCTGCCGCCCTGGCACTGGCCGCCGTGCTGGCTGGCTGCGCTTCGTCCCCGCCCGGCGGCACGCGCGCGCCCGCCTATTCGCGCCTGTCGCCCGAGCAATCCAGCGACATCGCCATCCACGCCCTGGGCCTGGTCGGCACGCCCTACCGCTACGGCGGCAACACGCCCGAGGGCGGCTTCGACTGCAGCGGCCTGATCGGCTATGTCTACACCCACCGCGCCGGCGTGGCGCCGCCGCGCACGGTGGCGCAGCTCAGCGGCTTTGGCGCGGAGATCGGCCAGGGCGACCTGCGCACCGGCGACCTGGTGGTCTTCGGCCGTAGCGCGGCCACGCATGCGGGCATCTACGTGGGCGAGGGCCGCTTCGTGCACGCGCCCTCCAGCGGCGGCACGGTGCGGCTGGACTCCCTGAACTCGCGCTACTGGGCCCAGCAGAACGCGCGCTTTCGGCGGCCGTAAGTGCGGCGCACCTTCATAGCAGCGGGGCAGCCCCGTCGTAGACCACGAGGCGCTGAATGCTGGGGCCCATATAGGTCTTCATCTCTACATGGGCCTTGCTGACTTGGTAGGCGTCGTGCGTGGGCGCATCGTCGAACGCGGACACGACGGCGTGCGTGTAGCCCTGCGATCTGGCAGCTTCATTGGCGCCGAAGTGATACAGCCGGACGCCCTGGCATTCCTTGCGGATGCGCTCGGCGTAGTCTTCCACCTTCTGAAAGAACGCGGCATCGGTGCCTGGGACGAACTCCATCATGACGATGTGCATGTACACGGGGTAGCCTCCTTTTAATTTTGCAGACTGAGGGGGGTGAAGCACGCTCACATGCGCGCCAGCATGCCGCCGTCGATGGCAATCACATGCCCGTTCACAAAAGCCCCGGCCGGAGAGGCCAGGTACACCACGGCAGGAGCAATGTCGTCCGGCTCGCCCCAGCGGGCCAGGGGCACCGCGCTTTGCAGGAAGCCATCGAAGCCTTCGCGCTCCTGCAGTCCACGGGTGAACTGGGTGCGGACGAAGCCCGGGGCGAGGGCATTGCTGGTGATGCCGGCAGCGCCGTATTCCACGGCCAAGGCACGGGTGAAGGCGGCGATGGCTCCCTTGGCCGACGCGTAGGCCGCAATGCCCGGCATGCAGGCCTGCCCCGCGACGGACGACATCAGCACGATGCGGCCAAACCCCTGGCGGGCCATGTGCGGCAGCATCGCGTGGGCGCAGTTGAAGGCCCCATTCACATGCACGTCGAAGAGCGATTGCCACTCGGGCAGAGCCATCTCGGTCACCGGCTTGCGGTTCTGGTTGCCGGCGTTGCTGACCAGGATGTCAGGCGCCCACCCCTGGGCCGCAAGTGCGTCCACGGCCTGGGACACCCCCTCCGCCTGGGACACGTTGAACACGGCGTGCTGCGCCTCGACGCCCTCGGCCGCCAGCAGCTGGACGGCCGCAAGACAGCGCTCCTCGTCCAGGTCGTTGATGACGACACGCGCCCCCGCCAGTCCCAGATGCCGGGCGATCGCCAGGCCCAGGCCGGACGCGCTTCCCGTGACGCAGGCGGTGCGGCCGTGCAGGCCGAAGGTCTTGTGGAAATACGATGGTGTAGACATGCAGAGGATTTCTTCAGCGCAGGGACTGGATGCCGGCGCAGACGTTCAGGCTCTGGCCGGTGAAGCTGCGTCCCGCGCGGGAGGCGAGGAACAGGGCGGTATCGGCCACATCGGCCAGCGGCACCTTGCGGTGCAGGGCCACGTTCTCCAGGATTTCCTGGAGCATCTCGGCCTCGCTGATCTGGCGCGCGCGCGCCTTGGCTGCCGTCACGCTGCGCGAACGCTCGCTGTCCACGATGCCGGGCAGGATGGCGTTCACGGTGATGTCGTCGTCGCCCAGCTCCAGGGCCAGGCTTTGGGTCAGCCCGATCACGGCCCATTTGGACGCCGCATAGGGCGTGCGCAGCGGGTATCCCAGGCGGCCGGCCACCGAGCTGAGGTTGATGATGGTGGCGCAGTCCGAGGCGCGCAGCGCCGGCACGGCGCGGCGCACACACAGGTACTGGCTGCGCAGGTTGACCGCCAGGGTCTCGTCCCATTCATGCGGCTCGATGTCCTCGATGCGCGACGTCGGGCCGGCGATGCCTACGTTGTTCACCAGCACGTCCAGTCCGCCCAGCACTTCAAGGGCGTGTGCAAACCAGGCGTCCACATCGCCGGGCTGCGACGCATCCATGCACCAGCCGCCACCGCCGGGCAGCGTGGGCAAGGCGGCCTGCAGGGCTTCGGCGGACAGATCGCTGACCTGCACGCGTGCACCCGCCTGGGCAAAGGCCTGGGCAATAGCCAGACCGATGCCCGAAGCCCCCGCCGTCACCATGACACGCAGGCCCTGGAAGCCCTGCTGCAGGGTTGCGCTGGCCACGTTCACTGAGCCTTGCGCACTTTTTCGATGGTGGCCATGGTCTTGCTGACCAGCTCGGCACCCAGCTCAGGCTTGTACTTCTCAATCACCGGCGCAGTCGCCTGCACCATGCGGGCGTGCTCCGCAGGGTCGATCGTGTTGAACTTCATGCCGGCCTTGACCAGTTCCTTGACCACATCGGCTTCCATCTTGCGGCTGACGGTGCGGTGATAGGCCGAGGCCTCCTTGCACGACGCCTCCAGCACCTCGTGCTCCGCAGGGCTCAACCGGTCCCAGAACTTCTTGCTGACCAGCACCACAGCGGGCAGGTAGACGTGGCGGGTTTCGGTCAGGTAGGTCTGGATGTCCTGGTAGGAACTGGACTTGGTCACCAGATAGGCGCTTTCCTGCCCGTCGATGGCCTTCGTTTCCAGCGCCGTATAGGTCTCCGGATAGGGCAGGGGCAGCGGCGTGGCGCCCAGCGCCTTGAAGATGTCGATGTACACGCGGTTTTGCAGCGTACGCAGCTTCAGGTCGCGGAAATCCTCCAGGCGCTGGATGGGGTGCTTGCTGTTCGTCACCTGGCGGAAGCCGTAGTCCATGTAGCACAGGCCGATGAGGTTCTTTTCCGAGAACTTCTTCAGCAGCGACTGGCCCACTTCGCCATCCACGACCGCGTCCGCTTCCTTTTCGGTGCGGAACAGGAACGGCAGATCGAAGACCGCCAGTTCCTTCACGTTGCCGGCGGCGCCGGCGGTGGACACCACGGACATCTCCAGAATGCCGCCCTGGGCGGAGGCCATGGATTGAATCTCATTGCCCAGCGTGGCGTTCGGATAGCCGGTGACCTTGATCTTGCCGCCGCTCTTGGCGCTGACGAGCTCGGCGTACTTGTCTACAGCCAGGCCGATCGGGTTGTCCTTGGCCACGGCGTAGCTGAACTTGATCTTGCGCTCGCGGATGTCCTGTGCCTGGGCCTGCAGGCTGCCGACGGCAAGAGTGCCAGCCACCAGTGCGAGGGCCAGATGGCGGATGCGGGGCAGGGTGCGGGATGGGGTCATGATGGTTTGTCTCCTTTGCGTTGATGTATGTGGTCTGCCGAAGGGGTTACTTCAGCTCCTGGCCGTCCAGCTTCCCGCCCAGGAACTTGTTGGGCTTGAGAAAGAAGCACAGCACCAGCGCGCCCTTGGGTGAGCGCGCGACGTGGCGGTGGCCCTTGGGACGCCAGACGAAGTTGCCTGCCGGGTAAACACCGTCGTCGTCCTCGAACTCGCCCTCGAGTACATAGCTCTGCTCGATTTCCACGTGCTCGTGCAGCGCGAGCTCCGTGCCCGGCTGCCACCGGAACAAGGCGGTCAGCAGCCCGGTTTCCTCGTCCTGCACCAGCACTTTCATGTCGATGCCGGGCGTGGGAGTCGGCTTCCACGGCAGGTCGTCCACGGCCATGTTGCGAGAATCAAGTGGCCCGTACTGATCGGCGTTGGGCAGGAAGGGGGTCATTAAAGTCATGGGAACTCCTTGTGCTTAGGAAGAGCGGAAAGCAGGAAACCGGGCGGGCCCGGGGGCCACGGCGTTACTCGACGACGACGTTGACCAGCTCGCCGATGCCCTCGATGCGGGCACGCACGGTCTGGCCAACCTGCAGGCAGCGCGGCGGACGCTGAGCGAAACCCACGCCCTTGGGGGTACCGGTGGCGATGACGTCCCCGGGTATCAGGGTCATGCCTGCCGACAGCTGAGCGATGACGCTGGCCACATCGAAAAGCATGGAGCTGGTGTTGTCGTTCTGGCGCTCCTCGCCGTCCACCTCCAGTGCCAGATCCAGGGCATCCGGATTGCCGATGGCGCTGGCATGCACCACCACCGGGCCTATCGGGCAGCTGCTGTCCAGGCTCTTGCCCTTGAACCACTGGCCGTGCAACCGCTGCAGATCCCGCGCCGTCACATCGTTCACGATGGTGTAGCCGAACACGTGCTCATGCGCCCTCTCGGCCGGGATGTCGCGCCCCCCCTTGCCGATGACGATAGCCAGCTCCACCTCATAGTCCAGGCTGTCGGAAAGCCTGCCGTGGCGCTGGATCCCTCCCCGGTGCTCCAACAGGGCGGTGCGAGGCTTGGTGAAAAATTCGATGGCCTTTGGAAAGGCGTCGGCTGGACGGCCATTGGCCAGGTTGCCTTCGATGATGTGGTCGCGGTAGTTGCGGCCAACGTTGAAGATATTGCGTCCCGTGGAGGCGACCGGCGGCAGCAGGGCGGTCGTGGCGTAGTCCAGCACGTTGTCCATGCTCTTGCGTCCGATGCCCGCGCTGGCCGCTTCCAACAGCTTTTTCGCCTCAGCCAAGGCTGCATCACCTGCCGCGATGAGTTCGTCGACCGAGGCAGGCGCCGGCTGCTGGGGCCAGGCTGCAGTCAGGTCGAGTACATGTTCGTCGCTTACCAGCGCTCCCAGGCGTGCGCCGTGCTCGGCGTGGAGGAAATTGAGAAACTTCATGGGGTCTTGTATCAGTGGGGAAATTCCGAGGAATGCGTGCTGGGCGCACTGGATTGCTCGACCGCCACGTACAGCTCGTGGACATGGGCGCGCGCCAGGGCCTCGGCCTGGTCGGCGTCACGCCGCTCAATGGCGTCGATGATCTGCAGGTGTTCTCGCAGCGAATCAGCGCTGCGGTGCAGGCGGGCGATGGTCCGCCGCCGGTAGCTGGTCTGGCGGTGGCCAAAAGACGCCCATACGCGCTCCAGCAGGTGGTTGCGCGCCAGGCGGATGACTTCCGTGTGGAAGGCGACGTTGGCCTGCGAGTATTCGGCAGCCTTCGCTTCCGCCACGCCCGGCTCCAGGAACGGCTCGAACAGGGCGCGCAGCGTCTGGACGTCGCGCTGCGAGGCATTGAGCGCTGCTTCGCGTGCGGCGAAACCCTCCAGTTGCTCGCGCAGCTGCAGCCATTCCAGGTAGTCGCGGTCGCTGACAGGCTGCAGCAGCGCGCCCCGTCCTGGGCGCAGGCTGATGAGCCCCGTACTGTCAAGCCGGATGAGCGCCTCGCGCACCGGAGTGCGGCTCACGCCCAGCTGGCTGGCCAGATCCTCCTCGCGCACACGCACGGGCTCGGTGATAGCCGCGCGCAGCTCGCTCAGGTGGGCGCTCACGGCCTCGAAGACATCCAGGCTGGTGGATTTGGGGGATACCTTGGTATTCATGGCGAAACGCGGATAGGGATCAGTTGGTCAGGAAGTTCAGCGGCACCATCACGATGGCGGGGAACAGCACCAACAGAAACATGACGATGAACTGAGCGGCCATGAAGGGCAGCACGCCCTTGGCCACTTGGTCCAGGCGCATCTTTCCCACGCCCGCCACCACGTTCAATACCGAGCCCACCGGCGGAGTGACCAGGCCGATGGCGTTGTTCATGATGAACAACACGCCGAAGTACACCGGATCGATCCCCGCCTCCTTGACGACGGGCATCAGCACGGGGGTCAGGATGAGGATGGTGGGCATCATGTCCATGGCCGTGCCCACGACCATCACCAGCACCATGATGGCGACCAGCAGCAGGGTGGGGTTGCCCATGAAGGGCTGGAGCAGTTCGATGACCTGGTCCGGGATGTCGGCCACGGTGATGAGCCACGCGGACACCATGGATGCGGCCACCAGGAACATGATCACCGAGGTGATCTTGGCTGCCGAGACAAACACGGCATACATCTGGCGCAGGCTGATTTCCCGGTACACCACGGTGGAGACCAGCAACGCGTACACCGCAGCCACCACCGCGGCCTCCGTCGGCGTGAAGATGCCGAACCTCAGCCCGAACAGCACGATGACCGGCAGGCCCAGGGCCCAAACCGATTCCCTGAGGGCATGCAGCTTTTCACGGGCAGTCGATGCGGGAGGCAGGGCGACGTTCTCCCGGGACGCGACCAACCACCAAGCCACTGCAATGGAAATTCCCATCAGCAGGCCGGGCACGATGCCGGCCATGAACAGCTTGCCGATGGAAACGTTGGCCGCCACCCCGAACACCACGAGGCCGATGGACGGCGGGATGACCGGCGCGATGATGCCGGCCGAGGCGATCAGCCCGCCGGCCCGCGCCTTGTCGTGCCCGGCCTTGACCATCATCGGCAGCAGCAAGGCCGACAGCGCAGCGGTATCGGCCACGGCCGAGCCCGACAAGGCGGCCATCAGGCACGCCGCGATGATGGCCACAAATCCCAGGCCGCCACGGCGGTGCCCTACCAGGGTGATCGCCAGATTGACGATGCGCTTGGACAGGCCGCCCACGTTCATGATTTCGCCTGCCAGCATGAAGAAAGGCACGGCCAGCAGCGGAAAGCTATCCGAGCCATTGATCACGTTCTGGGCCAGGATCTGTGCATCGAACAGATCCAGGTGCAGCATGAGAGCCACACCCGAAAAAAGCAGCGCATACGCAATCGGCATGCCGATGGCCATGGCCGCCAGCAGCGCGCCTACAAAGATGAACACCGTCATTAGGATCTCCTGGTTGGCCTAGCGGCGTTCGTCCGTGGTGCTGTCCGAAGCGGCAGGCAGCACCAGGTGCGCCGTCTCCTCGGACTCGTGCACCATCACCAATTCGGCGTTCGACAGCCTGCCGCTCAAGTTCAGCCAGAGCTGGTGCAGCAGGATGAGCAGCGTGGATGCGGCAAACAGCACGCCTGCGAAATAAAAGATCGAGACGGACAGACCACTCACAGGAGCCTCGGTCTCCCAATTCACCATGACCTGGCTCCAGCTGCCCGTGGCCATGAGCCAGGTGATGTAGAGCATCACGACCTGCGCCACCACCAGGCACAGGCGCTGCGCCCAGGCCGGCAGCCTCACCACCACCATGTCGGTGCCCATATGGCCGCGCTCACGCATGACCACTACGGCGCCCATGAAAACCATCCAGACAAACAGCCAGCGCGACAGCTCCTCGGAGATCAGCCAGCCGGTGTTGAAGAAGTAGCGCAGCACCACGTTCCCAAACACCAGGATCACCATGGCGGCCATGAATAGCGCGCACACGGCTTCGAGGGCTCGGCAGTAAACATTCAACAGGCGGTTCATGACCAGCTCCATGTCATTTCGTATGCAGTTCTGTGTTTTGTATGCAAAATTGAAGTTTAGTGTGCATAAACAGGATATGGATGCAGAATCTGCTCAGGGTTTTCCCCGAATATCGGATTCGATCCTCTCTCGCTGCCGCGCCAGCGCCCGGGGCCGCGCATGACAATCGCCGGCTATGACCACGCCCTTGCCCTTGCCCCCTTCCCATCGCAGCGCCCAAGCACTTTCGACCCGTGACACCACGCGCATTGATGACCTGCGCATTGCAGGAGTGCGCCCGCTCATCACCCCGGCGCTGCTGCAGGAATGGCTGCCCGCGCCGGCCGCGGCGCAGCAGCTGGTCGAGGACAGCCGCGGCGCCATCGCCCGCGTGCTGGCGGGGCAGGACGACCGGCTGGTGGTCGTCGTGGGGCCGTGCTCCATCCACGACCATGACGAGGCGCTGCAGTACGCGCGCCGGCTCAAGGCCGAGGCCGACGCGCTGGCGGGCGATCTGCTGGTCGTGATGCGGGTGTACTTCGAAAAACCCCGCACCACCGTGGGCTGGAAGGGCTACATCAACGACCCGCGCCTGGACGGCAGCTTCGCCATCAACGAGGGCCTGGAGCGCGCCCGCGCGCTGCTGCTGGACGTGCTGGAAGTCGGCCTGCCGGTGGGCACGGAATTCCTGGACCTGCTCAGCCCGCAGTTCATCAGCGACCTGGTGAGCTGGGGCGCTATCGGCGCGCGCACCACCGAGAGCCAGAGCCACCGCCAGCTGGCCAGCGGCCTGTCGTGCCCGGTGGGCTTCAAGAACGGCACGGACGGCGGCGTGCGCGTGGCCGCCGACGCCATGCTGGCCGCGCGCGCGCCGCACGCCTTCATGGGCATGACCAAAATGGGCCAGGCGGCCATCTTCGAGACGCGCGGCAACCAGGACTGCCACGTCATCCTGCGCGGCGGCAAGGCGCCCAACTACGACGCCGCCCACGTGCAGGCGGCCTGCGAACTGCTGGCCAAGAGTGGCCTGCGCGAGCAGGTCATGGTCGACCTGTCGCACGCCAACAGCAGCAAGCAGCACGCGCGCCAGATCGACGTGGGCCACGACGTGGCGGCGCAGATCGCCGGCGGCGACGCGCGCATCACCGGTGTGATGATCGAGAGCCACCTGGAAGAGGGCCGCCAGGACATCGTGCCCGGCCAGCCCCTGAAGCCCGGCGTGTCGGTGACGGATGCCTGCATCAGCTTCGCGCAGACGGTGCCGCTGCTGCAGGCGCTGGCCGCCGCCGTGCGGGCGCGGCGGGCAGGGCGCTGAAGCGCCTCCTTGCGCTTCACTTTTGATAGCTGTCAGCGCTTATCAGATAAGCGCTGGAGTCCGATTTGGCTTGTATTTTTCTGATCAGGCCAGGGCCAGCGCTTCCACCTGATCCAGCGCCCGCGAGGCGCCGCCCAGGCGCGCCGCCAGGTGCTGAGCGCGCTTGAGGTACAGGTGCGCGTCGTGCTCCCAGGTGAAGCCCATGCCGCCGTGCACCTGGATGGCGGTGCGGGTGCACGCGAGCGCGCCCTCGATGGCCTCCAGCTCGGCGACGGCGCAGGCAAAGCGCGCGTCGGGCAGGCTGCCGTCCAGCGCCGCCGTGGCGTACAGCACGGCCAGGCGGGCGTTGTCCACGCCCATCCAGGCGTTGGCCAGCTGGTGCTTGATGGCCTGGTAGCTGCCGATGGGCTTGCCGAACTGCACGCGCTCGCGGGCATAGGCGGCGGACAGGTCCAGCGCCGCCTGCGCGGCGCCCACCAGCTCGGCCGCCAGCATCAGGCGGTGGGCCAGGCGGGCGTGCGCCCGCGCCTCGGCCGGGATCTCCAGCGTGTGCCACTGCAGCGCCTGCTGCTGCTGCGGCGGCGGCGCGGCGCACTGGCGCAGCGTGGGGTCCAGCGCCTCGGCGCACGGCAAGGCCGACGCGTCCACCAGCGCGATCTGCAGCGGCGCTGCGGGGTCGTGCCAGCCACGCACCACCACGATGTCGCTGCACTGGCCCGCGTGGTCCCACCAGGCGTCCGTCTCGGCCACGCAGTGCAGGGCGCGCTCGCCGGCCAGGGCCGCCTGCACGGCGCTCTGCAGCACGGCGGGTGCGGGGCGCGGCGCGGCTTTCAGCCACAGCGCCAGCAGCACGGCGCTGGCAGCCCAGGGCAGGTTGACCAGCTGGCGGCCGGCTTCCTCGGCCACCAGGCTGGCCTCGGTCAGCGACAGGCCCAGGCCGTCGTCGTCCTCCGGCAGCAGCAGCGCCATGAAGCCCATGCCGGCCATGTCGGCCCACAGCCGCTGCTGCAGCGGGTCGCTCCAGGGCAGGGCGCGGCGCGCCCGCGCCAGCGGGTGGCGGTCGGCAAAGAAGCGCCGGGCCGAGGCCTGCAGCATCTGCTGCTCTTCGTTCAGTGCGAAATCCATGCGGTGCCTGCCGTCAGTTCTTGGGAAGGCCCAGCATCTGCTCGGCCAGGATGTTGCGCTGCACCTCCGAGGTGCCGGCCAGGATGGTCTCGGCGCGGGTCCACAGGTAGTCGCGCGTCCACAGCGCGGCGCGCAGGTCGCAGCCGCCAGGCTCGGGGCCGGCCAGGGCGCGCTCGCCCAGCAGCTCGGTGGCGATGTTCATCATCTTCTGGTGCGACTCGCTCCACTGCAGCTTGGTGGACGAGCCCTCGGCCCCCGGCGGGCCGCTGCGCAAGGCATTGGTGAGCGCGCGCAGGCCCTTGAGTTTGAGCACGTGGCTGTCGGCCGCCAGGCGGGCGATGCCGCGGCGCAGATGCGGGTCGGCCTGCAGCGCGTTGCCGCCGCCAGGGCGCGGCGTGTCGGCCGCCAGCGCCTTGAGCGCCTGCACCTCCTGCGCAAAGCGCACCTGGCGCGGGATGAAGTAGGTGCCGCGCTCGAAGCTGGCCGCCGCCATGGCCAGGCGCCAGCCGCCGTTTTCCTCGCCCACCAGGGCGTCCAGCGGCACCTGCACGTCCTCGAAGAAGACTTCGTTGAAGTCGGCTTCGCCGGTGATCTGGCGGATGGGCTCCACGCGCACGCCCGGGCTCTTCATGTCCACCAGGAAGAAGCTGATGCCCTTGTGCCGCTGGGCGCTGGCGTCGGTGCGCGCCAGCACGAAGCACCAGTCGGCGATGTGCGCGAACGAGGTCCAGACCTTGTGGCCGTTCAGCACGTAGTGGTCGCCCCGGCGCTCAGCGCGGGTGGCCAGCGCCGCCAGGTCGGAGCCGGCGCCGGGCTCGGAATAGCCCTGGCACCAGATTTCGCGGTTGGACAGGATGCCGGGCAGAAAGCGCGCCTTCTGCGCCTCGCTGGCGAAGTGCACCAGCGTCGGGCCCAGGATGCCGTGGCCGATGATGTTCACGCCCAGCGGCGCGCCGATGCGCGCCTGCTCCTCATGGAAGATGGCCTGGCGCGTCAGCGACCAGGCCTTGCCCCCGTACTGCGCCGGCCAGCCCAGGCCCGACCAGCCGGCCTGGCACACGTAGTCCTCCCAGGCGCGGCGCCAGCCCAGCTCGTTGGGGTCGGGCGTGCCCGGCCAGCCGGCCTTGAAGCGCGGGTAGTGGCTCTCGAACCACTCGCGCAGCGTGAGGCGGAAGGCTTCGTCTTCCGCCGAATAGCCCACTTGCATGCGTGTTCTTTCTGTACTTGTGAGAAGGCATGCGCACGGGACGTGCCGCATGCAGCTGGCGCAACCCAGGCCAGCGCACGCCGCGGATCCGGCTTCGCCGGTCCGGTGGCGTGGTCCCCCCTCCCACAGCGCGCAGCGCTGCGAGAGAGGGGGGAAGGCGCGCAGCGCCTCAGGGGGGTGTCAGTCCGCCCGTGCGCCAGAGTCCTTCACGACCTTGGCCCACTTGACCATGTCCTTCTTGATGAACTCGCCGAACTCCTTGGGGCTGTTGCCGATGATGTCCAGGCCCAGCGAGCGGAATTTCTCCTGCACGGCGGGCTCCTTGAGCACTTCCATCAGCTCGGCGTGGAACTTGTCGATGGCCGGCTGGGGCGTGCCGGCCGGCGCCACCAGGCCCAGCCAGGGCATGGCCTCGTAGCCGGGCAGGCCGGACTCGGCCACGGTGGGCACGTCGGGCAGCAGCTTGGAGCGCTGGGCCGTGGTCACCGCCAGCAGGCGCACCTTGCCGTCCTTGACGAAGGGGCCGGACGAGGCCCAGGCATCGAACATGACCTGCAGGTTGCCGCTCACCAGATCCATGAGGGCCGGGGCGCTGCCCTTGTAGGGGATGTGCTCCATCTTCACGCCGGCCACCGTGTTGAACAGCTCGGCCTCCAGGTGCGTGGAGGTGCCGGCGCCGACCGAGCCGTAGTTGGCCTTGGTGGGGTTGGCCTTGAGCCAGGCGACCAGCTCGGCCACGTTCTTCACCGGCACGCTGGGGTGCACCTCCAGCACGTGCACCACCGAGGCCACCAGCGAGATCGGCGTGAAGTCCTTCACCGGGTCGTAGTTGACCTTGCTGTACAGGGCCGGCGCGATGCCCAGCGACGAGGCGGCCAGCAGTACGGTGTGCCCGTCGGGCGTGGCCCGGGCCACGTGCTCGGAGGCGATCATGGTGCCGGCGCCCGGCTTGTTCTCCACGATCACCGGCTGGCCCATGCGCTTGCCCAGGCGCTCGGCCAGGGTGCGGGCCATGATGTCGGTGGCGCCGCCGGGCGAGAACGGCACGACGACGGTGACAGGCTTGCTCGGGTAGGCCTGGGCGTGGGCGGACACGCCGCACACGGCGGCAGCGGCGAGGGCCACGGTGGCCAGCATCTTCTTGAAGGTCATGGTTGTCTCCTGAGTGGTTGTGGTGGTTGCGAACAAGAAAAAAGGAAAGGGGCGCGCGGCGGGTCAGTCCTGCGCCGGCTGCGCCAGCACCAGCGCGTCCAGCATGCAGGCGCCCTGGCCGGCCGGGCGCACCAGCAGCGGGTTGACCTCGACCTCGTCGGCCTGCTCCTGCAGCGCCAGCACGGCGCGCGAGAAGGCGGCGATGGCGGCGCAGGCCGCGTCCACGTCGCCCTCGGGGCGGCCACGGTAGCCGGTCAGGAGCGGGAAGGCCTTGAGCTCGGAGAGCATCTCGCGGGCGATTTGCTCGTCCACGGGCAGCAGGCGGTGGCTCACGTCCTGGTACAGCTCGGTCAGCACGCCCCCGAGGCCCACGGTCAGCGTCATGCCGAACACCGGGTCGCGCGTGGCGCCCACGATCAGCTCGGCCACGCCGGACTCCATCGGGCAGACCAAGGCGCCCTCGATCCGGGCCTGCGGGTCGTAGCGGCGGGCGCTGGCGATGATTTCGTCGAAGGCCTGGCGCACCTGGGCGGCGTCCTGCAGGCGCAGGCGCACGCCGCCGGCCTCGGTCTTGTGGGCGATGTCGGGCGAGAGCACCTTGAGCACCACGGGGTAGCCGATGGCATCGGCCGCGGCCGCCGCCTCGTCGGCGCTAGCGGCCACGCGCTCGGGCGCCATGGGCACGCCGTGCTGCGCCAGGAACTGCTTGGTGCGGTATTCGTCCAGCGCAGCCGGCAGCGCGGCGCGGGCCGGTGCGGCCTGCTGGCGCACCTGCAGCCAGCGGTTGGCGCGCCGGCGCTCCTGCCACAGCAGGAAGGGCGAGAGCGCCGAGACGGCCACGCCGATGTCCTCGAACACCGGCACGCCGCCGGCGCGCAGCTGCTCGCGGGTCGTGGCGGCGCCGGTGTCGATGGCCACGAACAGCTTGCCGAAGCGGGCCGACACGGCGCACAAGTCGTCGGCCATGCGGTCGAGCATGTAGCCGGGGGCATAGATGACCACGCTGTCCACGGCGTCGGACTGGGCCAGCGCTTCCATGGCGGTGCGCACGAAGCCGGGGTCGTTGACCACGTTGCCGGTCACGTCCACGGGGTTGGAGACCATGCCGTAGTCCGGGATGCCGGCGCGCAGCGTGTCCTGCAGCGCCTGCGGCAGCGTGGGCACCTCCAGCCCCGCGCCGATGAACTTGTCGGCCAGGATGGCGCCCAGGGCGCCGCTGATGGTGATGATGGCCACGCGCTTGCCGGCGCTCTGGCGCCGGTAGCCGGCCAGGTGGGCCAGCTGCGCCATCTGCACGAAGTCGTGGCTCTGGATGACGTTCAGCTGGCGGAAGGCCGCCTGGTAGATGGCGCGGTCGCCGGCCAGGGCCGAGGTGTGCGAGCGCACGGCCTCCGAGCCCTTGTCGGTCTCGCCGGCCTTGTACAGGATGAGCAGCTTGTCCTGGCGCGCGAACTCGGCCGCCGCGGCCATGAAGCGCTCGCCGTCGCGCAGCTCTTCGATGTAGCCGATGGCGACTTCGGTGGCGTCGTCCTGCGCCAGGTACTCCAGGTACTGCGCGAAGTCCACGCAGGCCTCGTTGCCGGTGTTGATGAAGTGGCTGAAGTCCACCCCCAGGCGGCGCGCGATGGCATACACCGCGGCGCAGACGTTGCCGCTTTGCGTCAGCAGGCTGACGCTGCCCTTGCCCGCCTGCATGGGCGCGGTGTTGAACACCGAGGCGAAATTGGTGTGCGCCTGGGTGTTGAGGTTGGCGAAACCCATGGCGTTGGGGCCGGCCACGACCATGCCGGTGGTGGCCACATAGGTCTCCAGCTCGGCCTGCAGCGCCGCGCCCTTGGCGCCTTCCTCGGCGAAGCCGGCGGCATAGACGATGACGGCGCGCACGCCCTTGGCGGCGCAGCGACGGAGCATGGGCAGCACGTCGGCCGCGCCGATGGCCAGCACCACCAGGTCGGGTGCGGCCGGCAGGGCCTCGATGTCGGGCCAGCAGCGCAGGCCGAAGACTTCCTCGTACTTGGGGTTGACCGGATAGATCTGCCCGGCGTAGCCGAACTTGGTCAGGTGCGCGATGGGCATGCCGCCGATGCGCGCGGCGTTGTTGCTGGCGCCGACGATGGCGATGGACGCCGGGTTGAGCAGCGGCTCCAGCCGGTGGGTGGTGGTCTTGACGGGTGCGAGCATCAGGAGGCGGCCTTCTCGGGGTTCTTCTGGATGGCCTTGGCCAGGCCGCGGTCGCGGGCGGTGAGGAAGCCCTCGCTCAGGTGCGACAACTGGTGCGTGTCGAAGTGCGCGGCCAGCGCCGTGCGCAGGCCTTGCGCGTCCAGGCCGCGGTTGATGGAACGCTTGATCAGGCGCAGGCCGAAGGCCGGGGCCTGGGCGATCTGCTGGGCCAGCGCCAGCGCAGCCTCGCCCAGCTCGGCATCGGGCACCACGCGGTTGACCATGCCGATGGCGTGGGCCTCCTGCGCGCCGATGCGCCCGCCCGTGAACAGCATCTCCTTGGCCTTGCGTGCACCCATGACCCAGGGGTGGATCAGCACCTCGGTGGCGGCCGCGCCCAGGGTGTGTCCCACCGGGTCGGAGAAGTACGCCGATTCGCTGGCCACCACCAGGTCGCACATGTTGGCGATCATGAAGCCGCCGGCCACGCAGGCGCCCTGCACCTGGGCGATGGTGGGCTTGGGAAAGTCCCAGATGCGCAGCGAATAGTCGTAGTAGCGCAGCTCCTCGTAGGCCCAGCGCTCCTCCACCGTGAAGTTGGCGCGCTCGGCCTGGGCCTGCTTCAGGTCGTGCCCGGCCGAGAAGTGCTCGCCCTTGCCCCCCAGCACCACGGCACGCACGGCGTCGTCGTGCTGCGCGTCGTCGAAGGCGGCCATCAGTTCGTCCAGCATCTGCTGGCTCTGGGCGTTGCGCTGCGCCTCGCGGGCCAGCAGGATGCGGCGCACCGCGCCGTGGTTTTCTATCTCCAGTGTGGCGAAAGCCATGACCGTGTCTCCTTGGGGTTCCGTTCACGGCCAGTCTAGACTTGGGTTTTCCTGCATTACAAACATGATCATTCATGTTTCCCACACTATGGACAAACCATCCGCCACCGCCGGAGCCCAGAGCCTGCGCCGCGCCCTGCAGCTGCTGCGCCTGCTGGCCGAGCACCAAGAGGACGGCATCCGCCTGACGGACGTCATGGCCGCCACCGGCCTGGAGCGCTCCACCGCGCACCGGCTGCTGTCGTGCCTGGCCGAGGAGCAGTTCGCCGAGCGCGGCGAGGACAAGGCCTACCGCCTGGGCATCGACGCCATGCAGCTGGGCTTTGCCTCGATGCGGCGCGTGCCGCTGGTGGACGCCTGCCGCCCGCTGATGCAGCGGCTGGCGCGCATGTCGGGCGACACGGTGTTCCTGGTCATCCGCCAGGGCGACTACTGCCTGTGCCTGCACCGCGAGGAGGGGCACTTTCCGGTCAAGGTCTTCACCACCGACGTGGGCGGGCGCCGGCTGCTGGGCCTGGGCGCGGGCGGCCTGGCGCTGATGGCGGCGCTGGCCGACGCGGAGATCGAGCGCCTGTTCGAGCGCCACGCGGCCGAGTACGCGCAGGCCGGCTTTGCGCGCGAGCGGCTGCTGCAGGCCGTGCGGCGCACGCGTGCCGCGGGTTGGGCCGACATCGTGGACACGCTGACCACGGGCGTGTCGGGCGTGGGCGCCACCTTCGCGCCCTCGGCCGGCACGCTGGCAGCCATCAGCTTCGGCGCCATCACGCCGCGCCTGCCGCCCGAGCGCAAGGCCGAGCTGGGTCAGCTGCTCACGGCGCAGCTGGCGCAGGCCGAGTGCCCGCGCGCCGCACCCGAGGAATTGTGACGAAAACGCCCAAAGATGTTGCCAACACTGCGCAATCAGCTATTTAAAAGATAGCGCCAATACGTGTTTTCCAGATCTCTGCGCGGGCTGCTGCCGCCGCGCCGGGGTGTACCATGACCGCCGCCCGGCACGCCCCGGCGCTGCCGCGCCGCGCCCCGCCGCACGACCTGCCCACCATGCCTTCCCGCTCGTCCCGCCCCGCCCCTTGCCCCGCGACCGCACGGGCCCGCCGCGCACGGGCCGGCGCAGCCGAGGCAGGGCCATGAGCCGCGATCACGACGAAGCGCAGGCACACGCCCTGCTGCTGCAGGTGCAGCAGCAGATCACCCTGCTGGAGCAGCCGCTGGAGCAGGCCCTGGACCGCGCCGCGGGCGTGGCCTGCCAGCTGGCCGGCGGCCAGGCGGCGCTGATCGAGCTGCGCGAGGGCCGGCAGCTGCGCGTGGCTGCCTGCACCGGACCCGCCCCGCTGCCCGCCGTCGGCAGCCTGCGGGCGCTGGACACCCACCCCCTGTGGCAGCGGCTGCTAGATGCGCCTGCGCACGTTCTGGGCGACAGCGGTGGGCGCGCCTTCGTGGCCGCGCCGCTGGTGGCCAACGGGCAGCTGGTGGGCCTGCTGCAGGTGCTGGCGCCGCCCGGACAGGCCTTCGCGCCACCCCGGCTGGAGCACCTGCACATCCTGGCCGAGTCGCTGGCCGCGATGCTCGAGCTGCGCCGGGTGGACGCCCGGTTGCGCGCCTCCGAGCACCAGTACCAGGCACTGTTTTCCGGCCATGCCCAGCCCATGTGGGTGTGCGAGCAGGGCAGTCTGCGCCTGCTGGCCGTGAACCACGCCATGGCGCGCCACTACGGCTACGCCGAGGAGTCCCTGCTGGCCATGGACATGGCGGCGCTGTGGCCACCGGCACGGCGCGCCGACGTGCCGGACGCCGTGGACCGCGCCGGGCGCACGCGCGCGCCCACGTTGTGGCGCCACCAGCGGCGCAGCGGCGCCCCCATCGACGTGGAGGTGGTGCTGGGCCCGACCACTTTCGACGGCCGCGCCGCCTGGCAGGTGCTGGCCAGCGACGTGACCGAGCGCTGCCGCATGGAGGACGAGCTGGCCCGCGTGAACCGCGCCCGGCGCATGCGCAGCGCCTGCAGCCAGGTGCTGGTGCGCGCCACGTCCGAGGACGAGCTGCTGCACGCCATCTGCCGCGTGGCGGTCGACATGGGCGGCTACGCCCTGGGCTGGGTCGGCATGGTGCGCAGCGACGCCGCCCGCAGCATCGACATCGTGGCGCGCGCCGGGCAGCACGCGCAGCACCTGGAGCAGCTGCGCCTGAGCTGGTCGCACACGCACGAGGCAGGCCGGGGACCGGCCGGCAAGGCGGTGCGCAGCGGCCAGACGGTGATCGTGCGCGATCTGGGCGCCGACGGCCAGGCCCACCCGCGCACGGCCGAGCTGGCGCACCTGGGCTTTGCCGCCATGGTCTGCCTGCCGCTCAAGAGCGAGGACCACACCTTCGGCCTGCTGTATCTGTACGCGCCGGAGGTGCTGCACATCGGCACCGAGGAGACCCAGCTGCTGGAAGCGCTGGCCGCCGACCTGGCCTTCGGCATCCAGGGCCTGCGCGCCCGCGCCGAGCAGCAGCGCCTGCAGTCGGCGCTGCTGCAGGTGGCCTCGGCCGTCTCGGCCGGCATGGGCACGCAGTTCTTCGACCAGCTGGCCGGCAACATGGCCAAGGCCCTGGGCGCGCGCATCGCCTGCGTGGCGCGCTTCGTGCCGGTGCCCGAGGGCCAGCCGACGCGGGCCGTGACACTGTCCTACGTGCACCAGGACCAGGTGCAGCCCCCGGGCGAATACCTGCTGGAGGGCACGCCCAGCGAACAGCTGCTGGTGCACCGCCAGTTCGTGGTGGCCGACCGCGCCGCCGAGCTGTACCCGCGCGCGCCCATCCTGGCGCTGGCGCATGCGCGCAGCTACGTGGGCCAGCAACTCACGGACAGCCGGGGGCGGGCGCTGGGCATCCTGTTCGTGGCCTTCACGCGGGCGCTGGAGCAGGCGCAGTTCGTGGTGCACATGCTGCAGATCTTCGCCGCCCGCGCCACGGCCGAGCTGGAGCGCCAGGAAGCCGACGCCCACATCCTGCGCCAGGCCTCGCTGCTGGACAAGGCGGGCGACGCCATCCTGGTGCGCGACCTGGAGCACCGCATCACCTACTGGAACCACGGCGCCGAGCGCATGTACGGCTGGCGCGGCGAGGAGGCGCTGGGCCAGCGCATCACCACCTTGCTGTACCGCGACCAGGCGCAGTTCGAGCGCGCCATGGAGGTGCTCATGCGCGAGGGCAGCTGGAGCGGCGAGCTGATCCACTACGACCGCCAGGGCCAGGCGCTGGAGGCCGAGGGCCGCTGGACGCTGGTGCGCGACGAGCAGGGCCGGCCGCAGTCGGTGCTGGCCATCAACACCGACATCCGCCAGCGCAAGGCCAGCGAGCGTGAGATCCAGCGCCTGGCCTTCTTCGATCCGCTCACCGGCCTGCCCAACCGGCTGCAGCTGCTCGAGCGCATGGGCGACGCCCTGGCGCTGGCGCAGCGGCAGGGCAGCGGCGGCGCGCTGCTGTTCATCGACCTGGACAACTTCAAGACCCTGAACGACACCCTGGGCCACGACAAGGGCGACCAGCTGCTGCAGATCGTGGCCCAGCGCCTGTCCGGCTGCGTGCGCCCCACCGACACCGTGGCGCGCCTGGGCGGCGACGAGTTCGTCGTGCTGGTGCAGGCGCTCAGCGGCCAGGGCGAGCCGCGCTGCCAGGCCGCGCGGCAGATGGGCGAGAAGGTGCTGGCCGCCCTGGGCGCGCCGTACGCCCTGGCGGGCTACCAGGTGCGCAGCACGCCCAGCGTGGGCATCGCCCTGTTCGGCCCCGGCCCGGCCACCACCGTGGGCGAGCTGCTCAAGCAGGCCGACATGGCCATGTACGAGGCCAAGACGGCCGGGCGCAACACGCTGCGCTTCTTCGACCCGGCCATGCAGGAGGCGGTGGCCGAGCGCGCGCAGCTGGAGGCGGACCTGCGCGAAGCGCTGGCGCAGGGCGAATTTTTGCTCGTGTACCAGCCGGTGGTGGACGTCTGCGGCCACATCCTGGGCGTGGAGGCGCTGGCGCGCTGGGCTCACCCCCAGCGCGGCATGGTCTCGCCGGCCGCTTTCATCCCGCTGGCCGAGGAGACGGGCCTGATCCTGCCGCTGGGCCGCTGGGTGCTGCACACGGCCTGCGCGCAGCTGGCCGACTGGAAAGACCGGGCGGGCTGGGAGCACCTGACCATGGCGGTGAACGTCAGTTCGCGGCAGTTCCGCGATGCCGGCTTCGTGCAGGAGGTGGTGCAGGCCCTGGCCCAGACCGGCGCGCCGGCCGACCGCCTGAAGCTGGAGCTGACCGAGAGCCTACTGGTGGAGGACATGCAGGCCACCATCGCCACCATGGAGGCGTTGCGCGCGCACGGCGTGGGGTTTTCGCTGGACGACTTCGGCACCGGCTACTCGTCGCTGGCCTACCTCAAGCGCATGCCGCTGGCGCAGCTCAAGATCGACCAGAGCTTCGTGCGCGATCTGCTGCAGGACGCCAGCGACGCGGCCATCGTGCGCACCATCATCGCCCTGGCCTCCAGCCTCGACCTGCAGGCCATCGCCGAAGGGGTGGAGACGATGGAGCAGCGCGACTGGCTGGCCAGCGCGGGCTGCACGCTGTTCCAGGGCTACCTGTTCAGCCGCCCGCTGCCCGCCGACCAGCTGGAGCAGTGGCTACAGGGCCGCCTGGCCACGCCTGCCCGCTAGAACGGCCAGAAGACCGGGATGAACACTACCCCGGCCACCCAGAAGATCAGGTTCAGCGGCCCGCCCACCTTGACGAAGTCCGAGAAACGGTAGCCGCCGGCGCTGTAGACCATGGTGTTGGTCTGGTAGCCCACGGGGGTTAGAAAGCTCGTGGAGGCCGAGAACGTCACCGCGATCAGGAAGGGCGTGGGGTCGGCATCCACCAGCCGCGCGGTTGAGATGGCGATCGGCGTGAGCAGCACTGCCGCGGCCGCGTTGCTCATCAGCTCGCCCAGCACCAGCGCCATCAGGTACAGCACCGCCAGCACCACGTGCGGGCCCCAGCTGCTGGCCAGGCCGACGGTGTTGTCGACGATGAACTGCGCCGCGCCGCTGCTGCTCACGGCCGTTCCCAGGGGCAGCAGGCAGGCCATGAGCAGCAGGATGCGCCCGTCGATGGCGTCATACAGGTTGTCCACGTCCACGCAGCGCGTGAGCACCAGCGCCACGGCGCCGGCCAGGGCGGAGATGGCGATGCTGGTCCAGCCCAGCGCGGCACTGACCACCACCAGCGCCATGACGGCCAGCGCGAAGGTGGCGCGCCAATCCCGCGGCAGAGGCGCGGTGCGCTCGGACAGCACGATGATGGCGTTGGTACTGCGCAACCGCCCGACGTCGGACTCGCGCATCAGCACCAGCAGGATGTCGCCCACCGCCAGGCGCACGCCGTCCAGGTGGTCGCGGATGATCTGGCCGCGCCGCTGTATGCCGAGGATGGCCTGGTGCCGCGGCAGGCGCCGGTCCAGGGCCTGGATGCTGCGCCCCAGCAGGGGCGAATTGGGGGCGACCATGACCTCCACCATCAGCTCCTTCTCGCGCTCGGTCTCATCCTGGGGTTTGTCCTGGCCGCCGCCGCGCTGCGCCGCGGGCCGGCGGTGGTACTGCAGGCCCAGGTCCTCCTTGAGCTTTTCCAGCTGCGACCAGCGGCCGCGCACCAGCAGCACGTCGCCCTGCTGCAGCTGCTGCGCCTTGGGGGCCCACATGCGCTCGCTGCCGCGCCACAGCTGCAGCACGTAGGCCTTGTACTTGCTGCCGATGTCGGCCTGCTCCAGCGTCTGGTCCAGGCAGGCGGAGTCTTCGGCCACCGTCAGTTCGGTCACGTAGTGGCCGGACTCCTGCGCCGCCGGCAGGTCCGACTGGCCCTGGCTGGGCAGCAGCCAGCGGCCCAGCGTCAGCAGGTACAGGCAGCCGGCCAGCCAGCAGATCAGGCCCAGCGGCAGGAACTCGAACATGGTGAAGCCGCGGTGCCCCAGGTCCTTGGCAACCGAGTTGACGATCAGGTTGGTGGAGGTGCCGATCAGCGTCCACACCCCGGTCATCTGCGACACGTAGGACAGCGGGATCAGCGCCTTGGTGGGCGACATGCCGATGTGCATGCTGGCGCTGATGACGATGGGGATGAACACCGCCACCACCGCGGTGTTGCTGACGAACGGGGCAATCAGCCCCAGCAGCCCGAACAGCACCAGCAGAAACACCGTGGGCGAGCGGCTTTTGCCCAGCAGCCGGGCGATGGCCGACAGGGCGCCGGTGTTCTCGATGCCGGCGGCCAGGATGAACATGGCCGCCACGGTGATGGTGGCCTCGTTGCTGAAGCCGCTGAGCGCCTCGCCCGGCGTGACCAGCCCCGTCAGCGCCAGGGCCAGCAGTACCAGCAGGGCCACGATGTCCATGCGCAGCTTTTCGCTGATGAACAGATAGGTCGCCACCGCGGCGATGGTCAGCACCAGGGCAATCTGCACCGTCATGGGTTGGGCCTGAATATGAATGAAAAACGGCTTCAGCCCTTGTGTAGCAAGCGCTGCAAGCTATAAAAACAGGAGCGTCAGGGCCGGCATGCTGGCGTCGCCCGCTACGCCTGCCTGTTATTCCTTAATGGTTCTATCAATACATAGTGGTAGTAGTAGAGGCCGGCGCTGGTTGTGGAAAAGCGGCTTTTCTCCAATGGCGGCGCGTACTTGCGCATGCGCCAAGGCTGTGCCCCGCTGTGCTTCCGCGGCGTACCCGGATTGGGTACAACCTGGCGCGCCGGCCCCGGCCTGTGGATAAGCGCCGGGTTGCCAGACAGCCCTCCCCAGGCTTGTCCACAGGCGGCGCCGCGGCAGGTCAGAAGTGCATCGCGTAGCGCAGCTGCACGAAGTTGTTGCCCGGGTTGGGCTTCTTGATGCCGGCGTTGGAGACGTGCTGCACGCGCAGCGCCAGCTCGTGCTGGCGCCGCTCGCCGAACTGCAGGCCCACGCCCAGGTGCGAGGCGAAGTTGAAGCGCGTGCTGAACTCGCGGTCCGGCGTCACGTAGCGCTTGTCGGCATAGGTGGCGCCGATGCCCGCCTCCCAGAACAGGGCCGAGCGGCCGTGGTCGGGTGTCAGCCGCAGCGTGGGCGTGATGCCCAGCAGCGTGCTGTGCCCGCCCCGGCCGGGCGCGGCGTCGTAGGACCAGCGGCTCAGATAGATATCCCAGTAGCCGCGCAGCTGGCCGCCCCACAGTTCGTGCTGAAAGGAGCGCCAGGGCAGGGTGACGCCCAGCGTCAGCGCGTCGGTGTCGCCGCGGGCGCGGCCGGCCTGCACGTAGACCGAGGGCGTGTCCGCTGCGGCGGGTGTGCCGGAGGGCGGCTGCTGGGCCAGCGCCGGCTGGGCGGAGGCCAGGACGAACAGCAACGCAAGAACGCCGCCCGTGCGGTGTGCAAACGGGCGGCGCTGAAGGGAAAAAGCAGGCAGGAACATGGCGTGCGCTTGTGGTTATAAAAATATGTAACCACTGTAGGGCTGCTCCCCTGTGCAGCCGTGTAGGCGGGCGCCGCGCGGGGTGGCCGGCAAGCTGCGGCCGGCCCTGCCTGACGGTTTACTGCGGCATAGGCTGCTGCTGCTGCGGCACGCTCTGGTCGCCGCGGTGCTGGGCGTGGTGTTCGCCATGGTGCATGCCCTTGTGGCCGTGCATGCCGTGGCGGCCGCCCTTGCCGAAGCGCGCCATCATGCGGCTGCCCTCGGCGTCGAAGGTCTTTTGCTGCTCGGCGTTGAGCGTGGCGTAGAAGGTCTTCACGGCCTCGGCGCGCCGGTCGAACGCGGCCGCGCGCTGCGCCTGTAGGGCGCGCATGCGGTCGATGCGCTCGGGCGTGGTCAGCTGCTTCCAGTCCTGGCGCTGGCCGCCGTCCAGGCGGGCGTGCTGCTGCCCGGGCTGCATGGCCTGCTGGAAGGCGGCCCAGGCGGGCTCCTGCGCGGGCGTCAGGGCGAGCTTTTGCTTGAAGGCCTCGGCGCGCTGGGCACGGGCCTGCTGGCGCTGCTCGGGCGTCATGGCGTGGCGCTGGCGGGCTTGCGGCGCGGCGTCGGCCGTCTGGCTGGTGGCGGCTGCCGTGGCGCTGGCGGGGGCCGCGGTCTGGGCCATGGCAGGGGTGCCGGCCAGGGCCAGCAGGGTGGCGCAGGCGGCGGCGGCGAGGGTGGTGCGGGTACGGGTCATGAGGGCTCTCCTTCCAGGATGGCAGCGAAGTGCTGCGATGGAGGCCAGTGTGCGCGGCGGGTGTTTCGCGCCCGTGTGGCAATGCTGCGCCTGTGTAAAGTTGCAGCCAGGCTGCGGCCCCGCTGCCGCGCGTTTATGGGTCAAATCGGCCTCCAGCCGTTATGGGACAGGCGCCAGCAGCTCATTTTTCGATAGTAGGAAAGCTGAAAACGTGTTCAAGAACATCATCGTCTACCGCATTGCCCAGGGCTGGCAGCCCGACCTCACCGCCGTGGAGGAAGCGCTGGCCAAGACCCCGTTCGCGGAATGCGGCGCGACGCAGGAGCGCAGCGCCGGCTGGGTGCCCCCGCGCGGCGAGGCCCACGGCCCGCTGGCCGAGAGCGTGGCCGGCCAGTGGGTGCTGCGCTGGCAGAGCGAGGCCAAGGTGCTGCCCGGCGCCGTGCTGGCGCGCAAGGTGAAGGAAAAGGCCGAGCGCATCGAGCGCGAGACCGGCCGCAAGCCCGGCAAGAAGGAGTCGCGCGAACTCAAGGACGAGGCCAAGCTGGATCTGCTGCCCATGGCCTTCACCAAGCAGGGCTCGACCTGGGTGTGGATCGACCGCGAGGCGCGCACCCTGGTGATTGACGCCGGCAGCCAGGGCCGGGCCGACGAGATCACCACGGCGCTGGTGGAGGCCCTGCCCGGCCTGTCACTGGCGCTGGTGGACACCCAGACCAGCCCGCAGGCCGCCATGGCCCACTGGCTGCGCGAGCAGGAGCCGCCGGCGGGCTTTTCAATCGACCGCGAGTGCGAGCTCAAGAGCGCCGCCGAGGACAAGGCGGTGGTGCGCTACGCCCGCCACCCGCTCGATATCGACGAGGTGCGCGCCCACATCGAGGCCGGCAAGCTGCCCACCAAGCTGGCCATGAGCTGGGACGGCCGGGTGAGCTTCGTGCTGACCGAGGGCCTGCAGCTCAAAAAGGTGGCGCTGCTGGACACGGTGCTGGAGGGTCAGGCGCAGGACGACGGCGGCTTCGATGCCGACGTGGCGATCGCCACCGGCGAGCTGTCGCGCCTGATCGCCGACCTGGTGGAGGCGCTGGGCGGCGAGGGCCGTACCGGCCTGAGCGCACCCGCGCCCGTGTCCGCGACGGCCCCTGCGGCCGGCGACGACGACGCCCCGTTCTAAAAAACCCTGTCTCACTGAAGCGGCGGTCCACCGATGGCGCTGAACTGGGTGTGGATCGGCCTGTTCGCCACGGCCATCGCCACGGCCGCGGTGCGCGCCTGGCTGGGCGAACCGGAGATCTTCGGCGCGCTGCTGAAAGCCTTGTTCGACGGCGCGCGCTCGGGCTTCGAGATCTCGCTGGGCCTGGCCGGCATCATGGCCCTGTGGCTGGGCCTGATGCGCGTGGGCGAACGCGCCGGCATGGTGCAGCTGCTGGCGCGCCTGGCCGCGCCGCTGCTGGCCCGGCTGTTCCCGGCCGTGCCGCAGGGCCACCCGGCGCAGGGGGCCATCACCATGAACGTCTCAGCCAACCTGCTGGGCCTGGACAACGCCGCCACGCCCCTGGGCCTGGCCGCCATGCGCGAGCTGCAAGGCCTGAACCGCGAGCGCGAGGGCACGGCCAGCGACGCGCAGATCATGTTCGTGGTCATGAACACGGCCGGGCTGACGCTGATTCCCACGTCCGTCATCGCCATCCGCCAGAGTGTGGCCGTGCAGCAGGGCCTGGGCGCGGGCTTCAACGCGGCGGACATCTTTCTGCCCACGCTGATCGTGACCTTCATCTCGCTGCTGGCCGGCGTGCTGGCCGTGGCCGTGCGCCAGCGCCTGCCGCTGCTGCGGCCCAAGCCGCTGCTGGCCCTGGCAGGGGTGGGCGGGGCGCTGGCGGCGGCGGTGGCGCTGCTAGCGCGCCTGCCGGCAAGCCAAGCGGCGCGCATCACCTCCGCCGTGGGCGCGGGCACCATCCTGGCGGTGGTGCTGGCCTTCGTGCTGGCCGGTGCCTGGCGGCGGGTGAACGTCTACGAGGCCTTCGTGGACGGCGCCAAGGAGGGCTTTGGCGTGGCCGTGCAGATCATTCCCTACCTGGTGGCCATCCTGGCGGCCATCGGCGTGTTCCGCGCCGCCGGCTGCATGGACGCGCTGCTGGCAGCGGTCGGCGCCGCCGTGGCCGCGCTGGGGCTGGATACGGACTTTTTGCCGGCCCTGCCGGTGGGCGTGATGAAGGTGCTGTCGGGCGCCGGCGCGCGCGGCCTGATGATCGACGTGATGCAGGCGCATGGCGTGGATTCGTTCGCCGGGCGCCTGGCGGCCATCATTCAGGGCTCGACCGAGACCACCTTCTACGTGCTGGCCGTGTACTTCGGCAGCGTGGGCGTGAAGAACACCCGCCACGCCCTGGCCTGCGCGCTGCTGGCCGACGCGGTGGGCGTGGTGGCGGCCATCGTGGTGGGCTACGCGCTGCTGCGCTGACGGCGGCTCATTCGCCGGTGAACCGGGGCGCGCGCTTTTCCAGAAAGGCGCGCACCGCCTCGTCGTGGTCGCGGGTGTAGTGGGCCAGGGCCTGGTAGGCGGCGGCCATCTCCAGCGACGAGGCCAGGCTGGCGTGCAGGCTCTCGCGCAGCAGCTTCTTGCTCAGGCGCAGCGTGGGCCCGGGGTTGGCGGCGATCTTGTGGGCCATGGCCAGGGCCGCCTCCATCAGCTGGGCGTGGGGCACCACCGAGTTGACCAGGCCGATCTCCTGCGCCCGCCGGGCGTCGATGGTCTCGCCAGTCAGCATCAGCTCCATGGCGCGCGGTGCGCCCACCGTGCGCGCCAGCAGCCAGGCGCCGCCGTCGGCCGGCACGATGCCCAGCTTGACGAAGCTGCTGGCGAACTGGGCCTGCTCGGAGGCGATGCGGATGTCGCACATGCACGACAGGTCCATGCCGGCGCCGATGGCCGGGCCGTTCACCGCGGCGATGGTGGGGATGTCCAGCTCGTACAGCGCCAGCGGGATGCGCTGTATGCCCTGGCGGTAGGCATTGCGGATCTGCAGCGGCGAGCCGGCCGAGAAGCCTTTCTTGTCGCGCATGTGCTTGATGTTGCCGCCCGAGGAAAAGGCCGAGCCGGCGCCCGTCAGCACCACGGCCTTGACGCTGGTGTCGCGCGCCAGCTGGTCGCACATGTCGACGAATTCGAGCATCTCGTGCTCTTCGGACAGCGCGTTGCGCTTGTCCGGCTGGTTCATGGTCAGCACCACGACGGGGCCGTGGCGTTCGTTCAAGAGGAAGCCGCTCATGGATGCTCCAGGCTGAGGGATGGGTCGATGCGCAGGTGCTCCTGCCGCCGGTCGGTGATCTGCTCCCAGAAGGGCAGGGGCGAGGCCAGCACGCTGCGGCCGATGGCCAGCGACCACCACTGGCTGTTGCCGAATTCGCTGCGCCAGGACCACAGGCGCCGCGTGAGGAAGTGCAGGTGGTGCTCGTAGGTGAAGCCGATGGCGCCGTGCGTGCCGTGGCCCACCGAGGCGACGTGGCCGGCGGCTTCGCTGGCGCGCAGCTTGGCGGCGGCCACGGCCAGCAGGTGGCCCGGCAGGCCGGCGCGGGCGAAGGCGAAGGCCGCGCCGGCGCCCGCCGCGGCGGACTCGCAGCCGGCCGTGGCCAGCTGCTGCTGTATGGCCTGGAACTTGCCGATGGGCTTGCCAAACTGCACGCGTTCGCCGGCGTACTGCACGCTGGTCTGCACGATGCGCTCCATGGCCCCGGCCATCTGCGCGCTGCGGGCCATGGCGCCGTGCACGCGCACGGGTGCGGCCAACTCTGGCTGCGGCCAGGGAGCGGCCGCCACGGGCACGGCGCCGTCCAGCAGCAGGCGGTCGCGCGGCTCGCGCGCCACGTTCAGGTCAGGCTGCAGCTGCGCGCTGGCGCGCGCCACCAGGGCGATCCAGGGCCGGCCCTGGGCGTCCAGTGCATCGACGACGACGTGGGCGCACTGGCGTGCCCAGGGCACGTGTGCCACGCTGCCGCTCAGGCGCCACGTGCCGGGGCCGCCTTCCAGGCGCAGGCCGGCGCAGGCGCCGTCGCCCAGGGTCAGCGCGCCCTCGGGCAGGTCGATGCCGGCCTGGTCGAGCAGGGCGGCCGCGAGCAGGTTCTCGGCCAGCGGCAGGGGCAGGGCGTGGGCGCCCATCAGCTGCAGCAGGGGATAGATGTCGCTCCAGGGCAGGCCGGCGCCGCCGCCGGCCTCCGACACGGCCGCCAGGGCGAAGCCGCTGTCCTCCAGCGTCTGCCAGACGTCGGGCAGCTCGGGGCCGTGCTGCTCCTCGCAGTGGCGCAGGAATTCGGAGGTGCACTGGTCGGCCAGCAGGCGCTCCAGGCTTTGGATCAGTAGGTCTCGCATCGCCGCCGCCTTTAACGCAGCCCCAGGCCGCGCGCAATCACGCCCCGCAGGATTTCGCGGGTGCCGCCCCGAAGGGAAAAAGAGGGTGCCACCTGCATGGTGTAGGCCAGCACGCGGGCAAAGTCCCCGTCGCCCTGCAGGCTGGGCTGCACATCCAGCAGGGTGTGCATCAGCTCGGGCATGCGCTGCTCCAGCGTGGTGCCCAGCTCCTTGACGCAGGCGGCCTCCAGGGCCGGGTCACGGTGCGCGTCCAGCTGCGCGGCCACCGACAGCGACATCTGGCGCAGCACCACCATGTGGGCCACCAGGTTGCCGATGGCGGCCTGCACTGCCGCCGAGGGGCGGGTGCCCACCGTGCGCAGCAGCTCGGCCAGCAGGGCCACGGTGCTCAGGTAGCGTTCGGGGCCGCTGCGCTCGAACGCCAGCTCGGACATGACCTGCTGCCAGGCCTGGCCCTCGGTGCCGATCAGGTGGTCATCGGGCACGAAGACCTCGTCGAACACCACCTCGTTGAAGTGCGACTCGCCCGCCAGGTCGCGGATGGGACGCACCGTGACGCCCTCGCTGTGCAGCGGGATGATCAGCTGCGTCAGCCCCTCGTGGCGCTGCGAGCCAGGCGTGGTGCGCACCAGCGTGATCATGTAGTGGCAGCGGTGGGCGTTGGTGGTCCACAGCTTGGTGCCGCTGACGCGCCAGCCGCCCTCGACGCGCACTGCCTTGGTGCGCGCCGCGGCCAGGTCGGAGCCGGAGTCGGGCTCGCTCATGCCGATGCAGAAATACGACTCGCCGCGCACGATGGGCGGCAGGAAGTGGCGCTTTTGCGCCTCGGTGCCGTAGGCCAGGATCAGTGGGCCGCTCTGGCGGTCGGCCGTCCAGTGGGCCAGCACGGGGGCGCCGGCGGCCATCAGCTCCTCGGCCAGCACGTAGCGGCACAGCGCCGACTGCCCGCCGCCGCCGTACTCCACGGGCCAGGTCATGCCGATCCAGCCCCGCTCGGCCAGCGCCTTGGTGAAGTCAATGCTGAAGCCCATCCACGAGTGCGCCCGGTCGGCACGCGGGTAGTCCTTCAGAGCTTCCTGCAGGAATTGCCGGATCTCCTGGCGCAGGGCGTCCGCCTGGGGCGGCAGCTCGCAGGGTTCGAAGGCGTTGGCCAGCATGTCAGAGCACCCCCGCATCGCTGAGAGCCTGGACCTCGCCCTCGGACAGGCCCAGCACCTCGTGCAGCACCTGCCGCGTGTGCTCGCCCAGCAGCGGCGGCGGGCGGTCGTAGGCGATGGGATGCTCGCTGAAGCGGATGGGGTTGGCCACCAGCGGCACCTTGGCGTGGGCGTTGGCGGGGTGCTCGATGTCCACCTGCATGCCGCGGTGCACGGCCTGCGGGTGGGCAAAGCTCTGCTGCACGGTGTTGATGGGCCCGCAGGGCACGCCGCGCGGGCCCAGATCCTCCAGCCACTCCTGCGTGGTGCGCCGGCGCACCATGCGCTCCATCTCGGCCACGATGGCCTGGCGGTTGCGCACCCGGTCGGCGTTGGTGAGAAAGCGCGGGTCCTGCGCCACCGCAGGCTCACCCGCGGCCTCGCAGAACTTGCCGAACTGGAAGTCGTTGCCGATGGCCACGATGATGTGGCCGTCCTGCGTGGGAAAGGCCTGGTAGGGCACGACGTTGGGGTGGGCGTTGCCGTAGCGGCGCGGCACGCTGCCCGAGATCAGGTAGTTCTGCGCCTGGTTGGACAGCATGGCCAGCTGGCAGTCAAAGAGCGCCATGTCGATGTACTCGCCGCCGCTGCCCTGGCGGTCGCGCCGGGTCAGCGCCGCCAGGATGGCCACGGTGGCGTACATGCCGGTCATCAGGTCGGCGACGGGCACGCCCACCTTCTGCGGGCCGCCGCCCGGCATGCCATCGGGTGTGCCGGTCAGGCTCATGAGGCCTCCCGTGCCCTGGATCATGAAGTCGTAGCCGGCCTGCGCGCTGAACGGGCCGCTCTGGCCGAAGCCGGTGATGGAGCAGTAGATCAGGTTGGGGTTGACCTGCTTCAGGTCCTCGTAGGACAGCCCGTAGCGCGCCAGGTCGCCGACCTTAAAGTTTTCGATCAGCACGTCGCTCTGCGCGGCCAGTCTGCGGATGATGTCCTGACCGGCCGGGGCGGCGATGTCCAGCGTCAGCGACTTCTTGCCCCGGTTGGCGCACAGGAAGTAGGCGGTCTCGCTGGTGTCGCGGCCCTGCTGGTCCTTCAGGAAGGGCGGGCCCCAGGCACGGGTGTCGTCGCCCTTGGCGGGGCGCTCGATCTTGATGACCTCCGCTCCCAGGTCGGCCAGTGTCTGGCTGGCCCAGGGCCCGGCGAGGATCCTCGACATGTCGAGAACCCGCAGATGCGACAGTGCTGCGCTCATGGTTCGGCTTTTTCCCTTCAGTCTTTGGGCAGCGTCTTGGCGATGGCCTCGTAGGCGGGCAGCTCGCGCTCGATGGCGGCGCTCCAGCTGGCGCCGTCCAGGTAGGACAGGAAGGGTGCGTCGTTGCGCGCAGCCTTCACGTATTCCGGGTCCTTGATGGCCGCTTCGATGGCCTTTTGCAGCCGGGCCAGGATGGGCGCGGGCACGTTGTTGGGCGCGGCGAAGCCCCGCTCGGCCGTCATCTCCACCGGATAGCCCTGCTCGAACGAGGAAGGCACGTCGCCCAGGCGCTCGACCTTGCTGCGCGTGAACTGGCTGAGCATGCGCAGCGGCACGGGCTCGGCCTCGGGATTCATCATGTCGGAGGCGGACATGAATGCCAGGTCCAGCTGCTTGGACACCAGCGCCGTGCGCTGCTGCGCGTTGCCGCTGTAAGGGATGGAGTTGATCTGGACCTGCGCCGCCTTGTCGAAGTTGATCATGGCGATGTGGCCGTTGGTGCCGATGCCGTTGTGCCCGCCGGAGACCGACTGCGGGTCCTTCTTCAGCTGTCCGACCACCTGCTGCAGGCTGGTGTAGGGGCCGTCCTTGCGCGTGACGACCACGGTGGGGTCGCTCACCACCCGCGCCACCAGGGTCAGGTCCTTGGTGGTGTAGGAGGTCTTGCGATGCATGGGCAAAAAGAAATAGCCCGGCAGGTTGACGATGCCGATGGTGTAGCCGTCGGGCTTGGCGCGCATCACCTGCGCCACCGAGATCTCGCCGCCCGCACCGGGCTTGTTCATGATGGCCAGGTTGGCCCCGTCACCCAGGTGTTTGGCGATGAAGGGCGCGATGGTGCGCGCCATGATGTCCGTGGTGCCGCCGGGCGCAAAGCCCACCACCACCTGGATGGGCGCGTCGGACGGCCAGGCGGCATGCGCCTGCGGCGCCCACGCCAGCAGCGCCAGCCCCAGTGCGCCGCTGCCCTTGGCCAGCCGTGCGAAGAAGTTCTTTTCCATGCTGTCTCCTGTACGTTCTTGTCCTTGGAGAGCGCAGCATAGGAAGAATCCGTTGAGAAAATAAGCGATATTTATTCAACAGATCACATTCTTAAAACGAATGTCCGATCAGCCCGAACCGGCGGACCACAGGGGGTTGGGCATGTCGAAGTCGATCTCCTGCACCACGGCGGCGCGCATGCGGGCCACCAGCTGGCGCGTGTCGTCGCGGCGCCGGATGAAGCGGTAGGCGATGGTGGGCAGGGGCGGGTCGCTGCGCAGCTCCACCAGCATCTTGCGCCGCACCAGGGGCTGCACGTAGTGGCGCGGCAGGAAGCTGATGCCCATGCCCGCCACCGTCATGGCCAGGATGGTGGTCAGGCTGTTGCAGGGCAGCACCTCGCGCAGCTGAACGCCGGCGTGGGTGGCCCAGGCCTGCAGCGGCTCGGCCAGGCCGGAGTCCACGCTGGAGGCGATGACCGGGTGCAGCGCCATGCGCGCGGCGTCCAGCACCGTCCCGCGCTTGAGCCGCGCCGGCGAGGCCATCCAGGAAAAGTCCACCTCGGCGATGGTCTCGCAGTGCAGTTCGGCCGACACGGAGCTGCCGGTGACCACGGCGCAGTCCAGCTTGCCGCGCTCCACCAGGCGCTCCAGCTCCTTGGTCAAGCCCACCTGGGGGTGGATCTGCAGCAGCGGGTATTGCTGCCCCACGGCGGCCACGAAGGCCGGGAACCAGGTGGTGGCCGACAGCTCGCTGATGCCGACGTGGCAGCGCCCCTCGATCACCTCGCCGCGCGCCAGCGTCTCGCGGATGTCGTTCTCCAGGTCCAGCATGGCGCGCACCCGCGGCAGCAGGGCGGTGCCGGCCGGTGTGAGCTGGGCGCGTTGGCCGGAGCGGTCGAACAGGGCGTTGCCCAGGCTGTCCTCCAGTTCGGCGATGCGCTTGGACAGCGTGGACTGGGTGACGTGCAGGCGCTCCGCGGCGATGGCGAAGGTGCCCAGCGTCGCCGCCCAGTAAAAGGCCTCCAGTTGCTTGAGTGTCATGGCCGTGCATTCTCCGTGTGTGCCCCGGCGACGCTTCGCTGCCGTTTATTCCTTTTCTGGTTTTTAAACATAGTGGTAGTAGGTAGAGCCGGGCCCAGGCTGTGCGCAAGCCGGTTTTTTCCTTGCGCATCAGCAGCTTGGCGTGGCGCCAAGGGTGTGGGCAGGCGTGGCGGCGGACGGCTGCGGTTTGGGGAGAACTCTGCAGGGCGGCGCCGGGGTGTGGATAACATCATGGTTGCGGGGAAAATCTCCCCACAGTTGTCCACACCGCGTGGAATGAGCATGAAAAACGGCTCAAAGCCAGGCAGGACAAGCGCTAGAAGCTATCAATCAAATAGCATTAACCCCGAAACCCCCTCGCCCCGAGAACACTTCCGTGACCGACGCCTCCCTGATCCCCCTGCCTGACCGCCTCGCCATCGACCCGCGCAGCCCGCACCACGCCGCCGCCGTGTTCCAGCAGCCGGCGGAGATCGGCATCCGCTTCAACGGCAAGGAGCGCTTCGACGTGCAGGAGTACTGCGTGAGCGAGGGCTGGATCAAGGTGCCCGCGGGCAAGACGCTGGACCGGCGCGGGCAGCCGCTCCTGATCACGCTCAAGGGCAGCGTGGAGGCGTTCTACAAGCCGTGATTGCGCAGCGCGCGCAAGCGCCCAACAGCCACAGGGGGCCGCGAGGCCCCCTGTGCTTTTTTCACGGCTTTGCCGGGCGTGGCCGGCACACCCGGACGGTCGTCATTCGCCCTTGAACTGCGGCGTCCGCTTGGCGAAGAAGGCCTCGATGCCCTCGCGCAGATCGGCCGTGCGGGCGCAGGAGTCGAAGGACTGGGCCTCGGCGGCCAGCTGGGCGGCCAAGTCGCGGTCCAGGCTGGCGCGCATCAGGCGGCGCATATGGCCATAGGCCACGGTGGGGCCGCTGGCGATGCGCTCGGCGAAGGCGCGCGCGGCGGCGTCCAGCTCGGTGGCGGGCAGCACGCGGTTGACCAGGCCCAGGCGCAGCGCGTCGTCGGTGGTGAAGGTCTCGCCCAGCAGGGCGATCTCCAGCGCCTGGCGCAGGCCGACCAGGCGCGGCAGCGCCCACGAGGCGCCGACGTCGCAACTGGTTCCCAGGTTGATGTAGGCCAGGTTGAACTTGGTGCCTTCGGCGGCCAGCACGAAGTCGCACATCAGCATCAGCGACAGGCCGGCGCCGGCCGCGGCGCCGTGCACCTGGGCGATGACGGGCGCGTCCAGCGCCTGCAGCAGCAGCAGGGTCTCGTTCAGCGGGCCGAGCAGGTCCTGGGCGGCCTGGACCGGATCGGCGCGCAGGGCGGCCAGGTCGCCGCCGGCGACGAAGGCGCGGCCGCTGCCCTGCAGCAGCACGGCGCGCACGTCGCCGTCCTGGGCGATGGCGCGCACGGCGTCGCGCAGGGCCAGGGCGGCGGGCAGGTCCAGCGCGTTCATGGACGCGGGCCGGTTGAAGCGCAGCGTGGCTACGGCGCCCTGGCGGCTGATGATGAGGGGGGCGGTATCGGTCATGTTTGCTATTGAAAAGTGAGCTGCCAGCGCTTGTGCATCAAGCGCTGGAGGCCATTTTCTTATGAATACAGCGCCTCGATCTCGCCGGCGTAGGTCTTGTAGATGCTGGCGCGGCGCACCTTCATGGTGGCGGTGACTTCGCCATCGTCGTGGTCCAGCTCTTTGGTGAGCAAGTGGAACTTGCGGATCTGCGCCACCTGGGCCAGCTTGGCGTTGCCGGCGGCGATCTCGGCGTCGATGAGCTGGCGCACCTCCGGCGTTTCGACCAGCGAGCGGAAGTGCGTGAAGGCGATGCGCCGTGCCTCGGCCCACTTGCCCACGGTCTCCATGTCGATCTGCACCAGGGCGCCGACGAACTTGCGGCCGTCGGCGACGATGATGCATTCCTTGATGAAGGGGCTGGCCTTCATGGTGTTCTCGATCTCCGAGGGCGTGAGGTTCTTGCCGCCGGCGGTGATCATGATGTCCTTGAGGCGGTCCACGATCTTGATCTGGCCGTCCACCTCGCTCACCACGTCGCCGGTGTGCAGCCAGCCGTCCACGATGCTTTGCGCCGTGGCCTCGGGGTTCTTGTAGTAGCCGGCGAAGACCATCTCGCCCCGGATCTGGAATTCGCCGTTCTCGCCCAGGCGGTACTGCACGCCCTGCGTGACGGGGCCGACGGTGCCGATGTGCACCTGGTCCAGCCGGTGGCCGGTGACCATGCCGGTGGATTCGGTCAGGCCGTAGACCTCGATCAGCGGCACGCCCAGGGTGCGGAAGAACCGCACCACGTCCGGCGCGATGGGCGCGGCGCCGGTCAGCGCCACGTGGGCTTTGCGCAGGCCGATGAAGTTCTGCAGCGCGCGCAGCACCAGCGCGTAGTGCAGGGCGTAGCGCGCGCGCTCAAGGAGCGACCACTGCGCGCGCGGCTTGTCCGCCAGCGGCGCGCAGCCGGCCATGGCGCGCGCGTACAGGCCGCGGCGCAGCGCGCCCGTCTCCTGCATCTTGATGGTGATGGACGAGTGCAGCTTTTCCCAGATGCGCGGCACGCCCAGGAACATGCTGGGCGCCACCTCGCGCAGGTCCTCCTGCACGGTGCGGATGGATTCGCCGAAGTTGACGGTGCAGCCCAGGAACAAGGGCACGAAGGTGGTCAGCATCTGCTCGGCCACGTGGCACAGCGGCAGATAGGACAGGTGCGAGGCGCCGGCCTGCAGCTGCAGCCGCTCGGCGATGCCCGGCACCACGCCGCGCATGTTGCGCCAGGAGATCATGGCGCCCTTCGGAGCCCCGGTGGAGCCGGAGGTGTAGATCATCAGCCCGATGTCGTCGAGCCGCTGGCGCGCCAGCAGTTCGTCGATGCGGGCCTGGCTGTGCACGCTCTCACCGAGCTTTTCCACTTCGGCGAAGGCGGTGATCAGGGCGCGCTGCTCTGGCGCGAAGCTGCGCAGGCCCTTGGTTTCCATGACGATGATCTTCTTCAGGCGCGGCAGGCGGGGCAGGGCCTCCAGCACCTTGTCGGTCTGCTCCTGGTCCTCGCAGACCATGATCTCGATGTCGGCGTGGCCGACCACGTAGGCCACCTCGGCCGTGGGGCTGGTCGGGTACACGCCCACGGTGATGCCGCCCACCAGGCCTGCGCCCATCTGCGCCACCACCCATTCGATGCGGTTCTCGGCGATCACGCCCACATGCCCGCCAGGCGGCAGCCCCAGCTGCAGCAGGCCCTGGCCGAAGTGGCTGGCGCGCAGGTAGTACTGGGCCCAGGTGAAGGGCTTCCAGATGCCGAAGTCCTTTTGCCGGATGGCGACGCGCCCCGCGTCCTGCTGCGCGCGCTGGCGCAGCATCTGCGGCAGGGTGAGTTCGGGGAGTTTCATGACAGCCATCTCTTGCGGCGTTTGTAGTGCTTGATGTCCTTGAAGCTCTTGGCCTCGCCGGCCCCGCCCATGCCCAGATAGAACTCGCGCACGTCCTGGTCGGCCGCCAGGCGCTCGGCCGGGCCGTCGATGACGATCTTGCCGTTCTCCATGATGTAGCCGCTGTGCGCCACGGCCAGGGCCACGGTGGCGTTCTGCTCCACCAGCAGCATGCTGGTGCCGCGCTCGGCGTTGATGCGGGCGATGATGGTGAAGATGTCCTCGGTGAGCTTCGGGGAGAGGCCCAGCGAGGGCTCGTCCAGCAGGATCAGCGCCGGCTGGGCGATGAGGGCGCGGCCGATGGCCAGCATCTGCTGCTCGCCGCCCGACAGGTAGCCGGCCAGACCCCGGCGGCGCTCGTGCAGCCGCGGGAAGTACTCGTACACCAGGTTGAAGTCGGGTCGCGCGGCGCCTTCGCGGCCGGAGAGGGCGTAGGTCGAGGCGACGAGGTTTTCCTCCACCGTCAGGTCCTCGAACACGCGCCGGCCCTCCATCACGTGCGACAGGCCGCGGCGCACCAGCTGCTGGGGCGCGAGGCGCGCCGTGTCCTGGCCGTCGAAGGCGATGCGGCCGGAGGCCAGCAGCCCGTCCTCCAGCGCCAGCAGGCCGGAGATGGCCTTGAGCGTGGTGCTCTTGCCCGCCCCGTTGCTGCCCAGCAGCGCCACGATCTGCCCGCGCGGCACCGCCAGCGACAGCCCGCGCAGGGCCTGCACGACCTTGTTGTAGACGACCTCGATGTTGTTGACTTCGAGGACCAGGTCTATGGCTTGCTGGGTCATGTTAGTAATTCATGGCGCTGGGTGCTACCCACGGCCTGCGAAACTGGCGCAACCCAGGCCAGGGCCGCCGTGCAAGGGCCGCCCCGCAGCACGGGCGGCGTCTCCCTTCCCACGCGCAGCGTGAGAGAAGGGGGAAGCGGCGCAGCCGCTCAGGGGGTTGTCCGAATTCACAGTTTTATCCAGTCGGAGGCGGCAACCATCTTTTGCGCCTTCATGTCGGCGCGGTACACGCGGCCCACGGGAATGGAGTTGCCGCTGATGGTGATCGGCACGCCGATCAGCCCGCCGGTGTCGAAGTCCTTGATGGAGTTCAGCGCGGCCTTGAGGTTGTCGCCCGTGAGCGGCTTGTTCGCCTCCAGCGTGCGCTTGGCCGATTCGAGGAACAGCATGGCGGCCAGGAAGCCCTGGATGTAGGCCGTGCTCTGGTACTCCGGGCGCATGGCGCGGATCTTCTCCAGCATCGGCGCCTTCTCCGTGTCGTAGTAGTAGCGAAAGGGCATGACGCCCATGAAGCCGTCGCCGTCCGGGCCCATCTTCATGACGGTGGAGCTGTCCATGGTCCAGAAGGTGCCCATCCACTTGCTGGTCATGCCTTGCTGCTTGCCCTGGGTGATGAACTCGGGGATGGGCGCCAGGATGTAGCCGTGGAAGATGGTGTAGTCCGGCGCGGCGCGGCGCAGCTTGATGACCTCGGTGGACACGTCCACGCTGCCGGCGGGGGTCATGATCTTGATGGGCACCGTCAGGCCCAGCTTCTTGGCCAGGGCCTCGCTGGAGTCGATGGGGTCGCGGCCGAACTCGGAGTCGGAATAGACGAAGGCCACCTTGGCGCCGGGCTTTTCCTTGGCGATGTGCTTGAGCAGGATGCCGAACATCTCGGTGTAGTCCGGCCCGACGAGGAACTGGTGCGGGTACTTCTTGGGGTCGTTCAGCTCGGTGGCGAACGAGGCGCCGGCCATCAGGATGTTGCCGTTGCGGTCCAGCTCGGGGTTGATGGTCTTGGCGAAGCCCGTGGAGTCGCCGTAGTACAGGTTGACCTTGTTCTGGCTGGTGATCTTCTTGAAGGCGGCCACCGACACGTCGACCTTGTAGCCCGTGTCCTCGGGCACGTACTTGACCTTGCGGCCCTTGATGCCGCCGGCGTCGTTGACGATCTTCACGTAATCCTGGATGCCGGCGTTGATGCCCACGCCGGCGAAGGCGAAGACGCCGGTCATGGGGATGGAGCCGCCGATGACGATGTCCTCGGCCCCCTGCGCCAGCACGGACAGCGGCTGGGTGAGGGCGGCGGCGCCGGCGGCGGCTGCCGTCAGCATGATGCGGCGGCGGCGGGGGGAAATGCGTTGCTGTGCCATGTCTGTCTCCTCGTTGTCAGTCAGTCAGTCAATCAATTGCGGAAGGGCCACAGGTGGAAGAACCGGCGCACGCGGCGCCACATTTCTGCGAGCCCCAGCGGCTCGAAGACCAGAAAACCGATGATCAGCGCGCCGAACACCACCAGGCGCACGGGCGAGAGGAAGACGGCCAGCTCGGCGCCGCCGGGCAGCAGGTCGACCAGGAGCTTGAGCACCTCGGGCACCAGCGTCATGAACACCGCGCCCAGGATGCCGCCCAGAATCGATCCCATGCCGCCGACGATGATGGCCGCCAGGAAGAAGATCGACATGGACAGCGGAAAGCTCTCGGGCGTGACCACGCGAAAGAAATACGCCCACAGCCCGCCCGCCAGGCCGGCGTAGAACGAGGACAGGCCAAAGCTCAGCAGCTTGTAGCGCAGGAGCGGTATGCCCAGCACCTCGGCCGAGATGTCGCGGTCGCGGATGGCGATGAAGGCCCGGCCGATGCGGGTGCGGAACAAATTGGCCGCGCCCAGCAGCATCAGCAGCGTGACGGGCACGATCAGCCAGTACAGGCGAAACGACGTGTCCAGATCGATGCCGAAGAAGCGCCCCGGCTGCATGGACAGCCCGGCCGTGCCACCGGTGAGCTGGAAGTTGGCGAACAGAAAATGCGCGATGAACGACGCGGCGATGGTCACGATGGCCAGGTACAGGCCCTTGACGCGCAGCGAGGGAATGCCCACCACCATGCCGCCCACCATGGCCACCAGCCCCCCGGCCAGCAGGTTCACGAGCAGCGGCGTGCCCCAGCGCGCCTGCAGGATGGCCACCGTGTAGGCGCCCAGGCCCATGAAGGCCGCCTGGCCCAGACTGACCAGGCCGGTGTAGCCGGTGAGGATGTTCAGCCCCGTGCTGCTGGCCACGTTGATGGCGATCAGGCAGGCCAGGTACAGCCAGTAGTCGCTGGCCATGAAGGGAAACAGCAGCAGCGCGGCGGCGGCGACGGCCAGCCACGCATGCTGGGTGCGCGAGTCGAACAGCGCGGCGTCGCCGGTGTAGCTTTCCTTGAGGGTTCCGATGCGCATCTACAACCTCTCTATCTCTCGGGTGCCGAACAGGCCGTAGGGCCGCGCCATCAGGATGGCCACCAGCACCACGAAGGTCGCCAGCAGCTTGTATTCACCGCCCAGGTAGGCGCCGGCCAGGGCCTCCACCAGGCCGATGACCAGGCCGGCCACCAGGGCGCCCAGCACGCTGTCCAGCCCGCCGACGATGACGACCACCAGCACCGACAGGCCGAACACGCCCATGCTCGATGAAATGCCGCCGATGGAGCCGACGATGATCCCGGACACCGCCGCCAGCATGGCCGAGACCACCCAGGACAGCGAGAACACGCGCGGCACGTTGATGCCCACGGAGTAGGCGGCCGCCTGGTCGCTGGCCGTGGCGCGCAGGGCCACGCCGCCGCGCCAGAAGCGGAACACCAGCAGCACGGCGGCGATGAACACGGCGGCGATGACGGCGCCCCAGAAGACCTTGGGCGCCAGGAAGGCGTCGCCGATCATGATGGGCTGGGTGGGCATGAAGTCCGGCAGGCGGCGCTGGTCGGCGCTCCAGATCATCTCCACCAGGCCGACGAGCACCGAGCCCAGGCCCACGGTGACCATGAAGGCGGAAATCGGCGGCTCGCCCAGCAGCGGGCGGATCATGGTGCGCTCGATCACCGCGCCCAGCAGGCCACACGCCAGCACCGCGGCGGGGATGGCCAGCCACAGCGGCAGGGACCACATCGCGGCGAAGGTGAAGAACAGGTAGCCGCCGGCCATCAGCATCTCGCCGATGGCGATGTTCACCACCCGCGTGGCCTTGTAGACCATGACGAAGGCCAGCGCCGCCAGCGCGTACAGCCCGCCGCTGGCGATGCCGGTGAGGCTGATCTCGAACAGGTAGGCCCAATCCATCATGCGGCTACCTGCGTGCGGCCGGCGGCGGCCTGCAGCTTGGCGCGCAGCGCGCCCACGTCGCCCGAGCCAAGGTAGGCGCGGCCCACCTCGGGGTCGGCCTGCACCTGCGCCGGCGTTCCTTTGGCGATGACCTGGCCGAAGTTCAGCACCACCACATGGTCCGACAGGTCCATGACCATGCCCATGTCGTGCTCCACCATCAGCACCGTCACGCCCCACTCGGCGCGCACGTCCAGGATGAAGCGGGCCATGTCCTCGGTTTCCTCGCGGTTCATGCCGGCCACGGGCTCGTCCAGCATGAGGATCTCGGGCTGCATGGCCAGGGCCCGGGCCATCTCCACGCGCTTTTGCAGGCCGTAGGACAGGGCGGCCACGGGCGCGTGGCGGATGTGGTCGATCTCCAGGAAGTCGATGATCCGCTCCTCCACGTCGCGGCGCAGCTCGGCCTCCTCGCGCCGGGCGCGGCCGACGTACAGCAGCGCGTCCAGCACGTTGGTTTTCAGATGCGCATGGCGGCCCAGCTTGATGTTGTCCAGCACCGTCATGCCGCGAAACAGCGCGATGTTCTGGAAGCTGCGCGCCAGGCCCAGGCGTGCGCGCTGCGGCGCGGGCACGCGGGTGATGTCCTGGCCCTTGAACCGGATGCTGCCCGCCGTGGGGCGATAGAAGCCCGAGATGGTGTTGAACAGCGAGGTCTTGCCCGCGCCGTTGGGCCCGATGACGGCGGTGATGGAGCCGCGCTGCACGGCAAAGCCCACGCCGGAGAGCGCGCGCACGCCGCCAAAGGCCAGCGTCACGCCGTCGACTTGCAGCAGGGGCGGCGCGCTGGGAGCGGTGCCGCCGGGCGCAGGCGTTGTGTCCATCGGTCTCCTCTACGGGTTTCTCGCAACCCGGCTTTTTTCTACTCGTACGTAGACTGGTTACTTTGAAGTAGATTCTTGGAGCGCCCCGCCACCCCAGGCATCCGGACTTTCCCGGTAACGCAACCGTCCGACCGCTGCATGGCCACCCAACTTCGCCGTACTCCCCGCCCCGATGTGGCCGCCGCCGCAGATGCCGCCGCGCCCGCAGCCTCGCCCTGGTCGGGCGCCGGCGAGCGCCAGCGCCAGCGCGAGGCCAAGCGCAATGCCGTGCTGTCCACCGCCGCGCAGATGTTCAACGAGCGCGGCTTTCACGCCACCTCGCTGGACGACATCGCCGCGCGGCTGCACGTGAGCAAGCCCACGCTGTACTACTACGTGAAGAACAAGGACGAGATCCTGCTGGCCTGCGTGGACAAGGGCCTGCGCATGACGCTGCAGGGCATCGAGGCCTCGCGCGCCGCCGGCGGCAACGCCGTGGACCAGCTGCGCGCCTGCATGCAGGTGTATGCCGGCATCGTCATGCAGCCCTTCGGCATGTGCCTGATCCGCGTGGGCGACGAGGAGGTGCCCGAGCCCGCGCGCGGCGAGCTGCGGCGCATGAAATCCGAGATCGACCTGGCCTTCCGCCGCTTGGTGGCGCAGGGGGTGGAAGACGGCTCCCTGGCGCCCTGCGACCCGAAGATGACGGCCTTCGTCATCGCCGGAGCGCTCAGCTGGATCGGGCGCTGGTACCAGCCCGAGGGCGCGCACACGCCCGAGGAGATTGCGCAGCAGTGCATAGAGACGCTGCTGGGCGGGGTGCTGGCACGCGCGCCCCGCACAACACGCAGCACTGCAAAAAAGAGAGCTGCCAGCGCTTGATGGACGGGCGCTGGAGCTGTTTTGGCTTGTAAAGCTGAGGCGCCGCGCTACAGCGCCATCGACGCCCGCTCGGCCATCTGCGCGCGCCAGCGCAGCAGGTGCGGGTGGCGCTCTTCCTGCGGCTTGCACTTGACGATGCGGGCGAAGTCCACCGCCACCACGGCCGTGATGTCGGCGACGCTGAAAGCATCCGTGGCGACGAACTCGCGTCCCTGCAGGCGTGCGTTCAGCAGGTCGAAGAACTGCGCCGTGCGCGCCAGCCCGCGCTCGGCGAGCTGCGGGATCTGCGCGTAGGCCACGCTGCCCGGCAGCGCCCGCCCGGCCATGGCCGGCGAGCCGTTGCGCAGTGCCTCGGCCACGGCCAGCAGGCCGTCGAACTCCATGCGCCAGTTCCAGCTGGCGATCTCGGCCTTCTCCTCGGGCGTGGTGCCCAGCAGCGGCGGTTCGGGAAAGCGCGCCTCCAGGTACGCGGCAATGGCGGCGTTGTCGGCCAGCAGCAGGCCGTCCTCGGTGCGCAGGGCCGGCACGGTGCACTGCGGGTTGATCTGGCGGTAGGCCTCGCCCAGCTGCTCGCCGTTTTTCAGGTCCACCTGCACGGTGTCGTGGGCCACGCCCTTTTCGGCCAGGAAGATGCGCGCGCGGCGCGGGCTGGGCGCGCTGGCGCAGTCGTACAGGGTGAGGGGCATGGGCGGGTCTCCTTGATGATTCCTGGCGGCGCGGCCTTCAGGCGGCGGGCTGCAGCTTGTCCTGGGTGCGGGTGTCGAAATCGCTGGCGTCGTGGCGCTCGTGCAGCTGGCTCTCGGGTGCGCCGAAGGTGCGGTTCACCTTGCGCCCGCGCTGCACGGCCGGGCGCCGGGCGATCTGCTCGGCCCAGCGCAGCACGTGTGTGTATTCGTGCACCTGCAGGAATTCGCCGGCCTCGTACAGCTGGCCCTTGGCGAGCAGCCCATACCACGGCCAGGCGGCGATGTCGGCCACGGTGTAGTCGGCTCCGGCCAGGTATTCGTGCTCGGCCAGGCGGCGGTTCAGCACGTCCATCTGGCGCTTGACCTCCATGGCGTAGCGGTCGATGGCGTACTCGATCTTGAACGGCGCATAGGCATAGAAGTGCCCGAAGCCGCCGCCCAGGAACGGCGCGCTGCCCATCTGCCAGAACAGCCAGGACAGGCACTCGGCGCGGCGTGCCGGCTCTGGTGGCAGCAGGGCGCCGAACTTCTCGGCCAGGTACATCAGGATGGCGCCGGACTCGAACACGCGCACCGGTTGCTCTGGGTTGCTGCGGTCCAGCAGCGCGGGGATCTTGGAGTTGGGGTTGACGGAGACAAAGCCGCTGCCGAACTGGTCGCCCTCGTTGATGCGGATCAGCCAGGCGTCGTATTCGGCGCCCACGTGGCCCAGGGCCAGCAGCTCCTCCAGCATGACGGTGACCTTGACCCCGTTGGGCGTGCCCAGCGAGTACAGCTGCAGCGGGTGGCGGCCGACGGGCAATTCCTTGTCATGCGTGGGGCCGGCCACCGGGCGGTTGATGTTGGCGAAGCGGCCGCCGTTGGCCTGGTTCCATTGCCAGACGGCGGGCGGGGTGTAGGCGGTAGTGGGCTCGGTCATGGGCGGGTCTCCTGAGAAAGGGCAGGGCGCATGGCGCCGGTCGGCTTGCGAGTATGCGGCGGATGAGCCGCGGCCGCAGGTTTGGGTGTTTTCGACCTCTAACCCTTATCCTTCAAGCGCAAGAAGCTATGAAAATAGAAGCAAGCGGCGCCGCCGCGCCTGGCGCGCTAATGCGCCGCCAGGTCGTCCAGGATCGGGCAGTCAGGCCGCTCGTCGCCCTGGCAGCAACCCACCAGCTGCTGCAGGCTGCGCTGCATGGCCTGCATGGCGGCGATGCGTTCGGCCAGGTTGTCGATGTGCTTTTGCGCGATGCGCTTGACCTGGCTGCTGGCGCGCGCCTTGTCCTGCCACAGGCCCAGCAGCTGGGCGATTTCCTCCATCGAGAACCCTAAGTCGCGCGCGCGGCGGATGAAGCGCAGGGTGTGCACGTCGGCCTCGGCGTATTGCCGATAGCCGCTGCCCGTGCGCGCCACGGGCGTCAGCAGGCCCAGGCTTTCGTAGTGGCGCACCATGCGCGCGGACACGCCCGCGCGCTCGGCGGCCACGCCGATGGGCACGGGCCAGCGGGCGGCGCGGGGCGCGTTCACGCGGCGACCTGGTAGCCCTCTTCGCGGATGGCGTTGGCGATGGCGTCGCGCGACTTGTCGCTGTCCACCGTGACCTGGCCCGTGGCCAGGTCCACCTTGACGAGGGCGTCGGTGTCCACCTCGCGCACGGCGTGCACCACGGCGCGCTCGCAGTGGCCGCAGGTCATGCCCTGGACGGTGAATTGGTGTTGCATGGCGGTTTCCTTTCCTGAAAACGCAAAAATCGAACAAAGGGCGGGGTCGAGGCGGCCATCATGAAGCTTGACACGATGGCAAAGTCAAGCGGGCGCGCGGCCCTTGACTCTGACATGCTGTCAAGGTTTAAGGTGGCGCCATGACTTCCCCTTCCACTTCTTCGGCCGCCATGTCCGCCCCCGCCGCCGCGCTGGACCTCGGCGTGGGCGGCATGACTTGCGCCAGCTGCGTGGCCCGCGTGGAGCGCGCGCTGCGCAAGCTGCCCGGCGTGCAGGACGCGGCCGTGAATCTGGCGACCGAGTCGGTGCACCTGACCTACGACGCCGCCCAGGCCGCCGACATGCCGGCCCTGGCGCGCCGCGCCATCCGCAACGCCGGCTACGAGCCGCGCACGCCGCAGACCGAGCAGGCCGCGGCCGGCGCCGATTCGCCCTGGGCCGGTTTCATGCCGGTGGGCATCGGCCTGCTGCTGTCGGCGCCGCTGGTGCTGCCCATGGTGGGCGACCTGTTCGGGCAGCACTGGATGCTGCCGGCGTGGGTGCAGTTTCTGCTGGCCACGCCGGTGCAGTTCATCCTGGGCGCGCGTTTCTACAAGGCCGGCTGGCACGCGGCCCGGGCGCTGACCGGCAACATGGATCTGCTGGTGGCTCTGGGCACCAGTGCCGGCTATGGCCTGTCGCTGTGGCTGTGGGCCACTGCGCCCGAAGGGCATGCGCCGCACCTGTACTTCGAGGCCTCGGCCGTGGTCATCTCCCTGGTGCTGCTGGGCAAGTGGCTGGAGGCGCGGGCCAAGCGCCAGACCACCGCGGCCATCCGCGCGCTGCATGCGTTGCGCCCGGACGTGGCGCACCTGCTGGGCCGGGACGGCGAGGTGGACGTGCCCATCGCCGAGATCCTGGCCGGCGACCGTCTGGTGGTGCGCCCGGGCGAGCGCATCCCGCTGGACGGCACGGTGCTGGAGGGCCAGACGCAGGTGGACGAGTCCATGCTGACCGGCGAACCCCTGCCCGTGGCGCGCGAGCCGGGTGACCGCCTGACCGGCGGCGCCATCAACGGCGAGGGCCGCGTGCTGATGCAGGTGACGGCCGTGGGCAGCGAGACCGTGCTGGCACGCATCATCCGGCTGGTGGAGGACGCACAGGCCGCCAAGGCGCCCATCCAGCGCCTGGTGGACCGGGTGGCGGCCGTGTTCGTGCCGGTGGTGCTGCTGATCGCCCTGGCTACGCTGACGGGCTGGCTGTGGAGCGGGGCGGGGCTGGAAAGCGCCCTGATCCACGCCGTGGCCGTGCTGGTCATCGCCTGCCCCTGCGCCCTGGGCCTGGCCACGCCGGCGGCCATCATGGCCGGCACGGGGGTGGCGGCGCAGCACGGCGTGCTGATCAAGGACGCCGAGGCGCTGGAAACGGCGCACCGCGTGACCACCGTGGCCTTTGACAAGACCGGCACGCTGACCGTGGGCCAGCCGGTGCTGACGGCGTTTCACGTGGAACCAGACGGCGACGAAGCCGCGCTGCTGGCTGCCGTGGCCGGCGTGCAAAGCGGCAGCGAGCACCCGTTGGCGCGCGCGGTGGTACAGGCAGCAGGCGCACGCGCCCTGGCCGTGCCCGAGCCGCAGGACGTGCGCGCCGTGCCCGGCCGTGGCACCGAAGGCCGCGTGCAGGGCCGTGACTGGCTGGTCGGCAGCCTGCGCTGGATGCAGGAGCTGGGCGCAGGACTGGGCGCGCTGCAGGCGCCGGCCGAGGCGCTGCAGCAGGGGGGCGCCACCGTCTCCGCTCTGGCCGAGCGCACGCCAGGCGGCGCCCTGGCCGTGCGCGCCCTGCTGGCTTTCGGCGACGAGCCCAAACCCGGCGCACGCGCGGCGTTGGCCGAGCTCAAGGCCCGCGGGGTGCGCTGTGTGATGATCTCTGGCGACAACCGGGGCGCGGCGACCGCCATGGCGCGCCGCCTGGGCCTGGACCCGGAAGCCGGTGAAGTCATGGCCGAGGTGCTGCCAGATGGCAAGGCCGACGCCGTGCGCCAGCTGCAGCAGGGCGGCACGGTGGTGGCCATGGTGGGCGACGGCGTGAACGACGCGCCCGCCCTGGCCGCCGCCGACGTGGGCCTGGCCATGGGCAATGGCACGGATGTGGCCCTGCACGCCGCCGGCATCACGCTGATGCGTGGCGAGCCCCGCTTGGTGGCGGCGGCGCTGGACATTTCGCACCGCACCGTGGCCAAGATCCGCCAGAACCTGTTCTGGGCCTTCATCTACAACGTGGCCGGCATTCCCCTGGCGGCGCTGGGCTACCTGAGCCCGGTGATGGCCGGCGCGGCCATGGCGCTCAGTTCGGTCAGCGTGATGACCAATGCTTTGCTATTGAAGCGCTGGCGTGGTTGAGAAATTTGCACACGCGCACTTGGTAGGTTCCCGTACACTGCAACTTTTTGTTGCAAGTTAAACGGCGTCCTGCTTCCCGCACCCCGCGGTATGGGGCGCCCTGAGAGACAGGGACATGAACTTCTACGCACTGATGCGGGCCTTTACGATCCGTACCCGCATGATCGGCGCCATTGCCGTGGTGATGCTGTTGCTGGCGCTGCTCGGCAGCGCAGGGATGATGGGCATGCTGCGCATTCACGCGCAAAGCCAGGCCTTCATCGACCAGTCGCACGCTGCCGTGGCGCTGCTGGGCCAGCTGCGCGGCGACCTGGGCCAGGTGCGCCAGTACGAGAAGGACATGATCATCAACTACGAAAAGCCCGACCAGGTGCGCATGTCCAAAACGCAGTGGGAGGGTGCGCTGGACGGCGCCGAGCGCCTGACGCAGGAGTTCGCCCGCGTGCTGTCCGAGGACGATCGCGCGCAGGCCGCCCAGGCGGGTGAATACCTGCAGGCCTATCGCAAGCTGTTTCAGGGCGTGGCGCGCCAGCTGGAAGACGGCGGCTACGACACCGCCACCATTGCCAATCGCATGAGCGAGCGCGCCGTGGAGCAGTTCGCCAACGCCAACGCCCAGGTCCAGCAGCTGGAGAAGGCGCTGGCCATCGACGTGCAGGAGGCCATTGCCGGCCAGAACCGCATCGCCGAACAGACCAAGTGGCTGTTCATCCTGGCGGTGATCGTCGCCGTGGTGGTGGTCGTGCCGCTGACGCTGCTGAACATGGTCTCCATCTGCCGCCCGCTGGAGGCGGCGCGCTCCATGGCGCAGGCCATCGCCGGGGGCGATCTGTCGCAGCACGTGCAGGTGCAGGGCCGCGACGAGGCGGCCGACCTGCAGCGCACCCTGGTGGAGATGCAGCAGGGCCTGTCCGGCCTGGTCTCGCAGGTGCGCGACGCCAGCGGCAGCATCGCCACCGCCAGCCAGCAGATCGCCACCGGCAACCAGGACCTGTCCGCCCGCACCGAGCAGACGGCCAGCAACGCCCAGGAGGCGGTGGCCTCGCTGTCGCAGCTGACGGCCACGGTGCAGCAGACGGCCTCGTCCTCGCAGGTGGCCAACCAGCTGGTCACCTCGGCCTCGGGCACCGCCACGCGCGGCGGCGACATCGTGGCCCAGGCGGTGACCAGCATGCACGGCATCGCCAGCTCCAGCCGCAAGATCGGCGACATCATCGGGCTGATCGACTCCATCGCCTTCCAGACCAACATCCTGGCGCTGAACGCGGCCGTGGAAGCCGCGCGCGCCGGCGAGCAGGGCCGGGGCTTTGCCGTGGTGGCCGGCGAGGTGCGCAGCCTGGCCCAGCGCAGCGCCGCCGCGGCCAGCGAGATCAAGCAGCTGATCGGCACCAGCGTGGCCGCCGTGGACGGCGGTGTGCGCCAGGTGGAAGACGCCGGCCGCGCCATGCAGGAGATCGTGGGCAGCGTGCAGCGCGTGACGGACATCATCGGCGAGATCAACTCCGCCGCCGCCGAGCAGTCCGCCGGCATCGGCGAGGTCAACGGCGCCGTGGGCGAGATCGACCGCATGACGCAGCAAAACGCCGCGCTGGTGGAGGAGAGCGCCGCCGCCGCCGAATCCCTGCGCGAGCAGGCGGCGCGGCTGTCGCTGGTGGTGCAGCAGTTCCGCCTGGCCGACGAGGGCGAGCACGCCGGCCTGCACATGGCAGCCGCAGCTGCCACCGCCGCGCCGGCGCCTTCGCCGGCCCTGCAGGCCCAGCCGGGGGCGCTGCGGCTGCAAGGCTGATGCGCTATTGATTCAGTAGCTGCTGGCGCTTGTACGACGAGCGCTGGAGGCCGATTTGGCTTGAAAACAAAAAAGGGGCGCCGCGGCGCCCCTTGCTGTTTCAGCCCTGGCCGTTCAGGGCAGGGTAATCGGTGTAGCCGTGCTCGCCGCCGCCGTAGAAGGTCGCGCGGTCCGATTCGTTCAAAGGCGCGCCGGTGCGCAGGCGCTCCACCAGGTCGGGGTTTGAGATGAAGGCGCGGCCGAAGGCCACGGCGTCCGCCCGGCCGCTGGCCACGGCCTGGGCAGCCATTTCGCCGTCGTAGCCGTTGTTGACGATCCACGCGCCCTGGCCGCCGGCGCTGCGGTAGGCGGCCTTGAAAGCGTCGTAGTCGAAGGGGCGGCCCTCCACCTCGCGCGGGCCGCCGGTGGAGCCCTCGATGACGTGGATGAAGGCCAGGCCCAGCGGCGCCAGCTGGCGCGCCAGGTACTCGTACAGGGGCTGCGGGTCGGCGTCCACGATGTCGTTGGCCGGGGTGACGGGCGACAGGCGCAGGCCGGTGCGGTCGGCGCCCACGGCGTCGGCCACGGCACGGGTCACTTCCAGCATCAGCCGCGCGCGGTTTTCGATGCTGCCGCCGTAATCGTCCGTGCGCTGGTTGGCGCCGGTCTTCAGGAACTGGTCCAGCAGGTAGCCGTTGGCGCCGTGGATCTCCACGCCATCAAAGCCCGCCGTCTGCACCGCGTTGCGCGCTGCGGCGGCGAAGGTGTGGACGATGCCGGGCAGCTCCTCGGCCTGCAGCGCGCGCGGCGCCGAGGTGGGCTGAAAGCCGCCCTTGCCGCTGGCCTGGTCGATCAGATAGGTCTTGCTGTGCGCCGTGACGGCGGAGGGCGCCACGGGCGCGCCGCCTTCCGGCTGCAGGCTGTCGTGCGACACGCGGCCCACATGCCACAGCTGGCAGACGATGGTGCCGCCGGCCTCGTGCACTGCGTCGGTCACGCGCTTCCAGCCGTCCAGCTGCTCGCTGCCATACAGGCCGGGCACGTCGGCATAGCCCTGGGCCTGGTGGCTGATGGCCGTGCCCTCGGAGACGATCAGGCCGGCGCTGGCGCGCTGGCGGTAGTAGGTGACGTTCATCTCGCCGGGCGTGGCCTGGGGCGCGCGGTTGCGCGTCAGCGGGGCCATGGCAATGCGGTTGGCCAGACGCAGCGCGCCGGCTTGCAGGGGGTCGAACAGGGTGGTCATGAGAAAAATTCTTTTTTGAAGCAATGCTGGCCGCTCACAAGGCTGCGGAGCAGGCCATGCCGACAGACGCCACGGAACGGGCTTTGCCCGGCCGTGCGCGGCGTCCCCTTCCTGAAGAAGAAGGGGAGGGCGCCTGGCGCCACAGGGGCGGTTCTTATTTCAGCAGGCCTTCGGCTTTCAGCGCGGCCTGCACGGCCGGACGGGCGGCGACGCGCTCGCGCCAGGCGGCGATGTGCTTGAGGTGGGAGATGTCCAGCCCGACGTGCGGCGCCCAGCCGGTCACGGCAAACAGGTAGGCGTCGGCCACGCTGAAGTGCTCGCCCATCAGGTAGTCCTTGCCGGCCAGCTCGCCATCCACCCAGCTGAGGCGGGACAGCAGGCCCTCGCGGGCGATCGGCTTGTAGGCCTCGGGCGTGTTGGGCTTGAACAGCGGCGTGAAGCCCTTGTGCACTTCGGTGCCGATGAAGTTCAGCCACTCCTGCAGGCGGTAGCGCGCCAGCGTGCCATGGGCGGGCGCCAGGTTCTTGTGCGGTGCCTGGTCGGCCAGGTATTGCACGATGGCCGGGCCTTCGCGCAGGCGGGTGCCGTCGTCCAGCTCCAGCATGGGCACGTAGCCCAGCGGGTTGATGGAATAGAAGTCCGTGCCATCCTGCAGCTTGTGGCTCTTGGTGCTGGCCAGCACGGGCGTGTAGGCCAGCCCGGCCTCGTGCAGCACGATGTGCGGCGACAGCGAGCAGGCGCCGGGGGAGTAGTACAGCTTCATGGGAACCGTCCTTTCTTCATTCTTTGCGCGGTTGTTGGGTGGTGAAGACAAGCGCAAGGCACATGCTAGGGGCTCGGCAAGACGTCTGTCAGCCAGGGTCTTTGGACCCCGGCCGCTGCTGCTGCGGGGCGGTGGCGCGCTCCATCCAGGCGATGTGCGCTAGCGCCTCGGCGCGGCTGGCGCGGCACAGGCCGGGATGAGGCCGTAGCGATGCGCACACCGCCGGGCGCGTGGGCTGGCCGAACACAAGGCAGCGATCATGATCGTCCAGCTGCACGCAGCGCACGCCGGCCGGCTTGCCCCGCGGCATGCCGGGGATGGGCGAGCTGATGGACGGCGCGATGCAGCAGGCGCCGCAGCCGGGGCGGCAATCTATGGACTCACTCACTATGTAATTGATAGCTGTCAGCGCTTGTGCGGAAAGCGTTTGAGGCGGATTTGACTGTGATTTCAGTCGGCTTGCTGCAGCCGCTCGGCGGCCCACAGCACCTGCTGCACCACGGCCTGCACGCGGGCCTGTTGGCCGGCATCCAGCAAACGGCCGTCGTCGCCAAAGGCGCTGGCGGCCTGGCCCAGGGCGTGGTGGCGCGGCGCCAGCCAGCAGCCCAGGTTGATGAGCAGCGGCGCCAGGTGGCTTTGCGAGCGCAGGCCGCCCAGCAGACCGTTGGATGCGCTGAGCATGCCCACCACCTTTCCGCCGAAGGGCCGCGAGCCGTCGGCCCACACGGGATGCCCGGCGACGGGGCTGGAGGCCCAGTCGATGGTGTTCTTGAGCAGGCCGGTGTAGCTGCCGTTGTATTCGGGCGAGCAGATGATCCAGGCCGGGTGCGCGTCCATGGCCTCCTTCAGGCGGATCACGTCGGGCGGGGTGCCGCGCGCCTCCAGCTCGGCGTGGTACATGGGGATGTCGTAGTCGGCCAACTCCAGCAGCGTGGCCTGTGCGCCGAGTTCGCGCGCGATATCTGCGGCCACGGCGGCCAAGCGGCGGTTGAAGGATTGCTGGCGGGTGCTGCCCGCGAAGACGAGGAGTTTCATGGTGGGAATTGGAGCACAGGGACCGGGCAGGATTCCTGCGGTGCGTTGTTCCACGTGAAACAGGCCGGCAGCCAAGCCATCACCGTGCACGGTTTTTCTCTAAAGGTGGGAAAATCGCGGGTTTTCCCGGCATTTGCCGGCTCCTACGCTCCTTCTTGCCTGCCCATGCTGTATCCCCAGGAATTTGACGTCATCGTCGTCGGCGGCGGCCACGCCGGCACCGAGGCCGCCCTCGCCGCCGCGCGCATGGGCTGCCAGACCGTGCTGCTGACCCACAACATCGAGACGCTGGGACAGATGAGCTGCAACCCCAGCATCGGCGGCATCGGCAAGGGCCACCTGGTGAAAGAGGTGGACGCGCTGGGCGGGGCCATGGCGCTGGCGACCGACGAGGCGGGCATCCAGTTCCGTATCCTCAACAGCAGCAAGGGCCCGGCCGTGCGCGCCACCCGCGCCCAGGCCGACCGGGTGCTGTACAAGGCCGCCATCCGCCGCATGCTGGAGAACCAGCCCAACCTGAGTTTGTTCCAACAGGCGGTGGACGACCTGATGGTGGAGGGCGACCGCGTGGTCGGCGCCGTCACGCAGATCGGGTTGAAGTTCCGCGCCCGCGCGGTGGTGCTGACGGCCGGCACCTTCCTGGACGGGCGCATCCATGTCGGCCTGGACAACTACGCCGCCGGCCGCGCCGGCGACCCGCCGGCCGTCACGCTGTCGGCCCGGCTCAAGGAGCTGCGCCTGCCCCAGGGCCGGCTGAAGACCGGCACGCCGCCGCGCATCGACGGGCGCAGCATCGACTTTTCGGCCTGCGAGCAGCAGCCCGGCGACGGCATGCCAGGCGGCGTGAATGAGGGCGAGGTGCCGGTGTTCAGCTTCATGGGCTCGCGCGCCATGCACCCGCGCCAAGTGCCGTGCTGGATCACGCACACCAACGCGCGCACGCACGAGATCATCCGCTCGGGCTTTGACCGCAGTCCCATGTTCACCGGCAAGATCGAAGGGGTGGGGCCGCGCTACTGCCCCAGCGTGGAGGACAAGATCAACCGCTTTGCCGACAAGGAAAGCCACCAGATCTTCCTGGAGCCCGAGGGCCTGACCACGCACGAGTACTACCCCAACGGCATCTCCACCAGCCTGCCGTTCGATATCCAGCTGGCGTTGGTGCGCAGCATGCGCGGGCTGGAGAGCGCCCACATCCTGCGCCCGGGCTACGCCATCGAGTACGACTATTTCGACCCGCGCTCGCTCAAGAGCAGCTTCGAGACGAGGCAGATCCAGGGCCTGTTCTTTGCCGGCCAGATCAACGGCACGACGGGCTATGAAGAGGCCGCCGCCCAGGGCCTGTTCGCCGGCCTGAATGCCGCCCTGCAGTGCCATGGCGAATCGCCCTGGCTGCCGGCGCGCGACGAGGCTTATTTGGGCGTGCTGGTGGATGACTTGGTGACCCGCGGCGTGACGGAGCCGTACCGTATGTTCACCAGCCGTGCGGAGTTCCGTCTGCAGCTGCGCGAGGACAACGCCGACATGCGTCTGACGGAGATCGGCCGCCGTCTGGGACTGGTGGATGACGCTCGCTGGGAGCTGTTCAGCCGCAAGCGCGACGCCGTGGCGGCTGAGACGCAGCGCCTGAAGGCTACCTGGGTCAATCCGCGCAACCTGCCCGCCGAGGAGAGTCTGCGCGTGCTGGGCAAGGCCATCGAGCACGAATACAACCTGTTCGACCTGCTGCGCCGCCCGGATGTGGACTACGCCAGCCTGATGACGCTGGACGACGGCAGGCATGCCAGCGCCAACGTTTCACGTGAAACACTGGGTGAGTTGGCCGACAGTGTGGTGGAGCAGGTGCAGATCGCCGCCAAGTATTCGGGCTACATCGACCGGCAAAAGGAAGAAGTGCAGCGCGCTGCCCATTACGAAAAGCTGCGCCTGCCCCCGGAGCTGGACTACATGCAGGTGGCGGCCCTGTCCATCGAGGTGCGGCAAAAGCTGCAAAAGCATCGGCCGGAGACGCTGGGCCAGGCATCGCGCATCTCGGGCGTCACGCCGGCGGCCATTTCGCTGCTGCTGGTTCACTTGAAGAAGGGCGGCTTCAAGGGTTTTGCTGCTGCCGAGGCGGAGAGCGCGGCATGAGCGGCCTGACGGGTTTGGAGAGTTTGGCCAAGGGCCTGCGCGAAGGCGCACAGGCGCTGGGCCTGGAACTTTCCGATGTGCAGCGCCAGCAGCTGCTGGACTTCCTGCAGCTGCTGCAGAAGTGGAACAAGGTCTACAACCTGACGGCCGTGCGCGACCCGCAGGAGATGCTGACCCACCATCTGCTGGACAGTCTGGCGGCCGTCGCTCCCCTTCGCCGGCACTTGGGCTCATTGGCAGGGCAGGGCGCGGGTGCGCGGTTGCTGGACGTAGGTTCCGGCGGCGGCCTGCCCGGCGTGGTGTTTGCCATCTGCTGCCCGCGGCTACAGGTGCACTGTGTGGATACGGTGGCCAAGAAGGCTGCCTTCATCCAGCAGGCGGCGGCCACCCTCCGCCTGCCCAACCTGCAGGGCCTGCATGCCCGGGTAGAGACGCTGGATGGTCCTTACGACGTAGTCAGCTGCCGCGCCTTTGCCTCGCTGGCGGACTTCACCCAGTGGTCCCGCGCGGCCATTCGTGCGGACGGCGCGTGGCTGGCCATGAAGGGCAAGTATCCACAGTACGAGATGGCCGCGCTGGGCGCCGACGTGCAGGTGTTTCACGTGGAACAAATCGCCGTACCCGGACTGGATGCCGAGCGCTGCATCGTCTGGATGCGGCCCGCCTGAGCGGCCGCCCGCGTACACTTGCCAGCTTGTCCTCTGAGGCTGGTCACCATGTTCGGCATCGCTGATTACGGCGCCTTCGTCGCCGCCATTGTCCTGTTCCTGGCCATCCCCGGGCCGGGCAACCTGGCCCTCATCACTTCCACCGGCAAGGGGGGCGTGCGCGCCGGCCTGCAGGCCACCGCCGGGGTGATCGCCGCCGACCAAGTCCTCATGTGGGCGGCCGTGGCCGGCGTGGCCGCGCTGCTGGCGTCCTGGCCCGCGGCCTTCCACGCAATGCAGTGGCTGGGCGCCGCCTACCTGGCGTGGATGGGCTTGAAGATGTTCACCGCCAAACCGGGCGACGCCCCCGTCCTGCGCATGGAGTCGCGGCACTACTTCAAGCAGGCCGCCATCATCACGCTGCTCAATCCCAAGGCCATCGTGTTCTACATGGCCTTCTTCCCGCTGTTCGTAGATCCGGCGCGCCACCAGGGCTTGCTGACTTTCGCCGTCATGGCGGCCACCATCGCCGTGTTGACCTTCATCTACTGCCTGATCGTCGTGCTGCTCACGCACCGCCTGGCCGAGCGCATGCGCGCCAGCCCCCGCATCACCCGGGTGCTGGAAAAAACGGCAGGCACCTTTCTTATCGGCTTCGGCATCAAGCTGGCCGTCTCTAATTAAGCGCGCTTCGCGCGCCACCCCTGCACCGCATGGCCAAGATTTTTTGTATCGCCAACCAAAAGGGTGGCGTCGGCAAGACCACCACCACCGTCAACCTGGCCGCCGGTCTGGCCAAGATAGGCCAGCGCGTGCTGCTGGTGGATCTGGACCCCCAGGGCAACGCCACCATGGGCTCGGGCGTGGACAAGCGGGCTTTGCAGCAGACCATCTACGACGTGCTGCTGGGGCAAGCCGGTGTGCGCGACGCCGCCGTGCTGTCCGAGCCCGGCGGCTACCAAGTGCTGGGCGCCAACCGTGAGCTGGCCGGCGCCGAGGTGGAACTGGTGGAGCTGGAGCAGCGCGAGAGGCGCCTGAAAAACGCCCTGGCCGAGGTGGGCGGCGAGTACGACTTCGTCCTGATCGACTGCCCGCCGTCCCTCAGCCTGCTGACCCTGAATGGCCTGTGCGCCGCGCACGGCGTCATCGTGCCCATGCAGTGCGAATACTTCGCTCTGGAAGGGTTGACCGACCTGGTCAACACCATCAAGCAGGTGCACGCCAACCTCAACCCCGACCTGCAGATCATCGGCCTGCTGCGCGTCATGTTCGACCCGCGCATCACGCTGCAGCAGCAAGTGAGCGAGCAGCTCAAGGAGCACTTCGGCGACAAGGTGTTCGACACCGTCATCCCGCGCAACGTGCGGCTGGCCGAGGCGCCCAGCTATGGCCTGCCGGGGGTGGTTTTCGACGCGAACGCCAAGGGAAGCCAGGCTTTCGTCGAGTTCGCACAGGAAATGGTGGGTCGCATCAAGCGGATGTAAGGGCACGAACGTGCGTTAAAGCCGTACAAAACCATACGAATTGCAAACAATTACTATTTGTGTGGGTGCTTGTGAGCGAATGTAGGCAATTGCTGAACAGGTCTACTTAGACTCGGCTGGGTCGCAACCTGCGGTTACTGCAGTTGCATCGTTTCTCCGAAGTTAACGGCCTGTTCAGGGAACCCACTTCGGCACTTTCTCAAGAAAGTTACAGCCATGCCTAAACATTTGCTTTCACGTGGTGCCGCCGTGCCGCTGGCGTCGCTCTTCGCCGCCAAGCCTCACCTGCTTGAGTCCGGCCCTCGCGCCTTTTTTCTCGCCGTGCCGCTGGTCCTGTTCGCCGCAGGCGCGCAGGCTCAGGCGGTAGACGTTCTGGTCAACCACAACGCCATTCCTGCAAGCGCCACAGGCTTGGCGGGCGGGGATTTCACCTATGAAGTGACCACACAGCTCAACCTGGGGGCGGCGGCCACCAATGTCGTGATGACGCAGCGGTTGCCGGTGGATGCGATCTTCCGTTCCATCAGCGCGCCGGCAGGCGTGAGCTGCACGCCCGTGCTGGCCAGTGGCACAACCATCACGGCAGGCAACCAGACCTTCACCTGCCCCCTGGGCACGCTGTCCTCGTCAGGCGACAGCCGCGTCATCGGTTTCAACGTCACGCTACCCAGCGTTGAAACCAACAAGTGGCGGGCGTATGCCTCGGCGATGTCAAGCGAAACGGATTCCGATCCAACCAACAACCAGGATCTTGAACGCAACATCACCACCACCAAGGCAGCCGACCTGGGCATCGTCTTCAACGGCCCGGTCACGACGCCTACGCAGTATTCCCCCTACAGCTACACCGCCGTGGTTACCAACCACGGGCCATCGACCGTCCCTAGTGGAGGTTCGGCACAGGTGACCTTTACAGTGCCCGTGGGCGCGACCGGGAGCACACCCTCCGGCAGCGGCTGGAACTGCACGCCCTCGGCCGTTAATCAGAACCCGGGTACCGTCTTTACCTGCAACTACCCCGCGCCCGCGGGCGGCATTGCTTTGGGTGACGTGCTTCCCGAGCTCACCTTCCCGGCCATCGCCACGGCTGCACCCGGCTCGTCGATTGCCGCGAGCGTCAACGTCAGCGGCTTCGATGCGGGCGGCGGTGGCACGACGCCCTTCCCCGATGCGGTGATCGACAACAACACCCGCTCGGCAACAATCGCCAATGTCGGCGCCAACCTAGAAGTGGACGTGAGCCTGGAGAAGTGGAACAGCCGTCCCGTTCCCCGGGTTGTCGACACAGACGCGCCGACCGCCGTCGAATGGACGCTGAGCGTGACCCGCAACAGCGGCAGCGACGCGCCGCAAAACGTTCGAGTGGTCGATACCCTGCCCGCAGGGGTCGTCTACAACGGCTTCACCGGTAACGGCTGGGCTTGCTCCGCGGCAGGCCAGGTCATCACCTGTGACTACAGCGGCAGCGCGCCCGCAGTGGGGAGTGCCTATTCGGCTCTCAGGCTCCAGACCACGGTGCCCGCCGGAGGGGCGGATGGAGCGGCGGTGACGAACACCGGCACCGTATCCGCTTCCAACGAATGCACGGCCTGCGTGAACGCGCTCAACACCGACACCAGCACTGTGACCTACAGCGACACCGTTTCCATGAGCGTGAGCAAGTCGACGAGCCTGCCGGTCGTGCGACAGGGCGAGACGTTTACCTACGGCATCCGTGCGCGCAACACCAGCACGCTGCCCATCGCGTCCACGGTCACCGTGGTCGACAACGTGCCGCAGTACATCCGCATCGACAGCATCTCCGCGGCATCCACCGCGGCAGGATGGAACTGTCCAGGATTGCCGGTTACAGGGGCCGCTGACCTGACCTGCACCAACGCCGCGGGCTTCGAGCCTAACGGCTACAAGGACCTGACGCTCAACGCCACGGTCATGCCCCTGCCGGCTGGCTATTCCACTGCCATCATCAACCACGTCGGCATCACCGGCGTGGGCGACCGCGCCTTCCCGATCACGCCAAGCGACAGCGTCAGCGTGGCCGCGTCGCCTGAGCTGGGCGACTTGGGCATCACCAAATCGGCCAGCAAGGTACGGGTCGATGACTTCGGCGAGGAGGTGACCTACACCCTCACCGTGACCAATGCCCCGGGCGCCGGCTTCCAGCGCTCGACCGGCATCACCGTGACAGATCAGTTGACCAACCTGATCACGTCCACCCACGGCTTGGCACGCAACGCCGACGGCACGCCCGTCGCCGGCGCCACCGCGCCGTTCCCGGACGGCGGTTTTGTCTCTGCCTCGGTCTCTATCAATGGCGGTGCCGCCCAAGGAAGCGCTTGCACCAACGGCTCCGCCCTCGGTGCTGGCAACGGCTCGATCGGCGGCAATGCGACCAACACAACCCGCGAGTGGAGTTGCGAGGGCATGGAGCTCGAGCCAGGCGCCTCGGCCACGATCACGCTGGTGGTGCGTCACTTCGCCCCCGACCGTTCCCCGCAGACCCCGACTCCCACCGACCCGGCGAATTACTACCGCCAGGAAAACATAGCCCGTGTCAGCAGCACCCAGGTGCGCGACACGAATGACGGAAACAATGAGGCCAGGACGGAAATCCTGGTGCGCCCGATCGTCGATCTGGCAGCCCACAAGACTCCCACCCCTTCGCCCGCGAAGGCCGGCGAGCCAGTCACTTACACAGTGGTCGTGCAAAACCTGGGCCCGTCCGTCGCCCGTGACGTGACGATGGTGGACACCCTGCCCACCAACGGCTATTGGATCGGCGACAGCCTGCAGGTGAATAACGGCGGAACCTGCGCCACGCAGCCCGCTAACGGCGAGCTGGGCGGTACGCTCGAATGCTCGTGGCCCACGCTGAACAGCGGCGCCCAGTACGCGGTGACTTACGAGCAGCGCTCGTCCGGCGATGTCGGCGGCCTTACGCCGCCCGTGGAACTGAGCAACACGGTGCATGTGGACACGTCCACCCACGAACCGAAAAAGGACAACAACGACGCGCAAGCCGTGGTTCCCCTCGACCGGACCGAACTGGACGTGCTCATCAATATGTCGCACAGCGCCGATGCCATCGCCCTGGGCCAGGAGACGCAATACACCATCACCGTCACCAACAACGGCCCGGCATTCGCCACCAACGTGGTGATGACAGACGTGTTTCCCGGCGTGCTCAACCCAAAGGTGCCGGGCTCGGCGGCCTCGTCGGCCACGTTCAACTGGCAGGCCGGCACGCTGGAGGTAGCCTCCAGCAACGGCGCTACCACGCTGGTTCCGGTGGCGACAGCGTGTCCTGACCTTACCGCTGGGGCCACTGCCGGCCCGCTGGTCTGCAATCTCGGCACGATGGCGCCGGGCGAAATCGTGACCATCAAGTTTAAGATGACGGCCCAAAGCCTGCCCGCGGGCCGGTTGACCGGCACCATCTTCCACAACGCCTCGGTGAGCGCGTTGGAAGAGGGCCTGACCGACCCAGCCCTCGACGTGCTGGCCAACAACGACACTAACGACCGCACCTCCACGCGTGATCCGAGCGTGCCACCCGGCTCCATCGAAGACGTGGACCTGTCGCTGAACAAGGAAGGCACATCTTCCGCCCTGGCTGGACCCACCGACAGGCTCAAGGCTGGCGACACCGTGGTCTACACGCTGACCGTGAAGAACGAAGAAACCGAGGCCGGTCGCAACAGCACCCTGGGCGTGGTAACCGACGTCCTGCCCACCGGGGTGACCTTCGTCTCCGCTCCGGGCTGCGCCCACGACACTGCCACCCGCACCGTAACCTGCCAGGTCGGCACGCTGGCGCCGCAGGCCACACGCGCCTTCACCGTTACCGTTATGCTCGACACGCCCTACAAGGGGTCCCGTCCGCTGGTCAACCGTGCCACGGTCAATGCCCCTGGCGACCCGAACCCCGGTAACGATCCCGACGAGAAGGAACTGCCCGTCGAAGGCCCGCCCCCGGCCCAGGCCATCCCCACCCTCTCTGAGTGGGGTCTGATCATCCTCTCGATGCTCATGGCCGGCTTCGCCCTGCGCCGCTCTGGCGTCCAGCCGGGCCGACGCATGTAAGCGCCGCGCCGCGCTGACACGAGCCACATCGCCGCCGCCACGCCCGCCAGGGTGTCGCGGCGGCGATGTGTTTTGTGGGCTAGGGCAGAATACCGTTTTGAAAATTTCAATGAAATCGGCCTCCAGCGCCCACCCATCAAGCGCCGCTAGCTCCTGAATCAATAGCAATGACCCGCCCCGAAGTGCTCCTCCTGCCCGGTTGGCAGAACTCCACCGAAGGCCACTGGCAGACCGAGTGGGAGCGGGCTTATGGCGACCTGCGCGTGCAGCAACACGACTGGATGGCTCCGAAGCGCGGCGACTGGTCGGCGCGGCTGGAGGATGTGGTGGCCGACGCACCCGGCCCCGTAGTGCTGGCCGCGCACAGCCTGGGCTGCATCCTCACGGCCTGGTGGGCGGTGCACACGCGCCATGCGCACAAGGTGCGCGGCGCGCTGCTGGTGGCACCGGGTGATGTGGAGCAGCCCGGCCTGGCCGCGCAGATCCCCGGCTGGGCGCCGATCGCGCGCCAGCGGCTGCCGTTTCCCGCCGTGCTGGTGGGCAGCCGCAACGATCCGTACTGCAGCTTCGCACGCGCACAGGCGCTGGCGGCGGATTGGGGCGCGCGCTTCGTCGACCTGGGCGAGCGCGGGCACATCAACGCCGAATCCGCCCTGGGCCTGTGGCCGCAGGGGCGGGCGCTGCTGCAGGCGCTGGCCGAGGGCGACAGCGATGACGGCAGCGGCAGCGGCACGGGCGTTTGCGCCCCTTTTTGACGAAAAGAGATACATCACGATGGCCACCAAGAAACCCAAGGGTCTGGGCCGCGGGCTCGAAGCGCTGCTCGGCCCCAAGGTCGCAGACACGCCGGCCCAGCCCGGCGCCGCCGACGGCGTGCCGCATGCGCTGGCCCTGGACCAGTTGGTGCCCGGCATCTACCAGCCGCGCACTCGCATGGACGAGGGCGCGCTGTACGAGCTGGCCGAGAGCATCCGCGCGCAGGGCGTGATGCAGCCCATCCTGGTGCGCCGCCTGACCAAGGGCGAGAACGCCGGCAAGTACGAAATCATCGCCGGCGAGCGGCGCTTCCGCGCTTCGCGCCTGGCCGGCCTGGCCGAGGTGCCGGTGCTGGTGCGCGACGTGCCCGACGAGGCCGCCGCTGCCATGGCGCTCATCGAGAACATCCAGCGCGAGGACCTGAACCCGCTGGAAGAGGCGCAGGGCCTGCAGCGCCTGACGCGCGAGTTCGGCCTGACGCACGAGCAGGCGGCGCAGGCCGTAGGCCGCTCGCGCAGCGCCGCCAGCAACCTGCTGCGCCTGCTGAACCTGGCCGAGCCGGTGCAGACCATGCTGATGGCCGGCGACCTGGACATGGGCCACGCGCGCGCCCTGCTGGCGCTGGAGCGCGCGCAGCAGATCACCGCGGCCCACCAGATCGCCGCCAGGAAGCTGTCCGTGCGCGAGGCCGAGGGCTTGGCGAAGAAGCTTGCCGCACCGGACGGCGGCGCCAGCGGCGCGGCCAGCAGGGCGCGCAAGGACGACAAACCGCGTGACCTGCGCCGGGTGGAAGAAGAGCTGTCCGACCTGCTCACCGCCCAGGTCGAGGTGCGCGTGAAAAAGCGCGTGCGCCGCGGCGGGCGCACCGAGCAGATGGGCGAATTGGCCATCCAGTTCGGCTCGCTGGAGGCCCTGAACGGCCTGATCGAGCGCCTGCGCGGCGGAAGCGCCGAGCAAGACTGACGCGCTGCCACGGCCTCGCCCCCTCATACCCAACAACCCATGCCCCGCCTGCGCTGGCCCCTGCCCGCCGTGCTGGCGTGGGCCGCAGCGTGGCTGGTGCATGCCGCCGCCCGGCCGGCGCTGGGCGCGCTGACGGCCCTGCTGCTGGCCAGCGCCGTGGGCGTGGCGGCCAGCCTGTGGGCTGCCGCCTGGTGGCGCCGGCTGCTGATCGCGCTGGGCTTTCCGCTGTCGCTGCTGCTGTCGGGCGCGGCGGCGCTGCCCGCCTGGGCCTGGCTGCTGCCTCTGGGCCTGCTCCTGCTGTTGTACCCGCTGCACGCCTGGCGCGACGCGCCGGTGTTCCCCACGCCGCGCGGCGCCCTGGCCGGCCTGGAGCGGGCCGCGCCGCTGGCCGCCGGTGCGCGCGTGCTGGACGCGGGCTGCGGCCTGGGCGACGGCCTGCTGGCGCTGCGCCAGGCCTACCCGGGTGCGCGCCTGGAGGGCATCGAATGGAGCTGGCCGCTGGCCCTGGCCTGCCGGCTGCGCTGCCGCTTCGCGCGCGTGCGCCGGGGCGACATCTGGGCCGCCGACTGGGGGGACTATCAGTTGGTCTACCTGTTCCAGCGCCCCGAGACCATGGGCCGCGCGGCGGCCAAGGCGCAGCAGCAGATGGCGCCCGGAGCGTGGCTGGCAAGCCTGGAGTTCGCCGTGCCCGGCGCGGTGCCCCAGGCGCGACTGCAGGCACAAGCGGCAGGCGGGACGCCGCTGTGGCTGTACCGCCTGCCTTTCGCCCCCTCCGTGGCCGTGGAAGCAACGGCAGAAGAAACAAACTGAAAGAAAAAGTTGCGGTCTGGAAGGGGCTGCTAGGATTTTGCGCCGCCGGTCCGCGCGCCGCAGCAGTGACTGCGGCAGCGCGGGCCATCCCTTTTCCCATCAACCGAATGACGACAAGAAAGACAGAGGTAAGGAGAGCCATGTCCCAGAAAACCCTGACGCTGCTGGCTGCAGCCTGCGCCGCGCTGGTGCTGACCGGCTGCGAAACCACCAACATGAAGATGGGCAGCGCCGAGTCCAAGACCGTGGCCACCGGCGCTGCCGCCGGCGGCAGCGCCGCCAATGAAAGCAGCCAGCTGGAGCGCTGCCCGGCCCCGCTGGGCACCGTGTCGCTGGTGGAGAACCAAGACGCCGGCTGGTACACCATCCTGCGCAACGAATACAAGCTGCCGCCCACCTCCAACCTGCTGCGTCTGCTGATCCAGCAGTCCAACTGCTTCATCGTGGTGGAGCGCGGTGCAGCCGGCATGCGCGCCATGGACCGCGAGCGCCAGCTCATGGGTTCGGGCGAGATGCGCGGCGGCAGCAACTTCGGCAAGGGCCAGATGGTGGCCTCCGACTACGGCCTGTCGCCCGAGATCATCTTCAGCAACAACGACGCGGGCGGCATGGGCGCCGCGCTGGGCGGCCTGATCGGCGGCGGTCGCGGCCGGGCGGTGGCGGCCATCGGTGGCAGCATGAAGACGCGCGAGGCCAGCGCCATGCTGACGCTGGTGGACAACCGCTCGGGCGTGCAGGTGGCGGCTTCCGAGGGCAGCGCCTCCAAGACCGATTTCGCCGGCTTCGGCAGCGTGTTCGGCGGCGGTGGCGCCGGCGGCCTGGGCGGCTACCAGAACACCGCGCAGGGCAAGGTGCTGACGGCCGCCTTCATGGACGCGTACAACCAGATGGTCGTGGCGCTGCGCAGCTACCGCGCGCAAAGCGTGCAGGGCCAGGGCCTGGGCGGCGGCGGCAAGCTGTCGGTGGACGGCGGGGCCGCTCCGTCGCAAACCAGGGCGGGCGCAGCCATGTCGGTGCGCGAGGCGCAGGAGCGCCTGAATGCGCTGGGCTACAACGTCGGCACGCCCGACGGCTCCGCAGGTCCGAAGACGGCCAGGGCGCTGCGCGAATTCCAGCAGGCCCAGGGCCTGCCGGTGACGGGCCGGCTGGACACGGCCACGGCGGGTGCGCTGTCGCGCTGATCCACCGGTACCCTTGATTAAAAAACGCCAGCGCGGCCTTGAGCCGCGCTGGCGTTTTTGCTTCCAACTCTCTTTTTGGTAGCTGCCAGCGCTTGTACAGCAAGGGCTGGAGGTGGTTTTGGCTCCAAATCCGCCGAGGCGCGCCGGAGCGCCAGGCTCACTTGCCCCGGCTGGCGCGGCTCACGTACAGGGCGACAGCGGCGATCTCCGCATCGCTCAGCGTGCCCTTGAAGGACGGCATGCTGCCGATGCCGTTGCGCATGGCGCGCGTGACGCGGTCGGCGTCGGGCTGCAGCTCGTCCAGCACCGGGCCGATGGCGCCCTCGGCGCCGGCGTCCTTGAGGGTGTGGCAGACGGCGCAGGCCGGCGTGGCGGTGTTGAACAGCTTCTTGCCCAGGGCCATCTGGGCGGCGTCATCGGCCAGCGCGGGGCCGGCGGCCAGCAAGAGGGTGGACAGGGCGAGGGAGGGCAGTTTCTGGATCATGGCGAGGACGAGTCGCAGCGCGCCACCCGGCCCCGCTGGGGACGGGCGGCAGCTGCCGCGCAGGGTGAAAGAGGAAAGGAGAGGGCGGGGCGGGCGCTGCTTCAGCCCACCTTGACGGTCACCGCGTGATCGGCCCAGCTGCTGTTGTTGTAGCCGGCCTGGTTTTCCTCGCGCTGCTCGGGCTGCACGTTGCCCTGGGCGTCGGTGGCGCGGCTGGCCAGGGTGTGGCTGCCGCGCGGCAGATCGGCCTGCAGCACGAACTGGCGCCAGGCGTAGCGGCCCATGTCCGGGCCCACCAGGCGCGCGGCCTGCCAGGTCTTGCCGCCGTCCACGGACACCTCCACACCCTTGACGGCGTGCATGCCGCCGAAGGCCACGCCGTGGATCTGCACGCGGCCTGGGGCCAGCTCGCCATCTTCGGGCAGCGGGCCGTTGATCCAGGACTTGACGCTCATCTGCTGCACCGACGGCTGGCTGGGGTCGCCCTTGCCGCCCGGCGGCGAGATGCGGTAGCCGTGGCTCATGATGCGCGCCTCGCTCTCCTTGTCGGTGAAGGCGAGCTGGCCGATGTACTTGATGTTGTTCACGCCGGTGTAGCCCGGCACGATCAGGCGCAGCGGCCCGCCGTGCGCCAGCGGGACGGGCTCGCCGTTCATCTCCCAGGCCAGCAGCGCGTCCTGCATGGCCTCAAGCGGCACCGAACGCTCGACGACCACCGTCTTGGGGTCGATGCCCGGGGGCAGTACCTCGCCGCCGGTGCCGGTCATGTACTTCATGCCATCGGCCACGCCACCCAGGGCGCGCGCCACGTCGCGCACGGGCACGCCGCTCCAGACCACGCAGCCGGCGGCGCCCACCGTCCAGGGCGTGCCGCTGGGCTTGCTGGGGAAAAATCCCCGGCCGTTGCCCGAGCACTGCAGCACCATGGTCACCGTCTCCAGCCCCATGGACTTGAGCTCGCGCACCGACAGGCGGCGCGGCTCCTTCACGCCGCTCACCTGCACCTGCCAGGCGTCGCGGTCGGCGACGATGGACTCGGGCGGGGTGGGCAGGTTGTTGCGCACGTACAGCTGGTCCGAGGGCGTGATGACGCTGGTGCCGAAGGCGCCGCGGCGCGTCTCGATGGTGGTGCTGCTGTGCACGATGACGGCATCGGCGTTCTTCCAGCCGGCGTAGCCGGGCAGCGGCTTGGCCGCGGCCGGCGCCGCCGACTGCGCCGCGGCGCCCTGGTGGAAGCTGGCCAGGCCGGCGGCGGCCAGCGCACTGGCGCTGCCCGCCAGCAGGCGGCGGCGGGGCAGGGAGGCAGGGGCTTGGGTGTGCATGGGGCGTGTCTCCTGGGAGTCGTTGGTGGGAAAAAAGGAAAAAAAGAAAAATCGGTGGGCGGCAGGCCGCTCAGTTGGCGGGCGCCGGCGCCGCCAGCGCCCGGCTGGCCACCGCCAGCGCCTGTTTCTTCTGCGCGATGAGCACCAGCGGGCGGCCTTCGCGCGAGCGTGCCACCTGCCAGTAGCTGTTGGCCCACCAGCCCTGGCCGTCGGGCAGGGCCGTGGGCTGGTCGAAGGCCATGACGGTGACGATGCCGCCCTTCTCGAAGAAGGTGGTCAGGTGGTAGGCGCGGCTGCCCTCGATCTCGCAGGGGCGCAGCAGCTGGGTGAAGCCGGGCAAGGGCTGGCCGGGCGGCAGGTCCAGGTGGCGGGCGACCTCGGCCTCGGGCATGAAGCTGCCGCGCAGCGTACGTTCGTAGTACTCGTGCTCGATGGCCGAGCGCACCAGCGAGGGCGGGCGCATGGCGAACACGGCGGACGCCGCGGTGCTGCCGGCCAGCAGCGCGGCCAGCAGCCGCCGCACGCCGCGGCGCGCATGCCAGGGCGTGTGCCTGAACAGGTGCGCGGGCGGTTCGTCGGCTGGAAAGGCCAGGGCCATCTCGGCGCGTGCGCGCAGGTCGAAATCGGTCTCCTGCAGCGTCTGCACGGGTGTGTCCTGCGGCGGGGTGGGACGGGTCATCGGCTGGCCTTTCGCAGAGGGATCACGCTGGCGCCGGCGGCCGGCGCCGGGCCGAGCGCGGCCTTGAGTGCATCGCGCGCCCGGGCCAGGCGCGACAGCACCGTGCCGGGCGCGATGTCCAGCGCCTCGGCCATCTGCGCGGTGGACATGTCGTCGAAGTAGTACAGCACCAGCACCTCGCGGTGGATGGGGGCGATGCGGGCCAGCGCCTTGACCACGTCCAGCCGGTCGTCGATGGGCGAGGGCGGGGCGGGGACGTCGTGCGCCGGGTCGTCGGCGCTGTATTGGAGCGGCTGCTGCGGCAGCAGGTGGCGCAGCGCGTGGCGCCGCATGATCTGAAACAGCCAGGCGCGCGCCAGGCTGGCGTCGCGCAGCTGGTCGCGGTGGCGCCAGGCGCTGGTGAAGCAGTCCTGCACCACGTCCTCGGCCAGCGCGCGCGAGCCCGTCAGCGCCCAGGCGCTGCGCAGCAGGAAGCGGTAGTGCTCGCGTACCCACTGGTTGTAGCGCGACTCGGCCGTGGAAATCATGGGGACTAGGAGCGGTCGGCGCCTTGATCCATTCCATACCGCACGTCAGGGAAAACCCTTGTATTGCGCAGTGAGTTTGGATTTGTGATGCTTCTCTATTGATAGCTGCTTGCGCAAGAGGGGCGGGCGCTGGAGCCGTTTTTCATATAACAGTGCGCCCGCCTCACGGTTGCGGCGTGCCCAGGAAGCGCCCCGGCGACATGCCCACCGCGCGCCGCACCATGGCCGAGAAGGCGCTGGGGCTGTTGTAGCCCAGCTCGGCGGCGATCTGGTTGATGGGCCGGCGCCGCGCCGCCAGGGCCAGCGCCTGGGCCAGGATGACCTGCTGGCGCCACTGCGTAAAGGTGCTGGACAGCTCCTGGCGAAACAGCCGCGCCACCGTGCGCGGGCTGGCGCCGGTGCCGCGCGCCCAATGGGCCAGCGTCTCGTGGCGCGTGGGATCGGCCAGCACGGCCTCGCACAGCTGGCGCAGGCGCTTGTCGCTTGGCAGGTCGATGCCCAGCGGCACGCTGGCGGCGCGGCGCAGCTCGTCCAGGATCAAGGCGCTCAGGTGGCGCTCGCGGCGCAGCTGCTCGGGCGGCAGCGGCTCGCCGTCGGCGGCGGTGGGCATCTCGCGCACCAGGGCGCGCAGCAGCTGCGAGACCTCCAGCACCCGGCACTGGCGCCAGGGCGTCTGCTCGGCGCGCGCCACGGCGGGGCCACAGTGGCCGGGCGGCTGGTGGCAGTACAGCGTGCGCAGGTCGGCGTCCTCCACCATGGTCACGGCGTGCTCCACGCCGGGCGGGATCCACAGCGCCCGCGAGGGTGGCACGATGAAGGTGCCGCCCGGCACCGTCAGGCGCAGCACGCCGCTGGTGGAGATGGCCACCTGCGCCCAGGCGTGGCTGTGCGGGCGCACCTGGGTGTCGGCGCCCAGCTGGCGGTACTTGGCGCGCACGGGCCGCGCCCGGCTGGGCACGAACAGGTGCGGCGTGAGCGACTCGACATAGGACAGGGCCCGGCCGGGGCCGGCGGCGGCAATGCTTGGCATGATCGCGACAGGGTTTGGCCAGCTATCGTAATCACGCCGCGCCCGGCCTGCCTAAGATCGGCCCCATGCAACCCACTCCCAACGCCAGCGCCCCGGCCTCCCTGCGCGAGGACGCGCGCACCATCGGCCTGATCGGGCTGGCCCATGGCTCGTCGCACTTTTTTCACATGCTGCTGCCGCCGCTGTTCCCGTTCCTGATCGCGGACTTCGGCTTCTCGTATTCCGAATTGGGGCTGCTGCTGTCGGTGTTCTTCGTGGTTTCGGGCGTGGGGCAGGCGCTGGCCGGCTTCGTGGTCGACCGCGTGGGCGCGCGGCCGGTGCTGTTCTTCGCCCTGGCGTGCTTCGCCGTCGCCGGGCTGACGGCCGCCAGCGCCAGTGGCTATGCAGGGCTGCTCGTGGCCTCGGTGCTGGCCGGGCTGGGCAACGCGCCCTTCCATCCGGTGGACTTCACCATTCTGAACAAGCGCGTATCGCCGGCGCGCCTGGGCCACGGCTTCTCGGTGCACGGCATCTCGGGCAACCTGGGCTGGGCCACGGCGCCGGTGTTCATGGCCGGCATCGCCACGGCCGCGGGCTCCTGGCGCGTGGCCTGCGCCAGCGGAGCGGTGCTGGCGCTGGTGGTGCTGGCCATCATGGTCATCAACCGCGACGCGCTGGACGACCGCCACGGCGCACGCGGCACGCAGCCGGCCGGGGCTGGCACGGCGGGCGCCGTGCCCGAGCATCCGCTGGCCTTCCTGCGGCTGCCGGCGGTGTGGCTGTGCTTTTCGTTCTTTTTCTGGAGCACTTGCTCGCTCAGCGCCATCCAGAGCTTTGCCGGCCCGGCACTGCAAAACCTCTATGGCATCCCGCTGACCACCACGGCGCTGGTGGTGACCGGCTACATGCTGTGCGGGGCCGCCGGCATGGTGCTGGGCGGCTTCCTGGTGGGGCGGGTGCAGCGGCTGGAGAAGACCATCAGCGTCTGCCTGCTGGCCTCGGCCGCGCTGCTGACGCTGGTGGGCCTGGGCGTGCTGCCGGGCATGGTGGCGCTGGCCGTGGCGGCGCTGGCTGGCGCGGGCATCGGCATCGCCGGGCCTTCGCGCGACATGCTGATCAAGCGCGCCGCGCCGCCCGGCGCCACGGGGCGCGTGTACGGCACGGTGTATTCGGGGCTGGACCTGGGCTTCAGCGTGGCGGCGCCGGTATTCGGCGCCCTGCTGGACGGCGGCATGAACGGCGCCATTTTCTACGGCTCGGCGCTGGCGCTGGTGCTGGGCGTGGTGTCGGCCGGCTTTGTCGGCGTGGGCGTGGCCGCGCGCTCGCGCCGGGCTGCCGTGCCGGCCTGAGGCGGGACGGCCGTTTGCTCCTGAAAAGAGAGCTGGAGGCGTTGGATGGACGGGCGTTGGAGGCTTGTTTTATCGTGCACCACGCTGACGCTGCTGCTGGCCGGTGCCGCGGCGGGGGCGCAGCCGCGCACCAACGCCTTCGATGACCCGTTCGTCCAGGCCACGTCCGCCCTGGCGGGCTGCCCCGTGCCCGAGGGGCCGCTCTACACCGCCGAGGAGGTGCGCGCGCTGGCGCATATCCGCGCCCAGCACGGCGGCAGCTGCTACCGCTCGGGCCGCTGCCGGCTGCCCAACTCGTACCTGTACGACGCGGAGATCATCCCGCGCGTGCGCCAGTTCATCCGCGAGGACGGGCGTTTCGGCGACACCAGCGTGTGGCTGTTGGGCCAGCGGCGCATCGTCACGCTGATGGGTTGCGTGCGCTCCGTGCAGCAGGGCCGCGCGCTGGAGCAGGCGGTGGGGCTGGTGGACGACGTGGCGGGCGTGGTCAACCTGCTGCACGTGCCGGGCGATGCCGCCGCGCCCGTGCGCTACCCGCTGGCGCAGCCCGGGCATTGAGGCAAATCAGGCTGCAGCGCGCTTACAGCAAGCGCGGACAGCTATTGAATGTATAGCGCGTTCAGAGCGCGAAGATCTTGCCCGGGTTCAGGATGTTCTGCGGGTCCAGCGCGCGCTTGATGGCGCGCATCATCTCTACCGCGCCTTCGCCCGCCTCGTCCACCAGAAAGCCCATCTTGTGAATGCCCACGCCGTGCTCGCCGGTGCAGGTGCCTTGCATGCTCAGCGCACGGGCGACGAGCTGGTGGTTCAGCCGCTCGGCCGTCTCGCGCTCTTCGGGGATGCTCGGGTCCAGCAGGTAGCCGAAGTGGAAGTTGCCGTCGCCCACGTGGCCGACCAGAAAGTAGGGGATGCCGCTGGCGTCGGCCTCGGCGACCGAATCGAGCAGGCAGTCGGCCAGGCGCGAGATGGGCACGCAGGTGTCGGTGCTGATGGCCTTGCAGCCCGGACGGCTCTGCACGGCGGCGAAGTAGGCGTTGTGCCGCGCCGTCCACAGGCGCGTGCGCTCCTCGGGCGTGGTGGCCCATTCAAACGCGTTGCCGCCCCAGTCCTGGGCGATCTGCTGCACGGTTTCGGCCTGCTCCTGCACGCCGGCGGGCGAGCCGTGGAATTCCATGAGCAGCATGGGCTCCTCGCGCAGGGCGAGCTTGCTGTGGGCGTTGACCACGCGCACGCTGTTGGCGTCGATCAGCTCCACGCGGGCGATGGGCACGCCCAGCTGGATGGTCTGGATGACGGTGCGCACGGCCGCCTCGATGCTGGGGAAGGAGCAAATCGCCGCGCTCACCGCTTCGGGCAGCGGGTACAGGCGCACGGTCACCTCGGTGAAGATGCCCAGCGTGCCCTCGCTGCCCACCATCAGCCGCGTCAGGTCGTAGCCGGCGCTGCTTTTCCTCGCGCGCGTGCCGGTGCGGATGGCCTCGCCGCTGGCGGTGACGACTTCCAGCGCCAGCACGTTCTCGCGCATGGTGCCGTAGCGCACGGCGTTGGTGCCGGAGGCGCGCGTGGCGGCCATGCCGCCGATGCTGGCGTCCGCGCCCGGGTCGATGGGGAAGAACAGCCCGGTGTGCTTGACGGCTTCGTTGAGCTGCTTGCGCGTGATGCCCGGCTGCACGGTGACGGTCAGGTCGTCGGCGTCGATGGACAGCACGCGGTTCATGCGGCTCACGTCCAGGCTGATGCCGCCCTGCACGGCCAGCAGGTGGCCTTCCAGCGACGAGCCGGCGCCGTAGGGGATGACCGGCACCCCGTGGCTGGAGGCCAGGCGCACGGCGTCCTGCACGTCCTGCGTGCTTTCGGCGAAAACGACGGCGGCCGGCGGCGGGGCGCTGATGGAGCCCTCGTCGCGCCCGTGCTGCTCACGCACCGCCGCGGCGACCGAGTACTGGGCGCCGAAGCGCGCGGCCAGCGCCTGCAGCAGGGCAGGGGGGGTGTCGCGCGGGGGCTGCAGGTGGTGGGCGGAGGTGGGCGCGTTCATGGCAGGCTCCTGGCGGCAGGGGAAAAGAGCCTTCCATTCTAGGATGGGGGGTGGCGCCCGGCCGGGGCGAAAAAAGCCCCGCCCGCGCCCTGGAGTACAGCGCAGGCGGGGCCGGGCATTCAGCCGGGTGTCAGGGCTTGGCGCCGGCCTCGAACTCGGCGCGCGACAGGCTGCCGTTGTGGTCCTTGTCCAGCTGCTTGAAGCGGTTGCCGATGGCGGGCAGCTGGGCGGCCTCGGCGGCGCTCAGCTGGCCGTCGCGGTTGGTGTCGGCGCGCTCGAAGGCGCTGGCGGTGGGTGAGCCGGCAGAGGCCGGGCCGATGGTGGGTTGGGCCGCGGGGGCGCTGGGGCCGATCTGGTATTTCGGCTGGGCGGAAGGCGCCGAGGCGGGCTGCTGGGCCTGCGCCAGTGCGCCTCCCATGCTCAGCGCTGCAAACAGCATCACGCTGCGGGCATCGAAGGAGGGGAGGTGTCGTCGTGTCGTCTGAGGCATCGATGCGATCTCCGGAGAGAAAGAGTGGAACAAGGCTTCATTGCATCGCAGCATGCGTTGCCGGGGCCAGCACTTTTGCCCGCTGTTTCCCCTGTCGCCAATGGCCCGGGAACTTGTAACGCACAATGCCCCGCTGCCTCTGACGCACAGGAAGGACAACGCACATGGGTAACCGACTGACACAGATAGCCACCCGCACCGGTGACGACGGCACGACCGGGCTGGGCAACAACACCCGCGTGTCCAAGAACAGCGGACGCCCGCACGCCATGGGCGACGTGGACGAGCTCAACTCGCACATCGGTCTGCTGCTGTGCGAGCCGTTGCCGCAGGACGTGCGCGAGCTGCTGATCGACGTGCAGCACCAGCTGTTCAACCTGGGGGGCGAGCTGTCCATCCCCGGCTTCACGCTGCTCAAGGACGATGCGCTGGCCCAGCTGGACCAGCAACTTGCGCACTACAACGCCCAGCTGCCGCGCCTGCAGGAATTCATCCTGCCCGCCGGCACCCGCGCCGCCGCGCAGGCCCACGTGTGCCGCACCGTGGCGCGCCGCGCCGAGCGCGCCGTGGTGGCGCTGCAGGAGGCCGAGGACATGCGCGCCGCCCCGCGCCAGTACCTGAACCGCCTGTCCGACCTGCTGTTCGTGCTGTCGCGCGTGCTCAACCGCATGGATGGCGGCGACGACGTGTACTGGAAGAGCGAGCGCCTGGCGCGGCAGAGTGCTACTGAATAGATAGCTGTCAGCGCTTGCTGGATAAGCGCCAGAGGCCAAAAACGCTCAAAAATCTGGCAACGCCAGCATAGGCGCTTACTCACCCCAGCAGAGGCCGTGGGTCCGGCTGCGCCGGCCCAGTGGCGTCGTCCCCCTGCGCGCGAAGTGCGCCAGAGAAGGGGGAAGCGGCGTAAGCCGCTCAGGGGGTTGGTTTGAGCACTGCCATGGTGATGCGCGACACGCATGTCGACTCGCCCGCGTCGTTGACCATCTCGATCTGCCAGACCTGCGTGGTGCGCCCGCGGTGCAACGGGCGGGCCGTGCCCGTCACCCAGCCGCTGGTGGCCGCGCGCAGGTGGTTGGCGTTGATCTCCAGGCCTACCGCGCGGTGGCCCGGCGGGCAGGAGCAGGCCGCACCGATCGAGCCCATGGTCTCGGCCAGCACCACGCTCACGCCGCCATGCAGCAGGCCATAGGGCTGGCGTGTGCGCTCGTCCACCGGCACGCGGGCGCGCAGCCAGTCCTCTCCCACCTCCAGGAACTCGATGCCCAGGTGCGACACGGCGGTGTTGGCGCCCATGGCGTTGAGCTGTTCGACGGTGATGGGCTGGGTCCAGAGAGTCGTCATGGCGTGAGTAGCGTAAGAAAAAAGGCACAAAGGGAGGGGCCGGGGGCTCCGTAGAATCCGCCCACCCGCGCCACGCCCGTGGGCGTCCATTATTGGCGGCGGCTGTCCACCCGCTGTCGCGCGCGCAACAATGGCCCCGGCGCCGTCGCTGCATGCTGCGCGGCCACGGCGCTTGCGCCTTTTTCTTCCTTCCTGCTCGTTCTTTTCGCCATGCAACGTCGTCAATTCGTCTCCCTCGCCTGCCGTACCGGCGCCGCCATGGCCGCCGCGCCCGCATTCCTGCCCAGCGCCCACGCGCAGGATGCGCCGGGCGTCACCGCGCGCAGCATCACCATCGGCTGCTCGGCACCGGTGACCGGGCCGCTGCTGGGCTTTGGCAACGAGATCCAGCAGGGCGCGGGCGCGGCCATCGCGCAGGTCAACGCGCGCGGCGGCGTGCACGGGCGCAACGTGCAGCTGCAGCTGGTGGACGACGGCTATGTGCCCGAGCGCACGCTGGCCAACGTCAAGCAGATCATTGCCCAGGGCAGTGCGCTGGCCCTGCTGTCGTGTGTGGGCACGCCCAACAACACGGCCATCCTGCCGGTGGTGGAGGAGGGCGGCATTCCCCACGTCGCGCCCCTGACCGGCGCGGCCTCGCTGCGCAAGGGCATGCGCAACACCTTCCACGTGCGCGCCAGCTACACCGACGAGGTGCAGCGGCTGATCGAGCGCCTGACCGGCATGGGCCTGAAAGGCCTGGGCGTGGTCTACCTGGACAACGGCTACGGCCGCGAGCTGCTGGAGGTGGCCACCACCTCGATGGAAAAGCTGGGCGTGAAGCCGGCCGTGCAGGTGGCCGTCGCCACCGACGGCAAGAACCTGCCCGAGGTGCTCAAGGCCGTGGCCGCGGGCCGGCCCTCGGCCGTGCTGCTGGCCACGGCCGGTACGGTGTCGGTCAACCTGGTGCGCGGCCTGAAGGCCCAGGTGCCCGGCGTGCTGATGGCCTGCGTCAGCGTCACGCTGCCCGGCTCCAGCCTGCCCCAGCTGGGTGACGACGGCAGCGGCATCGCGCTGTCCATGATCGTGCCCGACCCGCACCGCGGCAAACTGCAACTGGTGCGCGACTACCAGAGCGCCATGCGCGCCCAGGGCCACAACGAGCTCTCGCAGGGCAGCCTGGAGGCCTATGTGAACGCCCGCGTGCTGCTGGAGGGCCTGGAGCGCGCCGGCAAGGATGTGACGCCGGCCAAGCTGCGCACGGCGCTGGCCGGCATCCGCCAGCTCGACCTGGGCGGCTTCGTGGTGGACTACGGCGGCCAACCGCCCTACGTGGGCTCGCGCTTCCTGGATCTGGGCGTGCTGGGCGCCACCGGCCGCTTCATCGCTTGATGGGGACACCCCCCTGAGCGGCTGCGCCGCTTTCCCCCGCTCTCGCATTGCTGCGCAATGCGGGCAGGGGGACGCAGCCGTCGCTGCGGGGTGGCCCTTGCTCGGCTTCCCGCGCCTGGGGCGCGCGGCGCCCAGGCCTCAGGGCCGCATGCTGCCCGTTTCCAGATAGCGCTGGTGCCACGACAGCGCCTCGGCCAGGCGGTGCGGTGTGTGCTGCGCGCCGCTTTGGCGCGCGCGGTCGAAGTAGTCCTGCAGCAGCGGCCGCCAGTCCGGGTGGGCGCAGCGGTCGATGATCAGCTGCGCGCGCTGGCGCGGGCTCAGGCCGCGCAGGTCAGCCAGGCCCTGCTCGGTAACGATGATCTGCGTGTCATGCTCCGTGTGGTCCACGTGCGAGACCATGGGCACGATGCACGAGATGGCCCCGCCCTTGGCCGTGGAGGGCGTGACGAAGAACGACAGGTAGCCGTTGCGCGCGAAGTCGCCCGAGCCGCCAATGCCGTTCATCATGGCGCTGCCCATGAGGTGGGTGGAGTTGATGTTGCCGTAGATGTCCGCCTCGATCATGGCATTCATGGCGATCACGCCCAGGCGCCGCACCAGCTCCGGGTGGTTGCTGATCTGCTGCGAGCGCAGCACGATGCGCTCGCGGTAGAAACCGATGTGGTCGGTGAACTCGCGCATCGCCTCCTGGCTCAGCGAGATCGCCGTGGCCGAGGCGGCGCGCATCTTGCCCGTGCGCAGCAGCTCCAGCATGCCGTCCTGCAGCACCTCTGAAAAGCCCAGCAGGTCCTCGAACGGGCCGTCCAGCAGCCCGGCCAGCACCGCGTTGGCCACGTTGCCTACGCCGGACTGCAGCGGCAGCATGTTGCGCGGCAGGCGGCCCTTCTTCACCTCGTGGTCCAGGAAGTCGATGATGTGCCCGGCAATGGCCCTGGAGTCCGCGTCCGGCTTGGCGAAGGCCGTGTGCCGGTCGGCGTGGTGCGTGGGCACCACGGCGATGACCTTGGCCGGGTCCACGCGCAGGTAGGGCTCGCCGATGCGCTCGGTGGCCTGCTCCAGGTGGATGGGCTTGCGCCGCGGCGGAATGGCCGTGCCGTAGTAGATGTCGTGCATGCCCTCCAGGCCGGCGGGCGGCAGGGTGTTGACCTCCAGGATCACGTGCTCGGCGATGTCCAGCCAGGTCTTGTTGTTGCCCACCGCCGCCGAGGGGATCAGGCGTCCGTCGGGCAGGATGCCCAGCACCTCGATCACCGCCACGTTCAAAGGCCCAAGAAAGCCGAACCAGGCCTGCTGCGCCACGTGCGACAGGTGCACGTCCACGTAATCGATCTCGCCGGCATTGATGCGCTCGCGGCAGGCCGGGTCGGACTGGAAGGGCAGGCGCTGGGCGATGCCGCCCACCTTGGCCAGGGCGCCGTCCAGCTCGGGCGCGGTGGAGGCACCCGTCCACAGGTTGACCTTGAAGGGCCGGCCGGCCGCGTGCTCGGCCTCGATGCGCGCGGCCAGGGCCTGGGGCACGCGCTTGGGGTGGCCCGAGCCGGTGAAGCCGCTCATGCCCAGCGTGGCGCCGGCGGGGATCAGCGCCGCGGCCTGGGCGGCGTCCATCACGCGGGCGGCCATGCCGGGATGCTGGATGCGCGCGGCCGCCATGGCCGCCATGGCTTCGAAGGAAACAGGAGGGGAGGAAGGGGCAGAAGAGGAAGAAGAAGGCACGCGGGCTCCAGGCATTCGCTCGAACGGAAGGAAGCGGCATCTTAGCCAGGGTTAACCCGGGTGCGGCGGTTGTATACGATCGCGCCCTCATGCCCGCCTCTCTCCTTGCCTGCCCCTCCTGCCGCCAGACCATGGAGCAGCACCGCTTCGCCTCCGGGCACAGCGGCGACCTGGTGCTGGACGTGTGCTTTGCCTGCCAGGGCCTGTGGTTCGATCCGCAGGAGAACACGCGCCTGGCACCGGCCTCGGTGCTGGCGCTGTTCAAGCTGCTGCACGAGCGCCGCGGCGAGACCAGCCGCCCCGTGGCCGAGCGCCTGGGCTGCCCGCGCTGCCGCCAGGCGCTGGTGCGCGGCTACGACATGGCGCAAAGCGGGCGCTACGTCACCTACCGCTGCCCGCAGCGGCACGGGCGCTTCGGCACCTTCGGCGCCTTCATGGTGGAAAAGGGCTTCGTGCGCCATCTCACCAGCCTGGAGATCGAGGCCCTGGCGCAGCGCCTGGGCACCATCGCCTGCACGGCCTGCGGCGGCACGGTGGACATCCGCCGCGACCACGCCTGCCCCTGGTGCCGCTCGGCCCTGTCGCTGCTGGACCCGCAGGCGGTGCAGCAGGCGCTGTCGCGCTACGGCCAGGCGGCGAGCAACGCCGCGCCGGCCGGCGCCGGCCAGGCAGGCTCGCCCGAGCAACTGGCCGATGCCCTCATCGCCCTGGAGCGCAACCGCTCGCGCGAGGAGCGCGAACGCCAGCGCCAGCGGCTGGAGGGCGGCGGCAACGACCAGTTCGACCTGCTGAGCGCGGGCATCGAGCTGGTCTGGTCATGGTTCAGGCGCTGACTTTTGCTACTGAAAATATAGCTGCTTGCGCATGACCAGGGCGGGCTGTAGCTCGATTTCATGCAAATCGTGCCCGCCGCCACCCGGCGCGGTGCTGGGCAAACTGCCTACAGGGTCAGGGGAAGACTGTCCACGGGCCATTCCTGGTGTTCAGAAACACTAGAAGCATCACTAGCGACAGTTGAGGGGACGGCCCAAGGCTCTGCCGACAGCGCTGATCGAAGGCATGCCGGATCGGGCCAGGCAAGTTCATCCACCACCACCTTTTGCAGGAAAGCACACCATGTTGAAGACCGCCATCAAGACTCTCTCCCTGACCGCCGCCCTGGCCCTGTCCGCCACGGGTGTCTGGGCCCAGACCAACAGCACCTCGCCCAATAGCGACACCACGCCTCCGGTGGCGCCGTCGCCGCAGGGTAACTCTCCCGCACCCCAGGTCAGCAACAGCCAGGCCGCGATGGGCAACAGCGGCGCGACGGGCACGAACAACGGTGCCAATGCCAACACCGGTGCCAGCTCCATGAACTCCACCACCGGCAACAACACGGGCATGAGCGGCAACCAGCAGGCCGGCATGAATGACACCTCCAACAACCGCTCCGGCATGCGCGCAGCCCGCGCCGATCGCAACTAAGCATCTGCGCTCCCAGCCCCCGGATGCGCCATGGCTTCGCAAAAGGCGCATCCTGGCGGGCATGTACCCCCTCTTCCGTCCGTTTGAACCTTCCATGGCGCATCCGCCCCGACATGCCCGCGCAGCCCTGATGGCCGCAGCGTTGGGCGTCGCATTGGCCTGTGGCCTGCCGGCAGCTGCTGCTTCGGAGCACGGCCAGCAGCGCCACGGCCCCGCCCTGTCCGGCGAGGCGCGCGAGGTGCTCGACTGGGTGCGCGCCAGCGGCAACAACGCCGAGCTGCCCTTTGCGCTGGTGGACAAACGCTCTGCCGCCGTGCACGTCTTCGACGCCGAGGGCGCCTGGCAAGGCTCGTCTGTCGTGCTGCTGGGCCTGGCCCGTGGGGACCGTTCGGTGCCTGGCATCGGCGAGCGCCCCATGGCACAAATCGCGCCGCACGAGCGCACCACGCCGGCGGGCCGGTTCGTCAGCGAACCGGGCCAGAACCTGAAGGGCGAGGACATCGTCTGGGTCGACTACGACGATGCCATTTCCATGCACCGTGTGCGGGCCACCAAGGCTTCGGAGCGCCGGCTGCAGCGCCTGGCCAGCGCCACCATCAGCGACAACCGCATCTCCTACGGCTGCATCAACGTGCCGGTGGCGTTCTACGACCGCCTCGTCGCGCCCACGTTCGGGCAGCACGCCGGCGTGGTCTACGTGCTGCCCGAGACGCAGCCGGCGGCCGCGTTCTTCGGCTTCAGTCCCGCGACCGCGGCGCGCTGAGCAGGGCCGCCGGCTCGCCGCGCGACAGCAGCGCGTTGAGCAAGATGGCGCCGAAGGTGGCGGTGCCGATGCCGCCCAGGGCGAACTCGCCGAACTTCAGCGTGAACTCACCCGTGCCCAGGATCAGCGTGATGGCGGCCACCAGCAGGTTGCTGCTGCGCGAGAAATCCACCTTGTTGTCCACCCAGATCTTGGCGCCGGCAATGGCGATCAGGCCGAACACCACGATGGACACGCCGCCCATCACCGGCAGCGGAATGGCCTGGATCAGCGCGCCGAACTTCGGGGAAAAGCCCAGCAGCACGGCGATCAGCGCCGCCACCAGGAACACCGCTGTGGAGTAGATGCGCGTGGCCGCCATCACGCCGATGTTCTCGGCGTAGGTCGTCACGCCCGTGCCACCGGCGGCGCCGCTGACCATGGTGGCCACGCCGTCGCCGATGAAGGCCCGACCCATGTACTGGTCCAGGTTCTTGCCGGTCATGGCCGTGACGGCCTTGATGTGGCCCAGGTTCTCGGCCACCAGGATGATGACCACCGGCACGATCAGCAGCATGGCCGGCGCGCTGAACACCGGCGCGTGCAGCTGCGGCAGGCCCAGCCACGGCGCGGCGGCCACGCCCGACAGGTCCACCGGCTTGCCCAGCCCCAGGCCGTTGGTCAGCAGTGCGTAGGCGATGCTGGCCAGGATCAGGCCCACCAGGATCAGCAGGCGCTGCACCATGCCGCGCGTGAACACCGCCACCAGCGCTACGCAGACGAAGGTCAGCGCCTGCATCCAGGCCTCGAAGTTGTTGGCTGCCATGTTCTTGATGGGCACGCCGGCCAGGTTCAGGCCGATCACGGCCACCACCGCGCCGGTGACCACCGGCGGCATGAAGCGCTCGATCCAGCCGGTGCCGATCAGGTGCACTACCACGCCCACCAGGGCATACACCGCGCCGCAGGCGATGATGCCGCCCAGCGCCACGCCGATGTTGGCATTCGGCCCCGTGCCGGCATAGGCCGTGGCCGCGATGACCACGCCGATGAAGGCGAACGACGAGCCCAGGTAGCTGGGCACCTTGCCGCCGGTGATGAGAAAGAAGATCAGCGTGCCGATGCCGCTCATGAGCACGGCGAGGTTGGGGTCGAACCCCATCAGGATGGGCGCCAGTACCGTGGAGCCGAACATCGCGATGACGTGCTGCACGCCCATCAGCCCGGTCTGCGGCCAGGGCAGCCGCTCATCCGGACCTATGACCCCACCGGCGTGCAGCACCTCGGCGCCGCGCTCCTGCCATTGAAACCACCCCATAGCGTTGTTCTCCTGCCTGAAAAAGGTGGGGCGATGGTAGAGGGTTTGGTGCCCGGTTGTAAGTTTTAGGCAAAAAACGGCCGCAGCGCTTGACTGGCAAGCGCTGACAGCTATCAATAAGTGAGTGAAAGGCGGCCGCTCAGTGCCTGGGCTGCGCCGCCTGCGCGCGCCGCGCCTGCTTGGTGGCGTACATCGCTTGGTCGGCCGCGCGCAGCGCCTGCTGCGCCGTCATGGCGCCGGGGTCCACGGCCACCGCGCCCACGCTGGCGCCGGCGTAGTCGATGCGCAGGTCATCGGCCTCGAACGGCCCGACCGTGGCTGTGGCGATGCGCCGCGCGAAGGCCTGCACGGCGGCCGGCACGGCTTCGCCGGGTGCGGGGCCCGGGCCCAGCACCACGAACTCGTCGCCGCCGTGGCGCGCCGCCAGGTCCTGCGCCCGCAGCGCGCCCTGCAGGCGGCGCGCGGTGTGCACCAGAAACAGGTCGCCCATCTCGTGGCCGTGGACGTCGTTGATGGCCTTGAAGCCGTCCAGATCCACGAAGGCCACCAGCACCGTGGTGTGCTGGCGCTGGCCCTGGGCCAGCTGGCGCGCCAGGGCCTGCTCCAGCGCGCGGCGGTTGGGCAGGCCGGTCAGGGCGTCAGTGCTGGCAAAGCGCTCCAGGTGGCTGTTGGCCTGCATCAGTTCGTGCACCAGCTGCTCGCGTTCCACCTGCTGGGCGATCAGCCGGGCGAACAGCGCCAGCGTGTGCTGCGCCGCCGGCGCCATGGCTTGGCGGCTGGCGCTGGCCGCGCACAGCGTGCCGTACAGCCGCTCGTCCGACAGGCGCACCGGGGCGCTGGCGTAGGTCTGTATGCCCAGCGCCGCGGCAGCCTCCGAGTCGCCCCAGCAGGAGGCCACGTCCTCGGTCACGGGCCGGCCCTCGTCCAGCGCCCGCTTGCACAGCGTGTCGTGCCAGGGCACCGTCAGACCCTCGGGGATCTCCAGCGCGTGCTGCTGCGTGTTGCGCGCGTACAGCACGTGCTGCTGGCCGGCCTGCAGGTCGATGGTGGTGAGGTAGGTGGACTCCAGCCCCGTCACGTCCTGCAGCAGCTGCAGCAGCGGGCGGGTCAGTTCTTCCAGCGTGTGCGCGCGGGTGAGCGACTGGGCGAGCTGTTCGACGACGGCGGTCATGGCGCGGGATTATCGGCCGCGCCCTGCCGCGGGCCAGGCCGGGCGTCGCCCGGTGAGCTGGCTGACGATCAGCGCCTGCAGCGGCGCCAGGACGCGCGCGCCGGACAGCACCGCGCGGCGCGCCAGGCGCGGCAGCGCGCGGGTGTCGGTGTACAGCCGCACCACGGCGTTGGTGCCCTCGAACAGCGGCCAGGCGTGCAGGTGGTGGGCGCGGGCATAGCGGGCCAGCACGCGGGCTGCGCCGATGTCCTCGCCGCGCTCGCGCGCCTCGGCCAGCACCCGGGTCAGCGTGGCCACGCCGGACAGGCCCAGGTTGTAGCCGTGCGCCGTCACCGGGTGCATGCCCACGGCGGCGTCGCCCAGCAGGGCGCAGCGGGCGGCGGCAAAGCGCTGGGCGTAGACGGCAATCAACGGGTAGGCGTGACGCTCGCCCACCAGCTGCATGGCGCCCAGGCGGTGGCCGAACTGCTCGGCCACGCTGTCGGCGAAGGCCTGCGCCGGCAGCTGCAGCAGGGCCTGGGCCTGGGCGCTGTCGGCCGTGACCACGGCCGAGCACAGCGGCGCGCCGTCGGCCGGGTCGGCCGGCAGCGGCAGGATGGCCAGCGTGCGCTGGTAGCCAAAGCACTCGTGCGCCACCTCGCCGTGCGGCCGCTCGCAGCGCAGGCGGCAGACGATCACGGTGCGGCCGAAGTCCGTCATGGCCGCGCCGATGCCCAGCTGGCGCCGCGTGGCCGACAGCCGGCTGTCGGCGGCCACCACCAGCGGGGCGGTCAGGCGCTGCACGGGTGCCTGGGGCTGGTCCGCCAGGGTGTATTCGACGCTGGCCTGCGCCGCCGCGGCGGCCACGCGCAGCACGCGCGCGCCGGGCACCACGCGCACCAGTGGCGTGGTGCTGGCCACCTCCCAGGCGCTGCGGCGCAGGGCGTGGTTGGGCACGATCCAGCCCAGGTGGTCCACGCCCGTGCCGCCGGCGTGCAGGTCCAGAGCGCCGCGCCGGCCCACGGGGCCGTCGTGCACCTGGGCGGCGCGCAGCAGTCCGACCTCGTGCGCGGCCAGACGCTGCCAGCTGTCCAGGCGCGAGAGCAGGGCCACGCTGGGGTGGGTGAGGGCGATCTCGCGCCCGTCCGGCGCGGGCGCGGCCAGTTGCTCGCGGGCCTGCAGCTCCAGCACCGTGGCGCGCAGGCCGGCCTGGCCAAGGCTGGCCGCCAGCGACAGCCCGGCCGGGCCGCCGCCCACGATGAGCACGTCGCAGTCGGGGGGCGTAGGGGAAGGATTCGGGTCGGTCATGGCAGCAGGCAAGCAAGCGGGGCAGGAAGAAGGGCGGCGCCTGGGCGCCATTGTCCGCAGCGGGGCGCGCCCCGCCTTGGCCTGGGTCAAGAGGCGCGGCCGGGTGCGGCCTCTTCCTACGCTGCCGTTTCAGGGCCGTCGGTAGAGTGAAAAGCCTTGCAACTGCCGAGCAAAGGAGCTGACATGCGCGTGGATCTGTACCGCCGAGCCGAAGCCGAGGGGCGCTTTTCCCACCTGGTTGTGCCGGAAGGCCGCCCCATCCCCCAGGAGGCCATCAACACCGACTGGAACTGCGAGGCACGCGGCACGGAGATGGACGAGACCCAGGCGCACTGGGATCGCTACGGCATCCCCGAGCCCGGCCGCCAGCTGAGCGAGAAGGGCTACGCCATCACCAGCGTGGACGAGCAGCCGCGGCGCTGAGCCCCTGTCGCCAACTGCGCAGCGCGCCTGCCATGCAGGCGCTACGCTGGCGCCATGGAGACAACGACCAGCACCCCCCACGCTTCGCGGGCAGCTACGCCCCGCGTCCCGCAGATCCGCCGCTACCAGGCGTGGCTTCAAGCCCGTCACGGCCTGGCCTTCGATGACTACGACGCCCTGTGGCGCTGGTCGGTAACCGAGCTGGACGCGTTCTGGCAGAGCATCTGGGACTATTTCGACATCCAGTCGCCCACACCGCACAGCGCGGTGCTGGCGTGCAACGTCATGCCGGGCGCGCAGTGGTTCCCTGGGGCACAGGTGAACTACGCACGCCAAGTGCTGCGCCATGTGGAGCCGGCCCATGCCGCCGGCCAGCCGGCGCTGATCGCCCGGGGCGAAGGCGGCCGCCAGAGCGAGCTGTCCTGGCCCGAGCTGCGCCGCCAGGTCGCCGCGCTGGCCCTGCATCTGCGAGCGCAGGGCGTGCAGCCGGGCGACCGGGTGGCCGCCTATCTGCCCAACATTCCCGAGACCATCGTCGCCTTCCTGGCCTGCGCCAGCGTCGGCGCAGTGTGGAGCGTGTGCGCCCCCGACATGGGCACCAGCGCCGTACTGGACCGCTTCCGGCAGATCGAGCCCAAGGTGCTGCTGGCCGTGGACGGCGTGGCCTACGGCGGCCGCGCTCTGGACCGCACGGGCGTGCTGGCCGAGCTGCGCGAACAGCTGCCCAGCGTGCGCCACGTGGTGCTGGTAAACCACCTGGATGCATCAAAAACCATAGCTGGTTGCGCAAACTGGACAAGCGTCACAGCCCGAAATGACCATGAAGTGGCCGACTTCGAGCCGCTGTGGCTGCCCTTCGACCATCCGCTGTGGATCGTCTACTCCAGCGGCACCACCGGCCTGCCCAAGCCCATCGTGCACGGCCACGGCGGCATGGTGCTGGTCATGCTGCAGCTGGGCACGCTGCACAACGACATCGGCTGCAGCTACGACCCTTTGAGCCTGGGCGAGCGCTTCCACTGGTACAGCACCACCGGTTGGATCATGTGGAATGCCCAGGTCGGCGGCCTCCTGGGCGGCACCACCTGCGTGCTGTACGACGGCAGCCCCGGCGGCAGCAAAGACCGGCCCGACTGGACCGTGCTGTGGCGCATGGCGGCCGAGACCGGCGTCACCTTCTTCGGCGCCGGCGCCGCCTTCTACGCCAACTGCATGAAGGCCGGCATCACGCCCGCGCAGTGCGGCGACCTGTCGGCCGTGCGCGCCCTGGGCAGCACCGGCTCGCCGCTGTCGGCCGAGGTGCAGCAGTGGGGCAGGGATTTCATGGCGGGCGCGGGCGTGCCCCAGGTCTGGTGGTGCAACATCTCTGGGGGGACGGATTTCGCGGGCGCCTTCATCGGCGGCAACCGCGAGCTGCCGCAGACCCCTGGCCGCATGCAGTGCCGCATGCTGGGCGCCGCCGTCGAGGCCTGGGACGACGGCGGCCAGCCGGTGCTGGACGCCGTGGGCGAGTTGGTGTGCACCCAGCCCATCCCCTCCATGCCCCTGTACCTGTGGGGCGACGAGGACGGGGCGCGCTACCACGCCAGCTACTTCGAGATGTACCCGCCCGGCCAGGGCCGGCGCCCCGGCGGCGGCGACCTGGGGCCCGAGGCCGGCAGCGTCTGGCGCCACGGCGACTGGATCGAGATCGGCTCGCCCGCCCACCCCGGCTGCGTCATCTATGGCCGCAGCGACGCCACCATCAACCGCCACGGCCTGCGCATGGGCACCAGCGAGATCTACAGCGCCGTCGAAGCCCTGCCCGAGGTGCTGGACAGCATGGTGGTAGACCTGGAATACCTGGGCCGAGACAGCTTCATGCCGCTGTTCGTGGTGCTGCGCGAAGGCAGCGCGCTGGACGAGGCCTTGAGCGAACGCATCCGCGCCGCCATCCGAAGCGCTTTGAGCCCGCGCTTCGTGCCCGACGCCATCGTGCAGGTGGCCGAGGTGCCACGCACCCTGAGCGGCAAGAAGCAGGAGCTGCCCATCAAGAAGCTGCTGCTGGGCCAGCCCCTGGAGCGCGTGGTCAACCGCGACGCCATGGCCAACCCGGGGTGCCTGGACTGGTACGTGACCTACGCCCAGCGGCGCGGGCAGGGCTGAAAGCGGCGCGCAACAACGCTACGGTGTCCGACAGCGCCCGCGCCGCCACGCACGGGACAATGCGCCATGGCTGCCACTCCCACACCCCCGCGCAAGCACTTTTCCATGATCCGCCAGTTCCAGCTGGCCGACTGGTTCACCCTGGGCAACGCCGTGTGCGGCGTGGGCGCGCTGTTCGCCGCCATGAGCTACCTGGAGACGGGCGACACGCGCCACGTGCACTTCGCGGCGGCGCTGGTGCTGGCGGCGCTGGTCTTCGACGTGCTGGACGGGCGCGTGGCCCGCTGGCGGCGCAAGTCCTCCGACCTGGGGCGCGAGCTGGACTCGCTGGCCGACGTCATCTCCTTCGGCGTGGCACCCGCGGTGCTGGCCTATGCCTGCGGCATGCAGGGGCTGTACGACCGCATCGTGCTGGCCTACTTCGTGGCCTGCGGCGTCTCGCGCCTGGCGCGCTACAACGTCACGGCCGAGGCGCTGTCGGGCGGCTCGCCGCTGGGCAAGGTCACGCACTTCGAGGGCACGCCGATTCCCACCTCCATCGTGCTGGTGGGCCTGCTGTCGCTGGCGGCCTGGCTGGGCGCCGTGCGGGAGAACCTGTGGCTGGGCTCCGTCACCCTGGGCGGCTTCACGCTGCACCCGCTGGTGCTGCTGTTCGCCCTGTCGGGCTCGCTCATGATCAGCCGCATCCGCATCCCCAAGCCGTAGCCAGCGGTTGCAAGCCGGCCGGGCGCCGGCGGTGTTTCGGGGGGGCCGCACGGTACACTTTGCGGCTTTGAGCAGTATCGCCCGCAAGGGGCAGTTTTTTCCCATGGCCGACGACACCGCGGGCCACGTCCGCAGCAGCATCGATCTCAAAAGCGCACAGCTGCCCGTGGTGGCGGTGGTGCTCAAAAGCACCGACACCCAGGTGCTGGCTGCCGAACTGGCGGCGCGGCTGCAGGACGAGCCCGGGTTCTTCGACAACGACCCGGTGCTGATCGACCTGGGCGCCGTCCAGGACGACCCCTCGCCCATCGACTTCCCCGCCCTGGTGACCGAGCTGCGCCGCTACCACGCGCGCCCGGTGGCCGTGCGCGGCGGCAGCAGCGCGCAGATGCAGGCCGCCCACGAGCAGGGCCTGATCGCCGCGCCCGAGGCCGCGCGCCCCGTGGCCCCCCCTGCTGCCGCCCCTGCCCCGCAGGAGCCGGCCCCGGCCGTGGTGCTGGAGGCTGCCGCGCCGTCGCCCGGGCCGGGCGCCGTGGTGGTGGACAAGCCCCTGCGCTCGGGCCAGCAGGTGTACGCGCGCGGCGCCGACCTGGTGGTGCTGGCCATGGTCAGCTTCGGCGCCGAGGTGATCGCCGACGGCAACGTGCACGTCTATGCGCCGCTGCGCGGGCGGGCGATTGCCGGCGCCCGCGGCGACACCAGCGCGCGCATCTTCAGCACCTGTCTGGAGCCGCAGCTGGTGTCCGTGGCCGGCATCTACCGCACCACCGAGACCGAACTGCCCGACAGCGTGCGCGGCAAGCCCGCCCAGGTGCGCCTGGAGGGCGAGAAGCTGCTGATCGAGCCCCTTTGACATCGCCCCCATCCCCATCCCCATCCACAACTTTCGCAGACCAACGCAAGGAAACCGCACACATGGCCAAGATCGTCGTCGTGACCTCCGGCAAAGGGGGGGTGGGTAAAACCACCACCAGCGCCGCGTTTGCCTCCGGCCTGGCCCTAAGCGGCCACAAAACCGCCGTCATCGACTTCGACGTGGGCCTGCGCAACCTGGACCTCATCATGGGCTGCGAGCGCCGCGTGGTGTATGACTTCATCAACGTTATCCAGGGCGAGGCCAACCTGCACCAGGCCCTCATCAAGGACAAGCAGTGCGAGAACCTGTTCATCCTGGCCGCCAGCCAGACGCGCGACAAGGACGCGCTGACGCTGGAAGGGGTGGAGAAGGTGCTCAAGGACCTGGCCGAGATGGGTTTTGAGTACATCGTCTGCGACTCGCCCGCCGGCATCGAGAGCGGCGCGCTGTACGCCATGCACTTCGCCGACGAGGCCATTCTGGTGACCAACCCGGAGGTGTCCTCGGTGCGCGACTCCGACCGCATCCTGGGCATGCTGTCGAGCAAGACGCGCCGCGCCATCCAGGGCGGCGAGGGCGTGCGCGAGCGGCTGCTCATCACCCGCTACAACCCGGCGCGGGTGCAGGACGGTCAGATGCTCAGCCTGGAGGACATCCAGGACATCCTGCGCATCCCGCTGATCGGCGTGATCCCCGAGTCCGAGGCCGTGCTGCAGGCCTCCAACCAAGGCCTGCCGGCCGTGCACCTGTCGGGCACCGACGTCTCCGATGCCTACAAGGACGTGGTGGCGCGATTCCTGGGCGAGGAACGCCCCCTGCGCTTCACCGAGGCGCAAAAGCCCGGTTTCTTCAAGCGCATCTTCGGCGGGAGGTAAGCCGTCATGTCCCTGCTATCGCTGTTTCTCGGAGAGAAGAAAAAGTCCGCTTCGGTCGCCAAGGAGCGGCTGCAGATCATCCTGGCGCACGAGCGCAGCGGGCGCGGCAACGCCCAGCCGGATTACCTGCCGGCGCTGCAGCGCGAACTGCTGGCGGTGATCTCCAAATACGTGAAGATCGATTCCAACGACCTGCGGGTGCACTTCGAGCGCCAGGAGAACCTGGAAGTGCTCGAAGTCAAGATCGAGCTGCCCGAGCCGGGCAAGTAAGTCGGTCCGACCGGTTATTTGTGCAGCGGGCGCGCGGCGCGCGCCGACAGGCTGCCCAGCGGGTGTTCGGTGTAGAACATGCCGCCGTGGTAGAGCAGGGGCGAGGCGCCTGCGCGATGGGCGCAGCGCTCCACCTGCCCCACGAAGATGGTGTGGTCGCCCTCCACGTACTGGCTGCGGTTGACGCACTCGAACACCGCTGCCGCTCCGGGCAGCAGCGGCACGCCGCCGCGGCCTTCGCCCCAGGGCACGCCGGCGAAACGGTCCACCCCGCGGGTGGCGAAGCGCTCGGCCAGCTCGCGCTGCTCCACCGCCAGCACGTGGATGGCATAGCGCTCGCAGCGGGTGAACAGCTCGTGCGTGGAGGTTTTGTGCGCCAGGCTCCACAGCACCAGCGGCGGGTGCAGCGACACCGAATTGAACGAACTGGCCGTCAGCCCCACGGGCTCGCCCCCGTTGCCGCGCGCCGTGACGATGGTCACGCCCGTGGCGAACATGCCCAGGGCGTTGCGGAACTCGCTGGCGGAAAACGACGGGGCGGCGGGAGAGGGGGGATGCAGGGAACTGGTCACGAGGCGCGCCGCGTGGGCGGGGACGGGCTGGCGTTGCCGGAGCCGCCTATTATGGTTCGTCGTCGCACCCTGCCCTGGGACTGAGTGTCGAATTGGCCTCCAACGCATGCCAGTCAAGCGCGAAAAGCTATAAAAATAAGAGCAAACTCCTGATGGGAGCGGCGGCCGCCGCCCGTTGCTGGCTGGGCGTGCACTGGCTCTGCCTATCGTTTTCCGAATGAGAGGTGATGAATAAATATCGCTTTTTATTTACGGTGGCCTTCCTAAACTGGTTTTCCAGATGCGCCTTGCGGCCCGCCGCGCGCAGACAACAAGTGACGGAAAAACCATCCAAGGAGACGACCAGCATGAAGCGATTGTTTGCAGCAGCGGCCACGGGTGCGGCCCTGGCCCTAGCCCCGGCGGCGCAGGCCGAGACGTGGACGGCCTACACCTATGGCCCGTCGGACACGATGACGACCACCAAGGGCCTGAAGACCATCCTGGATCGCATCACCGCGGAGACGGGGGGCGAATTGAAGTTCCGCCTGCGCCTGGGCGGCTCGCTGCCGATCCAGGCCAGCAACATCACCCAGGCCGTGGGCAACGGTTCCATCCAATTCGCCGAGGACGGCTTCTTCCTGGGCAACGTGAAGATCTCCAACATCCTGCGCCTGCCCATGCTGCTGCAGACGCCGCAGGAGTACGAGCTGGCGGCCAAGACGCTGCAGCCCTACATCGAGAAGGAATTCGCGGCGCAGGGCGTCATCGTCCTGGGTCGCTACATCTACCCGCACCAGACGGCGTACTCGGCCAAGCCGCTGACCAGCCTGGCCGACTTCAGCCAGCAAAAGATCCGCGTGACCTCGGCCGAGCAGTCGGAGATCATCACGCGCTTCGGCGGCATTCCGGTGTCGATGGGCACGCCCGAGGTCGCCTCGGCACTGCAGTCGGGCGCCATCGACGGCGCGCTCACGGCCAACTCCGGCGGCGGGCGGCTGTGGCGCGAGTCGCTCAACTTCAACTACCGTTTCCCGGTCAACTACTTCGACGGGCTGTACATCGTCAACAAGGCGCGCTTCGAGCGTCTCAAGCCCGAGGTGCAGCAAAAAATCCGTGCCATCGTGCAGGAGCTGGCCCCCGCCACCACCCGCGGTCTCTTTGCCGAGGAGGATGAGCTGGGCCGCGGCTTCGCGGAAGCCGGCATGAAGGTCTCGCCGGCGCAGCAGGCGGACATCGACAAGGCCACCGAGCTGATCCGCCCCTACTGGGACCAGTGGGCGCGCCAGCAGGGGCCGGAGGCGGTCGAGGCGCTGCAGAAGGTGCGTGCGGCGATCAACCGCTGACGCAAGGCCAAGCAACATGAATGTCTCCCCCGCCGCCCGCGGCCCGGCCGCCGGCCGGCTTGCGCGCACGCTGCTGCGCTCGGGCCAGGGCCTCATCGAGATCATGGTGGTGGCCATGGCCCTGCTGATCTGCGCCGAAGTGGTCTGTCGTGCCTTCCTGGGCTTTTCGCTCATGGTCACCGACGAGATTGCCGGCTACCTGCTGGTGGCACTCACCTTTCTGGGTATGCCCGTGACCATGGCGCGCGGCGCCCTGTTCCGGGTAGAGCTGGTGCTCAACCGCCTGCCGGCCCGCCTGCGCGCCTGGCTCGAGCTGGGGTTCAACCTGCTGTCGCTGGCGCTCACGCTGGTGCTGCTGCGCGAGTTGTGGCGCTTTGCCGTGGACTCATGGCAGCGCGGAGTGAGGGCGCCCACGGTGCTGGCCACGCCGCTGTACCTGCCGCAGGCGGTGATGGTGCTGGGCATGGGGGCGCTGGCCGGCGTGCTGGTCGTGCAGGTGGTGCGGGATGTGCGGCGCATCCGCACGGGAGCTGGCGATGAGTGAGATGGCGCAGATGGGCCTGATCGCGGCCGTGTTCGTGGTGCTGCTGGTGGGCGGCATGTGGATCCCCTTCGCCATCGCCCTGACCTCGGTGCTCTACATCCTGATGGCCAGCGGTTGGGCCGGCCTGCAGGGGCTGGGGCTGGTGTCCTGGGGCAGCACCTACAGCTTCACTCTCACGGCCATCCCGCTGTTCGTGCTCATGGCCGAGCTGATGCTCGAGAGCGGGCTGAGCCAGCGCGTGTATCGCGGCATGAGCTACCTGGTGCGCCCGCTGCCCGGCGGACTGCTGCAGACCAACGTGGCGGGCTGTGCGGCGTTCTCCGCCATCAGTGGCTCGTCCGTGGCGACGGCGGCGGCGGTCGGCTCCATCGCCATCCCGCAGCTGCGCAGCCGCGGCTACGACAACCCGCTGGCCGCGGGGACGCTGGTGGCCGGCGGCACGCTGGGCATCCTCATTCCGCCCAGCATCGCCATGATCATCTACGGCACCTTCACCGATACCTCGATCGCCAAGCTGTTCATGGCCGGCGTGGTGCCGGGGCTGCTGCTGTGCGGCCTGTTCATGCTGTACGTGGGCGTGCGCTGCCTGATCAACCCGCGCCTGGCGCCCCGGGGCGGTGGCGAGCACGCGAACACGTCCATGCGCGAGCTGGCCGGCGACGTGCTGCCCTTTTTCCTGCTCATCCTTCTGGTGCTGGGCGGTCTGTACCTGGGCTTCACCACGCCCACCGAGGCGGCCGGCGTGGGTGCGGTGCTGGCCTTCGCCATCTCCAAGATCTGGGGCGTTCTGGGCTGGAAGCAGCTGCGGGCGGCGCTGGAGAAGACCGTGATGGTCAGTGGCACCATCCTGTTCATCGTCTACGCCGCCTATCTGTTCTCCTATGCCATCGGCATGGTGGGTGTGACGGATGAGCTGGCGGACGGCCTTCAGCGCCTGGGCCTGAGCAGTGGCGAATTCCTGCTGCTGATCATCGTCTTCTACACGCTGCTGGGCATGCTGATGGACAGCATCGGCATGATCGTCATCACCGTGCCGCTGCTCTATCCGCTGGTGGTCGGCTACGGTTTCGACCCGGTGTGGTTCGGCGTGCTGCTGGTGGTGCTGATCGAGCTGGGCCAGGTCACGCCGCCCACCGGGCTCAACCTCTTCGTGGTCAAGAGCGTCTCGGGCTTCAGCCTGGGCGAGATCATCCGCGGCAGCATTCCCTTCTGCCTGCTGTTCTACGTGCTGATCGCGCTGCTCTACCTGTTTCCGGCCCTGGCGCTGTGGATGCCGCAGGGCCTGAAATAGCGCCAGGAGGCACCACCACCATGTTCAGCGCACCTCCCATCCTGCGGGCCGAGCAGATCGCCACACTGCCCGTGCACCTGCGCCGGCAGGGTCAGACCGCTCCCTGGCTGCAGGTGCAGCAGCGCGGCCGGCCGGCCCACAGCTTCATCGAAGGACCGGCCTTCGACGAGGCGGGTCGCCTGCTGTTCACCGACATTCCCTACGGCCGCATCTTCCGCATGCAGGCCGGCGGGCAGGTCGAGCTGGTCTTCGAGTACGACGGCGAGCCCAACGGTCTCAAGTCGCTGGCGCCGGGCCGCTGGCTGATCGCCGACCACAAGCACGGCATCCTGCTGCTGGACCTGGAGCAGGGCCGCGTCACGCCCCACTGCGACCGGCCGCTGCTGGAGCGCTTCAAGGGCGTCAACGACCTGTACCTGGCCGCCGACGGCACCCTGTACTTCACCGACCAGGGGCAGACAGGGCTGCACGACCCGACGGGCCGCGTCTACCAGCTGTCGCCCGACGGGCGGCTGCAGTGCCTGCTGGACAACGTGCCCAGCCCCAACGGCGTGGTGCTGGAGGCCTCCGGCGAGGCCCTGTTGGTGGCCGCCACCCGCGCCAACCAGGTCTGGCGGCTGCCGCTGCTGCTGGGCGGCGGGGTATCCAAGGTGGGAGCGTTTATCAATCTCTCGGGCGGCGTGGGGCCGGACGGCCTGGCCATCGGCCCGGACGGCTGCATCGCCGTGTGCCACCCGGGCCTGGCCTCGGTCTGGATCTTCTCGCGCCACGGCGAGCCGCTGTGGCGCGTGGTCTCGCCCGTCGGCCGCATGACCACCAATTGCGTCTTCGGCGGGCCCGACGGACGCACGCTCTACATCACCGAATCGGACACGGCCAGCATCGTGTCCGCCACGCTGCCCGTGCACACGGGCCCGTAAGCCCCCAAGGAGACCCTAGCCATGATTGCCGAGAAGGTCCTGCAGCATCCCTGCAACGTGCTGACTGAGGCCCAGCGCCTGCAGTTTTTCCGCGACGGCTTCCTGGTCGTCGAGAACTATGTCCCCGAGCCATGGCTGGAGCGCCTGCGCGCCGCCACGCGCGACCTGGTCGAACGCAGCCGCGCCGTCCGCGAGTCCGACGCGACCTTCATCCTGGAGGAAGGCCACAGCGCCGAGAGCCCGCGCCTGCACCGCGTCAGCAGCCCGCAGGACCACCACGAGGAGATGTGGGCCTTCATGCGCGACCCGGTCATGACCGACCTGGTGGCCGACGTGGTCGGGCCGGACGTGAAGTTCCACCACGCCAAGCTCAACGTCAAGTCAGGCAAGGGCAGCGGCGGCTTTGACTGGCACCAGGACATCCCCGCCTGGCCCCACACCGACTACAGCCCGGTCACCGTGGGCGTGTACATCAACGGCTGCCGGCCGGACCAGGGGCCGCTGTCCTTCCTGCCCGGCTCGCACAACGGGCCGCTGTACAGCATGTACGACGACGAGGGCAATTTTGTCGTGCGCATCCGCGAGGCGGACCTGGCCTGGGTCACCGAGGACATGGTGGCGCGCCCCACCGGCGGCCCCGGCACCACCGTGCTGCTGAACTGCCGCACCGTGCACGGCTCAAGCCCCAACCGCTCGGCCGATCCGCGGCTGCTGCTGCTGCCCGTGTATTCGTCGGCCGACTCCTTCCCCTACACCGCCAACCCCATCCCCAGCGTGCACCAGGGCGACGTGGTGCGCGGCCAGCCGGCGCGCCACGCCAGCTTTGACACCCGCAGCTGCGAGCTGCCGCCGGACTGGCGCTTTGGCTACAAGACCGTCTGGCAGCACAAGAAAAAGCCGGCCGGGTATTGAACGCCGGGCGCCCGCTCAGGCCGAGGCGCGCTGCGCCAGCACCGGCCGGGCGGCCTGCACGTCCTCGCCCAGGAAGCGGAAAGCCATGGCCGGGCGCTCGCCGCTGATCAGCTCCGCCAGGGCCTTGCCCGAGCCGGCCCCGTGCGTCCAGCCCAGCGTGCCGTGGCCGGCGTTGACCCACAGGCCGCGCAGCGGCGTCTGGCCGATGAAGGGAATGTTGGTCGGCGTGGCCGGGCGCAGGCCGCACCAGTACTGCGGGTTGCCCCCCTGCTCGGGCGTGCGCGTGTCGCACACGCCGGGCATGATTTCCTCGATGCGGCGCGACAGCATGTGGCAGCGCGCCCGCGCCACCGGGCTGTCCAGCGACAGGTCGAAGCCCGCCAGCTCGATGGTGCCGGCCACGCGCAGGTGGTTGCCCAGGCGGCTCATGGCGATCTTCTTGCCGTCGTCGATGGCCGAGACCATGGGCGCGGCCTCGGGCCTGAGGATGGGAAAGGTGGCGCTGTAGCCCTTGCCCGGGTAGATGGGCAGATCCACGCCCACGCCGCGCAGCAGCGGCGCGCTGTAGCTGCCGCAGGCGACGACGATGGCATCGGCCTGCAATATCTGGTCTTTTTGGCCTCCAGCGCCCGCCTGGCTTGCGCGGACAGCTACTGATTTGATAGTGTCACCGTCGCGCTGCAGGCCGCGCACCTCGTGCCCGTACAGGAACTGCACGCCCCGGTCCGCCGCCCGCTGCGCCAGCCGCTCGGTGAATACGCGGGCGTCGGCGCTCTCGTCGGTGCTGGTGAAGGTGCCGCCGGTGATGTGCTCGCGGTAGGGGCTGAAGGCCGGCTCGATGGCCAGCAGCTCGTCGCGGCTGACCAGGCGGCGCTGCACGCCGTATTGGCGCATCAGCTCCACGGCGGCGCCGGCTTCCTCGAAGGCTTTCTGATCGGTGTAGAAGTGGGCGATGCCGCGCTCCAGCCGGTGGCACTCGATGCCGGTGGCGCGGATCAGCTCCTTGTGCGCCGCGTGGCTGTAGGCGCCCAGGGCCACGATCTGCTGCACGTTGCGGGCGAAGGCCGCATCGTTGCACTGTGCCAGGAATTTCAAGCCCCAGCGCCACTGGTCCCAGTCCAGCTGCGGGCGAAACAGCAGCGGCGCCTCGTGGTCGAACATCCACTTGAGCGCCTTCCAGGGCGCCTGGCGATTGGCCCAGGGCTCGCAGTAGCTGACGGAGATCTGCGCCGCGTTGGCGTAGCTGGTCTCCAGGGCGGGGCCGGGCTGGCGGTCGACCACGGTGACCTCGTGACCGCGCTCGCGCAGGTGCCAGGCGGTGGAAATGCCGATGATGCCGGCGCCCAGGACGATGGTGTTCATGGCGCGCAGTGTCGGAGAAGGGCCGCGTAAACAAAAGCCTGATTAACCTTCTTCGAAATTCATCAGATGCGCTAATAATCCGCGGCCATGAGCACCTTCGACCCCGCCGCCCTGGAATGCCTGGCCGCCATCGTGGAGGAGGGCGGCTTCGAACGCGCCGCCCAGCGCCTGCACATCACCCAGTCCGCCGTCTCGCAGCGCCTGCGCGCGCTGGAGGCCCAGGTCGGCTCGGTGCTCATCGTGCGCAGCCGCCCGCTCAAGCCCACCAGCGCCGGGCAGCTGCTGCTCAAGCACACACGCCAGCTGCGCCTGCTGCGCGCCGACCTGGAGCGCGACCTGCAGGATCTGGCGCCCAGCGCGCGCGGCGGCGCCCGCGAGGACGAGCGCATCGCGATTGCCATCAACGCCGACAGCATCGCCACCTGGGCGCTGGACGCGCTGTCCGACCTGGTGCGCGAGCGGCTGCCGCTGGAGATCATTGCCGACGACCAGGACTTCACGCAGGAATGGCTGCGCTCCGGCCAGGTGCTGGGCTGCGTGACCACGCTCAAGGCCGCGCTGCGTGGCTGCCGCGTGCTGCCGCTGGGCGCCATGCACTACGTGGCCGTGGCCGCGCCTGCGTTCGCCGCGCGCTACCTGCCGCAGGGCCTGACCAGCCACAGCTTTCGCGACGTGCCCTTCGTCTCCTTCAACCGCAAGGACGACATGCAGACCGAGTTCATCATGCGCACCTTTGGCCTGAAGCGCGCGGCCGTCAGCCGGGTGTTCGTGCCCAGTTCCGAGGGCCAGGTGCGCGCCGTGGCCGCCGGCTGGGGCGTTGGCGTGGTGCCGGAGCTGCTGGCGCGCAGCTGGATCGCCGATGGCCGGCTGCTGGACCTGGCGCCCGGGCACTTTGTGGCGGTGCAGCTGTACTGGCATTCCTGGAACCTCCAGTCCGAGGTGCTGGACGCCCTGGCCGACGCCCTGACCGCCGGGGCCGCGCAGGCGCTGGTGCAGTAGCCGCCGCGCGCGCCGATGGCGCTGCGCCGCGTGGGGCTTCTGCGGGCATTCGGGCCGGCGCGCCACGGCGGCACTACCATGGTGCGATGAGCACCCCCCAAACCGCGCAGCCGCCCCGCCTGTCCTTCAAGGCGCAGATGCACCGCGCGCGCGAGGACGCCATCGTCGAGGCAGCCAGCCGCCTGCTGTGCGAGAAGGGCTTCGAAACCATGACGGTGGATGAAGTGGCCGCCGCCGTGGGCATCGCCAAGGCCAGCCTGTACAAGCACTTCGCCGGCAAGGACGATCTGTGCGCCGCCGCCATGGCGCACGGCATGCAGCAGCTGCAGGCCTTCGTGCACGGCCTGGCGCCCGAGCTGCCGGCGCTGGCACGGCTGCAGGCGCTGCTGCACTGGCAGCTGCAGTGGCAGCTGGGCCATGAGGTGACGCTGTGGCTGGCGCCGCGCCACTCGGCGCTGGCGCAGGCGCTGCGCGGCTGCGACGCCTACCAGCAGGCGCAGCAGTCCCTGCGCGCCACGCTGGTGGAGTGGATCGAGGCCGCCCAGGCCGCCGGCCAGCTGCGCGCCGACCTGCCGGCAGACGTTGCGCTGTGCGCCCTGCTGGCGCGCACCGCCGAGCCCATGGTGGCCCTGCTGCGCGAATGCGGCGCCTATGACAAGGAGCAGGTCATCGGCTGGGCCGTGCAGACCTGCCTGGATGGCCTGCGCTCGCGCTGAGCGTCAGAAAAAAGCTCAGGGAACCAGCAGCACCGGCACGCTGCACTTGGCCAGCACCTGCGTGCTGACCGAGCCCATGACCAGCTTGCCCAGGGCGCCGTGGCCGTGCGTGCCCATGATGATCAGGTCGAACTTGCCCGACTGGGCGACCTTGGCAATCGTCTCGCCGGCCGAGCCCACCTTGACCATGGCGCGTGCCTCCACGTCGTGGCGGGCGAGGAACTTGGACACCGTGGCCAGCACCTTCTCGCCCTCTTCCTGGTAGTACTTCTCGACCACCTCCTTGCCCAGGGCCGCGCGGGCGCGCGGGGGCAGCGGGGGCTGCACGGTCAGGGCCGTGTAGGTGTGCGAGGTGCCCAGCATCTCGTTGTGCGCGGCCAGGTAGGCCAGCATCTTCTTGGTGTAGGGACTGCCGTCCACGGCGAGCAGGATGTTCATGTGCTTGTTTCTCCCAAAGGTCCTCATGGGCGGCGCGGGCGCGCGCCACCTCCGCGGCGGATCATACGGTGAGCACGCAGTGCGGCTGGAACGTGCGCTGCTCGCCCTTGCCTCGGTATCCCAGCGGGTTGGCCACCACACGGCAGCGCCAGGGCGTGCCGTCGGCGCGCGTGCCGCTGGCCACGTAGTCGCTGGGGGCGTGCAGGTGGCCGTGCAGCCACAGGTCGGCGCTGGGCAGCAGCTCATCCAGGGCGTTGCAAAAGCCGGCAGTGCCGGGCGACAGGCCGTAGCGCGGGTCAGCGCTGCGCAGGCTGGGCGCGAAGTGCGTGACCACCACCGTGGGCCCGGCAAAGGGCTGGGCCAGCGCTTGGCGCAGCCAGGCCTGGCAGGCCAGGCCCTGCTCGCGCACGCTTGCAGCCAGGAAGGGCTGGCCGTGGCGCGTGCCGCCGGCCTTTTCCAGGTAGTAGTTGGCGGCGCGGAAGGCCTTGGTGCGCTGCTGCGCGCGCGCCGGGCCTTCGGGCAGGCCTTGCGCGTCCGCGATGGCGTCGAAGTCGCTCCACAGCGTGGTGCCGACGAAGCGCACGCCGTCCAGCACCAAGCTCTCGCGCTCCAGCCAGATCAGGCCCAGGCGCTCGCAGGTGGACCGCAGGCGCTCGTGCGTGGCGTCAAAGTCCAGCAGGTCGTACTCGTGGTTGCCGGGTACGAACAGCACCGGCGTCGGCCAGCCGCCGTACTGCGGCAGCGGCGAAAAGCGCGCCAGGCCGAAGTCGTCGTCATCCAGACGCGAGCCGCGCTGGTAGGAACCGACGTCGCCGGCCAGCACCAGCACGTCGGCACCCTGCGCTGGGCTGGCGGCGAACTGGGGCTGGGTTTCCAGGTGCAGGTCGGACAGCAGTTGGATGTTCACGTCGGCTCCGGTTCGTCGGGGGCGGTGGAGGTGGAAAAGGGCAGCGGCGTGCCGGCGCGGCGGGCGGCGCGCGCCAGCGTCTGCTGCAGCCAGCGGTGCGCCGGCTCGGCCTGGCGGCGGCGGTGCCACAGCGCGTCCACGTGCACGCTGGGCACGGCCATGGGCAGGGGGCGCCACACCAGCTCGCCGCCCAGGCTGGCCACGCCGACGAAGTGGCGCGGCAGCACGGTGAGCAGGTCGCTGGCGGCCACCACGCGCCCGGCGGTGAAGAACTGGTTGACGGTGAGCACGATGCGCCGCTCGCGCCCCAGGCCGGCCAGGGCCTGGTCGATGAAGCCGAAGGGCTTGCCGGAAAAGCTCACCAGCAGGTGGCGCGCGGCGCAGTAGGCGTCCAGGCTCAGAGGCGTGCGCGCCAGCGGGTGGTCGGCGCGCATGACGCAGACGTATTCGCCGTCGTACAGGCGCTGGCTGTCGAAGGCCACGGGCTGTTCGCTTTGCGCGCGCGCCGTCAGGTCGGCTATTGCCGCGGGAAAGTGCCCCACGGCCAGATCCACGCTGCCGTCCTCCAGCAGCCGGCGCGGGTCGCGCGTGGTCAGCGGCACCAGGCGCAGCGACACACCGGCGGCCTCGCGCTCCATGATTTCCACCAGCGGCGGGATCAGCGTGGCGCCGGTGGCGTCGGCCATGGCCAGCACGAAGCTGGTGTGGGCGCTCGCCGGCTCGAACTCGCCCGGTGCCAGCGCCTCCTGCAGCTGCGCCAGCGCCTGGCGCACGTCCGGCCACAGGCTGAGCGCGCGCGGCGTGGGCGCCACACCGGCGCCGCTGCGCACCAGTAGCTCGTCGCCCAGGGCGCGCCGTAGGCGGCGCAGCGCGTTGCTGACGGCCGGCTGGGTGAGCGCTAGCTTGTCGGCGGCGCGCGTCAGGTTGCGCTCGGCCATGACCTCGTCGAACACGCGCAGCAGGTTCAGGTCCAGCGTGCGGAAGTTGGGTGTCTGATTCATCATCACTGTGATGAATAGTCTAGATTCAAGATATAAAGTTGAATAAATCTAGGGAAAACCCTAGTATTGCGCCATGGCCCGCTTGAAACGACGACCGCGGGCCCATCAAGGAGTGGAAGATGATGACGAGTTTTGCATATACCCAAGGTTCTGCCGTGCACATGGGTGTGCAGCGTGTGGAAGAGGCAATGCAGGCCGTCAAGCACCTGCGGCTTGGCGGTGAAGGGCTGCGCGGCGCGTCCTCGCTGGTGCTGGCGGCCGTGGCTGCGGCTCTGATGGTGGTGGCCGCACAAATGATCGAGGCCTGGGCCGACGGCCACCTGCTGGCCGCCTGGATGGTGCTGTGGCTGGTGGCTTTCGCCTCGCTGGCGCTGCTGGCAGCCCCTGCGCGCCGCGTGGTGGGCCTGCTGCGCCAGGGCGCCCGCGGCTGGGCCGAGGCCCGCCGCCGCGCTCAGGAAGACGAGCGCACCTGGAACGCCGCCCTGCACGACGCCCGCCTCATGGCCGACCTGAGTCGCGCCATGAACGGCATCGCCGTGGACGACATGCGCCGCTACCGCTTCTGAGCGGATGCTGCAAAAAGGTGAGCTGCTTGCGCTGTCTGTATAAGGATTTGCAGGTCATTTGACTGTCAATCCATTGTCGGTCGAGCGCTGACAGCTCCTGTTTGCATAGCAACCCAACGCCCCCGCCGTAGCGATACGGCCGGGGCGTTGTGCGTTGTGAGCGCGGCGGCCGACGCTCACCGCACCGGCAGGAACTGCAAGAAGGTGCCGCCCGCCACCCCCTGGGCGTAGCCGATGACGGCGCGGCGGTATTTCTCGGTGGACACCTGGGCCAGCAGGTCCAGGCGCGCGATGATCTTGCCGAACTCGCGCTCGTAGCTCAGGTTGCGCTCGGCACCGTTGATCTCGTCGGCCAGCAGCAGCGGCGCGCCGCCGGCGCCGCGGCGCTGGGCCAGCATCCATACGGCGACCTCCAGGTTGCGCGCGGCGTTGTACAGGTGCTGCGCGTCCTGGCCGTCGAGCAGATAGAACTCGGTCTTGCCGCCGTGGGCGGTGATGAGCATGTCGGCCACGGCGTAGAGGAAGCCGGCCACGCGGTCGCCCTCGTAGCCCGGCGACAGGGCCAGCGCCAGCGCGTCGATGTCGCGGCGCTGCCCCAGCGCTGGCCAGCCGCTGCGCTGGAGGGTGGCGCTGCGCAGCCGCGCCACGGCCTGCTCGCGGCTGGCGGCGCCGCCCCGGCGCCACTCGGCGGGGTTGCGGCGGTAGAGCTTGTCGGCCAGGCGGTGCAGGGCCAGCAGGTTCTCGCGCATGGCCACGGTGGCCACGCGGTTCATGTCGGACTGGCCCCATTCCTGCACGCTGGCGCCGTCGCCCTGGACCTCGCCGCGGTGCGTGGGTGCGGGCGCGCCGCAGGCGGTCAGCAGCAGGGCAGCGGTGGCGGCAGCGAGAACGGGGCGGCGCGTGGGCATGCGGGCGAGCCTACCCGCAATGGGCGGCGGCACAAAAAATTTCTCGTGTCAAGCCCTGAGTGAAAATTGCCCAGGGCTTGAAACTCTATATGGGACGTTAGGTTAGCTCTGTTTCGGGCAGTTTGGATTGACTGCTGCGTTGTGGGCTAGGTGCCACATAAGAGCGACGAGGGAGAAAGCCGGGGCGCGTTGCATCGGGTACGTTTCCCAACAGCAGGCCGACTTGCCTTTCTCCATAGTAGCCCAACTGCCCCCCGGAACGACAAGGTCGTCAGGTCTGTTTCTGAGGGACGACCTTGGCGCTCGTTCCTTTCCTGAATCCACGATCCCCCGCCATGAATGCCTCCAGCATGTGCGGGATCAACTTCTCGACATCTACAACCTCGCCATACGCCTGCGCGTGCAGCGCGGCGTAGCGGTCGAGGTCGGCCTTCAAGCTGGCCGGACAAGCAAAGGTCAGCTTGACACTCTCGGTATTGGGCAGCGGCCCCAGCCGCAGCTTCTTGGTCGTGCTCATCGCATTGCCCCCCTGTTGAAGAAAAGCGGCTGGTACGGCCGCAGCACCAAATCGCGGTTGACGATGATGCGAACCGGCAGGCCCGGCCGTTCGGTCAGCGTCGGCTGGATGTTGATGTTGCGCCGGGTCATCTCCTGACCGACTTGGTTCACGCTGTCCTGCAAGCTGCCCTGTCCGGCGATGATGACGCGGTTGCCGTTCTGCCGGTTCTGTGGTGCGGCCAACTCGGCGCCTACGCCCAGCAGCGTGGTCAGCGCCGCGCCGGCAAAGACGCGATCCCAATGCCAATCGACCCCATCCTCCAGGCCGGCGTAGCCGGCCGGGTCGGTGCCTGCCAGATTGTCGAGCTTCAGCGAAGACGTGTCGGGCAGGATGATGCGGTTCCACACCACCTGCACGCGGCTCTGCCCATAGCTCACCTGGCTGTTGTACTTGCCCAGGATGCGCGAGCCCTGCGGGATCAGCAGGAACTTTCCCGCGGCCGAGTCGTAGACCGGCTCCGTCACCGTGCCGATCACGTCGCCCGGCAGGTCGGACTTGATGCCCGTCACCAGCGCGCCCGCGATCACCGTTCCGGCCATCACCTGGTAGGGCGAGGCCGGCATTTGCAGATTGCCGGAATTGCGAGTTTCCGTAGAACCGCCTTTCAGGAAAGCCTCTTTCTGGTCTTGCCGGTTTTGCACGGCAGTCGGGTCGGATGGCTGGGCCGCCGTCGAGGCTGGCCCAGCGGCGAGCGGGTCGAAGCCCGCCAAGGCGCCGCCCGGCACAGCCGTAGCGGCAGGCGCTGCGGCCTTGCCCTGCTGGCCCGCGCGGAAGAACACCGTCGAGGCCGCCGCAGCGTCGGCCTCCTTGCGCCGCGCATCCTCCGGGTCGTGGCCCGGCGGCGCATAGGTCGGTGTCACGGGCTGCTGAGACTTCACGATGGCCGGGCCAAGGTCGCCCGGCAACGGCGGCCCCAGCTCCGGCACCTTCGGCGGCAGCTTGGAATAGTCCGAAGGCAGGCCGTCCAACCCTTCGGACTTGGACACGCGATCCACGTTGTACAGCTCGGTCTGCTCGCCCGCATTGCGCCGATGCGGCTGCAACGACCAGATCGTGGCGCCGAGCACGGCGACCGACAGGCCGCCGGTGAGGATGGCCAACGTGCGCCGGTTCAGGCGCGTGACCGGGCGCGGCTGCGCGCGCAGCGCCATTGCCTCGGGCGCCACCTTGCCGGCCTGCGGCGCGGCATGGTCAGAAATGTCGTCCTGGCTCATGGTCAGTTCCTCCGCGTGCCATCCGTGCGTTCGATCCGCACCACGTCGCCCTTGTCCCCGCCCAGGCGCAGTTCGGCCGCGCCGAACAGCCGATCCACGATGTAGTACGGGGAGCGGAATCGGTAGTTCACCAACTGCCCGTCACCCTGCGCGCCGATCACGAACAGCGGCGGCAGCTCGCCCTGGGCAATGCCCGGCGGGAACTGGATGTAGACCTTCTCCCCGTCATCAAAAGCGCGCAGCGGCTTCCACGGCGGATTGCTGCCGCTGACCGCGTAGCGGAAACGGATCTTCTCCAGCGACAAGCCGGTATCGACCGGCGCAGCGGCGCTCGCTGCCTGCGCCTGGCGCTGCAGGGCCAGCATCTTGTCCTTGGGGTACTCCCAGGACACCGAGGCCATCCACGTCTTCTCGGTCGAGGTCAGCTCCAGCAGGTACGTCCGGCGGCTGGTCGTGATGACGAGATTGGTCTTCAGGCCCGAACGGATGGGCTTCACCATCACATTGACGCGCAGCGCATCGCCGCTGCCGCTCGATGTGTCACCCACGATCCAGCGCACGGTATCGCCAGCGGCGACCGTCACCAGTTCTTCGCCCGGCTGGAGCGCGATCACAGTCACGCGGCCCACGGCCGCATAGACCTGGTACAGTGCGCCATCAGTGAAGGGCCAGACCTGAATGGCATTGACGTAGCCCTCGCGCGTGGGCGCAATGCGCGCCTCGGCATTGGCGCGGGCTACGCGCACGGTTTCGTCGGCGGGCTCCGCCGCAGGCTTGGCGTCCGCTACAGGCTTCATCTGCGCCGGCATCGGCAACACCTCGGGCACGGTCACGACCTCCACCGGCTTCGGTGCCTCGGGCAGCGGCTGGGCCTGCACGGGCTCATCCAGCGAGATGACCGGCGGCGGCGTGCCTTGCGTGGCGCAGCCTGCAAACAAGACGCTTGTTGCCAGCAGGATCAGCGGCAAAACGGATTTACGGAAATACGGATTCATGGCTTGGCTCCTTCGGATGAATCGAGTTCGCGGCTCCACGACAGGCCGTTGACGTAGATGCCCAAGGGGTTCTTGCGCAGCCGCTGCTCGGTGCGCGGGGTCTGCTGCACGATGGAAATCACCGCGTTCCAGCGTTCGGTGCGATCCAGTGCGCCGTTGACGTAGCGCGTCTCCGTCCAGCGCACGTTGAACGACGTGTCGCTGGCGCGGGTCACGGAAGTGATCTGCACCGTCACCGACTCCTTGCCGATGCGCGCGAACGGGTCGTTCATGCGGGCGTAGTCGTTGAGCACCACGGCGCCCTTGTCGGTGGTGTAGTTGTAGGCATCGAGCCAGTTCTGCCGCACCACGATGGGGTCGATGGACAGCGAACGCACCAGGCCGATGACGCGGCCCAGGTGGTAGGCCACCTGGGCATCGCTGGGCCGGTACGGCGTGGCGGCTTCGCCCACGGTACGCACCTGCCCAGCCTGATCGACCTCGATCACATAGGGCGTGACGATGGACTGCGCCGAGCGCCAGACCAGGCCACCGGCCATCAGCAGCGCGAGCGCGAGGCAGCCGAAGGCCATCAAGCGCCAGTTCTTCGCCTGCACGCGCGGCGAGCCGATGCGCTCGTCCCACACCTGGCCGGCGGCTTGGTACGGCGTGGCTGGCTGCGGCGTGTCGGCGTAGCGCACTTGGGGTCTTTTGAATCGCATGGTTCGTCTCCTTATGAATCGGAATCGCGCAGGCTCGGGCCTTGGCTGGAGCTGCCGCCATCGCCACCGCGCAGCGTGTGGGCGGCGGTGGTCGCGGCGTGGGTGAGTTGCTGCCTGCGGTGCAGGCGTTTGGCCCAGGCGGGCTGTTCGGCAGCGGCAGGCGCTGCGGAATCGGCTGCGCCCTGCGGGCCGCCAGACGCGGCGGCGTCATCGGGCCGGAAGGCGGCAGCGACACGCTCCTTCATCGAGCGTGCGCCATCGGCAACCTTCTGCCCGGCGGCTTGCGCGCCGGTCTTGGCGACATTGCCCACGCCGGCGGCGGCGCCCTTGAGGCCGCCGCCCGCCGAAGCCGAGCCGGCCTGATATGCCGACTTGGCACTGCCGGCGGTCGATGCCATCGCGCGAGCACCGCTGCCGGCCAGCTTGGCCGCAGCCGGGGCCATGCGTGCGCCGGCTGCGACGGCGCCACCGACGCCCGTGGCCGCTGCGCCCACGGCAACCGCAGCGCCGGCCGCGCCCAGCGCGGCACCGGCCATCGCGCCCGCGCCAAGCTGCGGGCCACCTGAAACCAACCCGGTCGCAATACCCGGCCCGAAGATGCCCAGCGCCAGCAGGGTCAGCGAGGCCAGCATGACGACGACCGAATGGTCGATGGACGGCTCGGCTGGCTGCACCTGGAACTCGGCGAACAGGCCCGAGCCGATGCCCACGATGATGGCCAGCACCAACACCTTGATGCCCGACGACACCACGTTGCCCAAGACCTTTTCAGCGAGGAACGCGGTCTTGTTCCAGAGCGCGAACGGCACCAGAACGAAGCCCGCCAGCGTCGTCAGCTTGAACTCGATCAGCGTGATGAAAAGCTGGATCGCCAGCACGAAGAAGCACAGCAGGACGATCAGCCACGCGAGGAACATCACGACGATGGGCGTGATGTTCACGAACACCTCGGGGAATCCCGCCATGTCGCCGATCTGTTTGAGGATCGGCGCCCCGGCGTCGATGCCGACCTTGGCCAGCCTGCCCGGTTGCAGGAAATTCTCCATGCTCAAGGTCGAGCCGCTTGCCGTCAGGCCCAGGCTCGCGAACGAACGGAACACGATGCCGGCCAGCCAGTTGAAGTTGCCGATGATGTAGGCGAAGGCGCCGACGTAGAGCACCTTGCGGATCAGCTTGGCGATCACGTCCTCGCCCTGGCCGGTGGCATGGCCCATCGCCCAGAGCAGGCCGGCGATCGTCATGTCGATGACGATCAGCGTGGCAGTCAGAAACGCCACCTCGCCATGCAGCAGGCCAAAGCCCGAGTCGATGTAGCGCGAGAACGTATCGAGGAAGCGGTCGATGATGGTCACGTCATTCATGGCGAGTTCTCCTGCCCAGGCCCGTTGTCATTGGCGGGTTCATCGAAGCTGGGCGGAATCGGCGGCAGGTCAGCGAGCGTCTGGTACTCACCGGGGCCGGCCTTGCCGGAGAGAAAGCGGCGCAGGTCGGCTTGGGCCACCTGCGCGCAGAACGCGCCGCCGTGCTCGCCCGCGCAGCATTGCGTGCGCAGCGCGTGCAGCCGGGACGGGTCGGCGGCCAGCGCATCCACCGAAGGCGGCCGGTCGCAGCTGGCCAGCAGGGACGCGAGAGCGAACAGGACGGGCGCGTTCTTCATGGCCGTCCCCCTCAGCGGTTGTAGAAATTGACGGGCTGCGGCGTGTACGGCGTGCCTTCACCCAGGAAGCGGCGCGTCACCTCGCGCCCGCGCTCCGTGGCCGCGGCCTGCCGCGCCAGCTCCAGCGAAGCGGCCCGGTCTTGTGTGATCTGGAGCCGCTGCGTCTGGATCGACTGCTTGGCTTGCAGGGCGAGCAACTGGTTCATGGCCTGCATCGCCTGCAACGCGCCTTCTGCCGACTGGCTCTTGCCCACGAGGTCGGCCAGCAAGCTTTCGTCGTCGCTCAGGTTCTGCGATGCCTGTGCCTGCATCTGCATGGTGGTCTGCAAGCCGTTGAGCGTGTTTTTCCAACGCTCCTGTGCATCGAGGTACATCTGATTGCCGCTCACCGTGGCGGCGTACTTCTCGGGATACAGGCGCGCAAACTCGCGGTCGATGCTCGTCACGTCGTAGGCCAGGCCCTTGGCCTGCGCGATAAGCCGCTGGGTGGTCGCCAGGTTCGCGCGCAACTGGCCCACCACGCTGGACGGCAGGCTTGCCAGGTTGCGGGCCTGGTTGATGAGCATCTGCGCTTCGTTCTGGAGCTGGCGGATCTGGTTGTTGATCTGCTCCAAGGTGCGAACGGCGGTGAGCGTGTTCTGCACCAGATTGGTCGGGTCGAGCACGATGTCGCCGACGCCGAACAGCGCGTGCGCGGGCTGCACGATGCCGAAGGCGAGCACGCAGGCTGCGGTCAATGCGGCGAGCTTGGGGGTATGCAGTTTCATGGCTGGTTCTCCTGTGAGTGGTTGGCGGTACGGACGGAGCCCGGCGCGAGGCCGGGGAATGAGGGCAGCAGGTCGGCCGCCCAATCGAGGCCGCGATGGCGCAGCCAGGCGGCTGCGAACGGGGAAGACGCTGCGGAGCTGGCATCGGCTGCGGCGAGCACCGCGTCCATGTCGCGCTGGTCTTGCGGCGTGGAAGCGCCCGCGAAGGCCAGCGTCGCCGGCCCCAGGTCAAGGTCGAACAGGCGGTTGCCGAGGCGGGATTGGTAGTAGTAGTCGCGTTTGGGCTGCGCGGTGGCGACGATCTCGATCTGGCGCGAATTCAGTCCGAAACCCTCGTAGATCGTGCGAATCTGCGGCTCGGTCGCCTGTGGGTTCGGCAGGAAGATGCGGCTGGCGCAGCTCTCGATGATTGCTGGCGCGATGCTCGAATCCTTGATGTCGGCCAGACTCTGCGTGGCGAAGATGACGCTGACGTTTTTCTTGCGCAGCGTCTTGAGCCACTGCCGGATGCGTGCGGCAAACACCGGGTCATCGAGAAACAGCCATGCCTCATCAAGGATCAGCAGCGTGGGTGCACCGTCAAAGCGTTCGTCGAAGCGCGCAAAGAGGTAGTGCAGCACGGCCATGACGGCGGCCTTGCTGTGCATCAGCTCCTCCATCTCGAAGCACTGCACGTCGGCCATGCCCAGCCGGTTGTGATCGGCGTCCAGCAGCTTGCCGTGCGCACCGCCGAGCACATACGGCGCGAGCGCCTGGCGCAGCGCATTGCTCTGCAACAGCACGGACAGCCCGGTCATTGTGCGCTGCTCCACCGGCGCACCGGCAAGGCTTTGCAGCGCCGACCAGATGGCCGCCTTCTCGTCCGGGCCGACCGCCACGCCCTCGTGCAGCAAGCGTCCTTCGATCCATTCCGCGGCCCAGGTGCGGTAGCCCTCGCGGTCGATGCGAGCAAGTGGCTGGAAGGCGATTTCGCCATCCGTGCCCAGGTCGTAGTGCTCGCCTCCCAGCCCGAGGATCGTGGCGCGCATCGAACGCCCCATGTCGAAGGCGAAGATGCACGAGCCGCGATAGCGGCGGAACTGCATCGCCAGCGTGGCGAGCAAGACCGACTTGCCCATGCCGGTCGGCCCCGCTACCAGCGTGTGGCCCACGTCGCCGATGTGCGTCACCAGCCGGAACGGCGTCGCGCCATCGGTACGCGTGACGATCAGCGGCGGGCCGTCGAGGTGGTTGTTCTTCTCCGGCCCCGCCCATACCGCAGACAAGGGCATCAAGTGCGCCAAGTTCAGCGTCGAGACAATGGGCTGGCGCACGTTGGCATAGGCGTTACCCGGAATGGACGACAGCCACGCATCCACGGCGTTGAGCGTTTCGGGGATGGTGACGAAGCCGCGTCCCTGGATGACGCGCTGCACCATGCGCAGCTTCTCGTCGGCTGCGCCGGCGTCCTCGTCCATGACGGTGACGGCCGCCGTCAGGTAGCCGAAGGCCACTTGATCGCTGCCCAGCTCCTGCAAGGCGACGTCCGCGTCGGCGGCCTTGTTGCTGGCGTCGGTATCCACCAGCGGCGACTCCTGCTGAAAGATCGTTTCGCGCAGCAGTGCGATGACGTTCTTGCGCTTGGCGAACCACTGGCGGCGCAGGCGGGCGAGTTCTTTTTCCGCCTCGGATTTGTCGAGGCACAGAAAGCGCGTACTCCAGCGGTACGCAAATCCCAGGCGGTTGAGGTCGTCCAGAATCCCCGGCCAGGTCGAGGTCGGGAAGCCCCGCACTGTCGCAATACGCAGGTGCTGGTCGCCCAGCATCGGCGCGAGGCCGCCGACCAGCGGGGCATCGGCCAGCAGCGCATCGAGGTGAAACGGCACTTCAGGTACGCCCACACGGTAGCGCCGCGTCGAGATAGCCGCGTGCAGGTAGGTCAGCGTCTGGCTGTCGTCCAGCCAAGCGATTTCCGGCATCACGCCGTCGAGCAGGTCAAAGACCCGTTCCGTTTCCGCCACGAAGGCGGTCAGGCGCTCGCGCCAGTCCACGCCTTCGGTGGGACGGTTCTCGTACAACATGCCCGCCGCGCGGGCGTGGGATTCCTCGGACGGCAGGTACACCAGCGTCAGGTGATAGCCGCTCTCGAAATGGTTGCCCGATTCCTCGAACGCTGCCCGGCGTTCCTCGTCCACCAGCCACGACAGCGGCTCGGGAAACTCCGAGTGCGGATAGCCGGCGGCAGCGCGGCGCTCGGCTTCGATGAACAGCGCCCAGCCCGAGCCCATCCGGCGCAGCGCGTTGTTCAGCCGTGCGCTAGTGGCGATCAGTTCGCCTTGTGTGGCGCTGTCGAGGTCAGGCCCGCGGAATCGGGCCGTGCGCTGGAAACTGCCATCCTTGTTCAAGACGACACCCGGCGCGACCAGCCCGGCCCAGGGCAGCCAGTCGGCCAGCAGCGCGGGCCGCTGGCGGTATTCGGCGAGGTTCAGCATGGCGGCGTCCCCTCACACGTCCAACAATGGGCGGTGCTTGATATGCCGAGCGAACACGGCCATGAACTGCGGGTCAAGGCGCGCACCCCAGACCGCCAGCGCATGGCCGACGATCCAGAGCACGACGCCGGGAATCCACAGTTGCAGGCCCAGCCCAACAGCGGCGGCCAGCGTGCCGTTGGCGATCGCCACGGTGCGCGGCGCGCCGCCCATCAAGATCGGCTCGGTCAGCGAGCGATGCAGCGGCACCTCGAACCCGGCCGCGAAGGTGTCAGGCCCGCTCATACGACAGCTCCGCCGGAGAAGCTGAAGAACGACAGGAAGAACGAGGATGCGGCGAAGGCGATGCTCAGGCCGAACACGATCTGGATCAGCTTGCGAAAGCCGCCCGATGTGTCGCCGAAGGCCAGCGCGAGGCCCGTGGCGATGATGATGATGACGGCCACGATGCGCGCTACCGGCCCTTGGATCGACTCCAAGATCGACTGCAACGGGCCTTCCCACGGCATCGAGGAGCCGGCGGCCTGCGCCGTGCCGGCCAGGAACAGCAGCAGCCCTTGCGCTGCAGGGCGGCCCAGGCTGTGCAGCCGCGACAGCGTGGGCAGGCGCAAAGCCGGATTTGCAGAAAAACGGAAAGCAGGAACGATCATCTGCGTCATGGCAGTTCTCCAGGTTGGTCAGGGGACGGGGAAATCGCCGCAGCGGGTGCGGCATCGGGAAGTGGCGGCAGCTCGGGAAACGGCGCTTCCAGCGCGTCCGCCAGTTGGTAGCCCACGCCGTCAAAGCCGACGACGCGGGCGATGCTCTCGATGCGGCGCTTGCGTCCGCGTCCGGCGATGTGGATCACCACGTTGACCGCCTCGGCGATCAGCGCACGCGGCGGGTTCACCGCCACTTCGAGAATCAGTTGCTCCAGGCGCAGCAGTGCACCGAGCGCGGAGCCGGCGTGGATCGTGGCGATGCCGCCGGGGTGGCCGGTGCCCCACACCTTGATGAGATCCAGCGCCTCGGCGCCGCGCACCTCGCCGACCACGACGCGATCCGGCCGCAGGCGCATGGACGAGCGCACCAGCTCGGTCATCGACACCACGCCAGCGCGCGTGCGCAGCGGTACGTGGTCGCGGGCCGCGCATTGCAGTTCCACCGTGTCTTCGAGCACCAGCACGCGGTCGCCGGTGGCGGCGATTTCGGCGAGCAAGGCATTGGCGAGCGTGGTCTTGCCGCTACTGGTGGCCCCGGCGATCAGGACGTTCTGGCGCTCGCGCACAGCGCGCACCAGAAAGCCCGCCTGGGCGGTGGTCATCATTCCGTCCACGACGTACCGCTCCAGCGGGATCACGCCGATGGCCCGCTTGCGCAGCGCGAAGGCCGGCCCCGGCGCGGCGGGCGGCAAGATGCCCTCGAAGCGTTCGCCGGTTTCGGGCAGCTCGGCCGATAGCAGCGGCTGGCCGCGATGGACTTCTGCACCGACGTGGGCCGCGACCAGGCGGATGATTCGCTCGCCATCTGCCTCGGGCATCTCCACGCCCATCGGCGCGCGCCCCGAGGACAGGCGATCCACCCAGAGGGTGCGATCCGGGTTGAGCATGATTTCCACCACGTCCGGGTCTTCGAGCGCAGCGGCGATCAACGGCCCCATCGCCGTGCGCAGCATCTGGATGCGCCGGTCGAGCGCGGCGGTGGTCATGGATTGGGGAACGGCGCTCATGACACACGCTCCTGCGTTTCGGCCCGTACCGCCGCATCCGCCATGGTCGTGATGTCGGGATGCAACTCCTCCACCACGTCACGCACCAGGCTGCGTCCGCGCAGCAGGTGGCGGCCAAGCTGCTCGGTGAACTGCTCGAAGCGCGCCTTGCCCTGGGCGCGGGCCGCGTCTTGGTGCGCCTCGGGAATCGGCGTGCTGACCGTGAGGTAATAGCGGATGAATAGCGCCAGCGTTTCGATGGCGATGTTCTGGTCGCGCTCGATGCGTTCGGCCTGGCGCGACAGGCGATCCAGCCGCTTGGCGATGGCCGCCTCGCGCTGGTCGGCCGCATCGGGCGACAGCCACGATGCGAGCGCCGCTGCGACGATGGATGACTTGGACACGCCTTTCTTGGCGGCCAGTTCATCGAGCCGCTGGGCGTGCTCGGGCTGGATAAAGAGATTCAGGCGGTAGTGGCTCATAGCTCGATTCCGTCGTTGGGGTCGAGGGATGCCAGCCGGGCCGTGCGCTGCATGGCCGGATCAAGCTGGCGAGGAAGGGGAAGCGGCAGGTCGTCGTCATCGAGCAGGCCGAGGTCGGCAGTGCTGGTGGCCAACTCGGGGTCGTAGGCGACGGTTTCGGAAAGCTCGGGCTGGCGGCGTGGGCCGCCGTCGTCGGCGCTGCCGATGCCCTCGACGGCTTCGGTAGCCGGGGCGGCTGGAACAGCGGGAATCGCCAGGCCACTCCAATCGTCAGCGCGTGCCGGAGGAACATCGGCATAGCGCCCGGCAGCCAGCACAGGCGGCTTCAGCACGCGGCGCTTGAAATTGGTGTCCGCGTAATAGCGCAACTTCTTGGCCTTGATCGGTGCCACGCTGGATACCATCACCACGGCCTCGTCGGTCGGTAGCTGCATCACCTCGCCCGGCGTGAGCAGCGGGCGGGCCGTCTCCTGGCGCGACACCATGAGGTGCCCCAGCCACGGCGCGAGCCGGTGGCCGGCGTAGTTGCGCTGCGCGCGCAGCTCGGTGGCGGTGCCGAGGGTTTCGGAGATGCGCTTGGCCGTGCGCTCGTCGTTCGTGGCGAACGTCACCCGGACATGGCAGTTGTCCAGAATCGAGTGGTTCTGCCCATACGCCTTGTCGATCTGGTTCAGGCTTTGCGCGATGAGGAAACTGCGGATGCCGTAGCCCGCCATGAAGGCCAAGGCCGTCTCGAAGAAATCCAGGCGCCCCAGGGCCGGGAACTCATCGAGCATCAGCAGTAGCTTGTGACGGCGCTCGATGCCGTCGGAGCCGTCCAGCGATTCGGTGAGGCGCCGCCCGATCTGGTTGAGGATCAGACGGATCAGCGGCTTGGTGCGCGAAATATCCGAGGGCGGCACCACCAGGTACAACGACACCGGATGTTCGGCGGCGATCAGGTCGGCGATGCGCCAATCGCAGCGCGACGTGACTTCGGCTACCGTCGGGTCGCGGTACAGGCCAAGGAACGACATGGCCGTGGACAGCACGCCCGAGCGTTCGTTGTCGGATTTGTTCAGGACTTCACGCGCAGCCGAGGCGACGACCGGATGCGGGCCACCACCTTCCACACTCACCAGATGCCGCGTGGTCATCATCCGGTGCAGCGTCACCTCGAACGGGCAAGCCGGATCACTGAGGAAGTTCGCTACGCCGCGCAGCGTCTTGTCTTCGCCTGCGTACAGCACATGCAGGATGGCGCCGACCAGCAGCGCGTGCGAAGTCTTCTCCCAATGGTTGCGGCGTTCGAGCGCGCCTTCGGGATCGACCAGGATGTCCGCGATGTTCTGTACGTCGCGCACCTCGTGCGCGCCGCGTCGAACTTCCAGTAGCGGGTTGTAGGCCGCCGACTTCGCATCCGTCGGGTTGAACAGCAGGCAGTGCGAGAAGCGCGAGCGCCAGCCGGCAGTGATCTGCCAGTTTTCGCCCTTGATGTCGTGGACGACGGCGGACGCCGGCCAGCTCAACAGCGTCGGCACCACCAGGCCGACGCCCTTGCCGGAGCGCGTCGGCGCGAAGGTCAGGACGTGTTCCGGGCCTTCGTGCCGCAAGTACTGGCCGTGGTGTTGGCCAAGGAAGACGCCCGCCGGGCTCGATAACCCAGCCTTGCGAATGTCATCCGCGTTCGCCCAGCGTGCCGAGCCGTAGGTGGTGACGAGGCGTGATTGGCGCGAACGCCAGATCGACATGCCGATGGCGACCAGCACGGCGACAAGGCCGCTGCCACCGGCAATCGCACCACCGATGTCAAAAACACGGGGCGCGTAGGCGTCGAAGAAGAACCACCACTCGAACAGCCGCCACGGGTGGTAGACCGGCGTGCCCAGGAAATCGAACCAGGGCGAGCCAAGGCGTACTTGATAGCCAAGGGCTGCTGCCGTCCATTGTGTGGCTGCCCACACGCCGGCGATCACGATGCCGAATACAACGGCAATCTGACCGAACAGCACGTTCGTCCCTTGCATGACCTTGCCTCCAATCACGGCACACGGAGGTGCCGCAGCACGGAGGATCAAGGCGCGTGCGCAGGCCGGTCAAAGGCCGTTATGGCGGTAATTCAGGCTGAAAAGGCCAGATTTCTTGCAGGGGCGAAGACAATAAAAACGCCGCGAACGCGGGCGCGTTGTGGCGTATGGAGGTAATAGTGAGAGCTTCGTCGCAGCGATACGACAGCAGCGGACGTTACTTCGTCTTTTGCTCCGGCCGATCACCGAAGAAGCGTCGGTTGGCGGCTTCGGCCGCGCGCACGCAGAGTTCATCACTGACCTTTGCGCGATCCTCCTTGCATTGGCGCTGGAGTTCCTTGATGCGGTCGGGATGGGCCACAAGGTAGTCCACGGTTTCCGAAGGTTGGGATTGGCCACATGCGGTCAGCGTGGCGGTCATCATCATCAGCGGCAGCACTTTGTTCATGGTTCCAGTCCTTTCATCGGGTAGGAGGAGATCCTTCGCCGGTGTTCAGGTGATCCGCTGAATCAATGAAGGTCACTCGTTCGATGAACCGGGCCAGCATCTGAGAAGGCTCCGCATCACGGCACAGCAGATAGGTACTCAGCATTGGCGGCTTGCCCGCCAACGGACGACCTACGATGCCTAACTCTCGGCAGGATGCTATATGCGCCGTGCCTGCCAGGCCCAAAGCCAGACCGGCAGATACCAAAGCCATCATCACGTCAAAGGTCGCTACGCGCTGGACTATCAATGGCTCCTGATTGAGTTTGCGGAGGAAACGATCGACTTGGCGAGCATGGCCTTCGCACACCGCGGGGTCGCCGAGCACCAACGGGTGACGTAGTACCTCTTCCGGCGGGACACGCTTATGGGCAAGTAGCGAATGGCGAGCAGGCACCGCTACCATCAGTTCATCCTCCCAAGCAGGTGTGACCAAGATACCGTCGCCTCCATCCTCTGCCATCGAAAAACCTGCGTCATACAGATCTTCATGCAAACCCTTGATCTGCTGCCCGAGCGGCACCTCAAACAGACGTATCTCAACTTCGGGGTCCTCTTCACGGCATCGCGCCAGCAAAGTTGACAACCGTGCGGGTGTTACCCCATCAGACACGGCAATGCGTAACTGGCCGAAAAATCCGTTGGCGGCCGACTTGACGCCATCACGGGCCTGATCCAACGCGGTAAAAATGCGCGGGACATGCTCCAGAAGCTGTCGCCCGGCACGGGTTAGTTGAGTGTTTCGGGTAGTACGAATGAATAAACGAACACCAAGCTCCTCTTCCAATTCTTTGATAGTGCGTGAAAGTGGAGATTGGTCGATATGTAGCCGTTCAGCGGCGCGAGCGAAATGAAGCTCCTCCGCAACGATGAGAAAACAGCGAAGATGTCGAAGCTCCATTGTGCTCACTCCACTTTAATTCGTCTAATTTCATTTGCGCGGCTAATTAATTAGCCTTTGCCAGAGTGCTGACAGCCAAACCCCCCCGGTCAACAAAGTGGCTAACAGCACGGCAGCGCTTCCCATGTCCTTTGCACGCTTTGATAGCTCATGCCATTGAGGGCCAATACGATCAATCGCCGATTCCACAGCAGTATTGAGCAGCTCCACAATCATCAAAATAAGGATACTTCCTGAGAGAAGAGCGACCTCCACCCAGCCCCGCCCCAACCAGAAGGCCAATGGGACCAACACAAAGGAAAGTACTGACTCAAGTCTAAAGGCCGGCTCATTCCATCCAGCGCGCAATCCCTGAATTGAGTAATGGGAGGCATGCCAAACTCTCAATATTCCTCGGCGAGATTTTTGTTTATTTTCGAATGCGGACAAGGGCGCAGTTGTGACCGTGTGTTTTTCATCTTTCATGAGAATAACTCTTACATATTCTTATCATCACAGCCAAAGAAAAAATCGAAATTCTTGTCGTACTCAATTGTTTTAACCTGCATTAGCCCCAAGACAGACGGAAACAATGCGTCGTGATTCGCATAAGAGCGGGCTCGCGCACTCAAACAGCCAATATTCAGCCCGCGACTTTGCGTAAACGTTGAAGAGAACCACATAACCAAAGGAACACGAGTCTGCTCTTGTGGAGCAATCGAATAAGGCATACCGTGCAGAAAAAGTCCCTTCTCGCCCAGGGATTCGCCGTGATCCGAGACGAATATCATAGCTGTGTCGTAGTCGGAAAGCCCCTGCAATTTTTTGATGACTTGGGTTAGGAAATGATCTGTGTAGAGAATAGCGTTGTCGTAGCTATTCACGATCTGTTCGCGGGTGCATTTCCCCATTTCCGGTGTGTCGCATGTTGGGATGAATTTGCGATACGCTGCTGGGTATCGTTGAAAGTAGCTCGGGCCATGATTTCCAAGCTGGTGCAAAAAAATCACACGATCACCGGGAATTTTTCGAGCCTGAGCTGGTAAGTCTTCAAGCAAAATCTCATCGAAACACCGACCATCAACGCATAAAGAGGGACTTTGTGCACTCCCTAGGTGTTGATATTCGAGACCATCGCACACCCCTTTGCAGCCTGACTGGTTATCCCTCCACAAGGTGGTAATACCGGCGCGCTCCAGAACATGCAGTAAGGATTGGTGTGAGCGAATCTTGTCCTCATCGTAGTTTCGGCGACCAAAGGACGAGAACATGCAAGGCACAGAAACCTCGGTGTTAGTTCCACAGGAGTGCATGTCGGAGAAATTGATCACACCCATCTGAGTCAATTGAGGCGTTGTGTCGCGTGCATAGCCGTTCAATCCCCAGTTTTGGGCGCGAGCCGTCTCACCTACGACGAAGACTAATAAACGTGGCCGACTGCCTTCGGGCCTGACTGTTGCGACGGCATCAGCTCCAATGGTTTTTTTTTCAGCGGATTGCGTGATAGAGGAACCTTTCAGTGCCTTTGGCAAGCCCACCAAATAGTTTCCCGGTGTAATCAAGTATCGAACTTCGCGATGATTTCTCATCAGTGCGGACATGTCCTGAAATGACAGCATGGCACCACCTGAAATCATCAGTGCCGAAAACAGCATCAATCCCATACGCCACACGGTTGCTTTCAGCCAAGTACGCCCGATCAATCGGATTCGCCAAAGCAAAATAATCGGCACTACTGCCAGCAGGCTTAGTGGAGCAATCAATGCAGGCGTCAGTAGCTCGCGACTTTCCTTGAAGTCTGTGGCTAGAACATTGCGCAACATGCTCGAATCGAGGTAGATATGAAAGCTGCGCATGTAGTGTGTCGCGAGGGCAGAGGCAACAAACAGCACCGCAAGTAAAACCTTGGCATTCCAGCGCCACACAATCAAACTCAACAGCAGACTATGAATTCCCACCAAAAACAGCAGTACGGATGTGCCCATGCGTAAGCTGGACTGGATGCCTAAGGCGCTACTCCAAAATAGACCATTGCAGGCCAGTGCAAAGAAAATACTGGTCATCAAGATCAGCCACTCGACGCTGCATTGTGGTCGCCAATGGCTTAGGTTCTTGAGGTTTGCAGTTCTGAATCGCGGCACCATACCGAGAGCCTGTTTGAAAGTTCTCATGCTTGGAACCCCGATGAATGGACATCGCCTGAGCCATCAACAAACCAGCGTTGCCAGACCATGAAAAGACCCAAGGCAACGACCCAACAAATCAGGAGCGTCCACAAGTCATGGGAAAGGAAGTGGGCTCCGCGCACCTGCTGGGTCCATCCAAAGATGGCACCTATCATCAAACTTGCGGCCAAGGCCATCCAACGCCAGGCAGGACGAACCATCAAGGTAAAGAAATATAGGCTGACCCATGCATATCCGGCACTTGCATGCCCTGCGGGAAAGCACACACCGCGGGGCATACCGAGCGGGCGTGTTTCAAACAGGCCCACAAACACTCGCGCTCCGCCATAGCGCACCAAGTTCCAAGGGCAATCCATGTTAGTGAACGATTTCAGCGCCGAAACCGTCAGTGCCCCTATCAAGTACGCACAAAAAAGATACAGTAGCGGCCAGCGTAGGTATGCCGCGCATTTGTTGCTACGTTTTTTTCTCCAAGCCCAGATGCACGTTGCTGCAACCGCAATTGCCAGCAAGGTGGAAAGATTCTTTCCTCCCCGATGCAGCAGATTGTTGGTTAGCCAGGCATCTCGCAAAGCCCATCGGCTGCCCTGCAAGCGATAGAGATGATCGGCGACCCAGAAGTCCCCACCGCCATCCATCAATAGACTGCTTATGATCAGCGCCGCACCCGCTGGTAGCGCTAGATGAGTGATTAAGAATCGAGGTGCGAATGGTGCGTTGGATGGTGGGGCGTTGCCCAGTAGTCGGAATTCATTGGGGGGCATCGACATGTGCCTCCTTCGAATGCCACAGCGCATGCGCATCGATACGCACCAGTGCTGACGCTTGCAGCGCATCGACGCGAGCCTGTGCCTCGGCGAGTCGTGTCTGGCGCAGGTTGCGCAACGTCAAGAGGTATTCGGCCAAGGCGGCCTCTCCCAGTTCCCAAGCCCGCCGCGTGTGGTTGCTGGCCGTGGTCTGCGCGGCCAGCGCCTGCGCGAATGACTGCCACTGCGTGCGCTTGCTGTCAACAGCCTGCGCGGCGACCCACGCACTTTGCTCCACCGCGCGCCGCACGCCGAGCGCCTCCGCCTCTGCGGCCGCCGCGTTGGCGCTTTCCGTGGCAGCCATTGCACTGCGATAGTCTGTGCCAAATGGCACCGTCAGGACAACGCCAATGACACGTTCCGCCCCGCCGCGTTCAGACATCATGCGTACCCCGACTGTGGGGTCGGGCGTGCGGTTGGCGTGGGCGCGCTCAGCCACCTTGGCAAGACGGGCCGCCTCTCCATCTGCAATGCCGATTTCGACGCTCTGCCGCACGATACGCGCCAGCCAGTCCTGTGAGCCTCCTGGTAAGGGAGCGGGATCTGGCAGCGTGGATGGCCGGGCGGGAATCTCAATGCCGGGGAATTCGATCACCACCGTTTGACGCGCTGCCCGTTCTGCGTCGCGCGCAGCGCTGACCTGGGCTGCAAGCATTGCAAGCTCGGCTTGCAGAACGTCGCTGTCCCGCCGCGCGGCATCGCCCAGGGCCACGCGCCGGGCCATTGCTTCCTGCTCACGAATAAGCAACTTTTCCTGCGCTTGCATCTCGTCGGCTACGACGAAACTGCGCAGCCATCCGGCCCAGACTTCCAACAGTCGCCTTGCCATTTGGTGCTCGGCATCTTCAAGGCGCATGTCGGCCACCCTGCGGGTGCTGCTGCCGATGTCCCGATCCAGACGCGCCTTGTTCGGCAGGCGAACAGCACGGCTGAGCTGGATTTCCCATTCGTTGTAGCGGCGCGCTTCGTTGGTCACGTTGCGGCGTTGTAGGCCGCTGCTGAGTTCAAATTCGTGACTACCGGCTTCAAGGGCGCTTTGCGTGGCAGCCGCCGCGTTCAAGCGAGCGGCTGCGGCATTCACGACCGGCTGGGTTTTCATCGCCGTTTCGACTTGCGCCTGCGCAGGCAGCCAGGAGAGATCATCGGCACGCGCTTGCGCGGGATGGAATGTCAAAGCCGCGATGGCCACCATGACGGCACCAGTCGGTAGTACCAGGCTGCATCCTTTGTTTTTATTCGTCATACCAGTCTTCCACTTGCCAACACCGGCTCCACCCACCAGCGCACGTCGCTCGATGCGATGCGCTGGCGCAGATGCGCCAGAACCTGTTCCAGCCGTTCGGGTTCGATCAACACCCAGATGACACGCCGATCCACACGGCCGCGAACCTTCTCGCGAATGGACGCGCGCGCGAAGTCGCCGGTATGCCCTTCTGCGTGCAACAGGGTGAACCCTGGCAGCACCGGGTCGGCCATCAGGGCATCGGTGACGGCGTCTTCGAGCGTGGGTGGAAACACCAGATTCAGGCGCACCAGTTGCGCTTCTTTCAATCCGTTCATGCGCGGACTCCTTGTTGTGAGGAGATGGCCTGGCCGAATCGCCGGTACAGCACCGGCAGCAGGATCAGGGTCAGCGCCGTGGAGCTGACCAGTCCGCCAATCACCACGATGGCGAGTGGGCGCTGGATCTCAGAGCCAGGGCCACTGGCCAGCAGCAGGGGCACCAGGCCAAAGGCGGTGATGGAAGCCGTCATCAGCACTGGGCGCAGCCGTCGCAACGAACCTTCGCGCACCACCTGTTCCATGGGCAGGCCTAGCGCGTGCAAGTGGTTGAAGTGCGTCACCAGCACCAATCCGTTGAGCACGGCGATGCCCAGCAGCGCGATGAAGCCGACCGAAGCAGGCACCGACAGGTACTGCCCCGACAGCCACAGCGCCGCCACGCCGCCGACCATGGCAAACGGCACGTTGCCGAGGATGAGCGCGGCCTGCCGCACCGAGCCGAAGGTCATGAACAACACGAAGAAGATCAACGCCAGGGCCACCGGCACCACCATGCCAAGGCGGGCCGCCGCGCGCTGCTGGTTCTCGAACTGGCCGCCCCATTCGACGCGGTAGCCGGGCGGCAGCGGCACGTCGCGCGCCACGGCGGCACGCGCTTCATCCACGAAGCCGACCAGATCGCGCCCGCTCACGCTGGACTGGATCAGCGCGAAGCGCGAGCCGTTCTCGCGCCGCACCAGCACGGGGCCATCGGTGGTGGCGATGCGCGCCAGCGAGGCCAGGGGGATTTCGCCCTGATCGCCACGGGCGAGTTGCAAGTCCTTGAACCGCTCGGCCGATCCGCGCAGCCGGGCATCCCCGCGCACCACGATGGGCGTGCGCCTGTCCGGCTCGATCACCAGCCCGGCCGGCACGCCTTCGAGCTGCGCGCGCAACTCGTCCTGAACCTGTGTCACGGCCAGCCCGGCGCGGCCTGCGGCCTGCGCATCCACCTTCACCTGCAGGTATTCCACGCTGTCGCTGGCCTGGGTGAGCACGTCGCGCGCACCGGGCACTTTCTCGATGCGAGCGGCCATGCGCTGCGCCAGATCGCCCAGTGTTTGCAGATCAGGGCCGAACAGCTTGACGGCCACGTCGCCCCGGCTGCCGGTGAGCATTTCCGAGATGCGCATCTCGATGGGCTGGGTAAAGCCGAATTCCAGGCCGGGGAAGGCATCCATCACCTTGCGTATCTCGGCACTCAACGCGTCCTTGTTAGCTGCATGCCAATCCTTGCGCGGTGCGAGCTGCATGAACAGGTCGGTTTCGTTCAGGCCCATCGGGTCGAGCCCCAGCTCGTCGGAGCCCACCCGCCCGATGCTGTGCCGCACCTCGGGCACCGCCGTACCGATGGCCTTCTGCACCGCCAGGTCAATCTCTAGCGAGCGCTGCAGCCCAATGGACGGCGGTTTTTGCAGTTGCAGCAGGATATCGCCCTCGTCCATCGTCGGCATGAACGCCTTGCCCGTGCCGAGGTAGGCCACCACACCCAATGCCAGGGCCGCGATGGCGACCGCCGATGCGCGTAGCGGGTGGTGAAGCGCAGCCTCCAGCAGCGGTTGGTACAGGCGCGTGGCCCAGCGCATCACCCACGGCTCGGTGTGCGCGTGTTCCTTGAGCAGCAGGGAGGCAAGCACCGGCACCAACGTGAGCGACAGCAGCAGCGAGACGCCCAGGGCGAACACGATGGTCAGCGCCACCGGCACGAACAGTTTGCCTTCCAACCCTTGCAGCGTGAGCAGGGGCATGAAGGTCAGACAGATGATGAGGATGCCGGAGGCCACGGGCACGGCGACCTCGCGCGCCGACGCGAATATGCGGTGCAGGCGCGGCTGGTGCGCACTGGGTGCGTGCGGGTCGAGCCGACTGACGGCGTTTTCCACCACCACTACGGCAGCGTCCACCAGCATGCCGATGGCGATTGCGAGGCCCCCTAAGCTCATCAAGTTGGCGCTCATGCCGACAAGGCGCATCAGCAAGAAGGTACCCAGCGCCGCCAGCGGCAGCATCACCGCCACCACCAGCGCGGCGCGCAGCTCGCCGAGGAACAGAAGCAGCAGGATGACAACCAGTACCGTCGCTTCCAGCAAGGCGCTTTCCACCGTGCCCACAGCGCGCTCGATCAACGTACTGCGGTCATAAAACGGCACCACCTTGACGCCGGGCGGCAAGCTGGGAGTCACCTCGTCCAGCCGCGCTCGAATAGCTTTGACCAGCGCCGAGGCATCGGCCCCGCGCAGCGCCACCACGATGCCTTCCACCGCTTCGCCCGCGCCGTCCCGGGTGACGGCGCCATAGCGCGTCACGCCTTCGATGCGCACCTGGGCCACGTCGCCCAGGCGAACTGGGGCCGTGCCATTGGCCCCCGCGCGCAGGATCAGACGGGACAAATCGTCCAAAGTGTGGATCGCGCCTTCAGCGCGCACGATCAGCGTGTCTTCGCCTGCATCCAGGCGGCCCGCACCGTCATTGCGGTTGTTGCGGCCGATCGCCGTGATGACATCAGAGAAGCTGAGGCCCGCAGCGGAAAGCCGTGCGCGATCCGGCACCACGGCAAAGCTCTTGGCTTCTCCACCCAGCACGTTGACATCAGCAACACCGGGCAGCGTGCGCAGGGCCGGGCGCAGCGTCCAGTCCAGCAGGGCGCGGCGCTCGCTCAACGTGAGGCCACCGCCTTCGATGGTGAACATGAACACGTCCGACAGCGGTGTCGAAATCGGCGCCAACCCGCCGCTGACGCCTTCGGGCAGGCTGCCCGAAACGCCGGCATAGCGTTCGGCCACTTGCTGACGCGCCCAGTAGATGTCGCTGCCTTCGGCGAAGTCCAGCGTGATGTCCGCGATGGCGTACTTGGCGGTGGAGCGCAGCATCACGCCTCGCGGCACGCCGAGCAACTCCATCTCCAGCGGCGTGATCACGCGTGACTCCACCTCCTCGGGCGTCATGCCAGGGGCCTTGATAATCATCTTGACCTGCGTTGGAGAAATGTCCGGATAGGCGTCGATCGGCAATTGCAGGAAGGCCGCCAGGCCCGCGCCCGCCAAAGCCAGCACGCCGAGCAGCACCAGCGCGCGTTGGCGCAGGGAAAACTCAATCAGACGGGACAACATGCGTGGTCGCCCCTCATTGCAATGGAATCATGGATTTGAGCAGTGCCGTACCGCGCACGACGACCTGCATGCCTGCCGCAAGCGGCGCAGTGTCTGGCGAGACGGCACGCACGGCGCTTGACGCCTCTGATTCGTCTTGCCCCAGCAGTTGCACTGGAACGGCGCGGACGCGCAGGTCGCCTTGCTTGTCTTGCGATGTCGGTTCCGCAACGTAGAGCACGTGGCCGCTGCCCGCTGGCAGCAGTGCGGACGTTGGCACGCTCAAGGTGCCCTGCGATGCTGGCAGCAACAGCGCGACACTGATCTGCTGCCCGGCCGCATAGCGGTCTGCCCCTGCCTGATCGGCATCGACGCGGGCACGTACCCGCAGGCTCTGGCTACTGAGGTCAGTGTCGCCACCAACAGCCGTCACGCGAGCGGTCGTGCCATCGGGAAGACGTACTTCCAAGCCGGGGTGGAGATCCGAGCGCCAGCGCAGCGGAACCGCGACGCTGACATCCAGCGGGCCAGGCTGAGCCACTATGAAGGCGATGTCGAGCGGCGCGACCGCCTGCCCGAGGCTCAGGTGACGACGCATCACCCGCCCGGACAAAGGCGCCAGCAATTCATACTCGCCGGCCTGCCCGCCGCTAACGGGTCTAAGCCGCGCAAGAGCGCCATTGGCCTCTTGCAACGTACTTTGCGCAGCCGCCGCGCGCGCCTGGGTTTGCTCGTTGCGCGTGGCTGGGATGATGCCCTCGGCCAAGAGCGCGGCATCGCGCCGGGCCTGCGCCGCGGCTACCGCCGCTTCGGTGCGAGCACGCGCCAGATCAGCCTGTAACGTCAGAACGTCCTTGCTCTGGATGCGCGCCAGCGCCTGTCCTTGGCGCACTGAGGCGCCTTCATCGACCAGAACGCGCGTCACCACACCGCCATATGGCGCCACGACCTGCGCGCTGGTCGAGAGTGGTGCCACCGTCTGGGCGGGTAAGCCATCCAGCGGTATCACTGCGGCATCCTTGACGAGTGCGGTTTCCACACCCTGCGCACGAAGCTGAGAGGCGTTGAGGCGAACGCCGCCAGCGTTCGGTTGGGCGACAGCCTCGCTCGCGTCTTTATCGGCTACGGTTGTCTGCTGCGTTGTCCAAGCCCACCAGCCGTACCCTGCGGTAGCCAGAGCCGTCACACCGATGGCGGACAGGGCCAGGGTCTTGGTTCGGCTGGAAGTGCCCGCCGCTTTCAAGGTCGAGAAGCTCATGTTTTTGCCGCCCCAAACGACGTAGAACAGAGTAGCGAGCACACAGCGTGGATTGAGAATCCGTCGCAGATGAAGCGGTGCGCGAAGTTGGCGAGGCGAAACATGCTGTCGATCTCTTACTTAAAGATCGACTCATCTTCCTCGGTGAAGCTTTGAGAAAGCTTTGGAGAAAACGAAATTTGCTCAGTACGATGTATTTTGGCGAAACGCCTGTTTTGAGCAGCAAGCAATCGATAAACTGATTTTTCAGTAACCTGCTCTGATATGCCAGCGGTGCGCCTTTACTATCTGAAACGTCGGAGCCATATACCATGAGCATCAGAAATTCCGAATACCGTTTCAGTCCTTTTGTCATAGGACTGCATTGGCTGACCGTGCTCCTCATCATCGCGGTCTATGCGAGCATGGAACTGCGCGGACTGGCACCCAAGGGCAGCTCCTTGAGAGACGCTATGAAATCCTCGCACTACCTGCTGGGCCTGGGTGTTCTGGCGGTCGTCGTGATCCGCATTTGGGTGCGCATCCAGGCGGGAGCGAAGCCCGCTATCCGACCACCCATGCCACGCTGGCAGGCCACGCTCGCGGATGCCATGCACTATGCGCTCTACATCTTCATACTCGCCATGCCGCTGCTCGGGTGGCTCACCTTGAGCGCGGCAGGCAAGCCGATCATTCTGTTTGGCTTGCCGATTCCCTCTCTGATCGATGCCAATGTCGCTCTGTCTCGCCAACTCAAGGATGTCCATGAGGCGCTGGCGACATTGGGCTATGTCTTGATCGGATTGCATGCGATGGCGGCGCTGTTGCACCACTACGTCATGCGTGACAACACCCTGGTTCGCATGCTTCCCGGTCATCACCCCTGAACTGCTGGCCTCAGATTGCTTCACATGGGTTTGATTTTCCAATGACAAAATTCCACCATCGCGCTCACCCTGAAAGTCATCGCACTGAACATATCGGATGGCTGCGCGCCGCTGTTCTGGGTGCCAATGACGGCATTATTTCCACGGCCAGCCTGGTCGCCGGCGTGGCTGCGGCCCATGCAAGCCATGCCAGCATTATGACCACGGCCATCGCGGGGCTGGTAGCCGGTGCCATGTCCATGGCTGCAGGCGAATTCGTATCGGTCTATTCACAAGCTGATACGGAGAAGGCAGACCTGGCGCGGGAACGTGATGAACTGAAGAACAGTCCGGAAGCAGAGCACCGGGAACTGACAGCCATCTACGTCCGGCGTGGCCTGGATCATCGACTCGCGGATCAGGTCGCCACGCAATTGATGGCGCATGATGCGCTGGGCGCGCACGCGCGCGATGAATTGGGCATTTCTGAAACCTTGAGCGCTCGCCCGCTGCAAGCCGCCATAGCGTCCGCAGGAAGCTTCGCCGTGGGTGCGGCCATGCCGCTGGCCGTGGTTCTGTTGGCGCCAGAGCAGAGTCTGCTCTATTGGATCGTTGCGACGGCGATTGTCTTCCTGGCCCTGCTCGGCGCTACGGCCGCTGCCGTGGGTGGTACGCCGCTCTTCAAAAGTGCGCTGCGCGTCGCGTTCTGGGGCACATTGGCCATGGCGGTGACAGCGGGCGTGGGGGCCGTGTTCGGTACTGCCGTGTAGATAACGGCACCGCTGCATCCATCTCAGAGCAGCGGCGACCAGGGGCCAAGCCGGGCGGACAGGCGGCCGTTGGCCAGCGAGAACGCCAGCGGCAGGTCTATGGCATGTGCGAGCGCCAGCGCAAGCGCCAGCCCCAGTCCGGCATGATGCACCGTGCCGCCTTCGGAATCCTTTCGCCAGAAGCGAAGGCCGAATTGATCCAGATCGGATGCCTGCAAATTGGGAGCTGTGTTGACGATGGTTAGCATCCAGCCGGAAGCCACGCGCTCCAGCCGACATTGAATGTCGTCGCCTTCGGGCGCGTATTCGATGGCATTGCGCAAGAGGTTGGAGACGATGCGTTCGATCACGCCCTGATCGCTTTGCACCCATGCCGATTCAGGCAAAGTCACGCGGATGGGTGACTTGGGCGCCATTTGCTGGACGTTGAATCCCGCCAGTAACTCTTCCAGCAAAGCTGTTAGATCCAGAGGATCAAGCGCAAGTGTGTGTTGGCCGGATTCAAGCCGCGCCAACAACAGCAGAGTGTCCACACTGCGCTGCATGCGTGAACTGGCCTGGATCGTTGCATTTAGGGCGTGCTGGATTCGGGTCGGGTCGGAATCGATCAAAGCGCTTTCTGCGCTGATGCGGATTTCTGCCAGGGGCGTGCGCAACTCGTGGGCCACGTCGCGGGAGAAGCGGCGCTCGCGGGCAATGGCCGCATACAGGTGATGCAAGCCCTGATTGAAGGCTTCGGCAAACGGCCGCAGTTCGCGTGGAAAGTCCGCTCCGATCCGCGCAATCGGCCGATCCGAACGCAGGTCGGCCAGTTGCACGCCGACGCGCTCCAGCATGACCACGATGCGCCGAACCATGAGCAGCGCCAGGCCTGTGGCCAGGAGCGTCGCCAGTGCGATACCGCCCAGGAGCGTGAAGTGGATGCGCCGCTCGGTTTGATCCCAATCCCGACGTTCTGTTGCCACAACCAGCAATCGAGATTCCTCACCTCTTACCGGCACGCGCGTCGCCAGCGCGCGGCCCGCGTGGCCGTCCGGGAGTATCACGTCGTAGTAGCGTGGGGTGCCTTGCTCCACCGGTCCAAGCGCCAGCTCGGCCCCAGCACTGCTGGGCGAACGCAGCAAGGCCCGGTGGGTCTGCGGATCGAAGATCGTGAAGAACTCGGTATGCCCGCCAGGCTCGTATTCCGGCATGAGGCTTTCGAGCTTTCTCGCATCCAACTCCTGCAGCACGCGCCCCACCGCCGCTGATCGTTGCATCAGGGTGGTATCCATCCGTCGGTAGATTTCGTGGTCGATCCAGTGGTCGAGGACGGGAAACAGGATCGCGAAGGTTCCTCCAATGCAGATCACGAGGCTGGCAGCCAGCCGCCGCTGCAAGGACCAGGATCTGCCTTGACTCGTATCAGAGAGGGCTTCGGAATCGGGACGTACCATCGTTCAGGGGAGTATGTAGCCGAAGCCACGTCGTGTCACGATCAGTTCATCCAGGCCGCACTGGGCGAGCTTGGTTCGCAAGGTGCTGACAATCACCTCCACCACCTTGTCCGATGCATCGCTGCGGCTGTCGTACAAATGTTCAAAAATCTGCGGGCGCGACAGCGTGGCGCCGCGCCGACGCAGCAGCAAGTCGAGTAGTCCATATTCCTTCGGCGTGAGCCCAAGATCAATGCCCTTGAACCTCGCGGTGCGCGAGCGCGGATCGACTTCCAGATCGCCGTGGCGCAGAACTGGAACGTCCCGTTGCGGCGGACGCCGCACCAGCGCCCGCAGGCGAGCCAGCAGTTCGGCCAGCTCGAAGGGTTTTGTCAGGTAGTCATCGGCACCCGCATCCAAGGCCCGCACCCGGTCGTCGAGCAACTCGCGCGCGGAGAGCACCAACACCGGTGCGGCATGGGCCTCCCGGCTCAATGCGCGCAACACGCCAAAGCCGTCCAGCCGGGGCAGCATCAAGTCCAGAATAATGGCGTCGTACCGGTAGCTGGCAAGAAACTTCAGCGCGGACACGCCATCGGCTGCTGTATCGCAGGCATAGCCTTCCGACTGAAGGCTCTGGCTCAGGGCTTCGGCCAGCGTTTGCGAGTCTTCCACGATCAATACGCGCATATGCTTTCTTCCATTCAGCGCATCTCGAAAAGCTCCTGGTGGAACGCCTCCGGCTCCAGCCCCTGGGCCAGCAGGTCGGCGCGCAACGCGCGGCCGAAGGCCGTGGGGCCGCAGAACCAGACGCTGGCGTCTTTCCAACCCGGCACCATGGCACGCAGGCGCTCACCTGTCAGGCGACCGTCCTTTTTGTCGATGAACAGGTGTAGCGCAACGCCGGCCGCCTGGCTGTCGGCGCGCAGTTTCTCGATGGCCTTCGGATCAACGTCGCTCGTCGGATGAAACAAATCGATGGGACGTGCGTCCTGGCCCTCGTGCTGCGCCAGGAACTTCATGCGCGCGATGAACGGCGTGATGCCGATGCCAGCACCGATCCAGATCTGGCGGGCACGCCCGTCGTCGAAAGTGAAGCAGCCGTAAGGCCCCTCGACCGTTACCCGGTCGCCGACCCGTAGGCGCTCAGGCAGCCGGCGGGTGTGGTCGCCCAGCGCCTTGGTGATGAAGGTAATGCGCCGGTCTTCCGGCACCCAGGCTGAGGCCAGCGTGTAGGGGTGCGGGCCTTCTTTCGGGTTAGACATAGCGAAGGCAAACTGCCCGGGCCGGTGGCCGGGCCAACCCGGATCCATCCGCAGGGTGGTTTCCAGCACATTCAGCGCCGGGTAGGCTTGCAGCGACTCGATAACGCCGCGCGCGGTGCGCTGCGCGCCGATCCGGCCCAGCAGCACCCACACCGCCGATACCGTGCCGCTCGCCAGCAGCATAGCCAAAGCCCAGCCCACGGGCTGCGCCCAGTAGGTGAACTGCACCAGCACCAAGGTGTGGAAGGCCAGCACCAGGTAGATCGCTGCCATCCAGTGGTGCGTCTTGGCGAACAGCCGGTATGGAAAGCGCTTGAGCAACGCCAGTACCAGTAGCACCGCGACGGCGTAGAAGGCCCATTCGCCCAAGTCTTCGGCCAGCCCGCGCCAGCCGCGCAACGCCGATTCAATGGAGCCCATTGAATCAGCCTCTGCGCGGGGCTTGCGCGCCGGGCGCGTCAGCCAGCCCCAGCCCACGGCCCACTTGGTGCCCTGCGCCCACAGCCAGTGCACTGTTGCGGCGGCCAGAGCGGCTATGCCGAGCCACTTGTGCAGGCGGTACATCTTGTCCAGTCCGTTCAAGCGGGGCTCCAGCCACGCAGGGCGCGTGGCCAGCACCATCGCCACGGACATCGTGCCGATGGCCAGTACGCCGCTGTATTGAATCCATACCGTCCGCAGGGCGAAGTAGTTGGACTGTGCAGGCCACAGCGTATCGGCAAAAAACCATAGAGCGCTCAATGCCAGCGCAAAAACCCAGAACGTCCAAATTATTCTCTTCATCGTGGATTTGCCCCAAATTCTGCGGAAGGCGCATGCGGTACTGGTCGGAAACCATCAATCCAGATAAGCGATAGCGTGCCTTTGAATGTGACCATGTATCCGCAATTACAGAAAATTTTAATTCTGACATCCCAACCTTTGGAAACGCTTTGGATTGATCAATCATCAATGAATAGGATCTAATTTTTTCCGCCGGCTTGTGGCATTACCTTGACTCAAGAAATGGTTGGCCCCCGATGCCGCCCAATCTCCCATGACACCCCGCCGCCGCGCACCGTCGCGGCCAGTTGCTTCCCCAGCCGCTGCTCGATCACCGGCTTCCACGGCACCAGCGAAAACCCCATGCCGTCGTCGAGCATCGCATAACGCCCACTGGCAAGCATGATGCTTCGCCGGTAGATGCCGGCCACGCGTTGCCCGTCGGCCACCGGGCGATGCTCTAGGCCGGTTTCGCCGGCAATGTCCTTCGCGGCCTGCGCTAGTTCCCGGTTGCGCAGCGTGCCCAGCAGGTTGCGCGCCAGGATCACACGCTGCCCGCGCCGCACGGCCAGCCCCTGTTCGGCCAGGAAGTCGGCGCGCTGCTGCATCGCCTGCTTGGCCTCGCCACCAAAGCCCAGGTCGCCCAAGCCCGAGCCGCCGTCGATCAACTGCTGGTCGAGCCAGGTGGCCCCGATCACGCGCGCCTGCCGCTCGATGGGCAGGTGCGATTTCAGCTCCACGGCCACGCCGCCCAGCCGTTGCGCGTCGTAGCGGCGGCCTTGCTCTGGCAGGTCGCCCGGCACCTTCCATAGCCCTTCGGCCACGCGCTCCACGATGCCAGCCCGGCGCAGGGCTTCCAGCCTGCGCACATGGGTGGCCACGACCTCCTGCGGGTCACGGCCCGGTGCGGCTTGCCCCTGCGCCACGGCCAGGTGATGATCGGTGCGGTACAGGCCATCGCTCGCCAGCGCGGCGATGTTCCTGTCGGCCGCGCGCACGTCGGTCGATCCCTTCACCTCCACCACGGCCCCGGTCGGGTAGTTCGCCAGCTCGTCGCGGGCGTTCAGGGCGACGTAGTGGGCCTTGCCGTCCACGCCGTCGATGACCAGATAGCCCCGGTCGCGCAGTTCGTCGGCCAGCCCCTTCGCGGCCACGCGCCCGAGGATGGTTCTGCCATTGTCTCCAGGCTCGAATACCGCCAGTTCGCGCGGCTTCCCACTCATTGCCCGCTGCATGGTGCGGATGATGTCGCCACGCTCGCCCAGGGCGCGCAGGGTCTTCTCCGCATCGGCATGGACGGCCCAGGCGCCCGGCTGCGTCTCGTCGGCCAAGCCCAGGCGCTGCAAGCGTTGCAGGCGGCCAATCAGCAGCAGGCGCTGGCGTTGCAAGTTCGGCTCGTTGAAGCGTTCGATCTGCACGCGGCCATCCTCGCCGGCCTCGCGCTTCAAGGTGCGATCCAGGCTCGTCCACCGCTCTTGCGCCACCTCGCGCTGCAAGGTCTGCTGGATCTCCAGCTCGGTGCGCGGCCCCAGCCACTCGGTCGCCAGTTCGGCGGCCCGGTGGCGGAAGCCGTCGGCGATGTAATCGCCCGCGATGATGAGGTCTTTGCCGGTGTCATCGCGCCCGCGCACGATCAGGTGGGTATGGGGGTTGTCGGTGTTCCAATGGTTTACGGCCACCCAGTCGAGGCCCGTGCCCAGGTCGGCCTCCATGCGGCCCATGAGGTGCCGCGTGTAGGTGCGCAGGTCTTCCAGTTCCGCGCCATCTTCGGGCGAGAGGATGAAGCGGAAATGGTGCCTGTCGTCGGCGCAGCGTTCCTTGAAGGCGTCGAGGTCGGCGGTATCGGTCTGCGGCCCGTAGGCTTGGCCCGGCTCGCCGTCGCGGCCCACGCCATCGCGCTCGATGTAGCGCAGGTGCTTGGCGAGCGACTGCGGGCTGACCCGCTGGTGATTCACCAGCAAGGTCTTGATGGTCACGCGCCGGGACATGGGCGTCAGCCTCGCCCCGGCGAATCGAGCTGCCGTGTGGCCGCGCCCCAGGCGCGAGCCGGGACGCTGGCCGGTGCCATGAGCCGACGCCGGACGGCGCACCGTGGACTTGCCGCTGCTGGCCTTGCCCGCCTGCTTGAGCACCTTGGAGACGAAGCTCTGCCCCTGGCCCTTGCCCCGGTTCTTCGGGGCGCTGGGGCGCACGCGGAAATCGTCATCGCGGCGGTCGCTCATGGCTGTGCTCCCTGAAAGCTGGGGCGTGTCCTGTCGTGCGAAAGCACGCGGACATGCCTGCATTGGCGCGGGCCTCGCGCCCCACGCGGCACGGCGGCAAAGCCGCTCCGTGCCGCGCCACCCCCACGTGCAGACTGGTTTTCGACGCGGGCCAGTGCCGCGTCCTTTTGTCTTGCCTTCCGCCTTTGCCCCTCGCTGGCGCTGCGGGCAGCGGCGGCCCGGTGGCGCTGCGCTGCTAGCGGGCAGCGCGCCGGCGAACGCGCCGATGGCCGCAGGCCGGGCGCGTTCAAGGCAAGACGCCTGCACGGTGGATGGCTGCGCCGAAGGCAGCGCGAAGTGCAGCGCGGATGCGCTCGCTCTGCACGCGCGACGACACACGGAACGCCACCGGATCGACACGCCTGATAGCACGATGATGCGCAGCGAATCGGCGGCGATCATGGACGTGTCTCCAACCACACCGGATGCGCGACTCCGATCACGGCGGATGCGCTGACCGGCCCGAAATACCGGCTGTCGAACGACGCCGGACTGGTGACACTGAGCAGGAACAGTTCGCCGGGGCGAAGCTGCCGGCACTGCGCCCAGGACGGCAGCGGACGGCCCAGCCGGTCGGCGGGCAGCAAGGCGGCCGAAGGCACGCCGTCGATGCTCAGAACGCCACCGGCCACGCACACCGTCTGCGGCGCGATAGCTCCCACGCGCTTGAGCAACAGAATGCGGGCCGGCAGATAGCCGCGACGCGCAGCCAGCGTGGTGGCATCGGGTGGCAGTCTGGTCAGGACGATGCTGCCCACCGGCAAGGCCGGGGGCAGCGAGTCGGCGCGATGGTCGAGCAGATCGACGCGATACCAGCCGACCGCCACGCTGTCGGACGGGTTGTAGGTCAGGCGCGGCAGCGGATGCACGAAGGACGCCCAGGCCAGCGCAGCGAGGCCGCAGGCGGACAAGCACGCCAAGGCGATGCGAGCGCGCAAGCGCGAACGAGGACGCGGCACCGTGCCGCCAGCAGAAACCGTGGTCATGGCAGCGCCCTCCCGGCCAGCCAGGCGGCGTGCCGCTCGGCGCTGTAGTCGGGCAGCGGCAGGCGCGCAGCGAGCCGATTGCCCAGCGTGCGCCAGTACGCGGGCGAGGCGTCGGCGGGCGCGATGCCCAGCGCCTCGATGGCGTCGATGCGGGCCAGCACGGCACGAACCGAGTTCTCGCCCTCGGCGTGCAGCAGTAGGCGTGCGCCGGGCTGCACGCCGGGGATGCGCTGCGCGCCATCCAGCGGCGTGCAAGCCTGCATCACCATGAGCTGCCAGCGGATCGTGCCGTAAGCATTGGCCTGCCAGCGGATGCGGCAGAGCATCGCGCCAGGCAAGAACAATGCGCAGCGCCGCCATTGGTCGAGGCGAAGGATGCGCGCCGGCTCGCCGAAGCGCAGATAGAGGTCGAAACGCTGGTCGATGTAGGCCAGCGCAACCCGCGTCAGCGGTACGCGGGCCGCCTGGCCAGCGAGCGCGGCGGATGCCGGTCGAGGCGCAGCCGTGGCCGCGCCAGTGGCAGGCGCGCAGACAGGCGAAGCGAATGCCGTCATGGTGTGTTCTCCCTGCGGTGTTCTGGAAACTCCCGCTCCAGCAGGCCGCGCAGCAGGTCGGCCACGGTCACGCCCTGCGTGAAGGCCGACACCTTGATGCGCGAGCGCATGGCGGGCGTGATGTCGAGGGTCAGGCGGGCGGTGTAGAGATCGCCCTTGTTCAGCGCATCGGCGTCGCCTTGGCGAATCCACGCCTCGGCGTGAGGATTCGCGGGCGGACGCGCGCCGATACCGACGCGCTTGGCAGTGCGTTTGCCGTTGGACGGTGGTTTCGTGGTCATGACGGCCACCGCAGCAGTTCATCGACCAGCGCCGTGATTTCGCGGGCGGCGGCGCTGTCCGGTGCCGTCTCGCGTGCCAGCCGACCAGCGGTCACGCTGTCGGCGAAAACGATGCGTTGATGCACTTCCGAGCGCAGCGCAGGAAGCGGCTGTTCGGCCAGCGCCTGGCGCGCTTCGCGTCCGATGACCGTGGTACTGACGCGCCGGTTGATGACGAAGGCCGCGCGCAGCGCAGGCCGGAAGACTTGCGCCTCGCGGATCAGCGCCACCATTTCCGCCGATGCCCACAAGTCATAGGGGCTGGGCTGCACGGGTATCAGCGCGCGCTCGGCCGCCAGCAGCGCGGAGCGCGCCAAGGCGGCGATGCGTGGTGGGCCGTCGATGACGACGTGATCGGCCCGCCTGGCGAGTTCTGGCGCTTCCTGATGCAGCGTTTCACGGGCGAGGCCCACGGCACTGAACAGCCGTGGCAAGCCTTGCTGGCTGCGGCGCTGTGTCCAGTCCAGTGACGAACCTTGCGGGTCAGCGTCCAGCAGCACGACGTGCTGGCCACGCATCGCCAGCTCGCCAGCGATGTGGGTGGCGAGCGTGGTCTTGCCCACGCCGCCTTTCTGGTTGAGCAGCGCGACGATCATGGCCTGGCCCTCCATGCTGGAAAACCGGGCTTTGTCTGCTGCGTTTGTGGCCGCGTGGCGGTTGTCCACCGCGACGGCGTTGCTCTACTACAAGTTAGAGAATTTAAGTTAGGTAAGTTAAGGGAGGCCGAAACCCGCGCCGTTATTGGCTTTGCGGCCGATCCGTACTCCTGATAGCACGATAGTCGTACTCCCGATAGCACGATACCCCGTACTCCTGATAGCACGAGCCCGTCCACCGCTTTTCCCGAAGTTATCCCCGTGCCGCAAACGGCACGGGCCGAAACATCAGCAACTCGACTCCATCGCCCGGCATCCGCTCGATGCTCAGGACATAACCGGGCAGCGACTGCCGCGCGACCAGCGCGCGCAGGTCGTAGGCGAAGTCCGAGAAGCGCGTGACACTGCCTGATTTGCGGTACAGGTGCCGGAAATCGAATTGCCAGCCGCCTTCCTGCCGCCCGCCGTGCTTGCGCACCAGGCGGTACAGCCATCGCTCGATGCCGCCCGTCAGCCGGAAATACGCCGGGTCGATGGTCAGTACCAGGGCGGCATCCATCACCCCGCCAAAGAACCAGTCCGGCAGGATCAGCTCCAGCCCCAAAGGTGTGCCCTCCGCATCGGCCAGTTCCTTCCACTCGTTGATCCACGAAAACCGATGCAAGCGTCGCCCCGTCGTCTCGCGGATAGACGTGGCCACCGTGGTCGATTGCAGGCGATCCAGGGCCGCTTTGAGGCGCTGATAGTCGCGCAGCGACGTACCGCGCCCGATGAAGCGCAGGATCTCGTAGGGCGTGGCCTGCATCAGCCGCGAGGGCCGCAGGCCCGCGTCGCGGGCTTCCACAATCTGCGAGGCCGCCCAAATCAGAATGTCGGCATCCCAAATCGTGGCAATGCCATGCTCGGCCGTGCCCTCCACGCGGATCGTGACGTTGCCGCTGTGGAAGTCGATCGGCGCTGTGCGCCGCGACTTCGCCAACGAGAAGAACGGAAAGGCCATCAAATCCTGGCTGTCGCGCGGTGCCATGTCGCCCGGCAAGGCGCGGAACAGGTCGAGCTGTTCGCGTTCTTGCGAGGGCCGCTGCCGGGACGGCAGCGCGGGGCTGGACATGGCGATGGCCTGGCGCGTGCCAGCGATCAGCGCGCACGACTGTCCGCCGCGTGCTGTTCGGCGTACTCAGGATCGGAAGTCGTCTCGAAGCTGCGGTCGGCAGCCCAGGCATCGAGGTCGGCCACGGCGTACATGACGCGCCGGCCGAACTTGCGAAAGCGCGGGCCGCCGCCGATCACGCGCTGCTTTTCCAGCGTGCGCGGCGACAGGCGCAGGTAGTCGGCGGCTTCGTCGTTGGTGAGATAGCGCTGCGGCTGGGCGACAGCGGTGGGAACAGTGGCGGCAGGCCGCAAGGGAGCGGGACGCATGGTGTGAACCTCCATCGGTTTTGAAGCTCCGGCCACACAGCGCAACCGGATGGAGGCAGTCTCAGAAAACGAAGCTCCGCTGCTCAGGGACGTTTTGCATCCCCATCAAAACGTCCCTTCTCAAGCGGCGGTAGTTGTGCTAGGCGGCGATAGCCGCCGCGCATCAACGCATTGCCCCGGCGCACCATGCGACGCACGCGGGCACGCAAGTCGCCGTCGGCGTGCCAGTCGGCCGCCACGGCGTCGGCACCGAACAGGCCCTCGGCCACCTCGCGCAAGGACGCGCCCGCCAGGGTCGCGTCGAGCGCCTGCAGGGTGTGCAGCTCCAGCATCGCTGCCGGTGCTGGCCGGGGCCTGGCGGTGGCCAGCGTCGCGCTGCGCGTAGGCGCAGCAGCGCCGCCGCCACTTCCGCGATTGGCATAGGCGACAGCCATGCCGTCTTCCAGGCCGGGCGCCAGCGCGAAGCGCGCGCAATGGCCGGGGCTGCGCGCGATCAGCGCCAGCCCTTTGCCGTCATGCAGCAATTGTTTGTGGCCAGGGATGTGCCAGAACGTGAAGGTCAGCGCATCGGGTGGCGGGTCGGCATCGGGATGGAGCTGAACTACGGCATCGTGGCCGGGAAGCCAGGCCGGATGCGCGTCGCGCGCATCCAGGGCCGGGTCTTCCAGCAAGCGCAAGCCCCAGCGAAGTGCCGCCTGTTGCGTGGCCTGATGTGTTTGCGACCGGCGACGGTGGCGCAGCCAGTCGAGCCGGTAGTCGGGATGACGGCGCAGGTACTCCCAGGCCAGTGCGAGCGTGTCCAGGCACAAGATGTAGAGGTACGCGGCGGTCGGATACCAGTGCGCGATATGGTGTGGATTGACCATGACGCCAGCTCCCGTCGAATTGCAGGAACGTCGTCACGGGCATTCAGAACGGAGCTACCGCGTCCACATCAAAACATCGTCCGAGTCTGTTTATTAAGCTGTAACATCAAGTGTCAAAGACCGATTGGCTCCGGGGTATTGCGCAATGCGTCCGAATACGACGGCCACGCAGTCCAAGAACGTCACGCGGCACAAATCAAGGTGCCGTAGCCAGCGCCAAAGATCGTGACCGTTTCCGTCTCAAAGCCTCGGCTTCATGCAAGAGTGCGAATTGAGACCGGACAAATCCGAATTGCGACGGAAATAGTCTCAATACGTCCGGCTGCGCCAGAACACGAACGGCTTAATCGACAATGCCGCCGTTTTCCTGCATCAGCCGCAGGTATTCCGACAAAGGCCGCACCGCCTGGAAATACCGATCCCGCATCACGGGCTGCTGGCGCGGCCCGACGATGGATGCCAGGTCGGACAGCTTCACGGTGCCCAGCTCGGGCATCCCCAGGCCTAGGTCGATCAGGCCGTAGGCCGTATCGCCGTCTGCCGGGTCGAGCGAAGCGAGCAGCCAGGTGAGGTGCGCGTCCGGGGTGAACAGGCGTACCACGGGCAGCGGGTCGCCGGCCTGACCGTCGGCACGGGCTTGACCGTGGGCCAGCAGGCGCTGGCGCTCGTCCTCGGTGATGAGTGGCTTCATGGCGGTCTATTCCCAATTCACAAATCCGCCCAAGCGTGAAAACGCAAAGCCGCATCGGCGGATTTGAGAAAAAGCACGATTGTGATTTCGTGGCTTTGCGCCTTTGTGGAAATCCGCAGAGGCACGGATGCGTATTTCCGTAAAAACACAAAACAGTGAGGCGTTGATGAAAGAGTTAAAGATAACGTGGTTTAATTGTGCTGCGACTCGACGCTTCTGTCCATGCAGAAGCGATCCATCCAGCGCGGCCGACCGGCCGGCGCCACCACCTACGATGCCGAGTTGGCGCAAGCCTTCGGCGCGGCGGTGCGCGCGTTGCGGACGGAACGCGGCATCGCGCAGGAGTCGCTGGCGCACCTGGCCGGTGTCGAGCGTTCGCACATGGGCAAGGTCGAGCGTGGCGAGCACATGCCCACGCTGGCGATCATCTTCAAGATCGCCAGCGCGCTCGAATGCAGCACGGCCGTGCTGATGAGCGAGGCTGAAAGCCAGCTCGCAGCGGCGGCCCAGCAGCCGTAGGCGCTGGCCGGGTCGATCCGGCGCCGCCGGTTCGGTGGTATCGAGGGGCGCCAAGCCCAGCGCGGCGGGGATAGCCCGCAGGGGCTTTCCCTCGGAGGCAAGCGAAGCGCGCAGCGCCGCAGGCGCGAAGGCGTGAGGGATTGGAGCCGGATGGCCGTGACGGCAAAGACGGCACGGGGCGTAGCCCGTAAAGCCCGGCGGTGCATCGCACCGACACGCCATGTCCTGACTGCAACCGTAGACGCCATATCCAGACAGGGAAACGCAGCCCGATATGGGGCACTGCCTGCGGCGGCTGCGTTCGGGACGAACGAACAGCGCAGCGCCCCGCCGTGTGGCGGGGCGCTGCGGGCGGCGGTTACGCCGCCTGGGGCTTGCTGCGCGACCAGATCAGGTCGTGCGTGCCGTTCTCGCCTTCGATCAGGCGGGCGTAGACAGTGGACGGGAACGAAGGATCGTCGAGGGTCACGGAGATGTACTCCCGCCCGGCCTCACTGGTCTTCTTCCACGCCGCGCCGATGTCGTGGCTGGCGGCCTGCAGGCGGAAGTCAGGGGCCTTCTCGTTGTCGCCCTTGTCGTTGGGCACCAGCTTGACCTTGACGTTGAGCGTCAGGGTGCGAAGCGTGCCGGTGAAGCCGTCTTTGTCTGCGGTGAAGGTGCCGATGTTGGCCATGATGAAACTCCTTTTGGTGGAACAAGGTTCGCGCCCATCGCGTCCTTGTTGTGATCCGGCCGGCGGGGGACGGGCTGGCTGCACCGCTTGCGGTCGAAACGCAGTGGAGAGCCGGGAGGCGAAAAGAATTTGTCCCGCGAGGAATCTGCGCAGCAGAGGGGAAATTGTTTTCGCTGGACGGTTGCAGCCATGAAGCCCGAGGCGCAGCCGCGCCACCGCCAGGATTCACAACAACACAAGGACGCCTTGGGCCGAACCGCACCGCAAGGAGATAGGGCCGGCTCGGCATCCCCGCACGAAGGCTGCTCCGGCTCGCCCGCTGACGCGGGCCAAGTCAACCACCCAATGACAAGCGAGAACGCCCCCACCGCACCTTGCGGCGCCGGTGTTGAGGCGTGGCGTGGAAGCTCCATAGCGATGCCGGGCGGGTTGTCCGTGAACCGTCCTTCGTGGACGTGATGGGTACGAACTGCCAGCGTTGAGGACGGCACGCATTTGCACAACCTGCCGCAGCAAGTGCCAGCGTGTTCGCCAGCGCCCCGTCCATCGCGGCGGGGCGCTGGCCGGGCCGATCCGGCGCAGCCGGTTCGGCGGTATCGAGGGGCGCCAAGCGTCGCGCGGCGGGGATAGTCCGCAGGGCTTTCCCCGGAGGCAAGCGAAGCGCGCAGCGCCGCAGGCGCGAAGGCGTGAGGGATTGAAGCCGAATGGCCGTGACGACACAGACGGCACGGGGCGCAGCCCGAAAGCCCGGCGGCGCTTGCGCCGACACGCCCAAAACAACCAGCATCGGGCACCATAGAGCTTTCGGAATCAGTGCCAGCGTATAGCAGACAACAACTCCAACACGTTTAACGATGACTCAGACACTTTGCCCATATGCCCTGACGCCGCTCGCATCGGGAGAAAGCAACGACGAGCACATACTTCCCGTGGCTCTGGGGGCTCCCGCCAGCTTCACGGTTCGCGCGCTAGCCGCTGAAAACAGTCGGATGAATGACCTCATCGACGAGCCGACAGTCAACGATCCGATGGTTCGTTTTTTGGCTATGTCTCAGGGAGTGGTCTCCCGGTCTGGCAACGTCAAAGCAGCCGTGAATGGAACTGTCCACGGTAGCGGCGAGGATGTGAGAGCTACGTTCTCGCAGAACGGTCTGGATCTGAAGTTCCATCAGCCAGTGGACACCGACAGCGAGGGGCGAGTGATCGGTGTTCGCGGCTTTGGTGATGCAGCCCGACAGATGGCGAACCAAATTGCAGCGAACTACGCAAAGAAGGGCATCGCCGTCGAACTTGGGGCAGAAACAAGCCAGGGACAGCCTCAACTGAACATGCGGCTGGTCGCCGACATGCTCATGATCCGGCGGCAACTGTTCAAAATCGCCTATCTCACGACAGTGAAAATCTTCGGTGACGAGGCAATCACAGGGCCAAGTGGTCAGCAGCTACGGGCTGCGATGATGGCCGAGAGTGATGAGGCTCTGGCTCGCACCAAGATTGCCGGCGCCGCGTTCCAGCCGCTACCGCCCGGGTTTGCTCGTTCTGCAAGACACGCTGAACATGCCATCACCTGTGCCGTCATGCCCAGCGTTGGTGTGGTGACTTCCGTTGATCTGTTCGGGTGCTTCACCCTATTTGCGGTGACACCTGCGGTTGGAATCTTTGCCGATGAAGGAACGGGCGAGGTAATCACGATTGACGCCTCCAGCTCGAAGCTCATGAGCCACCCATACCTGGAGGCGCTGCCAGGGCTGGTGGCAGCCTCCTTCCGGGGCTGACACCTCTAACGCCGCCGCCTGAGCTACAGCGAAGGCGGCGGCGTTCTGGTTCGGCTGTTGGCCTTGAACACCGGGCGCGGCCACTGCCGCGCCCGGATTTTGCTGTTCACCGCGCCCAGGGCGGAACCGGCCTGGGCGCGGTGCTGGTCGGGTCATTCCTTCGTCTCGATGAGCCGCCACACAACGCAAAGCGCCCCGGTCGAGGCCGGGGCGCTTGCTGTCGGCGCGGGTCAAGCGGCCAGCGCCAAGGCGGTTTCATCCGCCATTGCCTCGGCATCCTTCGGGGCATCCTGCGCCTGCGCTTCCTCCGGCACAGCTTCCGGGCCTTCGGCCTTGAAGATGGCAGGCATCCAGCCGGTGCCATCGGCCAGCCGCTCGGCTTCGCTGGCAATATCGGCCTTCTTCAGTTTCGCCAGCCGGTTAATGGAGTCCGGCGCGTACTCGCCCACGGCTTGCAGAATCACGGCCTTGGGAACGTGCTTGAAGTATCCTTCTGCGGTCGGCTGCCACCATGCAGCCATATCGAGGCCCACGGCCTGCGCCAGTTCCGCGCCGGGTTGGTGCGGCGTGGCGCGGGGCATCACCACGTCCACCGTGGAGGCCACGCACACGGCCAGCAGCTTGACGAGTTCGTCTTGCGACTTCGCCAGCAGCGCGGCGAACAGTTCGGTGCTGTCCTGCGGCAAGGCTTCGCCCGCCACCTGTTGCAACTCGCGCAGCGCCACGGCAGCAGGCGATTCCGGCCAGTCCGGGGCCATGCCTTCCAGCCGGTCTTGCACTTTCAGGCTCACGCCCAGCGGCAACGCATCATGACGGGGGCCGTAGTGGCTTTCCTGCAAGACGGTCTGCACCATGCCATGCACCAGCGCGGCCAGCGCCACTTGCGGATGCCGGGCGACTTCGATTTGCAGCGCGGCGGTACGGTGGGCGCTCAACCGCTGCGCCAGCCGGTCGGACATGGCGGCGGTCTTGGGCTGCCCCTCGCTGTCTCCGTCTTCGCCTTCGTCGTCGCTCTCGGCATCCTCACTGCCGAAACCTTGGCGCAGGCGTTCCAGCGTGCGCAGCGCCTTGGCCTCGGCTTCGCGCATCAGGCCGCGATGAATGACGGCCTGCCCGTTGCGGTCGATAGTGACGATGGCACCGGCTGCGGCCTTCACGGTCGGGCTGTAGTCCTGCAAACCATCTTCCAACGCCTGCAACTGCTCGCCCACGGCTTCGCCTTCCTCTTGCAGCGCGTCGGCCTTGTCCTCGTCCTCGGCTTCCAGCGCATCATCGAGGGCTTCGCCAATGACCTGCACCTTGGCTTGCAGCTTTTCGATGCGCTGCGCTTCGCGCTTGGTCGGCTCGCGCCGCTCCCTCGGCGCACGCTGGAAGGCGTGCAGGTCGGCATGGGTCACGCCCGGCGTGGCATCCACCCATGCCCAGCCTTCGGCCTTCATCTCGGCGGCGATGCCCGCCAGCCGGTCTTGCGCCAGCCTGTCCAGCAGCGCGGCATCGGTCAGATACACGCCCGCGTCACCTTCCGCGAACAGGTCACGGCGCACGCCACCGCCTGCGGCTTCGTAGGCGTCCAGCCCGACGAAGCGCACCAGCGGATGCCGGTAGGCGTCGATTTCGCGCTCAGTGAGTCGGTCGCGCAGCGCGGACGGCTGGCGCTGCCACTGCGGCGCATCGTAGAACGCGGCTTCCTGCGCGGCGTGGTCGTCGGTGATGGACAGCGCCATCAACTGATCGAGCGTCACCGCGTCGGCCCGGTAGTCGGCCATCAGGCGCGGCGAGACATTCGCCAGCTTCAAGCGGCGCTGCACCACCAGCGGCGTGACGGAAAAATCCGCCGCAATGTCCTCGATGGGCCGGCCCTCCATCACCAGTGCGGCGAAGGCTTCAAACTGGTCTGCCGGGTGCATGGCTTCGCGCTGCACGTTCTCGGTGAGGCTGGCGGTGCGGGCCGTACCGTCGGCCACTTGCAAGCAAGGCACCTCCCAATCCTTGGCGATGCGGTGCTTTTTCGCCAGCAGCTTCAAAGCTGCGAGGCGTCGGCCACCGGCCACGACTTCGTAATGCTCGCCATCGCTGGCGGGGATGACGATCAGGTTTTGCAGCAGGCCCACGCGCTGGATGGATGCGGCCAGCTCGGGGATGGACATGCGCGAGGTCTTGCGCACGTTGCGGCCCGTGGGGCGCAGCACCAGCCGCGACAGCGGAACCAGAATCAGGTTCTTGGTCGGGTCGGCAGCTTCCAGCGGGATTGCGGCGGCGGCATTGACGGCGCGGGCTTCGGTGTAGGTGATGGCGTTCATGGTGGTTCTCCAATCGAGTGAAACAAGGGAGTGGAGGGGAAACCGCCCCTCCTGCGGGGGACGGGTCAGGCTTTCAACTGGCGCAGGCCATCGGCCAGCATCCAGAGGGCGCGATTGAGGCGCACATCGGAATCAATGCCTTGCACGGGGCGGGTTTGCTGGCGACGTCCGTTGGCGCTGCGCCCGGACAGGCCGCCCTTGGTCAAGTTCTCCTGCGTGCGGTTGAACACGCTCCACAGGTCGGGGCGGCGGTCTTCAAACCGGCGCGGCATCAGAATCTGGCTTTCGGTGATGGGCGCGGGCTTGTTCGGGTCGTCGTACTTGAGGGCCAGCGCGGCGCGGGCAAACACCTCGGCCTCGCCTTCGTCCAGCGTGATGGCGCGCATGGCATCGCGGGAATCGCGCACACGGTCGAAACCGCGCAGCACCTCAAAAGCGCCTTCGATGACTTGGCCCGCCACGTCGCCTTTGTGGGGGACGCGCACATCGGCCACGGTGTCGCCGCAGACAAGGCCATTGCTACAAACAAATCTGAATTGGCCCGCCAGCATCTGGTAACTGCTGGTGCCATCGTGCGAGTTCAGCAGGATGATTTCGTTGGCTTCCGCGCCGTTGATCTGGCTGGCATGGCGCAGGCGCAGCATGTGTTTCGTGTGCTCGCGCTTGCCTTCATCGCGCACACGGGTTTGCGTCACCATGAAGGGCTGAAACCCTTCCTTGCGAAGCTCGGTCAACACTGCCGCCGTGGGGATATAGGCGTACCGCTGCGAACGGCTCTCATGCGGGGCATCCGCAAAGATGGACGGCGCTACACGGTGAATCTGGTCATCCGACAGGGGATAGTCGGAACGCAGCGCGGGGGAATGGGAAGCGAAACGGGAAGCGAGTTGCATGGTCTTTCTCCTGACAAAAAGAGGTTTGTTGTTCACGCACACCGGATTCCAAGATTCGGAGCCCAGCCTTTGTGGCTGTTCGGTGCGGTCGGCACGAGGAACCCGGTTGGCCCTGTTGCCACCGTCTTTCCTGAGTTCATCGCCCGCGACGGTCAGGAGCGCGCGGACGGGGGCCGTCAAGGAGAAAAGCGCAGGGTTGGTGCGGCCCGCAGGCGCAGCCGAGGACACGGCCCTGCGCGCCTTGATGGCACACGGGAGCGGGCTACAGTCGCGGACAAGGTGATGAAGTCAGGGGAGACGGCTGGACAAGGCAACAGGCACCTTCCACGCCGACCGCACGGCAAGCGAAGCGCGCAGGCCCGGATCTGGAAGCCGGGCCGGAGGCGTCAGCCGAGCGGAGCGAGGGAACGATGGAAGCCCGACAGGGGCGAGACGCCGCAGGCGGCTCGATGCGCAGCACGACAGCGCGACCGGCCATCTCCCAGGTGGCCGGGGACGCCCAGACTTCAAATCCGGATGGACAACAGGGTCAGGACGAGCGCACGCAAGGCATCGTGGATCTGCTGCGGATGCTGTCTGGCCGATCCGGCGCAGCCGGGTCGGCGGTGTTCAGGGGCGCCAAGCCTGTGCGGCGGGGATAGCCCGCAGGGCTTTCCCCTGGAGGCAAGCGAAGTGCGCAGCGCCACAGGCGCGAAGGTATCGACGCCGGGCGCAGCAAAAAGAAAGGTGCGCCGCCCCCGCAGGGACGACGCACCGAAGGCAGCGCGGCGCGATCAGCTCGCCGCCGGCGCCGTCATCGACTGCAACTGGTCGATCACGCCAGGCTCTACGAACACGCAAGCCTGCCTGTCCTCGATCGGCACGTTGAACACCTGGGCGAACACCGTGCGCCGCAGGTGCGCCAGCCGACCCGTGCGATACGCCTGCTCGGGCTTCATGCGCCCGCCAGCCTGCGAGCCGCTGCGCTGCGGATCGCATTCGACCAGCGCGACAAAGCCGTCATCGGACAGCTTCTGATGCTCGGGGCACAGGCCTCAGCCTGTCGCCGTGTGACGCTCCATGCTTGCGCGCAGGCGCTTGTCCAGCAGGATCGCGCCGGTATCGAACGCCGTGCCGCAGACCAGGCAAACGTGCTGTTCGAGGGAAACGTGTGATTTGTCATTCATGACTGCTCTCCGGTTGCAAGGGCGGAATTGCCCGGAACCGTCGAAGTCACGGCGCAGCGCAGCAGTCAGGGGGCGCAGCCGGCCGCCAGGACGCAAGCGCGCACCAGCGCGCGCCGCCCTTGACGGCAAGACCGCCGTGATACGGTGAAGGGACACAGCAAGACCGCCCCCTCACCACTACCTCTGCACACGGGGTTTGCGGCAAGCGGAGCGCGCAGGCCCTCACTGGCCGGAGGCGTCAGGGATCAAAGCCGAATGGCCGCGACTCGGAACGAGGCGCAGCCCGCGAGCCCGACGGCGGTACGCCGGGACGCTCGGATGCTTATAGAGGGAAGATTTTCTGTATCTGAATTGTCGTACCAGTGATACGACAATCGACCTGCTTAACGCGCACAAGCCATCACATTGAATGCTAGAAGGATGGCTTGACTGATCGCGTGAACCAATGAGGATTGAGTTACCACCCTCTCATCTTAAAAATTCGACCGTGATCCCCCTCATCGTGCAGCGTGACGACGATTTCACTTGCTGTAAAAACAGGGGCATCATCTTCTGCTCGTACTGGCAAATCGGAGTCAATCAACGTGATGACCGGCTGCAACCCTAAATCTGCATAGCGACGTACAACCGTCAGCAAGTTCTCTTTCTTTCGGTCGTCCAGCGACTCCAACACTCCGTCGTGATAGACAAAACGCGGAAACTTCTCGCCCAGGTGCGCTCGCAGCACGGCCATATCGAAGGCAACGCACAGCAGCTTGCGGTATGTATGCCCCAGGTCAGCACTGGTGGCGTTACCTGATCCATCGAGAATTTCCGCTTTGAAGTCCAGATGACCTACCTGGTTGATCGCCACGCTCAACAGCGCCTTGCGATCAATGACTTCCTCAACAATCTCGCTGAAGAAAACGCGAATCGTGGAGAACAGGCTTGCCTGATCGGAGTTCTGCTTGTCCACGTCGGCTTCAATCCGTGCCTGCAAATGGTCACGCTCTTCCGTCAAGGATCGAATCTCTGTACGCAACTCCTGGAGGCGATGCAAATGGCCTTTCTGATGCTCCAACGATGTGATGTCCGCGCGTAATGTCACCATCTCATCCGAGAGCTGCTTGTACTTGGTGAAAACATCCGTCCCGCTCAGAAAGGAGAGCATTTCCGAACGCTTTTTCCCTAGCACATTCAGCTCTGCACTCACCCGCTTCAACTCTCCTTCGATTTCCGCAAATTCTTCCTGTAGGTAGCCGCGGCGCTCATCCGTGATAGCCCGATTGAAAGCGATCAACTGCTGGAAATCCTTCTTGATCTGCCCTTGGAACAACACGCCAGCTTCGCCAAACAACCTCTGCGCCTCATCGGGACTGAAAAGAATTTGATCTTCCTGCAACGATGCCTGCACCTTCTTCCTATTTTGACTCAAGGAATAGCGTTCCGAATTCAGCGCCGCGATTCGCTCATCGACTTCATCAACCACCTTCTTGGTGCGATCCTTGTCTTGGGCACGAAAATCGAAAGCATCCAGCAGCACTTGCTTCTTCTCTGCGTCCTTTTGCTTAAGCAGAAGAATGCCTTCAATTTTGCTGATGTCCTCGACCGAACCTCCTAGTTCATTTTTAATGGTTTGCGCTGTCTCCTGTTTTTTGGCAAGTTCGTGCTCTTTCGCATAGTGGTCAGCGATGAGCTTGGCGTCAAAGCCCAGAAGATGTGCAAGAAATGGCTTCCAGTCAGCATGTTTGGAGGCGAACTTGCGAAGTTGGAAAACCTCACGAAAATCCTCTTGCGACCGAAGCAGGTAACCAAGCGCCTTGCGGTAAGACCACGGTTTGAGAGCACGCCAGTCGAGCAGGCCGTCAAGCAGTTCGCGTGCACGTTCAAAAGGAACGTCCCGATGCCCCCATTCCGCGAGCGCCAACGCCGACAAATCTTGGTGGCCTGCTTCATGCTGCTTGAAGGCGATCTTGGTTGCGTCCTCTACGCTGCGTCGGATCGTGATGAAAGAACCATCCTCCAGTTCAATTTCAAGGAAAAAGACGAAATCCTTGAACAAGTCAAAATGCTTGAAAAGGAAGAACTTAGGGTCTTTGCCAGCCAGGAAGCCGAAGTCCAAAAGACGCCCCAGCGTGGTCTTCCCAAGATTGTGGGTGTCCTTGTTTCGATTCTCCGGCAGTCGGATTTCAGCCATGACGACATTCAGCCCAGGAGCAAAGTCCACGGGCTCGAACACATCCGGCTTGTTGGAATAGAGTTTAGATAGCTTCATTTGGCCCCACGTATTCCACTGCGTCAGTCTTGGGGCGATATTCAACCAAGCCCATTAGATAAAGAAAATTGAGCGCAGGCAGGAAAAGCACGTCGCCACCCACAACGTGCTTCTTTGCAAATTTGCGCAGTACATCGTACTCATCGACGCGACGATCTTTCAGCCGCGACAGGAGCAGCAGAGAAACATTAATGACCGTGCGATCAGGGTGTGAGTGTTTGGTTGGCCGCAGCATCATCCACCTCCCCAATATCGCAGTTCCAATACATGTAGAAAAGAATGGCTCGCGTCAGTCGCTTGTGGGCGTGCTGCCGAAGAACCGGGTCACGATTGAACAGCAGATCCACCAGATACTCCATGATCTCGTCGAAGGTCTGGTAGTCCTTGCGCTTCGCAAGGATCTTGAGCTGAAACTCATCGACCACAGATTCGTACATGCGCAGCAATTCGATGTTCTCTGGTGCAGCCAGGAAAGTACGAATTTGCGCCGTTTCCTTCAGGTATTTACGCCGCTGCTCCTTCGCATACGCTGCCGTCATATTGTTGAGCGTGTTCTTTTCCTCATACGTCACGCGCACGGTGGGCGGGTCGTCGAGTAACGCCGTGAGGCCATCCTTCTGACGTGCTAGCGCCTGGACAACCTCTGCAAGATCATCTGGACTGACAATCAGCGGTGAGTCCACCGCATCCAAATTCGCCTCCTGGGCTACTTCTGGAAAGCGTTTCAGCCACAGTTCTAGTTGTTCCAGGCCGCAAAGATAGATAGACGAAGCAGGGACGCCGCATTCGGCGGCGATGTGGTCACGGATTTCTGTCTCGGAATTGCCGGTCAGGCGGCGATTCGCAAACAGCATGTAGTGGTCGAGTTGCTTGGCATCGCGCAGTTTCTTGATGCGTGGTACTTCTTTGCCGACCACCGTGTTGCTGCTAGATGTGCTGTAGAAATCCAGTTCCGAAAAGCTGCGGTTGTACCCGTTGGTATGCTTGGCCTGAACAATGACTGTGCCTACCCACGGGGCGGCCTTGCTGGGGTGCAGTTCCGCCGTGCCGACGAATTTTGCGTCACGCCCGCCATCCGGCCCTTTTGCGAATCCCTGAACGGCGATACCGAGCAAGCGTTGGCACAAGAGCACGATCAGCACCTCAAACTGATCGTCGCTCAAATCTTCATAAGCAAACTTCATTCTCCCCATCCCCCTCTATGCAGACCCCACCGACTCATGCGGCAACCGTAATGCACGCCGAATGAGTACGCTGCGCAGGCTGCACCACAATCTCCACACGCTGATCCAGTGACACCAGTGCCTGCATCAGCCGTTCCAGTGAAATGTTCTGGAGCTTGTAGCGGCGGACTTGGGACACTTTTGGTTGAGTCATGCCCGTGATCGCAGCAGTCTCCGTCTGGCTCAGGCCGCGATGGTCAATCAATTCATTGAGCTTGAGCGCGAGCGCTGCCTTTGCCGAAAGCTCTTCAGCATCGTCAAAGCCCAAATCTCGCAGCACGTTGTCAGTGCCTTGCGAATGGTCACTACGCTTCATCGTTTATCTCCCGCTCGTCTTGTGACGGGCCAGCACGGCCTTCAACCGCTTCTCGATCAGTTCCACGTCCGGCTGCGGTGTGGCGATGCCGGACTTAGACTTCTTCTGGAACGCATGTAGTACATGTACCGCATCGCCCATCTTCACTGTATAGACCGCCCGGAAGGTATCGCTCCGGTGGTCTTCCACCAATTCATACACACCGGGGCCCAACCTCTTCCAGGGCTTTGCCGAATGTGGCGTGCTGCCCAACTGGACGATGAACAACGCCACACCCATGTCCTTCTGTACGTCGATGGGAAACTTCTTGAAGTCCTTCTTCGAGGAGCCTTCCCAGTACAGCATCTTGCGCTTCTGAATCATGATTATATTCGTTCGGGTATGAATCGCAAGAAGTTGGCTTAGGTAGTCGCTGTTTCCACCGGATCAGTTCGCCGTGCCCCGGTGATGGCTTGACGCCGGCTGGCCACCAGCTCGGCTGCATCGCGCACGGGCTTGTCCTCGGTATGGACGTAGTGCATGAACTGCGCGACGGTCTTGTGCTGGGTCAGTTCCATGCCGACCTTGATGGGCACCCCCGAATTGGCAATGTCCGTCGCCGAGCGGTGGCGGATGCCATGCGTGCCGACGTGTGGGACGCCGGCGGCCTTGAGCACCCGGCACCAGCCGCCATAGTGTTCGCCGAAGGTCAGGTGCCGGGTCGGGTCGTTGGGCGACGGCAGGACGTAGGGGCAACCCTCCCGGCGCGGCACAGTCGAAAGCAGCCGATAGGCTTCCGCGCTCATGGGCTTGGACATGCCGCCGGTCTTGCTGTCGGGCCACATCACACGCCGGTTTGCGAGGTCGATCCAGTCCCATTCGAGCGTGCAGATTTCGGAGCGGCGGCCCGCGAACTCGAATTGCAGGCGGATCGCCAATGGAATGACATAGCTCTCCAGCCCCTCCGCCTCCAGCGTCTCCAACTGGCGAAAGATCAGCACCATTTCATCATCCACGATGAGGCGGGTCTGCTTGCCGGGCGGATACATCGGAACATGGCGGCACGGGTTGGTGCCGTCCGGGCGGAAGCCCCACACTTCGGCCAGGTTGAACATCTTGCGCAAGATGGCGAAGCCCTTGTTCGCCTCGGTGGGCTTGTAGGAGAGCTTTTCCATGTACCCGGCAATGTCGGGGCGCTTCACGTCAGCCACCTTCTTGCGGCCCAGCATCGGGACAATGCAGCGGTCGATGACCGCCTGATAGCCGCGCCAGGTGCTGGGCTTGTTGCGCTTCTTGGAGTAGTCCTCCATGAACTTTTTGCACAGCTCGGCCATCGTGGGCGCCTTGCGCGCCTCGGCCTTGGCGCCACCAGGATCGCCACCCCGGCGAACCTCGGCCAGCCAGTCCTGCGCCATGACGCGGGCTTGTTCGACGGTCAGCTCGCCGAACAGACCCAGAGCGGGCTTGCGGCGTTCGCCTGCGTTCGTGCGGTACTGGAGCATGAACACGCGGCGGCCCGCCGGTGTAATCTTGCACAGGAAGCCGGGCACCACGGTGTCCCGCAGTTCGACGGCCTGCGCCTGGGGTTGCGCCGTCTCGACGGCGGTCTTGGTGAGCTTGATCTTTGCCATGATGACTCCTTGGAAGACCCGATTTCCAAGAGCCACATGGGAGCCATGAGAGCGGAAGCCGGGTCAGGTTTCGGAAAGCACCGGCATATGATGGACGCGCGTAAGTTATTGATAAACCTGCTGTATCTGGCTACAGCGCAGTCCAGCGAAATGTCGGGCTGGAGTCATCGTGAAACAAAAAAACCCCCGCCGCATCGCTGCTGCAGGGGCCTGGGGCCTTGCGGCCGGGGCACCAGCCGTGCGTCAGGCGGCCAGGCGCTCGCGCAGCTCGGCCTGGGTGGTGCGCAGCGCCTCGGGCAGGCGCTGGGCCAGCTTGTCGAAGTGCTCGGCGTGGGACTGCAGCTCTTCGGCCCAGGCGGCGCGGTCGACGCCGGTGACGCTGTCGAACTGCGCAGGCGTGAAGTCCAGGCCCTGCCAGTTGATCTCGGCGTACTGCGGGGCGATGCCAAACGGCGTCTCCTGGCCGGCGGCCTGGCCTTCGATGCGGTCGATCATCCACTTGAGCACGCGCATGTTCTCGCCGTAGCCGGGCCAGACGAACTTGCCGTCCTCGCCCTTGCGGAACCAGTTGGTGGTGAAGATGCGCGGCAGCTGCGCGCCTTGCGCCTCGATCTTGGCGCCCAGCTGCAGCCAGTGGCCGAAGTAGTCGCTCATGTTGTAGCCGATGAAGGGCAGCATGGCGAAGGGGTCGCGGCGCACCACGCCCTGCTGACCGAAGGCGGCGGCCGTGGTCTCGCTGCCCATGGTGGCGGCCATGTACACGCCTTCCGTCCAGTTGCGTGCCTCGGTCACCAGGGGCACGGTGGTGGAGCGGCGGCCGCCGAAGATGATGGCGTCGATCTTCACGCCGGCCGGGTCGTCCCAGGCCTCGTCCAGCGCCGGGTTGTTGGTGGCGGCCACGGTGAAGCGGGCGTTGGGGTGGGCCGCCTTGGCGCCGGTCTCGCGAGCGATGGCCGGGGTCCAGTCACGGCCTTGCCAGTCGATCAGGTGCTCGGGCAGGGCGCCCGTGTCCTTTTCCATCCCTTCCCACCACACGTCGCCGTCGTCGGTGAGCGCCACGTTGGTGAAGATCACGTCCTTGTTCAGGCTCAGCATGCAGTTCGGGTTGGTCTGCATGTTGGTGCCGGGGGCCACGCCGAAGTAGCCGGCCTCCGGGTTGATGGCGCGCAAGGACCCGTCGGCCTGCGGCTTGATCCAGGCGATGTCGTCGCCGATGGTGGTGACCTTCCAGCCGTCGAAGGCCTTCGGCGGCACCAGCATGGAGAAGTTGGTCTTGCCGCAGGCGCTGGGGAAGGCGGCGGCCACGTGGTACTTCTTGCCTTCGGGGTTCTGCACGCCCAGGATCAGCATGTGCTCGGCCAGCCAGCCCTGGTCGCGGCCCATGGTGGAGGCGATGCGCAGCGCCAGGCACTTCTTGCCCAAGAGGGCGTTGCCGCCGTAGCCCGAGCCGTAGGACCAGATCTCGCGCGTCTCGGGGTAGTGCACGATGTACTTGGTGTCCGGGTTGCAGGGCCAGCTGGTTTCGTCCTTCTGGCCCTCGGCCAGGGGCGCGCCCACGGTGTGCATGCAGGGCACGAAGTCGCCGTCGGTGCCGATCACGTCGTGCACGGCGCGGCCCATGCGGGTCATGAGCTTCATGTTCACGGCCACATAGGCACTGTCGGACAGCTCCACGCCGACATGGGCGATGGGGCTGCCCAGCGGGCCCATGGAGAACGGCACCACATACATGGTGCGCCCGCGCATGCAGCCGTCGAACAGCGGGCGCAGCGTGGCGCGCATCTCTTGTGGGTCCATCCAGTTGTTGGTGGGGCCGGCGTCGTCCTTGTGCTGCGAGCAGATGAAGGTGCGGTCTTCCACGCGGGCCACGTCGGACGGGTCGGACCAGGCCAGGTAGCTGTTCGGGCGCAGGGCCGGGTTCAGGCGCTTGAAGGTGCCCGCATCTACCAGCTGCTGGCACAGCTGGTCGTATTCCTCCTGGCTACCGTCGCACCAGTGGATGCGCGCGGGCTTGCACAGCGCGGCCATCTCGGCCACCCAGGCGACCAGTTTGGCGTTCTTGACGTACGAAGGAGCCTGGATGTCCAGCCCCTGCATGGCGGGTGCGTTCATGAAATCGACCTTGGAAGTGAAAAAACCGTCTTTCCAAAAGGCCGCGCAGCCAGTCGGCGTGCTCTTTGGAAAAACGGCTGCATGCCGCCGCCCGAGGGCCCAGGGCGGGGCAAGCCATCAATTTTAAGAAGCGACCCGTTTTTTGTCTGTCGGACAGGGGTCAAAACCATGCAAAAGAAGCATTAGGTTATGCGTGCATGATTTCTGCGCTGGCAAAGAAAAAACCCCGCGGTGCGGGGCTTCGGGCGGGCGAGGGGGCCGGGTCAGCCGACGTAGACGGCAATGAAGGCCAGCAGGAAGATCATGGCCGCGCCCACGGCCGGGATCACCACGGGAATCACGTTCACCACCGATTCGACGGCGTCAACGGCCTCGGCCGCTTCCACGTCGGCGGCGTTGGGGGCGAGGGCGGGGTCGTGCGTCATGGTCGGTCTCCTTGTGTACTGATGGGATGGGCTCGCGCGTGCCGGCAGTGTAGCGGAGGCTCAGCGTTCCTGCGCCTGCATGTCGGCCGCGCGCAGGGCGGCCAGCACCTGCTCGATGTGCTCGCGCCCGCGGGTTTGCAGCACCAGCTCGATCTCCACGTTCTGCGCGGCCAGCATGGTGAAGGCGCGCTGGTGGTGCACCTCCTCAATGTTGGCGCCGGCGTCGGCCACGGTGGCGGTGATGCGCGCCAGCACGCCGGGCACGTCGCGCGCGCTCACGCGGATGCGCGCCAGGCGGCCCGAGCGCACCATGCCGCGCTCGATGATGGCGGCCAGCAGCAGCGGGTCGATGTTGCCACCCGACAGCACCAGGCCCACCTTCTTGCCGGCAAAGCGCGCGCCGTGGCGGATCAGCGCGGCCAGGCCGGCCGCGCCCGCGCCCTCGACCAGGGTTTTTTCGATCTCCAGCAGCATCAGCACGGCTTGCTCGATGTCGCCCTCCTCGACCAGCAGCAGGTCGTCCACCAGGCGGCAGATCGCCTCGCGCGTGATCTCGCCCGGCTGGCCCACGGCGATGCCCTCGGCGATCGTGGATGTGCCCTGTGCGTGGTGCGTGCCCTGCACGGCGTTGACCATGGCCGGAAAGCGCGCCGCCTGCACGCCGACGATCTCCAGGCCGGGTTTCAGCGCCCGCGCCGCCGTGGCCATGCCGGCCAGCAGGCCGCCGCCGCCCACCGAGACGACCAGCGCGTCCAGGTCGGGCTGCTCGGCCAGCATCTCCAGCGCCACCGTGCCCTGGCCGGCGGCCACGGCTTCGTCGTCGTAGGGGTGGATGAAGGTCAGGTGCTGCTGCTCGGCCAGCTGGTAGGCGTGGCTGCGGGCTTCCTCCAGCGTGTCGCCGTGCAGCACCACCTCGGCGCCGAAGCCGCGCGTGCGCTCCACCTTCACACCGGGCGTGAAGCGCGGCATGACGATCACGGCACGCAGGCCCAGCCGCTGTGCGTGATAGGCCACGCCCTGGGCGTGGTTGCCGGCGCTCATGGCGACCACGCCGCGCGTGCGCTCCTCAGGGGACAGCAGCGCCAGCCGGTTGCAGGCGCCGCGCTCCTTGAAGGAGGCGGTGAACTGCAGGTTCTCGAACTTCAGGAACACCTGCGCGCCCACGATCTGCGACAGGGTGCGCGACTCCACGCACGGCGTGTCGAGCACCTGGTCGCGCAGGCGGGCGGCGGCGTCCTGGATGTCTTGGAGGCAAAGCATGGCGCATTGTGGCGCATGCACCGGCGGCCGGTGCATGCGCCAGGACGCTCACGTTTCAATAGCTGCCAGCGCTTTACTGGCGGGCGTTAGAGCCTCTTTTTTGCTTGAAAGCGTTCAGGCCGGAAAGGCGCGTTGCAGGAGGGCCTGCACGTCCATGCCGCGCGTGTCGATGGCTCCCACCACGCGCGCGCCCATGCCGGCCTCGCCCAGCCGCGTGGCGATGAAGGCATCGGCCACGAAGGCCGGCGCGTGCTGGCGCAGCAGGCAGGCCTGGGCCACCAGCACCAGCTGCTGCACCAGCACCCGGCCCAGCCCTTCCAGGTCGCCCGGCGGCAGGGCCAGCAGCGCCTGCACCTGCGCTAGGGCGGCGGCGATGCGCGGCTCGCCCTGGGCGATGGGCGCCAGCTCGGCCAGCAGCGCCTGCGCCGCCTGCGGCTCGCGCGAGAAGGCGCGCAGCACGTCCAGGCACATGACGTTGCCCGAGCCCTCCCAGATGGAGTTGACGGGGGACTCCAGGAACAACCGGCCCATCACCCCTTCCAGCACGTAGCCGTTGCCGCCCATGGCCTCCATGGCCTCGCCGGTCAGCTCCACGCCGCGCTTGCAGACCCAGAACTTGGCGGCCGGTGTCATCAGGCGGCTCCAGGCGCGCGCTGCGGGGTCGCCCTCGGCCTCGAAGGCCTGGGCCAGGCGCATCAGCAGCACCAGGGTGGCCTCGCTCTCCAGCGCCAGGTCGGCCAGCACGGCGCGCATCAGGGGCTGGTCGGCCAGGGCCTTGCCGAAGGCGTGGCGCTGGCGCGCATAGCTAATGGCCTGCACCGTGGCCTGGCGCAGGATGGCGGCGCTGCCGGCCACGCAGTTCAGGCGGGTGTAGGTGGCCATCTCGATGATGGTCGGGATGCCGCGGCCCTCCTCGCCCATCAGGATGCCCCAGGCGTCCTGGAACTCGACCTCGCTGCTGGAGTTGCTGCGGTTGCCCACCTTGTCCTTGAGGCGCTGCACGTTGACCGCGTTCTTGCGGCCGTCCGGGCGCCAGCGCGGCACGTAGAAACACGCGAACGGTCCGCCCTCGCCGGTGCGCGCCACCACCAGGTGGGCGTCGCACATGGGCGCGGAGAAGAACCACTTGTGCCCGCGCAGCAGGTATTCGCCGCCGCGCCCGCCGGCGCCCACGGGCGTGGCCACGGTGGTGTTGGCGCGCACGTCCGAGCCGCCCTGCTTTTCCGTCATGCCCATGCCGACCCAGATGCTCTGCTTGTCCGCCACCGGCACGTCGCGCGGGTCGTAGGCGTCGCTGTAGAGCTTGGCGCCCAGCTGCTGCCACAGGGCGTTTTCCTTTTGCAGCAGGGGGATGCTGGCCTGGGTCATGGTGGCCGGGCACATGGTGCCCTGCTCGACCTGGCTGTGCAGGTAAAAGCCCGCCGCCCAGGCGGCCCAGCGGCCGGCGCGCTCGTCCTTGAAGGGCAGCGAGACCAGGCCCTCGCCGCGGTACATTGCCATGAGCCGGTGCCAGCTGGGGTGGAAGTCCACCCGGTCAATGCGCCGGCCGCGGCTGTCGAAGCTGGCCAGTTCCGGCGTATGGCGGTTGGCGTCCGCTGCCAGCTGGTACGTCTCGGCCTGGCCCAGCCGCTGGGCGTAGGCGTCCAGCTGCGGCACTGCCCAGCCGGCACCGGCACGCTGCAGCGCCTCGTTCAGGGCTGGGTCGGTGGCCAGCAGGTTGTAGCCGGTCAGCTCGGGGTATTGGTTGAAAACCTCGTGGGTGTGCCAGTCCATGTGCATGCCTCCTTCTTGCTTGCTTGTCCGGTGAATGGAGAGAGTCTAGGAACGATGGCAGCCAAGGGTGTTCGGATTGCGCCGGCGCAGGCTACAACGCCGCCCGCCATGCGCCGCAGGCCGCGCCAGTCGCGCGCGCGGGCCAGCTCGCAGGCGCTGCAGGAGGCTTTCGTTCGGGTTCTGCTGGACGTGAGCTGGGAGAAAACCACCGTGCGCGAGGTGGTCGCCGTGGCTGGCGTGGGGGTGGGCACGTTCTACGAATACTTCGGCAACATGCAGGCGTTGGCGGCGCTGGTGGTGCACCAGCACGTCAAGGCGCTGGCGCAGCAGGCGCGTGCGGCAGCGCGGCGCAGCGCGGGCCTGCCTTTGGCGCAGGTGGTCGCCGTGCAGCTGGAGGCGCAGGCCGCGCCGGTGCTGGAGCACGCGGCGCTGTGGGCGCAGCTGTTTGCGCTGGAGCGGCAGGTCTCCACGCGCGAGGCCTTCGCGCGCCAGTACGAGGCCTGGGTGGAGCTGTGGCGCGCCGCCCTGGCCGCCGCCGCAGATCCGCCGCAGCACCCGGCCGTTGCCGCGCGCATGCTGCACACCATGACCTACGGCAGCGTCTCGCAGGCGCTGCTGTCGCGCGGCGCGGCGGGCGTGGAGGGCCCTGGCCTCATGGCCGAGCTGCAGCGCGCGGCCCAGGCCTACGCCGCCGCCCTGCCGCGCAGGCTATGAGCCAAATCGGCCTGTGGCGCTTAGTGGATAAGCGCTGGCAGCTATTGATTTGCTAGCGTCAGGCCGCTTGAAGTTGAAACAGCTTGCGCGTGCCCACCGGCGCCACGGCGCGGGCAATGGCGCTGATGTGATCCGGCGTGGTGCCGCAGCAGCCGCCGACGATGTTGACCAGCCCCTCGGCGGCGAACTCGTGCACCAGGCGGCTGGTGACCTCGGGCGTCTCGTCGAAGCCGGTGTCGCTCATCGGATTGGGCAGGCCCGCGTTGGGGTAGCAGCTGATGAAGGTGTCCGGCGCCACGCGGTTCAGCTCCTGGATGTAGGGGCGCATCAGCGCCGCGCCCAGGGCGCAGTTCAGGCCGATGGACAGGGGATTGGCGTGGCGCACGCTGTGCCAGAAGGCCGTCACCGTCTGGCCGCTCAGGATGCGGCCGGAGGCGTCCGTCACCGTGCCGCTGATCATGATGGGCAGGCACTCGCCGGTTTCCTCGAACACCTCGTCGATGGCGAACAGCGCCGCCTTGGCGTTCAGCGTGTCGAAGATGGTCTCCACCAGCAGCACGTCGGCGCCGCCCTCGATCAGGCCGCGCGTTTGCTCGTGGTAGGCCGCGCGCAGCTGCTCGAACGTCACGTTGCGCGCGCCGGGGTCGTTCACGTCGGGGCTGATGCTGGCGGTCTTCGGGGTCGGGCCGAGGGCGCCGGCGACGAAGCGGGGCTTGCCCGGCGTGCTGAACTTGTCGCACGCGGCGCGGGCCAGCCTGGCACTCTCCAGGTTCATCTCGTAGGCCAGCTCGCCCATGCCGTAGTCGTCCTGGGCGATGGACGTGGCACCGAAGGTGTTGGTCTCGACCAGGTCGGCGCCGGCGGCCAGGTAGCCCTCGTGGATGTCGCGGATCACGTCGGGCCGGGTGAGCGAGAGCAGCTCGTTGTTGCCCTTCACGTCGCGCGGGAAGTCCTTGAAGCGCTCGCCGCGGTACTGGGCTTCGTTCAGCCGGAAGCGCTGGATCATGGTGCCCATGGCACCGTCGAGGATGGCGATGCGCTGCTGCAGGATGGCGGGCAGTTGCCGGGCGCGGGTGTAGGCGGGAAGCTGGCTCATGGGGCCAGCATTCTAGGAAGACCGGGCGCGCAGCGCTCCTGGCAAGGGCAAAGACCGCTGCGGCGGCGCCGGTTACGTCTGGGAACAGGGGCGGCAGGGGGTGCGCCGATAGAGTGGTCGCGCCGGCCGCCACGGCCGCGCGCACGCTCGCTTCTTCCATCTGCAACACGAGGAGACATCATGGCGCACCATCCCCTTTGGTCGGCGGCTTCGCTGGCCGCGCTGCTGGCCCTGGCCGGCTGCGGCGGTTCCGGCGGCTCGCTGGAGCCCAACAACCTGGCCGTGGACAACAACCCGGACAGCTGCTCGGTGGTCTCCAGCAGCGGCCAGCCGGTCGTCGTGGGCTCGGGCGTGCCGGGCGACCCGGCCGCGCCGGAAGCCGCTTCGGGCTACCGCCTGGGCTACAAGGCCAAGCATTCCAGCAAGTACATGGTGGTGGCCAACACGCCGCTGGCCACCAAGGCCGGCTGCGACGTGCTGCGCGCCGGAGGCTCGGCGGTGGATGCGGCTGTGGCCGTGCAGGCCGTGCTGGGCCTGGTGGAGCCGCAGTCCAGCACCATCGCCGGTAGCGCCTTCATGCTGCACTACGACGCGGCCACCAAGAAGGTCACCGCCTACGACGGCCGCGAAACGGCGCCGGCCGCCGCCACGGGCTACTACCTGGTGCGCCAGGACCAGGCCGATGCCAACTCCCCCGCGCCCGTGCCCAGCGCACGGCGCAGCGGCCGCTCCATTGGCGTGCCGGGCGTGATGCGCATGCTGGAGATGGCGCACGGCGAGCATGGCAAGCTGCGCTGGAGCCAGCTGTTCGACGAGGGCATCCAGCTGTCCACCAACGGCTTCAAGATCCCGCAGCGGCTGGCCAGCGCCATCGCCGGCAACGCCTCCAGCCTGGCGCTGGACGCCAACGCCATGCAGATCTACTTTTTGCCCGACGGCACGCCGCGCCCGGCGCTGTCCACCATGACCAACGCGCCCTACGCCGCGACGCTGAAGGCGCTGGCCGAGCAGGGCGCGGACGCGCTGCACCGCGGCCCCATCGCCGAGGCCATCGTCGCCAAGGCCGGCCAGTCGGTGGGCGACGACGCCGCGCGCACGCCCATCACCCCCAGCCTGATGACGCTGCAGGACCTGGCCAGCTACCAGGCCAAGAAGCGCGAGCCGGTGTGCAGCAGCTACCGCAGCAGCTATTACGTGTGCTCCATGTCGCCGCCGTCCTCGGGCGGCATCGCCATCGTGCAGGCGCTGGGCATTCTGGAGAACTTCGATCTGGCAGCGCACAAGCCGGCCGACCCGGACAACGAGGGCGGCGTCCCCAGCGTCATGGGCGTGCACCTGGTCACCGAGGCCGAGCGCCTGGCCTATGCCGACCGCGACAAATACGTGGCCGATACCGACTTCGTCTCCCTCCCCGGGCGCGGCATGGCCAGCCTGCTGGACAAGAACTACCTGAAGGCGCGCGCCGCGCTCATCGACCCCGACCGCAGCATGGGCGTGGCCGAGGCCGGCGTGTTCGACACCACCACCGCCCGCCAGGCCGTGGACCGCACGCCGGAGTACGGCACCACGCACTACTCCATCGTCGATGCCTACGGCAACGTCGTGTCCATGACCACCACGGTGGAGTCCAGCATGGGCTCGTTCCACATGGTCGGCGGCTTCTTGCTGACCAACCAGCTGACCGACTTCTCTGCCCAGCCGCAGGACAGCGCCGGCAACCCGGTGGCCAACCGCGTGGAGCCGGGCAAGCGTCCGCGCAGCACCATGGCGCCCACACTGGTCTTCAAGGGCGCCAGCGGCCCGGATGAGTTCCTGATGGCCACCGGCTCGCCCGGCGGCGGCGCCATCATCCAGTACGTGCTCAAGACCGTGGTCGGCGCGCTGGACTGGGGGCTGGACGCGCAGCAGGCCACCTCGCTCAACGACTTCGGCGCGAGCAACAGCCGCACCACCAACGTGGACGGCTCCAACACCACCATGGATCTGAGCGGCCTGGTCGCCGGCCTGCAGGCCAAGGGCCACACGGTGTCGACCAATGCGCAGTCCAGCGGCATCTCCACCATCATGCGCGTGCAGCGCGGCGGGACGGCGCAGTGGCAGGGCGGCGTGGACCCGCGGCGCGAAGGCCTGGTGCTGGGCGACGGGGCGCTGTAGGGGCCAGTACACGCGACGACTGAAGGGGCGCGGGGCGCGGCCGGGGACAATCGGCCCGCCTTGCGCCCCTTTGCGTTGAAGGCCCAAGGTCCGCGGCGCAAAATAAGCGCCTGCCTGCACCGCCATGGTTGCACGTCAAATTGGCCTCCAGCCCTTGCCCATCAAGCGCTGGCAGCTATCAAAAAGAGAGTTTCCCGCCTTGTCCCCCGCGCTTTCCGTCCTGCACGACGTCTTCGGCTACGAGCATTTCCGTGGCCCGCAGGAAGCCATCATCGAACACGTTGTCGCCGGCGGCGACGCCCTGGTGCTCATGCCCACGGGCGGGGGCAAGTCGCTGTGCTACCAGGTGCCGGCCATCGTGCGGCGCGAAGCGGGGCAGGGCGTCACCATCGTCGTCTCGCCGCTGATCGCGCTGATGCACGACCAGGTGGGTGCGCTGCTGGAGGCGGGCGTGGAGGCGGCCTTTCTCAACTCCACGCTGGACTGGCCGCAGACGCTGGACGTGGAGCAGCGCCTGTCGCGCGGCGAGCTGACCGCCCTGTACGCCGCGCCCGAGCGCGTGACCACCGACCGTTTCATCGCGCTGCTGGACGGCCTGCACCAGCGCGGCCAGCTGTCGCTGTTCGCCATCGACGAGGCGCACTGCGTGAGCCAGTGGGGCCACGACTTCCGGCCCGAATACCGCCAGCTGTCCCTGCTGCACGAGCGCTACCCCGACGTGCCGCGCATCGCCCTCACGGCCACGGCCGACGAGCTGACGCGCGCCGACATCGTCGCCGGGCTGCAGCTGCAGGACGCGCGCCTTTTCATCAGCAGCTTCGACCGGCCCAACATCCGATACCGCATCGAGGAGAAGAAGGAGCCGCTGGCGCAGCTGATCCGTTTCATCGAGCGCGAGCACCTGGGCGAGGCAGGCGTGGTGTACTGCCAGTCCAGGAAGCGCGTGGAGGAGATGGCCCGCGCGCTGCAGGACGCCGGCATCAGCGCGCTGCCCTACCACGCCGGCCTGCCGGTCGAGCTGCGCCAGCAGCACCAGGACCGCTTTCTGCGCGAGGACGGCATCGTCATGGTGGCAACAATAGCCTTCGGCATGGGCATCGACAAGCCGGACGTGCGTTTCGTGGCCCACGTGGACATGCCCAAGAACATCGAGGGCTACTACCAGGAGACGGGCCGCGCCGGCCGCGACGGGCTGGCTGCCGACGCCTGGATGGTCTACGGCCTGCAGGACGTGGTGAACCAGCGCCGCATGATCGATGACGGCGACGCGGCCGAAGAATTCAAGGCCGTGCTGCGCGGCAAGCTCGACGCCCTGCTGGCCTTGGCCGAGGCCACCGACTGCCGCCGCGTGCGGCTGCTGAGCTACTTCGGCGAAGACTCCCGGCCCTGCGGCAACTGCGACAACTGTTTACAGCCCCCGGCGGTATGGGACGGCACCGACGCCGCCAGGAAGCTTTTGTCCACCATCTACCGCGTGCACCAGGCCAACGGCATCAGCTTCGGCACGGGGCACATCATGGACATCGTGCGCGGCAAGGACACGGAGAAGGTGCGCCAGTTCGGCCACCAGCAGCTGTCCACCTTCGGCGTGGGCAAGGATTACTCCGAAAGCCAGCTGCGCGGCGTGCTGCGCCAGCTGCTGGCGCTGGGCGCCGTGGGCGTGCAGCGCGTGCTGCTCGATAGCGGCCACAGCTTCGACACGCTGACGCTGACCGAGGGCTCGCGCCCCGTGCTGCGGGGCGAGCAGGCCGTGCAGCTGCGCGAGCCAACGGCCCAAGCCGCGCCCAAACGCTCGCGCCGCGCCGCCGCGCCGCCGGTGGCCGCCGCCAACCTGGA
>DJJU01000003.1 GCA_002434305.1 Alicycliphilus sp. UBA6560 | reverse complement strand
GAGTCCCGGCCAGCCACATCAGCAATAAAAACAATAGCCAAAATAGCCTGCAACGCAAGCCAGCCAATCGCCACAAGCTACAAAAGAAAGAGCACTCTCAGCATCAAGGCAGATCCTTGCTTGGATCCTCCCCCGCCGCATCCCGCGGCCCCACCACCCCCAAATGGCTCTTGAGCGACTGCGGCTGCCCCGTCAGCAGCGCCGCGTAGTTCACGGTGTTCGCCAGCACCTTCTTCACATAGTCGCGTGTCTCGCCAAACGGCACGTTCTCGGCCCAGATCGCCGCCTCCAGCACCGGACCGTTCCTCCAGTTGCGCGGGCGGCCCGGGCCGGCGTTGTACGCGGCGGCGGCCAGGGGCATGGAGCCCTGAAAGTCGTCCAGCGCCAGCTTCAGGTAGGCCGTGCCGATGGTGATGTTGGTGTCGGTGTCGTTGATCTGGTCGGGCGTGAAGCCGTCCAGGCCGATCTTGCGCGCCGTCCAGCGTGCCGTGGCGGGCATGACCTGCATCAGCCCCGAGGCGCCCACGCCGGAGCGCGCGTCCATGATGAAGCGGCTTTCCTGGCGGATCAGGCCGTAGACATAGGCCGTCTCCAGCCCGATGGCCCGGGTGCGCGCCAGCACGGCGTCGCGGTAGGGCGTCGGAAAGCGCTGCGCCATGTCGATGGCCGAGCGCGTGCGCTCGCTGGTGTTGATGCAGCGGTCCCAGACCTGGCGCTGGCAGGCGAAGTCGGCCGCGGCCAGCAGTTCGCGCTCGGCCATGCCGCCGGGGGTGTGCAGGTTGGTAGCGTAGTTCCACTCGCGCACGCCCTCGCTGCGCAGGCCCAGCAAGATGGCGTACAGGCCGCGGTTCAGGCTGGGGTTGGCGCGGGCGGCGGCCTTTTCCTCGGCCGTCAGCGGCGCGGGTGCGGGCGGCAGGGTGATGCGCGCGCCCAGCTCTTCCAGCGCCAGCTGCTCGTAAAAGCCCGTGGTGCCGGCGATGCGTTCATACAGCTTCCTGGCGTGGGCGCGGTCCTCGTCGCCGGGGCGGTCGGACATGTAAGCACGGGCGCGCCAGTAGGTCCAGGTGGGCTCCTCGCGCGCAGCGGGGCTCATGGCATCAATGCTCTTGGCCACCAGCTTCCACTGTCCGGCGCGCAGGGCGGCGCGGGTCTTCCAGCCCAGCATGTCGTCGGTCAGGTCGGCGTCGCGGCTGGCGTGGGCGAAGTAGCCCAGGGCGTCGGGGGACAGGCCCACGGCCGCCTGCTTGCCGATCAGGCCCCAGAGCCAGTTGCGCTCCTCGGCCGACAGATGCACGCCCCACTTGGCCTCCAGCAGCCGGGCGGCGCCGGGCGTGTCGGACACGGCCATGCGGGTCAGCGCCAGCACCACCAGCTCCTGGCGCTCGCGGCCGGTGGCGGTGGCGCGCCCGGTGAGGAATTTGGTCGGCGAATCCAGCGCCGCGCGCAGCGGGGTCAGCGCCTCGGGGGCAACGATCTCCACCGCCCGGCGCACGGCGCGCGGGCGGTTGGCCTCGGCGGCCAGGCGCGCCTTGCGCCACACGTCGATGGGCTTGATGCGGCCGGCGGCCAGCAGCTCGGAGGCGGCATAGGCGCAGCCGTCATCGGCGTCGCGCTGTGCGTACCAGTTGCTCAGCACCTGCTCGCCGGCATCGGCCGGGGCGCTGCCCTTCAGGTGCTCGATGGTCAGGGCGTAGCAGCGCACCTCGCGGTCGTCGCCCATGCGAAAGCGCGGGTGGTGCTCGGCAAAGCGCTCCCAGTCGCGCCGCTGGCCCAGCAGCAGCAGCCAGTCGTTGCGCAGGCGGTCTTCCTGGTAGGTGCCGGCCCAGCGCTGCAGGAAGGCGTCGACCTCGGGCGGGGTGGCTTCTTCAAGCCGCGCGCGCAGCTCCCAGTACGCGGCCCAGGGCTCCAGCGCATGGCCGCGCGCGGCCGGCAGCAGCTGCGCCAGGCGCAGCTTGTCGCCCTTGCGAAAGGCCTTTTGCATCTCCAGCACCGCCTCGTCACCCGACAGGGCCGCCGCGCCCGGCTGCTGCGCCTGCACCGCCGCGCCACCGCCCAGGGCGACAGCCACCAGCAGCGGTGTCAAAATCCCGAACCACTTTTTCATCGACAACACACTCCGGCCCGACTCCGCCCCCGCCAGGGGACAATGCGCCTGGAAGAGGCATGGCCCCCACCCAAGCTGTTCCGCCCGGTCAAGGGCATGGATAGAAACATCCGGGAAATTATGTGATGGACAAAGCAGCCCTGCGCCGCGCACTGGTGAATGAGCGCCTGCAATTACCCGACCGCATGGCCCGTGCCGAGCAGCTGCAGCGCGTGTTGCGCATTTGGCTGGTGGACAAGCCGCACACGGTGATCGGCGCCTATTGGCCCATCAAGGGCGAGTTCGACCCCCTGCCCGCGCTGCACCGCTGGAAGGAGGACGGCGAGCTGCTGGACGAGCCTCAGCGCCGGCGCATCGGCCTGCCGGTGGTGGACAAGGTGCACAAGACGCTCACCTTCCACGCCTGGTACCCCGGCTGCCCGATGGAGGAGGACGCCTATGGCATCCCCAAGCCCAAGGACACCGAGCCACTGGCGCCCACGCTGCTGTTCGTGCCCTGCGTGGGCTACGGGCCGGGGGGCTACCGACTGGGCTATGGCGGGGGCTTCTACGACCGCACCCTGGCCACGCTGCAGCCGCGCCCGGCCACGGTGGGGCTGGGCTACACGGCGGGCTACCTGGCCGAGTTCGAGCCCGAGCCGCATGATTTGCCGCTGGATGCCATCCTGAATGACAACGGGGTGGTCTGGCCGGTGGCCGGGACAACCCCCTGAGCGGCTGGCGCCGCTTCGCCCTTCTCTGGCGCACGCTACGCACGCTGGTAAGGGGGACGACGCCACCGGACCGGCGAAGCCGGATCCGCGGCGCCTGCTTGCACGGCCTGCTCCGCGGCCTTCTGATCGGATAACGCAGCTTCTCAACGTACCGAAGGGAATTTCCATGCTCCAGCTCTATATCGGCAACAAGAACTATTCGTCCTGGTCCATGCGGCCGTGGGTGCTGCTGCGACAGGCAGGCATCCCGTTCGAGGAAGTGCCGGTGCGCTTCGACAGCTTCGACGCCAGCTCGCAGTTCAAGCGCCAGCTGCAGGGCGTCTCGCCCACGGGCAAGGTGCCTGTACTGGTCGACGGCGACCTGACGGTGTGGGACACGCTGGCGATCGCCGAATACGTGGCCGAGACCTTCCCCGACAAGCAGCTGTGGCCGCAGGACATGGCCACGCGCGCCCACGCGCGCAGCGTGGTGGCCGAGATGCACAGCGGCTTTGCCCAGCTGCGCAGCCACTGCCCCATGAACATCGAGGCCCACCTGCCCGAGGTGGGCGCGCTGGCCTGGCGCGACCGCCCCGGCCTGCGTGCCGACGTGCAGCGCTTGGTGGAGATGTGGAGCGGGCTGTTGACGCGCCACGGCGGGCCGCTGCTGTTCGGCGCGCAGTTCACGGTTGCCGATGCTTTCTTCGCCCCGGTGTGCATGCGGCTGAAGACCTATGCCTTGCCCGTGCCCGCGGAGATCACTGCGTACGTCGAGCGCGTCTGCGCCCTGCCGGGCGTGAAAGCCTGGATCGACGGCGCCCTGGCCGAGGCCGACTTCCGCGAGTTCGAGGAGCCCTACCGCCTGCGGCGCGATTGAACGGGCCATGCAGATCCACCTTGTGGGCGGCGCGGTGCGCGATGCGCTGCTGGGCCTGCCGGCTGGCGACCGCGACTGGGTGGTCGTCGGCGCCACGCCCGAGGACATGGCCGCGCGCGGATACCTGCCCGTGGGACGCGACTTTCCCGTCTTTTTGCACCCCGAGACGCGCGAGGAATATGCCCTGGCGCGCACCGAGCGCAAGAGCGGGCGCGGCTACCGGGGCTTCACCGTGCAGGCATCGCCCGACGTGACGCTGGAAGAAGACCTGGCGCGGCGCGATCTCACTATCAATGCGATAGCTGCTCCCGCAGACTGGACGGGCGTTGGAGCCGTTTTTGACCCCTATGACGGCGTGGCCGACCTGCGCGCCGGCATCCTGCGCCACGTGACCGATGCCTTCCGCGAGGACCCGGTCCGCATCCTGCGCGTGGCCCGCTTTGCCGCGCGCTTTGCCGACTTCTCCGTCGCGCCCGAGACCATGGCACTGATGCGCGAGATGGTGGACGGCGGCGAGGCCGACCACCTGGTGCCCGAGCGCGTCTGGCAGGAGCTTTCGCGCGGCCTGATGGAGCGCACCCCCTCGCGCATGTTCGAGGTGCTGCGCGAGTGCGGAGCCCTGGCCGTGCTGCTGCCCGAGGTGCAGCGCCTATGGGGTGTGCCCCAGTGCGCCGAATACCACCCCGAGGTGGACACCGGCGTGCACCTGATGATGGTGCTGGACATGTCCGCGCGCCTGGAGGCGCCCCTGGCCGTGCGCTTTGCCTGCCTGACGCATGACCTGGGCAAGGGCACCACGCCCCGGGATGAGCTGCCGCGCCACATCGGCCATGAGCAGCGCAGCAGCCGGCTGCTCAAGGCTGTGTGCGAGCGCCTGCGCGTGCCCACCGACTGCCGCGAGACGGCCGACGTGGTCGCGCGCGAGCACGGCAACATCCACCGCAGCGGGTCACTGGGCGCCGCCGCCCTGCTGCGCCTGCTGGAGCGCTGCGACGCGCTGCGCAAGCCCCGGCGCTTTGCCGACGTGCTGCTGGCCTGCGAATGCGATGCACGCGGGCGCGGCGGCCTGCAGGAGCAGCCCTACCCGCAGCGCCAGCGCCTGGCCGCAGCGCTGCAGCAGGCCCTGGCCGTGTCCACGGCGGAGGTGGCGGCGCAGGCCGCCGAGCGTGGCGCCACCGGACCGCAGGTGGGCGAATGGATCCGCCGCGCCCGTGAGCGCGCCCTGGCCGCCTGGCTGGGGGATGCCGGCGGCGCGCCGCCCTCAGACGTTTGACTGCACCCAGCGCACGATGTCGGCGGCGCCCAGCGCACCGGAGATGCGCGCCACCTCCTGCCCGCCCTTGAAAACGATCATGGTCGGGATGCTGCGGATGGCATAGCGCCCGGCCACCTGGGGATCGGCCTCGGTGTCCAGTTTGGCCAAGCGCACCTGCGGCTCCAGCTGCCGCGCCGCCTGGGCGAAGGCCGGCGCCATCTGCCGGCAAGGCCCGCACCAGGGCGCCCAGAAGTCCACCACCACGGGAATCTGGCTGCGGCCCACGTGCCTGTCGAAGCGGGCACCGTCCAACGCCAGCGGCTCGCCGGTGAACAGCGGCTGGTGGCAGCTGCCGCAATCCGGCTGCGAGGCCAGCTGCGCGGACTGCACGCGGTTGGTGGTGTGGCAATGCGGGCAGACAACGTGCAGCGCCGTGGCGGAGGTGGGGTGGGCGGTCTGGGTCATGGCTTTTGCGGATCGGAAGGTGGCCCTGCAGCTGCAGGCCGGGCAGGGCTTTTTCAACCGGCCGGCCCCGCTTGGCCGGCAGACACCAGCTTGGGCCCCCGGCCTACACGGCGAGCGCGTACGTCCTGATACGGTTCCCGGCGATGCTGTTTCCACCTCCGCTCACACGGCGCCACGCGCTGTTTCTCGACTTCGACGGCACCCTGGCCGACCTTGCGCCGCAGCCCGACGCCGTTCGCCTGGCCCCAGGCCTGGCGCAGGATCTGCGCACACTGCACCACGTGCTGGGCGGGGCGCTGGCCATCGTCACCGGGCGCACCCTGGCCGACATGGACCGCTTCCTGGGCACGCTGGACTTGCCTCTGGCCTGCGAGCACGGCGCACAGCTGCGGCTGTCCACGGCGGACGGCCCGGCCGTGCCCACGCTGCCGCTGAGTGCCCTGCTGCACACCCTGGACGGCCTGGCCGCCCGCCATCCCGGCCTACTGGTGGAGCGCAAGAGCGCCGGCGTGGCCCTCCACTACCGCCAGGCGCCGCACCTGCGGCAGCTGTGCCACGACACGGTGGCGCAGGCCGTGGCCGAGCTGCCCGGCGCCGAGCTGCTGGCCGGCAAATGCGTGTACGAGATCAAGCCCGCCGGCACCGGCAAGGGCCGGGCGATTGCCCGCCTGATGCAGCAACCGCCCTTTGCCGGCCGGGTGCCGCTGTTCGTGGGCGACGACGTGACGGACGAAGACGGTTTCGCCGCCGTGCAGGCCCTGGGCGGCACGGGGCTAAAAGTGGGCGCCGGCGAGACGGCAGCGCGCACGCGCATTCCCTCGCCCGCGGCGGTGCGCGACTGGCTGCACGGCGCCGCACTGGCTCTGACCACCGACGCCTGCGAGGCCACGCCATGACGGCTACCGCGGACGGCGAGAACGCCCCCCACGCGCCTGGCACGGCCACGCCCTCGCTGGCGCTGGGCATGATCGGCAACTGCACCATCAGCGCGCTGGTGGACGCACGCGCCGCCATCGTCTGGGCCTGCATGCCGCGCTTTGACGGCGACCCGGTGTTCAACGCCCTCATCCATCCGGGCGCGGACGCGGGGCGCTTCGCCATCGAGCTGGAAAATTTCGCCTCCAGCGAGCAGTGGTACGAGCCCAACACCGCCGTGCTGCGCACGCGCATGACCGACACCGCCGGCAACTGCCTGGAGGTCACGGACTTCTGCCCGCGCTTTCACTCGCGCTCGCGCTTTTTCCGGCCGGTGTCGCTGGTGCGGCGGTTGCGCGTGGTGCGCGGCTCGCCGCGCATCCGCGTGCACTTGAACGTGCGCTACGACTGGGGCGAAACCACGCCCACGCTGACCCGCGGCAGCCATCACATCCGCTACGTGGGCGGCGCCCTCATCCTGCGTCTGACCACCGATGCGCCCGTGCCCTACGTGCTCTCGGGCGAGCCGTTCATCGTCTCGCGCGACCACAACTTCATCCTGGGCGCGGACGAGACATTGAACGAGGGCATCGCCGACACTGCCCGCTATTGGGAGCAGGAGACTGTCAGCTACTGGAAGCACTGGACCATGCGGCTGCACCTGCCGCTGCAGTGGCAGGAGGCGGTGATCCGCGCTGCCATCACGCTGAAGATGAGCCTGTTCGAGGACACCGGCGCCATCGTCGCGGCCATGACCACCAGCATCCCCGAATCGGCCAACAGCGGGCGCAACTGGGACTACCGCTACTGCTGGCTGCGCGATGCCTTCTTCGTGGTGCGCGCGCTCAACAGCCTGTCCGAAGTGGGCACCATGGAGGACTATCTGCGCTGGCTGGCCAACATCGTGGTCAAGGCGGGCGAAGGCCACATCCAGCCCCTGTATGGCATCGGGCTGGAGCACGACCTGCCCGAGTCCTTCGTGCCGCACATGGCCGGCTACCGCGGCATGGGGCCGGTGCGCGTAGGCAACCAGGCGGCCGAGCACTTCCAGCACGACGTGTACGGCAACATCGTCCTGGGCTCGGCCCAGGCCTTCCACGACCGGCGGCTGCTGCAGCCCTCGGGCGCGGCCGAGTTCTCGCGGCTGGAGCGCATCGGCGAGCTGGCCGTGCAGGTCTACGGCACGCCCGACGCCGGCATGTGGGAGCTGCGCACGCGCGCGCGCATCCATACCTCGTCGGCCCTGATGAGCTGGGCCGCCTGCGACCGGCTGGCAAAGATCGCCCACGCCCTGCTGCTGCCCGAGCGCGCCGCCTACTGGGCCGCTCACGCGCAGCGCATGCAGGAGGAGATTCTGGCGCGCTCATGGAACGCCGAGCGCGGCGTGTTCGCCGAAAGCTTCGGCGGACGCGAGCTGGACGCCAGCGTGCTGCTGATGGCCGAGGTCGGCCTGGTCAATGCGCGCGACGAGCGCTTCATGCGCACCCTGGACGTGATGGAGCAGGTGCTGTGTGACGGCCCCTTCATGCGCCGCTACGAGGCGGCGGACGACTTCGGCAAGCCCGAGACCTCGTTCAACATCTGCACCTTCTGGCGCATCGATGCCCTGGCGCGCGTCGGCCGGCGCGATCAGGCCCGCGAGATCTTCGAGTCCATGCTGGCCGTGCGCAACCCGCTGGGCCTGCTGTCCGAGGACACGCACGCCGGCACCGGCGAGATGTGGGGCAACTTCCCACAGACGTACTCCATGGTGGGGCTGATCAACGCCGCCATGCGCCTGTCCGCTCCCTGGGATAGCGTCATATAGAGGGCATCCCCGTGAGCGCCTGCGGCGCTTCCCCCTTCTCTCGAATGGCTACGCCTTTCGGGAAGCGGGACACCGCCAGTGCTGCGGGGCGGCCCTTGCACGGCGGTCCGCGCCTGGCGGGCGCGATTGCTGAGCTTGCGGTTGATGCGTACCTGGAAAGGGTCATCCCATGCGCCCGCAGTACGACGAACAATACCTAGGAGGATGTGTATGAGCCGACTTGTAGTCGTTTCCAACCGGCTGGCCGACCCGCGCCGCCCCGCCGCCGGCGGGCTGGCGGTGGCGCTGGGCGATACCTTGAACCGCACGGGCGGGCTGTGGTTTGGCTGGAGCGGCACGGTGGTGCCGGGCGGCGCGCCCGGTGAAGGCCAACTGCACGAGCGCCAGGCCGGGCGCGTCACCCTGGCCACGGTGGACCTGGCCGAGGAGGACTTCGCCAGCTACTACCAGGGCTACTCCAACAGCGTGCTGTGGCCGGTCTTTCACTACCGGCTGGACCTGGCGGACTTTCGCAGCGACTACGTGGAGGGCTACCGCCGCGTGAACCGTCTGTTCGCGCGCAAGCTGCTGCCGCTGCTGCGGGACGACGACGTGATCTGGGTGCACGACTACCACCTGATCCCGCTGGCGGCGGAGCTGCGCGCGCTGGGGTGTCGCCAGCGCATCGGTTTTTTCCTGCACATCCCCGTGCCGCCACCGCTGATCCTGGCCGCGTTGCCGCACCACGAGTGGCTGATGCGCTCGTTCTTCGCGTATGACCTGGTAGGCCTGCAAAGCCAGGCCGACGTGGCCCACTTCGGCCGCTACCTGCAGGACGAGAGCGAAGCCGAGCGGCTGGGCGAGAACCGTTTTGCCAGCCATGGCCGGCAGCTGCAGGTGGGCGCCTTTCCCATCGGCATCGACGTGCAGGAGTTCGAGCGCCTGGGCCGCGGGGCGGACGCCGTGCAGACCTACGAGGCCATGCGCCAGGAGTATTCGCGCCGCCAGCTGCTGCTGGGCATCGACCGGCTGGACTACTCCAAGGGCATCCCGCAGCGCGTGCGCGCCTTCCGCGAGCTGCTGGAACGCTACCCCGAGAACGAGCACAGCGCCACGCTGATCATGATCGCCTCGCCCTCGCGCGACGACGTGCACGCCTACGCCGACCTGCGCCAGGAGCTGGAGGGGCTGTGCGGCGCCATCAACGGCGACTTCGGCGATCTGGACTGGATGCCGCTGCGCTACATCCACCGCACCGTGGCCAGAAAGCGCGTACCCGGCCTGTGCCGCGTGGCGCGCGTGGGTCTGGTCACGCCGCTGCGCGACGGGATGAACCTGGTGGCCAAGGAATACGTGGTGGCGCAGGACCCCCAGGACCCCGGCGTGCTGGTGCTGTCGCGCTTCGCCGGCGCGGCCGAGCAGCTCAAGGAGGCGCTGCTGGTCAATCCCTACGACACCCAGGGCATGGCCGAGGCCATCCAGACCGCCCTGCGCATGCCCTTGCCCGAACGCCAGCAGCGCCATGCCCGGCTGATGGAGCGCATCCGGCAACAGGACGTGCACTGGTGGCGCCGCAGCTTCCTGGGCGCGCTGGGCGTGCAGGACGAGGTGCTGTCCGCCCCGCCCGTCGCGCCCCGTGCGGCGCGCTCGCACAGCGGCACGCGCTAGCGGGTGCCGCTGGCCTGCCCTGACAGCAGCGCCAGCGCCGCGTAGTCGCCCACCTGCGCACCCAGGCCGGCGGGCACGAGTTGCACGCCGCGCGTCAGCACGGGAAAGTGCTGGTGCAGCTGTTCGCGCAGCAGCGCCAGCAGCAGCGCCTGGTGGTGCAGAAAGACCGCACCGCCCAGGCTGATGCGCGCCAGGTCCAGCGTGGCCACCAGGTTGTAGAGCAGCCGCCCCATCAGCGTGCACAGGCCGCGCACCTGGGCCAGTGCCTGCGCGTCGCCCCGCTGGGCGGCAGCCAGCAGCGCCGGCCCCTCCACGCCCAGCCGGGCGGCCAGCGAGCCGCCGCCCACCAGCGACTCCACGTCGCCGCGGTTGCCGCAGCCGCACACCGGGGCACTCCCGGACACGTCGCCCACGAAGGTATGGCCCGCGTGGCCGGCGTTGCCGTTGCGCCCGGCCAGCACGCGGCCGTCCACGCACAGGCCCACGCCCACGCCGGTGCTCCATGTGACATAGGCGCAGTCGTCCACGCCGGTCAGGGCGCCCCAGCGGCGCTCGGCCTCCAGGGCGGCGACGGCGTCGTTGGCGATGTGCAGCGGTGTGCCGCCCAGGGCCTGGGCCAGCGGGGCCTGCAGGGGCACCTGCACCCAGTCGTTGTCCTGCGGCCCATCGGCCGCGCCGGCCAGGCCGCCGCAGATGTTGGGGTTGGCCACCTCGATGTGCCCCCCCTGCTTGACGAAGGGTCCGCAGCTGGAGACACCCACGCCGGCCAGCTGCGCGCGCCCCAGCTGCTGGCGGGCGCAGACCTCATCGAGCAGCGCCAGCGCCTGGCGCGCCAGGGCGTCCGGGCCGCCCGTCTTGGCGGTGGGCTGGTGCACGCGGTCCAGGATCTGCGGCGCGGCACCCGCGCCACCCGGGCGAGCCAGGCACACGGCCACCTTGGTGCCGCCGATGTCGATGCCGGCCAGCAGGCCGTTGGAAGAGGAGGAAGCGGGAGTCTGCGCCATGCCGCCATCATGCGGCGCGCCGGCCGGCGGCGCTGTCAGCCAATGGCACCAGCGCGGATCACTCCGTTTTTAATAGCTGCCGGCGCTTACTCAGCAAGGGCTGGAGGCCAAAAACACTCAAACTTTCACAGCCACTTCACGGCCAGCGCCACCAGCGAGCTGAGCACCACCGTGCTGGCCAGCGGCACCGACCATTCGCGCCCGAACAGGCGGAAGTGGAAATCCCCCGGCAGCCGCCCCAGCCCCAGGCGGCGCAGCCACGGGGCCAGCCCCTCGATCAGCACCAGGGCCAGGAAGACGACGATGAGCCAGCGCACCATGCGGCCAGTGTAGATGCCCATAATCGCCCGCCATGCGTCTGCGCCACATCGAAGTGTTCAACGCCATCATGCGCACCGGCAGCGTGAGCGCTGCGGCACGCACGCTGAACGTGACGCAGCCGGCCGTCAGCCGCACGCTGCAGCACGCCGAGCTGCAGCTGGGCTTCGCCCTGTTCGCGCGCACCGCCGGGCGGCTGCAGCCCACGCCCGAGGCGCTGGCCCTGCACCCGCATATCGAGCGGCTGTTCGACCAGCTGGACGACGTGCAGCGCCTGGCCGCCGGGCTGAAGGCCGGGCGCGGCGTGCTGCGCGTGCTCACCGTGCCCAGCCTGGGCCATGAGATCTTTCCGCGCGCCATGCAGCTGTTCCGCGCACGGCATCCGGACGTTCTGGTGCAGCACCAGGCGCTGCACACGCCGCAGATCATCTCAGCCCTGGTGCTGCAGGAGGCGGACGTGGGCTACACCCTGCACGCCGCCAGCCACCCGGCACTGGCGCAGGAGCGGCTGGCCGAACGCCGCCTGATGTGCGTGGCGCCCAAGGGCATGCTGGACGCCGCCACGCTGCAGGGCCAGGCCGTGGAGCTACCGGCCCTGGCCGGCCTGCCGCTGATCGCCCTGGACGGCCGCGACCCGCTGGGCATGGTGCTGGAGCACGCCCTGGGCGAGCAGGCCGCGCCGCTCGTGCCGGTGGTCACCGTGCAGACCTACCACGTGGCCCTGGCGCTGGCGCAGCACGGCATGGGCGTGGCGCTGGTCGATGGCTGCACCGCCGCGTCGGCCGACCGCACGCGGGTGGACGTGCTGCCCGTGGTGCCGGCCATCACCACCGGCGTGCACGCCCTGCGCGCGGCCCAGCGGGCGCAGCCGCTGACGGTGCGCGCCTTCACCCGCAGCCTGCAGCAGGCGCTGCAGCAGGTAGGGGCGGCGTAGCGCCGGTCGCTGTCAACCGCGCAGGCGGACGATCTGCGCGGCCACGCGCTGCGCGCTGCCGAAGGCCAGCGTGAAGCCCAGCGCGCCGTGGCCGGTGCTGGCGAACAGGTTGGCCGGCCCGCCGTGCAGCCGGCCGAGCACCGGCGTGCCCGTGGGCGTGGCCGGGCGCAGGCCGGCCCAGGGCTGGGCGGATCGGTAGTCGCCGCCGCCGGGGAAGACGTCCTGCGCCGTGGCCTGCAGCGAGGCGATGCGCCGCGGGTCGATGGCCCAGTCCTGCGCGTGCGTCAGCTCGGCCATGCCGGCCACGCGCAGGCGATCGCCCAGCCGCGCGAACACCACCTTGCGCGCGGCGTCGGTCACGTTCACCCGGGGCGCTGCACCCGGCAGGGCGCTGGCGGGCGCGGTGAAGCTGTAGCCCTTGAGCGCCTGCACCGGCACCTGCCAGGCCGCGCCCAGGCCCAGCGGCCGCAGCAGGGCCGGCGAGTCGGTGCCCAGCGCCAGCACGAAGGCGTCGGCCTGCAGGCGCGTGCCGCTGGCCGTCTGCACGTAGGCGATGCGCCCGCCGCCCTCGATCAGGGCGGTGGCCTGCTCGCCTAGCAGGAACTGCACGCCCCGCGCGCGCAGCACGCGCTCCAGTTCCAGGCAGACCTTGTGGCAGTCGGCCGCGCATTCGCCGGGCGTATGGATGGCGCCGGCGATGCGCGGCGCGTAGTGCTGCAGCGCCGGCTCGACCTGCACGCACTGCGATGGCGTCAGCGCCTGCTGCACGCTGCCCAGCTGGCGCTGCAGCTCCATCTGGCGGCGGGCGCCGGCAAAGGATTCCTCGCTGGCATACAGCACCAGCTTGCCCGTGGCGGAGAAGTCGCAGGCGATGCGCTCCTCGCGCAAAAAGGCATCGAAGCCGGCGCGGCTCTCGCCGGCCAGCTGCAGCAGCGCCTCGGTGCTGCGCCGCGACACGCTGGCGCGGCAGGCCGCCAAAAAACGCAGGCCCCAAGCCCACTGCCAAGGGTCCAGCCGCAGGCGCAGGGTGAGCGGCGAGTCGCGTGCCAGCAGCAGCTCGGGCAGTTGCAGCCACAGGGAGGGGTCGGCCAGCGGCTGCACGTAGGCATAGCTCAGCTGCGCGCCGTTGGCGCCGCTGGTGCCCTGGCCGGTCCCGGTGGCGCGGTCCACCACGGTCACCGTCATGCCGGCTCGCACCAGCTCCCAGGCCGCCGCCAGCCCGGCAATGCCGGCGCCCAGGACGCAGACATGCAGGCGGGGGGAGGACTCGGGTATGTGCATGGCTGCCACTGTAGGCAGCACAGCGCCCGCGCGCCCATGCCGATTGCAGGCCGACCCATGCCTGCAGGTTATGGCCAGGGCGCGCCGGCGGGCGGCGGCACCCGGCGTGCAGACGCACACCCGGCTGCTGGTTTACCCGGTGCGGCGCGGGCAGGGTCGGCAGCTATGGTCAACCGTACCCGGGCACGGCACGGGCCGCCCACCTGTTGAACACGAAGAAAGGACTGCCTTCCATGACCGCCCATCCTCTCGCCAAGACAGCCCTCAAGGCCCTGGCCCCTCTGGCCCTGGCCTGCGCCTGCCTGGGCGCCACGCCCGCCGCGGCCCAGCAGAAGTTCGTCACCATCGGCACCGGCGGCGTGACCGGGGTGTACTACGCCGCCGGCGGCGCCATCTGCCGCCTGGTCAACAAGGACCGCGCCAAGCACGGCACGCGCTGCTCGGTGGAATCCACCGCCGCCTCGGTCTTCAACGTGAACGCCATCCGCACCGGTGAGCTGGACTTCGGCTTCACCCAGTCGGACGTGCAATACAACGCCGTCAAGGGCCAGGCCCAGTTCAAAGACAGCGGCCCCGTGGGCGACCTGCGCGCCGTCTTCGCCGTGCACCCCGAGCCTTTCACCGTGCTGGCGCGCAAGGAGGCCAACGTCGCCAAGTTCGAGGACTTCCGTGGCAAGCGTTTCAACGTGGGTAACCCGGGCTCGGGCACACGCGCGTCCATGGAGGAGCTGCTGGCCGCCATGGGCTGGAAGATGTCGGACTTCTCCCTGGCCTCTGAGCTGAAGGCCGACGAGCACGGCCCGGCGCTGTGCGACGGCAAGATCGACGGCTTCGTCTACGGTGTGGGACACCCGAGCGCCAACATCCAGGACCCCACCACCACCTGCGGCGCCAAACTGGTACCCCTGGCAGGCCCGGTGGTGGACAAGCTGGTGGCCGAGCGGCCCTACTACGCCAAGGTCAATATCCCCGGCGGCCTGTACCCGGGCAACCCCGAGCCCACCGCCACCTACGGCGTGCTGGCCACCGTGGTCGCCTCAGCCAAGACGCCGGCCGACACCGTCTACGCTGTAACCAAGGCGGTGTTCGATAACTTCGACGAGTTCAAGAAGCTGCACCCGGCGCTGGCGCACCTGACGCCCGAGAGCATGGTCAAGGACGGCCTGTCCGCACCGCTGCACGAAGGCGCCGCCCGCTACTACAAGGAAAAGGGCTGGATCAAGTAAGCCGCGGCACGCCGCCCTTCGGCCTTTGACCGCCCCCAGGGGCGAAGCCCCGCCGCTTCGCCCCTTTTTGCATTCTTGAAGGACCGCACCATGGCCTCTGAAATGGACAAGGCCCCCGAGGCCCTGCAGCAGCTCGTCGCCGACACCGACACCGGCGGGCGCCAGCCCCGGGGGCTGGTCAGGCACCTGCTGTTCGCCGTGGCACTGGCCTGGGCGCTGTTCCAGTACTGGTATGCCTCGCCCCTGCCCTTCGCCCTGGGTTTCGGCATCCTGAACGACACCGAGGCGCGCGCCGTGCACCTGGCCTTCGCCATGTTCCTGGCCTTTCTTGCCTGGCCGGCGTTCAAGCGTTCGCCGCGCCAGCGCGTGCCGCTGCTGGACTGGCTGTTCGCCGCGGCCGGCGCCTTCGCCGCGGCCTACGTCATGCTGTTCTACGCCGAGCTGGCCAACCGGCCCGGCAACCCGACCACGGGCGACATCGTGGTCGCCTGCACCGGCCTGGTGCTGCTGCTGGAGGCTACGCGCCGCGCCGTGGGCTGGCCCATGGCGGTGCTGGCGCTGGTCTTCATCGGTTACAGCATGGCCGGGCCCTGGCTGCCGGAAGTCATCTCGCACAAGGGCGCCTCGCTCAACCGCATGCTGACCCACATGTGGCTGACCACCGAGGGCGTGTACGGCATCGCCCTGGGCGTGTCGGCCAGCACCATCTTCGTGTTCGTCCTGTTCGGTGCGCTGCTGGACCGCAGCGGCGGCGGCAACTACATGATGCAGGTCAGCTTTGCCGCCCTGGGCCATCTGCGCGGCGGGCCGGCCAAGGTGGCGGTGGCCTCGTCGGCGCTCAACGGCATGATCTCCGGCTCGTCGGTGGCCAACGTGGTGTCTACCGGCATCTTCACCATCCCGCTGATGAAGAAGGCCGGCTACGGCGGCTTAAAGGCCGGAGCCATCGAGACCATGTCCTCGGTGGACGGACAGATCATGCCGCCCGTGATGGGCGCCGCGGCCTTCCTGATGGTCGAGTACGTGGGCATTCCGTACTCGGACATCGTCAAGCACGCTTTCCTGCCCGCCATCCTGTCCTACCTGGGTCTGTTCTACATCGTGCACCTGGAGGCCCTGCGCATGGGCATGGAGCCCATTGCTCAGCGCCGCCACCGCCCCTGGCGCGATCGCATCGTGCGCAACCTGTTCGGGGCCTTCGGGACCGTCATCGTGGTGGGCGCGCTGTACTACGCCATCGGCGCCATGAAGGCGCTGCTGGGTGCCGCCGCGCCCTGGGCGGTGGGCGCCACGGTGCTGGCGCTGTACCTGTTCGCCGTGAAGCAGGCGGCCAGTTGCCCCGACCTGCCCACCAGCATCGAGGGCGCGTCCGAGGGCGGCCACCTGCGCGACACCTGGCCCACGGTGCGCGCCGGGCTGCACTTCATCATGCCCATCGGCATCCTGGTGTGGTGCCTGATGGTCGAGCAGATGTCGCCCTCGCTGTCGGCCTTCTGGGCCGTCACCTCGCTGGCCGTGCTGATGCTGACCCAGCACCCGCTGACGGCGCTGTTTCGCGGCCGGTCCACGGCCGGCACCTGGGGCGAGAGCGGCCAGGCCGTGGTGGAGGGCTTTCACAACGGCGCGCGCAACATGATCGGCATCGGCATCGCCACGGCCACCGCGGGCATCGTGGTGGGCGGCATCACGCTGACCGGCCTAGGCCTGCGCATGACGGAATTCGTGGAGTTCATCAGCCAGGGCAACGTCATCGTCATGCTGCTGTTCGTGGCCTTCACCTGCCTGGTCATCGGCCTGGGCGTGCCGACCACGGCCAATTACATCCTGGTGGCCACGCTGATGGCCCCGGTGGTGGTGGAGCTGGGCGCGCAGTCGGGCCTGGTGATCCCGCTGATTGCCGTGCACATGTTCGTTTTCTATTACGGAATCATGGCGGACATCACCCCGCCGGTGGGGCTGGCGACGTTTGCCGCCTCGGCCATCTCGGGGGAGAGCTCGCTGGCCACCGGCATCCAGGGCGCCGTCTACGCCTCGCGCACGCTGATCCTGCCCTTCATCTGGATCTTCAACCCGCAGCTGCTCTTGATCAACATCGACGACGGCTTCGAGGCGCTGCGCTTGATCGCCGCCAGCGCCCTGGCCATGCTGCTGTTCGCCGCGGTGACCATGCGCTGGTTCCGCGTCAGGAGCCGCTGGTGGGAGACGCTGGCGCTGCTGGCCGCGGTGGTGCTGCTGTTCCGCCCCGACCTGTTCATGGACCGCATCACGCCCGAGTACCGCACCGCACCGGCCGCCAGCGTGTACGACGTGGCGCGCGAGCAACCTGCCGGCGGGCGTCTGGTCATGCGCATCGAGGGCATGACGCTGGAGGGCGAGGACCGCAGCAAGACCGTGGCCGTGGTGCTGGGCGGCAAGCCGGGCGACGACGGGCGCAAGCGCCTGGCCGACGCCGGGCTGCAGCTGGTGCCGCTGGGCGATGCGCTCCAGGTGGGTGCCGTGCGCTTCGGCTCGCGCGCGGCCAAGAGCGGTTTCGAGCAGGGCTGGGACGTGCAGGACATCCAGGTGCGCACCGACCGGCCCTCGCCGCACTGGTTCTACCTGCCCGCTCTGGCGCTGGTGGTACTGGTGTGGTGGACGCAGGGTCGGCGCCGGCGCGGCGCCACGTTGCCGCCCGCGGCGGGCGTGGGGGTGGCTGGTTGAGCCGGTGAGTTAGCGCGGCGCGGCCAGGCGCGCCGCCTGCGGCTGCTGCTGGCCGGCGAGCTGGAACACGGCCACCGTTTGCACCAGCACCTGCGCCTGTTGGTTCAGACTGACGGCGGCGGCCGCCATCTCCTCGACCAAGGCGGCGTTTTGCTGCGTGGCCTGGTCCATCTGCGTGATGGCCTCGCCCACCTGGCTCACCCCCGAGCTCTGCTCCCGGCTGGCGTCGCTGATCTCGCCCACGATGTCCGTCACCCGGCGGATGCTGTTCACCACCTCCTGCATGGTGGTGCCGGCGCGGTCCACCAGCTGCGCGCCCTGCTCGGCGCGCTGCACGCTGTCGGTGATCAGACCCTTGATCTCCTTGGCCGCGGAGGCAGAGCGCTGCGCCAGCGTCCGCACCTCGCCGGCCACCACGGCAAAGCCGCGGCCCTGCTCGCCGGCGCGGGCCGCCTCCACGGCGGCATTCAGCGCCAGGATGTTGGTCTGGAAGGCGATGCCGTCGATGACGCCGATGATGTCCTGGATGCGCTGCGAAGCGGTGTTGATCTCGCGCATGGTGTTGACCACCTCGCCAACGACCTCGCCCCCCTGCGCCGCGACGGCGCTGGCATTCACGGCGAGCTGGTTGGCCTGCTGCGCGTTGTCGGCGTTTTGGCGCACGGTGGCGGTCATCTGCTCCATGGAGGCCGCGGTCTGCTCCAGGGCGCTGGCCTGGCTTTCCGTGCGCGCCGACAGGTCCTGGTTGCCCTGGGCGATCTCGCTGCTGGCCGTGGCCACGCCCTCGGCATTGCGGCGCACGTCGGTGACGATGCGCGCCACGCTGTCGCGCATGGCCTGCACGCCGTGCAGCACGCTGTCCGGGTGCTGCACCCGGGGCATCTCGACGCCCAGGTTGCCCTGCGCGATTTGCTGGGCGATGGCGTTGAGCGTGCCGGGCTCGGCACCGAGCTGGCGCAGGATGCTGCGGCTGATGAGCCAGCTGGCGCCTACCAGCAGGAGCAGCAGCACCAGGGTCACGCCCGCCGCCTGCAGCAGCCGCTCCATGAACACGGCCTGCACGTTGTCCACGTACACGCCCGATCCGATCACCCAGCCCCAGGGGGCGAACCCCTTCACGTAGGACACCTTGGGCACCGGCTTGTCGTGCCCCGGCTTGGGCCACAGGTAGTCCACGTAGCCTTCCCCGGCTTGCTTCACCACGTTGACGAACTCGACGAAGATGCGCTTGCCGTTGGGGTCCTTGCGCTCGCTCTGGTCCTTGCCCTCCATGTCGCGCACGATGGGGTGCATGAGCACCTTGGTCTGCATGTCGTTGACCCAGAAATATTCGTTGCCGCTGTATCGCAGCGTGCCCACGGCCTCCAGGGCGCGCTGCTGGGCCACCGACTCCTCCAGCAGGCCGTCCTTGGCCAGGCCGTGGTAGTAGGCGACGATGCCGTGGGCGGCGTTCACCACCGCGCTCACGTTGGCCGAGCGCTCGCGCATCAGCATGCCGCGCTCGCTCACCAGCAGGGTGGTCAGCAGAGCCGCCACCACCACCAGCATCAGCACCAGCAGCAGCGCCAGCCGCCGCACGATGGTCAGCCGATTGAGAAATTGCATGGTCTCCCCTGTGTCAATATGTAATTGACGCCATCTTGCCACCGCCGGCGCGCCATTGGATAGGGGATTTATCCAAGCAAGTTTCTCGCCGAACGGCCGGTGGGTGCTCCTACAGCCGGTGCGTGCGATCGCCCTGGACGAAGCCCAGGGGCTGCCAGTGCGCATCGGCCGCGCCCAGGGCCAGCACCTTGAACAGCTCGCCCATTTCGTGCTCCATGATCAATTTGGCCGCTTGCGCCCGCCCCGCCTGCGGCAGCAGCTCCAATTTTTGTAGCAAGCCGCAGTTGATCAGGAAGTGCCCCTGGGTGGTGTAGCCCAGCACCTGCAGGCCGGCGTCCTGCGCCGCCAGGGCCGCGCCGGTGAAGTTGACGTGGGCGGTGATGTCCTTGTGGCCCACGTCTGCCAGCGGGTCGGAGTCCACCCGATGCGCGCGGTGGCACACCAGCGTGCCCATGTGGCGCTGTGGGTGGTAGTACTCGCCCTCGGGAAAGCCGTAATCGATGAGAAAGGCGGCGCCACGCACCAGATGCGCCGCCAGGGTGCGCACGAAGCCCTCGGCCTGCGGGTGGATCTCGGTCAGGTAGTCGTGCTCGCCCTCTACCTCCACGGGCGGGCGCAGGTCGGTGGGCCGGTCGGCCCAGGCAAAGGCACCGTCCTCGGCCAGCGCCACGCCGCGCTCGTGCCACACGCCGGCGCTGCGCTGCAGCAGCTGCACGGGCATGGCGTCCAGCACCTCGTTGCCCACCACCACGCCCTCAATGGCCGAGGGCAGCCGGTCGGCCCAGGCCACGCGCTCGCCCCAGGGCGCCAGGCGCTCGCGCTGGCGCGCGCGCAGGCTGCCCGACACGTCGACGATGGTGTAGCGGTGGACCTGCCCGCCCAGCGCGCCCAGCAGCTGCGCGGCCAGGGCGCCGCTGCCGGCGCCGAACTCCCAGACTTCGTGGGTGCCCGTGGCCTGCAGCGCCTGCGCCACCTGGCGCGCCAGCAGCTCGCCGAAGACCGGCGATAGCTCGGGCGCGGTGACGAAGTCGCTGCCGCTGTCCGGCATGGCGCCGAACTTCGGCGTCTCGCGGGCGTAGTAGCCCAGGCCCGGCGCGTACAGCGCCAGCTGCATGAAGCGGTCAAAACCCATCCAGCCGCCCGCGTCATGGATGGCGCGGGCGATGAGCGCGTGCAGGGGGCTCGGTAAACTCGGGCGTTCGGTGGCGGCAGTGTTCGTCTGTTTCACGCGCCGGATTGTCGCGCCAATGCCTTCCACTCCTCCCTCCCGCCCCCGTACCGTGCTGGTCACCGGCGCCGCCCGGCGCCTGGGCCGCGCCATCGCCCTGTATCTGGCGGGCGCGGGCTGGCAGGTTGCCGTGCACTACCGGTCCTCCATCGAGGATGCTATTGAAACAGTAGCTGCTTGCGCAGAACTGGCGGGCGCTAGCGCCCATTTTGATGCAGATTTCGAGGACGAGGCCGCGGTGCGCGCCCTGCTGCCGCGCGTGGCAGCGCACTTCGGCGCCGTGGACGCAGTGGTCAACAGCGCCTCGCTGTTCGAGCATGACGAGGCCGCCAGCTTCGGCTACGCCCTGGCCGAGCGCCATCTGCGCAGCAATGTCGGCGCGCCGGTGCTGCTGGCGCAAGCCCTGCACGAGCACCTGCAGCAGCGCGCGGGCGCTGGCGAGTCCGACGCCAGCGGCGCCGTGGTCAACTTGCTGGACCAGAAGCTGTGGAACCAGAACCCGGACTTCGTCAGCTACACCCTGTCCAAGGCCGCGCTGGAGGCCGCCGGCACCATGCTGGCGCTGGCGCTGGCGCCGCGCGTGCGCGTGGTGGGCGTGGCCCCGGGCCTGACGCTGACCAGCCACATGCTGAGCGAGGAGCGCTTTGCCCAGCTGCACACCCTGAGCCCGCTGGGCCGCTCGTCCACACCCGAGGACGTGGCGGGCGCCGTGCGCTTCGCGCTGGACAACCGCTCGATCACCGGTACCACGCTGCTGGTGGACGGCGGCCAGCACCTGATGCGCTTCCCGCGCGATTTTTCCCTGATGTGAGCGCTTTGCTCGTCGCACCATGCACCACGCCGCCGGCACCCAGATCCTGACGCTCACCGGGCTGCGCTTTGACGCCAACCTGGGCATCCTGTCGCACGAGAAGGCGGCGCCCCAGCCCATCCAGGTGGATGCCGAGCTGAACCTGGGCACGCAGCCCCTGGCGCCGCCCGACGACGACATCCTGCATGTGCTGGACTACCGCAAGGTGCGCCAGATCATCATCGACGAGTGCCAGGCCGAGCACGTGAACCTGCTGGAGAGCCTGATCGGCAAGCTCAGCGCCCGGCTGATGCAGCTGCCCGGCGTGCTGGGCGTGCGCGTGCGCATCGCCAAGCTGGAGATCTTTGACGATTGCGAGGTCGCCATCCGCGTGGAAAGCGGGCAGTGGTGAGCGCCCTCAGGCCAGCCGGGCAGCCGCATCGCGCTCGCTCAGGAACGCCTCCAGCTGCACCGCGGGCAGCGGCCGGCTGAACCAGTAGCCCTGGTAGAGGCGACAGCCCCACTGCGCCAGCAGGTCGCAGTGCGCCTGGGTCTCCACGCCCTCGGCGATCACCTCCAGCCCCAGGCTGTCGCCCAGGGCGATCACGGTGCGGGCGATGGCCGCGTCGTTGTGGTCCTCCAGGATGTCGCGCACGAAGCCCTGGTCGATCTTGAGCTGCTGCAGCGGCAGGCGCTTCAAATAGGCCAGCGATGAAAACCCGGTGCCGAAGTCGTCCAGCGAAAAGCGCACGCCCAGCCTGCGCAGCTCCTTCATGCGCTCGATGACGGGGCCGATCTCGTACAGCATCAGGCTCTCGGTCAGCTCGATCTTCAGCCGGTCGGCCGGCGCGCCGGTCTGCGCCAGCACCTCCTTGACCTGGTCCACGAAGTCGTCCTGCTGGAACTGCCCGGCGCTCACGTTCACCGCCATGTCCAGGTGGCGGCGCAGCGGCTCGCGCGACCACTGCGCCAGCTGGCTGCAGGCGGTGTGCAGGATCCAGCGGCCCAGCGGCACGATCAGCCCGGTCTTCTCCGCCAGCGGAATGAACTCAGCCGGCGACACCATGCCCTGGCCCTGCAGGGGCCAGCGCACCAGGGCCTCCACGCCGACCACGGCGCCGCGCTGGTCCAGCTGCGGCTGGTAGTGCAGCTCGAAGTTCTGCTGCTGCAGCGCCTCGCGCAGGCTGCGCTGCAGCCGCGCCCGGCTGCTGACCTCGTCCTGCATCTGCGGCTCGAAGAACAGCACCACGCCCGGGCCCGTGGCCTTGGCCTGGTTCAGCGCCAGGGCCGCGCGGCGCAGCAGCTCGCGCGACTCCTGATGGCTCTCGTCCAGCACCACGATGCCCACGCCCACGCTCAGGCTGTGGCGCGTGCCCTCCACCTCCAGCGGCTGGCCCAACAGCTCGGCCAGTCGGTGGGCCATGGCCTCGGCGGCGCGCGCGGCAGCGCCCAGCGGCCCGGGCAGGTCGGACAGCAGCACCAGGAATTCGTCGCCCCCCAGGCGCGCCAGCGGGCCCTGGCCGGCGATCTCGGCGCCGATGCGCCGCGCCACCTCGCGCAGCAGCTGGTCACCGTGCTCGCGGCCCTGGCTGTCGTTGACGGTCTTGAAGTCGTCCAGATCCACACACAGCAGCGCCGCCAGGCGCTGGCCCAGCAGGCAGCGGCCCTGCGCCTGCTCCAGCTGCTGCAGAAACTCCTGCACGTTGGGCAGGCCGGTGAGCTGGTCGGTGGAGGTCAGGCGCCGGATGTGCTCGCTGGCGGCGCGGTCGGCCGTCACGTCGTGGGCCACCCAGAGCATGCAGGGCTCGCCAGCCACGTCCAGCAGGCTGGCGCTGAGCAGCACCGTGACCGGCGTGCCGTCGCGCCGGTACAGGCGCTGCTCGATGTCGACGGCCATGCCCTCAGTCAGCACCTGCTCGACGAACTGCGCGCGGATGGCGGCGTCGCCCTCGTTCCACACCCCCAGTTCCAGGCCCGAGCGGCCCAGCACCAGCTCGCGCGGCCAGCCGAACAGCCGCTCGAAGCCGGCATTCACATCGATGTGCACGCCGTCGGACACGCGCGTGATGTCCAGCGAGTCCGGGCTGATCTGGAAGGCCGCCTGGTAGCGCTGCTGGCTCTCGCCCAGCGCCTGCTGGCGCTGGCCCAGCTCGGCCAGCAGGTGGTTGCAGCCGCGCACCAGCTGGGACAGCTCGCGCGTCTTTTGCGGCGCCAGGGGCTGCAGCGGCGCGCCGTCCTCGGCCATGGCGGCCAGCGTGTGGCCCATCTGCTCCAGTGGCTGCAGCGCGCGGCGCAGCATCCACCACAGCCCGCCGGCGGCCAGCAGTGTGAGCACCAGCGCCGCCAGCAGGATGTGCTGGCGCATTGCGTCCAGCGGGGCCGTCAGCTGCGCCAGCGGCTGCGAGACCACGACCAGCCAGGGCACGGCCGTCAGGTGGCGTACCGAGGCCAGCCGGGTCTGTTCGCCGATGGGCCGGATGATGCTGCCGTCGCCACCGGCCAGGATGCCGTCCAGCTGCGCGTCCTGTCCGGCAGCCGGCAGCGATTGCAGCACCAGCTGCTCGGCACTGGCGGCCACGACGGTGCGGGTGCGCCGGTCGATGACGGCGTAGTCCTGTCCCTCCGAGCCGGGCAGGGGCTGCAGCAGGCCGTCCTCGCGCAGCTTGACCACGCCCACCAGCGTCCCCGCGGGCCGGCCGTCGGCCCCTGGCACCGGCGCGGCGATGGCCACCTCGGGCCGGTTGGCCACCAGGCCCGGCATGGGGTCGCTGACAGCGATCTGTCCCGCCAGGGCCTCCTGCACATGGCGCCCGGGCGCGTGGCCGCGCCGCTGCGGCGCCAGCTGCGGCGGGTAGGCGGCGATGGCCTGGCCCTGGATGTCGGTCACGTAGTAGCCGGCGGTGAACATCTGCTGCAGCACCGGCTGGCGCGCCAGCAGCCCGGTCAGCTCCTGGGCGCTGCCGTGCAGGCCGCGGGCCACTACCTCCAGCGCATTGCCGCGCTCGCGCAGGGTGCGCTCCACCTCGCGCCCCAGCAGCGCGGCCACGGCCTGCTGCTGCGCCTGCAGCTGCTCGCGCATGTCCTGGCGCAGCCGGTGGTCGGCATACCAGGCCAGCGACCACATGCCCGCCAAAAGGAAGACCAGGACCAGCGCAGCGATGCGCGTGGTCAGCGAATGCGGAAGGGGCTGGCGCATCGACATGGGCGCTGGCTTGTTTGTTTCCGGATGCAACAACATTACCATGCACCGGCAACGCAGCGCGGCTGCGAAAACCCTGCGGCGCACCGCTACGGCGCCAATGCAGGGAAAATCCCGACCTTTGGCCGCCGTGGGCGGCCAGCTGCCTTTTCTCCCTCCCTGCCGCCATGAACGCCGCCACCGAATCCCCCTGGCTTGCCGAAGCCACCCCACCCACTGCCACCGAAACCGCCGGCGCCAAGCCCAAGATCGAGCGCGAGGCGCACAAGCTGGAAAAACGCCTGTGCCGCGAAGTGGGCCGCGCCATCATGGACTTCAACATGATCGCGGAAGGCGACCGGGTCATGGTCTGCATGTCCGGCGGCAAGGACAGCTACACGCTGCTGGACATCCTGCGCAAGCTGCAGCGGCGCGCCCCGGTGCAGTTCAGCATCGTGGCCGTGAACCTGGACCAGAAGCAGCCCGGCTTTCCCGAGCACGTGCTGCCCGACTACTTCAAGAGCATCGGGGTGGACTTCCACATCGAGAACCAGGACACCTACAGCGTGGTCAAGCGCGTGGTGCCCGAGGGCAAGACCACCTGCAGCCTGTGCTCGCGCCTGCGCCGCGCCATCCTGTACAAGGTGGCGGACGAGCTGGGTGCCACAAAGATTGCCCTGGGCCACCACCGCGACGACATCGTGGCCACGCTGATGCTCAACATGTTCTACGGCGGGCGCATGAAGGGCATGCCGCCAAAGCTGGTCAGCGACGACGGCAAGCACGTGGTGATCCGCCCGCTGTGCTACGTGCCCGAGAAAGATACGGCGCGCTGGGCGCAGTACCAGCAGTTCCCCATCATCCCGTGCAACCTGTGCGGCAGCCAGGACGGCCTGCAGCGCGTGGCCGTGAACGAAATGCTGCGCGAGTGGGACAAGAAGTTCCCCGGCCGCATCGAAAGCATGCTGCGCGCCATGGGCCACGTGGTGACCACCCACATGATGGACCCGCGCCTGCACGACTTCCAGAATGCCAAGGCCACGGGTGTGGCCAGCCCGGATGGCGACATGGCCTTCGACCATGAGGAGTTCCCCGTTGCCCCCGGCCTGCCAGGCCTGCAGGTGGTGCAGTTGGGTTGACCGCCGCGGACACGCCTGCGGCGCTCCGTCCGGCGCCGCGCCGTCGCCCCAGTTCGTAGCATGGATTGCCAAGGAGCCACTGCCATGTCCTACCTGCGCCGCCTGTTGTCCACCACCCTGGTGCTGTGCGCCGCGGCCTTGCTGGCCGCCTGCGCCGGACCGCGCCTCGTCGAGAGCGACGTGCGCAGCTTCTCCACCCTGGCCACCCTGCCCAGCCCGCCCACCTACCGCATCGAGCGCCTGCCCTCGCAGCAGGCCCGGCCCGATGCCTTCGCCGCCATCGAGGCCGAGGCCGTGCGCGCGCTGGCCCGCGTCGGCCTGCAGCGCGACGAGGCCCGCGCCAGCCTGGTGGCGCAGATCGGCGCGGAGGGCGGCTATGCCGTGCCGCGCGACTGGCCGTACTACGCCACCGACCCGTTCTACGGCCGCTTCGGCTGGGGCCTGGGCTGGGGCGGGCGTGGCATGGGCGTAGGGCTGGGCATGGGCTGGATGATGGACGGCCCGCCCACGCTGTACCACCGCAAGGTCACGCTGGTGCTGCGCGACGCGGCCAGCCAGCAGGTGGTGTACGAGACCTCGGCCGTGTACGAGGACGTTTGGACCAGCGACCCGGCCATCTACGGCGTGCTGTTCGACCAGGCCCTCAGTGGCTTTCCGCGCCCGCCCGCCACCGAGCGCCGCGTGCGCACCGAAGTCATGCCGCCGCGCTGAACGCGCCGCACGTCCCGCCCGACCGCCGATGGAGCAGCAGCAAGCCACGCGCATCATCGCCATCCGCCATGGCGAAACCCCCTGGAACGTGGACACCCGCATCCAGGGCCACCAAGACATCGCGCTGAACGACACCGGCCAGCGCCAGGCCCGCCGCGTGGCCGCCGCCCTGGCCGGCGAAAGCGTGGCCGCCATCTACAGCAGCGACCTGCAACGCGCCTGGGCCACGGCCCAGGCCATCGCCCAGGCCACCGGGGCGCCCCTGGCGGCCGATGCTGGCCTGCGCGAGCGCGGCTTTGGCGACTTCGAGGGCCGCACCTTTGCGCAGATCGAGAAGGAATCGCCGCAGCACGCCCTGCTGTGGCGCAAGCGCGACCCCGACTTCACACCCGCCGGCGGCGGCGAGTCGCTGACCGCCCTGCGCGAGCGCGTGCAGGAGACGGTGCACCGCCTGGCCGCGCGCCACGGCGGCGAGCAGGTGGTGCTGGTGGCCCATGGCGGGGTGATGGACGTGCTCTACCGCCTGGCCACCCGGCTGGATCTGCAGGCCCCGCGCACTTGGCAGCTGGCCAACGCCGCCATCAACCGCCTGTTGTGGACACCCGGCGGCCTGTCGCTGGTCGGCTGGGCCGACACCCAGCACCTGGAGGACGGCGGCCTGGACGACGAGGCCCACGCCTGATCTTCTAGCCCTGCGCCGGCCACGGCAGCGCGCACAGCTCCTGCAGCATCTGCGCCAGCGCCTGTCCTGCCGCCTCCACCACCGCCCGGCCCTTATCCGCGGTGGCCGCGGCGGCGTTGCCCACGGCGCCGCTCGGGTGGTAGTCCTGCATGGCCCAGCCCATCTTGGCGCTGCGGCCGTTGCCCAGCAGGGCCAAGCGCTCGGCCCGGTCCTGCGAGGACGAGCGCCACTGGTCCGCACGCTCCATACGAACCGCCTGGGGCGCCAGGTGCAGCATCATCGAAGTCTCGATCTCCCCGCCGTGGATGCCGAAGCGGAGCTCCTCGGCGCTGAACAGCCCCTGCACGGCATCGGGCAGCGGCAGGCTGAACCAGCTGCTGCTGTAGACCAGCAGGCCGCAGCGCTGGCGCAGCTCGCGCGCCGCGATGTCCATGGGCGCCACGTTGCCGCCATGGCCGTTGAGCAGCAGCAGCTTCTGCACGCCGGCGCGCGCCACGCATTCGCCCAGTTCCGTCCACAGCGCCAGCAGCGTGGCCGGTGCCAGCGTAAGCGTGCCAGGATAGGCCAGGTGCTCGGTGGACAGGCCGATGTTCTGCGGCGGCAGCAGCAGCACCGGCAGCTCGTGCGGCAACAGCGGCAGCGCCGCGCCGATCACGCCCTGCAGCAGCGTGGCGTCCACATGCAGCGGCAGGTGCGGGCCGTGCTGCTCGACGGCGGCCACGGGCAGCACCGCCACCGTTCGCGCCGCCAGGCCCGAGACCATGGCCTCGGAAAAGTCATGCGTGGACAGGTCGGACCAAAAGCGTGAGGGGTATGGCATGGGGTGGATGTTAGGCGGCACGGGCCTGGCCGATGGCAAACCTGCCCGCTGCCCGCCATCGGTGGTCGGCATCTGCCGACAGCCGGGGCCACGGCCTGCCGCCAGCATCGCGCGATGCCCAGCTCTCCCGCTTCCGTCGCCCGTGGTGCCACCGGCACGCGCGACCTCACGCACGGCGCCATCGCTCCCACCCTGCTGCGCTTTGCCCTGCCCATCCTGGGCGGCAACGTGCTGCAGTCGCTCAACGGCTCGGTCAACGCCTACTGGGTCGGCGGACATCTGGGCGAGGCGGCACTGACCGCCACGGCCAACGCCAACAACATCCTGTTCCTGCTGATCGGCGCGGTCTTCGGCATCGGCATGGCGGCGACCATCCTGGTGGCGCAGGCCGTGGGCGCGCACGACCTGCGCCAGGCGCGCTGCGTCATGGGCACCAGCGCCACCTTCTTCGGCGCCGCGGCGCTGCTGATCGCCGCCGTGGGCATGCCGCTGTCGCGTCACATCCTGGCGGCCATGGGCACGCCGGCCGAGGCGCTGCCGCTGGCGGAGAGCTACCTGCGCATGCTGTTCCTGTCGATTCCGTTCCTGTACCTGTTCACCTTCGTCTCGGCGGTGCTGCGCGGCGCGGGCGACGCACGCACGCCGTTTTTGTTCCTGCTGCTGGCCGTGGCGCTGGACGTGGTGCTCAACCCGCTGCTCATCTTCGGCATCGGGCCCTTCCCGCAGATGGGTATCGCCGGATCGGGCCTGTCCACGGGCGTGGCCAACGCGTTGGCGCTGGCCGCGCTGCTGGGCTGGCTGCGCTGGCGCCACCATCCGCTGTGGATCGCCCGCACGGACTGGCGGCTGTTCGTGCCGCGCCGGGCCATCGTGCGCACGCTGTTGGCCAAGGGCCTGCCCATGGGGGCGCAGATGGTGCTGATCTCGGTGTCCATGCTGATGATGCTGGGCTTGGTCAATGCCCATGGCGTGGCCACCGCTTCGGCCTATGGCGCGGCGCTGCAGCTGTGGACCTACGTGCAGATGCCGGCCATGGCCATCGGCGCGGCCTGCTCGTCCATGGCGGCGCAGAACGTGGGTGCACAGCGCTGGGACCGGGTGGCGGACGTGGCACGTTGGGGGGTGGGCTTCAACTTCCTGCTCACCGGCGCGCTGGTCGGCGTGGTGCTGGCGGCCCAGCGCCCGGTGCTGGCGCTGTTCCTGCCTGCGGGCAGCCAGGCGCTGGAGATCGCACGCCACCTGAACGTCATCGCGCTGTGGTCGTTCCTGTTCTTCGGAGTGAGCTTCGTGCTCACGGGCGTGGTGCGGGCCACAGGCGCCGTGCTGGCGCCCCTGGCCATTCTGGCCGTAGCCCTGTGGGGCGTTCGCGTGCCGCTGGCCTGGGGCCTGCAGGACCGGCTAGGCACAGACGCCATCTGGTGGAGCTTCCCGGCCAGCGCCCTGGTCGCCATGGCCATGACCATGGCCTATTACCGCTGGGGCCGATGGCGCCGCGCCCGGCTGCTGGCGCCGGGCGAGGAGGAAGAACTGGCCACGCCCGCCGAAGTGGGCGGCCTGCCGCCCGCACCGGTGTGCGCCACGGCCGGCGACGTGCCGCACCAGGTGCCCCGGCCGGTGCCTGCCTGAGACAGGCGGCTCTGGCTAGTGCTGGTGCGCCGGCGCATGCGCGCCGCCCGGCGCTACCTGGCGCACCTCGGCCTGCAGCGTGCGCTCGGTGCGGGCGCCGGCGGCGTCCTCGAAACGCAGGGTCAGCGGGATGCTGCGGCCGGCGGCCAGGGGCTCCTTCAAATCCATCAGCATGACGTGGTAGCCGCCGGGCGCCAGCTGCACGCTCTGGCCGGGCGGCAGGTCCAGCCCGGCGATGGGGCGCATGCGCATGGTGCCGCCGTCCATCTTCATCTCGTGTACTTCAGCCACGCCGGCAACGGGGGATGAAACCCCCACCAACCGCGCGCCGGCCGGGGCCTGCAGCGTCATGAAGGCGCCGGTGCCGCCCTGGCCGGCGACGGTGGCGCGCACCCACGGGTTCTTCACGTCCACGGCGGCGGTGCCGGCCGCCAGCACCTCCAGGCGGGCGGCGGGTCGGGCCAGCTTGGCCGTGTCGCCGGCGGCGGGCACCTGGTCCCAGCGCACCTCGCCCACGTCGCACACCTGGTGCACGGGGATGTAGAGCACGCCCGGTGTGGCGGGCAGCACGCCGCGCACGGTGAAGGCCCCCTTGTCATGGCCGCGCAGCGCGCTGGCGGCGGACGCCGCCGTCCAGCGCACCTCGCCGCCCTGGCTGCCGGCCGGGGGCGCGGTCAGCGTCCAGCCGGGGCGCGGCACGGCTTCGGTGATGCGAAAGCCGGCCGGCAGCTGCACGGCCAGCGCCGTGGTGGCCTGCGCGCCCTGGCAGGCGTGGCCGACGGTGAAGGTGGCGTCGTAGCTGCTGCCCGCGGGGGCGCCGCCCGCAGGCAGGCCGACATGGGCCACGGCGCCCGGTGCGGCCAGGCACAGGGACGCCAGGAGCTGGAGGGAGAGGTGGATGCGGTTCATGGAAATCTCGTACGAAAAAAAGAAGGCGGCGCCATGCGCCGCGCGCCCGCTCCGAAGCAGGAAGCGGTGAGGGCGCGAGGATCAGGAAAGGCGTGCCCGGGGCACGCGAAGCGGCGTCAGGCGGCCGCTGGCGGGCCGCGCGCGGCCAGCGGCGCCGCCGTGGTGATGGCGATGGGCGCGGTCGGGGCCGGCCGCAGCACCCGCGACACCACGGGGCGCGGCGGGGGCGCGCCGTGCGGCGCGGGCGGCAAGGGCGCGGCCAGCGGCAGGCACAGGGGACAGTCCAGATGGGCCGCGCTGGCCGTGCGGGGCACCCCGCCGGCATCGGCCACCGCCAGCTCCACCATGCCGGCGCTGGTGCAGACCATATCCAGCGACCCGGCGGCCGCCGCCTGCGGCTGGGCCAGGGGCGAGGCGATGGCCACAGCCAGCGACAGCGCGAACCACGCCAGCGCCACCCGGCCCGCCAGGGCGCGGGCCATCAGGCGCAAGCGGTGAAGGAGCGGCGTGCCGTGCATGGGTGGATAGAGCGTTGGAGCGCTGGAGCCGGGCATGATAGACGCCGGCCCGCGGACCCGCCTGGGCACGGCCACACGCATGGGAGCGCGTCGGCCCCGGCCCGCCGCAGGCAAACCCTGTCGCCCCGAGCCCGAGGTTGCTCTTACAGTCATAGCACCAAGAAACCGACCTGGAGACGCGCATGGCTGGTGCCGGAGGGGACTGGAAAGACTTTTACGCCGCCGCCGAGCGCGGTGATCTGCATTGCGTGCGCTACCACCTGCGCAACGGTGTGGATGTCGACTACCAGCATCCGGAGGTGATGCAATCCGCCCTGTTCATCAGCGTGCTGCACCGCCACGAGGCGGTCGCCCGCGCCCTGCTGGAGCACGGCGCCGACCCGAACCTCCCCGCGGAACTGGGCAGCGTCACCCCGCTGCAGGCCGCGCGCCAGGTCCGCAGCGAGGCGCTGCAGGCGCTGCTGCTGGCCTTCGGCGCCCGCACGAGCCGCCCGGCAGCGCGCAGCCCGTGGTGGCTGCGCTGGCTGCCGCAGGTGTGAACGACGCGGCACTACCATTGCCGCCACCATGACCCAGGATCTCTTTCGCCAAGACGGCTACCTGCGCGAGTGCAGCGCCCGCGTGACCGCCCTGACGCCGCAGGGCGGCGTGGTGCTGGACCGCACCGTGTTCTACCCGCTGGGCGGCGGCCAGGCAGGCGACGCCGGCACGCTGGTGCGCGCCGACGGCAGCCTGCTGGCCATCGCCGACACCCGCAAGGGCCAGGACGCCGAGGGCCGCCCGACGGCGGACATCGTGCACCTGCCCGCTCCCGGCCAGAGCCTGGGCCTGGCGGTGGGCGACGAGGTGACCGCGCGCATCGACTGGGAGCGCCGCCACCGGCTCATGCGCTTTCATACCACCACCCACCTGCTGTGCCATGTGGTCGCGCAGCCGGTGAACGGCTGCTCCATCACCCCCGAATACGCGCGATTGGACTTCCACATGGACGGCGCGCTGGACAAGGACGCGCTCACCGCCGCGATCGCGCGCCTGGTGGCCGAGGACCTGCCCGTGGCCATCGGCGAGATCACCGACGCCGAACTGGACGCCAGCCCGCAGCTCGTCAAAAGCATGAGCGTGCAGCCCCCGCGCGGCACGGGCGTGGTGCGCACCGTGCGCGTGGGCGGCCCCGGCACGCAGATCGACCTGCAGCCCTGCGGCGGCACGCACGTGGCGCGCACGGGCGAGATCGGCGCGGTGGTGGTGACCAAGATCGAGAAGAAGGGCGCCATGGCGCGGCGCGTGGTGCTGGGCATGGCCTGAGGGCCGCCCAGGAACCAAAGCCCCTCCCCGCCGCTCCCATCCCTGCCATGTTCCACTGCCTTCCCCGGCGCCTGCTAGGCGCTCTGTTTTTCATAGCTGCCAGCGCTTTATCCACGGGCGCTGGAGCCCAATTTCTCTTAAAGTCCTCGGGCAGTGCCGGCGCCAGCGTGGTGACCACGCCCTACGTCAGGGCCGAGCTGGTGGCCCATGCGCCCCAGGGCATCGCGCCGGGCCAGCCGCTGCAGCTGGGCCTGCTCATCGCCCACCAGCCCGATTGGCACACCTACTGGAAGAACCCCGGCGACTCGGGCCTGCCCACGCAACTGGACTGGCAGCTGCCTGCCGGCCTGGACGCCAGCGAGATCGCCTGGCCGGCGCCGCGCAAGTTCCCCATCGGCAACCTGGCCAACTACGGCTACGACGGCCAGGTGCTGCTGCCCGTGGCGGTCACGGTGCCGCCCGGCTGGCGCGCCGACCCGCTGGCCACCGAGGCCACCTTCCAGCTGCACGCCTCCTGGCTGGTGTGCCGCCAGGAATGCATCCCCGAGGAAGGCCGCTTCACCCTACAGGTGCCCCTCCAGGGCACGACGGCGCTGCACGCCGCCGCCTTCCAGGCCGCGGCCGAGGCCCATCCGCGCCCGCTGCAGCCGGCCGACGGCAGCAGCGCCCGGGTGCAGGACGGCGCCCTGCTGCTGCGCGTGGCCGGCCTGCCCGCCGCCTGGCAGGGGCGCGAGCTGGGCGTGTTCCCCGAAACCCCCGGCGTGGTGCAGACCGCCGCCAGCCCCGCCCAGCAGTGGCAGGACGGCGGCGTGTGGACGGCCAGCGTGCCCCTGTCGCCCCAGCGCAGCGAGGGCCCCGAGCCCCTGCCCCTGGTGCTGACCGAGGGCGGCGCCGGCGTGCAGCTGGCGCTGCCCGTCGAGGGCGGCTGGCCACCCGCGGCGGCACTGGCCACCGTCTCGCCGGCCCTGGCCGCGGCGCTGGCGGCCAATGCCCAAAACGCCCCGGCGGCGCCAGCGGGCGCCGGCGTGACGGCCGCGCCGCTGCCCACCTGGCTGGCGGCGCTGGCCGGAGCGCTGCTGGGCGGGCTGCTGCTGAACCTGATGCCCTGCGTCTTTCCCGTGCTGGCCATCAAGGTGTCCGGCTTTGCCCGCCATGGGCAGGACCTGCGCGCGCAGCGCCTGGGCGGCCTGGCCTACGCCGCCGGCGTGGTGCTGTCGTTTTCGCTGCTGGGTGCGCTGATGCTGGCCCTGCGCGCCGCCGGCGAGGCCGTGGGCTGGGGCTTTCAGCTGCAGTCCCCGGCCGTGGTGGCCGGCCTGGCGGCGCTGTTCACGCTGATCGGGCTGAACCTGGCCGGCGTCTTCGAGTTCGGCCGCATGCTGCCGTCTTCGCTGGCCAGCCTGCAGGCGCGCCACCCGGTAGCCGACGCCTTCCTGACCGGCGTGCTGGCCGTGGCCGTGGCCTCGCCCTGCACGGCGCCCTTCATGGGCGCCTCCCTGGGCCTGACGGCCACGCTGCCGGCGGCGCAGGCGCTGACCATCTTCGCCGCTTTGGGCGTGGGCCTGGCCCTGCCCTACGTGCTGGCTGCCTGGCTGCCGGCCGTGGCACGCGCCCTGCCGCGCCCGGGCGCGTGGATGGATACGCTGCGCCGGCTGCTGGCCTTCCCCATGTTCGCCACCGTGGTCTGGCTGACCTGGGTGCTGGGCCAGCAGGTGGGCATCGACGGGGCGGCGGCGCTGCTGATCCTGCTGGTGCTGCTGGCGCTGGCCGTGTGGACGCTGACGCTGCGCGGGCGCACGCGGGCCGTGCTCGCTCCTCTTTCGATAGCTGCCGGCGCTTGCGCAGCATGGGTTTGGGCCCCAAAACTCGTTGAAATCCAACCCCTGCCCGTTGCCGCCGCTGCGGCGCAGGCCGACGGCACCTGGCAGCCCTGGGCCCCTGAGCTGCCGGCGCAGATCGTGGCCAGCGGCCGCCCGGTCTTCGTGGACTACACCGCCGCCTGGTGCGTGACCTGCCAGTACAACAAGCAGACCACGCTGTCCGACGAGGCCGTGCTGCAGGACTTCGCCGCCAAGGGCGTGACGCTGCTGCGCGCCGACTGGACGCGGCGCGACCCGGCCATCACCGCCGCCCTCGGCGAGCTGGGCCGCAGCGGCGTGCCGGTGTACGTGCTGCACGCCCCGGGCCGCGCGCCGGTGGTGTTCAGCGAGATCCTGGGCCGGCGCGAGCTGCGCCAGGCGCTGGCCGCGCTGTGACGGGCCGCCCCGCGGCGGCGCCCCTGCGCGTCGTCGACTCCATCACCGAGCTGCGCCCCGGCGACGCCGGCTGCGTGGCCGTGAGCGGCTCTCACGGCGGGCACAGCGCCGCGCAGTACGCGATCGCCGCCCGGCCGCTGCTGTCGGTGTTCAACGATGCCGGCGTGGGCCGGGACGATGCCGGCATCGCGGCGCTGCATCTGCTGCAGGCCCAGCGCCTGGCCGCCGCCCTGGTCGGCCACGACAGCGCCCGCATCGGCGAGGCACGCAGCACGCTGGAAGACGGCGTGATCCGCCACGCCAACGCGCTGGCGCGCGCCCTGGGCGTGCGGCCGGGCATGCGCTGCAGCGAGGTGGTGCGGCTGCTTTGTGGCTGAGGTCGCGCGCTTGAATCCGCGCCTGCCGGTCAGCCCTTGAAGCTGTCGGAGAACTCCGGCCCGATCTTGAACACGCCGCTCACGCGCGCGCAGGGCGTGCCGTCGGCGCTGACCAGGCCCTGGGCGAACACCAGCGAGCGCGTGGCGCGCAGCAGCTCGGCCGTGCCCTCCAGCCAGCAGCCCAGCGGCGAGGGGGCCAGGTAGTCGATCTGCAGGCTGATGGTGGGCAGGAAGCGGCCCTTAACCGGCCCCGGCTGGCCCAGCACCGCCATGGGCAGCAGCATGTCGCAAAGGCTGGCCATCATCCCGCCGTGCAGGATGCCCATGGGGTTGCAGTGGCGCTGCTCCACGCGCAGGCCAAAGCGCAGCTGCGCCCCGCCCCGGCGCACGTACAAGGGGCCGTTGGCCTGCATGAAGGGGCCGCCGGCCTCGAAGGCCTCGAAACCGGGCGGAATGGCGGGGGCGGTCATGCCTGGGTCTCCTGGCGCACTTCGGCGGTGAAATCGGCGCCCGCCAGCTGGGCCTGGTCCATGAGGCCGGGGTACAGGCGGGCGAAGTCCGCGGCGATGTCGGCCAGCGGCAGGTCGTCGAAGCTGCCGCGCTGGTGCACGTATTCCATGTGGCGCTGGCCGGCGCGGTCGTAGGGGTGGTAGATGGAGTCCTGCCGGCCGTCGAACTCCAGCGGCAGCAGGCCGAAGCGCTGGCACAGCTCCACGTTGAAGGCCGGCGTGGCCTTGACCCAGCGGCCCTCCAGCCACAGCTCGGTGTAGCCGTGCCAGTAGAAGACGTCGGTCTGTATGACGCGGCGCATGCGCTCGGTGCTCAGGTGGTTGCGCACATCGGCAAAGCCCAGCCGCGCGGGGATGCCGGCGGCCCGGGCGGCGGCGGCCAGCAGCACCGCCTTGGGCACGCACCAGCCGTAGCCCTGGGCCAGCGCCTGGCTGGCGGACATGCCGCGCGTGCTCAGGTCGATGCGGTAGGGGTCGTAGCGCAGGCCGTCGCGCACCGCCAGGTACAGGGCCACGGCCTGCGCGCGGGCGCCGTCGCCCTGGGCGTGCCGCTGCGCGAAATCGCGCACGGCGGGGTGGTCGGCATCGATGGCCGGGGTGGGCTGCAGGTGTTCGGGGCGCGGCGTGTCCATCGGCCCACGATAGCGCACGCCGCCGGCGCCGCTGTCGTGCGTGCGACTGGGCGGTCAGCAACCCCACGCGGCGCTGTATCGCAGGCGCGCTGGCACACTTCGGTGCAGGTTTGCACCGACGATCATGACCCGCCGCCTTCTCCCCCGCTCCCTCCTCGCCTGCGCTGCCGCGCTGCTCGCCCTGCCGCTGCTGGCCGCGCCGTCCACCGGCAACGGTGCGCCGCTGGCGCAGCAGCTGCGCTTCAAGATGCAGTCGCCCCAGGTGCGCGAGCTGCAGGTGCGCCTGCGCCAGGCCAAATACCTCGCGGTGCTGGACGTGGAGGACCGATTCGGCATGCTCACGCGCGAGGCCGTGCGCAAGCTGCAAGGAGACAGCGGCCTGCCCGCCACCGGCGTGGTGGACCAGGCCACCTGGGCAGCGCTGGCCGCGCGCTCGCGCGCGCCTACGCAGGCCGAGCTGAACAACACCGACATCGGCCCCTGGTTCGTCGCACCCGCCGAGCCGGGCTTCATGAGGGAGCTGCAGCACCGGCTGAAGCAGGCCGGGCTGTACCAGGGGGCGCTGGACGGCGCCTTCGACGACGCCACGCGCCAGGCCATCGCCGCCTGGCGCACGCGCATCGGCCTGCCGGCCAGCGAGGTCATGGACGAGCGCGCCTGGACGCCCCTGATCCGCCGCACCCGCCTGCCGCGCTACGCCGAGCTGTTCGACGCACCGCCGCAAAGCAGCCTGACGCAGGAGCTGCACGCCAGGTGCGCCACCGGGCGGGTGGTGTGCATCTCCAAGCAGCAAAAGAAGATGTCCTATGTGGAGGACGGCCGCGTGCGCTTCACGCGCGAGGCACGCTTTGCCATGCCGGGCTGGGACAGCCCCGAGGGCGAATTCCGCATCTGGTACATGAACCACGAGACGGTGTCGAAAATCTTCGGCGAGCGCACGCCCATGCCCTATGCCATGTTCTACCAGGGCAACGTGGCCATCCATTTTTCGCAGGACTTCGCCGACAAGGGCTACGGCGGCGGCTCGCACGGCTGCAGCCAGCTGCGCGACTACCAGGTGGCCAAGTGGCTGTACGAGCAGGTCAAGGTGGGCGACCGGGTCGTCGTCTATTGATTGACGCCGGTCAAGGGCTTGCATGGCGGCGAGCACAGGGCCGCTGCGACAATCCCGGGCCATGACGACTTCCAGCTCTTCCTTCGCGCCCCTGACGAACGACACCTTCCTGCGCGCCTGCCGCCGCCAGGCCACCGACTACACCCCGCTGTGGCTGATGCGCCAGGCCGGGCGCTACCTGCCGGAGTACAAGGCCACGCGCGCCCGGGCCGGCAGCTTCATGGGGCTGGCGACCAACGTCGACTACGCCACGGAAGTCACGTTGCAGCCCCTGGAGCGTTTCGCGCTGGACGCTGCCATCCTGTTTTCCGACATCCTCACCGTGCCCGACGCCATGGGCCTGGGATTGAGCTTCGCCGAAGGCGAAGGCCCGCGCTTCGCCCGGACGGTGTGCACCGAGGCCGACGTGGCTCAGCTGGCCGTGCCCGACATGGACAAGCTGCGCTACGTGTTCGACGCCGTCACCAGCATCCGCCGGGCACTCAACGGCCGCGTGCCGCTGATCGGCTTTTCCGGCAGCCCCTGGACGCTGGCCTGCTACATGGTCGAAGGCCGGGGCTCGGACGACTACCGCCACGTCAAGAGCCTGATGTACGCCCGCCCGGACCTGATGCACCGCATCCTGGCCGTGAACGCCGATGCCGTGGCGCAATACCTGAACGCGCAGGTCGATGCCGGTGCCCAGGCGGTGATGGTCTTCGACAGCTGGGGCGGCGTGCTGGCCGACGGGTGCTTCCAGCAGTTCAGCCTGGCCTACACCCGGCGCGTGCTGGCGCAGCTCAAGCGCACCGGCGTGGACGGTCAGGACGTGCCGCGCATCGTCTTCACCAAGGGCGGCGGCATCTGGCTGGAGGACATGGGCCAGCTCGACTGCGAGGTGCTGGGCCTGGACTGGACGGCCAACCTGGGGCGCGCCCGCGCTGCCGTGGGCGGCCAGGCTGGCGGCCCCGGCAAGGCGCTGCAGGGCAACCTGGACCCGAACGTGCTCTTTGCCCCGCCCGAGGCGGTGGCGCGCGAGGCGCGGGCGGTGCTGGACAGTTTCGGCAAGCCCCACACCGACCCGGCCACCACCGGTCCCACGCACATCTTCAACCTGGGGCACGGCATCAGCCAGTTCACCCCGCCGGAGCACGTCACGGCACTGGTCGAGGCAGTGCACGGCCATTCGCGTGCCATGCGCCACGCGTAACGCCAGTTATGCACACCAGGGCCGGCGCGGGCCGGCCCGACACGGGAGGTGACAGATTTCTGCTCAGCCGTGGGAACTCTGTCCGAAGCAGCGCTAAGTCCTTGATTTGCAATGCCTTCCCCGGCCTGCCTTTTTCCTGTGCAGCCTAAGCAAAGCACGGCCTGACAAGGGTTTGCGGGCCTCGCCCCGCAGCTATCAACAAAGTTATCCACAGATAATCTGAACTTCTGTGCAAACACTTGCAAAATCAAGCACTTGTCGCCGGATGTGCATGCGTTTTCCGGATTTGGCTCGGGGGGCCTAACATAAAAAGAGTCGACCAAAAGCCCTTGACAGCGCACTTGTTCACATGTTTAGCGGAGCGGGCGGCTCGTGCAGCCTTGCAGAGGCAGCCCCGGGGATTTTTTTGCACCGCAACATAGCTCTTTGATTTCATTGGCGTTTTTACGCGCTTGCAGGCGCTTCGCCATAGCACGCAATGCCCGCCCCACAAGGCCTGCAGGCGTTTGACGGCCTGCTTTCCACAAAGTTATCCACAAGCAGGCGCGGCGCCGGCGTGGCAGCCGGCACAATGCAGGCTTCGCACACGGCGCCGCCGATTCACGTTCCCGTCTTGTCCTCCTCCCCGCCTCCGCCCGACGACGCTCCCTACCTGGTGCCCGTGGCCGTCAGTACGCCCGCCCACAGCAGCGTGGGCGAGCCGCTGAGCTACGCCAGCAGCGCCCCCCTGGCGCCCGGCACGCTGGTGCGCGTGCCCCTGGGCGCGCGCGAGGTGCTGGGCGTGGTGTGGGACGCGCCGGAGCAGGCCGCGCCCCTGCCGCCCGGCGTGCAGCCCCGCGCCGTGGCCGGGGTGCTGGAGGACATCGACCCGCTGGCGCCGGCCTGGCGCCGGCTGGTGGCCTTTGCCGCGCGCTACTACCAGCGCGCCGTGGGCGAGGTGGCCCTGGCCGCCCTGCCGCCGCAGCTGCGCGACCTGGGGCCGCAGCAGCTGGCACGCCGGCTGCGCCGCGCGCCGGCGCCGGCACACCAGCCAGGTGCTACGGAAAGCGTAGCGCTCAGCGCAGAACAGGCAAGCGCCGTGGCCGAAATTCATGCCCAACCCGGCCCCTTCCTGCTGTTCGGCAGCACGGGCAGCGGCAAGACCGAGGTCTACCTGCAGTGCGTGGCCCAGGCGCTGGCCACCGACCCGCAGGCGCAGGCCCTGGTCATGGTGCCGGAGATCAACCTCACGCCCCAGCTGGAGTCGCGCGTGCGCCAGCGCTTCGCGCCGCTGTACGGCGACGCGGCCGTGGTCGCCATGCACAGCGGCATGACACCGGCGCAGCGCCTGAAGAGCTGGCTGGCCGCCCACACCGGCGCCGCGCGCATCGTGCTGGGCACGCGCATGGCGGTGTTCGCCAGCCTGCCGCGGCTGGCCATCATCGTCGTCGACGAAGAGCACGACCCCAGCTACAAGCAGCAGGAGGGCGCGCGCTACAACGCCCGCGACCTGGCGCTGTGGCGCGGGCGCGAGCAGGGCGCGCGCGTCATCCTGGGCAGCGCCACGCCGTCGCTGGAGAGCTGGCACGCCAGCCGGCCGCCCTCGGCGGACGACCCGCGCGGCGGGCGCTACCAGCGCCTGTACATGCCCAGCCGCATCGGCGCCGGCCAGCTGCCGCGCGTGTGCGTGGTGGACATGGGCCAGCAGCCGCGCGGCGCCGTGTTCTCGCCGCCGCTGCTGGCCGCCATCACCGAGCGCGTGCAGCGCGGCGAGCAGTGCCTGGTGCTGCTCAACCGGCGCGGCTTCGCCCCGGTGCTGCACTGCCACGCCTGCGGCTGGAAGAGCGACTGCCCGCACTGCAGCGCCCACCAGGTGTTCCACAAGATCGACCGCACGCTGCGCTGCCACCACTGCGGCGCGGCCAGCCGCGTGCCGCGCGCCTGCCCGGCCTGCGGCAACCTGGACATCGCCCCCATCGGCCGGGGCACCGAGCAGCTGGAGGAGCAGCTGGCCGCCCTGCTGCGCAACGTGATCGTCGAGCCCGCCGGCCGCGCCGTGCGCGTGGGCCGCATCGACGCCGACACCACCCGCGCCAAGGGTGCGCTGGAGGAGCAGCTGGCCCAGGTGCATGCCGGCGAGGTGGACGTGCTGGTGGGCACGCAGATGATCGCCAAGGGCCACGACTTTCGCCGCATCACCCTGGTAGCGGCCGTGCAGCCGGACGGCGCCCTGTTCAGCAGCGACTTCCGCGCCCCCGAGCGGCTGTTTGCCCTGCTGATGCAGGCCGCCGGCCGGGCCGGGCGCGACGCGCGCTACGTCGCCGCCCAGGGCCAGGGCGCGGAGATGTGGATACAGACCTGGCACCCCGAACACCCCGTCTACGCCGCCCTGCGCCGCCACGACTGGCCGGCCTTTGCCGCCCAGCAGCTGGCCGAGCGGGCGGATGCCGGCATGCCGCCCTTCGCCTACCAGGCACTGGTGCGCGCCGACGCGCGCACGCAGGAGGCCGCCCAGGGCTTTCTCACCGCCGCGGCCGAGGCGGCCCGCGTGGCGCAGCTGCAGGGGCTGGAGCAGGTCTTTTTGTTCCCGCCCGTGCCGCTGACCATCCAGCGCGTGGCCGGCGTGGAGCGCGCGCAGATGCTGCTGGAAAGCCCCTCGCGCGCGGCCCTGCAGCACTTCCTGGCCGCCTGGCAGGCCCTGCTGCACGCCGAGCGCCCGCGGCACAAGGGGCTGGTACGCTGGCTGGTGGACGTGGATCCGCAGGCGATTTAATAAGCGTTTTTTGCCTCCAGCGCTTATGCAGCAAGCGCTGGCAGCTATCAAAAACGCAGCGTCAGGCCAGCAGCGCCACGGCGGCCGAGAAGCTCACGAAGGCCAGCGCCGTGCTGGCCAGGATGATGCGGGCGATGCGCCCGCCGTGGGCCTCGAAGCGCTCGGCCAGCAGCGACACGTTGCTGGCGCTGGGCAGGGCGGCCACCAGCACCAGGGTGGTCACGGCCAGCGGCGGCAGGGCCAGGCCCAGGGCCAGGGCGGCCTGGCAGGCCAGCCACATCAGCACCGGGTGGACGAGCAGCTTGGCCAGCGCCAGGGGCAGGTAGTCGCGCACGGCGACGCGCTCGTGCGCGTTCATCTGCGAGCGCGCCAGCACGGCGCCGATGGTGAACAGCGCCACCGGCGAGGCGGCGTCGGCCAGCATGGCCACGGTGCGATCCAGGGGGCCGGGCAGCGTGAACGAGGCGGCCGAGGCCAGCGCGCCCAGGGCGATGGACCAGGGCAGCGGGTTGGCCAGCACGCCCTTGAGAGCCATGCGCAGCGCCCGCCCCGCGCTGCCCCCGCCCAGGCCCAGGCGCGACAGGGCAATGCACAGCGAAGTGGTGACGATCATGTCCAGCGCCATGGTCGGGATGACGGTGCCGGCGCTGGCCTCGCCCAGCAGCGCCACCAGCAGCGGCACGCCCATGAAGCCCGAATTGGGGAAAGCCACCACCAGCGCGCCGAAGGCGGCGTCGTTCCAGCCCCAGCGCCGCCGCGTGGCGGCGACGGCCCCGGCCACCAGGGCCAGGCCGCACAGCAGATACACCAGGGCCACCACCGGGTCCAGCAGCTGCCCGATGGGCGTCTGTGCGCCAAAGCGGTACAGCATGCACGGCAGGGCGAAATACAGCACGAAGCTGTTCAGCCCGGCGATGGCAGGCAGCGGCAGCAGCCCCCGGCGCGTGGCGGCAAAGCCGGCCAGCACCAGGGCGAAGAAGGGAAAGGTGACCGACAGGACCGACAGCACGGCCGCGATTGTCGCAGCCGCACGGGCCCAATGGGCCCTCGCTATCATCGTGCGCTCCGCGCCCGTTCCTCCTCTCTTCTCCCCCGCCTCTGCCTCCCCCATGTCCGGTCTGAATCTGGCCCAGCTGCAAGCCGTGCACTACACCGAAGGCCCCTGCCTGGTGCTAGCCGGCGCCGGCTCGGGCAAGACACGGGTCATCACGCACAAGATCGCGCGGCTGATCGAGACCGGCTTGGCGCCCCGGCGCATCGCCGCCATCACTTTCACGAACAAGGCCGCGGCCGAGATGCGCGAGCGCGCCGCCGGCCTGATCGGCCGCCAGGCCAGGGACGTGCTGGTGTGCACCTTTCACGCCCTGGGGGTGCGCATGGTGCGCGAGGACGGGCACGTGCTGGGCCTCAAGCCCAACTTCAGCATCCTGGACCAGGACGACGTGACCGGCATCCTGAAGGACTGCGCCGGCGGCACCACCGACGCGGCCACGGCGCGCCAGTGGCAATGGACGATCAGCGCCTGGAAGAACCAGGGCTGGGACGCGCGCAAGTCGCTGGCCATGGCCAAGGACGACCACGAGCGCAGCATCGCCCTGATCATGCAGCGCTACGAGGAGCGCCTGGCCGCCTACCAGAGCGTGGACTTCGACGACCTGATCGGCCTGCCCATGCGCCTGCTGCGCGGCCACGCCGAGGTGCGCGAGAAATGGCAGCGCGTGCTGGGCCACGTGCTGGTCGATGAATACCAGGACACCAACGCCACGCAGTACGAGTTGCTGAAGATGCTGGTGGGCGAACGCGCGCGCCTGACGGCGGTGGGCGACGACGACCAGAGCATCTACGGCTGGCGCGGCGCCACGCTGGACAACCTCAAAAAACTGCCGGTGGACTTTCCGCATTTGAGAGTCATCAAGCTGGAGCAGAACTACCGCTCGACCAGCGCCATCCTGCGCGCGGCCAACCACGTGATCGGGCCCAACCCCAAGCTGTTCCCCAAGACCTTGTTTTCCGAACTGGGCGAGGGCGAGCCGGTGCGCGTGCAGGACTGCGACAACGAGGAGCACGAGGCCGAGCGCGCCGTGGCGCGCATCCTCAGCCTGCGCGCCGCGGCCAATCCGCCGCCCAGCTGGAAGAGCTTTGCCATCCTCTACCGCGCCAACCACCAGGCCAAGCCGTTCGAGAAGGCGCTCAGGAAGGCCAACATCCCGTACAAGGTCTCGGGCGGCACCAGCTTCTTTGACCGTGCCGAGATCCGCGACCTGTGCGCGTGGTTCCGGCTGTGGATCAACAACGACGACGACCCGGCCTTCCTGCGCGCCGTGGCCAATCCGAAGCGCGGCATCGGCCACACCACGCTGGGCGCGCTGGGCGCCTTTGCCGCGCAACACCGCACCAGCATGTTCGGCGCGCTGTTCAACGGCATGCTGCCGGCCGCCGTCCCCAAACGCGCGCTGGACGGCCTGACCGAGTTCGGCCGCGCCATCAACGACCTGGAGTACCGCGCCCGCCACACGCACGGCTTTGAAGACGCGCGCGCCTTTCTGGCCGACTGGCTGAAGGACATCGGCTACGAGCAGCACCTGTACGACGCCGAGGACAGCGAGAAGGTGGCCGCCGCCCGCTGGAGCAATGTGCTGGAGTTCTGCGACTGGATGGCCCAGCGCGCCGGCGGCCAGATAGAGGACGCTGCCGGCACCACGACCCAGAAGGAAACCAAGAGCCTGCTGGAAGTCGCCCAGACCATCGCCCTGCTGTCCACCATCTCCGAGCGCGAACAGGAGCAGGACATGGTGGTGCTGTCCACCCTGCACGCCAGCAAGGGCCTGGAGTGGCCGCACGTCATCCTGGCCGGCGTGACCGAGGGCATGCTGCCCTTCAAGCTGGACGACGACGAGGGCCGCCAGCAGAAGGTGACCGAAGACATCGCCGCCCGCCTGCAGGAAGAGCGCCGGCTGATGTACGTCGGCATCACCCGCGCCCAGCGCACCCTGGCCGTGAGCTGGACCAAGAAGCGCAAGCGCGGCCGCGAGATGGTCGCCTGCCAGCCCAGCCGCTTCATCGCCGAGATGAAGCTGGACGCCGCCACCGCCCGCGAGGACCCGCGCGAAAAGCTGCGGCAACTGCGCGCAGAATTCGCCGCCCGGGCGGACGCGGCCAAGGTGTGATACCGCCACTCCCCTATTCATAGCTGCCAGCGCTTGCCCAGCAAGCGTTTGAGGCAGAAAACACCACCAAACATACGCCATGAACACCTTCACCCCCCTGGGCGCCGCCGCGCTCGCCGCCCTGCTGCCCCTGGCCGGCCACGCGCAGGCCGCACCCGCCGCCGGCACTGCCGACGCCGGCTGGCGCCAGTGCTCTTCCCTGCAAGACGGGCAGGCGCGCCTGGCCTGCTTCGATCAATGGGCCGGCCAGCTGGCCTGGGCCGCGCCCGCGGCCAGCGCCAGCATGGGCACGGGCGGCGGCGACGCCGCCACGGCGGCCGCGCTGGCGGCGCTGCCCGCGCCGGAAAGCGCGCCACAGCCCGAGCCCCAGATCACCGTCAAGGCGGCCGCCGGCTGCCGCGACGGCGACTACACGACGCTCTCGCGTTTCTGGGAGCTGGAAGAGGGCAGCGACTGCGGCATCTTCCGCTTCCGCGGCTACCGGCCGTTGAACGTGTCGGTGGTGGGCGCAGACACCGTCAACCGCCAGCCCAGCTCGGACAACCCCAACAACAGCGCCAGCAGCCCGGTGGACTACCGCCGCGCCGAGATGCGCGTGCAGCTGTCGGTGCGCACCAAGCTGGCCAGCGGGCTGCTCACCGGCAACGACCAGCGGCGCGACTCGCTGTGGGTGGGCTACACGCAGCAGTCGTACTGGCAGCTGTTCTCGCACGAAATCTCGCGGCCGTTTCGCAACACCGACCACGAGCCGGAAGTCATGTACGTCTACCCGACCGATGCCCAACTGCCCTTCGGCTGGCGCTGGCGCTACAGCGGCATTGGGCTGGTGCACCAGTCCAACGGCCAGAGCGATCCGCTGTCGCGCAGCTGGAACCGCGCCTACCTGATGACCGGCTTCGAGCTGAACGACCACTGGAGCCTCACCGCCCGCGCCTGGAAGCGCCTGCACGAGAGCGCCGAGAGCGACAACAACCCCGGCATCAGCGACTATGTCGGCCGCACCGAATTCGCCCTGGGCTGGAACGTGAACAAGGACAACCGTGTGACGCTGACCACGCGCCACAGCTTCGGCCACAGCGACCGCACCTCCGCGCGCCTGGACTGGCTGAGCACGCTGGGCACGCAGCTGGTCGGCCCGCGCAGCAACCTGCGCCTGCACACGCAGCTGTTCTCGGGCTACGGCGACAGCCTGATCGACTACAACAGGAAGCGCACCGTGTTCAGCATCGGCCTGAGCCTGGTCGATTTCTGAGAACGGCCTCCGCACCTGACACCCTGTTACGCCTTGGCGCCGCCATTGGCTTGTGGCAGGGGGGTACAGCTTCCACAATCGGCCCCCAGGCACCGATAGCACCAGCCTGGTGCGTGCAACTGGCGCCCCAATACGGCCGTATTCGGCGCATTGGCGGGTGGCGGGCTTCGCACAATCGGTCCCGGAGGAGATCGACCATGGAACTGCAATACCAGCTCAGGGCCGGCAGCTACTACCTGTACGACCTGCGCGACACGCCCAGCGCCGTCACAGGCGAGCGCCGCTTCAAGCTCAAGACGGACAACGTGGCCATTGCCTTTGACCGCCATACCGGCCACGTGCACCAGCACGGCAGCCCGGCGCGCATCCAGTCCTGGGCCACGCACACGCGCCGGCGCCTGCGCGCGGCCGGCCTGCTGCAGGACGCCAACGACCTGGTCGTCGTCTCCGGCCCGCTACCGGTCGAGGAGATCAACAAATGCCTGTGGGTGGCCGGCTACTGCCGCCGCCTGCTGACCCGCTTGGCCAGCCTGCCGCACGGCAAGCTGCAGCGCGCGGGCGATCCGGCTTCCGCATGGAAAAAAGCGGCCTGAGCGCACACCAGACAAGCGCCAGCAGCTAGCGAAAACATAGCAACCACACATAAAAAACGCCGGGCAAACCCGGCGTTTTTGCGTGGTAGGCCGAGCCGCTTCAGACTTGCGCGTCCGCCTCGGCGTGCTTGACCACCGTGACCGGCACCGGGCTCATGTGCACCAGCTGCTGCGACACCGAGCCCAGCAGCGCCCCGCGCAGGCCGCCCAGGCCGCGCGCGCCGATGAACAGCGCGTCGCAGCCGCAGCGCTCCACCATGTCCACCAGCGTGGCGGCCACCGGGCCCAGGCCCAGCTCGGTCTCGTAGGGCACGCCGGCCGCCTCCACCAGCGCCACGGCGCTGGCCAGCAGGTGGCTGCCGGCCTCGACGCTGGCCTCGGCCACGGCGTCGGCGCCCTGGGTGGCCAGCTCCAGCAGGGTGGCTTCTTCCTGCACGTGGCCCAGCACCAGCGTGGCCTGCAGGCCGCCTCGGCGCACCAGCTCCAGGGCGTGGTGCACGGCATCCAGCGCCAGGTCCGAGCCATCGACGGCGATCATGATTCTGAGCATTCGTTCTCTCCTTGGGGTTGCCACTGATGCGGCCAGTGTAGGGGGCCCCGCTCTGGGACAATTCAAACCCTATGCTGCAATTCGACCTGCTCGCCACCGACCCCGCAAGCCACGCCCGGCGCGGCGCCCTGACGCTGAACCACGGCGTGGTGCAGACCCCCATCTTCATGCCCGTGGGCACCTACGGCACCGTCAAGGGCGTCATGCCGCGCAGCCTGCACGAGATGGGCGCGCAGATCATCCTGGGCAACACCTTTCACCTGTGGATGCGCCCCGGCCTGGACGTGGTGAAGGGCTTCGGCGGCCTGCATGCCTTCGAGCAGTGGGACAAGCCCATCCTGACCGATTCCGGGGGCTTTCAGGTCTGGAGCCTGGGCGCCATGCGCAAGATCACCGAGGAAGGCGTGCACTTCCAGAGCCCGGTGAACGGCGACAAGCTGTTCATGTCGCCCGAGGTCAGCATGCAGATCCAGACCACGCTGAACTCCGACATCGTCATGCAGCTGGACGAATGCACGCCCTATGAGACCAACGGCCACCTGACGACCGAATCGGAAGCGCGCAAGAGCATGGAGATGAGCCGGCGCTGGGCCCTGCGCTCCCAGGCCGAGTTTGAGCGCCTGGGCAACCCGAACGCGCTGTTCGGCATTGTGCAGGGCGGCATGTTCGAGCACCTGCGCCAGGAGTCGCTGGAGGCCCTGGTGGCGATGGACTTCCCCGGCTACGCCATCGGCGGCGTGAGCGTGGGCGAGCCCAAGGACGAGATGCTGCGCATCATGGCCCACACGCCGCACCGCCTGCCGGCGGCGAAGCCGCGCTACCTGATGGGCGTGGGCACGCCCGAGGACCTGGTGGAGGGCGTGGCCCAGGGCGTGGACATGTTCGACTGCGTCATGCCCACGCGCAACGCGCGCAACGGCACCCTGTTCACCCGCTTTGGCGACCTGAAAATCCGCAATGCCCGGCACAAGGACGACCACCGCCCGCTGGACACCACCTGCACCTGCCACGCCTGCGCCGGCAGCACCGGCGTGAGCTGGGACGACGGCGGGCGCGGGGGCTTCTCGCGCGCCTATCTGCACCACCTGGAGCGCTGCGGCGAAATGCTGGGGCCCATGCTCACCACCATCCACAACCTGCACTACTACCTTCAGCTGATGCAGGAGATCAGGGACGCGCTGGACGCCGGCACCTTCGCCCAGATGCGCGCGCGCTTCAAGGCAGAACGGGCGCGCGGCGTATAAAGCGCCCTTCCCTCCTCGACAAGACCGCTCATGCTGACCGTCCACCACCTCGAAACCTCGCGCTCGCAGCGCATCCTGTGGCTGCTGGAAGAGCTGGGCGTGCCCTACGAGATCAAGCGCTACCAGCGCGATCCGCGCACCCGTCTGGCACCGCCCGAGCTGAAGGCGGTGCATCCGCTGGGCAAGTCGCCAGTGATTGAGGACGACGGCGAGGTGATCGCCGAGTCCGGCGCCATCATCGAATACCTGGCCGAGCGCTACGGCGCCCAGGCCGGCGGCGACCTGGCGCAGCTGGTGCCCGCGCCAGGCACGCCGGCGCACCGGCACTGCCGCTTCTTCATGCATTACGCCGAAGGGTCACTGATGAACTGGCTGGTCATGAAGCTGGTCTTCCAGACCCTGCCGCGCCAGCCCATGCCGTTCTTCGTGCGTCCCATCGCGCGCCTGCTGTGCGCAGGGGTGCAGCAGAAGCTGGTCGATCCCAACCTGGCGACAGCCACGGAGTTCCTAGAAGGCCACCTGTCACGCAACAGCTGGTTTGCCGGTGAGCAGCTGAGCATTGCCGACTTTCAGATGAGCTTTGCCGTGGAGGCCCTGCTGGCGCGCAGCGCAGGCACTGCGCGCCAGCCCCATCTGCTGGCGCTACAGGAGCGCATGCACGCCCGCCCGGCGTGGCAGCGCGCCATTGCCAAGGGCGGGCCGGTGGTGATGGGCTGACCCCACCGCCCGCCCGGGCCTCGTCAGCGGGGCGCGACCTCCAGGATTCGCCCGCTGCGGTTGCCCACCAGCAGCAGGTTGCCGTCGTCCGCGCGCACCCAGTGATAGCCGCGCGGCGGCTGGCGCAGGCGGTAATGGCGGTAGTCGCGCACCACGCTCACCGGGCCGTGGTAGCGCTGGCCGCGCTCCCAGCGCGGTCCGTGCCCATGCGGGCCGCCCTGCCTCTCGCGCCAGGCTTCGGCGCGGCGGTAGGTCTCCTCGTCGTGGCGGCGCTGTTCGCGCAGCGCCTGGCTCAGGTCCGGTTCGCCGTGCCGCGGATGGTATTGGGCATAGCGCTGCGGCGCTTCGCCGCGCCAGCCGTTCGGAGCCGGCTGGGCCACGGCACTGGCGGCCAGGGCGGTGGCGGTCAGCGCCAGGCCCCAGTGGATGAGTCGGGAGGGACGGTTCATGGTCGATGCTCCTGCGGTGGTGGCCTGCCGGCTTGGCGGCGGGCCGTTTTTCCTAAAACGGCGACCAGCATCCCCCCGCCGCCGGCCTTGCCGCGTCAGCCAGCAGGCCTTGCTTGTGTCCCACAGGCGTGACAGAAGCGGGCGAAGGCGCTCTTGCGTGTGCTGCAGGCGCCGCAGCGGTCGAACAGGCCGATGCCGCAGTGCGGGCAGAAGTCGATGGCCTCATTCTTCAGGTCCACCGGCCGCTCGCAGCCCGGGCACACGCCCTTGGCCAGGCGCGCCAGGGCCACGTCATAGCCCAACTCCTGGCGGCGCTGCTGGTCGGGCAGGCTCTCGGCCTGGCGCTGGCGCTCCAGGTAGCGGTTCAGCGCCACGATGGCGTAGCGCCCGACCAGGGCGGTGACGATGATGCCTACCACGTAACGCACGTAGCCGCCGTAGCTGGGCAGATAAGGCACCAGCTCGACGAAGAAGGCAAACAGCGCGAAGTAGATGAAGCCCCAGACAAAGGGCCACCAGGTGCTCTGGCGCTTCTTGGCGAACAGCCAGCCGGCCACGGCCAGCAGCGGCAGCGTGAGCGCCAGGCGGTACAAAAAGACGCGCAGCTCCACGCGGCGCTGCTCGGCGGCCATGCGCTGGTAGCCGGCGTCCTCCAGCTTGGACAGCTGGGCGCGGGCCTGGCTGGCGCTCTGGCGCGCGTCCAGCAGCGCCTGCTCCTGCGCCTGCACGGCTTGGCGGGCGCGCTGCTCGCCGGCCTTCAGGGCGTCCAGGCGCTGGGTGCGGGCGATGACCTCGGGGTCGTGCTCGGCGCGCTGCGTGGCGCTGCGCGCGGCCAGCCAGTTGTTGAAGGTCTCGCGCTCGGCCTGGGTTTCGCTGCGCGCCTTGGTCAGCTGCAGCCGGGCCTGCTCCAGCGCGGTGCGCGCCTCGTCCTCGGCCTGGCGCGCGGACTGGGCCTGGGCACGCAAAGGCCCCACGGCCGCCGGGTCCAGGAAGTCGTCCAGCGCCAGCGGCGCCTCCACCTTGGGCAGGTCGCCCACGATGGTGCCGCCCAGGCCGATCAGGAAGCCGGCGAAGACGAAGGCCACCAGCCACAGGCCGCGGCGAAACCATTTCTCGGATAGGCGCAGTGCCTTGCTCATGGGAGTTCTCCTGCTGTTTAACTATTGTTTTGATAGCTGTCAGCGCTTACCTGACGGGCGCTGGAGCCTGTTTTCTTCATAAAACCGGCTCAACCCAGCGCCAGCAGCCCGGCCACCCGCTCGCGCAGGGGTTCGGGCTGCACCTGGCTGGCTGCCAGCTGCGGGCCGACGTTCAGCCCCACGCGGCTGAGCACGCCGCGCCTGAACGGCCGCACCATGGCCCCGCCGTTTTCGATGCGGCTGAAGAACGAGCCCCACAGGTGGGTGAGCGCCATGGGCACGACGGGCACCTCCAGGCCATCGGCGCGGGCGCGTTCCAGGATCTTCATGATGCCGCCCTTGAAGGGCTGCAGCTGCCCGTCGCGGGTGATGCCGCCTTCGGGGAAGATGGCCAGCAGGTCGCCGTCCTTGAGCACCTGCGCGGCGCGCTCGAAGGCGGCTTCGTAGGTGGCCGCGTCCTCGCGCTGGGGCGCGATCGGGATGGCCTTGGCCAGGCGGAACAGCCAGCCCAGCACCGGCACGCGGAAGATGCGGTGGTCCATGACGAAATAGATGGGCCGGGGGCTGGCGGCCATGAGCAGCACGGCATCGACGAAGCTCACGTGGTTGCAGGCCAGGATGGCGGCGCCCTGCGTGGGGATGTGCTCGTCGCCGCGCACCTTGAAGCGGTACACGCAGCGCGACAGCACCCAGGCGACGAAGCGCAGCAGGTATTCCGGCACCAGCAGGAAGATGTAGAGCGCCACCACGGCGTTGGCGATGCCCGTGAACAAAAAGATCTGCGGCACCGTGAAGCCCGCCGACAGCAGCGCCCCGGCCAGCACGGCGCTGGCGATCATGAACAGCGCGTTGAGGATGTTGTTGGCCGCGATGATGCGGGCGCGGTGCGTGGGCTGGCTGCGCAGCTGGATCAGCGCGTACATGGGCACGCTGTACAGGCCGGCGAACAGGCTCAAACCCGCCAGGTCGGCCATCACGCGCCAGTGCGCGCGCTCGGCCAGGAAGGCGGCCAGGCCCATGACCGGCCCGCCGGCCGGCGCCGCCAGCCCGCGCGAGGCGAAGTACAGGTCGATGGCGAAGACGCTCATGCCGATGGCGCCCAGCGGCACCAGGCCGATCTCCACGTGCCGGCGCGAGAGCACTTCGCACAAGAGCGAGCCGGTGCCGATGCCGATGGAAAACACCACCAGCAAAAGCGACGCCACCTGCTCGTTGCCGTGCAGCACCTCCTTAGCGAAGCTGGGGAACTGCGACAGGAACACCGCGCCGAAGAACCACATCCACGAGATGCCCAGCAGCGAGCGGAACACCACCGGGTTGCCGCGTGCCAGTTGCAGGTTGCGCCAGGTCTCGCTCACCGGGTTCCAGTTGATGGCCAGGTGCGGGTCGGTGGCCGGCGCGGGGGGAATGGCCTGCGCCACGGCGCGCCCGGCCAGGGCCAGCAGTACGCAGGCCGCGGCCACGGCGCCGTGGCCGACGCCGGGCAGGGCCACCAGCAGCCCGCCGGCCACGTTGCCCAGCAGGATGGCGACGAAGGTGCCCATCTCCACCATGCCGTTGCCGCCCGTCAGCTCGCGCTCATTCAGGGCCTGCGGTAGGTAGGCGAACTTCACTGGCCCGAACAGCGTGGAGTGCAGCCCCATCAGGAACACGCAGGCCAGCAGCACGGCCGCGCTGCCCGCCAGGAAGCCGGCCGCGGCCACCAGCATGATGGCGATCTCCAGGTTCTTGACGAAGCGGATGATGCGCGTCTTTTCCAGCTTGTCCGTGACCTGCCCGGCCGTGGCCGAGAACAGCAGGAACGGCAGGATGAACAGCGCTCCGATCACCAGGCCCGCCAGTGAGGGCGGCAGCCACGCTACCTGCAGCTGGTAGGTCACCATGACGGTGAAGGCGAACTTGAACAGGTTGTCGTTGGCGGCGCCGGCGAACTGCGTCCAGAAGAACGGCGCGAAGCGGCGCTGGCCCAGCAGGGCGAACTGGTTGGGGTGGGGCTGCGCGGTGTGCTCGGTCATGGAAACGGGCCTGGAGGTGGCAGGAAGGTGGCGCATTGTGCAAACAAAGCCGGCCGGCGCCGGTGCCGCCATGCGCCGGGTGTCTGCGCCACGCCACCTTTGGTATCGCAATGCGATACTTTGGCCCCCATGAGCACTACCGCAGACCTGGTCGCCGCCCTCAAGCAGGAGCTGAAGGCCGCCCGCATGACCTATGCCGACCTGGGCCGCGCGCTGGGCCTGGCCGAGTCCAGCGTCAAACGCATGCTGGCGCGCGGCGAGATGCCGCTGTCGCGCGTGGACGCCATCTGCCGCGTGTTGAAACTCGACTTCGCCGACCTGGCGCGGCGCGTGGCCGACAGCCGCCCGCTGCTGAGCGAGCTGACGCAGGAGCAGGAGCGCGCCGTGGTGGCCGACAAGAAGCTGCTGTTGATGGCGATCTGCGTGCTCAGCCAGTGGACGCTGGCCCAGGTGCTGGCCACCTACCGGCTGAGCGAGGCCGAGGGCGTCAAGTACCTGGCGCAGCTGGACCGCATCGGCATCATCGAGCTGCGCCCGGGCAACCGCTACCGCCTCAAGCTCGCCAAGACCTTCCGCTGGCGCCCGCGCGGCCCGGTCATGGACTACTTCCGCGAGCACGCGCTGCTGGACTATTTCGGCGGCGCCTTCGACGGCCCCGGCGAGGGCGTGCTGCTGGTGCACGGCAGCATCGCCCGCGGCCAGCTGGCCGCCTTCACCGAGCGCCTGCAGCGCGTGGCGCAGGATTTCGCCCAGCAGCACCTGGCCGACCAGCGCCTGCCCGAGGCCGAGCGCGAGGGCTGCACGCTGCTGATGGCGCTGCGCGGCTGGGAGTTCGAGGCCTTCACCGCCATGCGCCGCGTGGCGCCGCCGCCGCCCGCGCCAAGCCGGCAGGCGTAAGCAAACGTCTATCAAAACAATAGCTGCCCGCGCTTGACCAGCAAGGGCTGGAGGCCTTTTTGACCCTTATCACCCGCTGCACGCGCAGCGCGTGTGTGACGTCTGCTCACAAACATTTGCGCAGTCGCTACCAAGGCTGCCGCCGGCCTTCACGCAGGCGCGGGACCATGGCCTCCATCGGGCAACCGAGTCCAACAAGGAGGATCACCATGAACCGCATCACCCCCGCCCTCGCCGCCGCAGTCGCCGCCCTCGCCCTGGGCCTGGGCGCCAGTGGCGCCGCGCACGCCGCGCCCAGCGCCACCGTCGTCATCCAGACCGGGCCGCAGGCCGTGCAGCCGGCCTACGTGGTGCAAAGCGCCCCGCCCCCGCCGCGCTATGAGCGCGTACCCGCCCCGCGCCGCGGCATGGTCTGGTCGCAGGGCCACTGGGAATGGCGCGGCCACCTCTACCACTGGGTCCCCGGCCAGTGGATGCGCGTGCGCCACGGCCAGCACTATCGCCAGCCTCGCTGGGAACAACGCCATGGCAAATGGCAGTTCAACCAGGGCCGCTGGGACCGTGACGGCGACGGCGTGCCCAACCGCTACGACCGCCGTCCTAACGACCCGCGCCGCCACTGATGGCGCATCCTGCTACGATGCGCGCCGCAGGAGAGCCAGCGGCCGGTCACGGCTGCTGCACCGAAGGCGCAAACTCCCATACACGCTCAGGTACCGTACTGCACACACAGCAATAGCCGTCTGGAGAGCCGCCCCCGCACACGGGGCGCACCGAAGGAGCAAGCCCACCGCACAGTGCGAGGGCGAATCTCTCAGGTCACAAGGACAGGGGGAGCGGCAGCCAGACCTCTTGGCGCGCCCTGCTTCCCCGCTATTTTTTCGATAGCCGCCGGCGCGCGCCTGGTCTGCGCAAACCTTGAAAAAGGCTTGTAGAACCATGCGCGTTATCGTTCTGGGCGCCGGCGTCGTCGGCACCGCTTCCGCTTATTTCCTGCAGCAGCTCGGCCACGAGGTTACCGTCATCGACCGCCAGGCCGTGCCCGGCGCCGAGACCAGCTTTGCCAACGGCGGGCAGATCTCCGTCAGCCACGCCGAGCCCTGGGCCAATCCGTCGGCGCCGCTGAAGGTGCTGTCCTGGCTGGGCAAGGAGGATGCGCCGCTGCTGTTTCGCCTGCGCGCAGACATGCGCCAGTGGCTGTGGGGCCTGCAGTTCCTGCGCGAATGCACGCCGGCGCGCACGCGCCACAACATCCACCAGATCGTCCAGCTGGGCACCTACAGCCGCGCCGTGCTGCGCGAGCTGCGCGAGCAGCTGGGCCTGCAGTACGACCAGCGCACGCAGGGCATCCTGCACTTCTACACCAGCGAGCGCGAGTTCGAGTGCGCCCTGGGCCCGGCCGAGCAGATGCGTGCCCTGGGCTGTGAGCGCCAGGTGGTCAGCGCCGAAGAGGCCATCCGCATCGAGCCGGCCCTCGCCGCCATGCGCGAGCAGCTGGCCGGCGCCACCTTCACGGCCGAGGACGAGTCCGGCGACGCCCATCTGTTCACGCGCGAGCTGGCCCGCGCGGCCGAGGCCGCCGGCGCGCGCTGGCGCATGGGCTGCCACATCACGGCCCTGCGCGAGACAGGCGGGCGCATCGACCACGTGGAGATCACCAACGAAGAGGGCCGCTACGAGCGCGTGCAGGCCGATGCGTACGTGTTGGCGCTGGGCTCGCACAGCCCGCTGCTGGCGCAGCCGCTGGGCATTTCGCTGCCCATCTATCCGGCCAAGGGCTACTCGGTCACGCTGCCGGTGCGCGACGCCGCCCTGGCCTACCAGACCAGCCTGACGGACGACGAATTCAAGCTGGTGTTCTCGCGCTACACGCGCCCCGCGCAGGGCGGGCAGGAGGCGCGCGACGTGCTGCGCGTGGCCGGAACGGCGGAGCTGAACGGCTATTCGCGCGCCCTGAGCGAGGTGCGCTGCGCGGCCATCGTGCGGCGCGTGGCGCAGCTGTTTCCCGGCGCCGCCGACACGGCCGCTGCGCAGTACTGGTCGGGCCTGCGCCCGGCCACGCCGAGCAACGTGCCGCTGATCGGCCGCACGCGCGTGTCCAACCTGTTCCTGAACACCGGGCACGGCACGCTGGGCTGGACGCACGCCTGCGGCTCGGGCCGCTCCATCGCGCGCATCGTCAGCGGCCTGGCGCCGGAGCTGGACTTCGCCTTCTGCGGCCCGCGGGGTGCGGGCGCCACCCTGCAGCCTGCGCAGCTGCCGGTCTGAAGCGGAACTTCAAGCGCCGCGGCCTCTCACTTTTTGATAGCTGCTGGCGCTTGACTGGCGAGCGTTAGAGCTACTTTTTAGTAGTTTACTTGGCCGCCGCCTTCTTGGCCGCCGCCGGCTTGGCTGCGGCGGGAGCGGCGCGCGGGGCACGGGACTGGGCCGGCGCGGCGGCATCGCCCCCGGCCGCCTGCACCCACTGCGTGGCCATGTCGCTGGCGGTCTTGAGCGCGCCGCTGGCCATGTCGCGCGTGGCATCGAACGCCGCCTGCTGCGTGGCCGCGTCCTGCATGGCGTGGGCGGCGATCTGCTGGAACTGCTGGGTCAGCGCGCCCCACCACTGCAGCGGGTCGGCGGCGGCGCCGGGCGCGGCCTCGGGCTTTTCGCTGCCCGCTTCCTGCTGCGGCTGCGGGGCGGGTGCAGGGGCCGGCGCGGCAGCCGGTGCGGGCGCTGCGGCCGCAGCGCCCAGGCCGCCGAAGGCCGCCGCCACGTCGCCCATGGCGACGTTCATGCCCTGCAGCGTGGCCAGGGTCATCTTTTGCACCTCCAGCGCCTGGACCGTGGCGGTGAGCGCGCGGGCGTTCTGCTCCAGCCAGAACTGCACGGCCTTCAGCTCCTGGATGCGCTTGTCCAGCTCCTGGACGCTGGCCGTGGGCGCCACCCAGCCGGGCATGCCTGACACGCCGCCGGACGCGCCCTTGGCGAGGCTTTGCAGGAAGTCGAACCCCGGCACGAAGCGTGCGAAGCCGAAGGGAGAGTTGTCGCTCATGGCCGTTGCTCCTTGGTTTGGCTTTGTCCTGCGCGATGCGCCGGCGCCGACAGCTTAGCGCCGATGCGCGCGCACTCCAACAGCGCTGCAGCAGCGCAAATGCGTGGTTTTCTGACGCACGCAAGCGCACAGGGCTGCACCAGGCGCGGGATACCGCCCTAGAATCCGCTCACCAGCACGGGCTGGGCCTGTACAGCAACTTCAGACAAGCAATCAACCACATCATGGCAACTGCAAAGAAAACCACCGCCGCACCGGCAAAGAAGACTGCTTCGGCCAAGTCCGCAGCACCCGCCAAGGCCGCGGCCGCCAAGAAGGCACCCGCCGCCATCAAGCCGGTGAAGGACGTCTTCAACAAGACCACGCTGGTCGCCCACCTGTCCGAGCAGTCGGGCGTGGAAGCCAAGAACGTGCGGGCGGTGCTCGCGGCCCTGGAAGGCGCCATCCTGGCCTCCGTGCACAAGAAGGGCTCGGGCGAGTTCACGCTGCCCGGTCTGCTGAAGATCAATCTGCACCAAGTCGAAGCGCGCAAGAAGCGCCTGGCCAAGGACCCGTTCACGGGCGAGGAGCGCTGGTTCGCCGCCAAGCCGGCTTCGGTCAAGATCAAGACCCGCGCCCTCAAGAAGCTCAAGGACGCCACGGCCTGAGCGCCCCCACGCGATGAAAAAAGCAGCCCTCGGGCTGCTTTTTTTGTGCCTGCGCCGCGCTATGCGCTGGCCGGTGGCTGCAGGTACAGCTGCGCCAGCCGTTCGCGCGCAGCATCGTCCAGCTGCAGCTGCTGCACCAGGTAGCGCGCCAGGCCGCCGTGGTCGCGCTCCACGGCATCGAAGGCGGCCTGCAGGAAGTCGGCCTGCACGCGCCAGATCACGTCCAGCACCTCCTGCGGCGCCGAGCCCTGCACCGCCTGCGGGCGGCGGTACAGGCCATTGGTGAGCAGATAGTCCTGCATCACCACGTCCTCGGGCACACCCAGGGCGCGCAGGATCAGCGCGGCGGCAAAGCCGGTGCGGTCCTTGCCGGCGGTGCAGTGGAAGACCAGCGGCGTGTCCTCGTCCAGCAGGTGCGCAAACAGCGCGGCGAACTGCGGCGTGTTGTCGGAGACGAAGGCGCGGTAGGTGTCTTCCATCAGGCGGCGAGCGATCGGCGCGGTCATCTGCTGGCCGGCCTGCGCCATTTCCTTGGCGCGCTGCACCACGGTTGGCTCGATCGGCAGCGAGTGGTAGCGCACAGTGGACAGGGAATAAGACTGGGCAGCGCTTTCCTGCTGCCCGCGCAGGTCCACGGCACGGGCCAGGCCCAAGTCGGCCAGGGCCTGCGCGTCCTGCGCCGTCAGGCCGGCCAGGTGGTCGGAGCGAAACAGCCGACGCCAGCGCACCAGGCGCCCGTCCTGTCCCGCATAACCGCCCAGATCACGAAAATTGGATGCCCCAGATAGTGCAACGCTGCGCGTAAAAACAGTCATGCATTGCACTGTAGTGCATGGACATGAAGAAGGGGCGAGAGAGAAGGAAGTGGCGCGGCTGGCGGGGATCGAACCCACGACCCTTGGCTTCGGAGGCCAATACTCTATCCACTGAGCTACAGCCGCTTGGAAAAGGCACCGGCTGGCGCGCTGCACCAGCCAAGCCGCGCATTATCGCACGGCAGTCAGGTGGCAAAGCCCAGGCCGCGCAGGTATACGTCCACCAGCTGCCGGCCCGTGGCGCGCAGTGCGAAGGGCGCGCCGTTGAGCACCCAGGTCTGCAATAGGCCATCAAACAGCGCCCCCAGCCCCGTCGCTGCAGCAGCCGTCTCCAGCGGCAGCGTGAGGCCCTGCTGCTCGGCGGCATCGCCCAGTTCGCGCGCCAGCATGGCGTGAAAGCGTGCCTGTGAGGTCAGATGGCGTTCGCGCACGCCGCTGAGTTCGTTCACGTACTCCACACGGTACATGGCGATCTCGAAGACGCGGCGTGTGTGCTCGTCGTTTTCGATGCTGCCCAGCAAGTGATCCACCAGGGCGCGCAGCCGCTGCAGCGGTGAGGCCGCCCGGCACGCGGCGTCGCCAGCGTTGCAGGCCACCTCCAGCGGCAGGGTGACGCGGTCCATCATGGCATTGAACAGATGGGCCTTGTCTTTGAAGTGCCAGTAGATGGCTCCGCGCGTGGCGCCGGCAGCCTGGGCGATCTCGCCCAATGAAGCGCGGGCCACGCCCTTGTCGTAGAACACGCGCTCGGCCGCATCCAGCAGGCTGCTGCGCGTGGCATCCGCGTCGTCCTTCGTGCGTCGTGCCATGGATGTAGACCTCCGAATCCAGCGCTGATTATACATTCACGAATGTATGTACAATCCCCCACCTCGCAAAGTTGTCATTGACCGGTGTCAGCATCTGGGGCTTTGCCTGCAGCATCCGCCAGTCATCAAAAGCATCACGCCCTCCAAAGGACCTTCATGCCACGCCAGAACCACGCGTCCGTTCGCGCCGCCCGCAAGCCCCTGACCCTTCTGTCTCTTGCGCTCGTCGGCGCGCTCGCCCTGAGCGGCTGCGGCAAGAAGGGGGGCGACGCCCCCCAGTCCGCCGGGGGCACCCCGCCCCCGCCGCAGGTGGGCGTGGTGACCGTGCAGCCGGGCAGCATCGGCTTGGTAACGGAGTTGCCTGGCCGACTGGAAGCTTCGCGCGTGGCGCAGGTGCGAGCCCGCGCCGCAGGCATCGTGCAAAAGCGCCTGTTCACCGAGGGCAGCGACGTCAAGGCCGGCCAGAAGCTGTTCCTGATCGACAGCGCTCCCTATGAGGCCAGCCTGGCTCAGGCTCAGGCCAGCGTGGCGCAGGCCCAGGCCTCGCTGGCGCAAAGCAAGGCGCTGGCCGAGCGCTACAAGCCGCTGGTGGAGGTGAACGCCATCAGCCGCCAGGAGTACGACAACGCCGTTGCCGCGCAGAAGACGGCCGAGGCCAACGTGGCCGCTGCCCGCGCCGCCACGACGACCGCCAGCATCAACCTGGGCTATGCCACCGTCACCGCCCCGATTTCCGGGCGCATCGGGCGGGCTCTGGTGACCGAGGGCGCACTGGTGGGACAGGGCGCTGCCACCGAGCTGGCCGTCATCCAGCAGATCGACCCGCTCTACATCAACTTCACGCAGTCCGCCGCCGACGCCCTGAAGCTGCGCGCAGCCGTGGCCAGCGGCCAGTACAAGCAGACGGACAAGTCCAGCGCCGACGTGAGCCTGGTGCTGGAGGACGGCAGCGTCTACAAGCACCAGGGCCGACTGCTGTTCACCGACCTGTCGGTGGACCCGACCAGCGGCCAGGTCACGCTGCGCGCCGAGGTACCCAACGCAGAGCGCTCGCTGCTGCCGGGTCTGTACGTGCGCGTGCGGCTGGAGCAGGCCCAGGTGGGCAATGGCGTGCTGCTGCCGCAGCAGGCCGTTACGCGCTCCAGCAGCGGCGACACGGTGATGGTGGTAGGCGAAGGCAACCAGGTCGCGCCGCGTCCGGTCAAGCTGGGCCCCGCACAGGGTTCGGACTGGGTGGTGCTGGAGGGGCTGAAAGCCGGCGAGCAAGTGATGGTCGATGGCTTCCAGAAGCTGCCCCGCGCCAAACCGGGTTCGCCTGTCGTCGTCACGCCCGTGCCATGGAAGGCCGCTGGCAGCACACCCGCTGCAGCCGCAGCTCCCGCCGTCAGCCAGGCCGCCGCATCCGCAGCCCAGCAATAACAACAACCAAGAAACGCCCAAGAAGCAGGAGCGCGGTCCATGGCCAAGTTCTTTATCGAGCGCCCCATCTTTGCGTGGGTGATCGCCATTTTCATCATGGTGTTCGGCGCCGTGTCCATCACCAAGCTGCCGATTGCGCAGTACCCAGCGGTGGCGCCTCCGACCATCCAGATTTCGGTGGCCTACCCGGGCGCCACGGCCCAGACGCTAGAGGACAGCGTGCTGTCGGTCATCGAGCGCGAGATGAACGGCGCCACCGGCCTGGCCTATGTCGAGGCCACCAGCCAGGCCAACGGCACGGGCTCCATCGTGCTGAGCTTCGAGCCGGGGACCAATGACGACCTGGCCCAGGTGGACGTGCAAAACCGCCTGGCGCGCGCCACGCCGCGCCTGCCGGCGGCCGTGACGCAGCAAGGCGTGCGCGTGGAAAAGTCGCGCTCGAACTTCCTGCTGTTCTCGATGCTGACTTCGGAGTCGCCGGACGTGAGCATCGAGGCGCTGAACGACTACGCCGCGCGCAACGTGGTGCCCGAACTGCAGCGCCTGCCCGGGGTGGGCGCGGTCACGCAATTCGGTGCCGAGTTGGCCATGCGCGTGTGGGTGGATCCGGCCAAGCTCAAGGGTTTCAACCTGTCGCTGGACCAGGTCAACGCCGCCATCCGTAGCCAGAACGTGCAGGTGTCCGCCGGCAACCTGGGCGAGCTGCCCAGCACCGCGGATCAGACCATGACCGCCACCATCGTGGTCAAGGGCCAGCTCACCACGCCCGAGGAATTCGGCAACGTGGTGCTGCGCGCCAATACCGATGGCTCCACCGTGCGCCTGCGCGACGTGGCCACCATCGAGCTGGGCGCGCAGAACTACAGCACCAGCGCGCGCCTGAACGGCAGCCCCGCCGTGGGCCTGGGCGTGCAGCTGACGTCCTCCGCCAACGCCCTGGCCACGGCCAAGGCCGTCAAGGCGCGCCTTGCCGAGCTGGAGCGGTACTTTCCGCAGGGCGTGAAGTACGCCATCCCTTACGACACCTCCACCTTCATCGCCGTGTCCATCGAGAAGGTGGTGGAGACGTTGCTGGAGGCCGTGCTGCTGGTGTTTCTGGTGATGTTCCTGTTCCTGCAGAACTTCCGCTACACCATCATTCCCACCATCGTGGTGCCCGTGGCGCTGCTGGGCACTTTCGGCACATTGCTGGCGCTGGGTTTTTCCATCAACGTGCTGACCATGTTCGGCATGGTGCTGGTGATCGGCATCGTGGTGGACGACGCCATCGTGGTGGTGGAGAACGTCGAGCGCATCATGAGCGAGGAAGGCCTGCCGCCGCTAGCCGCGACGCGCAAGGCCATGGGCCAGATCTCGGGCGCCATCGTCGGCGTGACGGTGGTGCTGATCTCGGTGTTCGTGCCGCTGGCGTTCTTTGCCGGCTCCACGGGCAACATTTACCGCCAGTTCGCCGTGACCATGGGCACGTCCATTGCCTTCTCGGCCTTCCTGGCGCTGTCGCTCACGCCCGCGCTGTGCGGCACCCTGCTCAAGCCCATCGCCGAGGGCCATCACGAAAAGAAGGGCTTCTTCGGCTGGTTCAACCGCGTCTTCAAGCGCACCACGCATCGCTACGAATCGGGCCTGTCGCGCCTGGTGCGCCGCGGCGGCCGCATGATGATCATCTATGCGGCGCTGATCGGCGCCTTGGCCCTGGTGTACAACCGCCTGCCCAGCTCCTTCCTGCCCAACGAGGACCAGGGCTTCGTGATCACCAACGTGCAGCTGCCACCCGGCGCGGCGCTGGGCCGCACTCAGGCGGCCATGACCAAGGTCGAGGAATTCATGCTGGCCCAGCCCGAGGTGGCCAACATCGTGACCGTGGCCGGCTTCTCCTTCTCCGGCCAGGGGCAGAACGCAGGCCTGGCCTTCGTGACGCTCAAGGACTGGAGCGAGCGCCGTGGCGCCGAGCATTCGGCCGAGGCGCTGGCAGGCCGCGCCACCGGCGCGCTGTACGGCTTCCGCGATGCCTTCATCTTTGCCTTGAGCCCGCCTCCCATCCCGGAGCTGGGCGTGGCCTCAGGCTTCACCTTCCGCCTGCAGGACCGGGGCAGCAAGGGCCACGACGCCCTGGTGGCGGCACGCAACCAGCTGCTGGGCATGGCCGCGCAGAGCAAGGTGCTGGCCGGCGTGCGTCCGGACGGCATGGAGGACGCGCCGCAGATGCAGATCGACATCGACCGCGACAAAGCCAGCGCGCTGGGCGTGTCGTTCGACACCATCAGCAGCGCGCTGTCCACCGCGCTCGGCTCGTCCTACATCAACGACTTTCCGAACCGGGGCCGGCTGCAGCGGGTAGTGGTGCAGGCCGACGCCCAGGCACGCATGCAGCCCGAGGAAGTGCTGGACCTGCCGGTGCTCAACAGCCGTGGCCAGGTTGTGCCGCTGTCCACCTTCGCCACCACACGCTGGATCACCGGCGCCATGCAGACCGTGCGCTACAACGGCTATCCGGCCATGAAGATCGCCGGCGGGGCCGCGCCCGGCTACAGCACGGGCGAGGCCATGCAGGAAATGGAGCGTCTGGCGGCGCAGCTGCCCGAGGGCTTTGGCTTCGAATGGACCGGCCAGTCGCGCGAGGAAAAGCTCGCCGGCGCGCAGGCCACCATCCTGTATGCCTTCTCGCTGCTGGCGGTGTTTCTGTGCCTGGCGGCGCTGTACGAGAGCTGGTCGATTCCGTTCTCGGTACTGCTGGTAGTGCCGCTGGGCGTGCTGGGCGTGCTGCTGGCCACGCTGTTGCGAGGCATGTCCAACGACGTGTACTTCCAGATTGGCCTGGTGACCATCATCGGCCTGTCGGCCAAGAACGCCATCCTGATCATCGAGTTCGCCAAGGACCTCCAGGCTCAGGGCAAGAGCGTCATCGAGGCAGCGCTGGAAGCTGCGCACCTGCGTTTCCGCCCCATCGTCATGACTTCGCTGGCTTTCACGCTGGGCGTGGTGCCGCTGTTCCTGGCCTCAGGCGCCAGTTCGGCCAGCCAGCGCGCCATCGGCACCGGCGTGATCGGCGGAATGATTACTGGCACCCTGCTGGCCGTGATCTTTGTGCCGGTGTTCTTCGTGTTGGTGCGCAGCTTCTTCAAGGGCAGCAGCCGCCAGCACGAGCATGACGCCAAGATGGCCCAGCAGCACGTCAGCGAAGGCTGAACAAGACACATCCTTTTCATCATGCGCAAACACACCACCTCTTTCCCCGCATGCAGCGCGCGCACCCTGGCCCCGCTCACCGCCGCCCTGGTGCTGGCCGGATGCAGCTTCATCCCCACCTACGAGCGCCCGGCAGCGCCGGTCCCCCCGGCATACGGGCTGGCCGACAGTGCCGCGGCCACGGCCCAGGAGCGGGCCGCCGCCGACATCGACTGGAAGGACTATTTCACGGATCCGCGCCTGCAGCGGCTCATCGGCATCGCCCTGGGCAACAACCGCGACCTGCGCGTGGCCATGCTCAACGTCGAGCAAGCGCGCGCGCAATTCCAGATCCAGCGCGCGGCCGAGTTCCCGACCATTGCCGGCGTAGCCAGCGCCACGCGTCAGCCCAGCACCGCCACGGGGCAGTACGGCAACGTCTTCCAAGTTGGCCTGGGCGTGACAGCCTGGGAGATCGACTTTTTCGGCCGCGTTGCTGCCCTGAAGGAACAGGCGCTGGCGCAATACCTGGCCACCGACGAGGCCCGCAAGGCCGCACAGATCAGCTTGGTGGCCGCGGTAGCCTCTGGCTGGCTGAACCTGATGGCTGACGAGGAACTGCTGGACATCTCCCGCCGCACGCTGGCCACGCGCGAGGAGTCCGTGAAGCTCACGCGACTGCGCCTGGAGCACGGGGTGAGTTCAGAGCTGGACAACCGCCAGGCCACCAGCCTGGCCGAGGCGGCCCGCGCCACCTACGCACAGCAGCAGCGCCAGCGCCTGCTCGACGAGAACGCGCTCGTACTGCTGCTCGGCCAGGCGCTACCGGATGACATTCGTGCCAGCCTGCCGTCGTCGCGCCTGCAAGCCGCTGCACCCATGCAGCCGCTGCGCGCAGGCCTGCCTTCGGATCTGCTGGAGCGGCGGCCCGACATCCGCCAGGCAGAGCATCTGCTGATCGGCGCCAACGCCAACATCGGCGCAGCACGCGCGGCGTTCTTTCCGCGCATATCGCTCACGGCGACGATGGGCACCGTCAGTCCCGAGCTCTCGGGCCTGTTCAAGAGCGGCTCCTGGGCTTTCTCACTGGCACCGCAGCTGGCTGTCCCCCTCTTCGACGCCGGTCGCAATCAGGCGGGCCTGGAAGCCGCGCGCGCGGGCCGCGAGATTGCCGTGGCGCAATATGAGAAGGCCATCCAGACAGCCTTCCGGGAAGTCTCCGATGCCCTGGCCGGCCGCGCCACGCTGCAGGAGCAACTGGATGCACAGCAGGGCCAGGAAGCGGCCGACGCCAAGCGTCTGGAGCTGTCCGACCTGCGCTACCGCAACGGCGTGGCCAGCTACCTGGACGTGCTGGACGCGCAGCGCTCGCTGTTCCTGACCCAGCAGTCTCTGGTTCTCACGCAGCTGCAACAGTTGCAAAACCAGGTTTTGCTGTACAAGGCGCTGGGGGGTGGCTGGAGCGAGACCGGCTCCTATAATGGAAAGCTGTCTGCCACGCACCTCTCTACACAATAAATTTCCGAGGACCCCTTCATGAGCGACACCCACGACGCAGGACACACCGGGCCCATCAAGAGCCCCAAGCAGCTGCTGACCACCGTCATTCTTGCCTTCGTTCTGCCCGTGTTCGCCATCATCGGACTGGTGCTGTTCGTCACGGCGGGCAACAAGCCCGCGTCCGGCGCCGCCAATCCCGAGCTGGCCGTGGCTCAGCGCATCCAGAAGGTGGGTCTGGTGGAGGTGCGTGATGCCAACCGTCCCCTGCGCTCGGGCGAGGAGGTGTTTAAAGGCCAGTGTGCTGCCTGCCACTCTACCGGCGCAGCCGGTGCACCCAAGCTGGGCGACACCGCTGCCTGGGCGCCGCGCATCCAAACGGGCTTTGAGGCACTGGTGCATTCGGCACTGCAAGGCAAGGGCGCCATGGCCCCTCAGGGCGGCGGTGACTTCAACGACACCGAAATCGCCCGCGGCGTGGCCTACATGGCAGATGCAGCCGGCGCCAACTTTCCTGAGCCTGCAGCTCCTGCCGCCGAGGGCGCCAGCGCCCCGGCATCGGAAGCCTCGGGCAGCTGAACACCAGCCACTCATCTTCTGTCGCATAAGAAACGGCCTGTCCCTCTGGACAGGCCGTTTTTCCTTTGCCCAAAGAGACGCACATGAGCGACGAACAAAAAAGCCCCGGTGGAATCACCGGGGCTTCTTGTCAGACTGTTCTGGTGGCCTGGGACGGAATCGAACCGCCGACACAAGGATTTTCAATCCTCTGCTCTACCGACTGAGCTACCGGGCCTGAGCCACTGATTGTAGCCCGAAAAAGTAGGCGAAATGGAAAAGATATGATTTTTTCCGGCGCTCAGCCATTGCGCCGGTTGCGCCCCAGGTCCACGCCCAACTGGCGCAGCTTGCGGTACAGGTGGGTGCGCTCCAGCCCCGTCTTCTCCGCTACGCGCGTCATGGACCCACCCTCGCGGGCCAAGTGAAATTCGAAGTAAGCCTTCTCGAAACCGTCACGTGCCTCACGCAGGGGACGGTCCAGGTTGAAGCCCTGATGCGCGAGCGGGCCCTGCTCCAGGTGCGGTGCCAAGGGCGCCGCCGCTTCCACCGCGCCATTACATCCATCAAGCAGCAGGGCCGCCGGTGTTGGCGCCTGAGGCGTGAGAGCATCCGCCTTGCTCTGGGAGGAGGCTACCGCAGCAGATGCATTAGCGGCGCTGCGCGTTAAGCCCTGCTCCACGGCCTTGAGCAGCTTTTGCATGGTGATGGGCTTCTCGAGGAAGGAGAAGGCACCGATGCGCGTGGCCTCCACCGCCGTCTCGATGGTGGCATGGCCGCTCATCATGATCACGGGCATGGTCAGAGTGCCCGCCATGGCCCACTCCTTGAGCAGGGACACGCCGTCGGTGTCCGGCATCCAGATGTCCAGCAGCACCAGGTCGTAGCCGGCAGCCAAGCGTGCGTTGCGCGCCTGTGTAGCGTTTTCCGCCACATCCACGCTGTGGCCCTCGTCGTTCAGGATTTCGGACAACAGATCCCGGATACCCAGTTCGTCGTCGACCACCAGAATGTTTGCCATGTGTTGAAGTACGCGATTACTGACATGGTGGTGTTGCTAAGACGCCACCCTCGATACAGGGGCGAATGATAGCGACACTTGTGCCCCCCTCACCACACCCTCTTCCACCCGGTTGCTCAGCTCGATGCGCGCACCGTGCTCCTCGGCGATCTTTTTCACCACCGCAAGCCCCAGTCCCGTGCCTCGCGGCTTGGTCGTCACATAGGGCTCAAATGCACGCTGCAGGATGTGCGGCGGAAAGCCTTGTCCCGAGTCTGTAACGATAAGACGCACGCGCTGCGAGGCCTCGCTCCAGCGTGTGCAGATGCGGACCACTGGTTCGGTCGCCTGCAGAGCCGCGTCCTGGGCGTTTTGCAGCAGGTTGTGAACGACCTGGCGCAGCTGCTGCGCGTCGCCGGCGATCCAGGGGCACTGCGGATCGAGGTCCACCTGCACGGGCACCTGGGCGCCCTCGGCCTCGTACAACTGCAGCACGTCCACTAGCAGGGCATTCAAGTCCATCGGCTGCAGCTGCGCCGCAGGCAGCCGGGCGTAGTCGCGGAATTCGTTGACCAGCCGCTTCATGGCCTCCACTTGGTCCACGATGGTCTTCACCGACTTGGCCAGTATGGCCTGCTCGGCCTCGGGCAGTTTGCCCCCCAGCCTGCGCTCCAGCCGCTCGGCCGACAGCTGGATGGGCGTGAGCGGATTCTTGATCTCGTGGGCCAGGCGCCGTGCCACCTCGCCCCAGGCCTGGGCCCGCTGACCCGAGACGATTTCGGAGATATCGTCGAAGACGAGAAGGCGCATGCGGTCGGGCAGTTCGGCGCCGCGAACCACCAGGCTGGTGCCCTGCTGTCCCGGGCCCTCGCCGGCATTCAGCTCCAGAGGATGCTGCCAGTGGTCCAGTCCATGGTGGTCGGCACGGTCGGACGCAAAGGCATCGAAGTGATGCTGCACTGTGGCGGCAAACTCCTCCAGGCCTGCCACGCCCGCCAGCGGCTGGCCTTCATGGGCTGCCAGGGGTGCGCGCAGGATGCGCGTGGCGCCTGGGTTGCTGGACTGGATGACGCCCTGGTCGTCCAGCACGATGACCCCCGCCGTCAGGTTGTCCAGGATGGTCTGCAGATTTCCGCGCGCCGCATCCAGCGCACCCATGCTTTTTTGCACTGCCGCGCGCGCGTCGGCCAGCTGCTGGGTCATCCAGGCGAAATCGCGTGTCAGGCCGCCCAGCTCGTCGCGACCCTGCAGCGCCGCCTTGGGCGCAAGGTTGCCGGCCGCCACCTCGCGCACCCCTTCGGCCAGCACCAGCAGCGGTCGCACCAGCTGGTTGCCCAGTACCACGGCCAGCAGCACCGCCCCGAAGACGGCCAGGAACAGGCTCAAGGTGAGAGTGCCTATGTACATGCGCCGCAGGCCGCCGCGCGCCAGCGCCCGCTCCTGATACTCGCGATTGGCCTCCTGCACGGCGACGGCATTGGCCACCAGCGCCTGCGGCAGTGGCAGCGTGGCCTGCACGTAGCGCGGCTCGACCAGCAGGCCAACGGCCGGATTCACGGCGAGCACCAGCACGCGCACGCGCGCGTTTTCCAGTGCACCGGGGTCCGTCAGGTCATCCAGGCCTTCAATCTGGAAGGCCACCCGGTCCTGCCGGACCGTGCGCAGCTGCTGGGCAGTCGGCCGCTCCGGGTTGAGCGAGAAGCGCGATTGCCCGGTGCTGGCCAGCGGCTGGCCAGCAGCGCTCCACAGGACCATGTCGGTGGCGCCCAACTGGTCGCGCATGCGCTCCAGCACCAGGCCGGTAGCGGCATCGGGCACCTGGGCCAATTGGCTGCTGGCGGTGCGCGTCTTGGTGGCCATGTCGGCCGCAATGGTGTCCAGGGTCGCCCGACCCAGGCTGACGCCGGCGCTCAGGGCGCCTTCCACCTTGACGTCGAACCAGCTCTCGATGGAGCGCGAAACGAACTGGTAGGACACGACGTAGATCAGCAGCCCCGGCACCACGCCCACCAAGGTAAAGATACCGGCCAGCTTGACCAGCAGCCGGGTGCCGAAGCGCCCGCGCCGCAGCCGCACTGCCAGCCGCACGGCGCCCCAGGCCAGCGCCGCCAGCAGCACGGCGGCCACCAGCGCGTTCACCCCCAGCAGCCAGGCGAAATGCCGCTCGTAAAGGGCGCGGTTATTGGTCGCCTGCGTCAGCAGGAACAGCAGCACCACGCCAATGGCGCACATGAAGCCCGCGCCCAGGCCGAGCGCCCAGCGCACGGCATGGGCGCGGCTGGCCTCGCGCCGCGCGGAACCCGCGGGGCGCGCCGGTGTGCCCGTCATTGCTGTGCCTCCACGGCGGGAAGCTCCAGACGCTGCGACAGCGAGACCGCCCAGCTCGGCTTGCCCAGCGTGCCGAATTGCAGCGGCCGCGGCAGCTGCGACGTGTCGAGCCGGAACTGGAAGTTCACCTCATAGGCCCGGCCATCGTCCAGGTCGTGCGCTTCGGCGATCTTCCAACGCGCCAGCCGCTGCATGGCGGCCAGAGCCTCGGGCAAATCGTCGAAGCTCTGCCCCAGGGCCATGCCCAGGCCGGTCAAATCCTGCGCCGAGGAGGCTTGCACCAGCCGCCAGCGCCGCGTGAGCGGCTGGTAGCTCAGGCGCAGGTAGCGCGTCGCGCGGGCCACCGTCTTGTCGGACCAGTACCAGCGCGGACGCACCACCTGCGCCTCGGCCACGAAGTGCATGGCGATACCCTGGTACAGGGCGTTTTCCACCAGTGCTGACAGCTCCATGCGCCAGGCCGCGCTCAGCAGCAAGCCCTCGGACGTGCGCTCCACGCGCATCTCGGTGATCTCCCCATGCTGCTGGGCGGCGGCCACGCGGCCCGGCGGACCGGACAGCGCCAGTGCGGCGGCCAGCAGCCAGAGATACAGGACGGTGCGCAGCCAGGAGCCGGAGAGGTTCGAAGCGAAAGTCACGGCAGCCATTGTCCTGGAGCCGGCAGCGCTTGTCCGCCCCGGCAGGCAAATCAGTCCATCACAGGCCGTGCCGTGGGCGCGCTTACAACGCCTGGGCCTTTCTGAAGTCGAACAGCCAGGCCAGCACGCTGGCCGGGAACTGCGCCACCGCGGCGTTGTATTGCGCCACGGCGTCGTTGAACTGCTGCTGCGCCGGCGCGCTTTGCAGTGCCAGCTGCTCACGCTGCTGTACCCAGGGAGCCAGCGCCGGCGGAGCCACTCCCTCGCTTTGCAGCGCTGCGGATTGCACCAGTGACTGCCAGGCCGTCTCTAGCACCTGGGCGCCAGCGGCCAGGGCAGCGGCCGCGCCGGCATCCAGCGGATGCGCGCGCACCACCGCCAGCGCGGCGGCGAACTGCCCCCCGGCGGCTGCGACCGCCGCCTGGGCGTGGTCGCCCACGGCCGCGCCCGCCGCCGCCTCGTATTCACCCAGCAGGGCCAGCCAGCGCACCAGGTGTCCGTCCAGCACTGCGAAGGCCTGGAGAGCGGCCGAGCGCAGGCGGATCAACCGGTTGTAGGCGCCCACGGCCCAGAACACGAGCACGGCAAGAACGATTGCGGTGGTCCACATGAATGCTTTTCCTCGCCAAAGAAGCGGCCGCCTGGCCGGGCGCGCCCGCTTCGGCAAAAGCACGCGCGCATAAAAAAACCCGGCCTGCCGCCAGGGCAGGCCGGGAGTTTAGACCGGACGCGCGCCGGGTCAGTCGGCGGTGCCAGTGTCCAGGTCGGCGCCGGCTTCCACTTCGCCGGCACTGGCCAGCTCGGCGGCCTCGGCCTCGGCGATGGCGCGGCGCTCGGCCTCATCCATGGCGTCCTTGACCTTGCGCGCCTGGTGGTAGGCCAGGCCCGTGCCGGCGGGGATCAGGCGGCCGACGATCACGTTTTCCTTCAGGCCGCGCAGCTCGTCGCGCTTGCCCATGATGGCAGCCTCGGTAAGCACGCGGGTCGTTTCCTGGAACGACGCAGCGGAGATGAAGGAGTCGGTGGACAGCGAAGCCTTGGTGATGCCCAGCAGCACGTTGGAGTAGGTCGCCGGGATCTTGTCCGCAGCCTGGAGCGCCTCATTGGTGTTGAGGATCTCCGAACGCTCGACCTGCTCGCCGGCGATGTAGCTGGACTCGCCCGGGTTCTCGACCACGACGCGGCGCAGCATCTGGCGAACGATCACCTCGATGTGCTTGTCGTTGATCTTCACGCCCTGCAGACGGTACACGTCCTGCACCTCGTCGACGATGTAGCGTGCCAGCTCCTCGATGCCCAGCAGGCGCAGGATGTCCTGCGGATCGGCCGGGCCGTCGACGATCAGCTCGCCCTTGTTGACCACCTGGCCTTCGTGGACCAGCATGTTCTTTTCCTTCGGCACCAACTCGTCCCAGACCTTGCCGTCCGGGTCGGTGATCTGCAGGCGCACTTTGCCCTTGGTTTCCTTGCCGAAGGACACCGTGCCGGTGATCTCGGCCAGCATGCCCTTGTCCTTGGGGCTGCGGGCTTCGAACAGCTCGGCCACGCGCGGCAGACCGCCCGTGATGTCGCGGGTCTTCTGGCCTTCGACCGGGATACGGGCTAGCACCTCGCCGGGGCCCACGTCCTGGCCGTCGCGCACCTGGATCAGCGCGCCCACGGGGAAGCCGATCGTCACCGAGTGGTCGGTGCCAGGGATCTTCACTTCCTGGCCGCCGGCGTCGATCAGCTTGACCTGCGGGCGCACCACCTTGGTGGAGCCACGGCGCTTGGGGTCGATCACCACCAGCGTGGACAGGCCGGTGACCTCGTCCACCTGCTTGGCCACCGTGAGTCCTTCCTCGACGTTCTCGAACTTCACCTGGCCGGCAAACTCCGTGATGATCGGGCGGGTCAGCGGGTCCCAGTTGGCCAGGATGGTGCCGGCCTTGACCTGCTGGTCGGCCTTCACCGTCAGCGTGGCGCCGTAGGGCACCTTGTGGCGCTCGCGCTCGCGGCCGTGCTCGTCCTGGATGATGATCTCGCCGGAACGGGCAATCACCACCAGCTCGCCGCGGGTGTTGCTCACGTAGCGCATCGTGGCGTTGAAGCCGATGATGCCGTTGGACTTGGCTTCCACGCTGGACGCCACGGCGGCGCGCGACGCGGCGCCGCCGATGTGGAACGTGCGCATGGTCAGCTGCGTGCCGGGCTCGCCGATGGACTGTGCGGCGATCACGCCCACGGCTTCGCCGAGGTTGATCAGGCCGCCTCGGCCCAGGTCGCGGCCGTAGCACTTGCCGCACAGGCCGTAACGCGTCTCGCAATTGAGCGCGGTGCGCACCTTGATCTCGTCCACGCCGGCGGATTCCAGCGCGTCCAGGGTGTTCTCGTCCAGCAGCGTGCCGGCCGGTGCCACCACGGCGCGGGTCTCGGGGTGCAGCACGTCCTCGGCTGCCACGCGGCCCAGCACGCGCTCGCGCAGGGACTCGACCACCTCGCCGCCCTCGACGATGGCACGCATCAGCGAGCCGTTGGAGGTGCCGCAATCCTCTTCGGTCACCACCAGGTCCTGCGTCACGTCCACCAGGCGGCGCGTCAGGTAGCCGGAGTTGGCCGTCTTCAGCGCCGTGTCGGCCAGGCCCTTGCGGGCGCCGTGCGTGGAGATGAAGTACTGCAGCACGTTCAGGCCTTCACGGAAGTTGGCCGTGATGGGCGTCTCGATGATGGAGCCGTCGGGCTTGGCCATCAGGCCGCGCATGCCGGCCAGCTGGCGGATCTGCGCGGCCGAGCCGCGGGCGCCGGAGTCGGCCATCATGTAGATGGAGTTGAACGACTCCTGCTCCACTTCCTTGCCGTTGCGGTCGGTGGTCTTTTCCTTGGCCAGCTGGGCCATCATGACCTTGGAGACTTCGTCGCCGGCCTTGCCCCAGATGTCCACCACCTTGTTGTAGCGCTCGCCGGCCGTGACCAGGCCCGAGACGTACTGCTGCTCGATTTCCTTCACTTCCTTCTCGGCGCGGGCCAGGATGTCGGCCTTTTGCGGCGGCACCAGCATGTCGTCCACCGAGATGGAGATGCCGGCGTGCGTAGCCAGGCGGAAGCCGTTTTGCAACAGCTTGTCGGCAAACACCACCGTCTCCTTCAGGCCGCACTTGCGGAAGGAGGCGTTGATCAGGCGCGAGATTTCCTTCTTCTTCAGCGCCTTGTTCAGGTTGGAGAAGGCCAGGCCCTTGGGCAGGATCTCCGACAGCAGGGCACGGCCCACGGTGGTCTGCACCAGGCTGGTGGTGGAGTGCCACTCACCGCTGTCCTGGTCGCGGGTCCAGTCGGGCAGGCGCACGCTGATCTTGCTGGTCAGCTCGACCTCGCCCGCGTCCAGCGCGCGCTGCACTTCGGCGATGTCGGTGAAGACCATGCCTTCGCCCTTGCCATTGACCCGCTCGCGGGTGGCGTGGTACAGGCCCAGCACCACGTCCTGCGAGGGCACGATGGAGGGCTCGCCCGAGGCGGGGAACAGCACGTTGTTGGAGGCCAGCATCAGCGTGCGGGCTTCCAGCTGCGCCTCCACGGACAGCGGCACGTGCACGGCCATCTGGTCACCGTCGAAGTCGGCGTTGAAAGCGGCGCACACCAGCGGGTGCAGCTGGATGGCCTTGCCTTCGATCAGGATGGGCTCGAACGCCTGGATGCCCAGGCGGTGCAGCGTGGGTGCGCGGTTGAGCATCACCGGGTGCTCGCGGATCACCTCTTCCAGGATGTCCCACACCACGGGCGTGCCGGCTTCCACTTCCTTCTTGGCGGCCTTGATGGTCGTGGCGATGCCCATGGCCTCCAGGCGCGAGAAGATGAAGGGCTTGAACAATTCAAGCGCCATCAGCTTCGGCAGGCCGCACTGGTGCAGCTTGAGCGTCGGGCCCACGGTGATGACCGAGCGGCCCGAGTAGTCGACGCGCTTGCCCAGCAGGTTCTGGCGAAAGCGCCCGCCCTTGCCCTTGATCATGTCGGCCAGCGACTTCAGGGCGCGCTTGTTGGCGCCCGTCATGGCCTTGCCGCGGCGACCGTTGTCCAGCAGGCTGTCCACGGCTTCCTGCAGCATGCGCTTTTCGTTGCGCGCGATGATCTCCGGAGCCTTCAGCTCCAGCAGGCGGCGCAGACGCGAGTTGCGGTTGATGACGCGGCGGTACAGGTCGTTCAGGTCGGACGTGGCGAAGCGCCCGCCATCCAGCGGCACCAGCGGACGCAGGTCCGGGGGCAGCACGGGCAGGACTTCCATGATCATCCACTCGGGCTTGATGCCCGACTTCTTGAACGCTTCCAGGACCTTCAGGCGCTTGGCGTTCTTCTTGACCTTGACTTCCGAGCCCGTGAGGTCGCCGCGCAGGCGCTCGATCTCGATCTCCAGGTCGATGCCTTCCAGCAGCTCCTTGATGCCCTCGGCGCCCATGTGCGCGACGAACTCGTCGCCGTACTCCTTGCGCTTGGCGTCGTAGTCGTCCTCGCTCATGATCGAGAACTTCTTGAGCGGCGTCATGCCCGGGTCGGTGACCACGTAGGCCTCGAAGTACAGCACGCGCTCGATGTCGCGCAGCGTCATGTCCAGCACCAGGCCCAGGCGCGAGGGCAGGCTCTTGAGGAACCAGATGTGCGCGCAGGGCGCAGCCAGGTCGATGTGACCCATGCGCTCGCGGCGCACCTTGGTCTGCGTGACTTCAACGCCGCACTTCTCGCAGATCACGCCGCGGTGCTTCAGGCGCTTGTACTTGCCGCACAGGCACTCGTAGTCCTTGATGGGACCGAAGATCTTGGCGCAGAACAGGCCGTCGCGCTCGGGCTTGAAGGTGCGGTAGTTGATCGTCTCCGGCTTCTTCACTTCGCCGAAGGACCAGGAACGAATCTTCTCGGGCGACGCCAAGCCGATCTTGATGGCGTCGAAGTGCTCGTCTGGCGTGAATTGCTTGAACAGGTCGAGTAGCGATTTCATGTGACTCTTTCCCTTTTCATCAAAAATCATAGCTGCTGGCGCTTGTTTGGCGCGGTTTTGCGATAGAAATCATTCGCAAACCCGCACAATTACAGCGGCGCCAGCTCACTTTTTAATAGTACGACCCGTGCTCTCTCAGGAGCGTTCCAGTTCGATGTCCAGGCCCAGCGAGCGGATTTCCTTGACCAGCACGTTGAACGACTCCGGCATGCCGGCCTCGATCGCGTGCTCGCCCTTGACGATGCTCTCGTAGACCTTGGTACGGCCCTGCACGTCGTCGGACTTCACCGTCAGCATCTCCTGCAGCACGTAGGCGGCGCCATAGGCCTCCAGCGCCCACACTTCCATCTCGCCGAAGCGCTGGCCACCGAACTGCGCCTTGCCGCCCAGCGGCTGCTGCGTGACCAGCGAGTACGGACCCGTGGAGCGCGCGTGCATCTTGTCGTCCACCAGGTGGTGCAGCTTCAGGTAGTGCATGTAGCCGATGGTCGTCGGGCGCTCGAAGCGCTCGCCGGTGCGGCCGTCGTGCAGGAAGGCCTGCGTGCGCGGATCGGTCAGGCCCTTGGCGCTGGCCACCTCGTCCGGGTAGGCCAGCTTGAGCATTTCCTTGATCTCGGCCTCGGAGGCGCCGTCGAACACCGGCGACGCAAAGGGCACGCCCGTGGTCAGCTCGCGCGCCATGGACAGCACCTCGTCGTCGGACAGCAGGGAGAAGTCTTCCTTGTGGCCGCGGGTGTTGTAGACCTGCTCCATGAACTTGCGCAGCTCGGCCACCTTGGCCTGGCGCTGCAGCATGTCGCCGATGCGCTGGCCCAGGCCCTTGCCGGCCCAGCCCAGGTGAACCTCCAGCACCTGGCCGATGTTCATGCGCGAGGGCACGCCCAGCGGGTTCAGCACGATGTCGACCGGCGTGCCGTCGGCCATGTAGGGCATGTCCTCGACGGGCACGATCTTGGAGACCACGCCCTTGTTGCCGTGGCGGCCGGCCATCTTGTCGCCGGGCTGCAGGCGGCGCTTGACGGCCAGGTAGACCTTGACCATCTTCAGCACGCCCGCGGGCAGCTCGTCGCCCTGCGTGAGCTTCTTGCGCTTTTCTTCAAACGCCAGGTCGAAGCTGTGGCGCGTCTGCTCCATGGCGTTCTTCATCGATTCGAGCTGCGCGGCCACGGCCTCGTCGGCCGGACGGATGTCGAACCAGTGGAACTTCTCCACGCCGGCCAGGTATTCCTTGTCGATCGTGGCGCCCTTGGCCAGCTTTTGCGGGCCGCCGTTGGCCTTCTTGCCCACCAGCAGCTTCTCGATACGGTCGTAGGCGTCGGCCTCGACGATGCGCAGCTGGTCGTTCAGGTCCAGGCGGAAGCGCTTCAGTTCGTCGTCGATGATCTGCTGCGCGCGCTTGTCGCGCTGGATGCCTTCGCGGGTGAAGACCTGCACGTCGATCACGGTGCCCTGGCTGCCCTGGTCCACGCGCAGCGAGGTGTCCTTCACGTCGGAGGCCTTCTCGCCGAAGATGGCGCGCAGCAGCTTCTCTTCAGGCGTCAGGGTGGTCTCGCCCTTGGGCGTGACCTTGCCCACCAGCACGTCGCCGGGCTGCACTTCGGCACCCACGTAGATGATGCCGGACTCGTCCAGCCGGCCCAGCTGCTGCTCGGACAGGTTGGGGATGTCGCGGGTGATTTCCTCGGCGCCCAGCTTGGTGTCGCGGGCCATCACCACCAGCTCCTCGATGTGGATGCTGGTGTAGCGGTCCTCAGCCACCACGCGCTCGCTGATCAGGATCGAGTCCTCGAAGTTGTAGCCATTCCAGGGCATGAACGCGATCAGCATGTTCTGGCCGATGGCGATCTCGCCCAGGTCGGTCGAGGCGCCGTCGGCGATCACGTCGCCCTTGGCCAGCACGTCACCGCGCTGCACGATGGGGCGCTGGTGGATGTTGGTGTTCTGGTTGGAGCGCTGGTACTTGATCAGGTTGTAGATGTCCACGCCCACTTCGCCGGCCACGGCTTCGGAGTCGTTCACGCGGATCACGATGCGGGTGGCGTCCACGTAGTCCACCACGCCGCCACGGCGCGCCGTGACCACGGTGCCGGAGTCCACGGCCGCCACGCGCTCGATGCCGGTGCCCACCATGGGCTTTTCCGGGCGCAGCACGGGCACGGCCTGGCGCGACATGTTGGCGCCCATCAGCGCGCGGTTGGCATCGTCGTGCTCCAGGAAGGGCACCAGCGAGGCGGCCACCGACACGATCTGCGCGGGCGACACGTCCATGTACTGCACGCGGTCTGCGGAAACGAGGGTCGACTCGCCCTGCTCGCGCGCCGAGACCAGGTCGCCGGTCAGGCGGCCGGAGTCGTCCAGCGTGGCGTTGGCCTGGGCGATGATGTACTTGCCTTCCTCGATGGCCGACAGGTAGTCGATCTGGTCGGTCACCTTGCCGTCCACCACGCGGCGGTAGGGCGTTTCGATGAAGCCGTACTCGTTGAGCTGGGCGTACAGGGCCAGCGAGTTGATCAGGCCGATGTTCGGGCCTTCAGGCGTTTCGATCGGGCACACGCGGCCGTAGTGCGTGACGTGCACGTCGCGCACCTCGAAGCCGGCGCGCTCGCGCGTCAGACCGCCCGGGCCGAGGGCCGAGACGCGGCGCTTGTGCGTGATCTCGGCCAGCGGGTTGGTCTGGTCCATGAACTGCGACAGCTGCGAGGCGCCGAAGAACTCCTTCAGGGCCGCGGAGATCGGCTTGGAGTTGATCAGGTCGTGCGGCATCAGAGGGTCGTTCTCGGCCTGGCCGAGGCGCTCCTTCACGGCCTTTTCGATGCGCGCCAAGCCGGTGCGGTACTGGTTCTCGGCCAGCTCGCCCACGCAACGCACGCGGCGGTTGCCCAGGTGGTCGATGTCGTCCACCTCGCCACGGCCGTTGCGCAGATCCACCAGGATCTTGACTACGGCCAGGATGTCGTCGTTGGACAGCACCATGGGACCGGTGGCCTCGTCGCGGCCGATCTTGGCGTTGAACTTCATGCGGCCCACGCGCGACAGGTCGTACGTGTCCGGGTTGTAGAACAGGCGCTGGAACAGGGCCTGCACGGCGTCTTCCGTCGGCGGCTCGCCGGGACGCATCATGCGGTAGATGGCCACGCGGGCGGCGAACTCGTCCACCGTCTCGTCGATGCGCAGCGTCTGCGAGATGTAGGCGCCCTGGTCGAGTTCGTTGGTGTAGATGACCTGCAGGTCCTGCACACCGGCCGAGCGCAGCTTCTTGAGCAGGGCTTCGGTCAGCTCCTCGTTGGCCTTGGCCAGGATCTCGCCGGTGTCGGAGTCGACGATGTTGCGCGCCACCACGCGGCCCAGCAGGAAGTCCTCGGGCACGCTCACGTGCGTGGTGCCGGACTGCTCCAGTTCGCGCGTGTGGCGGGCAGTGATGCGCTTGTCCTTGGCGACGATGACCTTGCCCGACTTGTCGGTGATGTCAAAGCGCGCCACTTCGCCCTTGAGGCGGTCGGCGACGAATTCCATCTGCGCCCCGCTGTCCATCAGGCGCAGGTTGTCGTTGATGAAGAAGTTCGCCAGGATGGACTCCGGCGTCAGGCCGATGGCCTTCAGCAGGATGGTCACCGGCATCTTGCGGCGGCGGTCCACCCGGAAGTACAGGATGTCCTTGGGGTCGAACTCAAAGTCCAGCCAGGAGCCGCGGTAGGGAATGATGCGGGCGGAGAACAGCAGCTTGCCCGAGCTGTGCGTCTTGCCCTTGTCGTGCTCGAAGAACACGCCGGGCGAGCGGTGCAGCTGCGAGACGATCACGCGCTCGGTGCCGTTGATGATGAACGAGCCCTTGTCGGTCATCAGGGGCACTTCGCCCATGTAGACCTCCTGCTCCTTCACTTCCTTGACCACCTTGGACTGCGAGGTCGAGGACTCGCGGTCGTAGATGATCAGCTGCACGCGCGCGCGCACGGCGGACGAGAACGTCAGGCCGCGCGTCTGGCATTCGCGCACGTCGAAAGCCGGGCGGGCCAGGTTGTACTCGACGAACTTCATTTCCACGAAGCCGTTGTGCGAGACGATGGGGAAGGCGGAATTGAAAGCCGCCTGCAGCCCTTCGTTGGCGCGCTTTTGCGCGGGCGCATCGGCTTGCAGGAAAGCGGTGTAGGCATCGCGCTGCATCTGCAGCAGATAAGGCACCTTGAGCACGCTGTCGCGGCGGCCGAAGCTCTTGCGGATGCGCTTGCGTTCGGTGAAGCTGTACGTGGATGTTGAGGCCATGAGATCTCCGGGCAAAGACATTGGATGGGGTCTTCGACGACTGCCCCGCAAGGCGGCCACCTTGCAGGCTTGGCGGGTTGGCCACTACCAACCATGGCGGACGGCGATGCGTTGCACATCGCCCGAACCAAGGCGTCTTCTGCTGTCGGCAGGTCAGAAAACACTAGGAAACAGTCCCCTTGGGACCGCTTTCTGGTGCGCTCTGCTGGGCCGGGCCCATAAGCACCAAAGGCTGGAGGCCTTTTGCGAAGACCTCCAGCCCACGGAACCGGTCGGATTACTTCAGCTCGGCCTTGGCGCCAGCGTCCACCAGCTTCTTGACAGCGGCTTCTGCGTCAGCCTTGGGCAGGGCTTCCTTGACGTTCTTGGGAGCGCCGTCCACCAGATCCTTGGCTTCCTTCAGGCCCAGACCGGTGATTTCGCGCACGGCCTTGATCACGGCAACCTTGTTGGCGCCGGCTTCGGTCAGCACCACGTTGAACTCGGTCTTCTCTTCGGCTGCAGCAGCGCCGCCGCCGGCAGCGCCACCAGCTGCGGGAGCTGCCATGGCGGCAGCGCTCACACCGAACTTCTCTTCGATGGCCTTGACCAGGTCATTGAGTTCCAGCACGGTCATGCTGTCCAGAGCGGTCAAGAATGCGTCTTTGTCGAATGCCATTTTGATTTCCTAACAATTGGTTGGTTTTGGGATTGCGAATGCGTGTGCGCCTGATCAGGCGGCCGCGGGTTCGCCCTCGCCTTTCTTGGCCGCCAGGGCACCCAGCACCACGGCGGTGCGGGAGATAGGCGACATCAGCAAGCCACACAGCTGGGCCAGCAGCACTTCCTTGGAAGGAATGTTGGCCAGTTGCTTCACGCCGTTCACGTCCAGGGTCTTGCCCGCGAAGGCGCCGCCGCGAATCACCAGCTTGTCGTTGGTCTTCGCGAAATCGGCCACCACCTTGGCGGCGGCCACAGCGTCTTCGGAGAAGCCATAGATCAGCGGACCGGTCATCTGCTCGGCGGCCACCTCAAACTGGCTGCCAGCCACAGCACGGCGTGCCAGGGTGTTCTTCAGAACACTCAAGGACACACCCTTGCTGCGGGCATCGACGCGCAGTTTGGTCAGGTCGGCCACCGTGATGCCACGGTATTCCGCGATCACGAGCGTTTGAGCTTTAGCGGCGAGGCTGGTCACTTCGTTGATGACCGCTTCTTTCTCACTGCGATTCAGACTCAAGGTCTACTCCTTCGTTTGCGCACTTTGGGCAGGCCCGCCGTGCGCGCTCTTGGTTTGCAGCGACCAACTGTTTCGGAAAATTCTTTCCATCTTCAGCGGGATCGCCATCTGCGTTGGCCCAGAGGATTTAAGTGCAGCCAGTGTGCACACCAACGGTCTTGGATGGCTCGGCGCGGAAAACCGCACCGACCCACCACCGGGACACCCTTTCGGGCATCCCAAGATCTCGCAATTACGCCGAGATGGTCTGCGTGTCCACGCGCACGCCCACGCCCATGGTCGAGGAGACCGCGACCTTGCGCAGGTACACACCCTTGCTCGTGGCAGGCTTGGCCTTGTTCAGCGCATCGATCAGCGCCACCAGATTGCCCTGCAGCTTGTCGTCGCCGAACGAGCGGCGGCCGATGGTCGAGTGAATGATGCCGGCCTTGTCGACACGGAATTGCACCTGGCCAGCCTTGGCGTTCTTCACGGCCGTAGCGACGTCGGGAGTCACGGTACCCACCTTGGGGTTGGGCATCAGGCCGCGCGGGCCCAGAATCTGGCCCAGCGTACCCACGACGCGCATGGCATCGGGAGCGGCGATGACCACGTCGAAAGGCATGTCGCCGGCCTTGACCTGAGCGGCCAGGTCGTCCATGCCGACGATGTCGGCGCCAGCGGCCTTGGCTTCTTCAGCCTTGGCGCCCTGAGCGAACACGGCCACGCGGGTCGTCTTGCCGGTGCCGTTGGGCAGCACCACGGCGCCACGCACCACCTGGTCGGACTTCTTGGCATCCACGCCCAGTTGGACGGCCACGTCGATGGATTCATCGAACTTGGCGGTAGCGCCCTCCTTCACCAGAGCCATGGCTTCGGCAAAGGGGTACAGCTTGGTGGAGTCCACCTTGCCCTGCAGGGCTTTTTGCTTCTTGGTCAGCTTAGCCATTTCAGAGACCCTCCACCGTCACGCCCATGGAACGGGCAGAGCCGGCCAACGTACGCACTGCGGCGTCCACGCTGGCAGCATTCATGTCCTTGAGCTTGGTCTTGGCGATTTCTTCCAGCTGCTCACGGGTGATCTTGCCGACCTTGGTGGTCAAAGCGCTCGAGGAGCCCTTGTCCAGCTTGATGGCCTTCTTGATCAGCACGGTTGCCGGAGGCGTCTTGATGATGAAGGTGAAGCTCTTGTCCGCGAACGCCGTGATCACCACGGGCAGCGGCAGGCCAGGCTCCACGCCTTGCGTCTGGGCGTTGAAGGCCTTGCAGAACTCCATGATGTTCAGACCGCGCTGACCCAGCGCCGGACCGATCGGAGGAGAGGGGTTGGCCTTACCAGCTGGCACTTGCAGCTTGATGAAGCCGACGATTTTTTTCGCCATGATTGCTCCTTGCGGGTATTGACGCCTGCCTGTTTGCAGGCCGGCTCCCCGGGGTTGTCGACTCGTCTTGTAGAAAGCGCCGAGTCAGTGAAAGCGCTTGAATTGCTAGCTGCGGAAACGGCCTTCGGTCAGGTCTTCTCGACTTGGCTGAACTCCAGCTCGACAGGCGTGGAGCGACCGAAGATCATCACCGAAACGCGCAGGCGGCTCTTTTCATAGTTGACCTCTTCCACCGTACCGTTGAAGTCGGTGAACGGGCCCTCCTTGACGCGAACCAGTTCGCCCACCATGAATTCCACCTTGTGGCGCGGCTTGTCCGTGCCCTCTTCCATTTGACTGACGATCTTCTGGACTTCTTCTTCCGAGATCGGCGCCGGACGGTTCTTTGCACCACCCACGAAACCGGTCACCTTGCTGGTGTGCTTGACCAAATGCCATGTATCGTCGTCCATGACCATCTCGACGAACACGTAGCCGGGGAACAAGCGCCGCTCCGTAGTCTTGCGCTGGCCATTCTTCATCTCGACGACCTCTTCGGTCGGCACCAGAATCCGGCCAAACTTGTCCTGCATGCCGGCGCGGGTGATGCGCTCGAGAATGTTGCGCTCAACGGCCTTTTCCATACCCGAATAGGCATGAACGATGTACCAGCGCATGTCAGACGCAGGGACCGTCTGTGCAGACGCCTGCACGCCACTGGAATCCTGTGCGTCCGTCATTACTTCCTCCAACCCAAGACCAAGTCGTACAGAACCCATTCAAGAGTTTTGTCCGTGAACCAGAGAAACAGCGCCATCAGCACCACGAAGCCGAACACATAGCCGGTCATCTGCAGTGTTTCTTTGCGCGTCGGCCAGACCACCTTCTTGACTTCACGCCATGCATCGCTGCCGAATCCGACGAGTTGACGCCCGTGCTCGGACACCAGAAACACGGCTGCCGCACAGGCCAACCCCAGCAGCAACGCGCCCCACTGAATCAGAGGGCCCTGCTTTGCCAGGAGGTAGAAGCCAGCAATGGAAGCCACGACGAGCGCCACAGCGGCAAACAGCTTTGCCTTGTCTGCACCAGTGGTGACCGTTTCAACCGAAGAGGTGGCCATAACGAGTTTTTTGCCTTATTCGCCTGGCGTCATACAAGACGCCGAAGCCCGCCAGGAGGTGGCGGGCTTGAGGTTTACCACGTCATTTCGTGGCAGGGGCAGTAGGAATCGAACCTACAACCTTCGGTTTTGGAGACCGACGCTCTGCCAATTGAGCTATACCCCTTCTGAAAACCCTCGATTACTCGATGATCTTGGCC
>DJJU01000005.1 GCA_002434305.1 Alicycliphilus sp. UBA6560 | reverse complement strand
GTAGACCATCAAGGCGCCGGCAGCCACCCCGTCGCGGCCGGCGCGGCCCGTCTCCTGGTAGTAGTCCTCGATGTTCTGGAGCACCACCCCGTGGGCCACGAAGCGCACGTCCGGCTTGTCGATGCCCATGCCGAAGGCCCTGGGTGAGCATGTGTCCGTCCAGCGCCGCGCCGCGCGCCCCGGCTAGGCGGTCGAAAAAGCCCAGCGCCAGCGGGCAGGACTGGCCATGGCAGGCGCTGCCCGGGTGCTCGCAGGCCTTGTCGCGCGCCACCAGCTCCAGCACGCGCAGCGGAACGGGCGCGCCTCCACTGCCGGCCAGCTGCGCCAGCGCGTCCAGCGCCATCTGCCGCCCCGAGGTCTTGGCCGCCAGGTACAGCACCCGGTCGATCCGCTGTCCCGGCGCCGCCTTGAGCTGGGCGAACAGCGTGGCCACCGTCTTGCCGATGCCGGTGGGTGCCTGCGCCAGCAGGCAGCGCCCGGCCGTGGCCGCGCGCCAGACCTGCGCCGCCAGCGGGCGCAGCGCCGTCGGCGGCGCAGGGCGGCTCTTCTTCGGCCGCCAGCGCCGCACGCAGCGACAGCTCGCGCCAGACCACGCGCCCGGCAGGCAGCAGCTGCTGGCGCGCAAAGGCCAGCGCCATGCGGTCGTGCAGGCTTTCGCTGCGCTTGCCGGCGCGCCGCGCCTCGGCCAGATGGGCGATGCCGGCGTCCGTCAGGCGCAGCAGGGTGCGGCCGCACTCGTCCGTGCAGCGCTCCAGCAGGCCGGCGGCCAGCAGGTCGATCTCCACCCCGTCCTGGCACGGCCAGCCGGCCGAGCGCCAGACTTCGAGCAGACGGGTGCGGTGGTGACGGGTGAGGACGGGAGCTGACATGGCTGAGGCGGCAAAACACTGATTATCCAGACAGTGGTTTGTCCACGCCGATCCCGCAGTTTCTGACACACTCTTGCGCTGCAAGACGACCGGTTGCGCATCCAGCCTGCGACATGATTTGTTGCACAGGTAAACATTTGGCTTACCTCTCGCGTTGAACCCTCTTGGCTTGCCCTTGGGCGCGCGCCAACAGTTCCGAAAAGGTAGTTTTCATGCTTCGCACGCTCTTGCGTTCCCTGCGCCGCTGGCGCACCGCTCCCTGGGCGCTGCGCGCTTTTGACCGCTCCATGGCAGTGGTGCACCTGGATCTGCAGGGCCGCATCCTGCAGGCCAACGGGCGTTTTTGCGCCATCCTCGGCTACAGCCCGCAGGAGCTCGCGGGCCAACCGCACGAGATGCTGTGCCCACCCGGCTACGCTGCCAGTCCCTCGTACCAGCAGGCGCTGCGGCAGCTGCAAAGCGGTGAGCCCTTTACCGGCCAGGTGCAGCGACAGCGCAAGGACGGGCAGCGCGTGTGGCTGCGCGCCACCTACAGCCCTATCCTGGACGGGCGCGGGCGGCCGACGCGCGTGGTCGAGCTGGCCCAGGACGTGACCTCCCAGGCGCAGGAGCGCCTGCGCGCCACCTCCGTGCTGCAGGCCATCGACCGCTCGATGGCGGTCATCGAGTTCGATCTGCAGGGCCGCGTGCTGCAAGCCAACGGGAACTTCCTGCAAACCATGGGCTACGAGCTGGCGCAGCTGCGGGGCCAGCACCACCGCACCTTCTGCACTCCCGCCCTGGCCGCCAGCGCCGAGTACGCGCGCTTTTGGGAGCGGCTGCGCGCCGGGCAATTTTTCCGCGGCCAGGTCGAGCGCGTGGACAGCAGTGGACGCACCGTCTGGCTGGAGGCCACCTACAACCCGGTGCATGACGCGCAGGGGGCGCTGACAGGGATCATCAAGGTGGCCACTGACATCACGCACCGGGTGCGCCAGGCGCAGGCCCGCCAGCAGGGCGTGAACACGGCGTATGCCATCGCCCAGGAAACGCAGTCCCTGTCCGAGCAAAGCGGCGGGGCTGTCAGCCAGGCGGTGCAGCGCATCCAAGCGATGGAGGGCACGTTCGAGGCCGCTGCCGAAAGTGCCACGGCGCTGGACCGGCAGACGCAAGCCATCGACTCGGTGCTGGGCGCCATCCGCCGCATTGCCGACCAGACCCACCTGCTGGCGCTGAACGCTGCCGTGGAGGCGGCGCGCGCGGGCGACGCGGGCCGCGGCTTTGCCGTGGTGGCCGGCGAGGTACGCCGCCTGGCCGCCGACAGCAAGGCTGCCACCGATGGCATCAGCCAGACGATCGCCGCCATCCAGGACGAGGTGGCGGCCATGCAGCGCACCATGCAGTCGGCCCTGGCCGGCGTGGCCGACAGCGTGGCGCTGGCCGGTCGGGCGGTGCAGTCCATGGAGAGGATCCGCGATGACGCCGGCCGGGTGGTGCAGGCCGTACAGGCCCTGCACTCGCAGGAGACGGCTGCTCAGCCGCCGGCGATCACGCGCAGCACCTCAGCGCCGTAGGCCTCCAGCTTCTTGGTGCCCATGCCGCTGATGCCCTGCAGATCCTGCAACGAGGTTGGGTTGCGCTCGGCGATGGCCGCCAGCGTGGCGTCGTGGAAGATGACGTAGGCCGGCAGGTTGTGCTCGCGCGCCACCTCGGCGCGCCAGGCCTTCAGGTTGATGAAGCGCACCTGGCCGTCCTGGTCCAGGTTGGCGGCGGCCACCGGCGGCGCGGCGGCGCGGCGCGAGCGCTTGGGCGCGGCCTGGGCCGTGGCCTCGCG
>DJJU01000008.1 GCA_002434305.1 Alicycliphilus sp. UBA6560 | reverse complement strand
GATTACTCGATGATCTTGGCCACGACGCCGGCGCCGACCGTGCGGCCGCCTTCGCGGATGGCAAAGCGCAGGCCTTCTTCCATGGCGATGGGGGCGATCAGCTTGACGGTGATCGACACGTTGTCGCCGGGCATGACCATTTCCTTGTCAGCGGGCAGCTCGATGGAGCCGGTGACGTCGGTGGTGCGGAAGTAGAACTGCGGACGGTAGTTGTTGAAGAACGGCGTGTGGCGGCCGCCCTCGTCCTTGCTCAGCACGTACACCTCGGCGGTGAAGTGCGTGTGCGGCTTGATGGAGCCGGGCTTGCACAGCACCTGGCCGCGCTCGACGTCTTCGCGCTTGGTGCCGCGCAGCAGCAGGCCCACGTTGTCGCCAGCCTGGCCCTGGTCCAGCAGCTTGCGGAACATTTCCACGCCGGTGACCGTAGTCTTGACGGTGTCCTTGATGCCGACGATTTCGATTTCTTCGCCGACCTTGACGATGCCGCGCTCGACGCGGCCCGTGACCACGGTGCCGCGGCCGGAGATGGAGAACACGTCTTCCACGGGCATCAGGAAGGCACCGTCCACAGCGCGCTCGGGCGTGGGGATGTAGGTGTCCAGAGCTTCAGCCAGGCGCAGGATGGCGGGCTCGCCCTTGTCGGACTGGTCGCCTTCCAGGGCCAGCTTGGCCGAGCCGCGGATGATGGGGGTGTCGTCGCCGGGGAATTCGTACTTGTCCAGCAGCTCGCGCACTTCCATCTCGACGAGCTCCAGCAGCTCTTCGTCGTCCACCATGTCGCACTTGTTCAGGAACACGATGATGTAGGGCACGCCCACCTGGCGGGCCAGCAGGATGTGTTCGCGCGTCTGGGGCATCGGGCCGTCAGCGGCCGAGCACACCAGGATGGCGCCGTCCATCTGGGCGGCGCCGGTGATCATGTTCTTGACGTAGTCGGCGTGGCCGGGGCAGTCCACGTGGGCGTAGTGGCGTGCGGCGGTTTCGTACTCGACGTGCGAGGTGTTGATGGTGATGCCGCGGGCCTTTTCTTCAGGCGCGTTGTCGATCTGGGCGTAGTCTTTGGCTTCGCCGCCGAACTTCTTGGACAGCACCGTGGCAATGGCCGCCGTCAGCGTCGTCTTGCCGTGGTCCACGTGACCGATCGTGCCCACGTTCACGTGGGGCTTGGTACGTTCGAATTTACCTTTTGCCATTTTCTGTACTCCAAAAGAGCGTTGCCTGTGTGACGGTTTAACGTCTGCACCCGGTTGCTGGTTCGCCCCGCACAGAGCCACGGGACGGCACCGGATCGCAGACAGGAAAATGCTACTGAAAAATGAGCTGCCGGCGCTTATGGAGTAAGGACTGGAGCCATTTTTACCTCCAACCAGAGAAGGCCCCTGAGAACCCCCTCTAGTCAGAGGTGCCCGAGCAAGACTTGCTGTGCAAGTCTTGGTCCGGCACCTGGACTTTATTTGGCCCGCGCGGCCATGATGGCCTCGGACACGTTGCGCGGAGCTTCGGCGTAGTGCTTGAACTCCATCGTGTACGTGGCGCGGCCCTGCGTCATGGAACGCAGCTGCGTGGCATAGCCGAACATCTCCGACAGCGGCACCTCGGCCTTGATGGCCTTACCACCGCCGACCATGTCGTCCATGCCCTGCACCATGCCGCGGCGGCTGGACAGGTCACCCATCACCGTACCGGCGTAGTCCTCGGGCGTCTCCACTTCCACGGCCATCATGGGCTCGAGGATGACGGGGTTGGCCTTCTTCGCGGCTTCCTTGAAGCCGAAGATGGCGGCCATCTTGAACGCCTGCTCGGAGGAGTCCACGTCGTGGTACGAGCCGAAGGTCAGCGCGACCTTGACGTCCACCACCGGGTAGCCAGCCAGGACACCGCTGGTGAGCGCTTCTTCCACGCCCTTTTGCACGGCGGGGATGTACTCGCGCGGCACCACGCCACCCTTGATCTCGTCCAGGAACTCGAAGCCCTTGCCCGGCTCGTTGGGTTCCAGACGGAACACCACGTGGCCGTACTGGCCCTTACCGCCAGACTGGCGCACGAACTTGCCGTCCACGTCCTTGACCGTGGCGCGCACGGTTTCGCGGTAGGCCACCTGGGGCTTGCCGACGTTGGCTTCGACGTTGAACTCGCGCTTCATGCGGTCCACGATGATGTCCAGGTGCAGCTCGCCCATGCCGGCGATGATGGTCTGGCCCGATTCTTCGTCGGTGCGCACGCGGAAGGACGGATCCTCGGAAGCCAGGCGTGACAGGGCGATGCCCATCTTCTCCTGGTCGGCCTTGGTCTTGGGCTCCACCGCCTGCGCGATCACGGGCTCGGGGAAGACCATGCGCTCCAGCATGATGTGGGCATCCAGGTCGCACAGCGTGTCGCCCGTGGTCACTTCCTTCAGGCCCACGCAGGCGGCGATGTCGCCGGCGCGAATCTCTTCGATTTCCTGACGCTCGTTGGCGTGCATCTGCACGATACGGCCGATGCGCTCCTTCTTGCCCTTGACGGCGTTGTAGACGGTGTCGCCCTTGGACAGCACACCCGAGTACACGCGCACGAAGGTCAGCTGGCCCACGAACGGATCGGTCATCAGCTTGAACGCCAGGGCCGAGAACTTCTCGTTGTCGTCAGCCTTGCGGGTGATCCTCTTCTCTTCGTCGTCCGGGTCGGTGCCGGTCACGTCGGGAATGTCGGTAGGCGCAGGCAGCAGGTCGAGCACGGCGTCCAGCATGCGCTGCACGCCCTTGTTCTTGAATGCCGAGCCGCACAGCATGGGCTGGATCTCGGTGGCGATGGTGCGCTGGCGCAGGCCGGCGATGATGTCTTCCTCGGAGAGGGCACCCTCTTCCAGGTACTTGTTCATCAGCTCTTCAGACGCTTCGGCAGCCGACTCGACCATCTTCTCGCGCCACTCGTTGCAGGTGTCCACGAGGTTGGCGGGAATCTCCTGGTACTCGAACTTCATGCCCTGGGAGGCTTCGTCCCAGATGATGGCCTTCATCTTGATCAGGTCGACCACGCCCTGGAAGTTGTCCTCGGCGCCGATCGGCACCACGATCGGCACCGGGTGCGCGTTCAGGCGCAGCTTCATCTGCTCGACGACCTTGAAGAAGTTGGCGCCGGTGCGGTCCATCTTGTTCACAAAGGCCAGGCGCGGCACCTTGTGCTTGTTGGCCTGGCGCCAGACGGTCTCGGACTGCGGCTGCACGCCACCCACGGCGCAGTACACCATCACGGCGCCGTCCAGCACGCGCATGGAGCGCTCCACCTCGATGGTGAAGTCCACGTGGCCGGGGGTGTCGATGATGTTGATGCGGTGCTCGGGCCGCGACAGGTCCATGCCCTTCCAGAAGCAGGTCACTGCCGAGGAGGTGATGGTGATGCCGCGCTCTTGCTCCTGCTCCATCCAGTCGGTGGTGGCGGCGCCGTCGTGCACTTCGCCCAGCTTGTGGGTCACGCCCGTGTAGAACAGGATGCGCTCGGACGTCGTGGTTTTGCCAGCGTCGATGTGGGCCGAGATACCGATGTTGCGGTAGCGCTCAAGGGGTGTTTTGCGAGCCATGATGAGACTTTCGTTAACGGCTGAGAGCCCGTTCGCCGAAAGGGCGAATCGGGCTCCCGCCAGTGCGATAGATGGGGGCGGAACTTAGAAGCGGAAGTGGCTGAATGCCTTGTTGGCTTCTGCCATGCGGTGCACTTCGTCACGGCGCTTCATGGCGCCGCCGCGGCCTTCGTTGGCCTCCATCAGTTCGTTGGCCAGGCGCTGGGCCATGGACTTTTCGCCGCGCTTGCGGGCGGCTTCCTTCAGCCAGCGCATGGACAGGGCCAGGCGGCGCACCGGGCGCACTTCCACGGGCACCTGGTAGTTGGCACCGCCCACGCGACGGGACTTCACTTCGACCATCGGCTTGATGTTGTTGATGGCCGTGAGGAACACTTCCAGCGGTTCCTTCTCGGGCTGCTTCTTTTCGATCAGATCCAGGGCGCCGTAGATGATGCGCTCTGCAACTGCCTTCTTGCCGCCTTCCATGATCACGTTCATGAATTTGGACAGCTCGACGTTGCCGAACTTCGGGTCCGGCAGGATTTCACGTTTGGGGACTTCGCGACGACGTGGCATTTTTCACCTCTATCTTTGCTTCAGTTGGCACCATCTCAGGCACCGCGAGAGCCATCAGGACCCTCACTTACTCGACCCGCGCAGAACACTTGCGTTTGGGGTCACTACGCTGCATCACCGCGCCACGCGGAGGACAGCACCGAAATTTCTTTGCAGAAAAAAGCGCAGGACTTACTTGGCCTTGGGCTTCTTCGCGCCGTACTTGGAGCGAGCTTGCTTGCGATCCTTGACGCCTTGCAGGTCCAGCGAACCGCGCACGATGTGGTAGCGCACACCGGGCAAGTCCTTCACACGGCCGCCGCGCACCAGCACCACGCTGTGCTCTTGCAGGTTGTGGCCTTCGCCGCCGATGTAGGAGATGACTTCGAAACCGTTGGTCAGGCGCACCTTGGCGACCTTACGCAGAGCGGAGTTCGGCTTCTTGGGAGTCGTGGTGTACACACGGGTGCACACGCCGCGGCGCTGGGGGCAGTTCTCCATGGCCGGGCTCTTGGATTTCACAACTTCGACCGTGCGGCCGTGGCGCACGAGCTGATTGATGGTTGGCATTACTGTGGTTCGTCCCTAAACGTGAAAAGCGAAAACGTGAATCCCTTCGGAATTTTCCGAAAAGCCCGCCAGTGTAGCTTCTTATTGCTCGCGGGGCAAGGCGCTTGCGCGCCGCGTCTTATTTGATCCAGAGCCGGATGGCGTCCCACGCGCGGCCGAAAATGCCGGCCTGGCCCACGTCCTCCAGCGCTACCAGCGGCACCTCGGCGACCTGTTGATCGCCCAGCATCACCTTGAGCGTGCCCACCGACTGGCCCTTGGTGAAGGGCGCGATCAGCGGGTCCTGGCGCACCACGGTGGTGGTCAGCTTGCCGGCGCTGCCCGATGGCACGGTGACCACGATGGCGTCCGGGCGGCCGATCTTGAGCGTGCTCTGCGTGCCCTTCCAGATGGCCGGCGTGGCAGCGGCCTGGCCGGCGTCGAACAGCTTGACGGAATCGAACGCCGTGTAGCCCCAGTTCAGCAGCTTCTGGGTCTCTCCGGCGCGGGCGTTCTCGCTGGCGGCGCCCAGCATGATGGACAGCAGGCGGCGCGGGCCGGACTGCGGGAAGTCGCGCTTGGAGGTGGCCACCAGGCAGTAGCCGGCCGCGGCCGTGTGGCCGGTCTTCAGACCATCCACCGTCGGGTCGCGGAACAGCAGCGTATTGCGGTTGTTGCTGTTGGACGCCGGCGTGCCCTCGTAGCGGTACTGCTTGATGGAGTAGTAGTGCATGTACTCCGGAAAGTCCTGCATCAGCCGCGTGGACAGCGTGGCCAGGTCGCGCGCCGTGGTGGTGTGGCCGGGCTCGGTCAGGCCTTCGGGGTTCTTGTAGTGGGTGCCGGTCATGCCCAGCGCCTTGGCCTGCTCGTTCATCAGGCGCACGAAGTTCTCCGCCGTGCCGCCCACGCCCTCGGCCAGGGCCATGGTGGCGTCGTTGCCCGACTGCACGATCATCCCCTTGAGCAGGTCGTCCACCGGCACCTGCATCTTGGGATCGATGAACATGCGCGAGCCGGGCATCTTCCAGGCGCGTTCGGAGACGGGCAGCTTTTGCTCCAGCGTGATCTTCTTGGCGCGCAGGGCGTCGAAGACCAGGTAGCCGGTCATGAGCTTGGTCAGCGACGCCTGCTCCACCGGCGCGTCGATGTCCTTGGCGGCCAGCACCTGGCCGGCCGTCACGTCCACCAGCAGGTAGTTGCGCGCGGCGATCTCCGGCGGCTGGGGCGCCTGGGCCCACAGGGCGGCAGGGGCGAGGATCAGGGCACAGGCAACGGTTCGCAGCAGGGACAGGGCAGAAGGCATCACGGGCAAGAGGAGAGACAGGAAAAAAGAGAAGGGTGAAAGGAAAAAGCCGCCCGTGGGCGGCGCGCATCACGGCAGGGCCGACAGGAGGTGGCGCGAGGCCAGGTCCTTGAGCAGCGGCAATTGTCCGTGAAAGAAATGGCCGCCCCCGGGCACAACCGTAACCGGGAGTTGCTGCGGACGCGCCCAATCCATCACCGCGGTCAGGGGCACCGTCTCGTCGTGCTCGCCGTGGATGACCAGGGTGGACAGATGGGCCTCGGCCGGTACCGGAGCCACATCGAAACGGCTGGCGGCCGTGCCCACCAAGATCGCGCGCTCGACCTGGCGCTCGCCCCAAAGGCGCGCCAGCGCGTGGCTGGCGACGAAGGCGCCAAAAGAAAAGCCCGCCAGGGCGATGGGCCCCTCGGGCGCGGCCTGCTGCACCACGGCCAGCAGGTCCTGCAACTCGCCACGGCCTTCGTCATACACGCCGGCCGTGCCGCCCACGCCGCGGAAGTTGAAGCGCACCGCCGTCCAGCCGCAGGCGACGAAGGCGCGCGCCAGGGTCTGCACCACCTTGTTGTCCATGGTGCCGCCGAACAAAGGGTGGGGGTGGGCAATGACAGCCACGCCGCGTGCGGGCGCGCCGGCGGCCGGGGCGTCGCGCAGCGCCTCGATGGCGCCCTCGGCGCCGGTGAAGGTCAGGCGTTCGGTCTGGGCATTCATAGATTGCTACCAAAAAAATAGCTGCCAGCGCTTGACTGGCAAGGGCTGGAAGCCAAAAGAACCATGAAAGACGCGGCGGCGCTCAGCGCCCCACATCCGGCGCCAGCAGCAGGCGCTCGACCACCTGGCCGTTCTTCAGGTGGGATTCGACGATCTCGTCGATGTCCTCATGGTCCACGTAGCTGTACCACACGCCCTCGGGGTAGACCACGGCCACGGGGGCGCCCGAGCAGCGGTCCAGGCAGCCGGCCTTGTTCACCCGGACCTTGCCCGGGCCGGCCAGGCCCTGGGCCTTGACCTGCTTCTTGCAATGCTCAAAGGCCTGCTGGGCGCCGTGCGCGGCGCAGCAGGCCTCGGGCGCCGCGCGCTCATTCAGGCAAAAGAAGATGTGGCGCTGGAAGTAGGGCTGTGCGGGCGTGGACATGCCGGCCATTCTAGGAGCGGGCCTCGCGGCGCGAGACCTGCAGCAGCACATACACCAGCGTGGCATAAGGCCAGAGCCAGTCCAGCCACTGGCCCAGGCCGTAGAAGCGGATGAAGCGCCCCTGCTCCCAGGCCTGCAGCGTCTGGGCGAAGTAGGCGTCGGTCGGCGCGTCGTTCAGCAGATTCAGGTGCAGCACCAGCACCACCAGCAGCAGCGCCGCGCAGGCCCGCCGCGGCAGGGCCAGCAGCGCCAGCGCCAGCGCCAGGCCCAGCACCACGCCGGCGCGCGCGCCGGGCGTGAGCCACTCCCAGGCATGCGCCGGCCCCCAGCTCAGGCCGGCCGACAGCGCCGTCACGGCCACGCCGATGCCCGCCGTGGCCAGGGCGAACGTCAGGCGCCGGCCCAGCGTGCGCACCACGCAGTAGGCCAGCAGGCAGGGGATGAGCAGGCCCAGCGCCACGGCCAGCAGCTCGCCGGCAGGCGACAGCGGCTCCAGCGCCGGCTCGTGCAGCGGCAGCCAATCCAGAAAGGGCGTGCCCTCCAGCAGCTCGGCCAGGGCGTCCTCCAGCCGCTGCCAGGCCTGCCCCAGGCCGAAGGGCAGCGCCGTCGGAAACAGCAGCGCCCAGGGCCACAGCGCCAGCAGCACCAGCGCGCCGCGTGAATTGGGCACGAACCAGCGCTCGCGCAGGCGGCTCCAGCGCGCCAGCGCACCCAGGCGCTCCAGCAGCGCTGCCGCCAGAGCGCCCGCCAACGCACCGGCGGCGTTCAGCGCCAGATCCATATTGGAGGGCACGCGCCGCGGCAGGAAGATCTGCAGGTATTCCATGCACAGCGACAGCAGCGCGCCGCTGAGCGCCGCCAGCGGCACGGCCGCGCGCGGCCAGCCCGAGCGCAGGCAGGCCAGCGCCAGCAAGAAGCCCAGCGGCGCATAGCCCACGACGTTGATGTTGACGTCGAACCACGTCCAGTACGGCGGCGGAATGCGGGCGGTGAAAAAGACCCAGGGGGACACCCCCTGCTCGCGCCAGCCCTCGAAGGGGAACAGGCTGGCGAAGACGATCAGCGCGGCGTAGATCAGCGCCAGCGGCCAGGCCGAGGTCTTGTGCATGGCGCGCGGGCCTTTGCGCCGTCAGAAAGGCTTGACCACCACCAGCACCACCACGGCCACCAGCAGCAGCACCGGCAGTTCGTTGAACCAGCGGAACCAGGTGTGGCTGCGCCGGCTGGTGCCCGCCTCCAGCTTGCGCAGCAGCACCGCGCAGGCGTGGTGGTAGCCCACGATGACCAGCACCAGCGCCAGCTTGGCGTGCAGCCAGCCGCCGGCGCCGCGCCACCAGCCCAGCCACAGCCACAGACCCAGGCCGATGGCCGGCACCGCCAGCACGGTGGTGAAGCGCAGCAGCTTGCGCGCCATCAGCAGCAGGCGCTGGCGCTCGGCGATGGAGCCGGGATCGACCATCGCCAGGTTGACGAAGATGCGCGGCAGGTAGAACAGCCCGGCGAACCAGCTGGCGATGAAGACGATGTGGAAGGCTTTGACCCAGAGCATCGCCGCAGTGTGCCAAAAAAGAAGCCCGGCGAAGACCGGGCGGGAAAGCCTTGGGGCGGGGGCGCCGCAAGGCCCCGCTCAGGGAGGTGAAGCGGGGGGCGGCCAACCGCCCGGCGGCAATCTAGCACCGCGCGCCGGCGCCCGCAAGGCGGATGCCCCGGCGCCGCGCACGCTGGCGCACAATGGTCCGCCATGCATCTGTCCAATCCCACCCCCTTTCCTGCCAGCCGTCCGCGCCGCCTGCGCCGCGACGCCTTCACCCGCAACCTGGTGCGCGAGCACGCGCTGTCGCCGCACGACTTCATCTACCCGGTGTTCGTGCACGAGGGCGAGAAGCTGCGCACGCCCGTGGCCTCCATGCCGGGCGTGGAGCGCCTGAGCCTTGACCTGCTGCTGCCCGTGGCCGAGGAATGCCTGCGCCTGGGCGTGCCCTACCTGGCGCTGTTCCCGTCCATCGACGGCGCGCTGAAGACGCCCGACGGCCGCGAGTCGCTCAACCCCGAGGGCCTGATCCCGCGCGTGATCCGGGCGCTGAAGAAGGAATTTCCCGAGCTGGGCGTGATGACCGACGTGGCGCTGGACCCCTACACCAGCCACGGCCAGGACGGCTTGCTGGACGACACCGGCTACATCATCAACGACGAGACCGTGGAGCTGCTGGTCGGCCAGGCCCTGGCGCATGCCGACGCCGGCGTGGACATGGTCGCCCCCAGCGACATGATGGACGGGCGCATCGGCGCCATCCGCGAGGCGCTGGAGGCCCACGGCCACATTCACACGCGCATCATGGCCTACAGCGCCAAGTACGCCAGCGCCTTCTACGGCCCGTTCCGCGACGCCGTGGGATCGGCCGCCAACCTGGGCAAGAGCAACAAGGACGTCTACCAGATGGACCCGGCCAACACCGACGAGGCCCTGCGCGAGGTGGCGCTGGACCTGGCCGAGGGCGCCGACATGGTCATGGTCAAGCCCGGCATGCCCTACCTGGACGTGTTGCGCCGCGTGAAGGACGAGTTCGGCGTGCCGACTTTTGCCTACCAGGTGTCGGGCGAATACGCCATGCTGAAAGCGGCTTCGTCCAATGGCTGGCTGGACCACGACCGCGTGATGATGGAGTCGCTGCTGGCCTTCAAACGTGCGGGCGCGGACGGCGTGCTGACCTATTTCGCCCTCGAGGCCGCACGACTGCTCCGCAAATGAGAGCTGCCCGCGCTTGAGGCACAAGCGCGGGAGCCCATTTTGACCACCGAAGCATCGACGCCGCCACCAATCCGCATCTTCCACATCCAGCCCGGCGCCAGCGTGGCCGAGCTGGACGCGCTGCCCACCCGACCGCCGCCGGTGGGCTTTTATTGGGTGGCCTGCACCCGCGCCGAGCTGGAGTCCGGCTTGGCGCGTATCCAGGCCATGCTGCAGGCCGTCACCGGGCTGCAGCTGCTGGACCTGCATGTCACCGACCTGCTCAGCACCCAGCTGCCCTCGCACCACGACTACACCTCGCAGTACGACCTGCTGGTCATGCGCCAGCTGGCCGCTAGCACGCAGGAGCAGGCCCAGCAGCCCCTGCCGCGCACCACGCGCAACGCCCCGCCGGTGCTGCGGCGCATCGACACCAGCCCCGTCGGCCTGGTGGTGTTCGACGCGCTGCTGCTGTCCGTGCACCCGGGCGGCTGCGCCGTGCGCGACAGCTACGCCGAGCGCCTGCTGGCGCCACCGCCCCTGGCCGCGCAGCCGCTGGACGCCGACCACGCCGAGGCCACGGCCGAGGTGCTGGTGTGCGAACTGAACACCGGCCCCTCGGTCGCCGGCGTGCGCCTGCCCGCCAACACGGCCGACCTGATGCTGCGTCTGGTCAACCACATCGTGGACAACTACCTGGACCTGCGCCGCGACCTGACGCGCCTGCTCGACCACTGGCAGGTGGCGCTGTTGAATCCACGCGGGCGCTTCACGCACTGGGGCGCGCTGATGGCCGCGCGCCTGGCCCTGCACCACCTGGCCGAGATCTGCGAGGACCAGCGCTCGGCCGTGCAGGCCTGGACCGGAGGACTGGACGACGGTCACCTGGTTTATGACGACAGCGTGGCCCAGCGCGAGCTGGAGCTGATCCGCGTGCGCGGCCGCGACGTGCTGGAGCACATTGCCCGCGTGGCGCACCACGTGCGCCGGCTGGAGCAAAGCACCGAAGCCGCCGTGCAGATGCACTTTTCGGTGCAGAACAACCGCACCAACGAAATCATGCGCGTCCTCACCGTGCTCACCGCCGTGTTCCTGCCGCTGAACCTGATCGCCGGCATCTTCGGCATGAACTTCGAGTACCTGCCCTTCGTGGACCAGCACAACGGCTTCTGGGGCGCCATGGCCATGATGCTGGTCATCGCCGGCGCGCTGACGGGCTATTTCTGGCGCAACCGCTACCTGGCGCGCACCGGCCGGGGTTGAGATGGCGGCCTGCAGGCGCAGAAGCATTTGCTTTGACAATATTTGCTTGATCAATTATTGTGGCGTGCCATGCCCCAAGCCGCCCCCGCCGACCCGCCCTGCGTCGCCACGCTGACCGAGCGCAGCCTGGGCCTGCAGCTGCGGCGCATCGTCACCCTGCTGGTGGCCGCCATCGACCGGCGCATGGAACCCCTGGGCCTGACCGACGCGCAGTGGAAGCCGCTCTTGCGCCTGCTGTCGGCCGACAGCGCCACGGCCACGGCGCTGGCACGCGAATGCCACATCGACAGCGGCGGCCTGACGCGCCTGCTGGACCGCCTGCAGGCCAAGGGCCTGGTGCGGCGCCAGCGCGCCCCGCACGATCGGCGCGTGGTGCTGGTGGCCCTGACCGACGAGGGCCGGGCCATCGCCAGCCAGCTGCCCGAGCTGCTGGTGCAGGTGCAGGCGCAGCTGCTGCACGGTTTCGACGAGGCCGAGCAGCAGGCCCTGCGCGGCCTCCTGGCGCGGCTGCAGGCCAACGCCCAGGCGCTGGCCGAGCCGGTGCCCGATTAGGCATAAAAAACCACTCAAACCCTTACCCATCAAGCGCAAGCAGCTATTTTTAAGATAGCGGCAGAACCTGCCGGTCCCGCTCACTTTTTCCCTCCCCTCCCCTCTCTTCCACCATGAACGCACCGCAAGCCGCCGCCTCCGCCCCACCCTCGCCCCTGCAGGCCAAGGCCCGCCGCAAGCGCGCCCTGGTGCTGCTGGCCGCCGTGGTCGGCGTGGGCGCTGTCGCCTTCGGGCTGTACGACTGGCTGGTGGCCAGCCACTACGAGCACACCGACAACGCCTACGTGCAGGGCAACATCGTGCAGATCACGCCGCAGACCGGCGGCACGGTGATGTCTATCGGCGCGGACGACACCGACTTCGTGCGCGCCGGCAGCACCCTGGTGCAGCTGGACCCGGCCGACGCCCGCGTGGCCCTGTCGCAAGCCGAGGCCGCCCTGGCACAGGCCGTGCGCCAGGCACGCACGCTGTACGCCAACAACGAGGCCCTGGCCGCCCAGGTGCGGCTGCGCCAAGCCGACGCCACGCGCGCCCAGGCCGACATCGAGCGCGCCCAGGCCGAGGTGGCCCGCGCGCAGGACGATGCGCGCCGGCGCCAGCAGCTGGCCGGCTCGGGCGCCGTCTCCACCGAAGAGGCGAACCACGCCCAGACCCAGCTGACGGCCGCGCGCACCCAGCTGGCCGCCGCCCAGGCCGCGGCCGGCGCCGCCCAGGCGGCCATCGCCGCGGCGCGCGAGCAGCTGGCCAGCAACCGCTCGCTGACCCAGGGCGTGCCGGTCGAGCAGCACCCCAGCGTGCTGGCCGCGGCCGCCAAGCTGCGCGAGGCCTGGCTGGCCAGCCGCCGCACCCAGCTGCTGGCGCCCGTGGACGGCTATGTGGCCCGGCGCAGCGTGCAGCTGGGCCAGCGCGTGGCCGCCGGCAGCCCGCTGATGGCCCTGGTGCCGCTGCGCGAGGTGTGGGTGGACGCCAACTTCAAGGAAAACCAGCTGCGCAACCTGCGCCTGGGCCAGCCGGCCACGCTGACGGCCGACTTGTACGGCAAGAAGATCGAATACCGCGGCACCGTGGCCGGCATGGGCGTGGGCACGGGCGCGGCCTTCGCCCTGCTGCCGGCGCAAAACGCCACCGGCAACTGGATCAAGGTGGTGCAGCGCGTGCCGGTGCGCATTGCCCTGGACGCCCAGCAGGTGCAGGAGCACCCGCTGCGCGTGGGCCTGTCCATGGACGTGCAGGTGGACACGCGCGAGCGCGGCGGCGCCTCGCTGGCCGAGGCGCCGCGCAGCGGGCCCCTGGCGCAGACCCGTGTGTACGACCAGCTGGAGGATGGCGCTGACGCCGAGGTCGCCCGCATCATCGAAGCCAACCTAGGAGCAACCCCCTGAGCGCCTGCGGCGCTTCCCCCTTCTCTGGCGCGCTGCGCGCTGGGAAGGGGGACGACGCTGGTGGACCGGCGAAGCCGGATCCACGGCGTCCGCTGGCCTGGGGCGCGACCTGCCGGCCCCCTCTCTCCCGCTGCTGACCTGACACCATGACCGCTCCTGCACGCAACCCTTCCCTGCCGCTGCCGCCGCTGACCGGCAGCGCCCGCACCTGGGGCACGCTGGCGCTGTCGGCGGCGACCTTCATGAACGTGCTGGACACGTCGATTGCCAACGTGTCGCTGCCGGCCATCGCCGGCGACCTGGGCGTCAGCCCCACGCAGGGCACCTGGGTCATTACCAGCTTCGCCGTGGCCAACGCCATCGCCGTGCCGCTCACCGGCTGGCTGTCGCAGCGCTTCGGGCAGGTGCGGCTGTTCGTGGCCAGCGTGACCCTGTTCGTCATCGCCTCGCTCTTGTGCGGCCTGGCGCCGAACATGACGCTGCTCATCGCCGCGCGGGCGCTGCAGGGCTTCGTGGCCGGGCCGATGATTCCGCTGTCGCAGTCGCTTTTGCTGTCCAGCTACCCGCGCGCGCTGGCCGGCCTGGCCATGGCGCTGTGGTCCATGACGACGCTGATCGCGCCGGTGATGGGGCCGCTCCTGGGCGGCTGGATCACCGACAACATGAGCTGGCCGTGGATCTTCTACATCAACGTCCCGGTGGGCATCGCCGCGGTGTTCGTCACCTGGGCCATCTTCCACAAGCGCGAAAGCGAGCGGCGCCAGCTCCCCATCGACTCCATCGGCCTGGCGCTGCTGGTCATCTGGGTGGGCGCCATGCAGCTGGTGCTGGACATCGGCAAGGAGCACGACTGGTTCGCCTCGCCGCTGGTGGTCTCCTGCGCCCTGGTGGCGGTGGTGGGCTTCCTGGCCTTCCTGATCTGGGAGCGCGGCGAGGAGCACCCGGTGGTGGACCTGACGCTGTTCAAAAACCGCAACTTCTGGGCCGGCGCGCTGGCCACGTCGGTGGGCTACGGCCTGTTCTTCGGCAACGTGGTGCTGCTGCCGCTGTGGCTGCAGCAGTACATGGGCTACACGGCCACGCAGGCCGGCGAGATCATGGCGCCCGTGGGCCTGCTGGCCATGGTGCTGTCGCCCATGGTGGGCAAGACCATCGGCCGGGTCGACCCGCGCCGCTACGCCACCTTCGCCTTCGTGGTGTTCGCCATCGTGCTGTGGATGCGCTCGCGCTTTTCCACCCAGGCGGACTTCGCCACCATCATGGTGCCGACCATCATTCAGGGCATCTCGATGGCGTTCTTCTTCATCCCGCTGGTGACCATCACGCTGTCGGAGATCGAACCCTCGCGCATCCCCGCTGCCTCGGGCCTGTCCAACTTCATGCGTATCACGGCCGGCGCCATCGGCACGTCGGTCACCACCACGCTGTGGGAGCGACGCGCCACGCTGCACCACGCGCAGCTGACCGAGAACCTGCTGCCCGCCAGCCCCGGCTTCGAGCAAGCCATGGCCGTGCTGCGCGCCGCCGGCATGAGCGACATGCAGGCGCTGGCGCAGATCGAGCGCATGACCACGCAGCAGGCCTTCATGCTGGCGGCCAACGACATCTTCTATGCCTCGGCCGTGCTGTTCATGGTGCTGATCCCGCTGGTCTGGCTGGCGCACGCGCCGCGCCCGCACGCGGGGGGCGCGGCGGATGCGGCGGCCGGCGCGCACTGACACCGGTCGCTATGCAAACAATAGCTGCCTGCGCTTGATTGGCGGGCACTAGAGGCCTATTTGGCTTGCAAGTGCTGGTCCAGGAAGTCCAGCGTGCGCGTCCATGCCTGCTGGGCGGCGGCCGCGTCGTAGCTGCCGCGCTGGTCGCAGTGAAAGCCGTGGTCGGCGTCGTACAGGTGCACCTGCGCCTCGGGGTGGGCAGCGGCGAATTCCTGCACGCTTTTCACGCTGATGAAGTGGTCGCGCCGGCCGAAGTGCGCCAGCACCGGCACGCGCGGCGTGCGCGCCGCCTCGGCCTGGGCGGTCATGCCGCCACCGTAGTAGGGCACGGCGGCCGACAGGCCGCGCAGTTCGCAGGCCGCGCGCCAGGCCAGCAGCCCGCCCCAGCAAAAGCCGACGATGCCCACCCGGCCGCCGCTGTCGGCGGCCGCCTGGTCGATGGCGGCCTGGATGTCGGCCAGCACGCCGGGCGCCGGCAGGGCCTCCACGGCCGCCTTCAGCTGCTTGCCGCGCTGCATGTCGGCGTCGCCGTAGCCCAGCTCCACGCCCTTTTCCACGCGGGCGAAGGCCGAAGGCGCCAGCGCCAGGTAGCCGCGCTCGGCGAAGCGCTGCGCCACGTCGCGAATGTGGCTGTTGACGCCGAAGATCTCCTGCAGCACCACCACCGCGCCGTGGGGCGTGCCTTGCGGGTCGACCTGCCACGCGGGCAGGTTGAAGCCGTCGCTGCTGGTGAGTTCTATCCACTGACCCATGCTGCCGTCCTTTCCTTGCTGCAAACTCAACCGATGACCAGCCATTCTTGCAGCAAGGACACACACGCCATGGACAGGATCGTTCTCATCACCGGCGCCAGCCGGGGCATTGGCGCGGCCACGGCGCTGCTGGCCGCCGAACGCGGCTGGGCCGTGGCCGTGAACTACGCGCGCGATGCGGCCGCCGCCCAGGCCGTGGTGCAGCGCATCGAGGCCCTGGGCGGGCGCGCCATCGCCGTGCAGGCCGACGTGGCCGACGAGCGGCAGGTGCTGGCCCTGTTCGCGGCGGTGGACGCGCAGCTCGGGCGCCTGACGGCCCTGGTGAACAACGCCGGCGTGGTGGACCGCCCGGCGCGTCTGGCCGACATGGACGGCGAGCGCCTGCGCCGCATGTTCGACATCAACGTGCTGGGCAGCCTGTACTGCGCCCGCGAGGCGGTGCGCCGCATGAGCACGCAGCGCGGCGGGCGGGGCGGCAGCATCGTCAACGTCTCCAGCCGGGCGGCGCGCCTGGGCGCGGCGGGCCAGTACGTGGACTACGCCGCGGCCAAGGGCGCCATCGACACGCTGACGCTGGGGCTGGCGCGCGAGACGGCGGCCGAGGGCATCCGCGTGAACGCCGTGCGCCCGGGCCTGATCGACACCGAGATCCACGCCAGCGGCGGCCTGCCCGACCGCGTGCGTGACCTGGCGTCGCAGGTACCCATGGGCCGCGGCGGCACGGCCCAGGAGGTGGCCGAGGCCATCGTGTGGCTGATGTCGGACGCCTCGCCCTACACCACGGCCAGCCTGCTGGACATCGCCGGCGGGCGCTGAGCACGCCCTCAGGCGGCCGCGGCGGCGGCCTCGGGCGTCTCGCTGCTGCTGCAGGCCCCGCCGCAGCCGTGGATGGGCTCGGCCGGCAGCGCCTCCGGCGCGTGCACGGTGCCCGTGGCCGGATCGAACCCCACGCGGCGCAGGTGCTGCGCCAGGGCCGCGTCCATGGCCTGGGTGTGCTGGGGGAACCAGACGGCCAGCTCGGCCGCCATGGCGCGCGGCACGGCCAGGTCGCCCGCGGCGGCCTGGGCAGCGCCCTCGCGCATGATCTGCAGCACGGTGCGGTGCTGCAGCGTGTGGCAGTTGCCGGCGGTAAAGCGCGTGGCCGCCATCCAGGCGTCTTCCCGCGCGAAGTGGTCGGCCGTGTGGGCCACCAGTGTGTCCCAGGCGGCGGGCAGCGCCTCGTCGCCCGCCTGCTGCACGGCCTGCAGCAAGGCGACGAATTCCTCGTGGGTGGCGTCCATCAGGGGCTGGTCCAGCGCCAGCTCCGCGGACCATTGCAGTGCGGCCATCGCGCGTGCCTTTCTCTCTCGTGTGTTTGCGGTCGGTCGAAGGCAGGCGAGCTTAAAAGCGGCACGCGACCGGCACCTTGACGCAGGTCAGGGCGGCGCGCGCATGAAAAAAGCCCCGCTGGCGGCCAGCGGGGCTTGTCAATGCAGTTGCCTTAACTGTTTTTTTACTGCGCGTAGGTGCGCTTGGCGTCGGCCACGCACTTGTCCTTGGCGTCACCGCTCATGCTGTCGCAGCGCTCCTTGGCGGCCTTGTAGTCGGCTTCGCGCTTTTCCTCGGCTGCGTCCTTCTTGGCCTCAGCTACATCCGCCTGCTTGGCGGTGGTGTTGGCGGCGGGCTTGGCCTGGGTGCGGGCCACCTTGGCGTTTTCCTTGGCCTTCACGTGGGCCGCCTTGGCGTCCTTCACGCAGACGTCCTTGGCGTTGCCCGACAGGTCGTCGCACTTTTCCTTGGCCACTTCGTAATCCGCGTCGGCACGGGCTTCGTGCACCTTGTAGGTGTTCTTGTCGCTGGGCTTGTACTGGGCTTCCAGCTCGGCCTTGGCGACCTTCTCGTTGCCCTTGGCCTCCTTCTCGCAGACGTCCTTGGCGTTGTCCTTGAGGGTGTCGCACTGGGCCTTGGCAGCCTTGTAGTCGGCTTCGATGCGGTCCTTGGCGGCGCTGTGCTCTTCCTTGGTCATGGCCATGCCGGAGGTGGCCAGCATGCCGGCGACGGCCAGGGCCATCAGGTTGCGCAGATGTTTCATGGTTGCTCCTGTTCGGGTGTGTTGTGCAAGAAGGTGGAAGTGCGCTTGGGCGCCTTCAATCCCAGCGGAAGTCGGGGTTGGCGCGCTCCCAGTTGCGCAGCTGGTCCTCGGCGGCGTCGCGGGCCAGGCCCTGGCGCTCTTGCAGCTTGCCCAGCATCTGGTCGCGCTTGCCGGCGATCACGTCCAGGTCGTCGTCGGTCAGCTTGCCCCACTGCTCCTTGACCTTGCCGGTGAATTGCTTCCAGTTGCCCTTGATACGGTCTTCGTTCATGGCTGCTCTCCTTCTTCGCTGTGTCGAAATCGAATGGTTGTGTGAATCGCCGCCAGGCCTTGCCGGCTGCGATGGAGGCAAATTTATGAAAAGCAGCGCCCGGGCACCGTCGGCGCAGGCGGCGGCCGAGCGTCAGCCCAGCGCCTGCAACCTCTGTAGGCCGCGCGGCAACCTCCGGCCACACCACCGCCCAAAGAAAAAAGGGACGTGCACTGCACGTCCCAAATTGGTGAAGGGCGAACAGGGGCGACGCCGTCAGCGGCCCAGCTCCTGCATCCACGCGGCCAGCTCGGTCGCTGCCTGGTGGGCGGCCTCGGCCAGCGCGGCGGCGCCGCCGGGGGCGTCACTCGTGGCGGCAGGGCGCTGCACCGTGAACACGCGCTGCGCCACCAGCGTTTCGCCGGCGGCACTGGCATCGGCCACCACGGCGCGCAGGCGCACCAGGCCGGCGCTTTGCTGCGGCGCGCTGAAGACGTGGCTGAACTCCTCCAGCTGCACGCGCAGCACGGTGGGCATGCGCTTGCCCTTGAGCAGCATGGCCAGGCCGTCGTCGCCCGAGAGCACGGCGCGGCGCTGGCCCAGCTGCTCGCGCAGCGCCTGCTGCATCAGCAGGGCCGGCGGCTGGCTCCAGCGCGCCTGCGAATAGGGCTGCAGCTGCTGGGCATTGGCATAGGCCAGGCGGTACAGCAGGGCCGAGCTGGCCTCGGGCAGGCCGACCATCTCCACGTCGGCCAGGGCCACGGGCGGCTGCGCGTCCGGCTCCGCCAGGGCCACCTGGCCCGCGCCCGGGCCGGGCCCGAAGTCGTACACGGCGGCGCGGGTGGGCGGCTTGGGCAGCACGGAGCAGCCCGTGGCGACCAGCGCCATTGCAAGGCCAAAAACGGCTCCAGCCCTTGCCAGACAAGCGCTGACAGCTATGGTTTTCGTATTTTTTTGCATGTCCTTGCTCCTCAGTGGGGGCCGGGCTCGGGCGGCGTGAAGCCGGGCTCGCCGGGCCCCGCGGCGGCGGTGCCGCTGCCGTAGATCAGCGACTGCGGGTTGTCGCTGATGCCTGAGGCGGTGCGGCCCAGGCGGCGCGCGGCGCGAGCGGTTTCGTCGGCAGCGTTGTTCAGGCGCGGCAGCGTGACGCGGCCGAAGCGGTCGGCGGCGTCGGCCAGCGAACGCGAGCCGGTGGCGATGTCGTCCAGCGGCCCGCCCGGTGCACCGAGGCGGCGCACGGTGCCGGCCACGTCGTCGGCGGCGCGCCCGGCGCTGTCGCCGGCCTGGCGCAGCGCGGCCAGGGTCTGGCGTGCGTCCGCGGCGACCTGCGGCACGCTGGCCAGGGCCGGGTCGAGCCGGGTGTCCACGGTCTGCTGCATGCGTCGGGCCAGCGCGTCCACGCTGCCGGCGGCGTTGCCCATCTGCTCCAAAGCGGTGGCAAAGCGCTGCTGGTTGTCATCGCTCAGCACGTCGTTGACGCGCTGCGTCACCTCCTGGATCTGCCCCAGGATGGCCGGGCCCTGCTCGGCCAGCTGGCTCAGGGGCGAGCTCTTCAAGGGCAGCCGCGGCAGGCCGCTGGGGCCCGGCGGCGGCGGGGGGAGCGGGCGGCTGGCGTCGTCGAGCTGGATGTGGGCCAGGCCAGTCACGCCCTGGTAGCCCAGCGTGGCGAAGGTGGTGTCGCTGATGGGCGCGCTGCCGTCGACGGCCAGGCGGATCAGCACGTTGCCGCTGACCTGCGGATCGAAGCCGATGCGCGTGACCTTGCCCACGGCCACGCCCTTGTAGCGCACCGAGGCCTGGGGCTGCAGGCCGCTCACGCTGTCCTTGCTGGACAGCTCGTAGTAGCGGTAGGCGGTCTGGTCGCGCGTCAGCCACAGCGCCAGGCCGGCCAGCAGCGCGGCCACCAGCAGCACGAAGGCGCCGGCGGCCAGGGCATGGGACTTGTTTTCCATCAGGCTTCCTTGGGACGCTCGGCCGCCGGCTGCGCCATGGCGCGCCGGCCGCGTTCGCCGAGAAAAAAGTGGTCGATGAAGGGGTGCTCAAAGCGCGCCACCTCCTGCGGCGTGCCGCTGACGATGACGCGCCGCTCGGCCAGCACGGCGACGCGGGTGGACAGGGCGTAGAGCGTATCCAGGTCGTGGGTGACCATGATCACCGTCAGGCCGAGGGCGGCGTGCAGCTCGCGCAGCAGGTCGCAGAACTCGTCGGAGCTGCTCGGGTCCAACCCCGCCGTGGGCTCGTCCAGCAGCAACAGCGGCGGGTCCATGATGAGGGCGCGCGCCAGCGCCGCGCGTTTGATCATGCCGCCCGACAGGTCGGCCGGCATGCGCGTGGCGTGCTCGGCCTTCAGGCCCACCATGCGCAGCTTGACCAGGGCCGCGTCGACGATGACGTCGTCGGGCAGCGTGCCCAGCTCGCGCAGCGCGAAGGCCACGTTGTCCAGCACGTTGAAGGCCGAGAACAGCGCCCCGTGCTGGAACAGCATGCCCACGCGGGCGCTGGCGCCCTCGCCGCCCAGCCGCGTGGCCGGCTGGCCCAGCACCGTGACGCTGCCGCGCGTGGGCACGGTCAGGCCCAGGATGTGCCGCAGCAGCACCGTCTTGCCCGTGCCCGAGCCGCCCACCAGCGACAGGATCTCGCCGCGGCGCACGGTCAGGTCCAGGTTGTCGTGCACGGTGAAGGCGTCCCGGCCCTTGCCGAAGACGGTGGCCACGCCGCGCGCCTCGACCACGGGCGGTGCGTCAGCCATGGGCGCCCTCCCGGCTTTGCGGCATAGCCCAGGCGGCCGGGCCGCGGCGCGCGCCGCGCCAGCGGCCAGCGCGCAAGGGCCGCCCCGCCGCGCTGCTGGCGTCCCCCTTCCCGGGGCGCGCAGCGCACCGAGAGAAGGGAGAAGGCGCGCGGCGCCTCAGGGGGATGTGCCGCATTTTTAAAATCCCACGTTCTTGAACGCCACGGCGAACACGGCGTCCACGATGATGACCATGGTGATGGCGCTGACCACCGAGGCCGTCGTGCCCTGGCCCAGGCTCTGCGTATTGGGCTCCACGCGCAGGCCCCAGTGGCATCCGATGAGGGCGATGAACACGCCGAACACCACCGACTTGGCGCAGGCCAGCCACAGGTTGGCCACGTCCACCGCCGAGGGCAGCGCCTGAGCGAAGTAGGCCGGCGAGATGCCCATGGCCAGGTCGGCCGCCAGCATGCCGCCCAGCAGCGCGGCCAGCGTGGTCCACAGCGCGATCAGCGGCATGGCCAGGCCCAGCGCCAGCGCCCGCGGCATGACCAGGCGAAAACCGTGCGGGATGCCCATGACGCGCATGGCGTCCAGCTCCTCGGTCACGCGCATCACGCCGATCTGCGCCGTGATGGCCGAGCCCGAGCGCCCGGCCACCAGGATGGCCCCCAGCATGGGCCCCAGCTCGCGGATCAGCGAGATGCCCAGGATGTTGACGATGAAGGTCTCGGCGCCGAACTGGCGCAGCTGCAGGCTCATCAGGTAGGCCAGCACCACGCCGATCAGAAAGCCCACCAGCGCCGTGATGGGCAGCGCCGTGGCGCCCATGCGGTACAGATGGCCGGAGATGTCGCGCCACGGTCCACGCGCGGGGTGGCGCACAAGGCGCAGCAGGTCCAGCACCAGCTGGCCGATCAGCTGCACCAGGTGTGTGAGGTGGTCCAGCGCGTGCAGCACCTGCGCGCCCAGCCCGTCCAGCAGTCCGGCCAGCGTGGCGCGCTGGCGCGGCGGGCGCGCGGCGGTGAATTCCTGCACGCGCTCCAGCATGTCGCGGTGGGCCTGGCCCACGGCGATGTCCTGCGGCCAGCGCTGGCCCCACTGGTCCCACAGCAGCTGCGCGCCGATGTGGTCCAGCCGCTGCAGGCCCGACAGGTCCCAGGCCTGCTGCCCGCCAGCACCGCGCAGCTGGGCGGCGATGCGGCGCCAGGCGCGCCGGTCGGCAAAGGCGGCCGCCACCCAGTCGCCGCGCACAAGCACGCGCTCGGCGCCCTCGCGCTGCAGGGTGGGCAAAGTCAGGCCGGACATGGGGCGCCAGTTTTGCACATTCCGCCGACAGACTCGCCCGGGCGTGAAAAAACATACAAATCGCCCTGCAGGGCGCACGCCTAAAGCGCCAGCAGCTACTTAAACCATAGCGCCAAGTGCTTTCCCTCTCGACACCTGCGCCTGGCCTCGGACAATGGCGCGAGCACCTGTCAGCGCGGTCTTACGCCCGCACCTCCCTCCTCCCCATGAGCGAAAACACCTTCGACTACATCATCATCGGCGCCGGCACTGCGGGCAGCCTGCTGGCCAACCGCCTGAGCGCCGACCGCGGCAAGCGCGTGCTGCTGCTGGAGGCCGGCCGCAAGGACGACTACCACTGGATCCACGTGCCTGTGGGCTACCTGTACTGCATCGGCAACCCGCGCACCGACTGGCTGTACCAGACCGAACCCGATGCCGGCCTGAACGGGCGCACCCTGCGCTATCCGCGTGGCAAGACGCTGGGCGGCTGCAGCAGCATCAACGGCATGATCTACATGCGCGGCCAGGCGCGCGACTACGCCCACTGGGCCGAGGTGACGGGCGACGACGCCTGGCAGTGGGACAACGTGCTGCAGGCCTTTCGCCGCCACGAAGACCACTGGCGCCTGGACCAGCCCGGCGCCGCCAGCGAGGCGTTCAAGCGCCTGCACGGCAGCAAGAGCACCGGCAGCAGCGGCGAATGGCGCGTGGAAAAGCAGCGCCTGCGCTGGGACATCCTGGACGCTTTTGCCCAGGCCGCGCAGCAGGCCGGCATTCCCGCCACCGAGGACTTCAACGGCGGCGACAACGAGGGCGTGGGCTATTTCGAGGTCAACCAGAAGGCCGGCTGGCGCTGGAACACCGCCAAGGCCTTTCTGCGCCCAACCTGCTACGGCCGGCCCAATTTCGAGTTGTGGACGCACGCCCAGGCCACGCGGCTGCTGGTGGAGCGTGGCGCGGACGGCGCACCGCGCTGCACCGGCGTGCAGGTCTGGACCGGCACCGAGATGGCCATGGCCCATGCCACCCAGGAGGTGATCCTGTGCGCGGGCGCCGTCAACTCGCCCCAGCTGCTGCAGCTGTCGGGCATCGGCCCGGGGGCGCTGCTGCAGCAGCACGGCATCGAGGTGGTGCACGATCTGCCCGGCGTGGGCGCCAATCTGCAGGACCACCTGCAGATCCGCGCCGTGTACAAGGTGCAGGGCGTGCCCACGCTGAACCAGCTGGCCGGCTCCCTGCTGGGCAAGGCGCGCATCGGGCTGGAATACGCCCTGCGCCGCACCGGCCCCATGAGCATGGCGCCCTCGCAGCTGGGTGCGTTCACGCGCAGCAGCCCGGACCAGCCGCACGCCAACCTGCAGTTCCACGTGCAGCCGCTGTCGCTGGACGCGTTCGGCGAGCCGCTGCACACCTTTCCGGCGTTCACGGCCAGCGTGTGTAACCTCAACCCCACCAGCCGCGGCTCGGTGCGCATCAAGAGCCCGCGCTTCGAGGACGCGCCGGCCATCGCGCCCAACTACCTCTCGACGCCCGAAGACCGCCAGGTGGCCGCCGACAGCCTGCGCGTGGTGCGCCGCATCGCCTCGCAGCCGGCGCTGGCGCGCTACGCGCCCGAGGAATACAAGCCCGGCCCGCAGTACCAGAGCGACGAGGAGCTGGCCCGCCTGGCCGGCGACATCGCCACCACCATCTTCCACCCCGTGGGCACCACGCGCATGGGGCGGGATGATGATCCGATGGCGGTGCTGGACTCGCAGCTGCGCGTGCGCGGCATGCAGGGTCTGCGCGTGGTGGACGCCGGCGCCATGCCGACCATCACCAGCGGCAACACCAACAGCCCCACGCTGATGATGGCCGAGATGGCTGCACAGTGGATCCGCCGCGGCAGGCCGCAGGCCTGAGTGGGCGTCCGGGAAATTCCCGATGCCGCCAGCCGGTCCCGGCGGCTACAGTCCTGCCACTCGATGCGCGCCTCGGCACGCCAAGCGAGGGGCCGAGGAGACAAACCGCCATTGCACAACAACACCAATATTCATTGAGGCGCCCACACGAGGCGCCCTTCTTTTGAAAAGCACCTGCAAGCCAGGTGCTTTTTTTATTTCCGCGCCCCAATGCAAGGCAAAACCGGCCCGAGCCCGCGCCCCAGAAGCGCCGGCAGCTAGCAATATGGGAGCGGCCGCGGTGCGACAATCGCGCCCATGGAATGGCTCATCGTCTCGCTGGCCTCGCTGCTGGCCGGTTTCGTGGACGCAATCGTGGGCGGTGGCGGCCTGATCCTGCTGCCCGCCCTGTTCGCCACCTTCCCCACCACCGCCCCCGCCACGCTCATGGGCACCAACAAGAGCGCGGCCATCTGGGGCACGGGCATCGCCACCTGGCAGTACAGCCGCCGCGTGCGCATGCGCTGGCAGGCCATGCTGCCGGCCGCGGCCGCCGGCTTTGTGGGGGCCTTTGGCGGGGCCTGGGTGGTGACGCTGATCTCCGCCGACGTTCTGCGCAAGCTGCTGCCGCTGGTGCTGGTGGCACTCTTGATCTACACCCTGGCGCGCAAGGACCTGGGCCGCACGCACGCACCGCGCCTGGGCGAGCGCGCCGAGATGTGGGCCGCCTGCGCCATCGGCCTGGCCATCGGCTTTTACGACGGCTTCTTCGGACCGGGCACGGGCAGCTTCTTCGTGTTCCTGTTCGTGCGCGTGCTGGGCTACGATTTTCTGAACGCCTCGGTCTCGGCCAAGCTGCTCAACCTGGCGACCAACGTGGCCGCGCTGATCCTGTTTGCCGCCAAGGGCCATGTATGGTGGCACTTCGCGCTGCCACTGGCCGTGGCCAACGTGGTGGGCAGCGTGCTGGGCGCGCACCTGGCGCTGCGCCACGGCGCGGGCTTCGTGCGCGGCATCTTCATCGTCGTGGTGGGCGCGCTGATCCTCAAGACCGGCTACGACGCCTTCCTGCGCTAGCAAGGAGCAATGACGCCTATGACCACCGTGAGCCTGATCGGCGCCCCCACCGACGTAGGCGCCAGCGTGCTGGGCGCCAGCATGGGGCCGGACGCCCTGCGCATCGCGGGCATCGCGCGCGCCCTGCGCGGGCTGGGCCTAGACGTGGAGGACGCCGGCAACCTGCACGGCCCCGGCAACCCGCAGGCCGCGCCGCAGGACGGCTTTCGCCACCTGCAGGAGGCCGTGCACTGGAACCGCGCCGTGTTCGAGGCCGCGGCCGCCGCGCTGGCGCAGGGCCGGCTGCCGCTGCTGATGGGCGGCGACCACTGCCTGGCGATCGGCTCCATCAGCGCCGCGGCGGCGCACTGCCGCGCGCAGGCCAGGCGGCTGAAGGTGCTGTGGTTCGACGCGCACGCCGACGCCAACACGCCCGAGACCTCGCCCAGCGGCAACATCCACGGCATGCCCGTAGCCTGCCTGCTGGGGCACGGCCCGCGCGCGCTGTCGCAGCTGGCCGGGGGCACGGCCCTGAGGTCCGGCGAGATCACGCTGGTGGGCGTGCGCAGCGTGGACGCGGTGGAAAAGCGCTTCGTCGCCGAGCACGGCATCGAGGTCTTCGACATGCGCACCATCGACGAGCTGGGCATGCGCGCCGTGATGCAGGCAGCGCTGGCCGGCGTGGACCGGGACACGCACCTGCACGTGAGCTTCGACATGGACGCCATGGACCCGTCCGTCGCCCCCGGTGTGGGCACCGACGTGCGCGGCGGCCTGACCTACCGTGAGACGCAGCTGTGCATGGAGATGCTGGCTGACTGCGGGCAGCTGGCCTCTGCCGATTTGGTGGAACTGAACCCGGCACTGGACGTGCGCAACCAGACGGCCGAGCTGGCGGTGGACCTGCTGGAGAGCCTGTTCGGCAAATCCACCCTGATGCGCCCGCGCTGAGCCGCGAAAATCCGCACGGTTGTGCTTTTTCTGCCAAAAACCGCGCCGATGCACGGGTTTGCGGCAATGCAGCGAGGCAAAAGCGCGTCCCTATAATGCCCTGCCCCGTCACGCCAGCCCCCTTGTTTGAGCCGGGTTTCATCGGCACGGGCGCCTACCGTGTCCGGCTTGTGATCCGCAACGCCGGACTTTTTTTGCACCTGAACCACCCCTTGCAGGAACACCCATGAAGATGCTCAAGACCCTGGCCGCCGCTGCCGCGATCGCGCTGTGCGCCTCTGCCGCCGTGCAGGCACGCCCGCTGGCCGAGATCGAGAAGAGCGGCACCATCGTCCTCGGCTCCGAAGGCCAGTACGCGCCCTTCAACTTCTTCAAGGGCAAGCAGCTGACCGGCTACGAGATCGAGGTCGCCGAGGCCGTGGTCAAGAAGATGGGCCTCAAGTACGAGTGGAAGACCGTCGGCTTCGACGCCCTGCTGACCGGCCTGGCGCAGGACCGCTGGGACCTGGTCATCGCCTCGCACGGCATCACCGAGGAGCGCGCCAAGGCCGCCACCTTCACCGATCCGCACTACTGCTCGGGCGGCATCATCGTGTCCCTGAAGCCCGAGATCCGCACCGCAGCCGACCTGGCCGGCAAGACGGTGGCGGTGCAGACCGGCACCTCCTACCTGCAGCACGTCAAGGAAGTGCCCGGCGTGAAGGAGGTGAAGAACTTCCCCACCGACGAGGCCGCGCGCAGCGCCCTGGCCTCCAAGCGCGTGGACGCCTGGGTGACCGACCGCTTCGTGGCCAAGGAAATGCTGGCCAAGGCTCCCAAGGCCGGCTTCAAGACCGGCGACATGCTGTTCGTCGAGAAGATCGCCGCGGCCGTGGCCAAGGGCAACCAGTCGCTGGCCGATGCCTGGAACAAGGCCTTCAAGGAAGTGGTCGCCGACGGCACCGTGGGCAAGATCTCGCAGAAGTACTTCCAGGAAGACGTGACCTGCAAGTAAGCCTTTTTCGACCCTTTTGGCACGCGCCGGGCCCCTCGCGCCCGGCGCGTGCATTTTGCTGATCCCACAATGCTTGTCGCTCTTTGGCCCTCGCGCTGGAGCCGATCCCAGCGCAGCAACGCGACGCTGGTGGCGGCGCTGGTGCTGATGGCGCTGGTCCTGTCGCTGCTCGGCTGGCTGCTGTCTTTCTTCCCCGAGCCCATCGGCTCCAACGCCGCGCTGTTCGCCGAAGGCGCCATCACTACGCTGGAGCTGACCCTGGTGGCCGGCGTCGCCGGCCTGATCCTGGGCACGGCGGCGGCGCTGGCGCGCACCTCCCGCCTGGCCTGGCTGCGCTGGATCGCCAGCCTGTACATCTGGGCCATCCGCGGCACGCCGCTGCTGGTGCAGATTTTGTTCGTGTACTTCGCGCTGCCGGTGCTGGTGCCGTGGCTGAACCTGCCCGACTTCGCCGCCGCCTGCGTGGCCCTGGGGCTGAACGTGGGCGCCTACAACGCCGAGGCCATCCGCGCCGGCCTGCTGGCCGTGCCGCGCGGGCAGACCGAAGCTGCGCGCGCGCTGGGCCTGCCGCGCACGCATGTGTTTTTGGACGTGGTCTTCCCGCAGGCCTTCAAGATCGCACTGCCGCCGCTGGTGAGCAACTTCGTGGCGCTGCTGAAGGACTCGTCGCTGGCCTACGCCATCGGCGTGGTGGAGCTGACCAACGTGGGCAACCGCATCCAGTCGGCCACCTTCCAGCCCGTGGCCACGCTGACCACGGTGGCCATCACCTACCTGATATTGACTACTCTGGTCACCCAGGTCACGCACGGCATCGAGCACCGCTTCGACGTGGAAGGCCGAGTCAAGTGAACAACCCCCTGAGCCGCTGCGCGGCTTCCCCCTTCTCTGGCGCGTGCTTCGCACGCTGGGAAGGGGGACGGCGCCACTGGACCGGCGAAGCCGGATCCACGGCGCCTGCTGGCCTGGCGCGCGCCTGTATCAACCATTGGGTTGGCTATGCCTGCCATGACTGAGAATTCCGCAACTCCGTACATCGTCTGCAAGGACGTGCGCAAGGCCTTCGGCAGCCATGAGGTGCTGAAGGGCGTGTCCACGCAGTTCTACACCGGGCAGGTGACGACCATCATCGGTGCCTCGGGCTCGGGCAAGAGCACGCTGCTGCGCGCCATCAACCGCCTGGAGCCGCACGACAGCGGCAGCATCACCATCGGTGGCGTGGAGGTCACCGACGAGCCGCGCACGCTGCAGCAGCAGCGCTGCGAGGTGGGCATGGTGTTCCAGCAGTTCAACCTGTTCGGCCACCTCACGGTGCTGGACAACCTGACGCTGGCGCCGCGGCGCATCCACCGCACGGCGCGCAGCCAGGCCAATGAGCAGGCCATGCAGCTTTTGAAGCGCGTGGGCATGCAGGACCACGCGCACAAGTACCCCTGGCAGCTGTCGGGCGGACAGCAGCAGCGCGTGGCGATCGCCCGGGCGCTGGCCATGCAGCCGAAGGTCATGCTGTTCGACGAGCCCACCAGCGCCCTCGACCCGGAGATGGTGCAGGAGGTGCTGGACGTGATGCGCGAGCTGGCGCGCGGCGGCATGACCATGATCGTGGTGACGCACGAGATGGGCTTTGCCCGAGAGGTGGCGGACCGCGTGATGTTCTTCGACCAGGGCTGCATCGCCCACGACGCGCCGCCGGCGGAGTTCTTCGCCCACCCGGCCAGCGAGCGCATCCGCTCCTTCCTGCGGCGCATGAGCGCCTGAGGTGCGCCGGCGCCGCCACAGGCGCTGCAGCTCCTCAAACCATAGCTGCTCCCGCTTGACTGACGCTGCTTCGGGCTTCAAAACCCTTTGAAAGCCGCACCTACCAAGCGCAAGCAGCTCCTTTTTTGATAGTCAACACAACCAAGTCACGCCATGCGCCATGAACGCCAGGGCCTGGCCGCGCTGCTCCTCGTGGTGGCCGTCTGGGGCACCACCTTTCCCGCGATGAAGCTGCTGTCCGCTCATCTCGATGCGCTGCAGATCATCTGGGCCCGCTTTGCCATCGCCCTGCTGGTGCTGGCCCCCGCCTGGCGCGGCCTGCGGGCGGACGAGCGGCGCTGGGGCCTGTTGCTGGGCACGCTGCTGTTCGCCGCCTTCTGGCTGCAGATCGAGGGGCTGGCGCGCACCAGCAGCAACCGCAACGCCTTCGTCACCGGGCTGAACGTGCTGGTGGTGCCGCTGCTGGCCATGGCCGTGCTGGGGCGGCGCTACGGGCTGGCGCTGTGGGGCGCCTGCGCCATGGCGCTGGCCGGCATGGTGCTGATGTTCCATGAGGACGAGCCCTGGAACCTGGGCGACTCGCTGACCCTGGCCAGCACGCTGTTCTACGCCGTCTACATCCTGGTGCTGGAGGAATGCGCCCGCCGCACTGCCGCGCGGCCGCTGCGCGCCACGCGCCTGGCAGCCGTGCAGGCGCTGCTGATGTGCGCCGCCGCCAGCGCCCTGGTGCTGCTGCGCCACGGCGGCGCGGACAGCACGCTGCAGGCCCTGGCCACGCTGCCGGCGGATGCGCTGGCCGCGCTGGTCTACCTGGGCGTGGTGGCCAGCGTGCTGGTGGTCACCCTGCAGGCCTGGGGCCAGCAGCGCGTGGACGCCATGCGCAGCGCCATCGTCTTCGGGCTGGAGCCGGTGTTCGCCGCCGCCACGGCGTGGGTGCTGATCGGCGAGACGCTGGGCCTCGCCGGCCTGGCGGGGGCGGCGCTGATCGTCGCCGCGCTCATCGTCAGCCAGTTGCAGCCACCGCGCGCCGGCGCCGCGCCGGCCTGACGCGCCGCGCCCTCACGGCGTGACCGCCAGGGGCAGCGGCACGTCCGCCGCGCGCCGCGGCGTGCCGGCGGGCGGGCCGCCCCCACCCTTGGCGACGGCGGCGATGTCCTCCTCGCTCGGGTACTGCCCGGCCAGCCAGTAGTCGAACACGCGCCGCACGATGGGCGCGGCGGCGGCGGCGCCGAAGCCGGCGTTCTCCACGATGATGGCCACGGCCACCTGCGGGTCCTCCACGGGCGCGAAGGCGGCGAACAGCGAATGGTCGCGCTGGTGCTCGGCCAGCAGCTTGGCGTTGTAGCGGGTGTTCTGCGCCCAGCCCACGGCCTGCGCCGTGCCGGTCTTGCCGGCCGAGGTGTACGGTGCGCCGGCGAACACGCGCCGGCCAGTGCCGCTCTCGTTCACGGCCTTCAGGGCGTTGCGGATGATCTCGACGTTGCGCGGTTTGTAGCCCAGGTTCTCACCCGGCGGCTGCTCGACCTCGGTGATGGCGCCCGTGACCTGGTCCTTCACCGCCTTGATCAGGTGCGGCCGGTGGCGCGTGCCGCCATTGGCCAGCGTGGCCTCGGCCACGGCCAGCTGCAGCATGGTGAAGTTGTTGTAGCCCTGGCCGATGCCCAGCGACACGGTCTCGCCCGAGTACCAGCGCTTGGCCTCGGGGCGCTTGTAGGCGTTTCTCTTCCACTCCTGGCTGGGCAGCACGCCGCGCACCTCGCCGCCTAGGTCGATGCCGGTGATCTGGCCGAAGCCCAGCGGCTTCATGAAGTCGTGGATGCTGTCCACGCCCATTTCCACGGCCAGCGAATAGAAGTAGGTGTTGCTGGAGAACTGGATGGCGCGGTGCATGTCCACGCCGCCCAGGCCGCCCTCGTGGCTGCGGAAGGTGCGCCCGCCGTAGTTGAAGTAGCCCGGGTCGCTGAAGACCTGGGCGGCCTGGCGCTTGCCCAGCTCCAGCGCCGCCAGCGCCATGAAGGGCTTGTAGGTCGAGCCGGGCGGGTACGTGCCGCGCAGCGCGCGGTTGAGCAGCGGCTTGTTGATGGATTCGTTCAGCGCCTGCCAGTTTTCCTGGTCGATGCCCTCCACGAACAGGTTGGGATCGAACGTGGGCTTGGAGACCAGCGCCAGCACCTCGCCGTTCCTCGGGTCCAGCGCCACCAGCGCGCCGCGGCGCTCGCCGAACAGGTCCTCGACCATCTTTTGCAGGCGGATGTCCAGCGACAGCATGACGGTGTTGCCCGGTGTGGCGGGGTGGCTCTCCAGCCGACGCACGGCGTGGCCGCCGGCGGAGGTCTCCAGCAGCTCCACGCCAGTCTGCCCATGCAGCGTAGACTCGAAGCTCTGCTCCACCCCCAGCTTGCCGATGTAGTCCGTGCCGCGGTAGTTGGCGGCGTCGCCCGCGTCCTCGATGCGCTCCTTTTCGCGCTGGTTGATGCGCCCGATGTAGCCGATGGCGTGGCTGGCCACCTCGCCAAACGGGTAGGTGCGAAACAGCCGCGCCTTGATCTCCACACCGGGAAAGCGCCAGCGCTGGGCGGCAAAGCGCGCCACCTCCTCGTCGGACAGGCGCGTGCGGATGGGCAGCGACTCGAAGTTGCGCGACTCGTCCATCAGCCGCTTGAAACGGCGCCGGTCGCGCGGCTGGATGTCCACGATCTCGGCCAGCTGGTCGATGGTGGCCTCCAGGTCCATGGCGCGCGACGGCGTGATCTCCAGCGTGTAGGCGGAGTAGTTGGTGGCCAGCACCACGCCGTTGCGGTCCATGATCAGGCCGCGGTTGGGCACGATGGGCACCACCGCCGTGCGGTTGCTCTCGGCCTGCTCGGCCAGGCCCTCGTGGCGCACCACCTGCAGCACGTACAGGCGCGCGGCGATCAGGCCAAAGCACAGCAGCACCACCAGGGCCACCACCACCACGCGCAGGCGAAAGCGCCCCGCGTCGGCCTGGGCGTTGCGCAGTTCCGTCATGGCATCGTCACCGTCACAGCCAGGCTCACAGCGGTCGGCTCTTGTCCTGGTCGGGCGGACGGCGCTGCGGCGCCAGCAGGATCCAGCTGGCCAGCGGCCACAGGAGTGTCTCCAGCAGCGGTGCCAGCAGCACCGGCCAGCCCGGAGGCAGGCCGCCGCCGGCCATGCGCAGCGCCACCTCCAGCACGTGTGCGGCCAGGAACAGCGGCGCCAGTTGCATCGCCTGCGGCAGCGAGCCGAACCACAGTACCCGGCGCGCTGCCGCCTGCGCGCCGAACACGGCCAGCGTGTAGACCAGCGCGTGCTGGCCCAGCAGGGCCGACTGGTACACGTCCAGCACCAGGCCCAGGGCGAAGGCCACGCCCATGCCCACGCGCGTGGGCTGGTGCATGGCCCAGAACACCAGCAGCAGCAGCACCCAGTCGGGCGTCCAGGCCACGCGCCCCAGCGGCAGCATGTCCAGCACCAGCGCCACCACCAGGCTGAAGGCGATGAAGGTGGGCCGCACCGGCAGCAGCAGCGGCTGGCCGCGGGGCATGATCATTTGCGGCCTCCGCGCTTCTTGGTGGCGGCGGCATCAGGTTCGGGCCGCGCCGGCAGCTCGGCCTTGACCGGCTGCAGCAGCATCACGTGCCGCGCGCCCTGCACCTGGGCCAGCGGCTCGCAGTAGATGCGCGCGAAGGTGGAGTCGGCACGCCGCTCCACCCGCACCACGCGCGCCACCGGCAGGCCCGGCGGATACACGCCGTCGATGCCGCTGGTGGTGAGCAGGTCACCCTCCTGCACGTCGGCATTGCCGGGCGTGAAGCGCAGCTCCACCCCGCCGCCGTGCGCGGCCAGGGGGTCGCCGTAGGTCACGCTGCGCGCGCCGGTGCGCACGTTCAGCACGGGGATGGTCTGCTCGCGGTCAATGAGCAGCGTGACCTCGCTGAGCATGGGGTACACGCGTGTGACCTGGCCGAGCACGCCGTAAGCGTCCATCACGGGCGAGCCCGGCTCCACGCCGGCCAGCTGGCCCTGATCGACGATGACGCGGCGGGTGTAGGGGTCGGCCGTGTCGTAGAGCACCTGCGCCGCATGCGCCGGGGTGGTCAGGCGCTCGCGCAGCGCCAGCAGCTCGCGCAACTGGGTGTTCTCGCGCAGCAGCTGCTCGGTCTGGCCGGCGCGCAGGGCCATCTCGGCCATGCTCCGCTGCGCCTCGTCCAGGCTGCGCTGCGTGGTCTGCAGCGACTGCAGGTAGCCGGCGCCGCTGGTCGCCAGCTGCACCGGTTGCTGCGCCACCCACTGCAGCGGGTACAGCAGCGTGGCCACGGCGGTGCGCAGCGGTTCGGTCACGCGAAAGCGCGCGTCCGCCACCATCAGGAACAGCGCCAGCGCGCCGTACAGCAGCAGCCGCGCGCGCGGCGACGGGCCGTGGCGGAAGAACGACGGCGCGCTGCGCTCAAGTGTGCCGGGGGGCATGCGTCAAACGGGGCAAGGCGTGCATGCGGGCGCCCGTGGGGCGGGTCAGTCGCTGGTGAAGATGCTTCCCTGGCGCTCCATGCGCTCCAGGGCCATGCCGCAGCCGCGCACCACGCAGGTCAGCGGCTCCTCGGCCACGTGCACGGGCAGGCCGGTTTCCTCGGAAAGCAGGCGGTCCAGGTCACGCAGCAGCGCGCCGCCGCCGGTCAGCATCATGCCGCGCTCGGCAATGTCGGCGCCGAGTTCGGGCGGGGTCTGCTCCAGCGCGTTCTTCACGGCCGAGACGATCTGGTTCAGCGGCTCGGTCAGGGCTTCGAGCACCTCGTTGGAGGAGATGGTGAAGCTGCGCGGCACACCCTCGGAGAGGTTGCGGCCCTTGACCTCCATCTCCTTGACCTCGGAGCCGGGGAAGGCCGAGCCGATGTGCTTCTTGATCAGCTCCGCCGTGGGCTCGCCAATGAGCATGCCGTAGTTGCGGCGGATGTAGTTGATGATGGACTCGTCGAACTTGTCGCCGCCCACGCGCACGCTGCCCTTGTAGACCATGCCGCCTAGGCTGATCACGCCGACCTCGGTGGTGCCGCCGCCGATGTCCACCACCATGGAGCCCGAGGCCTCGGACACCGGCAGGCCGGCGCCGATGCCGGCGGCCATGGGTTCTTCGATCAGGTAGACGGCGGTGGCGCCGGCCGCCTCGGCCGCGTCCTTGATGGCGCGGCGCTCGACCTGGGTGGAGCCGCAGGGCACGCAGATGATGATGCGCGGGCTGGGGGTCAGCACCGAGCGCGGGTGCACCATCTTGATGAACTGCTTGATCATCTGCTCGGTGATCACGAAGTCGGCGATCACGCCGTCCTTCATCGGGCGGATGGCCTCGATGTTGCCGGGCACCTTGCCCAGCATGGCCTTGGCCTCGGATCCCACGGCCTGGATGACCTTCTTGCCGTGCGGGCCACCCTCGTGGCGGATGGCGACGACCGAGGGCTCGTCCAGCACGATGCCCTTGTCGCGGGCGAAGATCAGGGTGTTGGCGGTGCCAAGGTCGATGGCCAGGTCGGTGGAGAAGTACCGACGCAATGATCCGAACATGCGGGAATCCTCATGCGGCACGGCATGCGCGTCGGCCTGCCGTCGCCGTAAGTTCTTAAGGGGGTCTGTGGAGGGCGGCGCTTTTTTCGCACAGTCTGGCTGCTGGGCAGGACTGGGCGTTGCGGCAAAGGCGGGATAATAACGCATCCCCTGTGAATAACTCTCTCCGGCAGGACCCTGGATTGTCATCGTTACATCCGGTTTCCGGGCCCCATCCCGCTATGGCACTGACTCCCCAGGACATCGGCCGCATCGCCCATCTGGCAAGGCTGGAACTCGATCCCGCCGAGGGTGAGCGCATGCTCACCACCATCAACGACTTCTTCGCCATCGTCGAGAAGATGCAGGCTGTGGATACCACCGGCGTGGCTCCCCTGTCGCACCCGTTGGCCGCCGTGCAACCCGTGGCCCTGCGCCTGCAGGATGACGTGGCCAGCGAGCCCAACCGGCGCGAGGACTATCAGGCGGGCGCTCCGGCCGTGGAGCGCGGCCTGTTCCTGGTGCCCCGGGTGATCGAATAAAAGGAGCGCCGCATGAGCAGCAGTAACAACACCGAACTGCACGACCTCGGCGTGGCCGGCCTGGCCGCGCGCCTGCAGGCCCGCCAGGTCAGCGCCGTGGAGGCAGCCCGGCATTTCGTGCAGCGCGCGCGCCAGCAACAGGCGCTGGGCGCCTTCCTGGCGCTGGACGAGGACGTGGCGCTGGCCCAGGCCCGCGCTCAGGACGAGGCCCTGGCCGCCGGTCGTGCCGGCCCGCTGGCGGGCGTACCCATCGCGCACAAGGACGTGTTCGTCACGCGGGACTTTCCCAGCACCGCCTCCAGCCGCATGCTGGCCGGCTACCGCTCGCCGTTTGACGCCACCATCGTCGCCAACCTGGCCGCGGCCGGCTGCGTCAGCCTGGGCAAGCTCAGCTGTGACGAGTTCGCCATGGGCGGCAGCAACGAGAACGTGGCCGTCCCCGCCGTGGGCCTGAGCGAACCCCAGCCGGTGCGCAACCCCTGGGACACGGCGCGCGTGCCCGGCGGCTCCTCGGGCGGCAGCGCGACCGCCGTGGCCGCGGGCCTGGTGCCCGGCGCCACCGCCAGCGACACCGGCGGTTCCATCCGCCAGCCGGCCGCGTTCTGCGGCACCACCGGCATCAAGCCCACCTATGGCCGCGCCAGCCGCTACGGCATGATCGCCTTCGCCTCCAGCCTGGACCAGGCCGGCGTGGTGGCCCGCAGCGCCGAGGACTGCGCCCTGCTGCTGAGCCAGCTGTGCGGCCCGGATGTGCTGCGCGACTCCACCAGCCTGGACATGCCGCCCGAGGATTTCAGCCGCCAGCTGGACGGCCGCATCGAAGGCCTGCGCATCGGCGTGCCGCGCGAGTTCTTCGGCGAAGGCCTGCAGGATGACGTGCGCACCGCCGTGCAGGCGGCACTCCGGGAGTACGAGAAGCTGGGCGCCAAGCTGGTGGACATCTCCCTGCCGCGCACCGACCTGGCCGTGCCCGTCTACTACATCCTCAGTCCGGCCGAGGCCAGCTCCAACCTGTCGCGCTTCGACGGCGTGCGCTACGGCCACCGCGCCGCGCAGTACACCGACCTGATGGACATGTACAAGAAGTCGCGCTCCGAGGCTTTCGGCGAGGAGGTCAAGCGACGCATCATGATCGGCACCTACGTCCTGTCCGAGGGCTACTACGACGCGTATTACCTGCAGGCCCAGCGCCTGCGCCGCATGATTGCCGACGACCTGCAGCAGGCCTTCACCCAGTGCGACGTGATCGCCGGCCCGGTGGCGCCCAGCGTGGCCTGGACCATCGGCGGCAAGAGCGACCCGCTGGCCACCTACCTCGCCGACATCTACACCCTGCCCGCGTCGCTGGCCGGCCTGCCGGCCATGAGCGTGCCGGCCGGCTTTGGCGAAGGCGGCATGCCCGTGGGCCTGCAGCTGATCGGCAACCACTTCGGCGAGGCGCGCCTGCTCAACCTGGCGCACCGCCTGCAGCAGGCCACCGACTTCCACCAGCGCCGCCCGGCCCTTGCCTGACGCTGCCCCGACCCCAGACGCTTCACCCGCCATGTCCGCACCACTCATCCAGGGCTACGAGGTCGTGATCGGCTTCGAGACCCACGCCCAGCTGGCCACTGCCAGCAAGATCTTCAGCCGCGCCAGCACCGCCTTCGGTGCCGAGCCCAACACTCAGGCCAGCGCCGTGGACCTGGCCCTGCCCGGCACGCTGCCGGTGATGAACAAAAAGGCCGTGGAGTGCGCCATCCGCCTGGGCCTGGCGCTGGGTTCGCACATCGCACCCGAGAGCATCTTCGCGCGCAAGAATTATTTCTACCCCGACCTGCCCAAGGGCTACCAGATCAGCCAGTTCGAGATTCCCGTGGTGCAGGGCGGCGAGGTGTCCTTCCTGCTGGGCCAGGAGAAGAAAACCGTGCGCCTGGTGCGCGCCCACCTGGAGGAAGATGCCGGCAAGTCGCTGCACGAGGACTTCATCGGCATGAGCGGCATCGACCTGAACCGCGCCGGCACGGCCCTGCTGGAGATCGTGACCGAGCCGGACATGCGCTCCACCGAGGAGGCCGTGGCCTATGCCCGCGAGCTGCACAAGCTGGTGACCTGGATCGGCATCTGCGACGGCAACATGCAGGAAGGGTCGTTCCGCTGCGACGCCAACGTCTCGGTGCGCAAGCCCGGGGCACCTCTGGGCACACGCCGCGAGATCAAGAACCTGAACTCGTTCCGCTACATGCAGCAGGCCATCGACTACGAGATCCGCTGGCAGATCGAGCAGATCGAGGACGGCCACGCCATCCAGCAGGCGACGGTGCTGTTCGACCCCGACACCGGCGAGACCCGCGCCATGCGCACCAAGGAGGACGCGGCCGACTACCGCTACTTCCCCGACCCGGACCTGCCCCCGCTGGTGGTGCAGCCCGAGTGGATCGAGCAGGTGCGCGCCAGCATGCCCGAGCTGCCGCGCGCCATGGCCGCGCGCTTCGTGCAGCAGCACGGCCTGCCCGAGTACGACGCCACCACGCTCACGCAAAGCCAGGCGATGGCCGCCTACTTCGAAGAGGCGGCACGGGGCAGCGGCCAGCCCAAGCTGGCCAGCAACTGGGTCATGGGCGAGATCTCGCGCCGGCTCAATGCCGAGGAGATCGGCATCGAGCAGGCCAAGGTCAGCAGCGCCCAGCTGGCCGCGCTGATCGCGCGCATCCACGACGGCACCATCAGCAACAACGCCGCGCGCCAGGTCTTCGATGCCTTGTGGGCCGGTGAAGGCCAGGAGGTGGACGCGCTGATCGAGGCCAAGGGCCTCAAGCAGATGAACGACACGGGCGCGCTGGAGGCCATCGTCGACGAGGTCATCGCCGCCAACCCGGGCAACGTGGAGCAGTACCGCGCCGGCAAGGACAAGGCCTTCAACGCCCTGGTCGGCCAGGTCATGAAGGCCTCCAAGGGCAAGGCCAACCCGCAACAGGTCAACGCCCTGCTCAAAAGCCGGCTGGATTGAGAAATTTGAGTCAAAATCGGCTCAAAACCTTATCCAGCAAGCGCCAGCAGCTATTAAAAACATAGCGAACGGACACGAAAAAGCAGCCCGCGGCTGCTTTTTTCATGGGCGCGGCGGGCTTACCGGACGCTGCTCGCCCCCGGCGGCTGGGCCCACTGCTCGGCAGCGGCGCGCTGCGCGGCCCACAGCTGGCGCAGCTGTGCCAGCTCGGCGTCGAAGCGCTGGTCGATGCGGCGCTTTTCCTGCTCCTGGGTGGCGATGAAGCGCTGCTGCTCGCTCACCTCCTCGTCGTTCTCGGCGAACTGGCGCTGCAGCTTCGGCGGCGCCTTGGCCAGGTCGCCCTGGTAGAACTGCAGCTCCACGCCCAGCTGCTTGCGCCGCACGCTCAGCTCGCCGATGCGCTTGTGCGCCACCGCGATGACCTCGTCCACCAGCTCCAGGGCGCGCACACGCTCGACCTGGTGCGCCGCCTCGTCCGGGTAGCGCGCCAGCAGCACGCGCTCGCGCCGGCGCTCCTCGGCGATGCGGATGCGCTCCTGCGCCGCCTTCTTGCGCTGCTCCTCCAGCGCCGCGCGCTCGTGCTCGGTCAGGGTGGGGCCGACGCGGCGGCGCTCGGTGCCGGTGAGGTCCAGCACGCGCTGCTCGCGGTCGATGCACTCGGCAATGGGGCGGTCGGCCGTCAGGCGCCGGCCATTTTTGTCGATGCAGGTGTACACCTCCTGCGGGCCCTTGCGCTCCTGCGCGCCGGTCGGTGCGGCCGCCAGCAGCAACAGGCCGGCGGTGGCCAGGGCATGCCCGAATCCCTGAAATCGTCGTGCGCTGTGCTTCAACAATCCTGCTCCCGCTGCTGTGGCCCGCACGGGCCGGTCGTTACGTCATTGCCATCAGTCGACCACGCCGTAGCGCTGGCGATAGGCCAGCACGCGCGCGTGGTGCTCGCGCATCTGCGCGTCGGCGCCGCTGGCCGATAGATATTGCAATAAGTCTGCCAGCTTGGCGATAGTGCACACCTGCAGCCCCAGGGTGCCGCGCACGTACTGCACGGCGCTGTGCGGCACGTCCTGCCCGCCTTCGGTGGCCATCTCCTGCCGGTCCAGGGCGATGGCCATGGCGTGCGGCGTGGCGCCGGCGGCGCGGATCAGGGCGATGGACTCGCGCGCCGCCGTGCCGGCACTCATCACGTCGTCGATGATGAGCACCCGTCCGGCCAGGGGCGCGCCCACCAGCGTGCCGCCCTCGCCGTGGTCCTTGGCCTCCTTGCGGTTGTAGGCAAACGGCACGTTGCGGCCCAGCCGCGCCAGCTCCACGGCCACCGTGGCGGCCAGGGGGATGCCCTTGTAGGCGGGGCCGAAGACCATGTCGAACCCGATGCCGCTGGCCAGCAGGGCCTGTGCATAGAATTGCGCCAGCCGGCCCAGCTTGGCACCGTCGTCGAACAGTCCGGCGTTGAAGAAATAGGGGCTCATGCGCCCCGCCTTGGTCTTGAATTCGCCAAAGCGCAGCACGCCGGCCTCGACCGCAAAGCGCACGAAATCCTGTGCCAGCTGCGCCTGCCCTTCTCCCTGACTCGCGTTCACCATGGATGCCTCTTCCTTGTTCAAAATCACCAGCCTCAATCTCAACGGCATCCGCTCGGCCACGTCCAAAGGGGTGGAGGCCTGGATCGCCCGGCAGGCGCCGGATTGTATTTGCGTGCAGGAACTCAAGGCCCAGGCGCCGGACATGGCCGGCCGCTTCGAGGAGCTGGCCGGGCTGAAAGGGCATTTTCACTTCGCCGCCAAGAAGGGCTACTCGGGCGTGGGCATCTACACCCGGCACGAGCCCAGCGACGTGCGCGTGGGCTACGGCTGCAACGAGTTCGATCCCGAGGGCCGCTACGTGGAACTGCGCTTTGACACGCCCGCGCGCCGCCTGTCCCTCATCAGCGCCTACTTTCCCAGCGGCTCCTCGGGCGAGGAGCGCCAGTTGGCCAAGTACCGCTTCCTGGCCAACTTCCACCCCCACCTGATGAGCCTGAAGGCCGAGCGCGAGTTCATCCTGTGCGGCGACATCAACATCGCCCACAGCCAGGCCGACCTGAAGAACTGGCGCAGCAACCAGAAAAACAGCGGCTTCCTGCCCGAGGAGCGCGCCTGGATGACAAAGTTGTTGCACACGGAGGACGCCGGCGGCGGCCTGGTGGACGTGTACCGCCGGCTCAAGCCCGATACCACCGACGAGTGCTACACCTGGTGGAGCAACCGCGGCCAGGCCTACGCCAACAACGTGGGCTGGCGCCTGGACTACCACCTGGCCACGCCGGCCCTGGCCGCCCTGGCGCGCACCGAGCACATCTACAAGGCCGAGAAGTTCAGCGACCACGCGCCCATCACCATCGGCTACGACCTCACGCTCTGACATGCTGCATTACCAGACCATCCCCGTCACGCCCTTCCAGCAAAACTGCTCGCTCGTCTGGTGCGACCAGACCATGGACGCCGCCGTCATCGACCCCGGCGGAGACCTGGGCCGGCTGCTGGCCGCCGTGCAGGGCCTGGGCTTGCAGCTGAAAGCCATCTGGCTGACGCACGCCCACATCGACCACGCCGGCGGCGCGGGCGAATTGGCCGAGCGCTTGCAGCTGCCCATCGTTGGCCCGCACGAGGGCGATCAGTTCTGGATCGACGGCCTGCCGCAGCAAAGCGCCATGTTCGGATTTCCGCCGGCGCAGGCCTTCGTGCCCACGCGCTGGCTGCATGACGGCGATACGGTGAGCATCGGACAGGAGACCTTGACCGTGCGCCACTGCCCCGGCCACACGCCCGGCCACGTGGTGTTCCACGCGCCGCAGATCGAGCGCTGCTTCGTCGGCGACGTGCTGTTCGCCGGCAGCATCGGCCGCACTGACTTCCCGCAGGGCAACCACCAGCAGCTGATCGACAGCATCACCCAGCGCCTGTGGCCCATGGGCGACGCCACGGTGTTCATCCCCGGCCACGGACCGGAGAGCAGCTTCGGGCAGGAGCGGCGCAGCAATCCCTTCGTGGGTGGCACCTGATCCTGCGCTATTAGAAAAATAGCTGCCAGCGCTTGCTGCACAAGCGCTAGAGGCCAATTTGGCTGCTAAAACTGGGAGCGAGTGCTGGGCCTTGCCGCCCGCCGCGCCCTGGCGGCCAGCGCCGCAGCAGCCAGCGCCGTCAGCGCCACCGCGGCCGGAGACAGCCCCGGCACGGGCACAGGCCGGGGCACGGGGCCGGGCCCTGCCGCCGTCGGCGTGACCGGCGCGGAAACCTGCGACACCGGCCCCTCGCCGTTGGGATGCAGCGCCCGCACCGTGAACGTATACGGCGTGCCGTTCGTCAGCCCCGTGACCGTGCAGGTGGTGGCGGGCGCCACGGCCGTGCAGCCCGCGCCGCCGGGGCTGGCGGTGGCCGCATAGCCCTCCGGCGGGTTGCCGCCGGTGTAGGCGGGGGATGTCCAGCTCACGGTGACCTGGCCATTGCCCGCCGTACCGCCCGGCGTGCCTGCCGGATCGGTGAACCGGACCAACGCCGCCGCGGACGGAACGCCGTCGACCACCACCCGCGCCATGTAGAGCCCCGCCGGCAGGGCGCCCAGCGGCGGCGAGGTGAAACTGGCATCCGTATGGCTGGCCGGGCCCCAGAGGGTGATGGCGCCATTGCCCACGCGCTGCAAATGGAGCTGCGGCGTGCTGGCGCCCAGGGCGCCCGTGAACCCTGCGCCCGTCAGGGTTAGCGCCGCGCCGTGCCGCTGCAGCAGGGGCACGGCGTTCACCACTGGCGCAGGCCCCGCGGGGACGTCGGGCGTATAGCGCTCCACCGATGCGTAGAAGGTCGTGGCGGGTTGCTGGGCGAAGCCCCCCGTCAGCAGCACGTCGCCATCGGGCAGCAGGTGGGCCGAGCCGTTCTCCCGTCCCACGCCCATCGATCCGTCGATGGTCCACGTGCCCGTCGTGCGGTCATAGAGTTCCGCATCGGGCTGGGCAGCTCTCGCGGTATCGGAGCCGCCCACCATCAGCACCAGGCCGGACGGCAGCACCGTGGCATGGGCGAGCGGCGTGCCCATGGCGCCGTTGCGGGGAAAGTTCATCGGCCCTGTCGCGGTCCAGGTATTGGCCGCGGGATCGTAGAGTTCGGCATGCGTCGTGGCGCCCGGGCCCGTCCATCCTCCCGCGAGCAGCGCACGGCCGTCGGGCAGCAGGTTCAGGCTGGCGTAGTGGCGCGGCACCAGCGGGGGTGCCACGGCGCTCCACGTTCCCGGGGCCGGATCGTAGATTTCCGCCGCGGGCACCTCGCCCACAACGTTGTTGAACCCCGAGGCCACCAGCACCCGCCCATCGCGCAACAGCACAGCCGCATGTGCCCGGCGGGCATGGGCCATGCTGCCGGTCGCCGTCCACGTGCCGGTCTGCGGGTCGTACAGCTCGGCCGAAGCCAGGCTGGAGCCGCCCGCCACCAGCACCCGGCCGTCGGCCAGCAGCGTCATCGAGGGCAGGCTGCGCACGGCGGTCTGGGTGCCGCCGGGAAGCCAGGCGTTGGCCACGGGGTCGAACAAGTGCGCCTGCGCACTGCCGTCAGAGCGCACCAGCACCTGTCCGGTGCCCAGGGTGACCGCCTCGGTCACGTTGCCCGTCAAGCCACTGGCGGCGATCGGCGACCAGGCCGCGCCGCCGTAGCGTTCGCCACCGGTAACGAATCCGAGCCGATTGACCCCGCCAAAGACGGCCACCGAGCCATCGTCCAGCAGCACCCCGGCATGCTGCCCCCGCGGCATGGCCATCGGGACGTCGGCACTCCAGACACCGGCGACCCCGGGGGCCTGCCACAGCAGGGCCGCCAGGCCCAGGTAGGGGAAGATTTTGGACATGCTCGCCTTCGGAAAAACCGCGAGGCTAGCGACGATGCGCCGCGCTGTCTATCGCCCTTTTGGGCGACAAAACGACGGATCGGTAGGAGCGGCTAGCGCGAGCGCGCCTGCCGGTACAGGCCCTGCACGCGCGGCACGTTCTGCTCCAGCTCGCGGATGCGGTCTGGCCCCGTGGGGTGGGTGGACAGAAAACCGATGCCGCTGCTGCCCGTGGCCTCGCCCATCTTGCGCCACAGGCTCACGGCGGCCTGCGGGTCGTAGCCGGCGCGGGCGGCCAGTTCCAGGCCGACCAGGTCGGCCTCGGTCTCGTCGCCGCGGCTGAACTTCAGCGTCAGCAGCTGCGTGCCCAGGTTGGCCGCGGCGTTGCCCAGGTCGCCCAGGCCCAGCAACTGTGCGCCCAGCGACAGGCCGATGCTGGTGGCCTGGCTCTTGGCGATGCGCGAGCGGGCGTGCTCGCGCAGGGCGTGGGCCATCTCGTGGCCCATGATCATGGCCACCTCGTCGTCGGTCAGCTTCAACTGCTCCAGGATGCCGGTATAGAAGGCGATCTTGCCGCCGGGCATGCAAAAGGCATTGATCTGCTTGCTGCCAATCAGGTTGACCTCCCAGCGCCAGTCCCGCGCGCGCGGGTTCCACTGCGCGGCGTGGGGAATGATGCGCTGGGCGATGGTGCGCAGGCGCACCAGCTGCGGATGGCCCTCGGGCGCTAGCGCGCGCTTGGCGCGAGCCTGCTCCAGCAGCTGGTGGTATTGCTGGGTGGCCGAGCCCTCCAGCGTCTCGGCCGGCACCAGGCTGCGCAGGCGCGAGGCGTCGCCCACGTCGACCTGGGCGGCGGCGGGCAGCGCGACGGCAGCCAGGCCCGCCAGCACGAAGGCGCGGCGCGCGTTCCAGACACGGCAGCAGCCGCAGGGCTGCACCAGGGGAGCGTTTTGGCAGGATTCGGGCGTACTCATAGGTGGCGCAGAGTCTATGCGCGCCCGGGCAGCCGGCGTTGCAGGTGGCTGCGCCAGCGGGGCGTCGGCAGGCGCCTGCAGCGCCGGCCCGTCAGCTCCGGGGGCCGCGCAGCTCGGCCGCCACCACGATCAGCAGCCCCGCCAGCACCCCGCCCAGGCCGGCGAACGCCATGGCCGAGGGCCGCTCGCCGACCACCGCGATGGCCAGGGCGAAGGCCGTGACCGGCTCGGCCAGGGCCAGCGTGACGCCCGTGGCACCGCTGATGTGGCGCAGCGCGCTGCTGAACAGCAGGTAGGCCAGGCCCGTGGCGACCAGCCCCAGGTAGGCCACCACCGCCCAGGTGCCGGCCTGCGCCGCCGCCAGCGGCCCGCCCAGCGCCAGCGCCGCAGGCAGCGACAGCACGGCCGCGCCGCCGAACACGGCCAGGTTGACCGTGGCCGCCCCGGCCTGCGCCACCAGGCGCTTGTTGACCAGGGCATAGCCGGCGTAGGACAGTCCGGCCAGCAGGCACAGCGCGATCCCCGCCGGCGGCGCGCTGACGCTGGCGCGCCCGTCCAGCGCCATGGCCGCCCCGCCGGCCACGCCCAGCAGCGTGCCCAGCCACCACAGCGGCGGGGGCAGGCGCCGCTGCCACACCGTCTGCAGCAGGCCGGCCCATATGGGGCCGCTGCCGATCGCCAGGGCCGTTCCCAGAGCCACGCCGGCCGAGCGCACGCCGGCGAAAAAGCTCAGGTTGTAGGCGGCCACGCAGACGGCGCCGGCCAGCGCCGCCGGCCAGTGCAGCTGCCGTATTTGGCCCGCGCGCAGCCCCGGCCAGGCCAGCACGGCGAAGAACGCGCTGGCGAACACCAGGCGCAGAGCCCCCACCCAGTAGGGCGACAGCCCGGCCGGCGCCAGGCTTTGCGCCGTGCCCGTGGTGCCCCACAGCATGGCAGCCAGCAGCACCATGCCGATGGCGCGCGCGGGCGAGGACGCGGAAAGGACAGCGGCAGCAGAGGACGACAGCGATGACGAGGCCATGCCCCGATGGTGCCGCCGCCGCGGCCGGCAAATGTCGAGCAACGCGCGGGGTGCGAGGGCTGGATGCTATTCAAACAGTAGCTGCCAGCGCTTGCTCAGCAAGGGCTGGGAGCCTTTTCGATGCTGAACGCTCAATCTGCCCCTGCACCCGTGCGCCGCAGCGCCCGCGCGCCCACGCCGCGCTCGCGCCGTAGCGCGTAGGCCAGGGCGCTGGCGCTGGCGTAGCCGGTGCGCAGGGCCGTGGCCTCCAGCGGCTGGCCGCGCGCCAGGGCGCGCCCGGCGGCGTCCAGCCGGCGCGCGCGCAGCCAGTCCTGGGGCGTCAGGCCGGTCAGCTCCAGCCAGCGGGCGTGAAAACGCGCGGCGCTCAGGTGGAACAGCTGCGCCATGCGGGCCGTGGGCCAGGCCTCGTGCAGGGCGGCGTCCACGGCGGCCTGCAGCACGCGCGCGTCCAGGGCCCGGCGCGCCAGCACCCGCGGCGACTGCAGCAGCAGCGCCAGCCGGGCCTCGGCGGCGCAGGTGTCCGCGCTGCGCGCGGCCGGCGGCACGGCGAAGCGGCGCACGCGCTGCAGCCCGGCGGCGGGCGGCGCGTCGATCACGTAGATGCGCGTGCCGGGCCGCGCCAGATAGCCGTGCTCGGTGCCCGCCGGCACCAGCAGGCCGCAGGCGGTGTCGACGAAGGCGGCGTGGCCGGCGACCTCCAGCTCCATGCGCCCGTGCAGGGCGTAGAGGATCTGCGCGTGGCCGTCGTGCGCATGCGCCCGGTGCTCGCCGTCGTAGCAGCGCACGGAAGCGACGGGCAGGGCGGGGGCGGCGGGTGGGCGCATGGGGCCATCATGCTACGGCAGCGGGGCTGCGGATAATGCCCGCTCCATGCCCGAACACCACGCCCCTGCCCCGCCCTCCCGCTCCTGGCTGCAGGCCTGGCGCGTCTACCTGGAGCCAGCCAGCCTGCGCATGCTGGCGCTGGGCTTTTCCGCCGGGCTGCCGCTGCTGCTGGTGCTGGGCACGCTGTCGTTTCGCCTGCGCGAGGCGGGCATCGACCGCACCACCATCGGCTATCTGTCCTGGGTGGCGCTGGCCTATGCCTTCAAGTGGGCCTGGGCGCCGCTGGTGGACCGGCTGCCGCTGCCGCTGCTCACCCGCCGCCTGGGCCGGCGGCGCAGCTGGCTGCTGCTGGCGCAGCTGGCCGTGGCGGCGGGGCTGGCCGGCATGGCGCTGGTCGATCCGCGCACGCAGCTGGGCGCGCTGGTGGCCTGCGCGCTGGTGGTGGCCTTCGGCTCGGCCACGCAGGACATCGCGCTGGACGCCTTTCGCATCGAGTCGGCCGCGCTTGAGCGCCAGGCTGCCCTGGCCGCCACCTACCAGACGGGCTACCGGCTGGCCATGATCTGGGCCGGCGCGGGCGTGCTGTGGCTGGCCGCGCGCGCCGAGGAAGCGGGCGCCACCGGCTACCAGGCCGGCGCCTGGCAGGTGGCCTACCTGGCCATGGCCGCGTCCATGCTGGTGGGCATGCTCACCGTGGCGCTGTCGCCCGAGCCCGCGCCGCGCCCGCTGTCGCCCGCACGAGACTTCAGCGAGTGGCTGCGCGGCGCCGTGGTGGCGCCGTTCGCCGACTTCATCACCCGCTACCGCTGGCAGGCGGGGCTGATCCTGGCGCTGATCGCCACCTACCGCATCAGCGACGTGGTCATGGGCATCATGGCCAACCCGTTCTACGTGGACATGGGCTACACCAAGGACGAGGTGGCCGCCGTCACCAAGGTCTACGGCGTGGCCATGACGCTGGCCGGCGCCTTCGTGGGCGGCGTGCTGTCCATGCGCCTGGGCGTCATGCGCGTGCTGATGCTGGGCGCGGTCTTGAGCGCGGCCAGCAACCTGCTGTTCGCCTGGCTGGCCGGCCACGGGCACGACGTGCGGGCGCTGGTGGCCGTGGTCTCGGCCGACAACCTGGCCGGGGGCATCGCCTCGGCGGCTTTCATCGCCTACCTGTCGGGGCTGACCAACGTGCAGTACTCGGCCACGCAGTACGCGCTGTTCAGCTCCATGATGGTGCTGCTGCCCAAATGGCTGGCGGGCTTTTCCGGGCAGTTCGTGGACGCCTACGGCTACGCCCGCTTTTTCACGTCCACCGCGCTGCTGGGCCTGCCAGTGCTGGTGCTGGTGGCCCTGGCGGCGCGTAGCATGAAAAAGGCCTCCAGCCCTTGATGCACAAGCGCTGGCAGCTATATATTTGATAGTGCCGTGGTTTACCGCGGCTTTACGTATCCGAAACCCTGGCGAGACAGCCGCAGCGGAGGATGGCCCGCATGAGTTCGCAGCTTCTGATGATCGAGGACGACCTGCGCCTGGCGCAGATGGTCAGCGAATACCTGGCCCAGTCGGGCCTGCGCGTGGCGCACATGGCCGACGGCGAGAGTGGTCTGGCGCACCTGCAAAGCCCCGATGGCGGCGCGCCGCCCCCCGACCTGGTCATCCTGGACCTGATGCTACCGGGCATCGACGGTCTGGAGGTGTGCCGGCGCATCCGCGCCCTGCCCGGCGCGTCCGCGCGCATCCCGGTGCTGATGCTCACGGCCAAGGGCGACCCCATGGACCGCGTCATCGGCCTGGAGATCGGCGCCGACGACTACCTGCCCAAGCCCTTCGAGCCGCGCGAGCTGCTGGCGCGCGTGCGCGCCCTGCTGCGCCGGCGCGAGGCCGGCAGCGCGCCGCCGGCCAACGTCATGCGCTTCGGCCAGCTGGAGATCGACCGCGACGCGCGCACGGTGAGCGTGGCCGGGCAGTCGGCGGAGCTGACCTCCTACCAGTTCGACCTGCTGGTCACCATGGCCGAGCGCGCCGGCCGCGTGCTCACGCGCGAACAGATCATGGAGGCCGTGCGCGGGCGCGAGCTGGAGGCGTTCGACCGCTCCATCGACGTGCACATGGGCCGCATCCGCGCCGCCATCGAGGCCGATCCGAAGAACCCGCGGCGCATCCTCACCGTGCGCGGCGTGGGCTACGTCTTCGCCAGACAGCAGGACTGAGACCGATGCGACGGCACCCCTGCCAGGACCCCTTGCGCTGAAATGTCCCTGATCAGCCCCTTCTCGCGCCGCCTGTACCTGCGCATCTGGCTCGCCGTGGTGGGCGGCGTGCTGGTGTTCGCGTTCGCCGTCGGCATCGCCTGGCGCTGGGCGGCCGAACAGAGCCAGCAGCAGCCGCCTGCGCGCGAGATCGTCATCACCGACGCCCAGGGCCGCACGCTGGTGGACGGCGTGGGCATCCGCCAGCGGCGCGAGCCGGGCGAGGGCGTGCGCTACCGCATCGAGTCCGAGGCCGGCAGCGTGTACGAGATGGAGCTGTCGCCGCGCCCGCCCCGCACGCGCCCGGGCGAGCACGGGCCGGCCTCCTGGTTCCGCCCGCCCTTCAGCTTTCTGTGGATGCTGGCGCTGGTGGGCATTGCTGTCACCGTGGGCGTGTTTCCCATCATCCGGCGGCTGCTGCAGCGCCTGGAGCAGCTCGAGCGCAGCGTGCAGCGCTTTGGTGAGGGCGACCTGTCAGTGCGCGTGCCCGAGCAGGGCCACGACGAGGTGGCCCGCCTGTCGCGCCAGTTCAACGCCGCCGCGGCGCGCATCCAGGCGCTGGTGCAGTCGCACAAGTCGCTGCTGGCCAATGCCTCGCACGAGCTGCGCTCGCCGCTGACGCGCATCCGCATGGGGCTGGAACTGCTGCAGGCCGGGTCCGCCCCGCCGGCCGCGCGTGCCGAGATCGAGCGCAACATCGCCGAGCTGGACCAGCTGGTGGACGAGATCCTGCTGGCCAGCCGGTTGGACGCCGGCGTCAGCGACGGGGTGCACATCGAAAGCGTGGACCTGCTCGGCCTGGCGGCCGAGGAGTGCGTGCGCGTGGACGCCGAGCTGAGCACCGATGGCACGGGTCCGCTGGAGGTGCTGGGCGATGGCCGGCTGCTGCGCCGCGTGCTGCGCAACCTGCTGGAGAACGCCCGCCGCTACAGCCAGGGCGAGGTCACGCTGTCGCTACAGCGCCAGGGCGAAGTCAACGTGCTGCGTGTGTGCGACCTGGGGCCCGGCGTGCCGCCCGAGCAGCGCGAGCGCATCTTCGAGCCCTTTTATCGCCTGCCCGGCGCCAGCGAGCGCAGCGGCGGCGTGGGCCTGGGCCTGGCGCTGGTGCGCTCCATCGCGGAGCGACACGGCGCCAACGTGCACTGCGAAGGCCGCCCCGACGGACGCCAGGGCGCCTGCTTCGTGCTGCGTCTGCCGGCCCAGGGCGCGGCATCATCGCTGGCATGACGTCCCTTCTCCTTCCACAGGTCCCCGCCCTGGGCACGCTGCGCCGCGTGCTCGCCGGCCCGGCCCGGCCCTATACCCGGCCCGGCAGCTGCAGCGCCATCGACAAGCAGCCGCGCGGCGGGCCGGTGGCCGTCGGCACGCTGGGACTGGAAGGCGACGAGCAAGGCGATCTGCGCGTGCATGGCGGGCCGCACAAGGCGGTGCATTGCTACCCCTGGGAACACTACGAACTCTGGCGCCGGGAGCTGGCCGGGCAGGCGCAGGCGCATGACCTGCTCTCGCGCCCCGGGGCGTTCGGCGAGAACTTCAGCCTGGACGGCCTGGACGAGGCCGGCGTCTGCCTGGGCGACCAGTGGCAGGTGGGCAGCGCGCGGCTGGAGGTCAGCCAGGGCCGCCAGCCCTGCTGGAAGCTGAACGACCGCTTCGGCGTTCCTGATATGGCCCTGCGCCTGCAAGCCAGCCTGCGCACCGGCTGGTACCTGCGCGTGCTGCAGCCCGGCCAGGTGCAGGAAGGTGACGTCGTGCGGCTGCTGGCGCGCCCTCACCCGCAATGGCCGCTGGCGCGCATCCTGCGGGTGATCGCCGAGCGCGAGTGCACACCCGAGCTGCTGAGCGAGCTGTTGGCGCTGCCGCTGCCGCCGTCGTGGCAGCGGCTGTTCACCCGGCGCCTGGAGGCTGGCCAGGCCGAGGACTGGAGCGCGCGCGTCAACGGATAGGCGGCTTCTCAGGTACGCACGGGCCAGCGCCAGGCCGACAGCGCATACATCCCCGCCCCCAGCGCCAGCGCCGCCGCGGCCATTGCCAGGGCGCGCGCAAAGCCCGCCGCCTCGCCGCCCGCGGCCACCAGCGCGGCCGCCATGGGCGGACCGGCGATCTGGCCCAGGCCGTAGGCGGCCGTCACCAGGCTGGCGAAGCTGTCGGCCGAGGCCGGCCACAGGCGGCGCGCCTCCTGCAGGCCGAAGAAGGTGATGGCCGTGAACGGCAGGCCCAGCAGCACGCTGCCCAGGGCAAAGCCCTCGGGCGTGGGCCACCACAGTCCCACGGCGATGCCCAGGGCCTGCATCGCGTAGCCGCCCACCAGCAGCCAGCGGCGGTCCCACGCCGCGCTGGCGCGCGAACTCAGGGCCGCGCCCGCTGCCACGGCCACGCCGAAGATGGGCCAGAACAGGTCGGGCCAGGGCGAGCCCACCGGCAGCGCGCCGCGCGCGATCACCGGCAGAAAGGTGGCGGTGATGATGTAGCCCAGCCCCGCCAGGCCGTAGGCGATGGCGTGCAGCGCCCGCGCCGCGCCGCTGGCCGCCGGCCGCGCCGCTCCCGCGGCCGGTGCGTGGCTACCCGCTGGCGCCGCCCGCCCCTGCAGCACCGGCCAGACCAGGGCGCACAGCAGCACCGCCAGCGCACCGAAGGCGGCCCAGCCGGCCGCCGCGCGCCAGTGCGCGGCCACCATGGCGCTGGTCATGAAGCCGGTCAGCGCAATGCCCACCCCCGGGCCGCAGAAGATCAGCGCGCCCAGCGCCGGCCGGCCCAGCACCGTCAGGCGCACCATGCACCAGGAGGCCACGTTGAGCAGCACGAAGGCGCTGGCCACCCCGGCGGCAAAGCGCAGCAGGGGCCAGCTGCCGGGCAGCGGCAGCGCCATGGCCACCGTCAGCAGCACCGTGGCCACCAAACCCGCGCGCGCCAGCCGCGCCGGATGCCAGCGCGCATACCACCCCGGGGCCAGCCAGGGCAGGGCCATGCAGGCCAGCGCTCCGAGCAGGTAGCCGATGTAGTTGACCGTGGCCAGCCAGCTGCCACCGGCCAGCGTGATCACGCCGTCGGACAGCATCATGGGCAGCAGCGGCGTGAAGGCAAAGCGCCCCACGCCCATGGCCACGGCCAGGGACAGCAGCCCGGTCAGCGCCACAGCGCGCGGCTGATGGCGAAACGACGGCCCTTCAATGCTTGCGGCGTCCATACTGTTTTAAGATTGATTTATCTAATAATCATCTCACAAACGGATTCGACACATGGACCTGATCGCGCTGGAAATCTTCGCCGCCGTGGCTCAGGAGGGCAGCGCTACCCGCGCCGCCGAGCGGCTGCAGCGCGCGCAGTCCAACGTGACCACGCGCGTGCAGCAGCTGGAGGAATCGCTGGGCTGCGCCCTGTTCGTGCGCGAGGGCCGCGGCATGGTGCTGACACCCGCCGGCCAGCGCCTGGCCGGCTATGCCGAGCGGCTGCTGGCGCTGGCCGAGGAGGCGCGCCAGGCCGTGTGCTCGGACCGGCCCAGCGGCCGCCTGCGCCTGGGCGCCATGGAGAGCACCGCCGCTGCCCGCCTGCCCGGTCCCCTGGCGCGGCTGCACGCCCAGTGGCCCCAGCTGCTGCTGGAGCTACGCACCGGCTCCTCGCGCCCGCTGGCCGACGACGTGCTGGCCCATCGCCTGGACTGCGCCCTGCTGGCCTGGCCCCCGCCCGGGCTGGAGGACGCCGACGTGCCCCTGGCGCGCACCACTGTCTTCACCGAACGCCTGCTGCTGGCCCTGCCCGCCGGCCACCCGCCCGTGAGCGGGCCGGGACAGTTGCAGCTGGACACGCTGGCCGCCTTTGCCCGCGGCTGCACCTACCGGCGCATCGGCGAGGACTGGATGCACCACGCCCTGGGCCGCGCGCCGCGCGTGCTGGAGCTGGCCTCCTACGCCACCATCCTGGCCTGCGTGGCTGCCGGGCGCTGCGCCGGCGTGGTGCCGCAGTCGGTACGCGAGCTGCTGCGCACGCCGCCGCCTCTGCAATGGCTGGACCTGGGCGAGTGCGAGACCGTGCTGGTGCACCGCCCCGGCTACGACACGCCGGCGCTGGCCGCGCTGCTGCAGGCGCTGCGCCCGGATGCGCTGCCCTCTTCTCTTGCCTGAAACTGCCTAGGAGCCTGTCATGCCCACTGCCAACGTCCTGCTCGAACGCCTGTCCATCGCCCTGCCCATCATCCAGGGGCCCATGACCGGCTCGGACACGCCGCAGCTGGCGGTGGCCGTGTCCGAGGCCGGCGGGCTGGGCATGTTGGGCTGCGGCATGCGCTCACCGCAGGCCATGCACGAGGCGGCGGCCGCCGTGCGCGCCGCCACCGGCCGGCCCTTCGGCATGAACCTGTTCGTGCTGCAGACGCCCTCGCCCGACGCGGCCACGGTGCGCGCCGCCATTGAGCGCCTGGCGCCGCTGTACGCCGACCTGGGCCTGGCCGCGCCCGAGCCACCCACCCGCTGGTGCGAGGATTTCGGCGCCCAGTTCGAGGCCCTGATCGCCGAGCGCCCGGCCGTGGCCAGCTTCACCTTCGGGCTGCTGACGGCGGCGCAGGTGGCGCGTGTGAAGTCCGAGGCCGGCAGCTTCGTCATCGGCACCGCCACCACCGTGGCCGAGGCGCGCGCCTGGGCCGAGGTGGGGGTGGACGCGGTTTGCGCCTCGGGCATGGAGGGCGGCGGGCACCGCGGCAGCTTTCTGGACCTGGGAAGCAGCAGCCAGATCGGCACCATGGCCCTGGTGCCGGCCTGCGTGGATGCCCTGGACATCCCCGTGATCGCCGCCGGCGGCATCATGGACGGGCGCGGCATCGCTGCCGCCCAGGCTCTGGGCGCTCAGGCGGTGCAGATGGGCACCGCCTTCCTGGCCTGCCCGGAGTCGGCCATCGGCGTCGCCCAGCGCGCGGCCATGGCCCAGGCCCAAGGCAGCGACACGCGCATCACCCGCGCCTATTCGGGCCGCCCGGCGCGCGGCATCGTCAACACCATGATGGAGCGACTGGATGCGCACGAGGCCGAGCTGCCCGCCTACCCGGTGCAAAACGCCCTGACCGGCGCGCTGCGCCGCGCCGCGGCCGCGCAGGGACGGGCCGACCACCTGTCTCTGTGGGCCGGCCAGGGCGTGGCGCTGGCGCGGGCGCTGCCAGCCGCGGAGCTGGTGCAGACGCTGGCTGGCGAGTGGCGCGCCGCGCTTGCTGCCCTGGCCGCTTGAATCCAGGCCTGACAATCGTCCCTTTGACCGGCGCGCCGCGCGGGAGCGAGCAAGCAATGAAGAACATCCTGGTCGTCGGCGGCGCCGGCTACATCGGCTCGCACATGGTGTGGCTGCTGGGCCAGCGCGGCCTGCAGGTGGTGGTGCTGGACAACCTGAGCGCCGGGCACCGCGACGCCGTGCTGCACGGCGAACTGGTGGAGGGCGACATGGCCGACCGCGCGCTGCTGGACCGCGTGCTGTCCGCCCGGCCCTTCGACGCCGTGATGCACTTCGCCTCGAGCATCCAGGTGGGCGAGTCGGTGGCCGACCCGGCGAAGTACTACGTGAACAACGTCGCCCGCACGCTGGCGCTGCTGGAGGCCATGCGTGCCCACGGCGTGCGGCAATTCGTGTTCTCCTCCACCGCGGCGGTCTTTGGCGAACCGCTGCGCATCCCAATCGGCGAGGACCACCCCTGCGCGCCCATCAACCCCTACGGCCGTACCAAGTGGATGGTCGAGCAGGTGCTGGCCGACTACGCCGCCGCGTACGGCCTGCGCTCCGTCAGCCTGCGCTACTTCAATGCCGCCGGCGCGCATCCGCTGGGCCTGCTGGGCGAGCGCCACGAGCCCGAGACACACCTGATCCCGCTGGTGCTTCAGGCCGCCGCCGGTCGCAGGGCGCACGTGAGCGTCTTCGGGCGCGACTACGACACGCCGGACGGCACCTGCATCCGTGACTACGTGCACGTCATGGACCTGGCCGAGGCGCACTGGCTGGCGCTGCAGCACCTGGCCGCAGGCGGCGCGGGCGGCGCCTTCAACCTGGGCAACGGCGACGGCTATTCGGTGCAGCAGGTGATCGACACCGCGCAGCGGGTGACGGGGCGGGAGATTGCCGTACAGGAGGGCGCGCGCCGCCCGGGCGATCCGGCCCGGCTGGTGGCCGATGCGGCACGGGCGCGCTCGGTGCTGGGCTGGCAGCCGCGCCGCGCGGACCTGCAGACCATCGTGGCCGACGCCTGGCGCTGGGAATGCCGCGGCGGCACGCCGGACGCTATGCTTTCAGTAGCTGCTCGCGCTTGACTGGTGGGCGCTAGAGCCCTATTTGACTGTCAATCACCATCCCACCAGCGCGTGCGCTCGCGGGTGTGGCGCTGGCGAAAGCGCAGGTACACGTTGTCGTTGCCCGCGCGCTGCAGGCGATCGAAGATCTCCAGCACCAGCGCGCCCAGGGGATGCAGCGCACACACGTCGCCCAGGCGCCAGCGCATGTTGCGCAGCGTGTCGTCGGTGCCGGCGATGAAGGCCGTCAGCCCGTCGAACAGCCCGACGCGGTGGCTGTGCAGGGCCTGCAGCGCATCGGGACGGTCGCTCAGGCCGTGCGCGGCCTGCAGGTAGCGCTCGGTCTCCTGCAGCTTGATGGTGTTGACCAGCAGCGGGCCGTTCATGGCCACGGCGCGCAGCACCGGGTCAGCGGCGTGGTCGATGAAGGTGTCGCAGGCGGCAACCAGCCAGCGCAGGTCCAGCCGTGTGCGCAGGAAGTCGGTCTCGGCCAGCCACATGCGCTCCAGGCGCTGGTAATTGCCGGCCACGTCGGCCTCGCGGCGGATCAGCACGATCAGCTGGGCGTGCTGATACAGCAGCTGCGGCTGGCCGGCGAACTCGCCCTGCAGGCGCCGCAGGTGCTCGCTCAGGTCGGTCGAGGCGCCATGGGCGTAGCTGGGTTCGCCGCCCTGCGGGCCGCCGGGCACCAGCGCGTCCTTCAGCGCCTGCCAGTCCTCGCTCTGCTGCGCGGCCACTGCGGCGGCGCCGAAGCGCCGACGGTGGCGGTTGAAGGAGAACCATTTTTCGAACGAAGTCTTGCGGCGTTTCATGGCGATTGCGGCGTCCTTGGAGTCAGGCACCTGGCCGGGCGTTGAACCAGCGCAGCAGGCGCTGCCGGCGCAGCCACCAGCCGCGCAGCAGCCAGTCTCGCGCCAGCGCCTGGGGTGCCAGCGGCGAAATGCGCAGGAAATTCTCGCGCAGGCGCTGCGCCGCTGCAGTGGGCGGCTCACCCCAGTCGGCGGCGCAGCCCTGGCGGCACAGGTAGCGCATGGCCCCGGCCAGGCAGCGCGCCGCCTGGTGTGCCAGCGCCCGCTGCACCCGGGGGTCGCTAGCGCACTCGGTGTCGCGCAGCGCCTGGGCCAGCGGCGCCAGCGCGGCGGACTGGTCCAGCGCCTTGGCCGGCGTCATGGTGGCCAGGATGCTGCTGGCGCGCTGGCGATAGGCCACCCAGGGGCTGGGCTGGTAATAGAAGCTGGCCGCGCGCAGGGCCAGCAGCGGCATGGTCGCCATGTCCTCGAAATAGCGGCCGGCCGGAAAGCGCAGGTCGTCCGTCCACAGAGCGCGGCGCGAAATCTTGGACCAGGCATGCAGCTGGCCGGTGTCCAGCAGGCCGGCCAGCAGTGCGCAGCGGTCGCGCACCAGCCGTCGCGCCGGGCCGCAGAAGCTGCGCCGGTGACCCTCGCCGCGCAGCCGGTGCTTGAGCCGCGTGCGCTCGCGCAGCAGGGCGAAGTCGCACAGCACCACGTCGGGCCCGTAGGCCTGCACGATGGCGCGCAGCCCGGCCACGGCGCCAGGCAGCAGGCGGTCGTCGGAGTCCAGGAACCACAGGTATTCACCCTGAGCCGCCTCGAGCAGCGTGTTGCGCGCGGCGCTCAGGCCGGCGTTGCGCTCGTGCCGCAGCAGTTGCAGCCGGCCGGGCCAGCGCAGTGCCAGCTCCTGCAGCAGCTCGCCGCACCCGTCGGTGGAGCAGTCGTCCAGCGCCAGCACCTGCACGCCGTCGCCGGGCGCAGTCTGCTCCATGACGGACTGCAGGCATTCCAGCAGCCAGGGCCGGACGTTGTAGACCGGCACCAGGATGCTGAGCCAGCAGGCGGCCATCAGCGCCGCGCCTCCACGCCCCGCAGCGCGGCCCACAGCACCGCCACGTAGAAGACGAAGGTCATGATGCCGCTGTTGTGGTTGAAGAACGGCTGGGACATGCCGAACACCACGTAGGCCACCACCAGCACGCTGCCCATGATGCGCAGCGCCAGCGCGTCACGCCAGGGCGGCGTGTCTTCGGCATGCAGCTGCAGCCGGCGGGCGCCCGGCCAGAACAATCGCAGCGCCCAGCCGTAGAGCGCCAGCTGCAGCAGCAGCCCGACAAAGCCGACCTTGACCCAGACGTCCAGCAGGTCGTTGTGCACCTGGGGGTAGCGCGTCATCTCGGCCGCCAGCTCGCCGCGGTCCACGCGTCGCTGCACCTCGTCGACGTAGCCGTGTGCGCCCCAGCCCAGCCAGGGCTTTTGCGGGATCAGCTCGGCCACCAGCCGGTACTGCGTCAGGCGCAGGCCGACCGAGGTGTCCTCCTGGCCGTGTTCGACGAAGCTCTTGACCTCCAGCGCGGCCAGGTCGACGCGCTCGCGCAGGCGCGGGGCCGTGGCCAGCAGCACCGCCAGCACCGCCACCAGCACCACGGACCCGGCCAGCAGCCGGCCGAACAGTCGGCGCCGAATGCGCCAGGCCAGCAGCAGCGCCATGGGAATGAGCGCCGCCAGCGCCACCCAGCCCCCGCGCGACTGCGACAGCAGCGAGGCGCACAGCGCCAGGCCCACGGCCAGGGCCATGAGCGAGCGCCACGCCCAGCCGTGCTGGCGCCAGAAGACCACCAGCTGTACCGCGTTCATGCAGCCCAGCAGCAGGGCCACGTTGCCCCACTGGATGGCATTGGTGAAGCCGGTGGCCCGCTCCATGCCCTGCGCCCAGGCCTGCCACAGCGCCAGCAGGCCCATGCCGATGCAGCCGATGGGCAGCCCGGCGAAGAAGGCCTGCGGTCGGGGCGCGAAGGTGGTCAGAAACAGCAGGCAGGGCACGCCCAGCAGCCACTTCAGGCCCTTGTCGGCGCGCGCGAAGCCGCTGTCCAGCGACAGCAGGAACCACATGAAGCCCATGGCGCACAGCAGCAGCGCCAGGCCCAGCGTGTCCCGGTCCGGGCGGCGGCCCAGCCACCAGGGCGCACAACCCAGCGCCCCCAGCAGCAGCAGCGCCGCTGCGTAGGAATAGCCCGAAGGCACCCACAGCGCCAATGCCGGCAGCAGGAAGGCCGCCAGCGTGGTCAGCTGCGGCGCCAGGGCGGGAACGGTCCAGTGGCCCTTCATGATTCGAGTGCTTTCGGTTCGAGCAGCGCGCGGTAGCGCTGCCACATCAGTTCATGGCCATGTTCGCGCAGCGCCTGCAGGCGTGCGGCCTGGCCCAGGCGCTGGGCCAGGGCGGCGTCTTTCAACAACTGCTGCAGTGCATCGGCCAGGGCAGCGGCATCCTGCGGCGGCACCAGCAGGCCGGTGCTGCCGTGCGCGATGACCTCGCGCACGCCCACCACGTCGGAACCCACGCAGGCGCAGCCGGCGGCCATGGCCTCCACCAGCGCCAGCGGCATGCCCTCCCAGCGGGTGGACAGGGCGAACACCTGCGTGGTCGCCAGCCGCTGCGGCAGGTCGGACACGCTGCCCAGAAAGTGCACCTGATCGCTCAGCCCCAGCCGGCGCACGAGTGCCTGTGCCTGGCGCTGCAGCCGCCGGCTGCCGCCGCCGGCCAGGTACAGCGCCGGCGCCAGGCCGCGCTGGCGCAGCAAGGCCAGGGCGCGGATCAGCGTGGCGTGGTCCTTTTGCCGGGCAAAGCGCGAGGCCATGAGGATGGCAGGCGCACGGCCCTGCCAGCGCGCGGGCAGCAGTGCGTCCGGGAAGCGCTCCAGGGCGATGCCGTTGGGGATGGCGATGCACTGCCGCGGCGCGAATCCGCGCTCGACCAGGCTGGCGCGCACGCCTTCGGACACGCCGATGCTGGCGCGCGTGTGCGGGGCCAGTGCCAGCGCCTGGCGCAGGCGGTGCGGCGTGTAGCGCTCGCGCGCGTTGTGTTCCACGTGGAAGATGTGCGGCACACCCTCGGCCGCGGCGGCCTGCCGGCCCCAGATGTGGTCGCTGAAGCCATGGGCGAAGACGACGTCCGGGCGCCACGCACGGATCACGCGGCGCAGCTGCCAGACGGTGAGCGCATGCAGCCAGTTGGAGACCACCTGCACCTGCAGGCCCTGCGCGCGCAGCGCCTGCACCCGCTGCTCGGTGGTGCCCCGCTTGCGACGCAGCACCAGCAGTGTCTGCAGCCCCGCGTCCTCCCGCGCCGCCAGGCACAGGTCGACCGCCACCTGGGTCGCGCCAGAGAAGCCGCCAGTGACGAAATGCAGCACCCGCAGCGGCCTGCCCGCAGGCTGCGCCGGCATGGTTTGCGCCGAATTGTTCAACGTGCCTGTGGTGCAGCGCGGGCGCCGGCCCTCAGTGTCCGCCGGACACCACCTCGCCCGCCTTGAGCCGGTAGACCGTGCCGCAATACGGGCACTTGGCCTCACCGGTGTGGGCCACGTCCAGGTAGATGCGCGGGTGGCTGTTCCACAGCTTCATCTCCGCGTGGGGATTCGGGCAGTAAACGCCGTTGCCGCGCAGCAGGTCGCGGGCCAGCAATTCAACGACAGCTTCTTGCGTCATGGCGTTCAGACCTTGGTGAGCCACTGGGCGTACTTGGGATTGCGGCCATTGACGATGTCGAAGAACGCGTTTTGCACCTTCTCGGTGACAGGCCCCCGGCTGCCCGCGCCGATCTGGATGCGGTCCAGCTCGCGGATCGGGGTGACCTCGGCCGCCGTGCCGGTGAAGAAGGCCTCATCGGCGATGTAGACCTCGTCGCGCGTGATGCGCTTTTGCACCAGCTCCAGGCCCAGGTCCTGGGCTATGTGCAGCACCGTGTTGCGCGTGATGCCGTTCAGGGCGCCGGCCGACAGGTCGGGGGTGTAGATGCGTCCATCCTTGACGACGAAGATGTTCTCGCCCGCGCCCTCGGAAACGAAACCCGAGGCGTCCAGCAGCAGCGCCTCGTCGTAGCCGTCGTCCAGGGCCTCCATGTTGGCCAGGATGGAGTTGGTGTAGTTGGACACCGTCTTGGCCTGCGTCATGGTGATGTTGACGTGGTGGCGGGTGTAGCTGCTGGTCTTGACGCGGATGCCGCGCTTCATGCCTTCCTCGCCCAGGTAGGCGCCCCAGGCCCAGGCCGCGACCATGACGTGGATCCGGTTGCCCTTGGGCGACACGCCGAGCTTTTCCGAGCCGATCCACACCAGGGGGCGCAGGTAGCACGAGGACAGGTTGTTCTCGCGCACCACGGCGCGCTGCGCCTCGTTGATTTCGTCCTGCGAGAACGGCATGGCCATGCGCAGGATCTTGGCGCTGTTGAACAGGCGCTGGGTGTGCTCCTGCAGGCGGAAGATGGCCGTCCCGTCAGCCGTCTCGTAGGCGCGCACGCCTTCGAAGGCGCCGCAGCCGTAGTGCAGCGTGTGGGTCAGCACGTGGATCTTGGCGTCGCGCCAGTCCACCATCTGGCCGTCCATCCAGATCTTGCCGTCACGGTCGGCCAGCGAAGGTACTACGGGGCTCATGGGAATCCTTTGTCACTCGGAAGAGAACGCCGGGCCGCGCGGCCCGGGAAACCGGCAATTTTACGTTCCGTCCGCGCGCGTGGGCCGTTCCAGCTGCCAGCGCTTCAGCCGCCCGTGCATGAATTCGCACGTTACCTGTGAGCCGCTGGCGTCCTTCCACAGGTAGATTTCGGGTTCGCCGCCTTCCACGGACAGCTGCTGGCCCAGCGAGCGCGTGATGGCCACCACGTGCATCAGGTTGACGCCGGGCTTGAGCTTGGCGTTGAGCATCACGGCGCTGCCCACGTGGCCGATGGGGTTCCTGGAGGCCTTTTGCATCACGTTCATCAGCCGCGTGAGGTGCAGCAGGCCCCACATGAGCACGCCGCCGCCCACCACCAGCAGGCCCTGCAGGCCCCAGGCACGCCAGCCGGCAAACAGCACCACGATGAGAACGATGGGAATGGCGACGTTGCGCAGATTCATGGCGCGCATTGTCCCTGCTGGCGGGCCGCTGCGCACTGTGGCTGCTGCGTAGACGCCGCCCTTCCTCATTCGTGCTCAGGCCAGTTCGCGCACCGCCTGCATGGCCTCTTCCACGCGCTCCACGGCGTGGATGGTCAGGCCGGGGATGGGCTTCTTGGGCGCATTGGCCTTGGGCACCACGGCCACGGTGAAGCCCAGTTTCGCGGCCTCCTTCAGGCGCTCCTGCCCGCGCGGGGCCGGACGCACCTCGCCGGCCAGGCCCACCTCGCCGAAGGCGATGAAGCCCTTGGGGAGCGCGCGCGCACGCAGGCTGGAGGTGATGGACAGCAGCACCGCCAGGTCGGCCGCCGGCTCGCTGATGCGCACGCCGCCCACGGCGTTCACGAACACGTCCTGGTCGGCCGACGCGATGCCCGCGTGGCGGTGCAGCACCGCCAGCAGCATGGCCAGGCGGTCGCGCTCCAGGCCCACGGACAGCCGCCGCGGGCTGGGCCCGCCGCTGTCCACCAACGCCTGGATCTCCACCAGCAGGGGCCGCGTGCCCTCCAGCGTGACCAGCACGCAGCTGCCGGGCACCGGCTCGCTGTGCTGCGACAGGAAGATGGCGCTGGGGTTGGCCACGCCCTTGAGGCCCTTTTCCGTCATGGCGAACACGCCGATCTCGTTGACGGCGCCGAAGCGGTTCTTGATGGCCCGCACCAGGCGGAAGGCGCTGTGCGTGTCGCCCTCGAAGTACAGCACCGTGTCCACCATGTGCTCCAGCACGCGCGGACCGGCCAGTGCCCCCTCCTTGGTCACGTGGCCCACCAGGACGATGGCGATGCCCGTGGCCTTCGCCAGGCGCGTCAGGTGCGCGGCGCACTCGCGCACCTGCGCCACCGAGCCCGGCGCGCTGGTCAGCTGGTCGGAGTACATGGTCTGGATGGAGTCGATCACGCACACCGCCGGCTGCGTGGCCTGCACCGTGGCCAGGATTTTCTCCAGCTGGATCTCGGCCAGCACATTGACTTGGCTGCCCTCCAGGCCCAGCCGGCGCGAGCGCAGGGCCACCTGGGCGCCGCTTTCCTCGCCCGTCACATACAGCGTGGGCAGGTGGGCGCGCTGCAGCGCGTCCAGCGCCTGCAGCAGCAGCGTGGATTTGCCGATGCCCGGGTCACCGCCGATCAGCACCACGCCGCCCTCGACCACGCCACCGCCCAGCACGCGGTCTAACTCCTCCAGCCCGGTGGGCGTGCGCACCACCTCGGTGGCCTCGATGCTGGACAGCGGCGCCACGGCCTGGGCCTGCGCCAGGCCGGCGTACTGCGGCGTGCTCAGGCGGTTCTTGCCGGCGCCCGCCGCCTCGGGGAGGGTCTCGATCAGCGTGTTCCAGGCCCCGCAGCCCGGGCATTTGCCCAGCCAGCGCGGGCTGGTGGTGGCGCACTCGGTGCAGGTGTAGAGGGTTTTTTCCTTGGCCATGAAATGAGGAGTGGAACGGGTGCGCAGGGCTGTCGGCCCCATCCTACCCGCGCCCTTGCGGCGGCGCGCCTACCATGGCTGCAAGCCCTTTTGCCTTGTCCGACCATGCCGCTCCCCGCCTCTTCCAAGCTGGCAGCCGCGCTGATGGCGGCCGCCGCGGCGCTGGCCCTGTCGGCCTGCGACCCCCGCCCGGCCGACCGTCCGCTCAAGCCCACCGCGCCGCCCGTGCCAGCCCCATCGGCCGCCACCGCGCCCGCCGCGGGCGGCTGACGGGCCGCCTCGAAAATTGCAGCCAAATTGGCCCTCATCCCTTGCAGGACAAGCGCTGGCAGCTCCTATTTGAGGAGCTAGCGACCCAAAAAAAGGCCGGAGCCGGGCGAGGGCACCGACCTGTCAAGGCCACGCCCGCAGGCGCAGCCGGCTTTCATTTTTCCGCCGGACCGCTTTTCTCAGTCGAAGGGCCGGGGGCGCTGGGTCTTGTCGCTCGAGGGCGGCAGGATGGGCATGACCAGCTGGGGCTGGTCGCCGGTCAGCGTCTTCAGGAAGGCGACGATGTCGGCGTTCTCCTGGGCCGTGAAGGTCTTGCCCAGTTGAATGCGGCCCATGGTGTCCACCGCCTGCGCCAGCGTGTCGGCGGCGCCGTCGTGGAAGTAGGGATAGGTCAGCTCCACGTTGCGCAGCGTCGGCACCTTGAAGTTGAAGCGCTCGGCGTCGTTGCCGGTGACGGCGAAGCGCCCCTCGGCCGGGTTGTCGGTCTTGTAGGGCTCGACCAGGCCCATCTTCTGGAACGACGTGCCGCCCAGGTTGGGGCCGTTGTGGCAGGCCACGCATCCGGCGCTCTTGAACAGCTGCCAGCCGCGCAGCTCCTGGTCGTTGATGGCCTGCTTGTTGCCCTTGAGCCACTGGTCGAAACGCGCATTGGGAGTGACCAGCGTCTCCTCGAAGGCGGCAATCGCCGTGGTGACCTCGGCGATGGACAGCTTGTCGGTGCCGAAGACCTGCTTGAACTCGGCCACGTACTGCGGGATGGAGCGCAGCATGTCCACCGCCAGTTCGTGCGTGAAGGCCATCTCGCCCGGGTTGGCGATGGGGCCGCCGGCCTGCTCGCGCAGGTCCTTGGCGCGCCCGTCCCAGAACTGGGCCATGTTCAGGCTGGAGTTGAGCACCGTGGGCGAGTTGATCGGGCCCTTTTGCCAGTTGTGGCCGATGGAGGTCTTCAGGTTGTCCGAGCCGCCCATGCTCAGGTTGTGGCACGAGTTGCAGGAGATGAAGCCCGAGCGCGACAGGCGCGGGTCGAACCACAGCTTCTTGCCCAGCTCGGCCTGCGCGGCGTTCACGGCCTTGGGCGGCTCGATGGGCTGCACCGGCTCGGCGGCACGCGCCGCCGTGGCGGCCAGCAGTGCCGCGGCAACCGCGGAGCCCAGCGTCAGGCGCATGAGGGGAATGAGGGACGGGGTCTTGTTGCTTCGCATGGGCACTCCACCAATGTGTTTTTGTTGCAGCAGCGTCTGGCACTGCAACTGCATTGTTCGGGAAGACCCAGGGGCGCCTTTTGATGCAAAACAAGCAAAGACCCTTTTGAAAAAAGGGCCAAAAAGGGCTGGCCGGCGGCGAGCGCTTTCAGTCCGGCTCAACGGCTACCGGAACACGTGGCGCCACAGCGCACATCAGCTCGTAGCCAATGGTGCCGGCGGCCTCGGCCACCTCGTCCACCGGCAGCACGGCGCCGCCGGGGCCGCGGCCCCACAGCGTCACCTCGCTACCGATGGCGGCGTCGGGCACGGGCGTCAGATCCACCGCCAGCATGTCCATGCTGACCCGGCCCACGACCCGGGTGCGCACCCCATCCACCAGCACCGGCGTTCCGGTGGGCGCGTGGCGCGGATAGCCGTCGGCGTAGCCGCAGGCCACCACGCCGATGGCCATGGCGCCGGGCGCGGCAAAGCGCGAGCCGTAGCCCACGGTCTCGCCCTCGCTCAGCTGCTGCACGCCGATGAGGCGCGAGGCCAGCGTCATGGCCGGCTGCAGGCCCCAGTCCGAAGCCGTGCGCTGCGGGTGGTCGGGGGCGCCGCCATACAGGGCGATGCCGGCGCGCACCCAGTCCAGACGCACGTCGGCCTGCAGGCCGTGGCGCAGCAGGGCGGCGCTGTTGCAGATGCTGCGCTCGCCCGGCAAGTCCTCGGTGGCGGCCTGGAAGGCGGCCAGCTGGTGGGCGATGCCGCGCGGGCCGTCGGCGTCGGAGAAGTGCGTCATCAGCGAAATTTCCTCGACCTGCGGCAGCGCCGACAGGCGCGCCCAGGCGGCGCGAAAACGCTCGGGCCTGAAGCCCAGGCGGTTCATGCCGGAGTTCATCTTCAGGAAGACGCGGTGCGGCGCGTGCGTCTTGTGCGCCGACAGCCAGTCGATCTGCGCGTCGCAGTGCACGGCATGCCACAGCGACAGGCGCGAGCACAGCTCCAGGTCGCGCGGCTCGAACACGCCTTCCAGCAGCAGGATGGGGCCGCGCCAGCCCAGTTGGCGCACGCGCTCGGCCTCGTCCAGGTCCAGCAGGGCGATGCCGTCGGCCCCGCGCAGCGCACCCCAGACGCGCTCGATGCCGTGGCCGTAGGCATTGGCCTTGACCACCGCCCAGACACGCGCGTCCGGCGCGGCGCGGCGCGCCCGCTCCAGGTTGGCGCGCAGCGCCGCAGGGTGGATGGTGGCTTGGATGGGGCGCGGCATGGCAGCTCGTACAGAGGGGAAAACGCGTCCTATTCTGGCATCGCCCCCCGCAGCCTGCGTGCTATAACCGCCCGTCGCTCCCCGGAGTGTTTGGACTTTTCAATGACCATCAGCGCTGCTGATGGTTTTCTCGCCCCCCGATGAAGCGCGGTTTCTACACCATCATGTCGGCGCAGTTTTTCAGCTCGCTGGCCGACAATGCCTTGTTCGTGACCGCGGTTGAACTGCTGCGCACCAGCGGCGCTCCCGAGTGGCAGCGCGCCGCCCTGGTGCCCATGTTCGCGCTGTTCTACGTGGTGCTGGCGCCCTTTGTCGGCGCGTTCGCCGACTCCCAGCCCAAGGGCCGCGTCATGCTGCTGAGCAACGCCATCAAGATGGTGGGCTGCCTGATGATGCTCTACGGCTCGCACCCGCTGCTGGCCTACGCCGTAGTCGGCCTGGGCGCGGCGGCGTATTCACCGGCCAAGTACGGCATCCTGACCGAGCTGCTGCCGGCGTCCCAGCTGGTGCAGGCCAACGGCTGGATCGAGGGGCTGACGATCGCCTCCATCATCCTCGGCGTGCTGCTGGGCGGGCAGCTGGTGGCGCCGCATTTGTCGGGCGTGCTGCTGGGGCTGGACTTCCCGGTGCTGGACTTCGGCATCACCATGCCGGCCGAGGCGGCCATCATGGCGCTGGTGCCGATCTACGGCCTGGCCGCCTGGTTCAACCTGCGCATCCCTCGCACCGACGTGGAGATGCGCCCCATGCCACGCAACCCGCTGGCGCTGCTGCCCGACTTCTGGACCTGCAACAGCCGCCTGTGGCGCGACCGCCTGGGGCAGATCTCGCTGTCCACCACCACCCTGTTCTGGGGCGTGTCGGGCAACCTGCGCTACATCGTGCTGGCCTGGAGCGCCGCCGCCTTAGGCTACGGCGTCACCCAGGCCTCGGCCCTGGTCGGCGTGGTGGCCATCGGCACGGCCGTCGGCGCGGTGCTGGCGTCCATGCGCATGCGCCTGGACACCGCCACCCGCGTCATCCCGCTGGGCATCGCCATGGGCGTGTTCGTGATGCTGATGAACGTCATCCACAGCATCTGGCTGGCCATCCCCTTCCTGATCATCCTGGGCGGGCTGGGCGGCTTCCTGGTGGTGCCGATGAACGCCCTGCTGCAGCACCGCGGTCACAACCTGATGGGCGCGGGCCGCTCCATCGCCGTGCAGAACTTCAACGAGCAGGCGGCCATCCTGGGCATGGGGGCGTTCTACAGCCTGTCCACCAAGTTCGGCCTGTCGGCCTTTGGCGCCATCACCATCTTCGGCCTGGTGGTGGCCGTGGTCATGGCGCTGATAGGGCGCTGGCACCGCTACAACACGCGCTGCCATGCCCAGGAGATGGAGCAGCTGCTGAAGATCGCGCGCAGCGACCACCACTGACCCCCGCGCAACTCCTGTTTTCATAGCTGTCAGCGCTTGACGCACAAGGGCTGGAGCCGTTTTTCGCATGCATCCCCCCCTGCCCGTCCTGGCCCTGCTGACCAACGCCCTGATCTGGGGTCTGGCCTGGTGGCCGTTCCGGCAGATGCTGGGCGCCGGGCTGCACCCGCTGTGGGCCACGGCGCTGATGTACGCCGCCATCGTGCTGGGCTTCAGCGCGCTGCGCTCCGGCGTGTGGCGCCAGGTGCGCGCCGTGCCGACGCTGGCGCTCCTGGCCTTCAGCTCGGGGCTGAACAACGTGGCCTTCAACTGGGCGATCTCCATCGGCGACGTGGTGCGCGTCATCCTGCTGTTCTATCTGATGCCCGCGTGGGCCGTGCTGCTGGCCTGGCGCATCCTGGGCGAGCGGCCCACGCGCGCCGCGCTGGCGCGCCTGCTCGTAGCCTTCGCCGGCGTGCTGCTGGTGCTGTGGCCGGCCGGCGGCGCCGCCCGGCTGGGCGCGGCCCTGGGCCTGGCGGACGTGCTGGCCCTGCTGGGCGGCTTCATGTTCGCGCTGACCAACGTGCTGCTGCGCCGGCTGCAAGCCGTGGAGGCCCAGGCGCGCATGCTGGCCATGTTCACCGGCTGCACGCTGATGGCGCTGGCCGCCGCCGCGGCCGGCCACGCGCTGGGCCAGGTGCCGGCCTTTCCGCCGTTCGACATCGCCTGGGCCGGCGTGGCCACCGTGCTGACGCTGCTGCTGCTGGCCGGCAACTGGGCGCTGCAGTACGGCGCGGCACGCCTGGCGGCGGGCACCACGGCGGTGGTCATGCTCTCGGAGGTGGCGTTCGCCAGCGTGTCGTCCATGCTGGCGGGCAGCAGCGAGCCCTCGCTGCGCACGCTGCTGGGCGGCGCGCTGGTCATCGGTGCGGCCCTGGCAGCGGCGCGGCGACGCTGACACCCCTGACCTACAGCCGCTGGCGGCCCGGGCCGACGCGCTCCGTCGACCCAGGCACCCGGCAACGCCGCGGCGCGCCGTCAGGATGCGCGGGAGTGTCCCCATCCCCTGACAGGAGCGTTTCCATGCCCTCTGCCTTCCCTCTCACCGGCACGCGCCTGTGCATCGCCCTGGCCGTGGCCGGCGCCGCTGCCCTCACCGGCTGCCAGCGCAACGACCACACGCCACCCATCACCAACCAGCCGGCGCTGCGCGATATGCCCGGCAGCGAACCGGCCACTCCCCAGGCGGCTGCGCCGGCCGCCCAGCAGCCACCCGCCCTGCCATCGGACCCGGCCACGCCGTCGGAGGGCAACCGCAGTCCTGCGCAGGGCGACGCCACACCCGTACCTGCGCCTACCCAGGGCGAGCGTGCCGAAGTCAACCCGGCCGGCGCCAGCACCAGCTCGCCACCCCTGATGGGCCCGGGCACGGCAGACGCCGGCGCCTCCGGCCCGCCAGCCGGCAGCAATGCTGCGGGAGGGGTAGGCTCCAGCAGCCCGAGCACGACCGGCACCACGTCCGGCAGCCCCGGAGCGGCTGGCACGACGTCGGGCAACCCGCAGACCGGCGGTGCGGCCTCGGGCCAGGGCGGCGCCGCAGGCGCGGGTACGCAATAGCAGAGCGCCCGGCCGCGCCGGGCAGAGCTGATCAGCCCGCGGCCGGAGCCTCGCTCGCCGGGCCTTGCGCTGCCTCGCGCAGGCGGCGTGCGCGGGCCAGCTGCTGGGTGACCTGGCGGCGGTCCATGCCGTACATGTCGGCGAAGTGCTCGGGCGTGGCGCCGCTGGCTTCGAAGGCGCGCAGCAGCGCCTCGGCGCGGGCGTCGCGCTCGGCAACCTCGGCAAAGGCCTCGTCCAGCAGGGCGTTGGCCTTGTCGTCGCGCCCGCGCGCCAGGGCGTCGTAGGCCTCGCGCGTCAGGCCGCTGGCCTCGAAGGCCTGGGCGATGCGCCGGCGCAGCTTGGCCGTCAGGTCCTCGCCATCGCGCGGCTTGCGCCGGCGGAACACTTCCAGCAGGGCGTGGTGCACGTGCTCGGGCGCCATGGCTTCCACGGGCTGGCCCGACAGGTCGTGGCGCTGCTGGCCGTTGGCCACCACGTTGAGGTAGCGCGTGGAGCGCGTATGGATGGCCAGCGCCAGCTTGAGCGCGTCCTTGTCGATCTCTTCGTGGGCCGCCAGCAGGTCGTGGAAGATGCCGCGCTTGAGCGGTAGCGGCTGCGCGCCGAACAGCTGCGGGTGCCACTGGGCCAGCTGCTCCAGCAGCGGATGGGTGCGGCGCGGCGCCGCGGCGGCGCCCTGCTGCTGCGCGCCGGGCGCGCCTGCGCCGCGGCGGCCCCGCCGGGCGGGCCGCTGCTGGCCTTCTTGCGGCGCGGGTGCGGGAGAGGCTTCGGGTGCGGAAGGGGCGTTTACGGGATCGGTCATGGCTGCAAGAAAAAGCGCCGCATCGCGGATGCGGCGAAGCGGACGGAACCCGCCATCATGCCAGCACCCGCCGGCGGCGGGCCGTGCCGGTCAGGCGGGGGCGCCGGGCTCGGCCAGGGCGTCGTCCAGCACCTCGATCCAGTGGCGCACGGGCGTCTCGGTGCCGCTTTGCAGGTGCTGTATGCAGCCCACGTTGCCCGACAGGATGGCCGCCGGCGGCTGGTCGGCGAAGACCTCGCCCAGGGCGCCCAGCTTGCGGTCGCGCAGCTGGTGCGACAGCTCGGGGTTGAGCACCGAATAGGTGCCGGCCGAGCCGCAGCACAGGTGCGACTCGACCCGCGCCAGGCGCAGCGTGAAGCCCAGGGCGCCCAGGCCGCGCTCGACGCCGCCACGCAGCTTCTGGCCGTGCTGCAGCGTGCAGGGCGGGTGGTAGGCCAGCGGCGCAGCGGGCGGGTGCACGCGGCCCTGGAGCTGCGCCACCAGGTCGGGCAGCAGCTCGGAGAGGTCGCGCGCCAGGGCGCTGATGCGGGCGGCGCGCTCGGCGTACTGCGCGTCGTGCCGCAGCAGATGGCCGTACTCCTTGACGGTGACGCCGCAGCCCGAGGCGTTGATAACCAGCGCCTCGATCTCGGCACGCTCGATGTAGGGCCACCAGGCGTCGACGTTGGCACGCATCTGCGCCAGGCCGCCGTCCTGGTCGTTCATGTGGAATTTGACGGCGCCGCAGCAGCCGGCCTCGCGGGCGATGACGCACTCGATGCCGGCCGCGTCCAGCACGCGCGCCGTGGCGGCGTTGATATTGGGCGCCATGGCCGGCTGCACGCAGCCGGCCAGCATCAGCACCTTGCGCGCGTGGCTGCGCGTGGGCCAGGGGCGGGCACGCTGCTCGGGCGAGGAAGCGGTCGGCACCTTCTCGCGCAGGCGCGCCGGCAGCAGGCCGCGCACGGCCTGGCCGGCCTTCATGGCCGGGCCGAACAGCGGCGAGGGCAGGCCCTCCTTGAGCATCCAGCGCACGGCGCGCTCGGGGAACGGGCGCGGCACCTGCTCGTCGACGATCTTGCGGCCGATGTCCACCAGGTGGCCGTACTGCACGCCGCTGGGGCAGGTGCTCTCGCAGTTGCGGCAGGTCAGGCACCGGTCCAGGTGCAGCTGCGTCTTGCGCGTGGGCTGCTCGCCCTCCAGCACCTGCTTGATGAGGTAGATGCGTCCGCGCGGGCCGTCCAGCTCGTCGCCCAGCAGCTGGTAGGTGGGGCAGGTGGCGGTGCAAAAGCCGCAGTGCACGCACTTGCGCAGGATGGCCTCGGCCTCCTGCCCTTCGGGCGTACCGGCGTATTGGGGGGCTAGCGTGGTCTGCATGGTGTGTATCGCTCAGGTATCAGTTCAGTCTCGGAGCCGCGCGGTGCGGCGAAGGTCGGCCAGCAGAGGCGGCAGCGACAAGGCCAGCAGCAGCGCGGCCTGGGGCACCACCCACACGAAACCCACGTGCTTGAAGCCGGCAGCGCCCACCACGCCACCCACCAGGAACAGCCCCAGCAGGCTGGCGAAGAGCCGCGCGCGCCCGTGGTTGGCGCGTACACCTGCCGCGGGGGGCGTGCCGCGGCGGTTCCAGTACAGCATCCTGCCCAGCTCGATCCCCAGGTCGGTGACCACGCCCGTCATGTGCGTGGTGCGGATCTGCGCCGAGCTCATCTTGGTGACCACGGCGTTCTGCAGCCCCATCATGAAGGCCAGCAGCAGCACCGTGAGCGGCACGGCGAACGGCGTGGGCCACTGCTGCAGGGCCGCGCCCAGCAGGCCGAACATCAGCATCAATACGGCTTCCAGCAGTAGCGGCAGCGCCCAGGTGCCCTCCAGATGCTGTTGGCGTGCCCAGTTGACCAGGATGGCCGTGGTGCCGGCGCCGGACATGAAGGCCCACAGCGCGCCCACGGCCGCCAGCACCAGCGCGAATTCGCCGACCACCAGGCTGTCGGCCAGGGTGGCCAGGAAGCCCGTCATGTGCGAGGTGTACATGTGCACCGCCATGAAGCCGCCGGCGTTCATCGCCCCGGCGTTGAAGGCCAGCATCAGCCCCAGCGTGCGGTTGGTGGCCAGCGTGCGGTGGCGCGTCGTGAGGTGGCGCAGCACGCGCATGGTTCATCCGCCAGTGCCGGCGCCGAAGACTCCCGCCGGATCGAAGGCCTGGGACAGCCGCTGGTGGATCGCCGCCAGCGCCGGATTTTCAATATCAAAAAGGCCTGTAGCGCCCGCCCCATCAGCGTCAACAGCTATGAAAAGACTAGCACTACCGCCCGCCTGCCGGGCCAGCGCGGCCAGCTGCGGGCCGTGCTCGGGCGCAGCCTGCACCCAGCGCAGGGCGCCGTGCCACTCCACCAGCGGGGCGGCCACGCCCGCGGGCAGCAGCAGGACCGGCGCGGTCTGCGGCAGCGACAGGCGCCACAGCGCCAGCTGCGACGCCCGCTCGGCGAACCAGGGCAGGCGCTGGTCGCGGCAGTCCAGCCAGTCCTGGGGCACATGGGGCGCGTTCTGCAGTTCGCCGCCCATGCCGCGGCAGGCGGCCTGCACGGCGGCCTGGGCGCCGCGCAGGCGCACGTACAGCTGGCCGGTGCCGCCGTCTTCGACCCAGCAGCTGGCGTTCAGTGGCAGCGGCTGGCCGCCCCAGGCGTTCAGGCGCGCCAGCGCCTCGGCCTGGCCGCAATCGAAGCGCAGCGTGGCCTCGGCCGGGGCAAAGGGCAGCACCTTCAGGCTGACCTCGGTGATGGCGGCCAGGCGGCCCCAGCTGCCGGCCATCAGACGCGAAACGTCGTAGCCGGCCACGTTCTTCATGACCTGGCCGCCAAAGCGCATCAGCTCGCCGCGGCCGTTGATGATCTCCACGCCCAGCACGAAGTCGCGCACCGCGCCCACGCTGGCGCGCGCCGGGCCCGACAGGCCGGCCGCCACCATGCCGCCCACGGTGCCGCCGGCGGCAAAACGCGGCGGCTCGAAGGCCAGGCACTGGCCGTGCGCGGCCAGCAGCTCCTCCACCTCGGCCAGCGGCGTGCCGGCGCGCACGGTGATGACCAGCTCGCTGGGCTCGTAGCTGACGACGCCGGCCAGCGCGCGCATGTCCAGCGCCTGGGCGTCGCGATCGGCGCGGCTGTCGGGGTGGAAGGCTTTGGTGCCGGCGCCGGTGATGCGCAAGGCGGCGTGGCGTGCAGCGGCGTCGCGCACGCACTCCGAGATCTGGGCAAGGGCAGCGTCCATGGCCGACGATGGTACGCCCGCCCCCCGCCGTGGCGTCAGGCGGGGCTTTTGATTTTTTTGAACGCCCGGCGTGACGCCGGCGCATGGGCCGGCCAAGTCCAGGTCAGGTCGGCTCAGGCCAGTTCGCACCAGGCCACGGGCAGGCCGGGCACGTCCACGCGCGTGTGCAGCACCTGGCCGGCCAGTGGCCCCCGGTCCGAGGCCTGCGCCGTGGTGGCGAACAGCGTGCGCCCGTCCTGCCCGCCCAGGCAGGGCATGGTGGGGTACTGCGCGGGCAGGGGTAGCTCGGTCAGCACCCGGCCCTGGGGCGACAGGCGCAGCAGGCGCCCGCCCTCGTACAGCGCGCACCAGTAGGCGCCCTCGGCGTCGACGCAGGCGCCGTCCGGCCGGCCGCCGTAGGGCTCGCCCTCCTGGCGCGGCGCGAACTGGTGCAGCAGGCGCGACGCGCCCACGGGCTCATGCCGGGCGTCGCAGTCCCAGGCGCGAACGGCGTGGGTGGGCGTATCGGCGAAGTACAGCATGCGCCCGTCCGGCGACCAGGCCAGGCCGTTGCAGGTCGTCACGCCGCCCCAGATGCGCCGCGGTGCGGCGCCGGCGCGCAGGTCGATGCAGTACAGCGCCGACACCGGCTGGCGCGGGCCGCTGGCCGGTTCGTGGATGGTGCCAACCCACAGCCGCCCCAGCGCGTCGCACTTGCCGTCGTTGGCGCGCTGGGTGGCCGGATCGATGGGCAGGCGCGCCAGCTCGGTCAGCGACCCGCCCCACTCGGGCGCATGGCAGATGCGATCGCGCAGCGCCACCACCAGGCCGGCCGGCTGGCCGGCGCGCCGCGCGGGGGCAATGCAGCCGGGCTCGGACGGCATGGCCCAGCGCTCGGGCGCGCCGCCGTCCAGGGCCGCACGCAGCAGGCCGCGGCCGGCGATGTCCACCCAGTACAGGCGCTGCTCCTGCGGGTGCCAGAAGGGGGATTCGCCCAGCTGCGCGGGCGCGGACGGAGCCAGGGAGGTCCAGTGAGCGGTCATCGGACCATTGTCTGGCATCGGCCCGGCCGCGCCCAAACCCGTCAGCCAGAGCGCGCCGGGCCTGCGCTCAGCGGTGGTAGGCGCGCTCGCCGTGGCTGCTCAGGTCCAGGCCCTCGCGCTCGGCCTCCTCGGACACGCGCAGGCCCACGAGCAGGTCAGCCACCTTGTAGGCGACGAGCGACACCACGCCCGACCAGACGACGGTGAACAGCACGCTCTTGGCCTGGATCCACAGCTGCGCCCCCATGGCGAAGTCCGCGCCCTGCGTGCCGCCCAGGCCGGGCGCGGCAAACACGCCAGTCAGCAGGGCGCCGACGATGCCGCCCACGCCGTGCACGCCGAACACGTCGAACGCGTCGTCGGCGCCCAGCATGCGCTTCAGGCCGCCCACGCCCCACAGGCACACCAGGCCGGCGATCAGGCCGATGGCGATGGAACCCATGGGCCCCACGAAGCCCGCCGCCGGCGTGACGGCCACCAGGCCCGCCACCGCGCCCGAGGCCGCGCCCAGCATGGATGCCTTGCCCTTGTGCAGCGCCTCCCCCGCAATCCACGACAGCGTGGCGGCCGAGGTGGCCAGCACCGTGTTCACAAAAGCCAGGCCCGCCGCGGCGTTGGCAGCACCGGCCGAGCCAGCGTTGAAGCCGAACCAGCCCACCCACAGCAGCGACGCGCCCACCATGGTCAGCGTGAGGGAGTGCGGCGTGAACGCCTCGCGGCCGTAGCCGATGCGCTTGCCCACCATGTAGGCACCCACCAGCCCGGCAATGCCGGCGTTGATGTGCACCACGGTGCCTCCGGCGAAGTCCAGCGCGCCGTCGGCGCCCAGCAGGCCGCCGCCCCAGACGATGTGCGCCATGGGCACGTAGCTGAAGGTGAACCACAGCAGCGCGAAGACCAGCACGGCGGCGAAGCGCATGCGCTCGGCAAACGAGCCCACGACCAGCGCCACCGTGATGGCCGCGAACGTCCCCTGGAACGACAGGAACACGTACTCGGGAATGGTCGGGAGGGCGCCGAAGGTCTCCATGCTCACGCCCCGCAGGAATACCTTGGCGAAATCGCCGACGAAACGGCCCTCGCCTGAGAACGCCAGGCTGTAGCCGTACAGCGCCCACAGCAGCGAGACCAGGGCGAAGATCACGAACACCTGCATCAGCACCGACAGCATGTTCTTGGCGCGGCCCAGGCCACCGTAGAACAGCGCCAGGCCCGGCAGGGTCATCAGGATGACCAGCAGCGTGGAGGTCAGCATCCAGGCGGTGTCGCCCGCGTCGATGCGCGGGGCGGCGGGCGCCTGGGCCAGCACGGGGACGCTGACCGCCAGCAGCGCCAGGACGCAAGGGGCACGAAACATGTGCTTTTTCATCATCATGGTGTTCCTCCCGCTCACAGGGCCTGTTCACCGGATTCGCCGGTGCGGATGCGCACCACCTCGTCCAGCGTGGTGACGAAGACCTTGCCGTCGCCGATCTTGCCGGTGCGTGCGGCGCGCTCGATGGCCTCGACGGCGCGCTCCACGAGGGCGTCGGCCATGGCGGCCTCGACCTTCACCTTGGGCAAGAAATCCACCACGTACTCGGCGCCGCGATACAGCTCGGTGTGGCCCTTCTGGCGGCCGAAGCCCTTCACCTCGGTCACGGTGAGGCCCTGCACGCCCAGCTCGGACAAGGCTTCGCGCACCTCGTCGAGCTTGAAGGGTTTGATGATGGCGGTGACCAGTTTCATGGGGGCGCTCCTTCGCAAGGATGATGTGGATACATCCCCTGCATTGCAGGGACCGTGCCACGCCCCGCGCAGGGGTACATTGCGGGCAGATCAATGGCCCGCTGCACCACATGCGTGCACGCGGCGCACCAAACGAGGGAGAAACACGCGATGAGCCTTGCCCTGGTGCAAAGCCGCGCCCTGCTGGGCCTGGCGGCGCCCGCCGTCACCGTCGAGGTGCACCTGGCCCCCGGGCTGCCCAGCTTCACGCTGGTGGGGCTGGCCGAGGTCGAGGTGAAGGAGGCGCGCGAGCGCGTGCGCTCGGCCCTCACCAACGCCGGCCTGGAGTTCCCGCACAACAAGCGCATCACCGTCAACCTGGCGCCGGCCGACCTGCCCAAGGACTCGGGCCGCTTCGACCTGCCCATCGCCCTGGGCCTGCTGGCGGCCAGCGGCCAGATCGACGCCGCGCGGCTGGCCGGCTGGGAGTTCGCCGGCGAGCTGTCACTGTCGGGCCAGCTACGCCCGGTGCGCGGCGCGCTGGCCACGGCGCTGGCCCTGGCCGCCGAGGGCGGCGCAGCCGTGCCCATGGTGCTGCCACCGGGCAGCGCCGAGGAAGCTGCCCTGGTGCCGGGGGCGCGCATCCACCGCGCGCGGCACCTGCTGGACGTGGTGCGGCGCTTCCTGCCCGAGCCGGTGCAGAAGGAGGAGGACGACGACAACGACGGCTGGCAGGCGCTGCGCCCGCAGGCCGCCCCGGCCGCCGCGCACGGCCCGGACCTGGCCGACGTGAAGGGCCAGGCCGGTGCGCGCCGCGCGCTGGAGATCGCCGCGGCCGGCGGCCATGGCCTGCTGCTGGTCGGCCCGCCGGGCTCGGGCAAGTCCATGCTGGCGCAGCGCTTTGCCGGCCTGCTGCCACCGATGAGCGTCGGCCAGGCGCTGGAGAGCGCGGCCGTGGCCAGCCTGGCCGGGCGCTTCGAGCCCGGGCGCTGGATGCAGCGCCCCACCGCCGCCCCGCACCACAGCGCCAGCGCCGTGGCGCTGGTGGGCGGGGGCTCGCCGCCGCGCCCGGGCGAGATCTCGCTGGCGCACGAGGGGGTTTTGTTTTTGGACGAGTTCCCCGAATTCGCCCGCAGCGCGCTGGAGGCGCTGCGCGAGCCGCTGGAGAGCGGGCGCATCACCATCGCCCGTGCGGCGCAGCGTGCGGACTTCCCGGCGCGCTTTCAGCTGGTGGCGGCCATGAACCCCTGCCCCTGCGGCTTCGCCGGCTCGCGCCAGCGCGCCTGCCGCTGCAGCCCCGAGCAGGTGGCGCGCTACCAGGCGCGCCTGAGCGGGCCGCTGCTGGACCGCATCGACCTGCACGTGGAAGTGCCCGCGCTGGCACCCGAAGAGCTGCTGGCCGCCCCGCCGGGCGAGGCCAGCGCCCCCGTGCGCACGCGCGTGACCGCCGCCCATGCGCGTGCGCTGGCTCGCCAGGGCAAGGCCAACCAGGCGCTGGCCGGCCAGGAGATCGACCAGCGGGCTCACCTGGACGACGCCGCCCGGGCCTTCCTGCAGACCGCCGCCGCGCGCCTGGGCTGGTCGGCGCGCGGCACCCACCGGGCGCTGAAGGTGGCGCGCACCATCGCCGACCTGGCCGGCAGCGAGGCCGTGGGCGTCGCCCATGTGGCCGAGGCCGTGCAGTACCGGCGCGTGCTGCGCGCCGCGCCCGGCTAAAGTGCTTTCTTTTTCATAGCTGCCAGCGCTTGACTGGCGGGCGCTGCAGCCACTTTTTGCTTGAAACTCGCCGGGGCCTGCCTCCGCCCTGCCGCCGCGCCGAAGCCGCGCGGCACTCAAGCGATGGCCCGCACCTGCCGATAACGGGGCCTGCGGCCCTGGCGTGCACGCCGCGCGCTCCCGTCTTTCACCTCACCTCCCCCATGAAGAACCTCAAAATCGGCACCCGCCTGGCCGGCGGCTTTGCCCTTGTCCTGCTGCTCATGACCCTGATCACCGCCGTCGGCGTGTGGCGCCTGCAGACCGTGGCGCAGGCCACGGGCGCCATGACGCAGCAGCCCCTGGCCATGGAGCGCATGATCAGCGACTGGTACCGCTACGTGTACGCGGCGGCGCGGCGCACCAGCGCCATCGTGAAGAGCTCCGACCCGTCGCTGGCCCAGTTCTTCGCCGCCGACACGGCCATGACCACGCGCGAGGCGGCCGAGCTGCAAAAGCGCATCGAGGCGCTGCTCTCCAGCGCCGAGGAAAAGGCCCTGTGGGCCGAGATCCAGCAGGCGCGCAAGCAGTACCTGACCACGCGCGACCAGGCCGTCAAGGCCAAGGGCGAGGGCCGCGCCGAGGAGGCCGAGCGCCTGCTGATGGAGGTGGTGCAGCCCGCCACCGAGGCGTACGTCAACGTCATCCAGCGCCTCTTGGACATGCAGCGCGCGCGCATCGACGCCACCGCCCGCTCCATCGCCGCCACCTATGGGCAAAGCCGGCTGTGGCTGATCGCGCTGGGCGTGCTGGCCCTGGCGGCAGGCGCGCTGTGCGCCTGGTGGCTCACGCGCGGCATCACCCGTCCGCTGGCGCAGGCCGTGCAGGTGGCGCGCGCCGTGGCCGCCAACGACCTGACCAGCCGCGTGCAGGTGCATTCCCAGGACGAGACCGGCCAGCTGCTGCAGGCGCTGCACGACATGAACGCCAGCCTGTCGCAGGTGGTGGTGCACGTGCGCACCGGTGCCGAGGGCATCGCCACGGCCTCCAGCCAGATCGACGCGGGCAACCAGGATTTGTCGGCGCGCACCGAGGAGCAGGCCAGCTCGCTGCAGCAGACGGCCGCCTCCATGGAGCAGCTCACCGGCACCGTGCGCCAGAACGCCGACAACGCGCGCCAGGCCAACCAGCTGGCCACCAGCGCCGCGCAGACCGCCGTGCAGGGCGGCGAGGTGGTGGCCGGCGTGGTGCAGACCATGGACGCCATCAACGACGCCAGCCGCCGCATCTCCGACATCATCGGCGTGATCGACGGCATCGCTTTCCAGACCAACATCCTGGCGCTGAACGCCGCCGTGGAAGCCGCCCGCGCCGGCGAGCAGGGCCGGGGCTTTGCCGTGGTGGCCGGCGAGGTGCGCCAGCTGGCCCAGCGCTCGGCCGCCGCCGCCAAGGACATCAAGGCGCTGATCCAGGACTCGGTGGCGCGCGTGGAGCAGGGCTCGCACCAGGTGGGCGAGGCCGGCCGCACCATGCAGGCCGTGGTGGACAGCGTGCAGCGCGTGAGCGATTTGGTGGCCGAGATCACCGCCGCCAGCCAGGAGCAAAGCGGCGGCATCGAGCAGGTGCACCAGGCCGTCACCCAGATGGACCAGGTGACGCAGCAAAACGCCGCGCTGGTGGAGGAATCGACCGCCGCCACCGGCGCGCTGAAGGCACAGGCCTCGCAGCTGGCGGCGGCCGTGAGCGTGTTCCGCGTGGAAGGCGGTGCCGCTGCGACCGTGCGTGCCGCTGCGGCTGCGAAACCGGCCGCCATGGCCGCACCGGCGCGCGCGCCCCTGCCCGCGGCCGCACGTCCGGCGCCGGCGCCGGCGCCGGCGCGCAAGACCTTGGCCCCCGCGCCAACCCCCATGGCTGCCGCCGCGCGCGGCGCCGACGACGAGTGGGAAAGCTTCTGAATCTGTGCACCAGTCGACCGGCCCGTCGCTCCTGAAAAAGGAGCTACCAGTGCATGCTGGTCGGCCACCGCAGGCTTTTTTGATGTCCGGAACACCCCTGCGGCCACGGGCTGTTGTGCATCACACGCCCAGGTACTGCCGCCGCGCCGCCGCGTCGCCCGCCAATGCCGCCATCGGCGCCTGGTGCACGATGCGGCCCTTTTCCAGCACGCAGGCGCGGTCCGCCACGGCTTCGGCCAGGGTCAGGTTCTGCTCGCACAGCAGGATGCCGACGCCCTGCTCTTTCAGTGCACGGATGGCGTGGGCCATCTGCTCGACGATGACGGGCGCCACGCCCTCGGAGGGTTCGTCCAGCAGCACCAGGTAGGGCTGGCCCATGAGGGTGCGCGCGACGGTGAGCATCTGCTGCTCGCCGCCGCTCATGCGCCCGCCCGGGCGGTGCGGCATCTCGCCCAGGTTGGGAAAGAGCTGGAACAGGCGCTCGGGCGTCCAGTGCGGCGCGGGCTCCCCGCCGGGCCAGGTGCGCGGCGGCTGGCGGCCGGTTTCCAGGTTCTGCAGCACCGTGAGGTCGGTGAAGATGCGCCGGTCCTCGGGCACGTAGCCCAGCCCGGCGCGGGCGATCTGGTGCGCAGGCCGGCCGCGCAGCGGCTGGCCCATGAAGTCCACGCGGCCCTCGGTGCGCGCCAGCAGTCCGGCGATGCTTTTGAGCGTGGTGGACTTGCCCGCGCCGTTGCGCCCCATCAGGGCCACGACCTCGCCGCGCGCCACGCTCAGCGACACGCCGTGCAGGATGTGGGCGGCGCCGTACCAGGCGTTCAGCCCCTCCACGGCGAGCAAGGGTGTTTTTGGCACTTCAGCCTTGTCCGGCAAGCGCTGGCAGCTATTGTTTTCGGAGCTGCCGAGATAGGCCGCCTGCACGCGCGCGTCCTGGCGGATGGCCTCGGGCGTGCCTTCGGCCAGCAGCTGGCCGCGCACCAGCACGGCCACGCGGTCGGCCTGGCCGAAGACCACGTCCATGCTGTGCTCGGTGAACAGCACGCCCATGCGCCGCTCGCGCGCGATGCGGCGCACTAGCTGCATCAGCTGCACGCGCTCGGCGGGCGCCATGCCGGCCGTGGGCTCGTCCATGAGCAGCAGGCGTGGCCCGTGCGCCAGGGCGATGGCCAGCTCCACGCGCTTGACGTCGCCATAGGCCAGCTCGCTGCACGGGCGCTGCGCCTGCTCCTGCATGCCCACCTGCGCCAGCAGCGCCAGCGCGTCCTGCGCCCGGTGCGCGCCGGCGCGGCGCCACCAGCGCCAGGCATGGCCATCCGCCGAGAGCAGCGCCAGCTGCACGTTCTGCAGCACGGTGAAGCTCATCAAGGTCTGCGCGATCTGGAAGGTGCGGCCCACGCCCAGGCGCCAGATGGCGCGCGGCGGCAGGCCGGTGATGTCGCGGCCGCCCAGCAGCACGCGCCCGCCGTCGGGCGCGAGCTGCCCGCCGGCCATGTTGAAGGTGGTGGTCTTGCCGGCGCCGTTGGGGCCGATGAGGGCCAGCAGCTCGCCCTCGGCCAGGTCGAACGAGATGCCCTGCACGGCCTGCACACCGCCGAAGGACTTGGCCAGATTCTCCACGCGCAGCAAGGTCATGGCGCTCCCTTTTTGAGAGCTGTCCGCGCTTGCCACGCCTGCGAAAAACCCGAAATTCCTTGTGGAAAAAGCAGCACCAGCAGCAGCATCACGCCGCCCAGCAGCGCGCGCCAGTATTCCGTGCCGCGCGCCACGCTGTCGTGCAGCCAGGTGAACGCGCCCGCGCCCACGATGGGGCCGGAAAGCTGCTGCATGCCGCCCAGCAGCACCATGACCAGCGCATCCACCGACTTGGTGACCGACAGCGCATCGGGCGCCACGCTGCCCTTGGAGTACGCCGCCAGCGCCCCCGCCAGGCCCGCGAACAGGCCGGCCACGACGAAGGCCACCCACTGCGTGCCGCGCACGTCCAGGCCGATGGCCTGCGCCCGTGCGGCCGAGTCGCGCGCCGCGCGCAGCGACCAGCCCAGCGGCGCGAACAGCATGCGCCGCAGCAGGTACAGGCCCGCCGCGCACACGGCCAGCGCCAGCCAGTAAAAGCCCGCACCCTGCGCCAGGGCCTCGGGCGGCCAGACGCCGGTGATGCCGTTGCTGCCGCCCGTCACGCCGTCCCACTGGAAGGCGATGGCCCAGGTGATCTGCGCGAAGGCCAGCGTGAGCATGGTCAGGTACACGCCCGACAGGCGCACGCAGAACCAGCCGTAGAGCAGCGCGCCCGCCGCCGCCAGCAAGGGCGCCAGCAGCAGCGCCACGCCGAACGGCGCATCGGCCCAGCGCACCAGCAGCGCCGCGCCGTAGGCGCCCAGGCCGAAGTACGCTGCGTGGCCGAAGGAGTGCATGCCGCCCGGCCCCAGGATGAAGTGCAGGCTGGCGGCGAACAGCGCGGCAATCGCCATGTCAGTCAGCAGCACGGTGGCGTAGCTCTCCTGCCCCGCCGCGAAGGGCAGCAGCGCCAGCACGGCCAGCAGCGCCCACCAGGCCACGGTGGCGGCGCGGCCCGCGGGGCGCAGCGGTCGCTCGGGCGCGCCCGGCGTGCGTGCGGCGGCCTGGGCGCGGCCCATCAGGCCCCAGGGGCGCCAGATGAGCACGGCCGCCATGACCAGGAATTCGACCACCAGCGTGAGCTTGGAGAACGACACCTCCACCCCGCCGATCTGCACCAGGCCGAGCCAGATGCACACGGCCTTCAGCTCCGCGATGACCAGCGCCGCAACGAAGGCGCCGGGCAGCGAGCCCATGCCGCCCACCACCACCACGACGAAGGCCGCGCCGATGGTGAGCATGTCCAGCTCCAGGCTGGCGGGCTCGCGCGGCAGCTGCAGCGCGCCGCCCAGGCCGGCCAGCAGCGCGCCCAGCGCGAACACTCCCGTGAACAGCCAGGCCTGGTTCACGCCCAGGGCGCCCAGCATCTCGCGGTCCTGCGTGGCCGCTCGCACCAGCGTGCCCCAGCGCGTGCGCGTGAGCAGCAGCCACAGCAGCAGCAGCACGACGGGGCCGACGGCGATCAATAACAGGTCGTAGGCGGGAAAGCGACGGCCCAGCAGGTCCACCGCGCCCTCCAGCCCCAGCGCGCGCGGGCCGAACAGCTCTTCGGGCCCCCACAGCCACAGGGCGGCGTCCTTGATGACCAGCACCAGGGCGAAGGTGGCCAGAAGCTGCAGCAGCTCCGGCGCGCGGTACAGGCGGCGCAGCAGCAGCACTTCCACCGCCGCGCCCAGCAGGCCCACGGCCAAGGGCGCCAGCAGCAGCGCGGGCCAAAAGCCCATGGCGCCGGACAGCCGCTCCACGCACGAATACGCCACGTACAACCCCAGCATGTAGAACGAGCCGTGGGCGAAATTGACGATGCGCGTGACGCCGAAGATCAGCGACAGCCCCGCCGCCACCAGGAACAGCGTGGATGCGCCCGCCAGGCCGTTGAGCAGCTGGGCCAGCAGCCCGGAGAGGTCCATCAGGGGGCCGCGGGGCGGAGCTTTTTCACTTCCTCATCGCTGGGCTGGAACTTGCCGCCATCCCTGTATGTGAAGTCCACCATCACGCCCTTGCCCTGCTGCTGCGCGGTCTTGCCGACGTAGGCGCCCATGGTGGACTGGTGGTCTTGCGTGCGATAGGTGATGGGGCCGAAGGGCGTCTTCACCTCCAGGCCGCGGAAGGCGGCGATGAGCTTTTCGGTGTCGGCGCTGCCGGCCTTCTTCAGGCCCGCGGCGATCGACAGGATGGCGTTGTAGCCCACCACCGAGCCCGCGCGCGGGTAGTCCTTGAAGCGAGCCTGATACGCGTCCAGAAAGGCCTTGTGCTCGGGTGTCTGGATGGCGTACCAGGGGTAGCCGGTGACGACCCAGCCGGTGGGCGTCTCGGTCTTCAGGGTGTCCAGGTACTCGGGCTCGCCCGACAGCAGGCTGACCACGCCCTTGCCCTCGAACAGGCCGCGCGTGTTGCCTTCGCGCACGAACTTGGCCAGATCGGCCGCGAACAGCACGTTGAAGATGGCGTCGGGCCGGGCGTCCTGCAGCGCCTGCACCACGCTGCCGGCGTCCACCTTGCCCAGCGGCGTGGCCTGCTCGGCGACGAACTCCACATTGGGCTGCGCGGCCTTGAGCAGCTGCTTGAACGTGGCCACGGCCGACTGGCCGTATTCGTAGTTGGGATAGACGATGGCCCAGCGCTGCTTTTTCATGGCCGCCGCCTCGGGCACCAGCATGGCCACCTGCATGTAGGTGGAGGGGCGCAGGCGGAACGTATAGCGGTTGCCGTTCTCCCACACGATCTTGTCGGTCAGCGGCTCGGCGGCCAGGAAGAAGCGCTTTTTCTGCTGCGCGTAGTCCGTCAGCGCCAGGCCGACGTGCGACAGGAAGCTGCCGGTGAGCACGTCGATCTTCTCGCGCGCATACAGCTCCTCGGCGGCGCGCACCGCGTCGGCCGGGTTGCCGTTGTCGTCGCGGGTGACGAGTTGCAGCTTGCGGCCCGCCACGCCGCCGGCCGCGTTGACTTGGCTTACGGCCAGCTCCATGCCCTTCTTGTAGGGCTCCAGGAAGGCCGGCTGGGCCTTGTAGCTGTTGATCTCGCCGATCTTGTAGACGCCCTGGGCGTGGGCCTGGGCGCCCAGCAGGGTGGTGGTGACAAGGGCGAAGGCGGCGACGTGCAAGCGGGGCAGCATGATCGGTGGTTTCCTTTTGTCGCAGGTCAGTGCAAGGGGAGGCAAATGTACCCGCGGGGCGCGTTTGCTCCACAATTTACGGGTTTGCCCGCAGCGACGGCGCAACGTGTGTCGTTGTGTATGTCGGCTTATGACGGCGTTGCATATCAAAGCGGCGACACTCTTGCCCGCACATTGCCAGCCCCAATCCTCCTCTCTTTTTGCCACCCATCCCATCACCCATGAGCGCATTCCTCGAAGAGCGTGTCCTGTCGGTGCACCACTGGACCGACCGCCTGTTTTCCTTCACCACCACGCGCGACACGGCGCTGCGGTTCTCCAATGGCCACTTCACCATGATCGGCCTGAAGGTGGATGGCAAGCCGCTGCTGCGCGCCTACAGCATCGTCAGCGCCAACTACGAGGAGCACCTGGAGTTCCTGTCGATCAAGGTGCCCGACGGCCCGCTGACCTCGCGCCTGCAGCACATCCAGGTGGGCGACACCATCGTCGTGGGCAAGAAGCCCACCGGCACGCTGCTCATCGACTACCTGCTGCCGGCCAAGCGGCTGTACCTGATCTCCACCGGTACGGGCCTGGCGCCCTTCATGAGCCTGATCCGCGACCCGGAGACCTACGAGAAGTTCGAGGAAGTCATCCTGATCCACGGCGTGCGCGAGGTGGCCGAGCTGGCCTATCACGACTACATCACCGAGGAGCTGCCCAAGCATGAGTTCCTGGGCGAGCTGGTCACCAAGCAGCTCAAGTACTACCCCACCGTCACGCGCGAGCCCTTCCGCAACCAGGGCCGCACCAACGAGCTGATCGAAAGCGGCAAGCTGTTCACCGACCTGGGCGTGCCGCCGCTGTCGCCGCTGGAAGACCGCGTCATGCTGTGCGGCAGCCCGGAGATGCTGGCTTCGCTCAAGGAGCTGCTGGAAAAGCGCGACTTCGAGGAAGGCAACACCACGCGCCCGGGCGACTTCGTCATCGAGCGGGCGTTTGTAGAGAAATAGGGAACAACCCCCTGCGCGGCTGACGCCGCTTCCCCCTTCTCTCGAATGGCTGCGCCATTCGGGAAGGGGGACGACGCCACTGGACCGGCAGAGCCGGATCCACGGCGTCTGCTGGTAGGGCGTAGCGCCGGTTTTTAGCAGCGCTCTTTTTTTAATAGCTGCTAGCGCTTATTCGGCGGGCGCTGCAGCCGTTTTCTATGCTTTTTTTGGTGACGTGCCTGCGCCGCTTGGCGCAGCGTCTTGGCGGGCCATGCGGGCCAGTTCGGTGAAGTCGGCAGGCTGCTCGAAGCTGGCCTGGGGCGGCTGCTTGCGGCCGCCCTGTGTGTCGGCGGCTGCGGGACGGGCAGCGGCGGCTTCCAGGGGGCTGGATTGTTCATGCAGCGCGCGGGCGCAGCTGGCGGCGAACAGCAGCACGGCCGACGAGAAGTAGATCCACATCAGCAGCACCACCAGCGAACCCGCCGCGCCGTAGGCGGAGACCACGGCGGCAGTGGACAGGTACAGCGCCAGCGCCTGCTTGCCCACGGTGAACAACAGCGCGCCCACGAAACCGCCGAAGACCAGACAGGGCATGGGCGGGTGGCGCCCGCCGCCCATGCGCATCAGCCCGACGAACAGCAGCACCGTGACGGCGAAGGCCACCAGCTCGTTGATCAGGCTCAGCACCACGCCGGAGGAGTCGAACGGCAGCCAGTTCCCGGCCCAGGTGGCCAGCACCTTGATGGCGGTGGACAGCACCAGCGATACCAGCAGCAGGAAACCGATGGCCAGCACGTAGGCCAGCCCGCGCAGGCGCAGCGACGCCAGGCGCCACCAGGCCGGCTTGCCGCCGACGGGGTCCTTGGCCGTCTCGGTGGCCCACAGCCGCTCCAGCGCCGATTGCAGCTCGACGAACACCCCCGTGGCGCCCGAAGCCAGCAGCACCAGCGCCGCGATGGAGGCCAGCCGACCTTGCGCCGGTTCCTTGGCGCTCTCCAGTGCGCCGCGCACCACCTCGGCCACGCGCTCGCCGACGACGCTGTGCACCTGGGCGATCAGGCTGCTCTCCAGGTACGAGCGGTCGAACCACCAGCCCAGCACGCCCACCACCAGCAGCAGCAGCGGCGCCAGGCTGAGCATGCCGTAGAACGACATGGCGGCGCTCATGCGCAGGCCGTCGGCGTCCATCCACAGGGATACGGCCCGCATGAAGGGCTTGGCCGGCTCCGCCAGCTTCTCTGCGCGGGCCTTCAGGGATTGCAGCGATGGCGACAGGGACATGCGCCGCATTGTGCGGGCGGGACGCAGCCAGCGGCGTCAGCGCAGGCCGCGTGGCACTGCCGTGGCCCGTAAACTCGGCAGCCTTAGCCACCAGCCGCCTCATCCGCCACTCCAGCCATGCCGCCAACACGCTGCGCCCTCGTCGGCCTGCCCGGTTCGGGCAAATCCACCGTGGGCCGCCAACTGGCACGCCGCCTGCAGCTGCCCCTGGTCGACCTGGACCAGCGGCTGAAAGAGGTGCTGGGCACCAGCATCCGCCAATACTTCGAGGAGTGCGGCGAGGACGCCTTTCGCGACCGCGAGCAGGCCCTGCTGGCCGAGCTGGCCGCCGAGCCCGGCCCCATGGTGCTGTCCACCGGAGGTGGCGCCGTGCTGCGCGAGGCCAACCGCAGCGCCCTGCGCCAGGGCTTCAGCCAGGTGTTCTACCTGCGCGCCACGCCCGAGGACCTGTGGCGCCGCCTGCGCCACGACCAGACCCGCCCGCTGCTGCAGGTGGACAACCCCCTGGCCCGCCTGCGCGAGCTGCACCGCGTGCGCGACCCGCTGTACCGCGAGGCGGCAAATTACGTCATCGAAACGGGCCGGCCGACGGTGCACACGCTGGTGAACATGGTGGCCATGCAGCTGGAGATGGCGGGCGCCGTGCCCGCGCGCACCTGAGCGCTGGCGCGCGCTTACGCGCCGCCTTCCACCACGAAGCTGACCACCGTGGTGGCGCTGCCGCCGATGTTCAGCGTGCCAAAGCGCCGCGCGCCTTCGACCTGCGTGGCGCCGGCCGTGCCGCTCACCTGCCGCGCCGCGTCCAGCACCATGCGCACGCCCGTCGCCCCGACGGGGTGGCCGGCGCCGATCAGCCCGCCGCTGGGGTTGACGGGCAGCCGCCCATCGGCAGCGATCGTGCCGTCCTCGATCGCCTGCCAGCTCTGGCCGGGCGGGGTGATGCCGAAGTGGTCGATGGCCATGTATTCGGTGGTGGTGAAGCAGTCATGCGTCTCGATGCCGTCCAGCGCGAACGCATCGGCAATGGAGGCCCGGCGAAAGGCATCCTGGATGGCCTGGCGCACGTGGGGGAACACATAGGGCTGCCCGGCGCTGGCCTGCAGCTTGGCCTGCAGCCGCAGGTGCGCCGAACTGTGTCCCCAGCCCGTGATGCGCGGAACCTGCGCCAGCGTGCGCCCGCGCTGCGCCGCCCAGCGCTGGGCATAGGCGGGCGAAGCCAGCACCAGCGCCGCCGCGCCGTCGGTGACCTGGCCGCAATCCTGGCGGCGGATCATGCCCTCGATCACCGGGTTGGCCTCGTCGTCCTGGCTGAAGCTGGCGGGAGTGAACTGCCAGCTTCGGGTCTGGGCGTAGGGGTTGCGCCGCGCGTTGGCGATGTTGATCTCGGCGATGCGGCCCAGGTGCTCGTAGCGCAGGCCGTAGCGGCGCTCGTACTCCTCGCCGATCAGGCTGAACATGTGGGGCCAGGCGTAGGTCGCGTCCTGCGCCTCGGCGCCCACCCAGGTGGCGGCGCCCAGGTGCTGCGCGGCCAGCGCGCCGGGCACGTTGCGCTCCAGCTCCACTCCGGTTACCAGCACGCAGTCATAACGCCCCGCCTCGATCTCGGCCATGGCTGACAGCATGGCGATGCTGCCCGAGGCGCAGGCCGCCTCGTGCCGACCCGAGGGCATGCCGCCGAACCCCGGGTCGATGGCTGCGAACATGCCGCCCAGCAGGCCCTGGCCGGCGAACAGTTCGCCGACGAAGTTGCCCACGTGGCCGGACTGGATGTCCTGCGCCTGCAGGCCGCTGTCGGCCAGCGCGCCCTGCACCGCCTGGCGCATCAGTTCGAACAGGCCCTTGCCCTGGCGCGCGGCGTTCTCGGCAAAGTCGGTCTGGGCTCCGCCCAGGAGGTAGATGGGTGTGTTCATGGGGTCAGCCTTTGGTCGTCGCATGGGCAGCCAGGGCGCGCGCCTGCTCGCGCAGGGGCGCCTTGGTCAGCTTGCCGTTGAGGTTGCGGGGCAGCGCCGTGGCGCTATGGGTGACATAGTCCGGCAGCTTGTAGTCGGCCAGGTACTGGCGGCAGAAGGCGCGCAGCGGCTCCAGCTCCACGGGCTGGCTGGCGTGGACGAAAACGTGCACGCGCTCGCCCAGCACCGGGCAGGGGCTGGGCACGGCGGCCACCTCGATCACGCCGGGGTAGCGCTGGACCACGTTCTCCAGCTCCACGCAATACACCTTGAAGCCGCCGCGGTTGATCATGTCCTTGATGCGGTCGAACACGCGCAGCAGGCCCTGCGCATCCAGACTGCCCACGTCGCCCGAGCGCCAGTAGCCGGCGATGAAGGCCTTGGCGGTGGCTTCCGGGTTGCCCCAATAGCCGATGGCGTTGCCGGGGCTGCGGATCCACAGCTCGCCGGCCTCGCCCGGCGCCACCTCGTGGCCAAGCTCGTCGAGCACGCGGATGTCCACGCAGGGCAGCACCGTGCCCACCGAATCGGGATGGAGCGCCGCGCCGCCGCGCTCGGTCAGGCTGACGGCGGAAGTGGTCTCGGTGGCGCCGAAGCCGTTGTAGAGCTCCAGCCGGGGCAGCAGCGCCGCCAAGCGCTGGATGGTCACCTCGGGCATGGCGGCGCCGCCGAAGTGACCGATGCGCCAGGCCGACAGGTCCCAGCGCTCCACGCCAGGCTCCAGCACGATGAGGTTGTACATGGCCGGCACCATCACCGCGGCGGTGATGCGCCGCGTGGCCAGCACCTCCAGCACCCGGCGCGTCTGGTATTCGCGCAGCGAAACCATGCACGCACCCACCAGCATGCTGACCACGACCACCGCCAGCAGCCCCGAGATGTGCGAGCCGGGAATCACCAGCAAGGTGCGGTCGCCCGCGCGGTAGCCGAAGCGCACGGCGTAGTTGTGCGCCGTGTGGAAAAAACCCAGGTGCGACAGCACCGCCCCCTTGGGGTGGCCGGTGGTGCCCGAGGTGTACATGATGCACGCCGGGCTGTGGTCGCTGAAGCTGGCCGGCAGCGGCGTGTCGCTGCCCAGCGCCAGCAGTTCGCCGTAGGCCAGCGCCGCGCTCCCGCCCGTCCAGGCCTCGCCGGCATCGGCGCAATACACCACCGTGCGGACGCTGGGGATGCGCCCCGGCTCCGGCAGGCGCTCGGCCAGGGCCGCATCCAGCACCAGGGCACTGGCCTGGCACTGCCCGAGCATGTACTCCAGTTCCTGCGCGCTTTGCCGGATGCCGATGGGCACGGCGATGGCGCCCGCGCGCCAGATGCCGAACAGCAGCGCGGTGAATTCGAGGCGGTTGCCCATGAACAGCGCCACGCGCTCGCCCTCGTGCAGCCCGGCCGCGCGCAAGCCAGTAGCGATGCGGTTGACCTCGCGGTCGAGCTCGGCGTAGCTCCAGGTGCGCTCGCCTTCTTCCAGCGCAGGCGCGTTGCCGTGGCGGGCCACCGTGGCGCGCAGCATGGCGTCCAGGTTCGTTGGCCGAGGCGCGTGGCAGGGCACCAGGCGGTCGCCGTAGAGCGCCTCGGTGCGGATGCCACTGGGGGTCAAGCGGTCCATGTCGTCTCCGTGGGGTGTTCAGCCGCCGCGCGCGGCAGCCTGCGGCTCGCGCATGCGCACGCTGCCGTCGATGCGCACGACGCAGCCGTTCATCATGGAGTTCTCCAGCACGGCCCGCACCATGTGCGCGAATTCTTCGGGACGGCCCGGCCTGGGCGGAAAGGGCACGTCCTCGATCAGGGTGCGGCGCGTGTGGTCGGGGATCACGTCGTACATGCCGGTCTCGAAGGTGCCCGGCGCCAGGGCGACGACGCGGATGCCGTAGCGGGCCAGCTCGCGCGCCAGGGGCAGCGTCATGCTGGCCACCCCGGCCTTGGAGGCGCCGTAGGCCGTCTGGGCCGACAGCGCCTCGTAGGCCGCCACCGAGGCAGTGTTGACGACCACCCCATGCTCCTGGCCGTCGGCTCCGGCGCCGGCCTGCACCAGCGCTTCGCAAAACAGGCGCAGGGTGTTGAAGGTGCCCGTGAGGTTGATGGCGATCACGCGGCGAAACGCTTCCATTTCGCGCGGCACGAAGCGCCCGCTGTCCCGGTCGCGCCGGAACACCCGCGCCGGCCCCAGCACGCCGGCGCAGTTGACCAGGATGCGCGGCGCGCCCCACTGGGCGCGCAGCTGGGCGAAGGCCTGCTCCATCGCCGCCGCGTCGGCCACGTCACCGCCCAGGGGCAGCAGGTCCGGGGCGGCGGGCAGGGCCGACAGGGCCTCTGGCAGGTCGATGGCCACCACCCGCGCGCCGTGCTGGCGCAGCATGTCCAGCGTCGCGCGGCCCAGGCCGGACGCCGCCCCCGTCACCACGGCAATGCTGTCTTGCAGTTGCATGGCCTGTCCCTCCTTCACAGACGGGCGGGCATGCGCAGCCCGCCGTCCAGGCGAATGACTTCGCCGTTGAGCATGGGGTTGAACACGATGTCCAGCACCAGGCGGGCAAATTCCTCGGGCCGGCCGGCCCGCCGGGGAAAGGGCGGCACGGCCGAAAACACGACCTCGCGCGAGGCGGGCGCCAAACCCAGGGTCATGGGCGTCTCGAAGACGCCCGGCGCAATGCCCATGACGCGGATGCCCCACTCGCCCAGCTCGCGCGCCAGCGGCAGCACCATGCCGGCGCACCCGCCCTTGGATGCAGCGTAGGCGGCCTGCCCCACCTGCCCGTCGAAGGCGGCGATGGACGCGGTGTTGATGACCACACCCGCCTGCGCCGAAGGGTCCTGCCGGGCCTCGATCATCTGTGGCACGGCGCAGCGGATGGCGTTGATGCTGCCCAGCAGGTTGACGGCGATCACCTGCTCGAACTCCGCCAGCGGCATGGCCTGGCCCTTGCGCACCACGCTGCCCGGCTGGGCCACGCCCGCGCAGTTGACCAGCACGTAGACGGAACCATGGCGCTCGCGGATGCGCTCGAAAGCCTGCTCCATGGCCTCGTCGTCGCTGACGTCGGCGGCCATCCAGGCGATGCCCTGCGGCGCATCCCCCGGTGCGGCGCGGTCCAGCGCGACCACCTGGGCACCGCGCGCCTGCAGCGCCCGGGCGGCGGCGGCGCCCAGGCCGGAGGCGCCGCCGGTGACCACGGCCACGCGCCCCTGCAGGTGGTCCTCGGCCGTGTAAGGGTGCTGCGGCATCAGTCGGGCCGCTTCATCTTGCACGCCAGCGGCGGCTCGGTGACGGAGCCGTCCACCTTGGCCACCGTCTTCCAGCCCAGGCCCAGGCCTTCGGCGTCGTACTTCACGCCCTTGACGAGCTGGTTGATGTACAGCGGATGCGTGGCCTGGTGGTCATCCTTGCGCATCTTGATCTTGCCGAAGGGCGAGTCGTACTCCATCCCCTCCAGCGCCCGCGCGATGGCCGCCACGTCGTCGGCGTTGCCCACCTTCTCGATGGCCTTGGCCAGCATGTCCATCTGCACCAGGATCGAGGTGTAGTACAGGTCCTCGCCGAAGTTGGCCTTGAAGTCCTTTTGCAGCTTCTCCAGCTCGGGCTGCTTGTCCTCCACCGGCACGTTGGGGTGCCAGGAGGCGATCTGCAGCACCGTGTCCTCGCCGGCCGGGCCAATGGCGGTGGGCACGCCGTACAGCCCGCCGTAGTAGGTGATGTACTTGGTCTTCAGGCCCGCCTCCTTGCTGGCACGCACCAGCAGCGCCAGGTCGTTGCCCCAGTTGCCTGTGAGCACGGTGTCGGCGCCGGCCTGCTTGATCTTCAGGACGTAGGGCGAGAAGTCCTTGATCTTGCCGAAGGGGTGGAACTCGTCGCCCACGAACTGCACGTCCGCACGCGCCTTGCCGATGATCTCCCGCGCATCCTTGGAGACCTCGTGGCCGAAGCTGTAGTCCTGGTTGAGCAGGTAGATCTTCTGGATCGAAGGGGTCTTGGCCACGTAGTCGGCAATGGCGCGCATCTTCATGCGCTGGTGCGCCTCGAAGCGGAACATCCAGAAGCTGCACTTGGCCTCGGTCAGCTCGGGCAGGGCCGAACCGTAGTTCAGGTACAGCACGCGCTTGTCGGGGTTGCGCTGGTTGTGCTTGTCCACCGCCGTGAGCAGCGCGCCGGCGATGCCGGAATTGCCGGCCTGCACCAGCAGGCGGATGTTCTGGTCGACGGTGCTGGTCAGGCTGGCCACGGCCTTGTTGGAGTCGCCAGCGTTGTCCATCTGCACGACCTCGAACTTGCGTCCCAGCACGCCGCCGCGCTCGTTGATGCGTTGCACGGCGTACAGCAGCGTCTTGGCCACCGTCGCTCCGGTGGAAGCCGTCGGCCCGGAGAAGGTGTCGATGTGCGCCACCCGGATGGGCGGCTGCTGGGCCCAGGCCAGCACGGCGGTACTGGCCAAGGCGGCCACGGTGGCCGAACGGGCGAAACGTCGAAAGGTCATGGTGTCTCCTGGGATCCGCGTGCGTGCAGCCACGGTTTGCTTGTAGGTCACTCTGAGTTACTGCTCGGTAACTCCGAGTGAATCCTAAAACCCCCGGACTGCCAGCGTCAAGCACAATGGCTGCTGCCGCGCCCTCTGTCCGGGAAATCCCTGTCCATGAAAAAGTCCGCTCCCTCGCCCCGTACCGCGCCCACCGCCGCGCCCGCGCGCTGGAACAACGCCCTGGCTGCCACGCCCGACCCGCATGCGCTGCGCAAGCGCGCGCTGATCCTGGCCGCGGGCCGGGTGTTCGGCGACAAGGGGTTCCACAACACCACGCTGGACGACATCGCCAGCGCGCTCTCGGTCACCAAGCCGGCGCTGTACCGCTACGTGCAGAACAAGCACGAGATCCTGTACGAATGCCACCGCATGGCCGTGGGGCTGGCCGAGGAGGCGCTGGAGCAGGCCCGGCAGCTGCACGCCGACGCGCCGCTGCAAGCGCTGCGCAGCTTCGTGGCGCTGTACATCCGCAAGATGACCAGCGAGCTGGGCACCTGCGTCATGCTGACCGAGTACTACTCCATGACGGCCGAGCACAACGAGCGCATCCAGCAGCGCCGCCGCGTGATCGACCGCGGCCTGCGCGACATGGTGGCCCAGGCCGTCGAGCGCGGCGACATCGCGCCCTGCGACCCGAAGTTCGCGGTGTTCTTCATCATGGGCGCCATCAACAACATCAACCGCTGGTTCTCCGACCAGGGGCCCGCCGCCGGCCCGGACATTGCCGAAACGTTCGCCGACTTCGCCCTGCAGAGCCTCAAGCCCACGGCATAACAGGCGGCGCGCCAGCTCGGCCGCGGCCGCAGGAATTGCAAGCCTTTTTGGGCTTCAGCCCTTATCCAGCATGCGCTGGCAGCTCCTTTTTCAGGAGTAGTCAGCACCGTGCGGCGCGGCTCAGCCCAGGTTGGGCGCCAGGCGCCGGCGCAACTCGTCCAGGTCCATGCCGCGGCGCGCGGCCATGTCCTGCACCTGGTCGTCACCGATCTGGCCCACGCTGAAGTATTTCGCCTCGGGGTGGGCGATGTAGAAGCCGCTGACGCTGGAGGCCGGGTACATGGCGAAGCTGTCGGTCAGCTCCATGCCGATCTCTTGCGCCTGCAGCAGTTGGAACAGGCCCACCTTGGCCGTGTGGTCGGGGCAGGCCGGGTAGCCGGGGGCGGGGCGGATGCCCTGGTACTTCTCCTTGATGAGCTCTTCGTTGCCCAGGGCCTCATCGGCCGCGTAGCCCCACAGGTCTTTGCGCACGCGCTCGTGCAGGCACTCGGCGAAGGCCTCGGCCAGGCGGTCGGCGATGGCCTTGAAGAGGATGTTGGAGTAGTCGTCCAGCGCGTCCAGGAACTCCTTTTCCTTCTTCTCGGCGCCGATGCCGGCCGTCACCGCGAACAGGCCGGCGTAGTCACGAACGCCCGATTCCTTGGTCGCCACGAAGTCCGCCAGACAGCGGCTGGGGCGCAGGTTGCCCTCGGCGTCCACCTGCTTTTCCGTCTGCTGGCGCATGCCGTACCAGGTCATGGCCACTTCGCTGCGCGTCTCGTCGGTGTAGAACTCGATGTCGTCGCCCACGCGGTTGGCCGGGTACAGACCCATCACGCCGTTGGCGGTGAGCCAGCGCCCGTCGATGATCTTCTTCAGCATGGCCTGGCCGTCGGCGAAGACCTTGCGCGCCTCCTCGCCCACCACCTCGTCCTGCAGGATGGCCGGATAGGGCCCGGCCAGGTCCCAGGTCTGGAAGAACGGGCCCCAGTCCAGGTAGCGCACCAGTTCGGACAGGTCGAAGTTGCGCAGCACGCGCCGGCCCAGGGCGCGCGGCGTGGTGGGCGTGAAGCGCTCGAAGTCGACGCGCGCGGCGTTGGCGCGGGCGCGCTCGATGGGCCACAGCGGCACCTTCTTCTTCTTCGCGTGCAGGTCGCGCACGTGGTCGTAGTCGGCGCGCACCTCGGCCAGGTAGCTGTCCTTGTTCTCGCCCAGCAGGCTCTGCGCCACGCTGACGCTGCGCGACGCATCGGGCACGTAGACCACGGGGCCGTCGTACTGCGGCGCGATCTTCACGGCGGTGTGCACGCGCGAGCAGGTGGCGCCGCCGATCAGGAGCGGAATCTTCTTGATGCGGAAGTAGTCGTCGCGGCTCATCTCGCCGGCCACGTACTGCATCTCCTCCAGGCTGGGGGTGATCAGGCCGGACAGGCCGACGATGTCCGCCCCTTCGGCCTTGGCGCGCGCCAATATTTCATGGCAGGGCACCATCACGCCCATGTTGATGACCTCGAAGTTGTTGCACTGCAGGACGACGGTGACGATGTTCTTGCCGATGTCGTGCACGTCGCCCTTGACGGTGGCAATCACGATCTTGCCCTTGCTGGACACGTCCAGGCCGGCCGCCTCCTGCGCCTTCTTTTCTTCCTCGATGTAGGGGATCAGGTGGGCCACGGCCTGCTTCATCACGCGCGCGCTCTTGACCACCTGGGGCAGGAACATCTTGCCGGCGCCGAACAGGTCGCCCACGATGTTCATGCCGTCCATCAGCGGGCCCTCGATCACGTGCAGCGGACGGCCGCCGCCCTGCACCACGATCTGCTGATACGCCTCTTCCGTGTCCTCGACGATGAAGTCGGTGATGCCATGCACCAGCGCGTGCGACAGGCGCTCGCCCACGCTCTTGGGCTGCTCGGGCGTGCCGCGCCACTCCAGCTTCTTGCTGTCGTCCTTGGCCGCGCCCTTGGCCGCCTCGGCGATCTCCAGCAGACGCTCGGCCGCGTCGGGGCGGCGGTTGAGCACCACGTCCTCCACGCGCTCGCGCAATTCGGGGTCCAGGTCGTCGTAGACGCCCACCATGCCGGCGTTGACGATGCCCATGTCCATGCCGGCGGCAATGGCGTGGTACAGGAACACGGTGTGGATGGCCTCGCGCACCGGGTCGTTGCCGCGGAAGGAAAACGACACGTTGGACACGCCGCCCGAGACCTTGGCGCCGGGCAGATTCGCCTTGATCCAGCGCACCGCCTCGATGAAATCTACGGCGTAGTTGGCGTGCTCTTCGATGCCCGTGGCGATGGCGAAGATGTTGGGGTCGAAGATGATGTCCTCGGGCGCCATGCCCACCTCGTCCACCAGGATGCGGTAGGCGCGCTCGCAGATCTCGGTCTTGCGCGCGAAGGTGTCGGCCTGGCCCTTCTCGTCGAAGGCCATGACCACGGCGGCCGCGCCGTAGCGGCGGATCAGCTTGGCCTGGCGCTTGAACTCCTCCACGCCCTCCTTCATGCTGATGGAGTTGACGATGCCCTTGCCCTGCAGGCAGCGCAGGCCGGCCTCGATGACCTCCCACTTGGAGCTGTCCACCATCACCGGCACCCGGGCGATGTCGGGCTCGGAGGCAATGAGGTTCAGGAAGCGCACCATCGCGGCCTTGCTGTCCAGCATGGCCTCGTCCATGTTCACGTCGATGATCTGCGCGCCGTTGTCCACCTGCTGACGCGCCACCGACAGGGCCTGCTCGTACTGCTCGCCCAGGATCAGGCGGGCGAAGGCCTTGGAGCCGGTGACGTTGGTGCGCTCGCCGACGTTGACGAACAGGCTGCCCTGGCCGATCAATACGGGCTCGAGGCCCGAGAGTTTCATGGGGGGGACGAGGGCAGCAGACATCGGACTCACCTGTGCAGACAGTTGGAGGACAGGTGAGCGTCGTTGCGAAAGTAGAAGAAAGAGCGCGCCCCCAAGCCTGACGGGCTGCGGCCCGCTGCAACGCTCCTTGGGGGAAAGCCTGCGATTCTATCGTCGCGCCCCTTGCGGCATGCTGCATAGACACGATGGCCGCACGGCCGCTTAGGATGGCGGCGCCATGCCTACCTCCCGCCCCTCCTCGCCTCCTGCTACGCCGGCGCTACAGCCTGCCGCCCTCGACTTCACCCGGCCCGCGCACGAACTGGCCCCGCTGCTCGTCGGCGTGACCCTGCTGGTCGACGGCGTGGGCGGGCGCATCGTGGAGGTGGAGGCCTATGACGGCAGCGACCCGGCGTCGCACAGCTTCAACGGCCCCACGGCGCGCAACGCGGCCATGTTCGGGCCGCCGGGGCGGGCTTATGTGTACCGCTCGTACGGCGTGCACTGGTGCCTGAACCTGGTCTGCGCCAGCGAGGGCGACGGCGCGGCGGTGCTGATCCGGGCACTGCAGCCCACGCATGGGCTGGAGGCGATGCGCGCACGCCGCGGCCTGCAGGACGAGCGGCTGCTGTGCGCCGGCCCGGGTCGGCTGTCGCAGGCGCTGGGCATCGATCTGCGCCTGAACCACCTGCCGCTGGACGCGCCGCCTTTTGCCCTGCTGGCGCCACCCGGTGGCGCGGCGCCGGCCGCGCTGGCCACGGGCCCGCGCATCGGCATCAGCAAGGCCGCGGACGTGCCCTGGCGCTTTGGCGAGGCGGGCTCGCCCTACCTCAGCCGGCCGATGGGCTCCATCGGAACACGCCGGATCAGCAGGCGCCCGTAGCGGCGGGCTGGGCCGAGGCCGGCAGGCCGAAGATGCGGTCGAAGGCCCAGTTGAAGAGGTAGGTGTAGACCAGGAAGAACAGCAGCAGCCCGGCCTCCATCAGCGTCGCCTCCCACAGGCCCACGCCAAACCACCAGGCCATCAGCGGGATCAGCATCAGCGCCAGCCCGCCCTCGAAGCCTACGGCGTGCACCACGCGGCGCAGCACCGAGCGGCCCTTGACCTGCTGGCGTGCCTCCCAGCGCTCGAACAGGTGGTTGAACGTCACGTTCCACACAATGGCCAGCGTGGAGGCGACGACCGACATCACGCCCGAAGCCGCGGCCTCCTGCCCGATGGCGATGAACAGCGCGCTGGAGGCCAGGATGGCGATGAATTCGTAGAGGGCGACGAAGACCACCCGGCGCCGGGGGCCCTGCAGCCCCGTGGCCGATGTTGTTGTTGCTGGCATGGCCGGCAGTATAGGAACGGGGGTATTCCCTAGCACACATGCGGGTCAAATCGGCCTCCAACCCTTTTCCAGACTGCGCTGGCAGCTCTTTTTTTGATAGCGAAAGAACGGGACGCCGCGCATGCCCAACCCATGCCAACCGTGCATGCCATGCAAACACGGCGGCGTTGGACAGCGCGCAGACGCAGGCATAGAGTGGTCCGCCTGCAAGCTTCACTCCGCCCGAGGAACCCTTCCATGTCCGCAGCCCAGCCCGCCGCACCGGCCACCCGCCACACCCTGCCCTCCTACCTCGACCCCAGCCACCTCGGCCCCTGGGGCATCTACCTGCAACAGGTGGACCGCGTCACGCCCTACCTGGGCAACCTGGCGCGCTGGGTGGAAACGCTCAAGCGCCCCAAGCGCGCGCTGATCGTGGACGTGCCCATCGAGATGGACGACGGCACCATCGCCCACTTCGAGGGCTACCGCGTGCAGCACAACACCTCGCGCGGCCCGGGCAAGGGCGGCGTGCGCTTCCACCAGGACGTGACGCTGTCCGAGGTCATGGCCCTGTCGGCCTGGATGAGCATCAAGAACGCCGCCGTCAACGTGCCCTACGGCGGCGCCAAGGGCGGCGTCCGCGTCGACCCGAAGAAGCTCTCGCGCGGCGAGCTGGAGCGCCTGACGCGCCGCTACACCAGCGAGATCGGCATCATCATCGGCCCCTCCAAGGACATCCCCGCGCCGGACGTGAACACCAACGGCCAGATCATGGCCTGGATGATGGACACCTACTCCATGAACGTGGGCGAGACCTCCACCGGCGTGGTCACCGGCAAGCCCGTCGACTTAGGCGGCTCGCTGGGGCGCATGGAGGCCACCGGCCGCGGCGTGTTCACCGTGGGCGCCGAAGCGGCCAAGCTCACCGGCATGCCCATCGAGGGCGCGCGCGTGGCCGTGCAGGGCTTTGGCAACGTGGGCGGCACGGCCGGCCGGCTGTTCGCCGAGGCCGGCGCCAAGGTGGTGGCCGTGCAGGACCACACCGGCACCGTGCACCGCGCCAGCGGCCTGGATGTGCCCGCCCTGCTGGCGCACGTGGAGCAGACCGGCGGCGTGGCCGGCTTTGCCGGTGCCGACACGATGCAGGACGCCGAGTTCTGGGGCGTGGCCTGCGACATCCTGATCCCGGCCGCGCTGGAGGGCCAGATCACCCAGGACAACGCCAGCCGCATCCAGGCCAGGATGGTCATCGAGGGCGCCAACGGCCCGACCACGCCCGAGGCCGACGACATCCTGAACGACAAGGGCGTGCTGGTGCTGCCCGACGTGATCTCCAACGCCGGCGGCGTCACCGTGAGCTACTTCGAGTGGGTGCAGGACTTCACCAGCTTCTTCTGGACCGAGGACGAGATCAACGCCCGCCTGGTGCGCATCATGCGCGAGGCCTTCGCCGGCGTGTGGCAGGTGGCGCAGGAGCACAAGGTGACTCTGCGCACCGCCACCTTCATCGTGGCCTGCAAGCGCATCCTGCATGCGCGCGAGATGCGCGGGCTGTACCCCTGAGCGCTGCCACGCCGGCAGCCCGGCCGCCCGAGCCGGCCGGCGCGTGAAGCGCCCTGGGCGCCCTGACCTCAGGCGTCAGCCATAGGTCAGGAACTGCTCGCGCAGCAACGCGGTGAGCATGTCCACCCGGGCCGACGGGGCATATTGCGGCGGCAGGGCCAGCACCACCTCGACCGAGCATTCGGGCTGCAGCGCCAGGATCTTCAGGTCCTGGTCGAAGACCGCCGCCATGTAGGGATTGACCACACCCACGCCCAACCCCTGCGCCGCCAGGCGGCAGATGGTGGACGAGTAGTTGGTCTCGATGGTGGCGCTCGGCGTCACGCCGAAGGCCAGCATCTTCTGCTGCAGCTGCATGAAGATGCTGTCGCTGGCGTTCAGGGTCAGCAGCAGCTGGTCCTGCAGGTCCTGCACGTGCAGCTGCGCGCGCCCGGCCAGCGGGTGGTCCGGGTGCATCACGCACACCCCCTGGCCGCGGTGCAGGACGGTGGCGTCCAGCGCCTCGGAGGCCAGCACCATGGTGCTGAGCACCAGGTCGAACTTGCCGTGCAGCACCCCGTCGCGCAGCTCGTTGGCGCCCAGCGTCTGGATGCTGAGGTGCGCGCCGGGGTAGCGCTGCAGGTACCGGCCCATGACCGGCGGGACCACGCTCAGCGCCAGCGCCGGGGTGCAGCCGATGCGCAGCGAGCCCGCGCCCGACTGCCGCAGCACCGCCAGTTCGCGCTCGATGCGCTCGCGCCCGACGAAGTGCTGCTGCACGGTCGCATACAGCTCCATGGCCTCGCGCGTCGGACGCAGCCGGCCCTTGTGCATCTCGAACAGTTTCACGCCCGCGGCCGCCTGCATCTGCGCCAGCAGCCGGCTGATGGAGGGCTGGGTGGTGTGCATCAGCTGCGCGGCCGCCGTCGTGGTGCCGGTCTGGATGACGGCCTGGAAGGCCTCGATTTCCCGGGCTTGGAGGGGTCGGACCATGGAGGAAACCTCAGGGAGTCTGCGGATCAGAGCGCTCCGCAAATGGCCGGTCGCGCCGTCCGGATGGTACGGAAAAAGGCGCAATCCTATATCCAGCATGCATAGCCAGTGCCCGCAATAGTATTGGATTGCATGCCCCATGGCGACCTACAGTGTCCCCGGCAATGGCTATTTCGGGAGCGGCGCGCTTGCGCACCGCGTTACCCCTGTCAGTTCGTAGGGCACTTCCATGACTGGACCGATCATCAATTCCCCCTGTCCCATCCGCCGCCTCGGCAGCGATGCGGGCCACCATTTCTTCGGCTACTACAACAAGACCGTGTGGGACCGCACCGGCCGGTACGTGCTGGCCAACCGCGTGCCCATGGCCGACGCCCCCTTGACGCCCGAGCTGGAAGCGGAAGTGGGTTTCTTTGATCTGACGGAGCAGGACCGCTTCCACCGCGCCGGCACCACCCGCGCCTGGAACTGGCAGATGGGCTGCCAGCTGCAGTGGCTCGACGGCCTGGCCGGCCGGCAGCTGATCTACAACTGCCGCGCGGACAACCCCGATGCGGTCTATCCGGGCTATGCCTCGGTGGTGCACGACGTGGACAGCGGCGCGCAGCGCATGCTGCCCCTGCCCGTGTACTCGGTGGCGCCGGACAGCAGCTTCGCCCTGTGCGTGAACTACAGCCGCCTGTACATCACCCACGAGACCATCGGCTACGCCTGGACGCAGGCCCCCGAGGCCATGCCCAACGCGCCGGCCGAAGACGGCATCCACTGCATGGACATCGCCACCGGCCAGTCGCGCCTAGTGATCAGCTACGCGGACCTGCGCAACTTCCACCCGGTGGCGTCGATGGACAAGGCCATCCACTGGGTCAGCCACATCGAGATCAGCCCTGACTCGTCGCGCTTCCTGTTCCTGCACCGCTGGACCGAGCGGGTCAAGGACGAGACCTGCTTCCTGCACCGCCTGATCACCGCCAACCCGGACGGCTCCGACATGCGCCTGCTGGAGGACTCCGACCACCCGCTGCCGCAGCTGGCCGACGACTTCGACCCCAGTGCCGTCGGCACCTACGACTACGAGAAGTCCGAGTACCAGATCTCGCACCCGCTGTGGTGCGCGGACGGGCGCATCATCGTCTGGGGCCCGCACGCGGGCAGCATCCACTACCACCGCTACACCGACGCGCCAGGCGCGCCGGTCGAGGTCATCGGCCGCGGCATCCTGACCGAGAACGGCCACATGTCGTTTTCCCCGGTGGACGCGCGCTGGCTGCTGAGCGACACCTACCCGGACCCGGACACGCACGAGCGCATCCTGTTCCTCTACGACACGCGCGACAACGTGCGCCACGACATCGGCAGTTTCTATGCGGACCCGAACCTGAAGAAGGAAAACCGCTGCGACCTGCACCCGCGCTGGAGCCGCGACGGCCAGTCCGTCTGCATCGACTCGGTGCACGAGCACGAGCGGCAGATGTACGTGCTCGACGTGTCCGGCATCGTGGGCGCCTGACCATCGGAGACCCGCCCCGACCTTCCGCTGCCGGCACGCCTGCACGGAAGGGCTTTCCTGCAACGCCACGCCCATCCTCGAGGAGACACACATGAGCATCCGCACCACCTCCCTGGCCCGCCTGAGCGCCATCGCCCTGTGCTGCGCGGCAGCGCTGCCCGCAGCCCACGCGCAGGGCGACTTCCCCAGCAAGCCCATCATCGCCACCGTGCCGTTTTCCCCGGGCGGCGGCAACGACATCCTGCTGCGCCTGCTGTCCAAGCACGCTGCCCCGGTGCTGGGACAGAACCTGATCGTGGAGAACAAGCCGGGCGCGGGCGGGCAGATCGGCTGGACGGCCATCGCCAAGTCGCGCGCCGACGGCTACAGCATCGGCGCCACCAGCCTGCCCTCCATGGTCATCCTCAAGGCGCTGCGGCCCGCCACGCCGTACGCCCTGGACGACTTCCACTACGTGTGCAACATCCAGTCGGACCCGGTGGTGTGGGTGGTGCGCGCCGACAGCCCGCTCAAGACCGCCAAGGACCTGGCCGCGCAGGCCATGGACGCGAAGAAGAAGGTCAACGTCGCCGGTGACGGCCCGCAGAGCAACGTGCAGCTGCAGCACCTGGCAGCCGCCAAGGCGCTGGGCCTGCAGACCAACTTCATCTCCTTCAACGGCTCCGGCCCGGCGATCACGGCGCTGCTGGGCGGACAGGTGGACGTCGCGGCGTCCACGCTGAGCGCCGCCATGGCCAACATCGAGGCTGGCAAGCTGCGCGCGCTGGTGGTCTTCAGCGACGAGCCGGCCGCGCTGCTGCCCGACGTGCCCATCGCCTCCAAGGTGTTCGACAAGCCCATCGCCCCGGTGGGCATGGCGGTGCGCGGGCTGGCGGCGCCCAAGGGCGTTCCCGCCGACCGCCTGGCCAAGCTGGAGGACGCCTGCAAGAAGATCGTCACCGCCCCGGCGTTCGTCGCCGAGGCCAAGGACCTGGGCATCGCCGTCCAGTACATGGGCATGGCCGACGCCGAGGCGCTGGTCAAGACCTCCACCCAGGAAGTCGAGTCCCTGAAGGACCTGTTGAAGAAGTGATGCGGCTTGGGTGCCGTGCCGGGCCCGGGGCCTGCCCGGCCTGGCACGACACCCGGGCCGTGCAGGAACGCACGCCATGACACTCCATTCCCAGAAGCGGGACCGCGCCCTTGCCGTGATCCTGGTGCTGCTTTCGGCGGCGCTGCTCGCGCAGTCCTTCCAGTACCCGGCGGAATCGTCGCAGTTTCCGCGGTTCCTGATGGGCGTGCAGCTGCTGTTCTCGCTGGTGTTCCTGGTGCAGCATTGGCGCCTGCCCCTGGAGGCCGCACCGCAGGGCCAGCCGGGCGTGCTGGCCTCGCTGGTGCCGGCGCTGAAGGTGTTCCTGGTGACGTCGCTGTACATCCTGGCGATCGACTACCTGGGCTACTTCGTGGCCACCGCCGCCTTCCTGCTGGGCAGCATGGCGCTGTTCGGCAACCGGCGCCTGCCCGTCATGGCGCTGGTGACGGCCTGCTTCCTGGCGCTGACGTACGCGCTGTTCGTGGCGTTCATGGGCGTGCGCCTGCCCCAGGGCCTGCTCTTTTGACCCCCCGCCACCCGCACTAGAGGCCCCGACCCACCATGGACACGATCTTCAACGGCATCGCCCTGGGCGCCGCCCAGATGCTGGACCCCGTCGCCCTGCTGCTGATCGCCTTCGGCACCGTCTTCGGCATCGTCATCGGCTCGCTGCCCGGGCTGACCAGCACCATGGGCGTGGCCCTGCTGGTGCCCGTCACCTTCACCATGTCGCCGGTGCAGGGCCTGTCGCTGCTGGGCGCGGTGTACTGCTCGTCCACCTACGCCGGCGCGATCAGCGCCATCTTGCTGAACATTCCCGGCACGCCGTCCAACTGCAGCACCGTGCTCGACGGCTACCCGATGACGCGCCAGGGACGCGCGGGCGAGGCCATCGCGCTGGCCACCGCCGGCTCGGCTATCGGCGGCTTCGTCAGCAACGGCGCGCTGCTGTTCCTGGCGCCGCCGCTGGCCGCGCTGGCGCTGCGCTTCGGCTCGCAGGAGTACTTCCTGCTGGCCCTGTTCGGCGTGTCGGTGATCGCCTCGCTGTCCGAGCGCAACATCCTGAAGGGCTTCATTTCGGGCACGCTGGGCCTGTTCCTGGCCATCATCGGCATGCACCCGCTCACCGGCGACATCCGCTTCACGATGGACATCCCGGAGCTGTTCAACGGCCTGCCCATGGTGGTCGCGCTGATCGGCCTGTACTCGCTGCCGGAGATCATCGAGAACCTGTCCCAGCCCGCCAACATGGCCCAGGCCAGCGTGGCCGAGGTGCGCGGCGGGTTCCGGCAGATGCTGGAGATCCTCAAGTACAAGATGCTGCTGCTGCGCGCCACGCTGATCGGCATCGTCGTCGGCGTGGTGCCGGGCGCGGGCTCCAGCATCGCGGGCTTCCTGGCGTACGACGACGCCAAGCGCGTCTCCAAGTCGCCCGAGACCTTCGGCAGTGGCAACCCCGAAGGCGTGGTCTCGTCGGAGACGGCCAACAACGCCGTGGTCGGCGGCTCGCTGGTGCCGGCGCTGACGCTGGGCATTCCCGGCAACGCGGTGTCGGCGGTGATGCTGGGCGGGCTGATGATCCACGGCCTCAAGCCCGGCCCGGGGCTGTTCACCGACAGCGGCGGCATCACCTACGGCTTCATCCTGAGCATGTTCCTGGCCAACCTGTTCTTCATCCCGGTGGGGCTGATGGTGGCGCGCTTCGGCGTGAGCTTCATCAAGACGCCGGCCAGCATCCTGGGCCCGCTGGTGATCGGGCTGGGCGTGATCGGCGCCTACGCCATCAACATGTCGCTGGTGGACGTCTGGATCATGATGGCCATGGGCCTGCTGGGCTACGCCATGAAGCGCTTCGACGTGCCGCGCGAGCCGCTGGTGCTGGGCCTGGTGCTGGGCAGCATGGCCGAAGGCGAGCTGGCCCGCTCCATGGCCCTGGTGCAGGACAGCATTCCCACCCTGATCGGCAGCTTCTTCACCCGCCCGCTGTCGCTGTTCATCATGGCCCTGACCGCGCTGTCGATCCTGCAGGCGGTGCGCGCCTACCGCCGCCGCGTCCGCGCCGGCGCCGAGACGGCAGGCGCGTAACGGCTCTTGGGCCGCCTGGCGGGCTGCGTGCCGCCAGGCACCCGCGCTGCCAGGCACCGGCCTGGCAACGCCTGGCCCGTGCCGGTCAGACCACTCCCCGCGCGCGCAGCGCCGCCAGCCGCTCGCCGTCCAGCCCCAGGTGCTCGCGCAGCACCTCCTCGGTGTGTTGGCCCAGCGCCGGGGGTGCGTGGCGCAGCTGCACGGGCGTGTCCGACAGGCGCAGCGGGCTGGCGGTGCTGACCACGGTGTTGACCGCCCGGCCCGCGGGCGGCGTGCCGTCCGGCCAGCGCTGCTGCGCCACGCGCAGGCCGCGCGCGCGCACCTGCGGGTCGTCGAAGGCCTGGCCGATGTCGTTGATGGGCCCGCAGGGCACGGCCTTGTCCTCCAGCAGCGCGATCCACGCGGCCGTGGGGCGCTGGCGCGTGACCTCGCTCATGAGCGGCACCAGCGCCTGGCGGTGGCGCACGCGCGCGGCGTTGGTGGCAAAGCGTGCGTCACCCGCCCAGTCCGTCCCCGCGGCCTCGCAAAAACGCGCGAACTGCCCGTCGTTGCCGATGGCCAGCAGCATGCGTCCGTCCTGCGTGGGAAAGTCCTGGTAAGGCACCAGGCTGGGGTGGCTGTTGCCCTGGCGCTGCGGCACCACGTCGGCGTTCAGGTAGCTCGCGCCCTGGTTGGCCAGCGTGGCCATGGCCACGTCCAGCAGGGCGATGTCGATGTGCTGGCCGCGCCCGGTGCGCTCGCGTGCGTGCAGCGCCGCCAGGATGGCGGTGGTGGCGTACATGCCGGTGAACAGGTCGATGACGGCCACGCCCACGCGCAGCGGCCCGCCCCCGGCCTCGCCGTCGGCATGGCCGGTGATGCTCATCAGCCCGCTCATGGCCTGCACCAGCAGGTCGTAGCCGGCGCGCTGGGCATAGGGGCCGGTGTGGCCGAAGCCGGTGACGGAGCAGTACACCAGGCGCGGGTTCAGCGCCGACAGGCTGGCGTAGTCCAGCCCGTAGCGCGCCAGGCCGCCGGTCTTGAAGTTCTCCACCACCACGTCGCTGCTGCTGGCCAGCTGGCGGATGAGCTGCTGGCCCTCGGGCGTGGCCATGTCCACGGTGACCGAGCGCTTGTTACGGTTGCAGGCGGCGAAGTAGCAGGCCTCATCGGTGGGCTGGCCGTGTTCGTCAGGGAAAAAGGGTGGGCCCCAGTGACGCGTGTCGTCGCCGGCGCCGGGCTTTTCGATCTTGACCACGTCCGCGCCCAGGTCGGCCAGGTTCTGCGTGCACCAGGGGCCGGCCAGCACGCGCGACAGATCGAGCACGCGCAGGCCGTCCAGCGCGCCGGCGGCGGGAGAAGAAGAGGAAGAGGGAGAGGTCGTGGTGTTCATGGCAGGACGGGATTCACTACTGAAACAATAGCTGCTTGCGCTTGTCGGTATTGGCCTGGAGGCACTTTTGATGCCCAAATCGACCCAGGCCTGATGGCGCCCCGGCGGGCCGGGCGCATGCCGCGAGCATGCCCGCTTTGGCCCGCCCCCGCCATGGCCCTGCTCGACAGCCGGCGCCGGCGCGGCGCGCGGGCCTCGCGCACAATGCCCGGCGCGCCGCCTCCCTGCCCCCTTCATGCCCCCACCGCCCTCCTCTTCCCGCTCGCCTCGCCTGGCGCTGATGCTGCTGGCCCTGCTGTCGGCCTTCGCCATGAGCCAGGCCTTTCGCACCGTCACCGCCATCCTGGCGCCCAGCCTGCAGGCCGACTTCGGGCTGGACGGGCGGGCCCTGGGCGCCTTTGCCGGGTTGTTCGGCCTGTCGTTTGGCGTGGCGCAGCTGCTGATGGGCATAGGCGTGGACGTGTACGGCCTGCGCCGCACGGTGCTGGCCGCGTTCTCGCTGGCCATCGCCGGCTCGGCGCTGTCGACGCTGGCGCCCAGCTACGGCTGGCTGATGGCCGGGCAGCTGCTGATCGGCGTGGGCTGCTCGCCAGTGTTCCTGGCCTCCACGCTGTTCGTGGCGCGGCACTTTCCGGCCGAGCGCTTTGCCTTCTTCTCTGGCATGAGCATGGGCGTGGGCGGGCTGGGGCTGATCTTCACCGGCACGCCGCTGGCCTGGGTGGTGCAGCACTGGGGCTGGCGTGTGGGCTACGGCGTGCTCACCGGCCTGTCGCTGGCGGCCTGGCTGCTGGTCTGGCGCGTGGTGCACGAGCCGCCGGCGGCCTACGCCCCGGCCCGTGCCGCTCATGAGGAGCGCGAGGGCTGGGGCCAGGCCTTCGCCCGCATGGGGGCGCTGTTCACCCTGCCGCACACCTGGGGCATCCTGGTGCTGAGCATGTCCTGCTACGCGGCCTTTTTGTCGCTGCGCGGGCTGTGGCTGGGGCCGCTGCTGATCGAGCGCTTCGGCTTCACGCTGGTGGAAAGCGGCAACGTGGCGCTGGTGCTGTCGCTGATCGCCCTGTTCACCCCGGCGGCGTTCGGCCGCATGGACCCCGGCGTGCGCCGCCGCCGCGCCTGGATCGCCCGCGCCAGCACGCTGATGGCGCTGTTCTTCGTGGCGCTGGCGCTGCTGCAGGGCGCGGGCGCCGCCGTGGCGACCATCGTGCTGATGGGCCTGCTGTCGGGCTACGGCGTGCTGCAGTACGCCGACGTGCGCGCCTCCTACCCGCCCGAGCTGACGGGCCGGGCGCTGTCGCTGTTCACCATGGCGATGTTCCTGGGCGTGGCGCTGATGCAGTGGTTCACCGGCATCGTGGCGGCCTGGGCCGCCGCGCAGGGTTGGGAGCCCTACCGCGCCGTCATGCTGGCCATCGCCGCCTGGCTGGCGCTGGCCTCGCTGGCCTTCCGGCGGCTGCCGGCTTCGCCGCTGCTGGGCGCGGGGCGCTGAGGCTTTTGGCTGCTCAGCGCGCGCGCCAGGCGCCGCCGCTCTCCAGCTGCTGCAGCACCTGCTGCGTGTGCGCGCCGGCGGCGCAGGCCGGGCCGGCGGCGTAGGCCGCGCCATCGAAGCGCGGCGCCGGGGCCGCCTGCAGCGTGCCGCCTTCGCCCTGCCGGTACACGCCGCGCGCGCGCAGGTGCGGGTGCTCGGCCGCCTCCAGCGGGCTGAGCACGACGCCGAAGCACGCATCCGTGGGCTCCAGCAGCGCCTGCCAGTGCGCCCGCGGCTGCGTCAGGAACAGCGCGGCCAGACGCGCGCGCCGGCGCGGCCAGGCGGCGCGGTCCCACTGGGGGCCGGCGAAGTCGGCGTCACCCTCCAGCCCCAGCGTGGCCAGCAGCAGGGCATAGAACTGCCGCTCCAGCGCGCCGACGGTGATGTGGCCGCCGTCGGCGCAGACGTAGGTGTCGTAGAAGGGCGAGCTGTCGTGCACGCTGGCGCCGCGCGCGTCGCCCACCAGGCCGGTGGCGCGGGCGCTGAGCATCAGGTTGAGCATGTGCGCCGCGCCGTCGACGATGGCCGCATCCACCACCGTGCCGCGCCCGCTCTCGCGCGCCTGCACGATGCCCGCCAGCAGCCCCGCCATCAGGTACAGCGCGCCGCCGCCGATGTCGCCCAGCACGGCAAAGGGCGAGACCGGGCGTGCGTCCGCCGGGCTGCTGCCCCACAGGGCGCCGGCCACGGCCACGTAGTTGGTGTCGTGCCCGGCGCGCTGGGCCAGCGGGCCGTCCTGGCCCCAGCCGGTCATGCGGCCGTAGACCAGGCGCGGGTTGGCCGCGTGGCACTCGGCCGGGCCCAGGCCCAGGCGCTCCATGACGCCGGGGCGCATGCCCTCGATCAGCACGTCGGCGTCGGCCACCAGGCGCAGCACCAGGGCGCGGCCTGCCTCGCTCTTGAGGTCGGCGAACACCGAGCGCTTGCCGCGGTTGAGCAGGTCGGAGGTGATGGCCTGCCCCGTCGGCTCGCGCACGACGGAGATCACGTCGGCGCCCAGGTCGGCCAGGTGCATGGCGCAAAACGGGCCAGGCCCCAAGCCGCCGATCTCCAGCACGCGCACGCTGTCCAACACCTTCATGGCCTCTCCTCGGGGTAATGGTGGGGGGATAAAAAAAGCAGGTGGCCAAGCGTAGCAGCGCGCCGGCCCGGCCCGCCGCGGGCGGCAGGTTTATGCATGAAATCGGGCTCCAGCGCTTGCCAGACAAGCGCTGGAAGCTCCTAATTCGATAGCCGCTGCTGCGCCCAGGCGTGGCGCGCCAGGGTCTGTTCGGCCAGGCGCAGCACGGGCGCGTCGACCATGCGCCCGTCCACCACGCACACGCCGCCATGGCGGGCCTGCATGGCCTGCACGACGACGCTGGCGTGGGCCACGGCGGCGGCATCGGGCGCGAAGACGCCGTTGACCCAGGGCACCTGCGCCGGGTGGATGCACAGCTTGGCGCCAAAGCCCAGGCGCAGGGCGCGGCGGGTGTCGCCCCCGATGCGCGCGGCGTCCTGCGTGTCGGTGGTGACGCCGTCGATGGGCGGCGCCAGCCCGGCGCGGCGCGAGGCCATGACCAGCGCCCAGCGCGCGGGCAGCAGCTCGCCCTCGTCCGGGCCACACTGCATGCCCGCGTCCACCTGGAAGTCCAGGTGCCCGAACGCCAGGCGCGCCACCTGGGGCGTGGCGGCGGCGATGGCGTCCAGCGCGTCCAGCCCGGCCACGCTCTCGATCAGCGGCACCAGCGCGCAGCGCGGCCCGGCGGCGGCGGCCACCTGCTGCAGCGCGCCGGCCCCCTCGGCCTTGGGCAGCATGGCGCCGGCCACGCCGGCAGCCACCAGCGGGCCTAAGGCCGCCAGGTCGGCGCCGAACCACTCGCTGGCGCTGGCGTTGATGCGCACCAGCAGCCGCGCGCGGTCGGCGGCCGGCAGCGCCTGCACGGCCTGCTGCAGGGCGGCGCGGGCGGCGGCCTTGTCGGCGGGGGCGACGGCATCCTCCCAGTCGGCGATGACCATGTCCGCGCCGCTGGCCAGGGCCTTGGGCAGGCGCTCGGGCCGGGTGGCGGGGACGAACAGGAAGGAGCAGGCGCTGCGGGCCAGGTCGGTCGTCACGGGGCAAGCCCAGGTCAGGCGTATTCGGAGATCTCGACCAGGTTGCCGTCCGGGTCGCGCACGTAGATCGAGGTGATGGGCCCGCGCGCGCCAGTGCGCTGCACCGGGCCGCATTCGATGGCCACGCCGTACGCGGCCAGGCGCTGCTGCACCTGGGCCAGCGGCACGCTGGCGATGAAGCACAGGTCCAGCGCGCCGGGCGTGGGGTGCTGTGCCTTGGGTTCGACCTCATGGCCCTGCACGTGCAGGTTGATCTTCTGGCCGTTGAAGACGAAGGCCTTGCGGCCGGCGCCGAAGGTCTGCAGCGCCATGCCGAGCACGGTGCAATAAAAGTGCACGCACTGCGCCTCGTGGGCGGTGGTCAGCACCAGGTGGTCGAGGCGGTCGATCATGAGTGGATGGCTCCGGTTGCTGCGCCCCGGCCCGCGAACCCTGCGGGGCCGGGGCGCAGGCAGGTCATTCGGCGCTGACGCCGGCGGCCTTGATCACCTTGTCCCAGCGGGCGACCTCGGACTCCAGGTGCTTGCGCAGGCCCTCGGGCGTGGCCTTGTCGGGCGAGACCAGGTCGGAGCTGAGCTCGGAGATGCGCTTTTTCACGGTCTCGTCCTTGATGGCCACGTTCAGCGCCTTGTTGAGGGCGGCGATCACTTCTTTGGGCGTGCCCTTGGGCGCGTACATGCCATGCCAGACCTTCACGTCGAAGCCCTTGAGGCCCTGCTCGTCCAGGGTGGGGATGTCGGGCAGCGTGGACAGGCGCTGCGGCGTGGTCACGCCGAAGACCTTGGCGCGCTTGCCGTCCTGAATAACGGGTACGGTCTGCGTGGTCTGGTCACACAGCAGGTCCACCTGGCCACCCATCAGATCGTTCATGGCCGGGCCCGCGCCCTTGTAGGGCACGGTGGTCAGCTTGACCCCCACCTGGTGCATGAACAGCATGCCGCACAGCTGCGAGACGGCGCCGACGCCGGCGTTGGCCAGCGTCACCTTGTCCTGGTTCTTCTTCACATAGTCCAGCAGCTCGGGGAAGGTATTGGCCGGAAAGTCCTTGCGCGACAGCAGCGTCATGGGCACGTCCAGCACCTGGCCGATGTACTCGAAGTCCTTGAGCGGGTCGTAGGGCAGCTTCTTGTACAGCGCCGGCGCCGTGGCCATGCCCATGTGGTGGATGAGGATGGTGTAGCCGTCGTTCTTGGCCTTGGCCACGCGGTTGGGGGCGATGGTGCCGCCCGCGCCCACGGTGTTCTCCACCACCACCGTCTGGCCCAGCGACTGGCCCATGGGCACGGCCAGCAGGCGCGCCACCACGTCGGTGGGGCCGCCGGCGCTGTAGGGCACGACCAGCGTGACGTTCTTGTCGGGCCAGGGGGCGGCGTGGGCCAGGCCCGCGGCCAGCAGGGTGCAGGCGGAGGCGATGGCTGCGGCCGCTCGGCGGCGGGCGCGGATGGTCGTTTCGTGCTTCATGGTATGTCTCCTGGTTGTATGGCGCGGTGCGCCTGTGCGGGGTCTTTTTCACGGACAGGCGCCGGCGCAGCCCCAGTGCGCCGGCGCGGATTGCATCATGCCAAGAGTGGCCCCACGCGCGGCCACTGCGCCACCTGCCACAGGCGCTGCACGGCGGCCTCGGCCTCGGGCCCTCGCACGGCCCCGCCGTAGGCGGCCAGGCGCAGCGCCTTGGCGGTGATCTCGTCGCGCGACAGGGTGTTGCCGGGGTCGCCCTTGGGTTCATCCACGCGGCCGTGCAGCAGGCGGCCGTCGGTGGTCTGCACCGTCACCTTGCCGATCCAGCGGCGGGGGTAGGCAGCGTCCACCTCGGCGTCCAGCACCATGGCCACGCGCTCGCGCAGGGCCACGGTCTCGGGCGCCAGGTAGTCGCGGTCGAACTCGGTCAGGCCGGCGTGGCCGTGGCGCGCGGCCAGGGCCAGCACGGTGCCCATCGAAAATTTGCTCTGGTGCACCGTGGCGGGCGCCGTCACGGGGCCCAGCACGTCGATGGCGCCCTGGTGCACATGGCAGGTGACCTCGGCCAGGTCGGCCGGCTGCAGGCCGTGCTGCTGCATCACCTGCAGCAGTGCATCGGCCGCCGGGTGCGTGTGGCGGCACGAGGCGTGCCACTTGAAGCTGGTCTCGGCCGTGGCCCAGCGGGTGCCGAGGCCGTCGATAAGCTTGGCCGGATCGGCGTCGCTGGACATGCCTGCCGCCAGGCCCTGCGCGCCGGTGAAGATGTCCTGCGCGCCGGTGAAGCCGTCCTTGGCCAGGTAAGCAGCCGTGAGGCCCGCCGCGGCGGCGTGGGCCGTGTGCAGCTGCTTGCTGTCGGCACCGGTGCGCAGAAACTCCCACAGCCCCGCCGACTGCGTGCCGGCCGAGCCGAAGGCGTGCTGCATCTGCACGGGCGTCAGCCCCAGCAGGCGGCCCACGGCGGCGGCCGCCGCCAGCGTGCCGGCCGTGGCCGTGGTGTGGAAGACACGATAGTGGCTGCGGCCGAGGAATTCGCCCACGCGGATGCCGACCTCGTAGCCGGCCACACAGGCGGCCATCAGCGCGGCGCCGCTGGCCCCGATGCTCTGCGCCACGGCCAGCGCCGGCGGGAAGACCACCGCCGCGGGGTGGAACACCGAGCCGTTGTGCACGTCGTCCTGCTCGGCGAAGTGGCTGGCGGCGGCGTTGGCCAGCGCCGCCATCAGCGGCGAGCTGCTGGCGCCCAGGCCGATCACCTCGCTGGGGCCCTGGGCGGGGCCCTGCGACAGCGCGAAGCGCGCGATGCTGGCCACGGGCCGCGCCCGGCAGCCGGCCAGCACGGAGCCGAACCAGTCCACCCACAGGTCTTCGGCGCGGCGCTGCACGGCGGCCGGCACGCCGCCCCATTGCAGCGTGGCGGCGAAGGCGGCCAGGGGGTGGATGGGTGCGTCGGTATTCATGGTCATTTTGGCCTTCAGCCCTTGTGCAGCAAGCGCGGGCAGCTATGGTTTTAGGTGGCTTGAGGCGTTGCCTGCAGGGCATCGATCTGCGCGGCGCTCCAGCCCAGCTCGGCCAGGATGGCGGCGGTGTGCTGGCCCACGGCGGGCACCGGGTCCAGGCGGTAGTCGAAGGCGCTGTTCACGCCCGGAGGCAGCAGCGCCGGCACCTCGCCGACGGGCGTGGCCACGCTGCGCCAGCGCCCGCGCGCGGCCAGCTGCGGGTGCGCCCACAGGCCGGCCATGTCGTTGACGCGGGCGTTGGCAATGCCAGCGGCGTCCAGCCGCTCGACCACCTGGGCGGCGCTGAGCTGCGCGAATTCGCGCAGGATCAGCGCCTGCAGCTCGGCGCGGTGCTGGTTGCGCCGGGCGTTGCTGTCAAAGCGCGCGTCGGTGGCGACCTCGGGGCGCAGCAGCACGCTGTCGCAAAACACCTTCCACTCGCGCTCGTTCTGCAGGCCCAGCATCACCGTGCCGCCGTCGCCGGCCACGAACGGGCCATAGGGGTAGATGCTGGCGTGCGACGCGCCGGTGCGCGGCGGCGGCGGCGCGCCATCGAAGGCGTAGTACATCGGGTAGCCCATCCACTCGCCCATGGCTTCGAGCATGGAGACGTCGATGTGGCTGCCTTCGCCCGTCCTGCCGCGCAGCAGCAGGGCCGAGAGGATGTTGGTATAGGCATACATGCCGGCGGCGATGTCGGCCACCGAGATGCCGGCCTTGGAGGGCGTGTCGGGCGTGCCGGTGATCGACAGAAAGCCCGCCTCGCTCTGGATCAGCAGGTCGTAGGCCTTCTTGTCGCGGTAGGGACCATCGCTGCCGTAGCCGCTGATGTCGCAGACGATGAGCTTCGGGTTGTGCGCCTTCAGCGCTTCGTACGACAGGCCCATGCGCGCCGCGGCGCCGGGCGCGAGGTTCTGCACCAGCACGTCGGCCGTGGCCAGCAGCTGCATCAGCGCGGCCTTGGCCTGGGGCTGCTTGACGTTCAGCGCCAGGCTTTCCTTGCTGCGGTTGATCCAGGTGAAGTGCGACGACTGGCCCTGCACGCGCTGGTCATAACCGCGCGCGAAGTCGCCGCTGCCGGGGCGCTCCACCTTGATGACGCGCGCACCGAGGTCGGCCAGCTGGCGCGTGCAGAACGGCGCGGCGACAGCGTGTTCGAGTGAAACGACGGTGATGCCGTCAAGAGGTCGGATGGTTGGGGTCATGAATCAGTCATTCCCTGGATTGGCTTGGGTTGATCAGCGCATGCAACCGGCGCGCCACAGACCAGCGGACGCCGCGCAAGGGCCGCCCCGCCGCGCTGGCGTCGTCCCCCTGCCCGCATTGCGCAGCAGTGCGAGAGCGGGGGGAAGCGGCGCAGCCGCTCAGGGGGGTGTCCATGTCAGAAAGAACGGGGCAGGCCCAGGATGTGCTCGGCCACGTACGAGTAAATGAGGTTGGTGGAGATCGGCGCCACCTGGTACAGGCGCGTCTCGCGGAACTTGCGCTCCACGTCGTATTCGCAGGCAAAACCGAAGCCGCCGTGGAACTGGATACAGGCGTTGGCCGCCTCCCAGCTGGCCTTGGCCGCCAGGTACTTGGCCATGTTGGCCTGGGCGCCCATGGGCTGGTGCGCGTCGAACAGCTCGCAGGCCTTCCAGCGCATCAGGTTGGCGGCCTCGACTTCGATGAAGGCGTCGGCAATGGGGAACTGCACGCCCTGGTTCTGGCCGATGGGCCGGCCGAAGACCTGGCGGTCGCGCACGTAGCTCGTCACGCGATCGAGGAACCAGTAGCCGTCGCCGATGCACTCGGCGGCGATCAGCGTGCGCTCGGCGTTCAGGCCGTCCAGGATGTACTTGAAGCCCTTTCCTTCCTCGCCGATCAGGTTCTCCTCGGGGATCTCCAGGTCTTCGAAGAACAGCTCGTTGGTCTCGTGGTTGACCATGTTGGCGATGGGGCGCACGGTCATGCCCTTCTTCTCGGCCTCGCGCAGGTCGACCATGAAGATGGACATGCCCTCGCTCTTCTTCATCACCTCGGCCAGCGGCGTGGTGCGCGCCAGCAGGATCATCCAGTCGCTGTGCTGCACACGGCTGATCCACACCTTCTGGCCGTTGACCACGTAGCGGCCGTCCTTCTTCACGGCGCTGGTCTTGATCTTGGTGGTGTCGGTGCCGGTGGTGGGCTCGGTCACGCCCATGGACTGCAGGCGCCATTCGCCCGAGGCGATCTTCGGCAGGTACGTGTCCTTTTGCGCCTTGGAGCCGTGGCGCAGCAGCGTGCCCATGTTGTACATCTGCCCGTGGCAGGCGCCGGAGTTGCCGCCGCAGCGGTTGATCTCCTCCATGACCACGCTGGCCTCGGTCAGGCCCAGGCCGCTGCCGCCGTATTCCTGCGGGATCAGCGCGGCCAGCCAGCCGGCCTGGGTCAGCGCATCGACGAAAGCGGCGGGGTAGGCGCGCTCCTCGTCCACCTTGCGAAAGTACTCATCCGGAAACTGGGCGCACAGGGCGCGGATGGCGTCGCGGATCTCGTGGTGGTTGTCGGAGCTGGTGCGTTCGATCATTTCAAGCCTTTTTGGCCTCCAGCCCTTGCTGAGCAAGCGCTGGCAGCTATTGTTTTAAGAGTCTTCAAGCGAGCGTGGCCGTGGCCTGCATGGTCAGAAAGCCCTCGTGGTCCTGCGCCCACAGCGCCACCGTCTTTCCATCCGCCGACGGCTGGCCGTGCACGCTGAACGGGTGCAGGTCGAAGGTGGGCCGCACGGCGCGGAAGTCGAACGCCGCCACGCGCGCACCGGGCAGGCTGCGGCGCAGCAGGTCGACGAGCAGCGTGGCGATCAGCGGGCCGTGCACGATGAGGCCGGGGTAGCCCTCGACCTCGGTCACGTACTTGCGGTCGTAGTGGATGCGGTGGCCGTTGAAGGTGAGGGCCGAGTAGCGAAACAGCAGCACGTCGTCCGGCACGATGCTGCGCGACCAGGCGGCCTGCGCGGGCGGCTGTTGTGGCTGCGGGGCGGCGTCGCCGGGCTGGGCCAGGGGTCGGTAGACGATGTCGTGCTCTTCGGTCAACGACAGGCCGTGGTCGTTGTGGAACTGATGCTCCACCAGCACGAACAGCAGCTCGCCCGAGCGCCCCGCCTTGTGCGTGACGGACCGGATGGTGGAGGTGCGCCGCACCTCCTGCCCGACCTGCAGCGGGTTGCCTGCCTGCCAGCGCAGGCGCCCGCCGGCCCACATGCGGCGCGGCAGCGGCACGGGTGGCAGAAAACCGCCGCGCCGGGCGTGCCCGTCGGGCCCGATCTCACTGGCGCGCGCATGCGGCAGAAAGTACAGCCAGTGCCACAGTGGCGGCACCTCGGTGCCGGGGGCGGGCGGCGGATCGTCGCGGTCCAGCGTGGCCGACAGGGCTCGCAGCGGGGCGGCGGTCACCGTGTCGGGCGTGGTTTCGCTCTTGCCCTGCCAGGACTGCAGGTGGGCCAGGGTGGCGGGGTCGAGGGGCTGGATTGCGGGGCTGCTGGTACGGCTCATGCGGCGATCTTCCCCGGCGCGCCGGCTTTCTACAATCTCGCAGTTTGCAAGCCAGCCTTCGCTTTTTCCAAAGGCTCGCCCTTTTCAATAGAAACCCTGAACCTCCATGCAATTCGATCTGAAGGACTTGCGTCTCTTCGTTTTGATAACGCAAACCGGAAGCCTGACGAGGGCCGCGGAGCAATCGCACCTGTCGCTGGCGGCCACCAGCGCGCGCGCCAGGGCGCTGGAGGAGCAGGCCGGCATGCCTTTGCTGATTCGAGAGGCTCGGGGCGTGCGCCTGTCGCCGCCGGGCGAGGCCTTCCTGCACCACGCCCAGGCCATGCTGCAGCAGTCTCGCCAGCTGCAGGCCGACCTGCAGGAGTACGGCGCCGGCCTGCGCGGCCACCTGCGCGTGTTCGCCAACACCACGGCGGTGACGGACTTTTTACCCGACATCCTGGCCGCCTACCTGATGGCGCATCCGCACATCAGCGTGGACCTGCAGGAGCGGCCCAACGCGCGCATCGCCGACGACATCCGCGAGGGCCGGGCCGACCTGGGCATCGTCGCCGGCGAGGTGGACACGCACGGCCTGGCCAGCGTGCACTTCAGCACCGACCGCCTGGTGCTGGTAACGCCGCCCACGCCGGCCTGGCGCGCGCTGCAGGAGCTGCCGTTTGCCCAGGTGCTGCACGAGCGCTTCGTGGGCATGCACCGAGGCAGCACGCTGCAGACCTTCCTGGACGGGGTGGCCCAGCAGCTGGGCGCCACGCTCAAGCTGCGCATCCAGCTGGCCAGCTTCGACGCCATGTGCCGCATGGTGGCGGCCGGCGTGGGCATCGCCGTGGTGCCCGAAAGCGGCGCGCAGCGCTACGCCGACGGCGCGCACGTGCACCAGATCCGCCTGCAGGACGCCTGGGCCGTGCGCCCGCGCCACATGCTGGTGCGCCAGCTGGACGGCCTGCCCGCGCACGTGCAGGCGCTGATGGCGGCGGTGCAGACGCACCACGCACCCAGCTGAAGAATCGCCTAATTGCCCACGAAACGCGCCAGGCGCTGCACGCCGTCCAGCAGCCTGGCGCCGTCGGCCACGGCGTGGCACCAGCGCAGCCAGCCTTCCCCCTCGGGCCCGAAGGCCGCGCCGGGGGCCAGGCCCAGGCCGGCCTCGCTGACCAGGCGCTTGGCCAGCTGCAGCGAGTCGCCCTCGCCAGCCAGGCGGAAGAACACGTACATGGCGCCGCCGGCCTCCGGCACCTCCACGCCGGGCACGGCGCGCAGGGCGTCGGCCAGCAGCCGGCGGCTGTCCACCAGGCCGGCGCGCAGCCGGGCGACGTGGGCCTCGCCCTGCGCCAGGGCAGTGGCGGCGGCGCGCTGCACGGGCTCGAAGATGCAGGAGAAGTTGTATTCGATGAGCTTGCCCAGGTCGGCCTCCAGCGACTCGGGCACCACCATCCAGCCCACGCGCCAGCCGGTCATCAGCCAGGCCTTGGAGCAGCTGTTGACGGAGATGAGGCGGTCGCCCGGCTGGTAGTGGCGCAGGAAGGACGGGGCGCTGGCCTGCCCCGGGTCGTACACCAGGCGCTCGTACACGTCGTCGCTCAGGATCCAGATGCCGTGGCGGCGGCAGTGCGCCAGCACGGCGGCCAGGCTTTCCTCGTCGATGGTCCAGCCCGTGGGGTTGTTGGGCGAGTTGATGATGAGCATGCGCGTGCCGGGCGTGAGGGCGGCCAGCAGCCGGTCCAGGTCGAGCGCCCAGCGGCCCTGGCGCACAGCCAGCGGCACGCGTTCGACCTGCGCGCCCAGGATGCGCGGCATCTCCAGCAGGTTGGGCCACAGCGGCGTGACGGCCACCACGCGGTCGCCGGGCGACAGCAGCAGCTGGTTGGCCAGCATCAGCCCCGCGTCGCCCGAGGCCACGGCGCCGATGCGCTGCACGCCGATGTCCCGCCCGTGCAGGCGCGACAGGTACTGCGCGATGGCGTCCCGCAGCCAGGGCCGGCCCAGGTTCTCGCTGTAGAAGGTCTCGCCCGTGGCGATGGACTGGATGGCCGCGTCGCGGATGAACTGCGGCGTGGGCTGGTCGGATTCTCCGAACCAGAACGGCAGCACGTCGGCGCGGCCCATGCCGGCGTTGGCGACTTCGCGGATCAGGGAGCCGCCCAGGTCGCGAATGGCGGGGCGGGGGTGTACGTGGGTGGTCATGGCAGGCATTGTGGTCAGCATTCGACGATGTTCACCGCCAGCCCGCCGCGCGAGGTTTCCTTGTACTTGGTCAGCATGTCGGCGCCGGTCTCGCGCATGGTCTTGATGACCTGGTCCAGGCTGACGTGGTGCGTGCCGTCGCCGTGCAGCGCCATGCGCGCGGCGTTGATGGCCTTGACCGAGGCCAGCGCGTTGCGCTCGATGCACGGAATCTGCACCAGCCCACCCACCGGGTCGCAGGTCAGGCCCAGGTGGTGCTCCATGCCGATCTCGGCGGCGTTCTCCACCTGCTCGGGCGTGCCGCCCAGCACGGCGCACAGGCCGGCCGCGGCCATGGAGCAGGCCACGCCGACTTCGCCCTGGCAGCCGACCTCGGCGCCGGAAATGGAGGCGTTTTCCTTGTACAGAATGCCGATGGCGCCGGCGGTGAGCAAAAAGTCGATCACCCCCGCCTGGCTGGCGCCGGCCACGTAGCGCCAGTAGTAGTGCAGCACCGCCGGCACGATGCCGGCCGCGCCGTTGGTGGGCGCCGTCACCACGCGCCCGCCGGCGGCGTTCTCCTCATTCACGGCCAGGGCGAATAGGTTGACCCAATCGATGACCAGCAGCGGGTCCTTGTCCCAGGCCTGCCGCTCGACCAGTGCGTTGTGCAGCGTCGCAGCGCGCCGGCGCACGGCAAAGCCGCCGGGCAGCACGCCGCCCGTCTCGCAGCCGCGCGCCACGCAGTCCTGCATGGCACGCCAGATGGCGAGCAGGCCGGCGTCGATGTCCTCATCGCTGCGCCAATGCCGCTCGTTGGTACGCATGACGTTTGCAATCGAGCCGCCCGCCTCGCGGGCGCGCGCCAGCAGCTGCTCGCCGCTGTGAAAGGGCAGCGGCAGCACGTCGGTGGCAGGGGCCAGCTCGGCCTGGCGCTGCGCGTCCTGCGCCGCCTGCTCGCTGACGATGAAGCCGCCGCCAACCGAGTAGTACACCTGCTCGTCCAGCAGCGCGCCCCGCGTGTCGAAGGCCTCGAAGCGCATGCCGTTGGTATGCACGGCCAGCGTGGTTTCGGGCACCAGCAGCAGGTCGCGGGCGGGGTCGAAGGCGATCTCCGGCCCATCGGCCAGAGGCAGGCGGCCGGTGGTGCGGATGCGGGCGATCAAAGGCTCGATGGCCTGCACGTCCACGGTGTCGGGCGCATGCCCGGCCAGGCCCAGCAGCACGGCCCGGTCGCTGGCGTGCCCGCGCCCGGTGGCGCCCAGCGAGCCGTACAGCCGCACGCGCACGCGCGACACGCAGGCCAGGTGCCCCTCGCGCCCCAGCCGCTGCGCAAACAGCCGCGCCGCCCGCATGGGCCCCACGGTGTGCGAGCTGGACGGCCCGATGCCGATCTTGAACAGGTCGAAAACGCTGACGGCCACTGGCGGCTCCCGAGGCGATGGAAAGCAGCCATGGTGGCTCAGGTGGGGGCGCCTGGGAAGCGGGCTTTGCCGCAGTATTACTATCTTTTATGTAGCTGTTGGCGCTTGATTGGAGGGCGCTGGAGGATGTTTTGGCTCACATCCTGAGCAAGCTCAGTCCTTCATCCCCAGCCGCCGCGCCAGCTTGTGCAGGTTGCTCGCATCCACCTCCAGCGCCCGCGCGGCCTGGGCCCAGTTGCCGCCGTGGCGCGCCAAGGCAGCGTCGATGGCCTGGCGCTGGCAGGCGTCCACCGCGTCGCGCAGCGTGGTGGTGGTGGCTGGCGAAGGAACAGGTGCGCCCGGCGGCGCGGGGGGCGCGGCGGTGGCCGGCGCATCCAGCGCATCCAGGTCCAGCAGCCCCGCCTCCAGCGTGACGATGGCGGTGGCGTCCGCCCCGCGCGAGAGGGCCTTGAGGGCGGCGCGGCTGATGACGTGCTCCAGCTCGCGTACGTTGCCCGGCCAGGGGTAGCGGCGCAGCGCGGCCTGGGCGTCGGGCGACAGGCGCAGGCTGCGCAGCCCCAGGCGGGCACGGTTCAGCTCCAGGAAGCGCCCGGCCAGCAGCAGCACGTCGTTGCCGCGCTCGCGCAGCGGCGGGATGGGCACGGGGTAGACGGACAGGCGGTGGTACAGGTCGGCGCGGAAGGCGCCGCTGGCGACCTGCTCGCGCAGGTTGCGGTTGGTGGCGGCGATGACGCGCACGTTGACGCTGCGCGGCCGGTCGGCGCCCAGGCGCTGGATCTCGCCGTTTTGCAGCGTGCGCAGCAGCTTGGCCTGCACGGCCAGGGGTAGCTCGCCCACTTCGTCCAGAAACAGCGTGCCGCCCTCGGCCGCCTCAAAGCGGCCGGGCCGGTCGCTCACCGCGCCGGAAAACGCCCCGCGCACGTGGCCGAACAGCTCGCTCTCGGCCAGCGACTCGGGCAGCGCCGCGCAGTTGACGTGCACCAGCGGCCGGGTGCGCCGGGGCGAGCTTTGGTGCACCAGGCGCGCGAACAGCTCCTTGCCCACGCCGGTCTCGCCCAGCAGCAGCACGGGCAGCTCGGACGCGGCGACGACCGACAGCTCGTGCAGCAGGCGCGCCAGGGCCGGGCTTTCGCCGACGATCTCCACCTCGCCGGCGCGCCGGGCGGAGGAGGACGAAGAAGCACCGACCTCGCCGGCGCCGCCCAGGCCGGGCGCGGTGGCGGCCATGCGCAGGGTGCGCAGCTCCTGCTCCAGCCGGGCCACGCGCACCACGGCCTCGGCCAGGGGCACGCACTGGGCCAGGCGCTCGCGCGCCGCGGCGGTGAAGGTGCCGGTGTCCAGCGCGTCCAGCGTCAGCACGCCCCAGGGGCGCCCTTCCAGGTGCAGGGCCACGCCCATGCAGTCGTGCACCGGCAGGGGCTCGCCGACCAGGGTGTCCAGCAGGCCGTCGTAGGGGTCGGGCAGGGTGCTGTCGTGCTCGAAGCAGGTGACCTCGTGGCGCGCCAGGATGGCTGCCAGGCGCGGGTGCTGCGCCACGGCAAAGCGCCGGCCCAGGGCATCGCTGACCAGGCCGTTCACGGCCACGGGGCGCAGCTGCTCTTCCTGCAGCCGCAGCAGGGCCACGGCGCCGCAGCCGAACTGCGCGCGCAACAGGTCCACCAGGCGCTGCAGGCGGACGGCCTGGGGCATCTCGGCGCCCAGGTCGGTGCACAGGGCCAGCAGGGGGTCTTGCGAGGCGGCCGCGGGTGCAGCGGCGGCCTCGAATACGGTCATATTCACCTTGTTACGGTATTTTCAACCCAATTCGAGTGGGGTGAATTCTACCCTCACCCGTGTAAACCCTTGATTTTCGGAGCCTGCAGAGCTGGCCCAAGGCTTGCAAAGACAGGGTACCGGTGCTGTTCCGCCCTTGGGTGTTGCAAACCGTTTCCTCAAGCTGAAGTCGTGCCCATGCCACTGCCCCGCTCCCTGCCTCCTTCTGCCGCACCGTGCGGCGGCGCGGCCGCCCTGCTTCTTCTCTCTCCCCTTTCCTTTCCGTTTCACAACTACACGATGATGGAGGCCCTTCATGGGTAAGTACGCGAAGTACTGGTACACGCTGATAGGCGTGCTGATCGTCACCTTCAGCCTGCTGGGCTACTACGGCGCGGAGGTGTACCGCACCGCGCCGCCCATTCCGGGCAAGGTGCTGGTGGAAGGCAGCGGCGAGCCGCTCTACACCAAGGACGGCATCCTGGACGGCCAGACCGCCTGGCAGTCGGTGGGCGGCATGCAGCTGGGCTCGATCTTCGGCCACGGCGCCTACCAGGCGCCGGACTGGACGGCCGACTGGCTGCACCGCGAGCTGGTGGCCTGGCTGGACATCTCCGCCCAGCAGACCTACGGCAAGCCGTTCGCCCAGGTGGACGAAGACGCCCAGGCAACCCTGAAGGCCCGCCTGAAGAAAGAGTACCGCACCAACACCTATGACAAGGCGACGGATACGGCGACCTTGTCCAAGGTGCGCGCCCAGGCCATCGCCGAGGTGACGCAGTACTACGACAAGCTGTTCAGCGACGACGCCTCGCTGCAGAAGTCGCGCGAGCACTTCGCCATGAAGGAAAACACCCTGCCCAGCGCCGAGCGGCGCGCGCAGATGGCCGGCTTCTTCTTCTGGACGGCCTGGGTCGCCTCGACCGAGCGTCCCGCCGACCATGGCGGCAACGGCGCCACCTACACCAACAACTGGCCGCACGAGCCGCTGGTCGGCAACCACCCCACGGGCGAGAACATCATCTGGTCCATCGCCAGCGTGGTGGTCATGATGGCCGGCGTGGGCTTCCTGATCTGGGGCTGGGCCTTCCTGCGCAAGGAAGACGAGAAAGAGCCCACCGTGCCCGCGCACGACCCGCTCACCCGCGTGCCGCTGACGCCTTCGCAGCGCTCGCTGGGCAAGTACCTGTTCCTGGTGGTGGCGCTGTTCACCGCCCAGGTGCTGCTGGGCGGCTTCACCGCGCACTACACGGTGGAAGGCCAGCAGTTCTACGGCATCGACATCTCCCGCTGGTTCCCCTACGCGCTGGTGCGCACCTGGCACCTGCAGGCGGCGCTGTTCTGGATCGCCACCGGCTTCCTGGCCGCAGGCCTGTTCCTGGCGCCGGTGATCAACGGCGGCAAGGACCCCAAGTACCAAAAGCTCGGCGTGGACATCCTGTTCTGGGCGCTGGTGGTGGTCTGCGTGGGCTCGTTCATCGGCAACTACCTGGCCATCGCGCAGATCCTGCCGCCCAACCTGAACTTCTGGCTGGGCCACCAGGGTTATGAGTACGTGGACCTGGGCCGCCTGTGGCAGATCGGCAAGTTCGCCGGCATCGCCTTCTGGCTGGTGCTGATGGCCCGCGCCATCTTCCCCGCCCTGCTGGCCCCCAACGGCCAGGACAAGAACCTGCTGGCGCTGCTGACCTCCTCGGTGGTCTGCATCGGCCTGTTCTACGGCACCGGCCTGTTCTACGGCGAGCGCACCCACATCTCGGTGATGGAGTACTGGCGCTGGTGGGTGGTGCACCTGTGGGTGGAGGGCTTCTTCGAAGTCTTCGCCACCACGGCGCTGGCCTTCATCTTCTCCACCCTGGGCCTGGTGTCCTACCGCATGGCCACAGCTGCCAGCCTGGCATCTGCCTCGCTGTTCATGCTGGGCGGCGTGCCCGGTACCTTCCACCACCTGTACTTCTCGGGCACCACCACCCCGGTGATGGCCGTGGGTGCATCGTTCAGCGCACTGGAAGTGGTGCCGCTGGTGGTGCTGGGCCATGAGGCCTGGGAACACTGGCGCCTGCAGCACAAGGCCGAGTGGATGAAGCGCCTGAAGTGGCCGCTGATGTGCTTCGTCGCCGTGGCCTTCTGGAACATGCTGGGCGCGGGCGTCTTCGGCTTCATGATCAACCCGCCCGTCTCGCTGTACTACATCCAGGGTCTGAACACCACGCCGGTGCACGCCCACGCCGCCCTGTTCGGTGTCTACGGCTTCCTGGCCCTGGGCTTCACGCTGATGGTGCTGCGCTACGTGCGCCCCGAGCTGCAGTTCAACGAGCGGCTGATGAAGACGGGCTTCTGGTGGCTCAACGCCGGCCTGGTGCTGATGATCGCCACCAGCCTGCTACCCATCGGCCTGTTCCAGTTCCACGCCAGCGTGACCGAAGGCCTGTGGTACGCCCGCAGCGAAGCCTTCATGCAGCAGCCCTTCCTGGTGACGCTGCGCTGGGTACGCACCTTCGGCGACGTGGTGTTCATCACCGGCGCCCTGTGCGTGACCTGGCAGGTGATCAGCGGCGTGCTGTTCAGCTCGCGCGCCAGCGCCGCCCCCGGCACCGGCACCCTGGTGGGCGCAGCCCGCTGACGCGGACGGCGGGGCGCGCTGGCGCGCCCCGCCGCTCCCCTTCCCCCCGCCTTTCAAGACTGTCTGCCATGAACATCGACCGCTTCAAGCACGAGCACGTGGACATCCTCGCGCAGATCGACCGGCTGCGCACCCTGAGCCATGCCGGCCCGGCGCAGCACGCCGCCGAGATCGCCCGCGGCATCGTCGCCATGAGCTCCACCATCCGCCTGCACCTGGCCGTGGAAGACCGCCTGCTGTACCCCGCGCTGCAGGCCGGCGGCGACGCCGACCTGGCCCGCCTGGGCGCACGCTTCCAGCACGAGATGGGCGAGATCGCCGGCAGCTACGCGGCCTTCGCCCGGCGCTGGAACACCGCCGAGCGCGTGGCCGCCGACCCAGAGGGTTTTCGCGCCGAGGCCAACGTGGCGCTGCGCAGCGTCTACGAGCGCATGCGCCGCGAAGACCATGACTTCTACCCGCGCATCGAGCAGGCGCAGGAAGCCGTGTGCGTCCCATAAGCGCCGCCGCTCATTTTTCAATAGCTGCCAGCGCTTTCCTGGCGTGCGCTGGAGCCCGAAAACGCTTTCCATCGGCAAGGGCATAGGGGCACCTTGCTTTTACAGCCGGCCTTCGGGCCGGCTTTTTTTTCGTCCGCGACTGGCTCCCGGTCAGCCCCCCTCCACCCGCCACCACGCCGGCAGCAGCGCGCGCACCTCGGGGCGGGCGAAGCGGTCGTCGATCAGGTGCACCACGCCGCGGTCCTCGGGCGAGCGGATGACGCGGCCGGCCGCCTGCACCACCTTGTGAAGGCCAGGGTAGAGGTAGGCGTAGTCGTGCCCGCGCCCGAACAGCGCCTGCATGCGCGCGCGCACCTGCTCGTTCACCGGGTTGACCTGCGGCAGGCCCAGCGTGCACAAAAAGGCGCCGATCAGCCGGCGCCCGGGCAGATCCACCCCCTCGGCAAAGGCGCCGCCCAGCACGGCGAAGGCGATGCCCTGGCCGCCCTCGGTGAAGCGGGCCAGAAAGTCGCGCTGCGCCGCCTCGCCCATGCGCCGCTCCTGGCGCCACATCGGCACGCCGGGGTGCTGCGCGGCAAAGGCGCCGGCCACCTGGTCCAGGTAGTCGTAGCTGCTGAAGAAAGCCAGGTAGTTGCCCGGCTGCGCGGCGAACTGCCGCGCCAGCAGCGCCACGATGGGCGTCACCGAGGCCGCCCGGTGCGCCCAGCGCGTGGAGATGTGGCGCGCCACGCGCACCTGCAGCTGGCTGGCGGCGAACGGCGCGGCTACTTCGGTCGCGCCGTGCGTGTCGGGCAGGCCCAGCAGGTCGGCGTGGTAGTGCGCCGGCTGCAGCGTGGCGGAAAACAGCGTGGCCGTGTGCGCCGCGGCCCAGCGCGGCGCCAGGTGCGGCCCCGGCACGATGCAGCGCAGGCTGACGGTGCACGGCTGGCGCGGCCCGGCGCGCTGGCTGTCGATGAGCGCGTGCTGCGTGTCGAAGCCCTCCAACAGGCCATTGAATTGCAGCAGCGCGAAGTACCACTGCAGCAGCGGCGCGTCGAACTGCTCGGGGTGCGCGGCCATGTGCTCCGACAGCACCTGGGCGCAGCGCGCCAGCGCGCCGGCCAGCGGTGCGGGCAGGCCGTCGTGCACGGCGTAATCGCCTTCCATGCCGCGCTCCAGGGCCGCCAGGGCGCGGCGCACTGCGGCCAGGGCCCTCTTCACGCCGGGCTCGCGCGCGGCGGTGGCCGACTGCCGCGCCTGGCGCAGCAGCTCAGGCGGCAGCTGCGCGCCGTACATGCCGCGGGCGCGCTCGACCAGGTTGTGCGCCTCGTCCACCAGCAGCGCCACGCGCCAGCCCAGCGACTGCGCCAGCGCGTGCAAGAGCGCGCCACCGTCGAACCAGTAGTTGTAGTCGCCCACCACCACGTCGGCCCAGCGCGCCAGCTCCTGCGACAGGTAGTAGGGGCAGATGCCGTGCGCCAGCGCCACCTCGCGCACCCGCGCCTGAGTGAGCACGTGTCCGTCCAGCGCCGCGCCGCGTGCCGCGTCCAGACGGTCGAAAAAGCCCAGCGCCAGCGGGCAGGACTGGCCATGGCAGGCGCTGCCCGGGTGCTCGCAGGCCTTGTCGCGCGCCACCAGCTCCAGCACGCGCAAAGGAGTGGGCGCAGTCGCGCGCGTGCCGGCGCCGGCCAGCAGTGCCAGCGCGTCCAGCGCCATCTGCCGCCCCGAGGTCTTGGCCGCCAGGTACAGCACCCGGTCGATCCGCTGTCCCGGCGCCGCCTTGAGCTGGGCGAACAGCGTGGCCACCGTCTTGCCGATGCCGGTGGGGGCCTGGGCCAGCAGGCAGCGGCCGGCCGTGGCCGCGCGCCAGACCTGCGCCGCCAGTTCGCGCTGGCCGCTGCGAAAGGCCGGGTGCGGAAAGGCCAGCGCCGCCAGCGCCGCGTCGCGCGCGGCACGGTGCGCGGCCTCGCGCGTCGCCCAGGCCAGGTAGCGGGCGCACTGCCCGTCGAAATGCGCGCGCAGGGCCTCGGCGGTGTGGGTTTCGGTCAGCACCGTCTGCTGGCCGCTGTCCACGTCCAGGTAGACCAGGGCCACCTCCAGCGCATCGAGGCCGCGCGCGGCGCACAGCAGCCAGCCGTAGACCTTGGCCTGCGCCCAGTGCAGCGCGCGCTGGCCGGGGTTGTGCCGCGCCAGGCTGCCGCGGTGGGTCTTGATCTCCTCCAGCCGCCGCAGCGCCGGGTCGAACCCGTCGGCCCGGCCGCGCACGCGCAGCGGGCCGTAGCGGCCCTGCAGGGCGATCTCGGCCTCGTAGCCCGGCCCGTGGCCGGCTGCCACGCGGGCGTGGCCGGCGATGCCCTCCAGCGCCGTGGGCGCCGGGGTGTAGCGCAGGTCCAGGTCGCCACAGCGGGCGGTGAATTCGCACAGCGCGCGCACGGCCACCGTGTAGCGCAGCGCATCGTCCTGCGGCTCGCAGGCAGCGGGCGCGGTCATGGCGCGCCCAGGCCGTCCTGGGCGGGCACGGGCGCGCCTGCCAGCGGCGTGGCCCGGCACAGGGCCATCCACACGTCGAAGGGCAGCGTGCAGCGCGCATGCCGGGCGGCGCGCGCCAGCTCGAAGCGCGCGCCCCGGCCATCCTCGCCCGGCGCGCCGTGCATCAGCCACACGCCAAACTGCGCCGGTACCTCGTCGGGCGCGGCGATGCCGGCGGGAAATACGTAGTAGCACTCCTCGCACAGCCACTGGTAGGCATTGCGCTTGGCAGCGTGGCGCAGATCGGACTGCAGGTCGGCGCGGCTGGCCTTGACCTCGTGCACCATGGGCCGCAGGTAGCCGGGCACGGTGGTGTGACGGATGGAGAACAAATCCGGCCGCGCCACGCGCCACAGCCGGGCGGCGCGGCGCGCGGCGGGCGTGGGTGCGTCGTCGCCCCACAGGGCGGGCAGGGGCTGGGCAGCCGGCGGGGCGGCAGGCGCAGCGCCCTCGGCGGCGCAGGGCGACTCCTCCTCGACCTCCAGTGCCGCACGCAGCGACAGCTCGCGCCAGACCACGCGCCCGGCAGGCAGCAGCTGCTGGCGCGCAAAGGCCAGCGCCATGCGGTCGTGCAGGCTTTCGCTGCGCTTGCCGGCGCGCCGCGCCTCGGCCAGGTGAGCGATACCGGCGTCCGTCAGGCGCAGCAGGGTGCGGCCGCACTCGTCCGTGCAGCGCTCCAGCAGGCCGGCGGCCAGCAGGTCAATCTCCACTCCGTCCTGGCAGGGCCAGCCGGCCGAGCGCCAGACTTCGAGCAGGCGCGTACGGTGATGGCGGGCGAGTAGTGGGGGCGGCATGGGCTGCTGCGCGCAAAATACTGATTATAAAAACAGTGAAAAACCCTTGCGCGTCATGCCGCGCCACGCGGCGCAGCTCCTGCTGCGCTATTTCTTCAGCGCCCCGCTGTTCCGGGCCACGCTGCCCTCCTGTTGGCGGTGATCGCCGTGCTGGTGCGGGTCGCCGCCGTGCCGGGGCTGTCGACGTGGCTGCCGGCCGTCGTCGCCGCGAAGTAACGGTGCCTGGGCGCGGCCTGCGCCAGCGCCCGCCGCACGTATGATCGACTCCCCGTTTTCCCAGGAGCCCACACTCCCATGAACGCTGTTTCTGAAAGCCCGTCGCATCCCATCGAAGAAGAGCATTGCGACGTGCTGGTGGTCGGTGGCGGGCCGGCGGGCTCCACGGTGTCCGCCCTGCTGGTCGAGCGTGGCTACAAGGTGGTGGTGCTGGACAAGGACCGCCACCCGCGCTTTCACATCGGCGAGTCGCTGCTGCCGGCCAACCTGCCGCTGTTCGAGCGCCTGGGCGTGGCCGAGGAGATGCGCGCCATCGGCATGCACAAGGCGGGCGCGGAATTCATCTCGCCGCACCATGCGCACACGCAGACCTTCGTGTTCGCCGACGCCTGGGACAAGTCCATGCCGCACGCCTACCAGGTCAAGCGCGCGGAGTTCGACACGCTGCTGCTGAAGAACGCCGAGCGCCGCGGCGCGCAGGTGCACCAGGGCAGCAAGGCCACCGGCGTGATCTTCGCCGACGACGGCAGCGTGCAGGTCGACGCCAAACACGGCGACGGCACGCAGCGGCGCTGGCACGCGCGCTTCCTGGTCGACGCGTCGGGCCGCGACACCTTCTTGGCCAACCGCTTTCGCATCAAGCAGCGCAACCCGGACCACAACAGCTCGGCGGTGTACGCGCACTTCGCCCACGCGCGGCGGCACGAGGGCCTGGCCGAGGGCAACATTTCCATCTTCTGGTTCGAGCACGGCTGGTTCTGGTTCATCCCCATGAGCAACGACACCACCAGCGTCGGCATGGTGACCTGGCCGCACCACATGAAGACGCGCGCCGGCCGCAGCCTGGAGCGCTTCCTGATGGACAACATCGCCGCCTGCCCGGCGTTGCAGGAGCGGCTGGCGCACGCCGAGCGCATGACGCCCGTGGAGGCGACCGGCAACTTCTCCTATTCCGCCAGCCGCAACCACGGCGCCAACTACCTGATGCTGGGCGACGCCTACGCCTTCGTGGACCCGGTGTTTTCCTCCGGCGTCTGGCTGGCCATGAACAGCGGCGTGGTCGGCGCCGACACCGTGGACGCCTGCCTGCGCGACCCGGCGGCCGCGCCGGCCGCGCTGCGCCGTTTCGACCGCGTCATGCGCCACGGGCCGCGCCACTTTTCCTGGTTCATCTACCGCATGACCAACCCCATCATGCGCGACTTCTTCATGTACCCGAAGAACGTCTTTCGCGTGAAGGAAGCGCTGCTGTCGGTGCTGGCGGGTGACATCTTCGGCAAGACGCCCATCTGGCGCTCGCTGCTGGTGTTCAAGGCGCTGTACTACTCGGCCAACGTCCTGCAGCCGCGCCGCGCCTTCATGGCCTGGAGAAAGCGGCGCTGGAACATCCGCACGGTCGATGACGCAGCGCAGTACCAGCCCTGACCTGCAGCGCCGGGGCCTGGCGCGCGCGCTGTGGCACCTGTATGAGCGCCTGGCCATGTGCATCGGCCTGGGCACCCTGGCGCTGCTGTGCCTGGTGTGGCTGCCGTTCGCGGCCGTGCTGCACCCCATCGTGCCGCGCGCGCAGGCGCAGTGGCTGGGGCGCCGGGTCATCACGCTCGCCTTCCGCTTCTACCTGGGCGTGCTGTCGCTGCTGTGCGCCTGCCGGTTCGATCTGTCGGAGCTGGATGCGCTGCGCCACGAGCGCGCGCTGATCATCGCCGCCAACCACCCGTCGCTGCTGGACGCGGTGCTGCTGGTCTCGCGCCTGCCCAACGCCGTGTGCATCATGAAGGCCAGCCTGCTGGACAACATCCTGTTCGGCGCCGCCGCACGGATGGCGCGCTACGTGCGCAACGACGACGCCCTGCAGCTGGTCAGGCATGGCTGCCACAGCCTGGCCGAAGGCGCGCAGGTGGTGCTGTTTCCCGAAGGCTCGCGCACGCAGCACTTCCCGCTGGACCCGTTCGGACGGACGCTGGGTCTGCTGGCCCGACGCGCCCAGGTGCCGGTGCAGACCGTGCTGCTGGAGTTCTCCACGCCCTACCTGGGCAAGCACTGGCCCTTGTGGAGGCCGCCCGTGCTGCCGCTGCGCTGCACGGCGCGGCTGGGTGGGCGCTTCGAGCCGGCGGCCGACCACGTCGCCTTCACCCGGGCGCTGGAGCAGCACTTCCGCACCGAACTGGCCCACCCGACTCCATGAATACGCCCCCTGCCGCCTCCAGCACGCACCTGGTGCTGATCCCCAGCTACAACCCAGGGCGCACCGTCATCGACACCGTCCGCGCGGCGCGGCGCCAGTGGAACCCGGTGTGGGTGGTCGTGGACGGCAGCACCGATGGCAGCGACGCCTGGCTGCGCGAGATGGCCCAGCAGGACCCCGGCCTGCGCGTGATCGTGCAGGCCGTGAACCAGGGCAAGGGCGCCGCCGTGCTCGAAGGCATCCGCCAGGCGCAGTCCGCCGGCTTCACCCACGCGCTGACCATGGACTCGGACGGCCAGCACCCAGCCGACCGCATCCCGGCGTTCATGGCCACCTCGCAGGCGCAGCCCTCTGCCATGGTGCTGGGCAAGCCGGTGTTCGGCCCCGAAGCGCCGGCCCTGCGCGTCAACGGGCGCAAGGTGTCCAACGCCTGGGCCAACCTGGAGACCCTGTGGGCTGGCATTGGCGACTCGCTCTATGGCTTTCGCGTCTATCCCATCGCGCCGCTGATGCAGGTCATGCGCGGCCAGCGCTTCATGCGCCGCTTCGATTTCGACCCCGAGGCCGTTGTGCGGCTGTGCTGGGCGGGAGTGCGGCCGGTGAACCTGGACGCGCCGGTGCGCTACCTGCACGCCAGCGAAGGCGGCGTCTCGCACTTTCGCTACCTGCGCGACAACGCCCTGCTGACCTGGATGCACACGCGCCTGTTCCTGGGCTTCGTGCTGCGCCTGCCCCTGCTGGCCTGGCGCCGCCTGCGTCCACCAGAAGAAAGACCATGACCGAACCCACCCCCCGCGCCCAGCGCGCCATGAAGAGCGGCGACGCGCACCTGAAGGCCTATTTCTCGGACGAGACCGAGCGGCGCCAGGTGACCCAGGTCATGTTCAACGAGGCCGCCACGGGCTACGACCGAGCCGAAGCGCTGACGGCCCTGGGCAGCGGCAGCTGGTACCGGCGCGAAGTGCTGCAGCGCGAAGGCCTCAGGCCCGGCATGCACGTGCTCGACGTGGCGGCCGGCACCGGCCTCGTCACCGCCGAGGCGCTGGCGCTGGCCGGGCCGCAGGGCCGCGTCGTGGCGCTGGACCCGTCGCCCGGCATGCTGGCCGAGCTGCGCCGCAAGCTCAGCTGCGAGACCGTCGAGGCCTATGCCGAGGCCATCCCCCTGCCCGACGCGCAGGTGGACTTCTTGTCGATGGGCTACGCGCTGCGGCACGTGGGCGACATGGACCAGGCCTTCGCCGAATACCTGCGCGTGCTCAAGCCCGGCGGCAAGGCCTGCATCATGGAAATCAGCCAGCCCGCGAGCCGCCTGGGCCGCGCGCTGCTGAAGCTGCACATCGGCGTCATGGTCCCGCTGATGGCGCGCCTGAGCGGCCGCCATGCGGACGTCAAGCGCCTGTGGGCCTACTACGGCGACACCATCGAGGCCGCCGTGGACCCCGACACCGTGCTGACCGCGCTGCGCCGCGCCGGCTTCCAGGACGTGCGCTGCGGCGTGACGCTGGGCATCTTCCGCGAATACACCGGCACGCGGGCACAGCCATGAGCACCGCCGAGCGCTTCCTGATCGCGCTGCTGATCATCTTCACCGTCCCCTGGCTGATCTGGCGCCTGGGCCGCACCGACCGCTGGGCGCCGCTGGTGGTGGTGCAGATCCTGCTGGGCATCGTGCTCGGCCCCGGGGTGCTGGGCCACTGGTACCCGGACTATTACAGCGCCGTGTTCACCCCCGAGGTGAGCCACGCCCTCAACGGCCTGGCCTGGTGGGCCGTGACGCTGTTCGTGATGATCGCCGGCATCGAGCTGGACCTGAAAGCCGCCTGGCAGCACCGGCGCGAGAGCGGCATCACCGCCGGCCTGGCGCTGGGCACGCCCATGCTGCTGGGCTGCAGCGCGGCCCTGGCCATGCTGCACTGGCCAGGCTGGCTCACGCCCGAGGCCCGGCCCTGGCAGTTCGTGCTCGGCATCGGCATGGCCTGCGCGGTGACGGCGCTGCCGATCCTGATCCTGCTGCTGGAAAAGCTGGACATCCTGCGCGCCCCCCTGGGCCAGCGCATCCTGCGCTACGCCAGCCTGGACGACATCGCCATCTGGGGCGTGCTGGCGCTGATCGTCATGGACTGGGAGCGTGTGGGCCGGCAGGCGCTGTTCCTGCTGGCCTTCGGCCTGGCGGCCTGGCTGTGCCGCCGGCTCATGCGCCGCGTGCCCGAGCAGGACCGCTGGTACCTGGCGCTGGTGTGGCTGGCGCTGTGCGCGTTCGGTGCCGACTGGGCCGGCCTGCACTTCATGGTGGGCGCCTTCCTGGCCGGCGCCGTACTCGACGCCGAATGGTTCAACCAGCAACAGATGGACCTGCTGCGCCACCACGTGCTGCTGACGCTGATGCCGGTGTTCTTCCTCTCGACCGGCCTGCGCACCGGCTGGAGCATGGGCGGTCTGGACGTGGTGCTGGCCGCGGCCTGGCTGCTGGCGGCCGCCGTCGCCGGCAAGCTGCTCGGCGTTCACCTGGCGGGCCGGGTGCTAGGCTGGCGCCCGGGCGAAGCAAGCATGATCGGCTGGCTGCTGCAGACCAAGGCGCTCATCATGATCATCTTCGCCAACGTGCTGCTGGACCGGCAGATCATCACTAGCGCCACCTTCACCGCGCTGCTGCTGATGGCGGTGGCCAGCACCATGGTGACCATTCCGATCGTGGAGCCGAAGCTGGCGCGGTGGCGTCAGCTTCAAAAATCATAGCTACTCGCGCTTGCTGGATAAGCGCTGGAGGCCGTTTTGGCCTCAAACTCCCTACGCCATCCCGCCGTTGATGGAAATCACCTGCCCGGTGATGTAGGCCGCGCGCTCGGACACGAGAAAGTCCACCAGATCCGCCACCTCCTGCGGCCGGCCCGCGCGCTGCATGGGCACCATCTGGCGCAGCGCGTCCGCGCCGAACTGGCCCTCCGCCATGCCGCTGTCGATGATGCCGGGCGCCACGACGTTCACCGTCACGCCGCGGCTGGCCAACTCCAGCGCCAGCGAGCGGCTGGCGGCATGCAGCCCGCCCTTGGCGGCGGCATAGTTCACTTGGCCCCGGTTGCCTGCCACGGCAGTGACGGACGAGACATTGACGATGCGCCCCCAGCGCGTGCGCAGCATGGGCAGCGTGAGCGGCTGCGTGACGTTGAAGAAGCCGTTCAGCGACACGTCCAGCACGCGATCCCATTGCGCACCGGCCATGCCGGCGAACACCGCATCGTCGTGGACGCCGGCGTTGTTCACCAGCACCTGGATGGGGCCCTCTTCCAGCAGCCTTTCAAGAGCGCTCGCGCACGCCGGCCGGTCGGTGACGTCGAAGGCCACGGCCTCGGCGCTGGCGCCGCCGGCCTGCAGCTGCGCGGCCAGCGCCTGCGCCCGCGCCAGGCCCTGGTTGGCGTGCACGATGACGTGCAGGCCTGAGGCGGCCAGGCGCTCGCAGATAGCGGCGCCCAGGCCGCCGCTGCCGCCGGTGACGAGCGCGCGGCGCGCAGGGGATGCAGGGGTGTTCATGGGGTGGCGGGAAAGGAAGCGGCGTCCAGCACGACCGATGCCCGCCCTTCGGCGAGGCAGCGGCCGGCGGTGCCAACGGTGAATGCGTAGAGGATGACAGCGTCGTCGCCCGAAAGCCGCGTGGCCTCGACCTGCAGGTCGTCCGCCATGTCGTCCATGCGCTCGGCATGCAGGCGCACGCCGCGCACGCTGGCCAGGTAGCCCGCGCCCAGCGGCCGGCCCGCACCCGCCAGCAGCGCGCCATGCACGGCCATGGCCTGGGCCGCGTATTCGACGGCGTTGGCCGCGCCCAGGCGGCCCTGCTCGCGCAGCGGGTTGGCGGGGCTGCGGTGGCTGGTAGCGCTGCAGCGGATGTGCTGCGCGTCCCAGACGAGCACGCGGTCGAGCAGGCACATGCCGCCCTGGTGCGGAATGTGCGCCGCGATCCAGGCGTGGTCGGGTAGCAGGTCGGGCTTCAGCATGGCTGCAAGCGCAGGCCCAGGCTGTGGCCGGGCAGGTAGTCGAGCGCCACGTCGGCGGTGCTGCGGCGGGCCAGCGCATCCAGCGCAGGCAGCGCGCGCAGCGAGGGGAATTGCGCGCGCAACGCTTCCAGCGCCGCCTCCTGCATGCGCGTGGGCGCGTCCTGCCCGCCGGGCGTCACGCTGATCTGCGCCAGCGATGCGCCGGAGCGCCGCGGCGCCAGCAGCCAGGCCATGCCCGCCGCATCGGGCAGCGGGCGCTTGGCGTGCAGCGGCTCGGGGTACTCGCTGTCATAGCAGACCAGCAGCACGGAGCGGTCATCGAGCGCCACCTGCGCCAGCGCATCCATCAAACCGGCACCCAGGCTGCCGTCGTAGGCGCAGATCACCTGGCAGGGCGCCATGCTGCGCGTGGCGATGCCCCAATAGCCGGCGGCGGCGTTGTGCACCGAGTTGTGAAAACGCGTGGGCGAGATCTGCCGATCGTCGCCCGCCAGCTGTTCGCACAGCGCATGGCAGTTGTGGCCGTCGGCGCCGGAGGCGGCGAACACAGTGGCCAGTTGCGCGAGGTCGGCACCCGCCTGCGCGGCGGCCTGCTGGCCCAGCGCCAGCGCCAGGCGGATCACGCGGCTGGCGCGGCGGCGCTCGGCGGGCGGCAGCAGGGCGGCAGCGGGTAGCACCGAAGGCTCGCTGCGCCAGGGCTGCGCCCCCGAGAGCACGGCGGCGGCGCTGGGCCAGTCGGGCAGGCCGGGGGCGATCAGGCCGATGCCGTCGATCCAGGCCGTCAATGCTCGGTTCATGGCCGCGCTCCCAATACCAGCGCGCAGTTGCTGCCGCCAAAGCCGAAGGAGTTGCTGAGCACCGTGCGCAGCGGCGCCGCGCTGCCCGCGAGGCGGTAGTCGAGCGCCAGCGCCTCATCGAGCACCTGCGTGCCGGGGCTGCCGGGAATCCAGCCGTGCGTGAGCGCCAGCGCGGCGATCACCGCCTCCACCGCGCCGGCGGCGCCCAGCGTGTGGCCGGTCGCGCCCTTGGTCGAGCTGCAGGGCACGCCGGCGCCGAACAGCGCCGCCATGGCCAATCCCTCGGCCGCATCGTTGGCGGGAGTGGCCGTGCCGTGCAGGTTCACGTAGTCCAACTGCTGCGGCGCGAGGCCGGCCGAGCGCAGCGCGGCCTGCATCGCCAGGCGTGCGCCCAGGCCCTCGGGGTGGGGGGCGGACATGTGGTGGGCGTCGCTGGATTCGCCCGTGCCCAGCAGCCAGACGCCGCCGCCCTGCGCCGCGTCGGCACGCTCCAGCAGCGCGAACGCCGCCGCTTCGCCGATGGAGATGCCGTCGCGCCGCGCGTCGTAGGGCCGCGCGGGCTGCGTGGAGGTGAGCTGCAGCGAGGCGAAGCCGTACAGCGTCGTCAGGCACAGGCTGTCCACCCCGCCGACCACGGCCGCGTCGATGGTGCCCAGCGCCATCTGCCGCGCGGCGGCGGCAAACACCTTGGCGCTGGACGAACAGGCCGTGGAGATGGTCAGCGCCAGGCCCTCCAGCCCGAGGTACTGGCGCACGAAGTCGGTGACGGAAAAGGGGCAGTGCGCGGTGGCATAGCGGACGGAGGCAGGCAGCGCGCCAGTGGCTGCGTCGCGGGCACGGTAGGCCAGCTCGGTTTCCAGGATGCCCGAGGTGCTGGTGCCCAGGAACACGCCCACACGCCGGCTGCCGTAGCGCTGCACGGCGGCACGCACGCGCTCGACGAAGCCGTCGGCCTCCAGGCCCGCCAGGGCCAGGCGGTTGTTGCGGCAGTCGTACTCTTGCAGGCTGGCAGGCAGTGCGGTGGCGTCAACGCCTTCCACCTCGCCGATCCAGGTGTCCAGCCGCACCGTTTCGAAATCGCAGGGGCGCAGGCCCGATCGGCCGGTGCGCAGCGCCTCGGCATGCGCGGCAAGGCCTCTTCCGAGACAGGTCGTCAGCGTGGTGGCGGAAAGAAGCAGGGGAGACACGTGGACGATATCAGGCGGCGGGAGGGGCATTGTCCCGCACCCGGCACACCAGAAGCACATTGGCGAAAGGCAGGGCTCCGCTCATGGGCTGGCTGCTGACTTCGAATCCGATGGACGTGAGCAGGGCCCGCCAGTCGGCAAGGCTGCGGCAGTACAGCGGCGGCATGCGGTGGCCGCGCGACCAGGTGACGATGCGGTCCACCCACTGGGAGAGCTGAAACGGCAGGCCCGCCCCCGCATCGCCGATGCGGGTGATGAACAGGCCGCCGGGTGCCAGTGCCGCATGGATGCGCTGCAGCACCCGGCGCTGGCTTTCATGGTCGAAATAGTGCAGCGCGTCGAAGATCGTGACCACGTCGCACCGCCCGAAATCCGTCTGGTTCATGTCGCCTTGCTCGACGCGCACGACGGGGTGGGCGGCGCCAAAGGCCTGCGCCGCGCGCTCCACGTCGCGCGGCATCAGCTCCACGCCGCGCATGTGCAGCGGCTGAGGGGGCGCGGGCCAGTCTCCCGGCCACTCGCCCCTTGCATGCTGCTCCTGGGCCGCCAGCACCAGGGCGAACAGGCTGCCTTGGCCACAGCCCAGGTCCAGCCAGCGCCCACGCGCAGGCAGTACGCCTTGGTGCAGCAGGGCGGCAAACGCCGCATCGCCCCCGATTTTTCCGCGTGCGTAGTGGTAGGCAAAGCGCCCTGCCGGACGGAAGCGTGCGCTTGCCGCATCGACGAGGGCGCGGGAAAGCGCAGGAACGGAAGTCATGCCAGAGCGTCGTGCAATGTGGTGGTGGTCAAACCGGCCTGGTCCAGGCGCTGAGCCAGCCGGGGAATCAGGTGCTCGATCACGGGCCGGCCGTCACCCGCGCGTGCCGCGTGCCCGTCGTGCAGCAGCAGGATGTCGCCGTCGCCCAGCGCCCGCGTCAGGCGCTGCAGCACCCGGTCGGGACGCGGCTCGCGCGTGTCGTAGCCGCGGCGTGTCCAGCTCGCCAGTTGCAGGCCCTGGCGGGCGAGCACCGGCTCCAAAAACAGGTTGCGCAGCCCCGCCGTGGGGCGGAAGAAGCGCGGCGCCTGGCCGCTCGCATCCTGCAGCACCGCCTGGGCGCGCGCGATGTCCATGGCCAGCCGCGCCGGGCCAAACAGCGACAGCGCGTGCGAGTGGCTGTAGCCGTGGTTCTCCACCCGGTGCCCCTGCTGGACGATGGCGCGGCACAGCGCGGGATGCCGCTCGGCCCGGTGACCGATGAGAAAGAAGCTGGCCTTGAGCCGGTGCTCGGCCAGCAGGTCGAGCACGCGCGGTGTGACCTGCGGGTCGGGGCCGTCGTCGATGGTCAGGGCCACGCGCCCGGCCACGCCGGCGGGCACCAGCGGCAGCCGCGTGATGTTGGGCCCGAGCGCCCGCGAACGGGGCCACAGCCCGGCGGCGGTGATGAGGGCATGGTTGGCCGCCACGGCGCCTGCGGCCCAGGGCCACAGCGCGGGTTGGGCCAGCACGCCAAGGGCGGCGGCGCCATGCAGCGCGGCCGAACCCGCCAAGAACGGTGTGGGTTTCCAGCGCCTCACCATCAGCGCTCCTGCTCCTGCTCCTGCTTCTGCTCCGCAAGCCAGCGCAGGAACTGGTGGCACAAGGGCAGCCAGGCATCCCAGCCGTGGCCACCGGGTACTTCGTGCGGCGCGGCCCGGGGCAGGCGCCGCGCGAGCATCGACATGGCATAGGCGAAGCGGTCCTCGCGCCCTATCCCCAGAAAGACGGGCAGATCGGGCCGCCCTTCGCGCAAACCCTGCCAGAGCTGGAATTCCAGGTCGCCCGCCTGCGCAGGCGTCGGCAGCCAGGCGTCGAGCCCGCCCGCGCGGGCGATGGCGTTGGTCGTCAGGCGGCTGCCCGGGTACGGTGCCAGCAGGCACAGCCCCGCCAGGCCAGCCGGATCGCGCTGCGCCTGGGCCAACGCCAGCAAGCCGCCCATCGATATGCCACCCAGCCACAGGCGGCGGTAGCGCTGGCGCAGCGGCGCGAGCACGTCGCTCGCGAGCAGCCGCACGGTGTTCTCGACATGGGCCAGGTCGATGGGCAGTTCGGGGGCGAACAGGTCCAGCCGAACGCCCGACGTTGCCAGCACGTCCGGCAGCCCGGCCCGGGCCATATCGGCCGCGCCCATCTGGGCACCGGGCAGCAGCACCAACGCACCGTCGGCGCCATCGGTCCGCCACAGTGGCGTCATGCGGCGGCCTCCCGGCGCGGCACGATGAAGGCTGCCGACAACACCAGCGCGATCACCACGCCAGGCGCCACCGTCACGCCCATGGCCTTGAGCACCGGCACGTGCGACACCGCCAGGGCACCGAAGCCGATCACCGTGGTTACCACGGCCACGCTCATGGACGACCAGACATCGACCGCCAGCCCGCCGTCGGCGTCGATCTGGTCGAAGAACAGGGTGTAGTTGGAGCCCACGGCCACGATCAGCAGCAGCCCAATCAAGTGCAGCAGGTTCAGCTCGGTGCCCAGGGCATGCAGCGTGGCCATCACGATGGTGACCGTCATGGCCAGCGTCAACATCATGCGCCACAGCCGCGTCCACGAGCGCATGGCGAAGGCCAGCATGACGGTGATCGCCAGCACGCCGCCCAGCGCCAGGTAGACCGCCTGCTGCAGGTAGCCTGCGTACAGCGTCTCGAACTCCGCCTTCAGGTCGATGAACACTGCGCCAGTGCCTTCGAGCGCCTGCCGCACCTGATCGACCGGGATGTCGGTGACGCCCACGGCGGCCGGGCGCAGCGGCAGCACCACGTGCCACTGGCCATCGTTTGATGACATGAGTGAATCGACCGCCAGCGCCATGGCCGTGCCATCCAGGTCTGCGCGCGTCATCAACGGCCCCCGCCGCGCCGCGTCCACCGCGTCCAGAAAAGGCGTGAGCCGGCCCGCCGACAGCGGTGAGTCCTGCAGCGCCTGCGCCAGGTCGCGCTGCAGCGCCTGTCTCGGCGGCAGCGCCGCCAGGCGCTCGCGCTGCACCTGCGCGCTGGGCAGGAAGCGAGCCGGGTTGTCGTAGCCGCCGATCAGGCCCTGCTCCACCAGGCGGTCCAGGCGACGGCCAGCAGTTTCGGCCTCGACCAGCGCCGCCTCCTGGTCAGGCGCCGTCACCAGCACCAGGTAGCGGGCATCGGGGGCGCCGATGTCGGCGCGCAGGCGCGCGTCGGCATCGGCCTCGGCTTCGCTCACGGTGGACAGGGTCGACAGGTTGGTGCTCCACAGGCTGTCGTGGTGCTGCACAAGATAGAACAGCGCCACCGCCGTCACGATCCACGCCGGCCAGCGCAGGCGCCAGGCCTGGCCCAGCCAGCCCAGCGTCGTGTTGCCCAGCACGCCGGGGGGCGGGATCTCGTGCCGGTCCCCCGCCACCACCGGCAGGATGAAGCGCGTCACCAACGCCGCCACGGCAATGCCCGAGAGCGCGTACACGCCCAGTTGCGCGAGGCCCGGGAAGCCCGCCAGCAGCATCACACCGAAACCGGCGATGGACGTGAGTACGCCCAGGCGAATCGTGGGCCAGAAGGTCTTGCGCCAGGATTGCAGGCCCACGCGCCCGGACTGCACGAAGAAATAGATCGCATAGTCCACCGCCTCGCCCACCAGCGCCGCGCCGAAGCCCACCGTGATGCCATGCACCATGCCGAATACCAGGTCGACGGAGACGATGGCCGCCACCGTGCCCGCCACCACGGGCAGCAGGCCCAGCGCCGTCATGCGCGGCGAGCGGTAGATCCACAGCAGCAGCAGGCCGATGCCGATCGAGCTGACCAGCGAAATGCGCTCGATCTCCGAGCGGATGGCCTCGCGCGCCTGCACCGCGAACTGCCCTGGCCCCGACATCGTCAGCGAGAGCGGAGCCAGCGACGGCTCTGCCTGCAGGGCCTCAAACTGCGCGCGCACGGCCTCGATGGCCCGTTCCTGGCCATCGGTATCGCTGCCCGGCGCCAGGGTCTGGGCCAGCAGCAGGGCGCGCTGCCCGTCGCGCGATGTCCAGACGCCACCGCGGGTGTCGGGCTCGGTGCCCGGGTGCAGTTGCGTGAGGATTGCGATCATCTCGCCGGTCGGGTCCTGCAGCAGGTAGGGCTTGAACAGAAAGCCCACCGGCGAAGTCGCCACGTCGATGGTGCGGCCCACCGCCTCGCGCAGGCCCTCGGGCGAGAAGCGCTCGGGCGTGAGCGCCGGGCTCAGGTGGTAGCGAAAGCGCAGCAGGAAGTCGCGCTCGGCCTCCAGGCCGCCGGGCTCGCCGTTCTGCACCGAGACGAACAGGCCGCTGCCGGTCATGGCCTTGCGCAGAGCGACCGAGGCGTTCGCGCGCTCTGCCTCGGTGCCGCCCCCGATGCCGATCATCAGCACGCGCGAGACGGCGCCTTCTTTCATCTGGTCGACCAGCACACGCTGCTCCGGGCTCGGGTCGGATGGCAAGAAAAAGGACATATCCGCCGTGAAGCGGGCCTGGAAGATCCAGGCCACGCCCGCGGCCACGGCGACCAGCCACAGCAGGAAAGCCTTCAGGGGCGTGAGCTTCATTCGCCGGCAAGGGGTTCGATGGCCAGTTCGACGCGGTCACCGTCGGCTTGGCTGTACTCGATGCGGCGCACCTCGCGTCCGCGACCGCTCACCGTGATGCGCGTGACCAGCGCCTGCACTTCGGCATTAGCGGGCAGGAGGATCAACTTCCAGTCCTTCTCGCTGCCCTGCAGTTCCAGCCGGTAGTACTTTTCGAGTTGCGCGCGGTTGCCGGCCAGCGTGCTGCGCACGCTCTCGATGAAGGCCATGGCCTCGGGGCGGCTGCCGACGTGCCAGGTCATGCTGCGCCCACCCTGCTCCACGGTGAGCGTGTTCTTCTCCAGTACCAGGCTTTCTCGTCGGGGCTTGAGCGTTTCCTTTTCCAGCCGGTCGGGCGGGGCGAAGCGCAGCTCACCGCTGGAGACCACGGGCGCGTCCAGTAGGGCCGCATGGCGCGTCTCGACGAAGCGTGCGCGGCCGCCCTTGAATTGGGCCAGCTCGCCCATGAGCTGGTCCACGTCGAAAGCGTGCGCGGCAAGCGAGGCGCAGGCCAACAGAGCGGTGAACAGGGTGCGCAGAATCATGGGGCGTGCCAGAAGTCGTAGAAGTTGAACCAGTTCAGGGGCGCATCGCGCAGCGTGCGCTCCAGCACCGCCACGTAGGCCTGCTGCGCCTCGGCCATCGCTGCCGGGCGCAGCGCGCGCGGCGTGGCATGGAAGTCGGCGACGGGCTCGAAACGGATCTCGTAGCGGTTGCCGCCCAGGTAGAGCCCGGCCATGAAGAACACCGGGCGCTGCAGCATGGCGGCGAGCCGCCAGGGGCCGAGGGGAAAGGCAGCCTCCTCGCCCAGGAACGGCAGGCGGGCGCAAGCATCATCGGCGGCGAGCGAGCGGTCGGCAAGCAGTCCGACCAGGCAGCCGTCATCGAGCCGATCGCGCACCGCGAGCATGGATTCCATCCGGCCCAGCGCGATCACGTCCTGCATCGCATCGGGCGCGATGGCCGCGAGCGTGGCGTTGAGCTGGCGCGCATTGTCCTCGTACATGGCCATGGCCACGCGCATGCCGCCGCGCTTCTGGCCCACCGTGCGCAGCACCTCGAAGCTGCCCAGGTGCGCCCCCATCAGCAGCGCGCCGCGCCCGCCGCGCAACGCGGCGTGCAGAGCATCCGCACCGCACACCTCGACCTGCAGCCCGGCGCCTCGGTTGCGCAGCAGGAACACCCGGTCGTGGATGGTGGTGGCAAACCACAACACATGCTTGTAGCGCTCGCGCCAGCGCGGCGGCCGGCCCAGCATGCGTGCCAGGTAGGCGCGGCTCGCGCGCTGCGCCCTGGGCGCGAAGAGCACGAAGTACAGGGCGATGCCGTGCAGCACGACCCGGCCCAGGCTGCGCCCCACCGTCAGCGAGATCCAGACCATCAGGCGCAGCAGCCACACGTGGCTGCGCTCGCCCTCTCGCGCCCAGGCTGCGGCCTGGCTCACGCCACATCCTCCTGCTGCAGCACACCGCTGACCACCAGGGCCTCGTCGGCGTGGATGGCAAAGCGCTGCGCGCCGGCCGAGGCGGGGGTGAACGACCAGCGCAGCGTCTCACCCGGGCCCACCGGGCGCAGGAACTTGGCCTGCGCGATGCACCACCGCCGGCCCGCGGGCAAGGCGCCGGCGCGCAGCAGGCTGTGGTCGAGCAGCACCACGCCGGGCACGATGGGCCGGCCTGGGAAATGCCCGGCGAACGCCGGATGTTCGACCGGGACGGTCCAGTCAGCGGGCATTGCGTATCCACCGCTCATGCAATGCCTCCAGCGTGCTGCGTGCGATCTTGCCCGTGGCGTTGCGCGCGATCGCCTCGACCAGCACCAGCGGACGCGGCATGAAGATGGGATCGATCCGCGTGCGCAGCACGGCCAGCACCGCGGCGCGCTCGCCGGCCGGCGCGACGGCGAAGGCCACCAGCCGGCCGGCACGGGCCGCTTCCTCTTCGTCCGGCAGGAAGAAGGCCCCATCCTGCACGCCTGGGATCGTGCGCAACTGGTGGTTGAGATAGGCGAGCGAGGTGCGCTTGCCCGCCAGGTTCACCATGTCGGCATGACGACCCTGCAGCGTGAAGCGTCCGTCTTCTTGCAAGGCAAGGATGTCGGCCAGCGCCACGCGCCCTTCCACATGGCCCCCGCTCGCCCAGGTGGTATCGCCCTCCTGCTCCAGGCGCACGCCGGGCATGAGCGTCCATTCGGCCCCGGCCGTGGTGCGTCGCGTGGCGAGCTGCGAGGATTCGGTCGAACCGTAGATCTCGTGCACCGGCGCGCCGGTGGCGGCCTCGGCCTGCGCGGCCAGCGGCATGTCCAGCGGCGCGGTGGCCGAGAGCCAGCGCGCCACCGGCGGCAGCGCCACGCCCGAGGCCAGCACGCTCGCCAGGTGGTAAGGCGTGGTGACGACCATCGCCGGCTGGGGCACCGCGGCGAGCGCGTCGGCCAGGTCCTGCGGATAGAAGGGTTTGCCGCTCCAGAAACTGCAGCCGCCATGCAGCGCGAGCAGGAAGGTCGATTCAAAACCGTAGCTGTGCTGCGCCGGCACCGTGCCGACGAGCGTGTGCGGCGCGTCCAGCAGCCCCAGGGCCTGGGCCTCGGCGCGGCCGTTGGCGACCAGCTTGCCCCAGGTCTTCGCATGGGGCTGGGGCATGCCGGTGGAGCCCGAGGTGAACAGGATGGCGACGACCGTGTCCTGCGCGATGTGCGGCACGTCCGCGCAGGCCTCGCCAGCCAGTTCCTGCAGCGAGGGCAGCGGATAGGCGGGCAATTCGGGGGGCAGCGGCGTGGATGCGTCGGTCACGGCCAGCGCACCAGCGTAGGTACAGGCCAGCTGGCGCAGCGTCGCCTCGGACTGCGACGAGGGCTGCAGGCTCACGCGCCCCGACAGCGCGCAGGCGGCGAGCAGCACCGCGTAGTGGTAGCGGTCCTCACACAGGTTGACGATGTAGCGCCCCGGGGGGAGCGCAGCGGCCAGCGCCAGGGCGTCGGCGCAGTAGCGCGCAACGCTGACCGGCCCTTGCGGGCGCCAGGCAAGGATGTCACCCGGCCCACGGCCGCCGACCAGAGGCAGGCCACTCATGCAACGCGATCCGAGGCCGGGGAGCGGCCACGCTGGGCCTGCCAGGCGCGGGCCACGTCCTTGATGGAGGGCCGGTCCTCGGGCGGCAGCACCCGTTGGCGCACCAGCATCTCCAGCAGAAAAAACACGCCCAGCAGGGGGCCGGTGAGGAGGTTGGCATGCACCGACCAGACCTCCGCTGGCGCCCAGGCGAACAGCAGCGTGGAGACAAGGGCATTGCCCGCCAGGAACAGCGCCCAGGCCAGGGTGACGTTGCGCGTGTAGCGGCGCGTGCGCGCGCTCAAGGGGCCCGTGGCGATCATGCGCGCCATGGCGCTGACCACCGGTTCGCGCCCCGCGCCAAGCGAGCGCGCGAACCATGCCGCCAGCGCAAGATGCGCGCCCAGGTGCTGCAGGTAATAAAGCCATGTGACGTGGCCGCGCAGCCAAGGCCAGGCCACCGCCAGCACAAGCCCGCTGACGCCCGCCACCAGACTGGCGGCCAGGCCGGGCCATGGCATCTGGAACGCCAGCAGCAATGCAGAGAACGCCAGCGGCGTGACCGCGACGGCGATGTGCAAGTCGATGGGGCCGACACCTGTGCTGGCCAAGTGGGCCGAAACAGCCCACAGCAGCAGCAGCGCCACGGCCAGGGCGTTGCGCCAGCAGGTCATTGCGTCCGGTGGGCCGCGATGTGCTCGGTCAGCGCTTGCAGCGAGGCGAATATCTGCTGGTTGTTCTCGTTATCCGACTTGAGCTGAAAGCCGAAGCGTTTGGAGACCACGAGCGCGATCTCCAGCATGTCGATGGAGTCAAGACCCAGGCCGTCGCCGTACAGCGGCGCCTGCGGGTCGATGTCCTGCGGCTGCACGTCCAGGTTCAGCGCCTCGACGATGAGGGCAGCGACCTCGGAGCGCAGGGTGTCGATGGAAGTGGTGGTCATGCAAGAGCTCACTGAATGGACGCCTGGCGGAACGCGAGCACCGCGTTGCTGCCGCCAAAGGCAAAGGAGTTGGACAGGGCGGCGCGCACGCGCACGTCATGCCGCCCCCGCAGGATGTGGTCTACGCCCTCGCACGCAGGGTCGAGGCGGCCTTCGAGATGGGCCGTAGGCGGCAGCGCCTGTTCACGCACGCTCAGCACCGTGGCGAGTGCCTCCATCGCGCCGGCGGCGCCCATCAGATGGCCATGCATGGACTTGGTGGCGCTCACGGGCAGGTGCGCGGCGTGGCTGCCGAACACTTGCTGCAGCGCGTGGATCTCAATGGGATCGCCCTCGGGCGTGGCCGTGCCGTGGGCATTGACGTACTCCACGTCTTCGGGCGCAAGGCCGCCTTCGGCCAGCGCCGCGCGAATGGCGCGCGCCTGCCCCCCGGCGTCGGGGCGCACCAGGTGGGTGTGGTCGCAGCTCACCCCATAGCCAACCATCTCGGCATGGATGGTCGCGCCGCGCGCTCTGGCGTGCTCCCAGTCCTCTAGGACCAGCGCCACACCACCCTCGCCCAGCACCAGGCCGGCACGGTCGGCGGCGAAGGGGCGGCAAGCCTGTGCGGCGGCATCGCCCACGTCGGGGGACATCAGGCGCATCGCCAGCCAGGCCTGGGCCACGCCGTAGGTCTGCGTGGCGTCCGATCCGCCCGTCAGCATCACGCTGGCATGGCCTGCGCGGATGCGCCGGTAGGCCTCGCCGATCGCGATGGCCGACGAAGCGCAGGCGGCGGCATGGCTGGAGCTGACGCCTCCCAGCCCCAGTTGGATGGAAATGTGCGCATTCACGGCGTTGTTCATTCCCATCACGACCGACAGCGGGGACAGACGTTCGCGCCCTTTGAGCCAGATGTCCTTGTAGCCGCGCTCGAAGGCCTGGATGCCGCCCAGTGCGGTGCCCCAGACGCAGCCCCAGTCCTCGCGCGTCTCACTCTCGCAAGGCTGACGCTCAAGCCCCGCGTCGGCCCAGGCGTCGAAGGCGGCGGCCAGTCCCAGGTGGGCGAAGCGCTCCATCATGGCGGCCAGCGGGCCGCCCAGTGCGGCCCTCGCATCGAAGTCGCGGCAGGTCACGAATGGCATCGACAGCGGGCGCGGCACGTCGTCGGTCTGCAGATGGTGGACCGCGGACTCACCGTCCATGAGGCGGCTGAAAAAGTCCGGCAGGTTGCCACCGTACGGGCTGACCAGTCCCAGGCCCGTGACGGCGACGCGGCGCGCCGTCATGCCTGTACGTTTTTTTGCGCGAGCAGCCGGTCGATGATGAGCTGCATGTCGGCCACCGTGACGGGCACCGGCTGGTCGTTGTCGATGGAGATATCCAGGCGGTCTTCCGCTTCGAACATCAGCTCGGCCACCATCAGCGAATCCACGCCCAGATCGGCGAGCACGGAATCCCTCTGGACCTTCTCGGGCTCGACACCCAGGCGTTCCTGGAGAAATTTGCGAATCAGTTCGATCGAATCCATGGTGGTGAGGGACGGAAGTAGACAGCGGCAGAGGTCTCGCCAAGACCCCTGCCCGAATCGGCTATTTTAACGAGCGCTCCACTGGCCGCCCTGCCGCCACGGACGGCCGATATGATGCCGCCTGGCCGCCGGCCCCCTCCATGCACAGCGCCCCGTCACCCACCCTCCAGCCGCCGTCCTGGCGCAGCCAGCTGCGGCCGCGCCTGACCTGCCTTTGGCCCCTGAAGGCAGCCGGCACCACGCTCTTCATCACTCTCTTCTTCCAGGCGTACTTCTACGTGCTGCGCTCCCCCGGCCAGACCGTATGGACCATGCCTACGACGTGGATCGACGACTGGGTAGGCTTCACCCCGCTGGCGTTCCCGGTGTATGCGTCGCTGTGGGTCTATGTGTCGCTGCCGCCAGCGCTGATCGGCAACCTGAGGGGCCTGCTGTGGCACGGCCTGTGGGCTGGGCTGATGTGCGCCGTGTGCCTGGCCGTGTTCTGGGTCTTTCCCACCAAGGTACCCGACAACGCGCTGGACTGGGCCAGCCACCCCGGCATGTCACTGCTCAAGAGCGTGGACACCGGCGGCAACGCCTTCCCCTCGCTGCATGTGGCGGCCGCCGTGTTCGCCGCCTTCTGGCTGCGGCGGATCTTCCTGGTCATGGGCGCGCCGCGCGGATGGACCATCGCCAGCGCCATGGCCTGCGGGGCCATCGCCTGGTCCACGCTGGCGACGCTGCAGCACGTGGCGCTGGACGCGATGGCCGGGGCGCTCGTGGGCTGGCTGTTCGCCTGGCTGTCGCTACGGCGGCCGGGGGACGCACTGGACGCGCCGGCGGCCTACTGCCGGCACACCCGCACCACGTCCTCGCCATAGGCCTCCAGCTTCTTGGTGCCCATGCCGCTGATGCCCTGCAGCTCGGCCATGCTGGCCGGGTTGCGCTCGGCGATGGCCGCCAGCGTGGCGTCGTGGAAGATGACGTAGGCCGGCAGGTTGTGCTCGCGCGCCACCTCGGCGCGGCGCGAGCGCTTGGGCGTGGCCTGGGCCGTGGCCTCGCG
>DJJU01000002.1:58448-79906 GCA_002434305.1 Alicycliphilus sp. UBA6560 | reverse complement strand
GGCCAGCGACATCAAAAAAACTCCTACCGCGCACGCCCCTTCACGTACTCCTCGAACTCCCCCACCGGCATGGGCCGCGCAAACAAGTACCCCTGGTACACCTCGCACCCATGCACCGCTAAAAAATCGCACTGCTGCTGCGTCTCCACCCCTTCGGCCACCACATCCAGCGCCAGGTTGCGCGCCATGCCCAGGATGGTCTGCACCACCACGTCGTCGCTGTGGCTCTCGCCCAGGTGCTGCACGAAGGAGCGGTCGATCTTCAGCCGCTGCAGCGGCAGGCGTGTCAGGTAAGCGAGAGATGAGTAGCCGGTGCCGAAGTCGTCCACCGCGAAGCGCACACCGCGGGTGCGCAGGCGGTGCATCTTGGCGATGGAGTCGTCCACGTCCTCCAACACCAGCGACTCGGTCAGCTCCAGCTCCAGGCGGTGAGCGCGCGCGCCGCTGGCGGCCAGGCTGGACAGCACCAGGTCCACGAAGTCGGGCTGGCGGAACTGCCGGGCGCTGACGTTCACGCTCAGGCACAGCTCGCGCAACGCCGGGTCGTCCTGCCAGCGCGCCAGCATCCGGCAGGCGCTTTCCAGCACCCAGCGGCCGATGGGCACGATGAGTTCGCTGTCCTCGGCCACGGCGATGAACTGGCCGGGCGGCACCAGGCCGCGCTCGGGATGCTGCCAGCGCAGCAGGGCCTCGGCACCGGCCACCTGGCCCTGGTTGTCCAGCTGCGGCTGCAGGTGCAGCACGAACTGCTCGGCAGGAAGGGCGCGCTTGAGGTCGGCCAGCAGCCGGGCGCGCTCGCTCAGGGCCACCTGCATGGAGGGGTCGAAGAAGCACAGCCCGTTGCCGCTGCGGGCCTTGGCCTCGTACATGGCGATGTCGGCCTGCTTGAGCACTTCCGAGGCGGTCTGCACTTCGGCGCCGAACAGCGTCACACCCAGGCTGGCGCCGCCGTGGTGCAGCTGGCCGGTCAGCGAATAGGGCCGCGCCAGCAGCGCCACGATCTGCTCGGCCACGGCGCGAGCCTGGACCGTGGCGGTAGGCGCGTCGCCGGCCAGATCCAGCAGCATGACCACGAATTCGTCGCCGCCCAGGCGTGCCACCAGGTCGCCGGCGCGCACGCCGGCCTCCAGCCGGCGGGCCACCTGGCGCAGCAGTTCGTCACCCGTTTCGTGGCCCAGGGTGTCGTTCAGGGTCTTGAAGTGGTCCAGATCGATGAACAGCACGGCCCCGTGGCTGCCCGCGCGCTGGGCGGCGACGCAGGCCTGTTCGATACGCTCCAGCAGCAGGCGGCGGTTGGGCAGGCCGGTGAGCGGGTCGTAGAAGGCCAGGTGCTCGACCTCGGCCGTGGCACGGCGCAGTTCGGTCAGGTCGTGGTACAGGATGACCAGGCCGCCGTCGGGCGTGGGCTGCTCGATGACCTGCACGTGCCGCCCGCTGGGCAGGCGCTGCTCCAGCGTGCCGCTGGCGCTGCCGTGGCGGCGCAGTCGCTCTTCCACCCAGGCGCGCTTGTCCTCCGGGCTGGCGCCTGGAAGGTGGTAGTGCACCGTGGTCTGCAACACGCGCTGGAAGGACACGCCCGGGCGCACCACGCCGGCCAGCCAGGGAAAGAATTCTTCGAAGCGCTGGTTCCACTGCACCACGTTGCCTTGTGCGTCCAGCAGCATGAAGCCGCTGAGCATGGCCCCCAGGGCCTCGTCCAGCAGCGCCTTGGACTGCGCCACCACGGCGCGCGCGCGGTGCATGCGCCGCAGGTGGACCGTGGCCAGTACGCCAGCCGCGACCATGGTCAGGCCCAGGGCCAGCGCCGCGCCGATGATCAGTTGCGACTGCACACTCCAGTCGGCCAGCGCGGCCTCGCGCGGCAGGCTGGCGGTCACCCACAAGTCCTCATACATCAGCGGGCGCATGGCCACCAGGCCTGGCGTGCTCAGCAGTCGCGTGCTGCCATGCCAGGACGGCAAGCCGCCCTCCAAGGCCACTCGGGCCAGCGGCGGGCCGCTGGCACGCTCGCCCTCCATCAGGCCCTGGGCAGGAGCCAGGCCCACCAGCAGGTCACCCCGCCCACGCTCCAGCGTCACCTCGGCCCCGGTCAGCGGCATGCCCTGCAGCAGCACGGCCACCAGCGCGTCCACCGGCACCTGGGCCACGGCCAGCCAGCGCCCGCCGCCCGGGGCGCGCAGGGCGCGGGCCACGTAGAGCACGCGCTCGGCGCTGCGCGAACTGACCAGGGGGTTGCTGACAACCAGCATGGGCACCGCCGGCGCCAGGGCCGCAGCCACGAAGTCCGGCGGCACCTGCATGGAGGCACCCGGCACCGGTACGAGGACGGGCGTGCCCTGCCCGTCCAGCAGCGCCACCTCGCGCACCATCAGGTTCTGGCGCGCCATGGCGGCCAGCAGCTGGGCGGACACGGGGGCGTCCGGCGCCTCGGCGGCGGGGACCACCTGCTCCAGAGTGGCCAGCAGCACGTCCAGCGCCAGCAGCGCGCGGTTCATGCCGACCTCGGCCCCGGTGGCGAAGCGGCCCAGCTGGGCCTCGGCCTCGGCCAACTGGGCGTTGCGCTGGCTCCACAACAATGCCGTCACGGCCAGGGCCAGCCCCAGCACCAGGGCAACGACCAGGGCCCAGACCAGGGCATAGGGACGGCGGCCGGGCGCGGCGGCGGCGATTTTCATCATGGCGGGCCCTGCGGGGCGGCGGCCCCGGACGAACGGCCGCTGCCCACGGGCAGCCGGGCGCAGGGTGCGCCGCAGCGCTCCAGCCAGCGCGGCAGCACGGAGGTGCGCAGAATGCTCTGGCGCCGCGCATCATCCTGCGGGCTGACGGGCACCAGCGCCATCGCGCCGCGTCGCCCGCTGGTGCAGCTGGCGCTACCGGTGTTGCAGGCCAGGCCGCGGCTGGTTTCCTCCTCGGCGCTCAGCCAGATGGCCGTCTCCAGGCGCGGCAGCTCGGTGCGCAGCAGCGTGCGCAGCTCCTGCGGCAGCGCCTGCCAGGCCGCCTGGTTGGCGCCGAAGATGGCCAGCCCCCAGGTGATGGGCATGGGGTAGAGGTAGCCGGTGTGCTGGTGCAGGCCCATGGCGTTGCCGGACATGGCGGCAGTCAACGCGCAGTCCAGCGCGCCGCCCTGCACGCTCTGCACCATCTGGGCGAAGGGCACCAGCCGCGGCTTGGCGCCCAGCGCGGCCACGAAGTCGCCCTGCGCCGCCGAGGACACGCGTACCGAGCGCCCGCGCAGGTCCGCCAGGCCGCGCAGCGGGTCGCGGCAAAACAGCACCTGCGCCGGGTAGACGTACAGGGCCAGCGGCTCGATGCCCTGCTCGTCGCGCAGCGCCCGCTCCAGCGCCGGGCGCACGGCCGCCAAGTTGGCACGCAGGGTGGCCATGTCGGGGTTCAGACCCGGCAGGTCGGGGGCCGTGTAGAAGGGGTACTGGGCCGACAGTGAGCTGACCAGCACGGTGCCGAAAGGCACCACGCCCAGGCGCAGCAGCCGCAGCATTTCGTTGCCGGGCACGCCCGCCCGGTCGAAGGGCACGATCTCGGCGGTGAAGCGCCCGCCGCTCAGGCGCGCCAGGTCGCGCGTCCAGAAGGGCGCCTCCAGCTGCGTGTACTGCGTGATGCCGGCCAGCCCGCCGACGACGCGCATCTTGAAAGGGGCCTCTGCGGCTGCGACGGCCGCTGCGCCCGGGCCGCCCAGGACGGTCGTCAGCGCCAGCAGCGCCCCGGCCAGCGCCCGGCCGGCGCGGCGCGCCAGCGTGCAAGGGCGTGGCTCGTGCATGGGCGCTTCCCGGCGGTGGGTGTCAGAACGTACCGGGGTAGGCGCCGCCATCGGCCAGCACGTTCTGCCCGACGATGTAGCCGGCGTGCACGCTGCACAGGAAGGCACAGATGGCGCCGAACTCCTCGGCCGTGCCGAATCGCCCGGCGGGAATGCGGGCCTGTTGCACGCGGCGCTCTTCATCGTCGCTGCGGCCGGACTGGGCGCGGGCGGCGCGCAGGGTGGCGGCCAGGCGGTCGGTGTCGAAGCGGCCAGGCAACAGGTTGTTGATGGTCACCCCGCGCGCGGCGATGCCGCTGCGCGCCACGCCGGCGACAAAACCGGTGAGCCCGCTGCGCGCGCCGTTGGACAGGCCCAGGATGTCGATGGGTGCCTTCACGGAGCTGGAGGTGATGTTGACGATGCGCCCGAACCCGCGCTGCGCCATGCCGTCCACCACGGCACGTATCAGCTCGATCGGGGTGAGCATGTTGGCCTCTACGGCCGCCAGCCAGGCGTCGCGGTCCCAGTCGCGAAAGTCGCCAGGCGGTGGGCCGCCGGCATTGGTCACCACGATGTCCAGCTGCGCGCCCGGCCCGCCGGGGGCGGCCAGCACGGCGGCGCGACCTTCGGGTGTGGTGATATCGGCGACCACGGCGATGACTTGCGGTTGAGAGTTGTTTTGGCCTCTAGCCCTTGCCCCATCAGCGCCGGCAGCTATCAATCGGCTAGCAGCCTGGTGCAACGCATCGGCGCCGCGCGCATTCACGACCAGGTTCACGCCTTCGCGCACCAGCGCCTGCGCGCAGCCCAGGCCCAACCCCTTGCTGGCGCCGCACACCAAGGCCCATTTGCCTGCAATACCCAAATCCATGTCAGTTCTCCCCGGCGGCCACAATGCGTTAACAATTTGACAAGAATAGTAGATATCCCCAGAGCCTGCGGCAATGTTGCACCTAAAAGAGCTGCCGGTGCCCATGGAGCGGGCGCCGGCAGCTCTCATCTTGGGCCGCTGGGGAGGCTCGCCGTCAGAAGCTTTCCCATTCGTCCTCGGCGCCCGCGACTACCGGGGAGCGACTGGGCGCAGCGATCTTTGGCCGCGGGGCGGGAGCCGGTGTGGGCATCGGGCTGGCAGCAGGCCTGGCCCGGGCCACGGCGGGTGCCACAACCCGTGCTGCAGGCGCGGATGCGGGCGCTGCAATGCGGCGGGGGGCTGGAGCCGGGGCCGGAGCGCCCGCGCCCACGTTGAACACCGACACCACCTGCGCCAGGCGCTGGGCCTGCTCGTGCATGGCAGCCGCGGCGGCGCTGGACTCCTCCACCAGGGCGGCGTTTTGCTGCGTCATCTGGTCCAGGTTGGCCACGGCCTGGTTGACCTGGGAGATGCCATCACGCTGCTCGGTGGAGGAGGCGGTGATCTCGCCGATCAGGTCGCTTACGCGGCGCACGCTGGTGACGATGTCCTGCATGCTCTGGCCTGCCTGCTCCACCTGGGCGGAGCCGGTCTGCACGTTGTCCACGCTGGTGGTGATGAGCTGCTTGATCTCCTTGGCCGCCTCGGCGCTGCGCTGGGCCAGGCTGCGCACTTCCCCGGCCACCACCGCAAAGCCCCGGCCCTGCTCGCCGGCGCGGGCCGCCTCCACCGCAGCATTGAGCGCCAGGATGTTGGTCTGAAAGGCGATGCCGTCGATCACGCCGATGATGTCGGCGATCTTGCGGCTGGAGTCGGTGATCTGCTGCATGCTGCCCACCACCTGGCCCACCACCTCGCCGCCGCGCTCGGCGGCCTGGGCGGCGGTGGCGGCTAGCTGGTTGGCTTGGCGTGCGGTGTCGGCGGCCTGGGTGACGGTGGAGGTGAACTGCTCCATGCTGGCCGCTGTCTCCTGCAGGCTGGCCGCCGCGTGTTCGGTGCGCGAGGACAAATCCTGGTTGCCGCTGGCGATCTCGCTGGAGGCGCTGGATATCGATTCCACTCCCGACCGCACCTCGGCCACCACGCCGCGCAGCCGCGCGCCCATGGCCGAGAGCGCGCGCAGCAGCTGGCCCAGCTCGTCGGAGCGCTCCTCGCGCATGTCCTGCGTCAGGTCTCCGGCGGCGATGGCGTCGGCCAGACCCACTGCGCGGTCCAGCGTCCGGGTAATGGAACGCACCAGCAGCCCGGCCAGCACCAGACCCATGGCCACCACGATCAGTGCTACCACCGCGCCAATGGCCAGGGTGCGCGTGCGCTGGCGGGCCGCCTCATCGCGGGCCGCATCGCGCTCGCCCTGTTGCAGCTTCACGAACGCATCCAGCTCCGCGGCGTAGCGCTGCACGGCCGGACGCAGCTGGCCTTCGGCGAGGGCCTCGACGCCGGAGAAATCCGCGTCGCCACGCAGCTTCTCGGCCTGCGTGTTCAGCTCCAGCACCTGCTGATGCGCTTGGCCGATGCGCTCGAGCTGCGCCTGCGCCTCGGGCGCGGTGGCGCTGGCCGACACCTCCTGGCGCAGCTGGTCCATCACCTCGATGCCTGCGCGCGACTCCTGCCGGGTGCGCTTCTCCAAGTCGCTATCAGTGACGCTCACGGCCATCACGGCCTGGTGCATGGCCAGTGCCGTGGCGCCCTGCCAGCGCGTGGCCAGGCTGATCTGCCGCTCCGCGGCATCGACCCGCTGCGCCGAGCGGTCGAGCACGCCCAGCGTGTAGAACAGCAGGCCACCCTGCAGCAACAGCATGGTGGCCATCAGGCCCAAGATGATGCCCCACAACTTATGGCGCAATGAGAACTGTCGAATGTTCATCGGAAACGTCACCTTCTTCGCAAAACGGCCCCGGGGCGCGCGCAGCATGGGTACCGGGCAAGCTTCTACACATAGTGTCTCACCATTAAACATTAATTTACAAACAGACCCATTTCCGCGCATCCGTCGCCAGCATTGGCTGACAGCCGCCCTCTGGCACCCCGTCCCTACAATGCACTCGTGACTCTCCTCCTCAACGCCGACCTGCACTGCCATTCCGTCGTCTCCGACGGCACGCTCACGCCCGAAGCGCTGGCCGCACGAGCGCATGGCAATGGCGTGCAGCTGTGGGCCCTCACCGACCACGACGAGATCGGCGGCCAGCACCGCGCCATGGCCGCCGCCCACGCCCTGGGCATGGACTATCTGACCGGGGTGGAGATCTCCGTCACCTTTGCCGACACCACGGTACACATCGTCGGCTTAGGCTTCGACGCCGACGATGCGCAGCTGGCCCAAGGCCTGTCGGCCACGCGCGGCGGACGCGGCGAGCGCGCGCAGGAGATCGCGCGCCAGTTGGCCCAGGTGGGCATCCGGGGCGCCTACGAAGGCGCACTGCGCTATGTGGGCAACCCCGAGCTGATCTCGCGCACGCACTTCGCCCGGCACCTGGTGGAGACCGGGGTGTGCCGCGACACCAGCGAGGTCTTCCGCCGCTTTCTCACCGAAGGCCACCCGGGCTACGTGCCGCACCGCTGGGCCACCCTGGGCGACGCGCTGCGCTGGATCCACGAAGCCGGCGGCGTCGCGGTCATCGCCCACCCTGGGCGCTACCGCTTCACGCCGACCGAGGAATACGCGCTGTTTTCCGAGTTCAAGCAGCACGGCGGCCAGGGCGTGGAGGTGGTCACGGGCAGCCACATGCCTTCCGAATACCCGGTCTATGCCGCCATGGCGCAGGAGTTCGGCCTGGTGGCCTCGCGCGGCAGCGACTTCCACAGCCCCGACGAATCGCACACCGACCTGGGCGCCCTGCCCGACCTGCCGGGGCAGCTGACGCCCGTGTGGAAGCTGCTGGACGACCGCATCCTGCGCGCACCCCGCCCTCCGCATGAAGCGCTGCAGCAATAAGAACGAAAGACGAAAGCAGACATGGCACAGCTCTTCGAGGTCTACCCCGACAACCCACAGCCACGCGTGCTGCAACAGGCGCAAAAGCTGCTGGCCGGCGGCGGCATCCTGGCCGTGCCCACGGATTCCAGCTATGCCCTGGTCTGCCGCCTGGACGACAAGGCCACGGTGGATCGCATGCGCCGCGTGCGCCAGATCGACGAAAAGCAGCTGCTGTCGCTGCTGTGCCGCGACCTGTCGGAGCTGGCCAGCTACGCCCAGGTGGACAACCGCCAATTCCGGCTGCTGAAACTGGGCACGCCCGGCCCCTACACCTTCATCCTGGAAGCGACCAAGGAAGTGCCGCGCCGCGTCAGCCACCCGCAGCGCAAGACCATCGGCCTGCGCGTGCCCGACCGCAAGGGCCTGCAGCTGCTGCTGGAGCTGCACGGCGCGCCGCTGCTGGCCACCACGCTGATCCCGCCCGGCGAGACCGCGCCCTTGAACGATCCCGACGAGATCCGCGAGCGCTTCGGCAAGGTCATCGATGGCGTGGTGGATGCGGGCGGCTGCCCGCTGGAGCAGACCACGGTGCTGGACCTGACGCCCATGAACACCGGCGGCGACCCGGTGGTGGTGCGCGAGGGCCTGGGCAGTTTGGCCAGGCTGGGGCTCTGATTCAAGGCCTTTTTGGCCTCCAGCGCCCGCCAGTCAAGCGCGGGCAGCTATCAAAACAGTAGTTCAAGCTACTGCAGCACCAGCCGGCGCAGCCACTCCAGCAGCACTTCGGGCAGGCGCTCGGGCCGCTGCAGCAGCGCGTAGTGGTGCGGGCCGAACACGGCGGGCAGGTAGCTGGCGGCCTGCCGGTCGATGGTCAGGCAGAACGGCGCGATGCCCTGCAGCCGCGCCTCGGTCGCCGCCTGGCGCATGTCCTCCAGGCCGTAGCGGCCCTCGTACTGGTCCACGTCGTTGGGCTTGCCGTCCGACAGCAGCAGCAACAGGCGGTGCGCCGCAGGCTCCTTCATCAGCGTGGCGGTGGCGTGGCGCAGGGCAGCGCCGGCGCGGGTGTAGTGCTCGGGCTCCAGCCCGGCAATGCGCAGCGCGGCCTCCTGGCCATAGGCCTCGCCAAAGCGCTTCACACTGCGCACCACGACGCCCTGCGGCCCCTCGCCCGAGAACGCCTGCACGGCAAACGGCGTGCCCATGCCGTCCAGCGCCAGCGAAACCATCAGCAGCGCTTCGCGCGCCACGTCGATCACGCGCCGCCCCGGCGACAGCCAGGCATCGGTCGAGCCGCTGACGTCGATCAGCACCAGCACGGCCAGGTCGCGCCGCTGCCGGCGCTCGCTGCGATACAGACGCTGCGCCAGCGGCAGGCCGGCGGCGAAGTCGGCGCGTGCCTCGATGCAGGCCTCCAGATCGATGTCGTCGCCGTCCAGCTGGCGGCGCACGGGCACACGCCGGCTACGCAGCAGTTCGAAGCGCCGGCGCACCTCGTGCAGCCGGCCGCGGTGCGCCTGCAGCGTCTGCTCCAGCCACTCGGGCGCACCGGGCACGGCGGCGCGCAGGCGCACCGTCGCGCCGTGCGGCAGGTAGGTGCCGGTGCGCCAGTCCCACTCCGGGTAGGGCAGCGCGTCGTCGGCGGCTGCGGTGTCGGCGGCCGCCGTGCCGGCACGGCGCGCCAGCGCCTCGGGCGGGTCGTCGGACAGCAGCACCTCCTTGGGCCGGCCGGCGGTGGCCACCAGGCGCGCCTCCGGCAGCTCGGACAGCGCGTCGGCGAACTCCTCGGCCGCCGTGTCGCTGTCACGGTCGGTAGGGCGCTGCAGGCCCATGGGGTCGGCCGCCTGTTCGTGCGGCTGCGCGGTTTGCACCATCCACGCGCCGGGCTGGCCCTCATCATCGTCCTCGTCCTCCAGCGCGTCACGCACCTGCGGGCGACGGGCCAGGCGGGCAGCGCGGGTCGGAGCGCCAGGGCCCTCGACGTCTTCCTGCGCTCCAGCCGTGCCGTGCACCCTGGGCGCGCTGGCAGCGGGGCGCAGTTCGCCCAGCCAGGCGTCGGCCACCAGCCAGCGCTGCTGGCGCACGGGCGTGCCAGGCGGGCGCAGCCGTGGCGCCAGCGCCAGCGCGCGCGCGCGTACCTGGGTCACGTCAGCCGGCAGCGCGAGCAGCACTTCGTCTGCGCCGGCAGCGCCCGTGGGCAGATCCACGGCAGCCAGGCGCAATGGCTGGTCGGCGGATGAGCGCAGCAGTGCCTGTAACAGCGCCTCCAGCGGGCGCAGGTGCGTTGCCAGCTGGGTCCTGTGCGGACGCTGCGCCAGGGCCTGGGCGCGCAGCCGTGCCAGCGCGGCGCCCAGCCCGGGAAGGTGGTGCAGCAGCGCGTGGTCGGCGGCATGCGCCTCTAGCAAGGTCAGCAGCGCACGCTCCAGCGGGTCACGCAGATCGCGCAGATGGCGGGCCGCGCCGCGCTGGGCGCGCAGGCCGTGCACCAGCGCCAGGATGCGGTAGTCACCGGCAGCGGCATCCGGCCCAGCGTCGGCCGGCAGCTGCGGCGGCAGCCACAGGTTGGCGCCGTCGGTCGCCGGCAGGGGGCGGGTGGACGGCGGCGGCTCGCCGCGCTGCAGCCAGCGCGACAGGAAGGTGGGCGGTGCCGGCAGCTGGGCCGGGCGCAGGCGCAGGCCCGGGCCGAGGGCAGCGGCCAGCAGCAGATCGAGCCGCGGCGCCACGTCGGCCAGCAGCAGCACCGGCGGGCCGGGCGGCGGCGGGCGATGGCGGCGCCACAGCCGCTGCGCATAAACGGTGGCGTGGCGAGCGACATCGGTGATGACGTCTTCGGCTTCAGCCATGGTGCTTCATGGGGAAAAAAGCGATCACCGCTGTGACGTTCAAAGGGCCTTTGGCCACCATTTTCGATAGCTTCACGGCCCGCGCGCGCCGTTCTTTCCGCGCGTTTCTGAAACGGCGGGCTCCGGCCCACGCAGGCGCGCACCGTGCCTGCCGAAGGATAGCGGACGTGGGGTGGAGCGCTGCCCTGCCTTGTCCTTTCCTGCAGGCGTTGCGTGCCGGGGCCGGAGACCGCCAGGCAGCCGCAGGGCAGTGCACCGCTCACACAAACGTCGCATCCACCAGGTCACGCATGGCAGCCGCCAGCGCGGCATCATCGGACAGAGGCGCGACGATGGCGTGCACGCAGGCCCGCCGCAGCTCGACGCCGCGCACCGCCAGCTGCGCTGTAGCGACCAGCAGCCGCGTGCTGGGCACCTCGGCCAGGCCGCGGTCGTGCAGCGCGCGCAGGCGCCCGGCCAGCTGCACCAGCGCACGCGCATCGGGCTCGGCGATACCGCTTTCGCGCACGACGATGCGCGCCTCGGCCTCGGGCGCAGGAAAATCGAAGTCCAGCGCCACGAAGCGCTGGCGCGTGCTGGGTTTCAGGTCCTTCAGCATGCGCTGGTAGCCGGGGTTGTACGACACCACCAGGCCGAAGCCGGGCGCGGCCTGCAGCAGCTCGCCGGTCTTGTCGATGGGCAGCTGGCGGCGGTGGTCGGTCAGCGGGTGCAGCACCACCACGGTGTCCTGGCGCGCCTCGACCACCTCGTCCAGGTAGCACAGGGCGCCTTCGCGCACGGCGCGGGTCAGCGGTCCGTCCTGCCACACCGTACCGTCGTGGGTGATGAGAAAGCGCCCGATCAGGTCGCTCGCGCTCAGGTCGTCGTGGCAGGAGATGGTGATGAGCGGACGCCCCAGGCGCCACGCCATGTGCTCGACGAAACGCGTCTTGCCGCAGCCCGTGGGTCCCTTGAGCATCACCGCCAGCCCCTGCGCGTGGCACTGGGCGAAGACTTCGACCTCGTCGGCGCCGGGCAGGTAGTAAGGCTCGGACGCGGCATCCGGGTGGATGCCGCCCGCGGGCTGCTGCTGCGAGAAGGTGGCCGCGTCCACCACGCGTCAGGCCACCGCCGCGGCGGGCCGGGCCGGCACGGGGCGCGGCGCCGGGTCGTCGGTGCGCACTTCCATGCGCAGCGGGTAGCGGAAGAAGTCGATGATGAACAGCGCCACGCCCACGGCGAAGATGGAGGCAGTGATGATCAGCATGACGAAGTGCACCTGAATCTTGAGCTGCGCGTCCAGGTAGCCCATCCCCATGATGCGCTCCAGGTACACCTGCCCGATGCCCGCGGTGGCGAACGACAGCGTCATGCCGAACATGCCGGCCAGCTGCATCCAGAAGGCCGTGTAGCCCATGGAGGTGCCCTCCTCCGGACGGCGCGTGAACGATGGCAGGGCGTAGCTGATCATGGCCATGACGATCATGGCGTAGGCGCCATAGAAGGCCGCGTGGCCGTGCATGGCGGTGATCAGGGTGCCGTGCGTCCACTTGTTCACGCTCGGGAAGGTGTGGGCCAGGCCCAGCAGGCCTGCGCCGAACATGGTGTAGACGGCGCTGCCCACCGTCCAGTGCAGGGCCAGCTTGTTCGGGTGCGCCAGCCCCGAGCGGCGCATGGCGTAGTAGGCGTACATGGCCATGCCGACCAGGGCCGCCGGCTCCAGTGCACTGAACACGCCGCCGATGGGCAGCCAGTACGCCGGGACGCCGACCCAGTAGTAGTGGTGCGCCGTGCCCAGGATGCCGGCGATGAACACCAGGCCGACGATGACGTACAGCCACTTTTCCATCACCTCGCGATCGGCGCCGGACAGGCGGATCAGCAGGTAGGCCAGGAAGCCGCCCTGGATCATCTCCCACACGCCCTCCACCCACAGGTGGATGGTCCACCAGCGGTAAAAGATGGACACCGTGTAGTTGTGGTACTCCAGCAGCGCCGGCACATACAGCACCGCAGCCAAACCCAGTCCGCCCAGCAGCACGCCCTCGGGCGTGGTGAAGCGGCCAGACTTCCTGATCGTCATGCCGATGTTGTAGAGGAAGATCAGCATGGCGACGACGATGGCCAGCTTGGACGGCAGCGGCTGCTCCAACAGTTTGTTGCCGGTGCCGTAGCGGAACAGGTAGCCAATCACCGTGGCCACGCCCATCACCACCCAGATCACGAGCTGGATGTAGGCCAGCTTGACGCTGTAGAGCTCGGTGCGCGACTCGTCGGGCACCATCCAGTAGGTGGCTCCCATGAAGCCGCAGATCACCCAGACGATCAGCACGTTGGTGTGGATCATCTTGGTTACGTCGAACGGCAGGATGTACAGCAGCGGGTCCGGCCCCAGGTACTTGGTGGCCGACAGCAGGCCGAAGACGATCTGCAGGCCGAACAGCGCGACGGCGACGGCGAAATACCAGTAGGCGACGGATTGGGATTTGTATCTCATGGTGGGCTCCGGCGTCGGTCGTTCACTTCAGGGACATCAGGTAGGCCACGAGCTGGTCGATCTGCTCGGGCGTGAGGTCCTTGGCGTAGGTGGTCGGCATGAAGGAGGTGCCGTCGGCCGAGTACATGGGCCCGGGCACCAGGTGCGCGCTGGGCTCCACGATGGACTCGTGCAGGTAACCCTCCACATCCTTGGCCTTGCCCTTGTAGTCCTGCGAGGCCAGCAGGGCCTCGGTGCGACCCTTGACGCCAGCCAGCGACGGGCCGGCCATGTTCACGCCCGGGGCGGTCGAGTGGCAGGCGGTGCAGGCTGGCGTGGCAGTGCGGAACACCCGCTCGCCCAGGGCGATGGGATTCTCGTCGCCGGCGAGCGGCCGCGCGCCCGGCGGCGGCTCGATGCCGCCGCGCTCGACCTTGGCGCCGCTGGTCTGCTGCTCCACGCTGCGGTCGCTGCCGGGCAGCGCCGCTCCGGTGACCAGAATGGGCCGCGGCGGCCAGCCCTGGTTGTCCACGTTGCTGACCCAGTCGAAAAAGGCGATCAGGCCAGCGATGTCATCGTCGCTGAGGTCCTGCTTGGGCATCAGGCGCCGGTGGCGCTGCTCGTCGTAGAACTTGGACGGGTCCTTCAGATAGGCCGTGAGGTAAGCTTCGCCACGCAGCTTGGTGATCTTGGTCAGGTCGGGCGCGTAGTAGGCGCCTTCGCCGAAGAGCGTGTGGCAGTTGATGCAGTTGTTCTTGTGCCAGACGTTCTTGCCGTGCGTCACGGCGGGCGTGATGGACTCGGCGTTGGTCAGGCGGTCGAACTGGCGGTGGCTGTCCAGGGTCAGCCCGATGAAGGCCGCAGCCGACAGGGCGGTGGCGACGATGGCGAAAAGCCGGGTCTGGCGCTTGTTCATGGTGTGGCCTCCCTGCCTTCAGACGCTGATGCCGGTCCAGTAGGTGATGGCCATGGTGCCGGCGTAGACCATGGCCACCGCCATGAGCAGCACCACCACCAGCGCAAAAATTTTCAAGGGGGCGTACCAAGCGTGCATCGTGGACCTCCGGTTGTTCTTGTCTGAGCCGGTGCCTTGCACACCGAGCCTTACGCGGCATTGTTGGACCTGGGGCCCGCCAGCCCTTGTCGGACAAGCGCCCATGCCCTGTGGGACGTGGCTGACAGGCGCCATGCGCGACAATCGGCGAGTGCCCTCCTCCGACATCATCCAGACCATCCTGATCTACGCCCTGCCCGTGCTGTTCTCCATCACGGTGCATGAGGCCGCGCACGGCTACGTGGCGCGCTATTTCGGCGACAACACGGCCTACATGCTGGGGCGCATGACGCTCAACCCCATCAAGCACATCGACCCCATCGGCACCATCCTGATGCCGCTGCTGCTGTACTTCTCCACCTCGGGCGCCTTCGTCTTCGGCTATGCCAAGCCGGTGCCGGTCAATTTCGGCAACCTGCGGCACCCCAAGCGCGACATGGTCTGGGTGGCGCTGGCCGGGCCGGCCTCCAACTTCGTGCAGGCCATTGCCTGGGCGCTGCTGCTGGTGGCGCTGGTGGCCGCGGGTGTGGAAGAGCCCTTCTTCACGCAGATGGCCCGCGCCGGCATCCTGGTCAACCTGGTCATGTGGGCCTTCAACCTGTTCCCGCTACCGCCGCTCGATGGCGGGCGCGTGCTGGCCGGCCTACTGCCCATGCGCCAGGCGATGTGGCTGTCGCGCATCGAGCCCTACGGCTTTTTCATCGTGCTGGCGCTGGTGCTGGCCGGCGTGGTGGGCTCGCTGTGGCTGCGCCCGCTGATGTCGCTGGGCTACGAAGCCATCAACCTGCTGCTGACCCCCTTCGTCGCGCTGCTGCGCTGACCCCCTCCCTGTCCTGATCCATGCAAGAACCCACGCGCTTTCTCACCGGCATCACCCCTTCGGGCACCCCGCACCTGGGCAATTTCGTCGGCTCCATCCGCCCCTCCGTGGCCGCCAGCCGCTCGGGCGGCGTGGAGAGCTATTACTTCCTGGCCGACTACCACGCCCTCATCAAGTGCCAGGAGCCCGAGCGCGTGAACCGCTCCACGCTAGAGATCGCCGCCAGCTGGCTGGCCGCCGGGCTGGACCCGCAGCACGTCACCTTCTACCGCCAGTCCGACATCCCCGAGATCCCCGAGCTGCACTGGCTGCTGACCTGCGTGACCGGCAAGGGCCTGCTCAACCGCGCCCACGCCTACAAGGCCGCGCAGGACAAGAACCACGAAGCCGGCCGCGACGGCGACGACGGGGTGTCCGCCGGCCTGTTCATGTACCCGGTGCTCATGGCCGCCGACATCCTGCTGTTCAACGCCCACCACGTGCCCGTGGGCCGGGACCAGGTGCAGCACATCGAGATGGCGCGCGACATGGCATCCAGCTTCAACCACCTGTACGGCAGCCACTTCACGCTGCCCGAGGCGGCCATAGAGGACAACGTGGCCCTGCTCGCCGGCCTGGACGGGCGCAAGATGAGCAAGAGCTACGACAACACCATCCCGCTGTTCACCCCGCGCGAACAGCTGAAGAAGCTGATTGGCTCCATCGTCACCGACTCGCGCGCGCCGGGCGAGCCCAAGCAGGTCGAGGGCTCGGCCCTGTTCCAGATCTACCAGGCCTTCGCCACGCCCGAGGAAACGGACGCCATGCGCCGCGCTTACGCCGGCGGCATCGCCTGGGGCGAGGCCAAGCAGCAGCTGTTCGAGCGCATCGACCGCGAGATCGCGCCCATGCGCGCGCGCTACGACGACCTGATGGCCCACCCCGAGAAGGTCGAGGCCGTGCTGCAGCAAGGTGCCCAGCGCGCCCGCGCCCAGGCCCAGCCCTTCCTGCAGCGCCTGCGCGCCGCCGTCGGCCTGCGCCCCTTGAGCGCGGCCATCGCCACGCCGCTGCCCAAGACCAAGCCGGCCGCTGCTGCCGCCCTGCCCAGCTTCAAGCAGTACCGCGAAAAGGACGGCCGCTTTTACTTCAAGCTGGTGGCCGCCGACGGCCGTGTGCTGCTGCAAAGCACCGGCTTCGAGGCCCCGCGCGAGGCCGGCCAAGCCATCGCCCGGCTGCAGGCCGAGCCCGACGCCCTGGCGCAGCTGGCCGGCCAGCTGGCACCCGTGGAGGGCGTGCAGCCCGGCGAGGCCGCCGCGGCGCTGCGGGCCCTGGCCGCGGCCAGGGACGAATGAAGACTATCAAAACAATAGCTACTTGCGCTTGACTGGCAAGGGCTAGAGGCCGAAAACACCAATAATCGCAGAAGGGAGCACGGGCATGCGCATCGCCGCAGTGGACGACGACACGCTACAGCTGGAGCTGTTCACGCACGCACTGGGCGCGATGGGCCATGCCTGCCACACCTTCGCCACCGGGGCGGCGCTGCTCAAGTCGCTGCGCCGCGAAACCTACGACCTGCTCATCGTCGACTGGCAGCTGCCCGACACCAGCGGCCCGGACATCGTTCGCCAGGTGCGCCAGCAGCTGGCGCCGCAGCTGCCCATCCTCTTCGTCACCCATCGTCAGGAAGAAGCCGACATCGTCGAGGGCCTGGCCTGCGGCGCCGACGACTTCATGACCAAGCCCGTGCGCGTGGCCGAGCTGGGCGCGCGCGTCGGCGCCCTGCTGCGCCGTGCCTACCCGCCAGCCACCGGCGGGCCCCTGGAGTTCGGCCGCTACCGCTTCCTGCCCGAGACGCACGAGCTGCTGATGGACGGTCAGCCCGTGGCGCTGAAGGCGCGCGAATACGAGCTGGCGCTGTTTCTGTTCCAGAACCTGGGCCGGCTGCTGTCGCGCGACCACCTGCGCGAGGCCATCTGGGGGCACAGCGCCGAGGTCATCTCGCGCTCGCTGGACACCCACATCTCGCGCTTGCGCACCGTGCTGGACCTGCGCCCGGCCAGCGGCTTCGCCATCACCTCGGTGTACGGCGTGGGCTATCGCTTCGAGGCCGTCAAGCCCCTGGACGCCCCCCAGGAAGCCCTTGCCCATGACAACAACGACAACGACTAGTCCAGCCCTGCGCCGCCTGCTGCCCTGGGCGCTGCTGCTGGCGCTGCCAGGCCCGGCCCTTGCCCAGCCCGCCAGCGCCATCGAGCACACCGTGCGCCCCGGCGACACGCTGCAGGCCTTGGCCACTCACTACCTGGGTGACGCCCGGCTGTGGCCCGGACTGCAGCAGGAAAACCACGTGGCCGACCCGCGCCGGCTGCGGCCCGGCTCGCGGCTGCGCATCCCCCTGCACCTGCTGCCCGCGGGCAGCGCAGAGGTGGCTTTCGCGCAGGGCGACGTGCGCGTGCAGCTGCCCGGGGGCCAGCCCCAGGCGCCCCGGCCCGGCCAGCCCCTGCCCGAGGGCGCACGCGTGCAGGCCGGCACCGATTCCTTCATCACCGTGCGGCTGGCCGACGGCACGCTGGTGCGCGTGCAGGCCGACTCGCAGGTGCAGATCGAGCAGCTGCGCCGGCGCGGTCGGGCTGGCGATGCGCAGTCCGTGCTGCAGCTGGAGCGCGGCAGCGTCGAGCCCAGCGTGCCGCCGCAGCCACCGCAGCGCCAGCGCCGCTTCGAGATCCGCACCCCGTCAGCCAGTACCGCCGTGCGCGGCACGCGTTTCCTGGTCGAGCTGGCGCCGGACGGGCGCACGCTGGCCGCCGTGACCGAGGGCGCGCTGGCCGTGGCGCCCGGCACGGCGGATGCAGACGCAAGTGCCCAGGTGGTCTCCCAGGGCCACGGCGTGGTCGTGTCTGCGGCTGGCGCCGTAGGCGCGCCCGCTCCGTTGCTGCCCGCGCCCGCCCTGGACGCGCTACCGGCCACGCTGGAGGACGCCGACTTCCTCACGCTGGCGCTGGCGCCGGTGCCAGGCGCCGCGGCCTACCAGGTGCAGGTGGCGCGCGACGCGCAGTTCGCCGCCATCGTGCGCAGCGTCACCGCGCCCGGCCCGCAAGTGCGCCTGCCGGCCGTCCCGGATGGCGACTATTACTTGGCCGCCCGCGCCATGGATGCCGCCGGCCTGCCCGGCCAGCGGGCGCAGCGCGCCGTGCGCGTGAAGGCGCATCCGGTCGCCCCGCTGGCCCAGGCGCCGCTGGGCGGCGCCACGCTGGCGCACGGCCAGGGCACGCTGGCCTGCACCCCCGTGCAGGGCGCAGCGCGCTACCGCATCCAGGTGGCGGGCGAGGCCGGTTTCGCCGCGCCGCTGCTGGACGAGACCCGCGCTGGCCAGTGCGCGCTAGCCCTGGCCACACTGGCACCCGGCCGCTACCAGTGGCGCGCGGCCAGCGTGCGCGAGCTGGCCGGCGGCGCGCTGGACCAGGGCCCCTTCGGCCCGGCCCAGCCCTTTGCCGTGGCCGAGCGACCGCCCGCCCTGGGCGCGCAGGCCATCGCCGCCAGCGAAAGCGGCAGCCGCATCAGCCTGTCCTGGCCGGGCGCCGCCGGCCAGCGCTTCAGGCTGCAGCTGGCGCCGGATGAAGCGGGCTTCGCGCATCCCCTGGTGGACGAAGAGCTGGCCGAGCCTGCCTGGGCGGCGCCGGCCCTGGCGCCCGGCAGCTACCTGGTGCGCATCCGCACGCGCGATCCGTCGGGACTGGAGAGCGCCTTCTCCACCCCGCGCCAGGTCGTGCTGCCGCCGGCCGTGCAAAGCGGCACCGGCCTGCCCATCACCTCCGCCGACGGCCGCCCGCTGTCGGCGCCCTGACGGCCTTCGCCATGCGCGGCAGGCGCGCCGCCGGCCTGCGGCGCGAATGGCTGGCGCTGTCCTTGGTGCTGCTGGCCCTGGTGGCCTGGTGGAGCAGCGGCGGCGCGCTGCGCCGGCTGGACCACCTGGTCAACGACCTGGCCATGCGCGCGCGCGCCCTGCCGGCCAGCAGCGACATCGTTCTCATTGCCATCGACGACGAGAGCATCGAGGCCATCGGCCGCTGGCCCTGGCGCCGCGCCCTGCATGCGCAGGTGCTGGCGCACATCGGTGCGCAGCAGCCGCGCGCCGTGGCGCTGGACGTGCTGTTCGGCGAGCCCGACGCCGACTACCCCGGCGACGACCTGCTGCTGGCCCAGGCCCTGCGCCGCGCGGCCCGCGTGGTGCTGCCCGTGGCCCGGCGCGGCAGCCTGGCCTCCAGCGGCGTGGACGCGCCCCTGCCCCTGCTGCGCAGCACCGCCGCCCAGCTGGGCCATGTGCAGGTGGCCCTGGACGAGGACGGCGTGGCGCGCCGCCTGTTCGGGCTGGAAGGCCCGGCGCAGGGCCCCTGGCCGCACATCGGCACGGCGCTGCTGTGCGCCGCCGGCCAGGCCCGGCCGGGCTGCCGCGGCGCCGCGGCCCCGGCGGACGGGCCCTGGGTTCGCAGCCAGCCGCGCAGCGTCACCTTCACCGGCGGCCCCACGCCGTTTGCCCGCTATTCGTATGTGGACGTGCTCAAGGGCCGGCTGCCGCCGCAGGCCCTGCGCGGCAAGTTCGTGCTGGTGGGCGCCACCGCCGTGGGCCTGGGCGACATGTTCGCCGCGCCGGCCGGGCTGCACAGCGAGCGCATCCCCGGCGTGGAATGGATCGCCCACGCGCTGCACGCCGAACTGGCTGGCGCCCACGTGCAGCCGGCCGGCAGCGGCGCCCAGCTGCTGTTCAACCTGGCGCCCGTGGCCCTGGCGTTGCTGGCCATGGTCATGCTGGGGCCGCTGGCCGGGCTGCTGGCCTGCGCCCTGCTGGCGCTGGCCGTGCTGGCGGCCATGGCACTGGCGCCGGCCCTGGGCGGCTGGCAGCTGGCCGGCACGCCGGCCCTGGCCGGCATCGCCCTGGCCTATCCGCTGTGGAGCTGGCGCCGGCTGAGCGCCGCCGCGCGCTTTTTGCAGCTGCAGATGCAGGCCCTGCAGCAGGACGTGCCCCTGCCCGGCCCGGACCGCGCATCGCTGTACAGCGACGCGCTGGAGCGGCGTATCGCCACGGTGGAGGAAGCCTCCGCCCGCCTGCGCCGGCTGCATCATTTCGTCAGTGCCAGCCTGCAGCATCTGCCCTCGCCCACCCTGGTGTGCGACGCAGGAGGCCGGGTGCTGCTGGCCAACGTTGCGGCCCAGCAGCACTTCCAGCCAGCCATCACCGTCCCGCTGCCCGGCCTGCCGGTGGAACAGCTGCTGGGTGACCTGGCTGACGCGCGCGACGGCCAGGCCTTGCCACCGCTGGTCCACTGGGCCACCGGCGACACGCCTGCACCCGGGGAGTGGCGTGATGGGCAGCACAGGCACGTGCTGCTGCTGCGCCAGCACTATTCGCTGGACGGCAGCGCCATCTGGCTTATCACCCTGGTCGACCTGTCGGACATGCGCCGCGCGCAGCGCCAGCGCGACCAAGCGCTGCACTTCATCTCGCACGACATCCGGGCCCCGGTCGCGTCCATCATCACGCTGCTGGAGATGCATCACGCCTTTCCCGGGCGCATGCCGCAGGACGAGCTGCTGGCGCGCATCGAGCGCCAGGCCCAGGCCTCGCTGACCCTGGCCCAGGACTTCGTGCGTCTGGCCAGCGCCCAGGCCGACAGCTACCGGCACGAAACCTTCGACCTGCTGCATGCGCTGCAGCAGGCCATGGAAGACGCCTGGGCCGCCGCCGCACAGTGCCAGGTGCGGCTGGGGCTGGAATCCAGCGAACGGGCCGCGCCCTTCACGGGTGACCCCGGCCGGGTGCAGCGCGCCATTACCAACGTGTTGGGCAATGCGCTGAAGTTCAGTCCCAGGGGCGCCACCGTGCACTGCACGCTGCGGGCACAGGAGGGCTTCTGGTGCGTCGGCATACGGGACGAAGGTCCGGGCATGGGCCCGCAGCAGCAGGAGCAGATCTTCGAGCCCTTCAACCGCCTGCCGGGCCAGCCGGAGGCGGGCAGTGCGCGGACCGAGGGCGTGGGGCTGGGCCTGGCCTTCGTACGTACCGTGGTGCTGCGCCACGGCGGGCGGGTGCAGGTGGCAAGCCGCCCGGGCGCAGGCGCACAGTTCCAGCTATGGCTACCGCAGGTGGCAAAGGCAAAGGCGGCGTCGGCACAAGGCCTTACGCCGCCTTCATTCCTCTAAGGGGCTAAGCCCGATCAGCGGGACTTGCTGCTGCCGCTGCTGTCGTGGCTGCCAGAGCTGCTGGAGCCGGTGCTACCAGAACCGCCCGAGCTGCCGGTGCTGCCCGAGCCGCTCTTGTCATTGCCATGGGCACTGCTGGTGCCGTGTCCCGTGGTGTTGTTGTCGCTCTGGCTGCGCGAGCTGCGCCAGTTGTTGAAATCCTCCGAGAACTTCTTGTAGCGCTCACCGCGCCAGCTCTCGTAGTCGTTGTCCAGGTTGCGCAGCTGCTCGCTGCGCCACTGCTGGTACTCGGGATCGTCATGGTGGCGCGAGCGCTGCTGGCTACCCCCTTCGCTGAAGCGGCTGGAGTCGCCGTAGAAGCCGCCCGACTGCTCGGCATGGCTGCGACCGTAGCCACCTTGACCGCCGGGGCCGTAGGTGCCGCCGCGCTGGCCGCCGCCATAGCTGCCGCTGTATTGGCCGCTCTGGCCGCCATAGCTTCCTTGGTCGCCATAGCCGCCTTGGCCACCGTAGCCACCGCCT
>DJJU01000002.1:0-58246 GCA_002434305.1 Alicycliphilus sp. UBA6560 | reverse complement strand
ACCGCCGTAGCCGCCCTGGCCGCCGTAGCCACCGCCTTGACCGCCGTAGCCGCCCTGGCCGCCGTAGCCGCCCTGACCGCCACCGTAGCCGCCGCGCTGGCCCCCATATTGGTTGTCGCCTCGGTAGTCGTTGTGCTGACCACCCCCGAAACCACCGTACTGGCTGCCGCCGTATTGGCCACCGCCATAGCCGCCGTACTGGCTGGTGCCGTAACCGCCGCCCTGCTGGCCTTGGCGCTCATGCCCGCCGTAGCCACCCTGGCCGCCATAGCCCTGACCACCACCATAGTGTTGGGACTGGTCGGAAGAGCCGTGTGAACGCATGTCGCCACCACCCTGCCCCCGGCCGGAGCCTTCGTTGCGATAGCCGTAGCGCTCGTCGTCATAGCTGCGCCCCTGGCGGGCTTGGTTGTTGTCGTCACCGTAATCACGTTGAGCCATTGCAATCTCCCAAAAAAGCTGCTTCGAAAATCATCGGCGCGTGGGGCGAATTCCCCTCGCGGCCACTCATATTCGAAGCCGCACTACGTGACTTACGTAGGCTTTAACTGACACGCGCGTCATCCTGCCACCAGTTATTCGACCCCTGCTGTAGGCGTCCACTTTTCAGCAAGCAACATCTAAAGGTGTTTTCCTACATGCGGGCAGGCATTGGCTTTATCGCCCCTCCAAGGGAGGTGCTGATAATTGAAAGCCATAGCGTAAAAAGCTTCCATTTTTTTCAATACGCCATTTATTGAAATACTTGTATCAATATCTTTTCAAGTATATCCGAAGATGAATATCCCTTCCCTGCCACCCCAGCCCTCCAATCCTTATCAAGAAGAGGATGGAAGAACCCAACAACCCGCTCCAGCGAGCATTCCGGAAGACCCTGGGGAAATAAAACCTTCCTTTCCCCGGCCCTATCCAGAAAATCCTGTCCCAAGCCCGGACAAGCTCCAGTCTTGAACTCTCTTTTTATCTTCTCGGGATAACCAATCCATGACGGAACCAAGAATGACCTCCCCCAGCTCTACCCGCCCCTGGGCAAAAACGGTCATGAAAGCGCAAGACTTCAGCCATGACTGGGACAACTACGTGACCATCAAGGTCAAGAGCATCAGGGCTGTTGCGCTGTCCGGCCTGCACACGTTCACGGAAGACAATTACAGCGTCCCCCAGGCCGTGGGATTCATTGAACTGCTGGGTTCGCGCGCAGGAGCGCTGCGCACGGCGCTGAGGATAGGTTTTTCCAAGGAAAGCGATCTACCGCCTCCCAGCTTTGAGCTGTACGAATCCATTGCGCTGGGGACGCTGACCTTACCGGCGGACTGCTTCAGCGCCATTCTCCAGTTCATCAACTGCCCTTCGGCGCACTTCCGCATCGGCGGCGACGGCAGCCTCAATGCCGTGGCCACGGAGGCGCCCCTGCTCCAAAGCGGCCTGCCACAGACAGCCCCAACTGCATCCTGAGCAGGCGCTCACATCCGGACGGCCGGCGTGTTCAGGCTGCCCCGCTGGTGCCCGTCTGTGACTGCTTTTCCTCACCCGCCGCCAGCACCTCACCGGCGGGGACCAGTACCAGGTGGTCGTTGCTAAAGGTGGGAATGAATCCGAGCTGCCCGCGAATTTTGTAGAACGGGGTGGAGTACTTCTCCAGCATGGCGGCCGTGACCTTGTCAAAAAACGCCTGAGGCACCTTGTCGTTGGTGCTGCCGCTTTCCATTTGATTCCAGCGCACGCGCCATTTTCCCTGGGCACGCTGCACGCCAATGCGGGCGTGCTCCTCCAGGCAATGGCAACCTTCACGAATGAAAATCGTGAGGCCAAAGTAAACATAGCCGTCGTCGCCCACCTGCAGGCGCGGCGAAAGCGTGGTGCCTTCAGATGCCAGCCGCTCCAGGCGCTCATCCATTTTGTAAAACTCCACATCGGTGGATTTGGCGCCCAGGTAGCTTATGTATTCAATACGTAGCCGCTCGCCGAAAATCCGGCATTCCTCCTTGTATTGTTCGAAATCACGACACCAGGCGATAGCCTTGCTGCGCAGATTGTCAAAAGGGCTCATTTTCTTTTTCTCCTGGGTTGTCATGAATTTTCAGCCTGATGCGTCTTGCAACACAGGCCACGGGGAGCAACACATTCCATTTGCCAACGCTGTCCAAGGCATGGCTGTAGCTGCAGGGTTCCAGGGTTGCCAATCACAGTTCCTGGCCACCCGGCCCGATTTCAAGCTTCCATTGCACCGCCTCCATCAATCGAGCGCGTCCGACACGGTGCACGGGGAGCGGCTGGTCGAATGCCACTACACCTTAGCGGGAGTTTGACCATGATGAATGCCTATCAGCGCAGCAATGACAAGCCATTGAAACCCAGGGCGCTCAAGCGCCTGCGCCAGCAGGAAGCCATGCAGGCTAATCAGCGCCGGCCCCTGCAGTTTCCCCAGCCCGAGCCACCCCTGTGGAAGCCGCTGGGCTAGTCAGCCGGCGCATCCCGCTTCTTTCTTCCATTGTCCTGAAAGAGACCGACCCATGAAATCCTCCTCCAGTTCCGACGCTGCCGACAAGCAGCGCAAGCTGCAGCAGCAGCAAGACAGAAAAACTGCCCAGGCGGGCAAAGCAGACAAGGACGAGAAGGCCCAGCCCGCCCCAGGACCGGGCCGCAGCGAGCCCGCACCGCCCATGCCACGCCAGCACCTGGACAAGCCGGGCGTGCAGCGCGACATGGAGTTGCAGCCGCGCTTTCAGGCACCGCACTACCAGGGCAGCGGCAAGCTCAAGGGGATGGCGGCGCTCATCACTGGAGGCGACTCGGGCATAGGCCGAGCCGTTGCCGTGCTGTTCGCCCGCGAGGGAGCGGATGTGGCGATCGCCTATCTCGATGAACACGAAGACGCCCGGGACACCTGCAAGCTGATCGAAGCCGAGGGCGGACGCAGCCTGGCCATTGCCGGCGATGTGAAGGACGCGAAGTTCTGCGCCAGTGCCGTGCAGGCCACTCTCAAGGCTTTCGGCAAGCTCAACGTGCTGGTGAACAACGCCGCCTTCCAGGAACACGCAGCGTCGCTGGAGGAGCTGAGCGAAGAGCGTTTCGACGAAACCTTCCGCACCAACATTTATGGCTACTTCCACATGGCCCGAGCCGCGCTGCCACACCTGCAGCGGGGCGACGCCATCGTCAATACCGGCTCGGTTACCGGGCTGCGCGGCAGCAAGAAGCTGCTGGACTACTCGGCCACCAAGGGAGCCATTCACGCTTTCACCAAGGCCCTGGCGCAGAACGTGGTGGACAGGGGCATCCGGGTGAACGCCGTGGCGCCCGGCCCCGTGTGGACTCCGCTGAACCCCGCCGACCAGCCGCCGGAAGACATCGTGGAATTCGGCGCCAGCACGCAGATGGGCCGGCCCGCCCAGCCGGAAGAGATCGCCCCGGCCTACGTCTTCCTGGCGGCACCCAGCTGCTCCAGCTACATCACCGGCATCGTCCTGCCCATCACGGGCAACGCGGGCGACGGCGCCTGACGCAATCGCTGAACGCATGAAAAAGCCGAAGGTCCCTGAGGGACCTTCGGCTGCTTTACAAGCATGATCGCTTAGCGGTCGTTCTTGTGGCTCTGTGCACCGGCGCGTGCGTGCTGCTCGATGGAGCCGCCGCGGGTGTTGCCGGAGTTGGAGTTGGAGTTGTTGGATTGGTTGCTGTTGGACGAGCCGCGGCTGTTGTCCGAGCCCTGCGAAGAGGAGCCCTGGCCACCGTGGCTCTTGGCACCTGCCTCACGTGCTTCCTGCGAGTTGAACTCGTGGGCATTGCCCGAAGCGTGCGCGGCACGGCCACCCTCGGCAGCGATCTCACGCTGGCGATCACGGTCCATCGAAGCAAAGCCCCGGTTGCTGTTGGACTGGTTGCTGTTGTTGGACTGGTTGTGGCCGCCTTGGTTACCACCCTGGTTGCTTTGGTTGCTCTGGCCGCTGTTGCTGTTCGAGTACTGGTTGTGGCCTTGGGGATTGTTGTTGGGCATTGCGATCTCCTATGGATTTCCAAACAAAGAAGCATGCTGGCGAATTCCAACGTGCGGCCTTGAATTTGCGCCGCAGCCCCAGGCCATCCGGTAATCCCCGTCCGACACGACGGTAGGCGCCCCACGCTAGCGGGTAACAAGATGCCGCCTCGTATTGCCAGACCCATCGCAGGCGTGCGCATCTGGGGTGGACTGTCACAGGATTTAAATGAAATATGCCTGCAGCGCTTTACCAACAAGCGCTAAAAGCTATCAATTCAGGAGCAAAATCCCAACCGATGCAGTGGCTTGCCCAGGCCGCGCATCCAGAAAAAACGCCCGGTAGCTTGCGGGCTACCGGGCGTCGTTCGTGGCGGAGAGGGTGGGATTCGAACCCACGGTACGCTTGCACGTACGCCTGATTTCGAGTCAGGTACATTCGACCACTCTGCCACCTCTCCTGTGTGTCGAAGCCGGCGATTGTAGCAGCAGTTTCTGGCCTGCCAGAGCGGGCGGGCCGGGCGCCGCCCGGTCGATCTAGCGCCCGCGGACGTACTGGTCGCGAGCCTTGACGGCCAGGTCTGCGTAGTTGGAAAACATGCCGTCCATGCCCAGGTCCAGATAGCGGCGGTACTGCGCGGCAGCCGCGTCGGCTTCGGCCTGCGCAAAGGTCCAGCCGTGCACCTTCAGTCCGGCAGCGCGGGCCTGGTCGATGTAGGGCTTGGTGACCGGATAGGCGCGGTAGTGGATGGAGACTCCCACGCCCTGGGCGAAGCTGGCCACGTCCTGGAAGGTCAGTAGTCGCGGCTCGGGCCCCCGGGTGCCTATTCCCAGGCGCGCCACGCCATCGTCGCCCATGACGGCGGCCCCCAGCAGGAAGTGCGGCAGGGGTTTGCCCCGGGCCTGCTCCTTGGCATGCATGCTGCGCAGTGTCTCGTCGCTGAAGGACTGGATGAACACCTTGCTGTGGGCGTCATAGCCGCTTTGCGCCAGCGATTGCAGGATGGCGTCTTCCATCGCCGGATCTGCCTGCTTGGCTTCCGGGTAGATGCCCACCTCGCGGCCGACCAGCGATGGCGAGGACTGCACCAGGCGGATCACCTCGTCGAAGGTGGGAATGCTCCAGGGGTTGGCCGCGCTGGGCGTGAAGCCGGGGTAGCTGGTCTTGCCCGTGCCCGTGGGCTTCACCGTCAGCGTCTTGATCTCCGCCAGCGTGAAATCGGCCACCTTGTAGCCCCCGTTGCGCGGGGCGAACAGCGTTGCCGCATCGGTGGTGCGCCCCAGCGTCTCGTCGTGCATGGCCACCAGCACTCCGTCGCGGGTCAGCTGCAGGTCGGGCTCGATGTAGTCCGCGCCCATGCGCATGGCCAGCTCATAGCCGCCCAGGGTGTGCTCGGGCAGATAGCCGCTGGCGCCCCGATGGGCGATGACGATGGGGCGGGAATCACCCCGCCCACGGCCCCCACTAACGCACGCGGAGAGGCCAGTGACAGCCAGCAGCGAGAAAACGGCCCGTCGCTTCATACGAATCTCTCCGGTTTTCGGTACAGAAAACCATTGTGGACAGCCAGGCGGTCTGTGTGGAGCTGCCCACCTGGCTGCGCGCCGCTCAGGGCGTCAGCACCGCCAGCCCACCCAGGTAGGGCCGCAGCACCTCGGGAACGGTGACGCTGCCGTCTTCGTTCTGGTAGTTCTCCAGCACCGCCACCAGCGTGCGGCCCACAGCCAGGCCCGAGCCGTTCAGTGTGTGTACCAGCTCGTTCTTGCCCTGGGCATTCTTGAAGCGCGCCTGCATGCGGCGGGCCTGAAAGGCCTCGCAGTTGCTGACCGAACTGATCTCGCGGTAGGTGCCCTGGGCGGGCAGCCACACCTCCAGGTCGTAGGTCTTGGCGGCGCCAAAGCCCATGTCGCCGGTGGACAGGCTCATCACCCGGTAGGGCAGGCCCAGCCTTTGCAGCACCGCCTCGGCGTGGCCGACCATCTCCTCCAACGCCTGGTAGCTCTGCTGCGGATGCACGATCTGCACCATCTCCACCTTGTCGAACTGGTGCTGGCGGATCATGCCGCGCGTGTCGCGGCCGTAGCTGCCGGCCTCGGAGCGAAAGCACGGCGTGTGCGCCGTCAGCCGCAGCGGCAGCTCGGCTTCGGTCAGCACCTGGCCGCGCACCATGTTGGTCAGCGGCACCTCGCTGGTGGGGATCAGGTACAGGGCCGCGTCGTCCGGCACAGGCTCGCCCTCCTGCCCGCCCTTCTTGGCGGCGAACAGGTCGCCCTCGAACTTGGGCAGCTGGCCCGTGCCCTTGAGCGACTCGGCATTGACGATGTAGGGCACGTAGCACTCGGTGTAGCCGTGTTCCAGCGTCTGCACATCCAGCATGAACTGCGCCAGGGCGCGGTGCAGACGGGCGATATGCCCCTTCATGACGGTGAAGCGCGAGCCCGACAGCTTCACGCCCATATCGAAGTCCAGGCCCAGCGGCTCGCCCAGGTCCACATGGTCGCGCACGGGAAAGCCGTACTCGCGCGGCTGGCCCCAGCGGCGCACCTCGACGTTGGCCGATTCGTCCGCACCCACGGGCACGCTCTCGTGCGGCAGATTGGGCACGGCAGTCAGCATGGCCTGCAGCTCGACTTGGATCTGCTCCAGCCGTGCGGCCGATCCGTCCAGCTCGTCCTTCAAGGCCGCCACCTGGGCCTTGGCGGCCTCGGCCGCGTCCTTCTCGCCCTTGCCCATCAGCGCGCCGATCTGCTTGGACAGCTGGTTGCGCTGGGCCTGCAGCTCCTCGGTGCGGGTCTGGATGGACTTGCGCTCACCCTCCAGGCTCTGGAAGGCCTCCACGTTCAGGAAGGGCTGGGGGCTCTTGCGGGTTTCCAGCCGGGCCACGGCTGCGGGCAGGTCTTTGCGAAGGAGGAGGATATCGAGCATAGCCCGCGATTTTAGGATGCCGCCCGCACCCTTCAGCCGTGCCCGCCGCTGCCGATACCATCGGTGGATCCAAGCAGGCGAAGGAGTCAGGCGATGTTTTTCGTGTTCGGCCCTTCGGGGCAGATGTACCGCGGCGGGCCGGAGCAGCTGTCGCAGGTCGCGCCCGTGCGGCGGGTGCAGCGCCCGCAGGCCCTGCGCACCCGTCCGGCGGACGTGCAGGCTCAAGAAAAGCCCCCCGCGCCCGCGCCGGCCCCGGCGCAGCCCTCCATGCCGCTGCGGGTGCTGGACGCCGTATCGGCCTACGTGCAGACCGTGCAAGGCCCCACCGAGCCGCGCCAGCCGCTGACGCGCGTGCGCGACGTGATGACCGAGGGCTCGCTGAGCGTGGCGCCGGACGTGCGCGTCAACGATGCCTGGCTGACCCTGGCGCAGCACCGCATCGCCCAGGCGCCAGTGGTCAACGCCCACGGTGCCGTGGTGGGCCTGCTGCTGCGCGCCGACATGGCGCCGCTGGACCTGCTGCCCGAGCCGGGCGCCATCAAGGACGCCATTGCCCTGGCGCGCCGCCCGGTGAGCGAGGTGATGGTCAGCCCCGTGCCCACCGTGACGGGCGACACCGAGCTGCGCCGCGTGGCCGGCGTGCTGCTGGACACCGGCCTGCCCGGCCTGCCGGTGACGGACGAGGGCGGGCGGCTGGCCGGCTTCATCTCGCGCACCGACATCCTGCGCGCCGTGGCGGCCGATCCGCCGCTGGACCTGTGGAGCTAGGTTGCTATTGATTCAATAGCTGTCAGCGCTTGCGCCATAAGCGCTGGAGGCCGATTTGGCTTAGAACGTGTTCACGCTCTCGGCGCGGAGGGGTGCGGGATGCGAATCGGGATGGACTGCGAGGCGCAAACCGCAGCGATAGCGCGTGCTATCGCGAGGATTTGCTTTCGCTGCAGGGCGCCCGAGGTCGCGACCGCACACCCGCGCGGAGAGCGTGAGCACGTTCTTAGATCTCCGCAGCAGGATCGGCGCTCACCTGCACGGCCGGCAGGCGGGTGGCCAGCACCTTGTCGATGGTCTTGCCGTCCATGTCCACCACCTCGAACTGCCAGTCCTCCCACTGCACCGTGTCGGTCACATTGGGCAGCTTGCCGGTCAGCAGCATGACCATGCCGCTGAGCGTGTGGTAGCGACCCCGTTCCTCGTCGGGCACGGAGTCGAGCTGCAGGCGGTCCTTCAGCTCGGGCACGGGGATGTGGCCGTCCAGCAGCCAGCTGCCGTCCTCGCGCAGCACGGCCCAGGCGTCCTCCGGGTCCACCGAGCTGAATTCGCCGGTAATGGCCTCCACCAGGTCCTGCAGCGTGACGATGCCCTGCACCTCACCGTACTCGTCGATGACGAAGGCCATCTGCACATCCGACAGGCGGAAGTTGTCCAGCAGCTCCATGCCGTTGATGGTCTCGGGCACGTACAGCGCCGTCTGCAGCGGCACATTCGCCAGGTCGCGCGCGGCCGGCTCGCGCAGCGTGCGCGACAGCCACTGGCGGGCGTTGAGCACGCCCAGGATGTTCTCCATGCCGCCGCGCACCACGGGGAAGCGGGCGTGGTCGGATGCCTCGATGCGCGCCAGGTTGTCCTCGAACGGCGCGGCCACGTCCAGGAACACCACGTCGGCACGCGGCACCATCAGCGAGCCGATCTGGCGCTCGTCCAGGCGGAACACGTTGCGCACCATCATGTGCTCGTGCGTCTCGATCACGCCGGCGCTCGTGCCCTCGGCCAGCACGGCGTGGATCTCGGCCTCCGTCACGGTGCTGGCGCTTTCCTTCACGCCCAGCAGGCTCAGCAGGCCCTGGGTGGAGGCCGACAGCAGCCGTACGAAGGGCTTGGTGGCGATGGCCAGCCAGTTGATGGGCCGCGCCACCAGGCGCGCCAGGGTCTCGGGATAGCTCTGTCCCAGGCGCTTGGGCACCAGTTCGCCCACGACGATGGAGAAGTAGGTGATCAGAACCACCACCAGGCCGGTGGCGGTGTAGCCGGCGGTGGTGGCGTCCACCCCCAGGCCGATCAGCCAGTCGCCCAGCGGCTTGGCCAGCGCGGCCTCCCCGACGATGCCGTTGAGCACGCCGATGGAGGTGATGCCGATCTGGATGGTGGACAGGAAGCGTGTCGGGTCCTCGCCCAGCTTGGCTGCGGCAATGGCGCCGCTGTCGCCCTCGTCGATCAGCTTTTGCAGCCGGGCGCGGCGCGCGGAGACCAGCGCCAGCTCGGACATGGCAAACAAGCCGTTGAGCACGATGAGGGCGAAAAGTATGGCGATTTCCATAGTCGGGGAGCCCGTCGTGCTCCCATGGTGTGGCGGGGCGCAGATTGTATGAAGTCCTGCATTGTGCAAGGACTTGTCGCCCGGTCCCTGCGCCCACGCCGTGCGCCGCTGTCGGTTTACATGCCGAATGGGCAGTAAACCCGCGCCGATCAAGCGCGGGCAGCTATCAAAGGTGCAGTGATGCCACTGGCTGTCAGTCCTGGGCCACGGGCGGCGTGTCCAGCTTCAGGCCCTTGGGCAGCGGAAACTTCACCGTCTCCTCGATGCCATCCATCTTGCGCACCGCCACGGCACCCAGCTCCTTGATGCGGGCAATCACCGCCTGCACCAGCACCTCGGGCGCCGAGGCGCCAGCCGTCAGGCCCACGCGCGCCGCGCCGTCGAACCACTCATGGCGCAGCTCCTGCTCGCTGTCCACCATGTAGGCTGGCCGGCCCAGGCGCGCGGCCAGCTCGCGCAGGCGGTTGCTGTTGGAGCTGGTGGGGCTGCCAACCACGATGACCACATCCACCTGCGGGCTCAGCAGCTTGACCGCATCCTGACGGTTTTGCGTGGCGTAGCAGATGTCCTGCTGCTTGGGCTCGCGGATGCTGGGAAAGCGCGCCCGCACGGCGGCGGTGATCTCGGCCGCGTCGTCCACGCTCAAGGTGGTCTGCGTCACCACGGCCAGCTTGTCGGTCTGCGAAGGCTGTACGAGCGCCACGTCGGCCACGTCCTCCACCAGGTGGATGCCGCTGTCCAGCTGCCCCATGGTGCCCTCGACCTCGGGGTGGCCCTTGTGGCCGATCATGATGAACTCGTAGCCCTCCCGGGCCAGCTTGGCCACCTCGACGTGCACCTTGGTCACCAGCGGGCAGGTGGCGTCGAAGATGGAAAAGCCGCGGGCACGCGCCTCGTCCTGCACGGCGCGGCTGACGCCGTGGGCCGAGAACACCAGCGTGGCGCCGGGCGGCACCTCGGCCAGGTCCTCGATGAAGATCGCGCCCTTGGCCTTCAGGTCGTTCACCACGTAGGTGTTGTGCACGATCTCGTGGCGCACGTAGATGGGCGCGCCGAACTTGGCCAGCGCGCGCTCGACGATCTCGATGGCACGGTCCACGCCGGCGCAAAAGCCGCGCGGCTCGGCCAGCAGGATTTCACGCGGGTCCTGCATGGCTCACAAGACTCCGATGATCTGGACTTCAAAAGTGACGGGCACGCCCGCCAGCGGGTGGCTGAAGTCAAAGCGCACGGCGCCGTCGCCGCGCACCTCCAGCACCACGCCGGCGTACTGGCCCTGGCCGTCGGGCGTGGGGAACTGCACCACGTCGCCCAGGGTGTACTCCTCGTGCGGGTCGCCCAGCTCGTCCAGCAGCTTCTTGGCCACCCATTGCTGCATGTCGGGGTTGCGCTCGCCGAAGGCCTCGCCGGAGGCCAGCTCGAAGGTGGTGCGCGCACCCTCGGGCAGGCCGATCAGGCGCTGCTCCAGCGCGGGCGACAGCTCGCCCGTGCCCACGGACAGCGTGGCCGGCTTGTCCTCGAAGGTGTTGATCACGTCGCCCGCGGGGCCGGCCAGGCGGTAGTGCAGCGTGAGGAAGGAGCCGGGCTGCACGACGGGCGTGCTCTCAAGGGATGCAGTCATGGAAAAAATGCGCCGAAGAGCGCTGGATAAACTGCCCGCCATTGTAGGAACCCACCCACAACCCCATGCCGCTCAAGGACCTTCCGCCTGACGCCCAGCCGCGCGAGAAACTGCTCGCGCGCGGCCCCGCCGCCCTGTCGGACGCCGAACTGCTGGCCATCGTGCTGCGCACCGGCCTCGCCGGCAAGGGCGTGCTGCAGCTGGCGCAGGAGCTGCTGTCGCCGCCCGCGCAGGGCGGCTTTGGCGGCATCGCCGGCCTGCTGCACGCCGACGCCGCGCAGCTGTCACGCATCAAGGGCCTGGGCCCGGCCAAACGGGCCGAGCTGATGGCGGTGCTGGAGCTGGCGCGCCGCGCCCTGGCCGAGCAGCTGGCCGAGCGCGCCGTGTTCGACTCGCCCCAGGCCGTGCGCGACTACCTGCAGTTGCACCTGGCCGCGCGCAGCCACGAGGTGTTCGCCGTGCTGCTGCTGGACAGCCAGCACCGGCTGATCGCCATGGAGGAGCTCTTCAGGGGCACGCTCACGCAGACCAGCGTGTACCCGCGCGAGGTGGTGCTGCGCGCCCTGCACCACCAGGCCTCGGCCGTCATCCTGGCGCACAACCACCCCAGCGGCAGCGTGCGGCCCAGCCGCGCCGACGAGGCGCTGACGCAGACCCTCAAGAGCGCGCTGGCGCTGGTGGACGTGCGCGTGCTGGACCACGTCATCGTTGCGCCCGGGGCCTCGCTGTCCATGGCCGAGCAGGGCCTGATGTGACGCCGCCGCGCCTGGCGTTGGCGGCGGCAGCGGCGCTGCTGCTGGTCGCGTGCTCGCCGCTGCCGCCCCAGCCTGCTGCAGCGCCCGGTGCGCCCTCGCTGCGCATCCTGGGCACGGCCGCCATCGCGCCCGGCTCCGAATGGGGCGGCAGCCTGTTTGGCGGAATTTCCGGCATCGATAGCGACCCGGCGTCGGGCGAGTTCCTGCTCATCAGCGACGACCGTTCCGCCCATGCCCCGGCCCGCGTCTACACCGCGCGGCTGGCCCTGGGCCCGGCCGGTCTGGCGCCGCCGCGCATCACCGGCGTGCGCCTGCTGCGCCACGCCAGCGGCCAGCCCTTCGCCGGCGCCCGCGCCCCGCAGCCCGGCATGGACGTGCCCGATGGCGAAGCCGTGCGCTGGCTGCCCGGCGGCGCGCAGTTCCTCTGGACCAGCGAAGGCGACTTCGCCCGCGGCTTCGGCCCGCAGCTGCGCGCCGCCCATGCCGACGGCACGCACGCGCGCACCTGGGCCCTGCCCGCGTCCTTCCAGCCCGCGCCACACGGCAGCGGCCCGCGCCGCAACGGCACGCTGGAAGGCCTGGCGCTGTCGCCCGGCGGCGCCACCGCCTGGCTGGCCATGGAGCTGCCCTGGCGCCAGGACGGCCCCGCCGCCCGGCACGCCAGCGCCGGCGCGCCGGTGCGCATCACCGCCATCGAGCTGGAAAGCGGCCGGCCGCTGCGCCAGATCGCCTACCAGCCGGACGCCGCCCCACGCCCGCGCCGCCTGCCCTTCGGGCCGGAGCTGAACGGCGTGAGCGAGATCCTGTCCGAGGACGCGCACCACCTGCTGGTGCTCGAGCGCGCCTACGCCGCCGGCAGCGGCTTTGCTGCGCGGCTGTACCGCATCGACACACGCCGCGGCAGCGACACCCTGGTCCTGCCCGGCCTGCGCCCGGGCAACCACACGCCCACGCCCAAGACGCTGGTGGCCGACTTCGCCGCCTTGGGCCTGGCGGTGGACAACCTGGAAGGCATGACGTGGGGCGCGCCGCTGGCCGGCGGCGCCTGCGTGCTGGTGTTGGTGAGCGATGACAACTTCAACCCGGCGCAGGCGACCCAGTTCATCGCCGCCGAGTACCGCCCGCCAGGCGGCGGGAATGCCCCCTGCGGTACAACCGAAGCCAGCCCATGAACGCCGCCGCCCGCCTCACTGTCCACAGCCTGGCCGACCTCCAGCCGCTGCGCCGCGCCCTGGCCGAGGCCGCCGCGCAGCAGGCCGCGCGCGAGCGGGAGCGGCGCGAGCACGAGCGCCGCCTGCAGGCCGAGCGCAACCTGTTCGCCGCCAGCGTGGGCGCGGTGCGCCCGCTCAAGGGCCAGGACGCGCGCCTGTGGCACGTGCCCGAGCCACCCGAACCCCTGCCCGTACAGCGCCAGCTGGACGAGGAGCGCGTGCTGCGCGAGTCGCTCAGCGACGAGTTCGACGTGACCACGCTGCTGGACGTGGACGACCAGCTGAGCTTTCGCCGTCCCGGCGTGGGGCTGGACGTGACGCGCAAGCTGCGCTCGGGTGCCTGGAGCATCCAGCGCCAGCTCGACCTGCACGGCCTGCGCACCGACGAGGCGCGCGAGGCGCTGGGCGAGTTCATCCGGCTGGCGCACCGCACGGGCCTGCGCTGCGTGCGCGTGGTGCATGGCAAGGGGTTGGGGTCGCCGGGCCGCACACCGGTGCTCAAGGGCCGGGTGCAACGCTGGCTGGTGCAAAAGAAAGAGGTGCTGGCCTTCGTGCAGGCGCGGCCGCTGGACGGCGGCGCGGGCGCACTGGTGGTGCTGCTGCAGCCCGGGCGGCGCAGGCCGGGCGGCTGACGACCAGCACTTCAAGCCAAAACAGCCTTCAGCGCTTACCCATCAAGCGCCAGCAGCTATTGTTTTAGAAGCAAAAGACCCACGGGGCGTGCACCACCGTGGGCCAGCCCCCATGCGGGGGGACGCCGCGCTTACTTGGACAGGTCGATCTTGTACTTGGCCATGCCCTTGCCCGAGCCGTCATCGGCCGCGAGCAGCGACACGCCGGCCAGCCCCGCGGCCTGGGCCACGGGCAGCGCGTCCGCGCCGGAGCTGAACACCACGTCGCCCGCGGTCGTCACCTGGGTGAAGCGCCAGCTCTTGGCCGCTCCGTTGGCCACGCGCGTGACCTGCGGGTTCTTGCGGACGTACTCGATGACCACATCACGGTTGGCATCCGGCGAGGCCCAGATGGTGGCCGAACCGTCCAGCTTCGGGATGAAGCTCTTGCCGCTGGTGGCGCGGTAGTTGTTGGTGGCAATCACGAACTCCTGCGCCGGATCGATGGGCTGGCCCTTGTAGGTCAGGCCCTTGATGCGGCTGCCCACGGGCTGCGTCACGTCGATCTCGTACTGCACGTCCGCGGTGGTGAACATGTCGAAGTTGTAGCCGGGGAAGGTGCTGATGAGCGCCTGCTCGCCGGCTTTGGCGGGGTCGATCTGGTTGAAGCGCTTGGCGGCGGCCTCCAGCCAGTCCTTGATGTCGGCGCCGTTCACCTTCACCGCGTACACGGTGTTGGGGTAGAGGTACAGGTCGGCCGCGTTGTAGATGGCCAGCGGGCCGGCCGCGACGTCGGTGAAGTCCTTGCCGCCCTGGAAGCCCGACTTGAACGGCGCGCTCACCGACAGCACGGGCAGCTGCGCGTACTGCGGCAGGTTGGCCTGGATGTAGGCCGCCACGTAGGCCTGCTGCGCCTGGTTCACGATCTGGATCGCGCCGGGGTCGCCCACGTCGGCAAACAGCGTGCTCATGCGGAAGTCGGTGTTGCCGATCGGCGTCTTTACGTAGTTGATGGCGGCCTGGTGCTGGCTCTCGATCAGCGGTGCCACGGCGGGGTCGGCGGCCACGAATACGTTGGCGCCTGCGGCGTCCTTGGTCTGGATGTTGCGCAGCTCGCTCTTGCTGGCCGCCTTGTCCACGCTCCAGGCCTTGCCGTCCCACTTCAGCGCAAGCTGGATCACGCCCAACGCCTTGCCCCAGGAGCTGGCCATCACGGCAGGCACGCCATTGATGGTGCCGGCCTTGTTGTCCACGCCAGCCTGCGTGAAGGCGGGCTGGGCCGACAGGTCCGGGAACACGCTGTGCTGGTGGCCCATGACCATGGCGTCGATGCCCGGCACCTTGGACAGGTGCAGGCCCGGGTTCTCCATGGTGGGCGAGTAGCTGCTGGCGTCCAGGCCGCCGTGCAGCAGCGCGACGACCAGCTGGGCACCCTTGGCACGCAGCTCGGGCACGTACTTCTGCGCGGCCTCCACGGCGCCTTCGGTGTAGACCTTGCCCTCCAGGAAGCGCTTGTCCCAGTTCATGATGCCCGGCGTGGTGAACCCGATCACGCCGATCTTGATGGGCAGCTGGACCTCCTTGCCGTCGCTGGACTTGGCCACCAGCGTGCGCTCCAGCACCGTGTAGGGCTGCACCAGGGGCTTCTTGGTCTTGCTGCTGTACACGTTGGCCAGCACGGCGGGATAGCCGTTGCCCGCACATTTCTTGGTGGCGTCCACGCCGTCCACCTCCAGGCCGCCGCCCAGCACCTGGTTCAGGAACGGCAGGCCGTAGTTGAACTCATGGTTGCCCAGCGTGCCCGCGTCAAAGCCTAAAGCGCCCATGGCCTTGTACATGGACAGCTGCTGCGTGCAGGGGATGGGGCTGACCGTGGCTTCGTAGTCGGCCAGGGCCGTGCCCTGGATGGTGTCGCCGTTGTCCACCAGCAGGGTGTTGGCGAACTCCTTGCGCGCGGCGCGCACCAGCGTGGCCGTACGCTCGAAGCCATAGGTCTTGTCCTCAGCCAGCTTGAAGTAGTCGAAGCTGCGCACGTTGAAGTGCAGATCGGTGGTTTCCAGCACGGCCAGCGTGGCCGTGGCGGGCGTGGCGGCGGAGCTGTCGCCATCGTCGTCGTTGCCGCCGCAGGCGGCCAGCAGCGCGGCACAGGCCAGCGCGCCCAGCGCATGGCGACGGGGGAAAACAACGGCAAGGCGCGCGGCAAATGCCTGGCCGCGCAAGAAAGTGTCCTGCATGGAAGACCCTGGTGGTGGATAAAACGCCAGAGTCTGTGGGGCGGGTTTGACAGGCATGTGACGCCGCGGGTCCGCATGTCGCATCCGTCTTCACCGCGCTTGCCACAAGCGCCAATAGCTATTGAATCAATAGCTATTTCAACCGCCGCGGTTGCGCATCCAGTCGGCCGTGCCCATGAAGCTCTCGTTCAGGCGCGCGCGCAGGTCGTCGGGCACACCCACCTCGCCCATGGCCTGGTCCATGCAGGCGACCCACTGGTCCCGCTCCAGGATGCCGATGGAAAACGGCATGTGGCGCGCGCGCAAGCGCGGGTGGCCGAAGCGGCTCTGGTAATGGTCGGGCCCGCCCAGCCAGCCGCACAGGAACCAAAACAGCTTGTCGCGCGCATCGGCCAGCGTGCTGCCGTGCGCGGCGCGCAGCTCGGCGTAGCCGGGCTCCAGGTCCATCAGGTCGTAGAAGCGGTCCACCAGCGTGCGCACGGCGGTCTCGCCGCCTATCCATTCAAAGGGGGTGGTGGGTGGGGCTGCCGGGTCCGTCATGGCGGCGGATTGTAGGAAGGCCGCGTTTGCAGGGAATCGGCCCAACCCTCGTCGTCCGGCACGCCCTGGCCGGCGTACTGCTGGTTGCGCGAGTTGGAGCGCCAGACGCCGCCGGCCCAGCCCAGCTGCGGCTCGGTGCGGTACCAGTACCACTTGCCGTCGGCGTCCCGGGCCAGCCAGTCCCAGCCCTCGGGCGCCTGGGACCAGTCGGGTGTCCACGGGATGGCAGGCGATTCGGTCATGGTAAAAATATGAATGAAAAGTGGTTCAAAACCGCGCCAAACAAGCGCTGACAGCTATCAATAAGTGAGTTTCAAGAGGCCGCCTGGCGCAGCGTCTGCACCACCGGCCGGCGCAGCACCTCGCGCAGGCCCCACCAGCCCGCGGCCAGGGCCAGCAGCGCGCCGGCCAGTGCACCCGCGGCCGGCACCCACAGCGGCGCGCCCCAGGCGAAGTCGAACACGTAGCGCGCCAGCAGCCAGGCCATGGCCACGGCCACGCTGCTGGCCAGCAGGCCGGCCAGCAGGCCCACGCCGGCCAGCTCGGCGCGCTGCACCTGGCGCAGCAGCCGGCCCTGGGCGCCCAGGGCGCGCATGATGGCGAACTCGCGCGCGCGCTCCTCGCGCGTGGCGGTGACGGCGGCGAACAGCACCACCAGCCCGGCCGCCAGCGTGAAGACGAAGAGAAATTCCACCGCGCGGATGACCTGCGCCAGCACGCCCTGCACCTGCGCCAGCGTGGCGCCCATGTCCACGCTGGTGATGTTGGGGAAGTCGTGCACCAGGCTGTTGTCGAACTGCGCATCCTGCGGCGCGCGGAAGGCCGCCAGGTAGGTCAGCGGCACATCGGGCATCGCGGCCAGCGGATACATGACGAAGAAGTTGGCGCGCATGGAGCCCCAGTCCACATGGCGCAGGCTGGTGATGCGCGCCTCACTGGCCACGCCGCCGATGTCAAAGCGCAGCACGTCGCCCAGCCGCAGGCCCAGGGTCTGGGCGATGCCCTCCTCCACGCTGATGGCGCCCGCTTCGTCCGGCGTCCAGCGGCCGGCGCTGATGCGGTTGTGCGTCGGCGCCTGGGCGCTGTGCGAGAGGTTGAACTCGCGGTCCACCAGGCGGCGGGCGCGCTCATCCTGGTAATCCGCCAGGTGCACCTCGCGCCCGTTGATGGCCACCAGGCGGCCGCGGAACATGGGGTACCAGTCGTAGTCGGCCACGCCGGCGGCGGCCAGGCGGGCGCGAAAATCCTGCGCCTGCTCGGGCAGGATGTTGATGACGAAGCGGTCGGGCGCCTGCGCCGGCGTGGCGCGCTGCCAGCTGGCGATCAGGTCGGTGCGCAGCAGCACCAGCAGCACCAGGGCCAGCAGCCCCACGGCCAGGCTGCTGACCTGCACCACGGCATAGGCCGGGCGGGCGGCGATTTGGCGCGTGGCCAGCACCAGCCAGCGCGGCGCCGTGGCCTCGGGCACCAGGCGCGCCAGCAGCCGCACGGCCACCCAGGCCAGCAGCGCGAACAGCAGCACGGCGCCGGCAAAGCCGCCCAGGGCGATGGCGCCCAGTTTCACGTCGCGGGCCACGGCCAGCAGCAGCAGGCCGAAACCGGCCAGCCCCGCCGCCAGCACGGCCAGGGACGCGGGGCGCGGCCCGGCCAGGTCGCGGCGCAGCACGCGCAGCGGCGGTACCTGCGCCAGCTGCAGCAGCGGCGGCAGGCCGAAGGCCAGCATCAGCGCCAGGCCCACGCCCAGGCCCACGGCCGCCGGCCAGGCGGTGGCGGCGGGCAGGTCGGCCGCCACCAGGCCGGCCAGCAGCTGCACGAAGACGTGGTGCACGGCAAAGCCCAGGGCCACGCCCACAGTGCTGGCGGCCAGGCCCACGGCCAGGAACTCCAGCGCATAGGCCAGGGCGATGCTGCGCTGGGGCAGGCCCAGCACGCGCAACAGCGCGGCGCTGTCCAGGTGCCGGGCGGCGAAGGCGCGCGCCGCCAGCGCCACCGCCACGGCCGACAGCAGCGCCGCCAGCAGGGCCACCAGGTTGAGGAATTTCTGCGCCCGCTCCAGCGTCTGGCGCATCTCGGGCTGGCCGCTGTCGATGGACTCCACGCGCACGCCGCGCACGCCCTCCTTCGCCGCCTCCTGCGCGGCCCAGTCGGCGTAGCGCCGCGCGGCGCGCGGCTCGCCGGCCACGGCGAAGCGCCAGGTGATGCGGCTGGCCGGCTGCACCAGGCCGGTAGCCGGCAGGTCCTGCGCGTTGACCATGACGCGCGGCGCAAAGGCCATGAAGCCGGCGCCGCGGTCGGGCTCCAGCGTGATGACGCGGGCGATCGCCAGGCGCGCATCGCCCAGCAGCAGCGCGTCGCCCACCTGCAGGCCCAGGGCGGCCAGCAGCGGGCCGTCCACCCAGGCCTGGCCGGGCGCGGGAATCTCCCGGGTGGGCTGGCCGGGCGCCCCGGCGGCGGGCGCCACCTGCAACCGTCCGCGTAGCGGGTAGCCGGGCTCCACGCTTTTCAGGGCCACCAGCCGGCTGGCGCCGCCCTGAGCGTCGCTGGCGCGGGCCATGGTTGGAAAGCTCAGCGTGGTGGCACTGGCCAGGCCCAGCGCCCGGGCCTGCTCGGCGAAGGCCGGCGGCGTGGGGTTGTCGCTGGCCACGACCACGTCGCCGCCCAGCAGCTGCAGCGCGTCGCGCGCCAGGCCGCCCTGCAGCCGGTCGGCGAAGAAGCCCACGGAGGTCAACGCCGCCACGGCCAGCGTGACGGCCACCATCAGCAGGCGCAGCTCGCCCGCGCGCAGGTCGCGCCACAGCGCGCGCCAGGCCAGGGTGAGGGAGGAGGGTTTCATGGTGTTTTCGACCTCCAGCGCTTGCCAGTCAAGCGCAAGCTGCTATGAAAATAATAGTCATGCGCGGCGCTGCGCGCCGGGCCCGGGCCGCCGCGACGGGCCCCGGGGCGCTTCATACATAGCGCAGCGCCGTGGGCGGGCGGCACAGGCCCCACAGGTGCATGCCGGACTCGCGCGCCAGCTGCAGCGCCAGCGTGGTGGGCGCGGAGATGGTGGCAAAGGCCGGCACGCCCAGGCGCGCGCACTTGCGCACCAGTTCGTAGCTGGTGCGGCTGGTCATGACGACGAAGCCCGGCTCGCCCAGGCGCCCGGTCAACGCCAGGCGGCCAAACAGCTTGTCCAGCGCGTTGTGCCGGCCCACGTCTTCCAGCACCTCGGTCAGCTCGCCCTGGGGCGTGGCCCAGCCGGCGGCATGCAGCGAGCCGGCACGGGCGTTGAGCGGCTGGCGCCCGGGCAGGTCGCCGAAGGGACGCAGCACGGTCTGCGCATCCAGCGCGTCGCGCCAGGCCGGGGCGGGCACGGGCTCGGGCCGCAGGTCTAGCGCCTGCAGGCTGTCGATGCCGCAGACGCCGCAGCCGGTGCGCCCCACCAGGGCGCGGCGGCGCTCCTTCAGGCGCATGAAGTGGCGCGGCGGGATCTCGATGTGCACGGCGCGGCTTTCCTCCGGCGTGCCCTCGGCGTGCGTGTGCACCTGCACGTCGCGGCACTCGTGCGCCTGCTCCACCACGCCTTCGCTGAGCGCAAAGCCCACCGCGAACTCCGCCACGTCCAGCGGCGTGGCCATCATCACGGCGTGCGAGATGCCGTTGAAGACCAGCGCGATCGGCACCTCGGCGGCCACCTCCACCGCCTGCACGGCGGCGCCGCCGGCACGCCACTGCTGTGCCAGCAGGGGGTGCAGCGCGGCGGCGGTGGCGGCAGCGGGCGGCACGGGCGCTGCGGCAAGAAACTCGATCGCGGACATGGTCCGCACGATACCAGCCGCCGCCACCGCCCTGCGGGGCCGCCTGCGGCCGCCCCAGCGCCCCACTGGGAAATAGACCACGGCACTATGATGGTTGATGCAGGGCAAGCCCGCCGCCCCCTCGCTCCCAGGACTAAGTGCTAACCCGCACCGGCTTTGCGCCGTTAGCGGGGAAGATGGCACGACAACACGACAGATTTCCCCACGACAGGAGGTTCCATCATGGACATGAACCGCCGGCACTTCTTCCGCGTGAGCGGGGCAGGCCTGGTGGGCTCCAGCCTGGTCGCCATGGGCTTTTCGCCCGCGACCGCGCTTGCCGAGGTACGCCAGTACAAACTGGCCGCCGCCACGGTCACCCGCCAGACCTGCACTTATTGCTCCGTTGGCTGCGGCCTGCTCATGTATTCGCTGGGCGACGGCGGCAAGAACGTCAGGAGCTCGGTCATCCACGTCGAAGGCGACCCGGACCACCCGGTCAACCGCGGCACGCTGTGCCCCAAGGGCGCCGGTCTGCTGGACTTCATCAACAGCCCCAACCGGCTGCTGTACCCCGAGTACCGCGCGCCGGGCAGCAACGAGTGGAAGCGCCTGTCCTGGGACGATGCGCTGAACCGCATCGCCAAGCTGCTCAAGGACGACCGCGACGCCAACTTCCAGGCCAAGACGGATGACGGGCTGACCGTCAACCGCTGGCTGACCACCGGCATGCTGGCGGCCTCGGCCTCCAGCAACGAGGCCGGCTACATGACCTATAAGGTTGCCCGCTCCTGGGGCATCCTCGCATTCGACAACCAGGCACGTGTTTGACACGGCCCGACGGTGGCAGGTCTTGCCCCGACGTTTGGCCGTGGAGCGATGACGAACCATTGGGTCGACATCAAGAATGCGGACGTTATTTTGATCATGGGCGGCAATGCCGCCGAAGCACACCCGTGCGGTTTTAAGTGGGTCACCGAAGCCAAGGCGCACAACAAGGCGCACTTCATGGTGGTGGACCCGCGCTTCAACCGCTCGGCCTCGGTCGCCGATTTCTATGCCCCGATCCGCTCGGGCAGCGACATCGTCTTCCTGGGCGGGATCATCAATTACCTGTTGTCCAACGACAAGATCCACCACGAGTACGTGCACAACTACACGGACTTCAGCTTCATCGTGCGCGATGACTACCAGTTCGTGGACGGCATCTTCTCGGGCTACGACGAGCAAAAGCGCACCTACGACAAGAAGAGCTGGGACTACGAGCTTGGTGAGGACGGTTATGTGAAGACCGACCCCACGCTGCAGCATCCGCGCTGCGTGTACCAGCTCATGAAGAAGCACTACGAGAGCTACACGCCCGAGAAGGTGGAGAGCGTCTGCGGCACGCCCAAGGACAAGTTCCTGCACGTGTGCGAGAAGTTCGCCTCCACCGCCGTGCCGGGCCGCGCCGCGACCATCATGTACGCGCTGGGCTGGACGCAGCACTCCATCGGCTCGCAGATCCTGCGCTGCGCGGCCATGGTGCAGCTGCTGTGCGGCAACATCGGCGTGGCCGGCGGCGGCATGAACGCGCTGCGCGGGCACTCCAACATCCAGGGCCTGACCGACCTGGGGCTGCTGTCGTCCAGCATGCCGGGCTACCTCACCCTGCCCAACGAAAAAGAGCAGGACTACGCCGCCTTCATGGAGGCGCGCACGCCCAAGACGCTGCGTCCCGGCCAGATGAATTACTGGCAGAACTACTCGAAGTTCCACGTCAGCCTGATGAAGTCGCTCTTCGGCGCGGCGGCCACAGCCGAGAACAACTGGGCCTTCGACTACCTGCCCAAGCTCGACAAGCAGTACGACATGCTGCAGATCTTCCAGCTCATGAACGAGGGCAAGGTCAACGGCTACATCGCGCAGGGCTTCAACCCGATCGCGGCGCTGTCCAACAGCCACCGCGTGCGTGACGGCCTGGCCAAGCTGAAGTTCCTGGTCGTCATGGACCCGCTGGCCACCGAGACGTCCGAGTTCTGGAAGAACCACGGCGAGTTCAACGACATCGACACGGCCAGCGTGCAGACGGAGGTCTTCCGCCTGCCCACGACCTGCTTTGCCGAGGAAGAAGGCACGGTGGTTAGCTCGTCGCGCGTGCTGCAGTGGCACTGGAAGGCCGCCGAGCCGCCGGGCGAGGCGCGCACGGACGTGGCCATCATGGCCGGGCTGCACCTGCACCTGAAGGCGCTGTACCAAAAGGACGGCGGCGCCTTCCCCGACCCCATCGTCAACCTGGACTGGAAGTACGCCCAGGCCCAGCACCCGACCTCCGAGGAGATCGCCAAGGAATACAACGGCCGCGCGCTGGTGGACTTGGTGGACCCCAAGGACCCGACCAAGGTGCTGCGCGCCGCGGGCCAGCAGGTGGCCGGCTTTGCCGAGCTGCGTGACGATGGCACCACGGCCAGCGGCTGCTGGATCTATGCCGGCTGCTGGACGCAGGCAGGCAACCAGATGTCGCGCCGCGACAACTCCGACCCGACCGGCATCGGCAACACGCTGAACTGGGCCTGGGCCTGGCCTGCCAACCGCCGCGTGCTCTACAACCGCGCCTCGGCGGACGTGCAGGGCAAGCCCTTCAACCCCCGGCGCAAGCTGGTGGAATGGAACGGCAAGGCCTGGGTGGGCGCGGACGTGCCCGACACCGGCGCGGCCATCGCCCCCGAAACCGGCAATGGCCCGTTCCTGATGAACCCGGAGGGCGTGGCGCGCTTCTTTGCGCGCAAGGGCCTGGCCGAAGGGCCGTTCCCCACGCACTACGAGCCGTTCGACACGCCCATCGGCCGCAACCCGATGTACCCGGACAACCCCAAGGCCACGTCCTCGCCGGCCGCGCGGGTGTTCGACAACATCTGGGACACCTTTGGCAAGGCGCAGGACTTCCCCCACGTGGGCACGACCTACCGCCTGACCGAGCACTTCCACTACTGGACCAAGCACTCGCTGGTCAACGCCATCACCCAGCCCGAGCAGTTCGTCGAGATCGGCGAGGCGCTGGCCAAGGAGCTGGGCATCGTCGCGGGCGACCGCGTCAAGGTCAGCTCCAAGCGCGGCCACATCAAGGCAGTGGCGGTGGTGACCAAGCGCATCAAGGCCATGCAGATCGAGGGCAAGGCCGTGCACCACGTGGGCATCCCCATCCACTGGGGCTTCAAGGGTCTGACCAAGCCAGGCTACCTGGCCAACATCCTGACCCCCTTCGTGGGCGACGGCAACACCAACACGCCGGAATTCAAGACCTTCCTCGTGAAGGTCGAGAAGGCTTAAAGGAGTCACGAGATGGCACTGCAATCCCTTGACATCCAGCGCGTGTCGGCCACCACATCGCCCGCGCCGCAGGCGCGCAGCCCGCACTCGGGCGACGTGGCCAAGCTGATCGACGTTTCCAAGTGCATCGGCTGCAAGGCCTGCCAGGCGGCATGCATGGAATGGAACGACCTGCGCCAGGAGCCGGGCACCACGCACGGCACCTACGACAACCCCACGGACCTGACGCCCAATGCGTGGACGGTGATGCGCTTCACCGAATACGACAACGAGCAGACCGGCAACCTGGAGTGGCTGATCCGCAAGGACGGCTGCATGCACTGCGAGGACCCGGGCTGCCTGAAGGCCTGCCCGTCGCCCGGCGCCATCGTGCAGTACACCAACGGCATCGTGGACTTCCACGAGGAGCACTGCATCGGCTGCGGCTACTGCGTGACCGGCTGCCCGTTCAACGTGCCGCGCATCTCGCAGAAGGACAACAAGGCCTACAAGTGCACCTTGTGCTCCGACCGCGTGGCCGGGGGCCAGGAGCCGGCGTGCGTCAAGACCTGCCCCACTGGCGCCATCGTGTTCGGCACCAAGCAGGCGATGAAGGACCACGCGTCCGAACGCATCGTCGACCTGAAGGAGCGCGGCTACGCCAACGCCGGCCTGTACGACCCGGTCGGCGTGGGCGGCACGCACGTCATGTACGTGCTGCACCACGCGGACAAGCCGTCGCTGTACCAGGGCCTGCCGGACGCGCCGCGCATCAGCCCCATGGTCAGCCTCTGGAAGGGCGCCGCCAAGCCCCTGGCCATGCTGGCCCTGGGCGCGGCCGCCGTGGGCAGCCTGTTCCACTTCATCGCCAAGGGCCCCAACGAAGTCTCCAAGGACCTGGAAGACGAGATGGAGCGCCAGGACCGTGAGGCCGAAGCGGCCGCGAAGGAGAGCCAGCCATGAGACGCAACCCGCGCGACCTGCAGCGCTACACCGCCTCCGAGCGGCTGAACCACTGGATCGTGGGCATCTGCTTCATCCTGCTGGCGCTGTCCGGGCTGGCGTTTTTCCACCCGGCCTTCTACCCGCTGGTGCAGCTGTTGGGCGGCGGCCCCTGGGCGCGCATCCTGCACCCCTACATTGGGGTGGTGATGTTCCTGTTCTTCCTGGTCATGATCGTCCGCTTCGCGGCGCTCAACCTGATCGAGCGGCGCGACCTGGAGTGGCTGAAGAACGTCGGCAAGATGGTGGACGGCGACGACCACGACATGCCCGAGCAGGGCAAGTACAACGGCGGCCAGAAGCTCGTCTTCTGGGGCTTCGTGCTGTGCATGCTGCTGCTCATCGTCAGCGGTGTGGTCATGTGGCGCGCCTGGTGGACACCGCCCGTGGACATGGTGCGCCTGGCCTCGGTAGTGCATGCGGCCATCGCCGTGATCATGCTGGCCATCTTCATCCTGCACGTGTACGCGGCCATCTGGACGCGCGGCACCATCCGCGCCATGCTGTACGGCACCGTTACGCGCGCCTGGGCCAAGCAGCACCACCGCGGCTGGTACCGCAAGGTAACCGGGGATAACAGTTGACGACCACCCCCGAGGCGCCTGCGGCGCCTCCCCCTCAAGGGGGCGACGCCAGCGGCCGGGCAAAGCCCGATCCGCGGCGCCTGCTGGCTTGGGACAGCGTCCGAACAAGACGTGTCTGCTTTTAGCGAGCCCTAGCTGCTACCCTTGTCCCCGCCGCCGCCGGCCTGTGCCGACCGGCGGCGGTTTCATTTTTGGAGCTGTTTTTCCATGCAACGAATCTTGCAGCCGGGCGACATCGAAGCCCTGGACCGCACCAGCCCGCCGCGGGTGCGCCTGCCGCAGCCGGCCAGCCTGTTCGCCGAGCGCGCCGCGCGGCTGGCGCAGAAGGCCGAGGGCAACCCCATTGGCGACTACTTGCGCTTCCTGTCGCACCTGGCGCGCGCCCAGCAGCACGCCGCGGCCAGCGTGCAGACGGCCGCGCCCGATGCCGAGCTGATTGCCCGCGCGCAGGAGCACTCCATGCCGCTGCTGCCCGCCGCCAGCCACGTCGATCCGGCCTGGCACGCGGTGCTGGACCAGCTGGTGCAGGCCTGCGCCGCCGCGCCCGCCCTGCCCGAGGCCCTGGCGCCGGTGCTGGAGCGCCTGCGCACCCTGGGCCGCGAGGAGCGCGACACGCTGGCGCGGCGCGTGCTGGTCGGCCTGCTGAGCGAGGGCGAAGACCTGGCGGCCGCGCCCCTGGTCATGGCGGCGCTGCAGGTGGTCTTCGCGCACCGCGCCAGCCGCCTGCGCGAGGCCGACATCCCCTACACCGAGCCGGCCACCATCTGCCCCGTGTGCGCCACGGCGCCCGTGGCCAGCGTGCTGCGCATCGGCGGCCAGGCCAGCGGCCTGCGCTATCTGCACTGCGGCACCTGCGCCACCGAATGGCACATGGTGCGCGTCAAGTGCAGCCACTGCGAATCCACCCAGGGCATCCGCTATCAGGGTCTGGAGCAGCTGGAGCCCGGCGCGGCCCAGGCCGACCAGACCGTGCTGGCCGAAACCTGCGACGGCTGCCACACCTACCGCAAGCTGGTGAACCAGGAAAAAGACCCGCTGGCCGAGCCCCTGGCCGACGACCTGGCCACACTGATGCTGGACCTGCTGATGGGCGAGACCGACTACGCCCGCGCCAGCATGAACCCGCTGCTGCCGCTGTCGGACGCCGACCCCTCGGCCGACCCGCTGCCGTGATAGCCGCCGGCGCCACTACGCCCGCCGCGCGCCTGCCGGGCGTGGACCGCGTGCTGTCCACCCCGCTGGCGCGCAGCCTGGCGCAGGAGCACGGCGCCAGCGCCACCACCGCCGCCGTGCGCGCCGCCATCGACGCGCTGCGCCCGGCGGCCCTGGCCGGCGAACTGGCGCAGGAGGCGCTGGCGCCCGAGGCCGTGGCCGCCCAGGCCCAGGCGGCGCTGGCGCAGCGCCAGGCCTCGCGCCTGAAGGCCGTGTTCAACCTGACTGGCACGGTGCTGCACACCAACCTGGGCCGCGCCCTGCTGCCCGACACCGCCGTGCAGGCCGTCGTGCAGGCCCTGACCACCCCGGCCAACCTGGAATACGACCTGTCCACCGGCGGGCGGGGCGACCGCGACGACCTGGTGGAGGATCTGCTGCGCGAGCTGACCGGCGCCGAGGCCGCCACCATCGTCAACAACAACGCCGCGGCCGTGCTGCTGACGTTGAACGCCCTGGCCGCGCGCCGCGAGGTTGTCGTCTCGCGCGGCGAGCTGGTGGAGATCGGCGGCGCCTTCCGCATCCCGGACATCATGGCCCGCGCTGGCACCCGGCTGGTCGAGGTGGGCACCACCAACCGCACCCATCCGCGCGACTACGAAGACGCCATCGGCGCTCGCACCGCCCTCTTGATGAAGGTGCACTGCAGCAACTACGCCGTCACCGGCTTCACCAAAAGCGTGGGCGAGGCCGAGGTCGCCGCCATCGCCCACGCCCGCGGCCTGCCGCTGGCAGTCGACCTGGGCTCGGGCACGCTGGTGGACCTGGCGCAGTGGGGCCTGCCGCACGAGCCCACCGTGCGCGAAGTGGTCGCCGCGGGCGCCGACATCGTCACCTTCAGCGGCGACAAGCTGCTGGGCGGCCCGCAGGCCGGCCTGATCGTCGGGCGCCGCGACCTCATCGCCAAGATCAAGAAAAACCCGCTCAAGCGCGCCCTACGCGTGGGCAAGCTCACCCTGGCGGCGCTGGAGCCGGTGCTGCGCCTGTACCTGGCGCCCGAGCGCCTGCCCGAGCGGCTGACCACCCTGCACCTGCTCACCCGCGCCCAGGCCGACATGCAGGCCCAGGCCCAGGACCTGCTGGCGCCGCTGCAGGCCGCCGTGGGCGCCGGCTACAGCGTGCGCACCGCGCCCTGCTTCAGCCAGATCGGCAGCGGAGCCCTGCCCGAAGGCATCCTGCCCAGCTGGGCGCTGGCCGTGCAGCCCGTCAACGCCAAGCGCGGAGGCCGCCTGTTGGCGCAGCTGGAAGGCGCGCTGCGCGCCCTGCCCCGCCCCGTCATCGGCCGTATCGAGGGCGGCGCGCTGTGGCTGGATCTGCGCTGCCTGCAGGCGCACGAGACGCCCGCGTTCACCGCCCAGCTGGCCCTGCTGGCGCAGCCGCCGGGCGCGGCATGAATACGAGCCAAATCGGCCTACATCGCTTATGGCACAAGCGCTGGCAGCTATCAAAATCATAGTCTTTCCCGCCCACCATGATCATCGGCACCGCCGGCCACATCGACCACGGCAAGACCTCGCTGGTGCGCGCCCTCACCGGCGTGGAGACCACCCGCCTGCCCGAGGAGCGGCGCCGCGGCATCTCCATCGAGCTGGGCTACGCCTACCTGCAGGACGAGGACGGCGCCCCGTCGCTGGGCTTCGTCGACGTGCCCGGCCACGAGCGGCTGCTGCACACCATGCTGGCCGGCGCCACCGGCGTCGCCCACGCCCTGCTCGTCGTGGCGGCCGACGACGGCGTCATGCCGCAGACGCGCGAGCACCTGGCCGTGGTGGCCCTGCTGGGCGTCACCCAGGCGACGGTGGCCGTCACCAAGATCGACCGGCTGGAGCCCGCCGCGCGCGCCGCCCGCCTGGACGAGGTGCATCGCCAGGTACGCGCCCTGCTGGCCGGCACCGCGCTGGCCCAGGCGCCGCTGTTCGACGTCTCCGCCACTACCGGCGAGGGCGTGGAGGCGCTGCGCGCCCACCTGCAGGCCGCCGCCCGCGCGCCGCAGGGCAGCGCCGGCGCCCAGGCCCTGCGGCTGCCCATCGACCGCGCCTTCACCCTGGCCGGCGTGGGCACGGTGGTCACCGGCACCGTCGCCAGCGGCCAGGTGCGCGTGGGCGACGAGCTCAGCATCACGCCCGGGCCCGGCGGCGCGCCGCGCAGCGTACGCGTGCGCGGCATCCACGCGCACAACCAGCCCGCCGAGTCGGCCCGCGCCGGCCAGCGCTGCGCCCTGGCCCTGGCCGGCGTGGCCAAGGACGAGGTGCACCGCGGCCACTGGGCCTGCACGCCCAGCGTCGCCCTGGCCACCACCCGCATCGACGTGCAATGCCAGCTGTGGCCGCACGAGGAACACGCCCTGCGCTCGGGCACGCCCGTGCACGTGCACCTGGGCACCAGCGACGTGGTCGGCTCCATCGTGCTGCTGCAGCAGGACCAGCTGCTGCCCGGCGGTACCGCCCTGGCCCAGCTGGTGCTGCACGCCAGCGTGGCCGCCTGGCATGGCGACCGCGGCGTGCTGCGCGACGCCTCGGCCACCCGCACCCTGGCGGGCGTGCGCGTGCTCGACCCCTTCGCGCCCCAGCGCTGGCGCCGCACGCCCGAACGCCTGGCCCAGCTGGCCGCGCTGGCCCTGCCCAGGCGGGCCGAGCGCATCGCCGCGCTGCTGCAGCACGCGCCCCTGGGCCTGCCGCTGGCGGAGACCGCCCGCGCCGAAGGCCTGGCCGACGCAGCCGCCCTGCCCCTGCCGCCCGAGGCGCTGCTCATTGATGGAGGCGCCCTGGCGCTGTCGCCGGCCGCTCTGCAGGGCCTGTGCACGCTGGCGCTGGAGCGGCTGCGCGCCTTTCACACCGGCAATCCGGACGAGATCGGCCCGGACGCGCGCCGCCTGCGCCGCCTGGCCGCCCCCCGCGCGAGCGACGCGCTGTGGCATTACGTGGTGCAGCACCTCCTGGCCACCGGCGCGGTGGCGCGCACCGGCCACTGGCTGCACCTGCCCGAACATGCCGCGCGGCTGAACGCCGCCGAGCAGGCCCTGGCCGAACAGTTGCTGCCTCGGCTGCTGGACGGCGGCTTCGACCCGCCCTGGGTGCGCACCCTGGCCGCCGACCTGTCCGCGCCCGAGGCCCTGGTGCGCCAGACGCTGGCCAGCCTGGCGCGGCGCGGCCAGGCGTTCCAGGTGGTCAAGGACCTGTACTACCCGCTGCCCACCCTGGAGCGCCTGGCCGTCCTGGCGCGTGCTTGTCAGGAGGCGGACGGCGGCCTGAACGCCGCCACCTTCCGCGACGCCACCGGCCTGGGCCGCAAGCGCGCCATCCAGGTGCTGGAGTTCTTCAACCGCGTGGGCTTTACCCGCCGCGTGAAGGACGCGCACCTGCTGCGCCCGGACACGGCCCTGTTCGGCCAGCAGCAGGGGTAGGAGGCTGTACCATCCACGCCTGCGCCCGGCCTTGCGGCGCAGGCATCTTCTCCTGAGGAAGGGAAGCGTCCCTGGTGGGGCGCCCGGGCTTCAAACCCGGTGGACTGCGCCACGCGTGGTCGGAAGGTTCGACTCCTTCTCCTTTCCGCCCCCCTTTTTTTTGGCTCTGCCGGGCCGCGAACCCGCGCCACCTGAGGCGGCGGCAGCTCGTTGTCCCTACGAAGCCGCAACAGTGGCCAGGGGCCGCATGACCGCGGCGTACGGAAAGGGGCTGACCGCGCGCCCAGCCGGTCCGCCGGCGTGCAGCCGCGACGGGCTGATGCCGTAGCGCCGGCGAAACGCCCGTGAGAAATCGGAGGCGCTGCCAAAGCCGAGATCGTGCGCCAGCGTGGTCACAGTGCGGTCGTCGCCGCGCTGCAACGCCACCAGGGCATGGCGCAGGCGGCGCGCGCGCAGGTAGGCCATCACGCCCCCATAAGGCGCAAACAGCCGGTACAGCGCCGAGCGCGACACGCACAGCCGCGCGGCCAGGAAGTCGGCATCCAGCCCGTGCTGTTCCAGGTGCTGGTCGACGCAGGCTCTGGCCTTGTCCAGCAGGGCTGCCTGGCGGTGCGCTCCGCCCTCCTCGCGTCCGCAGTCGAGCGCGGCCAGCAGCAACTGCAGCGCGGCTTGCAGGGCGGCCTGCAGCTGGTGCGGAGCAAGGCTGCCGGCGCGCCCGGCCAGCGCCTGCAGGTACTCGCGCGCAAGACCCACCAGAGGCGAGTGGGCGGGCACCGTGCGGCCGTGCAGCAGCTCCGGGTCAGGCACCTGGGCCTCCACCGCACAGCGCGGCACGAACAGCGCCAGGGCGTGGTAGTCGGCCCGGCGGATGTGAAAGGGCTGGCGCATGTCCAGCGCCACCAGGCCGCCGGCCTCGGTGTGGCACTCGCGCCCGCGCAGCCGCTGGTGGCTGGCCCCGCCCTGGCACAGCACCTGGAAAGCGTAGTGCCCCAGCCCGTCGCGGGCGATGCGCGCAGCGCTGCGGTCCAGCGTGATGGCGGCGCTGCGGCAGTCGCTGAACACGATGCGCGCCTCGGCGCCGGTCGCCAGCGGCACGGCGTAGGCACTCACCGAGCCGACAAAGGCCTCGGCGCTGCCGCACGGATGGACGTCGATCAGCGCGCCCATGGCCTCGCGCCAGCCTTCGAAGCGGCGGGCGCCGCAGGTGTGCGACGTGCTGTAACGGGTGTGCAGCATCTCTGCGGCGCGGTGCGCGGGGTGGTCAGGGGGCATGGGCAGGTCTCGGGCAGACAGCAGCAGGACGTTCGGGCCGTTTGTCGCGCCAGGGCGGGCCTTGCGCCGCAATGGGACGGACGGTATGGCCGCTGGGACGCCTGCGCTAGCACCCGGGCGACGTTTTGCCTATCGTAACCAAGTGTTGTCGCGGCCGTGCCGTGCTTGCTCGTGTCCCTTCATTTGCTGTGTTTCACAACCCCTCCTGCTGCGTCATGACATCCCTCTCCCGCTTTGCACTGTATCCGCCGCCTCTCCTTGTTGCCCTGCTGCGCTGGCGCTGGCCGGCGCTGGCCTGCCTGTGCAGCCTGCTGCTGGTCGCCTGCGGCGGAGGCGGCGGTGCCGAAGAAACCCCTGCCGTCGAGCGCACCTCGCTGATCGGGCGCGTACAGACCACCGACGTGCTGGCGGGTGCCACGGTGCAGGTCGAAAGCGTCGACGCGCGCACGGGGGCCGGCCAGGCTGCCGGCGCCGGCACGGCGACCGAAACGGGCCTGTTCAGCATTCCCGCCGACCTGCCGCCTCACTCCGCCGTGCGCGTCACGGCGCAGGGGATCGACGCGCAAGGCGCCCTATGGGGGCTGCTGTCGGCGTACACGGAAGCGGCCGACCCGTCGCAAACGGTCCTGCAGGTCAACGCCGTCTCGACCCTGGTGGACCGCGTGCGCCGGCTGGCGCGCCTGCCACTGGACCAAGCCCGGGCACAGGTCGCCGCCAGCCTGGAACTGGGCGCTGAGATTTCCGACGACAGCAGCTTCGCGGACGTCACGGTGTTCGACCATGCCGCGCTGCGGCAGGCGCAGGTGGACAGCGGGCTGACCATGGACGCATACCTGGACCGCCTGGCCTCACAGATCGTGGCCGAGCCTCAGGCGCGGCACCGCTTCGTGCGCGCCATGAACGAGCCTGCCTGGGACGATCCACCGCGGCTACAGGGCCTGCCGTTCGCCGGCGACATCGCCGCGGCGGCTGCCAAGGCAGCGCTGAACAAGGCAGCCGGCAGCGATTCGGACATCGGCGCCGTGCTGGCCTCGCTGGGCTTTGGCTCCGACGCCAGGGTGCTCGCACAACTGCAGCAGATCAACCGCAAGCTCGACGCCCTGAAATCGGCCATGGACAACACCCAGCAGATGATCCGCGAAGGTCATCTGCGCCAGCGCACGCGTGATCTGGAACACTTCGCGGGAAAGATACGCACTGCCCAGAGCCTGCTGGAAGCGATAGCCGGCTACAAGAACGAGGGCAGCCGCCGGCAGGCTGCACGGGAATTCAACAACATCGTCGAGGGACTGTTGAACAACACGGGAGTCTTTTCCTCCGCGTTGCTCGGTGGTGGCTCAGACAGACCCCTGGCCGAGGACTTCATGGACCTGGTGTGGTCCGAGCCCTCGCAAAAGTTCTATTCCTGGCGTCACCAGGAGCGCATCCTGACCTTCCTGGACTACTACGACGCGCTCAACGGCGCCCTGTACCTGCTGTATGCCAACTACTACCGAGGGCTGGAGGTGGCCGACCCTGAAGCGCCGCAGGACCTCAGCGAAAACTTGGCCACCAAAGCCGAGGAGTTCGGCGAGCGCCGCAAGCAGTACCTGAAGACGTGGCCGCAGCGCCTGGACCACGAGCGCATGTTCATCGGCAAGACGCATCGCATCGTCTATTCGGGCGTGCAGGGCTATGGCCCGGCGGAAAAGCGCCTGGAACATCTGCGGCAGTTTCGCTTGGGCGGAGTCGAGTGGTTCATGCCGACGACCAAGTACTACGAACAGCAGGCCGGCATCAGCAATGCCACGGGGCAGAAAGCGACGCAGTGGCTGTACCGGGATTTCCTGGACTACGCCAAGAGCCGCAACCAGGCGATCGGCGAGGCGGTAGTCGCCGCGGGCGCCCCGGAGTACCTCAAGGGCACTGGCAAGGACGCGATTTTTTTGCTCAATGAGGATGTCCAACTGCACACGTGTCTCAGGGAGAGCTCGCGGGGCACCTGCCTGCACATGGCCTACGTGCATCAGGGCTATCGCGTCTTCGACCTGGCCAATAAATCCCAGCCCTCCTACGTGGCAAGACGGCCGTCGAAGGCCGGCAAGCCCGATTTGTCTCAGCCTGTGCCCGGCAACTACCACTACATCTACGCCCGCGAGCTGACGCAGAAGGACCAGGACCGCTGGCAGATTCCGGCGTTCTGAGTGTCCAGCAAGCGCGCGGCACACCCGGGATTCCACAGCACCGGACGCTGCGCGATTCTCAACACCGAAATCGGCCTCAGCCCTTTTCTGATAAGCGCAACCAGCTCCTATTTCAGGAGCAATCAGGCGTCGGCCGCCGCGGCTGTCCGTCCAGCCGCGCCGGCAGCCAGCCGCGCAGGCTGTTGACGAAGGCCCAGGCCTGCACCCGCGCCACGTCCTGCAGGCGCAGCACACCCTCTTCCACCCGGCCCTCGCGCAGCAGCGCGGCGCGGCCCACGCCGGGCAACAGGCCGCAGGCCAGGGGCGGGGTGATCCAGCGGCCGTCCAGCAGCGCGGCGAGGTTGCCGAAGGTGGTCTCGGTGATCTCGCCGGCCTCGTTGTAGAGCACGGTGTCGAATACGCCGCTGCCCGGCTGCGGCGCGAACGCCGCGTAGTGGGCGCGGCGCGTGGTCTTGTGGCGCACGAATTCGCCATGCGCCGCGGCAAAGGGCCGGTCGGCCAGCGCCAGCACCACGGGCCCGGCCGTGGGCGCCAGCGGAAAGGCCTCGGCCCGCGGGCGGCCCCGGGCGTCCAGCAGCATGCGCACACGCCATTGGCCGGCACTGTGCGTGCGGACGAGGTCGTCCAGGCACTCGTCCAGCGTGTGCGCATCCCAGGGGTAGCCGAAGTGCGCCGCGCCCTGCCGCAGGCGCGCCAGGTGCTCGGCGCGGTGGCGCAGGCGGCCGTCCACCAGCGCCAGGGTTTCCAGCAGGTCGAAGGGCTCGCTGGCGCGCTCCACAAAGGCGCGCTTGGCCGCCCACTCGCGCCATTCTTGAGGGGCCTGCGCCCCCCAGACGATGCCGCTGCCGATGCCGCAGCGCACCTGGTCGCCGTGCAGCTCCAGCGTGCGGATGGGCACGTTGAAGGTGGCGGCGATGGCGCCTGCGCCGCCCTCGGGATCGGGCCGCACCACGCCCAGCGCGCCGCAGTAGATGCCGCGCGGGCCGGCCTCCAGCGCGCGGATGGCGCGCATGGCCTCGACCTTGGGCGCGCCGGTGACCGAGCCGCAGGGAAACAGTGCCGCGAAGACGTGGGCCAGCCGCGTGCCGGAGCGCGTCTCGGCCCGCACGTCCGACGTCATCTGCCACACCGTCGGCAGGGCCTGGGTGTGCAGCAGGCGCGGCACCTGCACGCTGCCCGGCTGGGCGACGCGCGAGAGGTCGTTGCGCAGCAGGTCCACGATCATCACGTTCTCGGCACGCTCCTTCGGGGACGCACGCAGCTGCTGCTCGCGCGCCGCATCCTCCTCGGGCGTGGCGCCGCGCGCGGCCGTGCCCTTCATGGGCCGGGTGAGGATGGCGCCGCGGCCGTCTGCGCCGGCGCGCCAGTCGAAGAACAGCTCGGGCGAGACCGACAGCGCCTGCGCCGCGCCCATGTCCATCCAGGCCGCGTAGCCGCCCGGCTGGGCGCGCTGCAGGGCGGCGAACAGCGCCTGCGCCGCGCCTGTGAAACGACCGGTGAGCGGAGCCGTGTAGTTGACCTGGTAGTACCTGCCCTCGGCGATGCCCTGCTGGATGCGGGCCAGCGCCTCGTCGAAGGCCGGGCGCGGCAGCGGCGCTTCCCAGACGATGCGAGGAGCGTCCTGCGCGTCATCTGCTTCGTCCTGCGGCCGGGGCTGCGGGGCGGCGTGGACGGCGAACCAGGCCAGCGGCGCCGCATCGCCGGCCGGCTGCCCGTGCACGGCCAGCGCTGCGTCAAAGGCCGGCGCCGCCTCGTAGCGCAGCCCGCCCACGCACCACAGGCCGGCGCGGGCCGCCTGCTCCACGGCGTCCAGCACGGCCGGCACCTCGTCAGGCCGCAGGGCCTGCAGCACCCGCAGCGGCGCGCCGAAGGCATGGCGCAGGCGCGGGGCCGAGGCGTCCCATGGGTCGGAGAAGTCGATCAGTGCCGTGGTGGTTTTATGAGTCAAATCGGCCTCCAGCCTTTATGGATCAAGCGCTGGCAGCTATCAATATGGATGTGAATCCAGTCGTTAGACCGCCTCCATGTGCGGTGCCAATCAAGCCGGGCACCCTGCCGCAGGAGCCCTCGCCCTCCATGCACGCTTGCCTGGGCGCATGCAGAACGCGGGCGTCCGCAAGCGGTCCAAAGGGCGTCTTCATGGGGCGCGAAGCATAGCCGCATCGCGCACGCGGCCGTTGGCTGCAGCACGGCCCACGGATTCGTGGGTATTTTTTCTGCAGCCCCGCCAAGCTCAAAGCCTTGACGTGACCGATTCGGTCGCTCCGGGCACGGCCGGTGTTGGGCCCGCATGCGGCTGATCGACACCCTGGAGATTTGACCACCCGCGTCGGACAGGCCCGGCGAGCGGGTGCGCGCCGACGCCGACACGGGTAGGAGGGCGCCGACCGGCATGCACGGCACGCATTGATAGCCGGCCGGGCACGCTGCGCCGAGCATGGGGGCATCGCACTACACATGGCGCCTTCGCGCCCGCCCAGACATGTCTTCCTCCCCCGCCCTGGCAACGCCCCACGCCACCGCGCCGCGCCTGCGATGCTCCAGTGCCCCGCGCGCCCTCTACCACGCCCTGCAGCAGGGCTCGCCGGATGCGGACACCCGCACCCGCGCCGCGCACTACCTGCGCCGCAAGCTGCTCGAATCGGCCAGCCGGCCGGGTGACCTGCCCGAGACGCCGCAGGATCTGCATGCCTGGCGCGATGCCGGCGCCGCCCACGTCGCTCGCGACTACGCCGCTTACCTGGCCGAGCGACAGGACGGCGGCGCGCGGCGCTATTTCAGCAGCCGTGCGCACGCGCTGCACTTTCTGCGCGCCGTGGCCCCCACCAAGCTGGTCGACGGCTCCTGGCTGTACGGCCTGGCCGAGCACGCGGCCAATGTGCGCCTGGCCCCGCTGGTCACGACCTACCTGGAAGAGCTGGGCGACGGCGCCGCTGACAAGAACCACGTGCTGCTGTACCGCCGCCTGCTGGCGCAGCACGGCATCGCCGCCGAAGACGACGGCAGCCTGCCCGATGCGCTGTACGAGCAGGGTCTGATCCAGCTGTGCCTGGCCTGGAACGCCGCGGACTTTCTGCCCGAAGTCATTGGCTTCAACCTGGCCTACGAGCAGCTGCCGCTGCACCTGCTCATCACCAGCTACGAGCTGAACGAGCTGGGCATCGACCCCTACTACTTCACCCTGCACGTGACGGTGGACAACGGCCACAGCGGTCATGCCCGCCAGGCCTGCGACGCCGTGCTGGGCCTGCTGCCGCGCCGTGGCGACCCGGATGCCTTCTGGCAGCGCGTGCGCGCCGGCGCGCGCCTGGCCGACGCCGGCGTGGGCACCACACAGGTGATCGCGGACTTCGACATTGGCGCCGAGGTGCTGCGCATCCTGCAGGACAAGGCGCCGGCCGGGCACGGCGCGCATTCCAACTACTGCCGCGTGGCCGGGCGCAGCGTGAACGACTGGCTGGCCGATCCGCAGCAGATGCCCGCCTTCCTGCAGGCGCTGGCCGACGCCGGCTGGGTGCGCCCGGGCGCGCCGGCGCACCAGAGCCGCTTCTGGCAGCTGCTGCAGGGCGAGCACGCCGAGATGTTCGGCGTGTTCAGCCCGTATGAGCTGCAGGTTATCCATGACTGGCTGCGCGGCGAAGATGCCGCCGACGGCCAGGCCTGGGACGAGCGCGGCGCCGCCAACCAGTCGCCGCGCCGCCGGCCGAGTTTTCGTGCCCTTGCGCGGGCCGCCAAGGCGCGTGGGGCTGGCGTGACGCCGCAGGCGGACAGCGTCCGCACTCCACTGGATTCAGACGTGCCGGCCTTTGAAGAAGCGCTGCGCACCCTGCAGGGCGCCGAGCGCCGCGCCGCGCTGGTGCGGGCCATGGGCCCCGGCGAGCACTGGACGCCTGTGGGCCTGCGCGCCACGCAGCTGTTTCGGCGCGAGTGCTTCCTGTAGTTTCAAGCCCGATCGGGCTCCAGCCCTTATCAGTCAAGCGCTAGCCGCTATTCTTTGAATAGCGGCTTTGGCGTGCCTGGCTGCCGGGCACAGGCCGGGGAAAAGGCCACACGCCGCGTCAACCCAGGCCTACGCGGCGCATGAGCTTCGACGGACAGGGCTGCCACAGAGGGCTGCGTAAGGTTGGAGCCTCCTAACCACCAGCAAATCAAAGGAGTTTTCCATGCCCATCATTCTCTGGCTGCTCGGCGTCCCCCTGTCCATCGTGCTGCTGCTGATGCTGTTCGGTGTGCTGTAAGCACCTGGCCCGGAGCGCAGCGGCGCCGCCCACCGCGCTACTGCGTCTCCGGCCGGGGGTCGCGCTCCATCAGCAGCGCCACCACCTCCTCGGCCCGCAGCTGTCCCGCCAGCAGGGCCACCACACATTCGGCGATCGGCATTTCCACCCCCAGGACCCGAGCGCGTTGCACCACGGTGCGGGCGCTGTACACGCCCTCGGCCACATGGCCCAGTGAGTCGACCGCCTGCTCCAACGTTTTGCCCTCGGCCAGCAGCAGGCCGATGCGGCGGTTGCGCGACAGGTCACCAGTGGCCGTCAAAACCAGATCCCCCAGTCCCGACAGTCCCATGAACGTTTCGGCCCGTGCGCCCAGCGCCAGGCCCAGGCGGGTCATCTCCGCCAAGCCGCGCGTGACCAGCGCGGCGCGCGCGTTCAGGCCCAGGTGCAGGCCGTCGCACAGGCCGGTGGCGATGGCCAGCACGTTCTTCACGGCGCCACCTACTTCCACGCCCACGATGTCATCGCTGGCATAGACGCGCAGTGCGGGGCCATGAAAGCCGGCCACCAGCGCCTCACGCACGCGCGCATTGCGGCTGGCGGCGACCAGCGCCGTCGGCTGGGCCAGCGCCACCTCCTGCGCGAAGCTGGGACCGCTGAAGGCGCCGCTGGCCAGCTGTGGCGCCACCTGGGCGCAGACCTCGTGGGCCATCAGACCGGTACCGGCCTCGAAGCCCTTGCACAGCCAGGCCACGGGGGCGCTGCATCCATGCAGCGTCTGCAGCATGCCGCGCAGCGCGGACATGGGTGTGCCCAGGATGACCAAATCGGCTTGGCGCACCAGCGCCGACGCATCGCCCGAAGCGACATGCAGGGAAGGAGGAAAGGACAGGTCGCGCAGGTAGCGGGCATTGGCGCGTGCGGACTGCATGGCCTGGGCCTGCTGCGCATCGCGCGCCCACAGCTGCACGTCGTGGCCGCCCGGGTGCAAGGCTGCGGCGATGGCCACGGCCGTACCCCAGGCACCGGCGCCAAGCACTACGATTTTCATAGCTGCTACCGCTTATGTGGCGGGCGCTGGAGGCCAAAAAGACTATGAAACCCCAGACCCGGGCCGCGCCGCCAGGGCAGGCGGCAAGGCCGTCCCCGTCTGCTTACTGGGCCGTGTTGCCGGCGGCCTCGGCCGCGGCGGCCTGCTGCTGCTCGTACATGGCCTGGAAGTTGATTTCGGCCAGGTGCACGGGCGGGAAGCCGGCGCGGGTGATGACGTCCGCCACGTTGCCTCGCAGGTAGGGGTAGACGATCTGCGGGCAGGCCACGCCGATCACCACGCCCATCTGGTCCTCGGGCACGTTGCGGATCTCGAAGATGCCGGCCTGCTTGGCCTCGACCAGGAACACGGTCTTGTCCTTGATCTTGGTCTGCACGGTGGCGGTGACGGCGACTTCAAAGATGCCGTCCACCACGGGAGTGGCCTCGACGCCCAGCTGGATGTCCACGCTCGGCTGCTCCTGCTCCAGCAGGATGGTCGGCGAGTTGGGCTGCTCCAGCGACAGGTCCTTCAGGTACACGCGCTGGATCTGGAACACGGGGGTTTCTTCGGTGGCCATGGTCGGGGAAATGTCCGGTCAAATCAAAACAAAGCCCGCCCGGGAGGAAGCTCCCGCAGCGGGCGACAGGGCTGCCATTATGCAATGGCCGTTAGCGGCTCAGCCCTGCAGCAGGGGCGTCAGGCCGCCGCGGCCGTCGAGGGCCGCCAGGTCGTCGAAGCCACCCACGTGGTTGTCGCCGATGAAGATCTGCGGCACGGTGCGCCGGCCGGTGATGTCCATCATGTGCTGGCGCGCGCTGGGGTCGGTGTCCACGCGGATCTCCTCGATCTGCTCCACGCCCTTGGCTTTCAAAAGCTGCTTGGCGCGGATGCAATAGGGGCAGACGGCGGTGGTGTACATCTTGACGGCTTGCATGGGCGGGTCCTTGTATGAGCGTTGCACGAAAGGGCAGGTGCAGGCGGGGTCAGCCTTTTTCAACCGGCATGCCGGCTTCGCGCCAGGCGGCCAGGCCGCCGCTGAGGGGCTGGGCCCTGTCGTAGCCCAGCGACTTGGCGATGGCGGCGGCGCGCGCCGAGCGCGGACCCTTGGCGCACACCAGCACCAGCGGCACGGCCTTGTTCTTGACGACCTGCGGCAGGCGCTCCTGCAACTGGCCGAGCGGCACGTTCTTGGCGCCGCCCACGTGGCCGGCAGCGTATTCCTCGGGCTCGCAGACGTCGATCACCACCGCCTTTTCGCGGTTGATGAGCTGCACGGCCTGGGCTGCGCTCACGCCGCCGGCGGTGGCGCCGCGCAGCACGGGCACCAGCAGCAGCCCGCCCGAGGCCAGCGCGATGAAGATCAAATACCAGTTGTCGAGAACGAAATTCACGGGGTGTCCCAGGAGAGAGCAAACCCTGGATTCTAGAATGACGGGTTTTGACCCGAAGGCCCCAAGGACACCAATGCACAAGCTCGTTTTGATCCGCCATGGCGAATCCACCTGGAACCTGGAAAACCGTTTCACCGGCTGGACGGACGTGGAGCTGACGGCAACGGGCATCGAGCAGGCCAAGAACGCCGGCCGGCTGCTGAGCGCCGAGGGTTTCGAGTTCGACCAGTGCCACACCAGCGTGCTCAAGCGCGCCACCCACACGCTGTGGCACTGCCTGGACGCCATGGACCGCACCTGGCTGCCCGTGCATCACAGCTGGCGCCTGAACGAGCGCCACTACGGCGCCCTGCAGGGCCTGAACAAGGCTGAGACGGCCAAGCAGTACGGCGACGAGCAGGTGCTGGTCTGGCGCCGCAGCTACGACACGCCGCCGCCGGCGCTGGAGGCCGGCGACCCGCGCAGCGAGCGCGGCGACATCCGCTATGCCCAGCTGGCACCAGGCCAGGTGCCGCTGACCGAGTGCCTCAAAGACACGGTGGCGCGTGTGCTGCCCTACTGGGACGAGACCGTCGCCCCGGCCATCCGCGCCGGCCAGCGGGTGCTGATCGCCGCGCATGGCAACTCCATCCGCGCCTTGGTCAAGTACCTGGACGGCATCTCCGACGCCGACATCGTGGGTCTGAACATTCCCAACGGCATCCCGCTGATCTACGAACTGGACGCCGACCTGAAGCCCCTGCGCAGCTACTACCTGGGTGACGCCGAAGCCGCCGCGCGCGCCGCTGCAGCCGTGGCCTCCCAGGGCAAGGCCTGACGACACAGCGCAAACCCCTGGGAACCGGCAGCACGGGGCTTTCTCCAAGCGGTATATTGAATTGAGGCGCTCGCATCAGGCGCCAGAGGTGTGCAATGGGCCAAAAACTCAAGATCGTCGGATGGATTTCAGCCGGTGCCCTGGCCGGGGCGCTGACCACCGTCTCGCTGCAAACGGTGGCGCGCGGCGCCATGACGCCGCTGCCGCTGGAGGAAATCCAGCAGCTGTCGGCCGTGTTCGGTCTGATCAAGACCGACTACGTCGAGCCGGTCGATGACAAAAAGCTGATCACCGATGCCATCTCGGGCATGGTCTCCAGCCTGGACCCGCACTCGCAGTATTTCGACAAGAAGTCGTTCAAGGAATTCCGCGAGGGCACCACCGGCCGATTCGTCGGCGTGGGCATCGAGATCACACAGGAAGACGGGCTGATCCGCGTGGTCTCGCCCATCGAGGGTTCGCCCGCCTTCCGCGCCGGTCTCAAGACCAACGACCTGATCACGAAAATCGACGACACGGCCGTCAAGGGCCTGTCGCTGAGCGATGCCGTCAAGCGCATGCGCGGCGAGCCCAACACGCAAGTCACGCTGACCATCCTGCGCCGCGACGAAAGCCGCAGCTTCCCGGTGACCATCACGCGCGAGGAGATCAAGACCCAGTCCGTCAAGGGCAAGATCGTCGAGCCCGGCTACGCCTGGATCCGCCTGTCGCAGTTCCAGGAGCGCACGGTGGACGACTTCGTGCGCAAGGTCGAGGAGGTCTACAAGCAGGACCCCAACCTCAAGGGCCTGGTGCTGGACCTGCGCAACGATCCGGGCGGCCTGCTGGACGCGGCCGTGGCCATCTCGGCCGCCTTCCTGCCGGAGGACGTGACCGTGGTTTCCACCAACGGCCAGCTCGCCGAGAGCAAGGCGACCTTCAAGGCCTCGCCCGAGTTCTACGCCCGCCGCGGCCAGGGCGACCCGCTCAAGCGCCTGCCCGCAGCCTTGAAGAAGGTGCCGCTGGTGGTGCTGGTCAACGAAGGCTCGGCCTCCGCCAGCGAGATCGTGGCCGGCGCGCTGCAGGACCACAAGCGCGCCACCGTCATGGGCAGCCAGACCTTCGGCAAGGGCTCGGTGCAAACGGTGCGCCCGCTGGGCCCCGACACGGGCATCAAGCTGACCACGGCGCGCTACTACACGCCCAGCGGCAAATCCATCCAGGCCAAGGGCATCGTGCCCGACGTGATGCTGGACGAGACGGCCGAGGGCGACCTGTTCGCCTCGCTGCGCATGCGCGAGGCCGACCTGGAAAAGCACCTGTCCAGCGGCCAGGGCGAGGAAGCCCAGAACCCGGCGCGCGAGAAGGCCCGCGAGGAAGCCCGCAAGCGGCTGGAGGAAGAAGCCAAGAAGCCCCTGGCCGAACGCAAGCTGCCCGAGTTCGGTACGGACAAGGACTTCCAGCTGGCCCAGGCGCTGAACCAGCTCAAGGGCCGCACCGTGGTCGCCAGCAAGACGCTGACGGAGCGCAAGGAAGAGCCCAAGGAGAACTGACGCCTTCCTGCGCCCACGCGCACCACCAGGCCGGACCTGCCGCAGGCCCGGCCTTTTTTCTTTTTCCGTGTTTGCACCATGACCGACGAACAGCTTCTGCGCTACTCGCGCCACATCATGCTCGACGAGATCGGCATCGAGGGGCAGGAGCGCATCCTGGCCGCCCACGTGCTGATCGTGGGTGCGGGCGGTCTGGGCTCGCCCGCGGCGCTGTTCCTGGGCTCGGCCGGCGTGGGCACGCTGACCCTGGTGGACGACGACGTGGTGGACCTGACCAACCTGCAGCGTCAGATCGCCCACACCACGGCGCGCGTGGGCCTGCCCAAGGTGGAATCGGCCGCCCAGGCCGTGCGGGCCATCAACCCCGACGTGCGCCTGAACCTGGTGCGCGAACGGGTGGACGAGGCGGCGCTGGTGCGCCTGGCCCGGCAGGCCGACGTAGTGCTGGACTGCACCGACAACTACCGCACGCGCCAGGCTATCAACGCCGCCTGCGTGCGCGCGGGCCGACCGCTGGTGGCGGGCGCGGCCATTCGCCTGGACGGGCAGGTTTCGGTGTACGACCCGCGTGGCGAGGGCTCGCCCTGCTATGCCTGCCTGTTCTCTCCCGAGGCGCAGTTCGAGGAAGTGCAGTGCTCCACCATGGGCGTGTTCGCCCCCATGGTGGGCATCATCGGCACCATGCAGGCGGCCGAGGCTCTCAAGCTGATCGTGGGCATGGGCCAGCCCCTGACGGGACGCCTGCTGCTGCTGGACGGGCGCAGCATGGAGTGGACACAGGTTCGCGTGGCGCGCGATCCACAATGCCCCGTGTGTCACACGCACCACACTGAACCGCGGTAGCCCGTCTCCTACGAGGCCAGCAAGCCGCCACTGGCAAAATCCCCGCCAACCCGTCTCTACATTGGGACAAGGTTCGCCGCCTCGATGGCGGACCGAAAGGGAGCCCTGTGAAATTGCGTACGTACATCGTCGAAGACAACGCCACCATCCGAGAGAACCTGATCGGCGCGCTGCAAGAGCTGGCGCAAATCGAACCCGTCGGCATTGCCGAAACTGAAGACGATGGCAAGGCCTGGCTCGCCGCGCATGCTTCGCAGTGGGATCTGGCCATCGTTGATCTCTTTCTGCGCCAGGGCAGCGGCCTGGGTGTGCTGGCAGCCTGCCGCAACCGTCTGTCCAGCCAGAAAATGGTGGTGCTCAGCAACTACGCCACGCCGGACGTGCGCATGCGATGCGCCCAGTTGGGCGTGGACGCGGTCTTCGATAAATCCAATGAGATCGAAGCTCTGGTGGACTACTGCATCGCCCACGGCGCGTCTCAGACGTCTCAGCAGCCCCCTCAGCAAGCCCCTTCCAGAAGCATGGCTGGCTAGAACGTCTGCATTCAAGCAAAAGGGCCAGCGCATGCTGGCCCTTTTGCTTGAGGGGCCTGCGGCCCCCTTCAGTGATCAATCAATCAGCTTGTTCTTCAGGGCGTAGTAGGTCAGGTCGCTATTGGAAGACAAGCCCATCTTCTCCATCAACCGCGTGCGGTAGGTGCTCACGGTCTTGACGCTCAGCGACAGTGCCTTGGCGATCTCACCCGCGGTCTCGCCCTTGGCCAGCTTGAGGAACACCTGGAATTCGCGCTCGGAGAGCTGCTCGTGCGGCGGCGCATCGTCCTTGCGGTTGAGCTGCTGGGCCAGCAGATCGGCCACGGCGGGCGTCAGATAGCGCCGGCCCAACGAGATGGTGCGGATGGCTTCCACTATCTCCTTGGGCTCGCACTCCTTGTTCAGGTAGCCGCTGGCACCCTGGCGAATCAGGCTGATGGCGTAGTGCTCCTCAGGGTAGCCGCTCAGGATGAGGATGCCCATGTCCGGCGCCTTGGCGCGCAGCATGGCCAGCGCGTCCAGTCCACTCTGCCCCGGCATGGACAGGTCCATCACCAGCACGTCGATCTCGTGGGCACGCACCAGGTCGATGGCCTCCCGGCCGTTGGACGCCTCGCCCACGATACGTAGATCCACGTGCTCCGACAGGAACTGGCGCAATCCCGAACGCACGATTGCATGGTCATCCACAATGCCTATATTGATCATTGAGCCTTCTTTCTTGGGCTACCCGAAGGTTCCCGCGTGAGATATGGTTTCAGGTGCGCTTGCCGCCACGCGCTTGCAGCTAGCATGGCAGCGCAGGTCAATGATATGCACTTTCTACCCTCTGCCCCGCTGCATTCTGAAGAAGGCCCGATATGAACTGGGCTCGGCTGCGCACGATTGCCGTGAGCCTGCCGCTGGCATTGCTGGCGGTGCTGGTCCTGGTGGGTGTCAACGAGATGGGCTACAAGCGTTCTGCCGAGGCGGTAGAAGCCCTGGGGCGCTCTCATACGGCACGCGCCTCTCTGGACCAGGTGCTGCAGGGCATGCTCAACGCCGAGACGGGTCTGCGTGGTTATCTGCTGACTGGTGACAAAAGTTACTTGCGCCCTTACGAACAGGCCGTCTCCACCATCAACGCCAGCGTGCGGACTCTGCAGGGCTCCTATGTCGGCCAAAAGGACTTGGCAGAGCTGTCGCAGCTGATCGAGCGCAAGCTCTCCGAGATGGAGTTGACGCTGAAACTGCGTGACCAGGACCAGGAAGCCGAGGCGTGGCGCTTCGTCCTGTCCACCGACGCGGGGCGTGAGGACATGGACGCCATCCGCGGCGTTGCCACGCGCATGCTGGAGCGCAGCACGCAGCAGACCATGCACAGCACCGAGGAGATCCTGCACTCGCTGACGCTGTCGCGCATGGGCATCGCCACCGCGGCGGCCGTGGGACTGCTGGCGTTCTACCTGTACCTGCGCAACAGCCGCGCGCTGCGCGAGGCCGACGAGCGTGAGCAGCGGGTCCTGGCACGCGAACGCGACCGGCTGGAGCAACTGGTGCGCGAACGCACGGCCTCGCTGTCGGAGCTGGCGCACCATCTGCAGCAGGTGCGCGAAGAGGAGCGCGCCCACCTGGCGCGTGAACTGCACGACGAACTGGGCGCCCTGCTTACCGCGGCCAAGCTGGACGTGGCGCGCCTGAAGGCCCGCCTGGAGCCTCTCACGCCCGAAAGCGCCGAGCGGCTCCAGCACCTGGTCGATACGCTCAACAGCGGCATCGCGCTCAAGCGGCGCATCATCGAAGACCTGCGCCCCTCGTCGCTGTCCAACCTCGGCCTGACCGCATCGTTGGAGATCCTGGCGCGGGAGTTCTCCGAACGCAGTGGCATCCCCGTGCAAGTGCGGCTGGAGCAGGTGCAGCTGTCCGAATCGGCCCAGCTCACCGTCTACCGGCTGGTACAGGAGGCACTGACCAACATCGGCAAGTACGCAAATCCCGCCCACGTGCTGGTGTCCGTGGACAACTACGCCAACCACGTCTCGGTGCAGGTGCGCGACGACGGCGCGGGCTTCGACACCGCGGCCGTGGGCGCCGAAGCACACGGTCTGCGCGGCATGCGCCACCGTGTGGAAACCGAAGGCGGGCGCCTCACCGTCAGCTCGGCACCGGGCGAGGGCACGCTCGTCAGCGCCGTGCTGCCGCACGTCACCCCGATCCCCGCAAAGGCTTCTTGACCCTTGCAAAGGGCGTGCCGCTGCGCGGCGGCAGCGTCCTACACAGCCGCACGCCCGCCACTGGCGCCTGCGGCTTTTGACCACTCCTACAGTCCCATCACACACCCACCGCACCGGGTGTCTGGCAAAGACAAACAGGAGGTCTCATGTTGCATTACGCAGTGGTTTTTCTGGTCATCGCCCTGGTGGCCGCCCTCTTCGGCTTCGGCGGCATTGCGGCGGGCGCCGTGGGCATCGCCAAGGTGCTGTTCTTCGTCTTCGTGATCATGGCTGTGGTGACCTTCATCCTGAGCCTGATGCGCAGGGGCTGACCTCCACAGCAGCCTGTCTCCTAACCACCAACGACATAGCGAGGAACCATCCATGAACACACAGAACAACGTGGAAAACGCCACCCAGAAGGCCGCTGCAACGGCGCGCGACGCTGCCGACAGCATGACAAGCAGCGCCGAGCAGGCTGTGGAGTCCACCCGCCGCATGGCCAACGATGCGCTCGACAAGGCGGAAAGCGGCGTGCAGCGCCTGCGCGACGAGGTCAACCCGGCCATCGACGACATGGCCGCCCGCGCTCAGGAATTCGCCAGCCGCAGCATCAACTACGCCGCCGAGACCAGCGAGCGTGCGCGGCGCCAATTCAACCAGGCTGCCGAGGCCACCTGCCGCTACGTGTCGGACCAGCCCGGCCGTTCGCTGCTGATGGCCGCCGCCGCTGGTGCCGCCGTGGCTACGGCACTGATGATGACGCGCCGCAGCGACCGCTAAGGCCTCGTCTCTCATACCCCTGGCGAGGCATATACCAATGAACGAAACCCACGAAAAAACGGTCGGCGCAGACGCTGCCGCCAACGGGCAATACGTGCCCCTGAAACTGGACGAGGAAGCACTGCGCAAGGCGGCTACCGCCGATCTGGATGAAGGTCCCGTCACCCCCGGCTATGGCCCTTGGCGCGAGGACATCATCAAGCTGCTCAACAGCGCCCTGGCAACGGAGCTGGTCTGCGTGCTGCGCTACAAGCGGCACTACTTCACGGCCGAGGGTCTGGAGTCCCCCGCCATCGCAGAGGAGCTGCTGGTGCATGCCAACGAGGAAGCGGCCCATGCCGACCTGATCGCCGAACGCATCGTGCAACTGGGCGGCTCGCCCGACTTCTCGCCCAATACGCTGCTGGAACGCAGCCACGCCGACTACGACGAGTCGTCGAACCTGCGCGACATGTTGCATGCCAATCTGGTGGCCGAGCGCATTGCTGTGGAGTCATACCGTCAGATGGTGGAGCTGATCGGCGACAAGGATCCCACCACGCGGCGCATGCTGGAAGGCATCTTGGCTGACGAAGAGGAGCACGCCGACGAGATCAGGGACTGGCTGCAGCGCTGATCTTTTTATCTAGAAAACCAAGCTGTCCGGCCAGCGGAGGGTGCAACAGGCCGAGGCGGAAACCCCAAGCACCCGTGTCTTTTCAAACCGACAAGGAACCAGAACCATGAAATACGCACGTGCCATTGCCTTTGCCATGCTGGCAGGCGCCACCATCGTTTCCACCGGCTGCTCCGTGGCCCGCAACCAGCAGACCGTTGGCTCCTACGTGGACGACGCCGGCATCACCACCGCCATCAAGGCCAAGATGGCGGAGGACAAGTCTGTGTCCGCCACCTCCATCAGCGTGGAGACGCTCAACGGCACGGTGCAGCTGTCGGGTTTCGCCAAGACGCAAGCGGAAAAGGACCGCGCTGAAGCCATTGCACGCAACACCAAGCATGTCCGCGACGTGCGCAACAGCGTTGTGGTTCGCCCGTAAACGGCACACAGCTCGACTAGCAGAACGCCACCCCTTGGGGTGGCGTTTTTTTATCCGAATCGACCCTTAGGCTGCACGCAGCTTGTCGCGCAGGCGCTGCTCGACCTGGGTCGAGACAAACTTGTCCACTTCGCCGCCCAGCGAGGCGATCTCGCGCACGAAGGTGCTGCTGATGAACTGGTACTTGTCGCTGGGCGTGAGGAACACCGTCTCCACCTCGGGCATCAGGTGGCGGTTCATACCGGCCAGCTGGAACTCGTAGTCGAAGTCGGTCACCGCGCGCAGACCGCGCACCATGGCCTTGGCGCCGCGCTGCACGATGAAATCGCGCATCAACCCGGAAAAACTCTCCACCTTGACCTGCGGATAGGGCGCCACCGCTTCGCGCACCATGGCGATGCGCTCCTCCAGCGAGAACAGCGTCTTCTTGTGGTGGCCGGCTGCCACCGCCACCACGACCTCATCAAACAGCTGCACGGCGCGGCGCACGACGTCTTCATGCCCCAGGGTGATGGGGTCGAAGGTTCCGGGATAGACGGCAAGCACGTGCGCCATGGCGGTGGTTCTCCTGTTCCTATAGCTGGTGCCGGAGGATTATGCCGACCGCTCTATGCGCCGGGCCGCAGCAGGTGCGCATGCACCGCCCCGGCCTTCAGGTGGCGGTGCACCTGCAGTCCCAGCGGCGCGAGCGCCTCGTCGCTCCAGGCGGCAGGCGCCTCCAGATAGACGAAACCTTCCGGCGCGATGGCGCGGGCCGCCGCGCGCAGGGCCGGCTCGAAGAACTCCGCCTGTCCGAAGGGCGGGTCGATCAGCGCCAGGTGCAGGCTGGCCGGCGCGCAGGTTCCCAGCGCCGCCAGGCCGTCGCCGCGCTGCACGCGCACGGTGGTTGCCCCCAGGCGCTCGGCCGCACGGCGCAGCTGGGCGGCCAGGGCAGCGTCGTGCTCGACCAGCAGCACACTGGCGGCGCCGCGCGACGCCGCCTCCAGCCCCAGGGCACCGGTGCCGGCGAAGGCATCTAGGCAGTGCCAGCCGGACAGGTCCTGGCCCAGCCAGTTGAACAGCGTCTCGCGCACGCGATCGGGCGTGGGGCGCAGGCCGGGCCGGTCGGCCACGGGCAGGCGGCTGCGCTTCCACTGCCCGCCGATGATGCGGATCTCGCCCGGCACGCCGCCCGGCGCACGAGCGGGCGGGCGCGGCTTGGCCGACGGCGTGGCTTTGCGTGCGCCGCTCATGGCTTGGCCCCCGGCTGCTGCGCGCCGACGATGACCGTGACCATGCGGTCGGGCTGCAGCTTGCGCTGCATGGCGGCGCGGATGTCGGCCACGGTGATCGCCTCCACGCGGTCGGTCCAGTGCTCCAGGTAGTCCAGCGGCAGGTCGTTCCAGGCGATGTTGACCACGTTGCCCAGCAGCTTGCGGTTGCTGTCGATGCGCAACGCGAAGCCGCCCACCAGGTTGTCCTTGGCGGCGCGCAGCTCGGCCTCCGTCGGGCCTTCGGCGACGAAGCGCGCCAGCACCTCGCGCGTCAGCTGCACAGCCTGGGCGGCCTGGTCGGGCCGCGTCTGCAACCCGATGGCGAAGGCGCCGGCGTTCAACCCGGGGCTGAACTGGCTGTACACGCCGTAGGTCAGGCCGCGCTTTTCGCGCACCTCGTTCGTCAGGCGCGAGGTGAAGCCGCCGCCGCCCAGGATGTGGTTGCCCACCAGCAGCGCCAGGAAGTCCGGGTCCTTGCGCACGAAGCCGGGCTGGCCGATGAGCACGTGCGCCTGGGCCGAGGCAAACGGGATGTCCTCCTGCACGGGCTGCGTCAGGGGCTGTACCGGCGCCACCTCGGGCAGCGGCGCGCAGGCGGCGGCATTGCCGGCGGGCAGACGCGACAGCAGGGTCTGCACCAGGCCCTGCGCCTGCGCGCGGGTGACGGCGCCGACGATGGACACGCGGGCGCGGCAGGCCTGCAGGTAGCGCGACTGGAAGGCCTGCAGGTCGGCCACCTCGATGGCCGAGAGCGTCTGCGCGGTGGCGAACTGGCCGTAAGGGTGGCTGCCGAAGACGGCCTTGCCGAAGGCCTTGGCGGCCACCGTGCCGGGGCGGGTATCGGCCTCGCGGATGCTGGCCTGCCAGCGGGCGCGCTCGCGCTGCCAGACGGCGGCCGGCAGGCTGGGCTGGCCCAGCTGGCGCGCGGCCAGGCGGGCGGCGCGCTCCAGCAAGTCGGCCTCGGTCAGCGAGCGCAGCGAAAACGCCAGGCCATCACGCTCGGCGCCGGCGTCAAAACTCGCGCCCAGGTCGGCCCAGGCCTCGCCCAAGTCGTTCTCGTCCAGCGCCGGCTCGTCCGCGCCACCGGCCAGCACACCCTTGCCGCTCATCAAAGCGAAGGCACTCGCCAGGCCGGCCTGCGCCGCCGGGTCGCGGCGCGTACCGGCGTCGAAGTCCACCTGCACATCCACCATGGGAATGGCCGGGCTTTGCACCAGCCAGACACGCGCGCCGCTGGGCTCGCTCCAGTGTTCAATGGGCAGCAGCGCCCAGGCCGATTGGGTATAAAAAATGGCTCCAACGCTTACCAGACAAGTGCGAGCAGCTATTGTTTTGATAGTTTTCAGAAGAGACATGGCAGGCGCCCTTGTTCTTTCGTGTCAGTGCAAGCGGCCTTCGGGCGCGGCGGCGTCCGGAGCGGGCTTGCGGGGGCGGGCGGCCATGGGCTGGGGCACCAGGGTGGCGACGGTCAGCTGGTCGTCGCCGAAGTAGCGCGCGGCCACGGACTGCACCTCTGCGGGCGTCACGCCGCGCAGCAGCTGCAGCAGGCGTTCGTCCGCGTCCAGCGGCAGGCCCTGCACCCAGTTGTGGCCCAGGTCGCTGGCCTGGGACTGCAGCGAGTCGCGGGCATAGATGGTGCCGGCCGCCCATTGCGTGGTCACGCGCGACAGCTCGGCCGCGCCAATGCCCTCGCGCGCCACGCGCGCCACCTCGGCGCGCAGGGCAGTTTCCACGTCCTGCGCGCTTTTACCCGCGGCGGGCACGCCGCTGAGCAGGAACAGCGACGGCCCGCGCCCGACGACGGAGGCGTCACTGCCGGCGTTGTCGGCGACGCGGTCGGGCCCCTGGGTCAGCGCGCGCTGCAGCCGCGCGCCGTCATAGCCGCTGAGCACGGCCGACAGCGCCATCAGCGCCAGCGCGTCGCGGTCGGTGGCAGCCAGCTCGTTCACCCGCCGCAGGCCGGGCACGCGAAAGGCAAGTGCCACGTAGGCCTGGTCGGCCGGGGCCTTGAACTCGATGCGGCGCATGCCCTTTTGCTCAGGCTCCTCGCGCGGCTTGCGCGGCGGCACGGCGCGCGCGGGAATGGCGCCGTAGGTCTTTTGCGCCAAGGCCAGCACCTGGGCCGGCTCCACATCGCCCGCCACCACGATCACGGCGTTGGCCGGCACATACCAGCGCGCGTAGAAGGCGCGCGCGTCCTCGGGCGTCATGGAATCCAGATCGCTCATCCAACCCACCACGGGGCGGCGGTAGGGCGAGGCGATGAAGGTGCTGGCGTACAGCTGCTCGATGAGCGAGGCGCGCGGCTGGTCCTCGGTGCGCATGCGGCGCTCCTCCTTGACCACTTCCAGTTCGCGCTTGAACTCCTCGTCCGGCCACTGGTTGTGAGCGAAGCGGTCGGATTCGAGCCGCATCACGTCCTCCAGCCGGCTGGCAGGGATCTGCTGGTAGTAGCCCGTGTAGTCGCGGCTGGTGAAGGCGTTCTCCTGCCCCCCCAGGGCCGCCACGCGGCGCGAGAACTCGCCCGGGGGCAGCGTCTTGGTGCCCTTGAACATCATGTGCTCCAGCACGTGGGCCACGCCCGAGGTGCCGTCCACCTCGTCCATGGAGCCCACGCGCAGCCACACCATGTGCACCGCCGTGGGCGCGCGCCGGTCGGGCTGCACAATGAGCTGCATGCCGTTCTTCAAGGTGAACTGCTGCGCGCCCGTGGCCTTGGCCGATTCGGACGCCGGCGTGTGGACGGGCGCGGTGGGAGCGGGTTGCTGGGCCAGGGCATGCATGCCCGCCAGCAGGGCAAGGAGGGAAAGAGCGCGTTTCATAGAATGGCTGCGATTCTAAGAACCCGCCAATGTTCAGCTTCTTCAAGAAAAAAACACCCCCCGTCACCCCCGCCGAGGCGCCCCCGCCGCCCGCCCCGGCCGCCGCACCTGTTCCTGAAGCGGCGCCTATCGCGCCAGCAGCGCCTGCTGCGCCTGCTGAGCCTGAGAGCGGCGGCGCCATGGCTTGGCTGCGCAAGTCGTTTGGCGCCGGCGCCCCGAGCGCCCCGCCGGCCGTGGCCGAGCCCGTGGACAAGCCCTTGCCCGCAGGCACTGCGCGCCAGCACTGGGTGGAGCGCCTGAAGACCGGGTTGAAGAAGACTGGCACCAGCATCACCACCGTCTTCACCGGCACGCAGATCAACGACGCGCTGTACGAGGAGCTGGAGGAAGCCCTGCTGATGGCCGACACTGGCGTCAAGGCCACGCAGCACTTGCTGGAAGACCTCAAGCGCCGGGTGAAGGAAACCAAGACCACCGAACCCGCCGCCGTCAAGGCGCTGCTGGCCGACGCCCTGGCCGACCTGCTGCGCCCGCTGGAAAAGCCCCTGATCATCGGCGAGCACACGCCCACCGTGGTCATGGTTGCCGGCGTGAACGGCGCGGGCAAGACCACCTCCATCGGCAAGCTGACCAAGCACTTGGCCGACCACGGCCAGAGCGTGCTGCTGGCCGCGGCCGACACCTTCCGCGCCGCGGCGCGCGAGCAGCTGGGCGTGTGGGCCACGCGCAATACGGTGGAGATCGTCAGCCAGGAAGGGGGCGATCCGGCGGCCGTCAGCTTCGACGCCGTGAGCGCCGGCCGCGCCCGCGGCAAGGACGTGGTGCTGGTGGACACCGCCGGCAGGCTACCCACGCAGCTGCACCTGATGCAGGAGCTGCAGAAGATCCGCCGCGTGATCACCAAGGCCGACGCCGGCGCGCCGCACGAGGTGCTGCTGGTCATTGACGGCAACACCGGCCAGAACGCTCTGACCCAGGTGCGCGCCTTCGACGACGCGCTGCAGCTCACGGGCCTGATCGTCACCAAGCTGGACGGCACGGCCAAGGGCGGCGTGCTGGCGGCAATTGCGCAGGAACGTCCCGTGCCCGTCTACTTCATCGGCGTGGGCGAGCGCGTGGAAGACCTGGAAACCTTCAACGCCCGCGAATTCGCGCAGGCGCTGCTGGCCTGAGGCCTGGGACGCCGCCGCCCTACCCGTCCACCTGCTGCGCCATCCACTGCGCGTAGTCGGCCTCAGCCTGCACGGTGTGCGTGAGCAGCTGCGGCACCTCATAGGGGTGCTGCGAGCGCAGCCAGGCGCGCAGCGCCGGGGCCGCCGCCGGCAGCGTCTTGCAGACCAGGCACAACTCGGCGTCCTCGCACTGGCTGCCCTGCCAGGCGTAGTGCGAGACGATCGCCTCCACCTGCACGCAGGCCGCCAGGCGCTGCTGCACGGCGGCCGCGGCCAGGCGGCGGGCGTCGGCCTGGCTGGGGACTGTGGTGGTCACGATGGCGATGGTGGCTTCGTCGCCGGCCATGGGGTTTTCCTCATCAAAATTGATAGCTGCCTGCGCTTTCCTGATAAGCGCTGGAGGCCAAAAAGAACAAGAATAAACGGGCAGGACACCGGACAGCTGTCGATGTGCACTGAGCGTTGTACTAGCCAACTAGCAAAATCAACTACCTAGATCGACTTGAGGGGCGCATCTTTGTACTGATTTTTCGCTGAGTGTTGTACTTTCCTAAGATTTTTTCACTGAGTCTTGTATTTCTCGTAGAAGATCGCCCAAACGACCTCCGACGTCACTCCACAAGATGCTGAGTCCCGCCGGTTGCCGGAAAATACCCTCATGGCGACCACGCCCGCAGGCCCCCTTTCCCCCTACATCCCGGCCTCCGCTCCTCGCAGCGCTGATGTAGTTCTGTACCTTGACCTCGATGGCGTGGTTCACCACGAGGCCGTGCTCTGGCACCCCCGCCACGGCATCTACATGAGCCCCTACAAGGCCACAGACCATGCGCTGTTCGAGTGGCTTCCTATCCTGGAAGAGGAACTAGCCCCGCACCCTTCTGTGGCTCTGGTGCTCAGCAGCACTTGGTGTATCCGCCCCGGCTATGCCAAGACGCTCCAGCGCCTGCCCGAGCAACTGCGAGCGCGATTCATCGGAGGCACGTACCACAAGCGTGTCCATGGGGCCGATCCGTGGAGCCTGGCATCGTTCCGCAGCACCCCGCGTGGCATGCAGATCCTGGCCGACGTGCAGCGCAGAAAGCCGCGCCACTGGGTCGCCCTGGACGATGACATTGAGTACTGGCCCCAGGATGCCATCGGTAACTTGGTAGCTTGCGAGGGCACCACCGGACTGTCCGACCCTGAAGTCCGGCGTGAGCTACGGTACAAGCTGCAGCAATGTGCGGCCGCATGAAAGGCTTGCCCCTCGACTCCTCACGGCGCACGCAGTTCTCTGGGGTAGCGACTCCATGCCCCCTACCGACAGGATGGCCTGCCAGCCCACGGCAGCAATCTATAGGTGGCATCCTTGCCAAAAAATAGCCAAGCCGGATCTTCAACCTGCAGTTGCTCAAAGTAGCGGAGCAAAGGCTTGCCGAGGCTACGAGTCATACGCAAGAATGGGACTTTGATGGACGCATGATGCAGGCCACATCCTCCCTAAGGGTCATCGGAATGGCCAAGCGAAACCCTTCCAATAGCCGAGCGAGCCGTTATCCGATGGCGGTGTTTGCATGGCCCACCTCGCTACGCTCATCTGGCCGCTCGCCGTCTCAGCACGAGCGCCTCTTTGTCGATGCCTATAAGACGCCGCTCTTCGATTTGGTGGAGATGGTCAAGCTGGGCATTCCTGCTGAGGTGATTGCCCAGCTGGCGGAGCACATGCGCATTCCACCAAAACGATTGACGGACACGTTGGGCCTCTCGCAGGCCAGTGTGCAACGCAAGGTTGCGCAACAGCGGTCCCTGACGACGTCCGAGTCCTCCCGAGTGCTGGGCTTGGTTCGGATGATTGGACAGGTACAGCTCATGGTCCATGAATCAGGAGAGCCTGAGCCATTCGATGCGGCTGCATGGTTGGCAGGCTGGTTGGAGCAAGTGCTGCCCGCTCTGGGTGGGCGCACACCCGCCGAATTCATGGACACGGCAGAAGGCCAGGCGATGGTCGCACAGTTGTTGGCGCAAGCACATAGTGGCGCGTATGCCTGAGAGCAAGGCAACGTATGTTGGAAACATCGCAAAGGAGCGACGGACATGCCCATCGATCGTGCCGACTACCCGCAGATACCACATGACTTTCCCATCACGCCGACGATTTCTGCGGTAGGTGGTGCGCAACCCAAGCTGAGCCTGGTGCAGGAGGATGGGAAGTTTTACGCCCCGGGAACGTCACCCTCTGAGGTACTTGCGGCTTTCGAGGTGTGCGATGACCTGGTCACACAATTGGCTCCGTACTGCCAGCGCAAACTGGCCGAATTCGGAGGCGATCAGCGCGCCACTGCGAAGGCCGTTTTTCAGGGCCTCTTGAACAAGAAATGGTGCACGGCCGAACAAAGCATATGGATCATGCTCAAAACAGCTGAGCAGCTGGGCTGGCCATTGCGTGAAGGTGATTTGCGCCGCTGAATACCTTTCAGCAGAAGGGCTGTCTTTCAGCGATCAGTCGGTTCGCGTGCTACGACGCTTACATGATCAGACGAGACAACTGCACTCAAGGAAGGATTGAGCGGGTCGGCTAAGCAGCTCTATCGGCGTTCCGCATCTTCCCCACCGTCTGGTCCAACAACACGCCAGGCGTCACGCCCAATCCTTCGGCCAATTTGAGAATCACCCACAGCGTCGGCTGATTCTCCCCGCGCTCGATTCGCCCCACATGCGCACGTTCCAGGCTGGAGCGATGGGCCAAATCCTCCTGCGATACACCCGCCACTAGACGCAGTTCTCGCACGACCTGACCGAAGGCGAGCACGGACTTGGGCTCGAAACTGCGTGAGCCGAAAGGCCTTCCTTTGCTGATCTTCGGCTCGCCCGACATAGGCTTGAGGATCAGCTGATGTATCATCAAAAGCCACGCATAATTATGCGCAATCACCTTGATAACTAGGGAGGGTCCATGTCCGTCAAGCGCTGTCTGGTCTTTGTCGTCGCAAGCCTGCTATGGGTCTGCGCCCAAGCTGGCGTCAAAGTCCTTGATGTCGAAGTGGGGGTGTCTACGGTTGAGCAGGTGCGCAAGATCGCATCTGCCGCTGGCAAGGTGCAGGATGCCGGCATCAACAGTTGGACCAAAGGGCAATCCCTGCTTGTCCAGCAAGGCAACTACGGCATCGAAGGCCTGCAGTCGGTTCAGTACATCTTCGACGCTTCAGGCAAGCTAGCCTGCGTGTTGATGACCATGGGCAAGACTCGATTCGAAGACATCTTCAATCTGCTGGCCAGCAAGTACAAGCTGGTCAAGCAAGCACGTCCTTTCGTCGGGGACCAGTACGCGCAGTTCAGCGCTCCAGATGCCATCATCGACATCAGTGCGCCTCACATGGGTTTCCAGATGGAGCTCAGCTACATGACGCCGGTTTTCGTCAAGGCGTGGCAGGACGGGGTGAAAAACCAGGATCGGCAAAAGCGTTCGGAGGAGAAGGCCAAGCTCTGATATAGCCTGTGCAGAAAGGTGCCTCAGTAATCATGCCTCGCTGGATACCGTAGCCACAGGCGCCTGATCGAAGTGCTATGGTCTGGTGAGCTCTTCAGGCCAGCGGGAATGGAAGCACGGATCTGCCAGATCCACCTTGAGTGTGTCCCATGGTGATGGGTCAGCGAATAACCGTGCCAAGGCGGGTACATGCGCGGCTAGCACCTGCAGCATCATCTTCTTCAGCTGCTCGTGCGGCTGAGACTGTTCGAACCAACTCTGCAGCCACTCTGCACAGATAAGCAAGCATTGACGTTCATCGGGGCGCCCTAAATTGGCTTTCAATGCAATCAGAATCAGGCAAAGAGCATCCAGGTCAACGACCTGCCTGAGGGTAACAACACACCTGGGCGAGCTCCAGATCGGGACATGAAACCGCAGCCTCACTGCAAGGGCTGGTTTCCGCATCGTTTTATAGATGATTTCATCACGTATGCTTCTTTGCGCCCATAGCCCGCGGGTGAACTGGATCAGTGTTTCCCTCTCTTCATTGAGCAGTAACGCGTCAAAGAATGGCGAGGCATGCCAGCGGCTAAAAATGGGATAGCGTGCGGCAGCCCAACTAACTGGGCTGCCTTCGTGCCCCACCCCCTTCGGCACCTGCCCCCCTCTCGCATAGCGTAGAAAAGCATCTGGTTTTCGAACCATCGTCAGGAAGCGTACTGGATTGGTGTCTTGGATGTAGGCGCGCTCCAGCTGCACCCAGGAGAGGCCGCTTTCCTGCTTAAGCACATTGAACGCTAGCGCTACGCGAAGCGATTCGAGCGTTGACCGCTTGGGTCGCCCCCTTGATCGGCGCTGCGAAGCTGGATCCATCGCTTGGTCATCACTGGGCGGACACGTCGAGAAATTCATAGCGACGTGATTTTCGTGCGGACTAGGCAGTGACAGAACAAAAAAGAACAATCCAGCCAATTAGCTGTACCCCCCCGCATTCATGCTTCAGGCTATGCAAGTGAACAAGCAACTAGCTGGTCAGCCGTCTTCCGTAACACCAGAAAGTGGGCTCAGGACAGAGGCGGAAGCCAAAGCTGCCTTCGTGGCGGCGGGGACCACCATCGCTGACTGGGCCCGGCAACACGGTTTCAGCAAGGAACTGACAAGAATGGTTCTGGCGGGAAAACGCAAATGTCTGCGAGGCCAGTCGCACCAGATCGCCGTTGCCCTGCGGCTCAAGCCAGGTACCAGTGATCAACAGTAGCTGTGCCCGCTTGACGAGCACATTCCAGTCACAGTCGCAGAGGAGAAAAACACCCCAAAAAAACGAAAAGCCGACCATCCCTTCGAATAGTCGGCGTCGCCGGCAGCAGCAGTAGCCACCTAAGGATTCAGGCCCCTTAGCTCAAATTTACTCCTGAGGCCGCGGCGACGTCAAGCTGCGCGCGTAACTTTTTTGTTACGCGCGTGGCCTGCCTCACCCCTACAGGAGTACCTATGTCAAGAAAGACCTCGCACGCCGCACTCAATGCAAGTGGCGTGGCCTCATCTACCCGGAAGGTCGTAACCCGATCCCCGGGGCACACAGTTCGCGCCATCCATTTGCCTCATCTGCAGCAGGCTGTCATTGAGGCAGACAGCTCGCTCGAGCGCGACTTCGTCTATGTCGCGCTCGCATTTGCCCAGCTCAAGACCATTACGCATCAGCCCTTTCAGCTGGAACTGGGAGCCGGCCGCTACACCCCTGACTTCCTTGTCCAGTTCAAGGACGGCTCAAAGGTCGTCGTAGAGGTGAAACCCATGTCCAAGTTGGATGGCTTCGCCGAGAAACTAGCACAAGCCGAGGCCAAGCTTGCCTCGCACTCAATCAAACTGATCGTCGCGCACGACAAGATGCTCCGTCGCGACAGCCGTGCACAGCGCGCACAGCAGATCCGTCGGTATGCCAAGGGTCGATACCCAGATTCAGAGCAAGAGCTTGTCCTCGGCGCGCTGCGCTGCGTTGCAGCTGGTCTGCCGATCCAAGTCATTCTTGGCCTTGGTGTTCAGAAGGCGACCCTCTTGCACATGGTCAGCCACCAGCAATTGCAGGTCTGCCCGGACTTGGACATCGGCGACGATGCGATCGTTCGCCTGCCCACCATGTACAACGAGGAGGGCTGCCATGCGATTCGCTTTGCAAACTGGCTTAACGCTTAGGCACGGCCAGCGGACCCTGGAATTGGTTCGCGAACTCGAAGGTGGTCTCTATGAATCGCCCCGGATTCCCTA
>DJJU01000001.1 GCA_002434305.1 Alicycliphilus sp. UBA6560 | reverse complement strand
CTGGCGCAGCGGCTGGATCGACGGCCCGCAGCTCGAGCGCCTGGCCCAACCCCTGGCCAAGAACGGCTACGGCCAATACCTCAAGCGGTTGCTGAGAGAGAAGGTGTATTGACGATGAAAGCCACCCGATTGGCGATTCCCGACGTCGTGCTGATCGAGCCCAAGGTCTTCGGCGACGCACGCGGCTTCTTCTTCGAGAGCTTCAACCAGCGCGCCTTCGACGAGGCCACCGGCACGAGCCACCAATTCGTGCAGGACAACCACAGCCGAAGCAGCCGCGGCGTGCTGCGCGGCCTGCACTACCAGATCCAGCAGCCGCAGGGCAAGCTGGTGCGCGTGGCGCGCGGCGCCGTGTGGGACGTGGCGGTGGACATCCGCAAAAGCTCGCCCACCTTCGGGCAATGGGTGGGTGTGGAGCTCTCCGAAGACAACCAGCGCCAGCTGTGGTTGCCGCCAGGGTTCGCGCACGGCTTCGTGGTGCTGAGCGAGACGGCGGATTTTCTGTACAAGACCACGGACTACTACGCGCCGGAGCACGAGCGCTGCATTGTTTGGAACGATGCGCGGCTGGGCATTCGCTGGCCCTATGAGGGGCAGCCCCAGCTGTCGGCCAAGGATGCGCAGGGCGTGGCGCTGGAGCGGGCAGAGGTGTTCGGCTGAGAGTCATCCGCCCTGCGGCTGCTCCTTTTGTGGCACACATGCCCGGCGCCAGGATGCAAGAGGTAACCGAGCCGGTGGGCCTGGCCCTTTAGGCCGGGTGCACGGGTACACTTGGCGCCCCAGCCACGGATCGCTCCCTGCGCGGGTTGCGCCGGCTGCGCCGCTTGCGCCTTTTCCATGACCACTGAATCCACCATCGACAGTCCCGAGCCTCTGCTGGCACCGGACGCCGCCACACCGCGCCCGCGCCTGGGCGAGCTGCTCGTGCAGGAGGGCAAGGTGAGCGCGCGAGACATCGAACGCGCACTGCTGGCCCAGCAGGAGATGGGAGGGCTGCTGGGCCGGGTGCTGGTGCGCTTGGGACTGGTTTCCGAAGCCGACGTGGCCGTAGTGCTTTCGCGCCAGCTGGGCATTCACTTCGTTCCGGCGGATCAGTTTCCCGACGTCATGCCGGAGGTCGAAGGGCTGCTGCCGGACTTCTTGCACACCCATGGCCTCTTCCCGCTGGCGGTGCAGGGCGACGAGCTGCACGTGGCGATGGCGACCCCGCAGGATCCGTTCACCGTCAAGGCGTTGCGCCTGGCTACCGGTCTGCAGGTCGTGCCGCACCTGGCGTTGGAAAGTGCCATCGAGAAAGCCTTGGCCGAGCCGGTCGAGGAGACCCAGGACGACGGCGACGACGGCCTGTTCGGCGACGGCCTCGATGGCGGCGACTTCGTCGAACACCTGAAGGACCTGGCCAGCGAGGCTCCGGTCATCCGCCTGGTCAACACCATCATCGGCCGGGTGATCGACCTGCGCGCCTCCGACATCCATTTGGAGCCTTTCGACGACGGGCTGCACGTGCGCTACCGCGTGGACGGCGTGATCCATCCGGGCGAGGTGGTGCCGCCGCGCCTGTCGGCCGCCGTCAGCTCGCGCGTGAAGCTGCTGGCGCACCTGGACATCGCCGAGCGCCGCCTGCCGCAGGACGGGCGCATCAAGACCCGCGTGAAGGGCCGCGAGCTGGACTTGCGCGTGTCCACCGTACCCACGGTGCACGGGGAAAGCGTGGTCATGCGGGTGCTCGACCGCGCCAGCGTGCGACTGAACCTGGACACCATGGGCTTCGAACAGGACACGCTTGCGCGCTTCAACGAGCTGCTGGCGCGCCCGCACGGCATCCTGCTGGTGACCGGCCCGACCGGCTCGGGCAAGACGACCACGCTGTATGCGGCGCTGTCCAAGATCGACTCCGAGGCCAACAAGATCATCACCGTCGAGGATCCGGTGGAGTACCAGCTGGAGGGCATCAACCAGATCCAGGTGCATCCGCAAATCAACCTGACGTTTGCCAACGCGCTGCGCTCCATCCTGCGCCAGGACCCGGACATCATCATGATCGGCGAAATGCGCGACGGCGAGACGGCGCAGATCGCCGTGCAGTCGGCCCTGACCGGCCACCTGGTGCTGTCCACGCTGCACACCAACACGGCCGCCGGCGCCGTCGTCCGCATGCAGGACATGGGGGTGGAGAGCTACCTCATTACCTCCTCGGTCAACGGCGTGCTGGCCCAGCGTCTGGTGCGCACGCTGTGCAGTCACTGCAAGCAGCCCTATGAGCCGGGCGAGCAGGTGCGCTCCAGCACCGGCCTGGTGCGCTTTGCGCAGGCCGGCCAGCCCCTCTACCGCGCCGTGGGCTGCGAGCAGTGCCGCCAGTCGGGCTACCGCGGCCGCACGGGCATCCACGAGCTGTTCGTGCTGGACGAGCCCATGCGCCGCGCCATCATCGACGGCAAGGACGCCAACGCCCTGCACACGCTGGCCTCGCAAAGCGGCATGCTCAGCCTGTACGAGGACGGCCTGCGCAAAGTGGCCGCCGGCGTGACCACGCTGGACGAGGTGGCGCGCGTGACGCAGGACCAGAGCGATGCCTGATTTCGTCTGGCGCGCCGCCACGGCGGCGGGCAAGGTCGAGGAAGGCCGGCTGTCCGCGCCCAGCAGCGCGGCGGCCCTGCGCCAGTTGCGCGAGCAGGGGCTCACCCCGCTGCGCATCGACGATGCCGCTGCCGCCTCCTTCACGCCCGGTGCCGGGGCCAGCGCGGGCGCCCGGCCCGCCGGCGGCGGGCTGCCTGCGCCGGCCAGGGGGCGCCAGGCCAAGGGGCCCGTCAATGCCGCCGACGTGCTGGCGCTGACCTCCGAGCTGGCCATCATGCTGCGCGCGGGCCTGGCACTGGACAACGCGCTGCGCGTGCTCATCGACATGAGCCACAAGCCCAGCGTCGGCGCGCTGGTGCAGGGCATCCTGGACGCCGTCAAGGGCGGCACGCCGCTCAGCCGGGCGCTGGCCGCGCACCGCGAGCTGTTCGGCGACTTCTACATCAACATGGTGCGTTCGGGCGAGGTCAGCGGCCAGATGTCCGCCGTGCTGGACCGCCTGGTCGAGCACATGGAGCGCCAGCGCGCCCTGCGCGAGAGCGTGGTGTCGGCCACCATCTATCCGGCCATCCTGCTGGCCGTGGCCGTGCTGTCGCTCATTGCCATGCTCGGCTTCGTGGTGCCGCAGTTCGAAAAGCTGTTTACCGACATGGGCGACGCGCTGCCGCTGCCCACACGCATCGTGATGGAGATGGGCCATGCCTTCCGGCAGTACGGCCTGCTGATCGGCGTGGCGGCCGTGGGCGGTGTCATGCTGCTCATGCGCTGGCTGCGTTCGCCCGCCGGCCAGCAGTGGTGGCAGGCGCGCCTGCTGCGCCTGCCGCTGGTGGGGCGGCTGGCCCTGCGCTACCAGCTCACGCTGTTCTCGCGTTCGCTGGGCACCCTGCTGGGCAACGGCGTGCCCATGCTCACTGCGCTGCACATCGCCACCGACACTGTGGGCAACGCCGTGCTGCACCAGGCGCTGGCCAAGGTGGCGCCCATCGTCAAAGAGGGCGGCAAGGTGGTGCAGGCCATCTCGCTGACCGGCATTTTTGAACCTTTGGCCATCAACCTCATCCGAGTGGGAGAGGAAACGGGCCGCATCGGGCCCATGATGCTGGAGCTTTCCAACATCCTCAACCGCGAGGTGGAAACCGGCATCAAGCGCCTCTTGACCCTGGTCGAGCCGGTGCTCATCCTGGTGCTGGGGGTGCTGATCGCCGGCATCATCGTCTCCATCCTGCTCGGGATCCTGTCCATCAATGACCTCGCCGTATAGCTTTCGTTTCATCCTGGAGCCTTTTTCCATGCAGAGCCTTCGCTCCCGCTGCGCCGGCAGCCGTTTCCCGAGCCGCCGTGCGCGCGGCTTCACGCTCATCGAACTGCTGGTGGTGCTGGCCATCCTGACGCTGCTGGCAGGCCTGGTGGGTCCCCGCGTGCTCAACCAGCTGGGCGGCGCCAAGGCCAAGACAACTGCCGTGCAGATCGCGGACATCGACAAGGCGCTGGAAATCTACAAGCTGGACGTGGGGCGCTACCCCACCAACGAGGAAGGGCTCGCGGCCCTGATGAAACGTCCGGGTGCCGCTCCGGGGTGGAACGGTCCCTACCTCAAGGGCGAAGCCGTGCCCACGGATCCCTGGGGCCATCCCTTCCGCTATGCCAACCCGGGCCCAAACGGCGGGGTGGAGATCCTGTCGCTGGGTGCGGACGCGGCACCGGGTGGCGAGGGCGAGAACGCGGACATTCGCAACTCCAACTGATCCTTTCTCTACGGCGTGGACGTGGTGCGCGAGCGGGGCTTCACGCTGCTGGAGCTTCTGGTGGTTTTCGCCATCCTGGCTCTGGTCATGGCAGTGGCACCCATCGCCTACGACAGGATGCACAGCGCCGCCCAGTACCGCGAGGTCGTGCGCGGCATGGTCGGTGGCATGCGTGCGGCACGCCAGCAGGCCGTGCTGTCGGGGCGCGATGCGCTCTTCAGTGTGGATCTGCGGCAGCGCCTGTACGGATTACAAGGGGCGGCCGAGAACGCCATTCCCGAGACCGTTTCCGTACGCGCCACCGTGGCGGCCGGCGAGGTGCAGGACGACCGCTTCGTCATCCGCTTCTTACCGTCGGGCGGCGCCAGCGGCGGCAGCGTGGATGTGGCCAGGCCTTCTGGCGATGGAGTGCGGCTGCGTGTGGACTGGTTTTCCGGTCGCATCGAGCAGGAGGCGCTGCAGCCATGATGGGACGCCAAGCTGCGGCGCGGGGCTTTTCCCTGCTGGAGCTGCTGGTGGCCTTTGCCATCATGGCCATGGCCCTGGGCATGATTTACCGGGCTGTCGGGGGCGCGGTGCGCAACGTTTCCACCGTCGAGGAGCGCCAGCGTGTTTTCTGGCTGGTCGAATCCGTACTCGCGCAGGTCAACGGCGTGCCGGAGCAAGGGCTCAGCCAGGAAGGCCAGGCCCAGGAGTTCCAATGGAGCCTGCGCACTGCTCCTTACTCCGGCGGGCTGACCGACCCGAGCGCTCCGCGGCTGCACGAAGTACTCGTGGTCGTCGCCTGGAGCGACGGCGGCGAACCGCGCCAGCTTGAATTCACGACCTTGCGGCCTCAGAAGACCGCTGCTGCGCCGCGGTGAGAGTAGTGGCAGGCATGGGTGCATCTTCTTTTCCGGCCCGCAGCCGCGGTTTCACGTTGCTGGAGACCCTGGTTGTCGTGGCGTTGCTGTCCATCATCATGCTGGCGCTGGTGTCCGCACTGCGCAGTGTGGGTCAGGGTGGAGATCGCGTGGACGCACGCCTGCAGCGGTTGGACGATCAGCGTGTCGCCCTTCGCTTCATGCACCAGGCGTTGGGTCGGATTTCCGCACGCACCGTGACCAGCAGCCGGGGACTTGGGCCCCTGTTCGAGGGGGCTGCCGACCACGTGGCCTGGGTCGGCATCATGCCGGCGCGCTATGGGGCGGGCGGGCGCCACTTCTTTCGCCTTGGGGTCGAAGATGCGGCAGCCGCACCGGCACTCGTGCTGCGTTACCTGCCCTGGACCGATCAGCCGGAATTTCCCGATTGGGGAAGCGCTGACGCTCAGGTCATCGTCCCTGGTGTGCAGTCCATCGGGCTGCGCTACGAGGATCCCCGCCAGCCGGATGCGACCCAGGCGTGGACAGAGACATGGCCTTTCCTCAACGACTTACCTTCGGCGGTGTCCATCGTGATGGCAGGTGAAGGGCTGCTTACGGATCGTCTGGTGGTGCCCTTGCGGGTGCTGCCGGCCTCGGACCCACGCTATGGCGGCGGCGATGGCACGGTGATCGGGGGGCAGTAGCGATGGCGGCGGTATCGAAGCAGCGGGGCCTGGCACTCATTGCCGTTCTGTGGCTGGTGGCGGCGCTCAGCGTGATCGCGACGGGGATGATGCAGTCCGTCCGCACGGAGGCACGCATGACCGCCCGTACCCGCGACGTCGTGCTGGCATCCGCACTCGGGGAGTCGGCCATGCAGCTGGCACTGCAGGCGATGGTGGCCGGAGGCAAGCGGCCCGACCGCCTGCTGCGTGAGCAGATTGCCTACGCGGGCGCCACAGTGGATATGCAGGCCATGCCCTTGAACGGCTACATTGACCTCAACAAGGCGCCCGTCGAGCTGCTGCAGCAGGCGCTGCAAGTCGCTGGCGGGCTGCCGCCGGACGGAGCCGGCGCCCTGGCGCAGGCCATCCTCGAGCGCCGCTCCACCCCGGGCCCCGCAGGCAAGCCGGACTTTTTCGAAGCGCCCGAAGACCTTTTGCGCCTTCCCGGGCTGGACTATCCTCTCTACGCACGCATCGCGCCCCTGGTCACCACCGACGCGCAGGGCTCGGGGCGGGTCAATCCCCTGGCGGCTCCGGCACAGGTGCTGCGTGTGCTGGCTTCAGGCAACGATGCCGCCGTGGCCAGCATCGTGGCCGCCCGCGATGCCAACCAGGTAGGCATCGATCAAAGTGCCCTGAATACTGCCTGGCTCGACCCGGCCCCGAACGACAGCGTGGAACTCACAGCATTGGTGCCCCTGCCTGACGGAGGTACCGTTCGGGTCATTCGCCGCTATGCCATCGGCTCCCGGAGCGGCGACGGGTTACCATGGCGGGTTTTTTACGCGGAATCTTTTTTCGATCCCCCCGCGGTTGCTGGTCAGTAAATAAATGCCATCCCCCTCCTCGGAACTCAGGCTGTTCGGCCTTGATTTGCCTGCTGTGTGGCAGGAGATCCGCCAGGCATGGCGCAAGGTGTTGCGCATGCCAGCCCTGGGCTGGCTGGGCCCCAGGCCTGTCGTCCTTCTGCATGAAACGCAGGGCAGGGCAGGCTTGTGGAAGCAGCACGGTGCGGGGCGGTTCGTCCGCCAGGGAGACGGCGTCGAAGGAGCCCGCGTGGCCTTCCAGGCGGTCGAACTGCCGGAAGACATCCTGCTGCGCCGGCAGCTCACGCTGCCATCTCTTCCGCCTGAGCAACTGGTACGCGCCGTCGAGCTGGAAGCGCAGGGCAACAGCCCTTTCGCTCCCAGCGATCTGGTCTGGGGCCAGGCGGTGATGGGCGCGGCGGGCACCGGCCCCCAGCGCGTCGAACTGGTCCTGGCTTCGCGGCGCAGCATCGCGCAGCACCTGGCGCGGCATGCGGGCGGCCTGGATCAGCCGGAGGTCTGGGTGCGGTGCGCACAGGCAGCCGATGGCGCATTCCCATTGCAGGGCTTCGGCGAGGAGCGCCGCCTGCGCGCCGAACGCCGCGGATGGTTGGTCCTGGGCTGCTTCGTATTGCTGGCGCTGGCGCTGGCCACAGCCATTGCCCTCACGCCGACACTGCAGCTGCGCCAACGCGCCCTGGAGGCCGTGGCCGCTTCCGCCCAATTGGCGCAACAGGCCCGTCCGCAAGTGGCCAAGCGGGAGGCGCTGCTGGCGGCCAATGAGCAAGTTCAGGCATTGGAGGCCCTTGTCGGCAACCGCCTCAACCCGCTGCGCACCATGCACACCCTGACACAGGTCCTGGGCGATGAGACCGTGCTGCAGCGTTTGCAGATCGAGGGCAGCAGCGTGCTCATTGCCGGCCAGACGCCCGATACGGCTGCCATGATGCAAAAGCTCAGCGCGCAGCCCGGCTTCAAGAGCGTGCGCGCACCCTCGGCCGCCACCCGGCCTGCGGGGGCTACCAAGGAAACCTTCCAGGTGGAATTCACCATCGACGAATCTTCTTCCCTGGTCAACGGCCCGGCGGTGCCAGCTGACCAGGCTGCCGCGGAGGCCAGGCCATGAGCCGGCTGACACGCCGTGACTGGGCCTGGGTGGCGGCCACCACCGCCCTCGTGCTGTTGCCCATCGCATTGGGCTTGGGCTATGTCTGGCGCAAGCACCAGTGGGCGCAGGGCGAGCTCGAGCGCATTGCCCCGCGCTACGCCCGCCTGGCAGGGTTGCAGCAGGCGCAGCAGCTCGACGAGCGCCTTGCGACTGCGCAAGGCCACCTGGCGCAATACGTCTACCCCGCCGGCGTCGATGCCACCCAGGCTGGCAATGATGCGCAGCAGCGCGTGCGTGCAGTGCTCGGGGCGGCAGGCCTGACCGTGGTCAGCAGCCAAGTGCTGCCGACCAAGACGGACAAGGGTTTCGAGCGTATTTCGCTCGCCGTGCGGGTCGAGGGCGAACTGATCCACCTGCAAAGCGCACTGGCCGTGATACCAAGCCTGACGCCGGTAGTCCTGATCGACGGCATGAACATCCAGGTGGTGGGCGTACAGCGCGCGGACCGCCCGCAACGCCTGGCGGTGCAGCTCAATCTCTCCGTACTACACGCCAAGCCCGTATGACGCAGCACGGAATACGCCTTTTCATCGCGGTCAACATCGCGCTGCTGGCTCTGCTGGCGTGGCTGTGGATCGGCCCCGATGGCAAGCCGCGCAATCTGGCCTGGCAGCCACCCCAGCCCGTGGCACCCGAACTTGGCAGCGAAGCGGCGGCCCTGCCTGAGGCCAAACCCATGGACACCGGGCTGTTCGTCGCCACGCTCGACCGCCCGCTGTTTTCGCCCAGCCGCCGGCCCGTGCCGCCAGCGCCCAAGGAGGCCCAGACGAAGACGGCCCCCGATCCGCTGGCCAATATTCATCTGTACGGCATCTATTCCACCGAAGGCGGCCCTGGAGGCATGCTGGCGCGCATTGATGGCAAGGTGCGCCGCGTGGCCATCAATGAAAACCTGGGGGGCTGGACGCTCAAGTCCGTACAGGAGCGTGAAGCCACGCTGACCCGCGATGGCGAGGAGCGCGTCATCCAGCTGGCCATCGTGCGCCCCTCTGCTCCGGGCAAGGCGGCTGCCGGCGGCCAGCAACCTGCGGCAACTGCCGCCGCCACGCCGCCCGCACCACCGCCGTTGGGCGGCTCGGCGGTCGGCACGACCGAAGAGCGCCGCCAGCAGCTGGAAGAAAGCCGGCGGGAACTGCAGCGCCGACGCAACGAACTACGCGCCAAGGCTGGCGCAAGACCCGTACCGTAAGCCAATGAACCATTCAAATGTCCTGAACCGACACATCCTGCTGGGCTGGGCCCTGGCGCTGTCATGTGCTGCGCAGGCGCAGCCTGCCATCGCCCCTGCGCCGGCCGCGGTCGCCGCTCCTGAACAGTCCCGTGCAGACAGCCCCCCTGCGGACGCAGCGCCTGCGCAGGCGCCAGTGCGCGAAGAGCCGCGCATCATCCGCGGCAACGACCGCGTCTTCAATGCACCCACGGCGGTGCCGCCCGTCCAGGGTTCCGCTAGTTCCTACAAGTTCGAAGACGCGCCGATCGTCGACGTGGTGCACGTGTTCATGCGCGAGGTCCTCAAGGTGGACTATGTGCTGCACCAGCCCCTTGGAGGCAGCGTCACCCTGGCCACGCGCGGCCCCATTTCGCCCGATGACGGGCTGGCCCTGCTGGAAAGCGCCTTGCAGGCCAACGGCCTGGCGATGGCGCGCGACACGCGCGGTGTGTACCACGTCGGCAAGCCGGAGAATCTCAAGAGCGTGGCCAGCAACATCCGGCAGGCCGGCAAGGACCCGCTTCCCCCGGGCTATGGTGCCGTCATCGTCCCGCTGCAGTACATCGGCGCCAACGAGATGGCCACCATCCTGCGCCCCCTGGCGCCAGGCGACGCCATCGTGCGCGTGGACAACGTGCGCAACCTGCTCGTGCTGGTGGGCACGCGCAACCAGGCCGAAGGTTGGCTGGATCTTGTGCGCACCTTCGACGTCGATCTGCTCAAGGGCATGTCCGTGGGCCTCTTCCCGCTCAAGCATGCCAGCGTCAAGGAGGTGGAGGCGGCTCTGCAGCTCGTCAGTGGCGGCGCCCCTTCGCCCGCAAGTAGGGGCGCAGGTGCTGCGCGTGCCGCTGCGGCCAGCGCCCCGGGCGCTGGTGCCACGGCGGGCGGCGCGGCCGCAGCCGGGGGGGCGTCTGCGTCCGCAATCCCCCTGCTGAGCGAGAGCAATCCCCTGTTCGGCGCCCTGCGCATCCTGCCCGTGGAGCGGCTCAACAGCATTTTGGTGGTCACCCCGCGAGCCTCCTATCTGGAAGAGGCGCGCCGCTGGATCGAAAAGCTCGACCAGCCCAGCGACGGCGGGGCCGAGCCGCAGCTCTATATCTACCGTGTGCAAAACGGCAATGCCCGCCACCTGGCCGGAGTGCTCGGAGGCATCTTCGGCGGCACGGCACCCGCGGGGGCGGCTGCCACGGGCGTGGCCCCGGGGCTGGGCAGCGCGGTGGGCGCCAGCCAGGGGCAGGGCTTTGGCAATATGGGGGCAGGCTTCGGCAGCGGTTACGGGGGCGGATTCGGCAGCGGCTATGGCTCTGGTTTCGGCACTGGCATGAGCTCGGGATTCGGTCGCACAGGTAGCACCTTCCCCCAGCAGAACCGCCTTAACCAAGTCACCAACCAGCCGCCAGCGACAGCGCAGCTTGGCAATGTGCGGGTCATGGCGGACGACCTGAACAACACCATCCTCGTATGGGCCACCAAGGCCGAGTTCGACAAGATCGAATCCACCCTCAAGCGGCTTGACCTGCCGCCCACGCAGGTGCTCATCGAGGCGTCCATCGTCGAAGTGACCCTCAACGATGACCTGAACTATGGCCTGCAGTGGGCCTTCAGCGGCAGCGCGGGCAGCGACTACCAGGGGGCTGGGCAGATTGGTGCAGGCGGCATCAGGCCGAACACGGGTAGTTTGAGTGACGCCATGGGCAAGGGTTTTACCTACTCGCTGGTCAATTCCGCCGGTCAGATCCGGGTGGCCTTGTCCGCGCTGGCCACCAAGACCAAGGTCAAGATGATCTCCAACCCCTCTCTCATGGTGCTGGACAACCACCTGGCCATGATGGTCGTGGGCAACCAGGTGCCGGTGCAAAGCAGCACCATCACCGGAGAAACATCCCTCATTACCACCAGTACGGTGCAGTACCGCGATACGGGCGTGAACCTGGCGGTCACTCCCTCGGTGAATGCCGGCAATCTGGTCACGATGCAGATCGACCAGATCGTGACCGATGCTGCGGACAACCCAAGCGGCAATGGCAACAATCAGCCCATCTTCCTGCAGCGCCAGATCAGCAGCAAGGTGGCCGTGCGCTCGGGCGAATCCATCGTGCTCGGCGGCCTGATAAAGGACAGCCAGAGCGCTGGCAAGAGCGGCGTGCCCGTGCTGCAGGATCTGCCCCTGGTGGGCAACCTCTTCGGCACCAACACCAACGGCGGCGCACGCACCGAGCTGCTGGTGGTCATCACGCCGAAGGTGGTGCGCACCGATCCTGAGATCCGCGAAGTCAGCGAGGAACTGCGCGACCGCTTGCGGGGTCTTGAGAGCCTGCAGGGCGCGCCCCGCAGCATGCCTGCCCCGGCTGCCGCACCCGCCGTGCTGCAGCCGCTGCCTGCACAGTGAGTGAGGGCGGCGGGCTTTCTTTTTCTTTTTTCCATCAAGGAGTCGACGACGATGTCTGCTTTCTCCCTGCGCTCCGCACTGGCCGTGGCAGCCGTGGCCCTGGTGGCCGGCTGCGCGGCCCTGGGGCCGCAAGCGCCCGAGGAGGCCGTGAAGGCCCGAGCCAACGCGCGATGGGCCGCGCTGCTCAAATCCGACATGACCAATGCCTATGCTTACCTGACCCCCGGCTACCGTGCCGTGCATGATCTGGAGAGCTACCGCAAGCGGCGAGGCACCGCTGTCAAGTGGACTGGCGCCGAGGTGGTGGACGTGCGTTGCCCTGAAGCAACCAAGTGCCTGGCCAAGGTGCGTATCGAGGCCAAGCCCTTCATGGGCCGCAAGTTTGGCGATACCATCAACACGCACTACGACGAGACTTGGCTGTTGGAAGACGGCCAGTGGTGGTTGTTTGAAAAAATTTGACGGCAAGACCTGCAATGGCACGCATGCTGAGGTTGATTTGGCGCGACTGATGGAGGATGTTGTATAGGCAAAATTTGTTGTACTTGACCAACATTCCCCTCATGGCTGCCAAATCGATGCAAGAAAACGTAGGCACCATGCTAGGATTTCCCGGCGTAAACAACCCCCTCCCTTTAGTTGCGCCAAACGACTTTTCAACTGGAGTACTTATGAAAAAGAATGTTCTCGCCCTGAGCATTGCCGCTATGGTTGCCGGCTTTGCTGGTGGCGCGTCTGCAATGACTGTCGCAGATAATGACCCTGCGGCTGCTGCTACTAAGCTGATCGTCGGCAATTCGGGCACGGGCCACATGCTGGTGGTGCCTTACTTCTCCACGCAAGCTGCCAACGCCACGCTGCTGTCGGTGATCAACACCGACACCGTCAACGGGAAGGCTGTGAAGGTGCGCTTCCGTGGCGCCGCCAACTCCGACGATATTTTTGACTTCCAAGTGTTCCTGTCGCCTGGCGACGTATGGACGGCCGAAGTCAGCCAAAACGCGCAAGGCGTGTCGCGCCTCGTTACCAACGATGCGAGCTGCACCAAGCCTGCCAAGGAAACCATTAACAGCACGCCCTTCATCACTTCGCGCCTGAATCCCAAGCTCAGCGCTGAAGAGAAGGCCAACCAAACGCGCGAAGGCTATATTGAGATCTTCAATATGGCAGACATTCCGCCTGTCACCACGAACACCGGCGTGTATCCGCTGATCAAGCACGTCAATGGCGTGGCGCCTTGCGCGAATGTCACGGCCAATGGTGTCGCCAACACCGCTTGGACTGACCTCAATACTAATACCGACGCAGGTGGTCTGGCGGCTCTCGGCCTGGCGCGCCCCACCACGGGTCTGGCAGCGAACTGGACGCTGATCAACGTGCCCAAGGCTGTCGCCTGGAGCGGTACGGCAACCGGCATCGAAGCAGTGAACGCGGATAACAATCCTGTGGCTGCCAAGTACGTGTACTTCCCGCAGTCCCAGGTCAGCGCTGCTGGCTTGGCGGCGCAGTTCACTGCCGACCCGCTGCTGAATACGACTTCGGTCACCAGTGGTGGAGTCACAACTACGGTGCCTGCCGCAGTGGCGCCCGCACTGTATGACCTGCCTGACATGTCCACACCGTATGTTGCGGGTACTCCTGCCGCGCAAGCTACGGCGTTGAGCCGTGCATTGGCTGCCACCAGCGTGATTAACGAGTACTGGACTGATCCTGCCATTGCTGCTGCAACCGACTGGGTGTTCTCCATGCCTACCCGCCGTTACGCGGCAGCCGTGAAGTACCCCGCAGCAGGCTCCGACGCTAGCGTCAAGCCCGTGGCTGTGTACAACCCTGGTAACATTGGCTATTTCACTGCAGATAACACTACGCTGGTCGGTGACCGCCTGTGCGTGCGTAACATCTCCACCGGTCCGTGGGACCGTGAAGAGCGTAAGCCGCAAGCTGCAGACGATGTCGTGATCTCCCCCGGTGTTCCTGGCGAGGCAGTGCTGTTCTGTGGTGAAGTCAGTGTGCTTAGCTTCAACAACGCTGCCTCGTCCGTCAGCGGCGTGATCAGCGGCACCGTGGCCGTGAAGGACATCGACGTGGGCTTCCAAGACGGCTGGATGCGCCTGGATACCCCGGGCGCAGTGGCAGCCAACGGCCTGCCGGTGCTGGGCCAGGCCTTCGTGTCGGCTTACAACCCGCAAGTGAGCGACGGCACCTCCGGTAACTACAACATCGGTTGGTCGCACCGCTACATCCGCCCGGTGAACAGTCCTCTGTGAGATTAGGCGAGGCAGCCTGGCAATCAGGTCTGACCTAAAATAAAAAGGCGGGGTCTCTACCCCGCCTTTTTTATTTTCGGCCTTGTAAGGGTCTGCTTTTTTGCTTTTGAACTGGGAACGTGTGATGAAGAGATTGACATGTCTGGGCGCGGCCGCCGCATTGGCCTTTTGCATCGGCTCCGCCTTTGCTGCGCAGGATGCGGTGCTCATGCAGGTGGGCAAGGTGCAGGTGACCGAAGCCGACTTGACGGCTGAGCTGCAGCGCATTCCGCCCCAGGCCCGGGCAGCCGCGCTGGCCCGGTCCGAGAGCGCGCAGGCAGCCCTGAAGATGCTCATGGCCCGCCGGCTGCTGGCGCAGGAGGCCCGGACCAATGGCCTGGCCGCCACACCCGAGGTGCGGGCACTGCTCAAGGTCAACGAGGAGCGTGTGCTGTCTGAGGTGCGCTTGCTGCAGGCCGACGCCAGCAACGCGCCTGATGATGCCGTACTCGAAGCATATGCCCGGGAACACTACAACGCCGAGCCCAAGCGTTTCGAGATAGCAGCGCAGACGCGTGCGCGCCATATCCTGATTGCAGGCGACAGCGACGAGGCTAAGGCCCAGGCCGAAAAGCTGCTGGCCGACATCAAGGCAGGCGCCAGTTTCGAGACGGTGGCACAGGAGCATTCGCAGGACCCGGGATCCGCCAAGAAGGGCGGGGATCTGGGCTTTTTTGGCGAGGGGCGCATGGTGCCTGAATTCGATGCCGCACTGCAGCCACTGCAGCCGGGCGAGGTGGGCGGCCCCTTCAAGACGCAGTTTGGCTGGCACCTGGTGCAGCTGGTGGAGCGCCGGCCCGCCGGCAAGCGCCCGTATGCAGAGGTGCGCGACGAGTTGCGCCAGGAAGGCCGCAACCGCATCCTGAGCGAAAGGCGGGCGGCCCAGGTGGCCAAGCTGCTGCAGGGCAGCGAGTACAACGACGAAGCCATCAAGGCCTTCGTGGACAAGCTTCAGTAATAATCACGGTCTTCCTGCGCGCGGCGGGGGACGGCACGATGCCGCTCCCCGCCGCGTTCTTTTCGGCAGGCTGACGCTGATGGCTTCCCTCTATCTTGAATTGACCGATCTGGCCCGCCTGCGTGGCCTCGCCTGGGTGCTCACCCTGCGCGAGGTGGTGGCCCGCTACAAGGGCTCCGCCGCTGGCGTGTTCTGGGCTTATGTGCAGCCGTTGCTGACGATCGCTGCCTACTATCTGGTTTTCGATGTTGTGTTCGCCATGCGCCTGGGTGAACACGCTCCGACGAACCGGGTGGGCACTTACCTCATCGTGGGCTCTCTGCCCTGGATGGCGTTTTGTGATGCCGTGGGGCGTGGCACCTCCAGCCTGATCGAGGCGGGCGCGCTGCTGCACAAGAATGCCCTGCCGCCCGTGCTATTTCCGGCACGCACCGTGTTGGCCAGCACGGTGGTCTATGGGCCTTTGCTGCTGCTGCTTGCATTGGCCTACACACCCGTCCATCGCTTCGCTCCTGCCGTGCTGTCCGTGTTGCCTCTGCTGGTGTTGCAGGCAGTACTGGCCTTTTTGCTGGCTTATGTGCTGGCGATCATGGCAGCGGCGCTGCGTGATGTGGTGCAACTGGTGGGGTTTCTGCTGTCCATTGGCATTTTCGTGTCTCCGGTGCTGTTTCCCATGACGCTCTTTCCCGCTGCGTGGCGCTGGGTTTTGTGGTGCAACCCAATGACACCTGTGGTGGTGGGGCTGCAGACGGCGCTGTTGCAAGGCACGTGGCCCCCGGTACAAGTCTGGTGGGTGCTGACGTTGTGGATCGTAGGGCTGGCGCTACTGCTGTCGGTGCTGGTGCGGCGCAGCCGAGATCAGCTGGTGGACTGGCTATGACGCAGCCGATTTCCGGGTCGGGTACGCCCGTCGTGCTGCGCCTGCAGGGGGTCAGCAAGGAGTACCGCCTCTACGCCTCGCCACGCGAACGTTTCAAGGCCCTGTTCAGCAGCCGCGCGCGTCACCGCAGCCATTGGGCGCTGCGCGACGTGTCGTTCGAATTGCGCCGCGGCCAATGTGTGGGCGTGATCGGCGACAACGGTGCCGGCAAGAGTTCGCTGCTTAAGCTGCTGGCCGGTACCCTGCAACCCAGCGCGGGCACGGTCGAGCGGGTGGGGCGGGTGACGGCCATACTGGAACTGGGTGCGGGTTTCCATCCGGATTTCAGCGGGCGCGACAATCTGTATTTCGGCGGCAGCTTGATCGGCATCGGGCACGACGAGATGGCGCGGCTGGAGCCGGAGATCGTGGCTTTTTCCGAACTGGGCGAAGCGCTGGACCGACCCGTCAAGACCTACTCTTCGGGCATGACGGTGCGCCTGGCCTTTGCGCTGGTCACGGCGGTACAGCCGGACGTGCTGATCATCGATGAGGCACTGGCCGTGGGTGACCAGCACTTTCAGAAGAAGTGCGTGGAGCGCATCATGGCGTTCCGCGACGCTGGCTGCACCATTCTGTTCTGTTCGCATAGCTCCTACCATATCCGCCACATGTGTGACCAGGCGATCTGGCTCAAGGACGGGCAGATCGCCGAAATGGGACCTACCGAGGCCGTGATGGGCGCCTACGAGATGCATTCCCGCCTGCGCTCGCAGGCCGGATCGTCCGAACGCGCGGCGAAAGCTGCCGCCGTGGCCGCCGAAGGTGTGCCGGCTGCCGTGCATGGCGAGCCAACCGCTACGTCGCCATCCGGCAAGCGCCTGCCCGCGAACCCCAACGGTCTGGGTGCCTGCCTCGTCTCGGTGACCATCGCTGGTCTGGGTGACGGAACGCCAGCCCTGTTGGATGGTGCTGATCTGGTGGTGACATTCATAGCGCGTGGGCGCGGCGACGAGTGTCCGAACCTGGGCTTCATGATTGAGCAGGCCCAGGGCACGGGCATAACCTCGCTGGCCACGCACGAAGAAGGCGCCTATCCTCAGCGGCTGCCCGATGGCACGTGGCGTGCGGTGCTCACCTTCCCTGACCTGCCACTGCACAGCGGTGAGTATGTGGTCAGCGCCTACCTTTTCGATGAGAGCGGGCTCGTGCTCTACGATGCATGGCTGCATTACCAGCATTTCCGCTTTGTCTCGCCCACCCTCATGCCAGGGCTGGTGCGGTTGCCGCACACGTGGTCCTGAGACCTCGTGCTCTTTGATCGATGGATGGATCGATGTCTTCTCAAGAAAAACCTGTGCTTGCGCACGATCCACTCGCGCAGGCGCGGGCTCTGATGGCGGGTGGCGACCTGGAAGCCGCCGGGCAATTGCTGGTGCAGGCGCGCGACGTTCCCGAAACCCGGCTGCAGGCGCACAACCTGATCGAGCAGAGCTTCCCGGCACTATCGTATGGCCAGTGGATGGGGTGCCCCTGCGAGATTTCGCAGGCCGACGACATCTACCGCTTCTTCGCCGCGCATCCATCAAGCCTGAATCCCATCCGCGACTACTTGGCCGACGGCTGGCGCACGATGGCCGAACTGGTGCTGTTGTTGGAGCAGGCGGGTCATCCGTTGCTGCACACACGCAGCTTTCTGGAATTTGCGAGCGGCCACGGGCGTTTCACACGGCACTTGGTCAAGGCGCTCGGCGCCGAGCGTGTCGTAGTCTCGGATGTGGTCGCGGATTCGGTGGACTTCGCCCGCGTGGCTTTCGGCGTGGAAGGCTTCGTATCGGCAGCGGTGCCGGAGGACGTGCGCTGGGACAAGCAACACGACGTGGTGTTCGTGTTGTCTCTCTTCAGCCATTTGCCAGCTTCTACATGGTCGCGCTGGCTGCGCCGCATCTACGACATGGTGACACCCGGCGGCGTACTCGTTTTCACTACGCATGGTGAAGCAGCGGTGCGCAAGCAGGATGTGTCGCTGGACGCGGATGGCTATTTCTTCACTCCGTCGAGCGAGTCCACGGCCATCGACGCTCAGGAGTATGGCACCACGTTCACCTCCGAAGCCTACGTCCGTGCCCGCATCGCCGAGCACCTGCCCGGAGCGCGGCTGCGGCAGTTCTCGCCGCAGCACTTCTGGCACCACCAGGACGCGTTCGTGGTCGAGCGCCCGTAAACAGGAGCGCACATGCACAAGAGTTCACTGGCCCACGTGCAGGGGTTGGTTCATAAATACCTCGGCACCAGCACGAACCGGCCGCTGAAGATCCTTGACATCGGCAGCTTCGACGTTAACGGCAGCTACAAGCAGTTTTTCTTGCACCCGGCGTGGGAGTACACAGGCGTGGACCTGGCGGCGGGGCCAAACGTGGACGTGGTGCTGCAGTCGCCGTACCGCTTGCCGTTCGACAGCCACTCGGTAGACGTGATCGTCTCCGGGCAAGCGTTTGAGCACATAGAGTTTTTCTGGTGCTCATGGCTCGAAATGGTGCGCGTGCTCAAGCCAGGCGGATACATCTTCCTGATTGCGCCATCACGCGGCCCCGAACATCGCTATCCTCAGGACTGCTGGCGTTTCTATCCCGACGGCTATCGTGCATTGGCCAAGTACGCATCGCTCGAGCTGCTGCAGGTCAGCACCGATTGGGAGCCTCACCTGTCGGAGGACAGCGCCGCATGGGGGGATACCGTGGGCGTGTTTCGCCAGCCGCCGCTCAGCGGTATGCAGATGCTGCGCCGCAGGGTCATGCAGCAGTTGCGCTACCGTGTGATGCCAGGCTATCGATAGCTTGGCCTTGCCCATCATGCGGCCAAGGTATTGTCTGCCTCTGGCGCCGGGGACGGTCTTGCAGCTGGTCCGCATCGGTATGGCAGTGCTGGCGTTGCTCCTGTGGCTTGCCGCTATGGCGTGGCCCGTGCCCAGCCACGCACGCGACGCGCGGGCACAGCCCAAGACGCCCGCGGGAACACCCACGCAAGCGGCAGGTAAGGGCTTTGTGGACAAGGCTGAGGTGCGTGACGGTGTCCTGACCTTGCAGGGCTGGGCCGCTGCATACAACCCGAGCGTCTATGTCTCTCTGGCCGAGATCTGGCTGGGAGACAAGCGTGTCTATCGAGGTCGCCTCGGTTTCCTGACCAACCGTCCTGATGTGGTCGAGGCCACGGGGCAGCCACTATGGCTTAGCAGCGGATTCCATTTGCCAGTGCGCTTGCCGCAGGATTTTTCGTCTGGTGAGTTCTCGTTGCGCGTACAAGTCACCAATGGCGATGGGCGGCAGTTTGACCTGGGTATTGGCAAACAAGCAAGCGTGGTGCAGGTTCCCGTAGGCAGGCCTAGACCCTCGATGTATGCACAACTTGCGCTGGCGTTGTCGGCCGCATTGCCTGTGGGGTATCTGCTGCTCTCGTTTGCGTGGCGTGAAGGTGGCTGGGGGGCGCGGGGATTTTTGACAGTGGTGCTGACCTCTTTCGCGTTGCTGGTGGCGGGGGGTTGGAGCGGCTCTTCGTTTTCTCTGCTGCTCGACCAAGCAAAGATATTGCAGCATGACGGCGCGAGTTTCATTGGCAAGGCGCAGGAAGTCCGGCGCGATGAATGGCTGATCGTCACGCCTTTGGCAATGAGCCAGGCGGCCGAGCCGAACCGGCTTTCGTCGGTCAATCCGCTGCACGGGGTGTATGGCCAGAATATGAACGTAGTGGGCATGAGCGGTGCCCCTACGCTGGGGCTGGAAGCCATCGCCAAACCAGCGAGCTGGGGCTTCTTGGCGCTCGACTTGAGGCGTGCGTTGGCGTGGCATTGGTGGTTTCCCTTCTTTGCCTGCTTTTTTGCGGTGTGGGCCGTGCTGCGCTGCTGGTTCGCGCTGGACTGGCGGCAGGCGGCCGTGCTGGCGATGCTGGTTCCGGGCTCTGCCTACTCCGTAGGATGGTCGGGCTGGCCCGCGTATGCGAGCTTTTTCCCGGTCCTTGCAGCGTGGGCTGCCGAGCGCATGCTCCTCGCGGAGCGCAAGCTCGGTGCAGCGTTATGGGGATTGGCGTTGGGCTGGGCTGCGGCCGGATTTGTGCTCGTGCTCTACCCGGGTTGGCAGATTCCGTTGGCCTACCTGATGGCGTTGCTCATGCTGGCCCGATGGTGGCAAATGCGTTCGTTTTGGCACTGGGGAGTGGCGCAGACGCTTGGTGCATTGCTTGCCGTTTTGTTGGGCGGTGTGTTGCTGGCGACTTGGTGGAGTGATGCCCAGGGGGCCATTCGCGCGCTAAGCCAGACGGTGTACCCGGGGCAGCGCTCAATGGAACTGGGCGGGTACGTCGAGCCCTGGCACTTGTCGAAAGGCCTGGCCAATCTGGTGACGTTGTACGAAACCTCGCAGTGGTCCATTCCCAGCGATGCGGCGGGCAGCCTCTACCTGCTGGCTCCGTTGGCAGTGATGACACTGCTGCATCTCTTCATCCGGCGTTCCCTGGAAGCGCTGGTGGTGGTGCTGTGGTTGTTCACGGCGTTTGTGTTGGTGCACATGTTCCTCGGTATTCCAGCTTGGCTGGCGCGCGCGACGCTATGGGGCAAGGTTCCCGCCTTCCGGCTCGATGTGGTGCTGGTCCTCGTCCAGGTGTTCTTGCTCGGGTATTTCCTTCAGGGTGCGCCGGCGCTAAGGCAGTGGGCCGAGGGCTCTCGCACCAGAGCGGCGGCATTACAAGGAGCTGCAGCGGGAACCGCTATTGGCTTTGCATGGTTCAACTGGCACTGCCTGTCGATGATGCCTGTGCCCATGCAAGACTGGCTGAACCCGGCAGTGCTGGCTTTGGCTCTGTCCGGAGCTGGGTGGCTTGCCTATTTGTTGGTGCGGGGGCAGGTATGGAATGCGGTGGCGATCAGTGCAGTGTGGACGCTCGCGGTGAGCCTTCCTTTCAACCCGTTGCAGCAGGCTCCGCGGCATGTACAGCTGGTACCGGAACTGAGCTCGGTGCTGAAGCGCCCAGACAGCGGCGCACCTAGGCATGTTGCCGTGGTGAACGAAGATTTGTGGGTGGGCGCCTTGCCAGTCGTCGGCGTGGGTGTGGTCAACAGCTTTTTCTATGACCCTCCGCTCAGGTTCTGGCGCGACCTTGATCCCGAGGGCAGGCTGGATCAGGTCTACAACCGCTACCAGTTCATGCAGATAAAGCTCGAGCCGGCGATGGTCGATAGCGATTTCAGGATCAGCAGTCCGCGCATGGATGCGGTGACGCTCGGAGTGCAGCCGGCACGCTTCGATTTCGCCAGGGTGAAGGCGGACTTCGTGCTCGCCAACGTGCAGGACGCAGTACTGCTCGAGGGCAATGCATCCTTGCGGCTGGAAAGGACAGACGGCACTAGCTGGACGCTATTCCGGGTGATTTCAGGCGGCCAACGATCACAGGCCCATACCCGGTACTAGGGTAAAAAAGATAGCGTCCAGCGCTTGCCGGTTTTGGATTTGGGGTTTAAATGTCTTTGAACCCTACTATCGGCAAGCGCTGGCAGCTCTCATATTGATAGCTTACTGCTGTAGCCAGTTCTTCACCCGCCGCTGCACGTGCGGCGGAATGCTACGTGCCACCGTGCGCAGCAGCGGCAGCGAGCGCAGCCAGGCCAGAGCCGTTACCGCGCCGGTCCGGGCCGCCTCGGCGGGCGTGGGATCGGGCAGGTATTGCGAGAGCGCGGCGGCGTCCAGAGGGGTTGCCTGAGGCGGCTGTGCGTGAGCAGGCGCGCCGGCCAGGTAGTCATGTGCGTAGCTCCAGTCATCGCCATCCTCCATGGCCAAGGCTGTTTGCGCCAGGGCAGGCGGGGTGGACGTGGCGAAGTGTTCCGCACGCAGCTGCGTGAAGAATGCCACCCAGCCCTTGCCGTCCTGCCCCCAGGGGCAGATCCAGCTCCAGGCCCGACCGGCGACGCGCTCGGCGAAGGCCCCGATGTCCGGCACGGCCACGGGCAGGCCGGCCTGCAGGGCGGCGCTCAGGGTGTAGCTGTAGGTTTCGGGCCACTGGGCCGGGAACCAGACGATGTCCGGCTGCAGCCACTGCAGCAAGCCGGGCAGGTCTTCCTCCCGGTACTCGCCATAGGTGGTCAGTCGCGCGCGCGGCTGGGTGCGTAGGTGGCGGTAGCTGTAGCCGAGCAGGTGGAATTCCACCGGCGCGCCCTGGCGGGCGGCTTCCAGCGCCGCGGCCTCCAGCACGTCGGCGCCCTTGATGGCGCTTAGGGCGCCGATCACGGCGACCTTGAGCGGGCGGCTGCCCTGCAGCGGCTGCGGGGCGGGTATGGGCAGGGCAGCACCCGGCGCGATGTCGGTGTGCGGCACGGCGCGCACGCGGGCGGCCGGGGCGAAGGCGGCGATGCGGCGCGCGGCGTCGTGGCTGGGGGCCAGCACCTGGCGCGCGCCGGCCAGCAGGCGGGCGTTGGCGCCGCGCCATTCGGCCACGCTGGCCACGCCGGGCAGCAACTGCGGCGCGGGCATGGTGGGGGTGCAGCAGGCGCACTGGCCGGGCGCGGGTTCGCCGGCGTAGCGGCCGTCGCTGCCGGTCAGCGTGATGTGGGTGCAATAACTGAAGTAGTCGTGCGCGGTGAAGTCGTAGGGCACGTCCAGCAGCGCAGGCATTTCGCGCACCTGCTGGCCGTGGCCCAGTAGGTGGTGGTAGTGCACGTGGCACACGCCCAGGGCGCGCAGCACGGCCAGCAGGTCGTCCCACTGGTCGGCCAGGCGGAAGGACAGCTCGAAGCCTTCGTTCTCGCCGGCCAGGCGCAGGATGACGCTGCCGCCCGGTGCGGGCGACAGGGTCAGGAACTGCGCCCGGCCCCGCAGGTGGGCCGCCAGCTCCCGTACATGGCGCACGGTGCCGCCAGCGCGGTCGTGCAGCACGGCCAGCACCACGGGTGGGCCTTCGCTCTGGATGCGGGCCGCGTCCAGGGCCAGGCGATAGGGACGGGCGGGGTCTTCCTGCACGAAGGCGTGCACGTCACGGGCATAGCCGGGGTGCAGGCGGGCCAGGGTGTCCATGGCGGCGCGCTCGCGCGGGCTCTTGCTGTCGCCGAAGCTCACGCCGCCGGTGTGCAGCACGAAGGTGTCCAGCAGGTGCAGGTTGCGCCAGCCGGCCTTGGCGGCGCGCTGGCAGAAGTCGTTTTCCTCACCGTAGCCCTTGCCGAAATTCTCCGTGTCGAACAGGCCGACGGCATCCAGGCAGTCGCGGCGGATGTACATGCAAAAGCCCACGCCGGTGGGCACGTCCACCACGGCGCCGGGGTTGGTGCGTGCGGCCAGTGCATCCAGGCGCGCCGTGTCCCAGCCCGGGGGCAGGGGGTTGTCTTCACAAAAGCGCGGGTAACTGCAGATGGTGGCGTTGGTGGACAAGGGCGTGACGCTGGCCACGCGCGCGTCGCCGTAGGCGGCGGCGCGGATGCGGTCCAGCCAGTCGTTGGCCACTTCGGTGTCGCTGTTGAGCAGCAGCACGTCGTTGGCCGGCGACAGCGCCATGCCGCGATTGACGGTGCCGACGAAGCCGAGGTTTTCTTCGTTCTCCAGCAGGGTGATCCGGTCATCCTGGGCGGCGCGCTGGCGCAGCCAGGCGGTGACCTCGGGCTCGGGGCTGCAATCGTTGATGACGATGAGGCGCCAGGGCGACTGCACCGGTGCGGCCAACACGGATTCGATGCACAGGCGCGTGTCATCCAGGCCGCGGTACACGGGAACGATGATGTCCACCGGGTGGCCGGGCGGCTGCATGGGCTGGGGGGCAGGCCGAGCGGCGGCGCGCAGGTGCTTGGGAGTGCGGCCCAGCAGGCGGTCGAGGGTCATCTTGGCATGCACCAGCGGGCGGGTGGCGCGGAATACGGTGGAGTTCTCGATGGTCTTGAGGTGGGCGGCGAGTTGGCCGTAGTCGCCCTGCAGGCGCGTCAGCTCGTGCTGCAGCCGCGTGGTGTCTCGCTGCAATTGCGCCGATTCGTCCTGGAAGCTGGCGCTTTGCCTGTGCAGCTGCGCATTGGCTGCCTGCACTTGCTGCAGCGTGTGCGACAGCTGGCCCAGCTGGTCCTGCTGCTGGGCATCGCGCTGCGCCAGCTGGCCTATATGGTCCTGCAGCGGCAAGACGGCCGACGACAGCGCCAGGTAGTCGGCCGACATGGGCCAGCCGATATCCACCTCCAGCACCGTGGCCTGCGCCAGCTGCTGCGCGGGGGCGGGCAGTTCGAACCACGGATCATCCCCGGTGAGCAGCAGCATCGTGGGTGAGGCCGCCGGGGCATGCCAGACGATCTGCTGGTGGGGCGTGGCGGCCAGCAGGGAGCGGCCGGCGTCCAGCGCGGCCCACTGCCAGAGCGGCTGGCCGGCACCGTCCAGCAGGCGCAGCGCGTGCAGGTGCACGAAGCCGGGGCGGTCGGCCGGGTCCAGGCGAATGGCGGTGATGGCGGCATCGCCCATGGGCAACTCGAAGCGCAGCGTCTGGCGCTCGCGGCCCATGGCGCCTGTGGCAGTGCGCTTGCCGTCTTCCGTGTAGCCCTGGCCGCGCGCAACGTACAGCTGCGCGGTGAACAGGGCCTGGGCGGGCTCGGTGTCGGGCGCGCCTTCCTGGCCGTGCGCGATGGCTTGGGCCACGGGCTGGGCCACGCCGATGAACTGGTAGGCCAGCGCATCGGGGGCGGCCAGCAGGTAGCGGGCCACGGCCGGGGGCAGCTCGTCGAAGCGAGCCTTGAATTCCGACTCGGGCAGCTCGCGGCGAATGGTCTCCAGCGACTGCACGGCCCAGCGCTGCTCGCCCAGGAAGCGCGCCAGCGAGCGGCGCGTGAAAAAGCGCAGGTGGGTGCGGTCCAGCAGTCCCTCCTCGCGGTAGCGGAATTCGCCTTGCAGCAGCTCGGCCACTAGGCCGGCATAGCCCGCGTTGGGCACCGACACCAGCAGCCGGCCGCTGCCGGGCTTGAGCAGCTCGCGGCAGGCGGCCAGCACGCGCTCGGGCGCGCGCAGATGCTCCAGCACGTCGGCGCAGACGATGCAGTCATAGTGCTGTGCGGGGAAGGTGGCCAGCAGGTCGCAGGCCTCCAGGTCGGCCACCACCACCTGGCGGTAGTGCGGGCGGGCGTGCTGCGCCTCGGCCTCGCTCCAGGTCAGGCCGTCGCTGGTGCAGCCGCGCGTTTCCTGCAGGTACTGGCCCAGGGCGCCGCTGCCGCAGCCCAGGTCCAGCACAGTGGCGCCGGGGGCGATCAGCTCGGCCAGCACCGATAGCGAGGTGCGCTCGCCGGGCCGGATGTTGCGCAGGTAGACGTGCAGGTCCTCGATGTTCTGTGTCATCCCGGAATTATCGGCGGGCGGCCGGGCCCGGCGCCGCTGCGACAATGGCGGGTTGATGCAAGCAGTTTCCTTCAGCGATGGCGGCCTGGTGGTGTCCGTGGTCAGCCATGGCCACGGCGCGGCCGTGCGTGCGCTGCTGCAAGACCTGGCCGCGCTGTGCGCCGGCAGCGTCACGCGGGTGGTGCTGACGCTGAACCAGTCGGGCGAATCGCTGCCTTTCCCTGAAGACCAGCCCTGGCCGTTTGCCCTGCAGCTGCGCCGCAACGCGCGGCCGCTGGGTTTTGGCGCCAACCACAACCGGGCGCTGGCGGGTGCGGACGAGGCCTTCGTGTGCGTGCTCAACCCCGATGTGCGGCTGCAATCTCAGGCGGGTGATGCCATGGCTGTGCTGATGGCCGTGGCATGCCGGCCGGGCGTCGGCTGCGCTTACCCCGTGCAGGTGGACGGCCAGGGCCGGGTGCAGGATAGCGAGCGCGCCCTGCCCACGCCCGCGGCGCTGTGGCGCCGGCGTGCGCTGGGCCGCGCCGATGTCCGCGTGGACTGGGTGAACGCCGCCTGCCTGGTGCTGCCGCGCGCGGCCTGGCAGGGGCTGGGCGGGTTCGACGAGCGCTACTACATGTATTGCGAGGACGTGGATCTGAGCCTGCGCCTGCGCCTGGCCGGCTGGCGCCTGGAGCGGGCGCCGGTCGCGGTGGTGCACGCCGGGCAGCGGGCCAGCCGCCGCAGCCTGGCCCACCTGGCCTGGCACCTGAGCAGCCTGCTGCGCCTGTGGTGCTCGCCCGTGTATCGGCGCGCCCGCACTTTGTTGCCACTGGATACGCAGACAGCAGATAGGATCGGCGCCCCATGATCTGGCTGTCCCTGGTTGCCTTTGCTGTCGCTGCGCTGTGCGCGGGCGTCATCATCCGCTGGTTGGGCGGACGCTCGGCCGCCTATGGCGAAGGCATGCCCCAGCGCTTTCACGTGGGCGAGGTGCCGCGCTTGGGCGGCGCTGCACTGCTGGCGGGTGTGCTGGCGAGCTGGCTGCTGGGCGTGTGGGAAACCACGCGTGCGGGAGACCCGGGCTCGCTGCGCCTGGGTCCGTGGGTATACGGCTGGGTGGCGGCGCTGCTGCCGGCTGCCCTGGGTGGCATTGCCGAGGACATGACCCAGCGCCTGTCGGTCCGCTACCGGCTGCTGCTGACGCTGGGCTCGGGGGCCCTGGCCATCGGACTGCTGAATCTGAGCGTGCCCCGGTTGGGAGTAGCGTCGCTGGACGCGCTGCTGCAGGCCGTGCCCTGGCTGGGCGCCGCCATCGTGCTGCTGGCTATTGCCGGGCTGCCGCACGCTTTCAACATCATCGACGGCTACAACGGCCTGGCCGGCATGGTGGCGCTCATCGTCTGCCTGGCGCTGGCGCACGTGTGCCTGCAGGTGGGCGACCGCAGCCTGGCCGCGCTGCTGGTGTGCGTGGCGGCGGCCACTGGCGGCTTCCTGGTTTGGAACTATCCGCGCGGGATGCTGTTCGCCGGCGACGGCGGGGCCTACATCTGGGGCGTGACGATCGCCCTGGCCAGCCTGTCGCTGGTGCAGCGCAACCAGGATGTGTCGCCCTGGTTCCCGATGCTGCTGCTGATCTACCCGGTGGCCGAGACCCTGTTTTCCATCTACCGCAAGCTGGCGCGGGGCGACTCGCCCGGTATGGCGGACGCGCTGCACTTTCACCAGCTGATCTACCGGCGCATCGTGCGCGGCGTGTTCCACGAGGACGAGGCGCGCCGCGTGCTCAAGCGCAACAACCGCACCGCCCCCTACCTGTGGGCGTTCACGCTGCTCACCGTGGTGCCGGCGGTGCTGTTTTGGCGCAACACGCCGGTGCTGATGGTGTTTTGCGCGCTGTTCGGCGTGGCCTACGTCACGGCCTACCTGGGCATCGTGCGCTTCAAGGTGCCGCCCTGGATGCGGTTCTGAAGCCGGCCAGCGCGGCCGGTGGGATGGGGCACAATTTGCCTTCCGTTTCCACTTGCAACCGACCCGCTCCGCCATGACCGACCTGCAATCCATAGCCCCGCGCGACAAGGCCGAGATCCTCGCCCAGGCGCTGCCCTACATCCGCCAGTTTCATGGCAAGACCATGGTCATCAAGTATGGCGGCAATGCCATGACCGATCCGGCGCTGCAGCAGGACTTCGCCGAGGACGTGGTGCTGCTCAAGCTGGTCGGCATGAACCCGGTGGTGGTGCACGGCGGTGGGCCGCAGATCGAACAGGCCTTGAAGCGCCTGGGCAAGAAGGGCGAGTTCGTGCAGGGCATGCGCGTGACCGACGCCGAGACCATGGAAGTTGTGGAATGGGTGCTGGCCGGCGAGGTGCAGCAGGACATCGTGGGCCTGATCAACCAGGCCGGCGGCAAGGCCGTGGGCCTGACCGGGCGCGACGGCGGCATGATCCGTGCGCGCAAGCTGCGCATGCTGGACCACAAGGACCCGGCCGTCGAGCACGACGTGGGGCAGGTCGGTGACATCGTGGCCATCGATCCCAGCGTGGTCAAGGCGCTGCAGGACGATGCCTTCATCCCCGTGGTCAGTCCCATCGGCTTTGGCGAGGACAACGAGAGCTACAACATCAACGCCGATGTGGTGGCCAGCCGCCTGGCCACCGTGCTGCAGGCGGAAAAGCTGGTGATGCTGACCAACATCCCCGGCGTGCTGGACAAGGCCGGCCAGCTGCTGCCCGAGCTCACCCCCCAGCAGATCGACGACCTGATCGCCGACGGCACCATCTCCGGCGGCATGCTGCCCAAGCTGGCTGGCGCCATCGACGCCGCCAAGGCGGGCGTGAACGCCGTGCACATCGTCGATGGCCGCGTGCCGCACTCCATGCTGTTGGAAATCCTGACCGACCAGGCCTACGGCACCATGATCCGCAGCCAGTAACGGCTGCCTTCACGCCCCCGGCGGCGCCCCGCGGCGCGCCGCCATTTCATAGGCAAAAGTGGCTACAGCGCCCGCCAGTCAAGCGCTGGCAGCTTTGCCTTTGGTAGCAACGGGCCGCGCCGGCCCCTGACGACGCTCTTCATGTCCGATACGCAGACCCTCGCCCCCGACGCAACCCCCGGCGCCGCCGAGCAGCCGCGCCGCCGCCCGCGCCCCGGCGAGCGGCGCGAGCAGATCCTGCAGACCCTGGCCGCCATGCTGGAGCAGCCCGGCGCCGAGCGCATTACCACCGCCGCGCTGGCGCGCCAGCTGGGCTTCAGCGAGGCGGCGCTGTACCGCCACTTCGCCAGCAAGGCGCAGATGTTCGAGGGGCTGATCGATTTCATCGAGACCAGCGTCTTCACCCTGGTGCGCCAGATCGCCGCGCTGGAGGAGGGGCAGGGGGCCGAGGACGGCGCGCGCCGTGCCGCGCGCATCGTGGCCATGGTGCTGCAATTCGGCGAGCGCAACCCCGGCATGGTGCGGGTGATGGTGGGCGACGCCCTGGTGCTGGAGCACGAGCGGCTGCAGCAGCGCATGAACCTGTTCTTCGACAAGCTGGAGGCCAGCCTGCGCCAGTGCCTGCGCGGCGCACTGCAGGTGGGCGGCGATGCCGCGCCCACGGCCGCCGCCCAGGTGCGAGCTGCCCTGATGGTGGACTTGCTGCGCGGGCGCCTGCAGCGCTATGCGCGCACCGGCTTCAAGCGCCAGCCCACCGAGCAGCTGGAGGCGACGCTGGCGCTGCTGGCCTGAGCGTCGGCCGGGTTTTAGGGGTTTACCCCTAAAGATCTGCCGGCAGGGCATGCCGGCTGGTCAGGGAGGCGGCTTTTGTGCAAAATAGCACGATCGTTCGTTTTGTTTTTTCCATGCCCGCCTCCTCGCCTTCCACCTCCCCCTCGGCTGCCAAGCCGGCCGCCCGCGCGTCGCGGCGCGACGGCCGCGCGCTGCACAAGGGTCAGCAGACCAAGGCTGCGATCATCGACGCGGCCCTGGGCCTGGCCACGCACATCGGACTGGAGGGCCTGTCCATCGGTGCGCTGGCCGACGTGACGGGCATGAGCAAGTCTGGTGTGTTCGCCCACTTCGGCTCGCGCGAGGAACTGCAGATCTCCGTGGTACGCGAATACCACCAGCGCTTCGAGCAGGAGGTGTTCTACCCGGCCATGGCCGAGGAGCGCGGTCTGCCGCGCCTGCGCGCCCTGTTCGCCAACTGGATGCAGCGCACCTCCATGGAGATCGACTCGGGCTGCATCTACATCAGTGGCGCCGTCGAGTTCGACGACCGCGAGGGCCCCGTGCGCGACGCGCTCGCCGGCTCGGTGCTGACCTGGATGGCGGCCATGAAGCGCGCCATCCAGCAGTGCAAGGAATGCGGCCAGCTGCAGGCCGGTGTGGACGAGGAGCAGATGCTGTTCGAGATCCACGGCCTGATCCTGGCGCTGCACTACGAGGCGCGCTTTCTGAAGACGCCCGGCTCCATCGGCCGCGCCACCACCGGTTTCGACAACATCCTGGCCCGCTACGCGGCCTGAGCCTTCTTCTTCACCCTTTTCGTTTCAACACCGATTTTTTCCAGGAGCCACCAGCATGCCCATCTACACGCCCCCGCTGCGCGACATGCAATTCGTTCTGCATGAAGTGTTCAAGGTCACCGACGAGTTCAAGGCCATGCCGGCGCATGCCGAGGTGGACGCGGACACCATCAATGCCGTGCTGGAAGAGGCTGGCAAGTTCGCCGCCGGCGTGGCCTTCCCGCTGAACATCAGCGGTGACACCGAGGGCTGCAAGCTCGACACCGCGACGCACGAGGTCACGCCGCCGAAGGGCTTCAAGGAGGCCTACCGCCAATACGTGGAAGGCGGCTGGCCGGCGCTGTCGTGCGACCCGGAGTACGGCGGCCAGGGCCTCCCGCACACGGTGAACCAGTGCCTGTACGAAATGCTCAACAGCGCCAATCAGGCCTGGACCATGTACCCCGGCCTGTCGCACGGCGCCTACGAGGCGCTGCTGGCGCACGGCACCGACGAGCAGAAGAAGACCTACCTGCCCAAGCTGGTCAGCGGCGAGTGGACCGGCACCATGTGCCTGACGGAGCCGCACTGCGGCACCGATCTGGGCATGCTGCGCACCAAAGCCGAGCCCCAGGGCGACGGCACCTACAAGCTCACCGGCAACAAGATCTTCATCAGCGCCGGCGAGCACGACTTCACCGAGAACATCGTGCACCTGGTGCTGGCCCGCCTGCCCGACGCGCCCAAGGGCAGCAAGGGCATCAGCCTGTTCGTGGTGCCCAAGTTCAAGGTGAACGCCGACGGCTCGCTGGGCGAGCGCAACCCGATCTTCTGCACCGGCCTGGAGCACAAGATGGGCATCCACGGCAACGCCACGGCGCAGATCGCCATCGACGGCGCCACGGGCACCCTGGTGGGCGAGCCCAACAAGGGCCTGGCAGCCATGTTCGTGATGATGAACGCCGCCCGCCTGGGCGTGGGCAACCAGTCGCTGGGCCTGACCGAAGTGGCCTTCCAGAACGCCCTGGCCTACGCCAAGGACCGCATCCAGATGCGCAGCCTGTCGGGCAAGAAGGCGCCGGACAAGGAAGCCGACCCCATCATCGTGCACCCCGACGTGCGCAAGATGCTGCTCACCGCCAAGGCCTACGCCGAAGGCGCGCGCGCTCTGCAGGTGTTCTGCACCCTGCTGCTGGACAAGGCCCACGGCCACCCCGACGAGAAGGTGCGCAAGGACTCGGACGAGCTGGTTGCGCTGCTGACCCCCATCGTCAAAGCCTTCGTGACCGACAACGGCCACGTGGCCACCAACGCCTGCATGCAGGTCTTCGGCGGCCATGGCTTCATCAAGGAATGGGGCATGGAGCAGTTCGTGCGCGACAACCGCATCAACATGATCTACGAGGGCACCAACACCATCCAGTCGCTGGACCTGCTGGGCCGCAAGGTGCTGGGCAACAACGGCGCCACGCTCAAGAAGTTCGGCAAGCTGGTCGGCCAGCTGGTGGCCGAGGAAGGCGTGAACGAGAAGATGGCCGAGTTCATCAACCCCATCGCCTACCTGGGCGACCAGATGACCAAGTTCACCACGGAGATCGGATTCCGGGGCTTTCAGAACCCCGACGAGGTGGGCGCCGCCGCCGTGGACTACCTGCGCGTGGCCGGCCACCTGGTGTTCGGCTACCTGTTCGCCCGCATGGCCCAGGTGGCGCTGCGCGAGATCGCGGCCGGCAACACCGACCCGTTCTACGTGGCCAAGCTGCAGACGGCGCGCTTCTACTTCGCCAAGCTGTTCCCCGAGACGGCCACGCTGATGCGCACCGCGCGCGCCGGCTCCAAGGTGCTGATGGACACCGACGCCGCGCTGGCGTAAGCCGCCATGGCCGCCCTTGCCGCTGGCGGGGGCGCGCCTTCCTCTTCTATTTTCAAGCCTTTTTGCCCTGGAGCCCTTATGAGACAAGCGCTAGCAGCTATCTTTATCGTAGCAATCGCCGCCCCTGCATGGGCCCAGATGAGTCCCGTGGGCCTGTGGCGCAGCGTGGATGACAAGACCGGCGAGGCCAAGTCCGAGATCCGCATCAGCGATAACGGCGGCGTGCTGGAAGGCCGCATCGAAAAACTGCTGCGCAAGGACGCCGACCCGGCCGCCAAGTGCGTGGAGTGCAAGGACGAGCTGAAGGACCAGCCCATGGTCGGCCTGCCCATCATCCGCGGCGCCAAGAAGGCCGAGGGCAAGGACGTGTGGGAGGGGGGCAAGATCCTCGACCCCGAGAACGGCAAGTTCTACACCCTGCGCCTGACACCCGTGGAGGGCGGCAGCAAGCTCGAAGTGCGCGGCTCCATCGGCCCCTTCGGCCGCACCCAGACCTGGCAACGCGTCAACTAACCCCCCCCGAAGCGCCTGCGGCGCCTCCCCCGAGGGGGCGCACCCAGCGGACCGGCGAAGCCGGATCCGCGGGTGCACTGGCAGGTCGGCGCTGTGTGGTGAACCGACTAGGAATATTTGAATGTCCCGTTTCAACGTGAGAAAAGTCGCCGTGCTCGGCGCAGGCGTGATGGGCGCGCAGATCGCCGCGCATCTCGTCAACGTGAAGGTGCCGGTGGTGCTGTTCGACCTGCCTGATAGGCAAGGTCCCAAGAACGGCATCGTCACCCGCGCCATCGCCAACCTGAAGAAGCTCAAGCCCTCACCCCTGGGCGTGGCGGGTGACGCCGAGCTGATCCAGGCGGCCAACTACGAAGAGCACATGCACCTGCTCAAGGACTGCGACCTGGTGATCGAGGCGATCGCCGAGCGCATGGACTGGAAGCAGGACCTGTACCACAAGATCGCGCCCCACGTCGCCAAGCACGCCATCCTGGCGAGCAACACCTCGGGCCTGTCCATCACCCAACTGTCCGAGGCGCTGCCTGAAGCGCTGCGCCCGCGCTTTTGCGGCATCCACTTCTTCAACCCGCCGCGCTACATGGTGCTGGTGGAGCTGATCAACACCCCGGCCACCGAGCCGCAGGTGCTGGACCAGCTGGAGGCCTTCGTCACCACCGGCTTAGGAAAAGGCGTGGTGCGCGCGCACGACACGCCCAACTTCATCGCCAACCGCGTGGGCATCGCCGGCATGCTGTCCACCATGAAGGAGGTCGAGAACTTCGGCCTGACCTTCGACGTGGTGGACGACCTCACCGGCAAGAAACTGGGCCGCGCCTCCAGCGGCACCTTCCGCACCGCCGACGTGGTGGGCCTGGACACCATGGCCCACGTCATCAAGACGCTGCAGGACAACCTCAGCGTGGAAACCGACCCGTTCTACGGCAGCTTCGGCACGCCCGCGGTCCTCAGCAAGCTCATCGAGCTGGGCCACCTGGGGCAGAAGGCCAAGGCCGGCTTCTACAAGAAGGTGGGCCGCGACATCCTGCGCTTCGAGCTGGAGAGCGAGGAATACGTGCCCGCCGGCCAGAAGGCCGACGAGGTCTACGGCCGCATGCTGAAGAAGCCCGCGGCCGAGCGCCTGAAACTTCTGCGCAACTCGCAAGGCGCACAGGGCCGGTTCCTGTGGGCCATCCTGCGCAACAGTTTTCACTACGCAGCCGTGCACCTCGCCACGATTGCCGATACGGCACGCGATGTGGACCAGGCCATGCGCTGGGGCTTCGGCATGAAGCAGGGCCCCTTCGAGCTGTGGCAGGAAGCCGGCTGGCTGGAAGTGGCGCAGATGATCCAGGAGGACATCGACGCCGGCAAGGCACTGTCCAAGGCGCCGCTGCCCGAGTGGGTCTTCAAGGGCCCCGTGGCCGAGGCGGGCGGCGTACACACGGCGCAGGGCTCGTGGAGCGCGCGCAGCGCCAAATTCGTGCCGCGCCGCCAGCTGCCGGTGTATGAGCGCCAGTACTTCCCCGAAAAGCTGCTGGGCGAGGACAACCTGCCCGACTGGCGCACGGCAGGCACCACCATCAGCAACACCGACGCGCTGCGCATCTGGACGCTGGACAAGGATGTCTGCCCCTCCGGTGGGCGGGTGCTGATCGCCAGCATCCAGAGCAAGATGCACGCCATCAGCCCGGACGTGATGGAGGGCCTGGTGGAGGCCGTCGAACTGGCCGAGCGCGAGTACGAGGGCCTGGTGATCTGGTCCGGCGACGCGCCTTTTAGCGTGGGCGCCGACCTGCAGGCCACCATGCCCGCCTACGTGGTGGCCGGCATCGGCGCCATCGAAGGCGTGGAGCAGGAGCTGCAGAACCTCATGCTGCGCCTGCGCTACGCCCAGGTGCCGGTGATCTCCGCCATCCACGGCATGGCGCTGGGCGGCGGCTGCGAGCTGGCCATCCACAGCGCGCGCCGTGTGGCCCACATGGAAAGCTACATCGGCCTGGTCGAAGTGGGCGTGGGCCTGGTGCCCGGCGCCGGCGGCCTGACCTACATCGCCCGCCGCGCGGCCGAGAACGCCGCCGCCAGCACCGGCAAGGACCTGCTGCCCTTCCTGACCGAGGGCTTCTCCGCCGCCGCCATGGCCAAGGTGGGCACCAGCGCCATCGAGTCCAGGAAACTGGGCTACCTGCTGGATTCCGACCTCATCGTGCCGCACAAGGACGAGGTGCTGTTCGTCGCCATCAACGAGGCCCGCGCCATGGCCGCCGGCGGCTGGCGCGCACCCATGAAGCGCCTGTTCCCCGTGGCCGGGCGCAGCGGCATCGCCACCATCCGCGGCCAGCTGGTCAACATGCGCGACGGCGGCTTCATCAGCGAGCACGACCAGCACATCGCCACCCTCATCGCCGAGGTGGTCTGCGGCGGCGACGTGGACGCCGGCACGCTGGTCAGCGAGGAATACCTGATGGCGCTGGAGCGCAAGGCCTTCTGCGCCCTGATCGAGCACCCCAAGACGCAGGAACGCATCCTGGGCATGCTGAGCACCGGCAAGCCGGTCCGCAACTAAAGGCGTCGCACAAGGGAAGACACAGACATGAAACAGATTCAAGACGCCTACATCGTCGCCGCCACGCGCACGCCCATCGGGCGTTCACACAAGGGCTTTTTCCGCAACTACCGGCCCGACGACCTGCTGGCCACCACGCTGCGCGCCGCGCTGGCCCAGGCCCCGGGGCTGGATCCGGCCGCCATCGAGGACATCATCTGCGGCTGCGCCATCCCCGAGGCCCAGCAGGGCCTGAACGTGGCGCGCATCGGCGCCGTGCTGGCGGGCCTGCCCACCAGCGTGGGCGGCATCACCGTCAACCGCTTCTGCGCCTCGGGCCTGTCGGCCGTGGCCATGGCGGCCGACCGCATCCGCGTGGGCGAGGCCGACGTGATGATCGCCGCCGGCGTGGAGAGCATGAGCATGGTGCCCATGATGGGCAACGCGCCCAGCCTGTCGCCCAGCATCTTCGAGCGTGACGGCGACGTGGGCATCGCCTACGGCATGGGCCTGACGGCCGAGAAGGTGGCGCAGCAGTGGAAGGTCTCGCGCGAGGCGCAGGACGCCTTTGCGCTGGAGTCGCACCGCCGCGCCATCGCCGCGCAGCAGGCCGGCGAGTTCAAGGACGAGATCACCCCCATCGAGGTGACCGACCGCACGGCCGACCTGGAGACCGGCGAGTCCGTGGCCCGCCGCCGCACCGTCGACCTGGACGAGGGCGCCCGCCCCGATACCAGCCTGGAGGGCCTGGCCAAGCTGCGCACGGTGTTCGCCGCCCGCGGCACGGTGACGGCCGGCAACAGCTCGCAGACCAGCGACGGCGCCGGCGCGCTGATCCTGGCCAGCGAGGCCGCCGTCAAGCGCTTCGGCTTGACGCCCCTGGCGCGCTTCGTCAGCTACGCCAGCCGCGGCGTGCCGCCGGCCATCATGGGCATCGGCCCCATCGAGGCCATCCCCGCCGCGCTGCGCTACGCCGGCCTCAAGCAAGAGGACATCGGCTGGTACGAGCTGAACGAGGCCTTCGCCGCGCAGTCGCTGGCCGTCATCAACACGCTGGGGCTGGAGGCGTCCAAGGTCAACCCCATGGGCGGCGCCATCGCCCTGGGCCACCCGCTGGGCGCCACCGGCGCCATCCGCTCGGCCACCGTGGTGCATGCGCTGCGCCGCAAGCAGCTCAAGTACGGCATGGTCACCATGTGCGTCGGCATGGGCCAGGGCGCGGCCGGCATCTTCGAGCGCGTCTGAGCGCCGCGCAGGCGCTGCCTGCCGCAGGGGCCGCAGCGCCCCTGCGCGCGCCTCCCGCCGCCTGGAAGTAAGAGCCAGATTGGCCTCCAGGCCGCACCAGGCAAGCGCGGGCAGCTATCAAATTCGAAAACACAAGAACGATGGCCGCCCCAGCGGCCCAGGAGACACGGATGCAGCAGCTCACCCTGCCGGCCGACGACGGCGTTTCCCTGGCCCTGCGCCGCTACGCGCCGCCGCCCGGCGGGGCGGCGCGCGGCAGCGTGGTCATCGGCGGCGCGTTCGGCGTGCCGCAATCCTTCTACGGCCCCTTCGCGCAGTGGCTGGCGGGGCGGGGCTGGGCCGTCACCACCTTCGACTACCGCGGCCAGGGCGCCTCGCTGCAGGGCCGCGTGCGCGACGTGCGCGCCGACCTGGCGGACTGGGCGCGCGACTACGACAGCGTGATCGCCCATGCCGCCGGGCAGCTGCCCGGCCAGCCCCTGTACCTGATCGGCCACAGTCTGGGCGCGCAGCTGCCGGGGCTGCTGCGCCAGCAGGCGCAGGTGCACGGCCTGCTGAGCGTGGCCGCCGGCAGCGGCTACTGGCGCGAGAACGCGCCGCGCATCCGCCCGGCCATGCCGTTCTTCTGGCACGTGCTGGTGCCGCTGGCGGTGCGGCTGTGCGGCTACTTTCCGGGCAGACGCCTGGGCGCCGTGGGCGACCTGCCGGCCGGCGTGGCGTTGCAGTGGCGCCGCTGGTGCCTGCACCCGCGCTACAGCGTGGGCGCCGAGGGCGAGAGCGCCCAGCGCAGCTATGGCGCCGTGCGCTTTCCCATCCACGCCTGGAGCATGACGGACGACGAGCTGATGACGCTGGCCGGCACCGAGGCGCTGGTCGGCCTGTACGCCGGCGCGCCGCGGCAGATCGAGCGCATCGCCCCGCAGGACGCGCAGGCGCCGCGCATCGGGCACTTCGGCTTCTTCCGCGACCGCTTCGCCGCCACGCTGTGGCCGCGCGCCGCGCAGCAGCTGGCGCGCTTCGGCGTCGCCGGCACGACGGCGGCCTGAGCGCAATCCAGGCACACTCGGGCGCACCATGACCGACACCACCCCGACCCCCCACGCCGTCCATCCGCTGGACGATGCCCTGCAGCTGCAGGCTCAGCCGCAGGCGCCGGGCCGCTACACCGGCCGCAGCACGCCCGCCTACTGGAACATGGTGGGGCCGTTCGGCGGCGTCACGGCCGCCACGCTGGTGGCGGCGGTGCTGCGCCACCCCGAGGCGCTGGGCGAGCCGCTGTCGCTGACCGTGAACTACGCCGCCGCCATCGGCGAGGGCGAGTTCACCGTGCAGGCCGTGCCGGTGCGCACCAACCGCTCCACCCAGCACTGGACGGTGAGCGTGCTGCAGGCGCCCGCCGGCGGCGGCGAGCCCCTGGTGACCACCACGGCCACCCTGGTCACCGCCGTGCGGCGCGAGACCTGGAGCGCCGCCGACACACCCCTGCCCGCCGTGCCCGGGCCGCAGCAGTGCGAGCGCATCGGCGCCATGTTCCCGGTGCAATGGCTGCAGCGCTACGAGATGCGCCCGGTCAGCGGCACGCTGCCCGGCCAGTGGGACGGAAGCGAGGCCGACAGCCAGTCGCAGCTGTGGCTGCGCGACGCGCCGGCGCGGCCGCTGGACTTTCCCGCGCTGGCCGCCATGGCCGACATCTTCTTTCCCCGCGTGTGGCTGCGCCGCGCGCGCCAGGTGCCCGCGGGCACCGTCTCCATCACCGTGTACTTCCATGCCGGCGCCGAGCTGCTGGCGCGCACTGGCACGGGCTACGTGCTCGGCCAGGCGCGCGCGCAGGAGTTCCGCAACGGCTTTTTCGACCAGACCGCCCAGCTGTGGAGCGAGGCCGGCGCGCTGCTGGCCACCAGCCACCAGATCGTCTACTACAAGGAGTGACCCCCATGAGCAGCAGCCCCCAGGACATCCTGGTGCACACCGAAGCCGGCGTGACCACCATCACCTTCAACCGCGCGGACAAGAAGAACTCCCTGACCGAGGCCATGTACGCCACCATGGCCGACGCGCTGGCCCAGGCCGAGTCCGACGCCGCCGTGCGCTGCGTGGTCTTCCAGGGCGACCTGGCCATCTTCAGCGCCGGCAACGACATCAACGACTTCCTGCGCCAGTCCGCCGGCGGCGCCGCGTCGGACGACGCCAGCCGCCCGGTGTGGCGCTTCCTGGAGACGCTGGCGGCCTTCCCCAAGCCCATCGTGGCGGCGGTCTGCGGTCCGGCCGTGGGCATCGGCACCACCATGCTGCTGCACTGCGACCTGGTCTACGCCGGCGACAACGCCGCCTTCTCGCTGCCCTTCGTGAACCTGGGGCTGTGCCCGGAGGCGGCCTCCAGCCTGCTGCTGCCGCAGATGCTGGGCTACCACCGCGCGGCCGAGGCGCTGATGCTGGGCGAGCCCTTCCTGGCCGAGGCGGCGCTGGAGGTCGGCCTGGTCAACCGCGTGGTGCCGCCCTCGGAGTGCAACCTGGTGGCGCAGACCCAGGCGAAGAAGCTGGCGGCCAAGCCGCTGTCGGCGCTGATCGAGACCAAGCGCCTGCTCAAGGCCGGCCAGGCCACGCAGGTGCGCGAGCGCATGCGCGAGGAGGGCGCCAGCTTCGCCCGCCTGATGGGCGGCCCGGCAGCCCGCGAGGCGTTCTCCGCATTCATGCAAAAGCGGCACCCGGATTTCAGCCAGTGCTGAAATCCGCGGCCAGCGCAGCGGGCCGGCGCTGCGCAGCAGCGGAGCGGCTTTCGCCAAAAGCGGCACCCGGATTTCAGCCAGTGCTGAAATCCGCGGCCAGCGCAGCGGGCCGGCGCTGCGCAGCAGCGAGGCGGCTTTCGCCAAAAGCGGCACCCGGATTTCAGCCAGTGCTGAAAGGCCGTTGACAAGCCGTTTCTTGCCAGCCCCGCCCGCGGGGCTTTTTTGCGAGTCAAATCGGTCTCCAACGCCCAGTGGATAAGCGCCAGCAGCTCATTTTTGAATAGCAAAACACCATGACCGCCGCTCACAGACAGCCGCCCATCGCCTTCGAGCCGGAGTTCATCTCCGGCCTGAAGGACATCTTCGAGGACAAGATTCCCTTCAACCGGGTGCTGGGGCTGGAGATCATGGAGATCACGCCCACCCAGGTAGCGGCGCGCATCGCCATGCAGCCGCAGCTGGTGGGCCACTTCGCCTACAACCGCTTGCACGGTGGGGTGATCAGCGCCGGGCTGGACGCCATGGGCGGCCTGGCCGTCATGGCAGCCATCGGCGCACGGCACATGGACGATGCGCCGCTGGCGCGGCTGCAGCGTTTCTCGCGCCTGGGCACCATCGACCTGCGGGTGGATTACCTGCGCGCCGGCATCGGCGAGCGGTTCACGCTGCGCGCCCAGGTGCTGCGCCTGGGCTCGCGCGTGGCCAGCACGCGCATGGAGTTCCTGGGTCCGCAGGACGAGCTGCTGTCCACCGGGGCGGCGGCCTACATCGTGTCCTGACGGCTTCTGACGGCATCACGCGCTTGTTTGTCACTGCAACGCATGCAAGTGCATGCAACGATCGAGCGCTTTGGTTACCTCTCTTGCGTAACGCCAAAGGTCTGGGGCGGCCCGGCCCCCTAGCATGGGCTGGTTATTTCTCAGGAGTTCCGATGGCCGTGCAAAACCCCTTCTTTGGCAAGCGAGACAGCAACAGCGACAGCTTTTCCACCCGCCAGCCCACCACATCGTCCGTGCTGGGCGGCACCACCACCCGGCCGGGCAGCGTCAGCACGGCTTCCACCCCGGCAGCATCCATGACCCCCAGCACCGCCACCACCACCGATTCCGCCACCACCACGGCCACCGGCGGCAGCAAGCTCACCGTGGGCCCCAACATCAAGCTCAAGGGCGTGGAAATCACCGACTGCGACACCCTGGTGGTCGAGGGCACGGTCGAGGCCACCATGGACTCGCGCGTGATCCACATCGCCGAGCAGGGGGCCTTCCGCGGCAGCGCGGAGATCGACATCGCCGAGATCCACGGCCAGTTCGACGGCCAGCTCACCGTGCGCGAGAAGCTGGTCATCTTCGGCTCGGGCCGCGTCAGCGGCAAGATCCGCTACGGCAAGGTGGTGATCGAAGAGGGCGGCCAGCTCAGCGGCGAGATCGAGGGTGGCCTGGGCAGCAACAGCGCCCGCGCCACCTCGGGCAGCAGTGGCACCAGCCACTCCAGCGGCGCCGGCACCGCTTCGGCGCTGGCCGCGGTCTGACCGCGCTGCGCACGCATCTGCGCAGACCAAAAAAAGGGAGCCTTCGGGCTCCCTTTGTCGTTGGCGCCTTGGGCGCTTCTGGCAGGCTTATTCCTGCGCGGCCTTCGGGATCGGGCGCGGGCGGCCGTTCTCGTCGATGGCCACGTAGGTCAGCTTGGCCTCGGTCACCTTGGCATAGCGGCCCTGCGTGCGGATGCGCTCGGCATAGACCTCCACCTGCACCGTCATGGAGGTGGTGCCTACGCGCGTGACCTCGGCGAAGAACGACAGCAGGTCGCCCACGCGCACCGGCTGCTTGAAGACGAACTCGTTCACCGCCACGGTGGCCATGCGGCCCTGGATCAGCCGCGCCGGCAGCACCGAGCCGGCCAGGTCCACCTGCGCCATAACCCAGCCGCCGAAGATGTCGCCGTTGCTGTTGGTGTCCGCGGGCATGGGGATCACTTTGAGCACCAGCTCCTTGTCCGTGGGCAGGGCGTGGTGGGCGTGCAGGGCGTCGGTCATGGCGGAATGAGGAAAAGGCGGGGCCGCATTGTCCCGCAACTGGCGGCCTTGGCCTGTTTTGCCCGCCGCTGCACGCCGCGGCGCCGGCGGTCACAATCGGCCGCTGCTCTTCCTCTTTCCCCTCCTGCCTCCATGCGCCGCTTCGGCTCCGATACTGCTCCCGCCCCCGATCCCACGGTTGTCCGCACCGACTGGGCCACGCTGTCGCGCCTGCTGCCCTACCTGATGCAATACAAGTGGCGCGTGGCCGCCGCCATCGCCTTCATGGTGGGGGCCAAGCTGGCCAACGTGGGCGTGCCGCTGCTGCTCAAGGCCCTGGTGGACGCCATGACCGTGCCGCCCGGCAACCCTGCCGCGCTGCTGGTGGTGCCGGTGGGCCTGCTGCTGGCCTACGGCCTGCTGCGCTTTGCCAATTCGCTCTTCAACGAGCTGCGCGAGCTGGTCTTCGCCAAGGCCACGCACGGCGCGGCGCGTTCCATAGCGCTGAAGACCTTCGAGCACCTGCACGCCCTCTCGCTGCGCTTTCACCTGGAGCGCCAGACCGGCGGTATGACGCGCGACATCGAGCGCGGCGTGCGCGGTATTGAGTCCCTGGTGTCGTTCGCCCTGTTCAACATCGCCGCCACGCTGGTGGAGGTGGCGCTGGTGCTCACCGTGCTGGCCACGCGCTTCGATGCCTGGTTCGCGATCATCACGCTGGCGGCGCTGGCGCTGTACATCGGCTGGACGGTGTGGGTGACGGAATGGCGCATCCACTTTCGCCGCGAGGCCAATCAGTTCGACTCGGCCGCGCACAGCAAGGCCATCGATTCGCTGCTGAACTACGAGACCGTCAAGTACTTCAACAACGAGCAGTTCGAGGCCCGCCGCTATGACGAAAGCCTGGAGCGGCTGCGCCGCGCGCAGCTCAAGAGCCGCAGCTCGTTGAGCCTGCTCAATGGCGGCCAGCAGCTGATCATCGCCGTGGCCCTGGTGGCCATCCTGTGGCGCGCCACCGAGGGCGTGGCGGCCGGGCGCATGACGCTGGGTGACCTGGTCATGGTGAATGCCTTCATGATCCAGATCTACATCCCGCTGAACTTCCTGGGCGTGGTGTACCGCGAGATCAAGCAGAACCTGACCGACCTGGACAAGATGTTCACCCTGATGGACCGCCAGCAGGAAGTGGCCGACGCCCCCGGCGCCGCGCCGCTGGACGCCGCCGCGCCGCCCGTGGTGCGCTTTGACGACGTGCACTTCGCCTACGACCCGGCCCGGCCCATCCTGCAGGGCGTGAGCTTCGAGATCCCGGCCGGGCGCACGGTGGCCGTGGTCGGTCCGTCCGGCGCCGGCAAGAGCACGCTGGGGCGTCTGCTGTACCGCTTTTATGACCTGCAGGGCGGCGCCATCACCATCGGCGGGCAGGACATCCGCCAGGTCACGCAGGCCAGCCTGCGCCGGGCCATCGGCATCGTGCCGCAGGACACGGTGCTGTTCAACGACACCATCGCCTACAACATCGCCTACGGCCGCACCGACGCCAGCCAGGTCGAGGTGGAGGCGGCCGCCCGCGCCGCGCACATCCACGACTTCATCGCCGCCACGCCCCAGGGCTATGCCACCCAGGTGGGCGAGCGGGGCTTAAAGCTGTCGGGCGGCGAGAAGCAGCGCGTGGCCATCGCCCGCACGCTGCTGAAGAACCCGCCCATCCTGATCTTCGACGAGGCCACCAGCGCGCTGGACTCGGCCAACGAGCGCGCCATCCAGGCCGAACTGCGCCAGGCCGCGCAGGGCCGCACCACGCTGGTCATCGCGCACCGCCTGTCCACGGTGGTGGACGCGCATGAGATCCTGGTCATGGACGCCGGCCGCATCGTCGAGCGCGGCACGCATGGCCAGCTGCTGGCCGCCGGCGGGCGCTATGCGGAAATGTGGGCGCTGCAGCACCGCAGCGCCGGGGCACAAGAATGATGGTGAAAAAGGCCTCCCGCCCTTGCCAGTCAAGCGCTGGCAGCTATTGAACAAGGAGCAAACCATGGCCCACATGCTGCTGATCCACGAACCCGTAGGCCAGCGCGCCGAGCGCAGCCTGGCCGAGGGCCAGCTGCTCTACGAGCGCATGCGCGCCTGGGGCGCCGAGCTGCAGGGGCGCGGCCTGCTGCTGGCCGCCGAGTCGCTGGCGCCGCAGGATGCCGGCGCCGCCCAGGTGCGCCGCCGCGCCGGCGCCGTGCAGGTGCTGGACGGACCGTTTGCCGAGACCAAGGAAATGGTCGGGGGCTTCTACCTGCTGGCCACCGACAGCCGCGCGCAGGCCGTGGCCCTGGCGGCCGAATGCCCGGCCGCTGCCTGGGCCACGGTGGAGGTGCGCGCCGTCGCGCCCTGCTGGGCAGGCAGCCCGGGCAGTGATTGACTCAGGGTAACTACCTAGTCGCCGGCTGTCGAAAACCGGTGGCCTGATGCGTCGTGGTGGTACGAGCCGGCGAAAGCCGGGTGCCTGCCCTTTTTTTAAGGAGCCACCTCTGTGATCTTGCACGCCCACCCCCGCATCGTCCCCTGCCTGTGGTTCGACCGCGACGCCGAAGCCGCGGTACGCCACTACAGCGCCATCTTCCCCCGCAGCCGCACGACGGCCACCAGCCACTACGGCGAGGGCGCGCCGCTGCCCGCCGGCACGGTGCTGACCATCGCCTTCGAGCTGGACGGCCAGCCCTTCATGGCCCTGAACGGCGGCCCGCACGAGGCCTATACCGACGCCCTGTCGCTGCAGGTGATGTGCGACACCCAGGCCGAGATCGACCACTACTGGGAGCGCCTGGCCGCCGGCGGGCGGCCCGTGCAATGCGGCTGGCTGAAGGACCGCTGGGGCGTGTCCTGGCAGGTGGTGCCGCGCATGGTGCTGGACATCATCGGCGGCAGCGACGCCGCGCGCTCGCAGCGCGTGCTGCAGGCCGTGCAGGGCATGGTCAAGCTCGACATCGCCGCGCTGCAGGCCGCCGCCGACGGCCGTGGCGCCTGAAGCCCGCATCCACCTTACAGAGACCCGCCATGAGCATGAACCCTGTCATCCACTTCGAACTGCCCTGCCGCGACCGTGAGCGCATCGGGCGCTTCTATGCCGGCGCCTTCGGCTGGAAGCTGCAGTTTCTGGGCCCCGAGATGGGCCACTACACCGTCGTCACCACGGCCGACCCCCAGAATCCGCCGCCGGCGCCGCCCGGGGCCGTGCCCGGCTGCATCAACGGCGGCTTCTTCATCGCCGACGCGCACATGCCGGCCCAGCACCCGGGCATCGTGATCGGGGTGCAAGACCTGCGCGCCGCCATGGCGCGCGTCGCGCAGGCGGGCGGCAGCGTGCTGGGCGAGCCCATGGACATTCCCGGTGTCGGCGCCTACGTGGCCTTCACCGACACCGAGGGCAACCGCTGCAGCCTGCTGCAGCCGCTGGCCTCTGGCAGCGGGGAGGGCGCGCCGTGCGTTTCATGATCATCGCGAAGGCCACGGCCACCGGCGACGCGGGCCACGGGCCGCGCCACATCCAGCACGCGCGGCGCCAGGCCCTGCGCGAGCGTTTCCGCGCCATGGGCAGGTAGCCCGGCGCCTTCCCGTTGCCCCTCAACCCTGTCGTTTTCTGGAGCCGAACCATGGCCCGCAAGATCTTCGTCAACCTGCCCATCGCCGACATGCAGCGCTCGCGCGCCTTCTTCGAGGCGCTGGGCTTTTCCTTCAACCCGCAGTTCACCAACGAGCAGGGCGCCTGCATGGTCATCAGCGAGGACATCTACGCCATGCTGCTGGTGCGGCCGTTCTTCCAGACCTTCACCGCCAAGCGCATCGCCGATGCGCGCGAGAGCGCCCAGGTGCTGCTGTGCCTGTCGTGCGACAGCCGGGGCGAGGTGGACGCGCTGATGGCCAGGGCGCTGGCTGCTGGCGCCACCGAGCCGCGGCCGGCGCAGGACCACGGCTTCATGTACTACCGCGCCTTCGACGACATGGACGGCCACGGCTGGGAACTGATGTACATGGACATGGCCGCCGCGCCCGCCACGCCTCCCGCCGCCGCCTGACGTGCCCGGCGCCGACGACGCCGCCCGCCAGGCCGTCGCCGCCGTCTGGCGCATCGAGGCCGCCAAGGTCGTGGCCCACGCCGCGCGCGTGGTGCGCGACCTGGGCGTGGCCGAGGAACTGGCGCAGGACGTGCTCGTCTCCGCCCTGGAGCACTGGCCCGTGAACGGCATCCCGAACAGCCCCGGCGCCTGGCTGATGGCCGCCGTGCGCCGCCGCGCGCTGGACCACCTGCGGCGCCAGCAGGTGCGCAGCGCCGCGGCCGACCTGATCGCCGGCGAACTGCAGGCGCAGCAGGCCCTGTACGCCCCCGACGCCGCCGCAGGCCTGGACGAGCGCCGCGCCCAGGCCCGGGGCGACGCGGTGGACGACGAGGTGCTGGGCCTGGTCTTCACCGCCTGCCACCCGCTGCTGCCGGCGTCGGCGCGCAGCGCGCTCACGCTGAAGCTGGTGGCCGGGCTGTCCACGGCGGCCGTGGCCCGCGCCTACCTGGTCAGCGAGGGCGCCATGGCGCAGCGCCTGGTGCGCGCCCAGCGCACGCTGGCCGAAGCCGGCGTGCCCTTCGAGGTGCCCGGCGGCGAGGAGCTGCCGGCGCGGCTGGCGGCGGTGCTGGAGGTGGTCTACCTGATCTTCAACGAGGGCTATGCCGCCAGCGAGGGCGACGACTGGATGCGCCCGGCGCTGGTGGACGAGGCGCTGCGCCTGGCGCGCAGGCTGGCGGCCCTGGTGCTGCGTCGCGCCCGCGCCGGCCGGCCCCTGGCGCCCGCCGACCAGGCCGAAGTGCACGGCCTGGCCGCGCTGCTGGAGCTGCAGGCCGCGCGCATGCCGGCGCGCACCGACGCCCGGGGCCGGCCGGTGCTGCTGGCCGACCAGGACCGCCGCCGCTGGGACCGCCTGCTGCTGCGCCGCGGCCTGGCGGCGCTGGCGCAGGCCGAAGCGCTGGCTCCGGCGCGAGGGCCGTACACGCTGCAGGCGGCGATCGCCGCCTGCCACGCCCGCGCGCCCAGCGCCGCGGCCACCGACTGGCGGCGCATCGCCGGGCTGTATGGCGCACTGGCGGCGCGCCAGCCGTCGCCGGTGGTGGAGCTGAACCGCGCCGTGGCCGTGGGCATGGCCGACGGCCCGGCCGCCGGGCTGGCAGTGCTGGAGCCGCTGCGGGCCGAGCCCGCGCTGGCGCGCTACCACTGGCTGCCGGCCGTGCGGGCGGACTTCTTGCTGCGCCTGGGCCGGGTGCACGAGGCGCGGGCCGAACTGCTGCGCGCCGCCGCGCTGGCCGGCAACGGCCGCGAGCGCGCCCTGCTGCAGGAGCGGGCGCAGGAGCTGGCGGGCGGCGCCTAGCGCCCGCAGGAAATACAAGCAAAAAGAGCCGCCAGCGCTTGTGCAGCAAGCGCCAGCAGCTCCTGTTTTGCTAGCAGACTGGTTTGCTAGCGCGCTTTTGCGGCCATCAGCTGCTGCGCCACTTGCACCACGCGCGCGGCGCCGATGCGCGATTCGGCCTCCAGCGTGGGCGCGTAGCCCACGGGGATGCGCGGCGCGCCCAGGCGGGCCACGCGGGCGCCGGTGTGCTCGGCCACGGTGGCGGCCACCTCGGCGCCGAAGCCGGCGGCCTGCACGGCTTCGTGCACCACCAGCAGGCGACCGCTGGCGGCGGCGCTGGCCAGCACGGCCTCGCGGTCCCAGGGCCAGATGGTGCGCAGGTCCAGCACGCGGGCGCGCACGCCCTGCGCGGCCAGCGTGCGCGCCGCGTCCACGCAGGCATGCACCTGGCGCGACCAGGAGACGATGGTCAGGTCCTGCCCGCCGCCGTCTTCAAAGGCCACGCGGCATCGGCCCAGCTCGGCCGTGGCCTGGGTGTCCACCTCGCCCTGCAGGCCCCACAGCTCCTTGTGCTCCATGTAGACCACCGGGTCGCCGCTGGCGAGCGACGCCTTGAGCAGGCTGTAGTTGTCCTGCGGCGTGGCGGGCGCCACCACCACCAGGCCCGGGACATGGGCGAACCAGGCTTCGAAAGACTGCGAGTGCTGCGCGGCCGAGGCCGTCCAGATGCCGATGGGCAGGCGCGCGACGAGCGGCACGCGGCCCTGGCCGCCGAACATGAAGCGGTTCTTGGCCGCCTGGTTGACCAGCTCGTCGATGGCGCACAGCGCGAAGTCGGCCACGCGCATCTCCACCACGGGGTGCAGCCCGGCCAGGGCCATGCCGACCCCGGCGCCCATGATGGTGGCCTCGGAGATCGGCGTGTCGAGGATGCGCTGCGGGCCGAAGTGCTCCACCAGGCAGCGCCCGTCGGTGGCCCGGTACTGGCCGAAGACGCCGCCGCGGCCCAGGTCCTCGCCCAGGGCGACGATGTGGGGCTGGGCCTGCATGGCCTCCTGCAGGGCCAGGGCGGCGGCCTGGGCGTAGCTCAGGGTGGCGGTGGTCGTTGTTGTCGTTGTCGTCGTCATGTCCATGCGCCTTCTCCAATGCTGACAACGTCGCCGTAGGCCGCCTCGGCGGGCGGCAGCGGGGCGGCGGCGGCCGTGGCTACGGCGGCGGCGATTTCCTCGCGCGCCTCGGCCTCGATCTGCGCGGCCTGTGTGCCCAGGCCCTGGGCCTGCAGGCGCGCGCGGGCGCGGTCGATGGGGTCGTTTTCGAGCGCCCGGGCCAGCTCGGCCGGGTCGCGGTACTTGGCCGGGTCCACGGAGACGTGGCCCTTGAGGCGGTAGGTCTGCGCGTGCAGCAGGCGCGGCCCGCCGCCGGCGCGGATGGCGCCGACCAGGGTGCGGGCGGCTTCGCTCACGGCCTGCACGTCATTGCCGTCCACCTGCACGGCCGGGATGCCCAGGGCCTGCGCGCGGGCGCTGGCCGCCTGCTCGCCGGCGGTCATGGGCGCGGACTGCGTGGTGGCCGAGATGCGGTTGTCCTCGCACACGAAGAGCACCGGCAGACCATAGATCTGCGCCCAGTTCAGCGCCTCCAGGAAGGGGCCGCGGTTGATGGCGCCGTCGCCGAAGAAGCTGACGGCGATGGCGTCCTCGCCGCGGATCTTCAGCGCGTGGGCGGCGCCCACGGCAATCGGCAGGCCGGCGGTGACCACGCCGTTGGCGCCCAGCATGCCGACGGAAAAGTCAGCGATGTGCATGGAGCCGCCCTTGCCGCCGTTGTAGCCGCTGGCGCGGCCGAACAGCTCGCACATCATCTTGGTGGGGTCGGCGCCCTTGGCCAGGGTGTGGCCGTGGCCGCGATGGGTGGAGGTCAGCAGGTCGCGCGCGTGCAGGTGGCGGCAGACGCCGGCGGCCACGCCCTCCTGGCCGGTGGACAGGTGCAGCGGGCCCTTGACGCGCACCTCCACGCCGTCGGTGGCCGCGCCGCCCCAGGACACGCCGCCCTGGCTGGCCGCCTCGGCCGCATCCTCGAAGGCGCGGATGCGCACCATGGTGCGGTAGAGATCAAGCAGTTCGTTCATGGACATCGGAACAGTGTCATCCCGCCAGGCCGGCACGGGTGCAGGCTGGCGGGAGAGCTGGCAGGTTTTCAAGCAAAATCAGGCGCAAACGCTTGCTGGGCAAGCGCTGGCAGCTATCAAATTTGATAGCCACATGGCCGGTGGCGGCGGCCGCCGCCGGCCCCGGGACGGCCCGGCTTATTGCTTGCGGCTGGCGATCGCTTTTTCCGCCATGTCCACCAGCGGCGTGCCGATGGTGGGCTTCCACTTGTTGTAGACGGCGCGCGTGGCCTGCACGAAGGCGTCGCGCTCGGCCGGCGACAGGCGGGTGACGGTGACGCCCATGCCTTCGATGTCTTTGAGCAGCGGCTGGCCGGGCTCGATCATGCCCTTGCGGGCGATGGCGATCTCTTCCTTGCCGGCCTCGATGGCGGCCTGGCGCACGTGCTCGCGGTCCTCGGGCGTCCAGGAATTCCACACGTCCTTGTTGACCACGAAGACCAGCGGGTCGGCCACGTAGCCCCACATGGTCAGGTACTTCTGGCCCACGTTTTGCAGCTTGGCGGCGGTGAAGATGCTCATGGGGTTTTCCTGCCCGTCCACGGCGCCGCTGGCAAAGGCCGGCTGCGCGTCGGCCCAGCTCATCTGCGTGGGGTTGGCGCCCAGGGCGGTGAAGGTGTCCACGAACAGCGGCGAGCCGACGACGCGGATCTTCAGGCCCTTCATGTCGGCGGGGGTCTTCACGGCGTGCTTGGAGTTGGTGAGCTCGCGGTAGCCGTTCTCGCCCCAGGCCAGGGGCACGACGCCGGCCTTTTCCAGCGTCTTGAAGATCTCTTTGCCCACCTCGCCCTGGGTCAGGGCGTCGACGGCCGCGTAGTCGGGCATCAGGAAGGGCAGCGAGAACAGGTTGAGCTGCTTGACCTGGGGCGACCAGTTGATCGTCGAGCCGACGGCCATGTCGATCACGCCCTGGCGCAGGGCGGAGAACTCGCGCGTCTGGTCGCCCTGGATCAGCGACACGCCGGGATACAGCTTGATGTTGATGCGGCCGTTGGTCTTTTCCTTGACCTTGTTGGCCCAGATCTCGCCGCCCTTGCCCCAGGGGAAGGCCGTGCCCACCACCAGCGACATGCGGTACTCGCTCTTGTAGTTTTGCGCGTGCGCGGCGGGCAGGCCCAGGGTCAGCAGGGCGCTGGCGGCGGCGGTGGCGGTGAGGAAGGTGCGCAGTTTCATGGGTTGGTCTCCTTTATTGGAAGGTCAGTGGAAAAAACAAAAAGATCGGCGTTCGTTCGATCAGTAGCCCAGCCGCGCCGGCAGCCACAGCGCGATCTGCGGCCACACCACCACGGTGATCATGGCCAGCGTCATGGCCAGCACCAGCCACAGCACCCAGCGCGTGGTGGACTCCATGCGCACCTGGGCGATCTTTGCGGACACCATCAGGTTCACGGCCATGGGCGGCGTGAACTGGCCGACGGCGATGGTCAGCACCAGCACCACGCCGAACCAGACCACGTCCCACTGGTAGTGCAGCATGATGGGCGCCATCAGCGGCACGAAGATCAGCATGATGGAGATGCCGTCCAGGAACATGCCCATGATCAAGAGCAGCACGATGATCAGCGCCAGCACACCGCTCTCGCTCAGGCCGGAGCTGACGATGGCGCGGGTGATCGGGTCGATCACGCCCAGCGTGGACAGCGAGAACGCGAAGATGCCGGCCAGCGAGACCACCACCAGGATCACGGCCGACAGCTCGCCGGCTTCGCGCAGGATGGGAAACAGGTCGCGCACGCCGATGGTGCGGTGCACCACCATGCCCACGAACAGGCCGTAGAAAACCGCTACCACGGCCGCCTCGGTCGGGGTGAACCAGCCCATGCGCATGCCGCCCAGGATGACCACCGGCGCTGCCAGGCCCCAGGAGGCCTCACGCAGGCTGCGCCAGAACGGTGGGCGCGGCAGGCCGGCTTCGAGCTTGCCCATGCCGTGGCGCCGCGCCATCCACACCGCCGGGATGATCAGCGCCAGGCCGGCCAGCATGCCGGGGAACATGCCGGCGGCAAACAGCGCCGGCACCGATGCGCCCGGCACCAGCACCGAATAGACGATGAAGGCCACCGAGGGCGGGATCAGGATGTCGGTGGCCGCGGCACTGGCCACCACGCTGGCGCTGTAGCCGGCCGGGTAGCCAGCGCGTGCCATGGCGGCGATCATCACCCCGCCCACGGCGGCGGCTGTGGCCGGCCCCGAGCCGGAGATGCCGCCCATGAACATGGCCACGGCAATGGCCACCAGCGGCAGCATGCCGGGTCCGCGACCGACGATGGATACGGCGAAGTTCACCAGCCGCAGCGCCACGCCCGAGCGGTCGAAGATGGAGCCCACCAGCACGAACATGGGAATGGCCAGCAGCGGGTACTTGCCCAGGCCGGCATAGAAGTTCTGCGGCACGGCCAGCAGGCCGAACCACTGCGTCTCGGCGTTCGCCAGGGCGATGGCCGCGGCGCCCGCCAGGCCCAGCGCCGCGCCGATGGGCACGCCCAGGAACATCAACGAGAGGAAGGCGACGAAGAGCAGCGTGGCGATCATGCTTGCTGCTCCTTCGCGGCTGGTGCGGGCGGCTCGTCGCCGGCCAGGTACTGTGCGTCGCTCTGGCGTGTGCGGCGCCTGAGCAGGCCCACGGCGCGCACGGCGATCAGCGCCGACAGGATGGGCAGCCAGATGGAGTACCACCACTGCGGCACGCCGATGCCGGGCGACGTTTCCTCGAAGCGGTAGTCATCCCACACCACGCGCACGCTTAAGAGCGCGATCAGCGCGAACAGCAGGGCCACCAGCAGCGCGCCCAGCTGCGCCAGGCGCCGGCGCCGCGCGGCGGTGCCGGCGCTGCAGAAGAATTCGATGCGGATGTGCTGATCGCGCGCCACGGCCGAGGAGCCGCCCACCAGGGCCAGCATGATCATTAGGAAGACGGAGAACTCCTCCGTCCAGGCGAAGGAGGAATCGGTGAAGTAGCGCACGATCACGTTGGTGAAGGTGATCAGCGCCAGCAGCGCCATGGCGGTGACGGTCAGCCAGTCTTCCAGGCGCAGCGAGGAGGAGAGGGCGGTGTCAGGGGTGGCGGCCGCAGGCGCGGCTGCGCCGTCGGCGCCGCTGCGGGACGGCCCGGGTGTGGGTTGGGAAGACATGGAGGCGCAAGAGCGGGAAGTCGGACATACGGGCTGGGTGCGTCGCTGGGCAAGCCCGCCGGCGTCGTGTGCCGCGGGCCCTGGACGGTGCGCACGGCTGATAGGTGCGCTCGGCCTATTTTGCAATCAAATGCAGCAGGGCTTGGCGCAGGGTGTTCCCCAACGGACAGCACGGGCGGGCAAGGGCACGCGGGCGGCGGCCCGATAATGCGCGCCATGGAAACCAAATGGCTCGAAGACTTCGTCAGTCTGGCCGAGACGCGCAGCTTCAGCCGCTCGGCGCAGCTGCGGCACGTGACGCAGCCGGCGTTTTCGCGCCGCATCCAGGCCCTGGAGGCCTGGGCCGGCACCGATCTGGTGGACCGCAGCTCCTACCCCACCAGCCTCACGCCCGCGGGCCTCACCCTGTACGACCAGGCGCTGGAGGTGCTGCAGGCGCTGCAAAACACCCGCGCGGTGATGCGCGCGCACTCCAGCACCAGCAGCGACATGATCGAGTTCGCCGTGCCGCACACGCTGGCCTTCACCTTCTTTCCGGCCTGGGTGTCCAGCCTGCGCGAGAACTTCGGCCCGCTCAAGAGCCGCCTGATCGCGCTGAACGTGCACGACGCGGTGATGCGGCTGGTGGAGGGCGGCTGCGATGTGCTGATCGCCTACCACCATCCGTCGCAGCCTTTCCAGCTCGATTCCGAGCGCTACGAGATGGTGACGCTGGGCCAGGAGCCGCTGGCCCCCTATGCCAAGGCCGGCGCCGACGGTCAGCCCCTGTACATGCTGCCAGGCCAGGCGGGCGAGCCGCTGCCCTACCTGGGTTACGCGCCGGGCGCCTATCTGGGACGTGTGACGGAGCTGATCCTCAAGCAGGCGGCCATACCCATTCATCTGGACCGCGTGTACGAGACCGACATGGCCGAGGGCCTGAAGGCCATGGCGCTGGAGGGGCACGGTGTGGCCTTTCTACCCTACAGCGCGGTGCGCAAGGAGCTGCGTGCGCGCAAGCTGGTCAACGCCGCGCCGCCCGCCATGCAGCAGGAACTGCAGATGGTGATGGACGTGCGTGCCTACCGCGAGAAACCCTCGCGCAAGGAGCCGAGCAAGAGCCTGGCGCAGGCGCTGTGGAGCTATCTCACTGCCCAGAAGCAACCGGCGGCATGACCCGGGTGTGCCTCTGTTGAGGAGCGGCCGACGCGCCATCTCTGCCTTTCTTTTTCCTGCTTCTTCCATCAACCCGTTGAGAGAGCGCAGTCCATGCCACTTTCTTCCCCTCTTCACTCCCTGGCGGCGCTGGCGCTGCTGTGCTGCGTGCCGCTGGCGCAGGCGGGCGACGTGCTGGCACGCGTGCGCACGGGAGCGCCACTGGTCATCGCGCACCGCGAGTCGTCGGTGCCGTTTTCCTACGTGGACCAGGGCAAGCCCATGGGCTATGCGCTGGACCTGTGCCTGCGGATCGCCGAGGCGGTGCGCAAGAAGACGGGCGTGAAGGACATGCCCGTCAAGCTGCTGCAGGTGACGCCGGCCAACCGCATCGAGATCATCAAGAGCGGTCAGGCCGACATGGAATGCGGCTCCACGACCAACAACGCGGAGCGGCGCAAGGACGTGGCCTTCACCATCCCGCACTTCATCACGGGCGCGCGCCTGCTGGTGCCGGCGAACAGCTCTGTCACGCGCATCGAGGACCTGGAGGGCAAGAAGCTGGTGTCCACCAAGGGCACCACGCCCCTGAAGGCGGCCGAGCAGGCCAACCGTGAGCGGCTGATGCGCATCCAGATGCTGGAGGCGCCCGACCATGAGGCGGCGGTGGTGATGGTGGAAAAAGGCCAGGCCGACGCCTTCGTGATGGACGACGTGCTGCTCTTCGGCCTGATGGCCAACCGCCCCGAGCCGGGCAAGTTGAAGGTGGTGGGCCGCTTCGTGACCACCGAGCCATTGGCCATCATGCTGCCCAAGGACGATGCCGAGTTCAAGGCCGTGGTGGACGAGGAGATGCGCCGCCTGATTCAGAGCCGCGAGATCCAGCCGATCTACGACAAGTGGTTCCTGCAGCCCATTGCGCCCACCCAGCGTGCCCTGAATCTGCCGGTCAGTTATTTGCTGCGGGACTTCTGGAAATACCCTACGGATCAAGTCCCCTTCTGAGCTCGGCTGCCCGCACAATATGGCCCTTCGTTGACGGGGCGTCATCCGCTTCCGTCCTCGGTTTTCGCTTTCCGCGTTTCACACCCCTACAAGGAGATAACCATGAAAAAACAACTGTTGGCGGCTGCCATTACCCTGCTGGCCGCGGGCAGCGCACTGGCGCAGGCAGGCGACACGCTGGCCAAGATCAAGTCCTCGGGCGCCATCACGCTGGGCGTGCGCGAGTCCTCCGGCCTGGGCTACACGCTGGGCAACGGCAAATACGTGGGCTTCCACACCGAGATGAGCGAGCGCATCGCAGATGACATCCAAAAGCAGCTGGGCCTGGCCAAGCTGGAGGTCAAGTACCAGCCCGTCACCTCGCAAAACCGCATCCCGCTGGTGTCCAACGGCACGGTGGACCTGGAATGCGGCTCCACCACCAACAACCTGGCACGCCAGAAGGAAGTGGCCTTCGCCGTCACCACCTACGTGGAAGAAGTGCGCATCGCCGTGAATGCCAAGTCGGGCATCACCGGCATCAAGGACCTGAACGGCAAGACCATCGTCACCACCACGGGCACCACGTCCGTGCAGACGCTGCGCAAGAACAAGCGCGCCGAAGGCCTGAACTTCAAGGAGGTCATGGGCAAGGACCACGCCGACAGCTTCCTGATGCTGGAGACGGGCCGCGCCGACGCCTTCATCATGGACGGCTCCATCCTGGCGGCCAACATCTCCAAGTCCAAGAACCCGCAGGACTTCAAGATCGTGGGCGAAGTGCTCTCCGTCGAGCCCATCGCGTGCATGCTGCGCAAGGACGACCCGGCCTTCAAGAAGGCCGTGGACGACTCCATCAAGCGCCAGATTGCCGACGGCTCGCTGGCCAAGCTGTATGACAAGTGGTTCCTGCAGCCCATTCCGCCCAACAACGTGAAGGTTGGCCTGCCGCTGTCCGAGGCCACCAAGGAAGCCTGGGCCAACCCCAATGACAAGCCCATGGAGTCTTACGAAATCAAGTAAGGCCTGACCTGAGGCGCACCGCCCCTTTTCGGCCCGTGCGGCGGAGAAGGGGCGTTTTCGTTGCCGGCCCGCGCGCGCCGGCAACTGCAATTGAATGAGAACTGAAAGGGTGTTCCTATGAATTGGGAATGGCAGGTGTTCTGCCAGGACACCATCACCATGGAGGTCGGTACGAGCTGCTTCGGCAAAGGCGGCGACGTGACCTACCTGGACTGGATGCTGTCGGCCTGGGGCTGGACGGTGTCCGTGTCGCTGCTATCGCTGCTCATCGCCCTGGTCGTGGGCGCGGTCGTTGGCACGTTGCGCACGCTGGAAGGCCGGCCCTGGGTCGTGCGCCTGGGCAATGCCTGGGTCGAGCTGTTCCGCAACATTCCGCTGCTGGTGCACATCTTCGTGTGGTACCACGTGGTGCCCGCGATCTTCCCGGCGATGAAGTCGCTGCCAGGCTTCGTGCTGGTGGTCTTCGCCCTGGGCTTCTTCACCTCGGCGCGCATCGCCGAGCAGGTGCGCTCGGGCATCCAGGCGTTGCCGCGCGGCCAGCGCTACGCCGGCATGGCCATGGGCTTTTCCACGTTCCAGACCTATCGCTACGTGCTGCTGCCCATGGCGTTTCGCATCATCATCCCGCCGCTGACCAGCGAGACCATGAACGTGTTCAAGAACTCGTCCGTGGCCTTTGCTGTCTCGGTCGCCGAGCTGACCATGTTCGCCATGCAGGCGCAGGAAGAGACCTCGCGTGGCGTGGAGGTCTACCTGGCCGTCACGGCCCTGTACGTCATCTCGGCCTTCGCCATCAACCGCATCATGGCCTTCATCGAGAAGCGCTCACGCGTGCCCGGCCTGATCGCCGCCGGCGGGGGAGGGCACTGAGCATGGTGAATCTCAACATCGACTGGTCGTTCTTCACCTGGGACCTGGTTTCCAACTTCGTGCTGAAGGGCTTGTACTTCAGCGTGACGCTGACGGTGATCGCCACCCTGGGAGGCGTGGCCCTGGGCACCGTGCTGGCCCTGATGCGCCTTTCGGGCAAGAAGTGGCTGGACCTGCCCGCCACCATCTACGTGAACGGCATGCGCTCCATCCCGCTGGTGATGGTGATCCTGTGGTTCTTTCTGCTGGTACCCATGATCATCGGCCGGCCCATCGGCGCCGAGGTCTCGGCCATCATCACCTTCGTCGCCTTCGAGGCCGCGTACTTCAGCGAGATCATGCGTGCGGGCATCCAGTCCATTCCGCGCGGACAGGTCTTCGCCGGCCAGGCCCTGGGCATGACCTATGGCCAGAACATGAAGCTGGTGGTGCTGCCGCAGGCCTTCCGCAACATGCTGCCGGTGCTGCTGACGCAGACCATCATCCTGTTCCAGGACACCTCGCTGGTCTACGCCATCGGCGCCTACGACATGCTCAAGGGCTTCGAGATCGCGGGCAAGAACTACGGCCGTCCCATCGAGGCCTATCTGGCCGCCGCCGTCGTCTATTTCGTGCTGTGCTATGCGCTGTCGTGGCTGGTCAAGCGCCTGCACAAGAAGATCGCCATCATCCGCTGACGCGGCACGGCTGGCAGAGGAATCATCGCAATGATCGAACTGAAAAACGTCTCCAAGTGGTACGGCTCCTTCCAGGTGCTGAGCGACTGCTCCACCAACATCCAGAAGGGCGAGGTGGTGGTGGTCTGCGGTCCGTCGGGCTCGGGCAAGTCCACGCTGATCAAGACCATCAACGCGCTGGAGCCCATCCAGAAGGGCGAGATCTACGTGGACGGCACGGCCATCCACGACCCCAAGACCAACCTGCCCAAGCTGCGCTCGCGCGTGGGCATGGTGTTTCAGCACTTCGAGCTGTTCCCGCACCTGTCGGTGACGGAGAATCTGACGATCGCCCAGATCAAGGTGCTGGGCCGCAATCCCACGGACGCCAAGGCACGCGGCCTGAAAATGCTGGAGCGCGTGGGCCTGACGGCGCACAAGGACAAGTTTCCCGGCCAGCTGTCGGGCGGCCAGCAGCAGCGCGTGGCGATTGCCCGGGCGCTGTCGATGGACCCCATCGTCATGCTGTTCGACGAACCGACTTCAGCGCTGGACCCGGAAATGGTGGGCGAGGTGCTGGACGTCATGATCGGCTTGGCCCACGAGGGCATGACCATGATGTGCGTGACGCACGAAATGGGCTTCGCCAAGAAGGTCAGCAACCGTGTGATCTTCATGGATGTGGGGGGCAAGATCCTCGAGGACTGCACCCGGGACGACTTCTTCGGTCATCCCGAGGCGCGCCAGCCGCGTACCAAGGATTTCCTGAACAAGATCCTGCAGCATTGATGAACGAGCTGACTGCGCAGATGGCCAAGGTGCCATCTGCACGTCAGGCCTACAGGCGCCTTCGGGCGCCTTTTCTTTTGCTCATTTTTTAATAGCTGCCAGCGCAGATGGGATGCGTGCTGGAGCCGCTTTTTGCTTGAAAAACGGGCCGCAGCTGCAGCCGTCGTTTCGCCTGCGCGACAGCGCCTCAGGGTTTTCATGCGCCGCCGCGGGGCTGTCAGGCGCTGCAATGCGCGCTGCATCCGTCCGTCCTTCGTTTTGAGAAAGGTCCAACATCCATGCAGCGTCGTCAACTCATGCAGTGGGGCGCGGCCGCACTGGCCGCCCCGGCCTTCACCGCCAATTCCCAGGCTTTCCCGTCCAAGCCCATCCGGCTGCTCGTCGCCTTTCCTGCGGGCGGGCCGACCGACATCACCATGCGCGTGCTGGCCGACCAGGCCGGCCGGGTGCTGGGCCAGCCGGTGGTCGTGGAGAACAAGCCGGGCGCCGGCGGTACGCTGCCCGCGCAGGCGCTGCAAAGCGCCGCGCCCGACGGCTATACCGTCGCCCAGATCCCGCTGGGCGTGTTCCGCCTGCCCTACACCACCAAGATCAACTGGGATCCGGTGCAAGACATCCGCTACGTCATCAACGTCACCGGCTACGCCTTCGGCGTGGTGGTGCCGGCGGACTCGCCCCTGAAGACCTGGACGCACTTCGTCGCCTGGGCCAAGGCCAACCCGGGCAAGCTCAGCTACGGCTCCACCGGCACCTTGACCAGTCCGCACCTGACCATGGAGCTGGTGGCGCAGCAGCTGGGCATCGAGCTGCTGCACGTGCCCTACAAGGGCAGCGCCGACCTGATGCAGTCCATCCTGTCGGGCCAGGTGATGGCCGCGGCCGACTCCACCGGTTTTGCGCCGCAGGTGGAGGCCGGCAAGCTGCGCGTGCTCAACACCTGGGGCGAGCAGCGCCTGGCCAAGTTCCCCGACGCGCCCACGCTGCGCGAACTGGGCCTGGACGTGGTGCAGAACTCGCCGTTCGGCATCGGCGCACCGCGCGGCACGCCCGACGCGGTGGTGCAGCGCCTGCACGCGGCCTTCAAGGAGGCCATGGACCACGAGAGCTACCGCAGCGCCCTGGCGCGCTACGACATGCTGCCCATCTACATGGGCCCGGCCCAGTACGAACGTTTTGCCCGCGAGACCTTCGCGCGCGAGAAGGCGCTGATCGACAAGCTGGGCCTGGCGCGCGGCTCGTGACGGTGGTTTGCTATTAGTTGTATAGCTGCTCGCGCTTGTACAGAAAGCGCTAGCGGCCTTTTTGGCTTAAAACGGCGCGCGCCACTTCGGCAAACCCTGCACCGCGCTCGCCCTGCGTCACATAGCGCGGCAGGTGCGTCAGGTGCGGCACGAAGCGCGCCACGTTGGCCACACCCACGCTGCTGTCGAAGGCGTGGAACATCAGCGCGTCGTTGGTCGAGTCGCCCACGTAGACCCAGCGGTCCATTTCGGTGTCCAGCTCGCGGCCCCAGAGCTGGCGCACGATCCAGCGCGCGCCTTCCAGCTTGTTGTGCTCGCCATACCAGCCGTTGACGTGGATGCTGCTCACGGTGGCGTGCATGCCCTCGTGGCGCATGGCTAGCACCACCTTGTCGATCTGCGCATCCGACAGCTGCGTGAACTCGCTGTGGTCGATGGCGATGTCGGTCTCGCGTCCGGCGGAGTCGGTGGCGCGGCGCGCGCCGGGGATGGTCGCCTCGATGTGCGCCAGCACCTGCTGCATGCGCGCGAAGTTGGTGGCGCGCGTGGAGGCGTCCTGCTGGTACAGCTTGTCCAGGCTACCCGAAGCATTGCGCTTGAGCGCCACGGCGCCGTTTTCGGCCACGATGGCGTCCACCGGCCAGGCGAGCGCGAAGGGCTCGCTCCAGCCCACGGGCCGGCCGGTGATGGCCACGACCGACAGGCCGGCAGCCTTCAGATCGGCCAGGGCCTGCAGGGCGTCGGGCGTGATGGCGCCGTCGGTGGTGAGGGTGTCGTCGATGTCGGTGAAGACGCCGGCAATGGGGCTGCGGGCCTCTGGAGGCCACTGGGTCAGGGAAAGCATGCGAGAAGGAGGGCGCCGCGTCAGCAGCCGCAATTCAAGGACGAAGGGGCAGGTCAGCCAGCGTCAGGCTGACCGGCTCGGTGGGGACGTTGCTCACGTCGTAGTGCAAGAACGCGATCAGGCACTGGATGCCGATGAGCACCGGCAAGGCCGCGAGCATCACGGTGCCGCTGGTGGCGGGGTGGTTGGTGCTGCTGCTGACGAACCAGTGCCAGCCGCCAAAGGCCGCGCCCACCAGCAGCAGCACAACCGCAAAAAGGCTGTACAGCGTGCCCACGTTGAAGTCGCGCACGAGGTAGTTGTACACATAGCGCCTTCCGAGCCGCGACAGGTGCTTGCGCAGAAATTCGGGCAGCACGCGGCTGACCTTCAAGTTGGATTCTTCATCCGCGTAGACCGCGTCCATGGGTACATCACGCACCACGGCCCGCACCGTATTCAGGCGAAACAGCATGTCGGTCTCGAAGAAATAGCGGCGCTCGAGCTTGTCCAGCGGCAGCTCGGCCAGCACGCAAGTGCGCACGGCCGTGTAGCCGTTGGTCGGGTCCATCACGTTCCAGTAGCCGCAGCTGAGCTTGGTCAGAAATGACAGCACGGCGTTGCCGAAGAGCCGCACCGGGGGCATGCCCTGCACCGATTCGGGACGATAGAAGCGGTTGCCCTTGGTGTAGTCGGCCTGCCCGCGCAGCAGCGGGCGCACAAACAAAGGCAACAGCGCTGGGTCCATCTGGCCGTCACCATCGACTTTGACCACGATGTCCATGCCGTCAGCCATGGCCGCCTTGTAGGCCGTGACGATGGCGCCGCCCACACCGCGGTTTTCCGGGTTGTAGAGAACGCGCACTCGAGGGTCACGGTTGTGCTCTTCGACGAAGCGGCCACTGCCAGCGGGGCAGGCGTCGTCGACGGCGTAGATGGCGTGTACCTCGGGGCCGATGGCACCGATCACGCCCAGCACATGCTGGGTCACTTTGTAGCAGGGGATGGCGACGGCGATGCGCACAAATCAACTCCTCAGCTTGTAGAGGCCAGCGCAACGCCGGCCATGATCAGGGCTCCGCCAGCGAGGGTGCGCCAATGCAGTGGTTCGCTCAAGAAGTACCAGGCCAGAACAGGAACGATCAGAAAAGCTAGGCCCATAAATGGATAGGCCAAATGTAGAGGTGCCTGGCGAAGAATCCATACCCAGCCGAGTGTAGTTATGCCGTAGAGAATAAGAGCTGCAATGAGCCAGCCGTTCTGGATCAATAAAGGCACAGAAAATTCAGGAGGTAGGGCAGTGGCAGCCTTCTTGAAAAAAAGCTGGCCAATAGAAATTCCAATTACACAAAGCAAAGTGTACAGAGTGAGGGAAAAATTCATGGTCAATCTGTATATTTCATCTTGGAGGCGTTACGGAAAACCAGACCAAGCCTTTGTGTTTTCCAATTTCTTTTAATAATGGGCTCTTTCTCAAGTTCTCCGCTTGTTCGTCGAATGCTGTAATCCTTTGCGCCCCTGTGAGGTTAAAATCAAATTTCTCTGGATCTATTGTAACCACCACCCATTCCATCCACGGAGAGCTTACCGAGTAGCTTTCGTAATTGGCGGGTTTTCCGGTTGTGAATGCAAGATGTTGATACCTATTGACGATCGGCCAATCCTTCTCTGGAAGTTGGAGCCTCTTCCACAAGGTAAGCTGTGGATATGCAAGTACTCCATTTATAGTGGGCAATCCAACTGCTGCGAATAAGTGCGGACCCATTCCTTCGCCGCTCACAAAAAGAATTCTGTGTAAATTTCCGTTCTCATCTGAGGCTAACATTTTAACCTCGGGAGTCATCTCTACCTTCTTCGGTGCTTTTGCTATTGGGTTGAATCCAAACGTGGCCACGAGTGAGAGTATAAGAAGTAAAGCTATCGGGCCGGATGTTTTCCCATGTGTTAGCCACCAGGCGCAGAAAATGCTGAAAACCAAGAAAACAGAAATATAAACAATGCTATTTTTCGGAAAAATGAAAACGGGCATTTCGGCTAGTACTGCATAAGCCAAACAAGAGCTTCCAATGGCGATGATGGCTGCCGCTGCTTTACGCGGCCAGATGGATCTTTCCTGCGTCAGGGGAATAAACCACTCTCGCCTGGTTAGGCAAAGTAAAATGATAAATGCCAACCCAAGAGAGACGTCAGTTCGATTTGTTGGCGCCCGCCCCCATAGGGTGAGCCTTGCCATCCACTCGGGAACTCCTATGAAGGTAAAAACAAAATAATATACGATAAAAATGGTGCAGCCTAATAGCAGGCAGCGATTTCTCTTTTCTCGTGCCAATCCATAGGCGCATAACCATAACATGGCCAATGGAAGCCAAATGTATGAGCTGATCTCCGGTTGGTTTGTCCATGGTGTATCTCCCCCGAAGGTTATAGCTTCGGCGTTGGTGAAGCCGCGGAAAGTCCAGAGAATACTGCCGGTGCCTCCAGTGAGCGTGGTGCGCTGACCGGGATAAACCGTCTTCTGTGTCAGCTCAATAGCATCTCTGGTGTCGAGCCACCAACTCCCCAGAATTACAGTCGCAATAACCAATCCTAAGGTTAAACCGCTTGCCGCCAGCTTGAATTGAATTTCTGGTGATGAACGCCGGTCTAATAATAGGCCGATGCAAAGGAGGGCGCACAAGGTTCCGATGGTAACCATCCATGGGGGATAGAGCGTCAATACCCAGGCTGCAATGGAGTATCCTATTCCGGCTCCCCAAAGGAGGGCATGTGTAATCCTCTTGGATTCGAGAAGCTTAATAAAGCTGGAAAATGCCAGAACTGGGAAAAGGGTAAAGTAGAGTGGCCAATTTGACCAGGCTGCGGCATAAGGTGCAATGCAGAAAAGAGTGGCTAGTGCAAGATTGCGACCGGCAGATTGAGGTTTGAAGAGATTTAATAGCCACCATAGGGCCAACAAACATCCCCAGAAGGGGAGCTGCCATTGCCATGATTGGGCTTGACGAAGTGGAAGAAAGAAGTAGCCCCATGTTGCTGGGCGAGCAATCGCGGCCCACTGTGCAACGGGTGCACCAGTCATGCCAAGTATGCCCATATTCTGCCCATCGATACCTAGATTGGTATTGATGATTGGAAATGGAGGGGTGTGGTTGACTTGGGCAAGGATATTGGGCGTTAAAATTCCCCACTCATCCCCTCGAGAGGATTGCAGCTTAAAAATTCGTGCGTCGCTACCGCTTGCGGTGGAGATGGCTTTTGCCACAGGCCCTTCTAAAGCGATGCGAAAAGAACTCCCCGTAATACCGATGAGAACTAGCGAGAGGCTGAAAATTAGTATTCCGGCAGCTATGCCTTTGACATGCTGTTGTGTCCAATTGGCGAGGTGTAGGCCAGATTGCTGAATTCGCCTTGAATAGGTGAGTGCGATTGCGGTCAGAATAATTCCCAGCAATGCCCAGTGTCGTGTGTATATCTTTGGTATATGGGCGAGGGGCTGGGTTCCGTCGGCAAGGTGGAGGTCAAATCTTTCTCCTGCGGGAGAGACGGCGCTTGCTTTGATTTTGAGAAGTCCACCTGGCAGTGGATCTTCAAATTTGACCTCTATGCTGAAGCGTTCGCTATTTATATTTTTATTTACGATTTCTCCACGCTTGTCCTTGGCTTGTATCTGGAATGTGGTTCCGGCTTTGTTGTCGTCTCCTGCTGTAAATCGGCCATTGATATGTAGATGATTTGATCCCGTTTCGTAATTTATATTTTCAATGAAGGCGTAAACGTGAGGCGCGTCTTTTGCCCAATTGATGCCGTTGAATCCGATGGACAGGAAAAATATTAAAAAGATACGCAGCATGTTCTAATATTTTGGATGCCGGTCGTGGTCGGACAATACGCGGCCTAAGCCGCCGCCTGCAACGCCAACCCCGCATGCTCCCGCAGCGGATGAAAATGAATCTTCGGAAACCGCTCCTGCGCCAGCCGCACGTCATAGGGCGAAGTGCACAGATAAGCCAGCGTATCCGCCGCATCCCGCGCCATCCGCAGCGGATAGGCGTTTTCAAACTCACGCAGTTCTTGCTGCGCATCCGCCGTGATCCAGCGGGCGCCCGTGTACTGGCAGCCTTCCAGCCGGATATCGCAGTCGTACTCGGTATTCAACCGATGCTGCACCACCTCAAACTGCAACTGCCCTACCGCCCCCAGCAGCATGTTGCCGCCGGCCTCGGGTTTGAAGACCTGGATGGCGCCTTCTTCTCCCAGCTGCATCAGCCCCTGCTGCAGCTGTTTGGTGCGCAGCGGGTTCTTCAGTACCACGGTCATGAACATCTCGGGGGCGAAGAAGGGTAGGCCGGTGAACTGCAGCTGCGCGCCGTCGGTGATGGTGTCGCCCAGCTGCACGCCGCCGTGGGTGGTAAAGCCGATGATGTCGCCCGCATAAGCCTCTTCCACCGCCTCGCGGCGCTGGCTCATGAAGGTGACGACGCTGGTGGGGCGCAGCTCCTTGCCCGTGCGCTGCACGCGCATCTTCATGCCGGGCGTGTACTTGCCCGAGGCCACCCGCACGAAGGCGATGCGGTCGCGGTGGTTGGCGTCCATGTTGGCCTGCACTTTGAAGACCACGCCGGCAAAACCCTCGTCCTCGGGGTGCACGGTCTTTTCGACGGGCTGTTTGTTCACGACCAGCGTGCTGGTGCGCGGGCCGGGCGGGGGCGACATGTCCACCACCGCGTCCAGCACTTCTTTCACGCCAAAGTTGTTCACGCCCGAGCCGAAGAACACCGGCGTGAGCTTGGCCGCCAGGAATTCCTCGTGGCTCCACGCGGCGGATGCGCCCACGGCCAGTTCCATGCTCTCCAGCGCGTCGTCGAAGGTCTGGCCGAAGCGCGCGCGCAGCTTGTCGGCCTCGCTCAAAGAGATGACCTCAAAGTCCTCCGGGCGCTTCTCGCTGCCGGGCTGGAACACCGTCATGGTGCGCGTGCGCAGGTCGATGATGCCGCCGAACTGCCGGCCCTGGCCCACCGGCCAGGTCATGGGGCAGCAGGGCATGCCCAGCTCGCGTTCGACCTCGTCCAGGATGTCCAGCGGGTCGCGCACCTCGCGGTCCATCTTGTTGACGAAGGTGATGATGGGCGTGTCGCGCTGGCGGCAGACCTCGATCAGCCGGCGCGTTTGGGTTTCCACGCCGTTAGCGGCGTCGATCACCATCAGCGCCGAGTCCACGGCCGTCAGCACGCGGTACGTGTCTTCCGAGAAGTCCTTGTGGCCCGGCGTGTCCAGCAGGTTGATGACGTGCTTGCGGTAGCTCATCTGCATGACCGACGAGGCCACCGAGATGCCGCGCTGCTTCTCAATCTCCATCCAGTCGGACGTGGCATGGCGGCTGGCTTTGCGGCCTTTCACGGCACCAGCGATCTGGATGGCGCCGGAAAACAGCAGCAGCTTTTCCGTCAGCGTGGTCTTGCCCGCGTCCGGGTGGGAAATGATGGCAAAAGTGCGGCGCCGCCGGGTTTCGGCGAGGAACGGTGCGGGCATTCGGGCAGAGGCCGCACGGGCTCGCGCGGCGCAAAAGGGATGGGAAACCCGCGATTATCCCGTGCCACGCGCAGGGGGCAGCGACCGGCCGGCGCGGCGGTCCTGCCCCTGCCGATCACTTGGCTGGCGTGACCTCGACCTTTGGCACTTCAATGACCTTCTTTTCGGTGGTCACGTTGACGTCGGGCGTCTTCACGTCGTACTTGGGCAGCGTGACGTCGCCCGACTGGGTTTTTTCCACTTCGTATTTGGGCAGCGTGACGTTGCCTTCCTGGGTCTTCTTCACGTCGCAGCCCACCAGGCCGACGAGGCCAATGGACACGAGACCGATGGCAAGAATGTTCTTCATGGGGGTGCTCTCTCTCATGGGGTTGATCATGGTGCTGATTACATGGCTGGCCAGCAGGCAGCCGCTGTAGGAAGGTGCATGTCGCGCAGGTCGTCGCCCGGCTCATGCGCCGGCAGGCTGAAGGGGGAGACGGCTGTATTAAAATCGCCGCTTTCCGAGGAGCGTTGCAGCGCCCCCAACCGGCGGGGCGTGAGGCTCGGAAACATCGACTGACCGCAACGACGCTCGCCCACGCTTTGTCTGTGCGGTGAGCCGTATCTTTCGCCCCAGGCGCGTGGTTTTCATCCTGCTTCTTTCACGAAGGAAAACCCATGAGCGCTGTTCTCGACACTTCCCGTTCCGCCGCGCAGGCCGATTGCGCCATTGCCGACCTGTCGCTGGCCGACTGGGGCCGCAAGGAAATCCGCATCGCCGAGACCGAGATGCCCGGCCTGATGGCCATCCGCGACGAGTACGCCGCCGCCCAGCCCTTGAAGGGCGCGCGCATCACCGGCTCGCTGCACATGACCATCCAGACCGCCGTGCTGATCGAGACGCTGCAGGCGCTGGGTGCCACGGTGCGCTGGGCCTCGTGCAACATCTTCTCCACGCAGGACCACGCGGCCGCGGCGATTGCCGCCAGCGGCACGCCGGTGTTCGCCATCAAGGGCGAATCGCTGGAGGACTACTGGGACTACACGCACCGCATCTTCGACTTCGGCGCCAAAGGCACCGAGGGCGAAGGCCCGAACATGATCCTGGACGACGGCGGCGACGCCACGCTGCTGATGCACCTGGGCCAGCGCGCCGAGAAGGATGCCTCCCTCGTCGCCGGCAACGGCGCCAGCGAGGAGGAGCGCATCCTGTTCGCCTCCATCCGCAAGAAGCTGGCCGAAGACCCCACCTGGTACAGCCGCAAGAGCGCCCAGATCATCGGTGTGACCGAGGAAACCACCACCGGCGTGCACCGCCTGAACGAGATGTCGGCCAAGGGCACGCTGCTGTTCCGCGCCGTCAACGTGAACGACTCGGTCACCAAGTCCAAGTTCGACAACCTGTACGGCTGCCGCGAGTCGCTGGTGGACGGCATCAAGCGCGCCACCGACGTGATGATCGCCGGCAAGGTGGCCGTGGTGGCCGGCTATGGCGACGTGGGCAAGGGTTCGGCCCAGGCGCTGCGCGCCCTGAGCGCCCAGGTCTGGGTGACCGAGATCGACCCCATCAACGCCCTGCAGGCCGCCATGGAAGGCTACCGCGTGGTGACCATGGAATATGCGGCCGATAAGGCCGACATCTTCGTGACCACCACCGGCAACAAGGACGTGATCCGCCACGAGCACATGGCCGCCATGAAGGACCAGGCCATCGTCTGCAACATCGGCCACTTCGACAACGAGATCGACGTCGCCTCGCTGGAGCAGTACCAGTGGGAAGAGATCAAGCCGCAGGTGGACCACATCATCTTCCCCTCTGGCCGCCGCATCATCCTGCTGGCCAAGGGCCGCCTGGTGAATCTGGGCTGCGCCACCGGCCACCCCAGCTACGTCATGAGCAGCTCGTTCGCCAACCAGACGCTGGCGCAGATCGAGCTGTTCACCCGCCCCGACGCCTACGAGGCCGGCAAGGTTTACGTGCTGCCCAAGCTGCTGGACGAGAAGGTCGCGCGGCTGCAGCTGTCCAAGCTGGGCGCCATGCTCACCGAGCTGACCGACGCCCAGGCCGCCTACATCGGAGTGGACAAGAACGGGCCCTACAAGCCCGAGACGTACCGCTACTAAGCGTCAAAAATCATAGCTGCTAGCGCTTGTTTTGTGCCGTTTTCAATATGAAAATCATCTGAAAACGGCTTGTGGCAAGCGCCAGCAGCTATCAAAAAGAGAGAGGAAGGCGCGATGCGCGCGGACGTGTTTTTGGTGGAGGGCGGCCATGCGGCCACCCGCTCGCAGGCCCAGCGGCTGATCGCCGCGGGCGTGCAATGGCGCCTGGCGGCCACGCTGCCGTGGCAGAAGGTGGGCAAGAACGGCGACGACATCCCGCCCGGCGCCCAGGTGCAGCTGCTGGACGCGGCCGAGGCCAAGTACCTCTCGCGCGGCGGCCTGAAGCTCGAAGGCGCGCTGGCTGCCGCCGGCATCGACGTGGCCGGCCTGCGCTGCCTGGACGTGGGTCAGGGCACGGGCGGTTTCACCGACTGCCTGTTGGCGCACGGCGCGGCGCAGGTCATCGGCGTGGACGTGGGCCAGGGCCAGCTGCACGAGCGACTGCAGGCCGACGCCCGCGTGGTCGGCGTGGAGGGCGTGAACGCCCGCCACCTCACGCCCGAGGCGCTGCAGGAGGCCTGCGAGGAAGCCCTGTCCGAGCGCATCGACGCCGAGCCCGAAGACAACGACACCCAGCCCCAGGCCCCCTACGCCTGGATGCGCAACGGCGGCTTGGTGGACGACGAGTACGACGACAGTGCCGACGCCAAGGAGCACGAGGTCGAGGCCTTCAAGGCCGAGCGCGCCGCCCGCGCCCAGGCCCGCGCCGCCGGCAGCCTGCCCACCGTGCGCCGCCGCCGCGCCGGGCGCGAGCAGGTGGACATCACGCCTGCCTTCCCGTTCATCACGGGCGACGTGTCCTTCATCTCGCTGACCCTGGTGCTGCCGGCCTTGGTGCCGCTGCTGCAGCCGGGTGGTCAGCTGCTGATGCTGGTCAAGCCCCAGTTCGAGCTGCAGCCCGGCCAGGTCGGCAAGGGCGGCATCGTGCGCGACGCCAGCCTGTACGCCCAGGTCGAGGAGCGCCTGCGCGCCGCCTGCGAGCAACTGGGCCTGCGCGTGCGCGCCTGGCTGGACAGCCCCATCGAAGGCGGCGACGGCAACCGCGAATTCTTCATCCACGCCGACCTCCGGAGCGCCGCATGAGCACGACGACCGCAACGCTGCTGCCCATCAGCTTCGAATTCTTCCCGCCCAAGATGCCCGAGGGCGCCGAGAAGCTGCGCGGCGTGCGCCAGCAGCTGTATGCGCGCGCGCCGCAGTTTTGCTCCGTCACCTACGGCGCCGGCGGCTCCACGCAGGAGGGCACCTTCGCCGCCGTGCGCGAGATCCTGGCCGAGGGCGTGGATGCGGCCTCGCACTTCTCGTGCATCGGCGCCACGCGGGACAGCGTGCGCGCGCAGCTGGCACAGCTCAAGGCCATGGGCGTCAAGCGTCTGGTCGCCCTGCGCGGCGACCTGCCCAGCGGCTACGGTGTGGGCGGCGAATTCCACTATGCCAGCGACCTGGTGGCCTTCATCCGCGCCGAGACGGGCAAGGACTTCCACATCGAGGTGGCGGCCTACCCCGAGGTCCACCCCCAGGCGCGCAGCGCCGAGGCCGACCTGCAGGCCTTCGCCGCCAAGGTGCGCGCCGGCGCCGACTCGGCCATCACCCAGTACTTCTTCAACGCCGACGCCTACCAGCGCTTCGTGCAGGACACGCGCCGGCTGGGGCTGGACGTGCCGGTGGTGCCGGGCATCATGCCGATCACCGGAGCCAGTCAGCTGCTGCGCTTTTCCGACGCCTGCGGCGCCGAAATTCCGCGCTGGATCCGGCTGCGTCTGCAGGGCTATGGCGACGACGTGGCCAGCATCCGCGCCTTTGGCCTGGACGTGGTCACCCAGCTGTGCGAGCAGCTGCTGCGCGCCGGCGCGCCGGGCCTGCACTTCTACACCATGAACCAGAGCGCGGCCACGCTGGCCATCTGCGAGCGCCTCAAGCTCTGAAACAGCGCGTGGGGCCGGGGCGGCTAAAGTGCCTTGCTTGCGCAACGCATGAATGCCATCTCCATGCATCCACTCTCCCTGCGACTGCTCTGGGCCGTGGCCACTGCCGCCGTGATTGCCGGCTGCGCCGCGCCGCCGGCTGCGCCGCCAGAGCCTGTCGCTGCGGCGCCAGAGGCCACAGCCCCGGCATCCACCCCCAGCATTGCGCCGCGGGCGCCGCCCAGCAGGGCGGAGCCGGCGCTGCGCATCAAGCCCGAGCGTGGCCCGGCGGAAACTTCCGGTCCGCCCGGTCTGCGCCTGCCGCCCGAGCCTGCGACCACTGAACCTCCGGTGCTGCTGGGCAGCGGCCAGGCGTCCTGGTATGCCGACAGCCTGCACGGGCGGCGGACCGCCAACGGCGAGCGTTATGACCGCGAGGAGCTGACGGCCGCGCACCGCAGTCTGCCCTTTGGCGCGCGCCTGTGCGTGCGCAGCCTGGTCAACGGCCGCACCGTCATGGTGCGCATCAACGACCGCGGGCCCTTCGTGCGCGGCCGCGTCATCGACCTGAGCCGCGCCGCCGCCGAGGAGCTGGGCATGGTCGGCCTGGGCATCAAGCCGGTGCAGCTGTGGCGCCTGGACGAGGGCAGCGACAACTGTCCCGAGGACCTGGAGACGCAGGTGGAAGGCTCCAGCCTGGGGCTGGACGCGGCTGCGGCCGACGAGGCCCTGCAGCTTGCGCCGCCCACCAAGGCCGCCAAGCCCGCCAAGGCCGTCCAGAAGCCCAAGGCACGGCGCAAGCCGCGCAAGCGCTAGGCGGCGTCAGCCGCCGGCTTCCAGCGTGTGGCCGGCGTGCCGGTCCTGCGCCAGCAGCTCGGCCATCTGGGGCAGCGCCTCGCGCAGGGCAGCCTGCAGGGTATAGGGCGGATTGACCACGAACATGCCGCTGGCCGGCAGCCCGGGGCGGCGGCTGTCGCCGGCCGCCGGCGGCGCCAGCTTGCTGCCCTTCACCGTCAGCGTGGCGTGCAGCCAGGGCTTGCCGGCCTTGGTGGCCAGGGCCTTCAGGCGGCGCGGCAGATCGTGCGCCTCCGGGCGCGGAATGATGGGGTACCAGATGGCGTAGGCGCCGGTGGCAAAGCGCTTCAAGGCGTCCTGCAGCATGTCCTGCACGCGGCCGTAGTCGCTCTTGATTTCATAGCTGGGGTCGCACAGCACAAGCGCCCTGCGGGCCGGTGGGGGCAAGAGCTTGCGGGCGCCCTCGAAGCCGTCCTCGCGCAGCACCGCCACCTGGCGGCCGGCTTCGAGCTGCTCCACGTTGCGCTCCAGCGCACGGGCGTCGCTGGGGTGCAACTCGAACAGCTTCAGGCGGTCGTGCGTGCGCAGCAGGCGCTGGGCGATGAAGGGCGAGCCGGGGTAGACCCGCGCCTGGGGGCCCTGGTTGAAGGCGCGCACGGTGTCCACATACGCCTGCAGCGCCGGCGCCAGCGGGCCGGGCGCGGCCAGCAGCCGGGCGATGCCGTCGGCGCTCTCGCCGCTGGTGCTGGCGTAGTCGCCGTCCAGGCGGTACAGGCCGGCGCCGGCGTGGGTGTCCAGCACCATGAGCGCGGCCTCCTTGAGCAACAGATGCTGCAAGGTGGCGATGAGCACCGTGTGCTTGAGCACGTCGGCGTGGTTGCCTGCGTGGAAGGCGTGGCGATAACTAAACATGCGGCGATGGTAACCAGGGCGCCGCGTCCGCGATGACGCACAATGCACCGCTGCCGAGCCCAGCCACCCGCACCGCATCCATGTCCGCCCCTCCTGCCCAAGCCACCCCCGCCAGCGTCGCCCACCATGTCGACGCCCTGCCGCCGGGCACGCGGCTGGGCGAGTTCGAGGTGCTGGCGCTGCTGGGCGTGGGCGGCTTCGGCATGGTCTACCAGGCGTTCGACCATTCGCTGCTGCGCTTCGTGGCCATCAAGGAATACATGCCGGCCGCCCTGGCTGGCCGCGCCGACGGGCAGTCGCTGTGGGTGCGCTCGTCCTCGGACGAACAGTCCTATCAGGCGGGCCTGGCGTCCTTCGTGGGCGAGGCCCGCCTGCTGGCGCAGTTCGACCATCCCTCGCTGGTCAAGGTGTTCCGTTTCTGGGAGGCCAATCACACGGCCTACATGGTCATGCCGCTGTACAGCGGCATGACGCTCAAGCAGGCGCGTGCCCACATGCGCACGCCGCCGCCCGAGGCCTGGCTGCGCAAGCTGCTGTGGTCGGTGACCAGCGCGCTGCGCGTGCTGCACGAGGGCCAGGCCCTGCACCGCGACATCTCGCCGGACAACATCTTTTTGCAGGACTCGGGCCCGCCCGTGCTGCTGGACCTGGGCGCCGCGCGCCACGTCATCGGCGACACCTCGCAGCGGCTGACCTCGGTGCTCAAGGTCAACTACGCTCCCATCGAGCAGTACACCGACGCCGGCCAGCAGTTGCAGCAGGGGCCCTGGAGCGATCTGTATTCGCTGGGCGCCGTGGTGCACGGCTGCCTGTGCAACGACACCCCGCTGCCGGCCACGCTGCGTGCCATCCGCGACCGCATGGTGCCGTTCTCGCGCGTGGCGCGCACCGTGCGCAAGCAGTTCGGCGTGGAGTATTCGCGCCCCTTCATCGATTCCGTGGCCCACAGCCTGCAGCTGCAGCCCGAAGACAGGCCGCAGACCATCGACGAATTCCTGCAGGAAATGGCCATGACCGAAGCCCCGGCGGGGCTGGAGCATTTCGATTTCCGCGCCGAACTGGGCGACGTCTGGGTCGAGCCTTCGAGCAAGGATGCGCAGGGCGTGGCCAGTAACAAGGTCATCGACCTGTCGGGGCTGTCCCAGCCCTATTCGGCGCCGCTGTCACGCGACACCGCGCCCGCGGCGCTGGAGCAGGCGGAGGCTCAGCCCGAGAGCGCGATGGCTTTCGCCGAGACCGTGGCCGCCGACTGGGACCCGACGGCGTTCGCCGATACGCGCAACCTGGCGCTTGATCCACCGCCGCCGCGCAAATCCAAAGCGGGCAGGCAGCGGTCTGCGGCAGAAGAATCGCCGCCCACCGGCCCGGCTGAGTCCGTGCGCTCCGCGCCTGGCAGCGCGGCTGCTGCAGGACGTGCCCGGCTGATGTGGGCCATGGGTGCCTCGCTGCTGGTGCTGCTGGCCGCGGCCTGGTGGTGGGGTCAGCAGCACCAGCAGCGCCCGCGCTATACGCCCGAGAGCGAAATCATCACCGAGCTGGCGCCGCCGGCTGCGCCGCAGCCCCTGCCCGCACCGGAGACCGAGGCAACCCTGGCCGAGGCGACGGCCGGCGAGGCCGAGGCCGCTGCCAGCGAGGCCGCCGCCGCGCTCCAGCCGGCAGCCGTAGCCCCGGTGCCCCGCGCCCGCACGCCACGCCGCGTGGAGGAGGCGCCCCGTACACCGCCAGCGCCCGAGCCGCCGGTGCAGGTCGCAGCGCCGCCCGAACCGCGCCCGCCAGCCTCACGCCCGGCGCCCGCCGTGCGCGTGCCCGGCCCGGAGGAGGCCTGCGCTTCCGCCAGTTTCCTGTCCCGGCCCATGTGCATCCACGAGCAATGCCAGTCGTCGGCATTGGCCGGCCACCCGGTGTGCGTGGCGGCGCGCCGCCAGCGCGAGGAAGCAGCGCGCCAGCAACAGTTGTACCCGCAGTAGCGGCAGCGGGCACCGGTTGCGGACCGCCGTTATATAATGGCGGGCTTCGCAGCGTTTTTCAGGTCCCGCGGCGAGGCCCTAAGCACCCACCTAAGAGGCTTCCATCAGAGGAGCACCGACCGTGGAAAAGGACCGGCCAAACCCTCTTCTTTCTAGAGAGAAAACTCACCATGACCACCTTCAGCGCAAAGCCTGCTGAGGTCGTGCACGAGTGGTTTGTGATTGACGCCACCGATAAGGTGCTCGGTCGGGTCGCCAGCGAAGTGGCCCTCCGTCTGCGCGGCAAGCACAAAGCCATCTACACGCCTCACGTTGACACCGGCGATTACATCGTCGTCATCAACGCCTCCAAGCTCAAAGTGACGGGTACCAAGTCCACGGACAAGGTGTACTACCGCCACTCGGGCTTCCCCGGCGGCATCACTGCCACCAATTTCCGCGACCTGCAGGCCAAGCACCCCGGCCGCGCCCTGGAAAAGGCCGTCAAGGGCATGCTGCCCAAGGGCCCCCTGGGTTACGCCATGGCCAAGAAGCTCAAGGTCTACGGCGGCGGCGAGCATCCGCACAGCGCACAGCAGCCCAAAGTGCTGGATATCTAAGGAGCCGAGATGATTGGTGAATGGAACAATGGCACCGGCCGTCGCAAGTCCAGCGTCGCCCGCGTGTTTCTGAAGAAGGGTTCCGGCAAGATCACTGTGAATGGCAAGGACATTCAGCAGTATTTCGGCCGCGAAACATCCATCATGATCGCCAAGCAGCCGCTGGTGCTCACCAACCATGTCGAGACCTTCGACATCCAGGTGAACGTGCACGGCGGTGGGGAGTCCGGCCAGGCCGGCGCTGCCCGCCACGGCATCACCCGCGCCCTGATCGACTACGACGCCACGCTCAAGCCCCAGCTCAGCGCTGCCGGCTTCGTGACCCGTGACGCCCGCGAAGTCGAGCGTAAGAAGGTCGGTCTGCACTCTGCACGCCGCGCCAAGCAGTTCTCCAAGCGCTGATTCTTCAGCCCTGGAAACCCGAAAAACCGCCCTTGTGGCGGTTTTTTTGTGCCTGCGGGCATTGCATGCCGCGGCTTACGCCCCCACCTCTGGCAAAAGCCTTATACGCCCTGGCGGCAAGCGCTACTACCTCTGCGGCGCCACAGGGTTTGCCTTAACATCCCGCATACCACTGCCAAGGAGCCCCCTCATGAGCGCCGTTGCCGAAACCACCACCACCGAAATGCCCAGTCCCATCCTCTTCACCGACAGCGCCGCCGCCAAGGTGGCCGACCTGATCGCCGAGGAGGGCAACCCGGACCTGAAGCTGCGTGTGTTCGTGCAGGGCGGCGGCTGCTCCGGTTTCCAGTACGGCTTCACGTTTGATGAGATCACCAACGACGACGACACGACCATGACCAAGAATGGCGTGTCGCTGCTCATCGACGCCATGAGCTTCCAGTACTTGGTGGGTGCCGAGATCGACTACAAGGAAGACCTGCAGGGCGCGCAGTTCGTCATCAAGAACCCCAACGCCGAGACCACCTGCGGCTGCGGCTCCAGTTTCTCGCCGACGGACCACTGAGGCGCGCTGCGCGCAGCCCAAACGAAAAAACCGCCCTCGGGCGGTTTTTTCATGGACAGGCCCGGTCCTTCATGCCGGATAGATGGCGCCCAGGATCCTCGGCCCGCGTGCGCCCGTGACGGCAGGCAGATTGCCAGGTTGGCCATGCATGCACTGCCGGGCCAGCCAGGCAAAGGCGGCGGCTTCCACCTGCAGCGGCGGCAAGCCGTGCCGGGCCGAGGATTCGACCCGCACGCCGGGCAGCAGCGCCTGCAGGCGCTGCATCAAGTGCCCGTTCAGTGCGCCGCCGCCGCAGACGATGAGCAGCCGTGCCTCGGCAGCGTGGTTCAGCATGTCCTGGGCACAGGCGTGGGCGGTGAACTCGGCCAGCGTGGCCTGCACATCCTGCGGCCGAGCCTGCAGGGCCCCACCGTCCTGCAGCCGTTGCAGCAGCCAGGGCGAATTGAACAAATCGCGCCCCGTGCTGCGCGGTGGTGGCAGCGACAAGAACGGTTCGGCCAGTAGCGCCTGCAGCAGGTCCGGCAGCACCGTGCCGCTGGCAGCCCAGGCACCATCCTCGTCGTACAGGCGGCCGGGCTGGTGTTGCTGGCACCAGTAGTCCAACAGTGCGTTGGCAGGGCCGCAGTCAAAGCCCAGCGTGGCGCCGTCGGCGCGCAGCACGCTCAGGTTGGCGATGCCGCCGAGGTTGAGGACGCCGGTGGCGCGGGCCGTTTGGCCGAACACGCAGCGGTGAAAGGCCGGCACCAGCGGCGCGCCCTGGCCGCCGGCGGCCACGTCGCGGCTGCGGAAGTCGGCCACCACGGCGATGCCGGTGCGCTCGGCCAGCAGGGCGGGATTGCACAGCTGCAGCGTGTATCCCGTGCCGCCATGCATCTGAGGCTGGTGGCGCACCGTCTGGCCATGGGCGCCGATGGCCTGCACGTCGCTGGCGGCCAGGCCGGTGCGTGCCAGCAGCTCATGCACGACGCGGGCGTAGGCGTGCATCAGGGCGTTGGCGGCCAGTGCGGCACGGTGCAGCTCGTCCGCGCCGTAGCGGGCGTTCAGAGAGAGCAGCTCGGCTCTGAGTTCGGAATCGAGCGGGACGGCGGCGTGCTGCGCCACGGCGCAGCCAGTGGCAGACACCTCGGCCAGCACGCCGTCCACGCCGTCGAGCGAGGTGCCCGACATCAGGCCGACGTACCACCCGGCGGCAGGCAGTGCCGGGCTGGGCGCGCCGCTCACTCGGCGCTGGCTTGCAGGTTTTGCGAAGCGGCGGCCAGTTGCACGCGCATGTTGCTGGCCAGTTGATCAAAGGCCTTGCGCGCGGCGCCCGAGATGGGCTGGCCGGCCTCGCTCTGGCGGGCGATGGTCATCGGGTCCTGGTGCTGGCCGTTCACGCGGAATTCGAAGTGCAGGTGGGGGCCGGTGGCCCAGCCGGTGGAGCCGACGGCGCCGATGGTCTCGCCCTGTTCGATGGATTGGCCCTTGCGCACGTCGATGCGGCTCAGATGGGCGTACACGGTGACGTGCTGGTTGCGGTGGTTTACGTAGACCACGTTGCCATAGCCGTTCTGCACGCCGGCGAATTCGACCACGCCGTCGCCCACAGTGCGCACGGGCGTGCCGGTGGCGGCGGCCATGTCGGTGCCCAGATGCGCGCGCCAGGTCTTCTGGACGGGGTGCATCCGCATGGAGAAGCCGCTGGAGATGCGCGTGAAGGCCACCGGGGAGGTCAGGTAGGCACGGCGCATGCTCTCGCCTTCCAGGGTGTAGTAGGCGCCCTTGGACTGGGCCGACTCCTGGAACCACAGCGCGTCGTGGGTCTTGCCGTTGTTGTGGAACTCGGCGCTCAGCACGCGGCCGCTGCGCAGCGGCTCGCCATCGGCCTCCAGCGTTTCGTAGACCACGGAAAAGCGGTCTTCCTTGCGCAGCGAGCGGCGAAAGTCGATGCTGCTGGAGAAGATGTCGGCCAGCTGCACGGCCACGCCGTCGGGGATGTTGGCGGCGTCGGTGGCGGCGAACAGCGAACTGCGGATGACCCCGCCCGCCAGGCGGCTGCCCACCGTGAGGGGGGCGCTTTCGATGCGCGAGCTGAAGGAGCCGTCGGCGCCGCGCTCGACCACCAGGCGCTTGAAGTTGGGGGTGTCGTCCGGTGCCCAGCGCGCCGTCAGGCGCTGCAGGCGGTGGTCGTCCGTGGTTTCGGCGGTCAGCGAGCGGCCGGTGCGGCCCAGCAGGTTCTGACGTACCAGGTCGTTCTTGCGCAAGAAAGCGGAGGCAGCCGGGTCGGCCACGCCCATGCGCTCCAGCAGGCTCTCGGCCGTGTCGGTGCTGCGCGTGACGTCGGAGCGGTACAGCGAATAGCTGGGCATGCTGTCCAGCAGGCTGGCCAGCGTGTCGCCCTCAGCCAGGGAATCGACCTCTTCCAGCACGGTGCTGACGGGCAGCTGGGCCGGGTCAGGTGCCAGGGAGGCCACGGCAAAGGCGCCGCCGCCGCCGGTGAGCAGCACGGCGCCCAGGGCGGCGGTGATGCGTTTCGGATGCTGACGGACCGTGCGTGCGACGGAATCAAGGAGTGCCACGCAGGCGGCGGTCAGGTTGTTTTTCAACAAGAGTCTTACCCCAGGCTGTGATGCCTCCGGGCCTCTTGGGTGACACAGGCAAGGGCTGCGAAGAGACGGGAAGCAATGCAGGTATCAAGGTGCGGCTGTGGGCGCAAAAGGCCGGGAAAGTGGACAGGCCACTAGAATCCCCCGCTGCAAAATGACCGCAAGTATAGTCGGCGTCGTCCTGCAGACACCCCTAAAAACCCTTATGAATCAAGCTGCTGTTACAAGATTTCCATTGACCGGCGACGTCGAGCGGTCGCTTGAGGTTTCGCTGCGCGGCGTCGACGAACTGCTGCCGCAGGAGGAGTGGGCGCAGAAGCTGGCGCGTTCGCAGGCCACCGGCCAGCCGCTGCGCATCAAGCTGGGGCTGGACCCCACGGCGCCCGACATCCACCTGGGCCACACGGTGGTGCTCAACAAGATGCGCCAGCTGCAGGATCTGGGCCACCAGGTGATCTTCCTGATCGGTGACTTCACCACGTTGATCGGCGACCCGTCCGGGCGCAACAGCACGCGCCCGCCGCTCACGGCCGAGCAGATCAAGGCCAATGCCGAGACCTACTACACCCAGGCGGCCAAGGTGCTGGATCCTTCGCGCACCGAGATCCGCTACAACAGCGAGTGGTGCGACAAGCTGGGCGCACGCGGCATGATCGAGCTGGCGGCCAAGTACACCGTGGCCCGCATGATGGAGCGCAACGACTTCCACCAGCGCTTCACGGACGGCAGCTCCATCAGCCTGCACGAATTCCTCTATCCGCTCCTGCAGGGTTACGACTCGGTGGCCCTGAAGAGCGACCTGGAGCTGGGCGGCACCGACCAGAAGTTCAACCTGCTCATGGGCCGCCACCTGCAGCAGGAATGGGGCCAGGAGCCGCAGTGCGTGCTCACCATGCCGCTCCTGGTCGGCCTGGACGGCGTGGACAAGATGTCCAAGTCCAAGAACAACTACATCGGCATCACCGAGGACGCCAACAGCATGTTCGCCAAGGTGCTGTCGATTTCCGACACGCTGATGTGGGACTGGTACACGCTGCTGTCGTTCAAGAGCCTGGCTGAGATCGCGGCGCTCAAGGCCGAGGTGGCGGGGGGGCGCAATCCCAAGGACGCCAAGGTCATGCTGGCCAAGGAGATCACCACGCGCTTTCACAGCGCGGCCGCGGCCGATGCGGCCGAGGAGGACTTCCACAACCGCAGCAAGGGCGGCATTCCCGACGAAATCCCCGAAGTGCGCCTGTCCGGCGCGCCGCTGGGCATCGGGGCTGTTCTGAAGCAGGCGGGCCTGGCGCCGTCCACCAGCGAAGCCAGCCGCCTGATCGACGGCGCCGGGGTGCGTGTGGACGGCTCGGCCGTCAGCGACCGGGGCCTGAAGCTGGATGCCGGTAGCTACGTGGTGCAGGTGGGCAAGCGCAAGTTTGCCCGCGTGCTGCTGGACTGACCAGCCAAAATATCGGTCAAATCGGCCTCAAACCCTTGCTGGAAAAGCGCTGGCAGCTCTCATATTGGCAGCGTGGCGGCGCCTCAGCCCGCCTGCTCGCCCATCGCCCGCCGCGTCGCCTCGGCCTGCAGCAGCAGCCAGGCGCAGAACGCCTGCACTTCCGGCCGCTGGGCGCCGCGCGGGCCCGGCACCAGCCAGTACACCAGGGGGGAGTCCAGCCGGTGGCCGGGCAGCACCTCCACCAGGTCGCCGCGCGCCAGGATCTCGGCGATCAGCGGCATGCGCGCCAGCGCCAGGCCCTGGCCGGCCAGCGCGGCCTGCACGATCTGCTGGGCGTAGTTGAAGTACAGCCAGCGCTTGGGCTGCAGCCGCTCCAGCCCATGCAGGCTGAACCAGCGGCGCCAGGTGATCCACTCGAAGTAGGGCATGCGGTGCGCGTCCCCGGCCTCGATCAGCGTGAAGCGCGCCACGTCCTGCGGCGTGGCGATGGGCGGCATGCTGCCCAGCAGCCAGGGGCTGCCCACCACCGCCAGCTGCTCGCCGAACAGGCGCTGCGCACCCGGCCCGGCATGCCCGGGAATGCTGGAACGCAGGGCCAGGTCCACGTCGGCCGTCTCCAGGTCCTGGATGGCGTCGCTGGCATCGATGCGGATGTCGATGTCCGGGTTGTCGCGCTGGAACTCCTCCATGTGCGGGATCAGCCACATCGACGCAAAGCTGGCCCAGGTGGTGATGGCCACGCTGCGCCGCCCCGCCGCCAGCCGCACCTGGCGCACGGCCGCGTCCAGCCGCTCCAGCGCCGGGCCCACGGCGCGCTGCAGCTGGCCGCCGGCACTGGTCAGCTCCACCGCCCGCGTGTGGCGCAGGAACAGCGGCACGCCCACCTCGTCCTCCAGCGCCTGGATCTGCCGGCTGACGGCGGACTGCGTCAGCGCCAGCTCCTCGGCCGCGGCGCGAAAGTTCAGGTGCCGCGCCACGGCCAGAAAGGCGCGCCAGTGCCCCACGGCCACGGGCCGCGTGCGCAGGTGAGGTATGGGCAAGGCGGCGGCGGGTGTGGGCGGCGTGCTCATGGCGGTTCCTGAACAGGGTGGTTGGTGCGGCAATTGATGCGATCTGGGAATCTATCCGGGCTTCGCAATTCATTGGACGCTCCGGGCACGCAGTTTCACACTGCAGGCACACCAAAGGTCTTTTTGGAGAGTGTCATGACCGCCGTATCTTCCGTATCTGTTCCCGAATCGCAACAATCCTCGCTGCAGCCCGTGCGCCTGGCCGCGGGCGCCGAGGTGCAGACGCTGGAGCTGCGCCAGGCGCGCAGCCTGCGTGCCGCGGCGGCCATGCAGCTGCGCGTGCTGCGCGGGCGCGCCTGGGTCACGCTGGGCACCGGCCCCGGCGGCTGGCTGGAGGAGTCGGGCGACACGCTGCTGTACCCCGGCCAGTGCCTGCAGGTGCAGCCCGGCCAACGGGCCGTGCTGGAGCCGCTGGGCGGCGAGGCGCTGCACTACCAGTGGCGCCGCGCCGGCACCTATGCCCCGGCCGCGCGCCCCGCGGACTGCGCCGTCCAGCCGCAGGCCTGCGGCGCCTGAAGGGCGGTTTGGGGTTAAAACAGGCTGAAACCCTTGCCAGGCAAGCGCTGGCAGCTATGGTTTTTGGATAACCCGCAGGCGCCCGATAATCCCCGTTTCGCGCGCCGCGCGGCCTTGCCTGCAACCCCGACCTCCCTTTCCATGACAGCGCCACTCGACATCATCATCATGGCCGCCGGCCGCGGCACGCGCATGAAAAGCCGCACGCCGAAGGTGCTGCAGCGCCTGGCCGGCCGGCCCCTGCTGCACCACGTGCTGGACCAGGCGGCGCGCCTGCAGGCCCGCCGCGTGGTGGTGGTGACGGGCCACGCTGCTATCGAGGTGGAAGCTGCCTGCGCAAGCGGGGCGGGCGCTGGCGCCGGTTTTGACCTGCAAACCGTGCGCCAGGAGCCGCAGCTGGGCACCGGCCACGCCGTGCAGCAGGCCGTGCCGCTGCTGGCGGGCGATGGCCTGGTGCTGGTGCTGTCGGGCGATGTGCCGCTGACGCAGGCGGACACCCTGGCCGCCCTGGTGGCCGCGGCCGGTGCCGACCGCATGGCACTGCTGACGGTGCAGCTGCCCGACCCCACCGGCTATGGCCGCATCGTGCGCGGCGAGGGCGGCGCCGTGCAGCGCATCGTCGAGCACAAGGACGCCAGCGATGAGGAACGCGCCATCGGCGAGATCTACAGCGGCATCATGGCCGTGCCCGCGCGGCGTCTGGGCGGCTGGCTGGAGCGCCTGGCCAACGACAACGCCCAGGGCGAGTACTACCTGACCGACATCGTCGCCATGGCCGTGGCGGACGGCGTGCCCGTGGCCGCCCACTGCATTGGCGATGCCCTGCAGGTGGCCGGCGTGAACAGTCCTGCCCAGCTGGCCGAGCTGGAGCGCGCCCACCAGCTGCGCCAGGCCGCGCGGCTGATGGAGCAGGGCGTGCGCCTGGCCGATCCGGCGCGCTTCGACCTGCGCCAGGACGTGCGCAGCGGCGCGCCCGGCCAGCTGGATTGCGGCCAGGACGTGGAGATCGACGTGGGCTGCATCTTCAGCGGCCGCGTGCACATCGGCGAGGGCGCGCGCATCGGTGCCTGCTGCCACATCGCCAACGCCCGCATCGGCGCCGGCGCCGTCATCCACCCCTACACCCACATCGACGGCGAGGCCGTGGGTGTGGAGGTGGGCGAGGGCGCGCTGGTCGGCCCGTTCGCGCGGCTGCGCCCGGGCGCGCAGCTGGGGCGCGAGGTGCATATCGGCAATTTCGTCGAGGTCAAGAACTCGACGCTGGCCGACGGCGCCAAGGCCAACCACCTGGCCTACCTGGGCGACGCCACCGTGGGCGAGCGCGTCAACTACGGCGCCGGCAGCATCACCGCCAACTACGACGGCGCCCACAAGCACCGCACCGTGATCGAGGCCGACGTGCACGTGGGCAGCAACTGCGTGCTGGTGGCGCCCCTCACCCTGGGCGCCGGCGGCACCGTGGGCGGCGGCTCCACCGTCACCAAGAGCACGCCGCCCGGTGTGCTGACCGTGGCACGCGGCAAGCAGGTCAGCCTGGCCGGCTGGCAGCGCCCCGCGAAGCAGCCCAAGGGCTGAGCCGGCATGGCCGACGTTCAGGCTCTGCAGCAGGAGCTGGCGCTCGCCCGCCGGCAGCTGGCCGACATGGCCGCCGCGCAGGACGCCTTCATGCAGCGCGTGGTGCACGATTTGCGCGCGCCGCTGCGCCACGTCACGTCCTACGGCGCTCTCGTTCAAGAACTGCTGGGCGAGCTGCCCGGCGCCGGCGAACCCGTGGCCGAAGCGCTGGACTGCCTGGCCACCATGGAGCAGTCCGCCCGCCGCATGGCGCTGATGCTGGACGGCCTGCGCGCCATAGCCGACGCCGGCCGCGCCCCGCTGCAGCCTGTGCGCGTGGACCTGGCCGCTGCGCTGCACGAGGCGCGCACCCTGCTGGCTGGCGCCGAGGCCGGGCGCGGCGTGCAGTGGCAGGTGGGCGCCGAGCTGCCCGCCGTGCAGGCCGACCCGGCGCTGCTGCGCCAGCTGCTGCGCGAACTGCTGGCCAACGCGCTCAAGTTCACCCGGGGGCGCGAGCCGGCCCGCATTGCCGTGCGGGCTCAGCAGCAGGGCGCCAGCGTGCGCATCAGCGTGCAGGACAACGGCGCCGGCTTCGAGCCCGAACGCGCTGGGCAGGTATTCGGCGTGTTCGAGCGGCTGCACCGCGAGTCGGAATTCGAGGGTGTGGGCGCAGGCCTGGCAATGTGCCAGACCATCGCCGAGCGCCATGGCGCACGCCTCAGCGCCACTGCCCAGCCCGGCGAGGGCTGCACCGTGCAGCTGGACTGGCCGGCGGCGTACACCAGTCCTGGCTAAAGGCCTCCCAGGCCCAGCTGCGCCTCCAGCTGGCGCAGGCGCTGGCGCAGCGCGCTCACCTCTTCGATCAGGTCGGCCGTCAGGCCGGCCAGTTGCGGATCGGCATCGAAGGTCGATTCCAGCCGCGCCAAGCGGCGCGCGCGCACCACGGTGGTGCTGGAGAAATGCCAGCGGCCGCCGGCTTGATCGCCCTGCAGCAGGCCGGCCGTGGCGCGCTCGCTGACCCAGCCGGGCGCCATGCAGCAGGCGCGGGCCAGCTCTTCCAGGCTCAAAGGGCCGCGCTCGTCCAGCAGCTCGGCCAGGGCGCCGGCGGTCGTGTTGGATGGGGACATGGCTTCAGCCTCCTTGGGTGCGGCGGGGGTTGAACGTGGGATAGGCCTGGGCCAGGGCGCGCCAGGCCTGCTTTTCGGCCTCGGTGGTGGCCGGTGGCAGGACCATGTGCAGCTCCAGGTACAGGTCGCCCGGCGTGGCGGCGGGGATGCCGCGCTCCTTGAGGCGCAGCTTGCGCCCAGGCTTCCAGCGGGCGGGGACGGTGACTTCCACCGTAGTGCCGCCGGGCGTGGTGACCTCGATGGCGCCGCCCAGCTCGGCCTCCCAGGGCGCCACGGGCACGCTTTGATAGACATCGCGGTCCTCGGCGCGCCAGCGGCTGTCGGGCTTGAACTGCACCTCCAGGAACAGGTCACCCGCCGGCGCGCCACCCAAGCCCGGCGCGCCCTGGCCGGCCAGGCGGATCAGCTGGCCCTCGCGCACACCCTTGGGGATGCTGACCTGCAGCTGGCGCTCTTCATTCACCAGGTGGCCCTGCGCGTCCAGCCGCGCCCCGCGCAGCGACAGGGTGCGCTCGGCGCCGTGGTAGGCGTCCTGCAGATCCAGCTCGATGCGGGCGTGGTGGTCGCTGCCGCGCTGCTCGCGCGCCGCGCCGCCGCCCGCGCGGTGGGCGCGGCCGTGCCCCTGGCCGCGGGCGGCGCGGCCGAAGAGTTCTTCGAAGAATTCGCTGAACTGGGCACTGTCCATGCCCTCGGCGCCATCGGGCGCGCCGGTGAACTCGAAGCCCGCATCCCAGTTCGGTGGCGGGCGAAAGCCCTGGCCGCCGCTCCCTGCGCCGTGCGGCGCGCTACGGCCCAGCTGGTCGTAGGCGGCGCGCTTCTCCGGGTCGGACAGGACGGTGTTGGCCTCGTTCACCTCGGCCATGCGCGCGGCGGCCTCGGGCTCCTTGCTCACGTCCGGGTGGTACTTGCGGGCCAGCTTGCGGTAGGCCTTCTTGATCTCGTCGGCCGTGGCGTCCTTGGCCACGCCCAGCGTCTTGTAGTAGTCCTTGAATTCCATGCGTCCTCCATGGCTGGCACTGCCGTGCCTGGGTCACTGTAAGCGAGCTGGTGGCGCGGTGCCTGTAGGTCAAGGGGGGAGAATGTTGTTGCTATTTATTTGATAGCTTCTGGCGCTTGACTGGAGGGCGTTAGAGGCAGTTTTGTCTCAAATTTGGCGCGCTGGGTGGCGAAGAAGGCACGCACGTTGCGCACGTTGGCGTCCTGCGTGAACAGCCGCTGCGACAGCGCCAGCCAGGCCGGCATGTCCACCACCTGGGCGACGAGGACGAAGTCCGGCCCCGGTGAGACGCGCCAGCACTGCTGCACCGCGTCCTCCTGCACGGCGCGGGCCTGGAAGGCATCCAGGTGCTCGGCGCCCTGGCGGTCCAGCGAGACCTCGGCGATCACCGTGAGGCCGTGGCCCAGCGCCGCCGCCAGCCGCTCGGGCTGCACCAGGGCCACCTGGCGCTCGATCAGCCCGCACTCGTGCAGCCGGCGCACGCGGCGCAGACAGGTGGCGGGCGACACGCCCACCTGCCGGGCCAAGTACTGGTTGCTCAGTGACGCGTCGCGCTGCAGCTGGTCAAGCAATTGCATGTCGATGCCGTCGAGCGTCATTTCTGGTTGCATGAATAGATGTTAAATGAATCAATATTTCATGTCTTCATGGTTTTGAAATGTGATATCAAAAATAGATGAAAAGAAATCACAAATTTCACACAGGGCTTCATAGCATCCGCCCATCGCATTTCTTCTTCAATTACGGAGCATTGGCTTATGTGCGGCATCGTCGGCGCGGTCTCCACGCGCAACATCGTTCCCATCCTGGTGCAGGGCCTGCAGCGCCTGGAGTACCGCGGCTATGACTCCTGCGGCGTGGCCGTCCACGCGCAAAGCCTGCCGGGCCGCAGCGGCGCGGGGCTGGTGCGCGCGCGCAGCACGGCGCGCGTGGCTGAACTGCTGGCCCAGGTGGCGCACGACGACCTGCAGGGTGGCACCGGTATCGCCCACACCCGCTGGGCCACGCACGGCGCACCGCAGGTGCACAACGCCCACCCGCACTTCAGCCACGGCCCCGGCGTGGCGCCGCACAGCGATGCCCAGCGCCCTGGCCGCGTGGCCCTGGTGCACAACGGCATCATCGAGAACCACGAGGCGCTGCGCCGCGAGCTGGAATCGCGCGGCTACGTGTTCTCCAGCCAGACCGATACGGAGGTCATCGCCCACCTGGTGGACAGTCTGTACGACGGCGACCTGTTCGCTGCCGTGCGCGCGGCCACGCAAGAGCTGCGCGGGGCGTTCGCCATCGCCGTGGTCCACCGCGACGAGCCGCACCGCGTGGTGGGAGCGCGCGCCGGCTCGCCGCTGGTGCTGGGCGTGGGGGAGGGCGGCAGCGAACATTTCCTGGCCAGCGACGCCATGGCCCTGGCCGGCGTGACGGACCAGATCGTCTACCTGGAAGAGGGCGACCTGGTGGACCTGCAGCTGGGCCGCTACTGGATCACCACGGCCGACGGTCAGAGCCTGGGTCCGGCCGAGCGCCCCGTGCGCACCGTGCATGCCCACAGCGGCGCGGCCGAGCTGGGGCCCTACCGCCACTACATGCAAAAGGAGATCTTCGAGCAGCCGCGCGCCCTGGCCGACACGCTGGAGGGTGTGCAGGGCATCGTGCCCGAGCTGTTCGACGGGGCAGGCGCCGCCGCCTGGCGTGTGTTCAAGGAGATCGACAGCGTCCTCATCCTGGCCTGCGGCACCAGCTACTACAGCGGCCTGACGGCCAAGTACTGGCTGGAGGCCATTGCCGGCATTCCCACGCAGGTGGAGGTGGCCAGCGAATACCGCTACCGCACCAGCGTGCCCAACCCGCGCGCGCTGGTGGTCACCATCAGCCAGTCCGGCGAGACGGCCGACACCCTGGCCGCGCTGCGCCACGCCAAGGGGCTGGGCATGCGCCACACCCTCACCGTGTGCAACGTGGCCACCAGCGCCATGGTGCGCGAATGCGCGCTGGCCTACGTCACCCGCGCCGGGGTGGAAATCGGCGTGGCCTCGACCAAGGCCTTCACCACGCAGCTGGCCGGGCTGTTTTTGCTCACCCTCGCGCTGGCGCAGTCGAAAGGACTGCTGAGTGAGGAAGACGAAGCGCGCCACCTGCAGGCCCTGCGTCACCTGCCCGTGGCGCTGCAGGCCGTGCTGGCGCTGGAGCCCCAGATCATCAGCTGGGCCGAGGACTTCGCGCGGCGCGAGAACGCCCTGTTCCTGGGCCGCGGGCTGCACTACCCGATTGCGCTGGAGGGTGCGCTCAAGCTCAAGGAGATCAGCTACATCCACGCCGAGGCCTACCCGGCCGGCGAACTCAAGCACGGCCCGCTGGCGCTGGTGACCAGCGAGATGCCGGTGGTGACCGTGGCGCCCAACGACGCGCTGCTGGAAAAGCTCAAGAGCAACATGCAGGAAGTGCGCGCCCGCGGCGGCGTGCTGTACGTGCTGGCCGACGCCGACACCCACATCGACAGCAGTGAGGGCATCCACGTCATCCGCATGCCCGAGCACGGCGGACCGCTGTCGCCGCTGCTGCACGTGGTGCCGCTGCAGCTGCTGGCCTATCACACGGCCTGCGCGCGGGGGACGGATGTGGACAAGCCGCGCAACCTGGCCAAGAGTGTGACGGTGGAGTGAGCGGGGGTGAAGAAGAGCCGCCCGCCGCTGTCGAATGGCTGGAGGACATGCGGCCCGAGCGCTGGCAGGAACCCCATCGCTATACTCGTTCAGCGTTGCAGCCGCGCATGCACGGTGCTTGCATGCAGCGTTGCTTTCTGACTCCCGACCTCCCGCCGTGCTCGACTCCGCATTGTTCTCCCGCACGCTTACCTGGCCCGACGCGCAGTGTTTTGCGCGTCAGCAGGTGCTGGCACACCTGGCTACGCCCGCTGGCCCTATTACGGTCCCACTAACGGTCTGCGAAGTGGCCGAGTCTCCAGCAGCGCCTGGCGCCCACCAGTTCCGCATCAGTTTTCAGGGGCCAGCCGACGCGTTTCTGACCCAGGGCACCTACCGAATGCAACATCCGCAACTGGGTGACTACGCCATCTTCATGACGCCTGTGGCGCGCCGGCCTGAAGGCTTCGTCTATGAAGCATGTTTCTCGCATGTGGGGTGACCTGAACTTATCGCTGTTGCCGCCCGCGCTGCACCTGAGGCCGGCCACTATCACGGACCTGCCGTTCCTGCGTGCGCTGTACCGTACGGTGCGGGACCCTGAATTGGCACTGACGCCGTGGACCGAGGCACAGAAGCAGGCGTTTTCGGATTCGCAGTTCGCGCTTCAGGACCACCATTACCGTAAGCATTACCCCACTGCTTCGTTCATGGTGGTGGAGCACCTCGGCACAGCGGTAGGTCGTCTGTACCTGGCGGCGCCAACAGGACAGTTGCGCCTGATGGACATCGCTCTGCTACCACCCTGGCGCCGCCGCGGCTGGGGGGCGGCGCTGGTGCGCATGGTCCTTGAGTGCGCGGACCGGCAGGGACGCGAGACGCTGCTGTATGTCGAAGTCAGCAACCCGGCTTACGGGCTGTACCAGCGCGAGGGTTTCATCACCGGCGAACTGGAAGGAGTGTATGTATGCATGCGTCGCCCGCCAGCGCCCACGGCGAAACGCGCACTGCCTGTAGCTAGGGTTGATGGCGGTTGAAGATGGCTTCGATCTTCTGGCCTTGTGCGTCATTAGGGCTCACGAAGATTGCATGCGTGCCCAGGGCAGGGTGGGAAACCTCCCACGTGTCCTGGCTCAAGGAGGAGTCATTTGGAGCAAAGACCAGTCGAAAGCTGCGCTCGCCATCCTCCGCGCCTTCCAGTGGGTGGGCATGCAGCAAGGTGGCGCTACCGCGGACACCACTAGGGTGCAGGAAGGTGAACCCTTCCCCCGCAAGTCGCGCGAAATGACTGCGAAGCAGGGTCATGGTGCCTAACTGCTGCTGCGATGCGGGGATGGCGGCAGCAGCATGGCCCATTGCTGCCGAGGCCGCAGCAGTCGAGGCCATGCCTGCGGCCTTGAGGAAGGTGCGGCGTTCACGATTCATGAAGAAGGGGCGGCAGAAATGAGGTCTGAAGGATTGCAAGCGGCGCAGATATTGCCTTAGTTTTAACTGCAACGCTATGTTTGTCTTGCATCAAGGAGTGACCCCTTTTATATTGGCGCGCTTTACGAGGTAGTCACTGGCACGATCTGCGGGCTGACACCTTTCCATCCTTTTCGTTCCCTGTCCAACAGGTCGGTACGGCCTGCAGCGCTACATGGCACAACCCTACATTGGCGAAATTCGCATGTTCGCCGGGAATTTCGCCCCAGTAGGCTGGGCCTTCTGTGAGGGCCAGATACTGCCGATTGCCGGGAACGAGACGTTGTTCCAGCTGATCGGCACCACCTATGGCGGGGACGGACAGAACACGTTCGGGTTGCCGGACCTGCGCGGGCGCATTCCCATCCACCAAGGCAACGGCCACTATTTGGCCGAGATGGGCGGGGTCGAGGCGGTGACGCTCACCGTCAGTCAAATCCCCCGCCACAACCACACTCTGATGGTGGCTGCGGGCACGGGGTATGTGGCCTCGCCCGTAGGCGCATTGCCTGCGCGGCACCGCGACTACAAGAACTTCGTGAATGCCGCGCCTGCGGCGCAACCTATGCACCCCGGCACGCTGTTGTCGGCCGGAGGCAGCCAACCGCACGAGAACCGGCCTCCGTTCCTGTGCGTGAGTTTCATCATCTCGCTCTTCGGCATCTATCCGTCGCCGACCTGACGTCATGGCAGAACCGTTTCTCGGAGAAATCCGCATCGCTTCCTTCAGCTTTGCTCCCAAGGGCTGGGCGCTGTGCAACGGCCAACTGTTGCCCATCAACCAGAACCAGGGGCTCTTTTCCCTGCTTGGAACCACGTTCGGTGGCGATGGGCGGGTCAATTTCGCCCTGCCGGATTTTCGCGGGCGCATGCCCATCCACGTGGCGCCCGGGTATCCGCGGGGAACCCGAGGGGGCGCTGAAGAGCACACGCTGTCGATCAACGAAATGCCGGCACACACCCATGTGCCGAGTGCCACCTCGGCAGTGGGGCATGCCACGGGCCCGACGGGGAATGCCTTTGCCGCCTCGCGGGGCAACTACGCTGCGGCAGCCACGGCAGCCACCCGCACCGATGCGATCACATCCGTGGGGGGGAGTCAGTCCCACTTGAACCTGCCCCCCTTCATCACGTTGAATTTCGTGATTGCGCTGCAGGGTATCTTCCCCTCGCAGAACTGATCGACTAAACCCAGAGACCTGCGCACCATGGCCGATCCCTTCGTTGCGGAAATCCGTATTGTTCCCTTCAACTTCGCACCCAAGGGGTGGGCAATGTGCGATGGGCAACTCCTGCCCCTATCGCAGAACACTGCGCTGTTTTCACTGCTGGGCACGACATACGGCGGTAATGGGAAGAGCAATTTTGCTCTGCCTGACCTGCAAGGCCGCGTGCCCATGATGTGGGGGCAGGGTCCAGGCTTGCTCAGTTATGACATCGGGGAAGCGGGCGGAGCGGAATCTGTGAGCCTGCTACCCAGCGAAATACCCATGCATACCCACATGCTGTACGGCGGCGATGCAGCCGGCCCGGCCGTATCCGACCCCGCGGGCGCTGCCCTGGGTGCCTCGCCTGCGCGGGCCTACGCCAGTATGGCCCCCAGCGAGCCCATGTCTGTGCAGGCGGTCAGCGTGGCCGGTGCCGGTCAGCCGCACAACAACATGCCACCCTACCTGACCGCAAATTTCATCATTGCGTTGCAGGGCGTATTTCCCCCCCGGTCCTGATGGCGCGCGTGCAAATGCTTGCCTGCCCCGGTTGGGCCCGCTACCCCTGATCATCTGCCCTGCCTGGACACTCATCATGCGTTGTACCGTTCTGGCCCTGGCGCTCGTTGCGGGCGCCTTGCCCTCTTGGTCGCAGACTAAGCCCGTCGTGCAGCGCGAATTAGCGGGACGCGAGAACCGCTTCATGGCCATGCCCGCCAGCGATGGACTGGCACGATTTCGCGCGGCAGCAGCAGGTCGGCAGCTCGCCTTCGACGACACGGGCGTGCTGCTGCAGTCGCGGCGCATGCCAGCCACGTGGGCTAAGGCTGCGAATGGGGGGTTGCAGGCGGCCGGGGACGGCGGACTGCGCTACCGCTTCGAAGGCACGGCAGGGGTGGCTCCGCAGGGTATGCAGGCATCACCGACGGTCTACCACTGGTTGGTGGGAGACCGGTCGCAATGGCAGACCGGGCTGAAGAGCTATGGCGCGGTGGCCTACCGCGGTGTGTGGCCGGGCATCGACGCCTATTTCGGCGGCAATGCCGGCGGTTTCAAGTACCAGTTTGAGCTGGCACCCGGCGCCGACCCCGAGCAGGTGGCGTGGCGCGTGGACGGTGCCGACGCCCTGAGCCTGCAGCCCGATGGCTCGCTGCAGTGGCGCGTGGGCGACGAGGTGCTGGTCGATGCGGCGCCCGTGGTGTATCAGCCCGAAGGCGCGCAGCGCGTCACGGTGGCCGCTCGCTACGTGGTAGAGCAGGCAGGCGAGCGCAGCTGGCGCGTGCGTTTCGCGCTGGCGCCGCACGACAGCCGTAAACCCCTGGTCATCGACCCGGCCTGGACGGGCTACTCGGGCTTGGTGGGTGGCAATGCGGACGACCAAGTGTTTACCGTAGCACGTGACCAGGACGGCAATACCTTCGCCTGTGGCGCGACCCAGTCGCTGAATCTGCCGATCACTGGCGGTGCAGGCAGCCGCGGGGGCGACGACGCCTTCGTGGTGAAGTTCGACCCGAAGGGCGTGGCCCAGTTTGTGGCCTATGTGGGCGGCAGTGCTAACGATGCCTGCCACGGCTTGGCACTGGATGGCAGCGGCCGGATCTACCTTGCGGGCGCCACCCATTCCACCGATTTCCCCACAGCAGGTACCGATCCGGACAACCGTTTGCGGCGTACCAAAATGCAGCAGGACCGGGATGCCTTCGTGATGCGCCTGGGCAGCGATGGCAGCTCGGTCTCGTATGCAGGCTTCATCGGCGGCGCCGAGGACGACCAAGCCAATGCCATCGTCGTCGATGCGGCAGGACGCGCCTACGTGACGGGTTTTTCCATTTGCACTACTACGGCTGCAGCAGGGTGTACCACGGCAGCACCGGCGTTCCCGGCCTTCGGAGGGCCCCGTCTGAGCCACGGGGGCGACCAGCTTGGTACCGGCGGCATGGACACGTTCGTGGCGCGCGTGGCCGCCAATGGCAGCGGCCTGGACTATGCAGGTTTCCTGGGCGGCAACGGCGGCGATGAGATGGGCAATGCGCTGGCGTTGCTGGCGGACGGCCGCCTGGCCGTGGCTGGGGCTACCGACTCTACCGATGGGCTACCGACGCTTATCGGGCCGCGCACCGTGCTGGCATCCCGGTCGCAGGACGCGGTGGATGCCTTCGTGGCCTTCGTTGGAGCTGATGGCACCAACGCGCAGATGCAGATCCTCACGGGCTCTCTTCCGGCCAACGGCAACGTCGGCATCGACCGCGCGCTGGCATTGGTGGCCGACTTGGGTGGCGGGCTGGTCGTTGCCGGCGAGACCAACGCGCCCCAGTTTCCCGCGAACGATGCTGGCACGCAGTTCATCGCGGGCGGCCCGCAAAGCGCAGGGCATGGCGGCATGGATGGCTTCGTCGTCCGACTGCATCCCACGGCGCCCTTTGCCACCTACTTGGGCGGCTCAAGCTACGACTACGTGGCGGCCTTGGCAGACGATGGCGATGCGTTGTACGCCACGGGTGCGACCAGCGCCGGGACGGGCTTTCCCGTGGTGGCACAAAGCGGCATCGCCACTGTCCAGCCCGGTCAGCAAGATGGCTTCCTGAGCAAGATTGCGTGGGCTGCGCCCAACCGTTTCGTGTATTCCGGTTTTCTCGGCACCAGCGGGGCCGATGCCATGCATGCCTTGTCCGCCACCCTGGTGGAAACCGACACGATCCTCTCGGTGGGCGGGGTGACCACCTCGGGTTGGGAAGGCTTGGCGAACCCTACCTCCAGTGCCGCGGCGGGCGTGTCTGCTGCCAATGGCCTGGTGCTGCGCATCGATCCCTTCGGCCCGCCCCATCGCATCAATGTACTTGCTGGGGCCCCGCAGTCCACGCCGATCGGCCAGGCGTTTGCCGCCCCGCTGCAGGTGCAGGTGTTCGACGTGGACGATCGCGCTCTGTCCAACGTGGTGGTTACTTTCAGCGCTCCGGTATCGGGGGCTTCGGCGGCGCTGGACGCGGGTGGCTCGGCAACCACCAACACAGCCGGGATCGCCACGCTGAATGCGGCTGCCAACATGCTGGCGGGCACCTACAACGTGACAGCCACTGCCGGTGGCGTACAGGTTCCCCTCGTGTTGACCAACGCCAAGGGCGCGCAAGCCACGCTGGCCGTTGCGGCCAGTCCGGCCAATATCCACTACAGCGGTACGGCGGCGCTGTCCACGACTGGTGGAACGGGCACCGGAGCGGTGAGTTACGCGGTAACAGCAGGAGCGCCCAACTGCTCCGTCTCCGGCACGACGGTCACGGGCGTGGGGGTGGGGCCATGTACTATCACAGCCACCAAGGCCACCGATGCCAACTACCTGCAGGCCACAGCCACAGTGGATATCAACGTCAGCAAGGCCAACCAGGCTCCGCTGACGGCGACTGCCTCGCCCGCCAGCATCGCATTCAACGGCACCACCACACTAGGGGCGACTGGCGGCTCGAACGCGGGCGCAGTGACTTTTGCGGTCACCGCAGGGATGGACGTCTGCACTGTTACAGGCAATGTGCTGACCGGGGTGGATGTAGGCTCGTGCACGGTCACGGCCACGCGTGCTGCTGATGCGCTCTACAACGAGGTGTCGGGGCAGGTCGTCATCACCGTGGGTCGGGCCCCGCAGGTTGGCTGGGCCGTCAGCGCCTCCTCGTCTTCCACCATCGCCGTCCACGGCACAGCAACGCTGGCAACTTCGGGGGGGGCCGGGTCTGGCGCTGTCACGCTGGCCATCACGGCCGGCGCTGCCTCGTGCTCGCTGTCGGGCAACGTGGTCACAGGCGTAACGCCCGGCACCTGCACGGTGACTGCGACCAAGGCGGGTGACACTCGGCATGACCCGGCATCGGCCACGGTGGACATTCAAGTGGAGCAGGCCTCGCAGGAACCACTGGTCGCCACGGCTTCGCCCAACACCATCGCCTACCTGGGAACGGCAACCCTGGGGACACGTGGAGGATCCGGCACGGGCGCGGTGACCTTCGCTGTCACCGCCGGGGTCAGCCAGTGCCAAGTCACTGGGAACGTGCTGACCGGTATCGGGGTGGGCGGATGCACCGTGACCGCGACCAAGGCCGCAGACATCAACTATGGCGCTGCCACGTCTAGCGTAGCAGTGCTGGTCACGAAGGCGGACCAGCCTGCGCTGGTCGTGGCGTCGTCGTCGCCCTCGTTGGCTCTGAACGGAACATCCACTCTGTCCACCGCGGGCGGCGCGGGCAACGGTGCGGTGAGCTACGCCGTCACCTCTGGCGCCAGCGTGTGCTCGGTGTCGGGGGTTACCTTGACTGGAACAGCGGTGGGCCTGTGCGAGGTCACGGCCACCAAGGCGGGGGATGCGACCTACGAGCCAGTGTCGGGCACGGTGACCGTGTCCGTGGGCAAGGCGTTGCAGTCCATCACTTTTGGCGTCCTGGCCAACAGGGTGCTGGGTGATGCCGACTTCGTCGTGGCAGCCAGCGCCAGTTCGGGCCTGCCGGTGGCCTTTGGCACGGACACCCCGCTAGTGTGCGCAGTAGAGGGCACTACCGTGCGTCTGTTGGGCATCGGCACCTGTCACGTGATTGCTTCGCAGGCTGGAGATGCGAGCCACAACCCCGCGGTCAATGTGGTGCAGGCCTTCACGGTTGCGCCCCCGCCGACGGCCGGCTCCAGCCTGACAGGAACAACTTCCTCCGGTCCGGCGTCGGCAACCATTTCCACACCGGCCTGGGTGTTTGCTGAGCCGGGCATGGGCAAGTACCAGAATGCAGGCTTTATCCCTCTGACTGGGCATCCGAAGTCGCCGTCCGTGGCGCCGCCAGCCGGGGTGTCCTTTCCTCTGGGTCTGTTCGACCTCGTAGCCATCAGCGGCGTGCCGGGCTCTTCATTTTCGGTGACGCTCACCTATCCCACGGCCCTGCCGCCGGGTACGCAGTACTGGAAGTTCGGACCTACGCTGGTCAATCCAACACCGCACTGGTACGCCTACCCGGACGCCGTAGTCTCGGGCAACACCATCACGCTCACCGTGGTGGATGGTCAGCAGGGCGACGATGACCTGCAGCCCAACGCTGTGATCCTGGACCCTGGTGGCCCTGCTGTGGCAGCAGCTCCGCCCAGCGGTGCGGCGCCCATTCCCACGCTGTCAGCGTGGGGACGGCTGGCGCTGGCGTTGTGCATGGCCGTGCTGGCGTGGCAGTTCATGCGTCAACGCGCACGCCATTGAAGGGCGTTCCTGGCACGGCAACTGGTCTTTCGAGGTCTCCATGGCCAGCCCTCCGGCGGCCGCGCGGCCCCCAGTTGCGCCGCCGTCGACAATTGCCGCGAAGAACCGCGGGCAGGTGGCTGGCTGAGGGAGTGCCTGTTCTGTCACGGGGCTGCTCGGATCGCCATGCCTGGAGTCACATCACACGGCAGGCGTGAAAAGGGAGTCGTCCTACTCGGCCCTCGTAGGATGCCCCTTGTGAAACGCCCTGTCACTGCCCGTCTCCGCACCTTGCGTCGCTACGGCTTTCGCCGCCGCAACAACCGCCCCGGTGCGCCGCCGGGCTCACTCGAAGCCGTCGCTAGTCCGCAGGACGATGCGCCACTGCCGCCTGCACGGCTGCTGCTGATGCACTACGCCCGCGAGGGCGACGTGGTCGAGCAGCAGGGGCCCACCATCGAAGCTGCCGGGATGGCCCTGGCAGAGACCAGGCATGTCTTTTGGCTGCACCTGCAGGGCCTGCCCAGTCCGCAGCAGCTGCAAAGCCTGAAGGAGTCCATGGGCCTGCACCCGCTGGCGCTGGAGGACGTATTGCACCGCGGCCAGCGCGCCAAGGCCGAGGCCTACGACGCGCACCAGTTCGTCATCCTGAACCTGGTGCGGCGCGACAAGGGCGGCGATGGCGAATGCGGAGCCTGCCGGGTGGACCAGGTCAGCCTGTTCCTCGGCCGCAACTTCGTGGTCAGCATCAACGACGGCAGCCAGGACATCTTCGAGCCGGTGCGCCAGCGCATCCGGGCCAACGGCAAGATCCGCCGCCTGGGCGCCGACTACCTGCTGTACGCGCTGCTGGACACCATCGTGGACTCGGGCTTTCCCCTGCTGGACGAACTGGGTGACGAGCTGGAGGCGCTGGAGGACGAGATACTGCTCGACGACGACCGCGACGCGCGCAACAAGCTGCACTACGCCAAGCGCGAGCTGGTGGTCATGCGCCGCGCCTGGTGGCCGCAGCGTGAGGCCATCGCCAGCCTCATGCGGGGGGATGCCCCGTTCATCCACGAGAGCACGCGCGTGTACCTGCGCGACTGCCACGACCACAGCGTGGTCATGATCGATTTTGTCGAGACCTATCGCGAGATGGCCTCCAGCCTGCTGGATGTGTACCTGTCGGCCGTCAGCCGGCGCATGAACAACATCATGAAGGGGCTGACCATCGTCGCCACCATCTTCCTGCCGCTGACCTTCATCACCGGGCTGTACGGCATGAATTTCGACACCGGCAGCCGTTTCAACATGCCCGAGCTGCACTGGCGCTACGGGTATCTGTATGTGCTGGGCGTCATGGCGGCCGTGGTGCTGGGCATGCTGGTGTACTTCCGGCGCAAGCGCTGGCTTTGACGGCGTGAGCCTGCCCGAAGGGCAGGTGCCGCACCCACGGCCGGGCTGGCGGCGGATGGGTCCGCTCCCGCTTGTCCTACACCCCCTGTCGAGCGGAATTTCTACGATCAGGCAGCCGCGCCGCTGTGCGCGTCCAAAACACTGTCGTGGAAAACTTGCCCATGCTCCCCACCCCTTGGCCCGCGTGCCGCCGCACGGAGAGGGCATCTTGATTGCGGTCATCATTCCTGCGCACGATGAGGAGCGGCACCTGCCGGCCTGTCTGCGCTCGGTGGCGCGTGCCGCCGAGTGTGCCGAGCTGGCGGGCGAGTCGGTGCGCGTGATCGTGGTGCTGGACGCCTGCACCGATGGCTCGGCCCGCGTCGCCGCACGGCATGGGGCACAGGCCGTGCGGCTGCAGGCGCGCAACGTCGGCAAGGCGCGGGCCGCGGGGGCGGCCCTGGCGCTGGAGCAAGGCGCTCGCTGGCTCAGTTTCACCGACGCCGACAGCGAAGTGGCTCCGGACTGGATCGCCGCGCAGTTGGCCGAGGCGGCGCAGTGCGTCTGCGGCACAGTGCAGGTGGCGGACTGGAGCGGCTACGGAACGGCCGTGCGCCGCCAGTACGAGGCAGCCTACCGGGACGAACCGGGACACCGTCACATCCACGGCGCCAACCTGGGCGTGTGCGCGCAGTCCTACCAGGCCGCAGGGGGGTTCGCGCCGCTGCGTTCGCATGAGGACGTGGCTTTGGTAGAGGCGCTGGCGGTCAGCGGCGCGCGCATTGCCTGGTCCAACCGCCCGCGGGTGCGCACCAGCGCGCGCGCCGACTACCGGGCGCCGCAGGGCTTTGGCGCCTATCTGGATCGGCTGCACGCAGAAGCGTTAGGGGTGGCGGCATGAACTCGCACGCATCGTTGATCGAGCGGCTGACGTGCCAGCTGGGCCAGCTGGCCGTGCCACTCGCATACCCGTCGCAGGAGCTGCGACAGCTGGTGGAGGCCAGACTGGACGCCCTGCCATTGCCCGGCCGCGGCTGCACCTTGGAACGCTGGCGCGCCCTTGCCGCCGTGGGGGCATGTGACCTCTCGCTGGCGAAACTGTATGAGGGCCACACCGATGCACTGGCCATCCTGCACGAGCTGGGCGCGGCGGGCCATGCAGAGGCCGATACCCCGAGCACCTGGGCTGTCTGGGCCGCCGAGGCGCCCGGTGCCAGGGTGCGGCTGCATGTCGATGGTGACAGTGCCCGCATCAGCGGCACCAAGGCCTGGTGCTCGGGCGCGCAGGACGTGAGCCACGCCGTGCTGACGGCCTGGGCCCCGGATGCAGAGCAACCCCAGCTGGTGGCAGTGGCCTTGCGCCAGCCCGGAGTGTCGATCTCCACCGCTGCCTGGCAGGCGGTCGGCATGGCCGCCAGCGCCAGCGCGGATGTGCATTTCGACGAGGTGCCGGCGCAGCAGGTGGGCGCTGCAGGTGCCTATCTGGCCCGGCCAGGCTTCTGGCAGGGCGGCGCGGGCGTGGCCGCTTGCTGGCTGGGTGGTGCCGCGGCGCTGGCGCAGGCGCTGCACCGCGCCTGCGATCCTGCCAGCGGGCGGCCGCCCGACGTCCATCGCCTGGCTGCGTTGGGGCGGGTGGATGTGCAGCTCGCTGCCGCCGCCGCGCTGCTGCGCGAGACGGCGGCGTGGATCGACGCCCATCCACAGGCCGATGCCCAGTGGATGGCATTGCGCGCGCGCCAATGCGTGGAGGCCGCAGCGCGGCAGGTGCTGGACGAAACCACGCGTGCATTGGGCGCGACGTCGCTATGCCGCGACGCAGCCTTTGCCCGCCGCGCCGCCGATTTGTCCGTGTTCATCCGACAGAGCCATGCCGCTCGCGACGACGCCGCCATCGGCGGGCAGTTGGCGCAGCGGCACAGCCCAGGAGTACCCGCTTGGACACTGTGAACAACGCCGCATCGCGCCGTATTACGGCGGCCCAGGTGCCGGCCGCGCAGTGGCATGGCTGGCTGATGCACTGTGTGCCCACAAGCGTGCGGCCGCTCGTGGCACCCGAACGGCGCCTGGTGGTGCTGACCCCGCACCCAGACGATGAGGTGCTGGCCTGCGCGCTGCTGATGCAGCAGCACGCCGAGTCCGGCGGCGCAGTGCACATCGTGGCCGCCACCGACGGGGAGGCCAGCCACGCCGAGGCATGCTGGCCCATGCCGCAAGTGCAGGCCATCCGCTGCAGCGAGCGCGATGAAGGACTGGCGGCCTTGGGCCTGGGGCATGTGCCTGTCACCCATCTGCACCTGCCCGACGGCGGCGTGGCCGAAGCTGGCGGGCGGCTGCACGCAGCCCTGCTGGAGCTGGTAGAGCCGTCGGATGCACTGGTGACGACCTGGCGCCTGGACGGCCACCCTGACCATGAATGCTGTGGCCGCGTGGCGTTGGATGTGGCGCGCCGCCTGCGCATTCCTTTGCTACAGGCGCCGGTGTGGATGTGGCACTGGGCCCGACCAGGCGCACCGCAGATTCCGTGGCAGGACCTGTACGCCCTGGACGCTCCCCCCGCCGCGCTGCAGCGCAAGATCGCGGCGCTGCAGGCACACCGCTCGCAGCTGCAGCCACGCTCGGCGCGGCTGGGCGCCGTGCTGGATGCGGCCATCGTCGAGCGCGCGCATTGGCCGCGCGAATACTTCTTCTGTCATGGCTCCTCTTGATCCGCCGCACACATGGACGGCCCAGCGCTTCGACGGCCTGTATGCCGCGTCGACCGACCCCTGGGCCATGGATGGCAGCTGGTATGAGGAACGCAAACGCGCGCTGCTGTTGGCCAGCCTGCCCGGACGCCGCTACGCCCATGCCTTCGAGCCGGGCTGCGGCCATGGGCTGCTGAGCGCACAACTGGCCCTGCGCTGCGATCGGCTGCAGGCCTGGGACTGCTCGGCCCGGGCGCTGGAGACCGCCCGCCTGCGGCTGGAGAGCAACAATTGCCAAGCCTGGTTCAGGCAGGCCTGCGTGCCCGACCAGTGGCCGCAGGAGGTTTTCGATCTGGTGGTGCTGAGCGAGTTGCTGTACTACCTGACGTACGAGGATCTGGATCAGCTCATGACACGCCTGCTTCAGGGGCTGGCGCCGCAGGCCACGGTCGTGGCCTGCCATTGGACGCATGCCATTGAAGGCTGCGCCCAGACGGGAAGCCAGGTGCACGAGCGCTTGCACGCCGGCCTGTCCTTGCCGCGCGTCACGCATGTGCGGGATGCGGATTTTGTGCTCGACGTGTGGACCCGAGGCGAGGCAGAAAGCCTGGCCCTGCGGGAAGGGCGGGGCTGAGCACGACAAGCTAAGGCCCTTGTCCGACAAATGGAAGCAGCATGCAGGAAGGCCGGTGGCGCCCGCAGACATGCACCATGACACCACGATAGGCCGCAATGACAGCAGCCATACTCTTCTTTCAGAGAGGCAGATGCATGACCAATCCCTCTTCACGCCTGGATAAGCTGCTGGACTCCGAGCAGCGGGACCGTGCCCGCGACCAGGGGCACTTCACCATGTACGGGATGCGCGTGGACGCGCGCGAGCACAAGGGGCCGGAAAGCGAGAATCCCGGCAATGGCGACAACGCACGGCGCTTCGCCTCCGGCGGCGACCTGTCTACCTATGCCAATCGCTCACCAGAAGCGGAGCAGGTTCCCGGGCGCGATACCGGCTCCGATGCGCCGGCGCACAAGCCTATTCCCTGACATGGCATATTGCTCGTCCATTCCCACGCCCCAGCCCAGCGTGCCGCAGGCTCCGCCACCTGCGCCTGTGCACTGGCCTTCGGAGGTGCCAATCGAAGACCCGCCGGCGCAGCCCGTCGAGCCTCCCGTGCAGGATCCGCCGGCCCATCATTGATGAGCGACCGACTTCACACAGCGCGCAAGCGGCGCTGTGGCGGCGCATCCAACTGGCTGGCTAGCACCTGCGCCGCATCGAGGCTTCGGATCGAAACGCGCGTATCGCGCGGAATGCCGCCCGATAGCTGCAGCGCCAGATAGCGGCCACAGCACACGCGCAGGAAGGAAGCAAAATTCTCCACCTGCCCACACTGCTGCGTCAGTTCGTCGTGCAGCCGGGCGCACAACTGCGGCACTGTCATGCCATCGCGCGCGGAGATTTCCTCCAGCACCTGCCAGAATAGGTTTTCCAGCCTGATGCTTGTCGCCACACCGTGCAGCCGTACGGAGCGCGCACGGCTTTCGTACAGGGCGGGATCGGCGCTGGTGAATACCTGGCACATCGCTCATCTCCTCGTCATCGTCGCTGCGCGCCAGCCGTGGCGGCTGCGCTGCATTGTGCCGCTGGCGCGGCTCAGTGCGTGACGCGCGTTCCCAGCAGAACCAGGAACTGGGCGATCCAGTCCGGGTGCGCCGGCCAAGCCGGTGCGGATACCAGATTGCCCTCGGTATAGGCCTTGTCCACAGCGATGTCGGCATAGGTGCCGCCGGCCAGCTCCACCTCCGCGCGGCAGGCGGGGTAGGCGGAACATGTCCTGCCCTTAAGCACACCGGCGCCGGCCAGCAACTGCGCGCCATGGCACACGGCGGCCACCGGCTTGTTGGCCTCGAAGAAGTGGCGCACCGCCGAGAGCACCGCCGGGTAGCCGCGCAGGTACTCGGGTCCCCGGCCGCCGGGCACGACCAGAGCGTCATAGTCCTCCGGCCGGACCTCGGCAAAGCTGGCGTTCAGCACGAAGTTGTGGCCCGGCTTCTCGCTGTAGGTCTGAGCGCCCTCGAAATCGTGAATGGCTGTCTTGATGTGGTCGCCGGCGCTCTTGTCGGGACATACGGCATGCACCGCGTGCCCCACGGCCTGCAGTGCCTGGAAGGGCACCATGGTCTCGTAGTCCTCGCAGTAGTCGCCACAGATCATCAATATCTTCTTGCCTGCCATGTCATGTCTCCTGTTGCTTTCGGGTTAGGCTCAGGCATTGTTGGACCGGCTGCGCGCAAGCGGGTGTTAGCCCGCTACTACAACAGATCTGGCCCGACGGCAAGCAGCGCATCTCTGCGCCGCCATGCGGCGTTGCCCTACAGGGCAAGGCCACGGCGCTCCCTATCATCGCGCGGCGCCATTTACCAGAAGTCACAAATGCCAGCTTCCTCCCTTCCCTCACGGCCTCTCGTAAGGCCGGGTTCAGGTTTTCCGTTTCGCATTCTGTCCGGCTTCATGGTGGCCGCCGTGGCCGCCTTCTTGATTGCCGTGCTGACTTGGCGCTCCAGCGAAGACCGGGCGCAGATCGTCACCGACATGAATACCGCGGTGGACTCCATCGCGCAGGTTCAGCTGGTGTGGGCTCACATCAAGAACGGCGAAACGGCCCAGCGTGGCTACCTGGTCACGAATGACGAAGAGTTGCTGGCGCCCTACACCGTGGCAGAGGCAGCGCTGCCGGTGGAGTTGGCCAAGCTGCAGCGCTTTGCCAATGGTTCCCTCACCAAGAAACAGCGCCTGGACCAGCTGCAGGGCCTGGCCAGCAAGAAGATGGGCGAGCTGGCCCGCATGATCGCGCTGCAGCGCGAGGGCCGGCGCGACGAAGCCGTGACCATCATGCGCACCGAGGCGCGCGTGACCATGGAAAGCCTGCGCGCCGTGGTGCGTGACCTGCTGAACGCCGAGCGCGAGGATCTGCAGCAGCGCCGTACGGTGTGGGAGAGCGAATTCAGCACCGCCACATACCTGGTCTGGGTCAGCACGGCGCTGCTGCTGGCGCTGATCTGCGCTGCCGGGGCCATGGCCCTGACCGACCACCGCAAGCGCGAGCGGGAGAACTGGATCAAGAGCGGCATCGTGGGGCTGGGCACGCGCCTGCAGGGCGAGCAGCGCATCCAAGAGCTGGCCCCGGCCATCGTCGAATACCTCGCCTACTGGCTGGATGCCAGGGTGGGTGCCATGTACGTCACCCAGGGCCATGGCGTGTACGAGCGCCAGGGCAGCTACGCCCTCATGCCGGGCAGCGCGGCGGACGTGGTGCACCCGGGCGAAGGCCTGGTGGGGCAGGCGCTGCAGTCGCGCACGCTGATGCACGTGCGCGATGTGCCGGCGGGCTACCTGCCGGTCAGCTCCAGCAGCGGCCAGGCCGCGCCGTCCGAGCTGGTCATCCTGCCCATCCGGCTCAGCGGCGTGACGCTGGCCGTGGTGGAGTTGGGCCTGTTCACGCCCCTGGGCGAGGAGGGCCGCGAGTTCCTGGACCGGGCTGACGAGCAACTGGCCCAAGCGGTGCGCGGCGCGCTGGACCGCTCGCGTCTTGAGGCGCTGCTGGATGAAACCCAGCGCCAGGCAGAGGAGCTGCAGGCGCAGCAGGAAGAGCTGCGCGTGAATAACGAGGAGCTGGAGCAACAAAGCAATTCGCTGCAGGAGTCGCAGCGGCTCATGCAGGCGCAGCAGGTGGCGCTGGAGGAATCCAATGCCCAGCTGGAGGAGCAGACCCAGGAGCTGGAATACCAGAAGGAGCAGTTGCTGCGCACCCAGGACACACTGCAGGCCCAGGCGGAGCAGCTGAGCCGCGCCAGCCAGTACAAAAGCGAGTTTTTGGCCAACATGAGCCACGAGCTGCGCACGCCGCTCAACTCCAGCCTCATCCTGTCCAAGCTGCTGGCCGACAACAAGAACGGCAACCTGACACCCGAGCAGGTGCGCTACGCCCAGACCATCCAGAGCGCCGGCAACGACCTGCTGGCCCTGATCAACGACATCCTGGACCTGGCCAAGATCGAGGCTGGCCAGACCAGCGTGGACATCGACGACGTGAGCCTGGCCAGATTGGCGCGCGAGGTCGTCGACCCGTTGCGCCCCCTGGCCGAGGAAAAGGGCCTGGCGCTGCACATGAAGATCGAGCCGGGCGTCCCCGAGAGCATCGCCACCGACGCGCAGCGCCTCTCGCAGATTCTCAAGAACCTGCTGTTCAACGCCCTCAAGTTCACGGAACGCGGGGAGGTCTCGCTGCGCATCTACCGCGGCAGCGCCGAGCAGGTCTGCCTGGCCGTGAACGACACCGGTATCGGGATCGCACCCGACCAGCAGGAAGAGATGTTCGAGGCCTTCCGCCAGGCCGACGGCAGCATGCACCGCAAGTACGGCGGCACCGGCCTGGGGCTGTCGATCTCGCGCAAGCTGGCCGGCGTGCTGGGCGGCACCCTGTCCGTGCAGAGCGCACTGGGACAGGGCAGCACCTTCACCTTGACGCTGCCCCTGACGGCGCCCGCCGTGGCGTCCCTGCCGGCGGTGGCGCCGCTGCCCATGCCGCCCGCCGTGACCCCGCCCGTGATCCGGCGCGACGCGCCGTCTCCTTCGCCCACCGCCGCCCGGGCCTCCGGGGATCCTCTGGCCGACGACCGCGAGCAGATCGAGCCCGGCCGCCGCCTGATCCTGGTGATCGAAGACGACCCCTACTTCGCCGGCATCCTGTACGAGCTGGTGCACGAGATGGACTTCCAGTGCATCGTCTGCGACACCGGCCGCGAGGGTCTGGCCGCCGCCCAGCAGTACAGCCCCAGCGGCGTGCTGCTGGACATGAACCTGCCTGACTACTCGGGCCTGGGTGTGCTGGACCAGCTCAAGCGCGACCCGGCCACGCGCCACATCCCGGTGCACGTGGTGTCGGTGGCGGACTATTCGCAAAAGGCCATGGAGCAGGGCGCCATCGGTTACGCCCTCAAGCCCGTGCAGCGCGACGAGCTGGTGGAAGCGCTGCAGCGCATGGAGGCCAAGTTCACCCAGAGCATGCGCCGCCTGCTGGTGGTAGAGGATGACGAGCGCCAGCGCCAGAGCATGTGCGAGCTGCTGGCCGCCGACGACGTGGAGATCGCCGGCGCCGCCACGGCGCAGGAAGCACTGAAGCTCCTGAGCGCAGGCAGCTTCGACTGCATGGTCATGGATCTGAACCTGCCCGACCTGTCCGGCTATGAGCTGCTCCAGCAGATGGCCGAGCAGGAAGGCATGGATTTCCCGCCCGTCATCGTCTACACCGGCCGCTCGCTGTCGGCGGGCGAAGAGCAGGAGCTGCGGCGTTTTTCCAAGTCCATCATCATCAAGGACGCACGTTCGCCCGAGCGGCTGCTGGATGAGGTCACGCTGTTTCTGCACCAGGTGGAGTCTTCCCTGCCCGACGACCGGCGCCGGCTGCTGCAGCGCGCCCGCGCGCGCGACGAGGCCTTCGAGGGCCGCACCATCCTGGTGGTGGAGGACGATGTGCGCAACGTGTTCGCGCTGTCCAGCGTGCTGGAGCCCACGGGTGTGCAGGTGCAGATCGCGCGCAACGGCCGCGAGGCGCTGCAGGCGCTGGAGCGCGCCGGCAGCGAGGGCCGCCCGCCCGTGGACCTGGTGCTGATGGACATCATGATGCCGGAGATGGACGGCCTGACCGCCATGCGCGAGATCCGCAAGCGCGCGCAATGGCGCCGTCTGCCCATCATCGCCCTCACGGCCAAGGCCATGAAGGACGACCAGGACAAGTGCCTGGCCGCCGGCGCCAGCGACTACATCGCCAAGCCGCTGGACGTGGAAAAGCTCCTGTCCCTGCTGCGCGTCTGGATGCCCAAGTAACGCCGCCCTGATACCGTGCCGCACACCCGCAAGACCGCCGAGATCGAGCAGCATCTGCTGATCGAGGCCATCTATCGCCGCTACCACTATGACTTCCGGGGCTATGCCCAGGCCTCGCTCAAGCGCCGGCTGCAGACCGCGCTGGTGCACTTCAACTGCCGCACCCTGTCGCAGCTGCAGCACCTGGTGCTGCATGAGCCGACCGTGTTCCCGGCGCTGCTGCAATACCTCACGGTGCAGGTCAGCGAGATGTTCCGCGACCCGGAGTATTTCCGCGCGCTGCGCGAGAAGGTGGTGCCGATACTGCGCACCTACCCCTCGCTCAAGATCTGGGTGGCCGGCTGCAGCGCGGGCGAGGAGGTCTATTCCATGGCCATCCTGCTGCGCGAGGAAGGGCTGCTGGAGCGCTCCCTGATCTACGCCACCGACATCAACGCCAGCGCCCTGCAAAAGGCCGAGGCCGGTGTGTACGACATCGACCGCGTGCCCGGCTTCACCGAAAACCATGCGCGCTCGGGAGGCCACACCTCGCTGTCGGAGCACTACAGCGCCGCCTACGGCCGCGTGGTGTTCGACAAGAGCTTGCGCCGGCACATCGTGTTTTCCGACCACAGCCTGGCCACGGACAGCGTGTTTGCCGAGGTGCAGCTGATTTCCTGCCGCAACGTGCTGATCTACTTTGACCGGCAGTTGCAGGACCGCGCCCTGGCGCTGTTCCACGAGGCGCTGTGCCGCCGGGGCTTTCTGGGCCTGGGCTCCAAGGAATCACTGCGCTTTTCCTCCCACGCGGCGCAGTTCGACGAGTTCGTGCCCGGCCAGCGCATCTACCAAAAGCGAGGCGACGCATGACCGGCGCTGCGTCCGTGCCGCGAGCAGTGGTCATCGGCGGCTCGGCCGGCAGCCTTGAGGTGCTGAGCCAGGTGCTGCCGGCGCTGGCCGGCCAGCTCGACGCCGTGGTGGTGGTGGCGCTGCACCTGCCGCGCGAACAGCCCAGCCTGCTGTGCGACATCTTCCGCCACCGGTGCGCGCTGGCCGTTCGCGAGGCGCAGGACAAGGAGCCCCTGAAGGCAGGGCAGATTTTCTTTGCGCCACCCGACTACCATCTGCTGGTGGATGCGGGGCCGTCGCTGGCCCTGTCCATCGATCCGCCGCTGCACTTTTCGCGGCCTTCCATCGACGTGCTGTTCGAGTCCGCCGCCGACGTGTACGGCCCGGCGCTCACGGCACTGCTGCTGTCGGGCGCCAATGCCGACGGTGCACGCGGCCTGGCCGTGGTGCAGCGCATGGGCGGCACCACCTGCGTGCAGTCGCCCGCCAGCGCCAGCGCCGCGGCCATGCCAGAGGCGGCTTTGGCACTGCTCCAGCCGGACTACGTGCTGGCGCCCGCGGACATGGCGCCCCTGCTGAACCAATTGCACCAAGGGAGAGTTTCGTGATCTTCGCCAATGCTGCCAAAGCCACCTGCGCCAGCATTTCCTGCCCCCAGCAGGGTGCGCGGGTGCGCTGCCTGCTGGTGGACGACGTGCCGGAAAACCTGGTGGCCCTGGAGGCGTTGTTGCAGGGCGAGGACGTGGACATCCTCAAGGCGGCCTCCGGCGCCGAAGCGCTGGAGCTGCTGCTGCGCGAAAACGATGTGGCCCTGGCACTGCTGGACGTGCAGATGCCCGAGATGAACGGCTTCGAGCTGGCCGAGCTGATCCGCGGGGCCGAGCGCACGCGCCACATTCCGCTGATCTTCATGACCGCCGGCGCGCACGACCAGCGGCGCCAGTTCGTGGGCTATGAAAGCGGCGCGGTGGACTTTCTGTACAAGCCCATCGATCCGCACATGCTGATCAACAAGGCGCGCGTGTTCTTCGACCTGCACCGGCAAAAGCACGCCCTGGCCTGCGAGTTGCAGCAGCGCACCGAGGCGCTGTACATCAACGAGATGTTCATGGCGGTGCTGGGGCACGACCTGCGCACGCCGTTGTCGGCCATCCTGGCCAGCACGGCCGTGCTGCAGCGGCCGCTGGAGCCGCAGAAGGTGCAGGCGTTGGCGATCAAGGCCGAGCAGGCAGGCCGGCGCATGCTGGCGATGATCGAGGACCTGCTGGACGTGACGCGCGCGCGCCAGAACGGGGGGCTGGTCATGCTGGCCGCGCCCACCGATCTGGCCGAGCAGGCCGAGCGCGTGCTGCAGGAAGTGCGGGCCAGCCACCCACAGCGCGAACTGCAGCTGCAGTGTCAGGGCGACCTCCATGGCTCTTGGGACGGCGAACGCCTGGGCCAGATGCTGGCCAACCTGCTGGGCAACGCCATGCACCATGGCACGCCGCAGGTGCCGGTGCAGCTGCGGCTGGACGGCAGCGCCCCCGATGGCGTGACGGTCTGCGTCACCAACGGCGGCGAGATACCGCAAGAGCTGCTGCCGCGCCTGTTCGAGCCCTTTCGCGGGCGCACCAGCGGCACGGGCGGAGGGCACAACGGCCTGGGCCTGGGGCTGTTCATCGTGCACCAGATCGTGCAGGCGCACTGCGGCAGCATCGAGGCCACCTCGCGGGATGGGCGCACCTGCTTCACGGTCTGGCTGCCGCGCACGAGTGCGCAGCGGGGCTGAAATCAGCTGGCGGAGCTTTGCAGCTGGGCCTGGGCGTCGTCCAGCAGCTCCTCCAGCGCCCCGATATCGAAGGGTTTGTGCAGCAGCTGCACCTGGGCGCCGCAGCCGGCCAGCTCTTCCTCCAGGTGGTAGCCCGAGCACAGCACGATGCGCTGCTGCCCGTGGCGCGCCAGCAGGGCGCGGCACAGCTCGGGCCCGCTCATGCCGGGCAGGCTGACGTCCGTCATCACCAGGTCGAAGGGCCCCTGATCGCCGTCGTGGGCCAGCGCCTCCTCGGCGCTGGCGCAGCTGACGATGCTGCGCCCTGGCGCTTCCATGAGCATGGCAATGGTGTCGCGCAGTTCGGGGTTGTCTTCGACGTACAGGATGCGCAAGGCGGAGTTCCTCAAAAGATGGACTGACAGCAGAAAGGCAAGCCCGCATTGTGGGCAAGCCAGGAATGTCCTGGGCGTAGGACGCCGCCGATGGGTGCCAGGCTCTATGCATGAAAAGTGCCTCCAGGCGTTACTGGAAAAGCGCAAGCAGCTATGTTTTGCATAGCGGTACAGGGTGTGCGACTGCAAATCCCGGGCAGGCTGCCTATAGTGGGGCGACCGTTTTTCTTTCCTCTTCATCACGCCATGAATATCTCCCGATTGCTTGCTCGCAGCGCCCAGGTGCACGGCGCGCGCCCTGCCGTGCTGGCGGGTGCGCGCGTGCTGCACGACTACCGCACCCTGGGCGCCCGCGTGGCGGCGCTGGCAGGGCACCTGCGCCAGCACTGCTGCGTGGCGCCGGGCGACCGGGTGGTGCTGTTTTCGGCCAACTGCCCGCAGTACCTGGAGGCGCTGCACGCCATCCACTGGGCCGGCGCCATCAGCGTGCCCGTCAACTACAAGCTGCACGAGCGCGAGCTGGCCTACGTGCTGCAGCACAGCGGCGCGCGCGTGGTCTGTGCCTCGCAGGTGCTGCACGGCGCGGTGCTGGCGGCGGGAGCCGATCCTGCCGCCGTGCTGCAGATGGGCAGCGCCGAATGGGAGCGCGCCGCCGCCGGGGCGCCGCTGGCGCTGCAGGAGCGCGCCCCGCAGGACGTGGCCTCGCTGTTCTACACCTCCGGCACCACCGGCCGGCCCAAGGGCGTCATGCAGACGCACCGCAACCTGCTGGCCATGACCATGGCCTATTTCACCGACGTGGACGAGGTGGACGCGGCCGACGCCATGGTCTACGCCGCGCCGCTGTCGCACGGCGCCGGCCTGTACAACTATGCCCATATGCTGCGCGGCGCACGCCACGTGCTGCCTGAGTCCGGCGGGTTCGATCCGGCCGAGCTGGTGCAGCTGGCCGCCGACGTCGGCCGGCTGTCGCTGTTTGCCGCGCCCACCATGGTGCAGCGCCTGGTGGCGCACGTGGAGGCCACGGGTGCCAGCACCGACGGCTTCAAGACCATCGTCTACGGCGGCGGCCCCATGTACGTGGAAGACCTGCGCCGGGCGCTGGCCGCCATGGGCCAGAAGTTCGTGCAGATCTACGGCCAGGGCGAGTGCCCCATGACCATCACCGCGCTGTCGCGCCAGCACATCGCCGATGCGCAGCACCCGCGCTGGGCCGAGCGCATCGCCTCGGTCGGTGTGGCGCATTCCTGCGTCGAAGTGCGGGTGGTCGATGCCGATGGCGCGCCCGTGCCCGCCGGCGAGCTGGGCGAGGTGGCCGTGCGCGGCGAGACCGTCATGGCCGGCTACTGGGCCAACGAGCAGGCCAGCAGCGACACGCTGCGCGGCGGCTGGCTGCACACGGGCGACGTCGGCAGCCTGGACGAGGACGGCTTTCTCACCCTGCGCGACCGCGCCAAGGACGTGATCATCTCCGGCGGCTCCAACATCTACCCGCGCGAGGTGGAGGAGGTGCTGCTGCTGCACCCCGGCGTGCAGGAGGTGGCCGTCATCGGCCAGCCCGACGCCGAGTGGGGCGAGGTGGTGCTGGCCTTCGTCGTCGCCGCGCCGGGCGCCGCACCCGTGACCGGCGACGAGCTGGACGCGCTGTGCCTGGCGCACATCGCCCGCTTCAAGCGGCCCAAGGCCTACCGCTTCGTGCCGGCGCTGCCCAAGAACAGCTACGGCAAGGTGCTCAAGACCGGGCTGCGGCAGTGGGCAAGCGATCCCGCTGCCGCTCTCCAGGTCTAGGATCGCTGTGATGAGCATGACCCTGAGCCGCAAACCCCTGCACCTGGACTTCGTCTCCGACATCACTTGCCCGTGGTGCGCCATCGCCCACAAGACGCTGGAGCTGGTGCGCCAGCGCCTGGCCGGCGAGGTGAGCTTCACTCTGCACCTGCAGCCCTTCGAACTCAATCCCGCCATGGGCTCCGACGGCGAGCCGCTGCTGCAGCACCTGGCGGGCAAGTATGGCAGCACGCCCGAGCAGCTGGCGCAGATGCACCAGAGCATCGCCGAGCGCGGGCGCGAGCTGGGCTTTGCCTTCAACGACGAGCGCCGCACCCACATCTACAACACCTTCGACGCGCACCGGCTGCTGTACTGGGCGCTGAAGGAGGGTTCTGCCGCGCAGCAGCTGGCGCTGGGCGGGGCGCTGCTGCAGGCTTACTTCGGCCGCGGCGAGAACCCGGGCGACCATGCCCTGCTGCAGCGCCTGGCGGCCGAGGCGGGGCTGGACGCCCAGCGCGCCGCCCAGGTGCTGGCCAGCGATGAATTCGCCACCGAGGTGCGCGAGCGCGAGAACCACTGGCAGGCCCAGGGCATCCGCTCGGTGCCGGCCGTCATCATCAACGGACGCCACCTGGTGCAGGGCGGCCAGCCGGTGCAAGTGTTCGAGCAGGCGTTGCGCCAGGTCGCGGCGCAGGGCTGAAAACTCCCTTTTTGATAGCTGCCAGCGCTTGACTGGCAAGGGTTTGAGGCCGATTTGGCTTGAAACCCTGCCGGCGCGCTACTTGACCGGAATCGGCGTTTCGCGCGGCACCGGCACGGCCGACACGCTGTTTTGCGGCGAGCCATCGATCAGCTTGTCCGAATACGTGAGGTAGACCAGGGCGTTGCGCTGCGCGTCCACCATGCGCACCACGCGCAGGCGCTTGAACAGCACGGAAATGCGTTCGCTGAAGACCTGCTGCTGGCGCGCCAGCGGCTCGGCGATGCGGATGGGCCCGACCTGATGGCAGGAAATCGACGCCTCGGCCCGGTCCTCCGCCAGACCCAGCGTGCCCTTGATGCCGCCCGTGCGAGCGCGCGAGACGTAGCACGTCACGCCCTGCACGAGCGGGTCGTCGTAGGCCTCCACGACGATGTCGTGGTCGCGCCCCAGCCACTGGAAGGCCGTGTCCACGCTGCCAATGCGCTCGGGCTGGGCCCAGGCGCCACCGGCGGCCAGCAGGACCAGGGCGGCAGCGGCCAGGCGGGCGGCGCGGCGCATCAGCGGGCCTCGGCGGCAGCGGCGTCGCAGCGGCCGGCCAGGTGCGCCAGGGCCTCTTCCACCTGGTCCACCAGCACCAGGCACAGGTCGCCGGGGCGCAGGCGCTCCAAAGCGTGGTCGATGGCGGCGAACTCGCCGTGGATCTCCGTCACGTAGCCGGTGCGCTCGGCGCCCTGCAGGCCCTTTTGCAGCAGGGCCAGCACCTCGCCGTCCTCGCGCCCGCGCTGGCAGGCGTCCTGGTACAGCACCACTTCGTCGAAGGCCCCGCCCAAGATCTGCGTCTGCTCGGTGATGTCCTCGTCGCGTCGGTCGCCCGCACCGCTGATGACCACGCTGCGCCGCTGCGCCGGCATGGCCTGCACGGCCTGCACCAGGGCGCGCATGGCGTCCGGGTTGTGGCCGTAGTCGGCGATCACGGTGGCGCCGCGGTAGTCCATGACGTTGAAGCGGCCGGGAGCGTTGTCGCTGTCGTTCATGAAGCCGGCCAGGCCCCGGCGGATGGTGTCCCACGGCAGGCCGGCGGCCCAGGCGGCGCCGATGGAGGCCATGGCGTTCTCCACCTGGAAGCCGATGGTCCCGCCGCGCGTGAGCGGGATGTCGCGCAGCGGCACGCTCTCGCGCCACGAGCCCTCGGCCGCCACGATGTGGTCGCCGTCCACGTAGACCACGCGGTTGCCCTGGGCGCGGTGCGTGGCCATGACCGGGTGGTGGCGGTCGGCGGCGAAGAAGATGACCTTGCCCGGGCACACCGTGGCCATGGCGGCCACGTGCGGGTCGGCGGCGTTCAGCACGGCCCAGCCGGTGGGCGCCACGTTCTGCACGATGACGCGCTTGAGCACGGCCACGTCGTCCACCGTGGTGATGAAGTTCAGCCCCAGGTGGTCGCCCGCGCCCACGTTGGTGACCACGGCCACCTCGCAGCGGTCGAAGCCCAGGCCCTCGCGCAGGATGCCGCCGCGCGCGCACTCCAGCACGGCGGCGTCCACCTCGGGGTGGAACAGCACGTTGCGGGCGCTCTTCGGGCCCGAGCAGTCGCCGCTGTCGATCTGCCGGCCGGCGACGTACACGCCGTCGGTGTTGGTCATGCCCACGCGCAGGCCGTGCGAGGCCATCAGGTGGGTGATCAGGCGCGTGGTGGTGGTCTTGCCGTTGGTGCCGGTGACGGCAATCACGGGGATGCGCCCGTCCTCGCCCGGGGCGAACAGCTCATCCACCATGGGCGCGCCCACATTGCGCGGCCGCCCGAACGAGGGCGACAGGTGCATGCGCAGGCCGGGCGCGGCGTTGACCTCGACGATGCCGCCGTTTTGCTCCTCCAGCGGGCGCAGCATGGTCTCGCAGACCACGTCCACGCCGCAGATGTGCAGGCCGATGGTCTGCGCGGCCTCCACGGCCCGGGCAGCGATGTCCGGGTGCACGTCGTCCGTCACGTCGGTGGCGCTGCCGCCGGTGGACAGGTTGGCGTTGTTGCGCAGCACCACGCGCTGGCCCTGCACGGGCACGGACTCGGGCGTGAGGCCCTCGGCGGCCAGGCGGCCCAGGGCGATGTCGTCCAGGCGGATGCGCGTCAGCGCCGTGCCGTGGCCGGTGCCGCGGCGCGGGTCCTGGTTGACGATGTCGACCAGCTCGCGCACTGTGTGCTGGCCGTCGCCCAGCACCTGCGGCGGGTCGCGCCGCGCGGCGGCCACCAGCTGGCGGCCCACCACCAGCAGACGGAAGTCGTGCCCGGGCAGAAAGCGCTCGACCATGATCTCGTCGCCGTACTCGCGCGCCGCGTTCCACGCGGCCTCCAGCTGCTCGCGGGTGGCGATGTTCACCGTCACGCCCTTGCCCTGGTTGCCGTCCTGGGGCTTGACGACCACCGGCAGACCGACCTCCTGGGCCACGGCCCAGGCGTCCTCCAGGTCGGCCACGGGGCGGCCCAGGGGCACGGGCACGCCGGCGGCGTGCAACAGGCGCTTGGTCAGGTCCTTGTCCTGGGCGATGGATTCGGCCACGGCGCTGGTGGTGTCCAGCTCGGCAGCCTGAATGCGCCGCGCCTTGGAGCCCCAGCCCAGCTGCACCAGCGATCCGCTGGTCAGCCGCCGGAATGGGATACCGCGCGCCACAGCCGCGTCGACGATGGAGCCGGTGGACGGGCCGATGCGCTCGTCCTCGTCCAGCTCGCGCAGGCGGGCGATGACGGCGTCGGCGTCGAACGGCGTGTCCTGCAGCGTGGCCTGGATCAGCGCGCCGGCCTGCTCCATGGCCAGGCGGCCCACGGCTTCCTCGGTGTACTCCACCACCACTTGGTAGGTGCCGGCTTCCACCGTCTGCTGGGTGCGGCTGAACGTGACGGGGCAGCCGGCCTGCGCCTGCAGCTGCAGCGCGGCCACCTCCAGCACGTGCGCCAGCGTCAGGACGTGATCGGCGCCGTGCGGCTGCAGCGCGCCGATGGCCGGAAAGCGCGCGCGCAGCCGGTCCTCGAAGCCGGGCAGGGCGGCGTGGTTGCACTCGCCGGGGTCGCAGTGCACGACGGCCTCGATGGCGGTGGCGCGGGTCCAGAGGTTGGGGCCGCGCAGGGGGCGGATGCGGGTGATCTGCATGGGGTTTCTTCTCTCAGCAGTCTTTGAAGTCAAATAGGCCTCTAGGGCTTATGGAGCATGCGCTGACAGCTATTGTTTTGATAGTTTCCGGGACGCTCACGCCAGGTATTCGAAGGTCTTGATGCCCGCGGCGATCAGCTCCGGGGTGATGTCCAGCGCCCAGGCCGTGGCGATGGCCGCCAGCAGCGGCGCCGTGTCCGGCTGCTGCCCGCCGGGCAGGCTGAGCGTGGCCAGCGTGCCCAGCACGCGCTCGCTGGCGCCGGTGGCCAGGATGACCTGGCCAGCGCGGGCGAACACCGCCCGGCCCTCGCCCTGTGCGCGGTGCTCCGTCACCCGCGGGTTGTCGGCCTCGGTGGAGTACAGCAGCACCTCGCCGTCGCACAGGCGAGCCAGGTCGGCCACCTGGGCGATGTCGGCGTTCAGCACGCCGGCGCCATCGCCCAGCACCACGTCGATCTGGGTGCGCAGCACGCGCGTCATCTGCGCGGCCTCGCGCACGTCGTGGTCGGCCAGGTCTTCGAAGCCGTCCATGTCGGTGACCACGCCTACCAGGCAGCGGTCATAGGCCAGGCCCTCGTCCAGGATGGAGCGGGCCGTGGTCTGGATGACGGCGGCCTCGGCCAGGCGGTTGGTCAGCAGGCGGTGCGCGCCGGCCCAGTGCGCGGCGCTGCCGGCCTGCGTGCGGCGGTTGGCCAGGAACATGCCTTCGCTGCTGGCCACGCCCGTCAGGCGGCCGGACAGCTGCAGCAGCCAGCCCACCAGGCGGGCGGTGAAGGCGTTGCCCTGCGTGCCGGCGATGCCCACGATGGGGATGCGCCCGCCCTCCGCGCTGCCTTCGGTACGCGGAAAGAGGTGGTCCACGATGGCCATGCCCACCGGGCGCGGCGCGCCGCTGGTGGGTTTGAGGTGCATCAGCAGGCCGGGGCCGGCGTTCACCTCCAGGATGGCGCCGCCCTGGGGCTTCATCGGCTGGGAGACGTCCTTCAGGATCATGTCCATGCCGGCGATGTCCAGGCCGACGATCTTCGCGGCCAGCTGCGCGTAGTAGGCAACGTCGGGATGCACCTCGTCGGTACAGTCGATGGCCATGTTGCCGTTGCGCTGCAGCAGCACCGTCTGGCCCTGAGGAATGACGCTGTCGGGCGTGACCTGCTGGCGCTTGAGCTCCAGCTGCACGGCCGGCGCCTGCAGGTTGATCCAGTCCAGCGGGTATTCCTGCTCGGGACCGCGGCGCGGGTCCTGGTTGACCACGTCTACCAGGGCGCGCAGGGTGTCGGTGCCGTTGCCGGTCACGCTGACCTGCTCACCACGGCAGGCGGCCACCACCTTGCCGCCCACCACCAGCAGGCGGTGCTCGGTGCCCTCGATGAAGCGCTCGACGATGACCTCCGAGCCCTCGGGCTCGGCCAGGGCGAAGGCCGCCTTGATCTCGGCCTCGCCGGACAGCTCCAGCGTCACGCCGCGCGCATGGTTGCCGTCGCTGGGCTTGACGGTGACGGGCAGGCCGATCTCCTGCGCCACTTCCCAGCCCTCGTCGGCGCTGGCCACCACCTGGCCCTCGGGCACGGGCACGCCGCAGGAGGCCAGCAGGCGCTTGGTGAAGTCCTTGTCCTGGGCGATGCCCTCGGCGATGGCGCTGGTCTGGTCGCTCTCGGCCGTCCAGATGCGCCGCTGCGCCGCGCCGTAGCCCAGCTGTACCAGGTTGCCGTCGTTCAGGCGGATGTGCGGGATGCGCCGCTCGCCGGCCGCGGCCACGATGCAGCCGGTGCTGGGGCCCAGGTAGCGGTCGTTGATGGCGGTCTTGATGTCCTGGATGGCGGCGGCCAGGTCGAACGGCTGGTCGTTGATGGCGGCCATGGTCAGGCGGTGGCCATGGGTCAGCGCCACGCGGGCCACGGCCTCCTCGGGGCAGCGGAAGACCATGCGGTAGACGCCGCGCTGCGAGGTCTCGCGCGTCTGGCCGAACTCCGCCGGCATGCCCGAGAGGTTGAGCAGCTCGATGATGACGTGCTCCAGCACGTGGCCGCACCAGGTGCCGCCCTCCAGCCGCTGCAAAAAGCCTCCGCGCTCGCCCACGCCGCAGTGGTGCTCGACCAGGTCGGGCAGCCAGCGCGTCAGGCGCTCGCTGAAGCCCGGCAGCTTGTTGGAGGGGTAGTCCTCCAGCGCGCCCAGGTCCAGCCAGACCTCCAGGACGGGGCGGTAGGTCCAGACGCTGGGGCCGCGCAGATAGGTGGTGCGCAGCAGTCGGATGTCTTCGAATGTGGCCATGGGAAACAGCGTGGGAGGAAAAGCGGCGGGCGAGGGCTGCGGCCCGGCCCGCGAGGGAGATTCTTCGGTCAGCGGCAGGCCGGCAGGGGCAGGCCGCTCTGGCCGATTGTGCGCCGGAAGTATGGTGCGGACAGCGGGGCGGCGCATGTCAGCCGGCACCGGGTGCGGTGCGTTACAGGGCGATACGGGCATTGCGGCGCCTTGCGCCTTCCGCTCCGGGACAATCCCCCGTCATCCTGTGGCGCGCCAGCCTGGCGGCGCCCGCGGCCCCGGCCTTCAAGGCCCGACCCAACGACATGCAACATCAACATCCCCTGGACGCACCTGGCGTCCTGTCTGGCCCCTGTGCGGAGCAGGTGCGAGCGGCGCTCGCCCCCGAGGAGAACGTGCTGGCCGCGTTCGAGGTTGACCTCACCCCCGGTTTGAACTTCGCCCCCGGCCTGCTGGCGCTGACCGGCACCCGCCTGCTGGCCTGCGGGCCGGAGGGCGCCGTGCAGTCCTGGCCGCTGGCGCCCGGCCAGCAATTGCGCCTGCTGGACCATGGTGGCGTGGGCACCGTGGAGCTGCACGATGCACAGCAGCGCCTGGGGCTGTGGCGCTTCACCCTGGCGCGCCACGCCCAGGCGCTGGGCTTTGCGCAGCGGCTGGAGCAGCAGCTGGAGCACCTGCAGCATCCGGACCGGGCGCTGGCCGCCCAGGACGACGTGCCGCGCTGCCCCGTCTGCCAGACGCCGCTGCCGCAGGACGCCGAGGAATGCCCGGCCTGCGCCCGCCAGCAGGCGCCGCAGACGTCCACCTGGGTGCTGCTGCGCCTGTGGCGCTTCGCCCGGCCCTACAAGAAGCAGCTGGCCGCCGGCTTCACGCTGACCCTGGCCTCCACCGCTGCGTCGCTGGTGCCGCCGTACATGACCATCCCGCTCATGGACGATATCCTCATCCCCTACCAGAACGGCCAGCAGATCCCCGCCAGCCAGGTGGCGCTGTACCTGGGCGGCCTGCTGCTGGCGGCGCTGCTGGCCTGGGGCCTGGGGTGGGCGCGCACCTACATCCTGGCCCTGGTCTCCGAGCGCATCGGCGCCGATCTGCGCACGGCCACCTACGAGCATCTGCTGCGCCTGTCGCTGGAGTATTTCGGCAGCAAGCGCACGGGCGACCTGATGGCGCGCATCGGCTCGGAAACCGACCGCATCAACGTCTTTCTGTCGCTGAACGCGCTGGATTTCGCCACCGACGTGCTGATGATCGTCATGACGGCGGCCATCCTGTTTTCCATCAACCCCTGGCTGGCCCTGGTCACGCTGGTGCCGCTGCCCTTCATTGCCTGGCTGATCCACACCGTGCGCGACAAGCTGCGCACCGGCTTCGAGCGCATCGACCGCGTCTGGAGCGAGGTGACCAACGTGCTGGCCGACACCATCCCCGGCATCCGCGTGGTCAAGGCCTTCGCCCAGGAAAAGCGCGAGGCCGAGCGCTTTCGCGCCGCCAACCAGCACAACCTGGAAGTCAATGACCGCCTGAACAAGACCTGGAGCCTGTTCTCGCCCACCGTCTCGCTGATGACCGAAATCGGCCTGCTGGTGGTCTGGGCCTTCGGCATCTGGCTGGTGGCGAAGAACCAGATCACGGTGGGCGTGCTGGCGGCCTTCATTGCCTACATCGGGCGCTTCTACACGCGGCTCGACTCCATGAGCCGCATCGTTTCGGTCACGCAGAAGGCGGCCGCCGGCGCCAAGCGCATCTTCGACATCCTGGACCACGTGAGCAACGTGCCCGACCCGGTCAACCCGGTGCGGGTGCCGCGTGTGGCCGGTGCCATCGAGATGCAGGGCGTGGGCTTCCGCTACGGCAGCCGCACGGTGATCAAGAACCTGTCCCTGTCCATCCGCCCCGGCGAGATGATCGGCCTGGTAGGCCACAGCGGCTCGGGCAAGAGCACGCTGGTCAACCTGATCAGCCGTTTTTACGACGTCAGCGACGGCGCCATCCTGGTCGACGGCGTGGACATCCGCCGCATGGCCGTGGCGGACTTCCGCCGTCACATCGGCCTGGTGCTGCAGGAGCCGTTTCTGTTCTTCGGCACCATTGCCGAGAACATCGCCTATGGCAAGCCGGAGGCCACGCGCGAGGAGATCGTGGCCGCCGCGCGCGCCGCGCACGCGCACGAGTTCATCCTGCGCCTGCCCCACGGCTACGACAGCCTGGTGGGCGAGCGCGGCCAGGGCCTGTCGGGCGGCGAGCGCCAGCGCATCAGCATCGCCCGCGCGCTGCTCATCGACCCACGCATTCTGATATTGGACGAGGCCACCTCCGCCGTGGACACCGAGACCGAGCGCGAGATCCAGAAGGCCCTGGACAACCTGGTGCAGGGCCGCACCACCATCGCCATTGCCCACCGCCTGTCCACGCTGCGCAAGGCCGACCGGCTGGTGGTCATGGACCGCGGCGAGATCGTGGAGGTCGGCCCGCACGACGAGCTGATGGACAAGCAGGGCGCCTACTGGCGCCTGTACGAGGCCCAGGCCCGCCGCGCCGAGGAAGACGCCCAGGCCGCCGGCCTGCAGATCACCAGCCACCCGCGCCACCTGGCGGGGCTGGCGTGAAAGGAGCCAGCGCCATGGCCAACGACCCCACTCACGCACCGCAGCAGGGCGACATCACCCTGACGCGCAACGCCCACGGCCGCCTGGTGCTGCGCCTGCCCGATGGCACGCAGCACGAGGGCGTCACGCCCGTGCGCGCCTTCCCCATCGCCGCGCCGGATGAGGGCGTGTCGCTGGTCGGCAGCGACGGGCGCGAGATCGCCTGGCTGCCCCGGCTGGGCGACGTGGCCTCGCCCGTGCGGGCGCTGATCCAGGAGGAACTGGCCGCGCGCGAGTTCGTGCCCGTCGTCACGCGGCTGGTGTCGGTCTCGGGCTTTGCTACGCCCAGCACCTGGCAGGTGGAGACCGACCGCGGTCCGGCCGAACTGATCCTCAAGGGCGAGGAGGACATCCGCCGGCTGGAGGAACGCACCCACCTGCTCATCACCGCCAGCGGCGGCCTGCAGTTCCGTGTGCCGGATGTGACGGCGCTGGACCGGCATTCGCGCAAGCTGCTGGAGCGCTTTCTATAGCAGCCAGCGCAGGCTGGACGGGCGCTGGAGTCCGAAAAGGCCGTCAATCCCGTTGAGTGCGAGAAGCAAGGGTAAACACCTAATTTCGGCCGATCGCCGAAAAAAGGCTTAATTCACCCTTCTTTTTGCCGTTATGGATGTACGACGAGGCGCTGGCTGCGACCAGCGCGTTTGCATTCATGCACTGGAGGGCCTTCGCCATGCAATTGCCACCCGTTGACCGTTCGACCCAGCCTTGGCGCCCGGCCACGGCGGGCGACCTGTATTCCACAGGAGCGGGCGGAGCCGTGCCCGTGCGCCCCGTGCAGTCTCCCAATGCCGTCGAGTCCACCGACCGCCTGGGTGAAGGCTCGGTCATCCGCGAACCCAATCGTCCCAGCGACCCGGACGAGACCCACCGCGACTGGACCCTGGCCGAGACTAAGAAGGAAGCGCCCGAGCAGCCCGAGGAGCCGCCGCGCGAGCCGCCGCTGTACCAGCAGATGCTGGAGTTCATCCAGTCCATGTGGCGCGCCAGCGGCAGCGCCGTGGAGATGGCGCAGGACATCAACAAGACGACCCTGGCCGAGCGCATGGCCCAGCAGGTCAAGAATAACGAGCCGCTGACCTACGCCGATCCCAAGGTCAAGCGCACGGGCGGTTGATTCCCGCCTTCGAGGTCTGCGAGTTGCTATTGAAAAAATAGCTATCAGCGTTTTCCCCGCGGGCGTTTGAGGCGCTTTTTACCGTATTGTTTGCACATTGGCTGGCGGCGCGTTGGCGATGCCCGCGCTGACGTGCCCGGCCGGCACATGCCGCGCGGCGGAGCTGACGTGGCCGCTCTGGTCGTCGAAGAAGAAATCGGGCTCGAACTCGCGCAGGAACGGCCCCTTGTCCAGCCCGCCCAGGAACATCGCCTCGTCCACCGTGATGCCCCAGTCCAGCAGCGTGCGCACGGCGCGCTCGTGCGCCGGGGCGCTGCGCGCGGTGACCAGGGCGGTGCGGATGCGCATCTGCGACGCGTCCGCCTGCTGCTGCAGCCGGTGCAGCGCCGCCAGCAGCGGCTTGAACGGTCCCTCGGCCAGCGGCGTGGCGGCCAGCGAGACCTCGTGCTGCAAGAAGGCCGGCAGGCCGCCGTCCTGGTACACGCGCTCGGCTTCGTCGGAGAACAGTACGGCGTCGCCGTCGAAGGCGATGCGCACCTCGCGCGGGTAGCGGTCGCCGGCCGGGGTCGAGTCCACCATCACCCGCGCGGCGGGAAAGCCGATGGACAGCGCCTGGCGCACGTCCGCCTCGTTGGCCGACAAAAACAGGTGCGCGCCCAGCGGGCGCAGGTAGCCGAAAGGGTCGCGCCCGCGCGTGAACACGCCGCGCTCGATGCGCATGCCCGCCGCCTGGGCCGAGGCGAACACCCGCATGCCACTGGCCGGGTCGTTGCGCGAGAGCATGACCACCTCCACCCGCGGCGCGCCGGGCGTGTTGAAGGCCAGCAGCTTCCTGACCAGCGCAAAGGCGATGCCCGGCCGCGCCGGCTGCTGCACCAGCTCCAGCTGCCGCCGCATGTAGGCCTGCTCGTCGCCGGCCTCGAACAGCCGGTTCTCCTCCTCGAAGTCAAACAGCGCCCGCGACGAAATCGCGACGACCAGCTTGTCAGCCAACGTGGTGGCCATGGTCAGCCTGCCTCCATGCAAAGGCGCGCCCGAAGCGAGCGCAGCCGAGCAAGGGCCGCCCCGCAGCGAGGGCTGCGTCCCCTGCCCGCAACGCGCAGCGTTGCGAGAGCGGGGGGGAAGGCGCGCAGCGCCTCAGGGGGGTGTCCCGTCACTTCACGAATTGGTTGAGCTGAATGATGGGCATCAGCACCGCCAGCACGATCAGCATGACGACCAGGCCCATGCCGACGATCAGCAGCGGCTCCAGGATGGTGGCCAGCTGCAGGGCGCGGCGCTGCACCTCGGTGCCCAGCTGGGTGGCGGCGCGGTCCAGCATCTGCGGCAGCCGGCCGGTCTGCTCGCCCAGGCGGGCGAACATGGCCAGCAGGCCGGGGAAGCGCTTTTTCTGCCCCAGGGCCGAGGCCAGCGGCGCGCCCTCGCGCACCAGGGCCAGGGCGTCCAGCGCGTCGGCGCGCAGGGCGCGGTTGTTCAGCGTCTCGGCGGCGGCTTGCAGCGCGCGCAGGATGGGCACGCCGGCGCCGGCCAGCATGGCCAGGGTGCTGGCAAAGCGCGCCGCGTTGTAGCCGCGCGCCAGCCGGCCGACCAGCGGCAGGCGCAGCCAGGCGCCGTCGAATTTTTCACGAAAAGCGGGGCGGGACAAGGCTGCGCGCGCGCTGGCAGCTATCAATACCAGAGCGCCCAGCAGTGCCCAGCCATAGCCGCGCACGAAATCGCTCAGGGCCAGCATGGCCACCGTCAGGAAGGGCAGGGCGCGCTTGGTGCCGGCGAACACGCTGGCCACCTGCGGCACCACGTAGCCCACCAGGAACAGCACGATGACAATGGCCACCACGGTGACGATGGCCGGGTACAGCGCCGCGCCGACCAGCTTGGCGCGCAGCTGCTGGCGCGCCTCCAGGTCGTCGGCCAGGCGCTCCAGCACCTCGCCCAGCGCGCCGCTGGCCTCGCCGGCGCCGATCACGGCGCAGTAGATGTCGGAGAACTCGGGGTGCAGCGCCAGCGCGCGGGCGAAGGGCGAGCCGGCGTTGACCTCGGCGCGCAGGGCGGCCACCAGGTGGCGCTGCGGCTGGGTGTCGGCCTCCTCGGCCAGGGCGGTGAGGGCGCGCTCCAACGGCAGGCCCGATGACACCAGCCCGGCCAGCTGGCGCGTCCAAATGGCCAGGCCCGTGGCGTTGAACACCGGCCGCGTGAACAGCCGCTGCAGCCCGCCCTGGCCGGCGCCGGTGCGGGCCTCGGCGGCCAGCGCCTGCACGTCCAGCGGCACCAGGGCCTGGGCGCGCAGCAGGCCGCGCGCCGCCTTGGGGGTGTCGGCATCCACCGTGCCGCGGCGCACGCGGCCTTCGGCGTCCAGGGCTTCAAAGGAATAGGCAGGCATGCGCTAGGCGGGCGATGGGTCGGCGGGGCGGCGAGCCTGCCATGGTAGCGCCGCTACAGCGGTCGGGGGGCTTTTTACGCTAGGCGTGCGCCTGGGCGGTGATCTGCAGCGAGCGCAGGCGCAGCTCAGGGTCGTACACGTCCGACACCAGCATGAACTCATCCGCCTGCGTGCTGCTGGCCAGCGCGCGCAGGCCGGCGCGCACGGTGTCCGGCCCGCCCACGACGCCCACGGCGAGAAAGTCGGCGATTGCCTGGCGCTCCTGATAGCCCAGGCTTTCCAGGTAGCCGGGCACGGGCGGGGCGAGCAGGCCGCGCTGGCCGGTCAAGATGCACAGCACGCGCTGGTAGGTGCTGCTGGCCAGCAGCTGCGCCTCCTCGTCGGTGGGAGCGGCGATGACCGGCACGCCGATCATCACGTAGGGCTTGGCCAGCACCTTGGAGGGCTTAAACAGCCGGCGGTACAGCTCGATGGCCGAGTGCAGCATGCGCGGCGCGAAGTGCGAGGCAAAGGCGTAGGGCAGGCCCATGTGCGCCGCCAGCTGGGCCGAGAACAGGCTGGAGCCGAGCAGCCAGATGGGCACCTCGGTGCCGGCGCCAGGCACGGCGATCAGCCGCTGGCCTGCTTCAGCCGGCGCCAGCAGGCGCTGCAGCTCGGCCACATCGCGCGGGAAGTCCTCCTCGCGCTCCACGCGGTCGCGGCGCAGGGCGCGCATGGTGGGGCCGTCGGTGCCGGGGGCGCGGCCCAGCCCCAGGTCGATGCGGCCCGGGTAGAGCTCGGCCAGCGTGCCGAAGGCCTCGGCCACCACCAGCGGCGCGTGGTTGGGCAGCATGATGCCGCCCGAGCCCACGCGGATGGTCTGCGTGGCGCCGGCAAGGTGGCCCACCAGCACGGCGGTGGCGGAGCTGGCGATGCCCGGCATGTTGTGGTGCTCGGCCACCCAGTAGCGGGTAAAGCCCAGGATTTCAGCATGACGCGCGGTGCGCACGGCCAGCTCCAGCGCCTGGGCGACGCTGCCGCCCTCGCGCACGGCGACCAGATCCAGGAAGGAAAGCAGGGGAAGGCGTGGTGTGCTCATGGCTGCCATTGTGGACACGGCGGCGTTTCCCTGCTGGCGTGGGCCATTGCTGTCGCTATCGCATAGTTGACATTCATAGCAGGCACTTGATACATCTTGAGGCGGATAATTCAGTCTGCACCACAATAGTAGAAATGCTCTGCAGCGGCGCGCGCAGTGCCTGATGAACGGGGGGAGCGCCATGGGGTTTTTCAGCCGACTATTCCAACCACGCTCAGACGGGCTGAAGGCTCCGTCCGACTGGTCGTCGCTGCCCGGCGGCGAGGCCAGCGAACTGGTGCTGTTCGACGAGGAGGCCGGCCGCGTGATGGCGCAGTTCGACATCGACGCGGCCATCGTCGGACACGAGCGCTGGCTGCCCTGGCTGGGCTCCCTGCTGCAGGGCCAGCGCGACGAGCGCCTGCGCGCCGACGTGGTGGCCGACGACCGCTGCTCCGAGCTGGGCCAGTGGCTGCACGACAGCGGCCGGACGGCGCTGGGGCACTTTCCGGCGTTCGACATGCTGATGAGCCGCCACCGCTACTTCCACCAGCAGGCGGCGGTCCTCATCCGGCATGCCGAGGCCGGCGAGATGGCGCAGGCCGAGCAGGCCTACAAGCGTTGCCAGCACGCATCGCGCCAGGTCGTGCTGCTGCTGCGGGAACTGCAGCGCGGGCTGCCCGGCGCGCGCCTTCAGGCCGCACTGCCGCAGCGCCAGCCGTGACGCTCCGCTGAGGGCCCCCAGGCGCGAGGTGAAACCGGGTTGCTGCAAAAACAATAGCTGCTAGCGCTTGATCTCTGCGGCTTTCAAGTTGTTTTGCCGTCGAGATCCTTGCTGGAAAAGCGCCAGCAGCTTACTTTTTGATAGCTGCTCAATCGCGCGTGACGCGCAGCACTTCCTCGGGGCTGGTGATGCCGGCCTGCACCAGCCGCTGGCCGTCGTCGCGCATCAGCGTCATGCCGCCGGCCAGGGCCTGGGCGCGGATGTCGGACTCCGCCGCGCCGGCGTGGATCTGCGCGCGGATGGCGTCATCCACCACCAGCAGCTCGAACACGCCGGTGCGCCCGGCGTAGCCGGTCTGGCCGCAGTGCTCGCAGCCGCTGCCGTGGCACTGCGGGCAGTACTTGCGCACCAGGCGCTGGGCCAGCACGCCCAGCAGCGACGACGAGAGCAGGAACGGCTCCACGCCCATGTCCACCAGCCGCGTGACGGCGCTGGCCGCGTCGTTGGTGTGCAGCGTGGCCAGCACCAGGTGGCCGGTCAGGCTGGCCTGGATGGCGATCTGCGCGGTCTCGAAGTCGCGGATCTCGCCGATCATGATCACGTCCGGGTCCTGGCGCAGGATGGCGCGCAGGGCCTTGGCGAAGGTCAGCTCGATCTTGGAGTTGACCTGCGTCTGGCCCACGCCGGGCAGCTCGTACTCGATGGGGTCTTCCACCGTCATGATGTTGCTGCGCGCCGCGTCCAGGCGCGCCAGCGCGGCGTACAGCGTGGTGGTCTTGCCCGAGCCGGTGGGGCCGGTCACCAGCACGATGCCGTGCGGCTGGGCGATCAGGTGCTCCATGCGCGCCAGCACGTCGCCCTGCATGCCCACCGACTCCAGCGACAGGCGGCTCTCGCTCTTGTCCAGCAGGCGCAGCACGGCACGCTCGCCGTGGGCGCTGGGCAGGGTGGAGACGCGCACGTCGATGGCGCGCGTGCCCAGGCGCAGGCTGATGCGGCCGTCCTGGGGCAGGCGCTTTTCGGAAATGTCCAGGTCCGCCATGATCTTCAGGCGGCTGATGAGGGCGGCGTGCAGCGCGCGGTTGGGCTGCACCACCTCGCGCAAGGACCCGTCCACGCGAAAGCGCACGCTGGAATGGCGCTCGTAGGGCTCGATGTGGATGTCGCTGGCGCCGTCGCGCACGGCCTGCGTCAGCAGGGCGTTGAGCATGCGGATGATGGGCGCATCGCCGGCGGACTCCAGCAGGTCCTCCACGGCGGGCAGCTCCTGCATCATGCGCGACAGGTCGGCGCCGCCTTCCACCTCGCTGACCACCGTGGCGGCGCTGGACTCGCTTTGCGAATAGGCCTGGCTGATGCGCTGGGCCAGCGGCGCTGCCTCCAGCGCCATGAGCTGCTGCACGCGGTGCTTGCGCAGCACCTCCGACAGCGCAGCCGGCGCCGGCTGCGGGCCGTGCCACAGCACGAGTTGCTGGCCGTCGTCCTCCAGCAGCAGCTGGTGCGAGCGCGCGAAGGCGTAGGGCAGGGGGTGGCGCATGGCGGGCGCGCCTTACTGCGGGCTGTACGGGTCGCCGAGCGGTGCGGCAGGCGCGACAGGCGCTGCCGGGCGCGGCTCGGGCACCACCGGGGCGAGCGGCGCGGGCAGCGCGGCGGGAGCCGCGGCACCGGCGGGCACCGGCAGGGCCGGCAGCACCGGCGCGTCGGAGACGGCGCGCATGACCATGCTGGGCGCCGGCTGGCTGCCCTGCTGCAGCGCGCGGATGGCCTCGTAGCGGTCGACCATCAGCGCGTCGCTGGTGGCGTTGTCGCGGATGACCATGGGGCGCAGGAAGACCATCAGGTTGGTCTTCTCGCGCGAGCGCCGCTCGCTGCGAAACAGGCTGCCCAGCAGCGGCAGGTCGCCGGCCACCGGCACCTTGTCCTGGTTCAGGCCGTAGTTGTCTTCCAGCAGGCCGCCGATGACGATGACGCTGCCGTCGTCCACCAGCACGGTGGATTCGATGGAGCGCTTGCTGGTGGTGGGTCCGTTGGCGTTGTTCAGCGTGTTGCCGGCGACCTTGGAGACCTCCTGGTACAGCGTCAGCTTGACGGTGCCGTTCTCGTTGATGGTGGGGCGCACGCGCAGCATCAGGCCCACGTCCTTGCGCTCCACGGTGGTGAAGGGGTTCACGGCGCCGCCGTTGCCGCCGGTGTTGGCGTACGAGCCGGTCACGAAGGGCACGTTGTCGCCGATGATGATCTGCGCTTCCTCGTTGTCCAGCGTCATCAGGTTGGGCGTGGACAGCACGTTGGCGTCGCCCGTGCCCTCCAGGAAGTTGGCCAGCGCCCCCAGGTAGTACTTGCCGTTGATGCGCGGGACGACGGCGGCGTTCAGGCCGGCCGAGGGTTTCACGTTGGCCAGGCTGGACAGGTTGCCCGTGCTGGCGCCGGCGGCGGCGATGGCCAGGTCCAGGATGTTGGTGCCCGTCACGCCGGAGTTGGTGCCCAGCACGCCCAGCGTGCTGCCGTAGTTGCCCAGCACGCCCTGCCACTGGATGCCGAACTCGGCCACCTTGCTGGCGCGCACCTCGACGATCAGACTCTCCACCAGCACCTGGGCGCGGCGGCCGTCCAGCTGATCGATGACGGTGCGGATCTGGCGGAACAGCGGCTCGGGCGCCGTGATGATCAGCGAGTTGGTGGACGGGTCGGCCTGGATGATGCCGCCCGTGGACGGCTGGCTGCCCTGGCTGCCGCTGCCGGACAGCTGCCCGCCCATCCCCAGCCCGCCCTGCTGGCCCAGGCCGCCCGCACCCTGCTGGCCCAGGCTGCTGCCGGACTGCCCCAGGCCGCCGGCCGCGCCGCCCAGCGCGCCGGTGCGCTGGCCCAGCCCGCCGGTGGTTCCGGTGCTCGTATCGGCCCCGCCGCCGCCGGCCCCGCCCGACAGCGCCGCGCGCAGCGTGGTGGCCAGCTTCACGGCGTCGGCGTTCTTCAGGTAGACCACGTGGATGTTGCCGCTGGCGGCGCTGGAGCCGGGCGCGGCCGGCTGGTCCAGCTTGGCCACCAGCGAGCGCACCAGGGCCACGCGCGCCGGGTTGGCGGCGCGCACGACGATGGCGTTGCTGCGCGGCTCGGCCAGCAGCGTGGTTTTGAAGGACGTATCGGTCTGCCCCTGGGCCGCGGCCGGCGTGGCGGCATTGGCCGAGCCGCCCTCGATCAGGCGCGCCACCAGCGGCACCAGGTCGGTGGCCACGGCGTGCTGCAGCGGGATGACCTCCACGTCGCTGGCGTTCGACACGTCCATGGCCGCCACGATGCGCGCCAGGCGCTGCAGGTTGTCGGCGTAGTCGGTGATGACCAGCGAGTTGTTGCCCGGGTTGACGTTGATGGTGTTGTTCGGGCTGATGAGCGGGCGCAGCACCGGCACCAGGTTGGCGGCGTTCTCGAAGTTCAGCTTGAAGATCTGCGTGACCACCTGCCCGCCCGCGGGCGCGCGGCCCGACGGGCCCTGGGTGACCTTGACGGCGTCGGCCTGCAGCTTGGCGTCGGCCTCGGGCACCACCTTGTACAGGCCGGCAGATTCGACCACCGTGAAGCCCTGCAGCCGCAGCGCCGCCAGGAACTGCTGGAACGCCGCCTGGGGCGGCACCGCCTTTTCGGTCACCAGCGTCAGCTGGCCCTTCACACGCGGGTCCACCACCACGTTGCGCCCGGTGATGGTGGCCATGGTGCGGGCCACGGCCTCGATGTCGGCGCCGGCGAAGTTCAGCGTCACCGGCTCGCTCGCGCGCACGCTACCGGTTTGGGCATGAATTTGGCCTATAAGCCCCGCCAGCAAAGCGCTGGCAGCTATCAAATGCAGAGCGTTGGTGCGGCCGGGCCGGAAAATCTTGATGGTCATGAGCAGCTTCTCAGCCCAGTGTGATGACGGAACGCGCGCCGCTGCGCCGCCCGATGATATTCAGAAGATTGGCCAGGGCTGCCTCGCTGCCCGGCGCGGCGCTGGCCTCGCCCGTGAAGCGCAGGCGCTGCCCCACCCACTGGCCGCTGCCCGACAGCAGCAGCGCACCGTCCAGCGTGGACAGCTGCAGCGTCGGCGCTTCGCCGCCGGCCAGCTGCAGGCGGTAGCTGCCCATGGGCCTGAGCGTGGACAGGCGCGAGGACATGGCCAGCGCATCCAGCTGCACGCTGCCGGCCAGGGCCAGCCGCCCCTGCGCCCAGGCCAGCGACAGGCCGTGCGTGGCCAGCTGCAGCTGGCCCTGGGGCTGGACAGTGTTCCACGGCGTGCCCAGGCCGGCCAGCACGGCGGCCGGCCACTGGCTGGCGCCGTCGGCCACCTGCAGGTGCAGCGTGCGCCAGCCAGCATCCGCGCGCAGGCGCAGGGGTGTGCTGGTGCAGCAATCGGCCGCCAGCTGCACGCGCGCGCCCAGCCAGGCCGGACGCAGCTGCCAGTGCAGGCGGCCCGGCAGGGCCGACTGGTCGCCGCTGCCGGCGCCGCCCGTGAGCACCAGCTGGGCCGAGCCGTTCCACAGCGTGCCCTGGGCGTCGTGCAGCAGCACCTGGCCACCGCTGGCGCGCTCCACCTGGGCCGCCAGCCAGCGCGCGGGCGCGGCCAGCACGGCCACCGCCAGCAGCCCCAGGCACAGCCCGGCGGCGGCCCAGCCCCAGGGCGCGCGGGCGCCCTGGGCGGCGGATGCGAAGCGGCGGGAGGCAGTTGACACGGGCAGCGGCCTCAGGGTGCGGGCAGGGCCAGCACCACGGTGCCGCTCCACACGGCGTCGGTGCCGGCGTCGCGCGTCAGCTGCGCCTCCAGCGGCACGGCGCGGGCGGCGGCGCGGGCCTGGCCCAGCCAGTGGGCCAGCGCCTCGGCCGGCACGGCGCGCAGGGTGACGGTGGCGCGCTCGCCGGCCAGCACGACCTGGCCGCCCTGGCCCAGGGCCTCGGCCACACCGGCCTGCAGCGCGGCGGCCGGGTTGCCGCCCTGGGCGCGCGGCGCGTCCTGCAGCTGCAGCGCCTCGGCCTGCAGCAGCTGCATCTGGCGCAGCTGGGCGTCGGCCTGGGCGTGGCGCGCGGCGGAGGTTTTCAGGGTGGACAGGGCCGGCGCCAGCAGCAGCCACCAGGCCAGTGCCAGCAGCACCAGGGCGGCGGCGGCCAGCACCAGCGTCTGCTCGCGCGGGGCCAAGCGCGCCCAGCGCGCACGGGCGGCGGCGAGGGTGTGGTTGTCGCTATTCATGGCGTGCCTCCGGCGGGCGTGGCGCGCACCAGCAGGGCATCGTCCTGCACGCTGGCGCTGGCACCGGCAGCAGCCAGGCGCTGCTGCGCCGCGGCCAGCTCGGCGTCGGCCAGCTGCAGGCCGCGCAGGCGCAGCTCGCCGCCCGCGTACTGCAGGGCGGCCGGGGTGGCGCCGGGCGGCAGGGCGGCGCCGGCGGCGGCCATCAGCGGCTCCAGGTCGTGCGGCGAGATGCCGCCGGCCTGCTGGCGCAGGCGGGCCAGCTCGCGCTCCATCTGCACCGGTGCGTCGACCACCACCTGCACCTGCGGGAAGGTCTGGGTCAGCAGGCCGCGGGCGGCGGCCTGCTTGGCGGCGACGGCCTGGCGGTCCTGCCAGGCCCACAGGTTCAGGCCGATGACCTGCACCAGCAGCGCCGCGGCCAGGCCCCAGCGGGCGGCGCGCCACTGCGGCGCGCGCAGGAAGGCGTTGGTGGCGCCAGCGGCCTTGCGCAGGGCGCGCTTGCGGCCGCTGCTGGCCAGGTCGAACTGCGCCAAGTCCCAGGGACCGCGGGCGGCGGCCAGCAGGCGTTCCGCGGCCGGCTGCATGGCGACGCGGCGCGGCGCCAGCAGGCGCTCGGCCAGCGCCACCACGGCAGGTTCGGCGCGCACGGGCGGCGCATCCTCGGCGGGCGGCGCCAGCAGGGCCGGCGCGGCTGCCAGCGGCAGGACGGCCACGGCCTGCTGCTCGCCTTGGCCCGCCAGCACCAGCTGGGCGTCCTCGGGCGGGCCCAGTACGGTGATTTCTTCCTGGCCGCTGGTCGTGGGGCCGGGCGCAAACTCGGGCACCACGCGGTCGGCGGGGCGGCCTGCCGCCTCCAGCGCCTGCAGGGCGCCGTGCAGCCAGGCGCGGTCGCACACGGCCACCCAGGCCGGAGCGCCGGACTGCGCGCCGGGCGCGAGGGCGAAGTGCAGCGTGGCTGGGTCGTCCAGCAGGTGTTCTTCCAGCAGCCCTTCGAGCACGGCGCGCACGCGCGCGGCCTGGGCCAGGGCGCCGGGGGGCAGCGTCACGCGTTGCCACGACAGCGCACGCGCTGGCACCACGGCCACGATCTCGCCGGCGCGGCCCGGGTCGGGCAGCAGCGCGGCGCTGGTGGTGGCGTGGCGGGTGACGGCGTGGCCGTCGCTGGACAGGGCGTAGCCGTAGCTGTCGGCGGCCTCCGGCGCGGCCAGGGGCAGGGTGATGACGAGGGTGCTCATGGCGCGTTGGTTGGCGGCGCATTGTAGGTGCCGGCCCCGGGCGCGGCAGCCACGGCGGGCAGGGCGCCGCGCTCGCGCCACAGGGTGCGCACGTCGCCGCGCTGCTTGAGCACCAGCGAGCGCTCCTGCACCACGGCGCCATCCAGCCGCAGCTGGCCGCGCACCTCGAAGTACTGCGAGGCCACGGTGTGCGTGGCTGGGGTGATGGCGTTGCCGGCGTTGCCCAGCAGCTTGGCGGCGTCGGCCTCGCTCTTGAAGTGCTGGCGCTCGCGCGACTGCACCAGCTGCTGGGCCTGGGCCATGGACAGGCCGTCGGCGCTGGCCCACAGCACCACGGCGCCGGCGGTGTTGACGTTGACCTTGGTGCGCACCGGCAGCAGCGTGACGTAGGGCGACAGCTGCTCCACCATGGCCGGCGCCAGGCCCCACCAGGTCAGCTGGGAGGCGCTTTGCGGCAGCAGCGGGGCGCTGCTGGCATCGCCCTCGGCCGCCAGGGCGCGCACCGTCTGGCGCGCCAGGGCGTCCAGCTGCTGCGCCGGCAGGCCCAGGTATTCGAACAGCCGGGCGAACTGGCGCAGCGCGGCCGGGTCCATCTGGTTGTCCTGCACCAGGTTGCGCAGGTTCAGCAGGGCCTGCTGGTCGGTGATCTGACCGGACAGGAAGGCGTCGGCGGTGTCGGTGCTGGCGTCCTCCACCTGGGCGACGTTGCGGTTGGCCGCTAAGAAGGTGGACAAGCGCGCCTCGGCCAGCGGCACGGACCAGGGCTCGGTCAGGTTGTCGGTGCCGTCGCCGCTGCGCGCCAGCGAGTCCTCGCGCAGAATCAGGCGCGACCAGTCCAGCGCACCCACCAATATCCACGCCGACTGCACGCGGGCGCGCTCGGCCGTCTCTACCTCGCCGGCGCGCCACTGCTGCCACAGGGCGGCGGCAGCAAAGCTGGCCACCAGCGTCACGGTGAGCATGGCCAGCAGCAGGGCCGCCCCTTTTTGGGCCCGCGCGTTCCGCCTCACGACTTGCCACCCCCCAGCAGCGGATTGGCCCAGTCGCGGACGATGGTGCCGGCCAGCGCCCCGCCGGGCGCCAGGGTGAGCTGCAGGCGCACGCCCTCGGGGATGCGCGCCGCGGCCTCGTTCAGGTCGCCCATGGCGCGGGGCTGGCCGCTGTCGGCGCCGCTGGACTGGGCATTGGCCCAGGCGCCGCCGCGAAAGTAAAACAGCTGCCAGCCGGCCAGCGGCAGCAGCACCGTCTCGCCGCGGCGCTCGGCCTGGCCGGGAGTGCGCGCCCACACGGCGGCCTGCTGCCAAGCGGCGGCCCACTCGGCGCGCGTGCGCACCGGCGGCGACTGCCAGCGCAGCCAGCGCGGCCCCTGGTCGGTATTGCGCTGCGCCCAGGCCACCACCAGCGCGCCCTCCTCGGGCAGGCGGGTGCTGCGCCGTGTCAGCCGCAGCACCTGGCCGTCCCAGGCGATGGGCTCCGTATGGGCGATGGGCTGCAGCGCGTCCAGGTCGGCCGACCACTGCGCCAGCACCGTCTGCAGCACCATCAGCTCGTCAGCACGTGCGCGTGTTTGCTCCTGCGAGCGCACCATGCCATCCAGCCCACGCCAGCTGACGATGGCCAGCAGCGCCATCACCGCAATCGCCACCAGCAGCTCGATCAATGTGAAACCCCGCGCCCCCCGCCACCGCCGGCTTTTAGTCGGGCGGCCGCGGAGCAGGCCATACCAGCAGACGCCGTGGATCTGGCTCCGCCAGTCCACCAGCGTCGTCCCCCTTGGGGGGGAAGCGGCGTAGCCGCTCAGGGGGGGCATTTCAATACCTCCCCACGATGGTGGACAGGCGCAGCACCGGGTAGCGGCCGTCGGTCACCTGTGCGTCCACGCGGCGGAACTGCGGGTTGGGCGTGGGCGAGGTGGTCAGCGCCACGCCGTACTGCCTCCCGGCCTGCTCGCAGGTGCCCGAGGCGTCGCCGATGGAGGGCATCTGCCGCGCCAGGCGCACGCGCACCAATTCGTTCTCGGCACACAGGTGGGCCAGCACCACGTCGGTCTGGCGCGAGGCGCTGCGCGTGAGGGCGGAAGTCGCCTGCAGCCCGGCCATGAGCGCAATGGCCACGATGGCCAGCGCCACCAGCACCTCCACCAGGGTGAAGCCGCGCTGGCTCTGGCGGCTGCTGCGGCGCCGGTGGTTCATTGCAGCGTCTGCACGGAAAACGGCCGCAGCCCGTCCGTGGCGACGGCCACGGCGCGGCCAGGGTGCGCCTGGCTGACCAGCACCACCTGCTGCGCGCCGATCAGGGGCTCCGGCCCCAGCCAGAGCGCGCCGGTGCCGCCGCGCACGCCGGTGGCGGCGTCCAGCCAGGTGCGCGGCGCACCCGCCGGGCCGGGCAGCCCGTCGAAGCGAAAGCTGCCGCCCTGGGCGCGCCAGCGCACCGGCGCTCCGGAGGCGCGCGACTGCGCCCGGGCGCCCTCCAGCAGCGCCGCCAGGCGTTCGCCCTCGCGCTCCAGCTGGGTGTCGCCGCTGTCGCGCAGGGCAAAGCCCACGCCGGCCGTGGCCAGGGCGACGATGGACAGCACGACTAGCAGTTCGAGAAGAGTAAACCCCCCCGAGCCGCTGCGCGGCTCCCCCCCTTTCTCGCGGCGCGGATGGGGGGGCGACGCCAGCGGCCTGGCGAAGCCAGATCCGCGGCGTCCGCTGGCCTGGTGGGGCGCCAGGGTCATGCGTGGGGCGGCTGAGCCTGGTGTGATGGCTTCACTGCCAGCTGCCGATGTCGGCATCCTTGCCTTCGCCGCCGGACTGGCCGTCCGCGCCGAAGGACATCACGTCCACCTCGCCCTTGATGCCCGGGTTCAAGTATTGGTAGGGGCGGCCCCAGGGATCGTTGGGCAGCTTTTCCAGGTAGGGGCGCCAGTTGTTCGGCGCCGGGCCCGCGCCGGGTCGCACGATCAACGCCTGCAGGCCCTGCTCGGCCGTGGGGTAGCGCTGGTTATCCAGGCGGTAGAGCTTGAGCGCCTGCATCAGGTTGGTGATGTCGGTGCGCGCGGCGGTGCTGCGGGCGTCGTCGGCGCGGTCCAGCACGTTGGGCACGATGAGCGCGGCCAGCACGCCGATGATGACCAGCACCACCATCAGCTCGATCAGGGTGAAGCCCGCGGCGATGCGGCGGCGCACGGAGCGCGCCAGGCGGCGGGGCAGGGCGGGGGAGGGCTGCGCCTCGGGGCGGCGGATCAGGTGGGGCATAGCCGGGCAATGATAAATAATCGCGCGATGGTGACACATACATTCCGCGGCCCCGGGGCCGGCCTCTGGGCGCCGCGCCTGGTCACGCTGGCGCTGTGGACGCTGGCGGGGGGCGCCGCGCTGTACTGGGCGCTGGCGCTGTCGGCGCGGCCCGAGGCGCCGGTGCCGGCGGCGCTGGCGCCGGCTCCGCAGGCCGATGCGCAGGCGGTGGCGCGGCTGCTGGGCGCGGGCGCGCCCGCGGTGGTGGCGCAGACCGCCGCGCCGGCTGCGCCCAGCCGCTTCGTGCTGCAGGGCGTGCTGGCGGGCACGACCAGCGGCCACGGCGCGGCGCTGGTCAGCGTGGACGGGCAGCCGCCCAAGCCCTTCCGCGTGGGCGCCACTGTGGCGCCGGGCCTGGTGCTGCAGTCGCTGTCGCGGCGCGAGGCGCGACTGGGCCCGTCGCCGGACGGCGCCGCCACGGTGACGTTGCAGATGCCGCTGGGCAGCAGCAAGCCCTAGATTGCTTGCCCGGGTGCCGGCAGCGGCACCACCGTCCAGCCGCCAAAGGGCGGCGCGGCGGCGGGCCATTCCTGCGCCTGCGGGGCGCGGCCCGGGCCGTGGGCCAGCAGCCAGGCCACGCAGCGCGCCACGCCGGCATGGGTGATCCAGACCACGTCGCCACAGGGCAGGCGGCGGGCGTCCTGCAGCGCCTGCCAGACGCGCTCAAGCATGGCGCGCAGGGGCTCGCCGCCTCCGGGGGCGTATTCGTGCAGCTGGCTGGCCCAGGCGTCGAGGGCGGTGCGGTCGATGCCCTGCCAGCCGCGGCCTTCCCAGTGGCCGAAGTCCAGCTCCAGAAGGCGCGGTTCGGGTTTGGGTGCCAAATTGGGCCTCAGCCCTTGCAGCTCAAGCGCCAGCAGCTCACATCTTTGTAGCGGGGAGTGCCAGACGGTGATGGCCTCGGCCGGCAGGGCCTGCGCCAGCGCCCGGGCGGCGGCGCGGCTGGCGGCGGGGTCGGCAGGCAGGTCCAGCCGTCCGTAGCAGATGCCCAGCGCCACCTCGGGCTGGGCGTGGCGCACCAGCCACAGCCGGGCGGCCGTCACGCTGCCGCCCGCTGCGCCAGGGCCACGGCCGCGCCCAGGTAAAAGCCCAGCTCGGCCAGTTGCTGCGACGCGCCCAGGCAGTCGCCGGTGAAGCCGCGCAGCCGCCGCACGAAGCGCCAGTGCATCCAGGCAGCACCCATTGCGCTACCCAGCAGCGCGGTGGCGGCCACGCCCGCACCCAAAAGCCACCCCACCAGCAGCAGCGGCGGCAGGGCCCACAGGGCGGCCACGGCCAGTGCACCAGGGCTGATGCGGTCGGCCAGGGGCTTGCTCTTGGAGGTGGCGCTGTCGCCCACGTGCGGCAGTGCGCGGATGGTCAGCAGCGGCCACAGGCGCGACAGCGGGTGCGCTCCGGCCAATGCAACCAGGGGCGCCAGCAGGCCGTGGCCGCCCAGCTGGACCAGCAGCGCCAGCTTGGTCACCAGCGCCATGACCAACGCCATGGCGCCGAAGGCGCCGATGCGCGAGTCCTTCATGATCTCCAGCGCCCGCTCGGGCGTGTAGGCGCCGCCCAGGCCGTCGGCCACGTCGGCCAGGCCGTCCTCGTGAAAGCCCCCGGTCATGAGCAGCGTGGCGGCGGTGGACAGCGCCGCCGCCACCGCGCCGGCCAGCGGCCCGCCCGCCAGCGCCCGGTACACGGCCGCGTACACGCCCAGCGCCAGCAGGCCCACCAGCCAGCCCACGCCGGGGAAATGCCCGCTGCTGGCGCGCAGCAGCGCCGGGCTGTAGCCCACCCAGGCGGCCAGCCGCCCGGTGACGGGCACGCGGGTGAAGAACTGCACGGCCAGCAGGTAGTGGCGCAGGGCGTTCTTCAGCATGGTCGTGAGGTGCTATGCAAAGAGTAGCTGCCGGCGCTTGGCTGGTACGCGCTGGAGGTCGATTGGATGCTTGAAATGCCTAGGCGCCGTTGGCCTGCAGGAACAGGCGGTAGGCGGGGTTGTCCGTTTCTTCCACCCAGGGGTAGCCCAGGGTGTGCAGGAAGGCGTCGAAGGCGGCGGCCTCGTCCGGCGGCACCTGCATGCCCACCAGGATGCGGCCGTAGTCCGCGCCCTGGTTGCGGTAGTGAAACAGCGAGATGTTCCAGGTCGGCTGCATCAGGCTGAGGAACTTGAACAGCGCGCCCGGCCGCTCGGGGAAGGTGAAGCGCATCAGCCGCTCGTCGCGCGCCAGATGGGCGTGGCCGCCGACCAAGTGGCGCAGGTGCTCCTTGGCCAGTTCGTCGTGCGTCAGGTCCAGCGCGGCAAAGCCGGCCTTGTGGAAGACGCGGGCGATCTTCTCCGACTCGCCTCGGCCGTGCGTGGACAGGCCGACGAAGACGTGCGCGCGCTGCTCGTGGCTGATGCGGTAGTTGAACTCGGTCACGCTGCGCGGGCCGCCCGGCAGGGCGCCCACCACTTCGCAAAAGCGGCGGAAGGAGCCGCGCTCCTCGGGGATGGTGACGGCGAACAGGGCTTCCTTTTCCTCGCCCACGTCGGCGCGCTCGGCCACGAAGCGCAGCCGGTCGAAGTTCATGTTGGCGCCCGACAGGATGGCCGCGTAGGTCTGGCCGCGCGTCTTGTGCCGCGCCACGTAGGCCTTCAGGCCGGCCAGGGCCAGCGCGCCGGCCGGCTCGACGATGCTGCGGGTGTCGGCAAAGATGTCCTTGATGGCGGCGCACACGGCGTCCGTGTCCACGGTGACGTAGTCGTCGACCAGCTCGTGGGCGATGCGGAAGGTCTCCTCGCCCACCAGCTTGACGGCCGTGCCGTCGGAAAACAGGCCCACGTCGGCCAGCTGCACGCGCTGGTGCGCGCGGGCGGACTGCGCCATGGCGTCCGAGTCGCTCATCTGCACGCCGATGACCCGGATCTGCGGACGCACGGCCTTGATGTAGTTGGCCACGCCGGCGATCAGCCCGCCCCCGCCAATGCCGACGAACACGGCGTCCAGGTGCCCGCCCAGCTGCTGCACCTGGCGCAGGATCTCCATGGCCACCGTGCCCTGGCCGGCGATGACGTCCGGGTCGTCGAAGGGGTGGACGAAGGTCAGGCCCTGCTCGGCCTGCAGGCGGATGGCGTGCTCGTAGGCGTCGGAATAGCTGTCGCCGGCCAGCACCACCTCGCCGCCGAGGGTCTTCACCGCGTCGATCTTCACCTGCGGCGTGGTGATGGGCATGACCACCACGGCGCGCGTGCCCAGCTTGGCCGCGCTCATGGCCACGCCCTGGGCGTGGTTGCCGGCCGAGGCGCAGATCACGCCGCGCGCCAGCTGCTCGGGCGGCAGCTGGGCCATCTTGTTGTAGGCGCCGCGCAACTTGAAGCTGAACACGGGCTGTTGGTCCTCGCGCTTGAGCAGCACCTTGTTGTGCAGCCGGCGCGACAGCGCCCGCGCGGGCTGCAGGTCGGTCTCCACCGCCACGTCGTACACGCGGGCGTTGAGGATTTTTGTGAGGTAGTCGAACGGAGTCAGGGGCTGGGTCATGGCGGCAGGGGCGGATGCTGCGCCGCAGCAAGCGTGGCGCGGGCGCCCATCATAGTGGCCGCCCAGGAGGCCGGCCGAGGCAAAAAAAAGCCCCGGACGGTAAGGTCCGGGGCTGAATCCATCCTTTTGAGGAGATGGAGGAGACAAACGGTGCGGGCCGCGGCTTTCGGGTAAACCCTGCTGCAGCCGGTGCATGGGCGGATTGTAGCCCAGCTCTTGCTGCGTTGCAGCAAAATCGCGTACCGGCGGTTGCCCGCCTTTGATGGACCTCACGCTTTTTGGAGAAGACAGACATGGAATGCACCGTCAGCTGGACCGGTAGCACCGGCGCGCGCTCGGGCATGGGCTTTATCGCGGAGACCGGCAGCGGCCATGTCCTGGCGATGGACGGCGCGCCCGACGCCGCCAGGCCCGACAATGGCGGCCGCAACCTGGCGCCCCGGCCCATGGAGACTGTACTCGCCGGCACCGGCGGCTGCACCGCCTACGACGTGGTGCTCATCCTGCGCCGAGGTCGGCACGACGTGCGCGGTTGCAGCGTGCACCTGACGTCCGAGCGGGCCGAGAGCGAGCCCAAGGTGTTCACCAAGATTCACATGCACTTCACCGTGACGGGCAAGGGCCTGGCACCGGAGGCCGTGGAGCGTGCCATCGCCCTCAGCCACGAAAAGTACTGCTCGGCCAGCATCATGCTGGGCAAGACCGCGGTGATCACCACGGGCTTCGAGATTGTCGAGGCCTGACCAGCTTCTTATATGTAATGTGCTGTGCCGGTCATGACCCTGGCCGCGCCGCGCATCAGCCAGCGGGCCGGCGCCGGCAGTTCCATGGCGCCGGCCGCAAGGGCCTGGGTGGCGTGGCGTTCCTCGTCCTCCTTCATGCGCTCCACCACGGCGCGCGAGGGCAGGTCTTCGGCGGGCAGGCGTGACAGATGACCTTGCAGGTGTTCGGACACCTGGCGTTCGGTTTCCACCACGAAACCCAGGCTGGCACGGTCGCTGACGCGTGCGGCGGCCAAGCCGATGGCGAAAGCACCCGCGAACCACAGTGGATTCAGCAGGCTGGGACGGCTGCCGAGCGCATCCAACCTCTCGCGCGTCCAGGCCAGGTGGTCGGTTTCTTCCCGAGCGGCATCCATGAGGCTTCCGCGCAAGGCCTCGTCGCGTGTCACGCAGGCCTGCGCCATGTACAGGGCCTGGGCGCAGACCTCGCCCACGTGGTTGACGCGCATCAAGGCCCCGGCGAGGCGCCTGTCGGCCTCCCGCAAGGCGGCGTCCGGCAAGCCATGGGCCGGTGACGGCTGGCTGGCCGAAGGCGAAGCGAAGAGCGTGCGCAGCGCGGTATCGGCGGCGATCAAGAAACGGTCCATGGGCGAAAGGCTGTCAAAAATCTTCAACTGCGGCTTTTTCTTGCGAACTCCATCCGCTTCTTTCGTATGGTTCGGCAACAATGGAAAGTTTTTGCGACCAGAGGTGGATGTTGCGGTCCTGCAACGAAACGCCGCTTTCCGCCCGATTGTGAGGGAATTTCTTTGCGAATCCCCGGTGGCTCTGTTGCAATAGGATCAGCTTCCCCACCAGGAGGTTGGCCCGGGGACACGGTGGCTGCACGTGAGCTGCGTCCGCACGCGTCCTCCCGATCCGGGGCCCTCTGTTTAAACCTTGGAGTAACACGCAATGAAAAAATCTCTGATTGCCCTGGCCGTGCTGGCCGCTTCCGGCGCCGCGATGGCACAGTCTTCCGTGACGCTGTTCGGTATCGTTGACACCAACGTTAGCTACGTGACCAACGCTAACGCAGCAGGCGACAACAAGTACGGCCTGGGTACCAGCGGCAATGCAACGAGCCGTCTGGGCTTTCGCGGCGTGGAAGATCTGGGCGGTGGCCTCAAGGCCGGCTTCTGGCTCGAAGGCGAAATCTTTGGCGACGATGGCAATGCCTCCGGCGTCAACTTCCGTCGCCGTTCCACGCTCAGCCTGATGGGCGGCTTCGGTGAAGTGCGTCTGGGTCGTGACCTGGTGCCTTCCTACACCAAGGTCAGCTCGTACGACGTCTTCGGCCAGGTTGGTATTGGCCAATTCATGGGCTGGAGCGCTTGGGGTCAGACAGCTACGCCTGACGCGAACGGCTTCCGTCAAGACAATATGCTGGCTTACTACACCCCCAACTTTGGCGGGTTCACGGCAGGCCTGGCCTATGGCTTTGATGAGCAGACCTCCGGTCACAATGGCCGTTACATGGGTGGTTTTGCCGCCTATGACAACGGTCCTCTGAGCGTCACGGTCGCCCTGGACCGCCGCGACATCGCCTACGGCGCAGCGCTGGCTGACGGCAACAAGGACATGTTCTCCGTGGGCGCTTCGTACGATCTGGGCATGGCCAAGATCAGCGCCCTGGCTCAGCAAAGCCGTTTCCAGGACATCCCCGGCGCTAGCGATCGCAAGATCAACAGCTACATGATTGGTGCTGCCGCTCCCGTGGGCGCCGGTCAGGTTCGTCTGCAGTACGCTCTGTACGACCAGAAGTTCATCGATTCCAAGGCTCACCAGCTGAGCCTGGGTTATGTGCACAACCTGTCCAAGCGTACGGCTGTGTACGGCACGGTGGCTTACCTGAAGAACAATGACGCTTCCAGCCTGGCACTGGGTGCCAAGGGCCTGGGCAACATCACTCCTGCCGCTGGTGAGAACCAGACTGGTGTGCAGGTCGGTATCCGTCACTCCTTCTAAGCAACAGCTGGCATTCGCCAGCTTTGCAAAAGGAAAGAAAGCCGCTGCCTTCGGGCAGCGGCTTTTTGTTTTTTCTTGATCTCTGATGTAACAAAAGCCTAGGGAAAACTCCTGTGGCTGGAATGCGATCCAGGCTTGTCCGCAAGAAGTGCTTTTTGAAGAATGGAACTTCCCCTACCCTTTGAAGAAAGACTTCTAAAATGGCCTCCTTCGTCAAGAAAACCCTGGCGCTTGCTGTGCTTGCAGCGTCTGCACCGGCTCTTTACGCCCAAACCAGCACCAGCAAGGTTCAGCTGTGGGGCATCGTGGACGCGGCCGTGCGCCACACTAACAATGAGGGGCCGGGCCAGGACGGCAAGACCCAGCTCATGGGCGGCGGCATGTCGCAAAGCCGCTGGGGCATCAACGTCGAAGAGGACCTGGGCGGCGGCAGCAAGGCGCTTGTGGTGCTGGAAAACCGCCTCAATGCTGACGATGGGTCCGTCTCCACGCCGTTCTTCCAATTGGCGCACGTGGGCTTGCAGGGGCCTTATGGCCGCATCACCGCCGGCCGCCAGTGGAACGTACTGTTCGACGTAGTGACCAGTACCTACGCATCTTTCCCCTACTCGCCCTACATGGAAGCTTACAAGCCCGAGCTGGGCATGGCCATGGGCGCGCGCACTAGTAATGCGTTGAAGTACACGTTCGCCACGCCTGACCGCAGCTTCGTCGGTTCGCTGCAATATTCGTTTGACGAAAAAAATGATTCAAGGGCGATTGACGCTATTACACCGAGCGGCGCTACGCCCGAAGCTCTCAACGCTTACGCAAATAACCTGAGGAATGCGATTGCTGCACAGACCGCAAGCACCCTGCAAGGTGGCGCCTTCAAGACCATGGGCGGCTATCTGCGCTACGCAGCCAGCGGCGCAGCGGTAGGCGCAGGGTATATGCGCACCACTCTGCCGGGAGGCACGGATGTCGACGCCTACACCTTAGGCGGCTCGTATCGCACCGGTCCCTGGTATTTTTCTACAGGCTATGGCCTGAATAAAGCCAAATTCACCGCGACCGCCAACCCCTTGTCCGTGCAAGCGCGCCGTAACGCCCTGGATGGTGCCATCCTGGGCCAGTTCTGGTCCGGTCAGACGAATGGAGGCTTCCAGCCGGGCGATGCAAACAAGCGCCAACTGTTCAAGATCGGCGTGGGCTATCAGGTCACCTCTCAGCTCAACGTGGGCATGCACTACTTCCGCGGCAAGCAGTCGGGCTCTGCCACTGGCACTTACAACGGAAACGCCAACTTCTACGTGGCCGTTGCGGACTATGCTTTCAGCAAGCGCACCGATGCCTATTTCGGTGTGGACCACACCAGTATCAGCGGCGGCAGCGAGATTAAGCTGGATCAGGCCAGCGGCGCCCGCAATCGCACCGGCATTACAGTCGGCCTGCGTCACCGCTTCTAATCTGACGCCTTCGTTCGCGCATGCGTCAGCCATGCGCGGATGGCCGTAGGCAAGACCCCCTTTGGGGGTTTTGCTTTTTTCTGCTGTTGATTTACGTCAGCGGCCACCCGCATATTTGCCGCCCGCTCCGACCCGGTGCTTTCCCTATGCCCGGGTCGGCTGCGGCATGCGGCATAGTTCAGTTTTCACATTCTGAAGGGTTCTCCAATGCAGCTCAAAAGGTTGCTTCTTTCCATGCTGGCGGCCAGCGCTCTGACCGTGGTGCCCGCCGTGCACGCCAAGACCTTCAAGTGGGCCAGCCAGGGCGAAATCTCCACCTGGGACATCCATTCGCAAAACAACGCACTGCAAAACGGCATCCATGCATACGTGTATGAGAGCCTGGTCTACTACAACAGCAAGACGTTCGAGGTGGAGCCCCAGCTGGCCACGGCGTGGACCAACGTCAGCCCCACCCAGATGCGCATCACGCTGCGCCAGGGCGTGAAGTTCCATGACGGCTCGGCGTTCACCGCGGACGATGCGGTGTACTCCATCCAGCGCGCAATGGCCAAGACGTCCAACTATGGCCCGTTCGTGCAGGGCATCGACCGCGTGGCCAAGGTGGATGCCGGCACCATCGACATCTTCCTGAAGGGGCCCAACCCCGTGCTGCTGCGCCAGCTGACCGAGCTGCGCATGATGAGCAAGGCTTGGGCCGAGAAGAACCGCTCCGTCGAGCCCAAGGACATCAAGGGCACGGATGAGAACTTCGCCCATCGCAACGCCATGGGCACCGGCCCCTTCACGCTTGAATCCTGGCAGCCGGATGTGCGCATGGTGCTGAAGCGCAACCCCAACTGGTGGGGCACGATGGCCAGCAACGTGACCGAGATCGTCTACACGCCGATCAAGTCGGGCGCCACGCGCATTGCTGCGCTACTGTCGGGCGAGGTGGACATGGTGCTCGACCCGGCGCCCCAGGATCTGCAGCGCCTGCGCAGCAGCGCCGACCTGAAGGTCATCGACGGGCTGGAGAACCGCACGCTGTTCCTGGGCATGGACCAGTTCCGCGACGAACTGGTGGGCTCCAGCGTGAAGGGCAAGAACCCGCTCAAGGACGTGCGCGTGCGCAAGGCCCTGTACCAGGCCATCGACGTCAACGCCCTCACGCGCAACATTCTGCGCGGCTTGGGCAAGCCCGCCGGCACGCTGGTGGCGCCCCAGGTGGCCGGCTGGTCCGAAACCGTGGGCAAGCGCTTCCCCTATGACGTGGAGGCCTCCAAGAAGCTGCTGGCCGAGGCTGGCTACGGCGACGGCTTCGAGGTCGATTTCGCCTGCCCCAACAACCGCTACATCAGCGACGAGGCCATCTGCCAGGCCATCACCGCCATGTGGGCGCGCGTGGGCGTGAAGGCCAGGCTGCGCACGCTGCCCACGGTGAACTATTTCCCCATGATCCAGCGCAGCGAAGCCAGCATCTACTTGCTGGGCTGGGGCGTGCCGACGTTCGACGGCCTGTACAGCCTGCAGTCGCTGGTGCGCAGCGTGGGCACGGGCGGCGACGGCAACTACAACGTCGGCAAGTACAGCAACGAGCGCATGGACTATCTGGTCGACCGCATCAAGGTCGAAACCGACGCGCCGGTGCGCGCGCGCATGATGACCGAGGCGCTGCAGCTGTCCAACGACACCGTCTCGCACATCCCGCTGTACGACCAGGTCATCCCCTGGGCGATGAAGAAGAACGTGGACTTGGTGCACCGCGCCGACAACCGTGTGGACATCCGCACGGTGAAGATCAACTGATCTTTTTCCCGGCTGAACGCCGCCGTCGCGCGGCCGGTGCGCCAAACGCCCGGCCGCGCTGTGCCTTTGCCGGCCGGGCCTTTTCGGCCTGCTAGCATGCGCCACTCTTTTCAGGCCGCCCGACCCGAATGCTTGCCTTCATACTCCGCCGCCTTGTGCAGGCCGTGATCGTCATGGTCACCGTGGCTTTCATCTCCTTCATGCTGTTCCAGTTCGTGGGCGACCCGGTCGTCTTCATGCTGGGGCAGGACGCCACGCCCGAGCAGATCGCCGAGATGCGCGCCGCCCTGGGCCTGGACAAGCCCTTCATCGTGCAGTTCTGGCAGTTCCTGGTGAACGCCGCGCAGGGCGACTTCGGTCTGTCGCTGCGCCAGGGTGCCAAGGTCTCGCGCCTGATCGCCGAGCGCTTCCCCGCCACGCTGGAGCTGGCCCTGGTGGCCGCCGCCATCGCTCTGCTGGTGGGCGTGCCCATGGGCGTGTATGCGGCCTTGAAGCGCGGCACCTTCACCAGCCAGGTGTTCATGACGCTGTCGCTGCTGGGCGTGTCGCTGCCCACCTTCCTGATCGGCATCCTGCTGATCCTGGTGTTCTCGGTGACGCTGGGCTGGTTCCCCAGTTACGGCCGGGGCGAGGTCACGCAGCTGGGCTGGTGGAGCACGGGCCTGCTCAGCGCCAAGGGCTGGCACCACCTGGTGCTGCCGGCCATCACGCTGGCGATCTTCCAGCTCACTCTGATCATGCGCCTGGTGCGCGCCGAGATGCTGGAGGTGCTGCGCACCGACTACATCAAGTTCGCCCGTGCGCGCGGCCTGACCGACCGGGCCATCCACTTCGGCCATGCGCTGAAGAACACGCTGGTGCCCGTGATGACCATCACCGGCCTGCAGATCGGCGGCCTGATCGCCTTTGCCATCATCACCGAGACCGTGTTCCAGTGGCCCGGCATGGGCCTGCTGTTCATCCAGGCCGTGACGTTCGCCGACATCCCCGTCATGGCCGCCTACCTGTGCCTGATCGCGCTGATCTTCGTCATCATCAACCTGGTGGTGGATCTGCTGTACTTCGTCGTGGACCCGCGCCTGCGCGTGTCCGGCAAGGGGCATTGAGGCCATGCAGCAACCAGCCCAGCGCTACAAGGCGGGCGGACGCGCATTCGCCCACATCGCCCAGTTCCACCCCGAGCTCACGGCCCTGCGGCGCGACCTGCACGCCCACCCGGAGATCGGCTTCGAAGAGGTCTACACCGGCGCGCGCGTGCGCGAAGCCCTGCGCGCCTGCGGCGTGGACGAGGTACACGAGGGCATCGGCAAGACCGGCCTGGTGGGCGTCATCCACGGCCGCGGGCGCGGCAGCGGCGCCATGATCGGCCTGCGCGCCGACATGGACGCGCTGCCCATGACCGAGCACAACGACTTCCCCTGGCGCTCGGCCAAAAGCGGCCTGATGCACGGCTGCGGCCATGACGGCCACACCGCCATGCTGGTGGGTGCGGCGCGCTACCTGGCGGCCACGCGGCAGTTCGACGGCACGGCCGTGCTGATCTTCCAGCCGGGCGAGGAGGGCCTGGGCGGCGCGCGCGTGATGATCGAGGACGGCCTGTTCGAGCGCTGGCCCGTGCAGGCCGTCTATGCCATGCACAACTGGCCGGCCATGCGGCCCGGCACCGTCGGCATCAACGACGGCCCCATGATGGCCGCCGCCGACCGCATCACCATCGAGATCACCGGCCGCGGCGGCCATGGTGCACACCCCTACCAGACGGTGGACGTGGTGCTGGTGGCGGCCCAAATCATCACGGCGGTGCAGAGCATCGTCGCGCGCAACGTGCGGCCGCTGGACAGCGCCGTCGTCAGCCTGTGCGCCATGCAGGCCGGCGACCTGGGTGCTTTCAGCGTGCTGCCCGGCACGGCCACGCTGGTGGGCACCGTGCGCGCGTTCGATCCGGCCGTGCAGGACATGCTGGAGCGGCGCATCAAGGAGCTGTGCAGCGCCGTCGCCCTCGGCTTTGGCGCCAGCGCCACCGTGCGCTACGAGCGCATCTACCCCGCCACCATCAACACCGAAGGCGAGGCGCGCTTCGCTGGCGACGTGGCGGCCAGCCTGCTGGGCGCCGAGAACGTGGTGCGCGACCTGGAGCCCAGCATGGGTGCGGAGGATTTCTCCTTCATGCTGCAGGCCCGGCCCGGCGCCTACCTGCGCCTGGGGCAGGGCATGGGCGCGGGCCACAGCCTGCTGCACAGCAGCCGCTATGACTTCAACGACGACATCCTGCCGCTGGGCGCCGCGCTGCACGCCAGCCTGGTGGAGCAGGCCATGCCGCTGGCCGGGGCGCTGTAGGCAGCCGGGTAGGCACCATCGAAGATGGCAGTCAATTTCAAGCAAAAAACGGCTCTAGCCCTTGTCCAGCAAGCGGCAGCAGCTATTAAATCAGTAGTAAATGGCAAGACTTGGCGCCAGCGCACCGCGCACCGCCACGGTTTGTCTCTCGCGGGCACGCATCCATGAAACAAACCCTTTTGCGCTGGTACGACAGCGACGTCGCGCACAGCTTCCGAACCTCGCCCGTGGCCATGCTCGCCGCGGCCATCGCCCTGGTGTGCGTGGTCTGCGCGCTGTTCGCCGGCTGGGTGGCGCCGCACAACCCCTTCGACCTGGCCACGCTGGAGCTGGGCGACGCGCGCCTGCCGCCCGCCTGGCAGGAGGGCGGCGGCACCAAGTACCTGCTGGGCACGGACGACCAGGGCCGCGACATCCTGTCCGCGCTGATCTACGGCGCGCGCATCTCGCTCATCGTCGGCCTGGCCTCGGTGCTGCTGTCGGTGGTGGTGGGTGTGGGCCTGGGCCTGTGGGCGGGCTTCCAGGGCGGCTGGGTCGACGCGGTGCTGATGCGCCTGTGCGACGTGATGCTGTCCTTCCCTGCCATCCTGATCGCCCTTTTGATCGCCGGCGTGGGCCGGGCGGTGTTCCCCAATGCGCCCGAGTCGCTGGCCTTCGGCGTGCTGATTTTGTCCATCTCGCTGACCGGCTGGGTGCAGTACGCGCGCACCGTGCGCGGCAGCACGCTGGTGGAGCGCAACAAGGAATACGTGCAGGCCGCGCGCGTCACCGGCGTGGGCCCGCTGTCCATCATGCGCCGTCACGTGCTGCCCAACGTGCTGGGCCCGGTCATGGTGCTGGCCACCATCCAGGTGGCCACGGCCATCATCACCGAGGCCACGCTGTCCTTCCTGGGCGTGGGCGCGCCGCCCACCTCGCCGTCGCTGGGCACGCTGATCCGCATCGGCAACGACTACCTGTTCTCGGGCGAGTGGTGGATCACCGTCTTCCCCGGCGTCATGCTGGTGCTGATCGCCCTGTCGGTGAACCTGCTGGGCGACTGGCTGCGGGATGCCCTCAACCCCCGTCTGCGCTAACCACAGGGCGACCGCCATGTCTTTACTTGAAGTCCAAAACCTCGTCGTCGAATTCCCGGGCCGCCGCGGCACGCTGCGGGCGCTGGACAACGTCAGCTTTTCCATCGCGCCGGGCGAGATCCTGGGCGTGGTGGGCGAGTCCGGCGCCGGCAAGTCGCTGACCGGCGCGTCCATCATCGGCCTGCTGGAGCCGCCGGGCCATATCGCCAGCGGGCAGATCCTGCTGGAGGGCCAGCGCATCGACAACTTGGCCGCGGAACAGATGCGCCACGTGCGCGGGCGGCGCATCGGCGCCATCTTCCAGGACCCGCTGACTTCGCTGAACCCGCTGTACACCGTGGGCCAGCAGCTCATCGAGACCATCCGCACCCACCTGCCGGTGAGCGCGGCGGAGGCGCGCCAGCGCGCCATCGGGCTGCTGAAAGACACCGGCATCCCCGCGGCCGAGCAGCGCATCGACCACTACCCGCACCAGTTCTCCGGCGGCATGCGCCAGCGCGTGGTGATCGCCCTGGCCCTGGCCGCCGAGCCCCAGCTCATCGTGGCCGACGAGCCCACCACGGCGCTGGACGTGTCCATCCAGGCGCAGATCATTCAGCTGCTCAAGAGCATCTGCAAGACGCGCGGCGCCGCCGTCATGCTGATCACGCACGACATGGGCGTGATCGCCGAGACCTGCGACCGCGTGGCCGTCATGTACGCCGGCCGCGTGGCCGAGATCGGCCCGGTGGACGAGGTCATCAACCGCCCGGCCCACCCCTACACGGCCGGGCTGATGGCCTCCATCCCCGACATGGACAGCGAGCGCGAGCGGCTGAACCAGATCGACGGCGCCATGCCGCGCCTGAACGCCATCCCGCGCGGCTGCGCCTTCAACCCGCGCTGCCCGCGCGTCTTCGACCGCTGCCGCGTCGAGCGGCCCGACCTGATGCCCGCCGGCGCCACCCAGGCGGCGTGCTGGCTGCACGCCCCGGCACGCAAGGAGGCCGCATGAACAACAGCTACAGCAACAACCTCGGCCCGCTGAAGGCCGCGCTGCCCCTGCTGGGCGAGCGTGCCGGCCTGGCCGAGCCCGGCAACGCCGGCGCCGCTGCTTCGCCCGCGGGCGGGCAGGGCGCCGGCCAGCCGCTGGTGCGCGCGCACGACCTGGCGCGCACCTTCGACGTCTCCCCGCCGTGGCTGAACCGCGTGCTGGAGCGCAAGCCGCGCCTGCTGCTGCACGCTGTCGACGGCGTCAGCTTCGAGATCGAGCGTGGCAAGACGCTGGCCCTGGTGGGCGAATCCGGCTGCGGCAAGAGCACGGTGGCGCGGCTGCTGGTGGGCCTGTACGAGCCCACGCGCGGCGGTTTCACTTTCGACGGGCAGGATGCGCACGCTGCCTTCAAGGGCGGCAACGCCAAGGCCATGCGCCGGCGCATCCAGATGATCTTCCAGGACCCCTACGCCAGCCTGAACCCGCGCTGGCTGGTGCGCGACATCGTGGGCGAGCCGCTGCGCGAGCACGGCATCCTGAAGACCAAGGCCGAGCTGTCCGAACGCGTGGGCCAGCTGCTGCAGTCCGTGGGCCTGTCGCCGCTGGACATGGCCAAGTACCCGCACCAGTTCTCGGGTGGGCAGCGCCAGCGCATCTCGATTGCCCGCGCCCTGGCCACCGAGCCCGAGTTCCTGGTCTGCGACGAGCCCACCAGCGCGCTGGACGTGTCGGTGCAGGCGCAGGTGCTCAACATCATGAAGGACCTGCAGCGCAAGCAGGGCCTCACGTACCTGTTCATCAGCCACAACCTGGCCGTGGTGCGCCACGTGAGCGACCAGGTCGGCGTGATGTACCTGGGCCGCCTGGTGGAGCTGGCCGACAAGCCGCGCCTGTTCGCCCAGCCGCGCCATCCCTACACCCGCATGCTGCTGGACGCCATCCCCAAGATGCACGACACCGGCCGCGCGCGCACGCCCGTGCAGGGCGAGGTGCCCAACCCGCTCAACCCGCCCAGCGGCTGCGCCTTCAACCCGCGCTGCCCGTTCGCCAACGACCGCTGCCGCGTCGAGCGCCCGCAGCTGCTGGACGACGGCTTGGGCACGCGCGTGGCCTGCCACGGCGTGGAGGAAGGGCGCATTCCCTTGAGCGTGGTGCCGGGCTGACGGCTGTGCGATAAAGGCCGTTGCCCTTCTTTCACCCCAGCCTCTTTGCGAAAGGAACCGCCATGGCCGCCACCTTCACCCTCACCAGCCCCGACATTGCCGCCGGCAGCAGCATCGACGCGCGCTTCGAGTTTGACGACTTCGGCTGCGGCGGCGACAACCGCTCGCCCGTGCTGGCCTGGAGCGGCGCGCCCGAGGGCACGAAGAGCTTCGCCGTCACCGTCTATGACCCGGATGCGCCCACCGGCTCGGGCTTCTGGCACTGGTACGTGATCGACCTGCCGGGCGGCACCACGGAGCTGGCCGCGAACGCCGGCGCCAAGGGCGGCGCAAACCTGCCGGCGGGCGCACGCCACATCCGCAACGACTACGGCCAGTACGCCTGGGGCGGCATGTGCCCGCCGCCGGGCGACAAGCCGCACCGCTACATCTTCACGGTGCACGCGCTGTCGGTGGAGCGCATCGACGTGCCCGACGACGCCCCGGCGGCGCTGGCCGGCTTCAACGTCAACGCGCACACGCTGGCCAAGGCCAGCTTCACGGCGACCTACGGTCGGTGATATGAAAAAGTGAGCTGGCCGCGCAGGCTGCGCCTGGGTTTGCGCATGAAAAATGCCTGAAACCCAGTACTAAAAAGCGCAAATAGCTCCTTATTTGGTAGCGTCGCGGCCGCGCCGCTTTGGCCGCGGCGCCGTGAGGTGCGTGCGCACCGTCGCCAATATCTCATCCGACAGCGCAGCGTCCGCCGGTGCGGTTGCTCGCGCCAGCACCAGCGCGCCCACCAGCGTGGCCAGCGTGAACACCGCATCGGTGCGCTGCGCCGGGCTTGGCTTCTGGCCCGGCGCCAGGCCGTGCGCCAGGGCGGCAAAACGGGTGATGTTGCCCTTCACGCCCTGCGTGAAGGCCTCTGCCACGCCGCCGCCCGCGCGCCCCACGTCCACCGCCAGCGCAGCCACGGGGCAGCCTTCCCCCGGCTGGTCGCGGTGTGCGGCAGACAGATAGGCCTGCACGAACGCCGGCCGCGCCTGGTCTGGCGAGGCGCGCTGCAGCGCGTCCTGCAGCACAGCCTTGGGCAGCTCGAACGCGCTTGCGCAGGCCTCGCGCACCAGCGCGTCCTTGGACTCGAAATGCCGGTACAGCCCGCCGTGCGTCAGCCCGGCGCCGCGCGTCACCTCGGCCACGCCCACGCCGGCCAGCCCGTGCTCGCGGTACAGCCGGGCAGCGGCCTCCAGGATGTCCTGCCGGTTCTGCGCGGCCTGCGCCTTGGACACTTTCATGCAACGGCTCCATTGATTGCTTGCATCATCAAAACCTATTTATGATGATGCGCGTCATCATAAACGCCGGAAGCGGCAGGGATTCGCCATGGACAACAGCACGAGCGCAGGCGCCAGCCGCCGCGTGGTCATCACCGGCATGGGACTGGTTTCGCCGCTGGGGCGCGGCGTGGAGCGCTGCTGGCAGCGGCTGCGCGCCGGCGCCTCGGGCCTGGTGCGGCTGCCGCCGGAGCTGGCGCCCGACGTGCCGGGCCAGGTCGCCGGCCTGGTCCCCAGCCTGGCGCAGGACGCCGAGGGCGGCTGGGACGAGGGCGCCGTGGCGCCACCCAAGGAGCTGCGCAAGATGGATCGCTTCATCCCCCTGGCGCTGGACGCCGCCGCGCAGGCCCTGGCCCAGGCCGGCTGGCCGCCTGCGGACGAGCGCGCAAGAGAGCGCACGGCCTGCGTCATCGGCTCAGGCATCGGCGGCTTCGGCGCCATCGTCCAGGCCGTGCGCACCACCGACAGCCGGGGCGCGGGACGCTTGTCGCCCTTCACCGTGCCGTCCTTCCTGGCCAACCTGGCGGCGGGGCACGTGTCGATCCGCCATGGCCTGAAAGGGCCGCTGGGCGCGCCCGTCACGGCCTGCGCGGCCAGCGTGCAGGCGCTGGGCGATGGGCTGCGGCTGATCCGCTCGGGCGAGGCCGACGTGGCCCTGTGCGGCGGCACCGAGGCGGCCATCGACCGCGTGAGCCTGGGCGCCTTCGCCGCGGCCAAGGCGCTGTCCACCGGCTACAACGACCGCCCGCGCGAGGCCTCGCGCCCGTTCGACGCCGGCCGCGACGGTTTCGTGATGGGCGAGGGCGCGGGCGCGCTGGTGCTCGAATCGCTGGAGCACGCCTTGGCGCGCGGCGCCGTGCCGCTGGCCGAGGTGGCGGGCTACGGCACTTCGGCCGACGCCTTCCACATCACCGCCGGCCCCGAGGACGGCGACGGCGCGCGCCGCAGCATGGCGCAGGCGCTGGCCATGGCCGGTGTGCTACCGACCCAGGTGCAGTACCTGAACGCGCACGCCACCTCCACGCCGGTAGGCGACCGGGGCGAGCTGGCGGCGATCCGCAGCCTGTTCGGCACGGACGGCGGCCTGGCCGTCAGCTCCACCAAGTCCGCCACCGGCCACCTGCTGGGCGCGGCGGGTGCGGTGGCCGCCATCTTCACCGTGCTGGCGCTGCGCGACCAAGTGGCGCCGGCCACGCTGAACCTGGAGCAGTCCGACCCGCTGGCCCGCGGCATCGACTTGGTGGCCGGCAGCGCGCGGCCCATGGCCATGGATTTGGCGCTGGTCAACGGCTTCGGCTTCGGCGGGGTGAACGCGTCGCTGCTGCTGCGCCGCGTCTAGGCTTCAGGTATAGCGCTTGGCGCGCAGGTTGTTCTTCATCTGCTGCAGCACGGGCTGCAGCGGCTCGCCAATGGACAGCGCCACGCGCGTGGCCAGCACGTCGATGATGAGCAGGTGCAACAGGCGCGAGACCATGGGGCTGTAGCGGTCGTAGCCCTCGGGGTGGTCGGCGGCCAGGTGGATCTGGCAGCTGTGCGCCAGGGGCGAGCCGCTGGCGGTGATGGCGATCGTGGTGGCGCCGCGCTTGCGGGCGATGTCGGCCGCGTCCATCAGGTCGCGCGTGCGCCCGGAGTTGCTGATGATGACGGCGCAGTCGCCGGGCTGCAGCAGCGTGGCGCTCATGACCTGCATGTGGCCGTCGCTGGTGGACAGGCTGGTGATGCCGAGGCGAAAGAACTTGTGCTGCGCGTCCTGCGCCACGATGCCGGAGTTGCCCGCGCCGTAGAACTCGATGCGCCGCCCGGTCTGCCAGGTGGCGGCGATCGCCTCCGCCGCGCGGTCCAGCGCCTGCACGCTGGCCGCGTTGCGGTACTGCAAAAAGGCGGCCACGGCGTTGTCCACCACCTTGACCAGCACGTCCGAGGTCTTGTCGTCGGCGTCCACGCTGCGGTGGATGAAGGGCACGCCCTCGCTCACGCTGCCGGCCAGCTTCAGCTTGAAGTCCGCCAGCCCGTCGTAGCCCATGCTGCGGCAAAAGCGCACCACCGTGGGCTTGCTGACCTGCGCCCGCGCTGCCAGCTCGCGCACCGGCAGCCGGGCGAAGGCGCGCGCGTCCGCCAGCACCAGCCGCGCCACGCGCTGCTCGGCGGGCGCGAGCGAGGGCAGCGAGGCGGTGATGCGGTCTAGCATTCCTCTATCCAAGTGTTGCCGTCGCGCGCCACCAGAGCGCTGGCGGCGCCCGGGCCCCAGGTGCCGGCGGCATACAGGCGCGGTCCTTCACCGCGCGCGTCCTGCTCCTGCCAGGACTGCATGATGGGCTCCACCCAGCGCCACGCGGCCTCCTGTTCGTCGGCGCGCACGAACAGGTTCAGCCGCCCGGCGATCACGTCCAGCAGCAGCCGCTCGTAGGCACCTACGCGCCGGGAGCCGAAGCGCTGCTCGAAGTCCAGGTCCAGCTGCACGGGGGTGAGGCCCGGCGCCTCGGCCAGGGCCTGGGCGCCGCGTGTTTCGCTGGCCGCGGCGAACAGGTGCAGCGCCAGCCCGTCGCGCGGCTGCAGGTGGATCACCAGGCGGTTGGCGCCGCACACCAGCGGCGTGGGGTAGATGGCGTGCGGCGTGGGCCGCAGGTGGATGGCGATGTGCGCCTCGCGCGCGGCCAGGCGCTTGCCGGTGCGGATGTAGAACGGCACACCGGCCCAGCGCCAGTTGGCGATCTGCGTGCGCAGGGCGACGAAGGTCTCGGTGTGGCTGGCCGGGGCCACGCCGTCCTCTTCGCGGTAGCCGGGCACGCGCTGGCCGGCGAGCGAGCCGGCGGCGTACTGGCCGCGCACCACGTCCTGCGCCAGGGTGGTGGGCGTCCAGGGGCTGAGCGAGCGCAGCACCTTCAGCTTTTCGTCGCGGATGGCGTCGGCGTGGGCGTTGATGGGCGGCTCCATGGCAATGGCGCACAGCAGCTGCAGTGCGTGGTTCTGCACCATGTCGCGCAGCGCGCCGGTGCCGTCGTAGAAGGCGCCACGCGCCTCCACGCCCAGTTGCTCGGCGATGGTGATCTCGATGCTGGCAATCGTCTCGCGCCGCCACCAGGGCTCGAACAGCGCGTTGCCGAAGCGCAGCGCCAGCAGGTTCTGCACCGAGGGCTTGCCCAGGTAGTGGTCGATGCGAAAGATCTGCCCTTCATCGAACACGCGGCGCACGGCGGCGTTGATGGCGCGGTTGGACTGCAGGTCGTGGCCCAGGGGCTTTTCCAGCACCACGCGGGTCTGTGGCGTGGCCAGGCCGGCGGCACCCAGCTGCTCGCAGGCCACGGTGAACAGCTGCGGCGCGGTGGCCAGGTACATGACCACCACGTCAGCGTTGCGCTCGGCCAGGCGGCTTTTCAGCTGCTGGTAGTCGTCCGGCTGGGTCAGGTCCATGCGCTGGTAGTGCAGCAGCTGCGCAAAGCGCTGGAATTCCTCGCCCGTGGGCTGCTTGTCGTCCTCCACGCCCTCGAAGCGGCTGCGGATGAGGGCGCGGTATTCGTCGTCCGTCAGGCTGTCGCGTGCCACGCCGATGATGCGTCCGCCCTGCGGCAGCGAGCCGTGGCGGTATGCCTGCGCCAGCGCCGGCAGCAGCTTGCGCCAGGCCAGGTCGCCCGTGCCGCCAAAGAGAACCAGGTCAAAGCTCATGGCGGCAGATGTTATCGAGTTTCATGCGCGGCGCCGGCCGACAGGCGCCGCCCCCCGGGGCGCATACACTGCCTGCGCTTTTGTCCGGGCCTGCCAGCCGAGCGGCCCTGTTCACGTTAGAGGATCTGCCCTGATGAACCAGCTCGAAGCTCTCCGCCAGTACACCACCGTAGTCGCCGACACGGGCGACTTCCGCCAGCTGGCCCAGTTCCAGCCCCAGGACGCGACCACCAACCCCTCGCTGATCCTCAAGGCCGTGCAGAAGGCCGAGTACGCGCCGCTGTTGCAGCAAAGCGTGGCCGGCGGCGCCGGCCGCCACATCGACGAGCTGATGGACCGCCTGATCGTGCGCTTTGGCTGCGAGATCCTGCAGCTCATCCCCGGGCGTGTGTCCACCGAGGTCGACGCGCGCCTGTCCTTCGACACGGCAGCCACCGTGGCGCGCGCCGAGCGCATCGTCGCCATGTACCGCGCCGAGGGCCAGGACCCCTCGCGCGTGCTGATCAAGGTGGCCGCCACCTGGGAGGGCATCGAGGCCGCGCGCATCCTGGAAGAGCGCGGCATTCGCACCAACCTGACGCTGCTGTTCTCCTTCGCCCAGGCCGTGGCCTGCGGGCAGGCCAAGGTGCAGCTCATCTCGCCCTTCGTCGGCCGCATCTACGACTGGTACAAAAGCCGAGCAGGCAGCAGCTGGGACGAGGCCGCCATGGCGGGCGCGAGCGACCCCGGCGTGCAGAGCGTGCGCGCCATCTACCACCACTACAAGCACTTCGGCATCGTCACCGAGGTCATGGGCGCGAGCTTTCGCAACGTGGGCCAGATCACGGCCCTGGCTGGCTGCGACCTGCTGACCATCTCGCCCGAGCTGATGGCGCAGCTGCAGGCCAGCGACGCCCCGCTGCAGCGCGCGCTCGACCCCGAGGCGGCGCGCACGCTGCAGCTGGAGCCCGTGCGCTACGACGAGGCGGGCTTTCGCTACGCGCTCAACCAGGACGCCATGGCCACCGAGAAGCTGGCCGAAGGCATACGCGCCTTCGCGGCCGACGCGGCCAAGCTGGAGCAGCTGATGCAGGCAGCCGCGGCAGCATGAGTACGCCGGCACCCCCCTATACCGACCCGCGCACCCGCTGCGACCGCACGCCGGCCTGGGGTCTGCTGGCCGCCCACTACGCCCGGGCGGGGCGTTCGTTTGACATGCGCCAGGCCCTGATGCAGGACGCGGGGCGCGTGCAGCGCTTCAGCCAGCAGGCGCCGCACATCCATGCCGACCTGTCCAAGAACCTGATCGACGAGGCCACCGAGGCACTGCTGCTGCAGCTGGCGCGCGAGTGCGGCGTGGAGGCTTACCGCGACGCCATGTTCGCCGGCTGCCCCATCAACCACACCGAGCGGCGCTCCGTCATGCACTGGCTGCTGCGCGAGCCGGCGCGCGCGCTACCCGCGGCCACGCCCTTCGTGGCCGATGCGCTGCGCGAGGTGCACGTCACGCTGGACGCCATGCTGCAGCTGGCCGAGCAGGTGCGTGCCGACGACGCCATCACCGACATCGTCAATATCGGCATCGGCGGCTCCGACCTGGGCCCTGCCATGGCCGTGAAGGCGCTGGACGACCTGCGCCCTTCGCGAAAGCGCCTGCACTTCATCAGCAACGTGGACGGCATGGAGCTGGGCAGCCTGCTGGCTACGCTCAAGCCCGAAAGCACGCTGTTCCTGATCGCCTCCAAGACCTTCACCACGCTGGAGACCATGACCAACGCCCAGGCCGCGCGCGCGTGGTTTGTGGCGCAGGGCGGCAGCGACGTGGCGCGCCACTTCTGGGCGCTGACCACCAACCTGGAGGCCGCCGCGCAGTTCGGCATCCGCACCACGCTGGGTTTCTGGGACTGGGTGGGCGGGCGCTACTCACTGTGGTCGGCCATCGGCCTGCCCATCGCCATCGCCATCGGCGCCGAGAACTTCCGCCACCTGCTGGCGGGGGCGCACGCCATGGATCAGCACTTCCGCCAGGCCCCGCTGGAGCAGAACCTGCCTATGCGCCTGGCGCTGCTGGACGTGTGGTATCGCAACTTCCACGGCTTTGCCAGCCGCTGCGTGGCGCCCTACAGCCACGGCCTGCGCCGCCTGCCGGCCTATCTGCAGCAGCTGGAGATGGAGAGCAACGGCAAGGGCGTGGACGCCGCCGGCGCGCCACTGCCCTACGCCACCTCGCCGGTGGTCTGGGGCGAGCCCGGCACCAACGGCCAGCACGCCTTCTTCCAGATGATCCACCAGGGGCCCGATGTCATCCCCGTGGAGTTCATCGCCCTGCGCCAGCCCGGGCGCGACCTGCCGGGCCAGCACCCACGGCTGGTGGCCAACGCGCTGGCCCAGGCCCGGGCGCTGGCCATGGGCCGCGAGTCGCCCGACGGCAACCCGCACCGTGCCTTCGGCGGTAACCGGCCCAGCACCTTCTTGCTGCTGGAGGCGCTGACGCCCGAGGCGCTGGGCGCCCTGATCGCGCTGTACGAGCACCGGGTGTTCGTGGCTGGCGCCATCTGGGGCATCAACAGCTTCGACCAGTGGGGCGTGGAACTGGGCAAGGTGCTGGCCCAGGATCTGGAGCCGCGGCTGGCCAGCGGCGATGCCACGGGGCTGGATGCCTCCACCGCCGACCTGCTGCACCGACTGGTTTGATCAGCCAAATCCGCCTCCAGCCCTTGCTGGACAAGCGCTGGAAGCTATTCAAACAATAGCACTCAGACGAAAGAAAACCCCGCAGGCCTTGCGACCTGCGGGGTTTTTCGTTTCCCTGGGGAAAAGGCGTGAAGGGCCGCGGCCCTTCACCGGGCCATTACATGCCCATGCCGCCCATGCCACCCATGCCGCCCATGTCGGGCATGCCGCCGGCGGGGGCGTCGTCCTTCGGGGCCTCGGCCACCATGGCCTCGGTCGTCAGCAGCAGCGAGGCCACGGAAGCGGCGTTCTGCAGCGCGGTGCGGGTCACCTTGGTCGGGTCCAGGATGCCCATTTCCAGCATGTCGCCGTAGGTGTCGTTGGAGGCGTTGAAGCCGTAGTTGCCCGTGCCTTCCAGCACCTTGTTCACGACCACCGAGGGCTCGCCGCCGCCGTTGGCCACGATCTCGCGCAGGGGCGACTCGATGGCCTTGAGCACCAGCTTGATGCCGGCGTCCTGCTCGGCGTTGTCGCCCTTCAGGTCGCCCAGTGCCTGGCGTGCGCGCAGCAGGGCCACGCCGCCACCGGCCACGATGCCTTCTTCCACGGCAGCGCGGGTGGCGTGCAGGGCGTCTTCCACGCGGGCCTTCTTTTCCTTCATCTCGACTTCGGTGGCAGCGCCCACCTTGATCACGGCCACGCCGCCGGCCAGCTTGGCTACGCGCTCTTGCAGCTTCTCGCGGTCGTAGTCGCTGGTGGCTTCCTCGATCTGCACGCGGATCTGCTTGACGCGCGCCTGGATGTCGTCAGCGTTGCCGGCACCGTCGATGATGATGGTGTTTTCCTTGCCCACTTCGATGGTCTTGGCCTGGCCCAGGTCGGCCAGCGTCACCTTCTCCAGCGACAGGCCCACTTCCTCGGCGATCACCTTACCGCCCGTCAGGATGGCGATGTCTTCCAGCATGGCCTTGCGGCGGTCGCCGAAGCCAGGAGCCTTGACAGCCACAACCTTCAGGATGCCGCGGATGGTGTTCACCACCAGGGTCGCCAGGGCTTCGCCCTCGACTTCCTCGGCGATGATCAGCAGCGGACGGCCGGCCTTGGCAACCTGCTCCAGCGTGGGCAGCAGGTCACGGATGTTGCTGATCTTCTTGTCGAACAGCAGCACGAAGGGGTTGTCCAGGATCGCGGCCTGCTTCTCGGGGTTGTTGATGAAGTAGGGGCTCAGGTAGCCGCGGTCGAACTGCATGCCTTCCACGACGTCCAGCTCGTTGTCCAGGCTCTTGCCGTCTTCGACGGTGATCACGCCTTCCTTGCCGACCTTGTCCATGGCGTCGGCAATGATCTTGCCCACCGACTCGTCGGAGTTGGCCGAGATCGAACCCACCTGGGCGATTTCCTTGGAGGTGGTGGTGGCCTTGGACTGCTTCTTCAGCTGCTCGACCAGGGCGACGACGGCCTTGTCGATGCCGCGCTTCAGATCCATCGGGTTCAGGCCGGCGGCCACGTACTTGGAGCCTTCGCGCACGATGGACTGGGCCAGCACCGTGGCGGTGGTGGTGCCGTCACCGGCGATGTCGTTGGTCTTGGAGGCCACTTCCTTCACGAGCTGGGCGCCCATGTTCTGCAGCTTGTCCTTGAGCTCGATTTCCTTGGCCACGGACACGCCGTCCTTGGTCACCGTGGGGGCGCCGAACGAGCGCTCCAGCACCACGTTGCGGCCCTTGGGGCCCAGAGTCACCTTGACCGCGTTGGCCAGGATGTTCACGCCTTCAACCATGCGGGCGCGGGCTTCGCCGCCGAAAACTACGTCTTTTGCTGCCATGTTTGGCTCCTCAAGAATATGCGTCAAATCCGCTGCTAACGCTTGTCTGGCAAGCGCTGGCAGCTATGAAAATTGATAGGTCTGCGAGGTGGCGGAGAATTACTTCTCAACGACTGCGAACAGGTCGTCTTCCTTCATGACCAGCAGCTCCTCGCCGTGCAGCTTGACGGTCTGGCCGCTGTACTTGCCGAACAGCACGCGGTCGCCGACCTTGACGCCCATGGCAATGCGGTCGCCGTCCTCGTCCAGCTTGCCCGGGCCCACGGCCAGCACTTCACCCTGATCGGGCTTCTCGGCAGCGTTGTCGGGGATCACGATGCCCGAAGCGGTGGTGGTTTCGCTCTCGATACGCTTGACGATCACGCGATCGTGCAGGGGGCGAAGGTTCATGGCTCTCTCCTGTGAAGAAAAAGGGTTGCTGTAGAGGTCAAACAGTGCGCCCGCTGTGGAGGGCGGGCGCTTGGGGTGTCAGCCTACGGTGCTGCTAGCACTCGTCTGCTTCGAGTGCTAATGATACGGGTGTCTGAGACCTTTTCAAGGGCTTGGCCCCGAAATGCTCGCGTAAGCCGCGTTTGTACAATCCGCCCGGCGCCGCAGATCGTCTGGCCTGCGCGCCCCCTACACCCATTTCCATCTTTGCCACGGCTGCAGGCCAGCGGCGCTGCGCTGCAACCATGCGCCCGCGGCACACGCACAGCTTTGCGTCTGGCTTGTCTATGAGGAGCGCAAGCGTCCGATGGCTTCCTTGCAAATGACCACGGCCCTGCTCGGCATCGGGCTGGCGGTGCTGATCCTGTACCTCATCCGCCGCGACCATCTCTACTTGATGCACGGTCTGTTCTGGGTGGTGGTCGCAGGCGCCGCGGCTGTGCTGGGAGCGTGGCCTGGGCTGATCGACCGGTTGGCGCGCTGGACGGGTTTCAGCTACCCGCCAGCACTGCTACTGCTATTGGCGAGCATCGTGCTGCTGGTCAAGGCGCTGCACGCTGATATGGTCAACACTCGTATCGAGCGTGACGTGCGGCGGCTGAACCAGCGGTTGGCATTGTTGGAGGCAGACCTTGAGAGCCTGCGCCAGGAGGCTGCCGAAGAACTCGCCCCTCATACGAAGCGACCGTAATGCTGTTGCCTGTCATTCTGTCTGGCGGCTCTGGCACCCGCCTGTGGCCCCTGTCGCGCAAGAACCATCCTAAGCAATTCTTGGCGCTGAACGGAAGCCGAACCATGCTGCAGCAGACGGCTCGACGGTTGCAGGCTCTGTCGACCTCTGTTCCACAGGCACCAGCCCCTGTGCTGGTGTGCAATGAAGAACATCGGTTCTTAGCAGCGGGGCAGTTGATGGAAGCTGGTATCCACCATGCTGCCATTCTGTTGGAGCCTTCTGCTCGCAATACGGCGCCGGCACTCACCTTGGCTGCGCTGTTTGCCACTGCAAATGGTGAAGACCCCGTGATGCTGGCCATGCCTGCAGACCATGTGATAGAAGATTTGCCCGCTTTTCAAGCAGCCGTGCAGACAGCCTATAAGGTCGCGTGCCTGGGAGAGATCGTCACTTTTGGCGTGGTGCCCCAATATCCCGAAACTGGCTATGGCTATATCCAATACCGCCCTGCGCATGGCCAAGAGATATTCGCGGTTGAGGGGTTTTCTGAAAAGCCTAGCCATGCAGTGGCACAGCAGTATCTGGAGTCAGGTACCTATCTGTGGAACAGCGGAATTTTCATGCTGCGCGCCAGCACCTGGGTTCAAGCCATGGGGCGCACCCGGAACGACATTCTTCAGGCCTGTCGGGCTGCCATGCAGGCGGCACGGCAGGATCTGGACTTCATCCGGCCGGATGCCGCAGCATTTAACGATTGCCCGCCAGACTCCATCGACTACGCCGTTATGGAGAAACTGCCGGCCCATCCAGAATGGGGTATTGCGGCCCGTGTAGTACCCCTGCAGGCGGGCTGGTCCGACGTTGGCGCATGGGACGCGTTCTGGAGCGTGAGTGACCGCGATCCCCAAGGCAACGCATTGGTAGGTGAATCGGTGTTGCACCATGGCTGTCGCGACTCCCTGCTGATGTCCAGTAGCCGCCTGGTGGCAGGGGTGGGGCTGCAAAACCTTATCGTGGTCGAAACTCCCGACGCTGTCTTGGTCGCCGACAAGCGCTGTACCCAAGAGGTCAAGCACGTGGTAGCTCGCTTGGTACGCGGTAGTGACCAGACCTTGGCGCAACAGCACCGCAAGGTGCACCGGCCCTGGGGCTGGTACGACCGTATCGATGGCGGTGAACGTTTCCAGGTCAAGCGCATCGTTGTTAACCCCGGGGCCAGCTTGAGCCTGCAAATGCACCGGCATCGCGCCGAGCATTGGGTGGTAGTCAAAGGGGTGGCAGAGGTCACACACGGCGAACGCTGCTTTCAGCTACAGGAGAACGAATCTACCTATATCCCGCCGGGGCACATCCACCGGCTGCACAACCCAGGCACCGTGCCGTTGGAGATCATTGAGGTCCAGTCCGGCAGCTACTTGGGCGAGGACGATATCGTTCGTCTGGACGACTCCTATGGCCGGGCGCCCCAAGTGGGCTGATGTACATGGCGGCACTAGCACCACCTACAGAAGCTCCCGCAGTCAAAGAAGTTCTGTGTCTTCGGGCTGCTTCTGCGGTTTTGGCAGGATGCAGGGGCACTGGCCAAGGCATTGGCGTGCTTGTCATCAACTACAACACGGCGCGCCAGACGCTACGTTGCCTGGAGTCCATCCAGCAATCCACCCTGCTGCCGGATTGGGTACTGGTGCTGGACAACGCCTCTTCTCCCGATGACTACCAGCAGCTGCTTCAAGGTGCGCAGCCGCCAAGGGAGGGTGCTCTCTATATCTACCGCTCAGAGCACAACCTGGGTTTTGCCCAGGGCAGCAATGTGCTGATCGACCTGCTGCTTCAGCAGCAAGCGTGCCAGTACGTCATGTTGCTGAACAACGATGCGGTGGCACAGAAAGACATGCTCGCTGTACTGAGCGCTGCGTTGGATGAGGCAGGAGAGGGAGCCGGCCTTGCAGGAGGGCGCATGCACAGGTTAGCGGACCCCACGCAGGTGGACACGCTGGGAATTGCCCTTTATGCCAGCCTGATGCCCGCGGATCGGAAGACCTTGGATGACCATTACGTGGGCCCCACGGGCGGCTGCTGCATGCTCACCAGAGAACTGGTTGATCGTCTGAATTCCGTCTCAGGTTACTGCTTCGACCCACGGTTCTTCTGTTACTGCGAAGACACCGACATGGTGGTGCGTGCGGTGCTGCTCGGATATCGCCCACTCTATGTAGACCAACTGCTGGCATTACATGAAGGACAAGCCAGCAGCGGCGGTGGACACAACCCTTTTATTGCGTATCACGGACTACGCAACACGCTATGGATGCATATCAAGCTCATGCCGGCAGGCCTGCTGTGGCGATATGGCCTTTTGCTACTGCTTGCGCATGGACTGATGGTTGCGCGCCATACCCTGTCCGGGCGCTTTTCGTTGACGCTGCGCATATATCGGGATGCTTTGCGCCGGTTACCAGAGTTTCTGGCCGAGCGCAAACAACTCAGTGACCATGTTCAGGCTCACCGCGAAATTCTCAAAACTTGCATCACCCCTCGCTTCTATCGCAAGGGCTACTTGCAATTGGTTTTGCAGGGGCATGCAGTACTCAAACGCTTTTTCTTTAATTCAAGAACATGACAATCTTGGTCACTGGCGGCGCCGGCTTCATCGGCGCCAATTTCGTGCTCGACTGGCTGGCCGGCTCCGATGAGCCTGTTGTCAACCTGGACAAGCTGACCTACGCCGGCAACGTGCACAACCTGGACAGCCTGTCGGGCGATGCGCGCCACGTGTTCGTGCAGGGCGACATCGGCGACAGCGCGCTGGTCGAGCGCCTGCTGGCCGAGCACCGTCCGCGGGCTATTGTGAACTTCGCGGCCGAATCGCACGTGGACCGCTCCATCCACGGCCCGGCGGACTTCATCCAGACCAACATCGTCGGCACCTTCAGGCTGCTGGAGGCGGCGCGGCACTACTGGAGCACGCTGGATGCTACAAAAAGGGAAGCATTCCGCTTCCTGCACGTGTCCACCGACGAGGTTTATGGGACGCTGGCCCCTGACGCCCCGGCCTTCACCGAAGAGCACAACTACGAGCCCAACAGCCCGTACTCGGCCAGCAAGGCCGCCAGCGACCACCTGGTACGTGCCTGGCACCACACCTACGGCCTGCCGGTGCTCACCACCAACTGCAGCAACAACTACGGCCCGCTGCACTTTCCCGAAAAACTCATCCCGCTGATGATCGTCAACGCCCTGGCCGGCAAGAGCCTGCCGGTGTACGGCGACGGCATGCAGGTGCGCGACTGGCTGTACGTGCGCGACCACTGCAGCGCCATCCGCCGGGTGCTGCAGGCGGGGCGCCTGGGCGAGACCTACAACATCGGCGGCTGGAACGAGAAGGCCAACATCGACATCGTGACAACCGTGTGCGCACTGCTGGACGAGCTGCGCCCGCGCGCCGATGGCAAGAGCTACGCCGCGCAGATCGCCTACGTGGCCGACCGGCCCGGCCACGACCGGCGCTATGCCATCGACGCACGCAAGATCGAGCGCGAGCTGGGCTGGACGCCGGCCGAGACCTTCGAGACCGGCATCCGCAAGACCGTGCAGTGGTATCTGGACCACCCGGGCTGGGTGGCGCAGGTGCAAAGCGGCGCCTACCGCGACTGGGTGCAGAAGCAATACGCAATCGCTTAGAACAGAAATATGACGACCACCACACAACGCAAGGGCATTATCCTGGCCGGCGGCTCCGGCACGCGGCTGCATCCGGCCACGCTGGCCATCAGCAAGCAGCTGCTGCCCGTCTACGACAAGCCCATGATCTACTACCCGCTCAGCACCCTGATGTTGGCGGGCATCCGCGAGATCCTGATCATCAGCACGCCGCAGGACACGCCGCGCTTTGCG
>DJJU01000012.1 GCA_002434305.1 Alicycliphilus sp. UBA6560 | reverse complement strand
TCCCGGCCAGCCACATCAAAACAAACCCAAAGCCAAAACAGCGTCCAGCCCTTGCCCAATCAGCGCAAGCAGCTACAAAAATAGCAGCAAACCCCTTCAAGAACGCCGCGAAGAAACCACAATCCCCCCCACGATCAACACAAACGCCCCTGCGTGATACAGCCTCGGCACCTCCCCCAGGAAAGCCGCCGACAGCACCGCCGCAAACAACGGCGTCAGATTGATGAAGAACCCTCCCATCACCGGCCCCGCCCGCTGCACCCCCAGCCCCCAGCAGCGATACGCCACGATCGCCGGCCCGATGGCGATGAAGGCCAGCGCCGCCGCCAGCGTCCAGCCCCACTCGAAGCGGCGCACGCCCAGCGACCATTCCACGCCCGCGAAGGCGCCGGACCACATCAGCCCGAACAGCATCTGCGCCAGCAGAAAGCCGGCCCAGTCGGCGCGTATATCGGCAGGGCGGTCGGTGCGCACCAGCAGCCAGCTATACAGCGCCCAGGCCAGCGTGGCCGCCAGCATGTACAAATCGCCCGGCACCAGGCGCAGCGCCAGCAGCTCCTGCCAGCTGCCGCGCGACAGCACCATCAGCACCCCGGCCACCGACGCCAGCGCCCCCACCGCCTGCCGGCGCGACACGGGAGCACCGAAGAACAGCGCGCCGATGGCCAGCATCCAGATCGGCACGCCGGCGCCCACCAGCGTCACGTTCAGCGGCGTGGAGGTCTGCAGCGCCATGTACTGCAGCGCGTTGTAGCTGCCGATGCCCAGCAGGCCCAGCAGCGCGTAGCGGCGCCAGTGCGGCCACAGGCTGCTGCCGGGGCGCAGCACGCGCCAGGCCAGCGGCGCCAGCAGGGCAAAGGCCAGCAGCCAGCGCAGAAAGTTCAGCGCCACCGGCGCCACCAGGGTGTGGACCAGGCGCCCGACCACGGCGTTGCCGGCCCACATCAGGGGTGCGGTGGTCAGCAGCAGGGCGGTGGACAGGGCAAGGCCCGGGACGGGGCGGTCGGGTGTGGTGCTCATCAGGGCCGGCACTGTACCCCCGCGCCTGCCGGTACGCCGGCAGCGGTGGGATAAACATGGCACGATGCCGGGCTACCCCGAACACCGCTACGCAAGGAGACCCCAGCCATGACCCGCACCGTACAAGCCGTACAGATCCGCCAGCACGGCGGCCCCGAGGAACTGCAGCTCGTCGACGTGCAGGTGGGCGAGCCCGGCCCCGGCCAGGTGCGCATCCGCCACCACGCCATCGGGCTGAATTTCATCGACGTGTATCACCGCACGGGGCTGTACCCGCTGCACATGCCCGCCACCATCGGCATGGAAGGCGCCGGCGTGATCGAGGCCGTGGGCGAGGGAGTGACGCACCTGGCCGTGGGCGACCGCGCGGCCTACGCCGCCAACCCGCCGGGCAGCTACAGCCAGGCGCGCGTCATGCCGGCCATGAACGTGTGCCAGCTGCCCGACGCCATCAGCTTCGAGACCGGCGCGGCCATGATGCTCAAGGGCCTGACGGCGCAGTATCTGCTGAAGAAAACCCTGCCCGTTCAGGGCCTGCAGGCGGGCGACCACGTGCTGTTCCACGCCGCGGCCGGGGGCGTGGGCCTGATCGCCTGCCAGTGGGCGCGCGCCCTGGGCCTGCAGCTGATCGCCACCGCCGGCACCGACGACAAGTGCCAGCTGGCGCTGGACAACGGCGCGGCCCATGCCATCAATTACCGCACCGAGGACTTCGCCGCCCGCGTCAAGGACATCACGGACGGCAAGGGGGTGAAGGTGGTCTACGACTCCGTGGGCAAGGACACCTGGGACAAGTCGCTGGACTGCCTGCGTCCCTTCGGTCTGATGGCCAGCTTCGGCAACGCCTCGGGCCCGGTGCCGCCGTTCGCGCCGGGCATGCTGGGCGCCAAGGGCTCGCTGTACGTCACGCGCCAGACGCTGTTCACACACATCAGCTCGCGCGAGGCCACGCAGGCCATGGCCGACGACCTGTTCGACGTCGTCGCCAGCGGGCAGGTCAAGATCCACATCGCGCAGCGCTACGCGCTGGCCGACGTACAGCAGGCGCACCGCGACCTGGAGGCGCGCAAGACCACCGGCTCCACCATCCTGACCCTGCCGTGAGCAGTGGCGGCGCCGCTCCCGCCTGGGTGGGCGCGGCGCGCGCTCTGGCCGGGCGCGCCAGCCCGCGGCCGCGCTCGGCGCTGCTGCTGGCAGGCCAGGCCATCGGTTCGGTGGAGGCGCAGATTTTTGATGAAATCGGCCTCCGGCAATTGCTGGACAAGCGCTGGCAGCTATCAAAAACAGAGTATGCCGACACCCCCGCCTGGCAGCTGCAGGCCGGCGGCCCCGATGACGCCAGCGCCGCCCTGCAGGCCGTCGCCCTGGCGCTGCGCGCCGCCGGCCGCTGCGGCCCGTGGCGCGACGAACAGGTGGCGGTGTGCAACCCCGCCGGCGATCGCCTGGCCACGGTGGAGCGCGGCGCCGTGCGCGTGCTGGGCCTGGCCACGCAGGCCGTGCACCTGGTGGGCTGCACGGCGGACGGGCAGCGGCTGTGGGTGCAGCAGCGCTCGCTGTCCAAACCCACCCACCCCGGCGCCTGGGACACGCTGATGGGCGGCCTGGTCAGCGCCGCCGACACGCTGGAAACGGCGCTGGCGCGCGAGAGCTGGGAGGAGGCCGGCCTGCACCTGCACCAGCTGCAGGCCCTGCGCCCGGGCGGCACGCTGGACATGACCCGCCCCTGCGACGAGGGTGGCCCCGGCTGCGGCTGGATGGTCGAGCGCATCGCCTGGTACCAGGCCGTGCTGCCGGCGCCGCTGCTGCCCGAGGGGCAGGACGGCGAGGTGGAGTGCTTCGAGTGTCTGCCGCATGACCAAGTGCAGGCCCGATTGGCCGCCGGCGCCTTCACGCCCGAGGCGGCGCTGGTGCTGTCCGCCTACTACGGCTGGTAGTCGGTTGCTTCACTATTCATAGCTGCCGGCGCTTGTCCAGCAAGGGCTGAAGGCCTTTTTGGCTAAAATTTCTCCATGGCCTCCTTCCGCTTGCGCCCCGACTCCTTCACCCTGGCCCTGGCGGCCACCGTGGCCCTGGCCAGCGTGTTGCCGGCCTCGGGGCCAGTGGGCGCCTTTCTGGAGCGGGCCACCACCTTCGTCGTGGCGCTGCTGTTCTTCATGCACGGCGCCAAGCTGTCGCGCCAGGCGGTGCTGGCCGGCATCGGCCACTGGCGGCTGCACCTGGTGGTGGTGGGCAGCACGTTCGCGCTGTTTCCGCTGCTGGGGCTGGCGCTGCGGCCGGTGCTGGCACCGCTGGTCACGCCCGAGCTGTACGTGGGCGTGCTGTTTCTGTGCGTGCTGCCGGCCACGGTGCAGTCGGCGATCGCCTTCACGGCCGTGGCGGGCGGCAACATGGCCGCGGCCGTGTGCAGCGCCTCGGCCTCGACGCTCCTGGGCATCTTCATCACGCCGGTGCTGGTCGGCGTGGTGCTGCCCCAGGCCGCGGGCGCCCAGCAGGATGTGCTGGGCGGGATACTGCGCATCCTGGTGCAGCTGATGCTGCCCTTCGTGGCCGGGCACTTGGCCAGGCCGTGGATTGGCGGCTTCATGTCGCGCCACGCGGCGGGGCTGAAGTATGTGGACCAGGGCTCGGTGCTGCTGGTGGTCTACACCGCCTTCAGCGCCGCCGTGGTGGGCGGGCTGTGGCGCCAGCTGCCGCTGCCGGCGCTGGCCGGCCTGCTGGCGGTGTGCGCGGTGATCCTGGGCCTGGTGCTTACTTTCACCACCTGGCTGTCGCGCCGCCTGGGCTTTTCGCGCGAGGACGAGATCACCATCGTCTTTTGCGGATCGAAAAAGAGCCTGGTCAGCGGCGTGCCCATGGCCAAGGTGCTGTTCGACTCGCAGGCCGCCGGCGCCATCGTGCTGCCGCTGATGGTGTTCCATCAGCTGCAGCTGATGGTCTGCGCGGTTCTGGCCCAACGCTATGCGCGCAAGGCAACCGGGTGACCCGGCCGCTTTCAACGGCTAAGGGTGATCGCCCTGGGGCTCGGCCATGGGCCGCACGCCCGGCTTGAGGCGGCTGGGTGCCAGCACGCCGGCCGACTCCAGGATGGGGTAGGCGATGGAGCTGATGTGCGAGTTGATGCGCTTCATGTCACTGATCAGGTCGATGTGCAGCGAGCTGGTCTCCATGCTGTTGACGGTGCGGTCGGACAGGCGCAGCAGGTGGCTGGTGGCGTAGGCGCGCTCCAGGTTGCGAAAGTGCACCTTCTCCTCCAGCAGGCGCTGGGCATCGCGCACGTTGCCGTTGAGGAACACGCTCATGCCCAGGCGCAGGTTGCTCACTAGGCGCTGGTGCAGCTCGGTGATCTCGGCCATGCCGGCCTCGGAGAACTCGCGGCCCTTCTTGATCTTCTTTTCCTCGATGTCCTGCAGGATGCGCTCGACGATGTCGCCTATCTGCTCCATGTTGATGGTGAAGCTGACGATGTCGGCCCAGCGCCGGCTCTCTTCCTCGCCCAGGTCGTCGCGCGAGATCTTCGTCAGGTAGTACTTGATGGAGGAGTAGAGCTGGTCGACCTCGTCGTCCATGCGGCGCAGGCGCTGCGACAGGTCTTCGTCGTTCTTGCGGATCACGTCCATCACGCCCAGCAGCATGGTCTCCACCACGTCGGCCTGGTACAGCGCCTCGCGCACGGCAAACGAGATGGCCAGCGAAGGCGTGGCCAGGGCCGAGGCGTCTAGGTGGTGCGGGCGCCCGCTCTGGGCGCTCGCCGGCTTGGGCAGAAGGCGCGCCACCCATTTGGCCACCCACTGCGTGAAGCCGATGAAGCCCACGCTGATGATCACGTTGTAGGCCAGGTGGAACAACACCACGCTGTGCGCTGTGCCGGGCAGCATGGGCTCGACGTAGGCGATCCACACGCCGATGAAGGGCGCCATCAGCACCACGCCCATGATCTTGAAGACCATGTTGCCGATGGTCACCTGGCGCACCTCCACGCTGGAGCGGGCCATGGTCAGCACCGCCGCCAGGCCGTTGCCCAGGTTGGCGCCCAGCACCATGCCCAGGGCCATTCCCAAGGGCACGACGTGCGTGTCCGCCATGGCGGCGATCAGCAGCACCACGGCCAGGCTGGAATAGGACACGATGGCCAGCACCGCGCCCACCATGATCTCCATCCACAGGTCGCTGGCCAGGCTGGCCAGCAGCATCTGCGTGACGGGCGAGGCCATCATGGGCTCGGTGGCCTGCACCACGCGCTCCAGCGCCAGCAGCATCAGGCCCAGGCCGATGAACACGCGGCCCACGCGTCCGGCGGTACTGGCCTGGCGGGTGATGAACAGCACCACGCCCACGAAGATGAACACCGGCGACAGCCACGACAGGTCCTGCGCGAACAGCAGCGCCATCAGCGCCGTGCCGATGTCCGCACCGCGCATGACGGCCAGTGCCGCGGGCAAGGTGATCAGTCCCTGGCCCACGAAGGAGGCGGTCATGAGCGAGGTGGCCGTGCTGGACTGCACCAGCGCCGTCACCCCGATGCCCGACAGCGCGGCGGTGAACCGGTTGCCCAGGCTACGCGCCAGCAGCGTGCGCAGATTGGCGCCGAACACGCGCAGCACGCCCGTGCGCACGAGATGCGTGCCCCACACCAGCAGGGCCACGGCCGCCAGCAGATTCAGCAAATGCTTCATGTTGGAAGAAGAAAGGCGGGCGGCGCCAGGCGCCAATGCGCTCAGGCAGACATGGGCTGGCGCGCCAAACGGCACAGCATAGCGCGCCCAGGGCCTTCGCGCCGCACCCGCACCCATAGACCCCGAGCCGGCCTGCGCGCTCGGCCGGTGCTTGACAGCCGGGCAGCGTGACCGACCAGACCGCCCAAGCTTGATGTGCATCAATGACCCCGGATCAAGGGAACACGGCCAATGACCGTCGCCGTAACATCCAGTATCAATATTGTCCTGGCAGGTATTTGTTCGTCATGTGGAACCGATTGCGCATCACCCATCGCTTCATCCTTATCCTCGGCGTCTTCTGGCTGTCGGGCGCGGCCGTCATCGCGGTGAGCTTCTGGGGCCTGTCCTCCGCCCGTGACGGCCTGAGGGCGGTGCACGGCCACAGCATGGCGCTGTCGCTGCGGGCCGACGACCTGGTGGCCCTGACGGTGCAAAACCGCCTGCTGGTGCTGCTGGCCTTCCAGCATGCGCCGGACAGCCCGCTGGCCGCCATCCACCAGCATCCCATCGACGAGCATCTGAACGCGCTGGCGGCCAACCGGCAGAAGGTTTCCGAGGCGCTGCAGGCCATCGATGCGGCCATCACCGACGAGCAGGAGCAGGCGCTCTTTGCCGCCGTGCAGAGCAGCCGCGTGACCTGGGTGGCCGAACTGGACGCTGCGGTGCAGGCCGTGCGCCAGGGGGACTTCTCGCCCGAGCGCATGGCGCGCTTTCTGCAGGTCGGCGGCCGCGAGGGCGAGGCCCTGGTGGCCGCCACCCAGCGCTTTCGCGCCGCCCAGGTGGAGCAGGCCGATGCCGCGCGGGCGGCGGCGCAGCAGCGCTACGAGATGGCGCTGTGGATCTTTGCCGCCGCCACCTTCCTGCTGGGCCTGCCAGCCTCGCTGATGGGCCTGGCGCTGCTGACGCGCCTGGTGCAGGGCTTTCGCGCCGCCAACCGGGCGGCGGCGGCCATTGCCGCCAGCGACCTGGCCCAGCGCATTCCGGCCAGCGGCGGCGACGAGATCGGCACCATGCTGGCGCAGATGGAGGTCATGCGCGCCAACCTGAACCACGTCATCGGCCAGGTCAGCGGCGGGGCGGAAACCATTGCCGGCGCCTCCACCCAGGTGGCGGCGGGCACGCGCGACCTGTCCGCGCGCACCGAGCAGCAGGCCAGCGCCCTGGAGCAGACGGCGTCGGCCACCGAGCAGCTGTCGGGCACGGTGCACAACAACGCCGAGAACGCCGCCCAGGCCAGCCAGCTGGCGGCCTCGGCCACGGGGGTGGCGCAGCGCGGCGGCGCCGTGGTGGGGCAGGTCGTGGACACCATGCAGGCCATCAGCAGCGCCTCGCGCCGGGTGGCCGACATCATTGGCGTGATCGACTCGATTGCTTTTCAGACCAACATCCTGGCGCTGAACGCTGCGGTGGAGGCCGCCCGCGCCGGCGAACAGGGCCGGGGCTTTGCCGTGGTGGCGGCCGAGGTGCGCCAGCTGGCCCAGCGCAGCGCAGAGGCCGCGCGCGAGATCAAGCAGCTCATCACCGACGCCGCGACCCAGGTGGAGACCGGCGGCGCGCAGGTGAGCGAGGCGGGCGCCACCATGCAGGAGATCGTGGGCGTCATCCAGCGCGTGGCGCGCATCGTGGACGAGATCGCCGCGGCCAGCCGCGAGCAGTCGCTAGGCCTGTCGCAGATCAACCAGGCCGTGGCCCACCTGGACGGCGTGACGCAGCAAAACGCCGCGCTGGTGGAGGAAACCTCGGGCGCTTCGGACGCGTTGCAGGCCCAGGCGCGCGAGCTGGCCCGCATGGCGGCCACCTTCCAGCTGGAGGGCCGCGGCGCCGTCAGCGGTGCGCTGCCGGCGCTGGCGGCGAACTAGTCAGTCGTCCGGCGGGACGGGAAAGGCGGCTTTCAGGCCGCCTTTTTCACGCGCAGCAGCTCGTCCAGGATCAGGCAGGCCGCGCCGACGGTGATGGCGGCGTCGGCGATGTTGAACGCCGGGAAGTGCCCGCGGTGGAACACACCGGCCAGGAACGACCAGTGGAAGTCCAGGAAGTCCACCACATAGCCGTGCTGCAGCCGGTCCACCACGTTGCCGATGGCGCCGCCCAGGATGCTGGCCAGCGAGAAGGCGAAAAGCTTTTGCCCCGGGTGCTGGCGCAGCTGCCAGATGATGAAGGCCGCCGCCGCCAGGCCGATGGCCGTGAACAGCCAGCGCTGCCAGCCACCCGCGTCCGCCAGCAGGGAGAAAGCCGCGCCCGTGTTGTGCGCGCGCACGATGTTGAAGAAGCTGGTCACCGGCGTGGCGTCGCCCAGCCGGTAGTAGCCCAGGATCAGTGTCTTGGTGAGCTGGTCCAGCAGGAAGATCACCAGCGCCCAGCCCAGCCAGGGCCAGAGACTGGCGCCGCCCTTGCGGCCGCTGCTGCCGCTGCCCGCGCGCGCCATCAGGCGTGCAGGCGGCTTTCGCCGCTGCCGTAGAGGTTGCTGGTGCAGCGCCCACACAGCGTGGGGTGTTGCGCGTCGTGGCCGACGTCGGCGCGCCAGTGCCAGCAGCGCTCACACTTGGTGTCGGAACTGGCCGTAACGCTGATCTGGAGCGCGTCAGCAGCTACCAATTCAATAGCGGAGACGATGAAGATGAACTTCAGGTCGTCTCCCAGGCTGGCCAGCAGCGCGTGGTCTTCGGGCGCGGCGGCCAGGCGCACCACGGCCTGCAGGGACGAGCCCACGGTGCCGGCGGCGCGCACGGTCTCGATCTCCTTGTTCACCGCGTCGCGGATCTCGCGCAGGCGCTGCCACTTGGCCAGCAGGCCGTCGTCACCGGCCGGCAGGGTGGTGAAGGTCTCCAGGTAGATGGAAGGCGAGTGGCCGAAGACCTGCCAGGCCTCCTCGGCCGTGAAAGACAGGAAGGGGGCCATCCAGCGCAGCATGGCGTGGGTGATCTGGTAGAGCGCCGTCTGCGCGCTGCGCCGGGCGAGCGACTTTGGGGCCGTGGTGTACAGGCGGTCCTTGAGCACGTCCAGGTAGAAGCCCCCCAGGTCTTCCGAACAGAACAGCTGCAGCTTGGCCACCACCGGGTGGAACTCGTAGACCTGGTAGTGCGCCAGCACCTCGGCGTGGAACTGCGCAGCGCGCGCCAGGGCCCAGCGGTCGATCTCCAGCAGGTCCTGGTCGGCCACGGCGTCGGCGGCGGGGTCGAAGTCACTCACGTTGGCCAGCAGGAAGCGCAGCGTGTTGCGGATGCGCCGGTAGGCGTCCACCACGCGGGCCAGGATCTTGTCATCGATGGCCAGGTCGCCGGAGTAGTCGGTGGAGGCGCACCACAGGCGGATGATCTCCGCGCCCAGCTTGCCGCTCACCTCCTGCGGCGAGACGGTGTTGCCCAGCGACTTGCTCATCTTCTTGCCCTGGCCGTCCACCGTGAAGCCGTGCGTGAGCAGGCCGCGGTAGGGCGCGCGCCCGAAGATGGCCGACGCCAGCAGCAGCGAGCTGTGGAACCAGCCGCGGTGCTGGTCGTGGCCTTCCAGGTACAGGTCGGCCTCGGGCCCAACGTCGTGGTGCATGCCGGCGTGCGTGCCGCGCAGCACGTGCCAGAAGGTGGAGCCGGAGTCGAACCAGACTTCCAGGATGTCGGTGCTCTTGGTGTAGTGCTGCGCGTCCTCAGCGCCCAGGATCTCCTCGGCCGTGGCGCGGCTCCAGGCCTCGATGCCGCCCTGCTCGACGATGGCGGCCGCCTGGTCGATGATCTCCATGGTGCGCGGGTGCAGCTCGCCCGAGTCCTGGTGCAGGAAGAAGGGAAGCGGCACGCCCCAGCTGCGCTGGCGCGAGATGCACCAGTCGGGCCGCCCGGCGATCATGCCCTGCAGGCGGGCCTTGCCGTTCTCGGGGTAGAACTGCGTGTGCTCGATGGCCTCGAGGGCGATCTGGCGCAGGGTCTGCGTGGGCTTTTGCGCCGGGTCGGTGAACACGCCCTCGCCCTCGTCCATGCGGATGAACCACTGCGCGGCGGCGCGGTAGATCACGGGCGTCTTGTGGCGCCAGCAGTGCGGGTAGCTGTGGGTGATGGTCTTGGTGTCCATCAGCCGGCCGGCCACGCGCAGCGCGTCAATGATGACGGGCACGGCCTTCCAGATGTGCTGGCCGCCGAACAGGCCCAGCTCGGGGGCGTACACGCCGTTGCCCTGCACGGGGTTCAGGATGTCCTCGTAGCGCACGCCGTTGGCCACGCAGGAGTTGAAGTCGTCCACGCCGTAGGCGGGCGAGGAGTGCACGATGCCGGTGCCGTCCTCGGCCGTTGCGTAGTCGGCCAGGTACACGGGCGACAGGCGGTCGAAGGCCTTGTCCACGTGCGCCAGGGGATGCCTGAAGTTGATGTGGTCCAGCTTTTCACCCAGAGCAGTGGCGACCACCGTGCCTTCAATGCCCCAGCGCTCCAGGCACTTGTCCACCAGGGCGCTGGCCAGCACCAGCAGGCCGCGCTCGGTGTCCACCAGGCTGTACTCCAGCTCGGGGTTCACGTTCAGCGCCTGGTTGGCGGGGATGGTCCAGGAGGTGGTGGTCCAGATGACGGCGAAGGCCGGCTTGTCCAATGCGGGCAGGCCAAAGGCGGCGGCCAGCTTCCCGGGCTCGGCCGCGGGGAACATCACATCCAGCGTCTGGCTCTGCTTGTCCTGGTATTCGATCTCGAACTCGGCCAGGGACGAGGCGCAGTCAAAGCACCAGTACACGGGCTTGAGGCCGCGGTAGACGAAGCCGCGCTCCATGACTTTCTTCAGCGCGCGCAGCTCGCCGGCCTCGCTGGCGAAGTTCATGGTCTTGTAGGGGTGGTCCCACTCGCCCAGCACGCCCAGGCGCTTGAAGTCCTGCATCTGCTGCGCGATCTGCTCGGTGGCAAAGGCCCGGCCACGGGCCTGCATCTCGTCGCGAGGCAGGTTGCGCCCGTGCAGCTTCTCAATGGCGTTCTCGATCGGCAGGCCGTGGCAGTCCCAGCCGGGGGTGTACAGCGCGTCGAAGCCCTCCAGCTGGCGTGCCTTGACGATCATGTCCTTGAGGATCTTGTTGACCGCGTGGCCGATGTGCAGCTGGCCGTTGGCGTACGGCGGGCCGTCGTGCAGGATGAACTTCGGCGCGCCGCGGCGGGCGTCCCGCAGTTGCTTGTAGATGCCTTTTTCGTCCCACTCGCGCGCCCACTGGGGCTCGCGCCGGGCTAAGTCGCCGCGCATGGGAAACGGCGTGTCGGGCATGTTCAGCGTGCTGCGGTAGCTGCTCGCAGGGGCGTTCTTGGCGTTCTGTTCGGACATGGGGATTTCAAGCCTTCAGGGGTGCGCTGCGGCTGGCGGCAGCGCCAATGGGAGCTTCAAGCGGGCCGGATGCCGGCCCGCGCGGGGTGCAGGCAGTCCCCGTCAAATTCGGTCGCGGGTGGTTTGGCGACGGGTTTCGGCGTGGGTGGCCGGGGTGGAGGCGGCGAAGTACGCGCGCGCTTCGTCGCAGTCGGCGGCGATGCCGGCGGTGAGGGCCTGCAGGCTCTCGTACTTGCGCTCGTCGTGCAGTTTGTGCAGTAGTTCCACGCGGATGATTTTACCGTACCCCCCCTCCGGCCCCAGGTGGGCCGGCCAGGCCAGGCAGTGCGTCTCCAGCAGCACCCGGCCACCGTTGACATCGCTGGCATCCAGCGAGGGCCGCACGCCCAGGTTGGCCACGCCGGGCAGGGGCTCATCGGCCAGTCCGTGCACCCGCACGGCGAAGATGCCGCTGGCGGCGCTCTTCCAGTGCGAAAAGCGCAGGTTCAGGGTGGGAAAGCCGCCGCTGCTGCCTTCGCGCCCCAGCTCGCGCCCGAGCTTGCGCCCATGTACCACGTGGCCGGAGATGGCGTACGGCCGGCCCAGCAGGCGCGCGGCGCCGTCCATGTCGCCGGCGGCCAGGGCGTCGCGCACGGCCGAGCTGGACACGCGCTGGCCATGCACCTCGTAGCTGTTCATGCGCGCCACGTCGAAACCCTGGGCGCTGCCGGCCGCATCCAGCATCGCGTAGTCGCCCGCGCGCTGGCTGCCGAAGCGGAAGTCGTCGCCCACCAGCACATAGCGCGCGCCCAGGCCCTGCAGCAGCACCTGGTCGATGAAAGCCTGCGCCGGCAGGGCCGCCAGGCGCTGGTTGAAGGGCAGCACCACGGCCTGCTGCACGCCGCAGCGCGCCAGCTCGCACAGCTTGTCGCGCAGCGTGCCGATGCGCGCGGGCGCCAGCTCGGGGCGGCGGTGCACCCGGGCGAAGTAGTCGCGCGGGTGGGGCTCGAAGGTCAGCACGCAGCTGGGCAGGCCGCGCTGCTGGGCCTCCCCGGCCAGCAGCGCCAGCATGGCCTGGTGGCCGCGGTGCACGCCGTCGAAGTTGCCAATGGTGAGTGCGCATTCGCGCGCCACGCCGGGGTGCTGGAAACCGCGGAAGATCTTCATCTGTGTGCTTTTATTTTGATAGCTGGTGGCGCTTGTCCCGTAAGGGTTTGAGGCCAATTTGGCTTGAAAGGGGTATATTGTGCGGCATCGGCCGGCGCAGCGCATCGCGCCGGGCGGACCGAGCATCTGCGTGTCCTGCTCCTGCTTTCTTTCTCATGCCGTGTTGCAAAGGGAGGTTGTGTGAAGGTCTTGAAGCTGTCGGCCCAAGGGCTGCCGCAATCGTGGATTTCGCTGGAAGAGGCGGTGACGCACTATGCCGCGGGCGACGTGCGCTGGGAGCTGGGCGCGCGCATTGCACTGTTCCGCGGCGGGCACAACGCCCTGACCGGCGCGCAGTCGCAGATCCCGGTCAGCAGCATCATCGGCACGCGCGGGGCGCCGGGCATCAACCCCTTCGACCTGACGCCCAGCCTGACCAACGCCAAGCTCTTCACCCGCGACCGCAACGTCTGCGCCTACTGCGGTGGGCACTTCCATGAGCACGACCTGACGCGCGAACACATCGTGCCCGTGGCGCGCAGCGGCCTGAACCACTGGATGAACGTGGTCACCGCCTGCCGGCCCTGCAACCACCGCAAGGGCCCGCGCACGCCCGAGCAGGCGCACATGCCGCTGCTGTACGCGCCCTACGTGCCCAGCCTGTGGGAGGACTTCATCCTGCGCAACCGGCGCATCCTGGCCGACCAGATGGAGTTTCTGATGGCGCACGTGCCCAAGTCGTCGCGGTTGCTGAGCTGACGGATCTGACGAGGCCATGAAAAAACGCGGCCGAGGCCGCGTTTGCTTTTTTACTGCCCGCTGTCTGGCATCAGGCAGCCGCCTTGCGCGCCACGACCAGAAAGCCCTGCACCGGCTCGCCGGCCTCGTAGCGCAGCACCAGGTCCTCGGCGGTCACCGACTCGAAGCCGGCCTGGCGGCACAGCGCCAGCACGTGGCTGCGCTTATGGGCGTAGCGGCCGCTAGCCTGCAGCACCAGGTCGGGGCCGTCCTCGGGCGCGGTCTCGCACGAGAAGTACAGATCGCCCGCCGGCTGCAGGATGCGCTGGGCGTTGGGGATGGCCTCGCTCAGGTCGCCGGCGTAGATGAACACGTCCAGCGCCGTGATGACCTCGTACTGCGCGGCCGGCGTGGCATCCAGCGCCTCCAGCAGGTTCACGGTGTGGAAGCGGTCGTACACGTTGTGGCGCGCGGCCTGCTCGACCATCTTGGAGGAAATGTCCACGCCGATCAGGAAGCCGTCGATGCGCCCCAGGCACACGCCCAGCAGGCCGGTGCCGCACCCTAAGTCGAGCACGTTCAGGCGCTTTTCCGGGTAGCGCGCCAGGATCTTGTCGGCCACGATTTTGGGCAGCTGGTAGCGCAGGCCGCGCACCGTGTGCTGGTCGTACACCTCGGCCATGCCGTCGAACAGCTGGCGGTTCAGCTCCACGGGCTGGTGCGGCGGCGTGATGCCATGGGCCAGGGCGTTGTAGTAGGCATAGACCGAATCGCCCGGCGCCAGCTCCAGCAGCGCCGTGGTGTCGGCAATCGCCTGTGAGGGTTTGCCGACGGCCAGCAGGGTCAGCACGCGGCCCAGCAGGGCCTCGGTGTCCTTGGCGTCCTGCTCGATCAGGCCGCCCCAGACCTGCAGCGCCTCGGCATGCTGGCCCAGCGTGTCCAGGTCGCGCGCCAGCAGGCGGCGCAGCTGCACGTCGCCGGGCACCAGTTCCAGACCGCGGCGCAGGTGGCGCACGGCCATCTCGTGGTGGCCTGCGCGGTGGGCGATGTCCACCACGCTGGCCAGCACCAGCAGGTTCTTGGGCTCGCGCTCGGCCACTTTCTCGGCCGTCTCCACGGCTTCCTTGAACTGGTTCTGCCGCGCCAGCAGCAGCGCCAGCTCCAGAAGCCCGGGGTTCCAGTCGGGCGCCATGGCCACGCACTTGCGCAGGGCCTCCAGCGCTCCCTTGGCATTGCCCGACTTCTCGGCCATCAGGCCGGCCAGCATGAACACGCGGGCGTCGCCCGGCCAGATGCGCTGCGCCTGGTTGAGCGCCTGTGCCGCCTCGCGCAGCTCGCCCTTGCCGATCTGGGCGCGGGCGGTTTCGAGGAGTTTGCGGATGGGGTCGGAAGTGGTGGTGGCGCTCATGAAGAGAAATGGACAGAAGGTGGGCGCGGCCCGAATCGCTGGCGCCAGGGACCAGCGGCAGCCGTGCGGCCAATCCGACATTATCGAAGATTGCTCCAGTGGCCTGGCGACGCGGCGCCGGAGCCGGCGCTCGGGGCGCCTGCTACTCAGGCGTGTGCGTGAGGCGCGCAAGGCGCCAGCGTGAGCGTGAAACAGCTGCACTGTCCGTGGATGGACTGCACATCCACGTTGCCGCCATGCAGCTGGGCAATGCGCCTTGCCACCCATAGCCCGAGTCCGAAGCCGCGCGCCTGATCCGCATGCAGGCCGCGCTCGAACTGCGCGAAGATGCGTTGCAACGCCTGTTCGTGCAGTCCTGGCCCCTCGTCGGCGACCGATACTTCCAACTGCCCCCGGGCGTTCAGGCGGGCCGTGATGAAGATGGCTCCGGCATGGGCATATTTGACGGCGTTGTCCACCAGGTTGGACAGGGCGATGCGGGCCAGCATCGGATCGCATGTCCACTCCGCCGGGGCTTCGTCGTCAGTCAGCTGCAGGTGGTGCCGCGAGGACCAGTGGACGAGCTGACCGGCCTCCTGCAAGAGCGGGCGTAACGCCGTTGGCTCTGCGCGCAGGCGGAAACCGGCAAAGTCCAGCCGGTCGCTGACCAGGCAGTTCTCCACCAGGGCTGTCAGGCGCCTGCAAGCGCGCCTGATTTGCATGGCGCGCTCCATCTGTGATTCAAGGTCGGGTGAAGGGAAGGCCAACTGCTCGGTCGCCGCACTGTCCACCACCGCCAATGGCGTGCGGAACTCGTGGTTCACCATGTTGAAGAACTGCCGCTGGTCCAGACGCATCTCCCGCTCGCTGTGCAGTGCGGCCTGCAAGGCGTTCTGCGTATGGAGCAGTTCCTCCGTGCGCTGGCGCACGCGCTCTTCGAGAACATGCTCGGAGCGAGCCAGAGAGTCCACAAGGAGCACTTGCTGCTTCATCGAATCACGGAATTCCCGCGCCAAAGCGACGCCCACCGCTGTGGCAGTCAGAAGGTTGAACAGCAAAGCCTCGAGCTGCCAGAACGTACCTGCCTCCACGCTGGACGGCACCAGACCAGCGAATGCCGCTGCGGTGTGCGCGCCCGCAACGGAATGCAGTGTGTAGGGAATCGCCATGAGCACGTTGACCATGCTTGGCCCATGGCGCCGCAGATTGCTCCATACCACCACGGCGCACAGGCAACTGGCGATCCAGGGCGAGAGCAGCGCCAATGAGATCGACTGTGCATAAAGATCCAGAGGGATGCTCAGGATGCCGGCCAGCGGGACAAGGGCCAGCAGCAAGAGGGCCTTGTCCAGTCGGCGCCACTGCGTGCCATAAGTCAGCAGTTCGCGCCCTTGCCAGGCAAAAGCGGCGGGGAGGATGAAGGCGCCTATCTTGACCATCAGGTCGCCCATCAGGCTCCACTCCTGCGGCAGCCAGAGCTGTGGATAGCCGCGTACGCTGGCGCCATGCACCAGAAACACGACCGAGAGAACGGCCATAGAAGCCAAACGGCGCATCCGCAACGCGAGGGCTGCGCAGATGAGCAGCAGGGCGATAGACAGGTTGATGCCCTGGTACGCACCGAGAGCCCATTCCGCTCGTGACAAGTGAGCCAGGAGGCTGGTGCTCTGCCATACGGTGCCATACAGCTGCATGGCGCTGGTAGTTTCGATCCGCAGGAATACGGGCTGGTCGGGCAGCAGTGGAAATACCAGCGGGCGCACAGGTATGCGCTTGGCCATGGGAACGGCATCGCCACTGACGTGCTGGGACCAGCCTGATTGCTCAGGCTGGTACAGCGTGACCCGGTCCAGGTAGGTGGGCGTGATCTCGAGCCATAGAGAGCCGACAGGTGAGGCTGCAACTGCGGACACATCTGCCCGGAGCCAATAGGTCGCCTTTGTATATCCGGCGTTCAGCGGCCCCGCCAAAGGGGTAAACGCAGCATCGGGCAGCGCCGCCACCTCATCAATCGTGAATCGTCTGTCACGGTCCACCAACACCTGTACAGGCACCTCCGTCCCCAACCGAAGTCCCGTGGCGGGCGGGGAGAGCAGTGCAGAGAGGCCAGTCAGAAGAACAGCTATCCCTACCAGGAGCAAGAGCCAACTCGCCAGCCGCCAAAATGTGTGTTTTTGTGAGTTTTTGTGCATGGCGTTGGTAAGCAAGTGTGATCAAAATCAACTTCTCTACAGTTTCAACCTATGCATATCTCTGTTCCCGAAGTTGGACAAACGGTCGCGGTCGTTGAGGACGATGAGGATATCCGCACGAACGTCTGCCGCTTCCTGAACAAGGCCGGACTGAACTGCTGGGCCGCCGAGTCGGCGGAGGACTTCTACGTGCGCCTGTTGCGCGAGCGTGCTGACCTGGTCGTCGTGGACCTGGGCCTGCCCGGCGAGGATGGCCTGAGCCTGGTCAGGCGGCTGACGGCCCAGAACATTCCTGTAGTGGTGTTGACGGCACGGGGTGACCTGGAAAGCCGCATTGCCGGCCTGGATGCGGGCGCACTGCAGTACTTCGTCAAGCCCACCGACCTGCACGAACTGGTGGCCGGCATCCGCTCACAGCTGCGCCGGACCTCTCCCCGGGATACGGACAGCGGCGCGCTGGCACGCTGGCGGCTGGATGCCGGTAGCGCCCGGCTCGTGGCCCCGAACCAGCGTTCTGTCGAACTCACCACACGCGAACTGGACCTGTTGGGGCTGCTGATTGCCGCCCAGGGCGGCCTGGTCACCAAGCAGCACCTGGTGCAGGTCCTGGGGGCGGGGGACGTGGAGGACGGTTTTCACCGCATCGAGTCGCAGCTCACCCGGCTGCGCCGCAAAACATTGGACGGTACGGGCATGGCGTTGCCAGTGCGCGCCGTGTTCGGCAAAGGCCTGGTTTTCATCCCCTGAACGGGTCCGTGTTCCACCCTCGGGCCGCCCTGTGGGCACCAAAGCCCGTCCATCGTTGTTATTTCGTTCGCAGAGACATACAGGAGTATTCATGAACATCTTGAGCGCACTGCAGCGCCTGCAGGCCGCGGGCCGCAGGTGGCTGCAGCCCCGGGGACTGCGCAGCGCGGCCGGGGCAGGCCTGGCCGCCACGCTGCTGGCCGCCCCCCTGGCCCACGCCGAATTCCAGAACGGCAGCTTCGAATCGGACTTCGCGGGCTGGACGGTCGATGCTTTAGAGGTGGCGACCCACATTCCCGCATTTCCGCCCACCAAGTTCGAAGACCTGGGGACGACTCCATGGACCGCTTTGTCCCCCAGCGTATCGACGGTGGTTGGCACGACCTCGGCATCCAATACCAATGGAGTGCTGAAGACGCCGCTGTTCGGCGACAAGAGCGCCCGGGTCGGTGATGGGGTCAGCAACTACCGCGGCGCCTCCATTCGGCAGACTGCCACCATGAAGGTGGGGGACGTGGACCCTGCCGACGGCAAGGTGCACGTGCGTTTCGCCGTCGCCCCCGTGTTGGAGGCGCCCAACCACCCCGCGGACCAGCAGCCCTACTTCTTCGTGGAGGTCAAGAACCGCACGAAAGGAACCCAGCTCTTCCATACCTTCAACTTTGCCAACCAGACCGGCGTGGCATGGCAATCCGTTGGCAGCTACCAGTTCACCAGCTGGCAGGCCATCGACATCGCCCCGGGCCAAGGGGTGCTGGACATTGGCGACGATGTGGAAGTCATCATCGTCAGCGGCGGTTGCGGCCAGGGAGGCCATGGCGCGCTGGTCTACGCCGACTCGGGCCAGGGCCTGACCACGCTGCCGGGGCCTTTCGTGTCGGCCACGGGCCCGCAGTACGCGGTTCCCTCGGATGCTAGCCCGGTAACCCAGCGGACCGTCACCTACAACTACCACTACAGCAACGGCGGCGATGCGCCCATGCCTGGCTCCCAGGTCATCATCCGCTCGCCGCAGGACCAGGACGTGCGCAGCAGCGGCGGCACACAGACCACCCCTCAGCAGAATCTGAGGGTGGATAAGTCCGCGCTGCCCAACGGTTGCACGGTTGCCGAGCAGCCCGGGCCGCACGCCGACAAATCGCTGGGTTCCATCGACATCGTGACCTGTGAGGTAGGCACCCTCAACCCCGGGAGCGTGGGCGACCTGCAACTGAAGTGGATCGTGCCGAGCGACGCCCGGGGGCCAACGCTCAACCATGGCAACTACTACATCCAGTCGGCCAGCTCGCAGCCGCTGCTGGGCCCGCTGGTCAAGACCAACCTGACCAACCTGCGCTTGGCCGACCTGAAGGCCACCGTGACCAACGCGGCCTCGTCGCTGTCCTGCGGCGCGCCGACGGCGTACACGGTGACGCTGGAGAACAACGGCCCCGATGAGGCGCCCGCACGCGTGGTGATCGACAACACGGTACCCGCGGGGCTGACGCCCGGCAGCTGGACCTGTTCCGCGACCGGCTCCACCCTGGCCTGTCCCGCCGCCAGCGGCACGGGGTCCATCAGCGCGACGACGACCACCGCGTGGGCGGCGGGCGACAAGCTGGTCTACACGGTCAACGCCACCGTGGACGCGTGCGCCAGCGGGGCCCGGCTGATCACCTACCCGGTGAGCCTGGCCCTGCCGTCCACCGACAACACCACGGTCGACCCCGACGCCAGCAACAACACGGGCGCGCAGACGCTGAGCGCCGGCGCCGCGCTGCAAACCCTGAACGTCAGCGCCACGGGCAGCGGCCAAGGCAAGGTGACTTCCGTGCTGCCCGGCATCGTGTGCGACAAGACGGGCGCGTCCTGCGCCGATTCCAAGCAGTTCCCGCAGGGCTCCCAGGTGGCGCTGTACGCGAACGCCCCGTCCGGGTCGATCTTCTCCGGCTGGACGGGCGGCGTCTGCTCCGGCACGGCCCAGCCCTGCCTGGTGACCATGACCCAGGCGCGCAGCGTGACCGCCACGTTCTCCACGCCCGTGGACGTCGGCATCACCGTGGGCGCCGGCGGCACGGCGACGCCGGGCACCGGCACGACGGTGCCCGTGGCCCCCGGCGCCACCACCGCGATCACGGTCGTGCCCAGCAGTGGCTACGCCCCGGTCTTCGGCGGCAGTTGCCCTGCCGGCAGCTACGTGGGCAACACCTACACGACCGGTGCCGTGAACGCCAGCTGCACGGTGGACATCACCTTCACCAACGCCGCGGGCGTGGTCACCGCAACGCCCAATGCACCTTCCAACGGGTCGGTCATCGGCGGCGCCAAGACCGTGCAGCCGGGCGGATCGGCGACGTGGAAGCTGGTGGCCAATTCCGGCTACGCGCCGGGCCCCGTCACGGGCTCCTGCCCGGCAGGCACCTGGAACGCCGACAGGACCGAGTACACGGTGGCCGCGGTCGCCGCCGACTGCAACGTCGACTTCAGCTTCGCCGCTGCCTACACGGTGACTGCCAGCGTGAGCCCCACGTCGGCGGGCCCCGGCACGATCACCATGGGCAGCACGCAGTCGGTGACGGGTGGCGGTACGGCGGTCTTCACGCTCAGCCGTCCCGGCACCGTGGACCCCGCCAGCACCTGCCCGGCCGGCAGCTTCGATGCGGCCGGCACGACCTACACCGTGCCGAACGTGACGGCGAACTGTGCCGTGGTCTTCAGCTTTGCCGCACTGCCGCCCGCGCCCGTGGCGCCGGCCAGCATCCCGACGCTGAGCCAGTGGGGCCTGGCCCTCCTGTCGGCCCTGATGGGGCTGTTCATGGTGGGCATGCACCGCCGCCGCATGCGCTGATCCGGGCCGCGCCGCGGGCCACCGCCTGCGGCACACGAACCACGAGCCAGCGGTGCAGCAACGCCGCTGGCTTTTTTATTAAAATTGCCTCTAGGGCTTGTACAGCAAGCGCGGGCAGCTATTATTTTTGGAGCATCATGAAAGCACGGTGGCACTACGGCCCATGGGCGCTGGCCCTGTGTCTGGCTTGGCCCGGAGCCCAGCCCCTCGCGCGCGAGATCCCGGCCGCGCCGCGCCATCCGGCCCAGAAATCCTTCCCCTTGCCCGCGCGCAAGAGCGGCCTGTGGGAGGTGACGGTGCGCCCCGCTGATTTGATGCTGCGCCGCTCGGGCCAGGCGCCCCGGCGGCCCCAGACAGTGCAGATGTGCACCAGCGCCGATGCCGAGGCAGTCATGCTGCTGGCCGTGGTGCCGGCCCAGGAAGACTGCCACAAGACCCAGGTGACCCCCCTCCGGTCGGGCAAGGCGGTGGCGGGATACGACATCGCCACCGTGTGCTACGTGCACGACAACCGGGTGGAGGCGCAGGTGGAACTGCGCGGAGACCTGCAGTCGGCCTACAGCGGGGCGTTCAGCGTCCAGTACTCCCAGACCCCGCTCCACAACACCGGCCGTATGCTGTTCGAAGGGCGTTGGCTGGGCGCCTGCCAACCGGGGCAGCGCCCCGGAGACATGGTGCTGCCCAATGGCGTCACGGTGAACGTGGTGGACGACCGCCAGCGTGCCCAGACGCACCAACATGAAAGCGACGGGCACGCGCATTGAAGCGTGACCGCAAGCCTTCATCGTCCCTTGAAAAAGCCCCGTCGGCGCAACGCCGACGGGGCTTTTTGGTTGTTACCGGACAGGTCTGCGCCTTCAGGCAAACACTCCCGCCGTCTCCTGCATCCTCCCCGACACCTCGCCCAGGTGGTGCAGCGTATCCCCCCAGCACATCTCCAGCTGCGTCAGCGCCTTGAAGTAGTGGCTGCCGGCGTACTCGTCCGTCACGCCGATGCCGCCGTGCAGCTGCACCGACTGCTGCCCCACGAAGCGCATCGACTGGCCCAGTTGCACCTTGGCGCGCGACAGGGCGCGGCGGCGCTCGTCGGGGGCCTCGCCCAGTTTCAGGCTGGCGTAGTAGCTCATGGAGCGGGCCAGTTCCAGCTGCATCTTCATGTCGGCCGCGCGGTGGCGCAGGGCCTGGAAGCTGGCGATCGGCACGCCGAACTGCTTGCGCTGGTTCAGGTATTCGGCCGTCAGCTGCAGCGTGCGCTCCATGGCCCCCACGGCGTAGGCGCAGGTGCTGGCGATGCCGACGTCGGCGGCCAGCTCCAGCGCGGCCAGGCCGTCGGTGGTGATGAGGGTGGCGGGCGTGTCCTTGAGGGTCACCTCGGCGGCGCGGCTGCCGTCCTGGGTGGCGTAACCGGCGGCGGCCACGCCGGCGGCGTCGCGCTCGACCAGGAACAGGGCGATGCGCCCCTCCAGCTGGGCTGGGACGATGAAGGCGTCCGCCTGGTCACCGGCGAGTACTATGCTTTTCGTAGCTGTCACCGCATGCCCGGATTGGGTTTGCGCCGCTTTCGCCTCGCACGCGTCCAGGCGGTAGCGGGCCTTGCGCTCCTGGTGGGCCAGCACCACCAGGGCCTCGCCGCTGGCGATGCGTGGCAGCCACTCGCTTTGCAGGGCCTCGGGGGCGTGGTCGGCCAGCACGCGGGTGGCGATGAAGGCCTGGGCAAGCGGCTCCATGACGATGCCGCGGCCCAGCTCCTCCAGCGCCACCATGGCGTCCACGGGGCCCTGGCCCAGGCCGCCATGGGCCTCGGGCACGGTCAGGGCGGTGAGGCCCAGCTCGGCCAACTCGCCGTAGGCGGCGCGGTCGAAGCCGCCGGCTTTGGCAATGGCGCGGCGGCGCTCGAAGGTGTAGCCCTTGTCCACCCAGCGGCGAACGGCGTCGCGCAGCTGCTGCTGGTCGTCGGAAAAGTCGAAGTCCATGTTCTTTGCCTCCTTAGCCCAGCACGGTTTGGGCGACGATGTTGCGCTGCACTTCGTTGCTGCCGCCGTAGATGGTTGTCTTGCGCAGGTTGAAGTAGCTGGACGCCAGCGGCGCGTTGGCCACGGCCCCGCCGGGGAAGTCGCCCTGCCAGCCGGCCTCCATGGCCTCTTCGATGAAGGGCAGGCTGAACGGTCCGGCGGCCAGCATCATCAGCTCGGAGTAGCGCTGCTGGATCTCGCTGCCCTTGATCTTGAGCAGGCCGGCGATGTCCAGCGAGTTCTTGCCGCTCTTCTCGGCCGAGAGCACGCGCAGCACCAGCATCTCCAGCGCCACGATGTCCACTTCCAGCAGCGCGATCTGGTCGCGAAAGCGCAGGTCGTCCCACACGCCTTCGGCTTTGGCGATGCGCTTGAGGCGCTCCAGCTCGCGCTTGCTGCGGTTCACGTCGGCGATGTTGGTGCGCTCGTGGCTGAGCAGGTGCTTGGCATACGTCCAGCCCTTGTTCTCCTCGCCGATGAGCTGGTCGGCGGGCACTTCGACGTTGTCGAAGAACACCTCGTTGACCTCGCACTCGCCGTCCAGCAGCTTGATGGGCCGCACGGTGACGCCGGGCGACTTCATGTCCAGCAGCAGGAAGGAGATGCCCGTCTGCGGCTTGCCCTCGGTGCTGGTGCGCACCAGGTTGAACATCCAGTCGCCGTACTGGCCCAGCGTGGTCCAGGTCTTCTGGCCGTTGACGATGTACTTGTCGCCCACGCGCTCGGCGCGGGTCTTCAGGCTGGCCAGGTCCGATCCTGCGCCGGGCTCGCTGTAGCCCTGGCTCCACCAGACTTCGCCGCTGGCGATGCCGGGCAGGAAGCGCTTTTGCTGCTCGGGCGAGCCGAAGGCCATGATCACTGGCGCCACCATCACGGGCCCGAAGGGGATGATGCGCGGCGCGCCGGCCAGGGCGCATTCTTCTTCGAACAGGTGCTTTTGCACCGCGTTCCAGCCCGGGCCGCCGAACTGCTTGGGCCATGCGTAGCCAAGCCAGCCCTTCTTGCCCAAAATCTTGGCCCAGCCCTGCATGTCTTCGCGCGTCAGGCGCAGGGCGTTGTGCACCTTGTGCGCGAGCTCCGGGGGTAGGTGGCTGCGGACCCACTCGCGCACCTCTGCGCGGAAGGCCTGTTCTTCAGGGGTGAATGCGAGGTCCATGCGTGTCTCCTAACGAAGCGCAGTTTGTAGCACGGGCGTTCGCTTTTGCACTGTCCAGGCCGCGACATGGCCGCGCCAGGCATGTGCCCGGCGAATGTCAGGCGGGGGGCTGCGCCTCCAGCCCCAGGTCGGCGCGCAGCTGCTCGACCATGGCGCGCAGCGCGGCCACCTCGGCCTCCAACGCGTCCACGCGCGACTGCAGGGCGCTGCTGGCGGGCGCGGCCGTCTGCGGCTGAGCCGCCTGCAGCGCCTGCACGTCCACCGGCCCGCACAGCAGGTGCACCCAGCGGCTCTCCCGCGCTCCGGGGGCGCGTGGCAGCTGCACGGCCAGGGGGCCGCCGCGCTCGTCGCTGCGCTCGGCCAGCTCCTCCAGGAAGGCCTCGACCGAGGAAATGTCGGCAAAGCGGTGCCAGCGCTCGGCGTTGATGCGCAGCTCGCCGGCCGTCTGCGGGCCGCGCAGCATCAGCAGCGCCAGCAGCACGGCAGCCTGGTCGGGCACGCCCGCGCCGCGGGCGAAGTTGTGCTCCCAACGGGCCACGCGGGCGCCGCCGATCTCCACTACCAGGGCGCGCTGGCGCAGCTCGTCCAGGGCCTGGGCGGCAGCGGCCTCGTCCAGCTGCATGACCGGGTCGCGGCTGCTCTTTTGGTTGCAGCCGGCCAGCAGGCTGTTCAGGGTGAGCGGGTAGCTGTCGGGCACGGTGCGCGACTTCTCCATCAGGGTGGCCAGAACGCGGGCCTGGGCGTGCGTGAGGGGCTGGGTGCGGGTGTCGAATGGCATGGCTATAGGGCAGGCAAGCGGCACGGATAATCCGCGCCAATGAGCAAAAACATCGTGATTCTGATCTCGGGCGGCGGCTCCAACATGGCGGCCATCGTGCGCGCGGCGCGCCAGCAGGACTGGGCGGGCCGCCACGGCATCCGCGTGGCCGCCGTGCTGAGCAACCGGCAGGACGCCGCCGGCCTGGCCTTCGCCCGCGAGCAGGGCATCGCCACCGAGGTGCTGGACCACAAGACCTACCCCTCGCGCGAGGCGTTCGACGCCGCGCTGGCGCAGGCCATCGTCGCCCATGATCCGGCCCTGGTGGTGCTGGCCGGCTTCATGCGCATCCTGACGCCAGCTTTTGTCGAGCGCTTCGCCGGGCGGCTGCTCAACATCCATCCGTCGCTGCTGCCGGCATTCACCGGGCTGGACACGCACCAGCGCGCCATCGATGCGGGCTGCCGCTTCGCCGGCTGCACGGTGCACGAGGTGACGGCCGAACTGGACGTGGGCCCCATCCTGGACCAGGCCGTAGTGCCAGTGCTCCCAGGCGACACGGCCCAGGCTTTGGCAGTGCGGGTGTTGACGCAGGAGCACGTCATCTATCCGCGCGCCGTGCTGGCGCATCTGCTACGCAATCAATAGCTGCTAGCGCAGACTGGACGGGCGCTGGAGCCCGTTTTGGTCTTAAAGCGTGCGCATCACGGTGCTGGCGCCGTTGCCCTCCAACAGCTCCTGCGCCAGCTGCGTCTGGTGCGAATCCGTGGGGTGCACCACCAGCGCCCACTGCCCGGCGCGCAGAGCCGAGCGTGTCTTGGCGATCACGCGCACGTGGTCCGGGCGCAGGGTGATCAGCCCGCCCACAAGCAGCCCGAAGGTGGTGGCAAAACCCACGATGGCGATGAAGGCCAGCAGCGGGCTGCTGGTCATCATGGGGTGGCCGGTGGACATGAGGTAGGCGTACAGCACCAGCCCCAGCGCAAAACCGGCAAAGCCCGTCACCAGGTGGGCACGAAAGGCGGTGTGGAAGATGCCGCGCTGCTCGGGCTCCATCTTGCGGCCGAAGAGGTCGGCACGGTGGGTCCGCAGGTCCTGGCGGCTGAGCAGGCGCACCTGGCTCGGCTCCATGCCGGGCAGGCGTAGCAGGCGGCCGATCATGGCTTCGGCACCGGCCTGGTCGGGAAACAGGGCCACGACCTTGGTCAGCGACTTTTCGCCAAACATGCCTTGCAGCAGATAGTCCATGGTGCTCTCCTTATGTCCGATGTGCGGGGTTGGCTTGCCCTTGCACCGTAGCGCGCGGCCCGCGCAGGCGCGGTAGGACAATGGAGTGCGGCGCCGCAGGGCGGGGAGCGCTTATCACAGCCGGGCAACTGCTCCTGAAAAAGGAGCTTCCGGCGCTTGCTGGGCCAGCGCTTGAGCCTATTTTTACTTGAAATTCCGCCAGCTGCGCCGCATGGGCACAGGACGCCGCAACGCACAGGCGAGGCCATAGGCGGCAATGGGACAATCGCCCCATGCATCCCAAAGCCCTTCTGGAGGCCTGTGCCGAGCTGCTCGCGCAGGTGCTGACCTTTGAACACCCGGCCGACGCGGTGGTGGCACGCTATTTCCGCGAGCACCGCCAGCTCGGCCCCCGCGAGCGCGCCACTCTGGCCGACGTGACCTACGCCGTGCTGCGCAAGAAGCTTCTGCTGGAGCAGCTGGCCCGCTCCGGCAGCGGAGCGCGCGAGCGGCGCCTGGCCATCCTGGGCTTTGCCCTGGTGCAGGACGAGCAGGCCCGCGCTGCCGACCCGCAGGCCGTGCGCGGCCCGCGCGATTTTTTGAACAGCGCCCTCTCCGAGCCCGAGCGCCAGTGGCTGGCGCAGTGCGACGCCGTGCAGCAGGAGGACCTGCTGGCGCCGCACCGCCACAACCTGCCCGAGTGGCTGGTCGCGCCGCTCAAGGAGCAGCTGGGCGAGGAGGGCTTCTGGGCTCTGGCCGCCAGCCTGGGCACCAGCGCGCCGCTTGACCTGCGGGTCAATATCTTGAAGGCAAAACGCGAGCAAACCCGCAAGGAGCTTGCGCAGGCAGCTATCGAAACGGAAGCGTCGCCGTACTCGCCCTGGGGCCTGCGCGTGCGCGGCAAGCCGGCGCTGGGCCGGGTGCCGGCGTTTGCCAGCGGCGCCGTCGAGGTGCAGGACGAGGGCTCGCAGCTGCTGGCCCTGCTGCTGGACGCCAAGCGCGGCGAGATGGTGGCGGACTTTTGCGCCGGCGCCGGCGGCAAGACGCTGGCCATCGGCGCGGCCATGCGCAACACCGGGCGGCTATACGCCTTCGACGTGTCAGCCCACCGGCTGGAGGGCCTCAAGCCCCGGCTGGCGCGCAGCGGCCTGTCCAATGTGCATCCGGTGGCCATCGCCCACGAGCGCGACGAACGCATCAAGCGCCTGGCCGGCAAGATGGACCGCGTGCTGGTGGATGCGCCGTGCTCCGGCCTGGGCACGCTGCGCCGCAGCCCGCACCTGAAGTGGCGGCAGTCGCCCGCCGCCGTGGCCGAGCTGGCCAAGCTGCAGACGGCCATCCTGGACAGCGCGGCGCGGCTGGTGAAGCCCGGCGGTCGGCTGGTGTATGCCACGTGCAGCCTGCTTCCTGCAGAAAACGAGGCCGTCGCCGAGGCCTTCGGCCAGGCGCACGCCGACTTCGTGCCGCTGCAGGCGGCCGAGCTGCTGGCCGGCCTGAAGGTCGAGCAGGCCGCCAGCCTGTGCAGCGGGGGCGACAGCGGCGGGCGCTTCATGCGCCTGTGGCCGCACCTGCACGGCACGGACGGTTTCTTCGCCGCCGTCTGGCAGCGCAAGTGAGGGGCAGCAGCGCGGGCGGCCGCCGCTGAGGCGCGCCCATGAAAAAACCGCCAGGGCGACAGGCGCCGTGGCGGTTTTCTTTTTCTTCTTGCGAAGCCGAATTACTTCAGCTTGGCTTCCTTGTACTCGACGTGCTTGCGAGCCTTGGGGTCGAACTTGATGATGCTCATCTTCTCGGGCATCGTCTTCTTGTTCTTGGTAGTGGTGTAGAAGTGACCGGTGTCAGCCGTCGACACCAGCTTGATCTTTTCGCGTCCGCCTTTAGCAGCCATGGTGTTTCTCCTTCAGTGAATCAGGCTTGGCCGCGGGCACGCATGTCTGCGAGCACGGATTCGATGCCGTTCTTGTCGATCAGGCGCAGGGCAGCGCTGGAAACGCGCAGGCGCACCCAGCGGTTTTCGCTCTCCACCCAGAAGCGGCGGTACTGCAGGTTGGGCAGGAAGCGGCGCTTGGTCTTGTTGTTGGCGTGGGAAACGTTGTTCCCGGTCATGGGCTTCTTGCCCGTTACTTCACATACGCGTGCCATGAAAGGACACTCCGATCGTTCACGGCTGCCGGCCCTGCTGGCCCGCAGCCTCACCTCGCCAGTTGGAACGGGTGGCGGTAACCCGGCTGCAAATACTGGCGGCGGGCCTGAAAAAGGCGCGCCCGTTTTTCGCAAAGCCGGCAATTATAGCCAGAATGTCGAAATTGCCCGCACTGGCGCCGCCAAGGCGCCAGCCGGGCCCAAGTCTCCCCCATTTTTTCGGCAAAGGTCTTTCGCGTGTCCCGACGCTCTTCCTGGGTTCTGGGCGCCGCAGCGGCGGCGTCCTCGATGTGGTCCACGGCGGCGCCAGGGGCCGCGCCGGCGCCGGCCATCGTGGCGCTGCAGCCCTCGCTGACCGAAGCCGTGTGTGTGCTGGGCGCGTGCGAGCGGCTGCTGGGCATCGACCGCTACTCCGACTGGCCCGAGCGCGTGCGCGCACTGCCGCGCGTGGGCGGCCTGGCAGACGCCGACGTGGAGGCCATCGTCGCCCTGCGCCCCGACCTGGTGCTGCTGGGCCCGCGCAGCCGCGCCGCCGAGCGGCTGCAGTCGCTGGGCCTGCAGGTGCTGGTGCTGGAGGCGAAAAGCCACGCCGACATCCGCGCCAATCTGGAGATCGTGGCCCGCGCCGTGGGCCGGCCCGGCGCCGGCGAGGCGCAGTGGCAGCGCATCGACGCGCGGCTGCAGGCGCTGCGCGCGCAGCTGCCGCCGGCCTGGCGCGGCCGGCGCGTCTATCTTGAGCTGCACGGCGGCAAGGCCGCCGCCAGCGAGGAGTCGTTCATCGGCGAGACGCTGGCGCGCCTGGGCCTGGCCAACGTGGTGCCGGCGCGGCTGGGGCCGTTTCCGAAGGTCTCGCCCGAGTTCGTGCTGCGCGCCGACCCGGACGTGCTGATCGTGGCGGCTACCAGCCCGGCGCCGGCCACGCGCCCCGGCTGGCATGCCATGCGCGCCGTGCGCGAGCAGCGCGTGTGCGTGCTGCCCGCGGCGCAGCTGGACGTGCTGCTGCGCGCCGGTCCGCGCATCGATGAGGCGGCGCAGCAGATCCTGCACTGCCTGCAGGCCCTGCCGTCGCCCTGACGCGCGGGCGCGCCTCTCCTTACTGCCACAGCGCCCTAGCCGGCCAGTAGCCGGCTTGCCACAGCGCCGCCAGGGCCTGGGCGCGGCCCAGCGGGGGGCGGGCAGTCTCGAAGTCAATGACGTGCAGCTGCTGGGCGTGCGCCGGGCGCGGCGGGCTGGCACGGGTGCGCCCGTCGGTCAGCAGCCACAGCCAGCGCGCGCCGCGGGAGTGGCGCGCAAGCACGCCGTCGGCCAGTTGCAGGGCGGCGGCCAGCGGCGTGCCGCCCCCGCCCGGCAGGGGCGCCAGGGCGCCCGCAAAGCCCTGCGCCAGGGCGCGCTGGGGGGCCAGGGCCAGGTGGGCGCCGGTGCCGTCCAGCACCACCAGCGCCACCTGGTCGCGCCAGCGGCCGGCCTGCTGCATCAAGAGGTGCACCGCGCCCTTGGCGCGGGCCAGCTGGCCGCTGGTGCGCATGGAGGCCGAGCAGTCCAGCACGAAGCAGTGCAGCGCCTGCGCCTGCGCCGCGCGCGGGGTCAGGCGCAGGTGCTGCGGCTGCAGACCCTGCGCGCCGCGGGCGGCCAGCGTGCGCGGCCAGTCGATGCCGGCCTGCGCGGGCGCTGCCGCGGCGCCGGCGCGCAGCCCGGGGGTGAGGGCAGCCCCGCCGGCCGCGTGGCGACCTGCCAGCGCGGACGGGGGGCTCAGGCTTTTTTTGGCAGCAGCCCGCGCAGGGGCACCAGCGGCTTGGCGCTGGCCATGGGAACCGGCTCAGGGGACAGCGCGCCCCATTCGTCCGCCCCCGTTTCGCCGGGCGCGACGCCCGTGTCCTGCGCCTGGTCGCCATTCGCAGGCGGTGGCGGCGGTTGCGCGGCCGCGGGGGACGGCGGCGGTGCGTCGGGATGGCGGCGGTGGCGCAGCACCATGTCTGCGACCTGCTCCACGTGCCCGGGCGTGACGGCGGCGGCGCCTTCCCAGGCGGCCAGGGCGCGAGCGGCGCGCAGCAGCACGAGGTCGGCGCGCAGGCCGTCCACGCGAGCGGCCAGGCAGTGTTGGCTGACGGCGTCGTGCACGGCGTCGCTCCAGGGCAGGGCGGCCGCGTCCTGCAGCCGCGCGCGAGCGGCGGCCAGCTGCGCGGCCAACTGCTGCTGGGCGGCGGCATGGCGCGCGGCAAAGGCCTGCGGGTCGGCGTCGAACGCCAGGCGTGCGCGCACGATAGCCTGGCGCTGGGCGGCGCCCAGCACGTTGTCCAGCCGCACGGCCAGGCCCAGGCGGTCCAGCAACTGGGGGCGCAGCTCGCCTTCCTCGGGGTTCATGGTCCCCACCAGCACGAAGCGCGCCGCGTGCTGGTGCGAGATGCCGTCGCGCTCGACCACGTTCAGGCCGCTGGCGGCGGCGTCCAGCAGCACGTCCACCAGGGCATCGGGCAACAGGTTGATCTCGTCCACGTAGAGCACGCCGCCGTGGGCACGCGCCAGCAGGCCCGGGGCAAAGCGCACGGCGTGCCCGGCCAGGGCCTGCTGCAGATCCAGCGTGCCGCTGACGCTCTCCAGCGACGCGCCCAGCGGTACGGTGACGAAGGGCGCCGGCGCCAGCAGCTGCGCCAGTGCCCTCGCGGCGGTGGACTTGGCGGTGCCGCGCGGGCCTTCGATCAGCACGCCGCCGATGGCCGGGTCGATGGCGGCCAGCAGCAGCGCCTGGGTGAGCTGCGGCTGCCCGGCGATGGCCGCAAACGGGAAGGGCGGGGGCAGCCCGGCGGGGGCGTCGTTTTGGGATGAAATCACGTTCCAGGCCTTATGGGGAAAGCGCCATCAGCTATCAATAATGTAGTGCGGGGGAGTGCATCAGCGCTCCATGCCCTCGTCGTGCGCCAGCGCCAGCTCGTGCAGGCGCGGCGCGTAGTCGCCCGGCTGCTGCCACAGCCCGCGGGCCATGGCTTCGCGCAGGCGCGCCAGGATGTCGGCCAGCGCCTGGGGGTTGTGCTGTTCGAAGAAGGCGCGCACGCGCTCGTCCAGCGCGTAGGCGTCGGCCACCAAGGCGTAGTGGTGGTCGCCCACCACGCGCGCCGTGGCGTCGAAGCCGAACAGGTAGTCCACGCTGGCGGCCATCTCGAAGGCGCCCTTGTAGCCGTGGCGCATGGCGCCGGCGATCCACTTGGGGTTGACCATGCGCGCGCGCACCACGCGGCCGATCTCTTCCTGCAGAGCGCGCACGCGGGGCTGCTCGGGGTTGCCGTGGTCGCCGTGGTACAGCGCCGGCTGGCGCCCCGACAGGTGGCGCACGCTGGCGGCCATGCCGCCCTGGAACAGGTAGTAGTCGCTGGAGTCCAGGATGTCGTGCTCGCGGCTGTCCTGGTTGTGCAGCACGGCGTCCATGCCAGCCAGTCGCAGGGGCAGCACGTCGGCGGCGGCGCTGCCGTCGTCGGCCTGGCCGTAGGCGTAGCCGCTGGCGGCCAGCCAGGCGCTGCCCAGGTCGGCATCGTCCTGCCACTGGCCGTGCTGCATGAGCAGCTCCAGGCCGCTGCCGTAGTGGCCCGGGCGGCTGCCGAACACGCGCCAGCCGGCGCGCCGGCGTGCCTGCTCGGCCGCCATGCCGCCGGCCTGCAGCGCGGCGGCGTCGTGCAGGATGCGCGCGCGGATGGGGTTGTCGTCCTCGTCCTCGCCGTCCTGCTCGGCCACCGCCTGCACGGCAGCGTCGAACAGCTGCACGGTGACCGGAAAGGCGTCGCGGAACAGGCCGGAGATGCGCAGCGTCACGTCCACCCGCGGGCGGTGCAGGCCCACGCGCGGGATGACCTCGAAGTCCACCACGCGCTGGCTGCCCGGCGCCCAGCGCGGGCGCACGCCGATCAGCGCCAGCGCCTGGGCGATGTCGTCGCCGCCGGTGCGCATGGTGGCCGTGCCCCACACGGACAGGCCCAGGCTGCGCGGGTATTCGCCGTGCTCCTGCAGGTGGCGCTCGATGAGCTGGCGTGCGGCGCGTTCGCCCAGGGCCCAGGCGGTCTGCGTGGGGATGGCGCGGGTGTCCACGGTGTAGAAGTTGCGCCCCGTGGGCAGCACGTCGGGCCGCCCGCGCGAGGGCGAGCCGCTGGGCCCTGGCGGCACGAAGCGCCCGCGCAGCGCCTGGCTGAACTGATGCAGCTCCTGGCTGCCGCAGGCGTCCAGGCGCGGGGCCAGCACCTGCAGCACGCGGTCCAGCGCGGCGTCGGTGTTTTTCAGTGAAATCGGGCTCAAACCCTTGCTGGACAAGCGCGAGCAGCTATCATTTTCTTCAGCTTGCGGCTCCAGGCGCCGGGCCAGCAGCTGCGCGGCCAGCAGCTCCAGCCGCTCGCGCGTGTCGCCCCAGTGGCGCCAGGGCGCATCGCTCACGTCCTGCAGCAGGGCGGGCCGTGCGCCGGTGAAGGGCTCGGCGCTGGCGGGCGCGAAGGGGTCGGTGCCGTCCCCCAGCAGGTCGGCGGCCAGGGCGGAGATCAGGCCTGGGGCGCCGTCGGCGCTGGCGTAGCGGGCCAGGGCCAGCAGCGTGTCCTGGCGCTGGCGCCCGGTGGGCCTGGCGCCGAAGATGTGCAGGCCGTCACGGATCTGCGTTTCCTTCAGCTCGCACAGGTAGGCGTCGATGCGTTCGAGCACGGCGTCGTCCTGGCCCTGCGCCAGCGCGCCCTCCAGGCCCAGCTCGCCGGCCAGCTGCTGCTGGCGCACCATCGCGAGGATCTGCTGGCGCAGGAGGGTGGCGCGGCGCCCGTCCACCAGCAGCGCGTCGTAGAACTCGTCGACCAGGCGCTCCAGCTCCTGCATGGGGCCGTGGTTCTCCGCGCGGGTGAGCGGCGGCATCAGGTGGTCGATGATGACGGCCTGGGTGCGCCGCTTGGCCTGCGCGCCCTCGCCGGGGTCGTTGACGATGAAGGGGTACAGGTGCGGCAGGGGGCCCAGGATGGCGTCGGGCCAGCAGCTGGCCGACAGCGCCAGGCTCTTGCCCGGCAGCCATTCCAGGTTGCCGTGCTTGCCCACGTGCGCCACGGCGTCCACGCCGAAGGCACCCTGCAGCCAGAAGTAAAACGCCAGGTAGCCGTGCGGGGGCACCAGGTCGGCGTCGTGGTAGCTGGCCCAGTCCTGCGGCGCGCCCAGGGCGCGCGCCGGCTGGATGCCCACGAAGACCTTGCCCAGGCGCAGCCCGGCGACCATGAAGCGACCGCGGCGCAGGGCCGGGTCCTGCTCGGGCGGGCCCCAGCGCGCATCGATGGCGGCGGCCAGGCCCGGGGGCAGGGCGGCCAGGCGCTGGCGGTAGTGCGCCAGGTCCAGGCTCTGCCAGGCCGGGCGCAGCGGCCACTGCGCGGGGTCGTTGGCGATGCCCTCGGTCAGGCGGCGCATCAGCGCGTCGCCATCCGCTGGCAGGTCGGCGGGGTCGCCCAGGTCATGGCCTTCGCGGCGCAGCAGGTGCAGCAACTGCATGACCGAGGCGGGGGTGTCCAGCCCCACGCCGCTGCCGATGCGGCCTTCGCTGCCGGGGTAGTTGGCCAGGATGAGCGCCAGGCGCTTGTCGGCGGCGGGCAGCTGGCGCAGGCGGCACCAGCGCTGGCTGAGCTCGGCCACGAAGTCGATGCGGTCGCCCTCGCTGCGGTAGCGCACCAGGTCCACCTGGGTGTGGGGGCAGCGCTCGGTGCCGGCCTTGAAGCTGACGGCGCGGGTGACGATGCGCCCGTCCATCTCCGGCAGCACGACCTGCATGGCGATGTCGCGCGGGCGCAGGCCCTGGCTGTCTTGCAGCCAGCCATCCCGGTCTGCGCCGCTGACGATGACCTGCAGCACCGGCGCGTCGCCCGCCAGCGCCGGCTGCGGCGCGCCGCCGCCCTCATGGCCGAGCGCGGCGAAGGCGGTGGTGTTGAGCACCAGCTGCGCCGCGTGCTGCTGGCACAGCTGGCGCAGCGTGGCCAGGCACAGCGGGTCCTTGAGCGAATCCAGCGCCAGCGGCAGCGCGTTGAGCCCGCGCGCGTGCAGCGCCAGCGCCAGGTCGTCGAACACGGCGGTGTTGCCCGCCAGCAAGTGCGAGCGGTAGAACACCAGCGCCACCACCGGCGCGCCGGGGTGCCAGGCGCGCTGCAGGGCGGCCAGCGGATCGGCGTGCGCATCGGCATGGGCAGCGGCCCAGGCGGCGGGCACGTGCAGCGCCACCTGCGGCAGCGGGCGCGGGGGCTCGGGCTCGGCGCCGTGGCCCATGCCGTGGAAGGCGGCGGCGCGCAAAAACTGCAGGGCGTTGGCGCTGCCGCCGGCGCGCAGGTAGCGCCACAGCAGCCGGCCGGTGTCCGCGGGCAGGGTGCCGCGCGCCAGCAGTTCGGGGTCTTCGGTCAGGTCGCCCGAGAACAGCGTCAGCGCCTGCCCGTGCCGGCGCGCCAGCGCGGCCAGCTGCTGGATGCCGTAGGGCCAGGTGGATTCCGAGCCCAGGTGATCGACGATGACCACGCAGGCATGCCGCAGCACCTCGTCGGCGTAGCGGTCCAGCGAGGCGTTGCCGCGCAGGTGCAGCAGGTTGGCCAGGCGCAGGCTGGGAAAGTGCGGGTCCGTCTGCGCCAGCTGGGCGCGGGCGGCGGCCAGCAGCGACAGCGTGGTGTCGGCGCTGCTGAGCACCACGATGTCGGCCGGGGTTTGCTCCAGGCAGATGACGGCGCTGTCGTCCTCGACGAAGCCGCCGGGGCGGGTGCTCAGCAGATGCATGGTAAAAATCCCCTGTAGGCCTCTGTGGAAAAGGGCGAGCAGCTATCGAAATAGAAGCAAATCACGCCGCGAGCGGCGCCAGCGCGGCGCGCACCGCGGCCTCGTCCAGGCCCTGGCCGATGAACACCAGCCGCGTACGCCGCTCCTCGCCCTCGCGCCAGGGGCGGTCGAAGTGGTGCGTGAAGCGCGCGCCCACGCCCTGCACCAACAGGCGCATGGGCTTGCCCGGCAGGGCCGCGAAGCCCTTGATGCGCAGGATGGGCTGACGGCCCACCAGCTGCTGCAGCGCGGCGATCAGCGCCTCACGCTCGACCGGAGGCAGCGCCACGTCGAAGGAATCGAACTCGTCGTGGTCGTGGTCCTCGTCGTGGTCATGGTGGCTGGGGCGCTGGTCGATGGTGGTCTCGGCGGCGCGCTGCAGGCCCAGCAGCACGTCCAGGGGCAGGCGGCCCTCGGTGGCGTGCACCACCTTGACCTCGGGCGGCAGCTCGGCGCGCACCAGGGCCTCGACCTGCGCCAGGGCATCGGCGCCCACCAGGTCGCACTTGTTCAGCACCACCAGGTCGGCCGCGGAGAGCTGGTCTTCGAACAGCTCGTGCAGGGGCGACTCGTGGTCCAGGTTGGGGTCGGCGCGGCGCTGGGCGTCCACCGCCTCGGGGTGGGCGGCGAACTGGCCGGCGGCGGTGGCGGGCGTGTCCACCACGGTGACCACGGCGTCCACCGTGAAGGCGCCGGCGATCTCGGGCCACTGGAAGGCCTGCACCAGGGGCTTCGGTAAAGCCAGGCCGCTGGTTTCGATCAGCACGGCGTCGATCTCGTGGCGGCGTGCTGCCAGCTGCTGCATGACGGGAAAGAACTCCTCCTGCACCGTGCAGCACATGCAGCCGTTGGCCAGCTCGTACAGCTGGCCGGCCTGCTCGCCGCCTTCGCCCCCTTCGTCCTCGCAGCCGATGCCGCAGGCTTTCAGGATGTCACCGTCGATGCCGAGCTCGCCGAACTCGTTGACGATGACGGCGATGCGCCGGCCTTGCGCGTTGGCCAGCACGTGGCGCAGCAGCGTGGTCTTGCCGCTGCCCAGGAAGCCGGTGACGATGGTGGCGGGGATCTTGGAGGTGTTCATGATTCGGACTTCGAGTGGGAAAAGCGGTACTTCAGGAATTGGTGACTTCTTTCGGCCCATGCACGCGCAGCGCTTGGACCACCTGCTGGTGCGCCACGTGCTGCGCCAGGACGCGGCCGATGTCGGCTTGCCCCAGCGGCCCGTACCAGACACCTTCCGGGTAGACGATCATCAGCGGGCCGTGGTTGCAGGGGTACTGGCAACTGGTTTGCAGGGGCCGCACACGTTTTTTCAAAGCGGGGTTCTGGTTGATCGCACCGGTCAGCACGGGCCAGAGGGCCACCGCGCCCGCTGCGGCGCAGCGTGGCCCGATGCACCACAGCGCGTGATGCGTGTGCTCCGGCACGCTGGACCAGCCCTTGGGGTCGTGTCGCCAGTCTTCATCGACGAGGGTCGCCACGTCGGGCAGATCCAGCGCCTGGCGGGCGGCCGCGGCCAGCAGTTCGGGCAGGGCAACAGCCTGCGCCAAGGGCTCGCCGAAGATCAGCGTGGGGCTCTGGTCGCGCCCAGCACGCCAGCGCATGGCCACCTTGTGCAGCCAGCGGCGCAGCGCGGCCTCGTCGGGCAGCATCAGTGGCAGGATGACGATGGTGTCCGCATCTGCGCAGAGGCCCAGCGCCGTCGGCAGGTCGGGTTGCCAGCGATCGACGAAGGCGGGCTGCACCCGCACGCCCGGCCACTGGGCCGCAAGTTGCTGCGCCAACCCGGCCAGCTCCGCCGTGGTGGAGGCCGCCACGCCGCCGCGCCCAAGGAGGACGATGGCGACGGAGGCGTGGTCAGTTGGCGGTGGTCGGATTGCAGCGGTCATCGAGTATTGGAATTGGCATCGAGAAGTTCAGGGCGCTGGGCGCGCTGGAGCCATCAGCGCCTGGACAGCAGGCCGATCACGAAAGCCGCACCGACCAGGGCGATCAAGACCCCGACAGGCAGCTCTTGCGGCGCCAGCAGGCGGCGGGAAAGCAAGTCGCCCAGGACCATCAACACGGCGCCCGTCAATGCGCAAACGCCCAGCGCGCGCCGATGCAATGCGCCCGCTACCGCGCGGGCCAAGTGCGGCGCCATCAGGCCGACAAAGCCGATGACACCCGCCACCGCCACGCAGCTGGCAGTGGCCAGCGCGGTAACGGCAAACACCTGCCGGCCGAGCCGGTCAGGATTGACGCCCAGGCTATGCGCCGCCGCATCGCCGGCCAGCAGCGCGTCCAGCTGGCGATGGCGCAGGCCCGCAAACCCGGCGGCCAGCGCTGCGCCCGCCAGCGCCATCGGCAGGTTGTCCCAGCGCGCGCCGCCAAAGCCGCCCAGAGTCCAGAACAGCACCGATTGCGCAGCGCGTTGGTCGCCCATCAGCGTCAGAAAATGCGTCACCGCGGTGAACATGAACGACACCGCCAGCCCGGCCAGGACCATGTACTCAGGCGTGTGCTCGCGCTGGCGGCGCATCAGCAGCATCACCGCGCCCGCCGCAACCAGGCCGCCGGCAAACGCAGCCAGCGGCAGGCTCCACACGCCCATGAAGTCGCCCACGGTGGTGATGACCAGTACGGCTCCGGCCGCTGCGCCGGAAGACAGGCCGAACAAATAGGGATCGGCCAGGCCGTTGTGGCTGACGGTCTGCAGCAGCAGCCCGGTCACCGCCAAGGCAGCGCCCACGCTGGCCGCCATCAGCGTGCGCGGCAGCCGCAGGTCGAACAGGATGTGGGCCAGCATGTCGCCATCCGACGCTTCGCGTTCGACCCAGCCACGCCAGAGCAAGTGCGGCACTTGATCGAATGGCACGGCAGCCGTGCCAAAGGCGATCGACGCCAGCATCAGCAGCACGAGTGCGAGCAGCAACGCGCCCAGCACCAGCGCATGGGCGCGCGGGCAGGCCGGTGGAAGGGGCACTGCGGGGCTTTGGAGATCACTGGGCATGGGCAGCGGGCACGTTGGCCGAGGATGCGCGCGTGGCAGGCACGCGCGTGGCGCGAATGGCGGCGTTGATCTTTTCGATGGCGTCGATGTTGGCCGGGCTGGGCGTGACCTCTTCGTAGCGCAACACCAGAAAGCGCTCGCTTTTCACGGCCTCCAACCGCCGCATGACCGGGTGCGTGCGCAAGTAGTTCTTCAGGCGCGCGGCATCGGGGTCGCCTTGTGAGCCCAGCATTAGGATCAACTCGGGATTGCGCGTGGCCACGATCTCCCAGGACGTCCTGGTCCAGCTGGTTGCCAAGTCGTCCATGATGTTGCGCCCGCCGGCCGCGGTGATCAACGCTTCAGGCATGGCATGGCGCCCGCCCGTGGTGGGGCTGCCCTCGCCCGAGTCGTACAGGAATACGCGCACAGGCTCGCCAGCGGGCGGCGGTGGCAGATCCGCCACGCGTTTTTTCCAGCTGTTGACCAGGCCTTGCGCCTGCTCGCGCTTGCCAAAGATCGCGCCCAGCTTGATGAAATCGTCGTACAGCAAGGCCATCGACGCGGTCGGACGGCTCTTGTCGACGCGGATGCAGCTCTCGCTCAGCACCAGGGTCTTGACGCCCTCGCGCGCCAGGGTGTCGGGGGTGACGGGCCCACCGGGGTGCATGCCGTAGCTCCAGCCTGCAAAGAAAAAGTCCGGCCTCGCGGCCAGGAGGGTTTCCAGGCTTGCCGCACGGGGCGCGAGCTCTGGCACGTCACCCAGTGCGCGCTGCAGCTGCGGGCCGACGCCGTACCAGCCCGTCAGGCCCGTGACGCCGACCATCTGGGGCTGCAACTGCAGCGCCAGCGCCATCGCCAACATGTTCTTGTCGTGAAAGACGGCGCGCTTAGGCGGCGCATCAAAGCGCAGTGGCTGTCCGCAGCTTTGCACGGTGAGCGGAAATGGCTGGGCCTGGGCCTGGGCCTGCGGCGCGGGCAGCCATCCGCCAAGCGCCAGGCCAAGGGCGGCCGCCACCTGCCAGGCGTGCGCGCGAGCTGGCGCGGTTGAAAAAGCAGCGTTCACGGGAGTCCCTCCTCCTGCACGTCGAAAGGCCGCCCATCGGCGGGCACGTCAAAAATCAGCGCAGGCGCACCGCCGGCTGCTGGCGCGCGGCACACGTTCATGCGAAACACCTGGCGGACCAGGTCGGGATTGAATGCGGCGTCTGGCGTATCCAGCGCCACCGCGCGGCCCCGGTGCAGCACCAGCACGCGTTGCGCGAAGCGCGCCGCCAGGCTCAGCTCATGCAGGACGGCCACCACCGTGATGCCCAGCGTTGCCAAGCTGTCCAGCACGTCGATGCGAGTGCGTAGATCGAGGTGGTTGGTCGGCTCATCGAGCAGCAGCACCCGCGGCGCCTGCGCCACCGCGCGTGCAAGCGCTGCCAGGCGGCGCTGCCCGCCAGAAAGCTGGTCCATGCGCCGCCCGGCCAGGGCCGCAAGGCCGAAGCGCACGATGGCCGCGTGCACGTCGCGCGCCCGATCCGAGCCATGTGGAATGCGGCCCAGCGCCACGTAGTCGCTCACGCTCAGGTGGCGGCTCGGGAGCTCGTCCTGGTGCAGCACAGCCATGTGTGTGGCGCGCTGCTGGGGCGGGGTCCGTGCGATGTCCTGACCGAACAACAGCACGCGCCCTGCGTCGGGCTTCAGGCGCGCGGACAGCATTTGCAGCAGGCTGCTCTTGCCGGCGCCGTTAGGGCCGACGATGGCCAGGCGCTCGCCGGCGTCCACACGCAGGCTGAGCGGCTGCAGCACGCGGCGCCCGCCAAGCGTCAGGCTCGCTTCCTGCACTTCGAGCGCTACGTTGGTGTGCTGCGCGTACATGCTGGCGTTGTGATGCTTCAGAACGTGATGCGCCCGGTCAGGGTTGCCGTGCGTGGTTCGCCCAGCAGCCAACGATTGGTGCTGCCTGACACAGGATAGATCCGGTTGCCGAGGTTGCGCACCCCCAGGCTGATGCTGCTCGCCTGTGTCGGCCTGTAGGTGAGCGAGGCGTTGGCGACCGTATAGCCGGGCAGGTAGCCGCTGTTGGCCGGGTTGGTGGGGCGCTTGCCGACGTACTGCAGGCCGGCGCCGAGTTGCCATTGCGGCAGGAACTGCCAGGTGCTCCAGACGTTGAACAGGCGCTGCGGCACGCCGGTGGGCACGTTGCCGTCGTAGATCACGGCGCGGCCAGCCGACGCGGCGGCGAACTGGTCGTAACGAGCGCGTACCAGTGCGGCGTTGGCATCGACCGTCCAGCCGCGCACGGGCTCAGCGGCGAAAGCAAGCTCAAGGCCGGTGGAGCTTTGACTGCCGATCTGTTGCGTGAGAGCAGGGTTGTCCACGTCGCGTGTGAGCAGCTTGCGCTTGTCGATGCGGTACAGCGCCACGCTCCATTCGCCGCGCAGCGCCGGCACGTCGCCCTTGACGCCGACTTCCGCTTGGCGCCCGCGCGTCAGGTCGTAGCTGGTGGTGCCGCCGGGCAGCGCCAGCGCACCGCTCACCGGGTCGGTCGCGGTGGCGAATTGGCCGTACAGCGAGAGTGCATCGCTGGCCTTCCATACGGCGCCGAGCCGGCCGGTGACGGGTGAATAGCGCACGTCGTCCGGTGCAGCGCTGGTGCGCATGTTTTGAGTATGCAGGCGGATGCGGTCGGCGCGCAGGCCGCCCAACACCGTCCACTGGGGCGTCAGCGTCCAGTGGCTTTCGACGAACAAGGCGGTCGTGGTCAGGTCGGAGCGGCGGGCCAGCCCGTAGGGGACAGGGCTGAGGAACACGCCGGGGTCGACCTGGCCAGGGTCGACCCGGTCGGCGCCGCCGTAGGGCGAGTTGCTGAGGGTATCGAAATCGGTGCGATAGGCATCCAGACCGGCCACCAGCCTGTGCCGCATGCCGGCGACTTCGCCGTTCACCTGGGCTTCGAAGCGGTTGCCGGTTTGCTTGACCCCGTGGCCGATGTGCAGGAAGTCGGTGCGATCGACCAGGCCGCTGGCGGGGACAAAGGTGTAGTCCTCGGCGTTGCGCCAGACCCGGTTCGAGCGCAAGTGATAAGTCTCGTTGCGCAGTTGCACGCCATCGGCTACGTCGTGGCGCAGGCGCAGGCGCCAGGCCTGGTCGTTGTAGCGCACGCGCGCGTCGCTGACGTTGAAGCTGGTGCGTCGCCATTCACGCGGCACGCCACCATCGCGCGTGGGCGTGCCGAAGTAGGTGGTGTCATCGTTGTGCCCGCCGTCGAAGCTCATCGTGGCGGCAAAGCGCGCGTTGGGCCTGAAGGTCAGCGCCAGGGAGGCGTTCTGGCGGTCATATTGGCTGTCGCGGCGAACACCGCTACTGTGCGCCGCGTCGACATAGGCGGAGTACGCCAGGGCGTCGCTGATCGGCCCGCGCAGCCCGACGCCGCCTGAGATCGTCCGGTGCTGGCCCAGGCTCACATAGGCCTCGCGCTCGCTGCGATCGAACAACGGCTGCTTGGTGACGTAGTTGACAACCGCGCCGATCGCTCCGTCGCCGTACAGCACCGAAGCCGGCCCGCGCAAGACCTGGATCGATTCGATCGGCCAAGTCGAGAACGGGTAGGTGACGGTTCCGGCGGCGACCGTCAGGCGCGTGCCGTCCAGCAGTTGCGCAACCGAGTTGTGGCCCACGAATCCGCGCGCGCTGAGGCTGCTGAAGCCGTTGCCAGGCGCCGGCATTTCGGCGATGCCGGTCAGGCTGACCACGGCGTCCTGGGTACGCATGATGTTGCGCGAGAGGATCTGTTCGCGCGACATCACGCTCACGCTGGCCGGCGTTTCGCGCGCCGTCAGGCCCAGGCGCGAACCGGTTTCTTGCGGCTGCAACTGGTTCAGGCTGGCGTCGTGGGCGACGGCCTCGCTGCTGACCGTGACCGCCGGCAGCGCCCTCTGCGCCGCTGTATCGGCCGGCGGCGCCGCGGTTTGCGCTGCCGCATTGGCGGCGACCAGCAGCACGCCGGGGCCTGTCAGCGCGATCGCGCGGTGGTGTGCGAGAGCGCACAGCTGCGCGCGTACCAAGCCGCCTAGGCTCATGGTCATTCCTCCAGTGGCGCGCCTGCTCTCCCGCGGGACGCGCTACGTTGCTGATGGCAGCTGGAATGAGATGAGAACGGCCAAGCAAAAAGGCCGGTGCAAGGGCCGTGCTTGTCCGGCCCGCCGCTCGCCCGCAGCCGCCGCTACATGTTCACGCAGGCCGGTATCCGGGCTCACGGATGGTGCGCATGGCGCACCAGGCCTTGCGCCTTCCCGCGCCATGTGGCGCAGTGGCAGCCGGCATGCGGGGCATGCTGGCGGGCAAGACTTGGTTTCCGCTGACCGTTGCGGGGGCAGCGCAGGAATTGCGGGTCTTGTTCACAAGACGACGCGCACCTGCTTCCCGTTGAACTTCGTTGCCCGCGTGGAGCGGGCGAAGCACCTGGTGAAAAGCCGCCTGTCAGGCAGAGCCTGGCGGGCGGCGGGCGCGATTGTGGCACAGGCCTGTGGACCTGCTTCGCGCGCAGCTTCAGTCCTGCTGCTCCAAAAAACGCTGCGCGTCCAGCGCCGCCATGCAGCCCGTGCCGGCGCTGGTGATGGCCTGGCGGTACACATGGTCCTGCACGTCGCCGGCGGCGAAGACGCCCGGCACGCTGGTCTGGGTGGCGAAGCCCTTCAAGCCGCCCTGGGTGGTGATGTAGCCGTTCTCCATGTCCAGCTGGCCCTGGAAGATGTCGGTGTTGGGGTGGTGGCCGATGGCGATGAAGGCGCCCTGCAGGGCGATGTCCTCGGTGTGCTCGTCCCGGGTGCTCTTGATGCGGATGCCGGTCACGCCGCTGTCGTCGCCCAGCACTTCGTCCAGCGTGAAGTGGGTCTTGAGCTCGATCTTGCCCTCCTTGACCTTCTCCATCAGCTTGTCCACGAGAATGGGCTCGGCCTTGAACTTGTCGCGCCGATGCACCAGGGTGACCTTGCGGGCGATGTTGGACAGGTACAGGGCTTCCTCCACGGCGGTGTTGCCCCCGCCGACCACGCACACGTCCTGCTCGCGGTAGAAGAAGCCGTCGCAGGTGGCGCAGGCCGACACGCCGCGGCCCATGAAGGCCGCTTCGGAGGGCAGGCCCAGGTACTTGGCCGAGGCGCCGGTGGCGATGATCAGGGTGTCACAGGTGTAGGTGCCGCTGTCGCCGGTGAGGGTGAAGGGGCGCTTGGACAGGTCCACGGCGCTGATGTGGTCGAAGATCACCTGCGTCTTGAAGCGCTCGGCGTGCTCCAGGAAGCGCTGCATCAGGTCCGGGCCCTGCACGCCGTTGGCGTCGGCCGGCCAGTTGTCCACCTCGGTGGTGGTCATGAGCTGGCCACCCTGGGCCATGCCGGTGATCAGCACCGGGTTGAGGTTGGCACGCGCCGCATAGACGGCGGCGGTGTAGCCGGCGGGGCCCGAGCCCAGGATCAGGACTTTGGCGTGTTGCGTATTGGACATGATGGTCGTCGACAAAGCGGTTGGAGAAGGGCGCTGCGGCGCCCGGCCGGGCCATTGTAGGGAGCGGCCATCGCCCCGCCAAAGGCATGGGGTAAGCTTCCGCGCTTGGCTTTTCGCTCTATGACTTATTCCCTCAATACCCTGAACGCAACGTCGCAGGCCAAGGGCGCGGGGCGCGGCGGCGTGGCCCGCTTCGGCCACGAGCTCAGCCTGATCGCGGGGCTGCTGGCGCTGGTGTTCTGGCTGCTGGCGCTGGCCAGCTTTTCGCCGCAGGACGTGGCCTGGTCCACGACGGGCGCGCCGGAGCACGGCGCGGTGGCCAACTGGGTCGGCCGCCTGGGCGCCTGGGCGGCGGACGCCAGCTATTTCGCGCTCGGCTTTTCCGTCTGGTGGGCGGTGGCCGCGGCGGTCCACGCCTGGCTGGCCTCGCTGGCGCACTGGATGCGCGGCGGCCAGCACGCCGGTGGCGCCACGCCGTCCCACCCCTGGCTGCGCCGCGCCCTGTACTGGCTGGGGCTGGCGCTGCTCCTGGGCGCCAGCTGCGCGCTGGAGTGGTCGCGCCTGTACCGCTTCGAAGACTTGCTGCCCGGCCACGCCGGCGGTGTGCTGGGCTACCTGATGGGGCCGCTGGCGGTGAAGTGGCTGGGCTTCACTGGCTCGGGCCTGGCCGGCGTGGTGCTGGTGGTGCTGGGTGCGGGCCTGGTGTTCCATTTCTCCTGGGGCCAGCTGGCCGAGCGCCTGGGCGCGCGCATCGATGCCCTGGTGCAGGCCGGCCGGGCGCGGCGCGAGCGCGTGCGCGACGCGGCCGTGGGCCGGCGCGCGGCGCGCGAGCGCCAGGGCCCGGCGGTGCGCGAGGAGCCGCATGCGGACGATGCGCCCGCGGCCTCCGCCGCGCGGGTACACGCCCCTGTCACCATCATCGAGCCGCAGCTGGCCGACCCGGTGCCCAGCACCCGGGTGGTCAAGGAGCGGCAAAAGCCCCTGTTCACCGAGATCTCCGACAGCGCCCTGCCGCAGGTGGACCTGCTGGACACCGCCCAGACGCGCCAGGAGAGCGTGTCCGCCGACACGCTGGAGATGACCAGCCGCCTGATCGAGAAGAAGCTGGGCGACTTCGGCGTGGAGGTGACGGTGGTCGCCGCCGCGCCCGGCCCGGTCATCACGCGCTACGAGATCGAGCCGGCCACGGGCGTGAAAGGCTCGCAAATCGTCAATCTGGCCAAGGACCTGGCGCGCTCGCTGTCGCTGGTGTCCATCCGCGTGGTCGAGACCATTCCTGGCAAGACCACCATGGCGCTGGAGCTGCCCAACGCCCGGCGCCAGACCATCCGCCTGTCGGAGATCCTGGGCTCGCAGGTCTACCACGATGCGCGCAGCATGCTGACCGTAGGCCTCGGCAAGGACATCGTGGGCGCCCCGGTGGTGGCCGACCTGGCCAAGATGCCGCACTGCCTGGTGGCCGGCACCACCGGCTCGGGCAAGTCGGTGGGCATCAACGCCATGATCCTGAGCCTGCTGTACAAGGCCGAGGCGCGCGACGTGCGCCTGCTCATGATAGACCCCAAGATGCTGGAAATGTCGGTCTACGAGGGCATTCCGCACCTGCTGGCGCCCGTGGTCACCGACATGAAGCAGGCCGCGCACGGCCTGAACTGGTGCGTGGCCGAGATGGAGCGGCGCTATAAATTGATGAGCAAGCTGGGCGTGCGCAATCTGGCGGGCTACAACGCCAAGATCGACGAGGCCAAGGCGCGCGAGGAGTTCATCTACAACCCCTTCAGCCTCACGCCCGAGGAGCCCGAGCCGCTGGAGCGCCTGCCGCACATCGTGGTCGTCATCGACGAGCTGGCCGACCTGATGATGGTGGTGGGCAAGAAGATCGAGGAGCTGATCGCCCGCCTGGCGCAGAAGGCGCGTGCCGCCGGCATCCACCTGATCCTGGCAACGCAGCGGCCCAGCGTGGACGTGATCACCGGCCTGATCAAGGCCAACATTCCCACGCGCATCGCCTTCCAGGTCTCCAGCAAGATCGACAGCCGCACCATCCTGGACCAGATGGGCGCCGAGGCCCTGCTGGGCATGGGCGACATGCTCTACATGGCCAGCGGCACCGGCCTGCCGGTGCGCGTGCACGGCGCCTTCGTGTCGGACGAGGAAGTGCACCGCGTCGTCAACTACCTCAAGAGCCAGGGGGAGCCGGACTACATCGACGGGGTGCTGGAAGGCGGTACCGTCGACGGTGACGACAGCGGCTTCGGGCTGGGCGACGGCGAAGGCGGCAGCGGGGGCGAGAAGGACCCCATGTACGACCAGGCCGTGGAGGTGGTGCTGAAAGACCGCAAGGCCAGCATCTCCTACGTCCAGCGCAAGCTGCGCATTGGCTACAACCGCTCGGCGCGGCTGCTGGAGGACATGGAGAACGCCGGCCTGGTCAGCGCTCTCACGTCCAACGGCCAGCGCGAAGTGCTGGTGCCCGCTCGGGAGTAAGGGCAGCCCCCTGAGCCGCTGCGCGGCTTCCCCCTTCTCTCGGCTGACGCCGGGAAGGGGGACGACACCAGCGCTGCGGGGCGGCCCTTGCGCGGTGTCCGCTGGCTGCGGGCGGTCTGTTTGGATCGGTAGCGCCCGGATCAGCGCTTTTGAGAAATCCCTATGAAAAAACTGTTCACTACTGTTTTGATAGCTGCCAGCGCCCAGTGGGCCTGGGCTGACGGCCTTTCCAGCCTCGAAAACTTCATGAAGTCTGCCCAGAGCGGCAGCGCGCAGTTCACGCAGACGGTGACCGCACCCCCGAAGGAAGGCCAGCCCGCGCGCAGCAAGACCAGCAGCGGCACTTTTGACTTCCAGCGGCCGGGGCACTTCCGTTTCGTCTACCAAAAGCCGTTCGAGCAGACCATCGTCGCCGACGGCAAGACGCTATGGCTCTACGACGCTGACCTGAACCAGGTCACCCAGCGTGCGCAGGACAAGGCGCTGGGCTCTACGCCCGCCGCGCTGCTGGCCTCTGCACCCGATCTGGCGGCGCTGCGCGCCGACTTCACGCTGGAATCCGCCCCCGACCAGGACGGTCTGCAGTGGGTGCTGGCCACGCCGAAGGCGCGCGATGGCCAGCTGAAAAGCGTGCGCGTGGGCTTCGATGGCGAGACCCTGGCGGCGCTGGACATCCTGGACAGCTTTGGCCAGCGCTCGCTGATCCGCTTCAGCGGCATGAAGCTCAACCCCGTGCTACCCGCGGGCACCTTCACCTTCAAGCCGCCCGCGGGGGCGGACGTGTTGCAGCAGTAAAACTCCTGTTTTGATAGCTGCCAGCGCTTGACTGGCGGGTACTAGAGGTCGATTTCGCTTGTATCCTGCGCCAGCGCCGCGGCCACCCGCTGACGCACGCCGGGCAGCCATTCGGCCTCGAACCACGGGTTGTGCTTGAGCCAGCCATTGTTGCGCGGGCTGGGGTGGGGCAGGGCGATCACCGGGCTGCCGGGCGCGCCGCTGGCGCGCACCGTTTCGGCCAGTGGCCGGCCGCGGCTGGCCGGCAGGTGCCAGCCGATGGCGTACTGGCCCACGGCCACCGTCAGCGTGATGTGCGGCAGCAGCGCCAGCAGCGGCGCGCGCCAGGTGGGCGCGCACTCGGGGCGCGGTGGGGCGTCCCCCGAGGCGCCCTTGCCCGGGTAGCAAAAGCCCATGGGCACGATGGCCACGCGCTCCGGGTCGTAGAACACCTCGCGCGGCAGCTGCAGCCAGTCGCGCAGGCGCTCGCCGCTGGCGTCGTCAAACGGCACACCCGAGGCATGCACCTTGCGCCCGGGCGCCTGGCTGGCGATGAGGATGCGTGCGCCCGTGCCCGCCTGCAGCACCGGTCGCGGGCCCAGCGGCAGGACGGGCGCGCACAGCGTGCACTGGCGCACGCGCTGCAGCAGATCGCCCAGGGGCAAAAGAGGTTGTGGAGCAGCGGGCAGGGTTCTGGGCGCCATGGGGCTCTTGTTCAGTCTTCGCGGATGTCCGCGCCGGCCTGCGCCAGCAACTCGCGCAGCAGCGAGCGGTGGCAGCGCGCCTCGTTTTCGCAGTAGCAGCCGACGGAGAAGTTGGCCTGCCTGGACAGCTGGGCCAGCGTGTCGAGCAGATGGCGCCGGTCAGGCTCTGCCATCTCGCGGCGGTAGCGGCGGGCGAACTCGCCCCATTCGGCGTCACTGTGCGCCGCCAGCGCCTGCTTCACGGCCTCGGCGCTGGGTGCCAGGTTGGGCAGCCAGGCGTAATACCAGTCCTGCGCAGCGAACTGGTCGCGGGGTACGCCGCGCGGCGGACGGCGCACGGTGCCGATGCGCGTTCCCTCGTTGGGCGCGCGCGGGCTGCCCAGGCGGACGATGCGGACAGGCATGGCGCGGCCTCCCGGCTTCAGGCCGCGCGGCCGTCGTAGTGCTCGATGTGCAGCGTGTCCAGGTCCACTCCGTCCAGGCAGCGCACGTTGACGGCCGCCATGGTGCGGCCGTCCGGCCCCGTGCCCTCGCCGAAGGGGTGGATGCCGCAGGTGGGGCAAAAGTGATGCTGGATCACGTGCTTGTGGAAGGTGTAGGTGGCCATCCGGGCGGCGTCGGTGCGCAGCGCGAGCCGCTCGCGCGGCACAAACCACAGCAGCGAGCCCTTGCGCGAGCATATGGAGCAGTTGCAGGCCATGGCCTGGGTGATGGCGTCTCCTTCCACGTCGAAGGCGATCTGGCCGCAGTGGCAGCTTCCGTGGTATTGCATGGCATCTCCTGAAGACAGACGTGCATCATAGGAAGGAACGCCGCCGCGCCTGCCGGGCCGTGGAGGGCGAAGCCGCTACGATCGGTGCTGCTTTTTCGGGTTGCCATGCCGTCTTCTCCTCCCTCCGCTGCCCTTCATCAACCCCTGGCCGAACGCCTGCGCCCGCGCACACTGGGTGAGGTGATCGGCCAGCAGCACATCCTGGGGCCGGGCATGCCGCTGCGGCTGGCGTTCGAGTCCGGGCGCCCGCACAGCTGCATCCTGTGGGGGCCGCCGGGGGCGGGCAAGACGACCATTGCCCGGCTGATGGCCGAGGCGTTCGACGCGCAGTTCATCAGCATCAGCGCCGTGCTGGGGGGCGTGAAGGAGATCCGCGAGGCCGTGCAGCAGGCCGAGGCTGCGCGTGACGGCCTGATGCGCCAGCGCACCATCGTTTTCGTCGACGAGGTGCACCGCTTCAACAAGAGCCAGCAGGACGCCTTCCTGCCGCATGTCGAAAGCGGCCTGTTCACCTTTGTGGGCGCGACCACCGAGAACCCGTCGTTCGAGGTCAACTCCGCCCTGCTGTCGCGCGCCACGGTCTACGTGCTGCAGCCGCTGACGGCCGATGATTTGAAGCAAATAGTGGCCAAAGCCCAGGCCAGCCAAGCGGTGCCAGCTATCGAAAACGAAGCGCTGGAGCGTCTGGTGGCCTATGCCGACGGCGACGCGCGGCGCCTGCTGAACACGTTGGAGACGCTGTCCATCACCGGCGCTCAGGCGGGCGTGGAGCGTATCGCCGATGACTGGCTGCTCAAGGTGCTGGGCCAGCAGGTGCGCCGCTACGACAAGGGCGGCGAGCAGTTCTACGACACCATCAGCGCGCTGCACAAGTCGGTGCGCGGGTCGGACCCGGATGCGGCGCTGTACTGGCTGGTGCGCATGCTCGACGGTGGGGCCGACCCGCGCTACCTGGCGCGGCGCATCGTGCGCATGGCCTGGGAGGACATCGGCCTGGCCGATCCGCGCGCGTTGCAGATCACCAACGAGGCGGCCCAGACCTATGAGCGCCTGGGATCACCCGAAGGCGAGCTGGCCCTGGCGCAGGCCGTGCTCTACCTGGCCGTGGCGCCCAAGAGCAATGCCGGCTACGCCGCCTACAACAAGGCGCGCGCCTTTGTGAAGGAAGGCGGCAGCCAGCCCGTGCCGCTGCACCTGCGCAACGCCCCTACGGCGCTCATGAAGCAGCTGGACTACGGCCGCGGCTACCGCTATGCGCACGACGAGGAGGGCGGCTTTGCCGCCGGCGCGTCCTACCTGCCCGAGGGCATGGAGCCGCCGGGCTTCTATCAGCCCGTGCCGCGTGGGCTGGAGATCAAGATCGGCCAGAAGATGCAGGAGCTGCGTGAGCGCAACGCTGCGGCCCGCGCCAGCGAGTCCGACCTCGACTAAGGCCGGCCCCGAAGCGGTGGCCGCCGCCCGCGCTGGGAATAAGCGCATACCCTGAATTTTTGGCCAACATCAGTATTTCTAATGATTCGGATGCTTGCCTGATGGGCTTGGCGATCGAGGGAAAACCCCGCCGAGACGGCACTGCGGGGCTCATCAAAGCCGTGACAGAATTTCACACAGAAGACCCGCGCAGCATGGTGGCTGCCGGGTTTTTTAGTAAGGAAACGCTGAATTTGTCTTCGAGGCAGCTGGCGTGGACTTGACCGGCAGGCGGCCCACAAGGCTGAGCCAAGGGGGCTGCCCGCCGGGCGCATGCGTCACTCACGAAGGACCGAAGGACTCAACTTATGGACATCCTGCTGCAACAGATCATCAATGGTCTGGTTCTGGGCAGCATGTACGCCTTGATAGCCCTGGGCTATACCATGGTGTACGGCATCATCCAGCTCATCAACTTCGCGCACGGCGAGGTGCTCATGATCGGGGCACTCACCAGCTGGAGCTGCATCGGTCTGATGCGCGATGCCATGCCCGGCGCGCCCGGCTGGCTCATCCTGCTGCTGGCCACCCTCATTGCCTGCTTCGTGGCGGCGGTGCTTAACTACACCATCGAGAAGGTGGCCTACCGGCCGCTGCGCAACAGCCCGCGCCTGGCCCCCCTGATCACCGCCATCGGCATGTCGCTGCTGCTGCAGACGCTGGCCATGATCATCTGGAAGCCCAACTACAAGCCCTATCCCACGCTGCTGCCGTCCACGCCCTTCCAGGTCGGCGGCGCCGTGATCACCAGCACCCAGGTGCTGATCTTGAGCGTGACGGTGATCTCGCTGGCGGCCATGGTCTACCTGGTCAGCTACACCCGGCTGGGCCGCGCCATGCGGGCCACGGCCGAGAACCCGCGCGTGGCGGCCCTGATGGGCGTCAAGCCGGACATGGTGATCTCCGCCACCTTCATCATCGGCGCCGTGCTGGCGGCCATCGCCGGCATCATGTACGCCTCCAACTACGGCACGGCCCAGCACACCATGGGCTTCCTGCCGGGCCTGAAGGCCTTCACGGCGGCGGTGTTCGGCGGCATCGGCAATCTGACCGGCGCCGTGGTGGGCGGCATCCTGCTGGGCCTGATCGAGGCCATCGGGTCGGGCTATATCGGCACCCTCACGGGCGGCGTGCTGGGCAGCCACTACACCGACATCTTCGCCTTCATCGTGCTGATCATCATCCTCACGCTGCGCCCCTCGGGCCTGCTGGGCGAGCGCGTGGCCGACCGGGCCTGAAGAGGGGAGCAACCACACCATGAAAAATCACAAGATCCAATGGATCCTGGGCGGCATCGCGCTGCTCGTGCTGCCGCTGATCCTGCAGTACTTCGGCAACGCCTGGGTGCGCATCGCCGACCTGGCGCTGCTGTACGTCATGCTGGCCCTGGGCCTGAACATCGTGGTGGGCTATGCCGGCCTGCTCGACTTAGGGTACGTGGCCTTCTATGCCGTGGGCGCCTACATGTTCGGCCTGCTGGCCTCGCCCCACCTGGCCGACAATTTCGCCTGGTTCGCGGCGCACTTCCCCGAGGGCCTGCACATGTCGCTGTGGATGGTGATACCGCTGGCCCTGGTGCTGGCGGCCATCACCGGCGTGCTGCTGGGCATTCCCGTGCTCAAGCTGCGCGGCGACTATCTGGCCATCGTGACGCTGGGCTTCGGCGAGATCATCCGCATTTTCCTGAACAACCTGGACCACCCGGTCAACATCACCAACGGCCCCAAGGGCCTGGGGCAGATCGACTCGGTCAAGCTTTTCGGGCTGGACTTCGGGCGGCGCCTGGAGCTGTTCGGCTTCGACATCAGCTCCGTCACGCTGTACTACTACCTGTTCCTGGCCCTGGTGCTGATCACCATCGTGATCTGCTACCGCCTGCAGGACTCGCGCATCGGCCGCGCCTGGATGGCCATCCGCGAGGACGAGATCGCCGCCAAGGCCATGGGTATCAATACGCGCAACATGAAGCTGCTGGCCTTCGGCATGGGCGCTTCGTTCGGCGGCGTGGCGGGCGCCATGTTCGGCGCATTCCAGGGCTTCGTCTCGCCCGAGTCCTTCAGCCTGATGGAGTCCGTGATGATCGTCGCCATGGTGGTGCTGGGCGGCATCGGCCACATCCCCGGGGTGATTCTGGGCGCCGTGCTGCTGTCGGCGCTGCCCGAGGTGCTGCGCTACGTGGCCGGCCCGCTGCAGGCCATGACCGATGGCCGACTGGACTCCTCCATCCTGCGCCAGCTGCTGATCGCCCTGGCCATGATCATCGTCATGCTGCTGCGCCCGCGCGGCCTGTGGCCGGCGCCCGAGCACGGCAAGAGCCTGGCGCAGAAGTCCTGAACCCCATCGACATCGCATTCACAACATGGCAGATACAGCAGCAGATAAAGAAGTGGTGCTCAAGGTCGCGGGCATTTCCAAGCGCTTTGGCGGCCTGCAGGCCCTGTCCGACGTGGGCATCACCATCCACCGCGGCCAGGTCTACGGCCTGATCGGACCCAACGGCGCCGGCAAGACCACGTTCTTCAACGTGATCACCGGGCTGTACACGCCCGACACCGGCAGCTTCGAGCTGGCCGGTCAGCCGTACGAGCCGCGCGCCGTGCACCTGGTGGCCAAGGCCGGCATCGCGCGCACCTTCCAGAACATCCGCCTGTTCGCCGACATGACGGCGCTGGAGAACGTGATGGTGGGGCGGCACATCCGCACGAGTTCCGGCCTGGGAGGGGCGATTTTTCGCACCAAGAGCTTCTTGCAGGAGGAGGCAGCCATCGCCCAGCGCGCGCAGGAGCTGCTGGACTACGTGGGCATCGGCAAGTACACCGATTACAAGGCGCGCACCCTGTCGTACGGCGACCAGCGCCGCCTGGAGATCGCCCGCGCCCTGGCCACCGACCCGCAGCTGATCGCCCTGGACGAGCCGGCCGCCGGCATGAACGCCACCGAGAAGGTGCAGTTGCGCGAGCTGATCGACCGCATCCGCAACGACAACCGCACCATCTTGCTGATCGAGCACGACGTGAAGCTGGTCATGGGGTTGTGCGACCGCGTCACGGTGCTGGACTACGGCAAGCAGATCGCCGAGGGCTCGCCCGCCGATGTGCAGAAGAACGAAAAGGTGATCGAGGCCTACCTCGGCACCGGTGGACACTGAGGAAATGGCACACATGGCAACAACGGCCGATCAATCCAAGCAAGTGCTGCTGCAGGTCAAGGGACTGAAGGTGGCCTACGGCGGCATCCAGGCCGTCAAGGGGGTGGACCTGGAGGTGCGCGAGGGGGAACTGGTCACGCTGATCGGCTCCAACGGTGCCGGCAAGACCACCACCATGAAGGCCATCACCGGCACTCAGGGCATGAACGATGGCGACATCGAGTACATGGGCCAGAGCATCCGCGGCAAGGGTGCGTGGGACCTAGTGCGCCAGGGACTGGTGATGGTGCCCGAGGGCCGCGGCGTGTTCGCGCGCATGACCATCACGGAGAACCTGCTGATGGGCGCGTACACCCGCAACGACAAGGCCGGCATCGCCGCCGACGTGGAGAAGATGTTCAACATCTTCCCGCGCCTGCGCGAGCGCAAGGACCAGCTGGCCGGCACCATGTCCGGCGGCGAACAGCAGATGCTGGCCATGGGCCGTGCGCTGATGAGCCAGCCGAAGGTGCTGCTGCTGGACGAGCCCTCCATGGGCCTGTCGCCCATCATGGTGGACAAGATCTTCGAGGTGGTGCGCGACGTGTACGCCCTGGGCGTGACCATCGTGCTGGTGGAGCAGAACGCCAGCCGCGCCCTGGCGATTGCCGATCGCGGCTACGTCATGGAGTCGGGCCTGATCACGATGGAAGGCGGCGGACAGCAGCTGCTGTCCGACCCGCGCGTGCGCGCCGCCTACCTGGGCGAGTAGGCCGGCAGGGCAGATATTTTGGGGAACTGGCGCATCAGGAACGCCAGGCTTGGCCCCGCTGCGGCGGGGCTTTTTTCTGCCTGTGTGCTTCTGTATTCATAGCTGCCAGCGCTTGTCCGTATTGCGCTAGAGTGCGATTTGGCTTGAAAACCCGATTTGCTATGCACGCCCTGCAATCCCTGCCCGTCTCGCTGCAGACCATCTTGCTGCTGGTGGCCAGCAATGTCTTCATGACCATTGCCTGGTACGGCCACCTGAAGAACCTGGCGTCCTCGCCCTGGTACGTGGCGGCGCTGCTCAGCTGGGGTATCGCGCTGTTCGAATACCTGCTGCAGGTTCCCGCCAACCGCATCGGCCACACGCAGTTCAGCGTGGGCCAGCTCAAGATCATGCAGGAGGTCATCACCCTGACGGTGTTCGTGCCCTTTGCCGCGCTGTACCTGGGCGAGCCGCTGAAGTGGGACTACCTGTGGGCGGGCCTGTGCCTGGTCGGGGCCGTGTACTTCATCTTTCGCGGCGCCTGAGCGCGGGCGCGGCACCCGGTTAAACTCGCGCCCACCCGGACCCCGGCCCCCACGACGGGTCAGGGCCTGCGAGGCCCCTTCTCCTTCCCCGCCCTTCGACTACCCCCTCCAGGAGCCCTCATGCTGTTTGGCAAGCTGTTGCCGCGCGAAGGCAATTTTTTCGAGATGTTCAACCAGCATGCCGAGCGCATCGTGGAGGCCGCCCGCGCGTTTTCACAGCTGGTGGCCAACTACAACGACCCGCACCTGCGCGACCGCTACAACCTGGACGTGGACAACGCCGAGCGCGCCGCCGACCGCGTCACGCACGAGGTCAACCGCACGCTGCACAAGACCTTCATCACGCCCATCGACCGCGAGCAGATCCACTCGCTGATCAACACCATGGACGACGTGGCCGACCTGCTGCAGGACTCGGCCGAGACGATGGCGCTGTACGACATCCGCCACATGACCGAGGAGATCACTCGCCTGACCGACTTGAGCCTCAAGTGCTGCGAGCGCGTGCAGGATGCCGTCAAGCTGCTGGCCCGCATCGCCGACCCGGCCGTGGCTGAGGCGGCCCTCAAGACCTGCGAGGAGATCGACCGCCTGGAAGGCGATGCCGACCGCGTACTGCGCAGCGCCATGAGCAAGCTGTTCCGCGAGGAGGCGGACGTGCGCGAGCTGATCAAGCTCAAGGCCATCTACGAGCTGCTGGAGAGCGTGACCGACCGCTGCGAGGACGTGGCCAATCACATCGAGGGCATCATCCTCGAGAATTCCTGAGCCGGGCCGGCCGCATCTGGCATCGGCTACCGCCACCACCATGGAAACAATGCAAACCGCCCTGTGGATCGTCGCCCTGCTGGTGGCGCTGGCCATCCTGTTCGACTTCATGAACGGGTTCCACGACGCCGCGAACTCGATCGCCACCGTGGTCTCCACGGGCGTGCTCAAGCCCGCGCAGGCCGTGGTGTTCGCGGCGTTCTTCAACTTCGTCGCCATCTTCGTGTTCCACCTGAGCGTGGCGGCCACCATCGGCAAGGGCATCGTGGATCCGGGCGTGGTGGACACGCACGTGATCTTCGGCGCGCTGGTGGGCGCCATCACCTGGAACGTCATCACCTGGTACTACGGCATTCCCAGCAGCTCTTCGCACGCGCTGATCGGCGGCATCGTGGGCGCGGTGATCGCCAAAGCCGGCGCCGGCGCGCTGGTGGCCAGCGGCATCCTGAAGACCGTGGCCTTCATCTTCGTCTCGCCGCTGCTGGGCTTCTTGCTGGGGTCGGTGATGATGGTGGTCGTGGCCTGGGCCTTCCGCCGGGCACGCCCCAGCCGCATCGACAAGTGGTTCCGCCGGCTGCAGTTGGTCTCCGCCGGTGCCTACAGCCTGGGCCACGGCGGCAACGACGCGCAAAAGACCATCGGCATCATCTGGCTGCTGCTGATAGCCACCGGCTACGCTTCGGCCAGCGACACCACGCCGCCCCTGTGGACCATCATCTCGTGCTACGCCGCCATCGGCCTGGGCACCATGTTCGGCGGCTGGCGCATCGTCAAGACGATGGGCCAGAAGATCACCAAGCTCAAGCCCGTGGGGGGCTTTTGCGCCGAGACGGGCGGGGCCATGACGCTGTTCATCGCCACGGCCCTGGGCATCCCTGTCTCCACCACCCACACCATCACCGGCGCCATCGTCGGCGTGGGCTCCACCCAGCGCGCCAGCGCCGTGCGCTGGGGCGTTGCGGGCAACATCATCTGGGCGTGGATCCTCACGATTCCCGCCAGCGCCTTCGTCGCCGCGATCGCGTACTGGATCAGTCTGCAGCTGTACTAGAGAACAACCCCCTATGCCGCTGCGCGGCTTCCCCCTTCTCTGGCGCGCTGCGCGCTGGGAAGGGGGACGACGCTGGTGGACTGGCGAAGCCAGATCCACGGCGTCTGCTGGCAGCGGGGGCGCGCCGGTTTCAAGCGGTCGGCGATTTGCTATTGTTTATGTAGCTGCTGGCGCTTGCTGGACAAGCGCTGGCGCCTGTTTTATTGAGAGATTTTTCTCGCCTCTTCGATCTGGTATTCGAAGTAGCGCTGGAAGCTGAACGCCAGGCTGGCCATCAGCACGGCCGTGCCCAGCATGAGCGACAGGCCGATGGCGAACACCGTGACCCAGCCGGTGCGTCCGGCAGGGGCGTCGGGCGCAGCCTGGGGGTTGAATCGGGCGTTCCAGCGCTCGGGCGTCATCAGGCCATAGAGGATGGCGCGCAACGCGCAGCCGGCGATGGTGAAGCCCAGCAGCGGGATCAGCACCCAGCTCAGGTGGTCGTCCAGCCCCCACTGCTGCACGCGCTCTATGCCGTACACGCCCAGCGCCGTGGGGATGGGCAGCAGCCAGCCAGCTAAGTCGCGCAGGCCGTACAGGTAAAAGCGATGCAGCCCCAGCGGGCCCCCCAGGAAGGCCAGCCAGGCGGCCACGGTCTTGTTCTTCATGGGGTGCGATTATTGGCCGGCGATCATTCGGGCGCCGTGCCGTCGGCTTGGCCCAGGGGCTTTTCCATCAGCACCACGTCGCGCCAGGCGCCGAACTTCCAGCCCACCGAGCGCAGCACGCCCACCTCGGTGAAGCCGGCGGCCCGGTGTACGCCGATGGAGCCGGCGTTGGCCGAGTCGCCGATAACGGCCAGGAGCTTTCGCACGCCCGCGCCTTCGGCCTCACGCACCAGTGCGGCCAGCAGCAGCCGGCCCACGCCGCGGCCGCGGGCGTCATCGGCGACGTAGATGGAATCTTCCGCGGAGAAGCGATAGGCCGGGCGCGGCTTGAACCAGTTGCAGTAGGCAAAGCCCAGCAGTCCGGCGCCGGCCTCGTCCTTCGCCACCAGCCAGGGCAGGCCGCGGGCCAGCACCTCGGCGCGGCGCCCCGCCATGTCCTGCACGCTGGGAGGCTCGGTCTCGAAGGTGCCCGTGCCGTGCAGCACGTGGTGGGCGTAGATGGCGGTGATGGCGGGCAGGTCGCCTTCATGGCTGGGACGGATAAGGGGCATGGTAGGAGGAAGGGTTGTGGATATAATCGCGGGCTTTGCTGCGTGTCGCTGGCCGGGTGGCCAGTCGCGTGTCTCAAACGCGGCAAGAATGACGCGGCCTTCGCATTGTTGCCAAAGGCTGCTCCACCCGAAGGATTCATCATGGTCGTTATTCGACTCTCGCGCGGCGGCTCCAAGGGCCGTCCTTTCTTCAACATCGTCGTGTCCGACAAGCGCGTGCGCCGCGATGGCCGTTTCATCGAGCGCCTGGGCTTTTACAACCCCTCGGCCAAGGGCGGCGAAGAAACCCTGCGCATCGCCCAGGACCGCCTGACCTACTGGAAGGGCGTCGGCGCCCAGGCGTCCCCCACCGTGGAACGCCTGGTCAAGCAAGCTGCCAAGCAGCAGCCGGCCGCCTGATAACGGCCCGGCCGACCAAGCGCACAGGGCGAGCCCCGCTGGCATGACCGGCGGGCTCGCCTTTTTGCTTTGATGGCCTTCTTTCCTTTCTCTTTTTGCCACGCACCACCATGACACCCCCGCTGCCCGCGCTGAACCCCGCCGAACTGCCGGCCGATGCCGTGGAGGTCGGCCGCATCGCCGACGCCTGGGGCGTCAAGGGCTGGTTCAAGGTGCTGCCCTACAGCAGCGATGCCGAGGGCCTGCTGTCGGCGCGCACCTGGTTTCTGCAGCCGGCCGAGCGCGGCAGCAAGAACACCTTTGCCGGCACCGTGCAGCTGGACATCCGCCAGGCGCGCATCCACTCGGACGCCGTGGTGGCCTGGGCCCGCGGCGTGGACGACCGCGACGCGGCCGAGGGCCTGCGCGGCGCGCGCATCTTCGTGCCGCGCTCGGGCTTTCCGGCGGCCGGCGAGGACGAGTACTACTGGGTCGACCTGATTGGCCTGGAGGTGGTGAACCGCGAGGGCGTGGCCCTGGGCACCGTGCGCGACCTGTTGCCCACCGGTCCGCAAACCACACTGGTGCTGAGCTATGAAGAGGATGGCAAGCCGCACGAGCGGCTGGTGCCCTTCGTTTCGGCCTTCGTCGACCAGGTGGACCTCGCCGGGCGACGCATCACCGTGGACTGGCAGCCCGACTTCTGACGTACCCGCCTGCCCGCCATGCGCTTTGACGTCATCACGCTGTTCCCCGAGCTGTTCGCGCCTTTTCTGGCCAGCGGCGTGACGCGCCGTGCTTACGCCTCGGGGCAAGTGCAGGTGCAGCTGTGGAACCCGCGCGACTGGGCCGAGGGCAACTACCGCCGTGTGGACGACCGCCCCTTCGGCGGCGGCCCCGGCATGGTCATGCTGGCCGAGCCGCTGGCGCGCTGCGTGGCGGCCATCCGTGCCGAGCGGGCGGAAGGCGAGGGCGCGCAGGCGCCACTGGTGCTGTTCTCGCCCATCGGCCGGCGGCTGGACCATGCCGGCGTACAGGGCTGGAGCGAGGGCGCCGGCGCCATCTTGCTCTGCGGGCGTTACGAAGGCGTGGACCAGCGCTTCATCGACAGCTACGTGCAGCTGCAGATCAGCCTGGGCGACTTCGTGCTCTCCGGCGGCGAGATCGCCGCCATGGCGCTGCTGGACGCAGTGGCGCGCCTGCAGCCCGGCGTGCTACACGACGCCGGCAGCCACCAGCTCGACAGCTTCAACCCCGAGCTGGACGGTCTGCTGGACTGCCCTCATTACACACGCCCCGAGGCTTGGCAGGGCCAGGCCGTGCCGGCCGAGCTGCTGTCGGGCCACCACGCGCAGATCGAGCGCTGGCGACGCCAGCAGCGCCTGGCCGTCACCGCACGGCATCGTCCCGACCTGTTGGATCAGGCGCGCCAGCAGGGCCGCATCACGCGCGAGGATGAGGCGTTTTTGTCTCGAACGCCGCCCTTGCTATAATGGCGGGCTTTCGATCCTCTGGCCGGCCGCTGCGCACCGCAACATTCCAAGCACAGCACACAGGCGCCAATCGTGGCGCCGCATGCCAATCCTGGCGCGGACAAGATCGCATTCGAGTGCAACCATGAACCTCATCCAGACCCTCGAGCAGGAAGAAATCGCCCGCTTGAACAAGAACATTCCCCAGTTCGGCCCCGGCGACACCGTGATCGTCAGCGTGAACGTGGTGGAAGGTGCCCGCAAGCGCGTGCAGGCCTATGAAGGCGTGGTGATCGCCAAGCGCAACCGCGGCCTGAACAGCGGCTTTACGGTGCGCAAGATCTCCAGCGGCGAAGGCGTGGAGCGCACGTTCCAGACCTACAGCCCGCTGATCGCCGGCATCGAAGTCAAGCGCCGCGGCGACGTGCGCCGTGCCAAGCTTTACTACCTGCGCAGCCGCAGCGGCAAGTCGGCCCGCATCAAGGAAAAGCTGCCCTCGCGCGTCAAGGTCGCTCCGACCGCCGCGTAAGGATAGGCACCCGACGGGCGCCACCAGGCGCCCGCCAGGGTTCGGGAAAAACGCTACAGTGCTTCGGCCCTGTAGCGTTTTTTTTGGGTCTTCTTTTTCCGGCACGCCTGCCCGTCCCCGCATTTCCCTGTCATCCCTGCGATGCCGCTGCCCCCCAGTCTGCCCGTTTTCGACCCTCGCACCGTGCCCGTCATCGGCGTGGACGCGCACCTGCCGCGCGTGGCGCCGGCCGAGCAACTGCCCGATGCGCTGCGCCGGCGCTTTGCCGCGCCGCCGCCCTGGGCGCCCGAGATCCGCTGCGAGCCCAAGTTCGCCGACCGCCAGCCGGCCAAGGCCGCGGTGCTGGTGCCCATCGTGCTGCACGAGCGCCCCACGGTGTTGCTGACCGAGCGCACGGCCCACCTGTCCACGCACTCCGGCCAGGTGGCTTTCCCCGGCGGGCGCACCGACCCGGGCGACGTGGACGCCGCCGCCACGGCGCTGCGCGAGGCGCACGAGGAGGTCGGCCTGGAGCCGGCGGCCGTGGAGGTGCTGGGCCACCTGCCGGTGTATGTGACGGGAACCTCCTTCATCGTCACGCCCGTGGTCGGCCTGGTGCGCCCGGGCGCACCGCTGCATCCCAATCCGCACGAGGTGGCGGACGTGTTCGAGGTGCCGCTGGACTACCTGCTGGACCCCTCGCACCACCAGCGCCACCTGCTGCGCTGGCAGGGCCACCAGCGCGAATGGTTCGCCATGCCCTACCAGGATGGCGACAAGGCGCGCTTCATCTGGGGTGCCACGGCCGGCATGCTGCGCAACCTCTACCGCTTCCTCAGCGCCTGAAAGCGCTGGACGGAGCGCGCCACCTGCGCCGCTATGATTGCCCGCCATGAGTTTCTTCGCCATCCTGTTTGCACTGCTGATCGAGCAGGCGCGGCCGCTGGCGCGCAGCAACCCCATGCACGCCGGCCTGCGTGCCTGGGCCCTGTCGGTCAACCGCAACTTCGACGCCGGCAGCTCCCAGCACGCCTGGGTGGCCTGGGCCCTGGGCGTGCTGCTGCCGCCGCTGGCGGTGCTGGGCGTGTACTGGGCGCTGCTGCATTTCATCGGCTGGCCGCTGGCCCTGGTGTGGAACGTGGCCGTGCTCTACGTCACGCTGGGCTTTCGCCAGTTCAGCCACCACTTCACCGGCATCCGCGATGCGCTGGAGGAGGGCGACGCCGCTGGTGCCCGTGCCCGCCTGGCGCAGTGGAAGCAGGTGGACGCCAGCGAGCTGCCCCGCAGCGAGGTGGTGCGCCACGTCATTGAATACTCGGTGATCGCCGCGCACCGCCACGTGTTCGGCGTGCTGGCCTGGTATTCGGTGTGCGCCGCGCTGGGCCTGGGACCGGCAGGTGCGGTGCTGTACCGGCTGGCGGAGTTCGTGGCGCGCTACTGGGCGCCACACACCGCCACCGCCCACCCGGCGAGCAGCGCGCTGCAGACCGTGGCCGCGCAGGCCTGGACGGTCATTGACTGGGTGCCGGCGCGCCTGACGGCGTTGTGCTTTGCGGTGGTCGGCAGCTTCGAGGAAGCCATCGAGGGCTGGCGCTTCCACGCCCAGCGCTTTCCCAGCGACAACGACGGCGTGATCCTGGCGGCCACGGCTGGCGCCATCAACGTGCGCCTGGGCGGCGAGGCGCTACGCAAGGCCAGCGCCGACGCCTACGTCACGCCCGGCTTCGAGGCCGGCGCCGAACTGGGCGACAGCGACAGCACGCCTGGGCGCGAGCCCGAGGTGGGCCACCTGCGCAGCGTGGTTGGGCTGGTCTGGCGTTCGGTGGTGGTGTGGATGTTGCTGCTGGCGCTGCTCACGCTGGCCCGGCTGCTGGGCTGAAAGCTATCTTTTTTATAGCTGCTGGCGCTTTCTGGACAGGCGTTGGAGGCCGATTTGATGCCTAATCAATAGCGGCTCTGGCTCAGCTCGGCGAACAGCTCGCCGTAGATGCGGTGGCGCTGCACGCTGATGGCGCCGGCCTCGCGCGCCTCGCCCACGTGGGCCATGACGGCGCAGCCTGGCTCGTGCAGGTGGGTGCAGTTGTAGAAGCGGCATTCGCCGGCGTGGGCGGCGATGTCCGGCATGCAGCGCGCCAGGTCGGTGGGTGCTAGGTGGCGCAGGCCGAATTCTTGGAAGCCCGGCGAGTCAATGAGTGCCGTGTGGCGCCCTGGGTCGATCCAGTACAGCTGGGTGCTGGTGGTCGTGTGCCGGCCGGAGTTCAGCGCCTGCGAGATCTCGCCCGTCTGCGCCGCGGCGCCGGGCACCAGCAAATTGACCAGCGTGCTCTTGCCGGCGCCCGAGGGGCCCAACACCAGCGTGGTCTTGCCTTCCAGCAGCGCCAGCAGGGCCTCGCGGTCCACCTCGCTGGATTCGGCCAGCGACAGCGGCAGCACGCGGTAGTGGTGGGCCGCGCCGCCTTCGCCGGCCATGTGCCGGTAGGGCCACAGGCGCTCCCAGGCGCGGGCGAAGGGCTCGACCAGGTCGCTCTTGTTCAGCGCGATGAGCGCCGTGATGCCGGCGGCCTCGCAGGCGATCAGCGCCCGGGTCAGCTGGCTTTCCGAGAACACCGGCTCGGCGGCGATCAGCACCAGCACCTGGTCCAAATTGGCGGCAAACGACTTGGTGCGCACCTCGTCCTGACGATAAAACAGGTTGCGCCGCGGCAGCACCTTCTCGATCGTGCCCTCATCGCCTTGGCCGGGCGCCGGGGCGCGCCACAGCACGCGGTCGCCCACGACGGCCGAGGCCTTCTTGCCGCGGGGATGGCAGATGCGGCGCTGGCCGTCGCCGGTCTCCACCACGCAGTGGCGGCCGTGGCTGGCCACCACCAGGCCTTCGCGCTCGCTCATGCGGGCTGTAGCGAGAGCAGGGCCTCGATGCGCGTGGCGCAGTCGATGTCCGTGGCCGAGATGCCGCCCACGTCGTGCGTGTTCAGGCGCACCACGCAGCGGCCGTAGTGCACGGACAGGTCGGGGTGGTGATCCTGCACGTGGGCGATGAAGGCCACGGCGTTCACGAAGGCCATGGTCTCGTGGTAGTTGGCGAAGGTGAAGGTCTTCTCGATGGCGACCTGGTCGCCGTCACCGGCCAGGCGCCAGCCGGGCAGCAGGCCGAGCTGCGCCACCACCTCGGTGGGGCCCAGGGCGCGCCGGCTTTCGCGCGACCAGTCTTTCTTCGGCAGCATGGAGGAGGGGGTGGTCGTGGTCATGGCGTGGCACCTTGCAGCGGGGCGGCCGGCAGACGCGCCAGGCGCTCCGTGGCCGGGGGGTGGGAGTAGTAGAACCGCGCGTACACCGGGTCGGGCGTCAGCGTGGAGGCATTGTCCTCGTAGAGCTTGAGCAGGGCCGAGGCCAGCTGCCCGCCGTCCGCCTGAGCGGCGGCATAGGCGTCCGCCTGGAACTCGTGCTTGCGCGACAGTTGCGCCATCAGGGGCGTGAGGAACACGGTGAACACCGGTGCCGCCAGCAGAAACAGCAGCAGCGCCAGCGCGTCGTTGGGCGCGGAGCCATCCAGCGACAGGTTGGGCACCACGCCCAGGCCGGTGTAGAACCAGCCGCGCGTGGACAGCCAGCCCAGCAGCGCAAAGCCGACCAGGGTCAGGGCGAACAGGGCTACCAGCCGCCGCGCGATGTGCTTGTGGTGGAAGTGCCCCAGCTCGTGGGCCAGCACGGCCTCGACCTCGTCGCCCGAGAGCTGCTTGAGCAGCGTGTCGTAGAACACCACGCGCTTGGCCGCACCAAAACCGGTGAAGTAGGCGTTGGCGTGCGCACTGCGGCGGCTGCCGTCCATCACGAACAGGCCGCGGGCGGTGAAGCCGCAGCGCTGCATCAGCGCCGTGACGCGGGTGCGCAGCGCTTCGTCCGCCAGCGGCTGGAACTTGTTGAACAGGGGCGCGATGAAGAGCGGGTAGACCACCATCAGCAGCAGGTTGAAGCCCATCCACGCAGCCCAGGCCCACAGCCACCAGAGCGGGCCGGCAGCGTGCATCAGCCACAGCACCAGCGCGGCCAGCGGCAGGCCGATGAGGGCGACCAGCAGCGTGGACTTGGTCAGGTCGGCCAGCCACAGCCGGGGCGTCATCTGGTTGAAGCCGAAGCGCTGCTCCAGCACGAAGGTCTGGTACAGCTGCACCGGCAGATCCAGCAGGCCGCTGATGAGGGCAAAGCAGCCCAGCAGCGCCAGCTGCTGAAGCATGCCGCCGCCCAGCCAGGCCAGCAGCGCCTGGTTCAGCGCGTCCAGCCCGCCCAGCAGTGTCCAGCCCAGCAGCACGGCCGAACCAAAGGCCAGCTGCAGCAGGCCAAAGCGCGTGCGCGCCAGCGTGTAGTCGGCCGCCTTCTGGTGCGCGGTCAGCGCGATGCGCGCGGCAAACGGCGCGGGTACGGCGCCGCGATGCTGCGCCACGTGGCGCACCTGGCGCGAGGCCAGCCAGAATTTCAGCAGCAACCCGGCCACCAGGGCAGCGGCGAAGGCGTAGGTCAGCAGGAGGGAAGGGGAAAGAAGCGAGGGCATGGACGCCGCAGTTTAGAGCCTGGGGGCCTGCGGCTATCGGTGAAAATCGGCCGGATGACCGACACCGCGCCCACTGCTTCCCCCACCTTGGCCAAATCCGACCTGAACCTGGTCTGGCTGGACTGCGAAATGTCCGGCCTCGACCCCGAGAAAGAGCGACTGCTGGAGATCGCCGTGGTCGTCACCGGCCCCGACCTCTCCCCACGCATCGAGGGTCCGGTCCTTGTCATCCACCAGAGCGACGAACTGCTGGGCGCCATGGACGCCTGGAACAAGGGCACGCACGGACGCAGTGGCCTGATCGAGAAGGTGCGCATGTCCACCGTCACCGAGGCGCAGGCCGAGGAAGAACTGCTGACCTTCCTCAAGCGCTACGTGCCCAAGGGCAAGGCCCTGATGTGCGGCAACAGCATCGGCCAGGACCGGCGCTTCCTGGTGAAGTACATGCCGAGGCTGGAGGCGTTCTTCCACTATCGCAACCTGGACGTGAGCACGCTCAAGGAGCTGGCCCGGCGCTGGAAGCCCGAGGCCTACTCCAGCTTCAAGAAGGCCCAGCGGCATACGGCGCTGGCGGACGTGTACGAATCCATTGACGAGCTGGCGCACTACCGCACGCATTTTTTCGTCCCCCCGCAGGCGGGATAATCAAAGGCTGCCTGTACCCAGGCACACAGTGCCCGGGCCTGCCCACCAGCAGGCCCGCGGCCTTCCAAACAGTGTTCCCATCGGAGACTTCGCCATGTCTTTCTTCTTTTCGTTCAAATCTTCCGCCCTCGCCGCGGCCGCACTCGTCTGCGCCACGGGCGCCTTCGCCCAGGAGCAGGTCGTCAAGATCGGCCATAGCGGCCCGCTGTCCGGCCCCAACACCTTTGCCGGCCGCGACAACGACAACGGCGTGCGCCTGGCCGTCGAGGAGCTGAACGCACGCAAGATCAACGTGGGCGGCAAGACGCTGAAGTTCGAGGTCGTCTCCGAGGACGACCAGTGCGACGCCAAGGCCGGCGTGGCCGTGGCGCAGAAGTTCGTCGACACCGGCGTGCGCTACGTCATGGGCCCGTACTGCTCGGGCGTGACCATCCCCGCATCGCGCGAGTACGACAAGGGCGGCACCCTGGTCTCCACCGTGGGCACCAACCCCAAGATCACCGAGGCCGGCTACAAGAACCTGTTTCGCATTGTCGCCAGCGACGTGCAGGCTGGCGCCAACATGGCCGCCTATGCCGCCAAGGACCTGAAGGCCAAGAAGGTCGCCGTGATCGACGACCGCACGGCCTTCGGCCAGGGCCTGGCGGACGAGTTCGCCAAGGAGGCGCAAAAGCTGGGAATGACCGTGGTGGGCCGCGAGTTCACGACCGACAAGGCCACCGACTTCATGGCCATCCTCACCAACATCAAGGCCAAGCAGCCCGAGGCCATCTTCTACGGCGGCTACGCCCCGCAGGCCGCCCCCATGGCGCGCCAGATCAAGCAGCTGGGCATCAACGCCAAGCTGCTGGGCGGCGACACCCTGTGCAGTCCCGAAATGCCCAAGCTGGGCGGCGACGCCGTGGATGGCGTGGTGTACTGCGCCTACGCCGGCATGTTGATGGACAGCGACGCGGGCGCCAAGGCCTTCCAGGACAAGTTCAAGAAGCGCTACGGCCAGGCGCCCGACGTGTACGGCCCGTTCTACTACGACCAGGTCATGAACATCGGTCAAGCCATGGAAAAGACCGGCTCCGTCGACCCTGCCAAGGTGGGCGCGTACATGCACCAGAACACCTACAAGGGCGTGATGGGCGACTACGCCTACGACGCCAAAGGCAACCGCGTGAAGGCGCCTGTGGTGGTCATGACCTTCGAGAGCGGCAAGGCCAAGCCGCTGGCCAGCTACTGAGCATGATGACCTTGCACGATCTGCGGGAAAACCCGGATCGTGCAATAATCACGCATTGCACCGCCTGAGGGTGGTGCAATTTTTTTGCGCATCTCCCTTCATTCTCCGGGTCCTTGCACTGATCGCTCACACAAGCGGCCGTGCAGCATGAATTGCCCACCCAGGCCGTCCGCTACGGCCTTGGGTCTCGTTTGATGGTTGATGTTTTGTAACCATTGACGAGGCCCCCGTTCGGGTAGCGCCAGCGGCGCTCGTTGCCGGAGAAAATCCATGACTGATCGTTTGCAAGAGCAGGGCCAAGCCGCGCCTGCCGATACCACCCTGCTGCCCGAGGGCGTTGCCACCCTCGTCGCCCCTGAACTCACCGAAGCTTCCCTGCCCGAGGGCTTCACCCGCCTGGGCCTGGCGCCCGAGCTGGTGCAGGCCGTGCGCGACCTGGGTTACACCCAGCCCACCGCCGTGCAGGACAAGGCCATTCCCCTGGCCATGGGCGCAGGCGACGAAGCCGGCCGCTTCATCGACTTGATGGTCTCCAGCCAGACCGGCAGCGGCAAGACCGCCGCCTTCCTGCTGCCCGTGCTGCACACGCTGATCGGCCAGCAGGCCGAGGCCGAGGCCGCTGCCCGCGCCGAGCACGAGCGTGCCGCCGCCGAGGCCGCCGCCCGCGGTGAGGCCCCGCCGAAGCGCCCCAAGCGCAAGAACCCCATGCAGGCGCGCAACTTCAAGGCCGCCACGCCCGGCGCCCTGGTGCTGTGCCCTACGCGCGAACTGGCGCAGCAGGTGGCGCACGACGCCATCGAGCTGGTCAAGCACTGCAAGGGCTTGCGCATCGCCAATGTGGTGGGCGGCATGCCCTACCAGGTGCAGATCGCTCGCCTGCAGAACGCCAACCTGGTGGTGGCCACGCCCGGCCGCCTGCTGGACCTGCAGCGCTCGCAGCAGATCAAGCTGGACCAGGTGCAGTTCCTGGTCGTGGACGAGGCTGACCGCATGCTGGATCTGGGCTTTGCCGACGACCTGGCCGAGATCAACGACCTGACGGCCGCGCGCAAGCAGACCATGATGTTCAGCGCCACCTTCGCCCCGCGCATCCAGCAGCTGGCCATGCGCGTGATGCACGACGGCGGCGCCAGCGTGCAGCGGGTGCAGATCGACACCCCGCAGGAAAAGCACGCCAACATCAAGCAGATGCTCTACTGGGCCGACAACGCCCAGCACAAGCGCAAGCTGCTGGACCACTGGCTGCGCGACAGCACCATCGACCAGGCCATCGTCTTCGCCAGCACGCAGATCGAATGCGACGGCCTGGCCAACGACCTGCAGCAGGAGGGCTTTTCGGCCGTCGCGCTGCACGGTGCCCTGAGCCAGGGCCTGCGCAACCGCCGCCTGATGGCGCTGCGCAACGGCCAGGTGCAGATCCTGGTGGCCACCGATGTGGCGGCGCGCGGCATCGACGTGCCCACCATCACTCACGTCTTCAACTTCGGCCTGCCGATGAAGGCGGAGGACTACACGCACCGCATTGGCCGCACCGGCCGAGCCGGCCGCGACGGCGTGGCCGTGACGTTCGCCGAGATCCGCGACCGTCGCAAGATCTTCGACATCGAAGGCTACAGCCGCCAGCCATTCAAGGCCGAAGTGGTAGCCGGGCTGGAGCCCACGCAGCGCTTCCCGCAAGGGGGCGGATTCGGGGGCAACGGCCGTGGCGGGCGCGATGGCGGCCGTGGCCGGGGCGAGCGCTTTGGCCGTGGTGGCGAGCAGCGCAGCGGCGGCTTTGGCGGCGCACGCTTCAACGACCGCGCCGACAACCGTTTCGGCGACCGTGCTGACAATCGTTTTGGCGCGCCGCGCCAGGACTTCGAGGCCCGCGCCCCGCGCGGCCCGGCACGCGGTGGCGATGGCTTTGCCGGCGGCCCCACGGGTGCCGGCCGCGGTGGCTACGGCCATGCGCCACGCCGCGACGGCGAGGGCTATGGTCGCCACGGCGGCTTTGGCGAGGGCCGCGAGCGCAGCGGCGGCGCCGGCCGTGCCGACTTCGGCCGCGGCGGCGACTTCGCCCGTCCCGCCAAGCCGGCCTTCGGCAAGCCGCAAGGCGCCGGCCGGCCCTACACGCCGCGCGGCGATGCACCGCGCCGCACGGAGCGTTCCGGCCGCTGATCGGCCGCCGCAGCGCCCATGGCGCTGAATTCACGCGAAAAGCCAGCCTGCAGCCTGCACGCTGGCTTTTTTTCATGACTGCGACGGCCCGGATAATGGCGCCCTCTCCGGGAGGTTGTGCATGTCATCCGCTTTGTCTTCGCAGGCCGACTTCGAACACATGTTCGAGCTGGCGCCCGTCTCCCTCTGGCTGGAGGACTACAGCGGCGTGCGCGCGCTGTTCGCGCGCTGGCGCGTCGAGGGCGTGACCGACTTGGCGCGGCACTTGCGCCAGCACCCCGAGTGCGTGGCCGAATATGGTGCCGCCATCCGAGTGCTGAAGGTGAACCAGCGCACGCTGCAGCTGCTGGCGGCGCCCGACCAGGCGGTGCTGGAGGCCTCGCTGGGCCGGGTCTTCAGCGGCGACATGCACGAGTACGCCATCGCCGAGATCGAGCAGCTGTGGAGCGGCGCGCGGGAATTTTCCAACCAGACGGTGAACTACGCCCTGGACGGGCGGCGGCTGGACGTGCACATCCGCGGCCGCATCCTGCCCGGGCACGAGGACACCTGGAGCCGCGTGCTGGTCTCGCTGGAGGACAACACCGAGGAGCTGAGCGCCCGCCGCCGGCTGCAGCGCAGCGAGCAGTACGCGCGCAGCCTGTTCGAGCACTCGCCCGTGTCGCTGTGGGTGGAGGACTTCAGCCAGGTCAAGCGTCTGCTGGATGACATGCGCGCGCGTGGCATCGTGGACTTCCGGACCTTCCTCAGGGTGCACCCGGATTTCGTCGAACAGTGCATGCGCGAGATCCGGGTCATCGACGTGAACCAGCTGACCCTGCAGCTGTTCGGCGCGGCCGACAAGGAAGAGCTGCTGGCTGCCATCCACCGTGTGCTGCGCGGCGAGATGCACGAGTCCTTCACCGAGCAGCTGCTGGACCTGTGGGAGGGCAAGCTCTTTCAGCAGCGCGAGGTGGTCAACTACAACCTGGCCGGCGAGCCGCTGCACATCCACCTGCAGTTCGCCGTGCTGCACGAGCACCGGGACGACTGGGGCATGGTGCTGCTGTCGCTGGTGGACATCACCGCGCGCAAGAAGGCCGAAGCTTACCTGGAATACCTGGGCAAGCACGACGTGCTGACGGGCCTGCGCAACCGCGCCTACTACGTCGAGGAAATGGGTCGCCTGGCGCGCAAGGGGCCGTGGCCGGTGGGCGTGCTGGCCATCGACGTGAATGGCCTGAAGGCGCTCAACGACGAGCAGGGCCACGCTGCGGGCGATGCCATGCTGCGCCGCGCCGGCGAGGTGCTGCAAAAGGCCGTGGATGCGCCGGCCTGTGCCGCGCGCATCGGCGGCGACGAGTTCTCCATCCTTCTGCCCGGCGCCGACGAGCGTGCCGTGCAGGCCATGGCCGACCGTCTGCTGGCGTTACAGGAGCTGAACAACCAGTTCTACCCGGGTCAGGCGCTCAGCCTGGCGGTGGGCACGGCGCTGGCGCAGCCGGGCGACTCGCTGGAGGCGACCATGCACCTGGCCGACCAGGCCATGTACGCGCAAAAGACGCAGTACTACGCTGCGGGGCAGCGCGCGGACCGGCGCGGCCGGAGCGTCTGACTCAGCCCTGCGCCGTGCGGCCGATCTCCGGCCAGCGGTGGTGCAGGTAAATCCACGAGAACAGCCCCACGCACATCATCAGCAGCGAGGCCAGCGCCAGCAGCTGTGTGGAGTGCATGACCAGCGGCGCCACTACGCCCGCCACCAGGCCGTTGGCGGTGGAGCCCACGAAGGCCTGCAGCGACGAGGCCATGCCGCGGCGGTGGGGGTACAGGTCCAGCACCAGCAGCGTGACCACCGGCACCATCAGCGCCCAGCCGAAGGAGAAGATGGCGATCGGCAGCATGGCCCAGGCAGGGTGCGGAGGCAGCACCAGGTTCAGCCCCAGGTTGAGCAGCGCCATGGCCAGCATGATGACGAAACCATGGCGGATCTGGCGCTTCGGGGCAATGCGCCCGGCCAGGCGCCCGCTGGCCCAGGCGCCGCCCATGATGCCCATGATGTTGAGCAGGAAGAACCAGTAGAACTCGGTGGGCGCCAAGTGCAGGTGCTCGCCCAGGAAGGCCGGCGCGGACAGCACGTACAGGAACATGCCGTTGAACGGCACGCCGCTGGCCAGCGCCAGCAGCACGAAGCGCGGACTGGTGCCCAGCTCCCAGTAGCCGCGCATCAGGTGGCCCATGTGCAGCGGCTGGCGCTGCGCCGGCGGCAGCGATTCGGGCAGCAGCCGCCAGTTGGCCAGCCACAGGAACAGGCCCACGCCGGTCAGGAACCAGAACACGCTGTGCCAGTCCAGGTGCGCCGACAGCCAGCCGCCCACCATGGGGGCGATGGCCGGGGCCACGCCGAAGAAGATGGTCACTTGGCTCATCACCTGCTGGGCCTGGGCGGGGGGGTAGATGTCGCGGATCACGGCGCGCGAGACCACGATGCCCGCGCCCGCCGACAGCCCCTGCAGCGCGCGAAAGAAGATCAGCTGGCCGATGCTCTGCGCCAGCGCGCAGCCGGCCGAGGCCAGGGTGAAGATGGCCAGCCCCCACAGCACCACCGGCCGGCGGCCGAAGCCGTCGGACAGCGAGCCGTGGAACAGCGTCATGAAGGCAAAGCCGAACAGGTAGGCCGACAGGGTCTGCTGCATGCCCACCGGCGTGGCGCCCAGCGAGCGCGCGATGGCGCCGAAGGCCGGCAGGTAGGTGTCGATGGAAAACGGCCCCACCATGCCCAGCAGCGCCAGCAGGACGGCCAGGGCCCAGCGCGGGCCGCGCCAGAGGTGGGAGGCATCAGGATGCATGGTCGGGCGGCAGGGGCAAGGTGCGGCAGGCGGGCAGGGCGCACGCGCGGCGCCGGGCCGGAAATTATCGGCCAAGGCCCGGCCGGGGGCGGGGCGGGCGGGCACCTAGACTACTGAATTGATAGCTGCTGGCGCTTGTCCAGCAAGGGCTTGAGGCCAAAAAGACCTCAAACCATCTGCGGCTCAGCGCTGGTTGCCGTGACCGTGGCCGTGGGCTGGGGCGGCGCCCAGGGCGCGCACCGGGGCCTGCACCTGCAACGTCTGCCGCTGGCCGTCGGCGGCCTCGAAAACCAGCGTCAACGGCACGTCGGCACCGGCCGCCACGGGCTGCTTCAGGTCCATCAGCATGATGTGGTAGCCGCCGGGCTTGAGCTCCACCGGCGTGCCGGCGGGCAGGTCCAGCCCCGGCACGTGGCGCATCTTCATCACCTCGCCCTCGAGCTTCATCTCATGGATCTGCGTGACGCCGGCGGCCGGGCTGCTGGCGGCGACCAGGCGCGCGTCCTTCTCGGCCGTCAGGCGCATGAAGGCGCCGGTGGCCTTTTGCTGCGGCACGGCGGCGCGCACCCAGGCGTCGTGCACGGCGACCTGGGCGTAAACCGGAGCAGCGAGCAGGGCGGCACCGGCCAGGGCGAAGGAGGGGAGGAGTCGGAAGGCTTGCATGGGAGGGATTATGGACACCGGGCCCTTGGCGGACGAGCCCGCCTTGATCACCGGCGGGTTGATGCAGCGCAAGCCGGATCTGTTGGAATTTGTGTCATGATACGCAAATACAAATGAATCTCATTTGTTTTCGTGTGCGCCGACATGGCGCGCGCGCTTTGCTGTCACCCGCCCAGCCCCACGCAAGCCCCTGCATGCCAGCGTCCAGCCACCGCGGTTTTTCCCGGAAAAACGCCCATGCAAGCCCAACCTTTTACCGTCACCCGCCGGCGTGCCCGGCTGCATCCGCTGGCCGCCGCGGCCGCCGCCTTGTGCTGCCTGGCCGGCGCCGCCCACGCTGAGACCGGCGCCGCGCTGCCCGCCGTCACCGTCACGGCCACACTGACCGAGCAGGACGCGCGCACCGCGCCGGCCAGCGTCACCGTCATCACCGCCGAAGAGCTGGCCGAGCGCCATGCCTCGGACCTGCTGGACGCCGTGCGCGGCGCGCCGGGCGTCACCCTGAGCGCGCGCCAGGTCGGCGGGCGCAAGACGCTGGCGCTGCGCGGCCTGGAGGGCAAGCACACGTTGACGCTGATCGACGGGCGGCGCATCAGCGCCAGCGACGACGTGATCGGCCACTCCGACTACCAATACGGCTGGCTGCCAATCTCGGCCATCGAGCGCGTGGAGATCATCCGCGGGCCGATGTCGGCGCTGTACGGCTCCGAGGCGCTGGGCGGGGTGATGAACATCATCACCAAGAAGCCCAGGGACCACTGGATAGGCTCGGTCGGCACCAGCGGCGCCTTCCCCGTGGGCAGCGAGGGCGCGCTCGAGGGCGGCACCTCGGTCTTCGCCGCCGGGCCGCTGACCGAGCGGCTGCGCCTGTCGGTGAACGCCGAATACGCCCACCGCGACGCCGTGCCCAATGTGGATGACCCGCGCACCAGCGAGATCGAGGGCCGCAAGCCGCGCAGCCTGGGGCTGAATGCCGAGTTCGACCTCGCGCCCGGCCACCGGCTGGAGGCCGGCGTGACCGACGGTGAGGAGCGGCGCTTCTACGACGACGTGAGCGGCACCAAGCCCTATGCCAACCGCTACGACCTGGAGCGCCGCCAGACGCATATCGGCTGGAAGGGCGAGGTACAAGGCTGGAAGATGCAGCTGCGCGCCTACCGCAGCGAATTCAGCGTGCGCAACAGCCGCACCAACGGCGTGGCGCCCACGCGCGCCCAGGACATGACGGACGGCGTGGTGGACGGCTTCGCCAGCACCCGCTTCGGTGGCCACCAGGTGACGGTGGGCGGCGAGTGGCGCGATGAGGAACTGGTCAACGCCGGCCTGACCACCGGCAGCGACAGCGTCAAACACAAGGCGCTGTTCGTGCAGGACGAGTTCGCCCTGGGGCACAACCTGCTGGCCACGCTGGGCCTGCGCGCCGACCACCACGGCATCTTCGGCACCGAGCTGAGCCCGCGCGCCTACCTGGTCTGGGAGGCCAGCCCGCAGCTGGTGGTCAAGGGCGGCTACGGCCACGCCTTCAAGGCGCCCACGCTCAAGCAGATCTCGCCCAACTACGTCGGCGCCGAGGGGCCGCACACCTTCCGGGGCAACGCCGACATCCAGCCCGAGACGTCCAACTCTTTCGAGCTGGGCGCCGACTGGCAGGTGAGCGACGCTTGGTCGCTGCGCGCCACCGCCTTCCACACCGAGGTCAGGCAGCTCATCACCTACCGGCTGATGGAACAGGTGGGCACGCGCCGCAGCTACCTCTACGACAACGTGGACGCGGCGCGCATCCAGGGCCTGGAGGCCGGCGCCACCTGGAACATCATCCCGCGGCTGCGCTGGAGCGTGGACGCCACGTTGCTGCGCACGCGCGACAAGACCACCGGCGAGCGCCTGTCCGACCGGCCGGGCACCAGCGTTGCCTCGCGCCTGGCCTGGCGCGTGGCGCAGTGGGATGCGCAGCTGGGCATGGAATACACCGGCCGCCAAACCAGTAGCGGCATGCGGCTGCCGGCCTACACCCTGTGGAACGCCAGCCTCGGTCGCGCCTGGGACGTGGGCAACGGTCAGCGCCTGAACCTGCGCGCCGGCCTGGAAAACCTGGGCGATCTGCGCCTGGCCGAGCGCTCCCCCGCCTTCGGCTACGCCGAGCAGGGGCGCCGTGCCTTCGTGTCCGCCCGGCTGGATTTTTGACTATGAAAATCATAGCTGCTTGCGCTTGTCTGCAAAGGGCTGGAGGCTGATTTGACTACAAACAACAAGCTGCGTTGGCTGCGGCTGTGCGCGGCGCTGCTGTTGCTGCTGGCGGGCACGGCGCGGGCCGCGTCGGTGCTGTTCATCGCCACCGGCAACGTGCCCCAGGGCAAGTTCCACCAGCTGGCCGAGATCGCGCGCTCGCACGGCATCAGCGTCGAGGTGCGCTACCTGAACAGCCTGCCCGCCGACGTGGACGCCGGGCTGTGGCAGGGCCGGGACGCCGTGTTCTTCGACAGCTATCTGCAGGACCAGGTGAAAGGCCGCCTGGTGCGCGCCCTGCCGGCGCTGGCCGTGCCCCATGCCTGGCTGTACGACCAGCGCCCGGCCTGGGGCGGCGGGCTCCCCGAGCCCGTGGCGCACCGGCTCATCGGTTACTACGCCAGCGGCGGGCGGCAGAACTACGAGGGTTTCTTCGCCACGCTGGCGGCGCAGTTGGCCGGCGGCAACGCCCTGGCCGCGGCGCCCGATCCGGTGGTGTTTCCCAAGACCGGCGTGTACCACCCGCGCTTAGGCAGCCTGGTCACGGCCGATGCGCTGGCCTACCTGCGCGGGCAGGGCACGCAGCCCGGCGCGCCGGGCCGCAGGCCGGTGATCGCCATTGCGCTGCACCAGCAGTACATCGGCTCCCTACAGACGGCGTTCATCGACGACCTGGTTGCGCGCATCGAGGCTGGCGGCGCCGTGGCCCTGCCGTTTTACACGCCCATGATGGGGGAGGGCGGCTTCGCCCAGGTGCTGCAGCCCGGCGGGCCCGGCACGCCCGCGCTGGCCGACGTGCTGGTCAACACGCAGATCATGCTGAACGCCGAGGAGCGACGCGAGGAGTTCCAGCGGCTGGGCATCCCCGTCATCCAGGCCATGACCTACCGCCGCGGCGACGCGGCCGACTGGGCCGCCAGCCCGCAGGGCGTGCCGGTGATGGACGTGCCGTTCTACCTGGCGCAGGCCGAATACGCTGGCGTGACCGACATCCAGGTGGCGTCGGCCGTGCGCAAGGGCGACGAGCAGATCGTGCCGATTGCGCCCCAGGCCGCCGCCGTGGCGGCCAAGGCACTGAACCTGGCGCGGCTGCAGCGCACGCCCAACGCGGACAAGCGCGTGGCCGTCATGTTCTGGAACTATCCCGCAGGCGAGAAGAACCTGTCGGCGTCGTTCCTGAACGTGCCGCGCAGCCTGCAAAGCACCCTGTCGGCCATGAGCGCCGCCGGCTACCGCACCGAAGTGCCGGACGAGACGCACCTCATCGCCCTGCTGCAGCGCCTGCTGGCCCCCGCCTACCGCGCCGGCGAGCTGCAGCCGCTGCTTCGCGACGGCCTGGCCGCGCTGCTGCCCGTGGCCGACTACCGCGCCTGGGTGGCCGGCCTGCCGCAGCCCACGCAGGATGCGCTGCGCGCCGCCTGGGGCGAGCCGGAGCAGTCGCCTTGGGTCATCCGTCAGAACGGCCAGGCCTATTTCGTGATTCCGCGCCTGCAGCTGGGCCAGGTCACCCTGCTGCCCCAGCCGGGACGCAGCGGTATGGCGCCGGGCAGCAGCGACGCGCGCGCCAAGGAAAAGGAGATCTACCACTCCACCACCGAGCTGCCGCCGCACCACTACCTGGCCACCTACCTGTGGACGCGCCAGGGCAACGATGCGCTGGTGCACTTCGGCACGCACGGCACGCAGGAATGGCTGCCAGGGAAGGAGCGCGGCCTGTCCGTGCACGACGCGCCGCTGCTGGCCCTGGGCGACATTCCCGTGGCCTACCCCTACATCGCCGACAACATCGGCGAGGCCACCCAGGCCAAGCGGCGCGGGCGCGCCACCATCGTCAGCCACCAGACCCCGCCGTTCACCCCCGGCGGCCTGCACGACGCGCTGACGCAGATGCACGACCTGCTGCACCAGTGGCAGGCGCAGGACGATGGCGCCTTGCGCTCCGCAATAGCCGCCGACCTGCTGGCCTTGGCAAAAAAGGAGCGCGTGATTGCCGACATGGGCTGGACCGAGGCGCGGGCCCGGCAGGAGTTCAGCGCCTTCGTCGGCGAACTGCACAACCACCTGCACGAGCTGGCGCAGACCGCCCAGCCGCAGGGCCTGCACACCCTGGGCCGCCCGCCCGAGGAGCTGCACCGCCTGGGCACCGTGCTGCTCATGCTGAGCAAGAGCTTCTGGGAGGCCGCCGCGCAGCATGCGGGCGTGCCCGCCGCCGACCTCGACGAGGCCTTGGTCGGCCCCTGGGGCCGGCTGGCGCAGAGCGCGCCCTACCAGCTGCTGCAGCGCCACGTGGTCGCCGCCGAGCCCCTGGACGGCCTGCCAGAAGCGCTGCAGGAATCCCTGCAACAGGCGCGCCAGGCCTACGCCAACCTGGGCGCGCAGGACGAGCTGCGCGGCCTGCTGGCCGTGCTGGACGGGCGCTACTTGCCCACGTCCTACGGCGGCGACCCGATCAAGAACCCCGACGCCTATCCCACGGGCCGCAACCTGTACGGCTTCGACCCCTCGCGCGTGCCCACCAGACAGGCCTGGGAGGCAGGCAAGCAGGCGGCCGAGAACCTGCTGGCCGAGCACCGCCGCCTGCGCGGCAGGCAGCCGGCCAAGCTGACCTTCAGCCTGTGGTCGGTGGAGACCATGCGCCACTTCGGGATGCTCGAAGCCCAGGCCCTGTGGCTGCTGGGCGTGGAGCCGGTGTGGGACGCCGGCGGGCGCGTCACCGGCGTGAAGCTGGTGACGCGCGAAGAGCTGGGCCGTCCCCGCGTGGACGTGGTGCTGTCGGCCACGGGCCTGTACCGCGACCATTTCCCCAACGTCATGAAGCAGCTGGCTCAGGCGGTGCTGTTGGCGGCGCGCGCGGCGGATGAGGGCGACAACCCCGTTGCCGCCAACGCCGGGCGCATCGCGCGCAAGCTTGTGGCGCAGGGCGTGGACGCCCAGGCCGCTGAACTGGCCGGCGCCACGCGCATCTTTGCGTCGGAGAGCGGGCGTTACGGCACCGGCCTGGACGATGCAACCCTGGCCACCGACACCTGGAAGGGCAAGGAGGAGGGCGACCGCAAGCTGGCCCGGCTCTACCTGTCCAAGATGCAGTTCGCCTACGGCCCCGACGAGGCGCAGTGGGGCCAGGCCGGCGCCGGCACCGAGGCGGGCAGGGGTGTGAACCTGTACGCCGAGCACCTGAGCGGCACCGAGGGCGCGGTGCTCTCGCGCAGCTCCAACCTGTACGGCATGCTGACCACCGACGACCCTTTCCAGTACCTGGGCGGCATCGCCCTGGCCGTGCGCCACCTCGACGGCAAGGCGCCCGAGCTGTACATCAGCAACCTGCGCGGGGCTGGCAGCGGGCGGGTGGAGGGCGCGGCCCAGTTCCTGGCCAAGGAGCTGGCCACGCGCCAGTTCCATCCCGGCTACATCCAGGGCCTGATGAAGGAAGGCTATGCCGGCACGCTGCAGGTGCTGGACGCCACCAACAACTTCTGGGGCTGGACGGCGACGGCGCGAGAAATAGTGCGCGACGACCAGTGGCAGGAGATGGTGGACGTCTACGTGCGCGACAAGCACCAGCTGGGCCTGAAGAAGTGGTTCGAGGCGAACAACCCGCATGCCCTGGCACAGACGATGGAGCGCATGCTGGAGGCCGCCCGCCAGGGCTATTGGCAGGCCGACGCTGCCACCGTGCGCGAGCTGAAAAGCCGCTGGCGTGACCTGGCTGAGCGCTTCGACGTGCGCAGCGACAACGCGCGCTTCGCCGCTTTCGTGGGCCAGGGCGCAGCTGATGCCGCCCAAGCCGGCTACGGCCTGCAAGCGCCCCAGGCCGCGGCGGCTCCTTCGCAGCCGGTGCAGCAAGCCGCCGGTGCCGCTGCCGAACCTGCACCCCCGGCGCCGGCCCCGCCCGTGGTCACCGGCATGCGCCTGGCCAAGGTCGAGCCGTCCGCCCCGCAGCCCTTCAACCCCGCCACGGCGCTGTTCGTCCTGGCCCTGGCGGGCATCGGCGGCATGGGCGCCTGGCAGCAGCGCCGCCGCGACCGTTTTTTTCCACTCTCCTGCTAACTGACACCGCAAGACCATGACTGTCAACCCTATCGAATCGGCGATGTATTCCGCCAGCCAGCTGTTCCTCACGCCCGTGCTGCTGCTGATCGCCCTGCTGTTCGTTCATGCCTTCTACGCGCTGGGCGCCTTCCTGTGGCAGGCCTGGCAGCGCCATGCGGGACAGGCCGGCGGCTTCGAGCTGGCCGCCGCGCGGGTGCGCAACCCGCAACTGACGCTGACCGAGCTGGAGGCGCTGGCCACCAAGCGCATGGAGTTCGCCCGCATTGCCACGCGCATCGCGCCCATGCTGGGCCTGGTGGCCACCATGATCCCCATGGGTCCGGCGCTGATGGCTCTGTCCGACGGACAGATGCAGGACGTCTCGCGCAACCTCACGGTGGCCTTCTCGGCGGTGATCCTGGCGCTGCTGGCCGCGTCCATCAGCTACGTGGTGGTCAACGTGCGCCGGCGCTGGTACGCCGTGGACCTGGCGGCCATCGAGCACGAGGCACTTGCCTCATCCGCGCCCGCGCGCGTTCACGATCCCTTGGCCACCATGGCCGTGGAGGGCGCGCAATGAGCCGCCTGCGTTTGATGGAAGACCTGGAAGGGGACGACCCCATCCTCTCGGTCGTGAACCTCATCGACGTGTTCCTCGTGGTCATCGCCGCGCTGCTGCTGGCCGTGGCGGGCAGCGCGGTGAACCCGTTTTCCAGCGAGTCGGTCACCGTCATCAAGAACCCCGGCAAGGACAACATGGAGATCGTCGTCAAGGACGGCCACAAGATCGATCGTTACAAGGCCAGCGGCGAGATCGGCGAGGGGCAGGGTGCGAAGGCCGGTGTGGCCTATCGGCTCAAGGATGGGTCCATGGTTTACGTGCCGGAGGCCGACTCCCAAGCCCAGCTTCAGCCCAACCCCTGACGTGGCTGGATGATGGCAATCGAGGTCTCCGTTCGAATATGAATTTTGCGAATAAAAATTAGTTTTTATCTGCGAAATCGGCTATAATTCGCCCTTGCGCCGCCTGCTTGCTCGCCAAGGCGGCAGCCATCTGACGTCTGCGGCCTTCTGGCCGCGCTTACCTGCCAGGTTTGCCAGCTGTTAGCGTGTCCGTAGCAGCGAGCCCATCGCGGATCCGCGCACTGAGCCCAGGGTCCGCTCACCCCCTTCCAGCGCCTGGCGCCGCCTGGGGATCCATCTCCACCCATGAATTTCTGATGGCGCGCACTTTCGGCGGGCGTCTTCAGCCTTGCGATGCCTGATACCAGAAACGCCGAGCGCGTGGGCAACTATGTTGTCACAGCGCTCACCCAACCGACCGACGCCGGCACGTTTGCTGCCTCGGTCTCGATCCGCCGCGGTATGCACGACCGCATCTTCCGCTTCATCCCGCGCTTCGCCTGCGATGCGCAGGCCGTGCGATATGCCCTGACGCAGGGCCGCAGCATGGTGCTGCTGGGCCAGCTGGGCTGAGAAGCGTCTCTCTTCCACCCCTTTTCACCTAAGGAGACTCGTGGCCAAAGAAGAATTGATTGAAATGCAGGGAAAGGTCGACGAAGTCCTTCCCGACGCCCGCTACCGCGTGACGCTGGACAATGGCCACCCGCTCATTGCCTATACCGGAGGCAAGATGCGCAAGTTCCGCATCCGCATCCTCGCTGGCGACCTGGTGACCCTGGAGATGTCTCCCTACGACCTGACCAAGGGCCGAATCACCTTCCGCCACATCGAGAACCGCACGCGAACCGGCCCGCCGACCGCACGTCGCCGCTGACGTCTGCACCGGAATTTCCCCTTAAAGGGTGGGCCTGGAGAGGCTGCCCTTTCCTTCACCTGAAACACACACTCATGAACAACCGACTCTACGTGGGCAATCTGGCCTACTCCATGCGCGACGAATCGCTCCAGCAGCAGTTTTCCCAGTTCGGCGCCGTCAATTCCGCCAAGGTCATGATGGAGCGCGATACCGGACGCTCCAAGGGCTTTGGCTTCGTGGAAATGGGCAGCGATGCCGAGGCGCAGGCCGCCATCGATGGCCTGAATGGCAAATCCGTGGAAGGCCGCGCGATGACCGTGAACGTTGCACGCCCCATGGAGCCCCGCACTGGCGGCGACCGCGGTGGCTACCGCGGCGGGCGCTACTGACAGTCACTGCCCAACTCCTGGGCTCTGGCGGCTGCTGCAAGGCAGCGCTTGGCCCAAGGGGCACGTTCTGAAAGGCTGGCTGCGTGCCAGCTTTTTTTTGTCCAGCCAAACAAAAACCCGCTGCGGCCGTCAAGCCGTAGCGGGTTTCGAGGTGTTGGTGGGCCCTGAAGGATTCGAACCTTCGACCAACGGATTAAGAGTCCGCTGCTCTACCAACTGAGCTAAGAGCCCTTTTCGCTAAAGTCGTGCACTGCAGCGAAGTCCGCGATTATGCACGATTTTTTGGCCTTCGTAGAAAAAGCGGCGCAAAATTTCACATCAGCAGGTGTTCGCCCGCGTTGTCCCCGCCCAGGATGACGTAGTTGACCTTGCGGATGTCCATGAGCCGGGTGCCGCCGGAGTAGCTGATGGAGCTTTGCACGTCCTGCTCCATCTCGATGAGCGTGTCGGCCAGGTGGCCCTTGACGGGCTCCAGGATGCGCTTGCCCTCCACGTGCTTGTACTCGCCCTTGTTGAAGTCCGAGGCCGAGCCGTAGTACTCCTTGAAGCGCTGGCCGTCCACCTCCACCGTCTGACCGGGAGACTCTTCGTGGCCGGCGAACAGCGAGCCGATCATGACCATGGTTGCGCCGAAGCGGATGCTCTTGGCGATGTCGCCGTGACTCCTGATGCCGCCGTCGGCAATGATGGGCTTGGTGGCCACGCGGGCGCACCATTTCAGCGCCGACAGCTGCCAGCCGCCCGTGCCGAAGCCGGTCTTGAGCTTGGTGATGCACACCTTGCCCGGGCCGATGCCCACCTTGGTCGCGTCCGCGCCCCAGTTCTCCAGGTCGATCACGGCCTCGGGCGTGCCCACATTGCCGGCGATCACGAAAGCCTGGGGCAGCTTGGCCTTGAGGTAGCCGATCATCTCCTTGACGGTGTCGGCGTGGCCGTGGGCGATGTCGATGGTGATGTACTCGGGGCACAGGCCCTCGGCCACGAAGCGGTCCACCATCTCGTAGTCGGGCTTTTTCACACCGAGCGAGATAGAGGCGAAGCACCCCCTGGCCTGCATGTCACGCACGAACTGCACGTTGTCCAGGTCGAATCGGTGCATGACGTAGAAGTAGCCGTTTTGCGCCAGCCAGACGCAGATCTGCTCGTCCACCACCGTCTTCATGTTGGAGGGCACGACGGGCAGCTTGAAGCTGCGTCCGCCCAGCTGCACGCTCGCGTCGCACTCCGAGCGGCTTTGCACGCGGCACTTGCGCGGCAGCAGCAGGATGTTGTCGTAGTCGAAGATTTCCATGAGGCTCCAAGCTCCTGTGAGGGTCGCGCGGCGAGGGATTTCGCGGCGCGAGAAGGGCGCTTGGCTCAGGGCTCCGGTTTCCTGTGCGGCCCGTGCGGGCATAAAAAACCGGGCGCAAGAAACTTGGGCCCGGTGGCTGATTCTAGTGTCGCCCGGCTGTGCCGGCTTCCGTGGGGTCAATCGCAGCGCGTCTGGGCGCCCGCCACCAGCCGGCCCGCGCCATCACGCACCCAGGCCAGCACGCGCAGGCGCTCGGGCTGCGCTCCGTCGGGGATGCGCATGGCGCGCACTTCCAGCCAGCCCTGCTGCTCTTTTTTCGATAGCGGTTTGCGCACGTCCCACAAGGCTTCGAAGGCATTTCTGACCACATTCCTGGCGATGGGTGTGCCCTCCGTGCCGGCAGGGATGGCTTCGACCAGCGCCACGCCGAGGCGGTAGGGGCCGGCCGCACGCGCCGGCGGCGTGAAGCGCGCGGTGATGCCCAGATAGTCCGCCACTGCCGGGCCCTGGCCCACGCGCAGCCGTGCCGTGGGCTGCGCAGGCAGGTCGGTGACGTGCAGGTCGCTGTCCGCGGGCGTGGCGCGGCCCAGCTCGGCCAGGCGGCTTTCGCTCTCGCGCACGGCGGCGGCGGCCAGCGGCGCATCGTCGCCCTGCCGGCCGGGCACGATCCAGTCCAGCACCAGCGTGGAGGAGGGCGGTGGCGAGAGCCGGGCGCGGGGCTGTGTCCAGCAGTCCTCGCAATCGGCGCTGATGAAGCGTTCGACCAGCAGGCGCGGGGCGGGCAGGATGCTGGTGCACTGCGCCTGCGCCGTGCCGGCAGCGCAGGCCAGGGCGGCCAGGCCCAGGATCGCGGCACGGGAGCCAAGAGCAGGGTGGGCGGGCATGGCGCCATGTTCGCACAGCCGGCACGCAACTTGGAGGGCGTTCGCAGCGGGCCGAGGCCCGCGCATGGGCTTGCCCTCGGGCGGTCTGAAGGCGGCTTTCTACAATGCCGACATGCCCTCCCAAGACCTGTTTTCCGGCGCGACAGCGCCTTTTGGCGCTGACGACGACGCCGGCGCCCGAGCGGGAGCGCCGGCAGGCAGCCTCTTCGCATCTCCCTTGCTGGACCACCTCAACCCCGAGCAGCTGGCCGCCGTGACGCTTCCTGCCGGCCACGCGCTGATCCTGGCCGGGGCCGGCTCGGGCAAGACGCGCGTGCTGACCACCCGCATCGCCTGGCTGCTGCAGACCGGCCAGGCCTCGCCCGGCGGCATTCTGGCCGTCACCTTCACCAACAAGGCGGCCAAGGAGATGGTGGCGCGCCTGTCGGCCATGCTGCCCATCAACGTGCGCGGCATGTGGATCGGCACCTTCCACGGCCTGTGCAACCGCATGCTGCGCGCCCACCACCAGCTGGCCGGCCTGCCGGCCACCTTCCAGATTCTGGACACGCAGGACCAGCTCTCGGCCATCAAGCGCCTGTGCAAGCAGCACAACGTGGACGAGGAACGCTTTCCCCCGAAGCAGCTGGTGTGGTTCATCGCCGGCTGCAAGGAAGAAGGCATGCGTCCCAAGGACGTGCCGGTGCGCGACCAGGAGACGGAAAGGAAGGTCGAGCTGTACCAGCTGTACGAGCAGCAGTGCCAGCGCGAGGGCGTGGTCGACTTCGGCGAGCTGATGCTGCGCAGCTACGAGCTGCTGCGGGACAACGACCCCGTGCGCGCGCACTACCAGCGGCGCTTCGCGCACATCCTGGTGGACGAGTTTCAGGACACCAACCGCCTGCAGTATGCCTGGCTCAAGCAGCTGGCGGGCGACGTGGTGGACGGCCAGCTGCATGCGCGCGGCAGCGTGATCGCCGTGGGCGACGACGACCAGAGCATCTACGCCTTCCGCGGCGCACGCGTGGGCAACATGCAGGACTTCGTGCGCGAGTTCGGCGTGCAGCGCACCATCAAGCTGGAGCAGAACTACCGCAGCTACAGCAACATCCTGGACAGCGCCAACGCGCTGATCTCCCACAACCAGGGCCGCCTGGGCAAGAACCTGCGCACGACCCAGGGCCCGGGCGAGCCGGTGCGCGTCCACGAGGCGCAGACCGACCTGGCCGAGGCGCACTGGATGGTCGAGGAGATCCGCACCCTGGTGAAGGAGGGCGAGGCGCCGCGCCGCGAGATCGCCGTGCTCTACCGCAGCAATGCGCAAAGCCGGGTGATCGAATCCACCCTGTTCAACGCCGGCGTGCCCTACCGCGTGTATGGCGGCCTGCGCTTCTTCGAGCGCGCCGAAATCAAGCACGCCCTGGCCTATCTGCGCCTGCTGGAGAACCCGCACGATGACACCAGCTTCCTGCGCGTGGTGAACTTCCCGCCGCGCGGCATCGGCGCGCGCACGCTGGAGCAGCTGCAGGACGCCGCGCGCGCCGCCGGCTGCTCGCTGCACGACGCCGTGAGCACGCTGACCGGGCGCGCCGGCGCCAACCTCACCGCCTTCGTGGCGCTGGTGGATGTGATGCGCGAGGGCTCGCAGGGCCAGAGCCTGCGCGGCATCATCGGCCAGATGCTGCAGGCCAGCGGCCTGGTGGAGCACTACCAGAACGACAAGGAAGGCGCCGACCGGCTGGAGAACCTGGAGGAGCTGGTCAACGCCGCCGAGAGCTTTGTCACCCAGGAGGGCTTCGGCCGCGACGCCGTGGCCCTGCCGCTGGACGAGCAGCGCCCGGCGCTGACGCAAAGCCCGGCCAGCCAGGGCATCGACGCCAGCCTGCCCATGGCCGGCCCGGATGAGAGCATCGACGCCGAGACGGGCGAGACACTGTCGCCGCTGGCGGCCTTCCTGAGCCACGCGGCGCTGGAGGCCGGCGACAACCAGGCCCAGGCCGGCCAGGACGCCGTACAGCTGATGACCGTGCACGCCAGCAAGGGACTGGAATTCGACTGCGTCTTCATCGGCGGGCTGGAGGAGGGCCTGTTTCCGCACGAGAACGCCATGAGCGAGCGCGCCGGGCTGGAGGAAGAGCGCCGGCTGATGTACGTCGCCATCACCCGCGCCAGGAAACGCCTGTACCTCAGCCATTCGCAGACGCGGCTGCTGCACGGCCAGACGCGCTACAACGTGCGCAGCCGGTTTTTCGACGAATTGCCCGAGGGCGCGCTCAAGTGGCTCACGCCGCGCCAGCCGGGCTTCGGCAGTTTTGCTCCTTCTTCAGGAGCTGCCAGCGCTTATGGGACGGGCGTTAGAGGCGGATTTGGCTATCAACCGGAGAGCTTTGCCAACCCGCCCGTGCCGCAGCGCAAGGAGGCGCCCGGCCACGGCCTGCGCGCCGGCATGGCGGTGTTTCACAACAAGTTTGGCGAAGGGAAGGTGCTGGCCATCGAGGGCGAAGGCGACGACGCCCGCGCCCAGGTGAACTTTCCGCGCCACGGCACCAAGTGGCTGGCGCTGGCCGTGGCCAAGCTCACGGTCGTCGAATAGGCCCGCGGCCCGCGCCTCACACCGGCAGGCAGCGCACCGAGGCGCCAGCGGCGGGCAGTTTCTCCGCGAACCAGCCGCTGCGCTCGGGCGACAGCAGCGCCGCCAGCTGCTGCATGACCACCACGTCGCTGCCTTCGGCGGCGGAGCGGTAGCACTCGCCCAGCACCTGCAGCGTGGTGCGCAGGGCCTGGGCCTGGGGCGCGTCGGTCTTGTCCAGGCCGGCGGCGTGGCGCTGCAGCCAGGCCTCGTAGTCGGCCAGGTTTTGCGCAGGCAGCTTGTCGCGCTCGGCCTGCGGAATCATGGTGGCGTACAGCGCTTGCAGGCTGGCCGCGCCCGGCTGGCCCAGATGCAGCGCGGCGTCGTAGCGCGCCTCGAAAGCGCCTTGGCGGTAGATCACCTGGCGCACCTGGTAGCGCAGCTCGCCGCGCTCGCCGGCCAGCGTGCGCACCAGCTGGCGCGCCGCCTCGTTGGCCGGGTCCTGCGCGAACTGGTCCTGCAGGGCCTTGTGGATCTGCGTGTCCGACGGAAAAACGATGGCACGGCTTTCGTCCTGGCGTGAGCAGCCCTGCAGAAGCAGCAGGGCGCCAATCAGTGGCAGGAGGGCATATCGCGTCCGGCAAGGGATTTTCATGGCGGTTTTTTGAAAAGGCTGAATGGTGCAAACATTTTCATTAAGGAAAATGACACCAAATTGCCATGTTGGTTTAAAGGTTATTCAAAGGGTAACCAATTGATTAATCGCGGCGGGCATTCGGTTTTGGTATTTCCACGGGTTAACCGGCGTGATGTAAAAAATAATTGCTTTGTAAGAGAAGCGGTCAGACTGACCACAGTGTGGAGGAGGGCAGGGATGTAACGCTGCCAATGAATGTCAGTGCTTGCGCACATGGACCGGGGAACTTTCAACTTTTGCTTACGGCTGGGCGGAAGGGTTCCGCCAAGAATCCGCCCGCAGCCCAAGGGCCGCTTTTTTTGGCGATATCTCCGCCTCTCCAACCGAAAGGAAACCGAAATGCGCAAGATTGCTATGACTGCCGTTGCTGCCGTATCCCTCGTCTGCGGCACCGCCTTTGCCCAAAGCGGCAACGTGACCATTCCCGGGCTGCTGTCCGGCAAGGGATCGGCCGGCTCGGAAATCACCAACAGCCGCATCACCGTGACCGGCAACAAGGCCACCAACGTGATCGCCGGGGGCGGCAAGGCTGGCATCAAGGTGGCCGAGGTGTCCATGGAAGGCGTGGCCAACGTCAACAGCATCAACATCACCGGCTCCAAGGTCCGCAACTCGGAGATCACCGTCAGCGGCAACGAGGCCACCGACATCAAGGCCATCGGCGGCACCGCCAACGTCAACAGCATCAACATCAACTGACCGCGCACGGTCCATGGCGTGGCCCGCCGGGCGGGCGGTCCGCCTGGCTGAACTGAGGATGTGTGGATGCAAGCGAAGAAGCGTGCGTTGGCAATGACTGGCTTGGCGGCCCTGGCGGCGGCGATGCCGCTGGGTGCCGTGGCGCAGGAATCGATGCTCGCTGGCCTGGGCTGGCACCGCAACAGCCCCGGCTCCGAGGTCGACGGCCAGAGCGAGGTGCGGGTGCAGGGCAACCGTTCCAATGCACAGGTGGTTTCCACGGGCGGCAAGGGCTCGGCCCTGGCCAACGCCGGAATGCGGGTGGACCTGGCCGGCACGGCGCAGGCCAATGTGGCTGGCCTGGCCGCCATGCAGCTGCGCCAGTCGCGCGTGCAGGTGCTGGGCAACGAGGTCGCGGGCTTCGTCACCGCGCTGGGCGGGGCAGCCACGGCCAACGCCGTGCTGGCGGCCAGCAGCACGGGGCCGCAGCAGATGACGGCCAGCAGCCTGCAGGTGGTGGGCAACCGCGCATCCAACGTCTCCGCCTTCGGCGCCAAGAGCGAGGTGCTGCTGGGCACGGGCTCGCTGCAGCTGCCCGGCCGCGCCACGGCCAACACGGTGCTGCTCGACGCCACGGCCGTGCGCCATTCACGCGTCGCCTTGAGCGGCAACCAGGCCGACGAGGTCACTTCCATCGGCGGCGCTGCCGTGGGCAATGCCGTTACGGCGGCACGCAGCGAGCTGTCGCGCACCGACGTGGTGCAGGCCGGCAACCGGGCGCGCGATGTGCGTGCCGGCGGCGGCGCGGCCGGCGTGGGGCGCGGCACGATCGCGCAGGTGGAGCTGGTCGGCGTGGCCGCGGCCAACGCCCTGACCCTGGCCGACAGCAGCCTGGCCGATGCCCGCGTGCTGCAGACCGGCAACCAGGCCGAGGGCGTCGCGGCCGACGGCGGCAGCGCGCTGGCCAATTCCATCAGCCTGTCCGGGCAGCGGGCGGGCAGCAATTACCAGGCCACGCTGGCCGGCAACACGGCCACCGGCGTGCGCGCCTGGGGCGGCGCGGCCTCGGTGCTGCGCGGCGCGCTGGCGGACGTGCGGGTGTCCGCGGCGGCGCTGGCCAACAGTATTTCGGTGCTGCGCGGCAGCCTGCGGGATGCGCCGCGCCACGACGTGGCGGGCAACCGCGCCGACACGGTGGTGGCCACCGGCGGCGCCGCCGTCGCCAACAGCCTGTGGCTGGACGACGCCACGGTGGCCGCCGGCCAGGTGCTGATCGCCGGCAACACGGCGGCCCAGGTCAACACCGTGGGCGGCTCGGGCAGCATTGGCGGCGGCGCGGTGGCCGGCTTTGAGGGCAACGGGCGCGCGCTGGCCAACACCGTGGCGGCCGACCGCCAGTCCACGCTGGCCCAGGCCCAGGTGGCGCTGGCCGGCAACACGGCGCAGCAGGTCACAGGGCGTGGCGGTCTGGCGGCAGCCAACAGCCTGCTGGTCAGCGAAGGACGGGTGCAGCAGTCTTCGGTGGCGCTGGTGGGCAATGACGCGCAGGGCGTCAGCTCGACGGGTTATGCCATGCAGGCAGGGGCCGGTGTGTTGTTCACCGCCACCCAAAGCAGCAGTGCGCTGGCCAATGCGCTGGCGGTGACGGGCTCGCAGCTCGATGCGGCCAGCCTGGCCATCGCCGGCAATCGCGCGGCGCAGGTGCAGGCCGAAGGCGGCCTGGCCATGGCCAACAGCGTGGCGCTGGAGGACGGTGGCGGGCAGTCCGCACGCCTGTCGGCCGCCGGTGCCTTGGCGGGCAACACGGCATCCGGCATATCGGCCAAGGCCAGCTCGGCGTCGGCCGGTGCCGGCGTGGCCTCGCGCAGTGCCAGCGCCCGCGCCGCGGCCAACGCCCTGGTGCTGCACGACGGCGCGGCGGCGGACGCCGCCTCGGCCTGGACCATTGTCGGCAACCAGGCCATGGGGGTGCATGCCGACGGGGGCACGGCCCTGGTCAACGCGCTGGCGGGCTACCGCGGCGCGCGGCTGCAGGGCAGCACCGTCGTGCTGGCGGGCAACGCAGCGCAGGACGTGCGCGCCGAGGGCGGCGCGTCGCAGGTGCTGGGCGTAGGCTCCAAGGGCAACGGCGTGCTGGCCGCCAATGCGCTGTACATGGACGGGCCGTCCTCCACGGCCCTGTCCGGCTCGTCCCTGCTGGTGGCTGGCAACCAGGCGCGCCAGCTGCAGGCGCAGGGCGGACGCGTGAACGCCAACGCGCTAGCCCTCAACGGACAGGCGCAGGTCCGGGGTAGCAGCGTGGTGCTGGCGGGCAATAACGCATCCGACGTGCGCAGTCAGGGCCGCGAGGGCACGGTGGCCGGCTTTGCCGCCTGGGGCAAGGGGGTCGGGCAGGCCAATGCCAACGCCGTGCAGGCCCTGGCCGAACTGCGTGCCGCCAGCCTGGTGCTGGCCGGCAACCAGGCCGCGGCGGTGCGCGCTAACGAGGGCCTGGCCGCGGCCAACAGCGTGGTGCAGAGCGCGGGCAGCCTGTCCGGTGTGCAGATCGGCATTGCCGGCAACACCTCCGGCAACGTGCAGGCCGACGGCGGCCAGCCGGCGCTGGCCAGCAGCCTGCTCACGGAAGGCAGCGTGAGCGGCAGCGCGGTGCAGATCGCCGCCAACCAGGGCAGTGCGTCCTCGGGGGGCGGGCAGGCGGCCTTGAGCAGCAGCGTGCGCGTGCGCCAGGGTGCCAGCGTGCGTGGCTCCCAGGTCACGGTGGCCGGCAACCAGGGCAGCGCACAACGCGGCACGGCCCACAGCGTGGACGTGGCCGGTTCGCTGCAGGGCGGCAGCATCACCATCCTGGGCAACCAGGGCCGGGCCGACGCCGGCGGCTTGGCCAGCAGCGTGGTGGGGCGCGGACGCATCACGGGCAGCCAGATCGCGGTGCTGGGCAACAGCGGCTCGGCCAGCGGCGGCAGCGTGAACAGTGTGCGCAACGACGGCTCGCTGAGCGGGGCGCAGATCACCATCCTGGGCAACCAGGGCAGCGCCCGGGGCGGCGGGCAGGTCAACACGCTGGCCAACAGCGGCTCCGCTAGCGCGGCGCAGGTGCTCATCGCGGGCAACACGGGCAGCGCCCAGGGCGGCGGGCTGGTTAACAGCGTGCGCAACCGCGGCAGCATCCGCGGCGCCAACATCGTCATCACCGGAAACCAGGGCAGCGCCACGGGCGGGGGCACGGTCAACAGCGTGGACAACCGCGGCCTGCTGACGGGCAACGTGGTCATCGCCGGCAACCGCGGCGGCACGGCCTTGGGCGGCACGGTGAACTCGGTGGTCAACCAGGGGGTGCTCGCGGGCACCGTGGCCATCATCGGCAACCAGGGCCGCGCCCTGGCCGGCGGCGTCTCCAACTCGCTCATCAACCAGGGCGTGGTCACCGGGGCCGTGACCATCGTGGGCAACGCCACCGCTGCCGCCGCGGGCATGACCTCGGGCAGTGTGCGCAATGTGGGCGGGGCCATCACCGGCGCCGCCGGTGTGGCCGGCAATGCGGCTTTCGCGGCCAATCCGGGCTACACCTACACGGTGCCCTCCTCGGGCGTGATAAATCAGTCGGTGACGGTGCTGCCGGCGGTCAACCTGCTGAGCATGTAGACCTGTTCGGCCAGCCCTTTTCGAAGTTTCCAAGCTTTGTTCCAGGAGCCCTCCATGCGGTATCTCTCCCTTTTCCTCAGCCATGGCATGGCGGCGCTGGCGCTGTGCGCCGCAAGCGCCCAGGCGCAGCTGGTCAACTATGGCGAGCAGCTCGGCGCTTACAAGGACATGTCGCAAAGCGGCGTGCGGCTTACCGACGGCGTGTACCCGGCTGTGAGCGCCAAGGCCCGGGTGGCCCGCGCCATCGCGCGCAACACGCTGGTCGACCAGAGCGCGCTGCTGCAGCCCGACGGCACGCTGCGCCTGCCCGACAACCAGCAGAACGTGGTGATCCGCAGCAGCTATTCCGACGTGCAGCGCGGCGCCGACGGTTCGCTGCGCATCGCCAGCCCGGTCATCCAGGGCAACGTGACGGGCAACGTCACGCTGTACGTGGAAGGCCGGGGCGTGGAGAACATCACCGTGCTCAATTCGCGCTGACACAGCCGGCGGGCGCCGGCCCGCGGGCATTCGCGTGCCGCCGCGCCAGGGAGGTAGCGGCGGCGCGCTTCACCACTAAGACCACAACCACCATGAAAATGACAATAACAAGCTGCAAGCGCTGGGGAGGCGCCGCGCTTGCGCTGGCACTGCTGGCCGGGTGCGCCACGACCGAGAACGCCCTGGGCGATGCCGACCGGCTGCTGCAGGAGCGCGAAGCGCAAAAGCTCCTGCCCGTGACCAACCTCAGCCCCTATGCGACGGCGCTGGGGCGCTTCGGGCACATGCTCGACATCTACAAGGACGGCGACCCCGTCATCTACCTGCAGACGCGCAACATCCTGGACGCCACCAACCTGTCCAGCCCGCTGGCCGGCGCCGAGATCCCGGGCGACATCACCGAGATGGTGCGCACCGCCGTCAACCGCATCGGGGCGCGCGTGGTCTATGTGCCCTACCACCCGGAGTACCTGGTCTCGCAGGCCCAGCTGGGCGCCAAGTTCGGCGTGACCATGCCCGACTTCCTGATCACCGGCGCGCTGACCGAGTTCGACCGTGCCATCGCCGGTGCGGGGCGCGTGAACTCGGTGGGCATCGAGTTCGGCGGCGGCAACGGCACGGTGACGCTGGGCGGCGACGTGAAGCGCACGGCCATCTATTCGGCGCTGGCGCTGGACCTGAACCTGGTCAGTTTTTCTACCCAGCAGATGGTGCCGCGCATTCAGGCCTCCAATGCGGTCAAGGTGCTCAACTTCAGCTCGGAGGACAACGCCAGCCTGGGGTTCTATGGCGACGCCTTCGGCTTCAAGCTGGAGGGCAAGTACCTGCAGGGCCGCCACTCCGCCATCCGCACCCTGGTGGACCTGAGCGTGCTGGAACTGGTGGGCAAGGCCACCAACACGCCCTATTGGCGCTGCATTCCCGGCGGCACGCCCGACCCGGTGGTGGTGGAGAACATGCGCGCCGCCTTCAACGGGCTGGCGCCTGAGTTGAAGGTGGGACTGATCCAAGTCATGCTGCGCAAGTACGGCCACCCGCTGCAGGTGACGCAGCAGTACGACGAGCCCACGCGCACCGCGCTGCAGTCCGTCTATGACAGCCGCTTCGCCACTCTGGGCGAGGTGGACGTGATGACCTGGGAGGGCTTCGAGCCGCTGTTCTTCAACGTACCCATGCCCTGGGATGGCACGACTGCCCCGGCCGGTGCCAAGGCGGGCGCATGAGGCCCGCCGTGGCGCATCCCATGCGGGCCAGGTGCATGGCTGCCGCACTGGCCCTGTGCGCGGCCGCAGCGCAGGCGCAGGCTCCGGCAGGCGCTGCCGCCGGCGCGGCTGCGGCGCAGGGCGCGCTGCCGGCACCTGCGGCCGGCGCTCCGGCGGCCAGCACCGGCGCGCGCTTCCTGGAGGCGTGCAACCTGTCACTGCAAAAGGGCGTGACCGACCTGGGCTGCCAGGGGCCGCTGTATCGCAATGAGCTGCAGCGGCTGCAGCGCGAGGCGCTGGCCACGCAGAACCCGCAGCTGCTGTCGCTGGTGGGAGATGCCTATGGAAGCCGCCGCTCGGGACTGGCGGATGCCGGCCAGGCCTACCGCTGGTATCTGCTGGCCGCCGTGCGCGGCGATCCGCATGCCATGCAGCGCCTGGCCGAGATGAACCGCCAGGGCACGGGCACGCCGCAGGACAAGGTCAAGGCACTCGGCTATGCGCGGCTGGCCCAGCGCCTGGCCCTGCCGGGCGCCACGGCGGCGGGCCAGGAAGTGGCCCAGGTCATCGAGCAGCTGGGTGCTGAGATGGCCGTGGAAGAGGTGGCCCTGGCCGAGCGCTTTGCCGCCGAGCTGCAGGCGCAGGTGATGCAGGCCGGCGCAGCCGCGCCGGGTGCGCCGGCCATGGCGCCGGCGACCGGTGCGGGCAGCAGTCTGCCGGGCATGGTGCCCGGGCGAACCGATGCGGCTGCGCCCGCGCTTCCGGGCACACGCCTGCCCGGGACGCCTGCGCCGCAATGAAGCGCAAGGGGCCAGGCATGCGGTGCCATTTGTTTCATGAAGGCGCGGGCGTGGCCCTGCTGTGGTTGGCGGCTGCCTGCCTGGGAGGGCCGGCGCTGGCGCAGGGGCAGGGCCCGCAAGGGCCCATCGGTCCCCAGGGCCGGATTGGACCGCCCGGCAGCACCGTGGTGGCGCCGGCGCCTGCCGCCGCTCCTCCCCGGCAGCCGCCGGGCAACCACATCGAAGCGTCGGGCAACAAGGCCAACGGTGTCATCTGCGGCCCGGGTGGCGCCAGCGTCAACAGCGTGGACGTGCAGGGCGCCCGGCTGGAAGGGCGCACCGTCATCGTGCAGGGGCGCAACACGCGGGACGTGGACACGCGCGACTGCCCGGCGCCGGCGCCGGGCGACGCCCCGTCCCCGAAGCAGGCCCCGGCACAGATCAACAGCATCCGCATCCGCTGACCGCGGGCGGCGGCATCGACAACGGAGAACACCAGTGACCCAACACTTTTCCTGCCAAGCCACGGCCTCGCGGCGCCTGGCGGTGGCCCTGGCCTTGGCCACGCTGGCCCTGGCCGGCTGCAAGGACCAGGCGGCCAGCCCCGAGGCACCACCCGGCGCACCCGCTCCGGCGCCCGTGGCCCCGCCGGCCCCGCCCGTCGCACCTGTCGCACCTGTCGCGCCCGCTGCCCCGGCTGCGGAGCCCACCGCCGCGGCGGCTGCTGCGCCGGCCGCGGCACCGCGCAAGCTGCCGCTGGCCGTGCAGGGCGTGGCCCCGGCCGGTGTCACCGTGCGCGTCAAGGGCGTGGAGTTGGGCAGCGACGCCACGGTGCTGGACGTGAGCATTTCCTTCGCCAACCGCATCACTGACAGCACCATGCTGGCCCTGGCAGACACCTTCCTGGAGGACGAGAGCGGCGCGCGCCTGCACATCAAGCGACCCGACGGCAACCGCGACATCACCATTCGCGAAGGCCAGACGCTGGACGGCCAGCTGGTATTCCTGGGCAGCGTGCCGGCCACGGCGCACAAGCTGCGGCTGGTCTTCAACGACGGCAACGATGGGGACAACATCGTCGCCCCGGGCCTGGTGATGGAGCTGCCCCTGCAGGCTGGCGGATGAGTGTGCTTCCCAGGTTCCGGTCGCTGCTGCCGTGGGCGGCGGGCCTGCTGCTCTGCAGCGCGGCCCTGGCCGAGGGCGTGGTAGTGCACCGCAGTACGCGGCCGCTGGCGCAGGCCGCCACGCAGCTGACGCCCGCCAGCGCGCCGGCGACCGTGCTGCAGCCGAAAGCCACGCCCGGGGGGCTCACGCCCCGCGTCGAGGCCGCCCCGCTGCAAGTCCGCCAGGGGCCGCAGACCATCCTGCGCGAGGCCGAGGTCCCGCCGCAGCGGTTGGAGCAGACACGGGCGTTGCTGGCCGAGCTGAAGGCCCAGGCCACGCCGCAGCAGGCGATCTCCATCGACCTGCCAGCCGATGTGCTGTTCGACTTCGACAAGGCGCAGCTGCGCCCGGACGCGGCACCCTCCATCGCCAAGGCGGCCGAGTTGATCCGCAGCTACCCGCGAGCTCCCATCACGGTGGTGGGACACACGGATGGCAAGGGCGCCGATGCCTACAACGACGCCCTGTCGCTGCGCCGCGCCCAGGCCGTGGCGCATGCGCTGGGCCAGCAGGGCGGGCGCAAAGCAGAAACCCGGGGCATGGGTAAGCGCCAGCCCGTCGCCCCCAACACCACGCCCGACGGCGGCGACGACCCCCAGGGACGGCAGCTGAACCGGCGAGTGCAAATTCTCATCGGACTGCCTGCCGGAGGCTGACGCATGGCACTCACACGCTGCCCCGAATGCGGTCGGGAAGTCTCCACGCAGGCCCAGGCCTGCCCCGGCTGCGGCCATCCGCTGCAGCCGCAGAACGGCCAGCCTGCCTGGCGCTCCTCACACGTGTGGGGCCGGCTGGCGATAGTGCTGGGCGCCTGGCTGGTCACGCCCTGGCTGGCGCGCCTGATCGTGGCGCTGGCGGTGTGCGTGGTGGCCTACTTCCTGTTCACCAAGGGCTGAGGGCGGCCGCGCCGTCACGCCGCCGTCACCGGTTCTTCACGTGCCTGTCACATGGGCCGTGGAGCATCGTGGTCTGCCCCCCGAGAGGTTCAGCGGGTGGCTATTCCACGAAAGGCAAGCGCTAGATGAACGCACCCACGACCCGGCCCGAGGCGGCCCTGATCGACCCTGATGACATCGGCTACAACCCCACTGCCAACCCCTCGTTTTCCACGCTCATCGAAGGCCGGCTGAGCCGCCGCAATCTGCTGCGCGGCGGCTTCGCCTCGGCGGGCGGCGCCATGCTGGGCAGCATCGCGCTGGCCGGGTGCGGCGGTGGAGGCTACGATGACCCGGCGCCCGTCGAGCCCCCGGGAGGCCTGAAGCTGGGCTTCAATCCGGTGGCCAAGAGCCTGGCCGATGCGGTCGTCGTGCCGGCGGGCTACACCGCCAGCGTGCTCTACCGCCTGGGCGACCCGCTCGCTGCGGGCGTGGCCGCGTACAAGAATGACGGCACGGACGACCCCACCACCTACGACCGCCGCGCCGGCGACCACCACGACGGCATGAGCTGGTTTGGCCTGGGCGCAGGCGGCCAGTGGGACGCCAAGGCCAGCGGTCGCGGCCTGCTGGTGATGAACCACGAATCGCTGACCCCCGTCTTCCTGCACCCCCGCGGCCGCACCGTGGTCAAGGGCCAGCGCACCGAGCCTAGCGAGGTGCTGCGCGAGTTCTACCTGCACGGCGTAAGCGTGATCGAGACCACCAAGGGCGCTGACGGCCAGTGGAGCTACAAGCAGGACTCGGCCTTCAACCGCCGCGTGCACACGCTGACGCCGATGGAGCTTTCCGGTCCCGTGCGCGGCGCGGAGGCGCTCAAGACCCGCTACTCGGCCAAAGGCACGGGCACCCGCGGCACGGTCAACAACTGCGCCAACGGCACTACGCCCTGGGGCACCTACCTGACCTGCGAAGAGAACTGGTACGGCTACTTCTTCCGCACCCCGGCCGCCGACGACGCCAAGCGCTCGCCCCGCGAGCTGGCGGCCATCAAGCGCTACGGCGTGGGCCCGCAGGAGTTCTACGGCCTGTGGGGCACCACCCAGGGTGCTGCCAATGCCGACGAGCAGGACAGCTTCGATCGCTGGAACCTGGACGTGTCGGGCGAGAGCGCTGTGGCCGACTACCGCAACGCCCACAACACCTACGGCTGGGTTGTCGAGATCGACCCTTTTGCGCCGGGTAGCACGCCGAAGAAGCGCACGGCGCTGGGCCGCTTCGGCCACGAGGGCGCCTGCCTGGGCGTGGTCGAGGCCGGCAAGCCCCTGGTCTGGTACATGGGCGACGACGCGCGCAACGAGTACGTCTACAAGTACGTGTCCAACAAGAACTGGGACCCGAAGGACGCCACCGGCGGCCTGGCCGCCGGAGACAAGTACATGGACGATGGCAGGCTCTACGTGGCGCGCTTCAAGGCCGACGGCACGGGCGAGTGGCTGGAGCTGGCCCTGGGCAAGAACGGCATCACCGCGTCCAACGCCGCCTACGGCTTTACCGACCAGGCCGACGTGCTCCTGCACGCCCGCCTGGCGGCCGACGCGGCCGGCGCGACCAAGATGGACCGCCCCGAGTGGACCGCCGTGAACCCCAAGACCGGCGACGTGTACGTGACGCTGACCAACACCAACGCCTCGTCGCGCCCGCTGGACAAGACCGATGCGGCCAATCCGCGCTTCTACAACGATCCCAAGGGTGCGGAGCAGAAGGCGCAAACCGGCAACCCCAACGGCCACATCGTGCGATTTGCCGAAAGCGCCGGCAATGCCGGCACCGCCTTCACCTGGGACGTGTACCTGTTCGGCGCGCGCTCCACGGCCGGCGCTGACGTCAACATCTCCGGCCTGACGGCCGAGAACGACTTCTCCAGCCCCGACGGCCTATGGTTCAGCCAAGCCTCGGCCGGCCTCGCCTGGCTGCAGACCGACGACGGCGCCTATACCGACGTGAGCAACTGCATGATGCTGGCCGCCGTTCCCGGCAAGGTCGGCGACGGCGCCCGAAAGACCATCACCAACACCGGTGCCGACGGCGCCAAGCGCACGCAGGACACCATCGCCGGCGCTCGGCCGGGGGAGAAGGGCACGCAGCTGGGCCGCTTCCTGGTGGGTCCCAAGGGCTGCGAGATCACGGGCATCGCCGAGTCGGGCGACGGCCGGGCGATCTTCGTGAACATCCAGCACCCGGGCGAGGACACGAAGGACGCGGACATCACCGACGCGACCCGATTCCAGAGCCACTGGCCCGACGGCGGCAGCGCCCGCCCGCGCTCGGCCACCATCGTCATCACCCGCAACGACGGCGGCGTGGTCGGCGTCTGAAGCGCGTTCGCTGAGTCAATGAGCACCCTGCACACGCCGTGACGCGTGTGCAGGGTTTTTCATGGCCTGGCCGCGCAGGCTGAGACGCGGCCCCGTCAGGAGGCCGCGACCACACGCAACGGCTATTCCTCTGTCTGCTGGGGCTCGGGTGCCGGCGGCTGCTGGGGCGCCTCGAAGCTGTCGCGAAAGGTGAACACCACCGAGGTGAAGAACATGGCGGCCAGCATCATGGCCGTGGCAGCCATCACGCCGCCGGCAAAGCCCGCGCTCAAGCCCAGCCCCGCCAGCAGCGCCACCATCAGGCTTACCGCCAGGCCGGCGGCCACGAACACACCCAGCCAGGCCAGCCCGTAGATGGTGAAGGCGCCCAGGTTGCGCACGCAGGCGACGATGCTGAAGAACAGCGCCTTCACCGGCGCCACGTTGTGCCAGTGCACCAGCCCCGGCGCGTGCCAGAACAGCAGCGATAGCGGCACGTACAGCAGCAGCGACAGCCACATGGCAGCCTGGAAGCTGCCCGACTCGGCCACCTCGCGGGTAAGGGGCTCGCCACCCAGGTACACCAGGGCGAACTGCCCCTCGTCGATCAGTGCCGACAGCCCCATGACCAGCAAGAAGCCTGCCGCGTACAGCGCGCCCAGGGTGAGCATGGAGTGCATGCGCTGGCGCCCGGTGCGAAAGGCCACCAGCAGCAGGGTGGGCGTGGGCACGCGGCCGTGGCTGGCCTCGGCGGCGGCCACCATCATGACCAGCGTGGCCGAGGGCAGCAGCGCCAGCGCCACGGCCGGTCCCACCAGCGGCAGCGCCGCGGCCAGCGACATGGTCGCCATGCACAGGAAAAACAGGGCCGCCAGCGCCATGGGCTGGCGCCAGAACACGCGGATGCCCAGGCGTGTCCATTCCAGGCCCGTACGGGCGGGGACGATGTGCAGTTTCATGGAGACAAGGAGCAATGGCGCAGGCCGGGGCGGCATGCGCAGCCTGCGGAGGAATTTACCCCAGGGCGGCGCGGTGACCGACGCCTGGGGGCTTGGGGCCCGTCAATCCGCCAGCCAGGGGTGCTGCACCCGCTCGCGCAGCACGCGCTCGAAGTGCGTGGGGTCGTGCGGTGTGAGCAGGCTGGCCTCACGCGGCAGGTGGTAGTCCCACAGCCGCGAGACCCAAAAGCGCAGCGCGCCGGCGCGCAGCATGGCCGGCAGCAGCGCTCGCTCGCTGGTCGTGAGCGGGCGCACGGCCTGGTAGGCCGCCACCAGGGCAGCGGCGCGCTCCGGCACATGGCGACCGGTGGGCAGGTCGACGCACCAGTCGTTCAGGCACACGGCCAGGTCGAACAACCAGGTGTCCACGCCGGCGAAATAGAAGTCGAACAGGCCGGTCAGCTCTTCGCCGTCGAACATCACGTTGTCGCGGAACAGGTCGGCGTGGATGGGGCCGCGCGGCAACGCTGCATATTCGCTGGAAGCGGCGACGTGGTTCTGGTAGGCCAGTTCGGACTGGATCAGTACCGCCTGTGCGGGCTCCAGGTGGGGCAGCACCACGGGCACGGTGGCGTTCCACCACTCCAGGCCGCGCAGATTGGGCTGGCTGCGCTCGTAGTCGCGCCCGGCCAGGTGCATGCGCGCCAGCACGGCGCCCACGGCGGCGCAGTGCACGGCCGACGGCGCCAGCTGGCTCTGGCCGCGCAGCTTGGTGGCCAGGGCGGCGGGCTTGCCGGCCACGGTGTGCAGGATGGCACCGCGCTTGTCGGCCTGCGGGTCGGGCACGGGGATGCCGGCGCGGGCCAGGTGCTGCATCAGGTGCAGGTAAAAGGGCAGCTGCTCGGCGGTAAGGCGCTCGAACAGGGTGAGCACGAACTCGCCCGACTCGCAGGTCAGGAAGTAGTTGGTGTTCTCGATACCACCCTGGATGCCACGCAGGGCGAGCAGCTTGCCCAGTTGCAGGCGGCGCAGCAGGTCGCGCGCCTCCTTGTTGGAGACTTCGGTGAAGACGGCCATCGGGTGAAAAGCGGGACGGTCGGCGGGAGAGGGGAGGAGAGTGGCGGCGCGCCAGGCGCGCGGACGGAGCGGGAAAAGGGCGAAGGCTTAGAAGCGGCCCAGGTTCCACACGCGTGGGGCGTTCACGCTGTCGGAGTCGCCCAGGTTGCCGGGCCGGGAGCGGGCGCCGTCGCCCGAGCGCACCTCGTAGGCGGGCAGGGGCGTGCCGGTCTTGGGCTGCACGGTGATGCTTTGCGTCTGCCCGCCCACGCGCAGCTCGTCCACGCGGCTGCCGGCGTCTTCCACCACGATGCGCTGCACGCGCTGGTTGTGGCGGCCGGCCTGGGGTTGCTCCTGTTCTGATAGCTGCTCGCGCTTATCAGCATTGGGCTGGAGGCCATTTTGGCTGGTATTTTGGGCCGAGGCCGGCAGGCCAGCCAGGGCCAGCAGGAGCAGGGACAGGGGAGCTAGGGCGCGCATGGGGGAGATTGTAGGCGGGCCCGGCGGCGAGCCCTGTCGTCCATCAGCGCGCCGCCTCGCCGTCCACCGCCTGCTGCACGGCGCGGTAGAACGCCTCGCGGGCCGGCAGGGCCACGGGGTCGCGCGCGCCGCCCCTCCAGTTGGCGGCGGAGACGATGACCAACTGGCGCTTGGGGTCCAGGAAGATGCCCTGGCCGAAGATGCCGCGCGCGGCGAAGCTGCCGTCGTCATACGTCCACCACTGGTAGCCGTAGCCGCGCCCGGCCACGCCGATGTCGGCCTGCTTGCGCGTGGCCTGTTCCAGCCAGTCCGCGGGCAGGACGGAGGTGCCCTCCGAGCGCGCGCCCTCCAGGATGAACTGGCCGAAGCGCGCGTAGTCGCGCGCGGCCGCCTGGATGCAGCAGCCGCTGATCTCCTGGCCCGTCTTGCTCAGCAGCCAGGTGCCCTGCTGCTCCATGCCGGCAGGGCGCCACACCTTTTCTTCCAGGTACTGGGCCAGCGTCTTGCCGGTGGCCTGGCTGACCAGGATGCCGACCAGGTTGGTCTCGCCGGTGCTGTAGTTCCAGCGCTCGCCCGCCGGCGCGGCGCGCGGCAGCTGGCGCATGTAGCTGACCAGAGCGTCCACGCCCGGTTCGGGCTGGTGGTTGTTGAAGCGCGCCACGTCGGATTGCGGATCGGCGTAGTCCTCGTTCCAGGCCACGCCCGAGGTCATGGTCAGCAGCTGGCGCACGCTGACCGCGTCGTAGGCCGAGCCGCGCAGGTCGGGGACGTAGTCGCTGACCTTGTCGTCCAGGCTCTTGATGAAGCCGTCCTTGAGCGCCGCGCCGGCCAGCGTGGAGGTGAAGGACTTGGCCACCGAGAAGCTGGTCCAGCGCCCGTCGCCGTCAAAGCCCAGGCCGTAGCGCTCCAGCCGCAGCTTGCCGCCCTGCACGATGAGCAGGGCAGCGGCGTGCTGCTCCTGCAGGTAGGCGTCCAGGTCCAGCGGCAGTGCCAGCGGCTCGCCCTGGGGCAGCGGGCGCGGCGTGCCGCTGGGGTGCATGGTGCGCCATTTGGCCAGCACGGGCAGCCGGTCCATCGCGCGAAAGGCCGCGTCGCGCTGCTCCTGCGTCCAAAACAACAGGTCGCGGTTGGTGGGCAGCGTCTTGAGCAGCCCGCGGGTTTCCTTGTCCAGGCTGAACCAGTAGCCCGCTGCCGCCACGGCCAGCACGGCAGCGGTGCCCAGCGTGATGCGCGCCAGTCGTCCGCTCATGGCTTGGCCGGGCATTGGCCGCCCGTGCAAGGTGTGGTGAAGCGGGCGATGAAGTCGCGGTAGTTCTTGCCCATGCGGCCCATCTGCTCGCAGGTGTCGCCCCGTGCGTCGAAGGCATAGCCCTGGCTGGCGCCGGCGTCCAGCAGCTCCACGCGCGCCAGCTGCCAGCGGCTGAACTCCTCGGGGTGGCGCCACTGCTCGGCGCAGATGCCGTGGTAGACCAGGCTGGCATAGGTCAGCTCGCTGACCTGGGGCTTGTCCATGACCAGGCGCAGCACGCCCTGTCCGAGCTGCGCGCTCTTCAGGCCGTTGCCCAGCAGCACCTTCTGCAGGGACGGCGGCACGTCGGTGAACTGCGGCTGGGCGGCCGTGGCCAGGGTGGCGCAGGCCGTCAGCGCAAGGGCGATCATGGGGTGTTTCAGCATGGCGCGGGCGAGGGCGTCGCAGGTGGGTCGAAGCGCGCATTGTGCCGCCGCGCACGGCGCCATCGTGTGCAAAATGCCGCCATGAGCGACCCCCAAACCCTGCTGCTGGTGGACGGTTCCAGCTACCTGTACCGCGCCTACCACGCCATGCCCGACCTGCGCGCCGTGCCGGGCGACCCGAACAGCCCCGCCACCGGCGCCATCCGCGGCATGGTCAACATGCTGGCCGCGCTGCAAAAGGACGTGCCCGCCGCCTACGCCGCCTGCGTGTTCGACGCCAGCGGCCCGACCTTCCGCGACGCCCTCTATCCCGAATACAAGGCCCAGCGCGCGCCCATGCCCGACGACCTGCGCGCGCAGATCAAACCCATCCACGAGGTGGTGCGCCTGCTGGGCTGGCCGCTGCTGTGCATCGAGGGCGTGGAGGCCGACGACGTGATCGGCACCCTGGCGCGCCATGCGGCCGCGCGCGGCCTGCGCGTGATCATCGCCAGCGGCGACAAGGATCTGTCGCAGCTGGTGGACGAGCATGTCACTGTGGTCGACACCATGAGCGGCAAGCGCCGCGACGTGGCCGGCGTGACGGCCGAGTTCGGCGTGCCGCCCTCGCTGATGGTGGACTTCCAGACGCTGGTGGGCGACGCCGTGGACAACGTGCCGGGCGTGCCCAAGGTCGGCCCGAAGACGGCCGCAAAGTGGCTGCGGGAGCATGGCTCGCTGGACCGGCTGATTGCCAACGCCCACACCATCAAGGGCGTGGCCGGCGAGAACCTGCGCGGTGCGCTGCAATGGCTGCCCACGGGGCGCGAGCTGGTCACCATCAAGACCGACTGCGATCTGTCGCAGCAGCTGGCGAACTATCCAGATGCTATGGATTCGATAGCTGTCGGCGCACGCCAGACGGACGCTTTGCGCGATTTTTATGAGAAATACGGTTTCCGTTCCCTGGCCCGGGCGCTGGAGGCTGACCCGGACGTGGCCGCCGCCGCGCTCACCAGCGAGGAAGCGACGCAGGTGGCCGAGATCGCCCAGCAGCGCGAGGTGGCCTACGAGACGGTGCTGACCTGGGAGCAGTTTGATCAGTGGCTCGTCCGCATCCAGACCGCGCCGCTGGTGGCGCTGGACACCGAGACTACGTCGCTGGACGAGCTGCGCGCGCGCATCGTCGGCCTGAGCTTCAGTGTGCAGCCCGGCAGTGCCGTCTACATCCCCCTGGCGCACGACGGCCCGGACGCGCCCGAGCAGCTGCCCATCGACGAGGTGCTGGCGCGGCTCAAGCCCTGGCTGGAGGACCCCACGCGGCCCAAGCTGGGCCAGCACGTCAAGTACGACCGCCATGTGCTGGCCAACCACGGCATCCAGGTGCGCGGCTACGTGCACGACACCATGCTGCAAAGCTACGTGCTGGAGGTGCACAAGCCGCACGGCCTGTCCAGCCTGGCCGAGCGCCACACCGGCCGCACCGGCCTGACCTACGAGGACCTGTGCGGCAAGGGTGCCAAGCAGATCCCGTTTTCGCAGGTGTCGGTGGAGCAGGCCGCGGCCTATTCCTGCGAGGATTCCGACCAGACGCTGGATGTGCACGGCGTGCTTTGGCCGCAGCTGGAGAAGGAGCCCAAGCTGCGCGCCATCTACGAGCTGGAGATCGCCTGCAGCGAGACGCTGTTTCGCATTGAGAGGAACGGCGTGCTGATCGACGCCGAGCGGCTGGCGCAGCAAAGCCACGAGCTGGGCCGGCGCATCATGGCGCTGGAGCAGCAGGCCTTCGAGATTGCCGGCCAGCCGTTCAACCTGGGCTCGCCCAAGCAGCTGGGCGAGATCTTCTTTGACAAGCTGGGCATGCCGGTGGTCAAGAAGACCGCCACCGGCGCGCGCTCCACCGACGAGGAGGTGCTGGAAAAGCTGGCCGAGGACTACCCCCTGCCCGCCACGCTGCTGGAGCACCGCAGCCTGTCCAAGCTCAAGGGCACCTACACCGACAAGCTGGGCCAGCTGGCGGATCCGCGCACCGGCCGCGTGCATACGCACTATGCCCAGGCCGTGGCGGTGACGGGACGGCTGTCCAGCAACGAGCCCAACCTGCAGAACATCCCCATCCGCACGGCCGAGGGCCGGCGCATCCGCGAGGCCTTCATCGCCCCGCCGGGCCGGCTGATCGCTAGCTGCGACTACAGCCAGATCGAGCTGCGCATCATGGCCCACATCAGCGGCGACGAGGCACTGCTGGCGGCGTTCACCAAAGGCCTGGATGTGCACCGCGCCACCGCCGCCGAGGTCTTCGGCATCCCTTTGGCCCAGGTCAGCAGCGAGCAGCGCCGCTACGCCAAGACCATCAACTTCGGGCTGATCTACGGCATGAGCAGCTTCGGCCTGGCCAAGTCGTTGGGCATCAGCACGGCGGCGGCCAAGAACTACATCGACCGCTACTTCGAGCGCTACCCCGGCGTGAAGCGCTACATGGACGAGACGCGCGTGCAGGCCAAGGAGCGCGGCTATGTGGAAACCGTGTTCGGCCGGCGCCTGGTGCTGCCCGAGATCAACTCGCCCAATGGCCCGCGCAGGAGCGCCGCCGAGCGCGCCGCCATCAACGCGCCCATGCAGGGCACGGCCGCCGACCTGATCAAGATGGCCATGGTGCAGGTGCAGGAGGTGCTGGACCGCGACAAACCCCAGGTGCTGATGGTCATGCAGGTGCACGACGAGCTGGTGTTCGACCTGCCTGAGGGCGAGGCCGACTGGGTGCGCACGCAGGTGCCGCGCATCATGGCCGATGTGGCGCAGTTGAAGGTGCCGCTGCTGGCCGAGGTGGGCTTTGGCAGCAACTGGGAAGAGGCGCATTGACGGCGCGAGCGTTCCGTCTGCACTGTGGCGCACGGGCCCGGCGCTCAGCGGTTGTCCATCAGCGCCAGCCAGGCGCTCGAGATGGACGGTAGTACATTCGAGGACCCTGCCCGCCGGTAGGCCCGTGGGACGAGCGGTTCACCAGCACCCGCCACCCGAGATACAGAGCAGCACAACCGAGGGACAGAATAGATGATTCATTTTTCCGACATCGTGATCGGAGCGCTGCAAGGCGAACAGCAGGCCACCGTGCTCCAGCAATGGCTGCAGGCCGCGTCGGCCGCCGGCCTGCAAAGGACCAAGGCGACGGAAAGCGAGGCGCGGACCATCGCAACCGTGCTTGGTGAGGCCTTGCGCAACGGCGCCCGGGTGGATGCTTTCGGCGACAGCGCATGGGCGCAATTGCATGAAGTGCTGGCCGACCTCTCGCGCTCGCGCGCGGCGCAGGGGCAGAGCGCCGGCGACACCAGCGTGTTCGTCCTGGCGCTGAAGAAACCCTTGCTGGACGTGCTCCAGCGCGAGCTGTCCGGGGCCGATGCCTCCGCCGTGGCGTCTTCGTTCTGGGAGCTGTCCCAGCTGGTGGACCGCATGGCCCAGCTGACGGCCACGACGTTTCAGAAAGCCCGCGAGGACATCATCGTGCGCCAGCAGGAGGAACTGCTGGAACTGTCCACCCCGGTGGTCAAGTTGTGGGAGGGTGTGCTGGCCGTGCCGATGATCGGCACGCTGGACAGCAACCGGACGCAGGTGGTGATGGAGACGCTGCTGCAGAAGATCGTGGAGACCGGCTCGGGGCTGGCCATCATCGACATCACGGGCGTGCCCACCGTGGACACCCTGGTGGCGCAGCACCTGCTCAAGACGGTCACCGCCATCCGCCTCATGGGGGCCGACTGCATCATCAGCGGCATCCGCCCCCAGATCGCGCAGACCATCGTGCACCTGGGCATCGACCTGCAAGGCATCGTGACCAAGGCCACGCTGGCCGATGCCCTGGCGGTGGCGATGCAGCAGTCCGGCTGGCAGATCACGCGCAAGGTCTAAGGAGCAACCATGGAGCGTATTCCCATCCTGCGCATGGGTGAGACCCTGCTGGTCACCATCCAGGTGGACATGCAGGACCAGACAGCCCTGGCGCTGCAGGAGGACCTGGCCGAGCGCATCGCCAAGACGGGCGCCAGCGGCGTGATGATCGACATCTCGGCCCTGGAGATCGTCGACTCGTTCGTTGGCCGGATGCTGGCCAGCATCTCGGGCATTGCCCGCATCCTGTCGGCGACGACGGTGGTGGTGGGCATGCAGCCCGCGGTGGCCATCACGCTGGTGGAACTCGGGCTCTCCCTGGAGGGCGTGAAGACGGCTCTCGACGTGGAGCGCGGCATGGCATTGCTGCGCCGGACGCGCGAGGAGAGCCGCTTTGTCAGTTGACACCTCGGGATCGTTGCCGCTGGCATCGGAGCAGCACATCGTTGCCAGCCGCCAGGTCGTGCGCCAGCTGTGCCAGCAGATCAAGCTGTCGCTGGTCGAGCAGACCAAGATGATCACCGCCGCAAGCGAACTGTCGCGCAACACGCTCATCCACGGCGGCGGGGGCAGCATGCACTGGGAGCTCCTCGAGCGGGACGGGCGCAGCGGCCTGAAGCTCTGCTTCGAGGACCGCGGCCCGGGCATCGCCGATCTGAAGCTGGCCATGTCCGACGGCTGGACCTCTGGCTCCGGCATGGGGCTGGGACTGCCCGGCAGCAAGCGGCTGGTGAGCGACTTCGAGATCGAAACCGCGCCCGGACAGGGCACGCGTGTGAGCATCACGAAGTGGAAGTGACTCGTGGCTGGAGCCACCGCTCTTTTCAGATCACCGATCCGAGTTGCATAGGAGAGGCTCGGCGTTTCTGTGCCAGGGCCGTGCAGCACTGGAACTGGGCCGACGCTGATGCGGGCCGGCTGGCCATCATCGTGACCGAGTTGGGCACCAATCTGCAGCGCCACGCCAAGAATGGCGCCCTGTGGATCGCCATCAAGGATCAGCCCCAGGAGGTGGAAGTGCTGGCGCTGGACAACGGACCCGGAATCAACGATGTGGCCCGGGCGTTGCAAGACGGCATGTCCACCGGCTCCGGATCCCCAGGCACCGGCCTGGGTGGCATTCGCCGGCTGGCCGATGATTTCGACCTGTACTCCGCCGCCAGCGGCACCTTGTGCCTGGCGCGCGTGCGCGCATCCGGCCAGGCCGCTGTGCGCCGCCCCCATGTGGGCGCCGTGAGCCTTTGCGCCCCGGGCGAAACCGTTTGTGGCGATGGCTGGGCCTTTGCGTTGGGTGATTCGGGCGAAGTGGCCGTGATGGTGGCCGATGGCTTGGGACATGGCATCCACGCGGCCGAGGCGGCGCAGGCGGCTGTGGCCGTGTTCGCGGACGCGCCATTCGCCGCGCTGGAGCTGTGCATGCAGCACACCCACGCGGCGCTGCAGGCCACGCGCGGGGCCGCGCTTTTCCTGCTGCGCTGCGACGTAGCCGCGCAGGTGCGCCACACGGGCGCTGGCAACGTGCTGGGGCGCCTGGTCTCGGGCGTGGCGGACCGGACCCTGCTCACCCAGCATGGCACCGCGGGCGTTCAGGTGCGCAGGCCCGAGATCACCTGCACGCAGCTGCCCGCACATGCGGTGGCCGTGCTGTACAGCGATGGGGTGGCGTCGCGGTGGAAGAGCGATGAGCTGTCCCCCCTGCTGTCTCGTGATCCCACCTTGCTTGCCGCTGCGATCTGCTGGCGGCACGGCCGAGGACGGGACGATGCAACGGTGGTCGTGCTCAAACCAGGGGATGCGCTTGACTGAAGAGATCTCAACGCGGATGCCGGACGGTGGCGACGAGGCTGGAGCATTACGGCAGGAGGTTCAGGCCCTGCGCGCCGAAGTGGAGGAAACCAACCGTGGCGTCGTGGCGCTGTATGCCGAACTTGACCAGCAGGCCGAACAGCTGCGGCAGGCCACGCAGCTCAAGAGCCGGTTCCTGTCGTACATGAGCCATGAATTTCGCACGCCCATCGGGGCCGCGCTCAGCATCACCCGGTTGCTCCTCGACCGTGTGGATGGGCCGCTGACGAGCGAGCAGGAGCGCCAGGTCAAGTTCATCGAAAGCACTTGCCAGGAGTTTTCCAACATGGTCGACGACCTGCTGGACTTGGCGAAGATCGAAGCCGGCCGGCTGGACATATCGCCCGCATGGTTCGAAATGATGGACCTGTTCGTGGCGCTGCGCGGAATGTTCAAGCCCATCCTGGCGAACGCGGAATTGAACCTGGTGTTCGAGGAGCCGCATGGCCTTACCCGGCTCTATACCGATGACCGCAAGCTCTCGCAGATCCTGCGCAATTTCATCTCGAACGCGCTGAAGTTCACGCCTCAGGGAGAGGTGCGCGTAGCCGCACGGGCCGAAGGTGAAGGCATGGTGCGCTTTTCCGTGTCCGATACGGGCATCGGCATCGCGCACGAGCATCTGGCGCATCTGTTCAATGATTTCTCCCAGGTGGACTCGCCGATTCAGAAGCGGTTGCGGGGCACTGGTCTGGGCCTGGCGTTGAGCCGGCAGCTGGCGACACTGCTGGGTGGCTATGTGGAAGCCCAGAGCGAACTGGGCCGCGGCTCTGTTTTCTCGGTAGTGGTTCCGATAGAGTTGGATACTTCCGCGCCCCGTTGATCCGCTTGCCTATGTCTACCACCGGCCTCGTTTCTCTGTCCATTGATCGCGGGCGGCACACCGTGCTGGTGGTCGATGACAACCCTACGACGCGCTATTCCACCTCGCGGGTGCTGAAGGCGGCCGGTTTCCAGACCCTCGAAGCGGAAACGGGCGCGGCCGCCATCGCCGTGGCGCACGAGAACATCTCCGCCGTGGTGCTGGATGTGCATTTGCCGGACATGGATGGCTTAGAGGTGTGCCGCGTGCTGCGCGCCGATCCCCGCACCGCATACACCCCGGTCATCCACCTGTCTGCCGCCTATGTGGAGAGCGCACACAAGATCGCGGGCCTGAACGCAGGGGCCGATGCCTACATGGTGCATCCGGCGGAGCCGGCCCTGCTCGTGGCCACGCTGCAGGCGCTCATCCGGGCCCGCATGGCGGAGGAGCGCGTACGCGATAGCGAAAAGCAGTTCCGTGCCATCTATGACAAAGCGCCCGTGGCCATCATGCTGGTGGATGCCGAGGGGCGCTTCGCGGATGTGAATCCCCAGGCAGAGGAGCTGTTCCAGAGGAGCCGGGCCGAACTGATGGGTACCGAGGTGGCCGCCTTGGCCCCCCACTCCTGGGCGGACATCGTCAAGAAGCGCTTCCAGGACCATGGCACCTCGTCGTGGGAGGCGGAGTTTCCGTTGCTCAAGGCCGATGGCCGCGAAATGATGCTCAACTGGACGATGTCGGACCACGTCGAGCCAAGCCTGCACATCGGCATCGTGACGGATCTGACCGAACGCAGGGATTTCGAGCAACGGCGCCAGGATCTGTTGGAGCGCGAGCAGGCAGCCCGCGTGCTGGCCGAGAGGCACAGCCGCACCAAGGACGATTTCGTGGCCGTGCTGTCGCACGAACTGCGCACCCCCTTGACCCTCATCACCGGCTGGGTGCACATGATGCGCCGCGCCATCGGCACGCCGGAAACCGTGGCCCGCGGCCTGGACGCCATCGAGCGCGGTGCCAAGGCCCAGGGGCGCATCATCTCGGACATCCTGGATGTTTCTCGCCTGGCCTCGGGCAAGCTGCGCTTGCACAGGGAGTGGGCCAACCCGCTGGAACTGGTGCGCACTTCCCTGGATGCGCTACGGGATCAAGCCCTCGCCAAGGGCGTTGAGCTGAGCGTCGAGTCCGCCGGCGCCGAAATTCCCGCTTGGCTGGACACGACGCGGTTTCAGCAGATCGTTTGGAACCTCACCACCAACGCCATCAAGTTCTCCAAGAGCCCGGGAGTCGTCACACTGCGCCTCGCCCGTGCCGGAGACGAGTTGACGCTGACTGTGCAGGACCAGGGTTGCGGAATCGACGCCGCCTTCCTGCCCTTCCTTTTTGACCGTTTCACGCAAAACGACACCCCAGGCAACCGCGCCCACGGGGGTCTGGGCTTGGGCATGTCGATCGTGAGGCACCTGTCGGAGCTGCACGGCGGCACTGTCTGTGCCTACAGCGAGGGCGTGGGCAAAGGCGCCCGGATGACGGTACGCCTGAATGTGGCGCATACGGACGCGGTGGCTGCAGAGCAGAAAAGCACTGTCGCTCCCCAGCAGGAGGGGCGCCTTCTGCGCGACAGGGACATTCTGATCGTCGAAGACAACGTGGACACCGGCGATATGCTGAAGGTGGTCCTGGGGGATGAAGGGGCAAAGGTAAGGCTAGCGTCTGACTATGACTCCGCGCTGCGCGAGTTCCAGGCCGCATGGCCTGAGTTGCTGGTCAGCGATATCGGGCTGCCGGGGCGCGACGGTTACGACCTCATCAGGACGGTGCGCCAATGGGAGCGTGAGGCCGGTAGGGCGCCGATCCGGGCGATCGCGCTTACCGCGTTCGCACGCCCGCAAGACCGCGAGCATGCGCTGGCGGCAGGCTTCAACCGGCATCTGGACAAGCCTTTGCAGCCCTATGTGTTGATCAACGCCTTACTCGATGAGTAACCAAAAAGGCTCGAACCACTGCTGACTCAACCTTGCCTGCCACTGCTCGGGACACGGCATGACACCTTCAAGAGTCCGGCAACGAGCATCGCCGGAGAATGCAAAGGGGAAGAGTTCCCAACGGCTTGTCTACTTCTGAAAGGCTTCCATCATGCGTGACGATATGCAGCAGGATTTCGACACCCTCGTGCCTGGTACAGGCAGCGGTAGCCGCCGCACTGCGTTGCAGCTGATGCTCGGAGCCGGCTACGCCGCCGCAGCCGCGCCGGTGCTGGCGCAGGCAGCCATCCGCACACCGGCCGAAGGCTTGGTGGCCGGCACTGTGCACATCGAAGCGCAGGACTTTCAGGTTCCGGCCTATCGGGCCGCCCCGGCCGGGCGCACGGGCCTGCCCGTGGTGCTGGTGGTGCAGGAGATCTTCGGCGTGCACGATTACATTGCCGACGTCTGCCGCCGCCTCGCGCACGCTGGCTACTTGGCCATTGCCCCCGAGCTGTATGCCCGCCACGGCGACCCGCGGCAGTACACCGAAACGGCCCGCCTGATGAGCGAACTGGTGGCCAAGGTGCCCGATGCCCAGGTGCTTTCCGACCTGGACGCCACGGTGCGCTGGGCTGACGTCAACGGCGGCAGTCTGGACAAGGTGGGCATCACCGGCTTTTGCTGGGGCGGCCGCATCGCCTGGCTGTATGCGGCTCACGGCCCCGTGAAGGCGGGTGTGGCTTGGTACGGCCGCCTGGTCGGCACGAGCGGCAGCCTTACACCGAACCATCCGATCGACGTTGCCGCGCAGCTGAAGGCGCCGGTGCTGGGCCTGTACGGCGGCGCCGACAGCGGCATACCGCAGGAGACGGTGGAGCAGATGAAGGCGGCCCTGGCCAAGGGCTCCGCGGCGGCGCAGGGATCGCAGTTCGTGGTCTACCCGGACGCGCCGCACGCCTTCCATGCCGACTACCGTCCCAGCTTTCGCAAGGAAGCCGCAGAGGACGGCTGGCGCCGGCTGCTCGACTGGTTCAAGCGCCACGGCGTGGCGTGACCTCATGAAAATCATCCGTTCCCGCGACTTCACGGCCGACCGTCCCTGGGGCGCTCTGGACATCGCCCGCATGAATGGCATCAGCATGCGGCTGCACTGGACCGACCAGCCCTACCGCTGGCACGTGAACGACGGTGAAGAGGTTTTCGCCGTACTGGCTGGCCGGGTGGAAATGCGCTGGCGCGAGTCCGGCGTGGAGCAGCGGACCGTGCTGGAGACGGGCGACGTGTTCCACGCCACCGTGGGCACCGAGCATGTGGCGCACCCGATCGGCGAGGCGCGGGTGCTCGTTGTGGAGCATGAGGGCAGCGTGTAAGCAGCGCCTGCCCGCGCCTTGCGCTGCCTGGCCCTGCCGATGCACCGGCCTACCGGGAGCTGCTGCTGCACGCCTATGCAAGCGAGCCCGATGCGTTTACCTCCACTGCCGAGGAGCGCGCGGCGCAGCCGCTGTCCTGGTGGGGTGAGCGCCTGGCGGGCCCCGAGGTCGGCAGCGTGTCCTTGGGAGCGTTTGCCGGGGGCGCGCAGCTGGTGGGCTCGGTCACCCTCAGCCTGTCGCAGCGGACCAAGACCCGGCACAAGGCGGAACTGGCGGCCATGTTTGTCCGGCAGGGGTGGCGCGGCGTCGGCCTGGGCACCGTCTCGTCGAGGCCGCGCTGGACTACCTGCGCCAGCACCGGCCGGGCGTCACCGCGGTCGCCCTCACCGTGACCGAAGGCAACATGCCGGCGCTGGCGCTGTACCAGGGCGCCGGCTTTTGCGCCTTCGGCACCGAGCCCATGGCGATCCGCGCGCCCGCGGGCTATCTGGGCAAGGTGCACATGTGGTGCCGCATGCCCCAGCGCGCCGAGCGCGCACCTCTTACCGCAACGCCGAGGACGGGTTGCGGCGCGCCACGGCTTCGATCTCGATCAGCGTGTCGCGCGAGGCCAGCGACGCCACGCCCACGCCAGTGAGCGCCGGCCGCACGGCAGCGAAATGCCGTGTGATTACCGGAATGACGTCGGCCATTGCGTCGGCCAGCTCGCCGCGCACGTAGACGCGCAGCTGCAGCACCTGGGCAGGCGAGCTGTCGGCAGCGGCCAGCACGGCCAGCAGGTTTTGAATGGCCCCCTCGGCCTGGTCGCCCAGACTGGCGTGGCGCACGCGCGATTCGCGGTCCCAGTCCACCTGGCCAGAGATGAAAACCAGTCCGCTGGCCGGGTCGGCCACGGCCTGCGACATGCCGGCAGGCGCGCCGTCGTAAAGCGGGGCAGGGTTGATCAGTTGCATATCCATGAAGTGCTTGCTTAGTAACGAACGCCAAAGCGTAGGCAAGACGCCCGCGCAGCGCCATCGACCACCCCTTGTGACCGTTACAAGCCGCTCTGCGCCCCGTCGGCGAAACGTGCGCGCAGGTACTCCAGCATCCATGCGAGCAGCGGGTCGGAGGCGGCCGCCGGGTGCCAGGCCGCGACCACCTGGTAGCCGGGCGGATACTGGGTCAGCGGCACGTCGACCAGCCCCTCGCAGGGCATGAGGCGGGATGGCATGAAGCCCACCAAGTCGGTGCGCCGCAGCACCTGCTGCGCCATGAAGAACGATGGCACCGACAGCGCCACGCGGCGCTGCAGGCCCTGGCGTGCGAACCACGCGGCGGCCGAGCCCTCCAGGTCCGGCACGCCGGGCGAAACGACCACGAAGCCATGCGCGACCAGCGCTTCCAGCGCCAGCGTGTGCCCCGGCGCGGCCAGCGCGCGGGCGCTGGCGCAGACATAGCGCTCGGTGAACAGCGCCAAGCTGTGCAGCCCCTCGGGCACGTAGCCGCTGGAAGTGAAGGCCAGCGCGATCTCGCCCTGCTGCATCCGGCGCAGCAGCGCCGCACCCTCGATATTGGCCACCAGCACGCGTACCCGCGGCGCATGCTCGCGCAGCGCGGCCACCAGGTCGGCCACGACGATTTGCTGTGTGTAGTCTGTGGCGCACAGGGTCAGCGTGCGCTCCAGCTGGTCCAGCGCCTGTGGCTGCGGGGCAGGGAGGGTGCTCACGAGCTGCAGGATCTGCCCGACCTGCGCGCGGATGCTCTGCGCATACGCTGTGGGCACCATGCCGTGGCCGGTGCGCACGAACAGTGGGTCACCCAGCAGCGTGCGCAGGTTCTTCAGCTGCAGGCTCACCGCCTGCTGCGTCACGCCCAGGCGCTGCGCCGCGGCGGACATGTGGCCCAGCGCGTACAGCGCATCCAGCGTTCTGAGGTGGTTCAGCTCCAGCTTGTCGATCATGAAGAGGCGGCGAGGAACGAGCCGGCATTGTGCCGCCGCGCCTGCGCCGCCGGTCGCTTACTTCACCGGGAATGACTCCGCCGGGGCGTCCTTCATCACCTTGTCCGGTGTCATGGGCGTGCTGCGCAGGCGCTTGCCGGTCGCGTGGTAGATCGCGTTGGCTACGGCCGCTGCGGTGCCCACGATGCCGATTTCTCCCACACCCTTGGCGCCGATGCGGCTGACGATGCGGTCGTCCTCGTGCACGAAGATCACGTCGATGTCGGGAATGTCGGCATTCGCCGCTACGTGGTATTCGGCATAGTTGTGGTTCATGAAGCGGCCCAGCGCATGGTCTGTGTGCGTTTCCTCGTGCAAAGCCTGGCTGATGCCCCAGACCACGCCACCTGTGATCTGGCTGCGGGCGGTGCGCGCGCTGATGATGCGGCCCGCCGCCACGGCACTGACCACGCGCGTGACGCGCACCGTGCCCAGCTCCTCGTCCACGCAGACCTCGCAGAACACGGCCGAGTGCACGGCGCGGATGTATTTCTTCTGCTTGAGGACGTTGGGCAGCAGCAGATATTTCGCGTCGATCTCGTCTTTGCCCGCGCGGGACAGCAGCTGCGTATAGGACAAGGCGACTTGCGGCTGGCTGCGCAGACGGATGGCGCCGTCAGCGAACTCAACATCCCGAAAGCGCGACTTCTCAAAGCCGGCGCCCGGCACGTGCCGCGCCAGCGTCCACAGCTCGCGCTGCAGTTTCTCGCACGCGCCTGCCACGGCCGATCCCACGGTCGTCATGTGCGACGAGCCACCCTCGATGGGTGCCACGGGCAGGTTGGAGTCGCCCAGCATGAAGGTGACCTGCTCCAGCGGCAGGCCCATTGCATCGGCCGCCAACAGGCTCATGGCGGTGTAGGTGCCGGTGCCAATGTCGGTGGCGGCGCTGCCTACCACCAGGCGGCCATCGGCGTGCAGCACGGCGCGGGCGCGAGCGAACATCTGCATGGCGTCCCAGATGCCGGTGGCCATGCCCCAGCCGACCAGCTCGCGCCCGCGGCGCATGGAGCGCGGCGCCGGCGGCCGCTTGCTCCAGCCGAAGCGCTCGGCCGCCTGCTCGTAGCAGGTGCGCAGCTCCTTGGTGGAGTAGGGCAGGTTCTTGCTGGCGTCGTGTTCGGTGTAGTTCTTCAACCGCAGCGCCAGCGGATCCATGGACAGGGCGTAGGCCAGCTCGTCCATGGCAATCTCCAGCGCGTATACGCCGTGCGCAGCGCCCGGCGCGCGCATGTCGATGGGCGTGTACTGGTCCAGCGGCACCAGCTGGTACTCCAGCCGCACGTTGTCGCAGCGGTAGAGCTGGCCCGACCAGTTGACCACCACCTCCACATAGTCCTCGAAGCGCGAGGTCTCGGCCACGGCCTCGTGCACCACGGCGCGCAGCTGCCCGTCTCGCTCGGCGGCCAGACGAATGCGCTGCCAGGTCTCGGGCCGGTGGCCGAAGGTGAACTGCTGCTGGCGCGTGAGCACGACGCGTACCGAGCGCTTGAGGTGCAGCGCGGCCATGGTGGCCAGAATCAGCTGGTACTGCGGACGCAGGCCCGAGCCGAAGGCGCCGCCAACGAAGGGGTTGCGCACGGTGACTTGGTCCTTGGACAGGCCAAACACGCGCGAAACCATCCAGCGGCAGTTCTGCGAGCCCTGGCTCTTGTCGTAGATGGTCAGGTGCCCGTCCTCGCCGTAAATGACGGTGGAGGCGTGCATCTCCATCGGGTTGTGGTGCTCCACACCGCTGTAGAAGGTCGCGTCCACTTTCACCGGCGCGTCGCGATAGGCCGCGTCGGCGTCGCCGCGGGGCTTCGGGGGCGGCGAGTAGCCGGCTTTCAGGCGGCTGGGTTCACGGGCGCGGCCCATGTGGGCGGTCAGGTGGGTCTCGTGCGGTTGCTGCTCGTAGTCGATGACCACCAGGCGCGAGGCCTCGCGTGCCGCCTCGAAAGTCTCGGCCACCACCAGCGCCACGGGCTGGCCGCTGTAGTGCACCTCGGCGTCCAGGAAGGGCTTGAAGGGGCTGCCGCCGGGGGCCGTCATGTCCTTGTAGAACAGGTCCATGGAGCGCACCTTGGGCCGCCTCTCGTGCGACAGCACGTCCAGCACGCCCGGCACCGCCAGCGCGTGCGCGGTGTCGATACGCACGATGCGCCCGCGCGCGACGGTGCTGTTGACGACCACGCCGTAGGCGAGGTCCGGTGCGCTGTATTCGGCCGAATACAGCGCCTGTCCCGTCACCTTCAGACGCCCATCCACACGCGCCACCGGCATGCCGATGCGCACCTCTCCGGTGCCCGGCTCGGCCACCGGCTGCTGGCTGCTGTCTGCCGCTGTCATGGCTACTGCTCCTGGAAGATGCCGGCACCCAGCTCGCCGGTGTTGGTCAGCTCGCCGTCGCGCGCCATCTCCAGCGTGCGCACGATGGCGCGGCGCGCCAGCGGAATCTTGAAGCCGTTGTGGCCGGGCCCGCCGGGGCTGCCGTAGGCCTGTGCCGGGGCCAGCAGCTGCTCGGCGGCGCGCTCGAAGGTTTCGGCCTGCGGCGCCTGGCCTTCCAGCAGAGCTTCCGCCTCGAGGTCGCGCCAGGGCTTATGGGCCACGCCACCCAGGGCCAGGCGCACGTGGCGCATGCGCCCCTCGCCGTCCAGCTCGAAGGCGGCGGCCACGGACACCAGGGCGAACGCGTAGGAAGCGCGCTCGCGCACCTTCAGGTAGGCGCAGTGCCGGGCGTAGCCGCGTGCGGGCAGCTCGATGTGGGTGATGAGTTCGTCGGGCTCCAGTGTCGCATCCACCTGTGGCTGGTCCCCAGGCAGGCGGTGGAAGTCGGCAAAGGCGATGGCCCGGTTGCCGCGGGGCGAGCGCACGTGCACCCGCGCCTCCAGCGCCGCCAGGGCCACGCACATGTCCGACGGATGGGTGGCGATGCACGCCTGGCTGGCCCCCAGGATGGCCAGCTGGCGCGCCAGGCCGGTGCGGGCCGGGCAGCCGCTGCCGGGCGCGCGCTTGTTGCACGGCACGCCCACGTCATAGAAGTAGTAGCAGCGCGTGCGCTGCAGCAGGTTGCCGCCGTTGGTGGCCATGTTGCGCAACTGGGGCGAGGCGCCGGCCAGGATGGCAGCCGAAAGCAGCGGGTAGCGCTGGCGCACCAGCGGGTGCTTGGCGGTGTCTGCGTTGCGGGCCAGCGCGCCCAGGCGCAGGCCGCCTTCGGGCGTCTCCTCGATCGCGGCCAGGGGCAGGCGGCTGATGTCCACCAGGCGCCAGGGCTGCATCACGTCTTCCTTCATCAGGTCGATGAGGTTGGTGCCGCCGGCGACGAAACGGGCACTGTGCGAGCTACCCAGGGGCAGCGCACCGACACCGATGGCCGAGAGGGCTGAGTCCAGGTCGGGCGCGGCGGCGTAGTCGAAAGCCCTCATGGCGCCTCCTTGCCCTGCTGAGGCAGGGCCAGCTCGGCCACGGCCTGCACGATCTGCGGGTAGGCGCCGCAGCGGCACAGGTTGCCGCTCATGCGCTCGCGGATATCGCCCACGTGGCGCACACCGCCTTCGTTCATCAGCCCGACGGCCGAGCACAGCTGGCCGGGCGTGCAATAGCCGCACTGGAAGGCGTCGTGGTCGATGAAGGCCTGTTGCAGCGGATGCAGTGCGTCGCCGGTGCAGCCGGCCAGCGCCGGCAGGCCTTCGACCGTGGTGATATCCGCGCCCTCCTGCATCACGGCCAGGGCCAGGCAGGAATTGATGCGCCGCCCGTCCACCAGCACCGTGCAGGCACCGCACTGGCCGTGGTCGCAGCCCTTCTTGGTACCGGTCAGGCGCAGCCGCTCGCGCAGCAGATCCAGCAGAGTCACCCAGCTCTGAGCTTCGACGGTGCGCTGTTCACCGTTGACGCGTAGAGCAACGGTGTGCGGGGGAGGTGCAGCAGCCTGCACCTGGTCGGCAAGGGGATCGTGGGCCACGGCTCGAGCCTTTTTTCTGATGGGCGACCCTGGGCAGTATTGGGAACGGACTGCCTGCCGCTGTAGGACGGAAGCACCTGCTGCTGCGGGCGACCGGCGGCTCGCCCGCCGCGCGTGCGCTCAGCCGCCGCCCAGCAGCTGCGGGTTCATGCGCCAGACTGCCAGGTTGAGTGCGCTGGCAAAGCTCACCCACAGCAGATAAGGCACCAACAGCGCCGCAGCCATCGGCCGTGCGCGCCAGAACAACACGATGGTGGCAACGATCAGCACCCACAGCATGGCGATGTTGGCCAGTGCCAGGCCGCCCTGGTGCCAGGCGAAGAACATCCAGCTCCACAGCGCATTCAGCGCCAGCTGCAGCACGAACAGGGCCAGCCCGGGCCGGCGGGCCGGCGAGTCGAAGGCGCGCCATACCAGCCAGGCGGCCACGGCCATCAGCAGGTAAAGCAGTGTCCACACCGGTCCGAACAGCGAGGCTGGCGGCGCCCAGGCGGGCTTGGCCAGTTGGGCATAGAACTCGGGCGCCTGCGCCGAGGCGATGCCGCCGAAACCGGCGGCCGCGAAACAGCAGGCCAGCCAACCTGCCAGCGCCAGCAGGTGCAGGGACGAAGAGCGTGAATGCATGGGAGACCTTTCCGAGGCGGCAATTTCGCCATGAGGGGCGGCGTGGCCGTGAAACAGTGGAGCGATGTTCTCCGCAGCGGCCGCGACCGCCTCCGCCCAGGGGGCGGCAATGGCCGTCAGCCAACCGCGCTTTCTTCGGTCCAAAGGCCGGTCGGCGCAGCGGTCCGTTTTTTTGGGCAAAATCGGCCTCAAAGGCAATCAGGGAAAGCGCGAGAAGCTATGACATTGGTAGCAATCATCGGGGCCACGCTGGCCGCCGGCATTGGCAGCGTGTGGATCGCTGCGGGCCTGTTGCGCCTGGGCCTGGGCGGGCGCTGGCGCGTAGGGCCGCAGCATTTGCTGAGCTTGGCCGCCGGCGCGCTGCTGGCCACCGCCTTCATGCACCTGCTGCCCGAGGCCTTCGAGGGCGGCGCCAGCGTGGAGTCGTTGTTTGCCACGTTGCTGCTGGGTCTGGTGTTCTTCTTCGTACTGGAGAAAGCCGAGCTGTGGCACCACGGGCACGAGCACGGCGACGCACACGAACACGAGCACGAACACAGCCATGACCACGGTCACCATCATCATCACCACCATGGCGGGGGCGGCTGGGCACTGATCACCGGCGACAGCGTGCACTGCTTTGGCGACGGGGTGTTGATCGCCTCGGCCTTCGTGGCCGACATGCGGCTGGGTCTGGTGGCCGCGCTGTCGGTGCTGGCGCACGAGGTGCCGCACCACGTGGGCGATCTCGTGGTGCTGAGTCAGCGCGGCGCGGGGCGCAAAGCGGCGCTGATGAAGGTGTCGCTGGCCGGGGCAGTGTCCGTCCTTGGGGGCCTGGCCGGCTATTTCGTGGTGGAACAGTGGGAGCCGGCGCTGCCCTACTTCCTGACCATCGCCTCCAGCAGCTTCATCTACGTGGCCTTGGCCGATCTCATCCCGCAGCTGCAAAAGCGGCTGTCTGCGGTGCAGACCCTGGCGCAAATCGCCTGGCTGGCGGTGGGCATCGTGGCCGTCACGCTGGTCAGCCTGGCGATGCACGTGCACTGAGCCGGTTTCAGCCGTCGCTGAGGGCCTCGCGCACGGCCGCCACCTGCCGGCGCGAGACCGGCAGGGGCTGGGCCAGGCCGTGCAGGCGCACGGCCCAGCCCTCGCCCTCGCCGTCGCCCGCGTCATGGCGCACCAGCGCCCGCATGGCGTGGCGCGCCACCAGGGTGTTGCGGTGCACGCGCAGGAAGTGCGCGGCGTGGCGCGCCTCCAGCTCGGTCAAGGGGTCGTCGATGACGTAGCTGCGCGAGGGCGTGCGCACGGTCACGTATTTCAGTTCCGCGCGCAGGTATAGCACCTCGGCCATGGGCACGCGCTCGGTGTGGCCGCGCTCGTGGATGACCAGCGCCTCGGCCGCCACGGGTGCCGCCGCAGGCGGCGGTGACACGGCCGCCGTAGGCGCGGCGCGGCGGGCCTTGGCCAGCGCCTGCTGCAGGCGCTCCAGCCGCACCGGTTTGGTCAGGTAGTCCACGGCGTCCAGCTCGAAGGCGCTTAAAGCGTGGCCGCTGTGGGCCGTGACGAACACGATGGCGGGCGGCTCGGGCAGCGCCCGCAGCTGGTGCGCCAGCGCCATGCCGTCCATGCCCGGCATGTGGATGTCCAGCAGCACCACGTCCACTGCACTGGCGCCGGGCCCCTGCAGCTGCGCCAGCGCGTCGGCCGCGTGCTGCGCCTCGCCCACCCGGTAGTGCGGGCCACAGTCGGCCAGCAGCCGGCGCAGGCGGCTGCGCGCCAGGGGTTCGTCGTCCACGATGAGGATGTGCATGGTGGGGGATGCGTGAGAAAACCGCGCGCATCTTAGGCCGGCGGGCGGCGGTTTTCCTATTGGGTGTTGCAGGACTCGGGCCGCGCCAGCACCCAGAACACCCGCGCCACCCAGGCCACCGCCACGGCGGCGGCCAGCGCCATCAACCAGCGGCCCAGGCGCTCCTGGTCGTCCAGCAGATAGGCGTTGCACAGGCGCAGGGGCGAGTCCACGTACAGCTGCCCGACCACGAAGCTCATGGGCAGCACGTTGCCCAGGAAAAAGCCCTGCACCACCCGCCCCGCCGCCTGCCAGGACAGGCGCAGCGCGCCGCCGGCCAGCACCAGGGCGGCGCACTTGAGGGCCTCGGCCGGAGTGCTGCGCAGCGCCAGGTCCAGCGCCCGCGGCACCATGAGGACGGCCAGCACCATCGCCACGCCCACCAGGCCGCTGATGCCGTGGGCGTTGCAGCGCGCCAGCGCGGCCCGGGCGCGGGCCGGCAGCGCGCCCGCCAGCAATGCGCCAGCCAGCATCCACAGCGGGAACTGCAGCACCATGTGGCGCCACATGCTGGCTTCCAGCAGCGCGCGCACCGCTGGCAGGGCCAGCAGCGCCAGCAGCAAGGCGCCCGCCACGCCCTGGCGCGCGCCGGTGCAGCCCAGCCGCCACCGTGCAAGGCGCGGCGCGGCCAGGAGCCGTGCGGCAAGGGCGCTCATGGCGCCGTGCTGCGCGCCAGGTGGCGCGCGTAGTCCAGAGCCAGCTGCTGCTCGGCCATGTCGAACACGCGGCGCATCCGGCCGCTGCGGTCGAACACCAGCAGCGCGGCGTTGTGCTCATAGTCGCCGCGCCCGTCGGGGATGACGACCACGCCCAGGCGCTGCAGCAGGGCCTGCTGCTCGGCGCCGTCCGACACGCGCACGAAGCGCCATAGCCGCTCGTTGGCGGCCAGCCCCTTGGCATAGCGCTGCAGCGCGGCCGGATCATCGCGGCCGCCGTCGAAGCTGATGGACAGCAGTCGCACGCCGGCCGGCGGCCCGGACTGCAGTGCCGCCTGCAGCTGCTGGAAGCTGCTGCCCAGCGACAGGCAGACGGTCTCGCAGTGGGTGTAGATGAAGTCCACGATGGTGGCGCCGCCGCCTTCACCTTCGGCGGCCAGCAGCTGCGCCAGCGTGGCGCTGCGCGCCCGGCTGTCCTGCGTGGTGACGTGTGGCACGGGCACGGGGCGCAGGGCCACTTCCAGCCTGCGTGCGCCCTCGTCGGTCCAGACCTGGAAGTCGTGCGTCAGCCAGGCCGCGGCGGCCCAGCCGCAGGCGGCCAGCAGCAGGCTGAGGGCGGCGGTGCGCAGCACAGTCTGGCTCTTTATTGCGCGCTCAAGGCCTGCAGCGCGGCGCCGCCCTCGAAGGGCGTCTTGCGGTCGCTGGCGGCGCGTTCCTGGGCGAACAGCTCGGCCGTCACGGCCTCGGCTTTGTTGGACCAGCTGGAGCGGATGTACGTGGCCACACCGGCCAGCTCGTCGTCGCTGAGCTGGGCGAAGGCCGGCATGCTGCCCTGGTACTTGGTGCCTGCCACGGTGATCTCGCCGTTGATGCCGTGCAGCAGGATGTTGGCCAGCACCCGCGTGTCGCCGTGCACCCATTCCGAGCCGTCCAGCGGCGGGAATACGCCCGGCAGGCCCTTGCCCGTGGCCTGGTGGCAAGCCGCGCACTGGGCGGCAAAAAGCGCCTTGCCGTCCACGGCCGCGCCCGCCGCCGGCGCGGCCGGGCCGGCCAGGTCGGTCACGGTGCGCTGGTCGCCGAAGCGCGAGCCCTCCAGCGGCTCGGACCAGAAGATGTACAGCACGCCGAAAACCACCATGGCCAGCGTGACGCCCACCGCCAGCAGCGGCATGGGACGGATGGCCTCCTCGGGGTCGGCGTGTTCGCGCTGCTGCGCTTGCCGGTCATTGGACGGTTGCATGGCAGGCCCTTTCAGGATGCGGACGCCGGCGTGGCGGCAGGGGCTGCGGCGCCGGCCGCCTCGCGCGGCTCGGGCGGCAGCACGGGGTAGCTGCGGTTGAGGGCCTGCAGGTACTTCACCAGGTCCTGCGCGTCGGGCGTGGCCACCACCACCTTGCCCGGCGGCACGTAGCCCGGCGGCAGCTTGAGCGCCTCCTCGCCCGGCTCGGCCTTGTCCTTGACGTCGAACAGGTAGGGGTAGGCCGGCATGATGGAGCCGGGCACGTAGGCGCGCGGCTGGTACAGGTGGCCCAGGTGCCAGTCGCGGCTGGGCTGGCGCACGCCGATGTTCATCAGGTCCGGGCCCGTGCGCATGCTGCCCAGCAGGTGCGGGCGGTCGTAGGTGTAGTCGCCCGGCACGGTGGCGCGGCCCCAGCCGCGCTCGGCATCGGGGCCGAAGCTCTTGTCGCGCGGCTGCTGGGTGTGGCAGTACACGCAGCCGTTGGCGATGTAGACGGCGCGCCCGCGCAGCTCGGCGCTGGTATAGGGCTTGAGTCCTTCGGGCGGCGGCACGTCGCGCACCTGGATGTAGGGCAGCACCACCAGGGCAGCGGTGGCCAGGCCCAGGGTGACCATGGCGCCCGCGGTCAGCTTGACTTCATTTTCCATGGGCCACCTCCAGCGTGTGGGCGCCCGCGCGGAACAGCGCGGCGCCGGTGCGCGCCGGCCCGAAGCGCAGCGCCATGGCCATGAAGTGGCCGACGAAGATGATCTGGCTGGCCACCATCAGCGCGCCGCCCAGGCTGCGCGACTTGAGCCAGGGCAGGGTGACGGCCACAGAATCCATGAAGGGGCGGCTGGCATCCAGCATGTATTCGCCCTGCAGCCAGCCGCCAATGGAAAGGCCGACGAAGTAGATCAGGATGCCCACGGCCGCCAGCCAGAACTGCAGCGTGATCAGGCGCGGGTAGGGCCATTCCCAGTGCAGCACGCGCGGCATCATGAAATAGATGGCGCCGAACAGCACCATGGTCACGAAGCCGTAAGCGCCCAGGTGGGCGTGGGCCACCGTGAAGTGGGTGAAGTGCGTGACCTGGTTGATGGAGCGCAGCGCCTCGAACGAGCCCTGCACCGACGACAGCATGTACATCAGCCCGCCGAACATCATGAAGCGCAGCGTGGGCGAGCGCAGCGCCAGATGCATGCGGCCCCGCATGGTGCCGGCCATGTTGATGGAAAACGCCGCCACCGGAATGATCATCATCATGCTCTGCACGATGGACAGGGTGATCAGCCAGCCCGGCACCGGCCCGCCCACCAGGTGGTGGCCGCCCACCTGGGCGTAGAAGAAGGCCAGTGTCCAAAAGCCCAGGATGGACAGGTTGTACGAGCGCACCGGCCGGGCGATGACCTTGGGCAGGAAGTAGTAGATGGCGCCCACGCTCACAGGGGTGAACCACAGGCCCAGCACGTTGTGGCCGTACCACCAGTTCATGGTCGCCTGCTGCACGCCGAAGTGCACGCCCGGGAGCTTGGCCACCAGGAACAGCAGCGTGATCCACAGCAGGGCCGCGACGTGGTACCAGACGGTGACGTACAGCGACTCGACCCTGCGGTTGACCAGCGTGTACAGCACTGGCCCGATGATGCAGACCATGCCGGCCACGATGAACAGGCCGATCTGCCAGGGCATCTCCAGGTATTCCATGCCGTCCGTCCAGCCGGCGCCGATGGCGCCGATGCCGCTGGCAATCGCCACGTTGATGAGCGCGCCGCCCAGCATGACCCACATGGCGCCCATCAGCGGCGTGCGCACTAGGCGCGGCAGCAGCCAGACGATGACGCCCAGCGAGGCGTTGGTGATCCAGCCGTAGAGCACGGCCGTCAGGTGCACGGTGCGGATACGCCCGAAGGTCATCCAGGCCTCGCTGACCAGCCAGTCGGGCATGTGCAGCTTCAGCGAAGCGGTCAGGCCCGCCACCGAGCCCAGCACCAGCCACAGGCAGGCGAAGGCGATGAACATGAACACCGGAAAGGCGCTGGAGCGGTCGGCCTCGATGCGCTGGGCGATCTCCTGCTCGTCGGGCGCGTGCAGCGTGTCGCCGGGCTCGACGGCCGCGGCCTGCAGCTGGGCGCGGTGGCCAGCGTGCAGGGCGGGATCGTCCACCTTGCCGATCTCGCCCTTGGCGAAGATGACCGAAGCGGCCCTGGGGTTCTCCATCAGCAGGCCCTTGCGCATCGACCAGATGAACACGAACAGTCCAATGATCGACAGCAAGAAGGCCCCCAGCAGGCTCATGACGGCACTGTCCATGGCGGTTTCCTCGTGGTGTGGGGTGGCGCGTGCCGGGCGTCAGAGGTGTTTGATGCACCGCAATCAGGGAGAGGCGCCCCCGTGCTATGCATGGCGGCCGGATTGTAAGGTTCACGTTACATGAAATTTTTCGGCAAGGGCACAAGTCCATGTCAAGGCTGATGCCACTCGGCCGTGGAAGAGTGCGTTCTCAGGCTGCCGGCAGGGCGATGCGCACGTGGTACAGGCCGCCTTGCGGGCCGGCGCGGAAGTCGCAGTCCACGTCGTGCAGCAGGCGCAGGCGGTCTCGCACGTTGGCCAGGGCGATGCCGTGGCCGCGCGGGCCGTCCTGCGCGGTGGCATCCGCGCCGGCCGGCAGGGTGTTGGTGATGGTCAGCACCACCCGGCCGCCGCGCAGCTCGGTGGCGATGCGCAGCTTGGTCGTGCCGCGCACGCTGGGCTCCACGCCGTGCTTGACGGCGTTTTCCACCAGCGGCTGCAGCAGCAGCGGCGGCACGCGCGCGCCGCCCGCGCGCTCGTCCAGCACCCACTGCACGCGCATGCGCTCGCCAAAGCGCACCTGCTCGATGTCCAGGTACTTGCGCGCCAGTTCCACCTCTTCGTGCAGCGTCACGGCCTCGCCCTGCTCGACCAGGGCGTGGCGGAACAGGTCGCTCAGGTCTTCCAGCAGCGCCTCGGCGCGCGCCGGCTCATCGCGCACCAGGGTGATGGCGCTGTTGAGCGTGTTGAACAGGAAGTGCGGACGGATGCGCGCCTGCAGCTCCGTCAGCCGCGCCGTGGTGGCCGCAGGCAGGCGGGCGCGGGCGCGCAGCGCCAGGGCGGCCACGAGCAGCGCTGCCAGCAGCGCCCCTGTGGCCGCGCCGGCCAGCCAGGGGGGGGACAGCTGCATGGCCGGGTCGGCCAGCGCCAGCAGGGCGCAGGCGCCCAGGCCGGCCAGCGCGCCCAGCAGCACGCCCGCGCCGTACTGCAGCGTGGCCGGCAGGCCGGCCAGGGCGCGGCCGGCGGCGCAGGCCGTCAGCAGCCAGGCCAGCGTGGCCGGCAGGGCCACGCCGGTCAACAGCGCCAGCCGCGCCATCCAGTCGGCCAGGCCGCCCGGGCCGAACAGGGCGCCCACGCCCAGCACCAGCTGCACGAACAGCACGGCGCGCAGCACCACGCCGACGTGGCAGGCGTCGAAGGCAGGGGCAGGAGCGGGGGTCGATAAAATTTGCGGCTTTTGCATTTGTCATGCCACCGTGGCATCCGGGCAGCCGGGGCCGCGCCTTCACCGGATTATTGCCCCCATGCCCTCTGACGCGACCACGCCCCAGCCCTCCCACGACCAGCTCGCCACCAAGGCCCAGGCCTGGTCGGCGCTCTTCGAGGAGCCGATGAGCGACCTGGTCAAGCGCTACACCTCCAGCGTGTTCTTCGACAAGCGCCTGTGGCAGGCCGACATCGCCGGCAGCCTGGCGCACGCCGAGATGCTGGCTGCGCAGGGCATCATCTCCGGCGCCGACCACGACGCCATCGTGCGCGGCATGGCCACCATCACGCAGGAGATCGAGTCCGGCGCCTTCGACTGGAAGCTGGACCTGGAAGACGTGCACCTGAACATCGAGGCGCGCCTGACTCAGCTGGCCGGCGACGCCGGCAAACGTCTGCACACCGGCCGCAGCCGCAACGACCAGGTGGCCACCGACGTGCGCCTGTGGCTGCGCGGCGAGATCGACCTGATCGACGGCCTGCTGACCGAGCTGCAGCGCGCCCTGGTCGAGGTGGCCGAGAAGAACGTCGAGGTCATCCTGCCCGGCTTCACCCACCTGCAGGTGGCCCAGCCCGTGAGCTTCGCCCACCACCTGCTGGCCTATGTGGAGATGTTCTCGCGCGACCAGGAGCGCATGCGCGATGCGCGCCGCCGCGTGAACGTGCTGCCGCTGGGCAGCGCGGCGCTGGCCGGCACCACCTACCCGCTGGACCGCGAGCGCGTTGCGCGCACCCTGGGCATGGACGGCGTCTGCCAAAACAGCCTGGACGGCGTGAGCGACCGCGACTTCGCCATCGAGTTCACGGCCGCCGCCAGCCTGTGCATGGTGCACGTGAGCCGCCTGTCCGAGGAGCTGATCATCTGGATGAGCCAGAACTTCGGCTTCATCCGCATCGCCGACCGCTTCACCACTGGCTCGTCGATCATGCCGCAGAAGAAGAACCCCGACGTGCCCGAGCTGGCGCGCGGCAAGACCGGCCGCGTGGTCGGCCACCTGATGGGCCTGATCACGCTAATGAAGGGCCAGCCCCTGGCCTACAACAAGGACAACCAGGAGGACAAGGAGCCGTTGTTCGACACCGTGGATACGCTGAAGGACACGCTGCGCATCTTTGCCGAGATGATCGGCGGGCAGGCCAACGCGGCGGGCGTGAAGGAAGGCGGCATCACCGTGAATGCGCAGGCCATGCGCGCCGCCGCGCAAAAGGGCTACGCCACCGCCACCGACCTGGCCGACTACCTGGTCAAGAAGGGCTTGCCCTTCCGCGACGCGCACGAGACTGTGGCCCACGCCGTCAAGGCCGCCGTGGCGCAGGGCGTGGACCTGTCGGAGCTGCCGCTGGCCGTGCTGCAGGGCTTTCACCCGGCCATCGAGCAGGACGTGTTCGAGGCCCTCAGCCTGGAAGGCTCGCTGGGTGCGCGCAACACCCTGGGCGGCACGGCGCCGGCCCAGGTGCTCGTGCAGCTGGCGCGCCACCAGGCGCGGCTGGCGGGCTGATGAAGCATCAAAAACAATAGCTGCCAGCGCTTGCCCCATAAGGGTTTGAGGCCGATTTGACTCACAATTCGGCCCGGCCCCGATTTCCCTCCACCACCCGGAACCCCGCCATGACCGTGACCCGACGCCGCCTCCTCGCCCGCGCCGCCGCCGCCAGCGCCCTGCCTGCCCTGCTGCCCGCCTGGGCCCAGGGCCCGGGCGCCAAGACGCTGCGCATCCTGGTCGGCTTTCCCCCCGGCGGCGGCACCGACGTGGTGGCGCGGCTGCTGGCCGACAAGCTGCGCGAGCAGCTGGGCATGACCGTGGTGGTGGAAAACCGCCCCGGCGCCGGCGGGCAGATCGCGGCCCTGGCGCTCAAGGCCGCGCCGGCCGACGGCAGCGTGCTGTTCCTGACGCACGACCACACCATCTCCATCCTGCCGCAGGTGGTGAAGAACGCCGGCTTCGACCCCGCGCAGGACTTCGTCTCCGCCGGCGGCTTTGCCACCTTCGTCAACGGCCTGGCGCTGTCGCCCGGCACGCCGGCCGCGTCGTTCACCGAGTTCGTGGACTGGGTCAAGAACAAGCAGGGCGGCAAGAGCGCCGTGGGCATTCCCGCGCCGGCCTCCACGCCCGAGTTCCTGGTCAAGCTGCTCGGCCAGCGCTACGGGCTGGACTTGGTGTCCGCGCCGTACCGCGGCAGCGCGCCCATGATCGGCGACATGCTGGGCAATCAGATTCCCGCCGGCATCGGCTCGGTGCAGGACTTCATCGAGAACCACCGCGCCGGCAAGCTGCGCGTGGTGGCCGTGCTGGGCGGCAAGCGCCAGGCCGCGCTGCCGGACGTGCCCACCTTCGCCGAGCTGGGCCTGGCCGGCTTCGAGGACACGCCCTACTACGGCTTCTATGCCCCGGCCGGCACACCGGCGGCGGCGCTGTCGCGCTTCGCGGATGCGCTGGCGCAGGTGGTGGCCCAGCCGGGCGTGCGCGAGCAGCTGGCCAATATGGGCTTGGCCGTGGGCTTCATGAGCCCGGCGCAACTGGCCGAGCGCGAGCGCGCCTACACCCGGGTGTGGACGCGCATCATCCAGGCCAGCGGCTTCGTGCCGCAGTGACCGGCGGGCGGCCGCAGCGCTGCCCCTAGCAATGCCGCCGTCCGAGCGGCCATGAAGAGACGGGAACACCGATGCACGCCTTCGCATTCACGCTCGCGCGCCGGGCCGCCAGGACGGGGGCGGCGCTGGCCCTGGCCGCCGCTGGCGCGGCCCAGGCGCTCACGATCACCAGCCTGTCGCCCCAGGGCGAGGTGGCGCGCGTGCGCCAGGTGGTGGCCCAATTCGACGCGCCCGCCGTGCGCTTCGGCGACGCCGCCGCGCCGGCGCCGCTGGCCGTCGCCTGCAGCGACCCGGACGCCACCCGCGGCACCGGCCGCTGGACCAGCGACCGCGAATGGGTCTTCGACTTCGCCGCCGACCTGCCGCCCGGCGTGCGCTGCACCGTCACCGCCAAACCAGGGTTCAAATCGGCCTCCAACGCAGCACTGACAAGCGCTGGCAGCTATCAATTCAATACCGGCGGCCCCTTCGTGCGGAACGTCCGCCCGGGCACCTGGGAAGCCATCGACGAGGAGCAGCACTTCGTGCTGACGCTCAACGGCGCGGCCACCACGGCCAGCCTGACCGAGCACGTCTGGTGCGTGGCCGACGGTGTGGGCGAGCGCATCCCCGTGCGCCTGGTCGAGGGCGCGCAGCGCACCGAGCTGCTGAAGCACCTGCGCCTGGACAAGGCCGCGCAAAAGGACCCGCTGCGCTACGCCACGCTGGCCTGCGCGCGCCGGCTGACGGCCGGCAGCCGCATGCAGCTGGTCTTCGGCCAGGGCGTGGCCACGCCCAGCGGCGTCGCCAACCGGGTGGAGCGGCGCTTTGCCTACACCGTGCGCGAGCCCTTCACGGCGCAGTTCTCCTGCGAGCGCGAGAACGCCCAGGCCGCCTGCCTGCCCATCCGGCCGCTGCGCCTGACCTTCAGCGCGCCCGTGCCCGCCAAGCTGGCGCGCGCCATCCGCCTGAAGGGCGAGGGCCAGACGCTGCAGCCGCGCATCGAGGGCGAGGACGAGCCCGCCGACGGCACGCCTGCGGGCGATGGCGACGCGCTGGCCGGCTTCGTCACCTTCGCGCCGCCGCTGGCCGCGCAGGGCAGCTATACGCTGACGCTGCCCTCGGGCTTCAAGGACGCCTCGGGGCGCGCCTTGGTCAACGCCCAGGAGTTTCCGCTGGCGGTGGCCACCGGCCCCATGCCGCCCCTGGCCAAGTTCGCCGCCGCGCCGTTCGGCATCGTCGAGCGCTTTGCCGAAGGCCCGGACGGCCCGGCCCTGCTGCCCGTCACCCTGCGCAACGTAGAGCCGCAACTGGCCGCGCAGCGCCTGCAGCCGGGCGTGCCGACTCCGCCCGCCCAGGGCGGCAAGGTCAGCACCCTGCAGCCTGAAGGCGACGCGGACATCATCGCCTGGATGCGCCGCCTGGAGCGCTACGACCAGTTCAGCATGCCCCGTGCCGAGGCCCGCGCCGACGTGCGCGGCCCGCTGCCGCGCCCCCTGGACAAGGACGACGCGGGCGAGGTGCAGACGCGCATGGTCTCACTGCTGGCCGGCCGGCCCGGCGTGGCCACGCTGGAGCTGCCGCGCGCTGCGCAGGGCGACCCGCGGCCCTTCGAGGTGGTGGGCATACCGCTGCCGCCAGGCTTTTCGGTGGTGGAGATCGCCTCGCCCCTGCTGGGCGCCTCGCTGCTGGATGCGCGCCACGGCGAGCAGCGCACCATGTACGTGCGCACCTCGGCCCTGGTGACCAACCTGGGTGTGCATTTCAAGCTGGGGCGCGAGAACGCCGCCGCCTGGGTCACCACGCTGGACCAGGGCCGGCCCGTGGCCGGGGCGCGCGTGCGCGTGTCCTCCTGCGACGGTCAGGAGCTGGCCAGCGCCACCACCGACGACAGCGGCGTGGCGCGCTTCGACGGCCTGTCGCCGGAGCCGCCGCGCTGCAGCGGGCGGGGCGAGTGGCGCAGCGCCTACTTCGTGAGCGCGCGCGCCGGCGGCGAGCTGGCCTTCGCCTGGAGCGACTGGCAGCGCGGCATCGAGCCCTGGCGCTTCAACGTGCCCACCAGCAGCCAGGCCCAGGCCGATGCGCTGGCCCACACCGTGTTCGACCGCACCCTGGTGCGCGCCGGCGAGACGGTGTCCATGAAGCACCTGCTGCGCAGCCAGACCGGCCAGGGCTTCGGCCTGCCCGAGGAGCGCCCGGCGCAGCTGGTCGTCACCCACGTGGGCAGCGGACAGGAATTCACCCAGCCGCTGCACTGGCGCCGCACACCCACCGGGGGCCTGAGCGCGCACAGCGAGTTCAAGGTGCCTCCGGCCGCCAAGCTGGGCGTGTACCAGGTGCGCCTGGCGGTCGCACAGGACGGCCGGGAGCGCGGCCGCACGCTGGACACGGGCTCCTTCCGCGTGGAGCAATTCCGCCTGCCGGTGCTGGAGGGCCGCATCGGCCCGGTGCCGGCGGACAAGCCACTGGTGCGCGCGCGCAGCGTGGACGCCGGCGTGCAGGTCAGCTACGTGGCCGGCGGCCCCGCGGCGCGGCTGCCGGTGCGCGTGTCGGCCATGGTGCGCGCGCGATCGCTGCATTTCGACGACTTCGAGTCCTTCAGCTTCCGCCCGCCGCGCGGGCGCGCCGCCGGCGAGGGCGCCGGCGACGACGAGGAGCAGGCCGCCGGCCAGGACGCCCGCGTGGTGGCCGACAAGCTGGCCCTGACGCTGGACGCGCGCGGCAGCGGCCAGGTGGCCATCAAGGACCTGCCCCCAACGCGCCAGCCGCGTGAGCTGCTGCTGGAGGCCACCTATTCCGACCCCAGCGGCGAGATGCAGACGCTGCGCAGCACGCAGCCGCTGTGGCCGGCGGGGGTGATTGCCGGCATCAAGACCGAGGGCTGGGCCTCCAGCGGCGCGCGCGTGCGCTTCCAGGCGCTCGCCCTGTCGCTGGACGGCAAGGCCCAGGCCGGCGTGCCGCTGGAGGTGCGCGCCACGGCGCGCGTCACCACCACCAGCCGCAAGCGCATGGTGGGGGGCTTCTACAGCTATGACAACAAGACCGAGACGCGCGACCTGGGCACCCTGTGCACCGGCAAGAGCGACAGCCGCGGCCTGCTGCTGTGCGAGGCCAAGCTGGAGGAAGGCGGCGAGGTGGAACTGGTTGCCGTCGCCCGCGACAAGGACGGCAACGAGGCGGAGGCCGGCGCCTCCGTGTGGATCACGCGCCGCGGCGAGCTGTGGTTCGGCGGCGAGGACCACGACCGCATCGACGTGCTGCCCGAAAAGAAAAGCTACGCCCCCGGCGAGACGGCGCGGTTGCAGGTGCGCATGCCGTTCCGCTCGGCCACGGCCCTGGTGGCCGTGGAGCGCGAGGGCGTGATCGACACCCGCGTGGTGCAGCTGTCCGGCCAGGACCCGACCGTGTCTCTGAAGATCGAGCCGGGCTGGGCGCCGAATGTCTACGTCAGCGTGCTGGCTGTGCGCGGACGGCTGCGCGAGGTGCCGTGGTACAGCTTTTTCACCTGGGGCTTCAAGGCGCCGCGCGAGTGGTGGAACGCCTTTTGGCATGAGGGCCGCGAATACGTCGCGCCCACCGCCATGGTGGACCTGGCCAAGCCCGCCTACCGCTTCGGCATGGCCGAGCTGAAGGTCGGTGCCGGCGCCCACCAGATCGCCGTCCAGGTGCAGGCCGACAAGGACAGCTACCCGGTGCGTGGCAAGGCCCAGGTCACCATCACCGCCACGCTGCCGGACGGCAAGCCTGCCGCCGGGGCCGAGGTGGCCCTGGCCGCCGTGGACCAGGCCCTGCTGGAGCTGATGCCCAACACCAGTTGGGATCTGCTGGCTGCCATGCTCTCGCGCCGCCCCTGGGGCGTGGAGACCTCGACCGCGCAGATGGAGATCATCGGCCGGCGCCACTACGGCAGGAAGGCCGTGCCGGCCGGCGGCGGCGGCGGCCACGCGCCCACACGCGAGCTGCTGGACACGCTGCTGCTGTGGCAGCCCGCCATCGCGCTGGACGCCAAGGGGCAGGCCCGGGTGACGGTGCCGCTGAACGACGCGCTGACCACCTTCAAGGTGGTGGCCGTGGCCGACGCCGGCACCGGCCTGTTCGGCACGGGTGCGACCAGCATCCGCGCCACGCAGGATTTGCAGATCATCAGCGGCCTGCCGCCGCTGGTGCGCGCCGGCGACCGCTTCCGCGCCCAGCTCACGCTGCGCAACACCACGGCCCGGGACATGCAGGTGGAAGTGGCGCCGCGCGCCACGCTGCTGCAGCTGGAGCGCCAGCGCGTGGACATCCCGGCAGGCCAGTCGCGCGAAGTGGGCTGGGACGTGACGGCCCCCGAGCAACTGGCCGCCACGCAGGCGCAGAGCCTGCTGTGGGAGATCGAGGCACGCGATACCTCAGCCGGGGCCGGCGGCGCGCGCGACGCGCTGAAGGTGAGCCAGCGCGTGGTGCCCGCCGTGCCCGTCACGGTGCAGCAGGCCACGCTGGCCCAGGTCGATGGCAGCCTGCAGCGCGAGGTGGCCCCACCCGCCGGCGCGCTGCCCGGGCGGGGCGGCGTGCGCCTGGCCCTCACGCCGAAGCTGGCCGAAGGCCTGCCCGGCGTGCGCGACTGGTGGCAGCGCTACCCCTACAGCTGCCTGGAGCAGCAGGCCAGCCGCGCCGTAGGCCTGGGCGACGGCGCGCTGTGGCAGGGCGTGGTCGCGCGCCTGCCCACCTACCTGGACGAGGACGGGCTGGCCAGCTACTTCCCGCCGCGCGCGGGCAGCAGCCGGCGCGGCAGCGACACACTCACCGCCCACCTGCTGGCGGCCTCGCACGCGGCCGCCGCGCTGCACCCGGAGTTCGCCCTGCCGCCCGAGGCGCGCGAGCCGCTGGAGCGGGGCCTCACGGCGTTCGTCGAAGGGCGCATCCAGCGCGACTTCTGGAGCCCGCGCAAGGACCTGGATGTGCGCAAGCTGGCCGCCATCGAGGCGCTGTCGCGCTACGGCAAGGCCCAGCCGCGCATGCTGACCAGCCTGACGATTGCGCCCAACCAGTGGCCCACGCACGCGGTGATCGACTGGGTCAACGTGCTCAAGCGCGTGCAGGGCGTCCCCGAGCGCGAGCAGCGCCTGGCCGAGGCGATGCAGATCCTGCGCGCCCGCCTGTCCTGGCAGGGCAGCCGGGTGGTGTTTTCCTCCGAGCAGGAGGACCACTGGTGGTGGCTGATGCAAAGCGGCGACGCCAACATGGCGCGCTTGCTGCTGGCCGTGATGGACGATCCCGCCTGGAAGGACGACCTGCCGCGCCTGGTCGGCGGCTTCATCGCCCGCCAGCAGGGCGGGGCGTGGCACACCACCACCGCCAACCTGTGGGGCGCCCTGGCACTGGAGACCTTCAGCGCCCGCTTCGAGTCCACGCCCGTGGCCGGCACCACCCGCGCCAGCCTCGGCGGCGCCAGTGCCGGCGTGGACTGGTCGCAGGTGCGCCGCCTGACCAGCGCCGATCCGCAGGGCGCGGCGCACCAGGCCAGCACCTTCGGCGCGCCGGCCGCGCCGGGCAACCTGACGGGCAACCAGATGCTGCTGCCCTGGGGCGACGGTGCGCAGACCTTGAGCGTCACGCACCAGGGCCCTGGCAAGCCGTGGCTCACGCTGCAGTCGCTGGCAGCCGTGCCCTTGAAAGCGCCCTTTGCCGCGGGCTTTGCCATCAAGAAGAGCGTGGAGCCGCTGGAGCAGGCCGACAAGAGCCTGCCCGCCGGCAGCTACAAGCGCGGCGACGTGCTGCGCGTGACGCTGGAGGTGAGCAGCAGCGCCGACATAACCTGGGTGGCGATCACCGACCCCATTCCCGGCGGCGCCACCATCCTGGGCAGCGGACTGGGGCGTGATTCGGAGATCGCCACCCAGGGCGAAAAGCGCAGCGGCCACGGCTGGGCCGCCTACGAGGAGCGCAGTTTCGAGGCCTTCCGCAGCTATTACGAGTACCTGCCCAAGGGCAAGGTGACCATGCAGTACACCGTGCGGCTGAACAACGCCGGTGACTTCCAGCTGCCGCCCAGCCGGGTGGAGGCCCTGTATGCGCCCGAGATGTACGGCGTGGCGCCGAACGCGCCGGTCGGCGTGCGCGGGCAGTGAAGGCGCGATTGCTCCTCAAACAATAGCTGCCAGCGCTTGTGGGACAAGCGCTGGAGCCATTTTTGACTGATATTTTGACGGTCCGCCCTGCGGGGGAAAACCCGCAGACATGCGTCTTGCAGCCGTCATGTGACAGTCACGCAGCGCTTCTACACTGGCGCGATGTCCTTGATCGAGCTTGATGCCGTCGCCAAGTCCTGGGGCGCGACCACGGCGCTGCAGTCCATGAGCCTGCGCATCGAGCCCGGGTCGTTCTGCGTGCTGCTGGGGCCATCCGGCTGCGGCAAGTCCACCACGCTGCGCATCATTGCCGGCCTAGAGAACGCCAGCAGCGGCCGGGTGCTCATCGACGGCCAGGACGTGACCCACCGCCCCCCGGCCGAGCGCGGCATCGCCATGGTGTTCCAGAACTACGCGCTGTTCCCGCACCTGACGGTGGCCGACAACATCGGCTTCGGCCTGTCGGTGCGCAAGGTGCCCAAGCCCGAGGCGCGCGAGCGCGTCGCCCAGGCGGCCCAGCTGCTGGGCCTGTCGCAGCTGCTGGAGCGCCGCCCGGGCCAGCTCTCGGGCGGCCAGCAGCAGCGCGTGGCCCTGGGCCGCGCCCTGGTGGCCCAGGCCCGCGTGTGCCTGATGGACGAACCCCTGTCCAACCTGGACGCGCAGCTGCGCCAGGAGATGCGTACCGAGCTGCGCGAACTGCAGCAGCGCCTGGGGCTGACCGTGGTCTACGTCACGCACGACCAGACCGAGGCCATGAGCATGGCCGACCAGGTGGTGCTGCTGCACCAGGGCCGCGTGGAGCAGTGCGCGCCACCGCGCACCGTCTATGCCCAGCCGGCCACCACGTTTGCCGCGCGCTTCATCGGCACGCCGCCCATGAACCTGGTGGGTCTGGAGGATGGCCGCATCGCCGGCACCAGCGTGCCCGCCGGGCCGCAGGACGCCCGCTGGCTGGGCCTGCGCCCCGAGGCCGTGGCGCTGGCCGCACCCGGGCAGCAGGGCGTGCCCGCCACCGTGCACAGCCAGGAATACCTGGGCGCGGACGCCGTGCTGCGCTGCGCCGTGGGCTCCGAATTCATCACCGTGCGCGCGCCGGGCCAGCAGGCCCAGGCCGCGCCGGGCCAGGCCGTGCAGTTGCTGTGGCAGCCGCAGGAGCGGCACTTCTTCGACGCCCAGGGCCAGCGCATGGCGGCCTGATGCCGCCCCCGCCTGGTCCTTTCCGACTTTTCCCCGAGGAGACCTATCCATGCAACGCAAGACGTTCCTGAAGTCCGTGTCCGCCGCCGCGCTGGCTGCCTGCGCCGCCGGTGCCTTCGCCCAGGCGCCGCTGGAGGTGCCGTTCTACTACCCCGTGGCCGTGGGCGGGCCCATCACCAAGGTGATCGACGGCTACGCCGAGCAGTTCAACCAGGCCAACCCGCAGTACAAGGTCACGCCGATCTACGCCGGCACCTATCAGGAGACCATCGTCAAGGCGCTCACCGCGCATAAGTCGGGCAAGCCGCCGGCGACATCGGTGCTGCTGTCCACCGACATGTTCACGCTGATCGACGAGGACGCCATCGTGCCCATCGACGACTTCGTGAAGACCGACGCCGACCGCGCCTGGCTCAAGGGCTTCTACCCGGCCTTCATGGCCAACAGCCAGACGGGCGGCAAGACCTGGGGCATCCCGTTCCAGCGCTCCACCGTGGTCATGTACTACAACAAGGACGCCTTCAAGGAGGCTGGTCTGGACCCGAACAAGGCCCCCGCCACCTGGAAGGAGCTGCAAGACGCCGCGCGCAAGCTGACCAAGAAGGACGCCAGCGGCAACGTGACGCAGTACGGCATCCAGATCCCGTCCACGGGCTTTGCCTACTGGATGCTGCAGACCCTGACCACGCCCAACGACGTGCTGCTGGCCAACGAGGCCGGCACCCAGGTCACCTTCGACAACCCCAAGGTGGTGGAGGCGCTGGACTTCTGGGTCAACCTGGCCAAGGAGGGCGTGCACCCCAAGGGCGTGGTGGAGTGGGGCACGACGCCGAAGGACTTCTTCGAGAAGAAGGCCGCCATCATCGTCACCACCACCGGCAACCTGACCAACGTGAAGAACAACGCCAAGTTCGACTTCGGCGTGGCGCAGATCGCCGGCAACGTGCGAAAGGGCGGCTCGCCCACGGGCGGGGGCAACTTCTACATCTTCAAGAAGGCGCCCAGGGAGCAGCAGCAGGCGGCCTTCGAGTTCGCCAAGTGGATCACCCAGCCCGAGCACGCCGCGCAGTGGAGCATGGACAGCGGCTATGTCGCCGTCTCGCCTGCTGCCTACGACACGCCGGCGCTCAAAAAATACGGCCAGGACTTTCCGCCCGCCCTGGTGGCGCGCGACCAGCTGCCGGTGTCGGTGGCCGAGTTCTCCACGCACGAGAACCAGCGCGTGACCAAGGTGTTGAACGACGCCATCCAGGCCGCTTTGAGCGGCACCAAGACCTCCGCCCAGGCCCTGAAGGACGCGCAGCGCGAGGCTGACCGCATCCTGCGCAGCTACAAGTGATGATGGCGGGGCACGGCGGCTCCTCGGCCAACGCGGGCGCCAGCCAGCGCGCTCTGCACGCCTGGCTGCTCCTGCTGCCGGCGCTGGTGCTGCTGGTGGCCTTCACGCACTGGCCGGCCTTAGCCACCCTGATCGACAGCTTCCGCTCCACGCCCCGCGGCAGCCGCCCGCCCGAGTGGGTGGGGCTGGAGAACTACGCCGTGCTGTGGGACGACCCGGTGTTCTGGCAGGCCGTGAGCAACAACCTGTGGTTCGCCGGCGCCACCATCCCGCTGTCGATCGGCATCGCGCTGCTGATGGCGCTGTGGGTCAACGAGCGCCTGGCCGGGCGCACGCTGGTGCGCATGGCCTATTTCACGCCCACGGTGCTGCCCATGATCGCCGTGGCCAACATCTGGCTGTTCTTCTACACGCCGCAGTACGGCCTGCTGGAGCAGATTACCGGCGCCTTCGGCCTGCCGCCGCACAACTGGCTGGGCGACCCCAGCACGGCGCTGGCCTGCGTGACGCTGGTGGCGGTGTGGAAGGAGGCGGGCTTCTTCATGATCTTCTACCTGGCGGCGCTGCAGACGCTCAACCCCAGCCTGAAGGAGGCGGCGGTCATCGAGGGCGCCTCGCGCTGGTACTTCTTTCGCCGCGTGCAATGGCCGCTGCTCATGCCGACCACGCTGTTCGTGCTGATCAACGCCGTCATCAACGCCTTCCGCCTGGTGGACCACATCTTCATCCTGACGCGCGGCGGCCCGGACAACGCCACCACGCTCTTGCTGTACCACCTGTACGAGGTGGGCTTCAAGTTCTGGGACACGGGCTACGCCGCGGCCATCACCGTGGTGCTGGTGGTAGTCCTCGCCAGCGTGGCGCTGGTGCAGTTCTTCGTGCTGGACAAGCGGGTGCATTACAAGTGACGCGCCGAGACACCGCTCCGCGCCTGTACGGCGCCACCTGGCTGGACACTCTGGCCGCCTGGTTGTTGGCCCTGCTGTGGGTGCTGCCGCTGGCCTATGCCTTCTGGACGGCCTTCCATCCGGCCGAGTACGCCACGCGCTTCGCGCTGGACGCGCCGTGGACGCTTGAGAACTTCCGCCGCGCCTGGGAGGCGGCGCCTTTTGCGCGTTACTTTCTCAACACCGCCGTGCTGGTCGTGCTGATCCTGGCGGCGCAGCTGGTGCTCTCGACGCTGGCGGCTTATGCGTTTGCGCGCTACGAGTTTCGCGGCAAAAACGTGGCCTTCGCCCTGGTGCTGGTGCAGCTGATGGTGATGCCCGACATCCTGCTGGTGGAGAACTACAAGACCATGGGCCGCCTGGGTCTGGTGGACACGCTCACCGCCATCGGCCTGCCGTACTTCGCCTCGGCGTTCGCCATCTTTTTGCTGCGCCAGACCTTCATGGGCATTCCCAAGGAGCTCGACGAGGCCGCCCGCGTGGAGGGTGCCAGCGCCCTGCAGATCCTGTGGCGCGTGTACGTGCCGCTGGCGCGGCCGGTGTACACGGCGTTCGCGCTGGTGTCGGTGAGCTTCCACTGGAACAACTTCCTGTGGCCGCTCATCATCACCAACAGCGTGGAGTCGCGCCCGCTCACGGTGGGGCTGCAGGTCTTCTCGTCCGTGGAGCAGGGTGTGGAGTGGTCGCTGATCACCGCCGCCACGCTGATGTCGGTGGCGCCGCTGCTGATCGGCTTCATCCTGTTTCAGCGCCAGTTCGTGCAGAGCTTCATGCGCGCCGGCATCAAGTAGCAGCTTTTCAAGCCAAAAGTGCCTTTGGCGCCCGCCAGTCAAGCGCGAGCAGCTATCAAAAAAGGAGTTGGTTCAGGCGCCGCCGGGCGTGTCGAAGCGGCCGTGGCGGCCGGTGCCCCCGGCAGAGCGGGCCGCGCCGTCGGCCCCTTCGGCGGCCACCAGGGGCGTGCCCAGCCGGCCTTCCTGGCGCAGCGCCTGGGCCAGCGGCAGGTCCCACTGGGCGTAGGCCGAGGCGCGGTCGGCCAGCATGCACTGCTGCGGGAAGGCGGCGATCTGCCGCGCCAGCGTGTGCGCCGCCGCCAGCGCGCCGCCGGCGGGCGTGACGCGGTTGACCAGGCCCATGGCCAGGGCCTCGGGCGCGGCCACGGGGCGGCCGGTCAGGATCAGGTCGAGCGCGCGCCCCATGCCGACGATGCGCGGCAGGCGCACCGTGCCGCCGTCGATCAGCGGCACGCCCCAGCGGCGGCAGAACACGCCCAGCGTGGCGTCCTCGTCGGCCACGCGCAGGTCGGCCAGCAGCGCCAGCTCCAGCCCGCCGGCCACGGCGTAGCCGCTGATGGCGGCGATCAGCGGCTTGGACAGCGCCATGCGCGTGGGTCCCATGGGGCCGGTGCCGCCGCCCTCGGGGTCGAGCTCGTTGCGCAGCGCCGGGTCGCTCACGGCCGCCAGGTCGGCGCCGGCGCAAAAGTGGCCGCCGGCGCCATGCAGCACGGCCACCCGCAGGTTGGCGTCGGCCTCGAAGCGCCGGAACGCGTCGCGCAGCGCGCCGGCCATGGGCCCGTGCACTGCGTTGCGCTTGGCCGGGCGGTTCAGCGTGATCTGGCAGACGGGGCCGTCGGCCTCGAACAGGACGTCGGACATGGTGGTTCCCTTGTCGAAAGGGGGAGGAGTCAGCCCCCGATGGCGAACACCGCTGGCGTGCGGTTGTCTGGCGCCGCGCCGGGCTGCTCGCGCCAGCGGCGCACGGCGTGGCTGTGCACGCGCGCCTGGTCCAGCGTCAGGCCCTCGGCCACGGCCAGGCGTGTGCCCGGCTGCAGGTGCTGCAGCAGAGCCTGCCACAGCGCGGCGTTGCGGTAGGGTGTCTCGATGAAGAGCTGGCTCTGGCCTTGCTTGAGGGCCAGGGCCTCCAGCTCGCGGATGCGCTGCGCGCGCGCAGCGGCGTCCTGCGGGAGGTAGCCGGTAAAGGCGAAGTTCTGGCCGTTCAACCCACTGGCCGCCAGCGCCAGCAGCAGCGACACCGGCCCTACCAGCGGCACCACGCGCGCGCCCGCGTCGTGCGCGGCGCGCACCACCGAGCTGCCGGGGTCGGCGATGGCGGGCATGCCGGCTTCGCTGGCCAGGCCCATGTCGTGGCCGGCGCGCAGCGGGGCGACCAGCGCCGTGGCGTCGAACGCGCCGGCGCCGTGATCGCCCTTCTTGTGCACCTGGCGCGGCAGCTCGGTGATCTGTTGCTGCTGCAGCGACGCGGCCAGCGGGTACTCGGCGTCGATGCGTTTCAGGTAGGCGCGCAGGCTCTTGGCGTTCTCGCATACCCAGTGGGTGATCTGCGCCGCCTGGCGCAGCGTGCCGGCTGGCAGGGCATCGGTCAGCGGCGCCTGGGCGTCGCAGCCGAAGTCCAGCGGCGCGGGCACCAGGTAGAGCGTGCCGGGGGCGTTCTTCATGGCAGAACCACCCCGGCGGCGCGCAGCAGGCGGCAGGTGCGGATCAGCGGCAGGCCGATGAGGGCCGTCGGGTCGTCGCTGTCGATGGCCTCCAGCATGGCGATGCCCAGGCCCTCGCTCTTGGCGCTGCCGGCGCAGTCATAGGGCTGCTCGGCGCGCAGGTAGCGCTCGATCTCGTCGTCGCACAGCGCGCGAAAGCGCACGTGCACGGGCGCCAGCTCCACCTGCTCGAAGCCGCCGGCCTGGCAGGCCACGGCCACGGCCGTGTGGAAGACCACCGGCCGGCCGCTCATCTGGCGCAGCTGGGCCACGGCGCGCTCGTGCGTGCCGGGCTTGCCCAGGGGGCGGCCGTCCAGGTCGGCCACCTGGTCCGAGCCGATCACCAGCGCCTCGGGGCGCAGGGCCGCCACGGCGCGCGCCTTGGCCAGCGCCAGGCGCAGGGCCAGCGCGCGCGGGGCCTCGCCGGGCCGGGGGCTTTCGTCCACCTCGGGCGCTGTCACGTCGAAGGCCAGGCCCAGGCGCGACAGCAGCTCGCGACGGTAGCGCGAGGTCGAGGCGAGGACCAGGGAGCGGGGCGTCGTAGGGCTGTTATTTGGCATCGGCCGATTCTCTTACACTGCCCCTCATGACCAAGGAACACTCCCCCGACCGGCTGGACGTCAAGGCCTTCGCGCAGGCCGGAGGCCACCTGTCCGGTCATGACACCCTGCTCAAGTACGCCCGCCTGGTCGAGGAGGCCAAGGGCCTGCACCCCGATCTGCGCGTGGACTGGGCTGCCGACGGCGAGGTGCGCTCCACCCACGGTATCGGCGGCCAGGTCTGGCTGCGCCTGAAGGCCAGCGCCACCGTGCCCCTGATCTGCCAGCGCTGCCTTCAGCCGGTGGACGTGCCGCTGGAGGTGGACCGCGAGTTCCGCTTCGTCGCCGACGAGGCCACGGCCGAGGCGCTAGACGACGAGAGCGAGGAGGACCTGCTGGCCCTGAGCCGCGAGTTCAACCTGCGCGAGCTGATCGAGGACGAGCTGCTCATGGCCGTGCCCCTGGTGCCGCGCCACGACGAGTGCCCGGTGCCGGTGCAGCTGGCCTCCAGTGACGAGGAATTCGAGGCTGCCAGCGCCAGCGCTCCCAACCCCTTCGCCGCCCTGGCGGGCCTGCGCAAGGACAAATCCTGAGGCCGATCTACCCCCTGGGCGGGCTGATGGCGCGTGGGCTATAATTGCGGGCTTCGCGCGAAACCCCTCGTGTCTTTAATGGGCTGATCGCGTTTTTCCATCCAACCCTTTCAAGACCAGGAGCCGACCATGGCTGTTCAGCAAAACAAGAAGTCCCCCTCCAAGCGCGGCATGCACCGTTCGCACAACGCCCTGAACGTGCCGGGCATCGCCGTGGAGCCCACCACGGGCGAAACCCACCTGCGCCACCACATCAGCCCCAACGGCGTGTACCGCGGCCGCCAAGTGCTGAAGAACAAGTCCGAAGCCTGACGCGCGCGGCCTCTGAGCCGCGCTCCGTTGCCGAAGGCCCGCGGCTACGAGTCCCGTAGCGCGGGCCTTCGGCGTTTTTCGGCTGCCACAATGGCGGCTTCAACCCGATTCCTGCCGCCCCTGCCCGAGCAAGCGGCCCACTCCTGCCGATGATCACACTGGCTGTTGATTGCATGGGGGGCGACCACGGCCCCGACGTCACGCTGGCCGCGTGCCGCCAGTTTCTGGAGAGCCACCCCGACGCCCGGCTGCTGCTGGTCGGCCAGGGCGATCGCCTGAAGGCGCTGGAGCACGAGCGCGCCGAGCACGTGCCGGCCTCCGAGGTGGTCACCATGGACGATGCCGTGGAGGTGGCCCTGCGCCGCAAGAAGGATTCGTCTATGCGCGTGGCCATCGCTCAGGTCAAGGAAGGCAGGGCCCAGGCGGCCGTTTCGGCCGGCAACACGGGCGCGCTGATGGCGATTGCCCGCTATCTGCTAAAAACCCTGGACGGCATCGACCGCCCTGCCATCGCCACCCAGATCCCCAACGCCCGCGGCGGAGCCACCACGGTGCTGGACCTGGGCGCCAACGTCGACTCCACCGCCGAGCATTTGCTGCAGTTCGCCGTCATGGGCTCGGCCCTGGTATCGGTGCTCAACGATGACCCTCAGCCCACCGTGGGGCTGCTGAACATCGGCGAGGAGGCCATCAAGGGCAGCGAAGAGATCAAGCGTGCCGGCGAACTGCTGCGCGCGGCCGCCGCCTCGGGCGACCTGAACTTCGTCGGCAACGTCGAGGGCAACGACATCTTCAAGGGCACGGCGGACATCGTGGTGTGCGACGGCTTCGTCGGCAACGTGGCGCTCAAGACCATCGAGGGCCTGGCGTCCATGATTGGCGGCTTCCTGAAGGAGGAGTTCTCGCGCAACCTGCTGACCAAGGCGGCGGCCGTGGTCGCCTGGCCGGTGCTGGCGGCCCTCAAGCGCCGCATGGACCACCGCCGCTACAACGGCGCCGCGCTGCTGGGCCTGCGCGGGCTGGTGTTCAAGAGCCACGGCTCGGCCGACGCCCTGGCCTTCGAGCAGGCGCTCGCCCGCGCGTATGATGCGGCACGCAACAACCTGCTCGAGCGCGTGCGCGCACGGGTCGCGCATGCGGCGCCGCTGCTGGCCACCACCGCTGACGTCCCTCCCGCCCCTGGCGCCGCCTCGGCCCCCCTTTGATGACACGCTATTCCCGCATTGTCGGCACGGGCAGCTGCCTGCCTGCGCGCCGAGTGAGCAACGACGACCTGGTGGCCCAGCTGGCAGAGCAGGGTATCGAGACCTCCGACGAATGGATCGTCGAGCGCACGGGCATCCGCGCGCGCCATTTCGCTGAAGCGCACGTGGCCGCCAGCGACCTGGCGCTCACGGCCTCGCGCAACGCGCTGGCTGCTGCTGGTTGCGAGGCCGCGGACATCGACCTGATCATCGTCGCCACGTCCACGCCGGACATGGTGTTTCCCTCCACCGCCTGCATCCTGCAGCACAAGCTGGGCATCGCCGGCTGCCCGGCGTTCGACGTGCAGGCCGTGTGCAGCGGTTTTGTCTACGCCCTGACGGTGGCCGACGCCATGATCCGCGCCGGCACCGCCACGCGGGCGCTGGTGGTGGGCGCCGAGGTGTTCAGCCGCATCCTGAACTTCAAGGACCGCACGACCTGCGTGCTGTTCGGCGACGGCGCCGGCGCCGTGGTGCTGCAGGCCTCCGATACGCCCGGTATCCTGGCCAGCGACCTGCACGCCGACGGCAGCCACGTGGGCATCCTGTGCGTGCCAGGCAACGTCTACGGCGGCGAGGTGCTGGGCAGCCCGCTGCTGACCATGGATGGCCAGGCCGTTTTCAAGCTCGCCGTGAGCGTGCTGGACAAGGCCGCCCGCGCCGTGCTGGAAAAGGCCGGGCTGCAGGAGTCCGACATCGACTGGCTGATCCCCCATCAGGCCAATATCCGCATCATGCAAAGCACGGCGCGCAAGCTGAAGCTGTCCATGGACAAGGTGGTGGTCACGGTGGACCAGCACGGCAACACCTCGGCCGCCTCCATCCCCCTGGCGCTGGACCACGCCGTGCGCGCCGGCCAGGTGCAGCCCGGCCACACCGTCATGCTGGAAGGGGTGGGCGGCGGCTTCACCTGGGGTGCGGTGCTCCTGAAAATGTAGCTGCCAGCGCTTGACTGGCAAGCGCTAGAGCCCGATTTCATTGTCAATCAACACTGGTAATGGCTAAGACCTTTGCATTTGTATTTCCCGGCCAGGGCTCGCAGTCCGTGGGCATGCTGGATGGCTGGGGCGATCATCCCGAGGTGCAGCAGACCCTGCGCGAGGCCTCCGACGCCCTGGGCGAGGACGTGGGCGCATTGATCCACGACGGCCCCAAGGAGGCGCTGGCGCTGACCACCAACACCCAGCCGGTGATGCTGGTGGCCGGCGTGGCCGCCTGGCGCGTGTGGCGTGCAGAAGGCGGCGCGCTGCCCGCGGCAGTGGCCGGCCATTCGCTGGGCGAATACTCGGCACTGGTGGCTGCCGGCGTGCTGACACTGGCGCAGGCCGCGCCGCTGGTGCGCCTGCGCGCCGCCGCCATGCAGGAGGCCGTGCCCGTGGGCACGGGCGCCATGGCCGCCATCCTGGGTCTGGATGCCGCGCACGTCATCGCCGGCTGCGCCCAGGCGCAAGGCAGCTTCGGCACGGGTTCGCCCGAGGTGGTCGAGGCCGTCAACTTCAACGATCCGGCGCAGACCGTGATCGCCGGCACCAAGGCCGGTGTGGACAAGGCCTGCGAGCTGCTGAAGGCCGCCGGCGCCAAGCGCGCGCTGCCGCTGCCGGTGTCCGCGCCCTTTCACTCCAGCCTGATGAAGCCCGCCGCCGAAAAGCTCAAGGCCGCGCTGGCGGGCCTCGAGCTGGCCGCGCCGCAGATCCCGGTGCTAAACAACGTGGACGTGGCCGTGCAGCAGCAACCCGACGCCATCCGCGACGCCCTGTATCGCCAGGCCTTCGGGCCGGTACGCTGGGTCGAGTGCGTGCAGGCGCTCAAGGCGCGCGGCGTCACCCACATCGTCGAGTGCGGACCCGGCAAGGTGCTGGCCGGCCTGACCCGCCGCATCGACCCGGAGCTGGTCGGCGCATCCATCTATGACCCGGCGACGCTCGCCGAAACCAGGGAGCTGCTGGCATGACCACCACCGCTGAAACCACCCCCCGCGTTGCGCTGGTCACCGGCGCCACCCGCGGCATCGGCGCCGCCATCGCGGCGCAACTGGCGCAGCAGGGTCTGCGCGTGATTGGCACCGCCACCACCGACGAGGGTGCCGCCCGTATCAGCCAGGCGCTGGCCGCCCACGGCGGGCGCGGCGTGCGGCTGGACGTCACCGACGGCGCGGCCGTGGACGCGCTGGTGGAGACTATCGTCAAGCAGGACGGCGGCCTGCACGTGCTGGTCAACAACGCCGGCATCACCCGCGATACCCTGGCCATGCGCATGAAGGACGACGACTGGGACGCGGTCGTCGACACCAACCTGAAGGCGGTGTTCCGCGCCAGTCGCGCCGCCATCCGGCCCATGATGAAGCAGCGCTTTGGGCGCATCATCAGCATCACCAGCGTGGTGGGCGCCTCGGGCAACCCGGGCCAGGCCAACTACGCGGCCGCCAAGGCCGGCGTGGCCGGCATGACGCGTGCGCTGGCGCGCGAACTGGGCAGCCGCGGCATCACGGTGAACTGCGTGGCGCCCGGCTTCATCGCCACCGACATGACGGCCGACCTGCCCGAGGAGCAGAAGAAGGCCCTGTGCGCGCAGATCGCCCTGGGCGATCTGGGCCGCCCCGAGGACATCGCCCACGCGGTGGCCTATCTCGCCTCGGAAGGTGCCGGCTATGTGACGGGGCAGGAGTTGCACGTCAATGGCGGCATGTACATGTAATTGAAGCCTTTTGGCGCCGTATCTTCCGCACGGCAGGCCGCGCTGGGGCACTATCCCGAAGCGGCTAGAATCGCGGATTCATTCACAACCCCTTGAGGGAAACCCATGAGCGATATCGAAGCACGTGTCAAAAAGATCATCGCCGAGCAACTCGGCGTGGAAGAGTCCCAGGTCACCAATGAAAAAGCCTTCGTGGCCGATCTGGGTGCCGACTCGCTGGACACGGTGGAATTGGTGATGGCTCTGGAAGACGAGTTCGGCATCGAGATCCCCGACGAAGACGCGGAGAAGATCACCACGGTGCAAAACGCCATCGACTACGCCGTCTCCCACCAAAAGGGCTGATCTCCAGCCCTCTGCCGGATCCCCGGCCCGGTCAGGGCCGCTGGTTTCTTCTGGCTTGCGCATTGCCGCAGCAGCGGCGCCGCGCATCCCATAGCTACAAGGTTTTTAACGCATGAGCCGTCGTCGCGTTGTCGTGACCGGCCTGGGTTGCGTCAGCCCCGTGGGGAACACGGTGCAGGACGCCTGGGCCAACATCCTCGCCGGAAAGTCCGGCATCGACCTCATCACCCGGTTCGACGCGTCGAACTTCGCCTGCAAGATCGCCGGCGAGGTCAAGGGGTTCGACCTGGACGCCTACCTGAGCACCAAGGATGCGCGCACGATGGATACCTTCATCCATTACGGCATCGCCGCCGCGCAGGAGGCCGTGCAGGATGCGGGCTTGCCCACCGGCGAGGCGCTGGATGAAGAGCTGGCCACGCGCATTGGCTGCATCATCGGCTCCGGCATCGGCGGGCTGCCGCTGATCGAGAACACCCATGCCGAGCTGGAAGCACGTGGGCCGCGGCGCATCACGCCGTTCTTCGTGCCGGCCTCCATCATCAATATGGTGGCGGGCCACGTGTCCATGCGTTTCGGTTTCAAGGGCCCGAACCTCTCCGTGGTCACTGCTTGCACCACCGGCCTGCACTGCATTGGTGAGGCGGCGCGGAAGATCGAGTACGGCGACGCCGACGTCATCGTCGCTGGTGGCACCGAGGCCACGGTTTCGCCCCTGGGCGTGGGCGGCTTCGCCGCCATGCGCGCCCTGTCCACGCGCAACGATGACCCGCGAACGGCATCGCGTCCCTGGGACAAGGGCCGCGACGGCTTTGTGCTGGGTGAGGGCGCGGGCGTGCTGGTGCTGGAGGAGTACGAACACGCCAAGGCGCGGGGCGCGAAGATCTATGCCGAGCTCACGGGCTATGGCATGAGCGCCGACGCCGGTCACATGACGGCGCCCAACATGGACGGCCCGCGCCGCGCCATGCAGGCGGCCCTGCGCAATGCCGGCGTGAATGCCGACCAGGTCCAGTACTTGAACGCGCACGGCACCTCCACGCCGCTGGGCGATCTGAACGAGACCAACGCCATCAAGGCGGCCCTGGGCGACCATGCGAAAAACATGGTCGTCAGCTCCACCAAGTCCATGACTGGCCATCTGCTGGGCGGCGCCGGCGGCATCGAAAGTGTGTTCACCGTGCTGGCACTGCACCAGCAGAAGGTGCCGCCCACGATCAACATCTTCGAGCAGGATCCCGAGTGCGATCTCGACTACTGCGCCAACACCGCGCGTGACATGAAGATGGACGTGGCGCTCAAGAACAACTTCGGCTTCGGCGGTACCAACGGCACGCTGGTCTTCCAGCGTGTGTAAGCCGCGGCAGGCCGGCTCGGCTACCTGAGCCGCCTCTCGCCTCTCGTATGCGTGGCCATTTGCTGCCCCCGCCGGCGCGCCACGCAGTCGGGCCTTCCCAGGGTGTGGCCTGGGTACTGGTGGCTGTCAGCGCCGCAGGGCTGGTGGCCGTCAGCTGTTGGCTCGCCGGTGGACTGGGCAACACCCATCAGGCGTTCAAGGCGATGGCAGGGCTGCTGTTGTGGCTGGGCTGTAGCGCAGCTGCCTGGTCCTGGCAGCGCCGCCTCCCTCGTGGGCAACTGCTGTGGGACGGCGGCGAGTGGTATCTGCAACGGGCCGGGACGCCGCAGGCCGAACTGCTAGCTGGCCGGCCCGAGGTGCGATTGGACCTGCAGTTCGCATTGCTGCTGCATGGACGCCTCTCGCGGGGTGGTTTGTGCTGGCTGTGGCTGCAGCAGGATGCCGCGGCACCCCTGCCCGGGGCCTGGCCGGCCATTCGCCGTGCGTTATATTCCCGCGCCCCTGCGGCGCCTGCCCAGCCCTCCGCCGATGAAGCCTCCTCCTCCTGAACGGCAGGCACAACGATCAACGACATGACAGCTCCTCCACCTGCCAGCCCCTCTCCCGCCGATAGCGACCTGCGGCTGGTGGAGCGCGCGGTGGCGGGCGACCAACGGGCCTACGAACTGTTGGTCATCAAGTACCAGCGACGGGTGGAGCGACTGGTCGGCCGCATGGTACGCGACGTGGACCTGGTGCCCGACATCACGCAGGAGGCCTTCCTGCGGGCCTGGCGCGCCCTGCACCAGTTCCGCGGCGATGCCCAGTTCTACACCTGGCTGTACCGCATTGCCGTGAACACGGCCAAGAAGGCCTTGGTGGATCTGCGCCGCGACCCGGTCATCACCGAAAGCGCGCTGCGCAGTGCGTCTGAGGATGATGATGAAACTTCGCTGCTCGATCGCGAACTAACCAGCGATGAAACCCCGGAGACTGTGCTGGCCGCCCAGGAGGTCGCCGCCGCGGTCAACGCCGCGATGGCGGCGCTGCCCGAAGAGCTGCGCCAGGCCGTCACGCTGCGGGAGATCGAAGGTCTGACCTACGAGGAAATCGCCACAGCCATGGACTGCCCCATCGGAACCGTGCGCTCGCGCATCTTCCGGGCGCGCGAGGCGATTTCCGCGCGCGTCAAGCCGCTGCTCGACAAGCGCTCGGGCAAACGTTGGTAGCCAGACAGCCAGAACGGGTGAAACCATGAACGATCAAGACGCTGTGATGATGCGTGAACGCCTGTCGGCCCTGGCCGACGGGGAGCTGCACGGGCCGGACTTCGCAAGTGCGATGGATTTTTCGGCCACCGAGGAAGGCCGCGCCTGCTGGCAGCTGTACCACATGGTGGGCGATGCCCTGCGCCAGAGCGCACCGGCCCTGGCGCCGGCCGATGGCGCGCTGCTGGCGCGCCTGCGCAGCCAGATGGCGCAAGAGGGAGCGCCCGCGCGCCTGGCGCCTTCGGCACTGCAGCCGCTGGCGGAGCCGCTCGGCCCGCAGGCCAGCCACGATCCCGCCGCCAATGCACAGGTGCTGCGCTGGAAGCTGGCTGCGGGCTTCGCCTCGCTGGCCGCTGTGGCCGTGCTCGGCTGGAACGCCTACGTGGGCCTGAGTACTGCCCCGCAGGGCGCGCAGTTGGCTGCGGCGCCCGCCCCGTCCCTGCCAGCGCAGGCCGTCGTTGCCGCCAACGCCGAAGGCCCGGCGCAACCCGGACAGGGCGCGCAGGTCATGATCCGCGACCCGCGCCTGGACGAGCTTCTGGCCGCCCATCGCCAGTTGGGCAACAGCACATCGGCGTTGCAGATGCCGGCAGGCTTCCTGCGCAACGCCACCTTCGCGGGGCGCGAACACTGAGCTGCTCCGCCGCTTCGGCCCCGCAGGCGTTGGGGAACCAATGCGCCTGTCGCCTTTCCAAGCTGCGTCCCGCCGGCTGAGCGCGGGCCGCAACAACAAGACTCTTTGACTGGAAAAAGCCGCTGATGTTCACCACCACTCCTGCCTCCCGAAACCGTCTGTCTGCCTGCGCTCTGGCGGTGGCCCTGGGCCTTGCCGGCGGTGCGGGCCTGTTTGCCACCGCTACACCCGCGCTGGCGCAGTCTGGAGCAGCGGTGCGCGGCCTGCCTGATTTCACCGATTTGGTGGACCAGGTCGGCCCTTCGGTGGTCAACATCCGCACGACCGAACGTGTCAGCACACGCTCCGCCGGGCCCATGGACGAGGAGATGCTGGAGTTCTTCCGCCGTTTCGGCCTGCCGGTGCCCAACGTGCCGCGCCAGCAGGGGCCGCAGCAGCGCGAAGAGCAGCCGCGTGGCGTGGGCTCTGGCTTCATTCTGAGCGCCGATGGCTTCGTCATGACCAACGCCCACGTCGTCGAGGGAGCCGAAGAGGTCATCGTGACGCTGACCGACAAGCGTGAGTTCAAAGCCAAGATTATCGGCGCCGATAAGCGCACCGACGTGGCGGTGGTCAAGATTGAGGCGACTGGCCTGCCAGCCGTGAAGGTGGGCGACGTGAGCCGGCTGAAGACCGGCGAATGGGTCATGGCCATCGGCTCGCCCTTTGGTCTGGAGAACACGGTGACGGCCGGCATCGTCAGCGCCAAGCAGCGCGACACGGGCGACTACCTGCCCTTCATTCAGACCGATGTGGCCATCAACCCCGGCAACTCGGGTGGCCCGCTGCTCAACATGCGTGGCGAGGTGGTGGGCATCAACAGCCAGATCTATTCGCGCTCTGGCGGCTTCATGGGCATCTCGTTCGCCATCCCCATCGACGAGGCCATCCGCGTCAGTGAGCAGCTTCGTGCCACCGGCCGCGTCTCGCGCGGGCGCATCGGCGTGCAGATCGAGGGCGTCTCCAAAGACGTGGCCGAATCCATCGGTCTGGGCAAGGCGCAAGGAGCGCTGGTGCGCGGCGTCGAGCCGGGCTCGCCCGCCGAGAAGGCCGGCATCGAGGCGGGCGACATCATCACCCGCTATGACGGCAAGCCTGTGGACAAGGTGGCCGACCTGCCGCGCCTGGTGGGCAATACCAAGCCAGGCACCAAGGCTGGCATCACGGTGTTTCGCCGCGGCGCGGCGCGCGACCTCACGGTGACCATCGCCGAGATCGAGCCGGACGAAAAGCCTGTGGCCAAGGGCGAAGACAGGCAGGGCGGCCAGAACGGCAAGCAGCAACCGACCAGCTCGGCCCAGCAGCTGGGCCTGGTGGTGGCCGAGCTCACGCCGGCGCAGGAAAAGGAGCTCAAGACCAAGGGCGGTGTGCGCGTCGTCACCGCCAGCGATGCGGCCGCTCGCGCCGGTCTGCGCGAGGGCGACGTCATCCTGGCGCTGGCCAATGTCGAGGTCCGCACCCTCAAGGATTTCGAAGCCGCCGTGGCCAAGGCCGACAAGGCCAAACCCATCAGCGTTCTGGTGCGCCGCGGCGAGTGGGCGCAGTACGCGCTGATCCGCCCTGCCCGCTGACCGCTCCTCCTGGCTGCCGGGGGCGTTTTGCTAGAATGACCCGCCGAAAATGGCCGCCGCCGCCCTGTGCGCGGCAGGCTGCCAGGCCCAGCACGGGCCGGCCGGTCGCCGACGGGCGCCCCACGAATCCAGGCGCGGTCCACGGCCACCCGGCAATGCTGCGGGTTGTGGACAAGATGTGCATAAATTTTCTTTGCAACGTGGCAATGGCCCCTGCAGGGGGCCGGGCAGGCTGTGCGGGCAGGTGTTTTTGCCTACAATGAAGCTCCAACCATCGCAGTTGCCAAAGATTGTTGGTTCAGGGCGCGTCGCTAAAGTCGATGCGCCCTTTTTTCTTGGCCGCTGCCTTTGCAATTCAAATACTTGTCGTTAGCCGTTGATGAACCACATCAGAAATTTCTCGATCATTGCGCACATTGACCACGGCAAGTCCACGCTCGCCGACCGCATCATCCAGCGTTGTGGCGGTTTGGCAGAGCGCGACATGGAAGCGCAGGTGCTCGACTCCATGGACATCGAGCGCGAGCGCGGGATAACCATCAAGGCGCAGACCGCTGCGCTGCAATACAAGGCGCGCGACGGCCAGGTCTACAACCTGAATCTGATCGACACACCCGGCCACGTGGACTTCTCCTACGAGGTCTCGCGCTCGCTCTCTGCCTGCGAGGGGGCGCTGCTGGTGGTGGACGCCTCGCAGGGCGTGGAGGCGCAGACGGTGGCCAACTGCTACACGGCGCTGGACCTGGGGGTGGAAGTGCTTCCTGTGCTCAACAAAATGGACCTGCCCCAGGCCGATCCGGAGGCCGCCAAGGCCGAGATCGAGGACGTGATCGGCATCGATGCCAGCGAGGCTCTTCCCATCTCGGCCAAGACGGGGATGGGCATCGACGACGTGCTCGAACAGATCATTGCCAAGGTGCCGGCGCCGCGCGGCCAGACCGAGGCGCCGCTGCGCGCCATGATCATCGACAGCTGGTTCGACAGCTACGTGGGTGTGGTCATGCTGGTGCGCGTCGTTGATGGCGAACTCAAGAAGGGCGAGCGCTTCAAGATGATGGCCACCGGCGCGACCTACGATGCCAACAACCTGGGCGTGTTCACGCCGGCGCAGATCCCGCGTGAGGCACTCAAGGCTGGCGAGGTGGGCTACATCATCGCGGGCATCAAGGAACTGAAGGCCGCCAAGGTGGGTGACACCATCACGCTGGAAAAAAAGCTGCCCAACAACCTCGGCCCGGCGTCGCAGGCACTGCCCGGCTTCAAGGAAATCCAGCCCCAGGTCTTCGCCGGCCTGTACCCGACCGAGGCCAACCAGTACGACGCGCTGCGCGACGCGCTGGAAAAGCTCCAGCTCAACGACGCTTCGCTGCATTTTGAGCCCGAGGTGTCGCAGGCGCTGGGCTTCGGCTTTCGCTGCGGCTTCCTCGGCCTGCTGCACATGGAGATCGTTCAGGAGCGCCTGGAGCGCGAGTTCGACCAGGACCTGATCACTACCGCGCCCAGCGTGGTGTACGAGGTTGTGAAGGGTGACGGGGAGGTCATCCAGGTCGAGAACCCCTCCAAGATGCCCGAGCAGGGCCGTATCCTGGAGGTGCGCGAGCCCATCGTCGTGGTGCACCTGTACATGCCGCAGGACTACGTGGGCCCCGTGATGACGCTGGCCAACCAAAAGCGCGGTGTGCAGTTGAACATGCAGTACCACGGCCGCCAGGTCATGCTGACCTACGAGCTGCCGCTGGGCGAGATCGTGCTGGACTTCTTCGACAAGCTCAAATCCGTCAGCCGCGGCTACGCCTCGATGGACTACGAGTTCAAGGAGTACCGGCCGTCCGACGTGGTCAAGGTGGACATCCTGCTCAACGGCGAGAAGGTGGACGCGCTGTCCATCATCGTGCACCGCACCCAGGCGCAATACCGCGGTCGCGCCGTGGCGGCCAAGATGCGCGAGATCATCAGCCGCCAGCAGTTCGATGTGGCCATCCAGGCCGCCATCGGCGCCAACATCATCGCCCGCGAGACCATCAAGGCGCTGCGCAAGAACGTGCTGGCCAAGTGCTATGGCGGCGACGTCTCGCGCAAGCGCAAGCTGCTGGAAAAGCAAAAGGCCGGCAAGAAGCGCATGAAACAGATCGGTTCGGTCGAGGTGCCGCAGGAGGCCTTCCTGGCCATCCTGCAGGTCGAGGAGTAAACGGCCATGCAAGCCATGCAGTACATCACCGCCGCCGTGCTGGCGGCCTTCGTCGGCTACGTGGCCGCCTGGTATACGGGTGCTATCGAAGGCAACTTCGCGCTGCTGCTGTTTCTGGCCACCGCGGTCACCGGCGCTTACTGGCTGGCCGAGCGGCTGCTCTTCCTGCCCCGGCGCCGGCGCGCCGCGCAGGCCCTGGAGGACGCCGCCGCGCAGCGCCGCGCCGAGCTGGACCGCATGGGTATCCAGAAGGTGGACGGCGATGTGCAGGAGGCCAAGAGCCGCATCCTCATGCAGCCGTGGTGGCTGGACTGGACGGCCGGGCTGTTCCCCGTGATCGCCATCGTCTTCCTGCTGCGCTCGTTCTTGTTCGAGCCGTTCAAGATCCCGTCCGGCTCCATGATCCCCACGCTGCTGGTGGGCGACCTGATCCTGGTGAACAAGTTCACCTACGGCGTGCGCCTGCCAGTCATCAACAAGAAGATCACCCAGGGCACGCCCGTGCAGCGCGGCGACGTGATGGTGTTCCGCTACCCGCCCCAGCCCAGCATGGACTACATCAAGCGCGTGGTCGGCATCCCCGGCGACGAGGTGGCCTACCTGAACAAGCGCCTGACGGTGAACGGCCAGGCCGTGCCCACCACGGCACTGCCGGACTTCTTCGACCAGGACGCCATGCGCTACTTCAAGCAGTTCGAGGAAGACCTGGGCGGCAAGCGCCACCGCGTGCTGAACAACCCCGAGGTGCCCGCCTTCGTGCAGGGCGCGAGCAACTTCAAGTTCCGCGAGAACTGCCGCTACAGCGTGGAAGGCGTGAGCTGCACGGTGCCCGAGGGCCACTATTTTCTGATGGGCGACAACCGTGATAATTCGCTCGATTCGCGCTACTGGGGCTTTGTGCCGGACGAGAACATCGTCGGCCGCGCCTTCTTCGTGTGGATGAATTTCGGCAATCTCAAGCGCATCGGCTCGTTCAACTGAACGCAGGCCGCACCGCGCATACAACACCAACGGGGGAAATCAGGCATGGTCAACAAGCAACGCGCTGCGACCCGCTCGCGCCAGCGGGGGCTGTCCTTCATCGGCGTCGTCTTCATCGGCGTGCTGGCCGTGGCGGTCTTTGCCATTGGCGGGCAGTCGGTGCCCATCTTCATCGAGTACTTCGCCATCAAGAAGGCCGCCATCAAGGCCTCCCGCGACGGCAGCACGGTGCCGGAGATCCGCGCCTCGTTCGACCGCGCCGCGGCCATCGACAACATCGAATCCGTCACCGGCAAGGACCTGGAGATCACCAAGCGCAACGACAAGGTCGTCGTGTCCTTCAGCTACTCGCGCGAGATCGCGCTGGCCGGCCCGGCCTACCTGGTCTACCGGTTCAGCGAATCGACGAACTGACCTTTCTTTCTCCTCACCCGTTCCTCCTCCCATCGGTGCCTTCCGACAGTCTCACGGCGCTGCAGCAGCGGCTGCAGCATGCGTTTTCCGATCCTTCGCTGCTCGAGCGCGCGGTCACGCACCGCAGCTTCAGCTCAGAGCACAACGAGCGCCTGGAATTCCTGGGCGACTCGGTGCTGAACCTGGCCGTCTCCACCCTGCTGTTCACGCGGCTGCGCACGTTGCCTGAGGGCGAGCTGTCGCGCATCCGCGCCCACCTGGTGCGCCAGGAGTCGCTGCACCCCATCGCCGCACGGTTGCAGCTGCCCGAGGTGCTGCGCCTGGGCGAGGGCGAGGCCAAGTCAGGCGGCAAGCAGCGCCCCTCCATCCTGGCCGATGCGCTGGAGGCGGTGATCGGTGCCATCTATCTGGACGCCGGCTATGAGGCAGCGCAGGCGCTGGTGCACCGGCTGTTCGAGGGGGTGGAGCTGAGCGCCCGTCTGCAGGCCGACTCCAAGGACGCCAAGACCGCACTGCAGGAATGGTTGCAGGGCCGGCGCCTGAAGCTGCCCGGCTACCGTGTTGCCGAAGTCACCGGCGCCGCGCACAACCAGGTCTTCCACGTGGAGTGCGAAGTGGCCGAGAAAGGCCTGCGCGCGCGCGGCACCGGCGCCTCGCGGCGCGCGGCCGAGCAGGCAGCCGCCAGCGCCATGCTGGCCCAACTGAAAGCATTGAAGGCATGACTGGTACTACCAAAACCATAGCTACTGACGCAGGGCAGGCGGGCGCTGAAGGCCAAAATGACCTTGAATCCATGCTCGCCGCGGCGCGCCCCGGCGGCGCGGCGGCGGGCGCGGTGGAGGGCCAGCGCTGCGGCCTGATTGCCATCGTCGGCAAGCCCAACGTGGGCAAGTCCACGCTGATGAACGCGCTGGTGGGCCAAAAGGTCAGCATCACCTCGCGCAAGGCGCAGACCACGCGCCACCGCATCACCGGCATCCACACGCGCGGCGCCACGCAGTTCGTCTTCGTCGATACACCGGGCTTCCAGACCAAGCACAGCACGGCGCTCAACAAGTCGCTGAATAAGACCGTCATGGGCGCCATCGGCGACGTGGACCTGATCCTGTTCGTGGTCGAGGCCGGCAGCTTCACCCTGGCCGACGCCAAGGTGCTCAGCCTGTTCAAGCCGGGCATCCCCACGCTCTTGATTGCCAACAAGCTCGACACCGTCCACCGCCGCGCTGAGATCGCGCCCTGGCTGCGGGACATGCAGGAGCGCCACCCGTTCGCTGAGTTCGTGCCCATGTCCGGCAAGAACAAGGGTGACATCGAGCGGCTGTACGGCATCGTGGAGAAATACCTGCCCGAGCAACCCTGGTGGTACGGCGAGGACGAGCTGACCGACCGCAGCGAGAAATTCCTCGCCAGCGAAACGGTGCGCGAGAAGCTGTTTCGCTTCACCGGCGACGAGCTGCCCTATACCTCCACCGTCGTCATCGACAAGTTCGACGAGGAAAAGAGCAAGCAGTACAAGCGCTTCATCCGCATCGCCGCGACCATCGTGGTCGAGCGCGACGGCCACAAGGCCATGGTCATCGGCGAAGGCGGCGAACGCCTCAAGCGCATCAGCACCGAGGCCCGCCAGGAGCTGGAAAAGCTGCTGGACGCCAAGGTGTTCCTGGAGGTCTGGGTCAAGGTGCGCTCTGGCTGGGCCGATGACGAGGCCCGTGTCCGATCGTTCGGTTATGAATAGGGATCAACCCCCTGCTCGGCTGCGCTGCTTCCCCCTTCTCTCGCTGCGCTGCGCGCTGCGGGAAGGGGGACGACGCCGGTGGACTGGCGAAGCCAGATCCACGGCGTCTGCTGGCCTGGCGCGGTCAGGTGCCGGGCGTGCGCCGCGATGGCAGCGGCAGAGCAGAATCTTTTTTGGTCGAATCGGCCTCAAGCGCTTGCTAGCCAAGCGCTGGCAGCTATTAAAACAATAGTGCGATGGCCACCCGCCGCATCGCCGACGAGCCCGCCTACGTCCTGCACAGCTATGACTGGAGCGAGTCCAGCCTGATCCTGGAGGCCTTCACCCGCCATCACGGCCGCGTGGTGCTGGTGGCCAAGGGGGCGAAAAAGCCCACCTCCAACTTTCGCCCCGTGCTGCTGCCGCTGCAGCCGCTGCGCGTGGCGTATTCGGTGACGGGCGGCGGCCAGGGTGAGATCCATCCCCTGCGCGGCGCCGAATGGGCTGGCGGCCACGTCATGCCCACGGGCGATGCGCTGCTGTCGGGCCTGTACCTGAACGAGTTGCTGCTGCGCTTGCTGGCGCGCGAAGACCCCTACGCCGCGCTGTTCGATGTGTATGCCGGCGTGGTGCGTGTGCTGGGCAGCGGCGAGCACGGCGATGCGCTGGAGCCCGTGCTGCGCGCCTTCGAGCTGCTGCTGCTGCGCGAGCTCGGCCTGCTGCCCGCGCTGGACGCGGAGACGGCCACCCTCGGCCCCTTGGCGCCCGACGCGCCCTACACCCTGGTGGCCGAAGGCGGCCTGCGCGCCGCCACCTCCGGCGACCGCGCGGCCCTGCACGGTGCGCAGTGGGGGGCGCTGCAGCACGCGCTGGAGCCCGGCACCGCCTACACCACGCTGCTGCGCGCCGTGGCGCCCGTCGCGGCGGAGCTGAAACCCCAGCTGCGCGCCCTGCTGCAATACCACTGCGGCAGCCCGCTGCTGCGCACGCGCCAGCTGATGATGGACCTGCAGGTCCTGTGAAAGCTCCGGGCCTGGCCGTCCGTTGCCCCCCGTCCGCCCGGTTCCGGCGCGAATTGCTGACCGGCTGCAAGCGCCGCGCCCGGCGCAGGCTTGATTGATTGCTATATTGGCCGGCTTCGCTGCGATGACCCTGGCACCCTTCCCATGACACCCGCCCACCCGCGCACCGCCCTGTCCGTCAACGTCAACAAGGTTGCGCTGGTGCGCAACACGCGTCACCTGGGCATCCCCGGCGTGGCGCGCGCCGCCCGGCTGTGCCTGGAGGCCGGCGCTCAGGGCATCACCGTGCACCCGCGCCCCGACGGACGCCACATACGCGCACACGACGTGCATGAGCTGGCCGAGCTGCTGGCCAAGGATTGGCCCGAGCGCGAATACAACATCGAGGGCAACCCGACGCAGAACCTGATGGAGTTCATCCGTGCCGTGCGCCCGAGCCAGGCCACCTTCGTGCCCGACGGCGAGGACCAGTTCACCAGCGACCACGGCTGGAGCTTTCCGCAGGACGCCGAACGCCTGGCGCCCCTGATTGCCGAATGCAAGGCCCTGGGCGTGCGCGTCAGCCTGTTCATGGACCCGGTGCCCGAGCAGATGCCGGCGGCCCGCGCCGTGGGCGCCGACCGCGTCGAGCTGTACACCGAGCCCTATGCCGCCGCCTGGGGCACGCCACAGCAGGAAGAGCAACTGGCGCGCTACGCCGCCGCCGCCCAGGCGGCGCTGGACGCCGGCCTGGGTGTGAATGCGGGGCACGACCTGAACCGGGACAACCTCACGGCCTTCGTCGCGAGCGTGCCGGGGCTGCTGGAGGTGTCCATCGGCCACGCCTTCATGTCCGATGCGCTGGAGCTGGGCTACGCCGCCGCCGTGCGCGCCTACCAGCAGTGCATCGACGAAGGCATCTCGCGCTGGAACTCCTGATTTGATAGCTACCAGCGCTTGTGTGACAAGCGCTGGAGGCTGATTTGGCATGCAATCATGATCTACGGCATCGGAACGGACATCTGCGACGTGCGGCGCATCGAAGGTAGCCTGGAGCGGCACGGTGAGCGCTTCGCCCAGCGTGTGCTGGCCGACGGCGAACTGGCCACCTGGCGCGCCCGCAGCGCCCGCTGGCCCGAGCGCGGCGCGCGCTTTCTAGCCACGCGCTTTTCCGCCAAGGAGGCCTTCAGCAAGGCCATCGGCATGGGCATGCGCATGCCCATGACCTGGCGCGCCTGCGAGGTTGCCAACCTGCCCAGCGGCCAGCCCACGCTGGTGCTGCACGGCGCGCTCAAGGAATGGTTCGACGCGCGCGGCCTGCGCGCCTACCTGAGCGTGACGGACGAGAGCGACTATGCCGCCAGCTTCGTCGTGGTCGAGCGGGGCTGAGCAGCCTGTACAGGTGAAGGCAGCCCAGCTCGGCCGTATAACGGCAAAGGCCCCGCTGCGGCTCTTCGCAACGGGGCCTTTGGGCTGGCCGGGACTTACTTCGTGGCGTCCTTGATGTCTTCCTTGGCATTGCCGTAAGACTTCTGTGCGCCACCCTCGACCTGCTTGGCAACGCCCTTGACCTGCTGTTCGGGACTGTTGAAGACCTCGCCGGTCTTTTGCTGTACCTTGCCGGCAACTTCCTTGGCGGCGCCCTTGATCTGATCGGTGTTCATATGCGGTCCTTTGAAGTGATGACGATGTACACAGGCCCAGAGCCCGTGCGACAGCTCTAACTTAGAGTCGGCCCGGGCGCCTCTGAAGCAGTCAAAATTACATTCTTAGGTCGGCAGCAGCCTACAGTCCGTGGCTGAAGAGCGCAGACGCTCACCCAGGGCTTGCCGTCACGGGCCCATTCCGCCCTTGCCCAGCAAGCGCTGCCGGCGATCCATTCAAGAGCAAAGACCATGACGCAACACTCCCCCCTGATCATCGACGTGGCCGGCACCACCCTGAGCGCCGACGACCGCCGGCGCCTGGCGCACCCGCTGGTGGGCGGCGTCATCCTGTTCGCGCGCAACTGGCAGCACCGGCTGCAGCTGCTGGAGCTGACGGCCGCCATCAAGGCCGTGCGTGATGACCTGCTGATCTGCGTGGACCATGAAGGCGGACGCGTGCAGCGCTTTCGTACCGACGGCTTCACCCATCTGCCGCCCATGCGTGCCCTGGGCGAGCTGTGGATGGACGACGGCCAGGGCAGCAAACAGCGCGAAGGCAGCGGCGCCCTGCGCGCCATGGACGCGGCCACGGCCGCCGGCTACGTGCTGGCCAGCGAGCTGCGCGCCTGCGGTGTGGATTTTTCCTTCGCTCCCGTGCTGGACCTCGATTGGGGGCCCAGCACGGTCATCGGCGACCGCGCCTTCCACGGCGACCCGCGCGTCGTGGCCATGCTGTCGCGCGCCCTCATGCACGGCCTGCTGCAGGCCGGCATGGCCAACTGTGGCAAGCACTTTCCTGGCCACGGCCACGTGGCGGCCGATTCGCACACCGAGGTGCCGGTGGACCGGCGCAGCCTGGCTGCCATCCTGAAGGACGACGCCGCGCCCTATGCCTGGCTGTCCAGCGTGTTGACCAGCGTCATGCCGGCGCATGTCATCTATCCCAAGGTGGACAGCCGCCCGGCCGGCTTTTCAAGCAAGTGGCTGCAGGACATCCTGCGCACGCGCCTGCGCTTTGATGGCGCCATCTTCAGCGACGACCTGAGCATGGAAGGCGCGCGCCGCCTGGACGGGCAACTGGTCGGCTACACCGACGCCGCCGTGGCCGCGCTGCAGGCCGGCTGCGACCTGGTGCTGCTGTGCAACCAGAGCCTGGGCGAAGGCAGGGCGGTGGACGAGCTGATCGACGGCCTGGCCGCCGCAGGCGCAGCCGGCCGCTGGCAGCCCAGCCAGGCGAGCGAGGCCCGCCGTGTTGCCCTGCTGCCCGAGACGCTGCCGCAGCCGTGGGACGAGCTGATGGTGCAGCCGGCGTACATGCACGCGCTGGACTTGCTGCCCTGAGTGTGGGCAGAGCCGTCAGATGTTGGTTTGCTCGGGCGGTACGTGGGGTGGCAGGCCGGCCGCATGGCGCTGCGGCGCGAGCAGCTCCAAGCCGGCGGTGCCCAGCCCGTAGCAGGTCATGGATAGCGACCCCATGGAGTATCCCCGCAGCAGCACCGACGGGGATTGCTCCTGCGCCGCGGCCAAGCCCGCCAGGTAGAGCAGTGGGATGAAATGGTCGGGGGTTGGCACGGCCAGGTCATAGTCGGGGTGCTCCGTCACGCGGAGCAGGTCGCCGGGAGAGCGGGCGAGCTGATCGACCACTGCGTCGTCGAAACGCTCGGCCCAGTCGAAGGCGGCGTACGGCTCCTTCCACCGCACCTCCTTGAGGTTGTGGACGACGTTGCCGCTGGCCACCACCATGACCCCGCGCTCGCGCAGCGGCGCAAGCTTCGCGGCCAGCTCAAGATGGTAGTCCAGCGGCTTCAGCGCGTTGATCGACAACTGAAGCACCGGCACATCGGCATCAGGAAACAGGTGGGCCAATACCGACCAGGTGCCGTGGTCCAGGCCCCACTGATCGCGGTCCAGCCCGACCCAGTGCGGCTTGGCGACTTGGACGATCTCCTGCGCGACATCGGGCGCGCCGGGCGCGGGGTAGTCGAAGTCGAACAACTGCTGGGGAAAGCCGTAGAAGTCGTGGATGGTGCGCGGCCGGGCCATGGCGGTGACGGCCGTCGCCCCGAAATACCAGTGCGCCGACACCACCAGCAGCGCGCGCGGGCGCGGCAGCTGGCGTCCCATGAGGCGCCACGCCTGGGTGTAGTCGTTGACTTCCAGCGCGTTCATGGGGCTGCCGTGGCCTATGAACAGGGCGGGCATGCGTGTGTCAGAGGTATCCATGAGGTGACTCCGGTTCACTGAACGGGCAGGAGGAGAAGATTATGAACAGGCCCTCGGACTGGTCTGGCGCCCCGGGTTCGGCCGGCGCCCTTGCACCTTGTGGGGCAGCGTTGACAGAGTCTGGTCCGGATGGAGGCAGCCGGTGTATACGCATGCGCCGGATCTGCTGCGTCGGTCCGGCCGCAGTTATTTGCCTGCGCGCGGCACAGGCGGGGTGAGCACCGAAGCGGTATTGCTCTCCGACGACACGGTGAGGAATGCCAGGTGGGCCTCGTAGCGCTCGAGCACGTCATCGATCACCTGCTGCCTGGTCAGGCCCATCAGGTCATAGCCGCCGGAGCCAGTCTGCGTGAACACTTCCAGCCGGTAGTAGACGTCGGTCTCGCGCGCCATGCGGCCGCTGAACATGGGCACCGGCGTCTCCACCAGTGCCACGTGGTAGAGGAAGGCGCGAGCGCTCTCCATGGAAACGCGCAGCACCGGTTCCATGACGCCACCCGCGCCGGCCACGGTCGTGCGTTCGACGTCGTAGCCCTGCTTCCTGAACTCGGTGGCGACGTCGTCAAGCGCGGGGTAGACCGTGCGGTCGAGAAACTGCACGACCTGGCGCTGCGAGGGGAAGGTCAGCACCTGCTCCAGGCGCTGCTTCCACGATCGCTCGGGCACATGGCCGCCCGTCGAAGCCATGGTGCGCCGGTGCAGTACCTGGCCCTCGCGCTCGGCCCGCTCCATGCGCAGCACCTTGTAGAAGGAGGCCATCACCAGGTAGGCGACGACGGTGACCGGCAGGGCGAAGATCAGCGTAGCGTATTCCATGGTCGCGACGCCGCCCGCCAGCAGCATGGCCACCGTGAGCACGGCGGTGAGCACGGCCCAGAAGATGCGCAGCCACTTCGGCCCATCCTGCGAGGGATCAGGAATGGCCGCCGAGAAGTTGGACATCACCATGGCACCCGAGTTGGCGCTGGTCAGGTAGAACAGCAGGCCGGACAGCGTGGACAAGCCGATCAGGAACATCGCACCCGGGAACATCTCCAGCAGTGCATACCAACCGCGCTCTGGGCTCTGAATGGCCAGTTCGGCAAAGGCCGTATTGCCCTGCAGCACGTGGAACAGGGCCGAGTTGCCGAACAGCGAGACGATGATGAAGTCGCACAGCACGGGCGCCGTGATGGCCGCGATGACGAACTCGCGCAGCGTGCGCCCGCGCGAGATGCGCGCCAGGAAGACACCGACGAACGGCCCCCAGGCCAGCCAGAAGGCCCAGAAGAACAGTGTCCATCCGCCCATCCACTCGGCACCGGCCGGCTCATAAACGAAAGTCTGCAGGGTGCGGGCCGGTAGCGTCACGAAGAAGCGGCCGATGTTCTCGACCAGGGCGTTCAGCAGGAATGCCGTTTGCCCGGTGACAAGGATGTAGACCATCATCGCCGCCGCGCTCCAGAGGTTGAGCTCGGAGATCCAACGGATGCCGCGGTCCACGCCCGAGGTGGTGGCCGCGATGGTGAGGACCACGGCGCCGACGACCAGCGCGATCTGCAGCGCCAGGCCCTGCTGCAGGCCGAAGATCAGGGAAAAGCCGACGCTGAGCAGCACCACGCCGATGCCCATCGACGTGGCCACGCCAAACACCGTGCCGACCAGGGCGATGGCGCTGATGCCATCGCCCAGGGGGCCGCGCACCCGCTTGCCCAGCAGCGGATACAGCGCCGCGCGGATGGACAGGGGCATGCCCCAGCGGTATGCGAAGTAGCCCATGGCCATGCCCAGCAGCGCATACATGGACCAGCCGGCGATGCCGTAATGGAACATCGTCCAGACCACCGCATCCTGCAGTGCCTCGGCGGAGCCGCCGACGCCTGCGGGCGGATGCAGGTACTGCACCACGGGACCGGTGACCGAATAGAACAGCATGTCGATGCCCACGCCCGCCGCAAACAGCATCGCCACCCAGGTCACCAGCTTGTACTGCGGCCGCGAGTGGTCGGGGCCGAGCCGCACGTCGCCCTCCTTGGAGAACGCCACCCATAGCACAAAGCCCGTCGCCAGGGCCATGGTCAGCACGTAGTACCAGCCCAGGTTGGTGGCAATCCAGTCGACCGCCAGCTTCATCTTCGTGCGCGCGTCCTCGGGCAACAGGCTGGCCCAGACCGAGAAGGCCACGATCACCGCCGAGGAGAACAGCAGCACGCGCCAGTTGATGCGGGCGGTGCGGTCCTCCAGCACCTCCTGCGGCCCCTTGCTGAGGTCGCCGCGCGACACGGGGATGTCATCGTCCGGGCGCTCCTGGCGGGCTTGCGTGCCGCCGAACCGGCTGCGCTCCAGTGGAGGCGGCTTGCCTGCTGCGCCGCTCCGTGGCCCTAGTGTGGCCTGCTCGTCGCTAGAGGGTTCTGTGGACATGGCGGAAGCCTTCCTCAGGACATTCGATCCCTGGATGCTAATCGCAGGCCGACGCTCGTGGGAGGGGCCGGGCCTCAAAGCGCCGCGCAGGTGTGCCCGCGCTGCGGGCTGTCAACCGCGCTTTGCCAGCTGACTAAAAATAAGCTTCAAAAATGCCTCCAGCCCTTTGCCAGTAAGCGCTAGCAGCTATCAAAAGAAAAGCGGCCCGAGGGCCGCTTCTGCGCGTGGATGGGGTGGCGGATCACCCTCCCAGATACGCCTTGCGCACATCTGCATTGGCCAGCAGATTCGCCCCTGTGTCCTGCAGCACCACGCGTCCGTTCTCCAGCACATAGCCCCGGTCGGCAATGGCCAGCGCGCGGTTCGCGTTCTGTTCCACCAGGAACACCGTCACGCCCTCGGTGCGGATGGTTTGAATGATCTCGAAGATCTGGGCAATGATCAAAGGCGCCAAGCCGAGGGTGGGCTCGTCCAGCAGCAGCAGGCGCGGGCGGCTCATCAGGGCGCGGCCGATGGCCAGCATCTGCTGCTCGCCGCCGCTCATGGTGCCGGCGCGCTGGTGGGCGCGGTCCTTCAGCCGGGGGAACAGCTTGAAGACGTGCTCCATGCCGGCTTCGATCTCCTCCTTGCCCAGGAAGAAGCCGCCCATCTTCAGGTTCTCCACCACCGTCAGCGAGGGGAAGACGCGCCGCCCCTCGGGCGAGACGGCAATGCCCTTGCGCATGATCAGGTGCGTGGACTGCTGGGTGATGTCCTCGCCCTCGAAGTGCACGCTGCCGGCACTGGCGCGCGGCGTGCCGCACAGGGTCATGAGCAGCGAGGTCTTGCCGGCGCCGTTGGAGCCGATGAGCGAAACGATCTCGCCCTGATTCACGTGCAGGCTGGCGTCGTTGACGGCGCAGATGGCCCCGTAGTGGGTGAACAGGCCGCTGACCTGCAGCATCGGCGTGACGCCGGCGGCGCGGGTTGTCGTTGTCGTGGTCGTCGTAGCCATCAGGCTTCTCCCAGGTAGGCCTTGATGACCCGTTCATCGTTGCGGATGGCCTCGGGGGTGCCCAGGGCGATGGGCTTGCCGTACTCCATGACCAGGATGCGCTCGGACACGCCCATGACCAGGCCCATGTCGTGCTCGATCAGCAGCACCGTCACGCCGTAGTCCCGCCGCAGCTGGTCGATGAGCTGCTGCAGGTCATTTTTCTCCTGCGGGTTCAGGCCGGCGGCGGGCTCGTCCAGCATCAGCAGGCGCGGGCCGGTGATCATGCAGCGGGCGATCTCCAGACGGCGCTGGTGGCCGTAGGCCAGGTTGCCGGCCTCGCGGTTGGCGTACTGGCGCAGGCCCATCACGTCCAGCCAGTGCATGGCGCGCTCGATCTTCTCGGCTTCGCTCTTGCGGTAGCTGGCGGTGTTGAAGATGCCGGCCAGCAGCGGCGCGCGCGATTGCCGGTGCTGGGCGACCAGCAGGTTCTCCAGTGCCGTCATGGCCTTGAACAGGCGCACGTTCTGGAAGGTGCGCACCACGCCCTGGTTGGCCACCTGGTGGCTGCTGTGGCCGGCGATGCTGCTGCCCGCCAGCTGGATCTGCCCCGCGCTGGGCTGGTAGAAGCCGCTGATGCAGTTGAACACCGTGGTCTTGCCGGCGCCGTTGGGGCCGATGATGGCGAAGACCTCCTGCGGCGCCACGTCGAAGGCGACGTGGTCCACGGCCAGCAGGCCGCCGAAGCGCATGCACAGGCCGCCGACCTGCAGCAGGGGAGAGGCGGCGGCCGGGCTTGTCGTCGTTGTCGTCATGCCGGCACCTCCACGTGGTGGCGCTTCATGGGCAGCAGGCCCTGGGGGCGCCAGATCATCATCACGATCATGACCAGGCCGAAGATCAGCATGCGGTACTCGGAGAATTCGCGTGCCAACTCGGGCAGCACGGTCAACAGGATGGCGGCAAGGATCACCCCCAGCTGCGAGCCCATGCCGCCCAGCACCACGATGGCCAGGATCAGCGCGGACTCGATGAAGGTGAACGACTCGGGGTTCACGATGCCCTGGCGCGCGGCGAAAAACGCCCCGCCGAAGCCGGCGAACATGGCGCCCAGCGTGAAGGCCGAGAGCTTGATCTTCATCGGGCTCAGGCCGAGCGAGCGGCAGGCGATTTCGTCCTCGCGCAGCGCCTCCCAGGCGCGGCCGATGGGCATGCGGATCAGCCGGTTGCTGATGAACAGCGTGACCAGCGCCAGCAGCAGCGCCATCAGGTACAAAAAGATCACCATGTGCATGGAGTTGAAGTCCAGCCCGAAGAACTGGTGGAAGGTGGTGCCGCCCTCCGTGCTCGGGTTGCGCGCCATCTCCAGGCCCAGCACGCTGGGTTTGGGCAGGCCAGAGATGCCGTCCGGCCCGCCCGTCCAGTCGGTCAGGTTGACCAGCAGCAGGCGGATGATCTCGCCGAAGCCCAGCGTCACGATGGCCAGGTAGTCGCCGCGCAGGCGCAGCACCGGAAAGCCCAGGATGAAGCCGAAGAATGCCGACATGGCGCCCGCCAGCGGCAGCGCCTGCCAGAAGCTCCAGCCCGCCCAGTGGTACAGCAGGGCGAAGGTGTAGGCGCCCACGGCGTAGAAACCGACGAAGCCCAGGTCCAGCAGGCCGGCGAAGCCCACCACCACGTTCAGGCCCAGGCCCAGCATCACGTAGATCATCGCCAGCGTGGCGATGTCGACGGCGTTGCGCCCGGCAAAGAAGGGCCAGATGACGGCGATCATCAGCGCGGCCAGCAGCAGCCCGTTGTGCTGGCGCGGTGCCAGCTGCGGCAGGCTGGGCAGCGACAGGCGCGGCAGGCGCTGCATGAAAAGCGGCCGCAGCAGCTGCACCACGAAGACGGCCAGGCAGCCCCACAGCAGCGTGCGCCACTCGGGCACGATGATGGTGCGGGCGCCGGCGCGCTCCAGGTGCAGCGTGAAGATGGGCAGCACCACGATGGCCGCGAGGAACGCGGAGACGAAGGCGTGGCGCAGGTTGGCCGAGAAGGCCATGGGTCGTTGTGCGGTGGTTTGCATCACACCTTCTCCACTTCAGGCTTGCCCAGCAGGCCCGTGGGGCGGAACAGCAGGATCAGCACCAGCAGGCCGAAGGCCACGATGTCCTTGTACTCGGACGAGATGTAGGCCGCGGCGAAGGTCTCGGCCACGCCCAGAATCACCCCGCCCAGCATGGCGCCGGGGATGGAGCCGATGCCGCCCAGCACTGCGGCCGTGAAGGCCTTGATGCCGGCAATGAAGCCGATGAAGGGGTTGAGCTTGCCCACCGCCAAGGCGATCAGCACGCCGCCCACGGCCGCCAGCACGGCGCCCAGGATGAAGGTGAAGGAGATGACGCGGTTGGTGTCGATGCCCAGCAGGTTGGCCATGTGCATGTCTTGCGAGCAGGCGCGCGAGGCGCGGCCCATGCGCGAGTGCTTGATGTACACCGTCAGCAGCGCCATCAGCGCCACGGCCACCACGATGATGAGGATGCGCGAGTAGGGCACGAAGATCTCGAAGCCGCCGTTCTCGCCGCCGAAGCGCAGCGCGCCGGGGATGAGCGAGGGCACGGCCATGTCGCGCGCTCCCTGGCCCAGGGCCACCCAGTTCTGCAGGAAGATGGACATGCCGATGGCCGAGATCAGTGCCACCAGGCGCGGGCTGCCGCGCAGCGGCTTGTAGGCCACCTGCTCCACGACAAGGCCGTAGACGCCGGTGATGACCACCGACACGATGAGCATGATGGAGATGATGGCCCACACCGGCAGGCCGCTCTGCATGCCGATGGCCGACAGCGTCACCAGGCCGATGTAGGCGCCGATCATGTAGATCTCGCCGTGGGCGAAGTTGATCATCCCGATGATGCCGTAGACCATGGTATAGCCGATGGCGATCAGGGCGTAGATGGCGCCCAGGGACAGACCGTTGAACAGCTGCTGTATCAGCTGGGGCAAGAGATCGGACATGGTGTGTCCTCCTCCTCAATCGAAAAAAAGGGCCACGAGGGGCCCGATGGCAGCACACCGGTGCGCGCTGGGAAGCGCACACCGGTGTGCATGGAGAAGCAGCAGGCTTACTTGGCGGCCGGCGACTTGCTGCCGTCCTTGTGCCATTCGAAGACCTGGAAGTCGAACGAGTTCAGGTCACCCTGCTTGTTCCAGGACACGGGGCCCAGCACCGTCTCGACGGTGGCCTTGTGCAGGTGGTCGGCCACCTTGGCGGGGTCGTCGCCCACGGCCTTGATGCCATCCAGGATGGCCTGGGTGGCGGCGAACGAGGTCAGCTGGAAGGCGCCGGAAGGGTTGCGCTTCTTGTCCTGGAATGCCTTCACCACGGCGGCGTTCTTGGGGTTGGCCGAGAAGTCGGCGGGCAGCGTGACCAGCATGCCTTCCACGGCCGGGCCGGCAATGGCATTCACCTCGGGGTTGCCCACGCCCTCGGGGCCCATCATGCGCACCTTCAGGCCCTGCTCGTTGGCCTGGCGCAGCAGCAGGCCCATCTCGGGGTGGTAGCCACCGTAGTAGACGAAGTCCACGCCGGCGCTCTTGAGCTTGGTGATGACGGCGGAGTAGTCGCTGTCGCCGGCATTGATGCCTTCGAACAGGGCGACCTGCACGCCGGCCTTCTTCAGATCGTCGCGCACGGACGAGGCGATGCCCTGGCCGTAGGACTGCTTGTCGTGCAGCACGGCGACCTTCTTGGGCTTGGCCTTTTCGACGATGAATTTGGCGGCCGAGGGGCCTTGCTGGTCATCGCGGCCGATGGTGCGGAAGATGAAGTGGTAGTTCTTGCCGTCGGTCAGTGCGGGCGACGTGGCCGAGGGAGTCACCACCACCACGCCTTCGTTGTTGTAGATGGGGGCGGCGGCAATGGATGCGCCCGAGCACACGGGACCGACCACGTAGCCGATCTTGGCGTTGACCACCCGGTTGGCGGCCACCGGGCCCTGCTTGGGCTCGCAGGCATCGTCCATGGAGACCAGCTCGATCTTCTTGCCGTTCACGCCGCCGGCGGCGTTGGCCAGTTCGACGGCGGTGGTCACGCCTTCCTTGACCATGTCACCGTACTGGGTCAGCGGGCCAGTGGTCGGCATGACCATGGCGATCTTGATCTGCGCATGCGCGGGCAGCAGCAGGGCGGCGCCGGCCAGGCCCAGGGCGGCGATGACGGAATGCATGCGAAACGGAGTGGTCATATCGGTGTCTCGATTGTCAAAAGTGGTAGCTGGAAAAATCAACAGGCCCCGAAGGGGCCTGCGGCGAAGGCCGCCAGCTTATCCCGCCGTCGGAAACCAGCAACAGGGTAAGTGCGGGTATTGCAGCGCACAGCATTTTGCTACGGCGGCTACTTCTACAGCAGGCTGGAACCGCGCTGCGTCTGCGGCAGGGGTTCCACTGCGGGCGTGGCCAGCGGTACCAGGCGCTCGGCGGGCACTGGCGTGCCGGCGCGCCAGCGCCGCACCACGCGCTGGAAGATCAGCGCGTTGGGGATCTGCAACAGCGTGCCCGGCTCCGGGGCGGTGGCGTCCTCCAGCGTGGTGTAGAGCATGTTGATGTCCACTACGCGGCCCAGGGCGCCCGGCTTGTCGCCGCTGTCCAGCAGCTCGATGTGGTCGCCGACGCGGTAGGGCCCCACGGTGACGATGAGCAGGGCGCAAAACAGGTTGGACAGCACGCTCCAGGCCGCAAAAAACGCTACCGCGCCCACGGTGGCAAAACCGGTGAAGGCGGTCCACAGCACGCTGGCCGACACGCCCAGGCGCTCCAGCGCCAGCAGCAGCGCGCCGCCGTAGATCAGCCAGCGCAGCACGTTGCGCACGGGCTTGAGCAGATCGTGCGGGAACTGGTAGTGCTCGCTGGCGCGGCGCAGGATGCGCTGCAGCAGCTTTTGCAGCATCAGCGCCGCCAGGGCGATCAGGGCCAGTTGCAGCAGCGGCACGATGACGTCCAGCCAGTCGTGCATCCACAGCGGTAGGTAGGGCTTCAGGCGCGATTGCATGCGTTCAGAAAAGTCGGGGCGGGCCGCAGGGTCACAGGTGGCGCTGCTCGATGGTGTCCATCTGCATCTCGAAGCTGAAGAAGCGGTTGCGGCCCTGCGCCTTGGCCGCGTACAGAGCTTCGTCGGCGCGCATCAGCATGCTCTCGGCGCTGGTGGTGCCATCGGGCACGCAGGTGGTGATGCCGCCCGAGAGCGTGAGCATCTCGCCGCCGGGTGAATCGGGGTGGGCGATGGCGTGGCCGGCCAGCAGCCGGCCCAGGGCGCGCGCGAATGTCATGGCGCCCGAGCGCGGTGTGTTGGGCAGGATCAGCGCGAACTCCTCGCCGCCGTAACGTGCGGCCACATCGCGCGGGCGCACGCAGACCTCGTGCAGCACGCGGCTGACGGCCTTCAGGCATTCGTCGCCCTGCACATGGCCCAGCGTGTCGTTGTAGCGTTTGAAGTGGTCCAGGTCGCACAACATCAGCGTCAGCGGCGTGCCGTCGCGGCGCGCGGCCAGGATCTCGCTGTGCAGGATGCGGTCGAAGCCGCGCCGGTTGACCAGGCCCGTCAAGGGGTCCAGTTCCACCATCTCGTTGAGCCGCTGGTTGGCCAGGTGCAGCTCCTCGGTCAGCTGCACCAGGCGCCGGCGCATGTCGCGCAGGCGGCGCATGGCGCGCAGCTTGGCCGCCAGCACGATGGGCCGGACGGGCTTGACCAGGTAATCGTCGCCGCCGGCCTCGATGCCGCGCCATACGTCCACCTCGCCATCCAGGCCCGACAGGAAGATGATGGGCGTCCAGCCGCCGGGCTCGGCCTCGCGCATGCGCTGGGCCACCCAGTAGCCGTCCTCGCTGCCGGGCAGGCGGATGTCCAGCAGCACCAGGTCGGGGCGGCGCAGGCGAAACAGCTGCAGCGCGGCGTCCGCGTCGGCAGCCTGCAGCACCTCGGTGGCGCCTGCGCGCTGCAGCTCGCTGCACAGCTGGGCGCGCAGCGATGCCTGGTCTTCCACCACCAGCACGCAAAACGGCTCGTGCTCGGGCGCAACGCTCGCAACAGTGGAGCCCATGGCCTGCGGCGGGGCTCGCTCAGTGCTCGCGGCGCAGGGCCGGGAACAGGATCACGTCGCGGATGCTGGGGCTGTCGGTGAGCAGCATCATCAGCCGGTCGATGCCGATGCCGCAGCCGCCGGTGGGCGGCAGGCCGTATTCCAGCGCGCGCACAAAGTCATGGTCGAAGAACATGGCCTCGTCGTCGCCGCTGTCCTTGGCGGCCACCTGGGCGGAAAAGCGCGCGACCTGGTCCTCGGCGTCGTTCAGCTCGGAGAAACCGTTGCCGAACTCGCGGCCGGTGATGTACAGCTCGAAGCGCTCGGTCACCTCGGGACGGGCGTCGTTGGCGCGTGCCAGCGGGCTGATCTCGGTGGGGTGCTCCATGATGAAGGTCGGCTGCCACAGCTTGTCCTCCACCGTCTCCTCGAAGTACAGCACCTGCAGGCTGGCCAGCGAGCGGGTGGACAGGCGGTCCTTTTCTTCCGTCATGCCCAGCTTCTTGAGAGCGCTGACCAGCCAGGCGGCATCGTCCACGTGGGCGCCGGCTTCGGTGTACTGGTAGATGGCCTCGCGGATGGTCAGGCGGGCGAAGGGCTGCGACAGGTCCACGGCGCGACCGCCGTAGGTCAGCTGCAAACTGCCCGTGGCCTTCAGCGCGGCATCGCGCACCAGGGCCTCGGTGAAGTCCATCAGGTCCAGGTAGTTCCAGTACGCCGCGTAGAACTCCATCATCGTGAACTCGGGGTTATGGCGCACCGAGATGCCTTCGTTGCGGAAGTTGCGGTTGATCTCGAAAACCCGCTCGAAGCCGCCCACCACCAGGCGCTTCAGGTACAGCTCGGGCGCGATGCGCAGGAACATCTCCTGGTCCAGCGCGTTGTGGTGCGTGACGAAGGGCCGGGCGTTGGCGCCGCCGGGGATGGGGTGCAGCATGGGCGTCTCCACCTCCAGAAAGCCGTGCTCCACCATGAAGGCGCGCAGGCCGCTGATGGCCTTGCTGCGCGCCACGAAGCGCCGGCGCGCGGCCTCGTCGGTCATCAGGTCGACGTAGCGCTGGCGGTACTTGACCTCCTGGTCGGCCACGCCGTGGAACTTGTCGGGCATGGGGCGCAGATTCTTGGTCAGCAGGCGCACGCGCGTCACCTTGATCGAGAGCTCGCCCGTCTTGGTCTTCATCAAGGTGCCCTCGGCACCCAGGATATCGCCCAGGTCCCAGCGCTTGAAGTCGGCGTAGGCCTCCTCGCCCACGGCGTCGCGCGTCACGTACAGCTGAATGCGTCCGCCGGTGTCGCCCAGCGAGCCGTCTTGCAGCGTGGCGAAGCTGGCCTTGCCCATCACGCGCTTGAGCATCATGCGGCCGGCCACACTCACACTGATGGCCTGGGCCTCCAGCGCATCGCCCTCCTGCCCGCCATGCGCGGCCTGCAGGTCGGCGGCGTGGTGGGCGGGCTTGAAGTCATTGGGAAAGGCCACGCCTTCGCCGCGCCCCTGGCGCTCGCGCAGCTCCCGCAGTTTCTCGCGGCGCTCGGCGATGAGCTGGTTTTCATCCACGGGCGGGTTGGCGGGGGTGGGCTGGTCGGAAGACATAGACAGAAAAAAGGCGAAAGAACGCAGGGGGAAGAGGGGGAGGGCGGCGGGGCGCTGGCCCGGCCGCCCGGCGCGGTGCGCGCTTTGGGACAATCGCCGGATTTTAGGCCCTGCCCGCGCGGCGGGCCCCACAGCGCAGCCAACCCATCATGAAGATCACCATCGTCGGCGCGGGCTATGTGGGCCTGGTCTCCAGCGCCTGCTTCGCGGAACTGGGCAACCATGTGCTTTGCGTGGAGCGCAATAGCGCGCGCGTGGCGCAGCTGCAGGCCGGTGAGGTGCCGCTTTACGAGCCCGGCCTGCAGGAGCTGGTGGCGCGCAACCGGGCTGCCGGGCGGCTGGCCTTCGCCACCGACTTGGCGCAGGGCGTGCGCCATGCCGAGGTGCTGTTCATCGCCGTGGGCACACCCATGGCGCCGGACGGCAGCGCCGACCTGTCGCAGGTGATGGAGGTGGCGCACGCCGTGGGCCGGCACCTGTCGCGCTTTTTGGTGGTGGCCAACAAGTCCACCGTGCCGGTGGGCACGGCGCAGCGGGTGCATGACGCCATCGCCCAGGAATTGGCCGCGCGCCGGCTGGCACGGGTGCCGGCGTTCGCCGTGGCCTCCAACCCCGAATTCCTCAAGGAAGGCGCGGCAGTGGACGACTTCATGCGCCCGGACCGCGTCGTCATCGGCGTGCCCGAGGGCCGCGGCGGCGAGCGCGCGGCCGACGTGCTGCGCCGTGCCTACGCGCCCTTCAACCGCAACCACGAGCGCATGGTGGTGATGGACGTGAAGAGCGCCGAGCTGGCTAAGTACGCCGCCAACGCTCTGCTGGCCACCAAGATCAGCTTCATGAACGACATGGCGGCGCTGGCCGACGCCGTGGGCGCCGACATCGAACAGGTGCGCCGCGGCATCGGCTCGGACCGGCGCATCGGCTATGACTTCATCTATGCCGGCCTGGGCTACGGCGGCTCGTGTTTCCCAAAGGACGTAGCCGCCCTGTGCCACACGGCGCGCGCCGCCGGCCAGCGCCTGCGCGTGGTCGAGGCCGTGCAGGCCGTCAACGCCGACCAGGCCGAGCGCTTCGTGCAGCGCGTGCTGCAGCACTTCGGCGGCTCGCTGGCCGGCCGGGTGATCGCGCTGTGGGGCCTGACCTTCAAGCCAGGCACCGACGACGTGCGCGAGGCGCCCAGCCGCACTGTGGTGCGCCGGCTGGTGGCCGCCGGCGCACGGGTGCAGGCGCACGACCCGCTGGTGCATTCGCTGGAGCAATTGATGGCCGGTGACCCGCCCGCCCGGTGCGCGCGGCTGGCACCCCGCGTGGCCTTTTGCGACGGCCCGCTGCAGGCGGCCCAGGGGGCGGATGCGCTGGTGATCGCCACCGAATGGAAGATCTACCGCAGCCCTGACTTTGCTGCCCTGCGCCGGGCGCTGCGCGCGCCGGTCATCTTCGACGGGCGCAACCTGTTCGACCCGGCCGAGCTCAAGCGCCAGGGCTTTGTCTACCAGGGCGTGGGGCGCGGCCAGCGGTGAAAAGCCTGGGCCAGGGTGTGCGCGCCGCCGTCGCCTTCACGCTGGCGCAGCACGGCGCCTTCTTTGCCTCGGCCTGGCTGCTGTCGACCTGGCTGGGTGCCCAGCCCTTCGGCGCCTGGAGCCAGGCGCTGGCCCTGGCCAGCGTGGCGGCGGCGCTGGCCCCGCTGCGGCTGGAATACGCCGGCCAGTTGCATGCGCGCGAGCGCCGCGCCCTGCGCCTGTTCACCAGCGCACGGCGGATGGCCTGGACGGCGGCGCTGGCTGTCGCCGTGCTGGCATTGGCAGCACTGGCCGGTGGCGCGCCGCACTGGCTGGCGGCCGGCGCGCTGGCCGTGGGACCGCTGGCGCTGCTGCAGATCCGCGCCACCGAGCAGGCCCGCGCACACCGCCTGGCCAGCGCCGCGGCCGCGCGGGCGCTGCCCGCCCTGCTGATGGTGCCGCTGCAGCTGCTGGCCTGCGCGCTGGAGCGGCCGGCCGCCGCCGCGTGGAGCGTGCCGGCCGCGGCCTGGCTGGCCTGGGCGCTGCTGCGGGGCGCGCGGGCGTCGGTGCCTGCATGGGACCGCCGCCTGCTGCGCGCCCACTGGCGCTTTGCCCGGGCGGAATGGACGGGCCTGGCCCTCAACACCGTGGCCAACCACGGCCAGGTGCTGGCCGTGGGCGCGGTGGGCGGCGACGCGGCGGCCGGCGCCATCGCCCTGGGCCTGCGCGCAGCCATGCTGCCCACCAGCCTGCTGGGTCTGGCCTGGGCGGACGACCTGCGCGCGCGCGTGGTGGCCGGCGCCGCGCGCGCGGCCGTGGTGGCGGCGCTGATGCGCATGGCGCTGCTGTCGCTGCCGGTGCACGCGGCGCTAATGGCGCTGGCGCCGGCCGTGGTGCCGTGGCTTTTTGCCGCCCAGGGGCAGGAGCTGGTGTGGGTGGTGGTGGCGCTGGCGCCCCTGGGCGCCGTGCGGCTGGTGGCCAGCCCGGTGGCCTTCCTGCCGGCCTGGCGCGGCTGGCTGGGCACCAGCGTGTTGCTGCAGGCTTTGCTGTGCGCCGCGGCGCTGGGCGCGGCCGTGGCGGGCTATTGGTGGGGCGGCGTGGTGGGCGTGGCGGTGCTGTACGCGGCGGCTGCCTCGCTGGTCTACGCGGCGTACATTGCGCTGGCGCTGCGGGCCGTGCGGCCGGCTGCGTAGAATGGTCGTGGCTTATCAAAATTGATAGCTGCTAGCGCTTGATGGGCGGGCGCTGGAGGCTGATTTGGTTTTAATTTTCTTGCAAGGGCAACGCATGGGCAGGCAGGGCAGGGTGGGCGCGCAGCGCGAGGCGGCACTGGCTCGCGGCCACTACGTGGGCGACGCCAACTTCACGCCCGAGCACCTGCACTCCATGTCCTTCCAGGTGCTGCAGCTGCACGCCATGCGCCCGCGCCGGGTGCTGGAGGTGGGCGTGGGCAATGGCTTCGTTTCCACCTTCCTGCGCCAGGCCGGCATCGAGGTGGTGACGGCCGACATCAATCCTGGCCTAGGCGCCGACCTGTGCGCGCCGCTGGACCAGCTGCCGGCGCTGCTGGCGGGCGAGTCGTTCGACGTGGTCTCGTGCTGCGAAGTGCTGGAGCACATCCCCTTCGAGCAATTCGGCGCGCAGCTGGATGCACTGCGTGCGCTGGCGCCGCGGGCCTTCATCTCGCTGCCGGGGCACTTCCCCTGGCTGGGGCTGGCCGGGCGGCTGGGCATCCACAACCGCTTCATCAACGTGGCGCTGGGCTTGCGCATCCCGTGCCGGCGGCGGCTGACCGACGGGCACTACTGGGAGATCGCATCGCACTGGCGCACGCGCCGCAGCGCCCTGGAGGCCGCCATGCGCGAGCGCTGGGGCGCCGTGGACAGCGGGGTTTTTCCCCTGCACCGCTACCACTACTACTTCCGCTGCGGCGGCGGCGCGCCGGCATGAGCGCCGCGCCGGGCCGTCCCAAGCAAGCGTGCGCCGCACTGCGGAGCACGGAGGTCGCCCAATGACCGTTGCGCCCCTCGCCGCCGGCGGCGGCACGCCGCAGCTGGTCACCGTCATCGCCCCCTGCCGCAACGAGCAGGCGCACATCCTGGCGTTTTGCGCCAGCGTGGCCCGCCAGCAGCTGCCGCACGGCTGGCACATGGAAGTGCTGATCGCCGACGGCGGCAGCGACGACGGCACACGCGATCTGCTGCAGCGCTGGTGCGACCAGGACACGCGCTTTCGCTGGCTGGACAACCCGGGGCGCATCGTCTCCACAGGGCTGAACCGCTGCCTCGCCGCCGCGCGAGGCGCCGTGATTGCCCGGCTGGACATCCACAGCGAATACGCCCCCGACTACCTGGCCCAGTGCATCGCCGTGCTGCAGCAGACCGACGCCGATAACGTGGGTGGACCCTGGCGCGCCCAGGGCGCCACCCCCATGCAACGCGCCGTAGCCGCGGCCTTTCAGTCGCCCTGGGTGGCCGGCGGCGCACGCTCGCGCGACCTCGGATACGAGGGCGAAGTGGACACCGTCTACCTGGGCTGCTGGCCGCGCGCCACCTTCCAGCGCGTGGGCGGCTTCGATGAGCAACTGGTGCGCAACCAGGACGACGAGCACAACCTGCGCCTGCGTCGCGCTGGCGGCCGCATCTGGCAGAGCCCGCGCATCCGCAGCACCTACCATCCGCGCGCGCGCCTGGGCCAGGTCTTTCGCCAGTACCAGCAGTACGGCTACTGGAAGCCCTTCGTCATCGCCAAGCACGGCCAGGCCGCCGCATGGCGCCACCTGGTGCCCGCCGCCTTCGTGCTGGCGCTGATGGCGGGCGCCGGCCTGGCCCTGGCCTGGAGCACCATGCCCCTGGCCGCGCTGTTGCTGGCCTACGGCCTGCTGCTGGCCCTGGCCGTCGCCGGCATGCGCGTTGGGCCGGGCGTGGCCGCGCGCGCGGTGGCGGTCATCGCGGCCTACCACCTGGGCTACGGCTGGGGCTCGCTGCGCGGCTGGTGGGATTGGTGGCGCCACCGCGCGCCGCAGCCGCGCTGGGGAGCGCTGACGCGATGAGCCAGGACGAGTCCGGCCGCGTGCGCCAGCGCTACGCAAGGCGTGATGTGGCCCTGGATGCACGGCGCTACGCCCTGACCGATGCCTACGCCCTGGCTGCCTGGCAGGAGCGCCAGCGCGCCATGGTGCGCCTGCTGGCCGGGCGCCGCCTGGCGGACCTGTCGGTGCTGGAGGTGGGCTGCGGCAGCGGTGGCAATTTGCAGGACCTGATCCGCCTGGGCGCCACGCCCGCGCTGCTGCAGGGCCTGGAGCTGCAGGCCGAGCGGGCCGCACAGGCGCGCGCCGTGCTGCCCGCCGCCTGCCGCATCCATACCGCCGACGCCCTGCAGGCCGACCTGCCCGAGGCCAGCCAGGACCTGGTGCTGCTGTTCACCGTGTTCTCGTCCCTGTTGTCGGACGCGGCCCAGCAGGCGCTGGCCGCGCGCGCCTGGCACTGGTTGCGCCCGGGCGGGGCGGTGCTGTGGCACGATTTCACCGTGGGCAACCCGCGCAACCCCGACGTGCGCGGCGTGCCGCTGGCCCGCGTGCGCGCGCTGTTCCCCCAGGGCCGCATGCAGGTGCGCCGCGTCACGCTGGCGCCACCGGTGGGGCGCATGCTGTGCCGCGCCCATCCCGGCCTGTATGCCTGGGCCAACGCGCTGCCCTGGCTGCGCACCCACGTGCTGTGCCTGATCGAGAAACCCTGACCCGCCATGCCATCGACCGACTCTTTCGTGCCCTTCGCCCTGCCCGACATCGGCCCGCAGGAAGAAGCCGAGGTGCTGGATACCCTGCGCTCGGGCTGGCTGACCACCGGCCCCAAGGCGGCGCGTTTCGAGAAGGCCTTTGCCGATTTACTGGGCGCGCCGGGCCTGCACCTGCTGGCGGTGAATTCCGCCACCGCCGGCCTGCACCTGGCGCTGGATGCGCTGGGCATCGGCCCGGGCGATGAGGTCATCACCACCACCCACACCTTCACCGCGACGGCCGAGGTCATACGCTATATGGGCGCGCAGCCGGTGCTGGTGGACATCGAGCCTGGCAGCCTGTGCATGGACCCGGCACAGGTGGCGGCGCGCATCACGCCGCGCACGCGCGCCCTGATCGTCGTGCACTTCGGCGGGCGCAGCGCCGACATGACGGCCCTGCTGGCGCTGGCGCGCACGCATGATTTACGCGTGGTGGAGGACGCGGCCCATGCGCTGCCGGCCACGCACGCCGGGCAGCTGGTCGGCACCCTGGGCAGCGACGCCACCGTCTTCAGCTTTTATGCCAACAAGACCATGACCACGGGCGAAGGCGGCATGCTCGTGCTGCGTGACGAGGCACACGCCCGGCGTGCCCGCGCCATGCGGCTGCACGGCATCGACCGCGACGCCTTCGCCCGCTTCAACACCGCCGTGCCCGCGTGGCGCTACGACGTGGTGGCGCCGGGCTTCAAGTACAACCTGACGGACATCGCCGCCGCCATCGGCCTGGCGCAGCTGCCCCGTTTGCGCGCCATGCAGCAGCGCCGCGCCGAGATCGCCGCCGCCTACCGCGAGGCGCTGGCCGGCTTGCCGCTGGCGCTGCCGCCCCTGCCGGCGCCGGGCGATGTGCACGCCTGGCATCTTTTCCCCGTGCAGGTGCAGGGCATGGCGCGCGACGCTTTCATCGACGCCATGTTCGCCCAGGGCATCGGTATGAGCGTGCACTACGTGCCGCTGCACCAGCTGAGCTACTGGCGCCAGTCCTGCGGCCTGGATGCGGGCGACTTTCCCGTCAGCCAGGGTGTGTACGAGCGCACGGCCTCGCTGCCGATCTACAGCCGCATGGACGACGCCACGGTGCAGCGCGTGATCGCGGCCGTGCGCCGCGTACTGCCGGGCGCATGAAGCGGGCGCTGGACGTGGCCGTGTCGCTGCTGGCGCTGGCCCTGCTGTGGCCGCTCTTGCTGGCGCTGGCGCTGGCCGTGCGGCTGGATTCGCCCGGGCCGGCGCTGTTTCGCCAGGAGCGTGTGGGACTGCGGGGACAGCCGTTTCGCATCCACAAGTTCCGCACCATGCGTGCGGCAGGCGAGGGCGGGCCGCTGGTCACCGCCGCCAGCGACGCGCGCATCACCCGCCTGGGCCGCGTGCTGCGCCGGCACAAGCTGGACGAGCTGCCGCAACTGCTGGATGTTCTGCGCGGCCGCATGAGCCTGGTGGGCCCGCGCCCGGAGGTGGCGCGCTACATGGACCTGTACCCGGCCGAGGCGCGCAGCATCATCCTGTCCGTCCGCCCGGGCCTGACCGACCCGGCCAGCATCGCCTTCCGCCACGAGGAGGAGCTGTTGGCCGCCTCGCCCGAGCCCGAGCGCACCTATATCGACACCATCATGCCTCTCAAGCAGCGCTACTACCTGGACTACGTGCGCACGCAAAGCCTGCGTGGCGACCTGGCCATCCTGCTGCGCACCGCCGCAGCGTTGCTGGGCGGGGTGCGCGCATGAGCACCCCCATGCGCTGGAGCCGCGGCGTGCTGCTGTTTGCGCTGGCCGACCTGGCCATGGTGGCGCTGGCCTGGTGGGCGGCGTTCTGGCTGCGCTTCAACTTCGAGATGCCGCAGGAATACCTGTCGCTGGCGTTCAGGACCATGCCCTGGGGCGTGCTGTGCATGGCGCTGGGCCTGGGCCTGGCGCAGGTGCAGCGCCAGGCCTGGCGCTACGTGGGGCTGGCCGACCTGCGCCACCTGGCCTGGGGCGTGCTGCTGGGCACGCTGGCGGCCACGGCCAGCATCATGGCGCTGCGCTACGAGGGTTTTGCGCGCTCGGTACTGCCGCTGTTCGGCGTGCTGACCCTGGTGCTGCTGGCCGGCAGCCGCGCCGCCTGGCGCACGCTGGCCGAGCGGCACGCCCTGCGCCAGCGCCCGCCCGGGCACACGCCGCTGCTCATCGTGGGCACGCTGGAGGAGGCCGACCAGGCGCTGCGCACCCTCAAGGGCGTGCCCGGCTGGCACGTGGCGGGCATCGTCTCGCCGCGCGGCGAGGACGCGGGGCGCAGCCTGCAGAACGTGGCCGTGGTCGGCGGCAGCGACGCCCTGGGCAGTGTGGCCGAGGCGCTGGGTGTGCGCTCGGTGCTGGTGGCCAGCCCGCCGGGCTCGGCCCTGCGGCGCGAAGTGCTGCTGCGCTGGTCGGGCACGGGACTGAACGTGCTGTCCATGCCGGTGGCCGACCACTGGCTGAGCGCCTCCACGACCGACCTGCGCCAGGTGCAGCTGGAGGATCTGTTGGGCCGCGCGCCCGTGGTGCTGGACGCGCGCGACCTGGCCGAGTGGCTGTCCGGACAGACGGTGCTGGTCAGCGGCGCCGGCGGCTCCATTGGCGCCGAGCTGTGCCGCCAGGTGGCACGGCTGGGGGTGGCGCGGCTGGTGTGCGTGGATGCGTCCGAAGCCGCGATCTACGAGCTGGCTCAGGAGTTGCGCGCCGTGCACCCGCACCTGCAGGGGCACTACTACACAGCCAACGTGCGCGAACCGGATCGCATGGCGGCGATCGCCAGCAGGCACCGACCCGCCGTGGTATTTCATGCGGCGGCCTATAAACACGTGCCACTGATGGAGGAGCTCAACGAGATCGAGGCCCTGCACACCAACGTGCTGGGCACGCTCCACCTGGCCCGGGCGGCCGGCGAGTGCGGGGCCGCTCGGTTCGTACTGGTCTCCACCGACAAGGCCGTGAACCCGACCAACGTGATGGGCGCGAGCAAACGCCTGGCCGAGCGGGTGGTGCAGGCCGTGGCCGCGCAGCACCCGGGTACGCAGTATGTGGCCGTGCGCTTCGGCAACGTGCTGGGCTCCAGTGGCTCGGTGGTGCCGTTGTTCTCGGCGCAGATCGCGCGCGGCGGGCCGGTCACCGTCACGCACCCGGAGATCGTGCGCTATTTCATGACCATCCCCGAGGCGGCGCAACTGGTGGTGCAGGCGGGCTGGATGGGCCGCTCGGGCCAGATCTACGTGCTGGACATGGGCGAACCGGTGCGCATCGTGGAGCTGGCGCGCCTGCTGATCCGCCTGTCGGGCAAGACCGAGGCCGAGGTGCCCATCGCCTTCACCGGCCTGCGCCCGGGCGAGAAGCTGTTCGAGGAATGGCTGGCCAACGGCGAGACCACTGAGCCCACCGCCCACCCGCGCCTGCGCATGGTGCGGGAGGGCGGGCTGCCGCTGCTGGCCGATCTGCAGGCGCTGGAGCACTGGGTGCACGGCCTGGGCCCGGCGCCCGAGCCGCAGGAGCTGCGCCAGGGTCTGCGTGAGCGGGTGCCGGAGTACACGCCCCGTTACTAGGCACGGCTTCTCTCAGCGCGTGATGCCCGTGCGCTCCAGCACGTCGCTCACCAGCTCCAGCCGCATCAACGGATTGTCCAGCGCCATCAGTTGCTGGCGCAGTGCCAGCGGCAGCGGCAGCAGTTCGCACCAGCGGTTGGCGACCCAGCCGCAGTCCTGCAGCAGCTCCGCCTCCTGCGCGTCAGGCGCCGGCAGCGTGCCGCGTTCGCGCAGCGAGGCCAGGGCCTGGGCCAGCGCGGCGGCGGCGTGCTGCAGGTCCTGCGGCACGGCCACCGGGACGTCATCGGGCAGCTGCTCCACGTCGGCCACCCACAGGCCGTGCGGCAGCCGGCTGCGCCGCGTGATGCGAAAGCGTTGCGCGCCCCGGCAGCGCAGGGTAATCAGCCCAGGCTGGGGGCTGTCCAGCTGCTCGATGGCGGCCAGCGTGCCCACGTCGTGCAGCTGCTCGGCCGGCGCGCCGGCGCGGCGCACCTCGCTGCCGTCGGCCAGCGCCACCACGCCAAAGGGCGCGCCAGCGGCCTGGCACTTGCGCACCATGTCCAGGTAGCGCACCTCGAACACGCGCAGCTGTAGCGAGCCACCAGGAAACAGCACCGTGGACAGCGGAAACAGCGGCAGGGAAGTCAGGGTCAGGGCTTGGGACATGGGCAAAGAGACGCGCGGCGGTGCCTGGCTATCATCCCACGGCACGGTTCCTTTTCGCGCCCACATCCATCCATGCTGCTTCAAATCCTCACCTACCTCCTCGACGTGGCCACCGGCCTGCTGGCGGGCGCTTGCCTGCTGCGCCTGTACATGCAGCTGCAACGCGTCCCCTTCGGCAACCCCCTCGGGCGGCTGGTGTTCGCGCTGACGGACTGGCTGGTGCTGCCGCTGCGCAAGGCCGTGCCGGCCGCCGGCCGCTGGGACCTGGCCAGCCTGGCCGGCGCCCTGCTGCTCAAGCTGTGCCAGTACCTGCTGCTGGGTTTGATGCTGGGCGGCGCAGGCCTGGCCTGGGCGCCGGTCATGGCGCTGTTCGGCACTGCACACGTGGCCGTCATGGGGCTCATGGTGCTGGTCATCGTTTACGCCATCCTGTCGTGGGTGCAGACCCGCTCGCCCATCGCCGACGTGGTGGCGCGTCTGTGCGAGCCGCTGCTGGCCCCGGTGCGCCGCGTGGTACCGCTGCTGGGCGGGGTGGACCTGTCGCCGCTGGTGGTGCTGGTGCTGCTGCAGGTGGTGATGATCGTGCTGGCGAACCTGCAGGCGGGGGTGATGCTGTGAGGCTCCGGGTTTTTCGAGTAAAAATGGCCTCCAATGCCCGTCAGATAAGCGCTGGGAGCTATTGTTTTTGATGTCCTAAGAACTGCTCGGAAGAGGTTCATGGGCCCAAAAAAAGACCGCCGGGCAGGCGGTCTTTTTTGCTGTTGCAGGCGCCCGATCAGGCCACGGCGTCGGCCGGCAGGCGCTGCAGCATGGCCAGACTGCGGGCCACGGTGTCGCGCAGTTCGCGGCGGTCCACGATGCAGTCGACGGCGCCCTTGGCCTGCAGGAATTCGGCGCGCTGGAAGCCCTCGGGCAGTGTCACGCGCACGGTGGATTCGATCACGCGCGGGCCGGCAAAGCCGATCAGGGCCTTGGGCTCGGCGATCACGATGTCGCCCATGAAGGCAAAGCCGGCGGAGACGCCGCCCATGGTCGGGTCGGTCAGCACGCTGATGTAGGGCAGGCCCTTCTTGGCCAGGCGGGTCAGGGCGGCGTTGGTCTTGGCCATCTGCATCAGCGACAGCAGGCCTTCCTGCATACGCGCGCCGCCGGTGGCGGTGAAGCAGATGAAGGGCACCTTCTGCTCGATGGCCGTCTCGACGCCGCGCACGAAGCGCTCGCCCACCACGCTGCCCATGGAGCCGCCCATGAAGTCGAACTCGAAGCAGGCGGCGACCACGTTGATGCTCTTCACGGCGCCGCCCATGACCACCAGCGCGTCGGTCTCGCCGGTGTTCTCCAGCGCTTCCTTCAGGCGTTCGGGGTACTTGCGGCTGTCCTTGAACTTCAGGGCGTCGACGGGCAGCACTTCCTGCCCGATCTCGTAGCGGCCCTCGCCGTCCAGGAAGGCGTTGAGCCGCGCGCGCGCGCCGATACGGTGGTGGTGGCCGCACTGCGGGCAGACGTTCTGGTTGGCCTCCAGGTCGTTCTTGTAGAGCACCGTCTCGCAGCTGGGGCACTTGATCCACAGCCCTTCGGGCATCTGCCGGCGCTCGGCCGGGTCGGTCTGCTGGATCTTGGAGGGCAGGAGTTTTTCAAGCCAGGACATAGGGATTCCTTGTGGGGCGGAAATTATGCGTCCAGCGCCTTGCGGATCGAGCGCAGGAAGTCCACGGTGATACCGACCACCTTCTCGTGCGGCTGATCCTCGATGAGCTGGATGAGGCGGCTGCCGATGACCACCGCGTCGGCCACGCGGCCGATGGCCTGGGCCGTGGCCGCGTCGCGGATGCCAAAGCCCACGCCGACGGGGATTTTCACGTGCTGGCGGATGCGCGGCAGCATGGCCTGGACGGCGGCGGTGTCCAGCGCGCCCGAGCCCGTCACGCCCTTGAGCGACACGTAGTACACGTAGCCGCTGGCTACGCGCGCCACTTCCTGTATGCGCTCGTCGGTGCTGGTGGGAGCCAGCAGGAAGATCAGGTCAATGCCGTGCGAGCGCAGCTCAGAGGCGAACTGCTCGCATTCCTCGGGTGGGTAGTCCACGATCAGCAGCCCGTCCACGCCGGCCTCGGCGGCGTCGCGGGCGAACGCGCCCTTGCCGCGCTGCTGCTCGTAGCGCTCGACCGGGTTGGCGTAGCCCATCAGCACCACGGGCGTGGTCTGGTTGCGCTGGCGGAAGCTGCGCACCATGTCCAGCACCTGCGCCATGCCGACACCCATGGCCAGCGCCTTTTCGCCCGCTTTCTGGATTACCGGGCCGTCGGCCATGGGATCGGAGAAGGGGACGCCCAGCTCGATCACGTCCACGCCGGCTTCGACCATGCCGTGCATGAGGGCGGGGGTGATGTCGGCGAACGGGAAGCCGGCCGTCACGTAGGGGATGAGGGCCTTGCGGCCGGCCGCCTGCAGGGCAGCGAAGGTGGCCTGGATGCGGCTCATTCCTTGGCCCCCTTCACGGCGAGGCCGCGCATGCTGGGGCGGTCGTAGAAGTCGGCGCCCGACAGGTCGGCCACGGTGCCGATGTCCTTGTCGCCGCGGCCGGACAGGTTGACCAGGATGGACTGCTCGGGCTTCATGGTCGGCGCCAGCTTCATGGCGTAGGCGAAGGCGTGGCTCGACTCCAGCGCCGGGATGATGCCCTCGGTGCGACACAGGTGATGGAAGGCGGCCAGCGCCTCGGTGTCGGTGATGCCGACGTATTCGGCGCGCTTGATCTCCTGCAGCCAGGCGTGCTCGGGGCCCACACCGGGGTAGTCCAGGCCGGCGCTGATGCTGTGCGTCTCGGTGATCTGGCCGTTCTCGTCCTGCAGGATGTACGTGCGGTTGCCGTGCAGCACGCCTGAGGAGCCGCGCTGCAGGCTGGCCGAGTGCTTGCCGCTGTCCAGGCCTTCGCCCGCGGCCTCCACGCCGATCAGGCGCGTGCCGGCGTAGCCAATGTAGGGGTGGAAGATGCCCATGGCGTTGCTGCCGCCGCCCACGCAGGCGACCACCACGTCGGGCTGCTCGGCTGCGATGCCTTGGCTTGCCAGCATGGCGGGCATCTGCGCCAGGCATTCCTGACCGATCACGCTCTGGAAGTCGCGCACCATCATGGGGTAGGGGTGCGGGCCGGCCACGGTGCCGATGATGTAGAAGGTGTGGTCCACGTTGGCCACCCAGTCGCGCATGGCCTCGTTCAGTGCGTCCTTGAGCGTGCGGCTGCCGGATTCGACCGGCACCACGGTGGCGCCCAGCAGCTTCATGCGATAGACGTTGGGGCTTTGGCGCTTGACGTCCTCGGCGCCCATGTAGACCACGCATTCCAGGCCGTAGCGGGCGCAGATGGTGGCCGTGGCCACGCCGTGCTGGCCGGCGCCGGTCTCGGCGATGATGCGCGGCTTGCCCATGCGCTTGGCGAGCATGGCCTGGCCGATCACGTTGTTGATCTTGTGCGCGCCGGTGTGGTTGAGATCCTCGCGCTTGAGGTAGATCTGCGCTCCACCCAGCTCGCGGCTGGTGCGCGCGGCGTGGTAGACCGGGGAGGGCCGGCCCACGAAGTGCGCCAGCTCGTAGCGGAATTCCGCCTGGAACTCGGGGTCGTTCTGGTAGCGCGCGTAGGCGTCGCGCAGCTCTTGAATGGCGTGCGTCAGCGTCTCGCTGACGAAGCTGCCGCCATAGGGGCCGAAATGGCCCGATGCATCGGGTTGCTGGTAGTCGGACATTTATGAAGAAAGAATGGCAGGTGCCGCATCGGCCGCCCGCACGGCGGCGATGAAGCGTTGGATCTTGCCGGCGTCCTTGATGCCCTTTAGGGCCAGGCCATCGGGGCCTGTGGCTTCTACGCCGGAGCTGACGTCAACCGCGAGCGTCTTGCACCGCGGCCGCACCTGCGCAATGCCATCGGTCACGTTTGCAGGCGTGAGTCCACCAGACAAAACGAGGTGAGAGTCGGCGCTTGTTGGAAGAAGTGACCAATGGAATGCCTTGCCGCCACCGCCATAGCCCTCGACCAGGGCGTCGAGCAGGATGGCGCGGGCGTGGGAATATTGCCTTGCGTATTCTACGAGGGGAAAGCGCGCACCCTCGGCCCCCAGGGGTATGCGTGCGGCGCGCAGAAACGGAATGCGCCCGCCGTCGGTGGCGCGCAGGCATTCCTCGGGCGATTCATCACCATGAAATTGCACGCAAGCGCCCGCCACTCTTGCGCTGGCAGCTATTACTTCGGTAGCAGGCGCGTTGACGAACAGCAGCACCGGCGTGACGAAGGGCGGCAGCCGGGCGGCCAGCTGGGCGGCGCGTGCGGGCGTCACGGCGCGCGGGCTTTTCGCATACAGCACGAAGCCGACGGCATCGGCGCCGGCGTCCACCGCCGCATCCACGTCCTGCTCGCGCGTCAGGCCGCAGATCTTCACTCGGGTGCGCGCAGGCGCGGAAAGGAGATTGCTGCTGCTCATGGCAGCCAATCATACGCAGCGGTCCGCGTGGGCAGGCCCCAGGCTGGGTCGTACTGAGGGCCCAGGAAATACAGCCCATCGGGCGAAAAAGTCGGTGCGGCGGCATCGCGCGAGCGGGCCTGCAGCACTTCACCCATCCATTCCGGCGGCTTGAGCCCCTGGCCGACCATCACCAAGCAGCCCATGATGTTGCGAATCATGTGGTGCAGGAAGGCGCTGCCGTCGAATTCGAAGCGCCAGTAGCAGGGCACGACGCCGTGCAGTTCTTTGGCTGACTCATCGTCCAGGCTGCGGCGCGAAATGTCGATGCGGCGCAGGGTCTTGACCGGCGTATGGGCTTGGCAGGAGCTGGCGCGAAAGGAAGTGAAGTCGTGCTCGCCCAGCAAATGCTGGGCGGCCTGCTGCATCGCCGCCCCGTCCAGCGGACGAAACACCCAGCCGACGCGGCCCGCTTCCACGCTGGGCCGCACGCTGGACTGCAACAGCACGTAGGCATAACGCCGGCCGATAGCGCTGGCGCGCGCATGAAAGCTGTCGGGCACCGCTTGTGCCCATTGCACGGCGATGCCTGGCGGCAGAAAGGTATTCGTGCCGCGCACCCAGGAAAACGGCTCTCGCTTCAGTAGGGTGTCGAAGTGCACCACCTGCATCAGGCCGTGCACGCCGGCATCCGTGCGGCCGGCGCACAGGGTATGCACGGGCTGGGTGGCGAAGCGGGCCAGGGCCGCCTCCAAGTGGTCCTGCACGGTGTTGCCGCCCGGCTGGCTCTGCCAGCCGCTGTAGGCCTGGCCGTAGTAGCTCAAGCCAAGCGCCATCCTCATCGGGGCACCCTCCGGCCGGTGGCGCGGCTGGCGCCGCGCGCACACGGCGATGCGGCCATCAGGACAGCTTGGCCAGCAAGCGCTGGGCGCGGACCTTCAGGTCGCCCGAGGATTCTGCAATGACCTCTTCGACCAAGGCACGGGCGCCCTCGCTGTCGCCGATGGTGTTGAACTCTTCGGCCAGCGCCAGCTTGGTGGCCAGCGGGTCTTCGGGCAGCGCGTCGGCGGCATGGCTCAGCGGCTGGGCCATGGTGGGGGTCTCTGCGTTGCCCGTGGAGCCCAAGTCCAGCGACAGGTCGCCCAGGTCAAATTCCAGGGTGGAGGCGGCGGTCGTGGACTCCGGCTCGGCAGCCAGAGGCGCGCTGGCAGAGTCCATCAGTGACAGGCCGGCGTCGTCCAGGTCCAGCGGCGAAGGCTCGGTCGGCAGGGCACTGGCGGCCGGCAGCGAGAACTCGATCGGGGCAGGGGCTGAAGCTTCCCACTCGCCACCTGGTAGAGGGGGGGCGGTCAGGTCCATGTCCGGCAGCTCGGGGATGGCGCTGGCAGCCGGGGCCGGGGCGACGGGAGGCTGTGCATTCAGACTGGCGGCCGCGGCGGCGAAGGTGCTGGGCTCGGAAGGGGCCGGAGGTGCCTCATGCAGATCCAGATCCAGATCCAGGTCCAGGTCGGGCAGCACGGACTCGGGCGCGGGATCGATCCGGCGGTCTTCCTGCTCCAGGGTGCTGGCGAAGCTGCTGGCTGCGACGCCCGCAGCGGCGGCGCCGGCGGCTGCCGCACCGATGCCCAAGGCGCCGGCGTGTGCGCCGGGCTGGTACAGGCTGTTGTCCGGGTCCAGCGTGCGGCCCAGGTCGGACACGCGCGTCCAGTCCGGGCCCTGGCCGTTGGTCAGGCGCAGCACGTCACCGGCCGCGGCGGCCAGGGCGCGGTGGTCCTGGCGCTTGGCGTAGATCTCGGCCAGCTTGGCGGGGATGGAGACGCGATCCGGGTAGTGGCGCTGCGCTTCCTTGAGGATTTCCTCGGCCTGCAGGTCGCGGCCATAGGCCAGGTACACGTCGGCCTCGGCCACGGGATCTACGTCGCCACCGGCATCGAGCTGGCTGGGCGAATAGGTCATGGAGGATGAGCCGGTGGTCAGCTCGCTGTTGGCCGTGTCCACGCGCTGCCCGCCGCTGGCGCCGAAGAAGGAGTCGGGCGTCAACCGGCTTTCCATGAAGGAGCTGTCCACGGGGGCGTCGTTGCGGCGCTTTTGCACCACGCGCCAGCCGCCGTAGCCGAGCAGCAGCAGCACGATGGCCAGCGCGCCGCCGGCCATCAGCGGATCGCCGGTCAGAGAGTCAAAGAAGCTGGGTTCTTCGTATGCCGGAGGTGGCGCCGGCGCAGGCTTGGGTGCGGGAGCGGGTGCCGGATCAGGCTCAGGCGCGGACGCCTGCTCGGCCGGGGCGGAGGCCTCGCCCGCGGCCGGTGCGACCGCGTCTGCCGAGGCGGCAGGTGCGGCAACGTCGGCAGCAGAGGCCACCGGCTGGGCCGGCGCAGGTGTGGGCGTCGCCTCATCCGCAGCGGCGGCCGAGGCCGGCAGGCCTGCCGGGGCGGGCACGTTGATGCCCGGTGCAGGGCCCTGCGGAGCCGTGCCGCCACCGGCCGCAGCACTGGCGCTGCCCAGCTGGTTGAGCTCGGAGATGTTCTTGGACAGCTCGGCCATGCGGGCTGCGTTCTGGTCCGCCTGCCGCTCGCGCGCCAGCTGCTCGTCGGCCTTGGCGGTGTTGGCAGCGCCCTTGGACAGGGTCAGCTTGTCGGGAGTGGTGCCCGTGGGGGCCTTGTCCTCGACCTGGGTCTGCACCTTGCCGCTGGCGGAGCGCTCGGCCGCCGCCACCTGGGCGGCGGGGGCGGCATCGGCCAGACGACGGCGGAATTCGTTGAAGTCGCGGCTTTGCGCGGTAACGATGCGGCGGGCCTCGGCCGGGGGCGTGGCCTGGGCATCGCTCTGGCTGGGCATTTGCAGCACCGCGCCGGCACGCAGACGGTTGACGTTGCCGCCGATGAAGGCATCGGGGTTGGCGCGCATCAGTGCGACCAGCATCTGGTCCAGCGACACACCGGACGGGCGATGGGCACTGGCGATGCGGCCGGCAGTGTCGCCAGCGCGCACGGTCACTTCAGCGCCCTCGGCGGTTGCAGCAGGTGCGGCGGCGGGGGCGGCAGCCGGCGGGCGTACCGACACGGGAGCGGCTACAGCGGGTGCCGCCGGCTGGGCGCGCTGCGCGATGGGAGCGGGGGCAGGAGTGCGCGGGGCCTGTACCTGGGGAGCGGCCGTCACGGCAGCGGGCGGGCGGCGCAGCGAGGGCGGGTCCAGCAGCATGGTGTAGCTGCGCACGATGTGGCCCGAACTCCAGTTGGCGTCGATGACCAGATCCACGAAGGGATCGTTAATGGGCTGGGTGCTGCTCAGGCGCAGCACCATGGACCCGTCAGGGCGGCGCTGCAGCTGCACACGCACGGTGTGCGCGGCGGAGGAATATTCCATGCCCTGGGCGCGGAACACCTCGGGGCTGGCCGGCGCCACGCGCAGCGACTCGGCCTCGGCCGGCGTGATTTGCGGCAGGTCGATCTCGGCGCGCAAGGGTTCGCCCAGCGCGGATTGCACATTCAGGCGTCCCAGGGCAAGGGCGCTGGCCTCGGTGGCGTACAGGCCGGCGGACAAGATGGCCGCCGTGGCCAAGGCAGAGAATTTCCAGCGACGCATGGGTGCAACGGGTCGAAGAGGGGAGATTGCCGGGAGAGGCGGGTTTGTTATGGTCATTTCAGGGGCCGCGCCGGCGCGTGAATACATGTAAAAAGCACCATATCAGCAACAGTTTGCACTGACAAGCTAACGGGGTGCGTGGGCTTTCCCGCCCCTGGGGAAAGGGAGGGAAAGCCGTTTTTCATGTTGGTGCGGGACAACGTACGGTAACAGCGCGTATCCATACGTTGCGCGCCCCCGCGGCAGGCGCAGGGCCGCCGGTCATGGCCCGATCAGGGCTGCAGCAGGATGCGCAGCATGCGGCGCAGCGGCTCGGCGGCGCCCCACAGCAACTGGTCGCCGATCACGAAGGCCGAGACGTATTCGGGCCCCATGTTCAGCTTGCGCACCCGGCCTACGCCGACTTCCAGGCCGCCGGTGATGGCGGCGGGGGTGAGTTCCTTCACCGTCAGCGCGCGCTCGTTGGCCACGAACTTCACCCAGGGGTTGCCGCCCCGGATCAGGGTCTCGATCTCGGCCAGAGGCACATCGCGCTTGAGCTTGAGGGTCAGCGCCAGCGAGTGGCAGCGCATGGCGCCGATGCGCACGCACAGGCCGTCGACCGGAATGGGATCAGCCGTGCCCAGGATCTTGTTGACCTCGGCCTGGCCCTTCCACTCTTCCTTGGACTGTCCGTTGTCCAGCTGCGCGTCGATCCAGGGGATCAGGCCGCCGGCCAGGGGCGCGCCGAAGAATTCGGTGGGCACGTCCTCGCGGATGGTCTGGGCGACCTTGCGGTCGATGTCCAGAATGGCCGAGGCGGGCGTGGCCAGCGCATCGGCCACGGCGCCGTGGATCACGCCCATGCCCTTGAGCAGCTCGCGCATGTGGTTGGCGCCGCCGCCGGAGGCCGCCTGGTAGGTCATGGAGCTGACCCACTCGACCACGTCGGCCTTGAACAGCCCGGCCAGGCCCATCAGCAGGATGGAATTGGTGCAATTGCCGCCGATCCAGTTCCTGCCGCCCGCGGCGAGCTTGGTCTTGATGAGGCCCTCGTTGACCGGGTCCAGCACGATGACGGCGTCAGCCTCCATGCGCAGCGCGCTGGCGGCGTCGATCCAGTGGCCATTCCAGCCGCTGGCACGCAGCTGGGGGAACACTTCCTTGGTGTAGTCGCCGCCTTGGCAGGTAATGACGATGTCGCACTTGGACAGCTCGGCAACGTCGTTCGCGTCCTTGAGCTGGGTGTGCGTGCGTGCCATGGCGGGTGCCTTGCCGCCCGCATTGGAGGTGGAGAAGAAGACCGGCTCGATCAGCTCGAAGTCGCCCTCGGCCTGCATGCGGTCCATCAGCACGGAGCCGACCATGCCGCGCCAGCCGACGAGGCCTACCAGTTGCTTGCTCATTTCAATCGCCCTTCAGAAGTTAAGAAAACAGTACGCACGCGACCGGCGGCTGTTTCTCCGGCCCCGGCTCGTCTGGCCAGGGAGGGCGCACGACGATACCGGGACTGGGTCAGCCCTTAATGGTCGTGGTTTTGGTGGAGGTGATGCGGATGGCGCGCTCGCCCAGGCCTGCGGGCAGGCGGTTCAGGGGGAGGGGGCGGGCGGCAAACATCGCGGATCATTGTAGAGGAAGCGGCATTCCTGCCGCTTCCCTCAGGGGACAACGCGCGTTCAGCGCAAGGCGTTGACGACGGCGTCGCCCATTTGCGCGGTGCCCACCTTGGTGGTGCCTGCGCTGTAGATGTCGGGCGTGCGCAGGCCGTCGGCCAGCACCTGCTTGACCGCGCTCTCGATGCGGTCGGCGGCTGCCGCCTGGTTCAGGCTGAAGCGCAGCATCATGGCTGCCGACAGGATGGTGGCCAGCGGGTTGGCCACGCCCTTGCCGGCGATGTCCGGCGCGCTGCCGTGGCTGGGCTCGTACAGGCCCTGCTTCTTGTCGTTCAGCGATGCGGAAGGCAGCATGCCGATGGAGCCGGTGAGCATGGAGGCTTCGTCGGACAGGATGTCGCCGAACATGTTGCCGGTGACGATCACGTCGAAGGCCTTGGGCGCCTTGACCAGCTGCATGGCGGCGTTGTCCACGTACATGTGCTCCAGCTGCACGTCCGGATAGTCCTTGTGCACCTCGGTGACCACGTCCTTCCAGAACTGGAAGGTCTCCAGCACGTTGGCCTTGTCCACGCTGGTCACCTTCTTATTGCGCTTGCGCGCGGCCTCGAAGGCCACGCGGGCGATGCGCTCGATCTCCGGGCGCGAGTAGCGCATGGTGTCGAAGGCCTCTTCAGCGCCGGGAAAGTGCCCGTCTGCGGCGGTGCGGCGGCCGCGCGGCTGGCCGAAGTAGATGTCGCCCGTCAGCTCGCGGATGATGAGGATGTCCAGGCCCGCCACCAGCTCGGGCTTGAGGCTGCTCGCGCCCACCAGCTGCTCGTAGCAGATGGCCGGACGGAAGTTGGCGAACAGGCCCAGGTGCTTGCGCAGGCCCAGGATGGCCTGCTCGGGGCGCAGCGGGCGGTCCAGGGTGTCGTACTTCCAGTCGCCCACGGCGCCGAACAGGATGGCGTCGGACTGGCGCGCCAAATTCAGGGTGGACTCGGGCAGCGGGTGGCCGGCGGCCTCGTAGGCGGCGCCGCCCACGGGGGCGGTCTGCATTTCCAGGCCCAGTTGCAGGGCGTCGAGCACCTTGACGGCCTCGGCGATGATTTCTGGGCCGATGCCGTCACCCGGCAGGACTGCGATCTTCATGCTTGTTTACTCTCTGACTGATAGCTGCCCGCGCTTGCCCAGCAAGCGTTTGAGGCTGTTTTTGCTTGAAATGCCTCACGAGGCCATGGTATGCGCCAGCCAGGGCTTGGTGGCCAGGCGCTCGGCCTCGAAGGCGGCGATCTTGTCCTTATGGCGCAGCGTCAGGCCGATGTCGTCGTAGCCGCCCAGCAGGCAGTACTTGCGGAAGGCGTTGACCTCGAACGGGATCTCCTGGCCCTGCGGCTGCACGATGACCTGGCGCTCCAGGTCCACCGTCAGCTCGTAGCCGGGGAAGGCGAAGACCTCGCTGAACAGGCGGTCCACCGTCGCTTCAGGCAGCACGATGGGCAGCAGGCCGTTCTTGAAGCAGTTGTTGAAGAAGATGTCGGCGAAGCTGGGCGCAATGATGGTGCGAAAGCCGTACTGCGCCAGCGCCCAGGGCGCATGCTCGCGGCTGGACCCGCAGCCGAAGTTCTGCCGCGCCAGCAGGATGCTGGCGCCTTGGTAGCGCGGCTGGTTCAGCACGAAGTCGGGGTTGGGCTTGCGCTGCTCTTGCGGCACGCCGGGCTCGCCCTTGTCCAGGTAACGCCACTCGTCGAACAGGTTGGGGCCGAAACCGGTCTTCTTGATCGATTTCAGGAACTGCTTGGGGATGATGGCGTCGGTGTCGACGTTCTCGCGGTCCATGGGGGCGACCAGGCCCTTGTGAATGGTGAATTGCTGCATGGGGACTGGCTTACTTGGAAATTTCCTGGATCTTCTCGCCGGCTTTCTCGATGCCGCGCCCGGTGGCGTCGCCGGCCTTCTCCAGCCCGCGGCCGGTGGCCTGGCCCGCACGCTCGATGCCGCGGCCGGCCGTCTGGCCCACGTCGCGCGCGTCCTGCTTGACGGCCGTCCAGGTGTTGCAGCCGGCGAGGGCGGCGGTGGCAAAGCCGGCCAGCAGCAAGGAGTTCAGAGCTTTCATGGTGGTTCTCCGATCAGGTGGGTTGAGTCAGGCGAATTGGCGGATATCGACGAAATGGCCGTGGACGGCGGCGGCTGCCGCCATGGCCGGGCTGACCAGGTGGGTGCGCCCGCCCGCGCCCTGGCGGCCTTCGAAGTTGCGGTTGGAGGTGGAGGCGCAGCGCTCGCCCGGCTCCAGCCGGTCGGCGTTCATGGCCAGGCACATGGAGCAGCCCGGCTCGCGCCACTCGAAGCCGGCGGCCTCGAAGATCTTGTCCAGACCTTCGGCCTCGGCCTGCTCCTTGACCAGGCCCGAGCCCGGCACGACCATGGCCAGCTTGACGCTGGGCGCCACCTTGCGGCCCAGCCTGCGGACCACGGCGGCGGCCTCGCGCATGTCCTCGATGCGGCTGTTGGTGCAGCTGCCGATGAAGACCTTGTCCACGAAGATGTCTTGAATGGGCTTGCCGGGCTGCAGATTCATGTAGGTCAGCGCGCGCTCCATGGCGCCGCGCTTCGTGGCGTCCTTTTCCTTGTCGGGGTCGGGCACGCGCGCGTCCACGCCCAGCACCATCTCGGGGCTGGTGCCCCAGGTGACCTGGGGCACGATGTCCTCGGCACGCAGCTCGACCACGGCGTCGAACTTCGCATCCGCATCGGAGTGCAGCGTCTTCCAATAGGCGACGGCCTGGTCCCATTCCAGGCCGGTGGGCGCCAGCGGCCGGCCGCGCACGTACTCGATGGTCTTGTCGTCCACGGCCACCAGGCCGGCGCGGGCGCCGGCCTCGATAGCCATGTTGCAGACCGTCATGCGGCCTTCCATGGACAGGTCGCGGATCGCCTGGCCGGCGAACTCGATGGTGTAGCCCGTGCCGCCGGCCGTGCCGATCTTGCCGATGATGGCCAGCACGATGTCCTTGGCGGTGATGCCGGGCGCGGCGCGGCCATCCACTCTGACCAGCATGTTCTTGGCCTTCTTGGCCAGCAGCGTCTGGGTGGCCATGACGTGCTCGACTTCGGACGTGCCGATGCCGTGGGCCAGCGCGCCGAACGCGCCGTGGGTGCTGGTGTGGCTGTCGCCGCAGACGACGGTCATGCCCGGCAGCGTGGCGCCGTTTTCCGGGCCGATGACGTGCACGATGCCCTGGCGCCGGCTCATGAACGGGAAGAACGCGGCCGCGCCGTGCTCGGCGATGTTCTTGTCCAGCGTGACGATCTGCTCGCGGCTGATGGGGTCGGCGATGCCGTCATAGCCCCGCTCCCAGCCCGTGGTGGGCGTGTTGTGGTCGGCCGTGGCGACGATGGAGCTGGTGCGCCAGACCTTGCGGCCCGCCTCGCGCAGGCCCTCGAAGGCCTGCGGGCTGGTGACCTCGTGCACCAGGTGCCGGTCGATGTAGAGCACGGCCGTGCCGTCCTCTTCGGTGTGGACGACGTGCTCGTCGAAGATCTTGTCGTACAGGGTGCGTCCCATGGCGGTCTCGTCTCGTGGGTTGGGGATGGGTAGGGAAATTCTAGGAAGCCGCCGCCGCCGGCGCCAGGTGCTCGGCCAGCAGTCGGGCGGTGACGGGCAGGGCGGCGAAGTCGCGCGCCACCAGCGCCAGCTCGCGCCGCGCCCAGGGTTCGTCGAGCGGCACGGCCGCCAGCCGGCCCACGCCCTGCAGCAGCGCAAAGGCCCGGCCGGGCACCAGGCCCACGCCCAGGCCGTTGTCGATCATGCGGCACATGGCGTCCAGCCCGGTGACCTGGATGCGCTGGCGCAGCGGCAGGCCGGCCTGCGCGGCGGCGGCGCGCATGGCCAGGCTGATGGAGCTGCCGGCATGCAGGCCGACGATGTCGCACTGCAGCACGTCGCCAAAACCCAGCGTCTCGCGTCCGGCCAGCGAGTGGCCCTGCGGCACGACGACCACCAGCTCGTCCACGCGGTAGGTGCGGCCCTGCAGGCCGTGCTCGGCCACGGCGGCGGGGATGTGGCAGATGCCCAGATCGGCGGCGCCCTCGCGCACGGCGTGCAGCACGGCGGGCGACAGGTGCTCCTGCAGGTCGATCTTGATCTGGCTGTGGGTGCGGGCAAAGGCGCCCAGGTCCTCAGGCAGAAACTGCACGATGGCCGAGATGTTGGCGTGCACACGCACGTGGCCGCGCACACCGCCGGCGTATTCGGACAGCTCGCCCTGCATGCGCTCCAGCCCGAACAGCACGTTGCGCGCGTGGTGCAGCAGGCTCTCGCCGGCAGGCGTCAGCGTCACGCCGCGGCTGTGGCGGTACAAGAGCGCCGTGCCCACGGCAGCCTCCAGGTCCGACAGCCGCTTGCTCACGGCCGAGGCGGCAATGAACTCCTGCTGCGCCGCGCGGCCGATGCTGCCCAGTTCGCAGACGGCGACGAACAGCTGCAATGAGGTCAGGTCGATACGGCGCGCAAAACTGCGCTCGGAGCTTTTCATCAGGGGTATCTGGGCTTCTCGTTTGGAGAAGCAAGGCCTGCATTGTCCCCTGTGTATGGCGTTTTAGCCATCGTTAACCGCGATGGGTGCCTGTCGCCAGGCGTGCGGTCGAAGTGGGTTGCTACAAAAGGAAGAGCTGCCAGCGCTTGCTGCATAAGCGCTGGAGCCTGTTTTGACTGGATCTCTACAGCGTCACGGTGTCGCCGTGCTCCGGCACCTCGGCGGGCCAGCCCAGCTCGCGCTCGATGCGCTGGCGCAGCATGTCGGCCGCGGGCAGCTCGCCATGCACCGCGTACACGCGGCGCGGCGTGGCGGGCATGGCGCGCAGCCAGTCCAGTACCTGGCTGCCGTCGGCATGGGCCGATGCCGTGGCCAGCTGCACCACTTCGGCGCGTATTTCCACCTCGCGCCCGAGGATGCGGATGCTCTTCTCGGCTTTGGCGATGCGCGCGCCGCGCGTGCCGCCGGCCTGGTGGCCGGTCAGCACGATCATGTTGCGATGGTCGCCCGCGTGCAGCTGCAGGTGGTGCAGCACGCGCCCGCCCGTGGCCATGCCGCTGGCAGACAGGATGATGCGCGGCCCGTGCAGGCGCGCCAGGGCCTTGGACTCCTCCACGCTGTGCACCAGCGTGGTGCCGCGCGCCATGGCGTGCAGGTCGGCGCGGCTCAGCCTGTGCTCGCCCACGTGGGCCTCGAACAGTTCGGTGGTGCTCACGGCCATGGGGCTGTCCAGGTACACGGGCAGGCGCGCCGGCAGATCGCCGCGCGCTTTCAGCTGGGCGATGGCGTGCAGCACCGCTTGCGCCCGCCCCACGGCGAAGACCGGCACCACGGCCACCCCGCCGCGCGCGGCCAGGCGCGCCAGGGCCGGGCCCAGCTCGTCCAGCACCGATCCCGGCGGGTGGCTGCGGTCGCCGTAGGTCGATTCGACGAGCACCGTATCGGCGTCCGGCGGCGCGTCGGGGGCGCGCATCAGCAGGTCGTCGGGGCGGCCCAGGTCGCCCGAGAACAGGATGCGCCGCCCGGCCACCTCCAGCAGGATGCTGGCCGCGCCCAGGATGTGGCCGGCACGCGTGAACGTGGCGCGCCAGCCGGGCAGGGGCTCGAAGGATGTGTGTGCGGGCTGCGTGCGCAGCAGCGCCAGGCTGTGCTGCGCGTCCAGGCGCGTGTACATCGGCAGCGCGGGCTCGTGCTTGCTCAGGTGGTGGCGGTTGAGGTAGGCCGCCTCTTCCTCCTGCAGGTGGCCACTGTCGGGCAGCAGGATGGCGCACAGCTCGCGCGTGCCGGGGGTACAGAAGACGGGCCCGCCGAAGCCGCCCGTGGCCAGCAGCGGCAGATAGCCCGAATGGTCCAGGTGGGCGTGGGTGAGCAGCACGGCGTCGATCTCGTACGGCGCCACCGGCAGCGGCCGCCAGTTGCGCTGGCGCAGCAACTTGTAGCCCTGGAACAGCCCGCAGTCCACGAGCAGCGCCTGGCCGCCGTGGCGCACGAGGTACTTGGAGCCGGTGACGGTGCCGGCACCGCCGAGGAAGGTGATGCTGACGCTCATGGGCGCTCTCCCGTGGTCGATGGCTGGCCTAGCGTAGCAGCTGTCCGTTGGCGGGCTGTGCCCGGAGGGCCGAGGTCTTTGCGATCGCTCAACGTCCAGCGCAGCACCTCGCTCTCACAGTCCAAGCTCTTCGGCCAGCGCGTCCATGCGGCGACTCACCGCCGCGTCCATGGCCATGGGGCGGCCCCACTCGCGCTGGGTCTCACCGGGCCACTTGTTGGTGGCGTCCAGCCCCATCTTGCTGCCCAGGCCGGCCACGGGCGAGGCGAAGTCCAGGTAGTCGATGGGCGTGTTCTCCACCAGCATGGTGTCGCGCACCGGGTCCATGCGCGTGGTCATGGCCCACAGCACGTCGGACCAATTACGCGCGTCCACGTCCTCGTCCACGACGATGATGAACTTGGTGTACAGGAACTGCCTCAGGTGACTCCACACGCCCATCATCACGCGCCGCGCGTGGCCGGCGTAGGCCTTTTTGATGCGCACCACGGCCAGGCGGTAGCTGCAGGCCTCGGGCGGCAGGTAGAAGTCCAGGATCTCGGGAAAGGCGCGCTGGATCAGCGGCACGAACAGCTCGCCCAGCGCCAGTCCCAGCATGGCCGGCTCGTCGGGTGGCTTGGCCGTATAGGTGCTGTGGTACAGCGCGCCCTCGCGCCGGGTGATGCGCTCCACCGTCAGCACGGGGAATTCGGCGCGCTCGTTGTAGTAGCCGGTGTGGTCGCCGTAGGGGCCTTCCCAAGCATGGCGCCAGCCGCTGGCGTGATCCGCGTCGGGGTGGATGTGGCCCTCCAGCACGATCTCGGCGCGCGCCGGCACTTGCAGTGGCACACCGATGGCGGCGGCCACCTCGGTGCGCGCGCCGCGCAGCAGGCCGGCGAACTGGTATTCGGACAGGCTGTCGGGCACGGGCGTGACGGCGCCAAGCAGGGTGGCCGGGTCCGCACCGATAGCCACGGCCACCGGGTAGGGCTGACCGGGGTGCCGGCGGCAGTGCTCGGCAAAGTCCAGCGCGCCGCCGCGGTGCGCCAGCCAGCGCACGATCAGCTCGTTTCTGGACAGCAGTTGCTGGCGGTAGATCCCCAGGTTCTGCCGCGGCTTGTCCGGTCCGCGCGTGATGGTCAGGCCCCAGGTGACGAGCGGCGCCACGTCGCCCGGCCAGCAGTGCTGGATGGGCAGCTGGTGCAGGTCCACGTCGCTGCCCTCCTGCACGATCTGCTGGCAGGGCGGGCGGCGCACCACGGCCGGGGCCATGCTCCACAGCGTCTTGAGCAGGTCGCGCCGACCCCACAGCTCGCGCATGCCGCGCGGCGGCTCGGGCTCCTTGAGCTGCGCCAGCACCTCGCCCAGGGCGCGTATCTCGGGCAAGCCGGCCACGCCCAGCGCCCGGGCCACGCGCGCCGGCGTGCCGAACAGGTTGGTCAGCACCGGCATGGCGTGGCCGGTGGGGCGCTCGAACAAGAGGGCCGGGCCGCCAGCGCGCAGCACGCGGTCGCTCAGCGCCGTCATCTCCAGGTGGGGCGAGACCGGCGCGGCGATGCGGCGCAGCTCGCCGCCGGCCTCCAGTTGGGCCAGAAAGCCGCGCAGGTCGTCGTAGGGCATGCTTTTGGGGTTATGAGTGAAATACGGCTCCAGCGCTTATGCAGAAAGCGTTGGCAGCTATCAATTCAGGAGTAGGCCGCCGCGCCCACGGGCGGCAGGCCCTGCCAGCGCGGCGCCAGCTCGTGCGCCAGGCCCAGCAGGTCCAGCACGCGGGCCACGCTGTGGTCCACCACCTCGCCCACGCTGGTGGGGCGCTGGTAGAAGGCGGGCATGGGCGGGCAGACGATGGCGCCCATCTCGGTCACCGTGGCCATGTTGCGCAGGTGCACCAGGTGCAGGGGCGACTCGCGCGCCAGCAGCACCAGGCGGCGGCGCTCTTTGAGCGTGACGTCGGCCGCGCGCGTGAGCAGGTTGTCCGCCAGGCCGTGGGCGATGGCCGCCAGCGTGCGCATGGAGCACGGCGCCACCACCATGGCGTGGGCGGCGAACGAGCCGCTGGCGATGCTGGCGCCCACGTTGTCCAGGTCGTGCACCACGTCGGCCAGGGCGCGCACGGCGGGCGGCTCCAGGTCCAGCTCGTGCTGCAGGTTGCGCCAGCCGGCGCCGGAGACGACCAGGTGGCTTTCCACGGCGGGCAGCTCGCGCAGCACCTGCAGCAGGCGCGCGCCATACACAGCGCCGCTGGCGCCCGAGATGCCGACGATGATGCGGCGCGGTTCAGCGCTGCTCGTCATGGACGGTTCCTAAAGGGTGGGCCTGCAGGTCGGCCTCGATGTGGGCCAGCACCTCGGCCGCCTGCTGCGGGTCGAAGTCCTGGTGGGTGCGCTTTTTCACGCCGCGCTCGTGCAGGCGGTAGTGGCGCGCGGGGGCAACGCCGTGGCGCGCCAGGCTGCTCTTCACGCAGACCAGCGGGCAGCCGTCCAGGGCGATGATGTCGCGGCCGCTCTTGGCCAGCTTGACCAGCTTGGGCACATCGCCGCCCACGCCGGCGATGCACGACATCTCGGCCACGCCGCGCCGGTCCATCTGCACGGCCACGTGGTTGGCCAGCTGCGCGGCGCTGGAGCAGCCGGAGCAGGAGTAGACCAGCGGCAGCGGGGCGTCGCCCTCGTCTGCGTCGGCACTCATGGCCGCGCTCCGAACACTGCCGACAGCGAGGGCAGGCGCGGCAGGCGGCGCGCCAGCTCGGGGGCGCGGCGCTCCAGCACGGCGCGCGGCGACCAGTGGCGCGGGTCCAGCACAGGCAGCTCCAGCGCGTCCAGGGCGTTCTTGACCACCAGGCCCAGCTCGGTGTCGCCCTCCATCACCAGGCGGCGGCTGAAGAACAGCGTGTCCGGGTCCTGGCGGCGCTGGGCCAGCAGCACGAAGTCCTGCGCATTGGCGCTGATGGCCAGGTCGGGCGCAGCCTGCGGCGCGCTGGGCATAAAGCGCTGACCGGTGCAGGTGAAGTCAAACGCCACGCCCGCGTCGCGCACGCGGATCGACAGGCGCTTGCCCGCCAGCAGCGCGTGCACGTCCTGCGGCAGGTGGCGCGCCAGCGCCAGGTTGATGGCCGCCACCAGCAGCACCGAGCCCGGGTACGCCGGCAGGCGCGACAGGGCGGCGCCCACGGGGCGGGGCAGGGTGTAGGGCGGGGGCAGGGCTTGCATGGCGGAGCTCGACTAAAAAAGGGGACAAAAGGCGTTCAGGCGGCGGCGGAGGAGACCAGCTCCAGGCCCGGTCGGCCGTGCCAGTAGCCGTTGCACGGCGCCTCGGGCATGAAGGGGCGCAGGCTCGTCGCCGGCGCGGCCTGGCCGCTGCGGCGCGCGGCATCGAAGGCGGCGATCACTTGCTGCATGCCGCTGGACTGCGGGCTCAGGCGCAGCACGTCCACGCCCAGCGCCTGCAGTTGCGGGATTTCGCCCAGCAGGCTGTGCACGCGCGCCGACTGGGTCTGCGTGCCGTTGAGCACCAAGAAGGCTTCGGCCTCGCGCGTGGCCAGCAGCTGGCCGTCGGGGTGCTCCAGGCAGGCGAAGCCGCAGTCGTCCTTGGGCCGGTTGTAGTGGCGCGCCGTGAAGCAGCGCGACGAGAAAGCCAGCGGCAGGCGGCCATAGGCGAACACCTCCACCTGCAGCCCGGCGGGGCGCTGCTGCAGCAGCGCGGCCAGGTCGTCCCGGCACATCTCTACCGGCGCCACCCAGCGGCAGGCGCCCAGCTCGGCCATCCAGGCCACCGACTCGGCGTTGAACAGGTTGAGCTGCGCACCGGCGACGAAGGGCTGCCGGCCGGTGAGGTTGTGCACGGCGCCCATGTCGCCGGCCTCCACCAGGAAGCTGCCGTTGCGCGCCAGCTTGTGCATCTGCGCCACCTCGGCGGTGGACTCCAGCAGCACCTGGGTGGACAGCACGGCCTGCTTGCCCGCGTCCTGCAGCATGCGGGCGATGTCCAGCCAGTCGTCCTGGCGCAGCTCGTGCCGGCGCGAGCAGACGGTCTCGCCCAGGTAGACGATGTCCAGCGGCGCCTCGGCCATGGCTTGGTAGAAATCAAAGACAGTCTCGCGCGGCCAGTAGTACTGCAGCGGTCCTAAAGCTAGCTTCATCGCAGGATTTCCCATGTTCAAGTAGTGCAGTGCATGCGGCGCGCCGCAGGCCGGCCGATGCTGCGTAAGAGGCGCAACGTTTGCCACCGGCGCGTGGCAGGCCAGCAGATGCCGCGCAAGGGCCGCCCCGCCGCGCTGGTGTCGTCCCCCTTCCCGGAGCGCGCAGCGCGTAGAGAGAAGGGGGAAGCCGCGCAGCCGCCCAGGGGGGTGCCCGTCATTTCCAGGGCCGGTGGTAGGCGCCCAGCGTGTGCTGCTGCCCCTCCGCCACCTGGTCCAGGCTGGCCATCCAGGCCGTTTTGGGCGCGTACAGGTGGCCCTGGGCCATGCAGTGGTCGATGGCCTCGCGCCAGACCTTGGTGACCTGCGCCACGTAGGCAGGGCTGCGCTGACGGCCTTCGATCTTGAAGGCGCGCACGCCCATCTTCACCAGCTGGGGCAGCAGCTCCAGGGTGTTCAGGCTGGTGGGCTCTTCCAGGGCGTAGTAGTTGGTCTCGCCGCCCACGTCGAAGCGGCCCTTGCACAGCGTGGGGTAGCCGGCGTTCTCGCCCGTCCCGTAGCGGTCGATGAGCACGCCGTTCAGGCGCGACTCCAGGCCGGCAGGCGTCTCCTGCCAGCGCACGGCCTTGGCAGGCGAGCACACGCCGTGGGTGTTGGGCGACTCGCCGGTGGCGTAGGACGACAGGGCGCAGCGCCCCTCGACCATCACGCACAAGCTGCCGAAGCCGAAGACCTCGATTTCCACATCCGTGCGCTGCACCACCTGGCGCACCTGCTCGATGGACAGCACGCGCGGCAGCACGGCACGCTGGATGCCGAACTGCTGGCGATAGAAGTTGATGGCGTCGTGGTTGGTGGCCGAGCCCTGCACCGACAGGTGCAGGCGCAGCTGTGGGTGCCGCTCGCAGGCATAGCGCATCAGGCCCGGGTCGGCCAGGATGACGGCATCCACGCCCCACAGCGCGGCGCGGTCCAGCGCCGCGCGCCAGGGTGCGGGGTCGCGCGCCTGCGGATAGGTGTTGAGCGCCAACAGGACCTTGCGGCCGCGCTCGTGGGCGTAGGCGATGCCGGTCTGTATGGCCGCCTCGTCGAAGTTCAGCCCGGCGAAGTTGCGCGCGTTGGTGGCGTCGCGCAGGCCCAGGTAGACGCAGTCGGCGCCGTGGTCGATGGCGGCCTTCAGTGCGGGCAGGCTGCCGGCGGGGCAGACCAGTTCGGGGGCGATGGCGGGCGAGGGCGCCTGGGGCGCAGGGGCGGGAGTGGAAGTCACGGGCAGTCGGTCCTGGCAGGCGGCCTGGGGGCTGACGGTGCGCCCGGCCACATACAAGCCGTGCACCTTAGGCCGCGCCCGCCGGCGCGCCGCTGACCTGCATCAACCGCCGGGCTTTAAACCTGAGGAAAACGCTGGGGTTTGATCCAGAGCGGCTGGGTATCCATGAGCGCAGCGGCCGTGGAAGTTCCAAGAAATCGCATCAAATTCAGGAGCTGCCAGCGCTTGACTGGTGGGCGACTGCGTGTGTTTTTATATCTATAAATTAGCTATAAAAATAGTAGCAAACCACGGCTGTGCATCTCGCCCGCCAGGCGCAAAAAAAGCCCCCAGGCCTGCGGGCAGACGCTAGGGGCTGTGCGTGGCCGACTCGTGTCCGGCCGTCAACTGAAAAAGCTCTTGAGCTTGTCCGTCCAGCTCTCGGTGGAGGGCGAGTGCTTGGCGCCGCCCTTCTTCAGCGATTCGTCGAATTCGCGCAGCAGCTTGCGCTGGTATTCGGTCAGCTTGACGGGCGTCTCCACCAGGATGTGGCAGTACAGGTCGCCGGGATAGGACGAGCGCACGCCCTTGATGCCCTTGCCGCGCAGGCGGAACTGCTTGCCGGCCTGCGTGCCCTCGGGGATGTCGATGGCGGCCTTGCCTGCAAGCGTAGGCACCTCGATCTCGCCGCCCAAGGCGGCGGTGGTGAAGCTGACCGGCACCTCGCAGTGCAGGTCGTCGCCGTCGCGCTCGAAGATGTCGTGCTTCTTGATGCGGATCTCGATGTACAGGTCGCCGGGCGGCCCGCCGTTGGTGCCGGGCTCGCCGTTGCCGGTGGAGCGGATGCGCATGTCGTCGTCGATGCCGGCGGGGATCTTCACCTCCAGCGTCTTTTGCTTCTTCACGCGGCCCTGGCCATGGCAGGTCGTGCAGGGCTCGGGAATGATCTTGCCCGTGCCGCGGCAGTGCGGGCAGGTCTGCTGCACGCTGAAGAAGCCCTGGCGCATCTGCACCGCGCCGCTGCCCTGGCAGGTGCCGCAGGTCTTGGCGCTGGTGCCGGGCTTGGCGCCCGAGCCGTGGCAGGTCTCGCAGGACTCCCAGCTGGGGATGCGGATCTGCGCTTCCTTGCCGGCGGCCGCTTCTTCCAGCGTGATCTCCATGGCATAGGACAGGTCGTTGCCGCGGTAGACCTGCCGGCCGCCGCGGGCGCCGCCGCGCTGGCCGCCGAACATGTCGCCGAAGATGTCGCCAAAGGCCTCGGCAAAGCCGCCAAAGCCCTCAGCGCCGCCCATGCCGCCGCGCATGTTGGGGTCCACCCCGGCGTGGCCGTACTGGTCGTAGGCGGCGCGCTTTTGCGGGTCGGACAGGATTTCGTAGGCTTCCTTGGCCTCCTTGAAGGACTCTTCGGCCTTCTTGGCGGCGTCACCCTGGTTGCGGTCAGGGTGGTGCTTCATGGCGAGCTTGCGATAGGCTTTCTTCAGCTCGTCATCCGAGGCGTTCTTGGGAACGCCCAGGATTTCGTAAAAATCTCTCTTCGACATCGTTGTAGGCCTGGTGGGTGCAGCAACGCCGCGCAAAGCCCCTCAATCGTTGCGGAGCCCGGCGCGGCGGTGGATTGGAAGAGGCGGCGCGCGTGGGCGCCGCCCGGGTGGCCGTCAGTCCTTCTTGACTTCCTTCACTTCGGCGTCGACCACGTTGTCGTCGTCCTGCGCGGCGCCGCGCTGGGCACCGGCGTCAGCGCCCGGGGCACCTTGTTGCTGCTGCTGGGCAGCGGCCTGCGCCTGCGCGTCGGCGGCGTACATCTTCTCGCCCAGCTTTTGCGCGGCGGTCATCAGGGCCGTGGTCTTGTCGTCGATGGCGGCCTTGTCCTCACCCTTGAGGGCTTCTTCCAAGGCCTTCAGGGCGGCTTCGATGGGCTCGCGCTCGCCGGCATCCAGCTTGTCGCCGTGCTCGGACAGGCTCTTGGTGACCGAGTGCACGGCCGCCTCGCCCTGGTTGCGCGACTGCACCAGATCCAGCTTCTTCTTGTCGTCGGCGGCGTTCAGCTCGGCGTCCTTCACCATCTTCTGGATCTCGTCCTCGGACAGGCCGGAGTTGGCCTTGATGGTGATCTTGTTCTCCTTGCCCGTGCCCTTGTCCTTGGCCGACACGTGCAGGATGCCGTTGGCGTCGATGTCGAAGGTCACCTCAATCTGGGGCAGGCCGCGCGGCGCGGGAGCGATGCCCTCCAGGTTGAACTCGCCCAGCAGCTTGTTGCCGCTGGCGATCTCGCGCTCGCCCTGGAACACCTTGATGGTCACGGCCGGCTGGTTGTCGTCGGCCGTGGAGAAGGTCTGCGCGAACTTCGTCGGGATGGTAGTGTTCTTGGTGATCATCTTGGTCATCACGCCGCCCAGGGTCTCGATGCCCAGGGACAGGGGGGTGACGTCCAGCAGCAGCACGTCCTTGCGGTCGCCCGACAGCACCTGGCCCTGGATGGCGGCGCCGACGGCCACGGCCTCGTCAGGGTTCACGTCCTTGCGCGGCTCCTTGCCGAAGAACTCCTTGACCTTGTCCTGCACCTTGGGCATGCGGGTCATGCCGCCGACCAGGATCACGTCATTGATGTCGGACACACTGATGCCGGCGTCCTTGATGGCCGTGCGGCAGGGCGCAATGGTGCGCTCGATCAGCTCGTCCACCAGGCTTTCCAGCTTGGCGCGGGTCAGCTTGATGTTCAGGTGCTTGGGACCGGAGGCGTCAGCCGTGATGTAGGGCAGGTTGATGTCGGTCTGCGCGCTATTGGACAGCTCGATCTTGGCCTTCTCGGCGGCTTCCTTCAGGCGCTGCAGGGCGAGCACGTCCTTGGACAGGTCCACGCCTTGGTCCTTTTTGAACTCGCCGATGATGTAGTCGATGATGCGCTGGTCGAAGTCTTCGCCGCCCAGGAAGGTGTCGCCATTGGTGGCCAGCACTTCGAACTGCTTCTCGCCATCGACGTCGGCGATCTCGATGATGGAGACGTCGAACGTACCGCCGCCCAGGTCATACACGGCAATTTTGCGGTCGGCCTTGTCCTGCTTGTCCAGGCCGAAGGCCAGGGCCGCGGCGGTGGGCTCATTGATGATGCGCTTGACTTCCAGCCCGGCGATGCGGCCGGCGTCCTTGGTAGCCTGGCGCTGGCTGTCGTTGAAGTAGGCCGGCACGGTGATCACGGCCTCGGTCACGGGCTCGCCCAGGTAATCCTCGGCGGTCTTCTTCATCTTGCGCAGCACTTCCGCGCTGATCTGCGGCGCGGCCAGTTTTTCGTTGCGCACCTGCACCCAGGCGTCGCCGTTGTCGGCCTTGACGATCTGGTAGGGCATCAGGTTGATGTCCTTTTGCACCTCGGGCTCTTCGAAGCGGCGGCCGATCAGGCGCTTGGCGGCGAAGATGGTGTTCTTGGGGTTGGTCACGGCCTGGCGCTTGGCCGAGGCGCCGACGAGGATCTCGCCGTCTTCCTGGTAGGCCACGATGGACGGCGTGGTGCGCGCGCCCTCGCTGTTCTCGATCACGCGCGTGTTGTTGCCTTCCATGATGGCCACGCAGCTGTTGGTGGTGCCCAGGTCAATGCCGATGATTTTTCCCATGTTTTTCTCCGTGAAATCTGAAGTGTCTGGATAAGTCGTTACGTGTGGATAACTTTCCGGTCTTCAAGCGCCGCAGGGCAAAAAGGCCGGAGGGCATCGCTTGCTTATTGCGGTGCGGCCACAGTGACCAATGCCGGGCGCAGCACGCGGTCGGAAATCAAATAGCCCTTTTGCAGCACTCCCACGACGGTATTGGGCTCCTGCGCGGCCGGCACCACGCTGATGGCCTGGTGCTGGTGCGGGTCGAACTTGGCGCCCGGCTCGGGGTTGACCACCACCACCTTGTTGCGCTCCAGGGCGCTCAGCAGCTGGCGCAGCGTGGCGTCCGAGCCCTCGCGCAATTGCTCGGCCGTGGCGTTGTCGATGGCCAGGGCGGCGTCCAGGCTGTCGCACACCGGCAGCAGGCTCTCGGCGAACGACTCGATGCCGAACTTGCGCGCCTTGGCCACTTCGTCGTCGGCGCGGCGACGGGCATTCTCTGCCTCCGCCTTGGCGCGCAGGTACTGGTCGGCCAGATCGGCGCTTTTGGCCTTCAGCTCGGCCAGCTCGGCCTGCAGGCGCGACAGCTCGTCGGCGGCGTTGGCGGCCATGGCGGCTTCGACTTCTTCGGGTGAGGATGCGGATTGGGGTTGATCGGACATGTCTGTGTGCTGTTCTTGGAAATGTCTGAAAAAAAAGGGTGACGCGCGGCACTTGGGTGCAGCGGCGTGGATTTCAAGCGCCGGCCCTCCCACGGGCGGCTGCAGCCCGAACCGGCGAGCAGCTGGCAGCGGCGCGCAGTGTACAGGTGCGCAGCGGCTGGCTATAATCGCGTGTTTTGCTTTTTGCCTTGCCACACTGCATGCCCTGGATGCCCGGGGCGACGCGGCAGGTGGCTTTATCCAAAAGGAGTGTGCATGCGTCACTACGAAATCATCCTGTTGATCCACCCGGATCAGAGCGAGCAGGTTCCTGCCATGCTCGAGCGCTACAAGGGCATGATCACCGCCGGCGGTGGCCAGATCCACCGCGTGGAAGACTGGGGCCGCCGCCAGCTGGCCTACCTGATCAACAAGCTCGCCAAGGCCCACTACCTGTGCCTGAACATCGAGGCTGACCAGGCCGTGATGGCCGAACTGGAGCACGCCTTCAAGTTCAACGACGCCGTGCTGCGCCACCTGACGGTGCAAAAGAAGACGGCCGAGACCGGCCCGTCCTCCATGATGAAGACCGTCGAGCGCGAAGAAGCCCGCAAGGCCAGCCAGGCGGAAGCCGCTGCCGCCGGCGAGCGTTGAGCCGCCCGGCCATCTGATCGCCAGGAGGTGTGGAAAACCAGCTCACCCTGAAGGCTGCGCTCGCCGACATCCAGCTGCTGCGCCATACCCCCGCCGGACTGCCGGCGCTGGATCTGGTGCTGGAGCATGAATCGGTGCAAAACGATGCCGGCGCGCGGCGCCAGGTGAAAGCCACCGTCCGCGCCGTCGCCTTCGGCACGCTGGCCGAGCGGCTGGCCCGCCAGGCTCCGGCAAGCGTCTGGACCTTCAAGGGGTTCGTCGCCGCGGGGCGCGGAGGCAAGGGACTGGTACTCCACATCCAGGAAATCCAACAAGATTAATTTTCAAGAGGTCCAACCATGGCCACGTTCAAGAAATTCAACAAGGACAAGCGTCCCAAGCGCAACACCCAGTCGCTGCTGTTCAAGCGCAAGCGCTTTTGCCGCTTCACCGTCGCCGGCGTGAAGGAGATCGACTACAAGGACGTCGACACCCTGCGCGACTTCATCGCTGAGAACGGCAAGATCATTCCCGCGCGCCTGACCGGCACGCGTGCCATCTACCAGCGCCAGCTCAACACCGCCATCAAGCGTGCCCGCTTCCTGGCCCTGGTGCCCTACACCGACCAGCACAAGATCTAAGGAGCACGATTCCCATGCAAGTCATCCTGCTCGACAAGGTCGTTAACCTCGGCGGCCTCGGCGAAATCGTCAAAGTCAAGGACGGTTACGCCCGCAACTTCCTGATCCCCACCGGCCGCGCACGCCGTGCCACCACCGCTGCCAAGGCTGAATTCGAAGCCCGCCGCGCCGAACTGGAAAAAGCCGCCGCCGAGAAGCTGGCAGCCGCCCAGGGCGAAGGCGAAAAGCTGAGCGGCTCCACCGTCAAGCTGACGCAAAAGGCCGGCGTGGACGGCCGCCTGTTCGGCTCCGTGACCAACCAGGACGTGGCCGAAGAGCTGAACAAGCAAGGCTACAAGCTGGTCAAGTCGCAAGTGCGCCTGCCCAACGGCCCCATCAAGACCGTGGGCGACACCACCATCTCCGTGGCCCTGCACACGGACGTGGTGGTCGAAGTGACCGTCTCGGTCTACGGCGAAACCGCCTGATGCCCGCAGCCGCCGGCCGCGCAGACCCGGTCTGTGCAGCCGGCGCACCACAACAAGCCGCCTTCGGGCGGCTTTTGTTTTTGTGCGGTTCCTCTGCTGCTGCCCACCGGCTTTGCACGGCCGGCCCACCGCTTATCCACAGGGTTGTGCAGTGACGCGGCGCGCTGCGCCCGCTAGCATGCCCGCTCCGCTGCCTGATTTCCTGCTGTCGCCTGCCTAGCCCATGTCCGCTGTCCTGTCCGTGCCCATCGATGCCTTTGATTCCGTGCCGCCCCTCGACCACGAGGTGGCCCAGCTGCGCGTGCCGCCGCACTCGGTGGAGGCCGAATCCAGCGTGCTGGGCGGGCTGCTGCTGGACAACATGGCCTGGGAGCGTGTGGGCGACCTGCTGGGCGACGGCGACTTCTACCGCCACGAGCACCAGCAGGTGTTCGCCGCCATCGGCGCCCTGATCAACGCCAACAAGCCGGCGGACGTGATCACGGTGCACGAACACCTGCTCAGCCTGGGCAAGGCGGCCGACATCGGCGGCCTGGCCTACCTGAACAGCCTGGCGCAGTACGTGCCCAGCGCCAGCAACATCCGCCGCTACGCCGAGATCGTGCGCGAGCGCGCCATCCTGCGCAAGCTGGTGACCGCCAGCGACGAGATCGCCACCAACGCCTTCAGCCCGCAGGGCAAGCCGGTGGAGCGCATCCTGGACGAGGCCGAGCAAAAGATCTTCGCCATCGGTGAGGAAGGCTCGCGCATGAAGCAGGGCTTCCAGCCGCTCAACACCCTGGTGGTGGACCTGCTGGACCGCGTGCAGGAGATGGCCGACAACCCCATGGACGTGACCGGCGTGCCCACCGGTTTCGCCGACCTGGACCGCATGACCAGCGGCCTGCAGGCGGGCGATCTGGTGGTGCTGGCCGCGCGCCCGTCCATGGGCAAGACCTCGTTCGCCGTGAACATCGCCGAGCACGTGGCGCTGAACGAAGGCCTGCCGGTGGCCGTGTTTTCCATGGAAATGGGCGCCGCCCAACTGGCGGTGCGTATCGTCGGCTCCATCGGCCGCGTGAACCAGGGCAACCTGCGCACCGGCAAGCTGACCGACGAGGAGTGGCCGCGCCTGACGGAGGCCATCGAGCGGCTGCGCAACGTCTCGCTGCACATCGACGAGACGCCCGGCCTCACGCCCTCAGAGCTGCGCGCCAACGCCCGGCGCCTGGCGCGCTCGTGCGGCAAGCTGGGCCTGATCGTGGTCGACTACCTGCAGCTGATGAGTGGTTCGGGCGCCAGCAGCTCGGAGAACCGGGCCACCGAGCTGGGCGAGATCTCGCGCGGCCTGAAGATGCTGGCCAAGGAGCTGCAGTGCCCTGTGATCGCGCTGTCGCAGCTCAACCGTTCGGTCGAGCAGCGCACCGACAAGCGCCCCATGATGAGCGACCTGCGCGAGTCCGGCGCCATCGAGCAGGATGCGGACATCATCATGTTCATCTACCGCGACGACTACTACAACAAGGACTCCAAGGAGCCCAACATCGCCGAGATCATCATCGGCAAGCAGCGCAACGGCCCCACCGGTACCGTCAAACTGTTCTTCCAGAAGAACCAGACGCGCTTCGAGAACCTGGCCATGGGCTACGGCGACGAATACTAGTCAAATGGGCCTCCAGCCCTTGCCAGACAAGCGCTGGCAGCTATATCTTCGATAGCTGTCGAGGCAACTTCAGCGCGACAACACCCAAACCAGCAGCGCGATGGTGACCACGCCCAGCAGGGAGCAGGCCCCCGTCAGCCAGCGCGACCGCGCACGCAGCGCATCCACGGTGCGCACCACCTGCGCGTTCTGCTCGGCCAGCGAGCGGATCAGCACGGCGCTGGCACGCTGCTCCTCCTGCAGCTGGGCGACCTGCCGCTGCAGACCGGCCAGTTGCTCGGACGTGCCCTCGTGGCGCACGGCGGCAGGGGGCTGCTGGGCCTGCTGCTGCTCGCCGCGGTTCATGAGCTTGCGCGCGCCCTGCAGGATCTGGGGCGTGGATTCGATCACCTGCCCCCAGGGCACCAGCTTGAGTGCGGACATCCAACCCAGGGCCATGGCTACAGCACCTCGCTGGCGAAGTCCGCCAGGCGCGAGCGTTCGCCGCGCGCCAGCAGGATGTGCCCGCTGTGCGGCCAGCCCTTGAAGCGGTCCACGGCGTAGGTCAGGCCGGAGGAGCCCTCGGTCAGGTAGGGCGTGTCGATCTGCGCCAGGTTGCCCATGCAGATGATCTTGGTGCCCGGGCCGGCACGGGTGATCAGCGTCTTCATCTGCTTGGGCGTCAGGTTCTGCGCCTCGTCGATGATCACGTACTTGTTCAGGAAGGTGCGCCCGCGCATGAAGTTCATGCTCTTGATCTTGATGCGGCTGCGGATGAGTTCGTTGGTGGCTGCGCGCCCCCATTCGCCGGCATTGCCGCCGTCGCCCTTGGCCAGGAACTCGAGGTTGTCATCCAGCGCGCCCATCCACGGGCCCATCTTTTCCTCCTCGGTACCGGGCAGGAAGCCGATGTCCTCGCCCACGCTCACCGTGGCGCGGGTCATGATGATCTCGGAGTAGCGGCGCTCGTCCAGCACCTGCGTGAGGCCGGCGGCCAGGGCCATCAGCGTCTTGCCGGTGCCGGCCGTGCCGGTCAGGGTGACGAAATCCACATCCGGGTCCATGAGCAGGTTCATGGCGAAGTTCTGCTCGCGGTTGCGGGTGTTCACGCCCCAGACGGTGTTCTTGGACGAGCCGTAGTCCTTGAGCGTCTCCAGCACGGCGGTGCGCTCGCGGATCTCGGTCACGCGGGCGTACAGGCTGGGCTCGCCCGGCGCTTCGAAGTACACGAACTGGTTGATCATCAGCTGCGCCGCCAGCGGCCCGCCGATGCGGTAGTACATGTGCGCGCCGCTCTGCCAGCTCTCCACCTTCTTGCCGGCCTTGTTCCAGAAGTCCGGCGGCAGCGCCAGGCTGCCGGTGTAGAGCAGGTCGACGTCGTCGATGGTCTTGTCGTTCTGGTAGTCCTCGGCGGCCAGGCCCAGGGCGCGGGCCTTGACGCGCATGTTGATGTCCTTGGACACCAGCACCACCTCGCGCGAGGTGTGGGCGCGGCGCAGGGCGGCCACCACGCCCAGGATCTGGTTGTCCGCCTTGCCCTGCGGCAGGCTGGCGGGCAGGTCGTAGTCCAGCGGCTCGGTCTGGAAGTACAGGCAGCCCCCGGCGGCCACGTTGCCCGTGGCGTTGAGCTTCAGGCCCTCGGCGATGTCCGCGGTCTGCGCGGCCACCAGGGCGTCCAGCGTGCGGCTGGCCTGGCGGCCGTTGCGGGCGACTTCAGTCATGCCCTTCTTGTGGCCATCCAGCTCCTCCAGCACCACCATGGGCAGGAAGATGTCGTGTTCCTCGAAGCGGAACAGGCTGGTCGGGTCGTGCAGCAGCACGTTGGTGTCCAGCACGAACATCTTGCGCGGGCCATCGGCCGTGCGCTTGCCGCGCGCGGCAGCCTTGGGCGCGGCGCTGGCACGGCGCTTGGCGGTTGCAGCGGGAGCGGGAGCCAGAGCCGGCACGAGGGCAGCTGCGGTGGCAGCGGCAGTTGGAGCTGGTGCCGGGCTGAGAAGGGCGGCTGTGGACGCTGCGCCCGAGCGCCGCGTGCCGGCGGCAGGTGCCGTTGCGGCAGGCGCGGCGGCGGCGCGGCTCTTGCGCGCCGGGCGGCCGACCGGCTGGGACGGCACTGCCGCTGCTGCGGGCGCCTCGTCGGGCTCGTCCTCGCCGGCGGTCTGGCGGTAGGCGCCGCGCGGCAGCATGGCGGCGCGCTTAGTCGGGGCGGGAGGCAGGGGCATGTACGTTGGGCCTTGGCGGAGAACGGAGCGTTCGTGTTCAGAAGCAGGGCGCCAGCCCGGCATCGGGACGCAAAAAAGCCGCCAGGCGGACCGGGCGGCTTGTCATGCGATGCAAGGGAGAAAGGCGAGCGTCCTTCGGTAGCATCGGACCATTATGCATGGTCGTTGTGCCCCTTCGATGTCGGCCAGCGCGCCGCGCTGACCTGGCTTTCAGGCGGCTTCCTGGACGGTGTCTTCCTTGACGCTGGGGGCTGCCTGCTTGGCGGGGGCGGCGGCTTTGCCGGCAGCGGACTTCAGGGCCTTCACGGCCTTGAGGACCTCATCCACGTGGCCCGGCACCTTCAGGCCGCGCCACTCCTGGGCCACCGTGCCATCGGGCCCGATGAGAAAGGTGCTGCGCTCGATGCCCTTGACCTTCTTGCCATACATGATCTTGTTCTTGACTACGCCGAACATGTGGCACATCTTCTCCTCGGTGTCGGCGATGAGCTCAAAGGGCAGCTCCAGCTTTTCCTTGAAGTCGTCGTGCGACTTCATGTTGTCGCGCGAGACGCCGAACACCACGGCCCCGGCCTTCACAAAGTCCTTGAACTTGTCGCGGAATTGCATGGCTTCGGTGGTGCAGCCGGGGGTATTGTCCTTGGGGTAGAAGTACAGGATCAGGATCTGGCCGAGGTGCGAGACGTTGGAAACCTTGATTCCACCCGTCGCGTTGGCTTCAAATTCAGGAAGGGGTTTGTTGACAACGATCGCCATGGCGCTTCTATCTCTCCTGCTATTGGTCGACGAGAGCCGGGGGAATGTGAGGTACGGTGCTGTGACGCAGTGGTTGCCCCCGACCGCAACCCATGATTTTACTCGCAAAGCCCGTTTCAGGCCTAATCCTGAGGCAAATACTGGCTAAATAAGCAGTGCTTCTCGGGCTTGGACCCCGCCTCATGCTTCCAGCAGCAGGGCGGCGACCACGTGGCGGCCTTCGCCGGCCAGGATGTTGTAGGTGCGGCAGGCGGCCTGGGTGTCCATGCATTCCACGCCCACGTGCTGGCGCATCAGCGGTGCCAGCCAGGCCGGCGGGACGAAGCGGATGGCCGCGCCGCTGCCGAAGATGACCACTTCGGGCTGCAGTTCGGCCAGCCGGGCGAAGTGCTCGGGCGTGAGGTCGGCGAAGCTGCGGCAGTCCCAGTCCAGGCGCTGCCCGCGCGAGGTGACCACGGTGCTGACCGTGGTCTTTTCTCCATCCACGGCAATCCAGCCTGGCCCGTACCCGGTGATGGTCTGCACGTCGAAGCGGTCGGCCTGGAATTTCATGTCAAAGCGGGGTGTAAAGCGTCCCGCGCCGCGGCCCGGGGCCGCTGGGGAACTGTGTTCAAATTATAGGTTTCGCCCCGGCGCCGCGCTCGCCAGCGTCCTGCGCGCGGTCCGTTCCGATCCCTGCAGCAGCACGTCCGCGCATGAAGCCCATCAAGAAGTCCGCCAAGCTCAACAACGTTCTCTATGACGTCCGAGGCCCCATCGTGGACGCGGCCAAGCAGATGGAGGACGAGGGCCAGAAGATCATCAAGCTGAACATCGGCAACCTGGCGCCCTTCGGCTTCGACGCGCCCGAGGAGATCCAGCAGGACATGATCCGCAACCTGCCCAACTCGGCGGGCTACTCCGACAGCAAGGGCATCTTCGCGGCGCGCAAGGCCGTCATGCACTACAGCCAGCAGCAGGGCGTGGCCGGCGTGACGCTGGACGATATTTATCTCGGCAACGGCGCCAGCGACCTGATCGTCATGGCCACCAACGCACTGCTGGACGACGGCGACGAGCTGCTGGTGCCCGCGCCCGACTACCCGCTGTGGACGGCCGCGGCCAGCCTGTCGGGCGGCAAGCCGGTGCACTACCTGTGTGACGAGGACGATGGCTGGATGCCCAGCCTGGACGACATCCGCGCCAAGATCACCCCGCGCACGCGCGGCATCGTGGTCATCAACCCGAACAACCCCACGGGCGCGCTGTACTCCGACGAGCTGCTGCGGGGGCTGGTGCAGATCGCCCGCGAGCACGAACTGGTGCTGTTCGCCGACGAGGTGTACGACAAGGTGCTGTACGACGGCGTGCGCCACACCCCGCTGGCCAGCCTGTCCACCGACGTGCTGACGCTCACCTTCAACTCTCTGTCCAAGGCCTACCGCTCGTGCGGCTACCGCGCGGGCTGGATGGTGGTCTCGGGCGACAAGGCGGCCGCGCGCGACTACATCGAAGGCATCAACATGCTGGCCAACATCAAGCTCGGCTCCAACGTGCCGGGCCAGTGGGCCATCCAGACCGCGCTGGGCGGCTACCAGAGCATCAACGACCTGGTCAAGCCGGGCGGGCGGCTGTGCCGCCAGCGGGACCTGGCCTACGAGCTGATCACGGCCATTCCCGGCGTCACCTGCGTCAAGCCGCGTGCGGCGCTGTACATGTTCCCGCGGCTGGACCCGGACATGTACCCCATCAAGGATGACCGCCAGTTCTTCATGGAAGTGCTGCGTGCCACACGCGTGATGCTGGTGCAGGGCTCGGGCTTCAACTACCCCGACGAGCAGCATTTCCGCATCGTCTTTTTGCCGCACGAGGACGACCTGCGCGAGGCCATCGGCCGGCTGGCCGGCTTCCTGGCGCAGTACCGCCAGCGCCACGCCAAGGCCGTGGCCTGATCGGTTTGCTCATCTTTCAATAGCTGCTCGCGCTTTACTGGCGGGCGCTAGAGCCCATTTTGACTACTATTTAATTTTCCATGAAACCGATACAGATAGGCCTGCTGGGCATTGGCACCGTGGGCAGCGGCGTGTTCAACGTGCTGGCGCGCAACCAGGAAGAAATCCGCCGGCGCGCCGGGCGCGGCATCCAGATCTCCATGGTGGCCGACCTGGACGCCGCGCGTGCCCGCTCCATCGTGGGCGAGAGTGCCCGCGTGGTGGGCGACGCGCGCGAAGTGATCGCCAACCCGGACATCGACGTGGTGGTCGAGCTGATCGGCGGCTACGGTATTGCACGCCAACTGGTGCTGGAGGCGATTGCCGCCGGCAAGCACGTGGTGACGGCCAACAAGGCGCTGCTGGCCGTGCACGGCACGGAGATCTTCCAGGCTGCGGCCGAGCGCGGCGTCATCGTCGCCTTCGAGGCGGCGGTGGCCGGCGGCATTCCCATCATCAAGGCCCTGCGCGAGGGCCTGACGGCCAACCAGATCCAGTGGGTGGCCGGCATCATCAATGGGACCACCAATTTCATCCTGTCCGAGATGCGCGACAAGGGCCTGGACTTCGACGTGGTGCTCAAGGAGGCGCAGCGCCTGGGCTACGCCGAGGCCGATCCGACCTTCGACATTGAGGGCGTGGACGCGGCGCACAAGGCCACCATCATGAGCGCCATCGCCTTTGGCATTCCGGTGCAGTTCGACAAGGCCTACGTGGAGGGCATCACCCGCCTGGCCGCCGCCGACATCCGCTACGCCGAGCAGCTGGGCTACCGCATCAAGCTGCTGGGCATCACCAAACGCCGGCCCGAGGGCGTGGAGCTGCGCGTGCACCCCAGCCTGGTGCCGGCTAAACGCCTCATCGCCAATGTCGAGGGCGCGATGAACGCCGTGCTGGTGCAGGGCGACGCCGTCGGCGCCACGCTGTACTACGGCAAGGGCGCGGGCGCCGAGCCCACGGCCAGCGCCGTGATCGCCGATCTGGTGGACATCGCCCGCCTGATGGAGGCCGACCCCACGCACCGCGTGCCGCCCCTGGCCTTCCAGAGCCACACCCTGGGCGAGGCGGGCAAGGAGCTGCCCGTGCTGCCCATGGCCGAGGTGGTCACCAGCTACTACCTGCGCATCCGCGTGGCCGATGAGGCCGGCGTGCTGGCGCGCATCACCGGCATCCTGGCCGGCGCCGGCATCAGCATCGACGCTGTGCTGCAGCGCGAGGCCGACGAGGTGGGCGGCGAGGGCTCCACGCAGACCGACCTGATCATCCTGACCCACGACACGCGCGAGGGCGACATGGACGCTGTGCTGGCACAGATCCAGCCCCTGCCCACGGTGCTGGCACCCATCACGCGCATCCGCAAGGAAGAACTGAACTGACGCGTTAAAATGGCCAGATTGGCTTGAATTCTGGCCATTTCGACGCGCAGGAGGCCCCATGTCCGCAGTCTGGCAAGTCCAAGAAGCCAAGAACCACTTCAGCGAGCTGATCGAGCGCGCCCTCTCCGAAGGGCCGCAGACCGTCACGCGCCACGGCAAGCCCGTAGTGCGGGTGGTGGCGGTGGGCGACGAGGGGTTTGCCGCGTCGCACAAGGACGATGGTTTTGTCGAGTTCTTGCTCAGCATGCCCAAGGTGGAAGGCTTTGCTGAATTGATCGGTGAGCGCAGCAGCATCAAGCAGATGGACCCCCTGGGCGAATGAGTGCCATGAGCTGCCTGCTGGACACCTGCGTCCTGTCGGAATTGAGCAAGCCTGAACCCCATGCTCTGGTGCAGCGATGGCTGCGAGAGCAGTTGGGCGGATGTGTGCTGAGTGCGGTGACCATAGGTGAAATCCAGTTCGGCATCGAACGCATGGCGCTCGGTTCCCGGCGCAACCAGCTGCAGCTCTGGTTCGACCAGCTTTGCCGGGGGTTCGAGGGGAAAATCCTGCCGACCGACGAGGCCACGTGGCGCATCTGGAGCCGCCTGCGCGCCACATGCCAAGCCATGGGGCGGCCGCAAGCCGACCTGGACCTGCTGATCGCCGCCACCGCAACGGCACACCGTCTGCCCCTGGTTACCCGCAACATCCGCCATTTCCAAGATACGGGCCTGCAGCTCGTCAATCCCTGGGAGCCGACGGCCCCGGTTTGAGAACACCCATGAACTACCTCTCCACCCGCGGCGACGCGACGCGCGCCAAGTTCTGCGACATCCTGCTGGCCGGCCTGGCGCCCGATGGCGGCCTGTACCTGCCCGAGCACTACCCGCAGATCGGCACCGCCCGCCTGGCCGAGCTGCGCGCCATCTACCGCACCGAGGGCTACGCCGCGCTGGCGTTCGAGATCCTATCCCTGTACATCGACGACATCCCCGCCGTGGACCTGCGCGCGCTGTGCGAGAAGACGTACAGGCCGGAAGTCTTCGGCTCGCGCGAGATCGTGCCGCTGCGCCGCCTGGAGGATGGCCTGTGGATCGAAGCCCTGTCCAACGGCCCCACGCTGGCCTTCAAGGACATGGCCATGCAGCTGCTGGGCAACCTGTTCGAGTACGAGCTGGCCCGCCGCGGCGAAGAGCTGAACATCCTGGGCGCCACCTCCGGCGACACCGGCAGCGCGGCCGAATACGCCATGAAGGGCAAGAAGGGCGTGCGCGTCTTCATGACCAGCCCGCACGGGCGCATGAGCCCCTTCCAGCAGGCGCAGATGTTCTCGCTGCAGGACGAGAACATCCACAACATCGCCATCGAGGGCGTGTTCGACGATTGCCAGGACATCGTCAAGGCGGTTTCCAACGACCACGCCTTCAAGGCCCGCTACAAGATCGGCACCGTCAACTCCATCAACTGGGCGCGGCTGCTGGCGCAGGTGGTGTACTACTTCGCCGGCTACTTCCAAGCGACGCAGGCGGATAACCAAAAGGTCAGCTTCACCGTGCCCAGCGGCAACTTCGGCAATGTCTGCGCCGGCCATGTGGCGCGCCAGATGGGCCTACCCATCGACCGGCTGGTGGTGGCGACCAACGAGAACGACGTGCTCGACGAGTTCTTCCGCACGGGCGTGTACCAGGTGCGCGGCCCGCAGCACACCTACGAGACCTCCAGCCCGTCCATGGACATCAGCAAGGCCAGCAACTTCGAGCGCTTCGTGTTCGACCTCACGGGCCGCGACGGCGCTGCCACGCGCGCGCTGTTCGAGGGCGTGGCGCGGGACGGCCGCTTCGATCTGAGTGGCGACGCGCGCTTTGCCGGCATCGCTGCGCGCTTCGGCTTTGCCAGCGGCAAGAGCACGCATGCCGACCGCCTGGCCACCATCCGTGACACCTGGGAGCGCTTCGGCACCATGATCGACACCCACACCGCCGACGGCGTGAAGGTAGCGCGCCAGCAGCGCGGCGACGCCGCCGTGCCCATGGTGGTGCTGGAGACGGCCCTGCCCATCAAGTTCGAGGCCACCATCGTCGAAGCCCTGGGCCGCCCACCCGAGCGCCCAGCGCGCTTCGAGGGCATCGAGCAATTACCGAAGCGCGTGACCGTGCTGCCGGCCGACGCCGAGCGCGTCAAGGCCTACATCGCCGCGCACTGCGCCTGATGTCGACCGCAGCCGGGTGGGTCTGGGGGTTTGAGCCAAATCGGCCCCCAGCGCTTGCCAGTCAAGCGCTGGCAGCTATTGTTTTAGGAGTTTCGGCATGAGGGTCGTCGCCTTCGCCGGCTATTCGGGCAGCGGCAAGACCACGCTGGTGGAGCAGGTCATTGCGCTGCTGGTGGCGCAGGGGCTGCGCGTTTCGGCCATCAAACATGCCCACCACGGCTTCGACATGGACCGGCCCGGCAAGGACAGCTGGCGCCACCGCCAGGCCGGCGCGCGCGAGGTGCTGGTGGCGTCCGACCAGCGCATGGCGCTGCTGCGCGAGTTTGGCGAGGCCGGCGCGCCCGACGTGCACGGCCTGCTGGCGCGGCTGGATCCGCAGGTGGACTGGGTGCTGGTGGAGGGCTTCAAGGCCAGCAGCCTGCCGCGCGTGGAGGTCTGGCGCGCCCCGCCCGCCGGCCAGGCGGCGCGCGCCGTGCATTACCCTGAGGACGCCGGCATCGTCGCCGTCGCCACCGATGCGCCCACGCGGCTGCCGCACCCCCCCGCCCAGCCCGTGCTGGACCTGAACGTGCCGCAGGATGTGGTGCAGTGGCTGCTGCAGCATGCCGACCGATTCGACTACCGGGCGGGCATTGCGCGCGCCCATCAGCTGGAGGCCTGACCGCATGAAGCACTCTTCCCTCAAACCCCTGGACGAGGCCCTGGCCGAGCTGCTGGCCCACGCCAGCCCGCTGGACGGCGGCGAGACCGTGGACAGCTTCGAGGCCGACGGCCGCGTGCTGCTGGCCGACGCCGTCTCCGCCCTGCAGGTGCCGCCGCAGGACAACAGCGCCATGGACGGCTACGCCCTGCGCTGCGCCGACGTGGCCGCGCCCGGCGCCCTGCTGCCCGTGTCGCAGCGCATCCCCGCCGGCAGCGTGGGCCACGCCCTGCAGCCGGGCACGGCCGCGCGCATCTTCACCGGCGCCCCCGTGCCGCCCGGCGCCGACGCCGTGGTCATGCAGGAGGACTGCGAGGTGGTGGAGGACGGCACGGTGCGCGTGAACGCTGCGCCGCAGGCCGGGCAGAACATCCGCCGCGCGGGCGAAGACATCGCCCTGGGCGCCACCGTACTGGCCGCCGGCACGCGCCTGACGCCCGCCGCCCTGGGGCTGGCCGCCAGCATCGGTCTGGCGCAGCTGCCCGTGGCGCGCCGCCCGCGCGTGGCGCTGTTTTCTACCGGCGACGAGCTGGTCATGCCCGGCCAGGTGCCGCCGGCGCAGATGAAGCCGGGCAGTATCTACAACAGCAACCGCTTCGTGCTGCGCGCCATGCTGCAGCGCTTGGGCTGCGAGGTGACGGATTTAGGAATAGTCCCCGACCGGCTGGAGGCCACCGTCGACGCGCTGCGCCAGGCCGCCGCCGGGCACGACCTGATCCTGACCAGCGGCGGGGTGTCCGTGGGCGAGGAAGACCACGTCAAGCCGGCGGTGCAAAGTCTGGGCTCGCTGGACCTGTGGCTGATCGCCATGAAGCCGGGCAAGCCCTTCGCCTACGGCCGGGTGGGCGGCGCGCATTTCATCGGCCTGCCGGGCAATCCGGTCTCCAGCCTCGTCACCTTCGCCGTGCTGGTGCGTCCCTTCCTGCTGCGGCTGCAGGGAATGCACGATGTTGCTCCGAAAACGATAGCTGCCACCGCAGCATTTACCTGGCCCAGGGCCGATAAACGCCGTGAATTCTTGCGCGTGCGCCTGAACGCCGAAGGCCGGCTGGAGCGCTATGCCAACCAGGGTTCGGGCGTGCTCACCTCCACCGTCTGGGGCGACGGCCTGGTGGACGTGGCGCCCGGCCAGACCATCGCGCCCGGCGACACCGTGCGCTTCATTCCGTTTGCCGAACTGCTATGACCGCCGTGAAGAAGACCATCACCGTGCGCTACTTCGCCTCCATCCGCGAGGCGGTGGGCACCGGCCAGGAGACGCTGCAGACCGGCGCCGCCACGCTGGGCGCCCTGCGCGACGAGCTGATCGCCCGGGGAGAGCCCTGGGCCGGCTGCCTGGCGCGTGGGCGCGCCGTGCGCATGGCGCTGAACCAGGACATGGCGCAGGATGCCGATGCGCTGCCGGCGGGCGCCGAGGCGGCTTTCTTCCCGCCCGTCACGGGCGGCTGAAGGCTCTTATTCTGGCAGCGCCGGGCTGCGCCAGGCCAGCAGCTCGGCCAGGCGCAACGTGATCCAGCGCGCCTCGGGCGCCGTCACGCCCGACTCCGCCGCGCTCAGGCCGGCGTGGATGGCGGCCAGCACGCCTTCTTCCGATGCACCCTCGCGGTGGTAGAGCAGCTGCGCCTGCTCCACCAGGTGGCTGGCCAGGTCCTCGCACAGCTCGTAGCGCTGGCGCACCCTGTCCATGCGCTCGGTCAGCCGCCCGCGGGCATCGCTGTACACGGCGGTGAAGGAGGGCGGGACCAGGATCTGGTTGGCGTCGTCGTCATGCATGGCCGCCATTGTGGTCCGCGCGCCGGGCCATGAAAGGCAAAGGGGCGCCCGGCATGGCAGCCGGGCGCCCCTGGCACACGAAGGCGTGCGCGGTCAGCGCTGGTGCGGTACGTCCTTGGCGGCGGGCGCGTCGTTGCGCGTGAACAGGCGCAGGAAGAACACCCCCATGCCCAGCATGAAGGCGATGCCTGCGGCCGAGAACAGGCCGACATCGGTGGTGAAGAGTTCTTGCAGCAATCGCATGGGGCTTTTTTCCTTCCTCGTCGTTCGTTATGGATGGGTGTGAACACCTCCATTGAAGGCGAGGGGTGCTGCCGAGGTCTTGCGCCAGGTCAAGGCCTGCACCCCGGTCGGCGGGCGGCGCGGCCGGGTTTGCGCTGCATCAATCCTGCAACGCTGCCATGGTTTCAATCGGGGCGGAACTGCCGTTCGAACAGCGCGCAGTCGCCCTCCAGCTCGAAGGTGACCAGCTGGCCCATCTTGCCGTCGGCCTTGCGGTGCGCGGCAAACAGGCTCCAGCGCCCGGTCAGGGCGAAGCTGTCCAGGTCGATCAGCGCGTAGGGGTGGGGCACGAAGGTGTGGTGGACGAAGACCGTGCGGTGCAGGTTGCGCGGCGAGGGGTAGAGGGTGTAATCAACGGTGCTGATTGCCTGCTGGGCCATGGAGCGATGGGGGTGGGGTTACAGTGCCGGGCAATGTAGCAAACCCCTTTGGTCGGACGTTTCCTCCTTCTCTTGTTCCTCGTTTATGTCACGCGTTTCCATCCAGACCCAGGACTTTGACGTTTCCGCCGAGCTGGCGGCCCTGCGCGCGGGCGACGGCCGGGTAGGCGCCGTATGCTGCTTCGTCGGCACGGTGCGCGAGCGCAGCGAGGGCGCGCATGTCGCCTCCATGGAGCTGGAGCACTACCCCGGCATGACCGAGAAGTCCATCGAAGCCATGGTGGACGAGGCCCTGGCGCGCTTCGACCTGTACGGGGTGCGCGTGATTCACCGTGTGGGCCTACTGGCCCCGCACGAGCAGATCGTGCTGGTGGCCGTCACGTCGGCGCACCGGGGCGAGAGCTTTTCGGCCTGCGAATTCCTCATGGACTACCTGAAGACCCAGGCCCCGTTCTGGAAGAAAGAGCAGACGCCCGCCGGCGCCCGCTGGGTGGATGCGCGCGAGAGCGACGACGCGGCGCTGGCCCGCTGGGGCATACGCGCGGCGCCCATGGCGGGCTGAAGGCGCGGCGGCGGCGCAGGTGCCGCGGCTTTTTTTCTTCTTGAAAGCCGGCGGGAAAGCCGCAGCTAGCGAGGAGTTGGAGGTTTCATCACCATGCGTCTCGACAAATTCACCACCAAGTTCCAGGAAGCGCTGTCCGATGCCCAGTCCATTGCGCTGGGGCATGACAACGCCTATATCGAACCCACCCACCTGCTGGCGGCCATGCTGCGCCAGGACGAGGGCCCGCGCTCGCTGCTGGAGCGCGCCGGCGCCAACGTCAATGGCCTGCTGGGCGCGGCCGAATCCGCCATCAAGCGCCTGCCGCAGGTGCAGGGCCATGACCAGGTGCAGGCCAGCCCCGAGCTGGGCCGCGTGCTGCAGGCCACCGAGCGCGAGGCCATCCAGCGCGGCGACCAGTTCGTCGCCAGCGAGCTGTTCCTGCTGGCGCTGGTGGACAGCAAGGGCGAGGCCGGCGACATCGCCCGTGCCAACGGCCTGAGCCGCAAGGCGCTGGAGGCGGCGATCGCCGCTGTGCGTGGCGGCCAGAAGGTCGACAGCCCCGAAGCGGAAGGCCAACGCGAGGCGCTGAAGAAATACACGCTGGACCTGACCGAGCGCGCCCGCGCCGGCAAGCTGGACCCGGTCATCGGCCGCGACGAGGAGATCCGCCGCACCATCCAGGTGCTGCAGCGGCGCAGCAAGAACAACCCCGTGCTGATCGGCGAGCCCGGCGTGGGCAAGACGGCCATCGTCGAAGGCCTGGCCCAGCGCATCCTGGCCGGCGAAGTGCCCGAGACGCTGAAGAACAAGCGTGTGCTGGTGCTGGACATGGCGGGCCTGCTGGCCGGCGCCAAGTACCGGGGCGAGTTCGAGGAGCGCCTGAAATCCGTGCTCAAGGAAGTGGCGCACGAGGAAGGCCGCGTCATCCTGTTCATCGACGAGATCCACACCATGGTCGGTGCCGGCAAGGCCGAAGGCGCCATGGACGCGGGCAACATGCTCAAGCCCGCCCTGGCGCGCGGCGAGCTGCACTGCATCGGCGCGACCACGCTGGACGAGTACCGCAAGTACATCGAGAAGGACGCGGCGCTGGAGCGGCGCTTCCAGAAGGTGCTGGTGGAAGAGCCCAGCGTGGAGGACACCATCGCCATCCTGCGCGGCCTGCAGGTGCGCTACGAGGCGCACCACGGCGTGGACATCACCGACCCGGCCATCGTGGCCGCGGCCGAGCTCTCCCAGCGCTACATCACCGACCGCTTTTTGCCCGACAAGGCCATCGACCTGATCGATGAGGCCGCGGCCAAGATCAAGATCGAGATCGACTCCAAGCCCGAGGCGCTGGACCGGCTGGAGCGACGCATGATCCAGCTCAAGATCGAGCGCGAGGCGGTGAAAAAGGAGACCGACGAGGCCTCGCAAAAGCGTCTGCAGCTGATCGAGGAAGAGCTGTCCAGCCTGGAGCGCGAATATGCCGACCTGGAAGAGGTCTGGAAGGCCGAGAAGGCCAGCGCCCAGGGTAGCGAGCAGATCCGCAAGGACGTGGACGCCATCCGCATCCAGATCGAGGACCTGAAGCGCAAGGGCGATTTCAACAAGGTCGCCGAGCTGCAATACGGCAAGCTGCCCGAGCTGGAAAAGCGCCTGAAAGAGGCGCAGGACAGCGAGGCCGGTGGCGGCAAGGGCCCCAAGCACCGGCTGCTGCGCACCCAGGTCGGCGCCGAGGAGATCGCCGAGGTGGTCAGTCGCGCCACCGGCATTCCCGTGGCCAAGATGATGCAGGGCGAAAAAGACAAGCTGCTGCGCATGGAGGACAAGCTGCACGAGCGCGTGGTGGGCCAGGACGAGGCGATCTCGGCCGTGGCCAACGCCATCCGCCGCTCGCGCTCGGGCCTGTCGGACCCGAACCGGCCGCTGGGCAGCTTCCTGTTCCTGGGCCCCACGGGCGTGGGCAAGACCGAGCTGTGCAAGGCACTGGCGGGCTTTCTGTTCGACAGCGAGGAGCACCTGGTGCGCATCGACATGAGCGAGTTCATGGAGAAGCACTCCGTGGCCCGCCTGATCGGCGCGCCGCCGGGCTACGTCGGCTATGAGGAGGGCGGCTACCTGACCGAGACCGTGCGCCGCAAGCCCTATTCGGTGGTGCTGCTGGACGAAGTCGAGAAGGCCCACCCGGATGTGTTCAACGTGCTCCTGCAGGTGCTGGATGATGGCCGCCTGACGGACGGACAGGGCCGCACCGTGGATTTCAAGAACACGGTCATCGTCATGACCAGCAACATCGGCTCGCAGCTGATCCAGGCCATGGTCGGCAGCGATGCCGAGGACATCAAGGAGGCGGTTTGGGGCGAGCTGAAGGCGCACTTCCGGCCCGAATTCCTGAACCGCATCGACGAGACGGTGGTCTTCCATGGATTGGACGCCAAGCACATCGAGGCCATCGCCGGCATCCAGCTGCGCCAGCTGCAGGCCCGCCTGGCCAAGCTGGACCTGCACCTGCAGGTTTCGCCCGCGGCCATGGCAGAGCTGGCCAAGGTCGGCTTCGACCCGGTGTTCGGTGCGCGCCCGCTCAAGCGCGCCATCCAGCAGCGCATCGAGAACCCGCTGTCCAAGCTGCTGCTGGAGGGCCGTTATCCGCCCAAGAGCGTGATCCCGGTGGACGTCGATCCGGTACGCGAGCCAGGGGTATTCCAGTTCGGCGAGGCCGAGGCGGCGGCCTGAGTCCTACCATAGGAGGCATGCGCGGCGCCGCTCTAAGCGCGGCCCGCGCCTCCATCCGCCACAGAAAGGGGCATGGTTTTGAACGATTTACTGATCGGGTTGGCCCGGTGGACTTTGCGCCTGATGGTCGTGGCCATGGGAGCGATGCTGTTCCTGGGCCTGTTGGCCATGGGCTGCGTGCTGGCCCTGGCCTGGGCCCTGCGCCTGGTCTGGGCGCGGCTGACCGGCCGCCCCGTCACGCCCTGGATGCGCGTGGACCCGCGGGGTGCCTGGGGCACGGCCACACGCAGCACCGCACGCTGGACGGCGCATGCCGCGGGCACGGCGCGCGCCGGTGGCGCCCGCCTGCGCGAGGTGGCCGACGTGACCGACGTGCAGGTGCGCGAGGTGCGCTGAGCGCGACCTTGCCGCGCCTATGATGCGTGGCATGACCCCCGACGATATTCGCGACCTCTTCCAGCGGCAGCGCCAAGCCAGCCGCGCGCAGCCCGACGCGCCGCTGAGCCTGCGGCGCGAACGCCTGCTGCGCCTGGGCAAGCTGCTGGACGAGCACGCGCCCGTGCTGGCTGCCGCGGTGCAGGCGGACTTCGGCATGCGCTCGCAGCGACTGACCGAGGTGGCGGACTTCTTCGTGCTGCGCGCCCAGCTGGCGCATACGCTGCGCCACCTGGCGCGCTGGAGCCGTCGGCAAAGGGTCTTTACCCCCTTATTCCTGCAGCCGGCGCGCGGCTTCATCGAGCGCCAGCCGCTGGGTGTGGTGGGCGTGATCTCTCCCTGGAACTACCCCGTGCAGCTGGCCCTGGCGCCGGCCATGAGCGCCCTGGCTGCCGGCAACCGCGTGCTGCTCAAGCCCAGCGAGCTGACGCCGCACACCTCGGCGCAGCTGGCGGCGCTGGTGTCGCAGTTCTTCGCCCCCGAGGAGTTCGCCGTGGTGCAGGGCGACGCCGCCACGGCGGCCTTGATTGCCTCGCTGCCGTTCGACCACCTGGTGTTCACCGGCTCCACGGCCGTGGGCCGCAAGGTGGCGCAAGCGGCGGCCGCCAACCTGACGCCGACGACGCTGGAGCTGGGCGGCAAGTCGCCCTGCATCATCGACGCCGACTGCGACCTGCAGGACGCGGCCTTGAAGATCGCCCACGGCAAGCTGCTCAATGCCGGTCAGACCTGCATTGCCCCCGACTACGTGCTGCTGCCCCGCGGCAGCGAGGCGGCTTTTGCCGATGCCTTCCGTGCGGCGGTGGCACGGCTGTTTCCGTACTTCGAAGGCAACCCGGACTACGCTTCCATCATCAGCACGCGCCATCTGGCGCGGCTGCGCACCATGCTGCAGCAGGCCCAGACGCTGGGTGCGCAGGTGCAGGTGCTGCAGCCCGTGCCCGGCCGCCCGCCGCCTCCGCCGCAGGGCATCGGCGACGGCGTGGGCCGGCAGATGGCGCCGGTGCTGGTCTTCGGCGCCACGGCGCAGATGCAGCTGATGCAGGAGGAGATCTTCGGCCCCGTGCTGCCCGTGCTCAGCTACGAGCGGCTGCAGGACGCCGTCGCCCACATCAACGCCCACCCGCGCCCGCTGGCCTTGTACTGGTTCGGCCGCAGCGACAGCGTGCGCGACGACGTGCTGCGCAGCACCGTGAGCGGCGGCGTGTCGGTCAACGATACGCTGATGCACATCGCGCACGACAACCTGCCTTTCGGTGGGGTGGGCGACAGCGGCTGGGGCGCCTACCACGGCGAGCGCGGCTACCTGCGCTTTTGCCACCAAAAGAGCGTGCTGGTGCAGTCACGCTTCGGCATGGGCCACCTGCTGTATCCGCCCTACGGGGCGCGCTTCGACCGGGTGATGGGACTGCTGCGCCGGCTGATGTAGAGGTGTCTAGCGCATAGCGAGCGGGGCCGTGTGGTGGCGGGCAATGGCACGGCTCGCCGAGCGGGAACAGGACCCCCTGGCGCAATTGTGTCGGTTTGCGCGAAAATAGCGGGTTTTCCCTTTATCACCCGTTTGCTTCTTTTCCATGTCCAGTATTCAGGTCCGCCCTGCCACACTCCGCGATGCCAAGGCCATCGCCCAGGTTCACACCACCTCCGCACTGGAGGCCTACCGTGGTTTGCTGCCGGACGATCAGCTGAAGTCCATGTCGTCGGTGGAAAAGCGCCAGGCCTACTGGCGCGAAGCCATCGAATATTGCGAGCCCCAGGTGCAGGTTGCCGTGGACGGCGACAAGATCGTCGGCTTCGTCGGCTTCGACCGCTCGCGCGATGAAAAAAGCCGCCCCACCACGGGCGAGATCTGGGCCATCTACGCCGCCCCCAGCCATTGGAGCCAGGGCGTGGGCGTGGCCCTGTGGGACGCCGCCCGCGACGGCCTCGCCGAAGAGGGCTGCACTACCGTCACCGCCTGGGTGCCGCTGCGCAACGAGCGCGCGCTGCGCTTTCACGAGCTGGCCGGCTTCAAGCGCGAAATGACCACCGCCAAGACCGCCGTCGTAGGCGGCGTGAAGATCGAGGAAGTGCGTCTGAAGCGTCCCCTGAACTGAAGCGCGTTACCGCAATGCGCCCGCGAGCTATTTTTTTGATAGCTGCTGCCGCTTATGCAGTAAGGGTTTGAGGCGCTTTTCGCTATAAATCCATGGTGGCTGTACCCGCGCCCACGCTGCTGCTGGCCCCCATGGAGGGGCTGCTGGACTTCGTACTCCGCGACGTGCTCACCCGCGTGGGCGGGGTGGACCGCTGCGTCTGTGAGTTCATCCGCGTCACCGGCATGCTGCTGCCGGACAAGGTCTTCTACCGCTTCATTCCCGAGCTGCGCAACGGCAGCCGCACGCTGGCCGGCGTGCCGGTGCGCGCGCAGCTGCTGGGCTCGGATCCACCCAGCATGGCCGACAACGCCGCGCGCCTGGCCGAGCTGGGTGCCGAGGGCATCGACCTGAACTTCGGCTGTCCGGCCCGCACGGTGAACCGCCATGGCGGCGGCGCCGCGCTCTTGCGCGAGCCCGAACGCATCGCCGCCGTGGTGGCGGCCGTGCGCGGCGCCGTGCCGGCGCACCTGCCCGTGTCAGCCAAGATGCGCCTGGGCTATGACGACCCGGGCAGCGCGCTGGAATGCGCCCTGGCCATGCAGGACGGCGGCGCCTGCGAGGTGGTGGTGCACGCCCGCACCAAGGCCGACGGCTATCGCCCGCCCGCCTACTGGGAGCGCATCGCACCTCTGCGCGAGGCGCTGCGCGTGCCAGTGGTGGCCAACGGCGAGATCTGGAGCGTGCAGGATGCGCAGCGCTGCCGCGAGCTGAGCGGCTGCGATGCGCTGATGCTGGGCCGCGGCATGGTGGCCGACCCGGGCCTGGCGCTGGCCATCCGCGCGGCCGACGCGTGGCAGGGCAGAGGCGCAGGGGCCGAAGTGCCCTGGCCGGCGCTGGTGCCGCAGCTGACGCGCTTTTGGCAGCTAGTCTGCGAAGACTTGGACCCGCCGCAGCGCGCGGGCCGCCTCAAGCAGTGGCTGAACCTGCTGCGCCGGCGCCACCCTCAGGCGCAGGCAGCCTTCGACCAGGTGCGGGTGATGACCGACCAGCGCGCCATCACGCTGTGGCTGCAGCAGCTGGTGGCTGCGTCTACAGCAGCCGATCCGGCGCCAGCGGGCCCAGCAGCCTGAGTATCAGGCGCAGCGCGAAACTGCTGTCCGGGTCGGTGTGCGCATCCTCCAGGCCGCTGCCCTCGGGCGCGCGCCAGACCAGGGCACCGCCGCTTTCTTTGTCTGCCTTCTCCACATGCCAGGCGCCACGGTGCATGACCAGGTCGATCTGCCGGGCAGCCTGCTTGGCCAGGGTGCTGCTGCGCACCAGCAGGGCGATCTCGGTGTTCTGCAGCTGCGAGCGCAGGTCCAGGTTCATGGAGCCGATCACCACCAGGCGGCGGTCCATCACGATCACCTTGGAATGCAGCATGGAGCGCGACGCCCCCGGGCCGCCGTCAGAGCCACCCTGGCTGCCCGTGGGGTTGGCGCTGCCGCCCGAGTCGCCGAAGGCCGAACGCAGGCCGGCCAGTTCGCTGCGCAGCTCGTACAGCTCCACTCCCATCTCCAGCAGCTCGCGGCGATGGCGGGCGTAGCCCACGTGGGCGATGGGAGCGTCGTTGGAGGCCAGCGAATTGGTGAGGATGCGCACCCGCACGCCGCGCGCGCGGGCGGCGGCAAAGGCGGCTTTCATGTCGTCGCCGGGCACGAAGTAGGGCGAGATGATGAGCAGCTCGCGCTGGGTGCGGGTCATCAAGGTGAGCAGGCCGTCCACCACCGTCTCGGGTGCAGGCTGGTCCTTGGCACCTTCTTTGGCTTCTACGGGCAGGCTGGCGGCTGAGGCGGCCGCCCGTGTCGGCAGCACGCCTGGCTCCCGCGTCGTAGAGTCCTCGCCGTCCAGCGGGATCTTGGTCGGCTTGTCGGCCAGGATCACCGCCGGGGCCCAGACCAGCGGGACGCGCTGCAGGTCCATGGGTTGCTGGTTCCAGGCGAGGATGGCCTTGTTCGGGTCCTCGGCGCTTTCCGGCGGCGGAGCCACGTCGGTGGCCACGCTGCTGGCGGCGGCGCGTGCCGCGGCAGCTTTAGCCTGGGCGGGGGCAGGGACCGGGGCGGGGCTTGGCGGTGACGCCGGGGCGGGCTTTGCGTCGCCGGCTTCGCTGGGCTGGTCGTTCTTTTCGGCCTCCTGCGCGTCCTGGCGCTTGAACTCCTCGCGCATGCGGTCCAGCTCTTCGCGCGTGATGAGCGACTGCACCGGGTAGGCGCGTGTGTTGTTCCAGTAGCTGTCGAAGCTGTGCGACATGTCGGCCACGATGGGGCCGACGGCCAGCACGTCCAGGTCAACGAAATTCTCCGCTTGCCCCTGACCGAAGTAGGCATCGCCCAGGTTGCGCCCCCCAGTCACGCCCATGACGTTGTCGGCGATGAACAGCTTGTTGTGCATGCGCTGCTGCACACGCGAGAAGTCGGTAAGCGATCCCCACAGCCGCCCCAGGGTGGACGCGCGCGTGCCGGCCACGGGATTGAACATGCGCATCTCGATGTGCGGCTCGAAGGCCAGGCGCATGACCAGCGCGTTGCGTCCGGTGCTGTGGAAGTCGTCCAGCAGGATGCGCACGCGCACGCCGCGCCGGGCGGCCTGCACTACGCCCTCGAGCAGCCGGGCGGTGCTGGCGTCGGCGTGGATGGCGTAGTACTGCAGGTCCAGCGTCTTTTGCGCGTGCTCCACCAGGGCCAGTCGGCTGCCGTAGGCCTCCTGCGGCCCGCTGAGCAGCATGAAACCCGAAGCCGACCGGGCGCCCGCCGCGCGGCGCTGCTCGGCCACCCAGGTCGACAGGGCCGTAGGCTCGCTGGCCGCGTCGAGGGCGGTGGATACGGGCCGGTCCACATCTTTGGGCAGACCCGCGCAGGCACTGCACACCAGCGCCAGCGAGGCCATTACCCAGCCGCGAGAAAAAAGCGCCGCCAGGCGAGGGCGCAGGAGGTCGGGGCTAGCGGGCATGGTGGTCTTGGCAGAAAGGTAGGAGCGATCGCTGTAAGCGGATGAAAATTTATAGCTGGCATTGCCCCTCTCACCCTGTCGGACGGCGGCGCGCCGTCGGGTGGGCTGGAGCGGTGCGTATTCCGCTGCGCGTCAGAAATCGTCGCGCCCGGCCACGCGTGCCAGCAGCCGCAGGTCGGGGCCTACCTGCTCCACGCCCAGCAGGCGCAGCGACAGGCCCTGCGCCAGGGCGGTCAGCGGCCCCCAGTGAGCGATGCCCTGCGCGCCGCTGCCCAGCAGCATCGGGGCGAGGTAGAGCAGCACCTCGTCCACCAGGCCTTCGCGGATGAAGGACCCGTTGAGCCGCTGACCGGCCTCCAGGTGCAGTTCGTTCACCCCGCGTGCCGCCAGGTCGCGCAGCAGGCAGGGCAAGTCGACCTTGCCCTGGGCGCCCGGCAGCGAGATCACTGCCGCCCCGCGGGCCTGCAGCGCGGCGGCTGCAGGTGTATCGGCCGGCGCCGCCGTGTAGATCAGCACTTCGCGCTGCGGCACGTCGAAGAGGCGCGCCTGCGGAGGCGTCTGCAGGCGGCTGTCCACCACCACCAGCCGAGGCTGACGCGGCGTGGCCACCTCGCGCACATCCAACCGCGGATCGTCCTGCAGCACCGTGCCTATGCCGGTCAGCACGGCGCAGGCGCGTGCGCGCCAGGCATGGCCGTCGGCACGTGCCTGGTGCGACGTGATCCACTGGCTGGCCCCATTGGCCAGCGCCGTCACCCCATCCAGCGAGGCGGCCGCCTTCAGGCGTACCCAGGGCAGCCCGCGCACCATGCGGCTGAAAAAGCCGATGTTCAGCTCGCGCGACTGCTGCGCGCCGGGGCCGACCTCCACTTCTACTCCCGCGGCCCTTAGCCGCGCAAAGCCCTGGCCCGCCACCAGAGGGTTGGGGTCGGTGATGGAGGCGACCACGCGGGCGATGCCCGCTTGCACCAGCGCATCGCAGCACGGCCCGGTGCGGCCGTGGTGCGAGCAGGGCTCCAGCGTCACGAAAGCGGTGGCTCCGCGCACGTCGCAGCCCCGCGCCGCGGCGTCGCGCAGCGCCACCACCTCGGCATGTGGGCCGCCGGCCTGCTGGGTGAAGCCCTGGCCCAGCACTTGGCCGCCGGGCGTGGCGATGACGCAGCCCACGCGCGGGTTGGGGCTGGAAAGAAAAAGCGCCTGGGCGGCGAGCTCAAGCGCTTGGGTGGAGAGAGGGGAGGAGTCTTGGGCTGTCATGGCGCGGGGGATGGTAGCGCGCCAGGGGCCTCTTACTTGTTCCAACAATCAGCCGCAGTGACACCGCTTGCGAGGTTGTCCGCTCCACGAGTTCCGGTATTGGTGAGTGTGAAATCACCGCATTTGTCCCCCGTTTGAGCACCACGCCGGGTGGCAATGAGCGTAAAGGCCGTGGCAGTGGCCGCTCCGCGAAAACCAATCGTGTAGCGTTTGCTAGTGTCTGCCGCCCAAGTCAGCGAGGGGGGTAGCGTAGTGGGGTAGGTACCCTGGGCTGTAGCCGCCCGCTCCAGCCATTGCTGTGCTTGCAGCAATCCGGCACGCGCATCAGCTCGGTGACCGCGGCGGATGTATTCGGTATAGCTGGGCATGGCAATGGCCGCCAAAATACCGACTATCGCTACCACGATCATGACTTCAATGAGTGTGAAGCCGCGCTGTTTTCTCTCTGTGTATTGAGGCATGGGATTCCTTCTTTGCGTCACTGCAGTTGACGCCAGCTCGGACGGAGCGCCGTTTCGGGCATCAGGGCAATGTCATCCTTGCGCTCCCCGCCAGCGTCTTTCCCGTAGAGCGTCGCCTTGTTGTGGAATTTGATGAGCGTCTGGGCCCCCTTGGTCACACTCATACGTGAGGCACCTCGATCGGCTGACAGGTCGTATTTTCCATCTCCATTGGTGTCCATAAGTTGAACACTGGGGCGCTTGCCATCCATGATATTGATCATCGTTAGGTACTGACGCTCGTTTTCCGGCGTACCCGCCTCACAACTTTCAGTGGTCGAAGCTGTACGAGAGCCTCGAGCGGGGACTTGGGTGAATACCGTCAAGATGTTGCTGGCGTCGTAAAACTCCATCGGCTTGAGCAGGCGCTCGCCCGTCTGTGGTAGGTCCATATACCATCCCTTGTGGGTATTCCAGTCGATGCCGGATGCTGCATCCACGGTCCAGAAGTCACGGTTATCTCTCGAATGCACCGCTGACGAACTAATCGAGCGCTGAACAAGATTACCGGGACCTGAAGCAGTCACTGAGACTGCCGACGGCAGGCCGTAGCGATCCAGCAGTCCTTGACAGTCGCTGTCTCCGGTGTTGGCACACACGTCCACCCGGTCCTTCTCTGTCCCCACAAGTTTATAGACCGTGTTGTCAAGAACGGAATAAAGCGTATGAATACCCATGCCGGCATTCTCCGGATCGGTCTTGGCTACATTGCGTCCTGTGCCGAACGCCACCATCATTCCACCAACAGGTAGTGTTGTGGCAGGTGCAATGGTTTTCATGCGGTCGTTGGCACGCACTGTGGGTGCAGTCACTATAGGCTGAGACAGCGTGCGAGAATTTGGAGAGCCTTCGGTGCCTCCCTTGGCGGTATACAGTGGTGTACCGTTGATGGTCGAATTGGCGGTGGTATTCGCATTGGAACCCCACTGGGCCACGCCCCACTCGCTGTCGTTATTGCTGGCAATCAGAAACTTCCACAGGTTGCCCTTGTTATCTCCGGCATAGACTGTATCCGGCCTTCCATCGTTATTGATGTCTACCAGGCGAGGAGCTGACAATCCATTATCCGTGGTGTTACCAGTGGTGCCCGGGGGAGTGCTGCCTGTGGCGATCAGTCTCACTAGTTCCTTGCCTTGGTCTAGATACTGGATCAGTAGCACAGGTCGCTGGTTCACGCTGTTATACCCATTGCCCATAACCACAGCCCAGCGATTGTTGTTCATGCGAACAATCTGCGTGGTCCTCTGGGAATTCTCAGGGTCGACAACGGGTTTGGCAAAAATATGCCCTATATCTGCGTCCTCCTCGTTCTGCTTGTCGCACGTAGTCTTGACGCTCCCATTCAGCGCTGAGCAGTCCGCTGCAACTTCATCAATATCTCGGGTCCTGTCCATCACCACCAGCGAAGAGGCGTTGCTCTCGGTGAAATTGTTCGGATTGGTGACATCAAGAACAAAGTAGCCTTTCCCTCCAGCCCCCAGGGTTCCGATGAGCATCGTGCGCCATATGGGGTTGTATGTCGGGTAGCTGGGGTCCTTGGGATCCAACGGGCCTCCGCCGATGTCCACGTCACCAGTCATCGGAGAGCCGTCTACATAGTAGCGATGCTGATCATTAAATACCGGATCGGTCAATCGGGCTAATTTCGGGATGACGCCGCGCGGCACATAGGCCAACTTCTCACTGCCATTATCCGCAGAAAAACCATGCAGCATTCCATCATTACCCCCCACATAAATCATGGCGAGTCTATCTTTGTTGCTCTGCGTGAAGGTCGAATAATTCTTCAATGCATAGTTGCTCGCCGGAGTCCCTGTGTACCACACCTCGGAATTGACAATGTCACCTTGCACTGACGTACGTTGCCGGAACGGAAGGGTGGAGGTGGCCGAGGTACGCTGCTTACTCGTATCACCGCGGACATAGTTCAGGCGGTCCGAACCCAGATTGCCCGCATTGAGATAAGTCTTTTGTGCCGTGCTCAGATACGTTTGGTTCGTGGCCCATCGAAAAGCCACTCCACCCTTCTCCTTGCCCAGTGCATCTTTCTGATCACTCCAACTCAAGACGATCCGACTGCCAAAAGGGGTGCCGTCCAGTTTGTCAGCAGTACTTTCGTTACCCCAGCCAGGGTGAGGGGCGGTGGTATTGTCCGACTTAACGATTTCGCCGGTGATCATCCCTTTCCAGTGCTTATCCGGCTCATAACTGGCAGTGAAGCGCCCCACGTTGTTGCGCGTGGCGTTACTACCGCTGGTCGCCGTAGAGCCTCGGTCGGGCTCTACATCCGTTCCGATCGTCTTGATGATCTGGCGGAATGCATCTTCCAGATCTTCGCCCTTTTCTACTGCGTAAAAGCGCCCGCGCCCATTTAGGGCTGCATGCCACAGGTCAAGGGAGCGACGGTCCTCACTGCTCATGGCCGGCCAAGTCTTAGTACCATTGACCAGGTCTGGGAAACTGCCGTCATATCCAAACGGCACCATTTCGGTGGGACGGATAATGCTGGGCGCACCGGGCCACGTATAGGCCATCTGGCTGAAGCCGATGGTGTAGGTCACCATGTGAGGCCACGTGGCAGGGTTGTATTTTGGATTCCAGTATTTGGGCAGTGCCGTCCCCCCAATCATCTCAGTAGCTGGCGCTTGGTTGTATTCAGGGAGAGGCTTTACCGAACCTGTGAGTCCGCTGGTTTTTAAGCTGTCCGACCAACTCTTGAACGCCCAGTCGGCTAGGGTGTCGCTGTAAGTATCATGGTACAGCCTGGTGTTGGGGCCGCTGTAGAGCGTACTGTCGGGAAATCTCGTGCCCGCAGTATTGTTGTCTTGCGATCCTCCCGAGACTGTGCCGTTCCACCGGCCATCGGTCATGAAGATATGATAATTTCGCCTGCATCCCAAATAGGGAGAGCCCGTTGTTCCTGGTTTTGCCGCCCACGGCCCATTCTGGTGTAACGGCAGGCGCATATATTCGTCCGCCTGTTTGAACATCTTATGAGATGGAGTGCTGCTGTTCGGCGTGAGCCTATTGACGAAGCTGATGAAATTGGTCCGATGGGCTTGGTCCAATACCTGCATGGAATTGGTGTTGAACTGTGCCGTGCCTCCGCTGTTGACATTTCCGGGGGTGTTATTGTTGGCATTCATGGCCTGCCAGGCTAGGCGTATCTTGCCGTCAGGTAGAAGGTTAGTATCGTTGAAGACCTCCTTCAGTGCGTATTTCAGTACGTTCATACGGCGGCTGTTCAGAAGCCATGTGTTGGGCGACGGGCCATTGGGTGAGGTGTCATTGTTGGCGCCTGTGGCATTTTCCCGATCCAGTCGGTAGTTCATGCTACCCGAATCGTCGATGGAAATGATGACGTTTGGTGCAACGTATGGCTCCACCGTGCCGGGAGGAGCTTGCGCGAAATCCAGAGCTGCCCACACTTTTTGGGGGGTCAGCGCTGCCACTGCCGCCAGTGCAATAAGAGTTTGTGGAAAACGAAATGGGCTGGAAGAGGGCATTGCCTGCTCCTGTTTGGTTATTTATTTTCGGAGGGTTTATGACGCTGGCACACTAGGAAGGAATTCGCTGTGCTAATGTTTAATTAGTCCTTGAGCTTTTGCCGCGCGTATGTCTGCTGCAATACCACTTGGGTGTTTGGTTTGCGTCCCTTGGCAATGGCCGTAATGCGATAAACCACATTCGGGGACATGTGTAATGCTAATTGGTTGGCCGCTGCATTGGCTATCAAGCCCGATTTGCCTGCATCCTCCACGTAAGGCATGACCTCCACCCAATACCAACCGCCTTGGTTTGCGGCTGTATTGTTGAGGATAGGGTTGGTGTCCGATGTGCCTGCGCCCGTGTATTGGCCATACCGCGCTGCAACGCCATTTAGAGTCAGCTGTTCCAGAGGCACTTCGCCAGGCTGCAAATTGGAAGGCGCGGGACTGGTGGCGCTGGTGTAGTTCCAGAAGTCCTGTCGGCCGGTTCGTTTAACACACAGACCATTGCGGCACTTGCTGGTCTCACTGTTCAAAGTGCCCAGAAGCAGGCCGATGTCCTTGGTTTCCAACGGAATTTTCTCGGAAGTAGTGGTGCGGCAAGCATCCCCGGTGCCCGTGCAGAGTGAGCCATCGGCCTTTTCTCCCCGAATGTCGAGTTCTGCGTCCTGAAGCAAGGCCTGTGCTGCTTCGAAAGCGCGTTGGTAATCCGTATCGTTGCCTACGACCATCTCGTTGAAGAACGAGGTGCGCGAGGCCCATAGGGCTAGCAGCATGGACAGCATGACGAACACGATGACGACGAATAACGCGATGCCGCGTTGCCTGGGGCGTCGAGCTGGGTGCTGTGGAAGCCGAGAGGGGAGGGTCATGGTGGGGCTCGTCAGATCAGCCCTTGGCTGCGCAGTTGGTACACGTTGCGAAAGACCATGTGCATACGACGTGCACGAGTGCCAGTCAAAGCGGTCATGTCCACCGTGGTGGTGCCATCGCAGTCGGTATAGGACGTGCCTGGCGGCAGGTCGATCGGCTCGCTGCCGTAGAGCACCAAGCAGACTTCCACACCCTGCACCCGTCCCCAGTCCGTGGCGGGGACGGTGTTGGAATATTGCAGTCGCGGAATACCTGTGGCCGCTCCGGTCTGCACGAGGTAGCGCACCTGGAAGTTGGCGACATTGCGGGCAACCGGCTGGGCGGGAGGATTGTCGCCAAGGCAGCGCAACTCGCTGGTAACTGCGTTAAGAGTGAAATTGCTGGTCACCAGCGCATTGCCTTTGTTCTCGCCCAAGCAATTGCTGAAGCGCATTCCTTTGGCAGGTTCTGCGAACGAGGGCTCCTTGTAGTTGCGAAAACCTACTACCACCGATGTTGCAGTACCGCTCAGGGTATCGGTAGCAGCAGGAACGGGGTTGGTTGCTGTGGCATTGGTCTCGAAGGCGACGGGGGCGGCTACGTCGATCACTTTGTATCGGTCGAGGGTCTGAACCAAGGTGGCGTCCCGATTGGGGTCCTGGTTCTTGGCATCCAGCTCCAACTTGACCGACCCTGCCTGACGCAGCTGCTGGCCTATCACGCGGTACACGTAGGCAGCTTGCTGCTGTAGATCGCTGGCATCGCTGACCGTGCCGGACACGCCACGCGACACCATCAACGCTCCCATCGCCACTGCGATGGTCAGCAAACCGATGGTCAGACCGACCATCAGCTCCAGTAGTGTCACTCCTCGCTGGCGCAGCGGGGTATTGAAGGCATTTGTGCCTTCAAGCCTAATCTGGAAAGTGGGGACAGCTATGGTTTTTGAATTCATTTACGATCCCGGGCAGAAATACTGGATGGCACTACCTGCCATATAGGGAGTGCAGCGCGCGGCAACGGGGATGTATTGCAGGTGGCAGGTGAAGTTGGCAGGACAGGTGCTGTCTGCCGTCCCACCCCCTGCCGTGATAAACGTGCCGTCGGCTCTGCGGATTTGGGTGGCGTCTAGGTTATTCGTGTAACCCGCTGTCAAATCACGTTCGTTTTCACGCCATCGGATCATCACGCCCAGTTGGCGTCGATTGCTTGCGTCAACTTCACCCGGTGCTACGAAGATGCTTGCATCGCCTGCGGGTAATAGGCGCTGCACAGTGAGTTTCCACTGGCGCAAGTCATAAGCGGCCAACTCAGCTTGACTGCAGGCCTGAGTCTCGCAGTCGGCTGCTGCTGCCGGCGGAGTCCCCCAGCCCGTGACGTAGGCGTCCAGACTGGCCAAGGCGTTGGGTGCCACCTTCATCTGTTCACCCAAGCTTTCCATGAGCCGGATGGCCTGGGCGCGGCGCAAGGTGTTCTGCGTGTCGGACAGGGTGCGCATCTGTACCCCCACGACACCCAGGATGCCCAACGCCATTACAACGATAGCAACAAGGGACTCGATAAGCGTGATGCCATGTTGACGGCGCATGGAAGTCAATTGCATACAACGTCTCCGGCCAGGACTCTGATGCGCCCACCGCTGCTCATACAGAGTGTGCTGGTGGCAGGGGAGGTCACGCCAGGACCCACCGGAGAGATCGTGAAGCTCTGCATGTTGGCTCCAGCCATTCCAAAACGATCAAACCGGAGAAATTCGCCAGAAGGACTCCGCATGACATCAAGGTTACGAATCGGCGGAACAGTCTGCAGCAATTCCTCGGAGGCTTGCCTGGTTCCGTTGTCATTGGTATCTAGAAAAACGAACCAGCCACAACCCCAAGCCTGGATCAGGTCTGCCTGTTGGCATCCGTCAGTACCCTGGGGGTTTTTCCGTAAAACGACTTTTCCTCCCCGCTTGATCGCCTCCGAACGGGCGTAATAAAGCGTGGATTGCAGGCCTTCAACTGCTTGCCGGACGCGCCAGCGTTCGATGATCGGCGTAAAACTGGGCGCAGCCAGGGTCGCGAGCACAGCCAAAATGGCTACAACCACCATTAACTCGACGATGGTGAAACCACCAGTTAAACGGCGCTTACGCTTACAAGGGAGTAGAGGGTGCGGAGAACGCATGCCTAATGCTAGGCCTGCCTATACGCCCCATTGCGGGGGGGACGATGACCGGATGATCTGGGGGGACGAGCGGTAGAGGAAGCATGGATCGGACATGTGTTGTCCGTTCGCTTGGCGCGCCATCGCTCCCTTTGCTCTCCTCACCAAGGAACAGGTGCGCTTCTAATGTGCCAGCATGCAAGACACTTTGGCGGAGACTGTGAGATTCGAACTCACGGACGGTTGCCCGTCGGCAGTTTTCAAGACTGCTGGTTTAAACCACTCACCCAAGTCTCCACGGCGGCCGGCATTGTAAGCGCGGCCGTGGGGGTGCTCAGTGGCCGACCGCCTTGGCCAGCTGCGCCTTGTTCATTTTGGAGCGGCCGGCGATGCCCATCCTGCGGGCCTCCTCGTACAGCTGCTCGCGCGTGCGGCCCTGGGCGCCGGAGTGGGAGCGGCGGCCGCCGCGCACCGGGGCGGGGGTGTCGCGCAAAGTCTTGGCGCTGGCGGTCTTGGCTTCGCCGTGCTGGGCGCGCTCCTTGTTCACGGTGCGGGCGGCGATTTCCTCGGCGCGGTCCTCGCTCTTGCCACGCTTTTTCGCGCTGTCCTTGATGTGCTGGTATTGGCGCTCGCGCTTGGCGCTCCATGCGGCTTGGGGCATGTCGGATCTCCTGGGCGTGTGGATGAAGGTGCCACAAGGCTAGGAGTGGGCGGCGCCGCAGGGGTCGGCACGCGGGCTGCTTGGGCGTAGGACGGGGCAGGCAAGGCGGTTTTTCAAGCCAAGTAGCCCTCCAGCCCAATGCTGGCAAGCGCCAGCAGCTATTGAAATGCTAGCGAATGCCAGGCCCACTGGCCATCACATGCCCAGCGACCGCAGCAGGGCGTCGGTGTCGTCGTCCCCCGGCGCGGCGGCGGGTGCGGCCGGGGTGGGGGTGGGGGCGGCGCCGGCCACCTGGGCCATCAGCGCGTCCGGGTCGGGCGCTTCCTGGGGCTCGAAGTCGTACAGCTTGATGAACTGTGTGCGGTCGATGGCCAGCTCCAGGTAGAAGATGTTGTTGCTGTCCGTGTAGAAGGTCACGCGGCGCGCCTCGGGCTGGTCCAGGTTGGCGTCCACGCTCAGCACCACCGGCTGGTTCAACGCCAGCATCTTGGGCTGGTTCTGGGTGATGTGGGTCTGCAGCTCGCGGCGCACCTTGCTGGCGAAGTCGCCCACCACCTGGTTCATCAGCTCGCCCATGACGTTGCTCACCTCGTCCGAGGTGAAGGACCGCGCCAGGTCGGCACGCGCCATGCCCATGCTGAGCATGTAGCGCTCGTAGATTTCCATGGCGGCGGCGGCCGAGAAATTGATGATGACCAGGCCGGAGAAGCCGCCGTCGAACAGCACGAAGCAGCCAATGTCGGGTTTCAGGCAGGTCTTGGTGATGCGCTGCACCATGGCCGAGTAGTGCACCGAGCCCTGTGTGGCCACGGAAAGCACACGGGTGACGGAGTTGCACAGCGAGGCCAACACATGCTCTGTGCCGTAAACGACGGGGCTGGAGGCGGGGGTAGCGTTCATGAGGCGGGCGCCGAAGAAGAACAAGAAACGGGCGGTAACAAACAGCCGCCATCATGACACGCGGGCTGCCTGCAGCGCCCGCCGGTGCCCGCGGTGGCGGCGTGCCCATTCAGATGTTTTGAATCAGGCCGACAAGACCGTTGAAACTCTGAGTACGGTAAAAACCCTAGACTCAGTGCTTGTTCTCAATGCCCCCATGCCATCCATGACCTCTGCCACCCCCTTACACTCTGCGCCCCGCTATCGCCTGCCGGCCATTGTTCTGCACTGGCTGCTGGCCGTGGCGTTGCTGGGCCTGCTGGGCATGGGCTGGTACATGACGGGGCTGCCGTTCTCCCCCCAGCGCCTGAAGCTCTACAACTGGCACAAGTGGGCCGGCATGGCGGTGCTGGCGCTGGGCCTGCTGCGCGTGGTCTGGCGCCTGGCGCACAAGCCGCCGCCGCTGCCCGCCCAGATCAGCGCCGCCATGCCGGCCTGGCAGCGCCTGGCGCACCACGGCGTGCAGTACCTGCTGTATGCGCTGTGCCTGGCCGTGCCGCTGCTGGGCTGGGCCTACAGCTCGGCGGCGGGCTTTCCGGTGGTCTTCCTGGGCCTGGTGCCGCTGCCGGATCTGCTGGCCGTGGACAAGCCGCTGGCCGAGGCCATCAAGCCCTGGCACGCCGGGGCCGCCTACACGCTGGCCGCGCTGGCTGCCGTGCATGTGGCCGCAGCCCTCAAGCACCACTGGGTGGACCGCGACGGCCTGCTGACGCGCATGCTGCCGGGCCGGGCCTGAACTCAACTGAAGTTGAACCAAGGCCCTTTGCCCCAGCCTTCAAAGCTCCAGAAAACTTCGACTCAGCCATGACTTCTTCCTTCCTTCGCACTTCCCGTCGCGCCACCTTGGCGCTGACCGCCGCCTTCGCCCTGCCGGGCGCCATCGCCCTGCAGCCGGCCGCCGCCCAGCAGCTGGTGCCGGCGCAAAGCGAGATCGGCTTCGTCAGCAAGCAGATGGGCGTGCCGGTGGAGGGGCACTTCACCAAGTTCAGTGCGCAGGTGGCGCTGGACCCGGCCAAGCCCGAGGCGGGCAAGGTGTCGTTGACCGTGGACACGGGCAGCGCCACCCTGGGCGTGAAGGAAACCGATGCCGAGCTGCCCAAGCCCGTGTGGTTCAACGTCGCACGCTTTCCGCAGGCCACCTTCCAGTCCAGCGCCATCCGTGCCGCGGGCCCGGGCAAGTACGAAGTGCGCGGCACCCTGTCCATCAAGGGCGCCTCGCAGGAGGTGACGGTGCCCGTGGCCCTGGCGCAAAGCGGCGCCACCACCACGGCCACCGGCAACTTCGCCATCAAGCGCCTGGCCTTCAAGATCGGCGAGAACGAGTGGGCCGACACCTCCATGGTGGCCGACGAGGTGCAGGTGAAGTTCAAGCTCGCCTTCACCGGCATGGCCAAGCTTTGATCCCTTTCCTTTACCCAACCATCGACAACCTGACGGAGAACATCTACATGCGTTTGCACCCCTTTGCCCTGGCAGCCGTTGCCACCCTGATTGCCACCGGCGCACAGGCCGAGCCGGCCACCTACGCCATCGACCCCACCCACACCTTCGCCACCTTCGAGATCAGCCACTTCGGCGCCAGCGTGAACCGCGGCCGCTTCGACAAGAAGGAAGGCACCGTGCAGCTGGACAAGGCCGCCAAGACCGGCAAGGTGGACCTGACGCTGCAGATCGGCTCCATCAACACGGGCACGCCCCCCTTCGACAAACACCTGCAAAGCGCCGAGATCTTCGACGCCGCCCAGCACCCCACGGCGCGCTTCGTGGGCGACCAGTTCACGTTCGACGGCGACAAGCTGGTGTCCGTGGCCGGCCAGCTGACCATCAAAGGCAAGACCCAGCCTGCCACCTTCAAGGCCAACCAGTTCGCCTGCTACGACAGCCCCATGCTCAAGCGCGAAGTGTGCGGCGGCGACTTCGAGACCACCATCGACCGCACGGCCTTCGGCGTGGACTACGGCGTGCAGTACGGCTTCCCCAAGAACGTGCGCATCGTGGCCCAGATCGAGGCCGTCAAGCAGTAAGCCCAGACTGCCGTCAAACAAAAAAGGCTGGCGCCGCTCAGGGCGGCCAGCCTTTTTTTGCGCCTGGCTGTCGAAAGGAAAGGGCGGTTACAGGGCCGTGCGCAGCCGCCAGATCTCGGGGAACAGCACCACGTCCAGCATCTTGCGCAGGTAGCTCACGCCGCCCGTGCCGCCGGTGCCGCGCTTGAAGCCGATGATGCGCTCCACCGTGGTCACATGGCGAAAGCGCCACAGGCGGAAGGCGTCCTCCAGGTCGGCCAGCTCCTCGCCCAGCTGGTACAGGTCCCAGTACTGCTGCGGGTCGCGGTACACGGCCAGCCAGGCCTGCTCGACCTGCTCGCTGGCCTCGTACGGCTGGGTCCAGTCGCGCTGCAGGTGGCTGGCGGGCACGGCCAGGCCGCGGCGCGCCAGCAGGCGCAGCGCCTCGTCGTACAGCGACGGCGCCTCGAAGGCCGCCTGCACCTGCGCGGCGCGCTCGGGGTGGTGGGTGTGGGGCCGCAGCATGGCGGCGTTCTTGTTGCCCATGGCGAACTCGATGCAGCGGTACTGGTAGCTCTGGAAGCCGCTGGACTGGCCCAGGTAGGGCCGCATGGCCGTGTACTCGGGCGGTGTCATGGTGGCCAGCACGTCCCAGGCGTGCACCAGCTGCTCCATGATTTTCGAGACCCGCGCCAGCATCTTGAAGGCCGGCTGCAACTCGTCCTGCGCGATCAGCTGCCGGGCGGCGCCCAGCTCGTGCAGCATCAGCTTCATCCACAGCTCGCTGGTCTGGTGCTGCACGATGAACAGCATCTCGTCGTGCGCCGGCGACAGGGGCTTTTGCGCGCTCAGGATCTGGTCCAGCTGCAGGTAGTCGCCGTAGCTCATGCTGCGGCTGAAGTCCAGCTGCGCGCCCTCGGCGTGCACGATGGATTCGGGCTGACCGGCAGGGGCGGAGGCGGCAGCGGTGTCGTGGTACGGACAGGTCATGTCGGGGCCTCAGGTGACGGCGTTGATCTGGTGGAACTGCGGGCGCTGCCATTCGCCGCCCTCCAGCACCTCGCGCAGGTGCTGCACGGCGTGCCACACGTCCTCGAAGCGCGTGTACAGCGGCGTGAAGCCAAAGCGCAGGATGTCCTTGTGCGGCCCGCTGCCTCCGTCGCCCTTGCGGAAGTCGCCCACCACGCCGCGCGCGATCAGCGCCTGCACGATGGCGTAGGCCCCTTCGTCCCGCGTCAGGCTGACCTGCGAGCCGCGCTCGTTGGCCGCCAGCGGCGTGGCCAGGCCCAGGCCGTGGCCGGCGCACTGTGCCTGCACCAGGTCGATGAACAGATCGGTCAGCGCCAGCGACTTGGCGCGCAGCGCGGCCATGCCGCCCAGGTCGGCGGCTGCGCTGAACACGTCCAGCCCGCACTGCAGCGCCGACAGGCTGACGATGGGCTGCGTGCCGCACAGGTAGCGGCCGATGCCCGGCGCGGGCCGGTATTCGGGCGTGAAGGCGAATGGCGCGGCGTGGCCGAACCAGCCCGACAGCGGCTGCTCGAAGCGGCCGGCCTGGCGCGGATGCGCCCATACAAAGGCCGGGGCGCCCGGGCCGCCGTTCAAATACTTGTAGCCGCAGCCCACGGCGTAGTCGGCATCAGCACCCAGCAGGTCCACCGGCACGGCGCCGGCGCTGTGGCACAGGTCCCACACGCACAGGATGCCGCGCGCGTGCGCCCGCGCGGTCACCGCCGCCATGTCGTGCATGGCGCCGGTGCGGTAGTTCACGTGGGTCAGCAGCAGGATGGCCGTGTCGTCCGTCAGGTGGGCATCGATCTCCTCGGGCTCCACCAGTACCAGCGCCAGGCCGTGCTGCTCGCATACCGACTGGGCGATGTACAGGTCGGTGGGGAAATTGCTGCGCTCGCTGACGATGCGGGTGCGGCCCGGCCCGTCCTGGCGCGCCACGCGGGCGGCCGCCGTCAGCACCTTGTACAGATTGATGGAGGTGGTGTCGGTGAACATCACCTGGCCCGGACCGGCGCCGATCCACGGCGCGAACTGGTCGCCCAGGCGTGCGGGCAGGTCCACCCAGCCGGCCTGGTTCCAGGAGGTGATGAGGCCCTCGCCCCATTCGCCTTGCACCACCTGGGCCACGCGCGCGGCCGTGGCGCGGGGCAGGGCGCCCAGGGAATTGCCGTCCAGGTAAATGGTGCCCTCGGGCAAGGTGAAGTGCTCGCGCAAGCTGCGCAGCGGGTCCTGCGCATCGCGTGCGCGGCAGTCCTGCAAGGTGGTGGTCATCAGGGGGCTTTCACTATCATCTTGCTAGCTGACCGCGCTTGGGTGGCAAGCGCTGGAGGCCGATTTCATTCAAATTTCATTCACAGTGCGCGCAGTACCGCGCGCACCGGCGAGGCGTCGGCCGTGGTCAGCTTCAGGGGCAGGGCGATCAGCTCGTAGTCGCCCTCGGGCACGTCGTCCAGCACCAGGTTCTCCAGCACGCGCAGACCGCGCTGGCGGATCACCTGGTGGCTGTCCAGGCTCTTGCTGCTGGCCGGGTCGATGCTGGCGGTGTCGATGCCGACCAGGCACACGCCCGCGTCGGCCAGCCGCTCGATGGTCTCGGGGGCGTAGGCGGTCAGGTGCTCGTCCCAGCGGTCCACCGGGGCGCGTTCGTAGGTGCGCACCAGCACGCGCGGCGGCAAGTCCTGCGCAGCATGGGCGATGTGGCGCCATTCGATCAGCGGCCCGCAGCCGATGGCGTGGATCACCCGGCACGGGCCCAGGAAGGCATCCAGCGCCAGCGCGCCCACCGCGGCGCCATCCGGGTCGTAGTGCAGCGGCGCGTCGGCGTGCGCGCCCACGTGGGGCGACAGGGTGATGGCGCCCACGTTCACCGGGCAGCCGGGGCCGATGGTGGCGCTCCAGTGCTGCTGGTAGGGCGTGTCGCCGGGAAAGACCGGGCTGCCCGCGTGCACGGGCGGGGAGATGTCCCAAAGAGTGGTTGCAACAGGCATGGCGGCCGACCTTAGCGCCGTGGTGGCGGCGTGGTGTCGGTTATCCGCAACGCTATTGAATTCGGAGCTGCCAGCGCTTGTCCAGCGGGCGTTGGCGGCCGAAAACGGTCGAAAACCAAGTCGGGCGCATGGGCGGCTTTCAGGGTTCGGCCAGCTCTGCCAGGCCGTGGCGCAGGCGGGCGCGCTGGCAGGCGGGCGAGCCGGGCTCGAACTCGCGGCAGGGCGAGGGACGCCATTCATAGATGCCGCAGGCGGCGCGCGTGCCCACCTGGCCGACCAGGGCGGCGCAGCGCGGCCGGGCGTGGTCGGTGCCGCGCATGCGGGCGGTGCGGGCCGTCACCTCCACCACCAGGCCGCCCGGCACGCTGCCGCCCTCGTCCTGCGTCTCGGTCACGGAAAAATCCACGCGGAAGCTGGCGCAGCACGCGCCGCAGGTCAGGCAGGGATGGGTCATGGTGATGCGTGGCAAAGGCGGCCGGGCGCGCATTGTCGCGCCGCGCCGGTGTGCACGCGGCCTGCGCTGCATCAAAAAACTTGGGCCCGCATGAAAATAGAATGAGAATTAATATCATTTGATGCGCTCCACCATGTCACACGCTCTCAGCGACGACCCTCCTGCCACATCGCCCATCGGGCTGGACCAGCTGCCCCGCGGCGTGGCCGCCATCGTCACGGCGCTGGCGCACACCGAAGGCGAGGCCGCCCAGGCGCTGGCGCTGCGGCTGATGGAGATCGGCTTTCTGCCCGGCGAGCGCGTGCGCGTGCTGGCCCAGGGCTTTCCCGCCGCTGACCCACTGGCCGTTCGCGTGGGCCAGGCCACCTTCGCCCTGCGCCGGCACGAGGCCGCGCTGGTGCAGGTGCAGCCCGAGGAGCAGGGGGCAATGAGCGCCGCGCCGGGCCGTTCCAAGCCAGCCGGCACCGCGGTGCGCAGCACGGAGGTTGTCCAATGAGCGCCCAGGCCCTGCACATCGCCCTGCTGGGCAACCCCAACTGCGGCAAGACGGCGCTGTTCAACGTGCTGACCGGCGCGCGCCAGAAGGTGGCCAACTACGCCGGCGTGACGGTGGAGCGCAAGGAGGGCCACTTCGCCACGCCCGCCGGCCGGCGCGTGCGCGTGCTGGACCTGCCTGGCGCCTACAGCCTGCATGCGCAAAGCCTGGACGAGGCCGTCACCCGCGACGTGGTCACCGGCCGGCGCGCGGACGAGCCCGTGCCCGAGCTGCTGGTCTGCGTGACCGATGCCACCCACCTGCGCCTGAACCTGCGCCTGGTGCTGGAGGCCCGGCGCTTAAGCGTGCCCGCCGTGCTGGTGCTGAACATGAGCGACGTGGCCGCGCGCCAGGGCATACGCATCGACCGCGAGCGGCTGGCGCGCGAACTGGGCATGCCCGTGCTGTCGACCGTGGGCGTGCGCGCCGGCGGCGCCGACGAGCTGCTGGCCTGGCTGGACACCCAGGCGCTGCCGCCGCCCGCCGCCGCGCCGGTCCTGCCCGCGCCGCAGGACGCCGCCGCCCGCGCGGCCCACGTGCAGGCCCTGCACGCCGAGGTGCGCCGCATCGTGGCCGCGGCCGTCAGCGAGCCGCCCGTGCCGCTGGCACGCGACGACCGCATCGACGCCGTGGTGCTGCACCCGCTGTGGGGCACGCTGATCCTGGCGGTGGCGCTGTTCCTGATGTTCCAGGCCGTGTTCAGCTGGGCCGAGGTGCCCATGGGCTGGATCGAGGGCCTGACGGCCGCCGCGGCCGAGGCGCTGAACACGCACATGGCCGAGGGCCCGCTGCGCAGCCTGCTGGCCGAGGGCCTGATCGCCGGCGTGGGCGGCGTGGTGGTCTTCCTGCCGCAGATCCTGATCCTGTTTGCCTTCATCCTGGCGCTGGAGGAGTCCGGCTACCTGCCGCGCGCAGCCTTCCTGCTGGACCGCCTGATGGGCACGGTGGGGCTGTCGGGGCGCTCGTTCATCCCGCTGCTGTCCAGCTTTGCCTGCGCGGTGCCGGGCATCATGGCCACGCGCTCCATCCCCGATTGGCGCGACCGCCTGGTGACCATCCTGATCGCGCCCTTGATGACCTGCTCGGCGCGGCTGCCGGTGTATGCGCTGCTGATCGCCGCCTTCATCCCCGAACGCACGGTGGCCGGGCTGTTCAACCTGCAGGGGCTGGTGCTGTTCGCGCTGTACCTGGGCGGCATCGTGTCGGCCATGGCGGTGGCGGCCGTGGCCCGGCTGGCGCGCCGCGGCCAGCGCGTGGCGCCGCTGCTGATGGAGCTGCCCGCCTACCGCTGGCCCAGTCCGCGCAACCTGGCCCTGGGCCTGATGGAGCGCGCCGGCATCTTCCTGCGCCGTGTGGGCGGCATCATCCTGGCCGTCACGGTGCTGCTGTGGTTTCTGTCGTCCTATCCCGCGCCGCCGCCGGACGCCACCGGGCCGGCCATCGAATACAGCCTGGCCGGGCGCCTGGGCTCGGCCCTGGCGGTGGTGTTTGCGCCCATCGGCTTCAACTGGCAGATCAGCGTGGCGCTGGTGCCCGGCATGGCCGCGCGCGAGGTGGCGGTGAGCGCCCTGGGCACGGTGTACGCCATCGCCGCATCGGCCGACGACACGGCGGCGCAGCTGGCGCCGCTGCTGGCCAGCCAGTGGCCGCTGGCCACGGCGCTGTCGCTGCTGGTGTGGTTCATCTTCGCGCCGCAGTGCGTCTCAACAATAGCCGCCGTGCGGCGCGAGACGGGCGGCTGGCGCTGGCCGCTGGTCATGACCGGCTATCTCTTCGCGCTGGCGTATGGGGCGAGCTTCGTCACCTACCGCGCGGCGCTGGCTTTCTCCGGAGGATGAACACCATGCTGCAGCAATGGGCCGTGGGCCTGATCGTGTTGGCGGCGCTGCTCTACGTGGCCTGGCGCTGGCTGCCGGCGCGGGCGCGCCGGCGCCTGGGCCGCGTGCACCCGGCCCTGGGCCAGGGGCCGGGCGGCTGCGGCAGTGGCGGCGGAGGCTGCAGCAGCTGCGGCGGCTGCGCCGGCAAGGCAAAGCGCGGCGGCTGACGGGCTGCTCTTGCTATTCAAACAGGAGCTGCCAGCGCTTGCTGGACAAGCGCTGGAGGTCGATTTGTCTTAAAACCTACGCGGCCAGCGGCAGCGTGTCGGGCAATGCTGTTTCCGGCAGCGGCGGCCACTGCACCGGCGCCAGGCCGTGGGCGGCGCGGGCCTCGGCGCAGCGGTCGCTGCCCATCTCGAAGTCGCGGCAGGCGCTGGGCCGGGCCTCGTAGATGCTGCAGATCGACTCCTGCCCGCACAGGCCGGTCAGCGCCGCGCAGCGCACCGGGCGAGCGGCCGTGCCGTTCATGCGCCAGCGGTTTCCGCTGACTTCGTGGGCCAGCGCATCCGGTACGCTGCCCCCCATGCTGGCCAGTTCATAGACGGAAAACTCGACGCGGTAGTTGTGGCAGCAGGCGCCGCAGGTCAGGCACGGGTGGACGGTCTCGGACATGGCGAGAGATTCCAAAAAAGAAAAACACACGGGGGACGAAGGGCGGCGCGCAGGCGGCTGCGCGGCGCGGGCCGCGGCCGGTGCGCCGGGGCGGCTCAGGCGTGCAGGCCCGTGGCGTGCGGCGGATGCACCATGTCGTGCTGATACGCGTTCAGGGGCGCTGGGCGGGCTGGCATCGGCACGGATGAAAGGAGTGGGATATGAGCGCGAAGGCGAACGCGAAATTCAAGGTGGGCGACCACGTGCGCTGGAACTCGGAGGCCGGCCACGTGGCGGGCACGATCATCGCCGTGCACACCCGTGATTTTGACTACAAAGGCCATACCCACCGCGCCAGCCAGGACGAGCCGCAGTACGAAATCAAGAGCGACAAGACCGATCACGTGGCCGCGCACAAGGGCAGCGCGCTGCACAAGACGTCGTGAGCGAGCCGCTGCCGTTCTTCACCATCGGCCACTCCAACCGCAGCATGGAGGAGTTCCTGCAGCTGCTGGCCCCGGCCGGGGTGCAGCGCGTGGTGGACATCCGCAAGATGCCCCGCTCGCGCACCAATCCGCAGTTCAACGAGGAGGCCATGCCCGCCGCCCTGGCGCCGCACGGCCTGGCCTACGAACACCTGGCGCGCCTGGGCGGACTGCGCGGCAAGGTGGGCGGCGTGGAACCCGAGGTCAACGGCTTCTGGACCAACGCCAGCTTTCACCGCTATGCGGACTACGCGCTGACCCCGCCCTTCAGCGAGGGCCTGGAGGAGCTGATCGCCCTGGGCCGGCGCGAGCGCGTGGCCTTTATGTGCTCCGAGGCCGTGTGGTGGCGCTGCCACCGGCGCATCGTGGCCGACTGGCTGGTGGCGCGGGGCGAGGCGGTGTTCCACATCATGGCCGCCGGGCGCATCGAGCCGGTGAAGCTGACGCCGGGGGCGGTGGTGGATGAGTGTGGGACGGTGCGCTATCCGGCACCGCCCGAGTGAAACACCAGATCAGCCGATGCGGCCGAGCAAAAGGTACTCCATGAGTGCCTTTTGCACGTGCATTCGGTTGTGGCTTCGGCCCGGGCCTGCCGGCCCTTCACGCGCGCTGCGCGGGCATGAGCCTTCGCCGGAGTCGAATGCCGGCGCTGCGCGCCGCCAGTTTGCCCTTCAGGCAATCCGGCCGAGCAACAGGTATTCCATGAGTGCCTTTTGCACGTGCATTCGGTTTTCTGCCTCGTCCCAGACGACGGACTGCGGCCCGTCGATGACTTCGGCCGTGACCTCCTCGCCGCGGTGGGCGGGCAGGCAGTGCATGAACAGGGCGTCGGGCCTGGCCAGGGCCATCATCTCGGCGTCCACGCACCAGTCGGCGAAGGCGCGGCGGCGCTCCTCGTTCTCGGCTTCGAAGCCCATGCTGGTCCACACGTCGGTGGTGACCAGGTCGGCGCCGCGGCAGGCGTCATGCGGATTGCTGAAAAATTGATAGCTGCCAGCGCTTGCTCCGCCTGCGCCAACGGCCAATTTTTCATCGATCTCGTAGCCGCGCGGCGTGCTCACGTGCACGCGGAAGTCCAGCAGCTCGGCGGCCTGCAGCCAGGTGTTGGCCATGTTGTTGCCGTCGCCCACCCAGGCCACCGTCTTGCCAGCGATGGAGCCGCGCTGTTCGATGAAGGTGAAGATGTCCGCCAGGATCTGGCAGGGGTGGAACTCGTTGGTGAGGCCATTGATGACCGGCACGCGCGAGTTGGCGGCGAAGGCTTCGATCTTCGTCTGCTCGAAGGTGCGGATCATCACCAGGTCGACCATGCGGCTGATGACGCGGGCCGAGTCCTCGATGGGCTCGGCGCGGCCCAGCTGGCTGTCGCCGGTGGTCAGGTGCACGACGCTGCCGCCCAGCTGGTACATGCCGGCCTCGAAGCTCACGCGGGTGCGGGTGCTGGCCTTCTCGAAGATCATGGCCAACGTGCGGTCGGTGAGCGGGTGGTACTTCTCGTAGCTCTTGAACTTGCCCTTGATGGCGGCCGCGCGCTGGAACAGGTAGTGGTATTCGTCGGCGCTGAAGTCGCTGAACTGCAGGTAGTGCTTCATGGGGGTGGCGGTCATGGCGTGATCACTCCTCGGACAGGAAGGATTGCACCAGCGGGGCCAGCAGCGCGACGATCTCGTCGGCCTCCTCGCGCGTCAGGATGAGCGAGGGCACCAGGCGGATCACCCGGTCGGCCGTCACGGAGATCAGCAGGCCGGCATCCGCCGCGCGCTGCACCAGCACGCCGCAGGGCTTGGCCAGCTCCACGCCCAGCATCAGGCCCTGGCCGCGCACTTCCACCACGCCGTCCAGGCCGCTGAAGGCGCGCAGCAGCGCGGCCTTCAGGTGTTCGCCCACATCAAAAGCGTTGGCCAGCAGGCCGTCCTCTTCCATGATGCGGATGGTTTCCACGCCGGCGCGCATGGCCAGCGGGTTGCCGCCGAACGTCGTGCCGTGGTTGCCCGGCCCGAAGATGCTGGCCGCCTTGGGGCCGGCAACCACCGCGCCGATCGGCACGCCCGAGCCCAGGCCCTTGGCCAGCGGCATCACGTCCGGCAGGACGCCGGCCCACTGGTGCGCGAACCACTTGCCGGTGCGGCCCATGCCGCACTGCACCTCGTCAATCATCATCAGCCAGCCGCGCTCGTCGCACAGGGCGCGCAGCTCGCGCAGGTACTCGGCGCGCATGGGGTTCACGCCGCCTTCACCCTGGATGGTCTCGAAGAACACGGCCACCACGTCGGGGTTGCCCTCGGTGGCAGCGCGGATGGCCGCGATGTCGTTCATCGGCACGCGGATGAAGCCCTCCACCAGCGGACCGAAGCCGGCTTGCACCTTCGGGTTGCCGGTGGCCGACAGCGTGGCGATGGAGCGGCCGTGGAAGGCTTTTTCATACACCACGATCTGCGGGCGCTCGATGCCGCGGTCGTGGCCGTACTTGCGTGCCAGCTTCAGCGCCGCCTCGTTGGCCTCCAGGCCCGAGTTGCAGAAGAACACGTTGGTCAGGCCAGAGCGCTCGACCAGCAGGCGCGCCAGCTCTTCCTGCAGCGGCACGTGGTAGTAGTTGGAGGTGTGGATGATCTTGGCGATCTGCTGCTGCAGCGCCGGCACCAGCTTGGGGTGGTTGTGGCCCAGGGTGTTCACGGCAATGCCGCCAAGGGCGTCCAGGTACTGCTTGCCGTTCACGTCCCACACGCGCACGCCCTGGCCTCGCTCCAGCGCGATCGGCACGCGGGCGTAGGTGTTCATCACGTGGGGCGAGTCGGCCCTGGCAAATGCGGTCATGCGGGAATCTCCTGGCATAGCGACATACAACAACAAACAAAAGCGCCGGCCGCCGCGGCAGGCGGCGCCAGCGACAGCGAAGAGCGATTCTAGGGGCCGCTCGCCAGCGCTGCGTTGACGATTGCGCATCACAGCCATGCGCGCCGCGCCCTGGGGCGGTGGGGCGGCAAGGGGTCACTCTTATATAAGAGTTAGAATGCCGGGTTGCGGCGCACAACGCCCTGGTTCTTGCCTCCGACCCCCTACCTATGGTTGTTCCCTCTTCTGCTTCCCAGGAAGTCTTCATCCAAGGCATCACCCATGAGGGGCGGACCTTTCGACCCAGCGACTGGGCCGAACGCCTGGCCGGCGTCATGAGCCAGTTCCGCCCCGGCGGCGCCCGCTCGGCCCCCGGCGGCCACCTGGGCTATTCGCCCTGGTGCATCCCGACCACACTGGGCGGCGTGAAATGCGTGGTGGTGCACCCCGAGCTGCGCAACCACGAACCCATGGCCTGGGACTTCGTCATGAACTTTGCGCGCGACAACGATCTGCAGGTGGCCGAGGCCTGCCTGCTGCCCGACGCCAAGGGCTGATCTTTTCTTCTTTCCCCTGAATTGCTGCCTGCCCCGCACCTTTGCGCCGGGCACAAAAAAACCGCCCGAAGGCGGTTTTCTCGTCTTTGCTGGCAGCGCACCCGTTACAAACGGCGGGTGGCGGACCACCCGGGCTGTTTGCCTGAAAGCGTCAGGCGGCGGCGGTGGCCAGGGCCTTGACCTTGGCGGACAGACGGCTCTTGTCGCGAGCGGCCTTGTTCTTGTGGAAGATGCCCTTGTCGGCAATGGTGTCCAGCACAGACTGGGCCTTGGCGAACAGCTCGGTGGCCTTGGTCTTGTCGCCGGCCAGCACGGCCTTCTCGACGTTCTTCACAGCGGTGCGGTACTTGGAGCGCAGCGAGGTGTTGGCTGCGTTCAGCTTGACGCCCTGGCGGGCGCGCTTGCGGCCCGAGGCCAGGCGGGGGTTCTTTTTCTTGGGCTTGGCAGATGCCATGATGTGTATTCCTTAAGTGTCTGTGGATGTTGCCAGCAAAGCCCGCCATTATAGCGCAGCGCCTGTTTTCGCGGATGCGCGGCGGCCGGCGCATACACTCCGCCCGGTGTCCCTGTTCAAAGCCGCTTCCACCGTTTCGCTGCTGACCCTGGCCTCGCGCGTGACGGGCCTGGTACGCGACCTGCTCATGGCGTCCATCTTCGGCGCCACTGCGCTGACCGACGCCTTCAACGTCGCCTTCCGCATCCCCAACCTGTTTCGCCGCCTGTTCGCCGAGGGCGCCTTCAGCCAGGCCTTCGTGCCGGTGCTGGCCGGGCACCGGGCGCAGCACGGCGACCAGGCCACGCGCGGCCTGATCGACGCCGTGGCCACGGCCCTGTTCTGGGTGCTGCTGGCCACCTGCCTGCTGGGCATGTGGGGCGCGCCCGTGCTGGTGTGGCTGCTGGCCAGCGGGCTGCGCCAGAGCGCGGAAGGCTTCGACGCGGCGGTGTTCATGACGCGCTGGATGTTTCCCTACATCGGCTTCATGTCGCTGGTGGCACTGTCTGCGGGTGTGCTCAACACCTGGAGGCGCTTCGCCGTGCCCGCCGCCACACCCGTGCTGCTCAATGTCTCGATGATCGCCGCCGCCTGGGCCGGCGCGCCGCAGCTGGCCGCGCGCGGCATCGAGCCCATTTATGCCATGGTGGGCGGGGTGATGGCCGGCGGCGCGCTGCAGCTGGCCGTGCAGCTGCCGGCGCTGGCCCGGCTGGGGCTGCTGCCGCGCATCGGCGTGACTTGGTCGCGCGTGCGCGCCGCCTGGGCCGATCCGGGCGTGCGCCGCATCCTGGCGCTGATGGCGCCGGCGGTGCTGGGCGTCGGCGTGGCGCAGCTGTCGCTGATGATCAACACGCAGATCGCCTCCTATCTGACGCCGGGCAGCGTCACCTGGCTGTTCTATGCCGACCGGCTGATGGAATTTCCCACCTCGCTGCTGGGCGTGGCGCTGGGCGTGGTGCTCACCCCGCAGCTGGCGGCCGCGCGCGCCGCGGGCGACGGCGAGCGCTACAGCCTGATGCTGGACTGGGGCCTGCGCATCGTCGTGCTGCTGGCCGTGCCCTGCGCCGTGGGGTTGCTGCTGTTCGGGCTGCCGCTGGTGGCGACGCTGTTCCACCATGGCGCCCTGGGCGCGCACGACGTGCGCCAGATCACGGTGGCGCTGGCCGGCTACGGCGCCGGGCTGCTGGGCCTGGTGGCCATCAAGGTACTGGCGCCCGGCTACTACGCCAGCCAGGACATCCGCACGCCGGTGCGCATCGCCATCGTGGTGCTGATCGCCACGCAGGTCATGAACGTGCTGTTCGTGCCCTGGCTGGCCCATGCAGGGCTGGCGCTGTCCATCGGGCTGGGGGCGCTGATCAACGCGGGCTGGCTGCTGGCCGGCCTGGTGCGCCGCGGCAGCTTCGTGCCGCGTGCGGGCTGGGGGCGGCTTGGCCTGCAGGTGGCGGGCGCCAGCGCGCTGCTGGCAGCCTTTTTGTGGTGGGCCGGCGGGCGCTTCGACTGGCTGGGGCTGCAGGCGCACGGCCTGCAGCGTGCCGGCCTGCTGGCGCTGCTGCTGGCGGCCTCGGCGCTGATCTATTTCGGCGCGCTCGCGGCCACGGGCGTGAAGCTGCGCCAGTTGCTGCGCCGGTAACGGACAGACCTATGCCGCTCGACTATTCCATTCCCACACCGCTGCAGTACTTCGCGGCCCTGGTCTCATCCCAGGACGGTCAGCCCCTGGCGCTGTTGGAGGCGGCCGCGTGCCTGGCGCAGGACGAATATCCGCAGCTGGACGTGCAGCAGGTGCTGGCCGACGTGGACGCGCTGCAGGCGCGCCTGGCGCGGCGATTGGCGCCCGACGCGGGCGAGCTGCAACGCCTGCGCCTGCTGAACCATTTCTTCTACGGCGAGTTGGGCTTTGCCGGCAACTCCAACGACTACTACGCGCCGGACAACAGCTACCTGCATGCCGTGCTGCGCACGCGCCGCGGCATCCCCATCTCGCTGGCGGTGCTGTGGCTGGAGCTGGCGCAGGGCCTGGGGCTGAAGGCTGCCGGGGTGTCTTTCCCGGGGCATTTCCTCGTCAAAGTGCGGGTGCCGGGCGGCCAGGTGGTGCTGGACCCACTGACGGGCGAATCGCTGTCGCAGGAGGCGCTCGTCGAACGCCTGCTGCCCCTGCGCGAGCAGCAGGGCCTGGAGGGCGAGGAGCCGCCGCTGGCGCTTTATCTGCAGCCGGCCTCGGCGCGCGACATCCTGGTGCGCATGCTGCGCAACCTGGCGGAGATCTACCGGACCGGCCGCGCCGGCGAGCGGCTGCTGGCCGTGCAGGAGCGCCTGGTACTGCTGTTGCCCGAAGCGTGGAGCGAGCGGCGAGACCGCGGCCTGGCGCATGCCGAGCTCGGCCACTCGGAGCAGGCCGTGCAGGACCTGCAGGCCTATCTGGACAACGCCCGCGGCGCGGCGGACACGGGCGCCGTGGCCGAGCTGGTGCGCGCGCTGCGCGGGCGATAAACGGGAAGAGTGCGCGCCCGCTCAGTGCGCCTTGACGGCCAGCACCGGGCAGTCCACGGTCAGCAGGATCTCCTGCGCCATGCTGCCCAGCAGCAGCTTGCCCACCGGCGAGCGCTTGCGCAGGCCGATGACCAGCACCGACACCTGTAGCTGGTCGACCATCTCGTCGATCTCCTCGATGGCGCTCTTGCCGCGCACGAACTGCTTGAACTCCGCCTGGATGGGCAGGGAGGCCAGGCGCTCCTCGACCCTCTCGACCTCGTAGCCGTTGACGATGTTGGGGTCCTCGCCGCGGCCGCCGGGGCCGGCGTTGACGACCACCAGCCGTTCGTTGCGCCGGGTGGCGATTTCAATGGCCTTGTCCAGCGCGGCTTGGCCTTCGGGGCGGGCAACGTAGGCGACGAGAATGGTCATGCAGAAGTCTCCGGTATCTGTGTGCGAATGAAGAAAAAAGCGGCGGGCGCCGGGCGCCACTCAGGCAGGATAGCCCAACGGGACGGCCTTGGCGAGCAGGCGCGTGGCGCGCCCGTTACAGTACCGTCCTGGATCGCCCATTTATAGGGAAAACGCCGATAAACCGCGCCAGATAAGCGCGAGCAGCTATCTTTACAGGAGCGAAATCAGACCAACCGCGCGGCCTGCAGCTCTTTTTTCAGGTAGGCGTAGAACAGCGGCGCCGCCACCAGTCCCGCCGGGCCGAACACCGCCTCGGCCACGAACATCACCGACAGCAGCTCCCACACGCCCATGTGCGTGCGCTGGCCCACCACCTTGGCGTTGATCACGTACTCCGCCTTGTGGATCAGGATCAGAAAGCCCAGGCAGGCCACGGCCGCCGCCGGGGACACCGACAGGCCTACCAGCGTGATCACCGCGTTGCACAGCAGGTTGCCCACGATGGGCACCAGCCCGGCCAGGAAGGTGAGGGTGATCAGCGCCGGCGTATAGGGCAGGGCCAGATCCCACAGCGGCAGCACCGCCAGCAGGAAGATGGCGGTGAGCAGGGTGTTGAACGAGGCAATCCAGAACTGCGCGGCGACGATCTGGCGGAAGGCGTCGCCCATGCGTGCCACGCGCAGCGTCAGCTCTTGCGCCAGCGGGCCATAGGCCTGACCGCGCGGGCGCACGGCGGCCAGCGCGCCGATCAGCAGGCCCACGTAGGCGTACAGCACGCCGGTCAGCCAGGCGCGCCCGGCCACGGCCAGCGCGCCGGCCTTGGCGCCCAGGTAGGCGGCGATGGCACGCTGGATCTCGGCGGCACCCTCGGGCAGCTGCGCGGCGATGTCCGGCGGCAGCTTCAGGCGCAGCTCCAGCACGGTGCGGGCCAGAAAATCCAGCAGCTCGCGGTATTGCGCCGGGGCGGCCAGGATGTAGCTGCGCGAGTGCGACAGCGCCAGGAGCAGCAGCAGCAGCGGTGACAACATGACCAGCGCGGCTGCCAGGCTGCCGGCATAGCTGCCGCGGTGCAGCCGGACCAGCCGCGCCGCCAGCCAGCGCGTGAGCAAGAAGCCCAGGCACACGGTCAGGAGCCCGGGCAGCATGCCGTGCAGCATGACCAGCAGCAGCGTGGCGGCCATCAGCAGGTAGCTGGCGATCTGCACGCCGCGTGAGGGCGGCTTGCGCGAGTGGCCACTGGCGCTGGAGGAATGCCGCTCGCGGTAGGCCGGCGGAGTGGGGGTTTCATCCAGCGCCACCAGGCCTCCTGGGGCCGGGTCGCTGGGCGGGCGTGGCCCGTCGGTCATATTGGCGCAGGGCGCGGTTGCGGGATCAGGCCACCGTCACGGCCGCGCCATCGCCGCGCTCGGCGATGCGGCCGATGACGTGCACCGTCTCGCCCTGGGTGGCCAGTGTGGCGCGCACGGCGTCGGCCGCGGAAGCGGCCACTACCAGCACCATGCCAATGCCGTTGTTGAAGGTGCGGTTCATCTCGACATCATCGATGCCGGCCGTCTGCTGCAGCCAGGCGAACAACTGGCTTTGCGGCCAGCTGCCGGCCCGCAGCTGCGCCGCCAGCCCTTCAGGCAGCACGCGCGGGATGTTCTCCAGTAGGCCGCCGCCGGTGATGTGGGCCAGGGCCTTGATGCCCTGGCTGCCGTTTTCGCCGTGCGGGTGGGCGGCCAGTGCGGCCAGCACGCTCTTGACGTACAGGCGCGTGGGCGCCATGACGGCCTCGCGGAAGGGTTTTCCGTCCAGCGCCTGGGGCAGCTGGCCGGTGGCCTCGGCGCGCTCGATGCACTTGCGCACCAGCGAAAAGCCGTTGGAGTGCACGCCGCTGGAGGCCAGCCCCAGCACCACGTCGCCGGCCTGCACGGCCGCGCCGTTCAGGATCTTGGCCTTCTCGACCACGCCCACGGCAAAGCCGGCCAGGTCGTATTCGCCCTCGGGGTACATGCCCGGCATCTCGGCCGTCTCGCCGCCGATCAGTGCGCAGCCCGACAGCTCGCAACCCCGGGCGATGCCGCCCACCACGGCGGCGGCGGTATCCACATCCAGCTTGCCGCAGGCGAAGTAGTCCAGGAAGAACAGCGGTTCGGCGCCCTGCACCAGCACGTCGTTCACGCTCATGGCCACCAGATCGATGCCCACGGTGTCGTGCATGTTCCACTCAAAGGCCAGCTTGAGCTTGGTGCCCACGCCGTCGGTGCCGGAGACCAGCACCGGCTCGGCGTAGCGCTTGGGCACCTCGAACAGCGCGCCGAAGCCGCCAATGCCCGCCATCACGCCTTCGCGCAACGTCTTCTTGGCCAGCGGCTTGATGCGCTCGACCAGTGCGTCGCCCGCGTCGATGTCGACGCCGGCGTCCTTGTAGGAGATGGGGGTGGAGGTTGTGGTGCTCATGGGGGGCAAAGAGGAAATCCTGCGGGGTGCATCAGCGCGGCGCGGGCCGCAAACGGCGGATTTTAAGGGGGCTTAAAATCCCCCGGTTACACCTTGCCGCCGGCCACGCCCCGCGTGCCCTTGGGGCACGGTCGCCCGGCGCGGCCTACCGCCCCTGAGCGCGCCATGCACTACTACCTCACACGCACGCATTCGCCGTGCGCGTTCCAATGACGATGAAGCAGCTTGCGCTGGACATTGGCCTGGCCAGTGGCCCGACGCTGGAGAACTTCCACGCCGGCAGCAACGCCCAGGCGCTGCAGCACCTGCGCCTGGCCGTCGGCGAGGCCGGCGCGCCGCGCTCGCCGGTGCCCACCTACCTGTGGGGAGAGGCGGGCACGGGCAAATCGCATCTGCTGCGGGCGGTGTACGAGGGTCTGCGCGCCCAGGGCGCGCGCGCCGGCTGGCTGGACCCGTCCATGCGCTGGCCCACGGCCTTCGACGACCGCTGGAGCGCCGTGCTGCTGCACGACGTGCACCGCTACAGCGAGGCGCAGCAGGCGGCCGCCTTCAACTGGTTCATCAACGCCATCGACCCGGCCGTGGGCGCACCGCGCTGGGTGCTGGCCGCCGGCGAGCTGCCCCCGGCCGATCTGCCGCTGCGCGACGACCTGCGCACGCGCCTGGCCTGGGGCCACGTGTTCCAACTGCAGCCGCTGGCCGAGGACGGCCGCCGCGCGGTGCTGCACCGCCAGGCGCAGGAGCGCGGCATGGTGCTGACGGACGACGTGGTGGACTACATGCTCAGCCACTTCTCGCGCGACCTGGGCAGCCTGTCGCAGCTGCTGGACCGGCTGGACGGCTATGCGCTGCGCACCCAGCGCGCCGTCACCATCCCGCTGCTCAAGACCATGCTGCAGGGCGAATGAGCCCGCGGCCCGACCTTTGCGTTTTTGCCTTCTTCCATGCCACCTGACACCTCACCGCAGCGCCCGCGCCTGGCCCTGTTCGACCTGGACCACACGCTGCTGCCGCTCGACTCGGACTACGAGTGGGGCGAATTCACCATCCGCCTGGGATGGTGCGACCGCACCGAGTTCGGCCGGCGCAATCAGGCCTTCTACGACGACTATCTGGCCGGGCGGCTGGACGTGCACGACTACGTGCGCTTTGCCACCCAGGCCGTGTGCGAGCGCGGCGAGCAGGCCGCCCAGGCCGCGCACGCGCAGTTCATGCGCGAGGTGATCCAGCCTGCCATCCGTGCCGAGGCGCTGGCGCTGCTGCAGCGCCACCGCGATGCTGGCGACGAGGTGGTCATCATCACCGCCACCAACGAGTTCGTGACCCGCCCCATCGCCCAGGCGCTGGGCGTGCAGCACCTGCTGGCCGTGGAGCTGGAGCGCGGCGGCGCGCACGGCTGGTACACCGGCGCCATCCGTGGCACGCCCTCCATGCGCGAGGGGAAGGTGCAGCGCATGCACGAGTGGCTGGCCGCGCGCGGCCAGGGCTGGGCCGACGTGGAGAGCACCTTCTACAGCGACTCCTTCAACGACGTGCCCCTGCTGGAGCGCGTGGACCACCCCGTGGCCACCAACCCCGACGCCCGCCTGCGCGCGCTGGCCGCCGAGCGCGGCTGGCGCATCCTGGACCTCTTCGCCCCCACCCCCACACCATGATCAAGACCTTCATCGACAAGCTGCTGGGCAAGAAGGACGGCGCCGCGGGCGCCCGCACAGCGGCCGCCAAGAACCGCTTCGGCAAGCGCGCCGAGGTGCCCGCCAGCGTGCACGGCATCGACCCGCAGCTGGTGGACCGGCGCGCCTATGACGTGGTGCGCACGCTGCAGGAGGCGGGCCACGAGGCCTACATCGTCGGCGGCGCCGTGCGCGACCTGCTGCTGGGCCTCAAGCCCAAGGATTTCGACGTGGCCACCGACGCCACGCCCGAGCAGGTCAAGGCGCTGTTTCGCCGTGCCTTCATCATCGGCAAGCGCTTTCGCATCGTGCACGTGGTCTACGGCCGCGGGCGCGAAAACGAGGTGATCGAGGTCTCCACCTTCCGCGCCTACCTGGACAACACCGCCGCCGAGCAGGTCAAGGGCAACGAGAAGACCAGCAAGGCCCAGCTGGCCGGCATGCAGCACGCCGTGGACGCCAGCGGCCGCGTGCTGCGCGACAACGTCTGGGGCCCGCAGGAGGAAGACGCCGCGCGGCGCGACTTCACCGTCAACGCCATGTACTACGACCCCGAAACGCAGGTCGTGGTGGACTACCACAAGGGCATACAGGACGCGCAAAAGCGCGTGCTGCGCATGATCGGCGACCCGGCCGCGCGCTACCGCGAAGACCCGGTGCGCATCATCCGCGCTGTGCGCTTCGCGGCCAAGCTCAGCCACCTGGGCTTCGGCCTGGAGCCGCGCACGGCCAAGCCGCTGGTGGCCAGCGAGCACCTGCTGCAGGATGTGCCGCAAAGCCGCCTGTTCGACGAAATGCTCAAGCTGCTGCAGACCGGCCACGCGCTGGCCACCGTCGAGCAGCTGAAAAAGCTGGGCCTGGCGCGCGGCATCTACCCGCTGCTGGACGTGGTGGTCGAGCGCGCCGAGGTGCCGCTGGTGCACGCGGCGCTGCAGGACACCGACCGCCGCGTGGCCGAGGGCAAGGCCGTGGCGCCCAGCTTTTTGCTGGCCTGCGTGCTGTGGCAGGACGTGCAGGCCGGCTGGAAGAAGCGCCTGGCGGCGGGCGAGCACGCCTTCCCAGCGCTGCAGGAGGCCATCGACGCGGTGTTCGAGCAGCGCATCGGCGACGTCTCCGGCCGCGGCAAGCTGGCCGCGGACATGCGCGAGATCTGGGTCATGCAGCCGCGCTTTGATCGGCGCACCGGCAACACGCCGTTCGGCATGGTGGCGCACATCCGCTTTCGCGCGGGCTTCGACTTTTTGCGCCTGCGCGCCGACGTGGAAGAGGTGGGCGAGGGCCTGGTGGAGTGGTGGCAGGAGTTTTCCATTGCCGACGACGCGCGCCGCCACGACATGCTGGCCCAGGTGCGCGAGGAGCTGCGCCAGCAGCAGCGCAGCCAGCAAAAGAAGGCCCACGCGCCCGCGCGCCGCGTGCCTGCCGCGGCCCAGGCCGATCGCGCAGCGGACGGCGCCGCCGCCGACGGGCCGCACGACGCTGCCCCGGCCGAGGGCGATGCCCCGGCCAAGAAGCGCCGCCGCCGCCGTCGCAAGAGCACCGGCAGCGGCGCGGGCGAAGGCGCCGCCGAGTGAGCGGCGCCGCCGTGCACGCCTGGATCGGCCTGGGCGCCAATCTGGGCGATGCACGGGCCGCGCTGCGGGTGGCGGTGCAGCGCATGGACGCGCTGCCCGGCACGCGGGTGCTGCAGGTCTCGTCGCTGTACCGCAGCGCGCCGGTGGATGCCGGCGGGCCGGACTACCTGAACGCCGTGGCCTGCCTGCAGACCAGCCTGGAGGCGCCGCAGCTGCTGCGGGCGCTGCAGCAGATCGAGCTGGATGCGGGCCGCCAGCGCCCCTACCTGAACGCCCCACGCACGCTGGACCTGGACGTGCTGCTGTACGGCGACGAGCGCCACGACACGCCGGCGCTCACCGTGCCCCACCCGCGCATGGCCGAGCGCGCCTTCGTGCTGCTGCCGCTGGCCGAGCTGGCGCCGGAAAAGACAACGGCCGCCCAGTTGGCGGCCGTATCGCACCAGCGCATCGAACGCGTGGCGCACGCGTGCGACTGGCTGCAGGAGAAACGCTAGGCTGCTCCCAAATTCATAGCTGTCAGCACTTGATTTGTGAGGGTTGGAGGGTCAAACAACCCGCAAAACCTTGCAATTCAAGCGCGAGCAGCTATGGTTTTTATCAATCCACCTTGGCGCCGGAGGCCTTCACGACCTGCTGGTACTTGGCGCGTTCGGCGGCCATGAAGGCGTCGAACTGCTCGGGCGTGGTGGGCACGGGCTCGGCCAGCAGGGCGTCGAAGCGGGTCTTGGTCTCGGGCGCCTTCAGGGCGTCCACGAAGGCCTTGTTCAGCTTGGCGATGACCGGCTTCGGGGTGCCGGCCGGCGCCACCAGGCCCCACCAGGTGTCGATGGAGAAACCCGGGTAGCTGGCCGACAGGGCCGGCACGCCGGGCAGCATCGGGCTTTCCTGGGCCGACGTGACGGCCAGCGCCTTGAGCTTGCCCGACTTGATGTTGGGCGCGGCGGCGGCCAGGTTGTCGATGTTGAAGTCCACCTCGCCGGCCAGCAGGGCCAGCTGGGCCGGGCTGGCGCCGCGGTAGGGGATGTGCAGGGCGTAGATGCCGGCCTTTTGCTTGAACATCTCGCCGGCCAGGTGGCCCGCGCTGCCGTTGCCGCCGCTGCCGTAGTTCAGCTTGGCCGGGTTGGCCTTGGCGTAGGCCACCAGGTCGGCCACGGTGTTGATCTTCAGCTCCTGCGCGCGGGCGGCGTTCACAACCAGCACGTTGGGCACGCGCACCATCTGCGTGATGCCGGCGAAGTCCTTGGCCGCGTCGTAGGGCATGCGGCTGTACAGCCAGGGGTTGACGGCGTGCGTGGCGGTGGCGGCCAGGCCGATGGTCAGGCCGTCCGGCGCGGCCTTGGCGATCACGTCGGCACCGATGTTGCCGCCGGCGCCGGCCTTGTTGTCGATGATCACCGTGCCCAGCGAATCGCGCACGCGCTCGGCCAGGGCGCGGGCCGTCACGTCCAGCGGGCCGCCGGGCGCATAGGGCACCACCAGGCGGATGGGCGCGGACGACTGGGCGTGCAGGGCGGGAGAAACAGCGGCTGCGGCGGCTGCGACGGAGAGAAGGAGGAGGTTTCTACGGTTCATAGGCCGCGTATTGTGCAAAAAGTTGCAACCGGGCGCTGGCCCGAGGGCACCAGCTCCCAGCCCAGTCCTACATTGCGCGGCAGGGCGCGTCAGCACCATGGGCCGCTTTACGACCCTCTTAAGAAAGGACGCCCCATGCCCCACAGCAACCCTGCCACCCTGGCCGAATCGCGTTACGCCGCCTGCATCGAGGCCTGCAACGCCTGCGCCGCCGCCTGTGATTTCTGCAGCGCCGCCTGCCTGCGCGAGAGCGACGTGGCGCACATGGCGCGCTGCATCCAGCTGGACATGGACTGCGCCGCCGCCTGCCGCCTGGCCGCCGCCGCCATGGCGCGCGAGAGCGGCCATGCGGGCTACATCTGCGAGCTGTGCGCCCGCCTGTGCGAGGCCTGCGCGCAGGAGTGCAAGTCGCACCAGATGGCGCATTGCCAGGACTGCGCACAGGCCTGCGAGCGCTGCGCCCGCCTGTGCCGGGAGATGGCCGCGGCTTGAGGGCGAAGCGCCCGCGCCTCAGGCGCCGTGCTTGTCCGCCTCGGACGTGAAGGCGTCGGCGTAGAACTCCTCGGGCGGCAGGCCGCGCTGGGCGCTGTAGCTGCTGCGCGCCGCGTCCACCACCACGGGGGCGCCGCAGGCATAGACCTGGTGGCCCGACAGGTCGGCAAAGTCCTCCAGCACCGCCTGGTGCACGAAGCCGGTGCGGCCGGTCCAGTCGTCCTCGGGCAGCGCGTCGGAGACCACGGGCACGTAGCTCAGCTGCGGCATCTCGGCCAGGCGCTCGCGCACCCAGGCGTCCATGTACAGATCGCGCGGACGGCGCCCGCCCCAGTACAGCACCGCCGGGCGCGTCAGCCCCTTGTGCTGCATGTGCTCGATCAGCGCCTTGATGGGCGCAAAGCCCGTGCCCGAGGCGACGAAGACCATGGGCTTGTCCGAGTCCTCGCGCAGGAAGAAGCTGCCGAACGGCCCTTCCACGCGCAGGATCTCCTTTTCCTTCATGGTGCCGAAGACGTGGTCGGTGAAGCGGCCGCCGGCCATGTGGCGGATGTGCAGCTCCACCGCCGGCGCGCCGGCCTGCTGGGTATGCGGCGCGCAGGCCATCGAGTAGGCACGCCGCGCACCGTCCTTGAGGATGAACTCGATGTACTGCCCGGCGTGGTAGCGGAAGGCATCGGCGGCGGGCAACTGCAGGCGCAGCTGCATCACATCGTGCGCCAGGGCTTTTAGCGCCGCCACGCGCACGGGCAGCTTGCGGATGGGGTAGCTGCTCTCGTCGGTCACCTGGCGCGACTCGATCACCACGTCCGTCTGCGCCTGGGCGCAGCAGGTGAGGATGAAGCCGGCGGCTTCTTCCGCTTCATTCAGGGCCTTTTGCTGGTGCGGGCCGTGGGTGACCGAGCCGCTCAGCTTTTTGCACTTGCACGAGCCGCAGGCGCCGTCCTTGCAGCCGTAGGGCAGGCCCACGCCGCTGGCGATGGCCGCCGACAGGATGCTCTGGCCCGCGGGCGCGGCGAAACTGCGGCCGCTGGGCTGCACGGTGATCTGGAAGGCGGATTCGTCGGCGGTCGTCATGGCGGGTCGCTATCCTTGGTCTTGTTCACTCGGAAACCCTCGATTTTGCCCTCCAACCTCCATCCCCTTGGCGCGCTGCCCGCGCGCTTTCGCCGCCAGCGTGTGCTGATCGTGGGCTGCGGCGACGTGGGCCTGCGCGTGGCGCGGGCCCTGGGCGCCGCGTCCGGCCAGGGCCGGCGCCAGGTGCTGGCGCTGACCTCCAGCCCCACGCGCACCGGCGCGCTGCGCGCGGCCGGCATCACGCCGCTGGTGGGCGACCTGGACCGGCCCGCCACGCTGGCCCGCCTGGCGGGCCTGGCCACGCGCGTGGTGCACTTGGCGCCTCCGCCCGGCAGCGCCACCCCAGCCTGGCTGGACCCGCGCAGCACGGCGCTGGCGCGCGCGCTGCGCCGCCGCACGCTGCCGCAATCGCTGGTGTATGCATCGACCAGCGGCGTGTACGGCGACTGCGCCGGCCAGTGGGTGGCCGAGACCCGCCCGCTGCGCCCGGCCACGGCACGCGCCCAGCGCCGGGTGAACGCCGAGCGGGCCATGCGCCACCTGGGCCGCGCCGGCGTGCGCGTGTCCATCCTGCGCGTGCCGGGCATCTACGCGCCCGACCGCGAAGGCGGCACGCCGCGCGAGCGGCTGCTGCGCGGCGCGCCCGTGCTGTGCGCCGAGGAGGACGTCTACACCAACCACATCCACGCCGACGACCTGGCGCGCGCCTGCGTGGCGGCGCTGTGGCGCGGGGCGGCGCAGCGCGCCTACCACGCCAGCGACGCCAGCGAGCTGAAGATGGGCGACTACTTCGACCTCGCGGCCGACCTGTACGGCCTGCCGCGCCCGCCGCGCGTGACGCGCGAGCAGGCCGGGCAGCTGCTCACGCCGCTGCAGCTGAGCTTCATGTCGGAGTCGCGCCGGCTGGTAACCGAGCGGCTGACGCGCGAACTGCGCCTGCGCCTGCGCTACCCCACGGTGCGCGAGGGGCTGGCGGGTTAGCTTAGGGGCGCTTTCAGCGCGGATAGATGTTGCCCTGCCGGTCGTAGCAGCGAAACACGTTGCACTGCATGTCGCGCGGCGGAGGCGGGGGCTTGTGTGCCGGTGGCGGCGGGCGGTGCGGCCTGGTGGGCACCACGACGACGGGCGAGGGGTAGTAGGCCGGCGCGGCCGCCTGGGCGCGGCTGCGCTCGCTGTCGGCGCGGGCGAACTCGGCGGGCGTCAGACAGGCCAGGTCGGTCTGGCGGCGGGCGGCGTCCAGGCGCGCCTGTTCGTCGTACATGCCGCGGCCACTGGCGGCCAGCTCCTTCTCTAGGCGCTGGCGCGCCTGCTGGCAGGCGGCGCTGCTGGCCGGGTCGGGCGGCGCGGCAGGGCGCGGCGCCGGCGCGGCGGCGGGCGGCGGGCGCAGCAGGGCCTCCTGCTGCTGGCGCTCGTGCTTGCGCGCCAGGGCCTCGGCGGCCTGCTCGCGCTCCTGCTCCACCTCCTCGGGCGTCTTCCTGGCCTCCACTTCGCGCACCGCTTCGCCGCGGCGGCATTCACCATCGGTGTAGGTGATCTTGCCGGTGGCCGGGTCGGTGCAGCGCATCACCTGGGCGGTGGCGGGGCCGGCCAGGCAGGCGGCCACGGCCAGGAGCAGGGCAAGGGGCAGGATTTTCATGGCGGGCCGAGGCGCGTGAACGGGGCAGCAGGTGAGCGTGTGTTCAGCGCTGGCCGTCGGCCGGGCGGAAGGTCGGGTTGCGCCGCTCGCGCTCCGCTTCGATCGCGTTGCGGCGGTTGCGCTCGAACTGCTCTCTGCGCGCGCGCACCACGTCCGGGTCGGGGTGACTGAGCAAGCGGTTTTCCTTCATGCGCTGGTCGAGGTCGCGGCGGCGGTCATCCGCGCGCCGCTCGGCATCCCGACGCCGGTCCATATCGCGGCGCTCGGCCTCGCGGCGGCGCTCCCAATCGCGGCGCTCGCGCTCGTTGCGCTGGATTTCGCGCTGGCGGTCGCGCTCGCGCGCCTCGCGCCACTGGTGCTCGCGCCAGGCCTCGGCACGCCAGCCGGGCGGCGGCGCGGTGTAGATCACGCCGGGCTGCTCGTACACCGTCACGGACGACGCGGCCGGGTAGTAGGCCGGGCCGCCATAGCCGCCGCTGTAGCCGCCGTCGTAGTAGGGGTCGCCAGGAATGGCCACGCAGCCGCTGGCCAGCACGGCGGCGCCCAGCGCCAGGCCCAGGCGGGCGATGTTGTTCTGTAGAAACTGCTGCATGTGGGGTACTCCTGGGGCCAAAGAGCCCGTCTCTGGCAGACGCGCCGCAGACCATTTTGGTTGACCCGCAGCAGCCGGCTTCGTCAGTCTTTGCCGTGACTTCACGATTGTTGGCAAATGTATCTACTGCCTTGCCGTGTAGGAGCTGCTATGAAAAAAAGAGCTGCCAGCGCTTGGCGTAGGCGGGTTGCAGCCCAAAAAGGCATTGAAACCCGCCCAGCCTTGGCGCTGGCAGCTACTGGTTTGATAGCGCCCGTGCCGGCCGCGGCGCTCAGTTGGCGAATGCGGCGATACCCGTCTGCGCGCGGCCCAGGATCAGCGCGTGCACGTCGTGCGTGCCCTCGTAGGTGTTGACGACCTCCAGGTTGACAAGGTGGCGGGCCACGCCGAACTCGTCGCTGATGCCGTTGCCGCCCATCATGTCGCGCGCCAGGCGGGCGATGTCCAGGGCCTTGCCGCAGTTGTTGCGCTTGATGAGCGAGGTGGCCTCGATCACGTTGTGGCCCTCGTCTTTGATGCGGCCCACGCGCAGCGCGGCCTGCAGACCCAGGGCGATCTCGGTCTGCATGTCGGCCAGCTTCTTTTGCACCAGCTGGTTGGCGGCCAGCGGCCGACCGAACTGCTGGCGGTCCAGCGTGTACTGGCGCGCGGTGTGCCAGCAGAACTCGGCCGCGCCCATGGCGCCCCAGGCGATGCCGAAGCGGGCGCTGTTCAGGCAGGTAAAGGGGCCCTTGAGGCCCTGCACCTCGGGGAAGGCGTTGTCCTCGGGCACGAAGACCTCGTCCATGACGATCTCGCCGGTGATGGAGGCGCGCAGGCCCACCTTGCCGTGGATGGCTGGCGCGGACAGGCCAGGCATGCCCTTGTCCAGGATGAAGCCGCGGATGGGGCCGACGGCGCCGCCTTCGCTGACCTCCTTGGCCCAGACCACGAACACGTCGGCCACGGGGCTGTTGGTGATCCACATCTTGGCGCCCGACAGCTTGTAGCCGCCCTCCACCTTGCGCGCACGGGTGGCCATGCTGCCGGGGTCGGAGCCGTGGTCGGGCTCGGTCAGGCCGAAGCAGCCGATGAACTCGCCGCTGGCGAGTTTCGGCAGGTACTTGCGCTTCTGCGCCTCGGTGCCGAACTCGTGGATCGGCACCATGACCAGCGAGGACTGTACGCTGGCCATGGAACGGTAGCCCGAGTCCACGCGCTCGATCTCGCGCGCCACCAGGCCGTAGCTGACGTAGTTCAGCCCGGCGCCGCCGTATTCCTGGGGAATGGTCGGGCCCAGCAGGCCCAGTTCGCCCATCTCGCGGAAGATGGCCAGGTCGGTCTTCTCGTGGCGGAACATGTCCAGTACGCGCGGCGCCAGGCGGTCCTGGCAATAGGCGGCGGCGGCATCGCGGATGGCGCGCTCGTCCTCGGTGAGCTGCTGGTCGAACTGCAGGGGGTCATCCCATTGGAAGCGGCTGGACATGGAAGAGGGTTCCTGTGGCTGGAAGAAGAAAGAAAAAAGCGGTGCGAAAGGCGCCCGCCGCATGAGCAAAAGACATGGTAGGTGGCCTTCATTTGAGTGACAAGCGACTTAATCGCATTCAGATATGAGGTTTGCGCATGCCTGCAGCACAATGGCGGGACGTACCGCAACGGCATTCTTTGGTCCATGCGCATTCCCTTGCCATCCACCCAGGCCCTGGCGTGCTTCGAAGCCGCCGCCCGGCACGAGAGCTACACCCGCGCCGCCCAGGAGCTGAACCTGACGCAAGGCGCTGTTTCGCGCCAGGTCATCGCGCTGGAGGGCCAGCTGGGCGTGCAGCTGTTTCGCCGCACCCGCCACGGCGTGGCGCTGACCGATGCCGGCCGCCAGTACGCCCGCCAGGTGACGCGCTGGCTGCTGGCGCTGCGCCAGGGCACGCTGGACGTGATGGCACTGTCCGGTGCGGGGGGTGGCATTTCTCTGGCGGCGGTGCCCACCTTCGCCACGCGCTGGCTGTTGCCGCGCCTGCCGCTGCTGGCACGCGAGTACCCGGACATCACCGTGCACGTCGACGTGCGCACGCGCCCGTTCCTGTTTGCCGACACCACCTACGACGCGGCGCTGCTGGCCGCGACCCCTGCGCAGATCGCCCAGTGGCCGGGGGTGCAGGCGCAATGGCTGCTGCACGAGGACATCGTGCCCGTGTGCAGCCCGGCCTTGCTGGGGCGCGCGGCGCGGCGCGGGATTGGCCGCGCCTGGCAGCCGGTCTCCCCGCAGGCCGTGGCGCAGCTGCCCCTTTTGCAGCAGAGCACCCGGCCACAGGGCTGGCAGGAGTGGTTCGAAGCGGCCGGAGTGCAGGCCCCGCATGCCCTGCAGGGGCCACGCTACGAGCTGTTTTCGATGCTGGCGGCGGCGGCCAGTCAGGGTCTGGGGGTGGCGCTCATCCCGCCGCTGCTCATCGAGGACGAACTCGCGCGCGGCGCGCTGGTGGTCGCCTGCGCTCGGCCGCTGCGCCAGGCGCGCGGCTACTACCTGGTATGGCCCGACCCAGCGCCGCACGGGGCGCTGGCACGGTTCGCCCAATGGCTGGCGCGTACGGCAGCCGGAAACGCCCCGATCCGCGCCTGAGGCCGAAGGCCGGAGCCACCAGCGATCCTGCAGTGCTGGCGCAAGCTTGAAGTGGTGACTTGGAAGAGCGTGGAAGCCAGGCACCGGCGGCAGCGCACAACCTTGTTTTGTCGTAGACAAATGCCAAGCCCCTAGGGGGGGGCGATGAGGTCAGGCGCATAAAAGCTCCTTTCCTGGCGGCGTCACCTTCTCCGGCCCGTTCTGCGTTCTCTCATCGGAGCTGGGTTTTATCGGAAGCGGTCAAGTCGGCAGACGACTGGCGCCCTTGGCAGGGCTTTCCTCTATTTATGTCTAGGACAAAAATGATTTTGTCCGCTACATTACGTTACTGCCAGCCCGTTCTGCCTTTCAGCGGTTCTCAGTGCGTCCATGAACGCCGCGGCCCGTGAAACCATCCTCATCGAAAAGATCCCAATGCATTTTTTTCTCCGTCTGCCTGTTGCCGCACGTCTGTACACGGCCTTCGGCATGATCCTGGCGCTGCTGATCGTGGTCACCGGCGTCGCGGTGGTCAAGGTCGACCGGATCGACCGAGCGCTGCGTGCCAACAACGACATCCATGTGCAGGTGCAGCGCTATGCCATCAACTTCCGTGGCTCCGCCCATGACCGTTCGATAGCCGTGCGCGACGTGGTGCTGGCCAGCACGGAAGCCGCGCGCGAGCGCGAGATTGCCCATATCGCCGCGCTGGCGATGTTCTATGCCAACTCCGCGGCGCCACTGGAAAAGCTCATCACGCGCCCAGGCGCGGATCCGGCCCTGGAGCAGATGTACGCGGCCATCCGTGCCATCGAGGCGCAGGCGGTCGCGAGCACCAACACGGTGATCGCCCAGGTGCGCGCCGGCGACGCGGCGGCCACGGCGACGCTGTGGAACCAGGCCAAGCCGCAGTACGAGCAGTGGCTGGCGGCCATCAACAAGCTGATCGATTTCAAGGAGGCACGCATCCAGCAGGTCAACCAGCAGGCCGCGCAAGAGGCGGGCAGCTTCCTGGAGGTCATGTTTGGCGCGCTGGCGGTGGCGCTGGTGCTCAGCGCGGTGCTGGCCTGGCGCGTGTCGCGCGGCATCGTGCGCCAGCTGGGCGCAGAGCCGCTGGAGCTGGCGGCGGTGGCGCGTGAGGTAGCGGCCGGCAACCTGCAGCCTGTGGCGCGCGCCGCGCATGCGGCGCCCGACAGCGTGCTGGCCTCGCTGGCGGCCATGCAGGCCAGCCTGGCGCATGTGGTGCGCCAGGTGCGCCAGGCCGCGAACGCCGTCGCAGCGGATGCGCAGGACATCGCCACCGGCAACGGCGGGTTGCTGGCGCGCACCGAGTCGCAGGCTGCCGAGCTGCAGCAGGCGGCCGCTTCGATGGAGGAGATGACCGCGTCGGTGCGGCACAACGCCGAGTCGGCGCAGCAGGCGGCGCGGCGCGCGGCCTCGGCCAGCGGCGCGGCGCACAGCGGCGGTGTGGTGGTCGCCCAGGTGGCGCGCACCATGGACGAGATCACCGCCAGCAGCCAGCAGATCGCCGACATCACCGGCGTGATCGACGCCATCGCATTCCAGACCAACATCCTGGCGCTGAACGCTGCCGTCGAGGCGGCGCGGGCGGGCGAGGCCGGCCGCGGCTTTGCCGTGGTGGCCAGCGAGGTACGGGCGCTGGCGCAGCGCAGCGCCCAGGCGGCGCGCCAGATCAAGGAGCTGATCGGCTCAAGCGCCACGCGCATCGAGCAAGGCGCGGGGCTGGTGCAGCAGGCGCGCAGCACCATGGACGACATCGTCGCGCAGGCCGAGGGCGTGGCCGGCCTGATCGCGCAGATCAGCGCCGCCACGGCCGAGCAGACCAAGGGCATTGGCCAGGTGGAGCAGGCCGTGTCCCAACTGGACCAGTCCACCCAGCAAAATGCGGCGCTGGTGGAGCAAAGTGCGGCCGCGGCGCAGGCCTTGCAGCAGCAGGCCGGCGTGCTGGAGTCGCAGGTGCGTTTGTTCCGGCTGGATCGCGATGACGAGCGCCTGCCGGTGCGCACCTCGCCGCCCGCTGCCGCCCCCGTCCTGCGTCTGGGTGGCGCCCTGCAAGGCGCCTGCTGACGCTCCTGAAACCATAGCTGCTTGCGCTTGGTGCATAAGCGCTGGAGGCCTTTTTTGCTCCAAACAATCACCCTCCCCGGGCGCTGGCTGTGCCCGATGCCCCCGCCAGGAGGGCCGGCGTGAGCCGCTCGGCCCTCGTATGGCTGCGTCGCGACCTGCGCTGTCACGACCACGCCGCGCTGCACGACGCGCTGCGCCGCTTCGAGCGGGTGCACTGCGTGTTCGTGTTCGACACCGACATCCTGGATGCCCTGCCCACGCGCTGCGACCGCCGCGTGGAGTTCATCCACGCCAGCGTGCTGGAGTTGCACGGCGCCCTGCGCGATCTGGCGGCGCGCCGCGGTGTCGCAGGGGGCGGCCTGCTGGTGCGGCACGGGCCGGCGCCGGCCAGCATCGTCGCGCTCGCGCGCAGCCTGGGCGTGCAGGAGGTGCTGGCCAGCCGCGACTACGAGCCCGCCGCGCGCCAGCGTGACCGCCGCGTGGCCGACACCCTGCAGGCGCACGGCATCGCCTTCAGCCTGCACAAGGACCAGGTGCTGATGGAGTGCGACGAGGTGCTCACTCAGCAGGGCGGGCCCTACAGCGTATTCACGCCCTACAAGCGGGCGTGGCTGCAGCGGCTCGACGCGGCCCAGCTGCAACCCTGGCCGGTCGACAGCCTGGCACACCGCCTGGCATCGCTGCCGGCGGGTGAGCGTGCGCCGCCCACGCTCGCCGAACTGGGATTTGCGCCCACCAACCTGGCCGCGCTGCCACTGCCCACGGGCATGGACGGTGCGCGGCGCATGCTGCAGGACTTCGCCGCGCGCATCGACGATTACGGCGAGGCGCGGGACTATCCCGCGCGCCGGGGCGTGTCCTACCTGTCGGTGCACCTGCGCTTCGGCACGCTGTCCATCCGCGAGGCGGCGGCGCTCGCGCACGCACGTGCGGCCGCGGGCAGCAAGGGTGCGGCGATGTGGCTGTCCGAACTGTGCTGGCGCGACTTCTATTTCATGATTCTGTGGCACCACCCGCGAGTAGCCACGCAGTCCTTCCGGCCCGAGTACGACGGCGTGCAGTGGGACGAAGCCCCCGACCTGTGGCAGGCTTGGTGCGAGGCGCGCACCGGCTATCCGCTGGTGGACGCCGCTCTGCGCCAGCTGCACCAGAGCGGCTACATGCACAACCGCCTGCGCATGGTGGTGGCCAGCTTTCTCACCAAGGACCTGGGGCTGGACTGGCGCCTGGGTGAGCGCCACTTCGCCCGGCATTTGAATGATTACGACCTGGCGGCCAACAACGGTGGCTGGCAGTGGGCGGCCTCCACCGGTTGCGACGCGCAACCGTGGTTCCGCATCTTCAACCCCGTCACGCAGTCACGCAGATTCGATCCCGAGGGACGCTTCATCCGCCGCTACCTGCCCGAGCTGGCCCGCGTGCCGGATGCGCACATCCACTTTCCAGCCGCCATGCCGGCAGCGGCGCTGCAGGCCTGCGGCGTGCGGCTGGGCGTGGACTATCCGCATCCCGTCGTCGACCACGCCCGCGCCCGCGAGCGCACGCTGATGCGCTTTCATTTCCTGAAGGCGCAGCAGGACGATTAAAGCCAGCCCAGCGCCGCCACGAACAGCGGCGTGAACACGGCGGTGGCCACGCCGTTCAGCCCCATGCCCAGGGCCGCGAAGGCACCGGCCGTAGGATGGATCTGCAGCTCGCGCGCCGTGCCGATGGCGTGCGCCGTAACCCCTGAGGCAAAGCCCCGAACGGCCGGATCGTGGGCCCCTAACAGCCGTGCCAGCGGTCCGGCCAGCACTGCGCCGGCGATGCCGGTCAACGCCACGCCCACGGCGGTGAGCGAGGGCAGGCCGCCGAGGCGCTCGGCCACGGGCAGGGCAATGGGCATGGTGGCGGATTTGGGAGCCAGCGACAGCAGCGTCTCATGCGAGGCGCCCAGCATCCAGGCCAGCCCCAGCGCCGAGGCGATGGCAGCCGTGCAGCCGGCCAGCAAACCGACCGCCAGGGGCCGCCACAGTGCGCGGATGCGCTGGCGCTGCGCAAACAGCGGCACGGCCAGGGCTACCGTGGCCGGGCCGATGCACAGGGTGAGCAGCTGCGTGCCGGCGCGGTAGGTCTCGTAGGAGGTGCCCGTGGCCAGCAGTACGGTAACCACCATCGCCACGCCGGTCAGCACCGGGATCAGCAACGGGTGCGATCCGCTGCGTCGGTACAGCAGTGTGGCCGCGGCGTAGGCGGCCAGTGTCAACACCAGCCATGGCACGGGTGAGCCGGCAAGGGTACTGGCGGCCAGCATCAACGCACCTCCGGCGAAGACGATCCGGCGTCACCCTGCGGCACTTCAGCCGTGGTGTGCAGCAGCCGGCGCATGGACCAGGCGGTCACGGTGAAGGTCACTCCCGCGCCCACGATGCCCGAGACGACGAAGGGGAGCCATTCGCGCTGCAGGTGATCGAAGTGCAGCATCACGCCCGCCACTGAAGGGATGAACAGCAGCATCATGTTTTGCAGCAGGCCGTCCGCAACGCGTTCCAGCGCCGCAGGCGTGCGGCCCAGCACCAGTAGACCGGTCAGCATCAGCAGCATGCCGGCCAGGGCACCGGGAAACGGCAGCCCCAGCCACTGCACCAGCAGGTCACCAAGCAGTTGAAGGGCAAAGAGGGCAGTCAGGGCATACAGCATGGAAGAAAACGGCGCGCGGCGGGGCTGGAGATCGGAAAAAGGCTCGCATCATGGCGCAGGACGCGCTCCCGCGCTGGCGTACGTGTAGGCGGCCGGCCATGCTGGAGCCGGGCAGTTAGCCCATTGCGCGCGCATGGCGGGCGCTCTACGCTGTACCCGGCTGGCGCGTCTGCAACCGCTGCCCCTTTTTTTGACGAGCGTGTTTACAAGGAGAAGTCCATGGCCACTGCACAACCCACCTATCACGCCCCTGTCTTTGAGCCCACCGTGGATGAGCTCGAAACCCTCAAGCAGTTGGAACTGCAGCCCGCCATGACGGTGCCGCAGGCCCTGCATCAGCACCTGTCGGGCCGTTTGCTGGAATGGGGCTACCTGCAGAGGACGCCGGAAGGCGGGTTCGCCATCACCGACAGAGGCCGCAAACTGGTTCAGCGCCGCTAAGAATGACACCTGCCGAGGGGCGGTGCTCACAGCCTGTCACGACATCGTCACGTGGCGCCGCCATCGTCCTACACGCAGGCTTTGAGGCAGCTTTTAAGGTTGCTGCATTCGTGACCGGATGGGTCCGGCAAGGAGTTTGAACGCAATGACGAATAAGACGATGGAAACCGCTGGGGCTCTTCTAATGCTGCAAGGTACGTAAAGGTCACAAGTCAGGACCCTTGATTCCATGCGCGGCCGGGACTGGCCATTGCGGTCAGTGATGGGCCGGCTCTTGTAGCCTGCCAGCGGGAGTTTCATCATTGCTTACTCACGCCTTCTGCCGCTCGTGCTTCGATTGCCGAAGCGCGCGTACGCGAAGTGCTGCAGCGCAACTGCCGACCATCAGCCCAGCCCCGCATTCCGAAAAGAGCCTGTTCGATGACGCACTCCACGCACCGCAGTCCCGGCGACCAGCCCGTGGAGCCGGACGTGCCCGGCAAACCGCCCGATCCGGCGGATGCCCCGCCCCGCTGGGACACTTTTTAAGTGAGGCGCCTCAGGTTGCCACTACCCGGTTTTTGCCGCTGCGTTTGGCCAGATACATGCCCTGATCAGCACGTCGGATGGCATCGCTTACATCGTCCTTGCCCAGCAACTGGGCTACTCCGGCACTGAAGGTGATGAGCATGCGTTCACCGTCCTTGAGAAAGTAGCGCGTAGTCAGTTCGCGCTGCAGCCGACGCATGACCTGCACTCCCTCATCCACCATGGTGTCCGGCAGGATGATGACGAACTCTTCGCCACCGTAGCGCGCCAGCTGGTCCTGGGGCCGCAGCCCCTGACGCGTGACCTCGGCCAGATGCACCAGTGCCTCGTCGCCGGCGGCATGGCCCAGACGATCGTTGATGGCCTTGAAGTCATCCACATCCAGCAGGGCGATGCACAGTGGCGTGTCTTGACGCTGCGCGCGTGCCACTTCGCGCTGCAGGGCTTCATCGAAGCCCTTGCGGTTGAGCGAGCCGGTCAGTGCGTCGTGCCGTGCCATGTTGCTGGCGCGGTCCAGTTCCTCACGCAGCTGATCGATCTCGTGGTGGCGCGCCTGGGCGCGCTCCCGCAGATCCTGCAGCTCCCCGCGGGCGATGCGGCTGCTGAGCGCCATGGCGCGGGTGGCGCTGATGACTTCCTCCAGCAGCGGCGCGATGTCCTGAAGCCGGGTGGCCTGGCTGATGCGCTCGGCGCACTGTTCCATCTGGTTGTGGTAGCTGCTGCTGGACTCGTCCATCTGCGCCAGGCGCTCAATGAAGGTGGCCAGCAGTTCGCGCATTTGCTCCTGCGCCTGCCGGGTGTGCAGCTTGGCTTCGGACTGTTTGAAGATGACGTCCTTCAGGCGCTGCTCGACCTCGTCGAGCCGGCGCAGGTTCAGGGGCGGTGCGGTGGCGGCGAGGAGCGCCTGCACCTGGCCGTGCAGCCAATCGTCATCCAGGCTCAGGGCAGCAATGTTCTCGAACAGCAGATGCAGCAGCGCCAACAGGCCGGTGCGCAGTGCGCCCTGCTCCTCGGCAGCAAAGGACAAGCGGTGGCCAAAGTCGGCCAGCATGCGCTCTGCGGCGGTAACCGGGGGCATCTCGCTGCGCAGCAGATCCACCACTTGCGCGGCCATGTCGCGCAGCCGAGTGTCTTCCTCGCCCAGGGCGGGCAGGGCGTTTTCCACCAGGCGAGCCACAGCCAGGGCCAGGCGCTGGGGTACGTGTGTCGACTCAGTTCCCGAAGGCGGTGGCGCGGCAGCGCCCACCGGTGTCAGCCCGAGGTTGGCATAGCCCACCATCACGCTTTGCAGTGTGGGCCAGCTTTGCTGGGCAACGGCCTGCTCCAGTTGGTTCAGCAAGCGCTTTTGGGCCGGCGTCTGACCAGGCATCACCCGCAGAATGGAGCGCAGCGCGACAGCCGGAAAGGCAGGAGGAGAGCTGCTACCCGCGATCTCCTCGTACAGCGCCTGATAGTTGTCCGGTGTCGGGCTCAGCCGGCGGGCGGCCAGCTGCTTGAGCGTCTCGCGCGCAACTTCCGAAGGGGTTTTAAAAGCGGCCATCTTTCAGGGCTGCGGTAACTGCAAACCCCGAAGTGTGACAGAGTGAACGAACGGTTCTGCAGCGCTAGTTGACGAGAACCAGCTTGCCCATCACCGAGCGCGAAGCCATGTGGGCAAACGCCGCTGGTAGCTGCGACAAGGGCATGGTGCGGTCGATGACCGGTTTGATCTTGCCCTGCCCGTACCAATGGGCCAGCTCTTCCATCATGGCGGCGTTGGCCTTGGGTTCGCGCTTGGCGAATTCGCCCCAGAAAACCCCCACGATGGACGCGCCCTTTAGCAGCGGCAGGTTGAAGGGCAGGGCGGGAATGGGGCCGGCTGCAAAGCCCACCACCAGGTAGCGGCCACGCCATGCAATGGAGCGGAAGGCGGCTTCGGACAGCTCGCCGCCCACAGGGTCGTAGATGACGTCGGGACCCTTGCCGCCGGTCAGGGCTTTCAGCGCCTCGCGCAGGTTTTCCTGGCTGTAGTCGATGACCGCGTCGGCACCTATCTTCACGCACAGATCGCATTTGTCCTTGGAGGATGCGGCGGCGATCACCTTGGCCCCCACGGTCTTGGCGATCTGTATGGCCGCCGTGCCGACCCCGCCCGCCGCGCCCAACACGAGCACGGTCTCGCCCGCCCGCAACTGGGCGCGGTCGACCAGGGCATGGTGAGAGGTGGCATAGGTCATGATGAAGGCGGCTGCATCGACATGCGAGAAGCCTTCGGGCAGCGGCATGCAATGCGCTGCCGGGGCCACGACGTGCGTGGCAAAGCCGCCCGTGCCGCTCAGGCAGGCCACGTTTTGGCCGGCACGCAAGTGGTTCACACCTTCGCCCACGGCGTGTACAACACCCGCCCATTCGGCCCCTGGCACGAAAGGCAGGGGCGGCTTGATCTGGTACTTGTTCTGCACCATCAACAGGTCGGGAAAGTTCAGGCTGGCGGCGCGGATCTCCACCAGCACTTCGCCGGGCTTGGGGGTCGGCGTGGGCAGCTCGGTCCAGGCCAAGGCCTCCACGCCCGTGGGTTCGCTGCAAAGCCATGCGTGCATGGACTGTCTCCTTTGCTTGGGTCTTTTTAAGGCTTCCCAGGGCCTGCGATCGCAGGATGAGGCGGTGATCATAGGAGGCGCCAGGCAGCCGTTCTTGTCCCTTGGGTGACGGGTGGAGCTTTGTCGGCGGCCTCCTACAATGTGCCCAGTTCCGTCTGCGTGACCCATGAAAATTCTGATTTCCAACGACGATGGCTATCAGGCGCCAGGCATCGTGGCGCTGCACGACGCGCTGCGCACCGTCGCCGACGTCGAAGTGGTGGCCCCCGAGCACAACAACAGCGCCAAGTCGAACGCGCTGACCCTGCACTCTCCGCTATACGTGCAGCGCGCCGCCAACGGCTTTCGCTACGTGAACGGCACGCCGGCCGACTGCGTGCATATCGCGCTCACGGGCTTGCTGGGTTACCGGCCTGATTTGGTGGTTTCGGGCATCAACAACGGCGCCAACATGGGTGATGACACCATCTATTCCGGCACGGTGGGCGCCGCCATGGAGGGATTCCTGTTCGGCATTCCATCCATCGCCTTCTCGCAAGTGGACAAGGGCTGGGGCGAGATCGAGGCGGCGGCGCGCAAGGCGCGCGAGATGGTCGAACAGATGCAGCGCCGCAGTCTGATCGGCGAGGCGCCCTGGCTGCTCAACGTAAATATTCCCAATCTTCCTTTCGAGGCGCTACGGCCGCTGCGCCTGTGCCGTCTGGGCCGCCGCCATGCGGCCGAACGCGTGATCGAGCAGCAAAGCCCCCGCGGCGAAGTGATGTATTGGATCGGCGGCGCCGGGGCTGCCAAGGACGACGCCGAGGGCACGGATTTCCATGCCACGGCCAATGGCCACGTGGCCGTCACGCCGCTCAAGGTCGACCTGACCGATCACGATGGGCTGGGCTATTGGGCGCAGACGGTGTCCCGCATGGCCGGCGGCACAGGGCAGGGCGGGGAGGATTGATGCAGCCGCGCCGGCCGGGTTTCCCTGCGCGCCTGGATGGGCAGGCGCCCAGGTCCGCACCTCCTGCGGCCTCGCAGGCCCGTGCGCCACGCCCGCCTACCCCGCAGGGCGTGGGACTGGATTCTGCGGCGGTGCGCGCGCGCATGGTGCAGCGCTTGGCGGCCGGCGGTATCGCTTCGCCTCAGGTGTTGCAGGCCATGGGCGGCGTGGAGCGGCATCGCTTCGTGGACACGGCATTGGCCAACCAGGCTTACGAGGACACCAGCCTGCCCATCGGCCTGGCGCAAACCATCTCCAAGCCTAGTGTGGTGGCGCGCATGATCGAGTTGCTGCTGGGCGCCGAATGCGCGCGGGAGCAGGGCCTGGGCCGCGTGTTGGAGATAGGAACCGGTTGCGGCTACCAGGCCGCAGTGCTGGCTCGCGTGGTACGGGAGGTCTACACCATCGAGCGCCTGCGCCCCCTGCACGAGAAGGCCCGCGATCATCTGCGCCCGCTGCGGCTGGCCAACGTACACCTGATCCTGGGCGACGGGATGCAGGGCTTTCCGGGCGGTGCGCCTTATGCCGGCATCATCGCCGCGGCCGGGGGCGACAACCTGCCCCCGGCATGGTGCGAGCAGCTGGCTGTGGGTGGCCGGCTGGTGGCGCCCATCAACGCGGGCAGCCGTCAGGCATTGATGGTGGTGGACAGGACCGCGCAGGGTTTCAAGCAAAGCGTGCTGGAGAGCGTGAACTTCGTCCCCCTAAAATCAGGGATTGCGTGAAGGAAGTGTTGTTTATGTTCGGATTGCGTGCTCGTGAAACACTGGGATTGACCCTGCTGGCTGCGGCTTTGGCTCTGGCCGGATGCGGCACACCCGTCAATCGGGCGCCAGTGGAGGATCGCGGGACATTTGCCGGCAACAACGGCGCACCGAGCGCCACCGGCGTGGAATTGCCCGACCCCAAGAGCCTGCCGGGCGCCGAAAACGCTGGCAAGCCCGGCTATTACACCGTGCGCCCCGGCGACACCCTGATCCGCATCGGCCTGGAAACCGGCCAAAGCTGGAAGGACATCGCCCGCTGGAATAGCCTGGAAAACGCCAACCTGATCGAGGTGGGACAGGTGCTGCGCGTGGTGGCACCCACGGCAGCCACGGCCCCTTCCGTGGTTGCCTCGGATACGGGCGTGGTCACGCGTCCTATCGCGCCGCAAGGCGTGGCTGCCGCTCCCGCCCCTGGTGCTGCAAAGCCGGGTGCCTCGGCGCCCGTGCCGGTCGCTTCGGCCCCAGCCCCTGCCCCCGCTCCGGCGCCCGCCCCGGCTCCCCAGCCGGCCGCAGCGGGTAGCGAAGACCTCAACTTCATGTGGCCTGCTGCCGGTACGTTGATCGCCGGCTTTGACGAGGCGCGCAACAAAGGCCTGGACATCAGTGGCAAGGTGGGAGACCCAGTGCTGGCGGCTGCTGACGGCCGTGTGGTGTATGCCGGTGCCGGCCTTCGCGGCTATGGCAACCTGATCATTCTCAAGCACAACAACACCTACCTGACGGCCTACGCGCACAACCAGGCGCTGCTGGTCAAGGAGGATCAGAACGTGCGCCGGGGCCAGAAGATTGCCGAGATGGGCAGCACCGATGCAGACCGCGTCAAGCTGCACTTCGAAATCCGTCGCCAGGGTAAGCCGGTCGATCCGGCGCGTTACCTGCCTTCCCGTTGAGCACTCCGGCGAGCGACTCGCCAGGCGCCGAGGATGACGAGGCGCCCGACGCCTCGTGCGAGCTGCGCGAGGCGATGATTCCCGTCGCGCTGCATCAGCAGCGGCTGGACAAGGCCCTGGCGCAGCTGGTGCCCGAGTTCTCGCGCAGCTACCTTCAGCAGCTGCTGGCTCAGGGAGCCGTGAAAGTCGACGGTCAGACGGCCTTGAAGCCGGCGCAGAAGGTGCACGCTGGCAGCCGTGTGGCGGTGGAGATGCGGCCGACGCAGCAAAGCCAGGCTTTCAAGCCGGAGAACCTGCCGCTGGACGTGGTGCATGAAGACGAGCACCTGCTGGTCGTGAACAAGCCCGCGGGACTGGTGGTACATCCGGCGCCCGGCAACTGGAGCGGCACGCTGCTCAATGCCTTGCTGGGGCGCGATGCGCGCGCGGCGCAAGTGCCGCGCGCCGGCATCGTGCACCGACTGGACAAGGACACCAGCGGTCTGATGGTGGTGGCCCGCAGCCGCCCGGTCATGGATGCCCTGGTCCGCATGATTGCCGCCCGAGAAGTGAGCAGGCAGTACCTGGCGCTGGCTTGGGGCGCCTGGCGCGGCCCCGCGCAGCGGCGCGTGGAGGCTGCGATAGGGCGCGACCCGCGCCAGCGGCTGCGCATGGCCGTGATCGATCTCGCGCAGCACCCTGGCAAACCGGCCCGGACGGACTTCCAGTTGCTCGACGGCACAGCGGATGTTTGTCTGGTGCGCTGCACCCTGCATACCGGGCGCACGCACCAGATCCGCGTGCACATGGCTTCGCTGGGTCATCCGCTGGTGGGTGACAGTCTGTATGGCGGCGCGGGCGGCGGTGGCTTGCAGCGCCAGGCTCTGCACGCCTACCGCCTGGCGTTCACGCACCCGGTGACGGGGCAGGTGCTGGAGTGCTTTTCAGAACCTCCGGCGGACATGGGTACAGCCTTTGAAATGTGGGGCCTGCGCTACAATGGCTTTTTTGGCGACGCATAGCGCCGCGCATCCGGAAACCGGCGAGACCGGCACCGGCTTGGCACCTGGGAAGGTGACCGCTCCCTCTATTTCGCAGGCATTCCCCGTGGCGTGCCGCAGTCTTCTCCCGCAATTGCCACACCATGAATTCGGTGGATGCCAAACGGGTTCTTGAAACCGCGCTGATCTGCGCCACCCAGCCTGTGCCGCTGCGTGAATTGCGCACCTTGTTCGACGACGCGCTGAGCGCCGACACCGTCAAGGCCTTGCTGGCGCAGCTGCAGCAGGAGTGGGCGACACGCGGTGTGGAACTGGTGGCCGTGGCTACCGGCTGGCGCTTCCAGAGCCGCCCCGAGATGCGCGACTATCTGGACCGGCTACATCCGGAAAAGCCCCCGCGCTATACGCGTGCTGCGCTGGAGACGCTGGCCATCATTGCTTATCGTCAGCCTGTGACGCGTGGCGATATCGAGGACATCCGGGGCGTCACGGTCAACAGCTTGATCATCAAGCAGCTGGAAGACCGGGGCTGGGTGGAGGTCATCGGACACCGGGAAACAGTGGGCCGCCCGGCCCTGCTGGCCACGACACGCCAATTCCTGGACGATCTGGGTCTCCAGTCGCTGGACCAACTTCCTGCCCTGGATGAGGCGCCTGGCCAGCTGGACATGCTGCAGGCGCTGGACGAGCTGGCTCCGGCAGAGGGTTCGCAGGATGTGCCACCCGAAGAACAACCGATAGCAGCAGCAGCTGAAGCTGCCAACACCCGAGAAAGCGATGCCCCCACTGGCGAAGCGAGGGAAACCGATCTATGAACAAACCCGACAAACGCCCCCGCACGGCGCAACCGCAAGGCGGCAATCGTCTTCCGCGCAGTCCCCGGCGCCCCGTTGTACCGGCGGACGAAGCAGAATTGCTCCAGAAGCCTCCGGTGGCCGCTGACCAGGCCGACGGCTACCATTTCGCCGACGTGGTTTCTGGCCAACTGGACCACGATGAGGACGACGCCCAACTTGCACCCACCAAGCGCGTCCTCCAGCCCCATGCCGAAAGCCCCAAGCTGCACAAGGTGCTGGCCCAGGCCGGCATGGGCTCGCGTCTGGAGATGGAACAGCTGATCCTGGAAGGACGCATCTCCGTCAACAATGAGCCCGCCCATGTGGGCCAGCGTGTCCAGTTCGGCGACCAGATCAAGGTCAACGGCAAGCCCCTGCGCGTGCGCATCGATCCGCCGCCAACGCGGGTGATCGCCTACCACAAGCCTGTGGGCGAAGTGGTCACTCACGACGATCCGCAGAACCGCCCCACAGTGTTTCGCAAGCTGCCACGGCTGATGCATGGCAAGTGGCAGTCCGTGGGCCGTCTCGACTTGAACACGGAAGGCCTGCTGCTGCTCACCAGTTCGGGCGAGCTGGCGAACCGCCTGATGCACCCACGCTTTGGCCTGGAGCGCGAATACGCCGTGCGTGTGTTGGGTGCGCTGTCTGACGAAGAGCGCCAGCGCCTGCTCGACGGCGTGCCCCTGGAGGACGGCATGGCATCCTTCGGCTCCATTGACGAGGGTGGTGGCGAAGGCGTCAATTGCTGGTACCGCGTCACTATTTCCGAGGGCCGCAACCGTGAGGTGCGGCGCATGTTCGAAGCAGTGGGCCACGCCGTCAGCCGGCTGATCCGCATCCGCTATGGCGCCATGCTGCTGCCGCGTGGCCTCAAGCGTGGCGCCTGGGTGGAGCTGGACGACCGCGACATCAATGCCTTGATGCGTGCGGTGGGGGGCGAACCGCTGGCGACGCCGCGTGGCCCGCGCGCCGGTGCGGGGGGGCGCAGCGGGCGGGCGCCCGATCGGCCAAGAGCGCCTCGCGGTGACGCGCCGAAAGCCGGCGCTCAGCCGGACCCGATGAAGACCTCGGTGGGCTATATCGGCGCCGACAGCCTGGCACGCCAGCGCCAGCAACAAAAGCAGCGTGGCAGCGGTGGCCAACGGCGCGGCGGCCGGTAGGCGGCCGGCCCAAAGTTAAAATCCGCGGTTTTGCCCGCCTGGCAAAAAATATCCCAACACTCCATCACAAGGAAAAATTTCATGGCTATCGAACGTACCCTGTCCATCATCAAGCCCGACGCCGTTGCTAAGAACGTCATCGGCCAGATCTACGCCCGCTTCGAAGCCGCCGGCCTGAAGATCGCCGCCGCCCGCATGATCCACCTGTCGCGCGCCGAAGCCGAGCAGTTCTACGCCGTGCACAAGGAGCGTCCCTTCTTCAAGGACCTGGTGGACTTCATGATCTCCGGCCCGGTGATGGTGCAGGTGCTGGAAGGCGAGAACGCCATCCTGAAGAACCGTGAACTGATGGGCGCCACCGATCCCAAGAAGGCCGCCCCCGGCACCATCCGCGCCGACTTCGCCGACAGCATCGATGCCAACGCCGTGCACGGCTCCGACGCTGCCGAGACAGCCCAGGTCGAAATCTCCCTGTTCTTCCCCGGCCTGAGCGTCTACGCACGCTGATCGGCCGCCCGCGGGCGGCGGGGCACTGTAGCCCTCCGCGCCGCGGCGCCTGCCAGGTGGACTACCCGAGCGCGCCATGAGTACCAACCTTCTTGATCTGGACCTCGCCGCCGTCGCCGCGTTTTGCGAGCAACTGGGCGAGAAGCGCTTTCGGGCCACCCAGCTGTATCGCTGGATCCACCAGCGCGGCGCGAGCGATTTCGACCAGATGAGCGATCTGGCCAAGTCGCTGCGCGAGAAACTCAAGGGCTGCGCGCACGTGAGCGCGCTGCCCGTCCTCAGTGAACACGTCTCGGCCGACGGCACCGTCAAGTGGCTGTTCGACGTGGGCGGCGGCAATGCCGTGGAGACCGTCTTCATCCCCGAAGAGGACCGCGGTACGCTATGTATTTCGTCGCAAGCCGGCTGCGCCGTGGGTTGCCGCTTTTGCTCCACGGGGCACCAGGGTTTCAGCCGCAACCTGACCACCGGCGAGATCGTCGCCCAGCTCTGGTTTGCTGAGCACACGCTGCGTGGACGCCGTGGCAGCGACGAGCGGGTGATCTCCAACGTCGTCATGATGGGCATGGGCGAGCCGCTGCAGAACTATTCGGCCCTGGTGCCGGCGCTGCGCACCATGCTGGACGACCATGCGTACGGCCTGTCGCGCCGCCGCGTCACCGTGTCCACCTCGGGTGTGGTGCCCATGATCGACCGGCTGGCGCAGGATTGTCCCGTGGCGCTGGCGGTGTCGCTGCATGCCCCGGGCAATGCGCTGCGCGACACGCTGGTGCCGCTGAACCGCAAGTACCCGCTGGCCGAACTGCTGAGCGCCTGCGAGCGCTACCTGGAGCACGCCCCGCGCGACTTCATCACTTTCGAGTACTGCATGCTCGATGGCGTGAACGACCAGCCCGAGCATGCGCGCGAACTCATCGCGCTGGTGAACGGCAGCGCCGGCGCGCGCGTGCCATGCAAATTCAACCTGATTCCGTTCAATCCGTTCCCCGCATCCGGCCTGCGCCGTTCCAGCAACGCCGCGGTGATGGCCTTCGCCAAGCTGCTCAGCGATGCGGGCATCGTCACCACCGTGCGCAAGACGCGGGGCGACGACATCGACGCCGCCTGTGGCCAGTTGGCCGGCGACGTGAAGGACCGCACCAAGGTGGGTGAGCGCATGGCCAAACTGCGCACCATCCCCATCCAGCCGGTGCCGTGAGCCACGCATTCGACGACCAGGAGGGGAGACCGGCCATGAACATAAGCAACAGGACCAGCGCCGCGGTGCAGCGCTGGCCCCTTCTGGCAGCGGCCTGCCTGCTGGGTCTGGCGGCCACCCTGGCGGGCTGCGCCCATACTGGGGGCAACGGTGCGGCGGGTGCCAGCGAGCCTGCCGGCATCCAGGGCGAGACCGATGCGCGCCGGCGTGCGCGCATCCGCCTGGAGCTGGCGGCCAGCTACCTGCAGCGCGGACAGGCCCAGGTGGCGCTGGAAGAGGTGCATCAGGCCTTGGCGGCTGATCCCAGTTACGCCGATGCCTACCACCTGCGCGGCCTGGTCTTCATGGCCATGGGCGATCTGGCGCAGGCCGAGGACAGCCTCAAGCGCGCCCAGGGCATGAAGCCCTCCGACCCCGACATCCTGCACAACCTGGGCTGGCTGCAATGCCAGCGCCAGCAGTACGCGCAGGCCGACCAGCTCTTCGATCGGGCGCTCGCCGTGCCCACCTACGCTGCGCGAAGCAAAACGCTGATGTCGCAAGGTCTGTGCTACCAGCGCGCCGGCCGCAGCGAACAGGCCGAGCAGACGCTGCTGCGCGCCTACGAGATCGACGCCGGTAACCCGGTGGTCGGCTACCACCTGGCATCGCTACTGTTTGCCCGCGGCGAAGCGGCGCGCGCGCAGTTCTACATCCGCCGCGTGAACAATGGCGAATTCGCCAATGCCGAATCGCTGTGGCTGGGTGTGAAGATCGAGCGCCAGCTGCGCGACCTGGCTGCCATGCGCCAGCTCAGCGAGCAGTTGCGCAAGCGCTTCCCGGATGCCAAGGAAACCCGTGCACTGGACCGGGGAGCCTTCGATGAGTGAGGTCACAGCCGTTCCGGGCGAAGGGACTGGTTCTGCGGAACCTGCCATGACTGCCGGCGGGTTGCTGGCGCATCGGCGCGAGGCCGCGGGCGTGCACGTCGCAGCCCTGGCCATGATGCTCAAGGTGCCGGTCGCCAAGCTGCAGGCCCTGGAAGCCGACCGCTACGAGATGTTTGCCGACGCGGTCTACGTGCGGGCATTGGCCTCCAGCGCCTGCCGCGCCCTGAAGACCGACCCCTCCGAGGTGCTGGCACTGCTGCCCGGCGCTGCGCCGGCGCCGCTGCGTGTCGACAAGGGCATCAACGCCAGCTTCCGCGACACCGTGCACCGTGGCAGCTTCTCCTCGCCGGCCGAGGCGCCGCGCTCGCGCGCGCTGGGTGTGACGGTGGTGGTGCTGCTGGCGGCCGCCCTGGCCATCGTGCTGTGGCCCAAGGGCGAGAGCCCGGCCAGCGTCATGGCCTTGCTGGGCCAGCAGGCATCGTCGCCACAGTCGGAGTCCGAGGCGCTGCCGCAGGCGAGTGCTCGGCCTGAGGGCGAGCCCGCCGAAACCCAGGCGCAGGCCGCGCCTGCCGCGGCAAGCCCTGCGCTACCAGTTCCGGTGGGACCGGAGGCGTCACCGCCTCTGGCCGCCCCCGCTCAGCCGCCGGCCAGCGCTGCCGCTCCGGTGCAGACGACCACTTCCGAGGGGCAAGGCGCCGAGGCTGTGGATGGCGTGCTGGTCATCCGTGCCACCGCGCCGTCGTGGGTGCAGGTGCGCAGCGGCACCGGCGCCACGGTGCTGCAAAAGTTGTTGGGTGCGGGCGAGAGCATCGCCGTCCCGGGCACGCCGCCCTGGTCCGTGGTGATCGGCAAGGCCGACTCCACCGAGGTGCTGGTACGCGGCACGCCCATGGACCTGGCAGCCATTGCGCGCGAGAACGTCGCGCGCTTCGAGGTGAAATGATGAATCTGCCCGCTACAACAGCCGGCCCCATCGCGCTGTCGGCCCCGCTGCCGCGGCGCACGCGCCAGGCGCGCGTGGCCTGGGGCGCCCGCGTGGTCACGGTGGGCGGCGACGCGCCCGTGCGCATCCAGTCCATGACCAACACCGATACGGTGGACGCCGTGGGCACGGCCATCCAGGTCAAGGAACTGGCCCAGGCCGGCTCGGAGATGGTGCGCATCACCGTCAACACACCCGAGGCGGCGCAGGCCGTGCCCTACGTGCGCGAGCAGCTCGACCGCATGGGCGTGGACGTGCCGCTGGTGGGTGACTTCCACTACAACGGCCACCGACTGCTGACCGAGTTCCCGGACTGCGCGCAGGCGCTGTCCAAGTACCGCATCAATCCCGGCAACGTGGGCAAGGGCGACAAGCGCGACCGCCAGTTCGGCCAAATGGTCGAGGCCGCCGTGCGCTGGGACAAGGCCGTGCGCATCGGCGTGAACTGGGGCAGCCTGGACCAGGAGCTGCTGGCCAGCCTGATGGATGCCAACAGCCGCCGCGCGCAGCCGTGGGACGCACGCCAGGTTATGTACGAGGCCTTGATCACCTCGGCCATCGATTCGGCCCGCATGGCCGAAAGCATGGGCCTGGCCGGCGAGCAGATCATCCTGTCGTGCAAGGTCAGCGGCGTGCAGGACCTGATCGCCGTGTACCGCGAACTGGCGCGCCGCTGCGACTACGCGCTGCACCTGGGCTTGACCGAGGCCGGCATGGGCACCAAGGGCACGGTAGCCTCCAGCGCCGCATTAGCCATCCTGCTGCAGGAGGGCATTGGCGACACCATCCGCGTTTCGCTCACGCCCCAGCCGGGGGAGGCGCGCACGCAGGAGGTGGTGGTGGCGTCGGAGATCCTGCAGGCGCTGGGCCTGCGCACCTTCGTGCCCAGCGTCACAGCCTGTCCGGGCTGCGGGCGCACCACCAGCACCACCTTCCAGGAGCTGGCCAAGCAGATCGACGACTACCTGCGCGCGCAAATGCCCGTGTGGCGTGCCAGTTACCCGGGCGTGGAAAAGATGAAGGTGGCCGTCATGGGCTGCATCGTCAACGGCCCGGGCGAGAGCAAGCACGCCGACATCGGCATCAGCCTGCCCGGCACGGGCGAGGCGCCGGCGGCGCCGGTGTTCATCGACGGCGAGAAGGCCCTGACGCTGCGCGGCGAGCGCATCGCCGAGGAATTCCAGGCCATCGTGCAGGACTATGTGGCGCGGCGCTTCGGCGGCGTGGCCGCCTGAACTATCAAAATAATAGCTGCTGGCGCTTGACTGGCAAGCGCTAGAGCCCGATTTCATTCAAAACTTATAGAACAACGAGCAAGATGCAGAAGCTGGTCGCCATCAAGGGCATGAACGACATCCTGCCGCCTGATTCGGCGCGCTGGGAGTGGCTGGAGGACAAAGTGCGCTCCCTCATGGCGCGCTACGCCTATCGGAACATCCGCACTCCCATCGTCGAGCCCACGCCGCTGTTCGTGCGCGGCCTGGGCGAGGTCACGGACATCGTCGAGAAGGAGATGTACTCCTTCGAGGACCGCCTCAACGGCGAGCAGCTCACCCTGCGCCCCGAGGCCACGGCCGGCGTGGTGCGTGCGGTGGTCGAGCATTCCATGCTGTACGAAGGTGGCAAGCGCCTGTACTACATGGGTCCTATGTTCCGCCACGAGCGGCCCCAGCGCGGACGCTATCGCCAGTTCCACCAGATCGGCGCCGAGGCGCTGGGCTTTCCGGGCGCCCACGCGGATGCCGAGCTGATCTTGCTGGCGCACGCGCTGTGGCAGGAGCTGGGCCTGCAGGACGTGCGGTTAGAGCTCAACAGCCTGGGTCAGCCCGAGGAGCGCAAGGCCCACCGCGCGGCCCTCATCGCCTACCTGGAACAGCACCAGGAGGTGCTAGACGAGGACGCGCGCCGGCGCCTGTACAGCAACCCGTTGCGCATCCTGGACACCAAGAACCCCGCCATGCAGGCGATGGTCGAGGGCGCGCCCAAGCTCATGGACTTCCTGTGTGAAGCCTCGCTGGCCCACTTCGACGCCGTGAAGGCGATCCTGGACGCCAACGGTGTGGCCTGGCGCATCAACCCGCGCCTGGTGCGCGGCATGGACTACTACAACCTGACGGTGTTCGAGTTCGTCACCGACCGCCTGGGCTCGCAGGGCACCATCTGCGGCGGCGGGCGCTACGACTACCTGATCGAGCAGATCGGCGGCAAGAGCGCCCCGGCCGTGGGCTGGGCACTGGGCATGGAGCGGGTGCTGGAGCTGCTCAAGGAGCAGGACGTAGCAGTGCCTGACGCCGCCGCCGACGTCTACGCTGTGGTACCTGACGCGTCCCAGCTGCCCCAGGTCATGGTGCAGCTGCAACGCCTGCGGGCGCTGGGCGTTTCCGTTCAAATGCACGCGCCCACCGCTGGTGGCGAAGGCATGGGCAGCATGAAGTCCCAGTTCAAGAAGGCCGACGCCAGCGGCGCCCGTTTCGCCCTGGTCTTCGGGGCGGACGAGATGGCGCGTGGCGCCGTCACCGTCAAGCCGCTGCGCGAGGCGCTGGAGCAGACAGAGCGTCTGCTGGCCGAGCTGCCCGCCTGGGCGGCAACCCTACAATCCCCGCGTTGAAAGGCAACGGTAAGCACATGGCCAACAATTTCGACCTGCAGGAGCAGGAACAGCTCGACGAACTCAAGCACTTCTGGAAGACCTGGGGCAATCTCATTACCTGGGTGCTCATCGTCGTGATGGGCGCCTTTGCCGCCTGGAACGGCTGGCGCCTGTGGCAAAGCCGCCAGGCCCAACAGGCCACGGCCCTGGCCGAGGCGGTGGAATCGGCCGCCCGCAGCGGCGATATGGCGCGCGTGCAGCAGGCCTTTGGCGATCTCAAATCCAGCTATGGCGGCACCGTGCAGGCCGCCCAGGCCGGCCTGCTCGCAGCCAAGGTAATGGCGGATGCCGGCAACCTCGACGGCGCCAAGGAGGCCTTGGCCTGGGTGGCTGACAAGGCCGGCGACGATGGCCTGCGCGCCGTGGCGCGCCTGCGTCTGGCCGCCGTGCTGATCGAGCAGAAAGCCTATGACGAGGCGCTGGCGCAGCTGTCGCGTGACATCACCCCTGAATTCAGTGCCCTGGCCGCCGACCGCAAGGGCGACGTACTGCAGCTGCAGGACAAGAAGCCGCAGGCCGTGGCGGAATACCGCCGCGCCTGGCAGGCCATGGACGAGCGGGTCGATTACCGCCGCCTGATCGAGGCCAAGCTGAACGCCCTGGGTGTGCAGCCGCAGGTCGTGGCCGCCGCTGGAGGTGCACAGTGAAGGCCGCACTGATGCTGCGCCCGGCCGCGGCGCTGGCCTGCGCGCTGGCCTTGGTGGGGTGTTCCTCCTTGAGCAACATGATGCCCTGGAGTGGCCCGTCGCGGCCCAAACCGGCGGAGCTGGGTCCCAACGTCCCTGTGCTGGGCGTGCGCCAGGCCTGGACGGCGCAGATCGGCGACACGCAGGGCCTGGCCCTGGACGCGCGTGTGATCGGCAACACCGTGGTGCTGGCCTCGGCCTCGGGCGAGGTGGCCGCTATCGATGCGCGCACCGGCGGGGACGTCTGGCGCGCGCGCCTGGGTGTGCCTCTTGCCTCTGGCGTGGGCAGCGACGGCCGCTGGTCGGCCGTAGGCGCCAAGAGCAGCGAGATCATCGTGCTCGAAGGGGGCCGCGAGATCTGGCGCAAACACCTGCCTGCCCAGGCCTATACCGCCCCGCTGGTGGCGGGTGAGCGCATCTTCGTGCTGGCGGCGGACCGCTCGGTCTCCGCATTCGACGCCGCGACGGGCCGCATGCTGTGGCGTCAGCAGCGTCCCGGCGAGCCGCTCATCCTGCGCCAGGGCGGCGTGCTGATGGCAGTGGGCGACACCCTGGTGGCAGGCCTGTCCGGCCGCTTGGTGGGCTTCAACCCGGACAACGGCAGCGTGCGCTGGGAGGCGCCCCTGGCCAGTCCACGCGGCACCAATGACGTGGAGCGCCTGGTGGAGATCGTAGGACGTACCAGCCGGGTGGGCGACAGTGTCTGCGCCCGTGCCTACCAGGCCAGCGTGGGCTGCATTGACGCTGCTCGTGGCAGTGTCGCTTGGACCCAGGCCGCCAGCGGCGGCGAGGGCATCGATGGCGACGAGCAGATGCTGTTTGGCACCGAGGGCAACGGCACGGTACTGGCCTGGAAGCGCGCCGATGGTTCGCGTGCCTGGTCGTCCAATCGCCTGCAGTGGCGCAAGCTGACGGCGCCACTGCTGCTGGGCCGCTCGGTGGTGGTGGGCGACGATACGGGCCTGGTGCATCTGCTGTCCCGCGAGGACGCCTCGCCCTTGAATCGCCTGGCTACCGACGGCTCGCCCATTGCGGCCGCACCCGTGGCGGTGGGAGACACCCTGGTGGTGGTCACCCGCAAGGGCGGCGTTTACGGCTTTCGTCCCGAGTGACAAAACTCTGAATTGAAGGGAAGGGATGAAACCCGTCATCGCCCTGGTGGGGCGGCCCAATGTGGGCAAATCCACCTTGTTCAACCGCCTCACCAAAACGCGTGACGCGATCGTGGCGGACTTCGCCGGCCTCACGCGCGACCGCCACTACGGTCATGGCCGCCAGGGCAAGCTGGAATACATCGTCATCGACACCGGCGGCTTTGAACCCGACGCCGGCAGCGGCATCTACCGTGAAATGGCCCGCCAGACGCGCCAGGCGGTGGCCGAGGCCGACGTGGTCATCTTCGTGGTGGACGCACGTGCCGGCCTGTCCGCCCAGGACCACGACATCGCCGACTACCTGCGCCGCCTGGGCAAGCCCTGCGTGCTGGCCGGCAACAAGGCCGAGGGCATGCAGGGCAGCGCGCAGTTGGCCGAGTTCTATGAACTGGGTCTGGGCGAAGTTTTTCCCGTCTCAGCCGCCCACGGCCAGGGCGTGCGCGGCCTGGTGGAACATGCGCTGGAGCCGCTGCCGCCGCCGGGCGACGACGATGAGTCCGAGCAGGACCAGGACGTCATTCGCCTGGCCGTGGCCGGCCGGCCCAACGTGGGCAAGTCCACGCTGATCAACGCCTGGCTGGGCGAGGAGCGCCTGGTGGCCTTCGACCTGCCAGGCACCACGCGCGATGCCATTACCGTGCCGCTGGAGCGGGGCGGGCGCAAGTTCGAGTTGATCGACACGGCCGGGTTGCGCCGCAAGGGCCGGGTGTTCGAGGCCATCGAGAAGTTCTCCGTGGTCAAGACGCTGCAGGCCATCGAGTCGGCGCACGTGGTGCTGCTGCTGCTGGATGCCACTCAGGGCGTGACCGACCAGGATGCGCACATCGCCGGCTATATCCTGGAGAGCGGCCGGGCCGTGGTGGTCGCCATCAACAAATGGGACGCGGTCGACAGCTACCAGCGCCAGGAACTGGAGCGCTCCATCGAGACGCGGCTTTCGTTCCTGAAGTTCGCCTCACTGCACTTCATCTCGGCGCAGAAGCGCCAGGGCCTGGCACCGCTGTGGACGTCGCTGGTGCAAGCCTACAAGGCCGCCAATCGCAAGATGCCCACACCCGTGCTGACACGCGTGCTGCTGGAGTCGGTGCAGTTCCAGGCGCCCAAGCGTTCGGGAAGCTTTCGGCCCAAGCTGCGCTACGCGCACCAGGGCGGCATGAACCCGCCCATTATCGTCATCCACGGCAACTCGCTGGAGCACGTCACTGACGCATACAAGCGCTTCCTGGAAGGGCGCTTTCGCAAGGAGTTCGACCTGGTCGGCACGCCGCTGCGCATCGAAATGAAAACCTCGGCCAATCCCTACGCGGACAAGGGCGAGGGCTGACGCCCTGGTCTCCGTGGGGGTGCACGGCTGTGGTAAGGTGCCGTATCACAACAACATCTTTGAACACGGAGAATATCGTGAGCAATAAAGGCCAGCTTCTGCAAGACCCTTTCCTCAACGCACTGCGCCGCGAGCATGTGCCGGTTTCCATCTATCTGGTCAACGGCATCAAGCTGCAAGGACAGATCGAATCCTTCGATCAGTACGTCGTGCTGCTGCGCAATACAGTGACCCAGATGGTCTACAAGCACGCCATCTCCACCATCGTCCCGGGGCGCGCCGTGAACTTCTCCACGGCCGAGCCGGCTGAGCCGGACAGCGGCGAGAACCGATAACCCCACCATTGGCGGCGCGAAGCTGCGCCGGCAAGCCGGCGCCTCGCACTCCTGGCGCCCGCAGCATTGACAACTTCCCCTCATCAACCTTTTGATGGCCCTGCCGCGCCGGTCTTGCTGATCGGCGTGGATTTTGGCCTGCGTCATTTCGACGGCGATCTGGAAGAGCTCGGCCTGCTGGCGCAGACCGCAGGGCTGGAGCCCGTCGCCCGTCTGACCTGCAAGCGCAAGGTGCCCGACGCGGCGCTGTTCGTCGGCAGCGGCAAGGCGGACGAGATCCGTACCCTGGCGGAAATGCATGGCGCTCAGGAGGTGCTGTTCGACCAGGCACTCAGCCCTGCCCAGCAGCGCAACTTGGAGCGCCACATCGGCCTGCCGGTCAACGACCGCACGCTGCTCATCCTGGAAATCTTTGCCCAGCGCGCGCGCAGCCACGAAGGCAAGCTGCAAGTGGAACTCGCCCGGCTGCAGTACCTGAGTACGCGCCTGGTGCGCCGCTGGTCTCACCTGGAGCGACAGCGCGGCGGCATCGGCACACGCGGCGGCCCCGGCGAGCGGCAGATCGAGTTGGACCGCCGCATGATCGACGAAGCCATCAAGCGCACACGCGAGCGCCTGGTTAAGGTCAAGCGCCAGCGCAACACGCAGCGGCGCCAGCGCGAGCGGCGCGAGACGTTCAACATCTCCATCGTCGGCTACACCAACGCCGGCAAGTCGACCCTATTCAACGCCCTGGTCAAGGCGCGCGCCTATGCGGCCAACCAATTGTTCGCAACGCTGGACACCACCACGCGCCAGCTTTATCTGGGCGAGGGTATTGGATCGGTATCGCTATCGGACACCGTCGGCTTCATCCGCGACCTGCCCCACGGGCTGGTCGATGCCTTTCAGGCCACGTTGCAGGAGGCCGTGGATGCCGACCTGCTGTTGCACGTGGTGGATGCCTCCAACCCCGGCTATCCCGAGCAGATCGCCCAGGTGCAGTTGGTACTGCACGAGATCGGTGCTGCTGACATCACCCAGCTCTTGGTATTCAACAAGCTCGATGCCGTTCCTGCTGATGCCCGGCCTGCGACCTTGCTGGATACCTACGAGATCGATGGTCGCCAGGTGCCGCGCATCTACGTGAGTGCGCGCGACGGCACTGGCATGGCGGCCCTGCGCGCTCAACTCGCCGCCATGGCGCTGGAGCGCGCCAGCTGGAACATGCCCCCTGGTGCCGCGGCTGAATTGCCGGCGGCCGAGGAGTGATTGGGCACAATGCTCGCTTGTTGTCGTGTCTTCACAGAATAAGAGAATCTGCGCATGAACCTTCCTAGCCGCTCCTGGCGCCAGGCCCTGCTGCCGGCGCGCATTCGGGGGATGTTCAACCTCAACGATCCACGCTGGGGCCGGGGCGAGGAGGGCGGCGAGGGCCAGCGCCCGGAGCCTGAACGCCCTGTCGACCCCCCCCGGGGCAACCGCGGGCGGGACGGCGGTCCGGCCAGCGGGCAGCCGCCGGACCTGGACGAGCTGTGGCGTGACCTGAACCGCAAGCTTGGTGGCCTGTTTGGCGGGCGTGGCGGCGGTAACGGGCGCGGCCAGCCGCCGGCGGGCGGCGGTGGCGGCGGCAGCTTCCAGCCTGACATGAAAAATGCCGGCGTCGGCCTGGGGCTGATCGCAGGGGTTGCCGTATTGATCTGGCTGGGCACAGGCTTTTTCATCGTCCAGGAAGGTCAGCAGGCCGTCATCACTCAGTTCGGCAAGTACAAGAGCACCGTCAATGCCGGCTTCAACTGGCGACTGCCGTACCCCATCCAGCGCCATGAGCTGGTGTTCGTGACGCAGATCCGTTCGGTGGATGTGGGCCGTGACAGCATCATCAAGAGCACAGGGCTGCGCGAATCGGCCATGCTGACCGAGGACGAGAACATCGTCGAAATCAAGTTCGCCGTGCAGTACCGCCTGAACGATGCGCGCGCCTGGCTGTTCGAGAGCCGCAATCCCGGCGATGCCGTGGTGCAGGCTGCCGAGACGGCCGTGCGTGAGGTCGTCGGCAAGATGCGTATGGACAGCGCCCTGGCCGAGGAGCGCGACCAGATCGCCCCGCGTGTGCGCAATCTGATGCAGTCCATCCTGGACCGCTACAAGGTCGGTGTCGAGGTCGTGGGCATCAACCTGCAGCAGGGTGGCGTGCGTCCGCCCGAGCAGGTGCAGGCGGCGTTCGACGATGTTCTGAAGGCCGGCCAGGAGCGCGAGCGCGCCAAGAACGAGGCCCAGGCCTATGCCAATGACGTGATCCCTCGCGCGGTGGGGACGGCTTCGCGTTTGGGCGAAGAGGCTGCCGCCTACAAGGCGCGCATCGTGGCCCAGGCGCAGGGTGACGCCCAACGCTTTTCCTCCGTGCTGGCCGAGTACCAGAAGGCGCCGCAGGTGACGCGTGACCGCATGTACCTGGAGAGCATGCAGCAGATCTACAGCAGCGTGACCAAGGTACTGGTGGAGTCGCGTCAAGGCTCCAACCTGTTGTATCTGCCGCTGGACAAGATCATGCAGGGCGTTGCCCAAACGCCGCAGCCCGCTGTCACAGGCCTGGATACAGCACCCGCCACACCGGGACCGTCCTCCGCCGGTGCCGGGGCGGCGCCGCTGAACAACGACGGACGCGCCCGCGATGCCCGCTCGCGTGAACGCGAGTCCCGATAGGAGAGCCGTGTGAACAGAATCGGATTCATCGCAACCAGCGTCCTGATCGCGCTCGCTTTGCTGAGCTCCATGGTCTTCGTGGTGGACCAGCGTCAGTTCGGCGTGGTCTATGCCCTCGGCCAGATCAAGGACGTGATCACCGAGCCAGGCTTGAACTTCAAGCTGCCGCCGCCGTTCCAGAACGTGCGCTACATCGACAAGCGCCTGCTCACGCTGGACAGCTCGGACACCGAGTCCATGCTGACGGCCGAGAAGCAGCGCGTGGTGATCGACTGGTACGTGCGCTGGCGCATCACCGATCCGTCGGAGTACATCCGCAACGTCGGCCTGGACGAGAACGCCGGTGCACTGCAGCTCAACCGCGTGGTGCGCAACGCCTTCCAGGAAGAGGTCAACCGCCGCACTGTGCGCGAACTGATCTCCACCAAGCGGGACGCGCTCATGTCGGACGTCAAGCGCGAGGTGCTGGAGGCCGTACGCGGCGCTAAGCCTTGGGGCGTGGACGTAGTAGACGTGCGTATCACCCGCGTGGACTATGTGGAGGCCATCACCGAGTCTGTCTATCGCCGCATGGAGGCCGAGCGCAAGCGCGTGGCCAACGAACTGCGCTCCACGGGCGCGGCCGAGGGCGAGAAGATCCGCGCCGATGCCGACCGTCAGCGCGAGATCACCATTGCGAACGCCTACCGCGATGCGCAGAAGGTCAAGGGCGAAGGCGATGCCGAAGCCGCGCGTACCTACGGTGAGGCCTTTGGCCGCGACCCGCAGTTCGCCCAGTTCTATCGTAGTCTCGAAGCCTATAAGTCCAGTTTCAATCGCAAGAGCGACGTGATGGTGATCGACCCTTCGTCCACTGAGTTCTTCAAGGCTTTCCGAGGCACCGGCAGCGCTGGTGCGCGCCAGACGCCCTGAGCGGCAGCCGTTGGCGCAGGCCATCCGGTGGACTGGAGCAGCGCTGCCTGGGGCGCCATCGGGATCGTGCTGGTGATCGAAGGGATATTTCCCTTCGTCTCTCCGGCCGGCTGGCGGCGCACCTTCAGCCAGCTGCTGCAGCTGCGCGACGGGCAGATCCGGTTTTGTGCGCTGCTGAGCATCCTTGCGGGTGCGCTCGTGTTGCTGCTGCTGGCCTGATCGGCCTGGAGCCGGCCTCAGGCCGGCGATGCCCCAGCCAGTAGAATCCCCCTTTTAACAGCTCCCCCTTTTTTTCCATGTCTGCCTGGGTCCTGCCGGATCACATTGCCGATGTCCTGCCTTCCGAGGCCCGGCACATCGAAGAGCTGCGCCGCAGCTTGCTGGACACGGCCCGCAGCTATGGCTACGAGCTGGTGATGCCGCCGCTGCTGGAACACCTCGATTCGCTCCTGACCGGAGCCGGCGAGGCGCTGGACCTGCAGACGTTCAAGCTGGTCGACCAGCTGTCGGGCCGTTCCATCGGCCTGCGCGCAGACACCACCCAGCAGGTGGCTCGTATCGATGCCCACCTGCTCAACCGTCGCGGCGTTACCCGGCTTTGCTACTGTGGCCCGGTGCTGCACACCCGCCCGGACCGTCCGCGCGCTACGCGCGAGCCGCTGCAGTTCGGGGCCGAGATTTACGGCCACGCGGGCATGGAGGCGGACATCGAGTCCGTGGTGCTGGCGCTGGAATGCCTGCGCGTGGCGCAGGTGCCCGAGGTCAGCGTCGACTTGGCCGATGTGCGTATCGTGCGCAGCCTGCTGGCCGGGGTCCCGGTAGACCTGGCCATGCTCAATGACGTGCATGCGGCGCTGGCGGCCAAGGACGGCAGCGAACTGGCGGACTTGACGCGCAATTTTCCGGCCCCCGCCCGCGAGGGGCTGCTAGCCCTGCTGGATCTGTACGGCGACGTCCAGGTGCTGGATGAGGCGGAAAAAGTGCTCAAACCCGCACCGGAATTGCGGCAGGCGCTATCAGATTTGAGATCTATTGCATCCCGGATCAAGGGCGCGCGCGTCACTTTCGACCTGGCCGACCTGCGTGGCTATGCCTACTACAGCGGCACGCGCTTCGCGATGTACGTGCCCGGCGCCAGCGATGCGCTGGTGCGTGGGGGGCGCTATGACGAGGTGGGCGCGGCATTTGGGCGCAACCGGCCGGCAGCCGGCTTCAGCCTGGACATCAAGCAGCTGGTCGGCGTGGTGCCTCCCCGTCCTTTGAAGGCGGCCATCCGTGCGCCCTGGGGCGAGAGCAGCGAAGCCATTGCCGCCATTGCCGCGCTGCGCAGGCAGGGCGAGACCGTGGTATGCATGCTCTCGGAGAGCAGCAGCGAGATCGATGAGTTCTGCTGCGACCGTGAATTGATGTGCGAAGACGGGCAGTGGGTCGTGCGCCCTCTGTGAGCGGTTTTCTTCCTTCTTCCTTTTTTGACTTAGGTTGGACATAAAGATGAGCAAAGGGCGCAACGTCGTCGTGGTCGGCACCCAGTGGGGCGACGAAGGCAAGGGCAAGCTGGTGGACTGGCTGACCGAAAGTGCGCAGGGCGTGGTGCGCTTCCAGGGCGGCCACAACGCGGGCCACACACTGGTCATCAATGGCATCAAGACGGCCCTGCACCTGATCCCCAGCGGCATCATGCGTCCCGGTGTGAAGTGCTACATCGGCAACGGCGTGGTGCTGTCGGCGGCCAAGCTGTTCGAGGAAATCGAGGGTTTGGAAAAGGCCGGCGTCGAGGTCCGTTCGCGCCTGCGCGTCAGCGAGGCCTGTCCGCTCATCCTGCCCTTCCATGCGGCTTTGGACGTGGCCCGCGAGGCGGCTCGCGAGCACAGCGGCGCCGAGAAGATCGGCACCACCGGGCGCGGCATCGGCCCCGCCTATGAGGACAAGATCGCGCGCCGTGCCCTGCGTGTGCAGGACCTGAAGCACCCGGAACGTTTCGCGGTCAAGTTGCGCGAGCTACTGGCGCTGCACAACCACGTGCTGACCACTTTCCTTGGATCCGCCAAGTTCCAGTTCGGCGACATGCTCAAGCCTTACATCCAAGACGGCCAGGTGCAGTTTGAGCCGGTGTTCGAAGAGGCTATGCGCCATGCAGAGATGCTGCGCCCTATGATGGCCGATGTCTCGCGCGAGCTGAACGAGGCCCACGCTGGCGGGGCCAACCTGCTGTTCGAGGGCGCCCAGGGCACGCTGCTAGACGTGGACCACGGCACCTATCCCTATGTCACTTCCAGCAACTGTGTTGCTGGCAATGCCGCCGCGGGCGCGGGCGTAGGGCCGAGCCTGCTGCACTACGTGCTAGGCATCACCAAAGCCTACTGCACCCGCGTGGGCGGTGGCCCCTTCCCGACGGAGTTGGAGTGGGAAAAGCCCGGAACGCCGGGCTACCACATGAGCACCGTCGGCGCCGAGCGCGGCGTGACCACCGGGCGCAGCCGCCGCTGCGGCTGGTTCGATGCGGCCCTGCTCAAGCGCAGCGCGCAGGTCAATGGCCTGTCGGGTCTGTGCATCACCAAGCTGGACGTGCTGGACGGCCTGTCGGAATTGCTGCTGTGCGTGGGTTACGAGCTCGACGGTGAACGTGTTGACCTGCTACCCATGGGCGCCGAGGAGATCGCGCGCTGCATTCCTATCTATGAACAGATGCCCGGCTGGAGCGAGTCCACTGTGGGCATGACGCGGTATGAGGATCTGCCAGCCAATGCTCGCAGCTACCTGGAGCGCATCGAGCAGGTGACGGGCGTGCCGATCGCGATGATCTCTACCAGTCCAGATCGCGATCACACTATTGTGATGCAGCAGCCGTACGCGCAGCCATAAGCTGATTTCAAGTCAAATTGGCCTCCAGGGCTTGTGCAGCAAGCGCTAGAAGCTATTAAAAAAGGAGTGAACGATGCTGACCGAAGATGGCAAGCACCTGTATGTGAGCTACGACGAGTACCACAATCTCATCGAGAAACTGGCGCTCAAGGTGTACCAGTCTGGCTGGCAGTTCGACACCATTCTGTGTCTGGCACGTGGCGGTCTGCGGCCGGGTGACATCCTCAGCCGCATCTTCGACAAGCCCCTGGCCATCATGTCCACCAGCTCCTACCGCGCGGAAGCCGGTACCGTGCAGGGACATCTGGATATCGCTCGCTTCATCACCACGCCCAAGGGTGAAATCGCCGGGCGCGTTCTGCTGGTGGATGACTTGGCGGACTCTGGGCATACGCTGAATGCTGTGATCGCCATGCTCAAGACCAACTATGCGCCCATCACCGAACTGCGCAGTGCGGTGATCTGGACCAAAGGGTTCTCTACGTTCACGCCCGACTATTCGGTGGAATTCCTCCCGTCCAATCCTTGGATTCATCAGCCATTCGAGGGTTATGACAACCTGTCACCCGACAAGCTTCTGGAGAAGTGGAAGCTGTGAAGCTGCGAGGTGCCTCATCGGCACAGCGCTTTTCTTTTTAGGGCTGAAAATTGCGCTATACTTGCCGGCTTGCTGCAGCGAGGGCGTTGAATGAAACGCCCTTGCCGCAGCAGCCGGAGGGGCTCTTCA
>DJJU01000006.1 GCA_002434305.1 Alicycliphilus sp. UBA6560 | reverse complement strand
TCCCGGCCAGCCACATCAAAAACTCAGGACGAAATCAACCGCTGCAAATGCGGCGCCAGCGTCTGCAGGTTCACGAAGCTCAGCTCATACATCGCACTCAGTCCCGCTGCCTGTTCGTCATTAAGCTCTGCAGAGCAGATCACGAACCGACCACGCTCCAGGCCCAGGCGCTTTTTCAGGCGCAAGTACTTGTCGATGTCGCGGCGGAACTCGCCGCTCTTGCATTCGATGCAAATGGGCTGCTGACCCGCAGGCAGGGCTACCACGTCCAACTCGTGCAGGTCCTCGTTGGGAAACACCACCTTCACGCTGCGTGCGCAGGACACGCCGCCCGGATGGTTGTCCACTTGCCCGAGCAGCGCCATCAGCGCATACCACTCCAGCCAGCCACCCTCGAAGAAATGCCGGATGGCCGCCGCAGGCTGCAGCGTCAGGCGCACGATTTTTTCGGGCTTTTGGTAGTGGTAGCGCGCGAAGAAAGTGTGCTCGTAGAGCTTGCGGCACAGCTGGTTGATGGCCTGCGCATCCTTCTGGGCAAGGCTGGCCAGTTCCAGGTTGATCCAGCTGTGGCTCTTGCGGTAGGCGAAGCGCACGCGCTCGATGAGTTCGGCAAAGAGTGTGTGGTTGCTGCCCAGGAGCAGCGCCGCGTCGTCGAAAAAACCGCTCGTGTCCACATGCGCCGGGTCGAGCTGCACTTCGATCTGACGGGCGGCAAACCAGGCTTTGAGAGGCGCGTGCTGCTCCTCCGTGGCCAGGCCGGCTACGTTGGCCAGCGCCTTACCTGCGGCCGGCGCGGCCGCGGCCTGGGTGGGCTGCTGTGGCGTGGCGGCGGGCGGTGGTGCCGCACTGGCTGCCTCCTGCTTGAGCGCATTGAGTTCGCGCGTCGTGACGGCAAGCCTCTTGACCAGTTCTTCCACAAAAAACACGGTGCCGTAGACCCTGCTGGACGTGCCGCACCGGCCGCACGACGTTTGGGCATTGACAGGGGTCTGGGCGTCTTCGCTCACGAAGCCGCATTGGTTGCAGCGGTAAATGGGCATGGAGGATTGGAGTAAGTGGCGCCTAAGGAGTCAGTCGCCGGTGCGCACGTGCCGTACCGCCGCCTTCGGCCGAAACGCCTTGCACACCGCGTCGCGCGTCTCCAGGTACGGGCCCCCCAGCAGGTCGATGCAATAGGGCACGGCCGCAAAGATCCCGGGCACCAGCTGCGCTCCGTCTTCCCCCTTCAACCCTTCCAGCGTCTCGGCAATGGACTTGGGCTGCCCCGGCAAGTTGATGACCAGGCTCTTGCCGCGGATCACTGCCGTCTGCCGCGACAGGATGGCGGTGGGCACGAAGCGCAGGGAGATCTGGCGCATCTGCTCGCCGAAGCCGGGCATCTCGCGGTCGGCCACGGCCAGGGTGGCTTCCGGGGTGACGTCGCGCGGCGCGGGGCCGGTGCCGCCGGTGGTCAGCACCAGGCTGCAGCCGGCCTGGTCCACCAGCTCGATCAGGGCCTGGGCGATCTGCTCGGGCTCGTCTGGGATCAACCGCGGCTCAAAGTGAACCGGGTTGTGCAGCGCCCGCGTCAGCCAGTCCTGCAGCGCCGGCAGGCCCTTGTCCTCATAGGCGCCGCTGCTGGCGCGGTCGCTGACGGAGACGATGCCGATCTTCACCGGCTCGGGCGGCGGCAGGGCGGAGGGCGTGGTCATAGTCGTCATCTCAGTAATCCGTAGCCGTGGATAGGCGCAGCGCACCCGTCATGAAACCGGCGCACCCCAGGCCAGCAGACGCCGTGGATCCGGCTTTGCCGGTCCACCAGCGTCGTCCCCCTTCCCGAATGGCGCAGCTATTCGAGAGAAGGGGGAAGCGCCGCAGGCGCTCAGGGGGTTGCTCTTAATCACGCATCCGCAGAGCGCTCTTCCTCCGCCGCGTGGTCGCCGGCGTCGGTCATCTGCGCGCGCACCAGCTGGAACAGCTCGCGGTAGGAGCGGCTCTTGCGCGGCGCGAGGCCTTGCGAGACGGCGGCGGCGTCCGGCGGCGGCGTGTCCTTGCGGGCCTGGCGGATCAGGGCGCGGATCTGCTGCGTGTCGGTGCGCGGGAACAGCTCCAGCCACTGCGCCAGGGCTTCGTCGCTGGCGATGAGCTGGTCGCGCCAGTGCTCGGCCTGGTGCAGCAGCAGGCGCTCGGCGGCGCTGCCGCTGCGCTGCTCGTCCAGCGCGGCGTGGATGGCGGCGATGGTGTCTTCATCCAGCTTGCGCATCAGCTTGCCGACGAACTGCATCTGCCGGCGCTTGCCCTCGAAGTTGGTGATGCGTGCGGCCTCGTGCAGCGCATCCACCAGCTTTTCGGGCAGCTCCAGGCGGGCCATCAGGTCGGCGCGCAGCGTGAGCAGCTCGCCGCCCAGGGTTTGCAGCGCGTCGCTTTCACGCTTCAGGTCGGTTTTGGTGCTGCCGGGCGTGCCTTTGAGCTCGGCCTTCAGCTGCAGGTCCAGCTCGCTGCCTTCGGCAACGAAATGGCCCTTCACGAAGTAGCCTTTTTTGGGTTTGCGTGACATCGGTGGCAGGTGGGATTCGGGGCGGGAGAAAAAGCCGCGGCGGCGCGGCCTGCGGGGCGCTGCGCGCCTGCGGGCGCCAGGGGCGACAAGTATCATAGCCGCCGCTATGAACACTCCCCGCCCAGGCGCCCAGCGCGCTGCCGCCCCCAGCCAGCCCACCTCCACCGACGCGCCGCAAAGCGGCTTCAGCTACTCCCGCTCGTTCTTCGAGGGCCTGGTGGACCATGCCCTGGCGCACGCCAAGAAACTGGGCGCCACCGATGCCGGCGCTGACGCCTCCGAGGGCTGCGGCCTGTCGGTGAACGTGCGCAAGGGCGAGCTGGAGACGGTGGAGCGCAACCGCGACAAGTCGCTGGGCGTGACGGTCTACGTGGGCCGCCGGCGCGGCAACGCCAGCACCTCGGATTTCTCCGAGGCCGCCGTGGAGCGCACCGTGCAGGCCGCCTACGACATCGCCCGCTTCACCGCCGAAGACCCGGTGGCCGGCCTGCCTGACGCGGCCGACATCGCCCCGCAGGAGTCGCACCGCGACCTGCAGCTGTTCCACCCCTGGACCGTGGACAGCGAAGAGGCCGCACGCCTGGCGCTGGAGTGCGAGGCCGCGGCCTTTGCCACGCACAAGCGCATCACCAACAGCGAGGGCGCGGGCGTGTCGGCGCAGCAGTCGCACTTTTTCAGCGCCCACACGCGCGGCTTTCGCGGCGGCTACGCCAGCTCGCGCCACAGCATTTCGGTGGCGCCGATCGCCAGCCTGCCCGGGCGCAATGGCGAGATGCAGCGCGACGCCTGGTACAGCTCCATGCGCGACGCGCGCGAGCTGGCTTCGCCCGAATCGGTGGGCCGCTACGCCGCCGAGCGCGCCTTGTCGCGCCTGGGCAGCCGCAAGATCAGCACGCGCGAATGCCCGGTGCTGTTCGAATCGCCCCTGGCCGCCGGCCTGCTGGGCGGCTTCGTGCAGGCCATCAGCGGCGGCGCGCTGTACCGGCGCAGCACCTTCTTGCTGGATTCACTGGGCAAGCAGGTCTTCCCCAAGCACATCGACATCGACGAAGACCCGTTCCTCATCGGCGGCAAGGGCAGCTCGCCGTTTGATGACGAGGGCGTGCGCGTGGCGCCGCGCAAGGTGGTGCGCCAGGGCAAGGTGCAGGGCTACTTCCTGTCCACCTACTCGGCGCGCAAGCTGGGCATGAAGACCACGGGCAACGCCGGCGGCTCGCACAACCTGGTGCTCACCTCGCGCCACACCCGCCCGGGCGACGACCTGCCCGCCATGCTGCAAAAGCTGGGCACGGGCCTGTTCGTCATCGAGCTGATGGGCCAGGGCGTGAACTACGTCACGGGCGATTATTCGCGCGGTGCCAGCGGCTTCTGGGTGGAAAACGGCCAGATCGCCTACCCGGTGCATGAGATCACCATCGCCGGTAACCTGCGGGACATGCTGCGCGGCATCGAGGCCGTGGGCGCGGACGCCTACACCTACGGCGCCAAGACGGTGGGCTCGGTGCTGGTCAACCGGATGAAGGTGGCGGGCTCCTGAGCGCAGTGCGCCCAGGATTTTTTAGCAAAAAACGTTGCCAGCGCCCGCCGATATTGCGCTGGCAGCTATGCTTCTAATAGTAACTGCGCAGAGCGCCGTCAATACTTCCACCCAGCCTCGCCGATCCAGCGCAGCGCCGTGAGCGACGGCATGAACAGGTATTCGCCGCCGCGCAGGCGGTTGAAGGTGGTCACGCCGTCGATGCGCCGGCGCACGGGCTGCTCGGGGATGGTGAACGTGCCCGGCTCCTCGTGCAGGCCCACCACGGGGTCGCGCTCCTTGCCCAGGTCCAGGAAGTTGCCGCGGTTGATCCACTCCTGCTGCAGGAACTCGATGGTGTCGTAGGCCCGCGCGCTGATGAAGATGAAGTAGATGCCGCGCGGCTCGCCGCCGTCGTCGCTCGCCGTCAGCGCGGGCGTCCACTTCGGGCCAAAGGTCGAGGGCCGGCGGATGATGCGGTGGATGTTCTCGTCGGTCAGGATGGTCAGGCTGGTGCCGCGTGGGTTCAGCCGGCGCATGTGCGCGGCGTGCGGGCAGACCAGGCCACGCTCGTCGCCCTTGAAATCGAAGTCGTTGTTGCGCTGAGGGTCGGCGCCCAGCGCCTCGTCGTCGTGCTCCGGCGAGAGGTTGAGCGGCGCGCCCGAGCGCCAGCGGCCCACCAGCTTGGCGGCCAGCTTTTCCTGCTCCTGCTCGCCGCTTGCGTGCTGGCGCACGAAGTCGTTGAACGCGCCGGGGCGGCTGTCGTACTTGCGCAGCACCACGAAGGAGCCGTTGCGGCCCAGCTCGGGCGGCTCGGGCATGGCCACCGGCTGGCCGCTCTCGCTGTTCTCGCCCAGGATGAATTCGCCCGGCGCCAGCGCGCGCCCACCGCCGGGCGGGGGCTCGACGCCGGCGCCCTGGACCACCGGCTGCGAGATGCCGTCGCGAAAGCCGAAGGGGTTCTTGGCTTCCTCGTCTGCGCCGAACTCGTGCGTGCCCACCAGCGTCACGCCGCTCGACGCGCGTAGCTCGCCCATGGCCTTGTCCACTGCCTCATCCAGGGCGGCTTTGTCTTCGGCGTAGATGGTCAGAGCGATGTGCAGGCGCTCGCCCTGATACGCCTCCTCCCAGGTCTCGGGCGCGTTCTCGCCGAAGTCGCGCAGCTGCTCGGCGCGCTGGGCCATGCCCTGGCGAAAGGGCAGAGGGAAGGACGCAAGAGCACTGTCCGGCAGGCCCAGGGCTTTCAGGCCCGCGTGGCTGATGGCCACGCCGGTCCAGGCGTTCAGGTCGCCCGTCCAATCGTCGGCCGACGGAATATGTTTGGCCAGGCGCGCGATCAGGTCGCGCCCGCCTTCGGCCTCATCGACGTGCAGCATGGCGTGGATGCCCACGTAGGGCTCAGGGCGCGAGCGCAGGATCAGCGCCTGGATATCGTGAAGTTGCAGCGTGACCTTGTCACGGTGGAAGCGGTCCTTGAGGTGTTGCAGCAGCGCCATCAGTAGTCCACCCCCTGCGGTTGAGAGATCTCCTTAGATAGCTCGTCCAGCGCCTTCGCCGTGGACTGGTCCATGTCCTTGTTCTTGCTCATGGCATCCAGAAACTTGTCCAGCGCCTGCTCCATGCGCTGCAGCCGGCGCACGTCCACCACGGTGACCTGCGGGTTGGCGACGAACCAGCCGGCGGCGTCGATCTGGTGCTGGGCGATGTAGTCCTTGACCTCGGGAGAGTCGATGCCCGGCCAGCCTTCGACGTTGGCGAACAGCAGGTCCATCAGGCCGGGAATCTTGGTGGCGAAGTCGTTGATGTAGGTGTCCCAGTCGCCGTCGTAGGTGGTGGCAAAAAGGATGCGCTTGTCATCGTCGAAGAACACGAAGCGCATGTCGTGCAGCGTGGACACGCGCTGCGCGCCGTCGAAATTGCCGCCGGTGAGCTTGAACAGCCGGCGCAGCCGGTCGGCGCCGCCGGGTTTGAGCGTGGCGATCGCCGTCAGCTCTGAGACGTTGCCCGACTGGCGTCCCGCGCGGCCGGCCGATTGCGAGCTGCCTTTGAACAGCGGGTTGTGGTCGCGCACCAGCGCGTCGATGGCGATCTTGGCCACCTGCGGCGCGTCGGCGGCGATTTCCTGGGCGATGCGGCGGAACTCGGCCAGCCGGCTCTCGCCTTCCAGGCGCGGGTCGCCGCCCGATTCCTGGCCGTCCTGGGGCTTGCTCTGGGTTTTGGTGTTCATGGGTGCAGCCTTTCTTTCAAGCGATGCGTTGCGGGGCCGGCTCTGGCGGCGGCTTTTTCCTTGCTCCTCTTTTCCTCAAGGAGAAAGCGCGTCAATCCGGGATGTCGGCCAGCGATGCGGGCTCGCGCCGGGGAAGGGCGTTCAGGCGGTGGCGCTGCGCGGTCGAGGACTCGTAGGCCGGCCGGCGCACGCGCATGATCGAACCCAGCGGACGGTGCGCCGCCACGCCGTTCCAGGGGTTGAAGGCCAGGTGGTCGTCGCCGTACACCTGGCGCTCGGGCGAATACGGGTTCTGGATGTCGAAGCGCAGCGTGGCGATGGCGCGGTGGGGCGAGGCCTTCTCGTCCCACAGAACGGAGGCATCCTCCACCGGCATGGCGGTGCGGTCGGTTTGCAGCTGCGCGCGCAGCTCGTATGTGGCGCCCTGTTTGGCGAAGTGCGACGTGAGCGCGTCGCGCATGGCGGAAAAGCCCTCGCCGATGGGCTGCTCGTTCAGCCCCTGCAGCTCGCCCCAGGGCGCCAGCGACAGCTTGGCCACGTAATTGCCAAAGCGGATGGCCGCCTGGGTGTGGTAGGTCTCACCCAGCATGTTGGTGTTCTTTTGCGCCAGGCCCTGCACGGTGGCGCCGGGTGTGCCACCCAGGCGCTCGACCACGTTCTCTATGCCGCGTGCGGCGGCTGCCACGGCGCGCTGCAGCGGCTGGGGTGCGTCGGCATTGGCCTCCAGCAGCGTCAGAAAGCGCGGATAGTCTTGCACCGTGCCAAAGGCCAGCACGGGGAAGTTGACCATCAGGAAATCCTGGTTGTGCCCGCCCAGGCCGGGCAACAGGCGATCGCCCTGCACGCCCATGACCTTGATGGCAAAGCCGCGCGGCGCGGGGGCTTCATCGCTGTGGATGTCGCCGGGCGCGGACGACAGGCGCGCCACCACTTCGTATTCACGCGGCTGGCTGAAGAGGCCCTGCGCCAGCTCGGGCGGCAGGTTGGCGTGCACGGCGAGCGTGCCTTTGAGGATGGCATGGCTCTTGGCGTGTGCGTCGCGGTGCGCGTGGCGGTGGCGCTCGGCGTTGCGCGCCTGGGCGGCAGCCATGCGGGCGACGATTTCCTGGGTCAGGCGGGCTTCGTCCTCCTGGATCTGTTCGACGGTGTCGTCATAGGGCAGTGCAGTCATGGCGTCCTCCTCAGGGTGTTGCCGCAGGGCAACTCATCGGGCCATGGTAGGGACGCGCGACAGACAGGCTGTCAATGGCTGTGACAGCGTGCAAAAGCGCCGCTGGCTGACAGCGGCGGGTGCATTGGCGAAGCAGCGGACAGTCCGCCCGGGTGGGGCGAGTGGGCCGGAGCAGGGTGATTCAGGGTTAACCCGGGGATTTCTTGCTGCGCCGGAAACGTCGGTTGCACAAAGATACGCACGGGCGTGCGTTTATGCCCAGGCGGCCGCCACCAGCCGCAGGGCGAAAGCTCGGCGCTACCCAGGAAAATGAGGCCAAAAGCGGTTCTAACGCCCGCAGATCAAGCGCCGGCAGCTATCTTATTGATAGTCGCCGGCTGCCCCGCTCAGGCCTCCTCGTGCGTCAGGCTCAGTCCCAGGGCGCCGCGGCGGCGCAGCCAGGGGCTGGGGCGCCAGCGCGGGTCGCCGTAGACGGTCTGCAGGTTGAACAGCACCTCCAGCACGCTGGCCGGACCGAAGCGGTCGCCCAGCGCCAGCGGGCCCACGGGGTAGCCCAGGCCCAGGGTGACGGCGCGGTCCAGGTCGGCGGGCGAGCAGATGCCCTGCTGGCAGATGTCCGCCGCAATGTTGATGATGGCCGCCAGCACCCGCTGCGTGACGAAGCCGCCGGAGTCGCGGATCACGCTCACGGCCTTGCCGTCGCGCGCGAACAGCGCGTGGGCGGCATCGCGCATGTCGGCGCGCGTGGCCGGGTTGGTGGCCAGCACGCGCCGGCGCGTGGCGGCGTCGTCCACCAGCAGGTCGATGCCCACGGTGCGGGCCGGGTCCAGGCGCTCGACCACGGCCACCGTGGTCACGTCAAAGCCCAGCGGCGCCACCAGGATCAGCGCGGCGGACGAGGGCGCGGCGCCGGTCTCGATCTGCGCGCCCAGGTCTTTGAGCAGCTGGTACAGCTCGGCGCGGCGCGCCGCGCGCGGCGACACCCACACCGGAGGCAGCTCGCCCACCTGAGGCACGGGCGGCTCGGGCGGCAGCTCGGCCTGGCCGTCCGTGTAGCGGTAAAAGCCTTCGCCGCTCTTGCGCCCCAGCAGGCCACCGGCCAAGCGCTGGGCGGTGATGGGGCTGGGGCGAAAGCGCGGCTCGTCGTAGAACTGGTGGTAGATCGATTCCATCACCGGGTGCGAGACGTCCAGGCCGGTCAGGTCCAGCAGTTCGAACGGGCCCAGCTTGAAGCCCACCTGGTCGCGCAGGATGCGGTCGATGGTGGCGAAGTCGGCCACGCCCTCGCCGGCGATGCGCAGCGCCTCGGTGCCGAAGCCCCGGCCGGCGTGGTTGACGATGAAGCCGGGCGTGTCGCTGGCTGCCACGCCCGTGTGGCCCATGGCGCGGGCGTACTGCATCAGCTGCTGGCAGGTGGCGGGGGCGGTGCGCAGGCCGGCCACCACCTCCACCACCTTCATCAAAGGCACGGGGTTGAAGAAGTGAAAGCCGGCCATGCGCGCGGGATGCCGCAGGCCGGCCGCCAGCGCGGTGATGGACAGCGAGGAGGTATTGCTGGCCAGCACGGCGGTGGGCGCCACGACGGCCTCCAGCTGCGCCAGCAGGTCGCGCTTGGCCTGCATGTCCTCGGCGATGGCCTCGACCACCAGTTCGCAGCCGGCCAGCTCGCCCAGCGTGGCCACCGGCACCAGGCGCTCGCTCCAGGCCTGCACCTCGCCGGGCTGCACGCGGCCCTTGTCCTGCAGGCGCTGCCACTGCTGCAGCACGGCCTCGCGCGCGGCATGGGCGGCGCCGCTGCGGGCGTCGAACAGCTGGACGGTGCTGCCCGCCTGCGCCGCGATCTGCGCGATGCCGCGGCCCATGGCGCCCGTGCCGACGATGCCGACGCGGGTGAAGGGAGTGGGTTGGGGTGTTTGCATGGGCGGAATTATCCGCACCATGCGAGGACGGAGATCGTGGGCACGTTCTCAGGCGCGGTGCGCCGCCATGGACCGCATCAGCCGCGCGGCGGCGGTCTCGGGGTCGGGCGCGGCGACGAGGGCGCGCACCACGGCGATGGAGCCCACGCCAGTGGCCAGCACCGGGCCGAAGCGCGCTTCGTCGATGCCGCCGATGGCCACCTGCGGGTAGCCGCGTGTCAGGCGTGCATAGGCCGCCAGCCGGCCCAGGCCCTGGGGTGCGGTGGCCATTTTTTTCAGCGTGGTGGGGAACACCGCGCCCATGGCGATGTAGCTGGGCCGCACGGCCGCGGCGCGCAGCATCTCGGCGTAGCCGTGGGTGCTGACGCCCAGGCGCGCGCCGGATGTGCGCAGCGCGGCCAGATCCTGCGGCGGCAGCGCGTCCAGGTCTTCCTGGCCCAGGTGCACCCCGTAGGCGCCGGCGTCCAGCGCGTCGCGCCAGTGGTCGTTGATGAACAGCAGCGCGCCCGTGCCCTGCACGGCGGCCACGGCGGCGCGCACCTCGCGGGCGATCGAGTCGCGGTCGTCGCTCTTGAAGCGCAGCTGCACCGTGGGCACGCCGGCGCGCGCCATGCGGCCCACCCATTCGGCATCGGGCAGCACGGCGTACAGGCCCAGGGCCTGCGGGCATTCGGCGAAGGCTGGGCCGTGGCCATCACTGCGCTGCGCCAGGCCGAAGTCCTGCGGCGCATCGGGCCACTGGGCCGGATCGAAGCGGCCGGTGCGCGCGGCCTGTGCGGCCCAGGCGCGGGCGATGCATTCGGCGTCCTGCGCGATGAAGCCCAGCTCGCTGGCCGCGGCCAGCGCGGCGCGGTAGGCCGGCGCGTCGCTGGTGAACGGGGGAACGGGCTCGGGCGCGAAGCCGGCAAAGGCGGCGGCGTGCCGGGCCACGATGGCCTGGGCCAGGTCGGTGGCGGCCGTCATGTGGCGTGGTGCCAGAAGGGCGTGCCCAGCACCGGTGTGCTGGGCTGGGCGGTGGACTGCGGCTGCATGGCACCGGCCATGCGTGCGGTGCGGCCGGCCGAGACGGCGTCGGCAAAGGCGCCGGCCATGGCCACGGGGTCGCTGGCCAGGGCCACGGCGGTGTTCAGCAGCACGCCGTCGAAACCCCATTCCATGACCTGGCAGGCGTGCGACGGCAGCCCCAGGCCGGCGTCCACCAGCAGCGGCACATCCAGCCGCTCGCGCAGCAGCTGCAGGCCATAGGGGTTGACGGGCCCGCGCCCGGTGCCGATCGGCGCGGCCCAGGGCATGACGGCCTGGCAGCCCACGTCCACCAGACGCTGGCAGAGCACCAGGTCTTCGGTGCAGTAGGGCAGCACGTGAAAGCCGTCGCGGATCAGCTGCTCGGCGGCCTGCACCAGGTTCAGCGTGTCGGGCTGCAGCGTGTAGTCGTCGCCGATCACCTCCAGCTTGATCCAGGGCGTGCCGAACACCTCGCGCGCCATCTGGGCGGTGGTGATGGCTTCATCGGCGCTGTAGCAGCCGGCCGTGTTGGGCAGCACGGGCACATCCAGGCGCTTCAAAAGCTCCCAGAAGCCCTGGCCGGCGTCGCCCGGCTGCGCGCCCTGGCGGCGCAGCGAGGCGGTGACCATGGCCGGGCGGGCGCGCCGCACGGCGGCCTCCAGCACGGCAGGCGAAGGGTAGCGGGCGGTGCCCAGCAGCAGACGGCTGTCGAAGGACTGGCCGTACAGCACCAGCGCGTCGGCGCTGGCGGAGAGGGAGGTGTCTTGCTTGGTCATGGAGATAGGAACTTAGCCGCCGGTCACCGGCGCGATGATTTCCACCTGGTCGCCGTCGGCCAGAGGCTGGGCGGCGTAGCGGCTGTTGGGCACGAACTGCAGGTTGACGGCCACGGCAAAGGGCGCCTGAGGGGCGAGGTGCGCCACGGCGTCGGCCACGGTGGCGCCGTCGGGCAGTTCCACGGGTTGCTGGTTGATGAGGACGTTCATGGTCAGGGATCAATCCATCTGCAGGCTGAGGTCGAAACGGGAGGCCAGCGGCGATTGTCCCGTCTGCAGCAGCTCCATGACCACGTCCAGCAGCGCCGGAGCGATCATGAAGCCGTGGCGGTACAGGCCGTTGACCTCCAGCACGCGCGGCTGCACGGCGCGCACGGCGGGCAGGTTGTCGGGCAGGGTGGGACGGCACTGGGTGGCCAGCTCCAGGATGCGCGCTTCGGCAAAGCCGGGGTGCACCGCGTAGGCGGCGGACAGCAGCTCCAGCGTGCTGCGCACGCTGGCCGGCGACAGGTCGTCGGACTCGATCTCGGTGGCGCCGATGACGAACAGGTGGTCCTGCTTGGGCGCGATGTAGATGGGGTAGCGCGGGTGCACCAGGCGCGTGGGGCGCTGCAGCGTGACACCGGGCGCATATAGGCGCACCACCTCGCCGCGCACGCCGCGCAGCTGGCGCCAGTGCGCGCGCGCGCCCAGGCCGCGGCAGTCCAGCACCAGGTCGGGCTGATCTTTGGTGCCGGGGGCAAAGTCCGACGGCGCGCGGGTGCTGTGCCAGTGCAGGTCCACGCCCAGCTGCTGCAGCGTGGCGCCCAGGGCGGCCAGCAGTTGGCGGTTGTCCAGCTGGCCTTCGCCGGGCAGGTACAGGCCCTGGTGGAAGCGCCCGGCCACGGCCGGCTCCAGCGCCGCCACGCCGGCGCCGTCCAGCGCCTGCAGCGCCGGCAGGCCCTGCACCGCGTGCTGCGTGCGCTGCAGCGTGTGTTGCAGCCGGGCGGCGTCGGCCGCGTCCTGGCGGTGCCACAGGATCAGGGTGCCGTCCTGCTGCAGATACACCGGCTCGGCCAGCTGCGCCAGCAGCTCGGGCCAGCGGGCCAGCGCGTGCTGGCCCATGCGCACCACGCCGGGTTCGGTCACGGCGGATTCGGCCAGGGGCGCCAGCATGGCGGCGGCCACGTGCGCGGCGCTGCCCTGGGCGTCGGGCCCGCCGGCCTCGTGCAGCTGCACGCGGTGGCCATCACGGGCCAGGCGCACGGCCAGCAGCCGGCCCATGAGGCCGGCGCCCAGGATGGCGATGGACAGGGGAGCGTCGAGGGAGGGAAGAAGGGAGCGCATCGCGTTTTGAAGCCCGGCAGACTGGTGGGGACAAAACGGGCGCGGCGGCGCGCTGCGGAAACTCCCCACGCCAGCATGATCTGGATCGGGTGCGAGGGTGTGTTCTCAGCCGCCAGCACGTCGTGGCGGCACCCCTGTTTCGTCCGAAGCGGGAATTACAGCACAGGGGTGCCAACCCTGGTGTTGACGTGGCGCAGCCCGGGCCATGCTCGATAATTTTTGCCATGACGCAGCAAGACACCCAGGCCCCGCAGGGCCGACCCTCCGGGCCGCGGCGCTATGCGCGCGTGCTCTCGATCGCCGGTTCGGACTCGGGCGGCGGCGCCGGCATCCAGGCCGACCTGAAGACCTTTGCCGCCTTAGGGTGCTACGGCATGACGGCCATCACCGCCATCACGGCGCAGAACACCCGCGGCGTGCGCGACATCCACGGCGTGCCGCCCGAGATGCTGCGCGCGCAGATCGACGCGGTGGTGGAGGACATCGGCGTGGACGCCGTGAAGATCGGCATGCTGCACTCGCCCGAGGTGGTGCGCGTGGTGGCCGATGCCATCGGCCGACACGCCCTGCAAAACGTGGTGCTGGACCCGGTCATGGTCGCCACCAGCGGCGACCGGCTGATCGCCCAGGAGACGGTGGGCGCGCTGGTGCAGGCGCTCTTTCCCCTGTCCGCCGTGGTCACGCCCAACCTGGATGAGGCCGGCTGGCTGCTGCGGCGCAGCATCGAGGTCGAGGAGCAGCTGGACGAGGCCGCCGACGCGCTGCTGGCCCTGGGCGCGCGCGCCGTGCTGCTCAAGGGCGGCCATCTGCCGGGCGATCGTGTGGTGGACGTGCTGGCCCTGCCCGGCGGCGTGCACGAGCGCCTGGGCTCGCCGCGCATCGCCACGCACAACGGGCACGGCACCGGCTGCACGCTGTCGTCGGCCATCGCCGCGCACCTGGCGCTGGGCCGGGAGCTGCCCGAGGCGGTGCGCCAGGCACGCAGCTACATCCTGGGCGCGATCGCCGCCGGCGCCGACGTGCGCACGGGCGCCGGCCAGGGGCCGCTGAACCACGGCTACGCGCCCGTGGCGCAGCGCATCATCGAAGAAGAAAAGAGATAGGAGAAAGCGGCGGCACGGGGCGGATCACCAGCCCCAGGTCAGCCGCTTGGCCACCCAGCCGGTCTGGCCGCCGCCCCTGCGCACCTTGGTCCAGGTGCCCTGGCTTTCCAGCGTGCGCACGATCTCGTTTTGCTCCAGCTTGCCAACCACGCGGCTGTTTGTGCCGGGCTTGGCGCGCAGGTTGGCGGTGCGCGCCGTCACCACGCGGTGCGGCGTCTTGGTGGTCAGTGGGGCGAAGACCCAGCCCAGCGTGGCCTCGTAGTCGCGCACGCGCAGCCACTGGCCGCGGCGCTCACGCACCTGCAGGGGGTAGCCGCTGGACAGCTCCCACAGCGTGTCCGAGCGCGTGGTGGGTTTTTCGCGCACGTTCACCACATTGCCCTTGATGCTGACGAACTCGCGCGCCTGCGCGCCGGCGGGGGCCAGCAGCGGCGCGGCCAGCGCCAGCGCGGCGGCAGCGGTACGGAGGGCGGAGGCAAAGCGGGGCAGGTCAAACGACACGGGGCGGGGTTCCTTTCTGTGCGGATGGGTGTGAAAAGGCCAACCGAAATGGAGGGGCACGCGCGCCGCGAAGTTCCGGCGTGCGTGGCGTTGCTATTTAAATGAGAGCTGCTGGCGCTTGATTCATGGGGGTTTCAAGTCTAAATATTTTGAATATGGCGCTGATCAAGCGCTGGCAGCTACTCAAACCATAGCAGGCTTGGCCGCGCGCTCGCGCGTTGCCCACGACAGCAGCAGGCACAGCGCCAGCGTGGGCAGGGCCGCGCCCATGCCGGGTACCAGGCGCGGGCCGGCGTGGTAGAAGGCCACCCCCGCCAGCCACAGCAGCACGGCCGGCCAGTGCACGGGCGCGGTGCGTGCCAGGTCGACGCGCGCCGCGGCGCCGCCGGCCAGCCGCCCCAGCACCACGCCGAACAGCGGCACGAAGACCGAGCTGAGCAGCAGCAGGAAGGGCTCCAGGCTGTGCATGGGGAGCAGCAGCGCCAGGCCCGTGCACAGCAGCGCGATGAGGATGCCGAGGCGCCGCACGCTGGTGCGCGGGCGCAGGGCGTGCGCCGAGACGGCGCCCGAGTACGCGTCGCCATAGGCATTGTCCACTTCGTCGATCAGGATCAGCGACAGCGCGATCAGCCCGCCCTGGGCCAGCAGCAGCGCCGTCACCAGATCCTGGCTGGGCAGCACCAGCGCCACCAGCACGCCCAGGCCGTAGCACCACATGTTGGCCAGCGCGTAGCCGGCCCAGGTGGCGCGCAGCGCCGTGCGCCCGCTGGTGCCGTGGCGAGCGTAGTCGGCCACCAGCGGCAGCCACGAGATGGGCATGGCGATGACCAGGTCCAGGGCCGACATCACGCCCATGCCGCCCGCGCCCGGGCGCCGCCACAGCTCGGCCAGGCCCTGGGCCTGCGCCAGTGCGGCGAACTGCCAGGTCAGCCACAGCAGCGACAGCACCACCAGCGGCAGCGCCACGCGCGCGATGATGCGGCGCACCAGCTGCACCATGGAGCCGCTGAGCAGCAGCACCACCACGCCGCCCCACAGCAGCGTGGCCGGCACCGCCCAGGCGGCGCCCGCCATGGCGCCGGACTGGCGCGCGATGGCCAGCGTGGCGTCGCGCATCACCACCAGCTCGAAGGTGCCCCAGCCGACGAGCTGCACGATGTTCAGCACGATGGGCAGGGCGGCAAAACGCCGGCCGTAGACGGCGTGCATCAGCCCGGCGCTGGCCAGGCCGCTGTCGCAGCCGAGCTTGGCCACCCAGCCCAGCAGGCCGGCGCCGACTGCTGAGCCGGCGACGATGGCCGCCAGCGCCTCGCGCGGCGACAGCGCCGGCATCAGATAGGCGCCCACCTGCATGACCAGCAGGCCCACGCCCAGGCTGAACCACAGCGAGGCATGGTCGTGCCAGCGGAACACGCGCTGCGCGGCGGCGACGGGCGCCAGCGCCTCGTTGGCCGCGCCGGCGGCGGGGGAAGGGGTAGTCGTCATGCGGTGCGCTCCTTGGGCCAGGTCGCGCGGGCAGGCGCCGGGCGCGCTGCGGCATGGCGGCGGCCCGGCGTGCTTTCCCTGCGCGAGGATGATCTCAGTCAGGTTCGAAGGGTGTGATCTCAGCCCTGGCCGCGATCGGCGCAGGACACCCCCAGCAAAACGCGGCCAGGGCGGCCGCGCCGGGGCATTTTAGGCGGCGGGCAGCACGCCCAGGCGGCGCTGCAGGCGCTCGCTGCTGGTGGTGTATTCCAGCGGGCCGCTGTGGCCCGTCAACTGCTCTGCGGCGGCAAAGGCGGCCAGCGTCGCTTCGTGGAAACCGCAGACGATCAGGCGGCGCTTGCCGGGGTAGCTGTTGATGTCGCCCACCGCGTAGATGCCCGGCACGCTGGTGGCGAAGGTGGCTGGGTCCACGGTGATCTGCTTGCGCTGCATGGCCAGGCCCCAGTCGGCCATCGGCCCCAGGCGCGGCGAGATGCCGGGATAGGCCAGCAGCAGGTCCAGCGCCAGCGTCTCGGGCTCGCCCTGGGGGTTCAGCAGCTGCAGGCCTTGCAGCCGCCCGCCGCTGGCCTGCACGCCGGTGATCTGCCCCGTGGCCACGTGGATGCGGCCCGCCGCGCGCAAGGCCTGCAGTTGCTCCAGCGCCTCGGCCGGCGCGTCGAAGGCGTCGCGCCGGTGCAGCAGCGCGACGCTGGCGGCCAGCGGCGCGCAGTCGATGGCGGCCTGCACGGCGGCTGCGTCGCCGCCATGCACCACCACGCGGCGGCCGGCGGCGGCATCCAGGCGGGCAGGGTGGTACAGCAGCTGGCTGCCGTCGAAGGCCGACAGGCCCTCCACCTTGAGCGCGCGCGGTACGAAGGCGCCCACGCCGGCGGCGATGAACACGCTGCGCGCAGCCAGGCGCAGGCCGGCGCTGGTCTGCAGCAGCAGGCGGCCATCGTCCTGCGCGGCCAGGGCGCTGACCTGCTGGCCGAGGTGAAGCGTGGGGGCAAAGGGCGCGATCTGCCGCTGCAGCCGCTCGACCAGCTCAAGCCCGCTGCAGACCGCGATGCCGGGGATGTCGTAGATCGGCTTGTCGCCATACAGCTGGGCGCACTGTCCGCCGACGTGGGGCAGCGCATCGATCAGGTGCGCGGCGATGCCCTGCAGCCCGAGCTGGAACACCTGCCACAGGCCCACGGGGCCGGCGCCGATGACGACGGCGTCAACGCTCTGCGGCGTGGCAGTGCTCATGCGTGGATCAGCGTTCCAGGTATTGCAGCTTGTCGGGCTTGCCGTTCCATTCGTCGGCATCGGGCAGGGCACCCTTCCTCTTGGTGATGCTCTTGAACTTCGGGGTCAGCTCGGCGTTGAGCTTGATGTAGGGCAGCTGGTCGGCCGGCAGGTCTTCCTCGGCGAAGATGGCATTGGCCGGGCACTCGGGGATGCAGACGGCGCAGTCGATGCACTCGTCCGGGTCGATCACGAGGAAATTCGGGCCTTCGCGGAAGCAGTCCACGGGGCACACGTCCACGCAGTCGGTGTATTTGCACTTGATGCAGTTCTCGGTGACGACGTGAGTCATGAGTGAGCTCTAGAGTTCTTGGGTATTCGGGATAGCCCGCAATTTTAGGCTGCGAGGCGCGGCAACCGGGCGCCAGGCCATGGCCCGGGTCCGGTTACCTTGATACGGATCAAGCCGCGGGGCTGCCTGGGCGCCCCTCAGCGCACCAGCACCGCGCCGGCCGTGCGATGGCTGGCGGTGTCCACCAGGATCATCGAGCCGAGCACCCGTGCATGGGCGAAGGGGGCGGCGGGGATGGCTTCCTGCAGCTGCAGCTCGACGTGGCCGATGGCGTTGGGTTCCAGTGCGTCGGCCGTCTCCTGCGCCAGGGTGTGGATGTTCAGCCGGTGGGCTACGCGGCGCACCTTGGCCTTGACCCAGCGGTGGCCGTGCAGCGCCCAGTACACGCGCCCGGCGGCCAGCGGCTCGTCGTCCAGCCAGGCGACGGTGGCCGACAGCTCGCGCTGGCCCGGCCACGCGGTGGTGGCGGCGGGGCTGTCGAAATCGTCGTCGGCGGTGAGCGCCGGCACTGGCGCGGCCACGATCCAGTCGCCGCGCGAGACGTCCACCTCGCGGTCCAGCACGATGCCGGCGCTGGCGCCGGTGGCCGCGTCGGCGGGGCGGCGGGCGTGGTCCAGCACCTGGGCCACACGCGCGGCCTGGCCGCTGGGGAAGACCTGCACCTGCATGCCCGGCGCCACGCTGCCCGTGGCCACGCGGCCCCAGAACACGCGCCGGCCCTGTGTGGTGTCGGCCGAGGCCGAGGCGGTTTTTTCCACCCACTGCACCGGCAGGGCCAGTGGCAGCTGCGCGTCGGCCGGGGTGCAGGGCAGGCGCTCCAGCAACTGCAGCAGGGCGGGGCCGTCGTAGCCGCACCAGCCGGGCTGGGGCGCGGCCACGTTCCAGCCCTTCAAGGCGGAGAGGGGCACGGTGGCGGCGACGCTCAAGCCCGCCTCATGCGCAAAGCGCGCCAGCGCCGCGCGGATGTGGTGGAAGGCCCGCTCGGGGTCGGTCACGGCGTCCAGCTTGTTCACGGCGAAGACCAGCGAGTGCACGCGCAGCAGGTGGGCCAGCAGGGCGTGGCGGCGCGTTTGCGCCAGCAGGGCGGGCTCGCCCGGCTGCCAGTCCAGCTTGGTGGCGTCCACCAGCACCACGGCGCAGTCGGCCTGCGAGGCGGCGGTGACCATGTTGCGCGTGTACTGCTCGTGGCCGGGCGCGTCGCCGATGATGAACTTGCGCGCGGGCGTGGCGAAGTAGCGCCAGGCCACGTCGATGGTGATGCCCTGCTCGCGCTCGGCGGCCAGGCCGTCGGTGAGCTGGGCCAGGTCGGTCTCGCCCGAGCGCGATACGCCGGCCAACTGGTCGGACAGCACGGCGCGGCTGTCCACCAGCAGGCGGCCGATCAGCGTGCTCTTGCCGTCGTCCACGCTGCCGCAGGTGATGAAGCGCAGCGCGGTTTCATGGTCCAAAGTGGCCGCAGCGCTTGCCTGCTGGGCGCTGGCAGCTATTGTTTTGATAGTGCCAGGTGCGGTGGCGGTGGTCATCAGAAATACCCGTCCTTCTTGCGTTTTTCCATCGAGGCGTCGCTGGTCTTGTCGTCCATGCGTGTGGCGCCGCGCTCGCTGACCTCAGTCGACAAGGTCTCGATGACGATCTCCGCGGCGCTGGCGGCGTCGCTTGCCACCGGGCAGGTGCAGGTGATGTCGCCCAGGGTGCGAAAGCGCACCGCGCGGGTTTCAACCTGCTCGCCGTCTTTTGCGGGGGTGAGCGGCGTGACGGGCACCAGCAACCCGCGGCGCTCGACCACCTGGCGCGGGTGGCTGTAGTAGAGGCTGGGCAGCGCAATGGCCTCCCGCTCGATGTATTGCCAGACGTCCAGCTCGGTCCAGTTGCTGATGGGGAAGACGCGGAAGTGCTCGCCCGGCGCAATGCGGGTGTTGAACAGCGTCCACAGCTCGGGCCGCTGGGCCTTGGGTTGCCACTGGCCGAAGCTGTCGCGGTGCGAAAAGATGCGCTCCTTGGCGCGGGCCTTTTCCTCGTCGCGCCGGGCGCCGCCGATCAGCGCGTCGAAGCGGAATTCTTCGATGGCTTCGAGCAGCGTCACCGACTGGTGCGCGTTGCGCGGTTCGTCGGGGCGACTGAGGCGCACGGTGCCGCGGGCCATGGAATCCTCCACGCTGCGCACGATCAGGCGCGCGCCCAGCTCGGCCGCACGCTGGTCGCGAAACTGTGTGACCTCGGGAAAGTTGTGCCCGGTGTCGATCATCAACAGCGGGTACGGGATGTGGCCGGCGCCAAACGCCTTCTCGGCGCAGCGCAGCATGACCAGCGAATCCTTGCCGCCGGAAAACAGCAGGGCCGGGCGCTCGAAGGCGGCGGCGACCTCGCGCAGGACGAAGATGGTTTCTTCCTCCAGCGCGTCCAGGTGGCGGTTGCTCAAGGTGCTCAGCACGTCGGGGTCGACACGGGCGTTCATCTGTTTTTTCCAATCCGGTTATCTATCGTGCCGCGCAAGGTCCACGCGGCATCAAACTGACGCAACCCAAGCCAGGGCAGCCGAGCAAGGGCCGCCCCGCAGCGAGGGCTGCGTCCCCCTGCCCGCAATGCGCAGCATTGCGAGAGCGGGGGGAAGGCGCGCAGCGCCTGCGGGGGGTGTTTCATATCAGTGGGCTAAATGGAGGCCGCATTCGCGCTGGGCCTCGCCCTTGGTCGGGTCCACGTAGTCGAAGTTGTTGGGCAGGCCGTGGGTTTGGCAGTACTGGTGCAGGTCGCGGGACGTCCAGTGCAGCAGCGGCGCCACCTTGATCAGGCCGTCGGGGTTGACGCTCACAGGCTGCATCTGCGCGCGCACGGCGCTGTCGCTGGCGCGCAGCGCGGTGAACCACACCCGGGGCGCGGTCTCGCGCAGGGCGCGGGCGAAGGGCTCGAGCTTGACCTCTTCGGTGAAGGCGGCGTGGCGCGGGTCGTCCAGCGCCGGCGCCGGGCCCTCCAGCGCCTCGCGGTGGGCGCGCGAGCGCAGCGGCAGGTAGGTGCGCAGGTTCAGTTTCAGGAGGCGCGCCACCTCGTCGGCGTAGCGATAAGTGGCCTCGGTGTTGTAGCCGTTGTCCATCCAGATGACGGGCACATCGGGCTGCACCTGGGTGACCAAGTGCAGGATCACGGCCTCGAACGGGCGGAAGTTGGTGGTGACGATCGCCGGCTGCTCCAGGCCCAGGGCCCAGCGCACCAGGCCGGGCGCGTCGCGGCCCAGCTCGGCGTTGACGCGGGCCAGGTCCAGGCCACGGTCCAGCGCGAGGGCGGCGCCGCTCATGCCGCCTCCCGTGCGAACAGCGGGCGCGGCTCGTGCACGTCGCCCTGGTAGAAGGCTGAGAAGCGCGCGAACTGACGCTCGGCGGCGGCGGGGTCCACGCCCTCGGCCAGCACGGCGCTGGAAAAGCCGCTGCGGTGCATGTGCACCAGCTGGTCGATCAGCACGTCGCCCGTCGCGCGGATGTCGCCGGCGAAGCGGTAGCGGCGGCGCAGCAGCAGGGCCTGGGTGTAGGCGCGGCCATCGGTGAACTTGGGGAAGTGCAGCTCGATGACCTGCACGCCCTCCAGCGCGCCGCTGGCGGCCAGCTCGGCCAGATCGGCGTCGTTGGGGATTCGCAAGCGTTTTTCGGACTCAAGGCCCGTGGAATAAGCGCTGACTGCTATGATTTTCATAGTTCTCTAGGCCTCGGGTTTCAGTCCTGCTCGCTCAGGGCGGGCTCGTCGATCTTGGGGTGGCGCGCGGCGTTGGCGGCCGCCTTGAAGGGGTCGTGGCCCACGCGGCGCAGGGCGTCGATGAACAGCTCGCCGGGCTTGCGCACGGCGCGGAAGACCTCCAGCACGGCCTCGATCACATCCGGCACCTCGGCCGCGTTGAACGAAGGGCCGACCACCTTGCCGCCGATGGCCGGGCCGGACAGGTCGCTGCCGTCCGCCCCGCCAAGGGTGATCTGGTACCACTCCTTGCCGTCCTTATCCACGCCCAGGATGCCGATGTGGCCGCTGTGGTGGTGGCCGCAGCTGTTGATGCAGCCGCTCATGTGCAGGTCGATGGGCCCCAGGTCAAAGAGCTCGTCCAGGTCTTGGTAGCGCTCGGTGATCGCCGCGGCGATGTGCAGCGAGCGGGCGTTGGCCAGCGAGCAGAAGTCGCCGCCGGGGCAGGCGATCATGTCCGTCAGCAGCCCGATGTTGGGCTGGGCCAGGCCCAGCTTGCGGGCGGCCTCGTACAGGGCGGGCAGGTCGGCCTCGTGCACCCAGGGCAGCAGCAGGTTCTGCTCGTGCGTCAGGCGCGCCTCGGCGGCAGAAAAGGTCTCGGCCAGCTGCGCCAGGGCGTCCAGCGTGTCGGCGTCGGCGTCGCCGGGGGCAAAGCCCGGGCGCTTGAACGACAGCGTTACCGCGCGCAGGCCGGGCAGGCGGTGGCCGCGCACGTTCTGGCGCAGCCAGCGCTGGTACAGCTGGCCCTGCGGGTCGACGCGCGAGGGCAGGCCGGCGGGCCGCAGTTCGGGGATGACGAAGTGGCTGGTCACGCGGTCCAGCTCTTGCTGGGTGATGGTGTGCGGGGCACCGTCCAGCTCGGTGATGGCCTTGAACTCCTCTTCCACCGCGTCGATGAAGCCCTGGCCCTCGGCCTTGACCAGGATCTTGATGCGGGCCTTCCACTTGTTGTCGCGCCGGCCGTAGCTGTTGTACGTGCGCACGATGGCCTCGATGTAGTTCAGCAGCTGCGGCCAGGGCAGAAACTCGCGCACCACGGTGCCCACGATGGGCGTGCGGCCCATGCCGCCGCCCACCTTGACGGTGAAGCCGACGGCGCCCTGGGCATCGCGCACGGCTTGCAGGCCGATGTCGTACCAGCCGATGGCGGCGCGGTCTTCCAGCGCGCCGTTGAAGGCGATCTTGAACTTGCGCGGCAGGTAGGTGAACTCGGGATGCAGCGAGCTCCACTGGCGCGTGATCTCGGCGAACGGGCGCGTGTCCACGATGCCGTCCTCGGAGATGCCCTCGTAAGCGTCGCAGGTGATGTTGCGGATGTCGTTGCCGCTGGTCTGGATGCCGTGCATGTGCACGCTGGCCAGCAGGTCCATCACGTCGGCCGCCTTGGACAGCGGGATCCAGTTGAACTGGCAGTTGGTGCGCGTGGTGAAGTGGCCGTAGCCGTACTTGAGCGGCTTGGCAGGCAGCGTCTGGCCGGGCTGCGACGCCTCCAGCGCGTTCTGCGTGGCCTGGGCGTGGGCCAGTAACTCGGGCGTGGGGCGGTCGTATTCGCGGGCGATGTGCGCCAGCATGCGCAGCTGGGTGCTGCTGATCTCGCCATAGGGCACGGCGATGCGCGCCATGGGAGCGTAGCGCTGGATGTACCAGCCGTTTTGCAGGCGCAGGGGCAAAAGCTGCTCGTCCGTCAGCTCCCCGCGCTCCCAGCGCTCGAGCTGGTCGCGGAATTGCTGGGCGCGCAGCTGGACGAACTGGCGGTCGAATTCGGTGTACTGGTACATGGCGCGGCGGGTCGTGGTGTGGGGGCCGTGCCGCGCCGGGCTGCCTAAGGCAAAAGCCCGCCGCGACACGCAACGCAGCGACTGTAGGCAAGGTTCTTATAAAAACAAACTACTGTTTATGACTTCACATATGTCGCAACAGGCATATAAAAAGACGTCCCGGTTCGACATGCGCCGGCCTGGGCGCGCCCTTTCCCGGCACCCAGGAGTTCCGCCCTGCGGCTGACGGGAAGGAACAGGGCCGTCACCGGCGGTGCCGGCGGCCTGGGCCTGGGTTATGGCGGCTACGTGGTAGCCAAGGGGAGGCGCTCCTTAATCAATAGCTGCTGGCGCTTGCTGGGTGGGTGCTGGGGCCGGTTTTGGCTTCAAACCACCCGCACTGCGGCGGTCACAGCCGCTCGCTGGCCAGGGCCTGCGCCAGCCGCGCCTGCAGCGGCAGCGGCTCGCCGTGCAGGCGCGCCGCCAGCAGTTCGCCGCACAGCAGCGCCAGGGTCAGGCCACGCGCGCCCATGGCGGTGCTGACCCACAGGCCGGGCAGCGCCTGCGCATCCAGCGGTCCGACCAGCGGCAGCCGGTCCGGCGCCGCGCAGCGCACGGCGGCCCAGGTGTGCACGGCCGGCAGGCCCGGCGCGAAGGCCGGTGCCAGCACCGGGGCCAGCGCAGGCTGCAGCCGCGCCAGCTTGTCCCGGTTGGCCGCGCGCCCGGCTGCTTCATCGGCGGGGCTGACGGGCAGCGTGGCTTGGTCGCGCTCGAAGGTCGAGCCCAGCACCCAGCCCAGGTGCGCGGTGCCGGTGACGGCGTTCGGCGCTTGCCCCGGCCCCGCCAGCGGCGCGCAGGGGACCAGGTTGCCGTGGCCGTTGACCGGATGCGCCGGCCAGGCCGCGCCGGAGGGCGCGTCTGCATGCCAGCCCCAGGCCAGCTGCCCGCGCAGCATCTGTAGCGGCAGCGGCACGCCGGCCACCCCGGCACTGGCCGGGCCGGCACAGACCACGGCCAGTTCGGCGCCAGGCAGCGTGGCATCCAGCAGGTTGCCGGCATCGTCCAGCGCGCGCCACAGGCCATCGCCGTCCCGCTGCAGCCGCGCTACCCGTGCGTTGCCGTGCCATGCAATGGCCGGCTGGGCGAGCAGCCGGCGCACCAGCGCCGGCGGGCTGACCCAGCCGCCGCGCGCGTGCCAGGCGGCAGGTGCATCGGTACTCAGGTGGCTGGCGTGCAGCTCCTGCGGCGTGGGCGGGCGGCTCCAGTCCAGACCGGGGCCGGCCTCCCAGGCCAGGCGCACGGGGGTGTCCACGCCGTGCTCCAGCACGCCGGTGTCGTCCCACTCCACGCCCTTGGCCTGCGGCGCAAGGGCCGCCAGCGTCTGCAGCGTGGTGCGCACCCCCGCACGCGACAGGCGCGACAGCACGCTGTCGTCGGGCGAGACGTGCGAGGCGAACACGCCTGCCGGCAGGCCCGAGGCGCCGGCGGCGGGGGCGGCGGATGCGTCCAGCACGGTGACGCGCCAGCCGCGCCGCGCCAGGCTGGCGGCCACCGCGGCGCCCGCCAGGCCCGCGCCCACGACCAGGCAGTGCCCGGGAGGCTGACCGTCGGGCAGGGCAGCGTGCGGCAGCGGTGGTTGGCCCGCGCGCGGCTGCCAGGGCGGGTCGAACGTGGCCTGCAGCAGGTCGCCCCCGGCCGGCGCATTCGCGGCTGCCTGGACGGTGAAGCCGCTCGCCGCCAGCGCCTCGGGCAGGGAGGGCGGCGCGCCCCAGGCGGCCAGGCGCGCGCCGCGGCGGCAGCAGCGTGCCACCGCTTTCAGGGTCTGCATGCGCCACGGGTCGGGGTCGCTTGCGGGGCCCAGGCACACCGTGTCGGCGGTGGGCTGCTGCTGGCGCAGCAGGGCCTGGGCGTCGCCCACGCACAGCGTCAGCAGCACGCGCCCGCCCTCAAAGGCCAGGCGGTGCACGCCGGGCAGCAGGCCCCAGCACTGTTCGGCCAGCTGCCGCGCCAGGGGTTGCAGCTCGTCGCATTGCGGCGCTGCGCGCAGCAGCTCGTCCGCGCCCGGGGGGCTGGCCGTGCACGCGACGCAGTGCAGCACGCGCGGGCGGTGGGTGTCGGCGCGCCAGGCAGCCCACGCGACCAGGAAGTTCAGCCCCCGGCTGAAGTGCACGTCCAGCAGGCGCCACTGCGCCTGGCCCGCCCAGGCATCGGGCAGGCCCCCGCCGTGCAGGACGAGATGGCGCGCCCGGGCCAGGGCACCGCCATCGCCGCCCGGCTCGCGGCCGTCCGGACAGGCGTTGCCCGGCATGTCGGTGGACGGCCGGTGCAGGGATTCGGTCATGGCAGGGTCATTCCCAGCGCTGCTGGTAAGAGAACACGGGCAGACGCCAGGCGAAGCGGATGGCCAGCAGCCGCAGCGCCAGGCCGATGGCAAAACACGCGGCGGTGGCCAGGTTCAGGCCGACGTCCAACGCGCGCAGGCCCAGGAATAGCAGGCACACGGCCAGCGAGACGCTGGCGTACAGCTCGCGCCGGAACACCACCGGCACCTGGTTGCACAGCACGTCGCGCAGGATGCCGCCGCTGATGCCGGTGAGCATGCCCGAGATGACCACCACCACCGTGGGGTAGCCCAGCTCCAGCGCCACGTTGCAGCCGATGAGGGAAAAGGCCACCAGACCCATGGCGTCCAGCAGCAGGAACACGCGCTTGATGCGGTGCATGTGGGGCGCCAGCACGGTGGTCAGCAGCCCGGCGCTGATGACCAGGTAGACGTATTCAGGGTGCTGCGTCCAGCCCAGCGGGTAGTGGCCCAGCACCATGTCGCGCAGCGTGCCGCCACCCAAAGCGGTGACGAAGGCGATCACGGCGACACCGAAGATGTCCATGTTGCGCCGGCCCGCGGCCAGGGCGCCGGACATGGCCTCGGCCGTGATGGCCACGAGATAGACCACCAGCATGACGCTGAACTGCGAAGCCTGGAACGAGTCCAGCAGCGAGACCGATGGCAGCATGGCAGAAAGACCTCCGGCGGGGCGCGCCTGCGGTTTCAGGGGGCACAGCGGCAGCCGCCCCCGCCACGGGGTGCGGCGGGGGCGGCTGCGTCAGGTTGCGCTACACGCTGGGCGGGGACGTATCCCGCCGCAGCGTCTGCGCCGCTGCGGGAAAAAGTGGTTTTACGAAATCACTTTTTTCCAGCGCTTCACTGGGTTACGCGCTGGGCGGGACGTAGCCCGCCGCGGCGTCTGCACCGCCGCCGAAGAAATGATTTTCCATCTGCCGGGCCAGGTACTGTCGGGCACGCGCATCGGCCAGGTTCAGGCGGTTCTCGTTGACTAGCATGGTTTGGTGCTTGAGCCAGTCGGCCCAGGCCTTCTTGCTCACGTTCTCGTAGATGCGCTTGCCCAGGTCGCCGGGGTAGGGCGGGAAGTCGAGGCCTTCGGCATCCTGGCCGAGCTTGATGCAGTGGACGGTACGTGCCATGGGGAATATGTTCCTGCGTAAAAGTTTTCAGTCATTAAACGAATAACGAACTGAATTCTTATTGGTTTCGGTTTGCTGGGGCGGCTTCCAGAATGCGTTGCATCTCTTCCAACGCACAGAAAGCACCCGTGAAAAATCGCCGTCACTTTATCAAGTTTCCCCTTGCGGCCGCGGCCCTTGCCGCCACGCTGGGCACGGTCATTGCCCCGCCTGCGCTGGCCCAGGGCACGCAGTTCCTGAACGTCTCCTATGACCCGACGCGCGAGCTGTACGCCGAATACAACCAGGCCTTCGCCCGCCACTGGAAGGCCAAGACGGGCCAGGAGGTGCAGTTCAAGCAGTCGCACGGCGGCTCGGGCAAGCAGGCGCGCTCCATCATCGACGGCATCGACGCCGACGTGGCCACGCTGGCCTTGGGCGGCGACGTGGACGCGCTGGCCCGCCACGGTCTGCTGGCCGCCGACTGGCAAAAGCGCCTGCCGCACAACTCGGCGCCCTACACCTCGACCATCGTGTTCCTGGTCAAGAAGGGCAACCCCAAAGGCCTGAAGGACTGGGACGACCTGGCCAAGCCGGGCGTGCAGGTCATCACGCCCAACCCCAAGACCAGCGGCGGCGCGCGCTGGAACTACCTGGCCGCGTGGGAGTTCGCCAAGCGCAAATACGGCGGCGAGGCTCAGGCCAGGGACTTCGTGGCCCGGCTCTACAAGAACGTGTCGGTGCTGGACACCGGCGCCCGCGGCTCGACCATCACGTTCGTGCAGCGCGGCGTCGGCGACGTGTTGCTGGCCTGGGAGAACGAGGCATTCCTGGCGATCAAGGAGTTCGGCAAGGACAAGTTCGACATCGTCGTGCCGTCCCTCTCCATCCTGGCAGAGCCCACGGTGGCGGTGGTGGACAAGGTGGTGGACAAGAAAGGCTCGCGCGCGCTGGCCGAGGAATACCTCAAGCACCTGTACTCCGACGAAGGCCAGGACATCGCCGGCAAGAACTACTACCGCCCCACGGGGGAGAAGGCCAAGGCGAAGTTCGACGCGCAGTTCCCCAAGCTCACGCTGGTGACCATCGACCAGGCCTTTGGCGGCTGGGCCAAGGCGGACAGGGAGCACTTCGCCGACGGCGGCAGCTTCGACCAGATCTACACCAGGCGCTGAAAAAAAACAGTCAAAAGTGCCTCCAGCCCTTGCTGGACAGGCGCTGGCAGCTACCAAAAGGGTAGCGGAGAGCTACCTCACCACAGCAGCACGACCGCCACGATGGCCGTGCCCAGCACCAAGTTCACGCCCACCCAGGTGCGCATGCGCGCCAGCGCCGCGCCGCCCGCGGCCCAGTCGCCGGCGGCGACGGCCGCATCCAAGCGTGACAGCACGGCGAAGTACAGGTAGCCGAAGATGGCCATCATCAACAGGCCGACGCCGATCATGAAGTGCCAGTCCGCCGGCATGGCAAAGCCCCCGCCCGAGCCCACGCTGACCATGCCGATCATCGCCAGACCCGTGGTCAGCACCACCACCACGGCCGCGGCCACCGCGCCCAGGAAGCGCTGCAGCACGCCGTGCATCAGCGGCACCCGCTGGGCCGGTGGCAGTGCCTGCGCGGCCGGGCGCAGGAAGAAGTGGGCGAACACCATGCCGCCCACCCAAACGATGATGGACAGCACGTGCAGCAGTTTCAGGGCGTTGTAGAGCATGGAAAGAAGGGCGCCAGGGCGTTGACAAAAATTGCCGCGCATTGTGCCCAGCCTCACCAGCGGCCCGGCTGCAATGCCAGTACGGCCACTGCGGTCAGCGCCACCAGGGCCGCGTTCATGCAGGCCAGCAGGAAGCCGAAGCGCACCAGCCGGCCTTCCTCGTCCGGCGTGGTGCGGGCCAGGCCCAGCACCACCATGGCGATCGGGATGGAGCCCATGGCCGCATGTCCTGCCGCGCTGTTTTGCAACGCCGCCAGCAGCGCCCGCCCGCCCTCGGGCAGCAGCGCGATGGCCGGCATGAACAGCGCGTTGCCGCCCAGGGTGGAGCCCGTCATGTAGCCCGACAGTGCTCCCATCAGCCCCACCGCCGGCGCCACGGCCAGGGGCGGCAGGGCGGCCAGCGAATGCGTCAGGCCGTCCAGGAAGCCGCCCTTGACCATCATCTGCGACAGCGCCAGGAAGCAGGCGATGGTGACCAGCGGCCGCGCCGCCCGCGCGCCCAGGGCGCGGGCCAGGGGCGGGTGCGCGGCGTCCTGCAGTGTGCGACTCCGGCGTAGCCAGACCCACGCCAGGGCCGCCGCCAGGGCGATGCCGGGCGAGGCCAGGGGCTTCCACACCACGGCCGCGCCGGCCACCGTCCAGCGCTCGTCAAGCCGGGTCAGCAGAGTCACCCATTTCAGCAGTACCACGCAGGCGATCAGTGCCAGGTAGGGCCAGGCGGCGTGCGGCCAGGCGGCGCCGCGGGCGCGGGCCAGCCAGGAGGGTGCCAGCACGGCCAGCACCACGGCCAGGCCGGCGCCCACGCCCGCCACCTCGGGCCCGGTGGCGCGGCTCAGCGCCCACAGCACGGCGAGGAACAGCGTGCCGTGCACGGCCAGTGCCAGCCAGGCCCGGGCCCCACGCGCCCCGGTCCACCACAGCGACAGCGCCGCCACGGCCAGGAACACCGGGGCGCTGACCAGCGCCGTGTCGGCCGCCAGCGCCTCGGGCGCCAGCCCGGCCAGCGAGGCCCCGACCACCGTCGCCAACCCCAGCGTGCCCCACGGCATGATGGCCATGCCGACCAGAGCCAGGCGCAACGCCACCGGCCGCGCGAACAGTGCCAGCAGCAGCGGCACGGTAGCCACCATGGACACGCCGAAGCCCGTCATCGACTCCAGCAGCGGCCCCAGCCCCAGCACCACCAGCAGGACCTGGTTTGCGCGCGGCAGCGCCAGCGCTTGCACCGACTGGCTGAGTGCCTGGTTCACTCCCAGCCGCTCGATGGCGATGACGAAGGCCAGGCCTGGCACGATGACGCTGGCGGTGATGGCAAGCAGCAGCGCAGTGTCCAGCGCTGCCGCGCCCAGGTCCGCGCCCTGCAGGGGCCGCGCGGCGCCCAGCGCCCACAGCAGCAGGGCCAGCAGGCAGCCGGCCAGCGCCGCCTGCAGTGGTGGGCGGCGCAGCACCATAAGGGCCAGCATGACCAGCAGCAGGGGCGACAGGTGCAGCAGCAGCGACATGGAACAGACCTTTGAGGGTGTGGCGGCAGGCCGGCACCCCAGGGTTGCCGGCGCGCCAGCATACGGCGTGCGGCCGCCGCGGGGTCGCCCGTTGCGCCCTGGCGAGGCTGATCAAGTCGCTCCTGAAAAAAGAGCTGCCGGCGCTTGCTGCACAAGGGCTGGAGCCTGTTTTTATGCCAAACCGCGCGTCCTCAGCCTGCCTGCAGCATGGCCCGCGCCCAAGGCGGCAGGGGCGTCGCCAGCGCGGTCGCGCCGGCCGCCGTGCGCACGGCCACCAGCTGCGGGCCGCCTGCTTGCACGTCGGCGCCGTCATACAGATAGGCCACGTCGGCCCGGCGCACCGCCTGCGCCAGCAGCGCCAGCGTGCGCGGGTAGCGCGCCAGGATGCGTTCGGGCGGCACCGGATGGCCGCCCTCGCGCACGCGCTGGGCCACGCGCTCGAGCAGGCGGTGCGGGTCGTCCAGCGCCACCACGTGCAGGGCGACGGTAAAGCCGCGGCTTTGGGCGTGCTCCATCAATTCCAGCTTGGAGGGGTGGGAGAACACCGTCTCGCTGGCGAACGGGGTGCGCGCTTCGATCAGCGCCGCGCGCCGTGCGTCGGCCCAGGCGCGGGCGGCCAGCGAGCGCTCGTGCGGATCGGCGATGTGCTGCAGCTGTGCCTGCTCGTGCAGGTCGGCGTTCACGAACGGAAGCGGCGGGCCCAGGATGCCTTCGCGCACCAGCGCGCGGTACAGCGTGGACTTGCCCGCGCCGTTGGGCCCGGCCAGCAGGTGCAGCCAGCAGGGCGCCGCCGTGGCGGCGGCGGAGGCGTGCGTCACCGGGCGCGCGACTGGTTCTCGCGCACCACCTCGCGCACGCGCTCGGCGAGCGTGCCGCGCGCCTGTGCGGCCAGCAGGCGGCCGGTGAGCGCGTCCACCGACACGGGCGCCGTGGCCTGCGCGGCGGCGGCCTCGTACTGCTCGATGGCGGCGCGCGCGTCCTGCACGCTCAGGCCGGTGTGCTCGACGATCTGGCCGAGCGTGGCCCAGTATTCGATCTGGCTGGCGACCGAGCGGCGCAGCGGCTGCGCGGCCTGGCGCGCCTGCTCGACCAGGGAGCCGGGCAACTTGACGGAGGAAAAAGCGGGTTGGGCCATGGCGAAGACTCCTTTGTGGCGCATTTTGCGCCATTTTGGCTTTCTTCAAGGCCGTTGGGGCTGGCAGCCGGGTATGACGTGCAGGGTCCAAGCAACGCACGGGGTGGTCGGTGCGGTCCTGGCAGGCCCGGCCCCGTGCAGGGTGTGCGAGACTGCACCGTGAGCCGGCTCGCGCGCCGCAGCTCAGCAGGGGCAACGTGCCTGCCGTGCTGTTCTCACGCCCCCGGCAGACCCCAGCCCAACGACGATGCCTCTCCTTTTTTCATTGAATGCCGGCTGCAGGCCGGGACTGCGCAGGTGCTGCCCATGAAGCGCCGCTGGTGGGCCGCAGCGGCCGCCGTGCTTGTCCTGGCCGCGCTGGCCTGGCTGGGCGTGCGCGCCCTGCGCGGCCCGCTCCTGCCCGGCTATCAGGTCACGGCCGGGCCGCTGGTGCAGACGGTGGTTGCCACGGGGCAGGTGGCGGCGGTGTCGCGTGCGCAGGTGGGCAGCGCGGTGACGGGGGTGCTGGTCGAGCGACGCGTGCGCGAGGGCGACCGGGTGCAGCCGGGCGACGTGTTGGCGGTGCTGCGGGCCGATGACCTGCAGGCCGCGCTGCGCGAGGCCCAGGCCGCCCTGGCCGAGCTGCAGCAGTCCACGCGCCCGCAGGCGCAGGCGCGCCTGGCCGAGGCCCAGGTGCGGCTGGAGCAGGCCCGCCGCGAGGCGCAGCGCCGCCAGGCGCTATTTGCCCGGCAGGCCATCGCGCGCGAGGAGCTGGAGCAGGCCCTGCAGGCCGAAGCCGTCGCCCGCACGGCCGCCGCGCAGGCACAGCTGAACGCCCGCGCGCTGCAGGCGGGCAACCCGGCCGAGGCCGCGGCCCGCGCCCGCGTGGCGAGCGCCCAGGCCCAGCTGGACAAGACGACCATCCGCGCCGAGGTCGCCGGCACGGTGCTCACCCGCAATGCCGAGCCCGGCGACCTGGTGCAGCCCGGCCGCGTGCTGTTTGAGATCGCGCGCAGCGGCGCCACCGAACTGCTGGTGGCGGTGGATGAGAAGAACCTCGAAGTGCTGGCCGTCGGCCAGCCGGCGCTGGCCATCGCCGACGCCTTTCCCACACGGCCGTTCCCCGCCCGCGTGGACTTCATCGCGCCCAGCGTGGACGCCCAGCGCGGCACGGTGGACGTGCGCCTGGCCGTCGAGCCGGTGCCGGACTTCCTGCGTCAGAGCATGACGGTGTCCGTGAACGTGGAGACGGGCCGGCGCGAGCGTGCCCTGGTGGTGCCCAACGACGCCCTTGCCGCGCTGCAGGGCGAGCACGCCCGGCTGTGGGTGGTGCAGGACGGCCGCGCGGCGCAGCGCCAGGTGCGGCTGGGGCTGCGCGGCCTGGCGCAGACCGAGGTCACCGAGGGGCTGCAGGCCGGCGACTGGGTGCTGGCCGACGGGCAGGCCGCGCTGGAGCCAGGCCAGCGCGTGCGCGTCGAGCCGCGCCAGCCGCCCGCGCGCGATGCGGGCCTGGCCACGCGCAAGGAGCTGCCTGTGCAGCTGGACTGACGACGGGCCGACGCCATGTGGGCTGAATGGACCATCGCCACCAAGTTCCTGCGCGAGGGCCGGACGCAAAGCGTGCTGATCCTCGTGGGCATCGGCGTGGGCGTGGCCGTGCTGGTGTTCCTGAGCGCGCTCATCACCGGGCTGCAGCAGAACATCATCGACCGCACCCTGGGCACGCAGCCCCACATCAAGATCCAGCCGCCGCAGGAGCGCAACCTCATCGTGCTCCCGCCGCCCGGCACCACGCAGCTGGTGCTGGAGACCCAGCGCGCGCAGCGCCTGCGCTCGATCAACAACTGGCAGCAGGTGCGCGACGTGCTGGAAACGCTGCCGCAGCTCACGGCCGTGTCGCCCGTGGTGTCGGGGCCGGCCTTCGTGCGCCGGGGCGAGGCACTGCTGCCGGTGGCGCTGCTGGGCATCGACCCGGAGCGCTACCGGCGCATCATCGCCGTGCAGGACGAGCTCGTGGCCGGGACCTTCCGCATCGGCGCGGGCGACGCCGTGATCGGCCGGCAGCTGGCCGCCGACCTGGGCGTGCGCGTGGGCGACAAGGTGCGTGTGGACGGGGGCCAGGGGCGCGAGAGCGTGGTCAACGTCGCCGGCATCTTCGAGCTGGGCGTGCGCGAGCTGGACGCGCGCTACCTGTACCTGGACATGAAGCAGGTGCAGTCGCTGCTGGAGCTGCCGGGCGCAGCCACCGGCATCGATGTCAAGGTGCGCGACATCTTCGCGGCGCAGGACGTGGCCGCCCGGCTGGCGCGCCTGACCGGGCTGCGCGCGGAGAGCTGGATCGAAACCAACGCCCAGCTGATGAACGCCCTGCGCTCGCAAAGCCTGTCCACGCAGATGATCGGCCTGTTCGTGGCGCTGAGCGTGGCGCTGGGCATCGCCAGCGTGCTGTCGGTGAGCGTGGTGCAGCGCACGCGCGACATCGGCATCCTGCGTGCCATGGGCACGACGCGCCAGCAGATGCTGCGGGTGTTCCTGATCCAGGGCGCCGTGTTCGGCCTGGTGGGCTCCCTGGTGGGGGGCGCAGCAGGCTATGGGCTGGTCACGGCCTTTAACGTGCTGGGCCCGAAGCTGTTTCCCATTCCCATGAGCCCCTGGTTGCTGGTGCTGGCCGCCGCGCTGGCCACGGTGACCGGGGTGCTGTCGGCGGCGGTGCCGGCGCGCCGCGCCGCCGCGCTCGACCCGGCCGAGGCCATCCGCCATGTCTGAGCACACCGCCGCCAGCCAGGAAGTCCTGCGCCTGCAGGAGCTGAAGAAAAGCTACAACGTCGGCAAGCCCACGGAGGTGGAGGTGCTGCACGGGCTGGACCTGCGCCTGCAGCGTAGTGACTTCGCGGCGCTGGTGGGCGCCTCCGGCTCAGGCAAGAGCACGCTGCTCAATCTGATCGGCTTGCTGGACCGGCCGACGTCCGGCGAGCTCTACCTGCTGGGTGAGCCCACGCGCGACATGCCCGATATGCGCCGCACGGCGCTGCGCGGCCATGCCATCGGCTTCGTCTTCCAGTTCCATTACCTGATCCAGGCCTTCACGGCGCTGGAGAACGTGCTGATGCCGCTCATGGTGGCCCGGGGACGGCCCACGCCGCAGGACACGGAGCGCGCGCGCCACCTGCTGCACGAAGTGGGCCTGGCGCGGTACGAGCAGCGCAAGCCCGACCAGCTCTCGGGCGGGCAGCAGCAGCGCGTGGCCGTGGCGCGGGCGCTGGTCATGCAGCCGGCCCTGCTGCTGGCCGACGAGCCCACCGGCAACCTGGACAGCCAGTCCGCCGCGGACGTCTTCGGGCTGTTTCGCCGCTTCAACCGCGAGTTCGGCTGCGCCGTGCTGATGGTGACGCACGACCCGCGCTTGTCCGCCCAGTGCGACCGCACGGTGACGCTGGTCGACGGCCGGATCGAGCGCGACGAACGCCAGCGCGCCGCGCCGGCGCCGCCGGCCGCCGGGTGACGGACGCCGCGCCCGTAGTCGGCATGCCGGCGCGTGGCCGCCAGGCTCAGGGCAGGGCGTGCGCCGCCACCTGGGCGAGGTACGACTCGGGCTCGATGTCGGTGTAGTTGGGAATGTCGGCCATCAGCACCGGCGCCGACTGCCGGGCGGCAGCCTGCGCCTGCTCCAGCGTGGGAAAGTAGGCGCTGGTCAGCGCGACGACCTGGCCGGGGCGCGGCTGGCCGGGGTAGAGCGCGCGGTCGCTCTCCAGCCGCGCCAGGCCCAGCGGCCCCAGGGCCTGGCGGGCGATGCGCATGTGCGCGCCATGGTAGTAGTCGTGGTCGAAGCGGGCGCCTTCGCGCCAGCGGTACAGGACGGTGACCTTGATCATCGGAAAAGCGCCTCCTTGGCAGGGGTGGGTGGCAGCGCGGCGGCCCCGGCCCCGCGCGCCGCCGACCGTAGGGCAGCGCGGCCCGGCGTGCTGCCTCCTGGGCGACAGCCGGGCGGCGGCGACGTTACCCGGGCGGCAGCAGCTCGCTGGCCGCGCCCTTCACGTGCAGGGGCAGCGCCGCCAGCGTGGGCAGCCAGGGCATGGCCGATTCGCCCCAGATCTGCCGCTGGGGCACCAGCTGCGCGCGCTCGTTCACGCAGCCCAGGCGCAGGTTCAGCACCTTGGGCTGGTCCGCCTCGGTGGCATACAGCTGGGTGCCGCATTCGGCGCAGAAGCCCTGGGCCCGGCGGTTGCCGCTTTCGGCCACCTTCACGTAGTGCCGGGGCTGGCCGGTAAGGGCCACGTCCTCTACGGGCGTGGGGAGCACGGCCCGAAAGGGCGCGCCGGAAAACTGCTGGCAGTCCGCGCAGTGGCAGACCTGGACCCGCGCGGGGTCCACCTGGGCCGTGTAGGAAATGGCGCCGCAATGGCACTTGCCAGTGATTTGCATGGGAGAGAAAGGAGAAGGGATGGTCAGGATTTGCCGGATGCATCGTCGTCCAGCGACGCGCTCCAGCGGCTGCCCCAGCCGCCGCGCAGCTGGTCGATGTTGCGCCGGTCGCGCTTGGTGGGCCGGCCGTCGCGTAAGGCGTCAGCCGGCTCGGGTGCCAGGCGGCGGGCCTGCGCCGCCTGCTCGCGCGCCGCGATGCTGTCGGCAGTCTCCTCGTACAGCAGCTGCGCCACCGGCGCCGGGCCGCGCATGCCGCTCAGGGCGCGCACGACCACGGTGCGTGCCACCGGGCCTTGGCGCAGCGCCACGGTGTCGCCCACGCGCAGCTCGCGCGCGGCCTTGGCGGCTTGGCCGTTGACGGTGACGCGGCCGCGGCCGATTTCGTCCACGGCCAGGCCGCGCGTCTTGTAGAAGCGCGCGCACCACAGCCATTTGTCCAGGCGCATGGATTCCGGGGGTATCGTCATCGCGGATATTTTGCCGGGCCGCCATCAACCTTGGTGCGCCAGCGGCAGGCGCACCACGGCGTCCAGGCCCCGCACGCGCTCGCCCTGGCGTCGGTTGGACAGGGCAATGCTGCCGCCCAGCGCCTGCACGATCTCCTGGCAGATGGCCAGGCCCAGGCCGCTGCCGTGGCGCACGTCGCCGGCCGAAAACGGCTGGAACAGCCGCGTGGCCAGCTCGTCGTCGATGCCCGGGCCGGCGTCGGCGATGGTCAGCACCGCCTGGCCGGCGCCCGCGCGCAGCGTCACGGCCAGTTCCGAGCCGTCCGGCGCATGGCGGATGGCGTTGTGCAGCAGGTTGCGGCACAGCTCGCGCAGCATCCAGTCGTGGGCGCGCACAGGTGCGGCGGCGGTTTCGATGCCGAAGTCCAGGTCGCCCTGGGCCACCAGGGGTGACAGCTCCAGGGCGACTTCGCGCAGCACCTCGTCCAGCCGGGCCACGGGCACCTGGCCCTGCTGGCGCAGCTGCTCCACCTTGGCCAGGGCCAGCATCTGGTTGGCCAGCTGCGTGGCGCGCTCCACGGTGTCGCCCATCTCCTGCAGCGCCTGGGCCGGCGGCAGGTCGCCGCGCCGGGCGGACTGCACCTGGGTCTTGAGCACGGCCAGCGGCGTGCGCAGCTGGTGCGAGGCATCTCGCACGAAGCGCTTTTGGTGCGCCAGCAGGCGCGACAGGCGCAGCATCACGGCGTTGGTGGCGGCGATCAGCGGCTGCAGCTCGCGCGGGGCATCGGGTGCGGAGATGGGGGCCAGGTCGCCCTCGGCGCGCGATTGCAGGTCGCTGCTGAGTTGGCGCACCGGCCGCGTGGCACGCTGCGTGACCAGCGCCACCACAGCGGCCACCACGGCCAGCAGCAGCGCCTGGCGCGCCAGCGTGTCCCACAGGATCTGCAGGGCAGCGGCCTCACGCAGCTCCAGCGTCTCGGCCACCTGGATCACGGCCATGCCGCGGCCCTGGCTGCTGGCCACGGGTTGCAGCAGCACGGCCACGCGCACGCTCTCGCCGCGAAAGCGCGCATCGTAGAAGTCCACCAGCGCCGCATAGGGTGGCCGTGCGGGGATGGTGCCGCGCCACACGGGCAGCTCGGCAAAGCCGGAGACCAGCTCGCCCTGCAGGGTGGACACGCGGTAGAACATGCGGCTTTGGTTGTCGGCCTCGAAGGCCTCCAGCGCGGCGTAGGGCACGGTGGCGCGCAGCTCGGCCTGCTCGTCCCAGCCGCGCACGTCCAGCTGCTCGCTGATGGTCTTGGCCGAGGCCAGCAGCGTGCGGTCGTAGGCGGTGTGCAGCGCGGCCAGCGCCTGGCGGTGCAGGCTGTAGGTGTTGACGCAGACGAACAGCAGCGTGGGCAGCAGGATGCCCAGAAGCAGCTGGCGGCGCAGCGAACGCGGGCGGCTCACTGGGATGACACCTTCGGCTTCGCCTGCGGTGCAAGCGCCCTTCGGAACGGCCGGGCGGGCGCTCACGCCTGCTGCGCCTTCAAAAGATAGCCCAGGCCGCGCAGCGTCATCAGTGCCACGCCGGTGCCGGCCAGCTTCTTGCGCACGCGGTAGACCACCACCTCGATGGCCTCGTACTGCACCTCGCTCTGGCCGGGAAAGACCAGCTCGTACAGCCGCTCCTTGGCCACGGCGCGCCCGGGCTGGGCCAGCAGGGCGCGCAGCAGCGCCAGTTCGCGCGGCGTCAGGTCCAGGGGCTCGCCATGCACGTAGATGGCGCCGCTGCCCCGGTCGCAGCGCAGGGCGCCCAGCGCCGGGGCGCCGGCGGGCAGGGCGGGCGATGGCGCGTCGCCGCTGCGGCGCAGCAGGGCGCGCAGGCGGGCCTCCAGTTCGTCCAGGTCGAAGGGCTTGGGCAGGTAGTCGTCGGCGCCCGCGTTCAGGCCCAGCACGCGGTCGCCCACGGTGCCGCGTGCGGTCAGCAGCAGCACGGGGGTGCGCAGGCCGCCGGCGCGCGCCTGCTGCAGCACCTGTAGGCCGTCCAGGCCGGGCAGGGTCAGGTCCAGCACCACGGCGTCGGGCGGCTGGGCGCGCCACTGGGCCAGCGCATCGCGGCCGTCGCCCAGGGCCGTCACGGCCATGCCGCGGCGCGCCAGCGAGCGCTGCAGCGTGGACCGCATGGTGGCGTCGTCTTCGACAAGCAGCAGTTGCATCGGGCGATTAGAAAGCCGTTCAGGCAGGGCGCCGGACCCGGTGTTAACCCTGGTGTGCCGGACAGCCGTTTGACAGCTTGCGTGCGCATGATCGCGGCGTTTGCTGTTTTCATGGCGATTCCAACCAGGTAAGGAGACACCACCATGCGCCGCGATACCTTCCTCAAGTCCCTGGCCGCCCTGGCCGCTGCCGGCAGCCTGCCGCTGTCGGCCCAGGCCGCCGTGGCCATCAAGATGATGCTGCCGGCCAACCCCGGCGGCGGCTGGGACAGCACCGGCCGCGCCCTGGGCAAGGCGCTGCAGGACGCGGGCGTGGCCTCGTCCGTCACGTACGAGAACAAGGGCGGCGCGGCCGGCGCCATCGGCCTGGCGCAGTTCGCCAACGCCAGCAAGGGCGACCCTAACGCGCTGATGGTCATGGGCGCGGTGATGCTGGGCGGCATCATCACGGCCAAGCCGCCGGTGGGCCTGGACCGCGTCACGCCGATCGCACGCCTGACCAGCGAATACAACGTCTTCGTGCTGCCCGCCAGCTCGCCCTTCAAGACCATGGCCGACGTGGTCGCCCAGCTCAAGAAAGACCCCGGCAGCGTGAAGTGGGGCGGCGGCTCGCGCGGCTCCACCGAGCACATCGCCGCCGCCATGATCGCCCGCGAGGTGGGCGTGGACCCGGCCAAAATCAACTACGTGGCCTTCCGCGGGGGCGGGGAGGCGACGGCCGCCATCCTGGGCGGCAACGTCACCGTGGGCGGCAGCGGCTACAGCGAGTTCTCCGAATACATCGCCGCCGGCAAGATGCGCCCCATTGGCGTGACGTCGGGCCAGCGCCTGAAGGGTGTGGACGTGCCCACCCTGAAGGAGCAGGGCATCAACGTGGAGATCGGCAACTGGCGCGGTGTGTACGGCGCGCCGGGCATCACCCGGGCCCAGCGCGACGCGCTGGTGGCCATGGTGCAAAAGGCCACCAAGAGCGCTGCCTGGGCGGAGGCGCTGGAGAAGAACGACTGGACGCCGGCCTGGCTGGCGGGCGACGCCTTCGCCGAGTTCGTGGACGCCGAGTTCGCCAGCCTGCGCGCCACTATGGTCAAGTCGGGCATGGTCTGAAGCGTCGGCCTTTTTGCTATTGATAGATGAGCTGCTTGCGCTTGTACAGCAAGGGTTTGAGCCGGTTTTGGCTTGAATTCTTGCCGCGGCGCCGGCAGCCCGTGCGGGGTGTGTCCTGATGACTGAAATCTCCTCCAGCGACGGCGACGCGGCCGGCGTGGCGCCTTCGGCAATTCCGTCCGCCCGCTGGCAGGCCACCGTGGGCGTGGCCGTGGTCCTGGTCGCGGCGGGCCTGGCCGTGGGCGCGCTGCAGATCCCCGGCACCGCCGGCTATGGCGGCGTGGGCCCCAACTTCGTACCCTGGCTGTGCGCGGCGGTGCTGGGGCTGTGCGGCGTGCTGCTGGTGCGCGAGGCGCTGTCCGGCGGCTACCGCCACGCGCAGGACCCGGGCGGCAGCGCGCGCGGGCACTGGGGGCGATTCGCCTGGGTCTCAAGCGGGCTGCTGCTGAACGCGGCGCTGATCACGGAGATCGGCTTCATCCTGGGCTGCGCGCTGTGCTACGCCCTGGCGGTGCAGGGCCTGCGCCGCGCCCAGGGTGATGCGCGCACGCTGTCGCCCCGCGTGCTGCTGGTGGATGTGCTGGCGGGCCTGGCCATCGCCGCGCCGGTGTTCTGGGCCTTCACCCAATTCCTGGCCATCGGCCTGCCGGGGCTCACGAACACGGGGTGGCTGTGATGGGCATGGAAATCTTCGACGCGCTGCTGGCCGGCTTTGCCACCGCCGCCACGCCGGTCAATTTGCTGTGGGCGCTGGTGGGCTGCGCCCTGGGCACGGCCGTGGGCGTGCTGCCCGGCATCGGCCCGGCGGTGGCCGTGGCCATGCTGCTGCCCATCACGGCCAAGGTCGAGGTCACGGCCTCGATGATCTTTTTCGCCGGCATCTACTACGGCGCGATGTACGGCGGCTCGACCACCTCCATCCTGCTGAACACGCCCGGCGAGACGGCCAGCATGGTCACGGCCATGGAGGGCAACAAGATGGCCAAGAGCGGGCGCGCCGGCGCGGCGCTGGCCACGTCGGCCATCGGCTCGTTCGTGGCCGGCACCGTCGCCACGGTGGTGGTCACGCTGTTCGCCCCGGCGGTGGCCGACTTCGCCGTGCGCCTCGGGCCGCCCGAATATTTCATGCTGATGGTGCTGGCCTTCACCACGGTGAGCGCCGTGCTGGGCCAGAGCAGCCTGCGCGGCATGGTGGCGCTGTTCGTCGGCCTGGCGCTGGGCTGCGTGGGCATGGACCAGATCACGGGTGCGGCGCGCTACACCGGCGGCAAGATGGAACTGCTGGACGGCATCGACATCGTGCTGGTGGCCGTGGGCCTGTTCGCCGTGGCCGAGGTGCTGTACGCGGCGCTGTACGAGGGCCGCGTGCAGGAGTCGCGCAACGCCATGGGCCGCGTGCACATGACGCAGCGCGACTGGAAGCGCTCGGTGCCCGCCTGGCTGCGCGGCACGGCCATCGGCACGCCGTTCGGCTGCATCCCGGCCGGGGGCACGGAGATCCCCACCTTCCTGAGCTACGCGGTCGAGAAGAAGCTGGCCAAGGGCGAGGACCGCGCCGAGTTCGGCAGCGCCGGCGCCATCGAGGGCGTGGCCGGGCCGGAAGCGGCCAACAACGCCACGGTGACGGCGGCGCTGATTCCGCTGTTGACGCTGGGCATCCCCACCAGCAACACCACGGCCGTGCTGCTGGGGGCCTTTCAGAATTACGGCATCAACCCGGGTCCGCAGCTGTTTACCAGCTCGGCCACGCTGGTGTGGGCGCTGATTGCGTCGCTGTACATCGGCAACCTGATGCTGCTGGTGTTGAACCTGCCCATGGTGGGCATGTGGGTCAAGCTGCTGAAGATCCCGCGCCCGCAGCTGTACGCCGGCATCCTGATCTTCGCCACCGTGGGCGCGTACGGCATGCGCCAGAGCACGTTCGATCTGTTCCTGCTGTACGCCATCGGCCTGCTGGGCGTGCTGATGCGGCGCTATGACTTTCCCACCGCGCCGGTGGTCGTCGGCATGATCCTGGGGCCCTTGGCGGAGGCGCAGATGCGCAACGCCGTGGCCATCGGCGAGGGCAGCTGGTGGGTCTTCCTGCAGCGGCCCATGTCGGCGACGCTGCTGGTCATCGTGTTGGCCGTGCTCATCGTGCCGCGCGTGCTGCGCCGTTGGGCCGAGCGCCGGATGCGCAGCGCGGCCGGCTGAGCGAGTCGCTATTGAATCGGGAGCTGCCAGCGCTTATGTGGTAAGGCCTGGAGCCCGATTTGCCTATTATTTTTCCGCACTGCCCTGCTGGCGACGCCCAGGCGGTCAGAGTGACGCCGTCGGCCAACCGGTCAGGTGCTGCTGGGCGATCTGGCTCAGGGCGGTGAGCCACGCGTGGTCGTCGTTCAGGCAGGGGATGTAGCGGAATTCCTTGCCGCCCGCCTCCATGAAGGCGTGGCGCGCCTCCTGGTTGATCTCCTCCAGCGTCTCCAGGCAGTCGCCGGTGAAGCCGGGGCACATCACATCCACGCGGCGCGTGCCGGCCTGGGCGAGGGCGACCAGCGTGGGCTCGGTGTAGGGCTCCAGCCAGCGCGCCTTGCCGAAGCGCGATTGGAAGGTGATCTGCCACTGCTGCTCGGTCAAGCCCAGCGCCTGCGCCAGCAGCCGCGCCGTGGTGCGGCACTGGTCGGCATAGGGGTCGCCCAGGCGCACGTTGCGCTCGGGGATGCCGTGAAAGCTCATCACCAGGCGCTCGGCCGGCCCACCTTCGCGCTGCCAGTGGGCGCGCACGCTGTCTGCCAGCGCGCCGATGTAGCCGGGGTGGTCGTGGTAGCCGTTGACGAAGCGCAGCTCGGGATAGACGCGCGCGCGCTTGACCCAGGCGGCCACATCGTCGAACAGGCTGGCCGTGGTGGTGCTGGAGTATTGCGGGTACAGGGGCAGCACCAGCACGCGCTGCACACCGGCGTCCTGCAGCGCCTGCAGCTGCGCGCCAATGGCGGGCTGGCCGTAGCGCATGGCGTGCTGCACGCGCACGGCGTGCCCGGCCTCGCCCAGCCAGCCGCGCAGCATCAGCGCCTGCTTGGCCGTCCACACGGCCAGGGGCGAGCCCTCGGGCGTCCAGATGGTCGCGTACTTGGCGGCCGACTTGGCGGGCCGGATGCGCAGGATGATCCCGTGCAGGATGGGCAGCCACACGAGGCGCGGAATCTCGACCACGCGCGGGTCGCCCAAAAACTGCGCCAGGTAGCGGCGCAGCGCCGGCGCCGTGGGCGCATCGGGCGTGCCCAGGTTGCACAGCAAGATGGCGGTATCGGAAGAAGGCATGGGCGGCGATTATCCTTGGCCGCGCCATGACGAAGACCCATACGCTGGACCTGGCGCGCATCCGCGCCATCACCCTGGACCTGGACGACACCCTGTGGCCCGTGTGGCCCACCATCCGCCGCGCCGAAGCGGCGCTGGCCGGCTGGCTGGCCGTGCACGCGCCGGGCACGGCGGCGCTGTTCGCCGATGCGCCGGCCCTGCGTGCGCTGCGCGTGCAGGTGGAGGCCGGGCGCCCCGACCTGCGCCACGACCTGAGCGGGCTGCGGCGCGAGTCCATCCGCCTGGCGCTCACGCAGGCGGGCGACGACCCGGCGCTGGCCGAGCCGGCGTTCGATTGCTTCTTCGCCGAGCGCCAGCGCGTGGAGCTGTTCGACGACGCGCTGCACGCGCTGGAGTTCCTGGCCGCGCGCTACCCGGTGGTGGCGGTGTCCAACGGCAACGCCGACGTGCACCGCATCGGCATCGGCCGGTACTTCAAGGACAGCCTGAGCGCCACGGTGCTGGGCGTGGCCAAGCCCGACGCGCGCATCTTCCACGCCGGTGCGCGGGCCGCGGGCGTGGCGCCCGGCGCGGTGCTGCACGTGGGCGACGATGCGCTGCTGGACACGCGCGGCGCGCTGGACGCCGGCCTGCAGGCCGCCTGGCTGAACACCACCGGCGCGGCCTGGACGCATGGCGGCCCCGCACCGCACGCCACGGTGGCCAGCCTCGGCGCCCTGTGCCAGCTGCTGCGGTAGCGCCGCGGCGCCAGCCATCGCTGCCACCCGGTTTGCTATTAAAAAAGGAGCTGCCAGCGACCGTAGTACAAGCGCTGGCGGCTGATTTGGCTTAGCTCAAAAAGTCGCGGATGGCCGCCAGCGTCTCGTGCGGCGCTTCGGTCATCTGGTTGTGGCCCACGGGCAGGTGCACCACGGTGACCTGCTTGCCGGCGGCGCGTGCACCGTCGATCAGGCCCTTGGCAGCCTTGGGGCTGGTCATCTGGTCGCGCGCGCCCAGGGCGAACAGCACCGGGCACTGGATGGCCGCGATCGCCGCCTCGCCGCCGGCGTAGCTGTCGCAGGCCACGAAGCCGCGGTGGAACACGTTGGCCTGTCGGTTGCCCTGCATCACGCGCCGCCCCAGCGCCATGCCGGCGCCGTAGACCCAGAAGCCCGCCCCGGTGGGAGGCGCCAGCGTGCTGCGCGAGAACACGTTGACCATCTTCAGGGCCGCTTCGGGCGTGTCCTGCGAGGACTGGATCAGCGCCGGCGAGACCTTCATCGGGTAGGCCGTGCCCACCAGCACCAGGTGGCTGATGCGCTCACCTAGGCGCGCGGCCGTCTCCAGCGCGATCAGCGAGCCCCAGCTGTGCCCGACCAGTGCGGCGCGCTGCACGCCGGCGGCGTCCAGCAGTCCGGCGATGAAATCCGCCGCCTGCTCGACGCTCTGGGGCGCCTCTCCGCCGCTCCTGCCGTGGCCGGGCAGGTCCACGGCCAGCACGTTCCAGCCGTGCGTGGCCATGTAGCGGCTTTGCCAGGCCCAGACGCTGTGGTCGCCCAGCACGCCGTGGATGAAGACCACCGTGGGCTTGGCCGCGTCGAAGGCCCGGCCGCCGGTGTAACAGTAGGCGCTGGCGCCGTTGACTTGGTAGTTCATCACGCACCTGCCTTTCCGCCAAACTTCTCTGCGGCCTTGAGGGCGCGCTTGAGGTCGTCGATCAGGTCATCCGCCTCCTCTAGGCCGATGGACAGGCGGATCGTGCCCTGGCTGATGCCGCCGGCCGCCAGCGCCTCGTCGCTCATGCGGAAGTGCGTGGTGCTGGCCGGGTGGATGACCAGGCTCTTGGCGTCGCCCACGTTGGCCAGGTGGCTGAACAGCTGCAGGTTCTCGATGAACTTCTTGCCCTGCGCGCGGCTGCCCTTGATATCGAAGCTGAACACGGAGCCGGCGCCGCGCGGCAGCAGCCTTTGCGCCAGCTGGTGGCTGGGGTGCGTCTCCAGCATGGGGTGGCCCACGCGCGAGACAAAGGGGTGGCTGGCCAGGAACTGCACCACTTTCTCGGTGTTGCGCACGTGCCGCTCCATGCGCAGCGGCAGCGTCTCGATGCCCTGCAGGATGGTCCAGGCCGAATGCGGGCTCATGCAGGCGCCGAAGTCGCGCAGGCCTTCACGCCGCGCGCGCAGCAGGAAGGCGGCGACGCTGGACTCCTCGGTGAACACCATGCCGTGAAAGCCGTCGTAGGGCTCGGTCAGCTCGGGGAATTTGCCCTGGGCCGCGCCGCCCTCCCAGTCGAAGCGCCCGCCATCGACCAGCACGCCGCCGATCACCGTGCCGTGGCCCGACAGGAACTTGGTGGCCGAGTGGTAGACCAGGTGCGCGCCGTGCTCGAAGGGCTTGATCAGCCAGGGCGAGGTGAGGGTGGAGTCCACCAGCAGCGGCACGCCCGCGTCCTCGGCGATCTGGGCGATGGTGGGGATGTCCAACACGTCCATGCCCGGGTTGCCCACGGTCTCGCCCAGCAGCAGCCGGGTGTTGGGTCGGATGGCGGCGCGCCAGCCGTCGATGTCGCCGGGCTTGACGAAGCTCGTCTCGATGCCGAAGCGGCGCAGCGTGTAGTGCAGCAGGTTCTGCGAGCCGCCGTACAGCGCGGTGCTGGCGACGATGTGCCCGCCCGCGCCCATCAGCGTGGCGACGGCCAGGTGCAGCGCGGCCTGGCCGCTGGCGGTGGCGATCGCGCCCACGCCGCCCTCCAGCGCGGCGACGCGCTGCTCCAACACGTCGGTGGTCGGGTTGCTCAGGCGGCTGTAGACGTGGCCGGGGCTTTCCAGGTTGAACAGGGCGGCGGCGTGATCGCTGGACTGGAAGACGAACGAGGTCGTCAGGTACAGCGGCGTGGCGCGCGCGCCGGTGGTCGGGTCCGGCTGGCTGCCCGCGTGCAGCGCGAGCGTGTCGAAGCCAGGGTCGGAATATCCGGGCATCCGTGTCTCCAAAGTGGTCAATGCGCCGGGGATTGTGGGCTATATTTTCGCGAGCATCCGGCGCACGGCGCGCCTGCCTGCCCCGAAAGCGACACCGAGAGACATCCCATGAAAGTCAGCGACATCCTGCGCGTCAAAGGCAACACCCTCTACACCGTCACGCCCGACGAGCCGCTGGCGCAGGCCGTGCAGACCATGGCCGAGAAAGACATCGGCTCGCTGGTGGTGATGGAGCACGGCGATCTGGTGGGCATGCTCACCTTCCGCGAGGTCATTGGACACCTGTCCCGGCAGGGAGGAAGCCTAGGCACGACACTGGTGCGCACCGCCATGGACGACGCGCCGCTGACCTGCACGCTGGAGACCGACATGGACGAGGTGCGACGCATGATGCTGGGCCGCCACGCCCGCTACATGCCGGTCATGGAAAACCGCATGCTGATGGGCGTGGTCAGCTTCTACGACGTGGCCAAGGCCGTGGTGGACGGGCAGAACTTCGAGAACAAGCTGCTCAAGGCCTATATCCGCGACTGGCCGCAGGAAGAATCCAGCGGCCAGCAGCAGCCGGGCTGAGCGCAGCTTTCATAGCCAAAGATGGCTCCAGCCCTTGCTGTATAAGCGCTGGCAGCTCACTTTTTATGAGCACGGGGCTGGGCGATAATCCCGGTCCTATGAGCGGCAACACACTCGGCACCCTGTTTTGCGTCACCAATTTCGGTGAATCCCACGGCCCGGCCATCGGCTGCGTGATCGACGGCTGCCCGCCGGGCATGGCACTGGCGGAGGCCGACATCCAGCACGACCTGGACCGCCGCCGTCCCGGCACCAGCCGGCATGTCACGCAGCGGCGCGAACCCGACGCGGTGGAGATCCTGTCCGGCGTGTACGAGGGCCGCACCACCGGCACGCCGATCGCCCTGCTGATCCGCAACCAGGACCAGCGCAGCAAGGACTACGGGGACATCGCCCAGAGCTTTCGCCCCGGCCACGCCGACTACACCTACTGGCACAAGTACGGCCTGCGCGACCCGCGCGGCGGCGGGCGTTCGTCCGCACGCCTGACGGCTCCCACCGTGGCTGCCGGCGCCGTGGCGCGCAAGTGGCTGAAGGAAAAATACGGCACCGAGCTGCGCGCCTGCATGACGCAGCTGGGCGAACTGGACATTCCCTTCGAGTCCTGGGAGCACGTGCCCCGCAACCCCTTCTTCGCCCCGGTCGCCGACGTGCAGCGCTACGAGGACTACATGGACCGGCTGCGCAAGGCCGGCGACTCCTGCGGTGCGCGCATCCGCGTGCAGGCGGCGAACGTGCCCGTGGGCCTGGGCGAGCCCCTGTACGACCGGCTGGACGCGGACATCGCCCACGCCATGATGGGCCTGAACGCGGTGAAAGCGGTGGAGATCGGCGCCGGCTTCGCCAGTGCGGCGCAGCGCGGCACGGTGCACGGCGATTCGCTCACCCCCCAGGGCTTTGCCAGCAACCACGCGGGCGGCATCCTGGGCGGCATCAGCACGGGGCAGGACATCGAGGTCAGCATCGGCATCAAGCCCACCAGTTCCATCCTCAGCCCGCGCCAGTCCATCGACGTGCACGGCCAGAGCGTGGAGGTGGTGACCAAGGGGCGGCACGACCCCTGCGTGGGCATCCGCGCCGCGCCGATCGCCGAGGCGCTGCTGGCGCTGGTGCTGATGGACCATGTCCTGCGCCACCGGGCGCAGTGCGGCGACGTGCACCAGGCCGTGGGCCCCATCGCCGCCAGCGCGGGCTGAAACCGGCGCTTGCGGCCAGTTCACAAGACAAGGGCCGCAGTTGCGGCCCTGGTGCTGTGAAATGATGGCAAAAAACGGCTCTGTCGCCCGCCAGCTAAGCGCAGGCAGCTACTAAAACCGTAGCGCCAGTCGCTTCACTTGCCCACCTCGTCGACCAGCGCGCGGAACTCGTGCACGTCCTCGAAGCTGCGGTACACGCTGGCAAAGCGCACGTAGGCCACCTTGTCGAGCTTCTGCAGCTCGCGCATGACCAACTCGCCCAACGTGCTGGACAGCATCTCGCGCTGGCCCAGGTTCAGCAGCCGTTCCTCGATGCGCTCAATGGCGCTGTCGATCTGCACCGTGCTCACCGGGCGCTTGCGCAGCGCCAGCTGGAAGGACGCGAGCAGCTTGGCGCGGTCGTACTCCACGCGCCGCCCGTCCTTCTTGACGATGGTCGGAAAGTTGACTTCCGGCCGCTCGTACGTGGTGAAGCGCTTGTCGCACGCGGCGCAGCGCCGGCGCCGGCGCACCAGCGTGCCGTCCTCGGACACGCGGGTTTCTGCGACCTGCGTCTCCGGGTGGCTGCAGAAAGGGCACTTCACGCTGGCGTGGCCCGGCGGGCGTTCAGCGGTAGACCGGGAAGCGGCTGGTCAGTTCGTGCACCTTGGCGCGCACTGCGGCCAGGTGGCCCTCGTCGTGCGGGTTCTCCAGCACATCGGCCAGCAGGTTGGCCGTCAGGCGCGTCTCTTCTTCCTTGAAGCCGCGCGTGGTGATGGCTGGCGTGCCCACGCGGATGCCGCTGGTCACCATGGGCTTTTCCGGGTCGTTGGGAATGGCGTTCTTGTTGATGGTGATGTGCGCCTTGCCCAGGGCCGCCTCGGCTTCCTTGCCGGTGATGCCTTTGGCGCGCAGATCCACCAGCATGACGTGGCTTTCCGTGCGGCCGCTGACGATGCGCAGGCCGCGCGCCGTCAGCGTTTCGGCAAAGACCTTGGCGTTCTTCACCACCTGCTGCTGGTAGGTCTTGAACTCGGGCGACAGCGCTTCCTTGAAGGCCACGGCCTTGGCGGCGATGACGTGCTCCAGCGGCCCCCCTTGCAAGCCGGGGAAGATGGCGGAATTGAGCGCCTTCTCGTGCTCGGCCTTCATCAGGATGATGCCGCCGCGCGGGCCGCGCAGGCTCTTGTGCGTGGTGGAGGTGACCACATCGGCAAAAGGCACCGGGTTGGGGTATTCGCCCGCGACTACCAGGCCGGCGTAATGGGCGATGTCCACCCAGAAGATGGCGCCGACTTCCTTTGCGATCTTCGCAAAGCGCTCGAAGTCGATGCGCAGGGCATAGGCCGAGGCGCCGGCGATGATCAACCTGGGCTTGTGCTCGCGTGCCTTGGCCTCCAGGGCGTCGTAGTCGATCTCTTCCTGGGCGTTCAGGCCATAGGAGACCACGTTGAACCACTTGCCGCTCATGTTCAGCGGCATGCCGTGCGTCAGGTGCCCGCCCTCGGCCAGACTCATGCCCAGGATGGTGTCGCCGGGCTTGCAAAAAGCCATCAGCACGGCCTGGTTGGCCTGCGAGCCGGAGTTGGGTTGCACATTGGCCGCCTCGGCGCCGAACAGCTGCTTGATGCGGTCGATGGCCAGCTGCTCGATCACGTCCACGTTCTCGCAGCCGCCGTAGTAGCGCTTGCCGGGGTAGCCCTCGGCGTACTTGTTGGTCAGCTGGGAGCCCTGTGCAGCCATGACGGCGGGCGAGGCGTAGTTTTCGCTGGCGATCAGCTCGATGTGCTCTTCCTGGCGGACGTTTTCGGCCTGAATGGCAGCCCACACCTCGGGATCGGTTTGTTCGACAAGGATGTTGCGTTGGTACATGGTTGGCAGTCTGATGAACGTGTGCCCCCCGAAGGCTTCCAGGGGCTGCCCAGGCGAACGACGGATCGCGGCAAAGGCAGCCCGTTGGGGCTGCCCGCGCGGTACGCTTCCCAGTGGTTGGCAGGAAAGGCATGCCTCCTGCAGGATTTCCACGTCAGCGGCGGCGCCCTCTCAGGTGCGCCACGCCTATCGCCAGTCGCGTACCCGGCTAGTGTAGCCGAGCGCCGAGAACCAACCGGTCAGACGCCGGCCAGCATGGCCACCTTCTCGCCAGTGGGCTGCAGTGCGGCGGAGGGCGCGCTCACGTCGGCCGCCTCGGCCGGAGCCTTCGTGGACAGCACGGGCGTGGCCGGCGGCACGTTGGGGGCGGCGGCCCGTCCGCCCGCCACCTGACGCAGACGGAAGTGCTCGGCCAGCACCTTGGCGGCATAGCCGCCGTCGCTGGGCAGGTTGGCGGCGCCCACGTAGTAGCGCAGGCCCCCCTCCAGCGAGCCGGCGCGGGCGATGCATTCCTGCAGCACCTTTACGCCCACGCGCAGGTTGGCCAGGGGGTTGAAGGCTGCCAGGTGGCCGCCCACGTCCTCGTACTTGTCGGTGTGCACGCGCGTCATGACCTGCATCAGGCCTTGCGCCCCCACAGGACTCTGGGCGAAGGGATTGAAGCTCGATTCGATGGCCACGATGGCCAGGATCAGCGTCGGGTCCAGCTTGGTTCGCGTGCCGATCTCGTAGGCCTCGTTCACCAGCGCGGCCACGGGCTCGGGGGCCACGCGGTATTTCTTGCTCAGCCAGTAGGCCACGGCGGCCTGCTCGCGCGGCAGTTCCTTAGGGTTGATGGCCAGGGGGCGATCGCCCAGGGGCGGCTCGGCTTCCAGTTGCACTACCACCGGCTGGCGCGACTGCAGCCAGCCCATCAGGTGTTCCTCGCCCGCTTGACGCAGGTCGGGCCGCGCCGTCAGGGTGATGGCGACGAAGGCGACGGCCAGCCCCAGCAGGGCGAAGCTGCTGTGGGTGACTTCCAGAAAGCCATTGGCGACATCGGCGGCAAAAGTGCGAACGCCGGCGACGGCTCTTCCTGAAGCTGTCATAGCTCTCATCCTTTCTGCAAGAAACGAGTCCCGGCAAGGCGAGGCACCGCAATGCAGCGATGCAGGGGAGGGAACTCGATTTCGGGCCGGGCGTGCTCGCCCGGACTGGGTTGCCATATCGATCCGTGCCGGGCGCGCGGCGCACCGGAAACTTGCGGACCATCGGAGCCGAGAGACGGCTGGGCTAGGGTTACTACGAGGTGATGTCGTGAAGCTGGCGGATTCTAGGGGGCTGCAAAATGCTCAGTCAATACTAAGGTTTTCTTGTTTGAGACAAAAAAAGCATAAATGAACTGATTGCAACATCAGGAAACAGCTCTTGCCTGATGGGGTCGGTGCGGTTGTGTCATTGCGAAACATCGATGGAAGGGGACGCCCGCCTTTGCTAATCTTCCATTCGTCCGGCTGTGGCCGGGCGCGAAGCCAACCAGGTTCGCAGCTTTGCAAAAGGCGGCCTCCTGCGCGGCATCCCTCGGAGGCAATACTTTGCCTCCCGCACTGGGGGACTTATCTCTCCCCGAGTGCGAAAAGCGATGGCACATGGACCGCTGCGTCCGCCATCGGGCCCGGTGGAAGGCTTCCTTCCACCGGGCTTCTCTTTTTCTGCTTTTCATCAACATCGGGGCGGCCGGCAGGCATGTTTCTCTTGATGACAGCCTTGCCCTCTATATATGTATGGAGACGGCTTGGCGCTTCCTGGGAGGGGTTTAAATGAAAATGGCTGCAAACCCTTGTGTAGCAAGCGCTGGCAGCTATCAGTTTTGATAAATGTCCGCTCGCAGTGGAGATGCCTCGAATGGCTTCCGCCGCGTGGCCTTGGCAGCCCTGGCGGCCGTCTTGCAAAACCGGGCCAAAATAGCAACTTTCCCGCGGTGGCCGGACTTCCCGTCTACCCGCTTCTAGCCGCGATGACCCCCCAGCGTTCGCCGCATCCCGGTCCATCGCCCTCCTGCCAGAACCATGTTTCCTTTTTCTTCCCGCAGCAAAATGTCCGACGCTCCTGAAACCTCCCCGGTCCCGGCAAAAACCAGCGAGCCGCATCCCCTGGACGCGCTGACGGGTGGCGCCTTCTCGGCCGCGACGTCCGGCGAGCGCGCGGGGCGCATCCGCGATTGGCTGGCCACGCAGCCCCCGGTCGAGCGCCTGCAGGAGGTCTTCAAGGAACTCAGCGCGCGTGACAAGGGCGCGGCCCGTGCCGTGCGCGAGCGGCTGGACGAGATCCGCCGCGCCCAGGCGCAAGAGGCCATCGGCGCCGAATGGGCCGCCAAGGCCGAGGCACTGCTGGCCGCGCCACGCCTAAACATCGCCGACGCCCTGGCCTGGCAGCGCGACGCCGCCAAGGCCGGCGCGCCGCTGTCGCGCGAGCCGCTGTCGCAGCTCAAGGGCCAGCTGGCCGAGCGCGTCAAGGTCATTGAGGACCTGCAGCACCGCGTGCAGGTGCAGCGCGAGGCCGCCGTGCTGCTGGCCCAGCGCATCGAAGTCCTGTCTACCAAGCCCTGGAAGGACGCGCAGGCGGCCCTGGCGCTGCTGAGCTCCGACGTCGAGCGCTGGCAGGCGCAGGCGCAGGAGCTGTCCGGCGACGCCGCCTGGCCCAGCGTGGAAGCGCGCTTTCCGGCCCAGCTGGAGGCCTCGCGCGCCCAGCTGCTGGTGGTCTGGGAGGCCTTCCAGTCGGCGCTGAGCCAGACCGTCGCCGCGGCTGAGGACGCCGCGGCGCCACTGCCGCCCGTACCCGTCTGGGCCGATGAACTACGCCAGGCGCGTGGCTTGCCCACCGAGGCCGAAAAGGCCCAGGCGCGCAGCGCTGCTCCGGTCCGCCCCAAGGTGGATCCGGCCCAGCGCGAGGCAGCCCAGCAGGCAGTGCGCGAAGCCTTGGCCAAACTGGAGGAAGAGACCGCCCAGGGTCACGGCAAAGCCAGCGCCGGGGCAGCGACTGCCCTGCGCGGGGTGCTCAAGGTGCACGGCAAGCTGATCGACAACGAGCTGGAGCAGAAGGTGCATGCCGCACTGGTCGCCGCTGGCGAGCTGGAAGGCTGGCAGCGCTGGAGCGCCGACCAGGTGCGCGAAGACCTGGTCGCGCGTGCCGAGGGCCTGCTGAACCGTCCCGAAGGCCAGGCCTTGGGCGGCCGCAAGATGCAGGAAACGCTGCGCCAGCTGCGCGAGCAGTGGAAGCAGGCCGACCAGGGCGCGCCCGCCAACCATGCGCTTTGGAAGCGTTTCGACGAGGCCTGCAACGCCGCCCACAAGATCGTGGAGGCCTGGCTGGAGAAGGTGCGCGCCGAAAGCGCTCAGCACCGCGCCCAGCGCCAGGCCTTGGTGGACGAACTCAAGGCCTGGACGCAGGAGCAAACCTCCGCTACCACCCCCGACTGGAAGGCCGCCAGCCGCGCACTGCACCAGTTCAGCGAGCGCTGGCGCGCCGGCGGCCACGTCAGTGAGAAGGTGTTTGCCGAGCTGCAGCCCTTGTGGAAGGAGGCCATGGCCGAGGCCGGCGCTCCGCTGGCAGCCGCGCAAAAGGCCAGCCTGGCCCAGCGCCACGCCATGATCGAGGAAGCCACGGCGCTGGGCGCCGCGCCGCAGCTGCGCATCGACGCCGTCAAGGCTCTGCAGCAGCGCTGGCAGGCCGAGGCGCAGGCGGTGCCGCTGGACCGCCGGCAGGAGCAAAAGCTGTGGGACGCCTTCCGCAAGCCCATCGACGAGGCCTTCGCCCGCAAGAGTGCGGCGCGCGAGCAGGGTGCGGCCCAGATGGGCGCGCGCGACCGCGCGGTGCTGGAAGCGTCCAAGGCGCTGGAGGCGGCCAACGCCTCGGGCGACGCCCAGCGCATCCGCGAGGCCATGGCCTCGCTGGACGCTGCGCTGAAGGCGCAGCATGACGCTCAATCTGAGCAAAATCAGGCTGCAGCCCATGTCCAGCAAGCGCCAGCAGCTACAAATACTGAAGCAGGCGCTGAAGCGCCGATGGCAGAGGCTGCACCCGCACCCGCGCCTGTGCAGCGCCCTGTGGTGGCCGTGCGCGGCGACGATCGCCCTGGTGCGCGCAAGCCAGCCACGGCCGCGCCCCAGCAGCGCGGTGGCCGTCCCGGTGACCGGCGCGACCGTGACGACTTCAGGGGCGGGCAGGGCGGGCGCATGCGCGACCGGGGCGATGCTCCGGCCCGCGGTCCCCGCCTGGGCGACACCGCCTTCCGCGCCCAGCGCGACGCCATGGAGCATGCCCAGGCCACGCTGCGCAAGCTGGCGGCCCAGGCCCACGGCGAAGCGCTCACGCAGCTGATGGCCGCCTGGAAGGCCCGCGATGCGGCGCAGGTGCCCAGCGTGCAGGAGCTGGGCGGCAAGGTGTCGCCCAGTGCCCGCACGGCCTGGACGCAGGCGCTGTCTGCTCCGGCTGCGGCCAGTGATGCGCAGCAGGCGCTGCTGCGCCTGGAGATCGCCGCCGAGGTGCCGACCCCGGCCGAGCAGCTGTCGGCGCGCCGTGCGCTGCAGCTGCAGCTGCTCACGCGCCGCAACGATCCGTCGCCGCAGCAAACCTGGGAGAGCGACGCTGCACAGATCTTCGCCAGTGCCGGCGACGAAGCCCAGGCGCGCCGCCTGCAGAACGCGCTCAAGGCGCTGCTGCGCAAATGAGAAGCTGGTGATGGGGCAGACCGGGCTGCAAGGCCCGGCGCCCGGCGCAATATGCCGGCTTGAAGCGCCAGCAACGAAAAAGCCGCTGATTTGCATCAGCGGCTTTTTGTTTGTTTTGGTGCCCAGGAGAGGACTCGAACCTCCACGCCTCTCAGCGCTAGTACCTGAAACTAGTGCGTCTACCAATTCCGCCACCTGGGCATTTCAGGGAAGCCGCGAGTATAGGATGCTTTTTTGGCGCTTCCGGAAAGTTTCGCAAAAATTTTTTATGTGCGGTGGGCGCTGCAAACAAAAAAGCCGCTTCACGGATGAAGCGGCTTTTGTTGCCGGAACTCTTGCGGGTTCTCGTTAAACTTGGTGCCCAGGAGAGGACTCGAACCTCCACGCCTCTCAGCGCTAGTACCTGAAACTAGTGCGTCTACCAATTCCGCCACCTGGGCATTTCAGGAAAGAACGAGATTGTACAACCAAAAAAAACACGCCAGCGTGACTTCCGCGCAAAAAGTTTCCTCCGATGAGATCGAGGGCAGCGTACAGGGTCACCGCGACGGCCACGGCTTCGTCATTGCGGACGACGATGGCCAGGACATCTACCTGCCGCCCAACGAAATGCGTGCCGTGCTGCACAAGGACCGGGTCCGTGTGCGCGTCGTGCGCCATGACCGCCGCGGCCGGCCTGAGGGCCGTGTGCTCGAGATCGTCGAGCGTCCGCGCCAGCCCATCATCGGCCGCCTGTTGCAGGAGAGCGGCGTCTGGCTGGTCGCTCCGGAAGACAAGCGCTACGGCCAGGACGTGCTGATCCCCAAGGGCGCCACCGGCACGGCCAATGCCGGCCAGGTGGTCGTGGTCGAGCTGACCGAGCCGCCGGCCTTGTATGGCCAGCCCGTGGGTCGGGTGGTCGAGGTGCTGGGTGAGGTGGACGATCCGGGCATGGAGGTGGAGATCGCCGTGCGCAAGTACGGCGTGCCGCATGAGTTTTCCGAGGCCGCCCTGGCGCAGGCCAAGGCCCTGCCCGACAAAGTGCGCGCGCAGGACAAGCGCCAGCGCGTGGACCTGACGGACGTGCCCCTGGTCACCATCGACGGCGAGGACGCGCGCGACTTCGATGACGCCGTGTACTGCGAGCCGGCCCGCGTGGGCCGCGGCAAGGGCTGGCGACTGCTGGTGGCCATCGCCGACGTCAGCCACTACGTGGAGACGGGCAGTCCCATCGATGTGGATGCCTACGACCGCGCCACCAGCGTGTACTTCCCGCGGCGCGTCATCCCCATGCTGCCGGAAAAGCTCTCCAACGGGCTGTGCTCACTGAACCCGCATGTCGAGCGCCTGTGCATGGTCTGCGACATGCTGGTCAACGCCAAGGGCGAGGTGCATGCCTACCAGTTCTACCCGGCCGTGATGCGCAGCCATGCGCGCTTTACCTATACCGAGGTGGCGGCCATTCTGGCCAATACCCGCGGGCCGGAGGCGGCGCACTACCACGAGCGCGTGGGTGATCTGTTGAACCTGCATGACGTGTACCGTGCGCTGCTGGCCGCACGCCATGCGCGTGGCGCGGTGGACTTCGAAACCACAGAGACGCAGATCGTCTGCGATGACAACGGGCGCATCGACAAGATCGTGCCGCGCGTGCGCACCGAGGCGCACCGGCTGATCGAAGAGGCCATGCTGGCCGCCAACGTCTGCAGCGCCGACTTCATCGGCGAGGGCAAGCGCGTCGGCCTGTTTCGTGTGCACGAAGGCCCTACGCCGGAGAAGCTGGAGATCCTGCGCGGCTACCTGAAGGCCATGGGCGTGGGCATCATGGTGGGCGACGAGCCGCGGCCCGGGGAGTTCCAGTCCATCGCCGAGGCCACCAAGGATCGCCCGGACGCCCAGCAGATCCACACCATGCTCCTGCGCTCGATGCAGCAGGCCATCTACACGCCTATCAACAGCGGCCACTTCGGCCTGGCTTTCGAGGCCTACACCCACTTCACCAGCCCCATCCGCCGTTACCCGGACCTGCTGGTGCACCGCGTCATCCGCTCCATCCTGGGCAATTCCAAGTACGTGCTGCCGGCGCTGCCGACGCCGGGCGAGGCGCAGTTCAAGCTCGCCAAGCGCCTGGCGGCCAGGGCCGCCGCTCCCACGCAGCGCCCGCGCAAGACGCCTGGTGCCGCCAGCACGCGCGAGACCCAGGCCTGGGAGGCGGCAGGCCTGCATTGCAGCGCCAACGAGCGCCGGGCCGACGAGGCCAGCCGCGACGTAGAGGCCTGGCTGAAGTGCCAGTACATGCGCGAGCACCTGGGCGAGGAATACGGCGGCGTGGTCAGCGCGGTGACCAGTTTCGGCATTTTCGTGACGCTGGACGCGCTGTACGTCGAGGGGCTGGTGCACATCACGGAGCTGGGCGGAGAGTACTTTCGCTACGACGAGGCACGCCAGGAGCTGCGCGGCGAGCGCACGGGCATCCGCTACGGCATAGGCGCGCGCGTACGCGTACAGGTCAGCCGGGTGGACCTGGATGGCAGGCGCATTGACTTCCGCCTGGTGCACGACGAGCTGTCGGCCCTTCAAGCAGGGGACGGCAAGGGCCGCGATGCGGGCAAGCGCCGCAACGGTGCTGGTGCGGAGGACGTTGGTCGCACACGCAAGGAAAAAGCCCGGGGTGCGAAGGCCGAGCCGGCAGGCAAGGCCGCTCGCGTCGGTGGCAAAAAGCCTGGCAAAGGCGGCGCACGCCAACGCGGCTAGGATGCGGCAGACGGCCCGCACCCCAGCGGGCATGACAAGAGCATCACGCACAAGAAGCAAGGAGATTGGATATGTCCAGAGTGGACGTACAGCCGGGCGTTGCCCTCATCACCGGCGCAGGCACCGGCATAGGACGGGCCGCGGCGCTGGCTTTGCTGGGTGCGGGCTGGAGTGTGGCCTTGGTCGGGCGGCGCGAGCCGCCGCTGCAGGTGGTGGCGCAGCAGTCGGAGGCCGGTGCGCGCGTGCTGGTTGCGCCGGCCGACGTGACCGACCCGGCCGCCGTGCGCGAGGTGTTCGATCGCACGGTGCAGCACTTTGGCCGTCTGGATCTGTTGTTCAACAACGCGGGCACCGGTGCGCCCGCCGTGCCGCTGGACGAGCTGAGCGTGGAGCAGTGGAAGAGCGTGGTGGATGTGAACCTGAACGGCATGTTCTACGGCATCCAGAATGCTTTTCGCGTCATGAAGGCGCAGTCGCCGCGCGGCGGGCGCATCATCAACAACGGCTCCATCTCGGCGCACGCGCCGCGTCCCCATTCGATTGCCTATACCGCCACCAAGCATGCCGTGATGGGCCTGACCAGGACGGCCTCGCTGGACGGGCGTGCCTGGGACATTGCGGTGGGGCAGATCGACGTGGGCAATGCCCATACCGAACTGGCTGAGCGCATGACCCAGGGGGTGCTGCAGGCGCATGGCGCCATTGCAACCGAGCCCATGATCGACGTGGACATCGTGGGACAGTCGGTGCTGTACATGGCCAATCTGCCGCTCGGCGCCAATGTGCTGTTCCATACCGTCATGGCGACCAAGATGCCATTTGTCGGACGTGGTTGAGTCGACATGGAGGGGCTGGCGCGCGGCGTTGGCCTGTGCGCTGTGGCTGCTGCTTGCGCAGCCCGCTCTGGCCCAGCCGGCAGCGGCGGGGCGAACAGATGACATGCAGGGACGGGTGCTGGCATGCACGGCGTGCCATGGCAAGGAGGGCCGGGCCACGCCGCAAGGCTATTTCCCGCGCATCGCTGGCAAGCCGGCAGGCTATCTGTACAACCAGCTGCTCAACTTCCGTGACGGGCGGCGAAGCTACCCGCAGATGTCCTATTTGCTCGAGCACCTGACTGACGACTATCTCCAGGAGATCGCGCAGCATTTCGCCAGCCTGCAATTGCCCTATGCCCAGCCGCCCGCTACGCAGGTGCTGCCGCAGGAGCTGGAACGCGGGCGACTGCTGGTACAGCACGGCGACGCGGGTCGCGATATTCCGGCTTGTGTGAGCTGCCATGGTGCGTCGCTGATGGGGGCTGCCCCCTGGTTACCGGGTCTGCTAGGCCTGTCACGCGACTACGTGGGCAGCCAGCTGGGTGCCTGGCAGACAGGGCAGCGTCATGCGCAGTCGCCCGACTGCATGGCCGCCGTCGCAAGCAAATTGAGCCTGCAGGACGTGCGCTCTGTCGCAGCTTGGCTGGCGGCGCAGCCGGTGCCCGCTGGAGCCGTCCCGGCACGGCAGCTGCCTGAAGCCATGCCGCTGCGCTGCGGTGGCGTGCCGGGACAAGGGGCCGCGCAATGACAGGCCTGCTTCGCAGGAGGTGGCCCTGGGTTGTGGCCGTCTTTGTGGTCAGTCTGCTGACGATGGCCGTGGCCTTGGTCACATTGCTCAACCGGCTGGGAGAAGCGCCACTGCCCATTCTGCAAGTGGCCGTGCCGGCGACGCCCGAGGTGATCGCACGCGGGCAGTATCTGACGCGTGTCGGCAACTGCATCGCCTGCCATACCGCGCGGGGTGGACGCGACTATGCGGGCGGGGAAGGCGTGGAAACACCCTTCGGCACCATCTTCGCTCCCAACCTGACGCCGCACGACGGGACCGGCCTGGGCGGCTGGACGGCCGCCGAGTTCTGGCGCGCTATGCACAACGGCCGGTCGCGCGATGGGCGGCTGCTCTACCCAGCGTTTCCCTATCCGAACTACACGCTGGTCACGCGCGAGGATTCCGACGCCATCTTTGCCTATCTGCAAAGTCTGGAACCAGTGGACAACGCCAGCCGGCCCCATGCGCTGCGTTTCCCGTTCAATACGCAAGCGGCGCTGGCCGTATGGCGGGCGCTGTTCTTCCGCCCTGCGGCCTCGCGCGCTTCGATCGTAGTGCCCGCTGGTGCTGCCGATGCTCCGCAGCAGGCGCGACTCAACCGCGGTGCCTATCTGGTTCAGGGGCTGGGGCACTGCGCGGCTTGCCACACGCCGCGCAATGCCTGGGGCGCGTCGCAGGCGTGGGCGCCGCTGCAGGGGGGCATGGTTGCCGGGCAAAACTGGTATGCGCCGGCGTTGGACGCGGCGTCCGAGGCGGGCTTGGCCGGCTGGGAGCCGGATGAGGCAGTGGCCCTGCTGACAACGGGTGTGTCCCCACGCGCCAGCGTGTCCGGTCCCATGGCCGACGTGGTCTTCCACAGCTTGCAGCATTGGAGCGAGGTCGACATGCGCGCGGCCGTGGCCTGGCTGCAGGCGTTGCCCCAGCGCCAGGCCACGGCCACGGGTAACGCAATCAGGCCCTCCCAGGCCGAGCTGCAGCGAGGTGAGCAGCTGTATGACCGGCACTGCGCCGAGTGCCATGGCAGTCAGGGCGAGGGTCAGGCACAGGCCTTCCCCGCCCTGGCCGGCAACCGTGCCGTGCTGCTGCACGATCCCACCAATCTGGTGCGGGTGCTGTTGCAGGGAGGCTACGCGCCGGCGACGGCAGGTAATCCCAGGCCGTTCGGCATGCCGCCCTTCATGCAGACCTTGAGCGACCAAGACATGGCCGATGTGCTGTCCTTCATTCGCAATGCCTGGGGTAACGAGGCCGGCAAAGTAGATACCATGGCGGTCCACCGCGCCCGCGAGCGGCGCGGACCATAGACTTCATTACCACGTCCAGGAGATCGATCGCACATGGGCAGCCAGGCCGCTACGGCGCTGCAGGCTTCACGGGACCAGGTCTGGTGGGTGGTGTGCTTTTGCGCCCAATGGTGCGGCGTATGCCGGGAGTTCCGCGCCGCGTTCGACACCCTGGTGCGTGAGCAGCCGGCTCTGCACACGGCCTGGGTGGACGTGGAAGACGAGGAGGACATCGTTGGCGACCTGGACGTCGAGACCTTCCCCACCATCCTCGTGGCCGGACAGGGGCGCGTGCGGTTCTTCGGTCCGGTGCTGCCGCAAGCCCCGGTGCTGACGCGTATGGTGGCCAGCCTGCAGGCCGGGGAGGGCGGGACAGGGGCGGACGCAGCCGCCCAGGCGCTGTTGCAGCGGGTGCTGGACAGCCGCTAGGAGCGTCGGCGCCATGCAAGATGCATGCCGCCGCACCTTTACAGAGCCTTGCAATCACGGATACAATACGCGCTTCACGACCAAACGGGCGGGTATTCACCGCCCTTTTTTTTTGGCGTTTGTTTTTTGGCCGCGGCTTTTTTTGTGCCGGTCTGGCCGCCGGATTGGAATCACACAGGGTAGAGCGCAGACACGTGGCATTGCAGCAAATCGTTGAACAGACCGTGACCGGGCTGGGGTATGACCTGGTGGAGATTGAGCGCTCCGCCGGAGGCTTGCTGCGCATCACCATCGACATGCCCTGGACGGCGCCCGAAGTCGACGCGCCGCCGGCGCCCGAGCAATTCATCACCGTCGAAGACTGCGAGAAAGTCACGCGCCAACTGCAATTCGCCCTGGAGGTCGATGGGGTGGACTATGCGCGCCTCGAAGTCTCATCGCCAGGCATCGACCGCCTGTTGCGTCACGAGCAGGACTTCATCCGTTTCGAAGGCGAGGTGGTGGATCTCACGCTCAAGCAGCCCATCGGCGCGGCGGCGGGAGGCGCGGTGGCGGCCAACCGAAAGAAATTCCGCGGCGCGCTGGAGCGTGCCGAAAGCGGCGGCTGGCAGATCGTCTGGAGCGACGAACCCCCGCCCAAACCCGGCCAGCGCGTGAGCAAGAAGCGGCCGCCAGCACCGGTCCAGGTGCTGGGCTTCACCCTGGACGAGCTGCGCGAGGCGCGCTTGGCCCCCATCGTGAACTTCAAGGGCCGCGGCGCCAAGGACGGCGCCGCCGCTGCGGACTGACACGGACGAACAGAGATTTAAGCCGGGTGGCCGCGACGCACAGTCGAGCTGGCGGCCCGCAGGAACGAAAAACAGGAGAGTCGTTGCATGAACCGCGAATTGTTGATGTTGGTGGATGCCATTTCGCGCGAGAAGAACGTGGAGCGTGACGTGGTCTTGGGTGCGGTGGAATCCGCGCTGGCACAAGCCACGAAGAAGCTGTACGAAGGCGAGGTGGACATCCGCGTGTCCATCGACCGCGACAGCGGTGAGTACGAGACCTTTCGCCGCTGGCTGGTGGTGCCCGACGACGCCGGCCTTCAGAATGCCGAAGCCGAAGAGATGCTCATGGACGCGCAGGACCGCGTGCCCGGCATCGAGGTGGGCGAATACATCGAAGAACCGGTGGACTCCGTTCCCATCGGGCGCATCGGCGCCATGGCGGCCAAGCAGGTCATCCTGCAAAAGATCCGCGACGCCGAGCGCGAGATGCTCCTTAACGACTTCATGAGCCGTGGCGAGAAGATCTTCACCGGCACCGTCAAGCGCATGGACAAGGGCGACATCATCGTCGAGAGCGGCCGCGTGGAAGGCCGCCTGCGCCGCAGCGAGATGATCCCCAAGGAAAACCTGCGCAACGGCGACCGCGTGCGCGCCATGATCATGGATGTGGACCTGACCCTGCGCGGCGCTCCCATCATCCTGTCGCGTTCGGCGCCCGAGTTCATGATGGAGCTGTTCCGCAACGAGGTGCCGGAGATCGAGCAAGGCCTGCTGGAGATCAAGAGCTGCGCGCGCGATGCGGGCAGCCGTGCAAAGATCGCCGTGCTCTCGCACGACAAGCGTGTGGATCCCATTGGCACCTGCGTGGGCGTGCGCGGCACTCGCGTGAACGCCGTCACCAATGAGCTGGCCGGCGAGCGCGTGGACATCGTGCTGTGGTCGGACGACCCGGCGCAGTTCGTCATCGGCGCGCTGGCGCCGGCCAACGTGTCCTCGATCGTGGTCGATGAGGAAAAGCACGCCATGGACGTGGTGGTGGACGAGGAAAACCTCGCCATCGCCATCGGCCGCGGCGGGCAGAACGTGCGCCTGGCTTCCGACCTGACGGGCTGGAAGATCAACATCATGGACGCGACCGAGTCCGCACAGAAGCAGGCCGAGGAAAGCAGCGCCTTGCGCCAGCTGTTCATGGAGCGCCTGGACGTGGACGAAGAAGTCGCCGATATCCTGATTTCCGAAGGCTTTGAAAGCCTGGAAGAGGTGGCATACGTGCCACTGTCGGAAATGCTGGAGATCGAAGGCTTCGACGAAGACACGGTGGGCGAGCTGCGCTCGCGCGCCAAGGATGCACTGCTGACCATGGAAATCGCCCGCGAAGAAAGCGTGGGCAGCGTCTCGCAGGATCTGCGCGAACTGGAAGGCCTGACGCCCGAGCTGATCGAGAAGCTGGCCGCCGGTGGCGTGAACACGCGTGACGACCTGGCCGATCTGGCCATCGACGAGCTGACCGAGCTGACCGGGCAGTCCGAAGACGAGGCGAAGGCGCTGATCCTGAAGGCGCGCGAGCACTGGTTCGCTGCGGGGCAGGAATAAAGGTCAGGGGAGATCGAAACACATATGTCGAGTAACACTGTCGCCGAGTTCGCAGCCGAACTCAAAAAGTCGCCTGAAACCCTGTTGGCCCAGCTCGAATCGGCTGGCGTGAGCAAGACGTCCACCACCGATGCGCTGACTGAGGGTGACAAGCAGGCACTGCTGGCCCACCTGCAGGCCAGCCACGGCACGTCTGCCGCTGACCGCAAGAAAATCACGCTGACCAAGAAGTCCACCAGCGAGATCAAGCAGGCCGACGCCTCCGGGCGCGCCCGCACCATCCAGGTGGAGGTCCGCAAGAAGCGCACCTTCATCCGCCGCGACGATCCAGCCGAGGCGCAAGCCGCCCCGGCTCCGGCAGCCCCCTCCACCGAGGAGCAGGAGGAGCTGGCCCGCCGCGCCGAGGAAGTGCGCCGCCAGGCCGAGCTGATCAGCCGCCAGGAGGCAGACCTGGCTGCCGAGCGTGCCGAACGCGAGCAGCGTGAGCAGCGCGAGCGCGAAGCCGAGGAGCGCGCCGCGGCCTACGCGGCCCAGCAGGCCGAGAAGAAGGCGCAAGAGTCCGCCGAGCGCGAGGAAGCTCGCCGCGAGGCCGAGGCCGGAGCCGAGGCCCGTGCCAGTGCCCAGGCCGAAGCCCGTGCCAAGGCTGAAGCCGAGTCGCAGGCGCGCGCCGCCGAGGAGGCAGCTCGCGCGGCCGACCTGGAGGATCGCCGCCGCAAGGCCCTGGCCGAGGCCGAGGCTATCCGCGCCATGATGGCTGCGCCGCGCAAGGTGCTGGTGGCCAAGAAGCCCGAAGAGCCCAAGCCTGCCGCCGCCGCCAAGACAGCCGCTGGCGCCGATGCCAAGAAGGGTACGCTGCACAAGCCGGCGGCTGGCACTGCGGGCGCACGCCCCGGTGCAGCGCCCGCGGGCGGCAAGGAAGTGAAATCCGCCAAGCTGTCCTCTAGCTGGGCGGGTGATCCGGCCAAGAAGAAGGAAATCAAGACCCGCGGCGACAGCAGCGGCGGCGTGGGCCGCAGCAGCTGGCGCGGCGGTCCGCGCGGACGCCGTGGCGACCGCGACGACCAGCGCCACCAGGCGGCAGCGCCGGCGGAGTTCCGCGCCCTCGAAGTGCACGTGCCGGAGACCATCACGGTGGCCGAGCTGGCGCACAAGATGGCCATCAAGGCCTCCGAGCTGATCAAGGTGCTGATGAAGATGGGCCAGATGGTCACCATCAACCAGCCCCTGGACCAGGACACGGCCATGATCGTGGTCGAGGAAATGGGCCACACCGCCAAGGTGGCGGCGCTGGACGATCCGGAAGCCTTCACCGCCGAGGAAGTCTCCGGCCATCAGGCCGAGGCCGTGTCGCGCGCACCGGTGGTCACCGTCATGGGCCACGTGGACCACGGCAAGACCTCGCTGCTGGACTACATCCGCCGCTCCAAGGTGGCGGTGGGCGAGGCCGGCGGCATTACACAGCACATCGGCGCCTACCACGTCGAGACGCCGCGCGGCATCGTCACCTTCCTGGATACCCCCGGCCACGAGGCGTTCACCGCCATGCGTGCCCGCGGTGCCCAGGCCACCGATATCGTCATCCTGGTCTGCGCGGCCGACGACGGCGTGATGCCGCAGACCCGCGAAGCCGTGAAGCACGCCAAGGCGGCGGGTGTTCCCATCGTGGTCGCCATCACCAAGTCCGACAAGCACGAGGCCAACCCCGAGCGCGTCAAGCAGGAGCTGGTGGCCGAGGAAGTGGTGCCCGAGGAATACGGCGGCGACTCGCCCTTCGTGGCGGTGTCGTCCAAGACCGGCATGGGCATCGACGAGCTGCTGGAGCAGGTGCTGCTGCAGGCCGAGGTGCTGGAGCTCAAGGCCCCGGTCGACGCTCTGGCCAAGGGCCTGGTCATCGAGGCGCAGCTGGACAAGGGCCGCGGCCCCGTGGCCACGGTTCTGGTGCAGTCCGGCACGCTCAAGGTCGGCGACATCGTGCTGGCTGGCCAGACCTATGGCCGCGTGCGCGCCATGACCGACGAGAACGGCCGCTCCAGCAAGGAAGCTGGCCCGTCCATCCCGGTGGAAATCCAGGGTCTGACCGAAGTGCCCCAGGCCGGCGACGACTTCATGGTGCTGGCCGACGAGCGCCGTGCCCGCGAAATCGCCACCTACCGTGCCGGCAAGTTCCGCAACACCAAGCTGGCCAAGCAGCAGGCAGCCAAGCTGGAGAACATGTTCGCCGACATGCAGGCGGGCGAGGTGCAGCACCTGCCCATCATCATCAAGGCGGACGTGCAAGGCTCGCAGGAAGCTCTGGGCCAGTCGCTGGTCAAGCTCTCGACCGACGAGGTCAAGGTGCAACTGGTGTATGCCGGCGTGGGCGGCATCAGCGAGTCCGACGTGAACCTGGCACTGGCCTCCAAGGCCATCGTCATCGGCTTCAACGTGCGCGCTGATGCCGGCGCGCGCAAGCTGGCCGAAGCGCATGGTGTGGACCTGCGCTACTACGGCGTCATCTACGACGCCGTGGAAGAGCTGAAGGTGGCCATGTCCGGCATGCTGGCCCCCGAGCAGCGCGAGGAAATCATCGGCATGGCCGAGATCCGCACGGTGTTCGTCGCCTCCAAGATTGGCACGGTGGCCGGCTCCTACGTCACGCAGGGCTTTGTGCACCGCAATGCACGCTTCCGCCTGCTGCGCGACAACGTGGTCATCTACACGGGCGAGGTGGAATCGCTGCGCCGCATGAAGGACGACGTCAAGGAAGTGCGCGAAGGCTTCGAGTGCGGTATCAAGCTCAAGAACTACAACGACATCCGCGAGGGTGATCAGCTGGAGTTCTTCGACATCAAGGAAATCGCGCGGACCCTGTAAGCCATGGCAGCGAAGAAGTCCTCCACGCCCAATCGCAGCTTCAAGGTCGCGGACCAGATCCAGCGTGATCTGACCGAACTGATCCGCGAGCTGAAGGACCCGCGCATCGGCATGGTCACCCTGCAGGCCGTGGAGGTCACGCCCGACTACGCGCACGCCAAGGTCTTCTTCAGCGTGCTCGTGGGCGATGCCGACGGCACGCAGGAGGCGCTGAACCAGGCCGCGGGCTTTCTGCGCAACGGCCTGTTCAAGCGATTGCATATCCACACCGTGCCCACGCTGCACTTCGTGTACGACCGCACGCCCGAGCGCGCGGCCGACATGAACGCGCTGATCGCGCGCGCCGTGGCCTCGCGTTCCAAGGACGACGACGAACGATGACCACGCGCGCTCCCCGCATCCGGGTGCAGCGGCGCCCGGTGCACGGAGTGCTGCTGCTGGACAAGCCCCTGGGCTTGTCAAGTAACGACGCCCTGCAAAAGGCCAAATGGCTGCTGCGCGCCGAGAAGGCCGGGCACACCGGCACGCTCGACCCGCTGGCCTCGGGCGTGCTGCCACTGTGCTTTGGCGCGGCCACCAAGTTCAGCGCCCTGCAGCTGGACGCACCCAAGACGTACGAGGCCATCGCCCTGCTGGGCACCACCACCACCACGGGCGACGCTGAAGGACAGGTGCGCGAGCAGCGCCAGGTCGACCCGGCCCAGCTCACCCCCGAGCGGCTGGCCGCCGTGCAGGCGCAGTTCACTGGTCCCATCCGCCAGGTGCCTCCCATGCACAGCGCCCTGAAGAAGGATGGGCGCGCGCTGTATGAATACGCGCGTGCCGGTCTGGAGGTGGAGCGGCCCGCGCGCGATGTCGAGATTTTCAAGCTGAATCTGGCTCTAACGCAGACAGATCAAGCGCAAGCAGCTATCAAAATAAGAGTGACCTGCAGCAAGGGCACCTACATCCGCACGCTGGGCGAGGACATCGGCCAAGCCCTGGGCTGTGGCGCGCACCTGGTGTTTCTGCGGCGCATTGACACCGGCGGCCTCGGCGTGGAGCGCTGCATCACCCTGGAGCAGCTGCAGGCCATGGACGAGGACCAGCGCCTGGCCCAGGTGCAGCCGGCGCAGACACTGCTGGCCGGCCACGCCACCATCACGCTGGACGAGCAGGAGGCCGGCCGCTTCCTGTCGGGGCTGCGCCGGCGCGGGCCCTGGCCCGACGCGCCGGCCGTGGCGGTGTACGCCGAGCAGCCGCACGCACTGCTGGGCGTGGCCCACGTGCGCGGCGGCGAGTTGATCCCCGACCGGTTGCTCAGCCCGCTGGAGATCCAGCAAATCCTTCAAGGCGCGCCGCGCGCCGATCACAACACCCCCTTGAGCGCGGCACATTGAACACAGACAGCACCAACGTTATGAGCAAACAAATCCGTAACATCGCCATCATTGCCCACGTCGACCATGGCAAGACCACCATGGTGGACCAGCTGCTGCGCCAGTCGGGCACCTTTGCCGCCCACGAGAAAGTCGTGGACACGGTCATGGACAACAACGCCATCGAGCGTGAGCGCGGCATCACCATCCTGGCCAAGAACTGCGCCGCCTCGTGGAAGGGCACGCACATCAACATCCTGGACACGCCCGGCCACGCGGACTTCGGCGGCGAGGTGGAGCGTGCGCTGTCCATGGTGGACGGCGTGGTGCTGCTGATCGACGCGCAGGAAGGCCCCATGCCCCAGACGCGCTTCGTGACCAAGAAGGCCCTGGCCCTGGGCCTCAAGCCCATCGTGGTGGTCAACAAGGTGGACAAGCCTGGCGCCAACCCCGACAAGGTGGTGAACGCCGCCTTCGACCTGTTCGACAAGCTGGGCGCGACCGACGAGCAGCTGGACTTCCCCGTGGTCTACGCCTCCGGCATCAACGGCTGGAGTGCGCTGGAGCAGGGTCAGCCGGGCGAGCAGTGGGGCGAGGACATGTCGGCGCTGTTCGACACCGTCCTCAAGCATGTGCCCGTGGCCGGCGGCGATGCCGGCGCGCCGCTGCAGCTGCAGATCTCGGCGCTGGACTACTCCACTTTCGTGGGCCGCATCGGCGTGGGCCGCATCAACTCGGGCGTGCTGAAGGCCGGCCAGGATGTGCTGGTCATGCACGGCGTGGACGGCGACAGCTACAAGGGCCGCGTCAACCAGATCCACCAGTTTCAGGGCCTGGACCGCGTGCAGGTCAGCGAAGCTGGCCCGGGCGAGATCGTGCTTATCAACGGCATTGAGAACGTGGGCATTGGCGAGACGCTGACCGACCCGGCGAATCCGAATCCGCTGCCCATGCTCAAGATCGACGAGCCGACGCTGACCATGAACTTCGCCGTCAACACCTCGCCGCTGGCCGGTCGCGAAGGCAAGTTCGTCACCAGCCGCCAGATCTGGGACCGGCTGCAAAAGGAGCTGCGCTCCAACGTGGCGCTGCGCGTGAAGGAAACCGACGAGGACGGTGTGTTCGAGGTCGCCGGCCGCGGCGAGCTGCACCTGACCATCTTGCTGGAAGAGATGCGCCGCGAGGGCTATGAGCTGGCCGTCAGCAAGCCGCGCGTGGTCTTCAAGGACATCGATGGCGAACGCTGTGAGCCCATCGAGCTGGTCACCGCCGACATCGAGGAAGGCCACCAGGGCGGCGTGATGCAGGCCCTGGGCGAGCGCAAGGGCGAACTGGTGAACATGGAGCCGGACGGCCGCGGGCGCGTGCGCCTGGAATACCGCATCCCGGCGCGCGGCCTGATCGGCTTTACCAACGAATTCCTGAACCTGACGCGTGGCTCGGGCCTGATCAGCAACATCTTCGACAGCTACGAGCCGCACAAGGGCGACATTGGCGGGCGCAAGAACGGCGTGCTGATCAGCATGGACGATGGCGAGATCTTCACCTATGCCCTGGGCAAGCTGGACGACCGCGGCCGCATGTTCGTCAAGGCCGGCGACCCGGTGTACGAAGGGATGATCGTCGGCGTGCACAACCGCGACAACGACCTGGTGGTGAACGCCACGCGCACCAAGCAGCTGACCAACTTCCGCGTCAGCGGCAAGGAAGACGCCATCAAGATCACGCCGCCCATCGACCTGACGCTGGAGTACGGTGTGGAGTTCATCGAGGACGACGAGCTGGTGGAGATCACGCCCAAGAGCATCCGCCTGCGCAAGCGCCACCTGAAGGAACACGAGCGCAAGCGCGCCAGCCGCGAAAGCGCCTGATGCCGTGGACGGCACGCTGACCGTTCCTCCTGCCACCACGCCCGCCGGCCTCACGCATGGCCGCGCGGTCTGGCTGATGGCTGCCGCCGCGCTCATGTGGTCGATCGCCGGCGTCGTCACGCGCCACCTGGAGCAGGCACGCAGCTTCGAGATCACCTTCTGGCGCAGCTTCTTCATGCTGCTGTCGCTGACCGTGATCCTGCCCGCCCTGCGCGGGCGAGCGGCCTTCGCGCCGGTGCTGCGCGCCAGCGCGCCGCTGTGGCTGTCGGGTGGGTGCTGGAGCGTGATGTTCACCGCCTTCATGGTCGGCATCACCCTCATGCCCGTGGCCAACGTGCTGGTTACCATGGCCGCCGGGCCACTGCTCACCGCCCTGTTGGCGCGGGTGTTCATCGGGCACCGCATTGCGCCGCGCACCTGGTGCGCCATTGCCATGGCGGGCGCCGGCATCGTCTGGATGTACGGAGCCGAGGTTGGCAACCTGTCACCCCTGGGCTTGGCCGTGGCGCTGTGCATTCCGGTGGCCGCCGCCGTCAACTGGACGGTGGTGCAGCGCGCCCAGACGCAGGGCCACGCGGTGGACCTGGTGCCGGCGGTGTTCATCGGCGCGGCGCTGTCGGCGCTGGCCACGCTGCCCTGGGCGCTGCCGTTTGCCGCTTCGGGGCGCGACTTGGCGCTGCTGGCCCTGCTGGGCCTGGTGCAGCTGGCCATCCCCTGCGTGCTGGTGGTTTATTGCGGGCGCGTGCTCAAGGCGCCCGAGATTGCCCTGCTGGGCCTGCTGGAGGTCATTTTCGGCATCCTGCTGACCTGGGTGGGCGCGGGCGAGAAGCCGGCGGCCGCCGTTTTGATGGGCGGCACGCTGGTCATCGCCGCACTGGTTTTCAACGAACTGCTTGGATGGAAGGAGCAACAACAATGACGATGGAGATGAAGAGCGGCGAGATCGTGGCCGAGGTGCGGGGGCAGGTCGGCTGCATCACGCTGAACCGGCCCAAGGCGCTGAACGCGCTGTCGCTGGCCATGGTGCGCGACCTGATGGCTGCGCTGCTGGCCTGGCAGCACGACGACAAGGTGCTGGCCGTGGCCATCCGCGGCAATGGGCGCGAGGGCGCCTTCGGGGCCTTCTGTGCGGGCGGCGACATCCGCTTCCTGCACGCCGCGGGCAGCACGGGCAACCCCGAGCTGGAGGACTTCTTCACCGAGGAATACGCCCTCAACCACCTGATCCACACCTTCGGCAAACCCTACATCGCCTTCATGGACGGCATCGTCATGGGCGGCGGCATGGGCATCAGCGAGGGCGGCAGCCTGCGCATCGTCACCGAGCGCACCAAGATGGCCATGCCCGAGACCATCATCGGCCTGTTCCCCGACGTGGGCGGCGGCTACTTCCTGTCGCGCTGTCCGGGGCGCGTGGGCGAATGGCTGGCCCTGACGGGCGAGACCATCGGCGCAGCGGACGCCATCGCCTTCCAACTGGCCGACGGCCTGCTGCCTGCGGACCAGCAGGTGGGCGTGTGGGAGGCGTTGGGCACCCTGCAGTTCGCCAGCGGCCAAGCCGTGCAGGACTTTGTTGCTTCGAAATTTATAGCTGCTGGCGCAGGCCAGGTAAGCGCTAGAGCCCAAATTGACCAGTATTTTGCATTGCCCGACGCTACTGCCATCGTGCAGGCGCTGGAGGCGGCCGACGGTGAATGGGAGCGCGCCACGGCACAGATGCTGCGCAAGCGCTCGCCGCTGATGCTGCACGTGGTGCTGGAGCAAATCCGCCGCGCCCGCGGCATGGACCTGGCCGATGACCTGCGCATGGAGCGCGACATGGTGCGCCACTGCTTCTACCTGCGCCCGGGCCAAAGCGAGACGGTGGAGGGCATCCGCGCCCTGGCCGTGGACAAGGACCATGCCCCGAAGTGGAACCCCGCGCGCGTCGAAGACGTGCCGGCCGAGCTGGTGCAGGCGTTTTTCCAGAGCCCCTGGCCGGCGCACGCCCACCCGCTGGCGGCGCTGCGCTGACGCGAAAAAAGGCCACGCCGGCTGGCGTGGCCCTTTGCGCGCTACTCGCGCCCCAGGGTCAGGGGCGCACTGTGCGCCAGTTGCCGCCGACGCCTTCGCCGGTCATGTCGCCGGCGCGCGTGTCCTTCACGAAGTAATACAGCGGCTGACCCTTGTACGCCCACTGACGCGTGCCATCGGCGCGCGTAACGATGGTGTAGTCGCCCATGGGCCGGGCGTTGGGCGCCACGGTCAGGGGCGGCCAGTTGGTAGCGCACTGGTCGTTGCAGACCGACATTCCCTGGCTGTCCTTGGCGTAGGTGTAGAGAGTGTTGCCGTTCGGACCAATCAGGCGCCCATCGGCCGCGCGGGTCGGCATGTCGGGCGCCGCGGTGTCCGTCTTATGCGAGAACACACCGTTGGCACAGCCTGCCAGCAGTGCGCTGGCCATCAGCACGGTTGCGAGAGATTTCATGGCACGCTCCTGTGTGAAAACACTGCAGTGTGGAGCGGCCGTACGGTCGAGCGTGTCGGAGAAAAGGCCGTTTTGCTTCGCTCAGCGGTGGCGGCTCTTCATGACGCGCTCCACCTCGCGCTTGCCCTCGCGCTCCTTGATGGTGTCGCGCTTGTCGTGCTCGGCCTTGCCCTTGGCCAGGGCGATCTCGCACTTGGCGCGCCCGTCCTTCCAATACAGCTTGAGCGGCACCAGGGTGTAGCCCTTTTGCTCCACCTTGCCGATCAGGCGGCGGATCTCGTCCTTGTGCATCAGCAGCTTCTTGGTGCGCGCGGCGTCCGGGCTGACGTGGGTGGAGGCGGTCTTGAGCGGGTTGATCTGGCAGCCGATCAAAAACAGCTCGCCTTCCTTGATGACCACATAGCCGTCGGTCAGCTGCGCCTTGCCCTCGCGCAGCGCCTTGACTTCCCAGCCGTGCAGCACCATGCCGGCCTCGTGGCGTTCCTCGAAGAAATAGTTGTAGGCCGCTTTTTTGTTTTCGGCGATGCGGGGCGATGGATCAGGTTTCTTGGCCATGGGTGTCGTAGATGAGGCGCGGACCGGAAGATTCAAACGCCTTCCCTACAATGCTTGTCGTCTCGCGCCGTCGATTTTAGGGGGCGTATCCCAGCACCCAGCCTCCTCATGAAAACCGTCAACAAGTCCGTCCTGATCTGGTACAGCCCCGAAGAAATGTTTGCCTTGGTCACCGACGTGGCGCGCTATCCGCAGTTTCTGCCCTGGTGCGACCACGCCCGCGTGCTGACCGAGCATGAGACCGGCATGACGGCCGAGGTCGGCATCGCCCTCGGGGGAATCAAGAAGTCCTTCGTCACCCGCAACACGCACGAGGCCGGCCGGCGCGTGAAGATGGAGCTGGTCGAAGGCCCGTTCTCTCAACTGGACGGCGACTGGCAGTTCCACCCCGTGGGCGACGGCACGCAGCGCGCCTGCAAGGTCGAGCTGACTCTGCGCTACGGCTTCGACAGCCGCACGCTGGCGGCCCTGGTCGGCCCGGTATTCGACCGCATCGCCGCCACGTTGGTCGACGCCTTCATCAAGCGCGCCGAGCAGGTCTATGGCTGATGCCTCGCTGCGGGTGACCGTGAGCGCATCGCTGCAGCCGGGCCAGGTGCGGGAGTGGGAGCTACGGCTGCCCCCTGGCGCCACCGTGTCCCACGCCCTGGAGGCCGCCGGGCTGCAGCAGGCGGATCTGGTGGCGCTGGCTCTGGGCATCTGGGGTCGCAGCGCTGAGCCGGGCGACGTGCTGCGCGACGGCGACCGTGTGGAATGCTGCCGCGCCCTGACCGTAGACCCCAAGATCGCCCGGCGCCAGCGCTTTGCCAGCCAGGGCGCGCGCGCCGCGGGGCTGTTTGCCCGGCGCCGCCCCGGCGCCAAGCAGGGCTACTGAGACAACCTCTCGCCCACGAAAAAGCCACTGCAGGGCAGTGGCTCGCTGGGGCGGGGCGGCGCGTAGCCAGCGCCGTTTATTTGCAGTCCGATGCCATGATGGCCTGGGCCCGGCGCAGCTCGGCAGCACGCGTGGCCTCGTCCATGAAGCCGCGCTCGCCCTGGGCGTTGACGTGCGCCATCGGTATGCCGGAAGCCAGCGTGGCGCTGGACTGGCGGGCGCGGGCGCAGTTCTCGGCGCGGGCTTTGGCCTGGCGCTCGGCCTGGGCTTTCTCCTCGGCCTGCTTGCGCGCGGCCTCGGCGGCTTCGGCCTTGGCCTTCTTGTCCTCCAGCTGCTGGTCGCGCCCGGCGGAAGGGGCGGAAGCAGCGGCCGCGGCCGGTGCCGCTTCGTCTTGCTGCGCCGTGGTGGATGCGGCGGCCGCGGAAGCCGCAGCGGGCAGTGTGCCGCGCAGCGTGGGCTGCTTCAGGATGTTCTTGTCCGGCACGTCCTGCGGTGGCGGGCGGTCGCTGAAGACCTTGCGGCCGTCCTTGTCCACCCACTGCCACTGCGCCGATGCGCCCAGGGCCCAGGTGCAGGCCAGCGCGAGCAGGAAAAGCTGTTTGCGTTTCATAGCGGGCCAGTGTAGCCGCGCGCTCGGCGGCCAGCCACGGAGCTGTCGCACGGCGGGTACAATCCTTTTTTTGGAGCTTGATCACATGCGCCTACTCGGAAAAGCGCTCACCTTCGACGATGTGTTGCTGGTGCCGGCGTACTCCCAGGTCCTGCCCAAGGACACCTCTCTCGCCACGCGCTTCACGCGCAACATCTCCCTGAACCTGCCCCTGGTGTCCGCCGCCATGGACACCGTGACCGAGGCGCGCCTGGCGATCGCCATCGCGCAGGAGGGAGGCATTGGCGTCATCCACAAGAACATGACGGCCGAGCAGCAGGCCGCCGAAGTCTCCAAGGTCAAGCGCCACGAATCCGGCGTGGTGCATGACCCGGTGGTCATCACGCCCGAGCACACCGTGCTGCAGGTGCTGGAGCTGTCGGAGAACCTGGGCATCTCCGGCTTTCCGGTGTGCGATGGCGGCAAGGTGGTGGGCATCGTCACCAGCCGCGACGTGCGCTTCGAGACGCGCTACGACGTCAAGGTGCGCGAGATCATGACCCCGCGCGAGAAGCTCATCACCGTCAACGAAAAAGACGGCACCACGCCCCAGCAGGCCAAGGCGCTGCTCAACCGCCACAAGCTCGAGCGCCTGCTGGTGGTGAACGACGCCTTCGAACTGAAGGGCCTGATCACCGTCAAGGACATCAACAAGCAGACCATCTTCCCCAACGCCGCGCGCGACGCCGCCGGCAGCCTGCGTGTGGCCGCCGCCGTGGGCGTGGGCCCGGGCACCGAGGAGCGCGTGGACCTGCTGGTCAAGGCAGGCGTCGATGCGCTGGTGGTGGACACCGCGCACGGCCACTCCAAGGGCGTGATCGATCGTGTGCGCTGGGTCAAGCAGAACTACCCGCAGGTCGAGGTGATCGGCGGCAACATCGCCACCGGTGCCGCCGCGCTGGCGCTGGCCGAAGCCGGCGCCGACGCCGTGAAGGTCGGCATCGGCCCGGGCTCCATCTGCACCACGCGCATCGTCGCGGGCGTGGGCGTGCCGCAGATCATGGCCATCGACAGCGTGGCCACGGCCCTCAAGGGCACGGGCGTGCCGCTGATTGCCGATGGCGGCATCCGCTTCTCGGGCGACATCGCCAAAGCCATCGCGGCGGGCGCATCCACAGTGATGATGGGCGGCATGTTCGCCGGCACCGAAGAGGCGCCCGGCGAGGTCATCCTGTACCAGGGCCGCAGCTACAAGAGCTACCGCGGCATGGGCTCCATCGGCGCCATGCAGCAGGGCAGCGCCGACCGCTACTTCCAGGAAGCCACCACCGGCAACCCCAACGCCGACAAGCTGGTGCCCGAGGGCATCGAAGGCCGCGTGCCCTACAAGGGCTCCATGGTCTCCATCGTGTTCCAGATGGCTGGCGGGGTACGCGCGGCCATGGGCTACTGCGGCTGCGCCACCATCGCCGAGATGAACGACAAGGCCGAGTTCGTGGAGATCACCGCTGCCGGCATCCGCGAGTCGCACGTGCACGACGTGCAGATCGTCAAGGAAGCGCCCAACTACCGCGCGGACTGAGCGCAGCGCCAACCACAGGCCCGAAGCCACCCCAGGCCTTCGGGCCTTTGTCTTTCTTTCTCCCTCCCTCCCGGGGACCAGCCACCATGCAACACGACAAGATCCTCATCCTCGACTTTGGCTCGCAGGTCACCCAGCTCATCGCCCGGCGCGTGCGCGAGGCACAGGTGTATTGCGAGGTGCATCCGTGCGACGTGTCCAGCGACTGGGTGCGCCAGTTCGCCGCCGACGGGCGGCTGAAGGGCGTGATCCTGTCGGGCAGCCATGCCAGCGTGTACGAGGTGGACGACCGTGCGCCCGATGCCGTGTTCGAGCTGGGCCTGCCCGTGCTGGGCATCTGCTACGGCATGCAGACCATGGCCACGCAGCTGGGCGGCAAGGTCGAGGGCTCGCACAGCCGCGAGTTCGGCTACGCCGAGGTGCGCGCGCACGGCCACACGGCGCTGCTCAAGGACATCCAGGACTTCGCCACGCCCGAGGGCCACGGCATGCTTAAAGTCTGGATGAGCCACGGCGACAAGGTCACCGAGCTGCCGCCGGGCTTCAAGCTGATGGCCTCCACCGCGTCCTGCCCCATCGCCGGCATGGCCGACGAGGCGCGGCACTACTACGCCGTGCAGTTCCACCCCGAGGTCACGCACACCCCGCAGGGCGCGGCACTGCTGTCGCGCTTCGTGCTGGAGATCTGCGGCGCGCGGGCCGACTGGGTCATGGGCAACTACGTGGACGAGGCCGTGGCGCGCATCCGCGAGCAGGTGGGTGACGAAGAAGTGCTGCTGGGCCTGTCCGGCGGCGTGGACTCCAGCGTGGCGGCGGCCCTGATCCACCGTGCCATCGGCGACCGGCTGACCTGCGTGTTCGTGGACCACGGCCTGCTGCGCCTGCACGAGGGCGACATGGTTATGGACATGATTGCCGGCAAGCTGCACGCCCGCGTCATCCGCGTGGATGCAAGCGAGCTGTTCCTGGGCAAGCTAGCCGGGGTCAGCGAGCCCGAGCAAAAGCGCAAGATCATCGGCGGCCTGTTCGTCGACGTGTTCAAGGCCGAAGCCGAGAAGCTCAAGGCTGCCGGAGGAGGGCACAAGGGCGTCACGTTCCTGGCGCAGGGCACCATTTACCCAGACGTGATCGAGTCCGGCGGCGCCAAGTCCAAGAAGGCCGTGACCATCAAGAGCCACCACAACGTGGGCGGCCTGCCTGAGCAGCTGGGCCTGAAGCTGCTGGAGCCCCTGCGCGACCTGTTCAAGGACGAAGTGCGCGAGCTGGGCCTGGCCCTGGGCCTGCCACGCGAGATGGTCTACCGCCATCCCTTCCCCGGCCCCGGCCTGGGCGTGCGCATCCTGGGCGAGGTGAAGAAGGAATACGCCGACCTGCTGCGCCGCGCCGACGCCATCTTCATCGAAGAGCTGCGGGGGACGGTGGGCCCGGCCACGGGCAAGAGCTGGTACGAGCTGACCAGCCAGGCCTTCACCGTCTTCCTGCCGGTGAAGAGCGTCGGCGTGATGGGCGATGGCCGCACTTATGACTACGTCGTCGCGCTGCGTGCCGTGCAGACCACCGACTTCATGACCGCCGACTGGGCCGAGCTGCCGTACGCGCTGCTCAAGCGCGTGTCCAGCCGCATCATCAACGAGGTGCGCGGCATCAATCGCGTGACCTACGACGTGTCGAGCAAGCCGCCAGCGACCATCGAGTGGGAGTGAACTCCCCCCGCCCGGACGGCGGGCGCAGATAAAACCCTTCTGCCGTGACCCCGACCCGCCTGCGAGATCTGCTCGAAACGCGTCAGGTCTCCGTCTACTTCGCCGCGGTGGCCCTGGCCGGCGTGCTGGCCTGGCGGGTGCCGGCCACGGCGGCGCTGACGCCGGCCATTGACCCGCTGCTGGCCTTCATGCTGTTCGTCACCTTCTTGCAGGTGCCGCTGACGGAGCTGCGCCAGGGTGTGGCGAACGCGCGCTTTCTCGGGGCGCTGCTGGCGGCCAACTTCGTGGCCGTACCGCTGCTGGTGTTCGCCCTCACGCCCTGGCTGCCGGCCGATCCGATGCTGCGCACCGGAGTGCTGCTGGTACTGCTGGCGCCCTGCATCGACTATGTGGTGACGTTCGCGCACCTGGGGCGTGCGGATGCCCGGTCGCTGCTGGCTGCAACGCCGGTGCTGCTGGCAGCGCAGATGCTGCTGCTGCCGGTGTTCCTGGGCGCGTTCCTGGGCGCGTTCCTGGGCGACGAGGCCGCCGGGCTGGTGCGCTGGGGGCCGTTCCTGCAGGCCTTTGTCTGGCTGATCGCCGTGCCGCTGGCGCTGGCGGCGGTGTGCCAGGCGTGGGCGGCGCGATCCCGTCCGGGCATGCGCCTGGCCCGCGCCCTGGGCCTCATGCCCGTGCCGGCCACGGCCGCCGTGCTGTTCGTGGTCGTGGCGGCCGTGGCGCCGCAGCTGGGCCTGGCGCTGGGCGCCGTGCGGGTCGTGGTGCCGGTTTACGTGGCCTTTGCCGTCGCCGCGCCGCTGCTGGGTTGGGCCGTGGCGCGCGCCTGGCGCCTGCCCTCGGGCCAGGGCCGGGCCGTGGCATTTAGCAGCGCCACGCGCAATTCGCTGGTGGTGCTGCCGCTGGGGCTGGCCATTCCGGGTGCCGTGCCCTTGGTCCCCGCCGTGATCGTGGCGCAGACGCTGGTGGAACTGGTTGGCGAACTGGCCTATGTGAAGCTGCTGCCGCGTTTGGGCCCGCGCGCAGAGTAGGCTTGCGGCTTTGGCATGCCGCCCGGTCGGCGGCCACCCCCTCACGAATCAACGGAGAGAAACGCATGAACCCACTACCCACCGCCGCCTGGGGCGCGGCCCTGACGGCGTTGCTGCTGGCAGGCTGCGCCAGCCGCGAGTCGCTCGTGCCGCAGGTGCGCCAGGATGTGGCAGCCGATGGCGCCAAGACCGTGTCCGTCGCACCTGACCGGCTGGCCTGCGAGCGCGGGGCGCGCTGCCCGGTATTGGCTGCGTCCTGGAGCAGCGCCCGGGCGGGCCAGGCGGAGCTGGCTATCGGCCTGCCCGGCGTGCAGTCGCCCGTGACAGGCGCGGACGTGCACATCGGCGGATCGGAAGTGGTGCGCCTGCGCTCCAGCCAGGCCAATGTGCAGGACGGCATGAGCCGCTTCGACGTGCCGCTGCGGCTGGTGGACCGGCTGGCCTATGCCCAGCGCGTCTGGATGCGGGTGTACACCGCCGATGGCGCCGGTGTGGATGAATATGTGAACAGCGGAGAGCAGAGCAGCCGCGCGGCCGAGGCCATGGCGCACTTCCTGGCGGCGGTGCAAAAGGCGGGCGGCGCGGGCGCCGGCGTGGAAGGACCCAGCGGCGGGCTGTTCGACCGGCTGGGCGTGAAGGACAAGCCCTGAGGCCTGGCGTGCCCGCGGTCAGTGGGCGATCGCTATAGAAGATATAGCTGCCTGCGCTGATCCAGCAGAGCTTTGAGGCAGAAAAATGCCTGAAAACGACGAACTGTAAGCGCCAGCAGCTATTCTTTTGAGAGCGGCTGGGCAGTCAGCCGCAGATGCTGCGCCAGCGTGGCGGCCGACAGCTCGCCGCTGCGCACCGCCACCAGCGCGCCGCGGGCGTCGTAGAACAGCGTGGTCGGCAGCGCCCGGTGGCCCAGCAGGGCGCCCAACTGCGAGGACTGGTCCAGCACCACATCGGCCTGCGGTAGCTGCTGGGCGGCGGCAAAGCCGACGACGGTCTCGGGCGCCTCGCCCTGGTTGACCCATAGAAAGCGCACTTCCGGGTTGTCGGCCCGCGCGCGCAGCAGCACCGGCATCTCGCGCCGGCACGGCGGGCACCAGCTGGCCCACAGGTTGATGACCACCGGCCGGCCCTGCAGCGCGGGCAGCTGCACCGTGCGTGCATCCAGCGCCACGCCTTGCCAGGCGGGCAGGGCGGTCGGCGCGGCCGGCTGTGCCAGCTGCAGCGCGCCGGAGCCGGCCAGCCACAGGCCGGCGCCCACGGTGGCGGCCAGCGCCACGGGTCGGCGCCAGGGATTGCGGCGCAGCCACAAGGCCAGCACGTACAGCGCTCCGGCCAGCAATCCCCAGCCGGCGGACCAGCCGCCGTCGCGGATGTCCAGCGCCGTCCACGGCGCGCCGGCGTATTCGCGCCCGTACTGCAGCACGAAGCCCAGGCGTGCGGCGGCCAGTGCCAGCAGCGCCAGCACCCAGGCGTGCGGGCCCGGCGGCAGGCCGGCGCGGCGCGCGCTGCGGTCGTGCAGCGTGCTGGCGATCAGCCAGGCGGCCAGCACGATGACGCCGGCCCAGGGCAGGACCAGGGGCCCGAGGACGAGCATGGGAGAAGAAAGCATGGTGTGAAGGTCGGTCTCGCGCCGTCAGCCGGGCGTCATGGCGTGGGGTGCTGGCGCAGCGGCCAGCGCAGGCGCGCCTGCAGGCCGGGTTGGGCAGGCGCCAGCTGCAGGCTGCCGTCGCCGCTTTCCGCGATGCGCCGCGCGATGGTCAGACCCAGGCCGCTGCCGGTGCTGCTGCTGGCACCTTTGCGCCAAAAGCGCCGCGTGGCCTGCGCGCACTCGTCCTCGGTCAGGCCGGGACCGTGGTCGCGCACGGTGATTTCGACGAAGCCCGGCACATCGCCGCCGTTGCCGGGCAACAAGGCCAGCGCGCACTCCACCGGCGCGTCGCCGGCGTGGTGGCGCAGGGCGTTGTCCAGCAGGTTGCCGATGGCGCTGGCCAGCAGCGCGGCGGGCACGGCGATGCTGGCGCGCTGCCAGGAGGGGTCCTGCGCGGGCGGCTGGCAGTGCACTTGAACGGCCGGGGCGGTGCCGCGCTCGTGCAGCGCGCGCTGGCGCGACTGCTGCACGGCCCGCTCCAGCGCCTGGGCGATGGCCGCGGCGGGCGTGCTGTGCTCGCCTTCGGGCCCGGCGGCGCCCTCCACGCGGGCCAGCTGCAGCAGCTGCTCCAGCGTGCCGTGCATGTGGGCGATGCCCTGCAGCGCGGCGTCCAGGGCCTCGTGGGCCACGGCATCGCGACCGGGCGTGGCCAGCGCCAGCTGCGCCACCTGCACCTGGGTCTTGATGGCGGTCAGAGGCGTGCGCAGCTCGTGCGCGGCGTCGGCCGTCCAGCGGCGTTCGTGCTCGATGGCGCTGCGAGCGCGCGCTAGCAGTGCGTTCAGACTGTCCACCAGGGGCCGCAGCTCGCGCACGTCCTGGCCGGCGCGCACCGGCTCGGTGGCCTGGGGCTGGCGCTGGCGCAGCTCCTGCTGCAGCCGCGCCAGTGGGCCCAGGCCGCGCGTGACCAACAGCCACACCAACAACCACACGCCGGCCAGCGCCACGGTGAAGGTCAGCACCAGCGAGCGCATAGCGGACTGCGTCAGCTGCGCACGCAGGTCCAGCCGGTCGGAGGTGGCCACGCGCAGCTCGCCGTCCTGCAGCACGTAGGTGCGCCAGGCCTTGCCGCCCTTGGTGATGGTGCCAAAGCCCGGCGCGCCCAGCGTGGAATGCGCTGGTGCGTCGCCGGTGCGGGCGATCGGCAGCACTTCGACCTCGCTGCGCACCAGGCTGACCTCGCAGGCCACGCCGTCGCGCGCGATGACGGACTGGAGCTGCTGCTGCAATTGCGGCTGCTGCTGCGTGGTGGTGTCGACCAGCGGCGCGGCCGGCGCGGGCGCGGGCTGGAACTGGTGCACGATGCTGGCCACCATGTGCGCCGAGGCCACCAGGCGCTCGTCCAGCATGGCCTCCAGCTCGCCCTGCAGCACGCCCACGCGCCACCAGCCCACCGCTGCCCACAGCGCGCCAGTCGCCAGCGCCAGGGCAAGCACCAGACGGTGGCGCAGGCTCTTCATGCGCGGGGCGTGGCCCTCGCTGCGGCTGCCGTTGGGGGCGTTGTCGGTCATGGGGCGCTCGGCCCGTGGCGCACGCCCAGGCGAAAGCCCTGGCCGCGCACGGTGTCGATGATGTCCGCGCCCAGCTTGCGGCGCAGGTGGTGCACGTGCACGTTGACGGTGTTGCTGCCCACGTCTTCGTCCAGCCCGTACAGGCGGTCGTGCAGCTGCGCGGTGCTGAGCACGCGCCCGTCGGCCTGCACCAGCGCGGCCAGCAGCGCCCATTCGCGCCGGGGCAGGTCCACCGGTTCGCCGTGCAGGTACACGGCGGCGCCGGCCAGGTCGATCTCGCAGTCGGGGCCCAGCGGCACCCGGTCGCTGGCGCGCCCGCCGGCGCGGCGCACCAGGGCCTGCAGGCGCAGGGCCAGCTCGGGCAGGTCGAAAGGCTTGGTCAGGTAGTCGTCCGTGCCTTGCTCGAAGCCGGCGATCTTGTCCTGCAGCGTGCCCCGCGCCGTGAGGATGAGCACCGGCAGGGCCAGGCCGGCGGCGCGCCAGCGGCGCAGCAGGGTCATGCCGTCGCCATCGGGCAGGCCCAGGTCGAGCACGCAGGCGTCGTAGGCGCGGGCGTCCATGTGGGCCTGGGCGGCGGCGGCGGTGGGGGCGACGTCGGCCTGCATGCCGTGCAGCAGCAGGCCGGCGCGGATGCCGCTGGCGACGAGCGGGTTGTCCTCGACGATCAGGAGGTGCATGGGGAGATCATGCCCTTGGTTCTTTGCCGGGCAGGCGCCAACAGCCATCAAAAAAGCAGCGTCACACCTTCCTCACCCGCACCGGCAACCCCTGCCGCACCACCGCACCCGACACCCAGTCGATCCACACGTTGTCCTTGGCGGGCCGGGTGGGGTCGGCAAAGCCCAGGCGGTTCAGGTTCACGCCATTGCCGTGCTGCGGGTTGTGGGCCATGGGCTGGCCGTCCACGGTGTGGGCCGCGGCGCCCAGCTGGGTGTGGCCGTAGCCGTATTCGATGGCGATGGCGCCCTGGGCGATGCCGCCGCGTACCAGGGCCACGCCCCGCAGCTGAGCGCCGGGGGTGCTGACCTCGATAGGGTCGCCGTTGGCGATGCCCAGCCTGGCGGCGTCGTCCTTGTTCAGGCTGATGGGGTTGTGCGGGTGTACCTGCCGCAGGCGGCTGGCGGCAATCGACATGCTGCTCATCAGGTTGGACTTGTAGCTGCTCATGGTCAGCGGCCAGTCTTGTTCGGTGAAGCGCTCGCGCATGCTGCTGCCGTCGGCAAAGCGCGTGGGAAACCAGGTGGGGCAGCCCGCGTAGCGCTCGCCGGTCATGGAGTGGCGCATCTTGGCCAGGCCCTCGTGCCAGATCTGCACGGGGAACTTGTGCGCGGCCTTGATGTGCTCGCCCTTCCATGCGTCTTCGATCGTGTCGAAGCGGCCACCCCGGCTCATCACCATGGCCACGCGGCGCACTTCCTCGGGCTTCAGGCGCCGGTCCAGGTCGGGCATCCAGCGCTTCAGGCCCGTGATCTCGATGTCGTCGTCCGATGCCTCGGGCACGGGTTTGCCGGCCTGGTAGGCGATGTTGCACATGCCGCGCAGGTAGAAGTCCTCGGCGCTTTCCAGGTCGAGCGGTTCGCCCTCCTTGGTGCTCATGGCGTTCTTGCCGAAGCCCGGTAGCTGCAGCTGCTTGGCCACGGCGAAGAGGAAACTCTCCAAGCTCACGGGCCTGCCCTCCGCCGTCCTGGCGGTGGCGGACTCCACCACGGGCCAGCGCACGGTGCTGCTCTTGGCCACCACGTCGGCCCAGGGGGCGCCGATGCCCCAGCTTTCGTAGGTGACGGTGTCGGGCACGATGTAGTCGGCCAGGGCCGAGGTCTCGTTGATGAACGGGTCCACCGAGACGAACAGCGGCAGCCGCTTCGGATCCTTGATGGCGTCCAGCAGGGTGTTCTCGAAGCCGCAGATGGCGTACACCGGGTTGCTCATGTGGTTGATCCACGCCTTCACCGGGTAGGGGTAGCCCAGAAGGCCGGCGGCCAGCATCTCGCTGCTCATGCCCCCCGGCGCCGGGTACCACGGGGCCTTGGCGGGGTAGGGGTTCTGGCCGGCTTCCTTCTTGCGCTTGAATTCGCTGGTCTTCTCGTACGGGAAGCGCGTGCGCGACAGGGCTACCCCGCTGGCCTTCACCGCGCCGTCGAATTGCGCGAAGTTGTAGCGCGGCCCGGGCCCGAAAGGGCCGAACGGGCCGGCGTCCAGCACCCAGCCGCCCTTGACGTTCAGGTTGCCTACAAGATTGTTCAGCATGGCGATGGCGTAGGCGGTGTAGAAGCCTGCGCCGCTCATGGTGCCGCCGTGCGAGTTGGCCACGGCCTGCTTGCCGTGGCTGGTGAATTCGCGCGCCAGGTCTTCGATGTCCTTCACCGGCACGCCGCACAGGTCCGAGTATTCCTGCAGCGTCTTGCGGCGCGCTTCCGCGCGCAGGCGGGCGAAGGCGGTGCAGACGGCCACCGGTGTGGGTTCCTCGGTGGAGCCCGGGGCCTTGATCGGGGTGAACTCGCGCTCCACCACCAGCTCGGCCGCCTGGGCCACGGTGTGGGGCACCAGCTTGAAGCCGCCGCTGCCGTCGGCCACCTGCACCACGTACACATCCTCGGCGGGGGTCTTCTCGTCCACCGGCTCGGGCAGGGGCAGGCCCAGATCCGCGCCGCGCAAGAACTGCCCGTAGCGTGGGTGCTGCACGTCGTTGATGAGCAGGTGGGTGGCGTTGCTCCAGCTGGCTTCGCCCGCGGCGACCATGGCGGCCGGGCCGGGCTGGGTGAGAAAGGTGGCGTCGTAGCGCTCGTTGTCGATGATCCAGCGGATCAGCGCCATGGCCAGGGCCAGGTCGGTGGCGGGTTTGATGGGCATCCACCGGTTGTTGTCGCCGGCGGCCAGGCTCGAGGAGGTGGGCAGCACGGGCGAGACGACGACATACCGGTAGCTGTCGTCCTCGCGCGAACGGGCCTCGGCCAGCTCGCGGCCCATGCGCTGGAAGGGGTTGCCTGCCTGCGCGGGCGCGGTGCCCAGGAACAGCCCGAAGCGCGAGTTCTTCCAGTCCGGCTTGCCGTGCGGCATGCCGGGGATGTTGCCCAGGGCCGCGGCCGTGCCCACGCGGTAGCTCTGACCGCAGTAGGCGCCGTGGTTGGCGAAGTTGACTGAGCCGAACGCCGGGCCGACGAAGCGGCGGATCAGCGGCGTGCGCCCTTCGTTGGAGGCGTCGGTGAACAGCAGCTGATTGGACTTGGGGCCGTACTCCGGGTTGTCGGCGTCGATCAACGTCTTGACGTCGCGGATGGCCGCCAGGCCGTCCACATGGCCCTCGCCGAACAGGTCGCCGCCCTCGCAGATCTCCTGGACCAGTTGCTCGAAGGAGATCGTCTTCCACTGGCCGGAGCCGCGTGGGCCCACGCGCTTGAGCGGTGCCAGCACGCGGTGTGGGGCGGTCTGGTGCTCGAACATCGCAGAGCCGCGCGCGCAGCTGGTGGCACGGCCTTCCAGGCCGTTGTCGCCGCCCAGCAGGGCGTAGACCTCGCGCACCGGCGTTTCCATGGGTGCGTGCTGGGTGGTGGCCAGTGGGTGGTAGGGGTTGCCGGCCACGCGCAGGATCTTGTTGTTCTCGGTATCCACGCGCACGCGGATGCCGCACTGCGTCCAGCAGCCCAGGCAGCTGCTGGGGCTGACCACCTGGCCGGGCTGGGTGGAGAGCAGGCCGGTGACGGGGTCGATGCGGAACTCGGGCGTCAGCGAATTGCCTCGCGTGGCGCTCTTCGTGGCCACGCCGGAAGTGCCCTGGACCAGGCCCTTGGCGCCCTTGGCCACGGTCTCGCCGTAGCCGGCGGCAAAGGCCGCCAGGCCGCCGGCCACGGCGCCGCCGCGCAGCAGCATGCGGCGGCGGTTCATTTCTGGGCTGGCGTCGGCGCCACCAGCGTTTGCGGGGTGTTGTTTCTTGTCGGACATGGAAGATCCTCTCTCGGGCGAGCGCAGCAGCGAGTGATTTGCTTCTGTTTTTATAGCTACTAGCGCTTGCTGGTATTGGGTTGGAGGCTGTTTTGCTATGAATCAATGAGCGTCACGCGCGGGCGGGGGCTGCATCCTGGCGCGCCGGGAACAGCTCCAGCGCCCAGCTGGCCAAGGCCACCAGCGCCACGCACAGCCCGGCCACGCCCAACATACCCATCAGGCCGTCGCCGCCCAGCGGCATGTGGTACAGGTACAGGCCCGCGCCGAACTTGGGCACGCCTTGCACGCCCATGAACAGCGCCCAGCGGAAGGCCCAGGCGCTGGCCGCCAGCCCCAGGCCCAGCACCAGCGTGTAGCCGGTGGCGCCCAGGCGGTGGCGGCCGCGCAGCAGTGCACCCACCACGGCGGCGCCGAACACGGCCGAGCCCAGCATGGCCAGGCGCCACACGGGGAAGTCGCGGAACAGGCGCAGAGCCTCGTCGAACGAGCGGTTCAGGCCCGCCATTCCGGTGCCGGCCCAGGCCAGCGCCACCAGCACCAGCGCAGCGGCCAGGGCCAGGCCGATGCCGCGCAGCAGCTGCAGGGCGGCGGCGCCGGGGCGCAGCGTGGCGGGCAGGAAGCGCTCCAGCACGAAGGCCGCGCCCACGGTGGCCAGCCAGCCGGTCAGCGCCAGGTTGATGGGCACCCACAACGTGTTCCACAGCGGACGGGCGCGGATGACCATCATCTCCGCGCCGGTGTAGAAGGTGATGGACAGCGCCGACAGCACCAGCAGCGGCGCCAGCGCGCGCATCCAGCCCCCCCGGCCCAGCCACCAGCTGGCGATGAACGCCACGCCGAGCGTGACGAACACCGGCAGCAGCAGCGCACCCACCGACATCCACGACCAGGGCGTGAAGTGCGCGTAGAAATGCCAGAAGCGCGCGGGCTGGTGCAGGTCGGCCAGCAGCGACACGGGGGCGGCGATCACGCTGACGGCCAGCGTCAACACGGCCACGGGCAGCAGGCGGCGCATCAGGCTGCCCCGGGCACCCCAGGCGCACAGCGCGGCCAGCAGCGCGCCACCGGTGGCCACGCCGGCCAGGAAGAAGTACTGCACGGCCCAGGGCAGCCAGGCGGCCTCGTAGTGCGGGGTGAGAAGTTCGATGATTTGCATGACGGGCTCCTTGCTCAGTGCTCGGCCAGCAGGCGCACGCTGGCCTGGCCGTCCACGCCGTTGACGAATTCGTCGGGCAGGCCGATGTAGAACACACGCGGCGCGGTCTTCATGTCGGGCTTCAGGACCTTGATCTCGTCCTGGTGCTCTGCCATGCGGCGATGGATCTCGCTGCCCTGGTCATTCAGGTCGCCGATCACGCGCGCGCCGCCCACGCAGCTCTCCACGCAGGCCGGCAGCAGGCCGACCTCCAGGCGGTGCTCGCAGAACGTGCATTTGTCGGCGGTCTGCGTCTCGTGGTTGATGAAGCGCGCGTCGTACGGACAGGCCTGCACGCAGTAGCCGCAGCCCACGCAGCGTTCGTTGTCCACCAGCACGATGCCGTCGGTGCGCTGGAAGGTGGCCTGCACCGGGCACACGGGGATGCAGGGCGGCTCCTCGCAGTGGTTGCACAGGCGCGGCAGGCTGACCATGGCGGGAGGCTGGTTGGGACGGTCGACCTCGTACTGCAGCACTGTGGTGCGAAATTGGCCGATGGGGGGCATGTTCTCGACCGAGCAACTCACGGTGCAGGCCTGGCAGCCAATGCACTTGCGCAGGTCCACCAGCATGCCGAAGCGCTTGCCTTCCAAGCCGGGGCGGCGCGGAGGTTGCGTGGTGCCGGGCAGGGTGAGGGCCGCGGCGGGAGCAGATGCAGCCGTCAGGCCAAAGGCGGTGGCCAGGCCGACCAGGTCTTGCAAGAAGGTGCGTTTGGCCTGTTGCACCGCGGGTGGCGCGCTGTGGCGAGCGGGAGAACTATTTTCAGGCATCGGGAAATACTCTTCTTTCTTTATTGCGTGATTCGATTATTCTTATTCGAAGATTTCTTCCCTTGATGTCAATCAAATGAGGCGGCAATATCTGGATAATTCAATTGCTGCGGCTATTTGAAAATAAAATCTTTCCATTTTATTATTCTTCAATTAAGGCTTTATTAAATCGGTTGGTGGACAGAAAAAGAAAAGGCGCGGCAGGAAAATATGCCGCGCCTTTCGTGCTTCAAGAGCCCTGGTTCGCTATATCAATAATAGCTGCCCGCGCAGACCCAGAGCCGCGTGGAGGCTGTTTTGCTTTGATGGTCTTCAAGCCATGGTCATCAGGCTGGCATTGCCGCCAGCGGCGGTGGTGTTAATGCTGACGGCGCGCTCCAATACCAGGCGCAGCAGGGCGGCCAGTGCTTGGTCTTCGTTCCGCACTGTGGCCAGACCCAGCAGCGCGCCCGGCCTTTCGGCCAGTTGCCGTTGAATGGTCAGAAGGCTGTCGGTATGTGTGCCATGCAGTGCAGCGTCGAAATCGGCGGCCATGGCATCTGCGGCCAAGATAATCCGCTCCTGCACTGCGGCGGGCAATGTGGCGCGCAGCGCCCCGGCGCTGGCGGGCCAGATGGCCTGGCTGCCGGCGGCCAGCACCGTGGCCAGCTGCAGCAGGCGGCAGTCGTCGTCGTCAGCCAGGCATAGCACACGTTCGCGTGGCAGCAGGCGGTAGTCGTTGCGCTCGCCCGTGGGACCGGGCAGGCGCGCCGAGAGGCCGGCGCAGCTGGCCTGGGCCAGCGCGGCGCAGCTGCTTGCCAGGGCACCGCGGCCCTTCTGCAGAGCCCAGGCCTGAAGCGCGCTCAAGGGCGCCAACAGGGCGGGCTGCAGGTCGTCGTCCACCGATTGGGCGGCGGTCTGGGCCAGCGCCGTGCGGGCGGCATCCGCCGGGTGGCGCGACAGCAGGCGCAGCAGGTACAGCGGCCCGCCGGCCTTGGGGCCGGTGCCCGACAGGCCCTCGCCGCCGAAGGGCTGCACGCCCACCACGGCGCCGACCATGTTGCGGTTCACGTACAGGTTGCCGGCGCGCGCCTGGGCCGCCACGCGGGCCACGGTTTCGTCGATGCGCGTGTGCACGCCCTGCGTCAGGCCGTAGCCGGTGGCGTTGATCTGGGCCAGCAGCTGGGGCAGCTCGCCGCGCTCGTAGCGCAGCACGTGCAGCACCGGGCCGAAGACCTCGCGGCCCAGCTGGCCGGCGCTGTCCAGCTCCACCAGCGTGGGCGGCACGAAGGTGCCGCGCGCGCTGGCGCCATCACCCTGGGGTGCTACCTGGTGCACGGCGTGGCCCTGGGCTCGGCGCTCGTCGATGTAGCGGGCGATGCCCTGGCGCGCCTCCTCGTCGATGACCGGGCCGACGTCGGTGGCCAGCAGCGCCGGGTCGCCCACGCGCAGCTGCTGCATGGCGCCGCGCAGCATGGCCAGGGTGCGCTCGGCGCAGTCGGCCTGCAGGCACAGCACGCGCAGGGCCGAGCAGCGCTGGCCGGCGCTGTCAAAGGCCGAGCTGACCACGTCGGCCACCACCTGCTCGGCCAGGGCGGAGGAGTCCACGATCATGGCGTTCTGCCCGCCGGTCTCGGCGATCAGCGGGATGGGCTGACCCAGCGGGCCCGCGCGCCGCGCCAGCGTCTTTTGCAGGATGCGCGCGACCTCGGTGGAGCCGGTGAACATCACGCCCTGCACGCGTGCGTCGCCCACCAGGCGCGCACCCACCGTCTCGCCGCGCCCGGGCAGCAGCTGCACGGCAGCGGCCGGCACGCCGGCCTGGTGCAGCAGGCGCACGGCCTCGTGGGCGATGAGCGGCGTCTGTTCGGCCGGCTTGGCCAGCACTACGTTGCCGGCGGCCAGCGCGGCCGCCACCTGGCCCATGAAGATGGCCAGCGGAAAGTTCCAGGGGCTGATGCAGGCCACCGGCCCCAGCGGCACGTGGCTGGCGTTGTCGAAGGCGGCATCGGCCTGGGCGGCGTAGTAGCGCAGGAAGTCCACGGCCTCGCGCACCTCGGCCACGGCGTTGGCGGCGGTCTTGCCGGCCTCGCGCATCAACAGCGGCAGCAGGCGCGGCAGGGCGCCTTCCAGTAGATCGGCGGTGCCGCGCAGGCGCCGCGTGCGCTCGGCCGTGGGCATGGCGGCCCAGGCGGGCTGGAAGGCCTGGGCGGCGTGCAGCGCCGCGTCCACGTCGGCCTCGGCGGCTTCCTGCACATGGCCAACCAGGTCGGCGTGGTCGGCCGGGTTGCGAACCGGCGCGCTGGCGCTTTGCTGCACCGGCGCGGCCAGCAGCGGGGCGGCATCTACGGGTGCGCCGCGGCTGGCGGCCAAGGCGTCGGCCAGCTCGGCCAGCACGGGGGCGCTGGCCAGGTCCAGGCCCTGCGAGTTGGCGCGGGCCGGGCCGTACAGTCCGGCGGGCAGAGCGATGCGCGGGTGCGGCAGGCCGGGCGCGCCCTCGCTGACGGCCAGCGCGTCCACCGTGGCCACGGGGTTTTCGATCAGCGATTCGAGCGGCAGCGCGGCGTCGGCCACGCGGTTGACGAAGGAGGTGTTGGCGCCGTTTTCCAGCAGCCGGCGCACCAGGTAGGCCAGCAGCGTCTCGTGCGTGCCCACGGGGGCGTAGATGCGGCAGGGGCGCTGGCCCACCACCTGCTCGTACAGCGGCTCGCCCATGCCGTGGAGGCACTGGAATTCGTACTGCCCAGGTGCGTAGCGCTCGGGCCCGGCCAGCTCCCAGATGGTCGCCAGCGTCTGCGCGTTGTGCGTGGCGAACTGGGGGTAGACGGCATCCGGCGCAGCCAGTAACTTTTGCGCGCAGGCGATGTACGACACATCGGTGTGCGCCTTGCGGGTGTAGACGGGGTAGTCGGCCAGGCCATCGACCTGCGTGCGCTTGATCTCGCTGTCCCAGTAGGCGCCCTTGACCAAGCGCACCATCAGCCGGTGGCCGCTGCGGCGCGCCAGGTCCACCACGTAGTCGATGACGAACGGGCAGCGCTTTTGATAGGCCTGGATGACGAAGCCGATGCCACTGAAGCCGGTCAGCGACGGCTCGTAGCACAGGCGCTCGAGCAGGTCCAGCGACAGCTCCAGCCGGTCGGCCTCCTCGGCGTCGATGTTCAGTCCGATGTCGTACTGCTTGGCCAGCTGCGCCAGCTGCAGCACGCGCGGGTACAGCTCGTCCATCACGCGCTGCCACTGCGCGACTTGATAGCGTGGGTGCAGGGCGCTGAGCTTGATGGAGATGCCTGGGCCTTCATAGACGCCCCGCCCGGCGCTGGCTTGGCCGATGGCGCGCACGGCGTCGATATAGGACTGCATATAGCGCTCGGCGTCCTGGGCCGTCAGCGCCGCCTCGCCCAGCATGTCGTAGGAGTAGCGAAAACCGCGCGCCTCCAGCCGGCGGGCATTGTCCAGGGCCTGGGCGATGGTCTCGCCGGTCACGAACTGCTCGCCCATCATGCGCATGGCCACGTCCACGCCCTTGCGGATCAAGGGCTCGCCGCCGCGCGCCGTGAGGCGGCGCAGCGCGTCCTTCAGCCCCGTCTCGCTGTGCGTGGACACCAGCCGTCCAGTGATGAGCAGGCCCCAGGTGGCGGCGTTGACGAACAGCGACGGGCTCTTGCCCAGGTGCGGGGCCCAGTCGCTGGAACCTACCTTGTCGCGGATCAGCGCGTCGCGCGTGGCGGCGTCGGGGATGCGCAAGAGCGCCTCGGCCAGGCACATCAGCGCCACGCCCTCCTGCGACGACAAGGCGAACTGCTGCAGCAGCGCCTGCACCAGCCCGGCACGCCCACCCTCGTTCTTGCGCTCGCGCAGGCCGCGCGCCAGCGCCAGGGCGCGGTTCTGTACGGCCTGCTGCAGATCGGCCGGCAGGCGGGCGGCCTGCAGCAGCGGTTCCAGGGCTTCGGGCTCGGGGCGGCGGGTGGCGGCCGTGATGGCCTGGCGCAGGGCGCTTTCGTCCTGCGGACGGGGGAAGAAGGGCGTGGAAGTCATGTGCGGATGATCGGGATTTGCCAGATAAATGAATCACCAAAATGGGGCAAATCAGGCGAATAATCTGCGCATGAAAACCACTGAAGCAGTCAGTATTGATCGCACGGACCTGCGAATCCTGAGGATCCTGCAAAGCGACGGCCGCCTGTCCAACTTGAAGCTGGCCGAGGCCGTGGCCCTGTCGCCCACGGCCGTGCTGGCGCGCGTGCAGCGGCTCACGCGCGAGGGCTACATCCTGGGCTACGAGGCACGGCTGAACCCGCTGCTGCTGGGCGCCGGCATGCTGGTTTTCGTGGAGGTGCTGCTGGACCACACCACGCCCAACGTGTTCGACCAGTTCAAGGCCGCGGTGCAGGTGCACCCGGAGATCATGGAATGCCACATGGTCGCGGGCGGTTTCGACTACCTGCTCAAAACCCGGTCGGCCGACATGGCGGCCTACCGGCGATTTGCCGGCGACGTGCTGTGGCAGCTACCCGGCGTGCGCGAGACGCGCACCTACGCGGTGATGGAGGAGGTCAAGCACTCCAACCACCTGCACCTGGGGTGAGCGCCCGGGCGGCGCCCACCGATCGCTGGGCTCAGTGCGGCAGCTCCAGGGCCTTCCAGCCCTGGTGGCTGAAGTGCTTGCCATAGGCATTGGCGGCCTTGGCCACCCGCACCACGCCGGCGGCGCGCTCGCCTTCCCCATGCTGGCCCTGGGCGGCCTCGGCGCCGGCCATCAGCTCGGCCACGACGATGTGCAGCTGCTCGTCGGCAGCGGCAGGCAGCTTGCAGTTTTCGACCATGTAGGCGACCTGCTGGTGGATGGCCTGGCCAAAGGCGTCGTAGTCGGCCGGCGTGGCCTTGCCGGCATGGGCGGCGGGCAGGATCTGCGCGACGGATTGGCGCACGGCGCTCATGGCCTGGCGCAGCGGCGCGTCGGTGTCCCATTTCTTGCCGGCGTTCAGCTGCAGCTGCTGCGGCACGGCGCTGCCGTGGTCATGCGCGGTGGCGGCCAGGCCGGCCAGCGGGGCGGCCAGGGCGGTGGACAGCAGCAGGGCGGTGATGATCTTCATGAAAAGGCTCCGTTGACAGTGGGTTGAACCATGCAAGGCCGCCGGCGCGTGGTGCGCGGCGGCCTTGTCCTCTTCAACGAACGGTGCAGCGCAATGTTCCATGGCGCATGCATTTTTTAGGGACGGTGCAGCAGCTCCTCCTCGGTCGCTTCCTGCGCGTAGCGGCCCAGCAGCAGCTGCAGCAGCTGCGCGCGCTGGCGCTCGTCCAGCAGCTCGCGCTCGTCCAGCAGCTGGGCGATCACGCGCTGCTGCTGCGCGGCCTGCAGGCGGGCGATGGCGGCCTGCTCGGCATCGATGGCGGCGCGGTCCGGCGCGGGGGCGAAGATGTGGCGCACCAGGGCCTCGCGGTGTTGGCGGATGCCCTCCCAGTTGGAAGACAGCTCGCGCAGAAAGGGCGCCTCCAGCGCCTGCCAGCGCGCGCGCTGCTCGGGCGTCAGCGCCAGGTGCTCGGGCAGGTGCAGGGCGGACGCGGGCTCTTGCGGTGCCGGGCGCAGCAGCAGCGCCGCGGCGACGCCCAGGTTCAGCGCCAGCGAGGCGGCCAGCAGGGCGCGGGTCCAGGCGCGGCGTTTCATGGTCGGCTCCTTGTCAGGCGGCAAATCTCGGCGGCGGCGCACAGGCCGCCGGGGGGCACGGGGTCGAAGACGCGCGCCAGGGCGGGTGCGGGCGTGGCTACCAGGGCGCTGGGGCCCAGCAGCAGGCCGCCCAGCCACAGGCCTGATGCCAGGGCCGCGCCGGCCGCCAGTCCCGCCGGCAACCAATCCGGCAGCCAGGCGGCAACGCCGCGCCGCGCGCGCCGGCGCGGCAGCCGGTCCTGCAGCTGCGCGGCCAGGTCGAAGCCCAGGGCGGGCGAGGGCAGGCCCTGCAGCTGCAGGCGCAGCGCCTGCAGGGCGCCCAGCTGCTGGCGGCACAGCGGGCAGGCGTCCAGGTGCCGCTGCAGCGCGGCCTGGCGGCGCGCAGGCAGGGCGTGGTCGACGAGGGCGGAAAGGTCTTCGGTACGCGGGCAGGCCATGGCAGCTCCTTGCGCTCAGCGCGGCATGTGTTGCAGCAGCCCGGCGCGGGCGCGGGCGATGCGTGACTTGACGGTGCCCAGGCGGATGCCCAGCACCTCGGCGATGTCTTCGTAGGGCAGGTTCTCGATGTCGCGCAGCAGCAGGATCTCGCGGTGCTCCACCGGCAGCTGCGCCAGTGCGGCCTCCAGTGCCGCCACGCGCTGGCGCGCCTGCAGCGCGGCCTCGGGCGTGGGCGCGTCGGCCGGCAGCTGCTCGGTCAGTACCTCGTCCAGCGGCACGAACGCCACGTGGCGGGCGCGGCGCAGCCGGTCCAGCGCCTGGTTGCGCGCGATGCGAAACAGCCAGGTGGACAGGCGCGCGTCCGCCCGCCAGCGGGGCAGGGCCTGGTAGGCGTTCAAGAAGGTCTCCTGCGCCAGTTCGCGGGCGTCTTCCTGCGAGCGCGTCAGGCGCAGCAGGAAGCGGTAGATGCGCTCCTGGTAACGGGCCACCAGCTCGGAGAACGCCGCAACCTCGCCGCGCTGGGCGCGGGCGATGCAGTCGGTCTCGTCCAGGTGGCTCAAGGGGCGCATTGCGGGCTTCAACGCACGGGCGGGGCAAAAGTTCCATGCGCCTGCGGGCAGGCGGGCAAACCTCGCAATAATGGCCTGCTATCCGCACCACAAGAACGAAGGGAACCTCCATGCAAGCCATCCGTTTCGCCCTGGCCGCCCTGGTGACAGGCCTGTCCGCCCAGGCTGCCAGCGCCGCGTGCTACATCGTCTACGGCGCCGACAAGCAGGTGGTCTATCGCGCGCAGACGCCGCCGGTGGACATGTCGCGCCAGCTGCATGAGACGCTGCCGCTGGTGGTCCCGGGCGGGACCATGGTGTTCTCGCTGGACAGCAGCGGCTGCGAGCTCGAAATCAATCTCCTGCCCGTGGCCGGCGCATCCCGTGCGTCGCTGGCACGGGCGGGCGTGCGCGCGCCGCGCGCTCCGCGCGGCTGAGCGCCGCGGCCGCTCCACGAGCGCACGGCCGACCAGCGCCAGGGCGGCGCCTGTAAGCCAGTGTGCAATAGTGGTCAAAAAGACCTCCATCCCTTTTCCAGCTTGCGCTGGCAGCTCTCGAATCGATAGCAAAAAGACCGGGGTGCGCATCCGCTGACGCTCCCCGGGCTGGCCAGCCTGCGGCCCGACGCCCGGCCTGCCGTTCCGGCTTGGTGCGCCGACCCATCGTCCGTCGTTGTCCTACAACCCGGCCGGCTGTTTGCCGGTGCAGGTGCGCTGCGCGCGCTTACAACAATGGACTCTCAGGAAGGAAGGCAGGCACGGGCCGCGCATGCAGTCCGGCCGCCGCGCCTTCTCATCCTGCGACCCGAGGGCAGCCCGCTGTGGACTGCCGGGTGGTCGCCACCCAGGAGAGACCATGCCCTTGCATCCCCCCCCGATGAGCCGCCGCAGCCTGCTGTCGATGATCGGCAAGACCGCCGGAGGCGGCCTCATGTACCAGGCGATGGCATCGCTCGGCCATGCGCAGGAGTCGAACTACCGCGGCCCGCTGGAGCTGGGCCGTGCCAAACGCGGGGGCACGGTGGTGATCCTGGGCGCCGGGCTGGCGGGCATGACGGCGGCCTACGAGCTGCGCGCGGCGGGCTACGAGGTACAGATCCTGGAGTACCAGGAGCGCGCCGGCGGGCGCTGCTGGACGCTGCACGGCGGCGACTCGTTCACCGAGCTGGACGGTACGCGCCAGACCTGCGAGTTCGACAAGGGCCTGTACATCAACCCCGGCCCCTGGCGCGTGCCCTACCACCACTACGCGCTGCTGGACTACTGCAAGCGCTTCGGCGTGCAGCTCGAGTCGTTCGTGCAGGTCAACTACAACGCGCTGGTGCACTCCACCAAGGCCTTCGGCGGCAAGCCGCAGCGCTTTCGCCACATCCAGTCCGACGTGCACGGCACCGTGGCCGAGCTGCTGTCCAAAGCCACCAACCAGCATGCGCTGGACCAGGCCGTCACGCAGGAGGACCGCGAGCTGCTGCTGGAGGGCCTCAAGGCCTGGGGCGGGCTGGATGGGCAGTACCGCTACCGCGAGAGCCACAACGCCAGCGAGTACCGCGGCTACGACAGCGACCCGGCCGGCGGCCTGATGCCCCTGGCCAAGCCCTCCAAGCCCATCGGCCAGCATGAGCTGCTGCAGTCGCGTCTGTGGTCGCAGATCAACATCGGCCAGCTCTACGAGTTCCAGACCACCATCTTCGAGCCGGTGGGCGGCATGGACATGATCGCCAAGGGCTTCGAGCGCCAGGTGGGCTCGCTGATCCACTTCAACCGCAAGGTCACCAAGATCGAGCAGACGCCGCAGGGCGTGACGGTGAGCTATGTGGATGCGCGCGGCGGCAGCGGGGGCGACGCGGTGCAGCAGGTCAAGGCCGACTGGTGCGTGTGCACCATCCCGCTGTCCATCCTGAGCCAGATCGACATCCAGGTGGGCGACGCCATGAAGGCGGCGATCGCCGCCGTGCCCTATGGCGCTTCGTTCAAGGTGGGGCTGCAGTTCAAGCGGCGCTTTTGGGAGGAGGACGACCGCATCTTTGGCGGCATCAGCTACACCGACCTGCCCATCGAGCAGATCTCCTACCCCTCGAACAACTTCAACACGCAGGGGCCGGGCGTGCTGCTGGGCGGCTATGCCTTCGACGACACGCACGCCTACGAATTCACCGCCATGCCGCCGGCCGAGCGCATCCGCGCGGCGGTGGAGTTCGGCGCGCAGCTGCACCCGCAATACAAGAAGGAGTTCCAGAACGGAGTCGCGGTGGGCTGGCACCGCATACCGTGGATCAACGGCTGCTTCGGCATCTGGTCGGACGAGGCGCGCAAGCAGCACTACCGCAACCTGTGCCAGGTGGACGGGCGCATCGTGCTGGCGGGCGAGCACGCCTCGTACATCCCCGCCTGGCAGGAAGGCGCCGTGCTGTCAGCGCTGGACGCCGTCAAGCGCCTGCACGAGCGCGCCCAGGCGGCGTGAGACGCGCGCCCTCACGTACCACCCCCGAACCGAAGGATTCCGATCATGACGACGACAACCCCTTTCTGGCTCTGCGCTGGCGCTGCCGTGCTGCTGGCCGCAGCCGCCACTGGCGCAGGCGCGCAACAGTCCCCGGCCTCCGGCGCATCGGACTCCGCGGGCGCCGCACCCCAGCAGTCCGCCACCCAGCAGCCCGGCGCGCGCTCGATGACCCGGCGCGATGCCGCCGACGCCTCCAAGCCCGCGGGCTTCAACCCGCGCTTTTCGCCCAGCAGCGAGCGTTTCGCCCAGCAGGGCGGCGAGCGGCTGTACCAGTCCATCTGCCAGGGCTGCCACATGCCGCAGGGCCAGGGCGCCAAGGGCGCGGGCTTCTACCCGGCGCTGGCCAAGAACGCGCGCCTGGCCACGGGCGCTTATCCCACCTATGTGGTGCTCAACGGCCTGCACGGCATGCCGCCCTTTGCCCAGCGGCTGGACGACCAGCAGATTGCCGACGTCGTCAACTACGTGCGCACGCATTTCGGCAACAGCTACCAGGACGCCGTCACCGCGCAGGACGTGAAAAAGCAGCGGCCCTGACCGGCCGGCGCGGGCCGTGCGGGCCCGGGGCGCCGGCTTTCCTTTGTTCTCCTGCGTCCTCGACTTCCTGAACACTACCCCTCCACACCATGGCACACCTACTTTCTTCTTCTTTTTCCTCTTTCATCCGCGCGGCAGGCGCGGCGTTGGCCCTCGCGGGCCTGGCCGGTTGCGCCAGCCAGGCGCCCGTCGCCGAGGTGCTGCGCCACCGCGTGCCCGGGTCGGACTTTCCCATCGCCGCCGCCGTGGAGGTGCCTGCCGGCGCCACCACGGTGTACCTGTCGGGGCAGGTGCCGCCGGTGGTGGACAAGTCGCTGCCCGGCAATGACCCGCGCGCCTATGGCGGCGACACGCGGGCGCAGACACTGGGCGTGCTGCGCAGCATCGAATCGCAGCTCAAGGGCCTGGGCCTGACCATGGGCGACATCGTGAAGATGCAGGTGTTCCTCGTGGCCGATCCGAAGAAGGGCAACGCGATGGACTTTGCCGGCTTCATGGAGGGCTACACCCAGTACTTCGGCACCAGCGCCCAGCCGCGCCTGCCGGTGCGCTCGGCCTTCCAGATCGCCGCATTGGCCAACCCCGCCTGGCTGGTGGAGATCGAGGTCACGGCCGTGCGCCCGCCGGCGCCAGCGGCCGCGCGCTGACGCCGGCGCCCCCGCGGCGCCCGTGGGGACAGGGGCGCTCTGAGACAATCGCGGGCATGAGCGCCCCCGCAGAAAATCTCTCCGAAACCCCGGCTTTTCCGTCCACTGTCATTCCCACGCAGCCACCGGGCTGGCTCGAAGTCGATTCCATGGACCTGGACGCCCAGGGCGTCGCCCGCCGCCCTGACGGCAAGGTCGTCTTCATCGACGGCGCGCTGCCCGGCGAGCTGGTCAGCGCCACGTCCGGCCGCAAGAAGAACAACTGGGAGCAGGCGCAGCTGACCGAAATCCACCGCGAATCCAGCCTGCGCGTGCGCCCCCTGTGCCCGCACTTCGGGCTGCACGCGGGCGCTTGCGGCGGCTGCAAAATGCAGCACCTGGAGGCCGGCGCCCAGGTCGCCGTCAAGCAGCGCGTGCTGGAGGACAACCTCTGGCACCTGGGCAAGGTGCGGCCCGAGACCATCCTGCGGCCCATCGAGGGCCCTGCCTGGGGCTACCGCTGGCGCGCCCGCCTGTCGGTGCGCTACGTTCCCAAGAAGGGCACGGTGCTGGTGGGCTTCCATGAGAGGAAGAGCCGCTACATCGCGGACATGCAGACCTGCAAGATCCTGCCGCCGCACGTGGACGCGCTGCTGATGCCGCTGCGCGGGCTGATCGCCAGCCTGCAGGCGCGCGACACCTGCCCGCAGATCGAGCTGGCCTGCGGCGACCGCGTCACGGCGCTGGTGCTGCGCCACCTGGAGCCGCTGTCCGAGCCCGACCTGGGCCGCCTGCGCGACTTTGCCGCGCTGCACGGCGTGCAGTGGTGGCTGCAGCCCAAGGGGCCGGACACGGTGCACCTGCTGGATGAGGGCGGCGAGGCGCTGGCCTATGACCTGCCGGATTTCGGCATCACCATGCCGTTCAAGCCCACGGACTTCACCCAGGTCAACCCGCACATCAACCGCGTGCTGGTGGCGCGTGCGCTGCGCCTGCTGGGCGTGCGCAGCGATGAGCGCGTCATCGACTGGTTCTGCGGCCTGGGCAACTTCACGCTGCCCCTGGCCACGCGGGCGCGCGAGGTGCTGGGCATCGAGGGCAGCGAGGCGCTGGTGGCCCGCTCGCGCGAGAATTATGCAAAAAATCAGGCGCAAAGGCGCGTGGGGCAAGCGCTGGCAGCTACTACTTTCGTAGCGCGCAACCTGTTCGAGATGACGCCCGCGCTGCTGATGGCCGACGGCAGCGCCGACAAGTGGCTGGTCGACCCGCCGCGCGAGGGCGCCTTTGCCCTGGTCAAGGCCCTGGCCGACATCCACCAGGCACGCATCGGCGCGGAAGGCGCAGCGCCCCTGCCGGCGGGCAGCGAGGGCTGGACACCTCCGGCGCGCATCGTCTACGTCAGCTGCAATCCCGCCACCCTGGCGCGCGACGCCGGGCTGCTGGTGCACCTGGCCGGCTACCGCTGCGTGGCGGCGGGCGTGGTCAACATGTTCCCGCACACGGCGCACGTGGAGAGCATGGCCGTGTTCGAGCGAGTGGTCTAGGAAATAACAGTCAAAAGGGCCTCAAGCCCTTGCAGGACAAGCGCTGGCAGCTATTGAATCAATAGCGTCAGCCGCGGTTGCGCGGGCTGCGCGGCTCGTCCGCGTTGCCGTCCTCATCGCGCGAGCGCCTGGGCTTGGCCGGCTCGGCGGGCTTTTCCAGCTGCGTGAGCACCGAGGGCGATCCCTCGATCTTGTTCTCGCGCATGTAAACGTCCATGTCCTTCCAGCCGGCGAAGATCTGCGCCTTGGCTGCCTTGGGGTTGAGCGTATAGCAGTCCTCCAGCCCGCGCAGCGCATGGCGGCAGGCGCCGCCGATGGCCTTGGCCTCGGCCTCGCGCTGCACGGCGCGGGGGTCCGGCCCCAGGCCGGGGATGTCGCAGCCGGCCAGCGCCAGCAGAGCGGCGGCCAGCGCCGCGTGGCGCAGGGCGGTGAAGGGCGCGCGGGGCGCGGTGAAGATGGAGCGCTGCATATCCTGGTTATCGGCCGATGGAGCCGTTAGTTGAGCACAGGCGAAAAAAAGCCCCGCAAGACGTGCGGGGCCGTGGCGCGCAGGCGCTGCGCGTCAGTCGCGCTCGCCGCCCATGATGCCCAGCAGGGCCAGCAGGCTCTGGAACACGTTGAACAGGTCCAGGTACAGGGCCAGCGTGGCGCTGATGTAGTTGGTCTCGCCGCCGTCCAGGATGCGCTTGATGTCGTACAGCATGAAGGCGCTGAAAATGCCGATGGCCGCCACCGAGATGGCCATCATGCCGGCCGACGAGCCCACGAAAACGTTGACGATGGCACCCACCATCAGCACCAGGGCGCCGACGAACAGCCACTTGCCCATGCCCGACAGGTCGCGCTTGATGACCGTGGCCAGGCTGGCCATGACGAAGAACACGCCCGCCGTGCCGGCAAACGCCGTCATGATCAGCTCGGAGCCGTTGGAAAAGCCCAGCACCATGCCGATCAGTCGCGACAGCATCAGGCCCATGAAGAACGTGAAGCCCAGCAGCACCGGCACGCCGGCGGCCGAGTTCTTGGTCTTCTCGATGGCGAACATGAAGCCGAAGGCGCCGCCCAGGAACACGATCAGCCCCAGGCCGCCGCGCAGCGACTGCGTAATGCCGGTGGCCACGCCCAGCCAGGCGCCGGCCACGGTGGGCAGCAGGCTCAGGGCCAGCAGCCAGTAGGTGTTGCGCAGCACGCGGTGGCGTTGGTCCTGCGAAAGGGCATAGCCGCCAGCGGTGTCGATGCGTGTGATGCCGTTGTTCATGTGGATGTCTCTCCTGCTGTTCGATCAGAGGGCCTGCAAGGGAAAAGAGGCGCGGGCCAATGGATTCTAGGTGGGGGGTTTGCCGGGCCTTTGCAATACCCGCGCACCATCCCGTACTTTAATGTCGGCATTGTTTCACCCGGATAGGGCGCAGTGCCTGTCGCATTGGTGGCTATGCTGGTGCCGTTTGTGTTGAACCTTTGACCTCTTTGCATTTGCCATGAAAACCTCCCACGTTCTTGAGCTCTCCGATATCAAGCAGATCGCCGCTGCCGCCGAGGCCGAGGCGCAGAAGAACCAGTGGGCCGTCACCATCGCCATCGTCGACGGCGGCGGCCACCCGCTGCACCTGGCGCGCCTGGACGGTGCCGCGCCCGTGTCGGCCCACATCGCCTCGGCCAAGGCCCGCACCGCCGCCCTGGGCTGCCGCGAGAGCAAAGGCTATGAAGACATGATCAACGGCGGGCGCACGGCCTTCCTTTCGGCTCCGGTCATCGACGGCATGCTCGAGGGCGGCGTGCCGATCATGAAAGACGGCCAGTGCCTGGGCGCCGTGGGCGTGAGCGGCGTGAAGGCCAATGAAGACGCGCAAATTGCCCGCGCCGGCATTGCCGCCCTGGGTCTGTAAACGACCAGCCGGGCTTTTGCCCGAAAAAGAAAATGCCGGCCCGTCAGGGGCCGGCATTTTTTTTTTGCCTTGGGAATCGAGGGGGCTGCGGGCGGCAGTAAAAAAAGCCTGGCTACGCGAAGAAGAGGGAATCTCTTCGTTGGCTGGCAAAAACGACTGGTCGGGCCGCAACGGCCTTCAAGTCGCCCCACGATGAAACACGGTATGCAGTGATTACTTGGTCAGGATCAGCTTGCCCAGCTTGGTGGCCTGCAACTGGTAGAAGGCGCCGTTGTGCACGATGGTCACGGCCTTGCGGCCCTGCAGGAGAGCGGTGCTGTCCAGGGCATGGCGCCCGTCTGCGGCGGGGCGGGCCTCCTGCACGGGGGCCGTGGTGGGCAGGGTGGGCGTGGCGGTCAGGACGGCGGACATGGGGTTGGGTTGGCGGTGCGTTGAAGTTAGTTAATGATAACCATTCTCAACTACCAGTCAAGTCATCTGCCGTGCTCTGGATGGTAAAAAAGTGTTTTGTGCCCGGTTGTCCATCGCCAGGTTTTACTTGGCCGGGTCGGTGACGAAGCCGATCTTGCGCACGCCGGCGCGCTGCGCCGCGGCCATGGCCTGGGCCACGCGCTCGTAGCGCACGTCCTTGTCGCCGCGGATGTGCAGGTCCGGCTGCGGCTCCTTGATTGCCTCGGCGCGCAGGCGCGGCTCCAGTTCCTCGTCGCTGAGAGTGGTCTCGTTCCAGTGGTAGACGCCATCGGCCGTCACCGACAGGCGGATGGTCTCCGGCTTGATGATCTCTTCCTGGTTGGCCGCGCGCGGCAGGTCCACCGGCACAGCGTGCTTCATGACGGGCACGGTGATGATGAAGATGATGAGCAGCACCAGCATGACGTCCACCAGCGGCGTCATGTTGATCTCGTTCATCACCTCGTCGGCGCTGTCCTGCGTTCCGAAAGCCATGGTGTCAGCCCTTCTTCATGGGCACGATGCGGGCGCCGTTCTCGGACGGCAGGCTGACGCGCGCGCCGGTCACGAAGTAAGCGTGCAGGTCGTGCGCGAAGCTGTTCAGGCTGTTCAGGATGTGCTTGTTGCCGCGCACCAGCGCGTTGTAGCCCAGCACCGCGGGGATGGCCACGGCCAGACCCAGGGCGGTCATGATCAGCGCCTCGCCGATGGGGCCGGCGACCTTGTCGATGGTGGACTGGCCTGATGTACCGATGGCCACCAGCGCGTGGTAGATGCCCCAGACGGTGCCGAACAGTCCGATGAAGGGCGCTGTGGAGCCCACCGAGGCCAGGATGGCCAGGCCGGACTGCAGCCGCGCCGTGAACTCGTCGATGCAGTTGCGCAGGCAGCGCGTGACCCAGTCGCTCACGTCCAGGCTGTCGTGCAGGTGCGCCTGGGTGTTGCGGTGGTGCTGCGTGGCTTCGCGGCCTTCCAGCGCCAGGTAGCGAAACGGGTTGGCTGCGTCGCCCTGCAACTTGTTCAGCCCGGCGGCAAAGTCCTCGCTGTGCCAGAAGTCGCGGGCCTCGCGGGCGCGCTTCTTGAACTGCACGATGTCCAGTGCCTTGATGACGATGACGATCCACGAGGCCAGCGACATGGCCAGCAGCAGAACGGCGGTGGCGCGGGTGACGAAGTCGCCCTGGATCCAGACGTTGGCGATGCCGAATTGCGATTGCATGAAAAAAGACTCCTGAGGAGAGCGGCCGAGGCCTGATTTTGGGGTGACGGGTGTGGCGGCGCCTGCGGCCTGCTTATTTATTGCTTGAGCACGAAGTGGATGGGCTGCACGAACCACATGGCCTCGGGCACGCCGCTGCGTGTGCCGGGCACGAAGCGCCAGCGCAGCACCGTGTCCACGGCCTGGCGGTCCAGGCGGTCGAAGCCGCTGGACTTCTTCACTTCCACCTTCTGCGGCAGGCCATCGGCGCCGATCAGCACGTTAAGCGTGACCACGCCCTGTTCGCCCAGGCGCCGGCTGACGGCGGGGTAGGCAGGAGCGGGGTTGTTCAGGTGGCTGGCGCTGCTGGAGGGCTGCACGACAGCGGGCGGCGCCGGCGGCGCGGGCGGCGCAGGAGGAGCTGGTGGAGCTGGTGGAGCTGGTGGAGCAGTGGGCGCCGGCGCGACGAGCGGGGGCGCGGGCGGCTGTGGCTCCGTCACGCCCACGGGGGCGTTGGGCGTGGGTGTGGGATCGGCCACGGCCAGGGGCATGGGGGCTGGTGCCGGCCGGGGCTTGGGCGGCGCGGGTTTGGGCGGAGCCGGTTTGGGGGGCGGCGGCACCGGCGCCGGTTTGGGCGGGGCAGGGGGGGCGGGCGGCGCGATGGGGGCGGCCGGCTGTGCCACCAGGAATTCGCTGAGCACCTGCACCGGGGTGATGACGACCGGTGGCTCCGTGCGCTTGAGGCCGGCCTGCAGCGCCCACAGACCCGCCACGTGCAGCGCCAGCACCGATCCGGCAATGGCGGCGGTGCGGCCCGTCAACCCCGGCGAGGCGCCGTATCTATCAGGCAAGTGCATAAAAATGATAGCTGCTGGCGCTTTCCCAGCAAGGGCTCAAGGCCGAAAAGGCTCGAAGTTTCTGGCGGTGCGGCGGCCTACCTGCGCACGATCCACCACAGCGAACACAGCACGATGATCAGGCTGCCGGCCAGAGGGATGAGGACTTGCATGCGTTGCCTTCCTGCAGGAGGGGGGCAAGCTGGCTGGGGCCGGGAGCCACTTCGCTGCGCAGCGCGGCCACCGGCTGGCTGGAGCAGCATTGCGCCACGACGTCGCGGGCGCAATCTTCGCAGCGGCCGCACTGGGTGGCAACGCCGAGTTCGAACTGGATCTCGTCAAAGCTCATTCCTGCCCGCGCATGGCGTGCAATCTCGCGGTCGGAAACACGGTGGCAGACACAGACGATCATGGCTTGGGGCAGGCAGACGTGGCTGGCTTGGGTTGAAACGATGCCGAAGTATAAATGAGAATCCATCGCATTCTTGTCCAAGTCCCTGCCGTCGTTCAGGTGAAATCCGTATCGCCCGATGGCGCGGGCGAAAAAAAACCGGCGCCTGGGGCGCCGGCCTGTTTGCCGCCGGGAGCGCGGAGCTTCCGGGCGCGGCTGGTGGAGACCTTACTTGACGTGCTTGCCGATCAGGCCGGCCATCTCGAACATCGAGACCTGGGGCTTGCCGAACACTTCCTTGAGCTTGGCGTCGGCGTTGATCATGCGCTTGTTGCTGGCGTCCTGCAGGTTGTGCTCTTTGATGTAGACCCACAGCTTGCTGATGATCTCGGTGCGCGGCAGGGGCGTGGAGCCCACCACAGCGGCCAGGGCGGGGCTGGGGGTCAGCGGCTTCATGAAGGCGGCGTTGGGCGTGCGCTTCTTGGCGGGAGCGGCGGATGCGTTCTTTGCAGTTGCCATGTCGGATGGTCCTTGTTCGTAGTAATGGAGAAGTCACCAGCGAACGCCTGCTGCTCCACTGGTAGCGGCGATGCTACTGGGAAAAAAACGCCTTTCCAAGGAGCGGCGGCTTTTTTCACCGGCGAAAACCCGACTGTGGCGCGGGCGACAATGCTCGCCGCACCTGTGTCCTACCCTTCGAAAGGCTCTTGCATGACCACTGGCCCCGCCTCCCTTCACAGCACTTGCGACCTGTGCGACGCGCACCGCCAAAGCGACGGCAGCGACGGCTTTCGCGTGCTGCCGCCCGGTTTTCACAGCTATGGCGGCGTGCCGGCCTTCGGCGGCGAGGTACGCACCGTGCGCTGTTTCGAGGACAACACGCAGGTCAAGGCCGCGGTGGAATCGCCCGGCCAGGGCTGCGTGCTGGTGGTGGACGGCGGCGGATCACTGCGCCGCGCGCTGATCGGCGGTAACCTGGCCGCCAGCGCCGCGCGCAACGGCTGGGCCGGCATTGTGGTGAACGGCTGCGTGCGCGACGTGGCCGAGCTGGCGGCCGCGCAGGTCGGCATCCGCGCCTTGGGGCTGGTGCCCATGCCGACCGAGCGGCGCGGCGAGGGGCAGGCGGGCGTCGCCGTGCTGATGCAAGGCGTGTGGGTGCGCCCGGGCGACTGGCTCTATGCCGATGCCGACGGCATCGTGGTGAGCGAGCGGGCGCTGTAGCCGCGCCGCGCCCGCATCAGGCCGAGCCCGGCTTGCCACGCCCTACGCGCCAGGCCAGGCGCGAGGGCAGGGTGGCCAGCACCACGCTGGCCAGAGCGATGCCGAAGGCCACCAGCTGCATGGCGGTGAAACGCTCGCCCAGCACCGCCACGCCCACCAGCGCCGCGCTGATGGGCAGCAGCACCGTGAACACACCGCCCTGCGCGGCCGGCACGGCTTTCAGCCCGGTCATCCACAGCCACACCGTCCACACGCAGGCGGCCAGGGCATAGAACAGCAGCAGCAACCACATGCCGGGCGCCACGGCGCCGAAGTCAAAGCGCAGCGCAAACCACAGGCCCAGCGGCGTGGCCAGCGCAAAGCCCCACAGGTTGATGAGCGAGGTGATGCGCCGCGGCCCCAGGGCTCCGGTGAGCTTCTTGCCGATCACGGAATAGGCCCCCTCGCAGAGTGAGGCGGCTACCAGCAGGGCATAGCCCAGCCAGGCCAGGTTTGGCGTGTTTTTGGCTTCTAGCGCTGATGCAGCCTGCGCAGGCAGCTCTGGTTTTGATAGCGCGAACAGGGCGATGCCGGCCACCGCGCAGGCCACGGCCACCCACGTGCGAGGGGCCACGCGCTCGCGCAGGAACAGCCAGCTCATGATTGCCACGCACGCCGGGATGGAAGCCATGATGACCCCGGCCGAAGTGGCGCTGGTCAGGCTGACGCCATAGATCATGCAGATGGTGAACAAAAAGTTGCCCAGCAGCGACTGCAGGAACAGCAGGCTGCGGGTCTGCCGCGTCATGACAGGCTCGTCTGCCGGACGTCGCAGCCAGCCCACCATGGCCACCGCGCCAATGCCGAAGCGCAGCCAGGCCAGAAGGAACACCGGAAAGGCGGCCGCCAGCGGCTTGGACAGCGCCACGTAGCTGCCCACGAGCGACATGCTCAAGGCCAGGCAAAAATAGGCGACAGGGCGGCTGGGTGTGTGCACGGCAGTGGTGGCAGCGTGGGCAAAGCGCGAATCATGCACGAGCGGCAGGTGACGTGATGGTCTTAACGGCATCTCGCATGGCAAGAGTAAATTTTTGCATTACGAGAAGTGCACTTTGTTGCACTGCCGCGATTTTTCTCATTACAAGAAGAGCGATTTTGTAAAGAGAAAATTCGATGCTAAGTCTATGTTTTTCAAGTAAAAAATTTATGTCTTATATAAGACATAAGAGGTTGCACAGGTCTTATAGAAGACTTAAAGTTCTCCCAACGGCCCAACCGCCACACCCCTCACACAACCCTGTCTGGAGAGCACACATGTCCAATTCCCTGAACGCCCAACTGAGCCGCGAGCAGCAAGTCGCCGCCCTGGAGAAAGACTGGGCCAACAACCCCCGTTGGAAGAGCGTGAAGCGCGGCTACAGCGCCGCCGACGTGGTGCGCCTGCGCGGCAGCCTGCAGCCCGAGTACACGCTGGCCCAGCGCGGTGCGGCCAAGCTGTGGGAGAAGGTCAACGGCGGCGCCAAGAAGGGCTACGTGAACGCCTTCGGTGCCATTACTGCCGGCCAAGCCATGCAACAGGCCAAGGCCGGCCTGGAGGCCGTGTACCTGTCGGGCTGGCAGGTGGCCGCTGACGGCAACACCAGCGAGACCATGTACCCCGACCAGTCGCTGTACGCGTACGACTCGGTGCCGACCATGGTGCGTCGCATCAACAACACCTTCAAGCGTGCCGACGAGATCCAGTGGGGCCGCGGCATCAACCCCGGCGACAAGGAGTTCATCGACTACTTCCTGCCCATCGTGGCTGACGCCGAAGCCGGCTTCGGCGGCGTGCTGAACGCCTTTGAGCTGATGAAGAACATGATCGCCGCCGGCGCCGCCGGTGTGCACTTCGAAGACCAGCTGGCTGCCGTGAAGAAGTGCGGCCACATGGGCGGCAAGGTGCTGGTGCCCACGCAGGAAGCCTGCGAGAAGCTGATCGCCGCACGCTTCGCCGCCGACGTGATGGGCGTGCCCACGCTGATCCTGGCGCGCACGGACGCCGAGGCCGCCAACCTGATCACCAGCGACCACGATGCCAACGACAAGCCGTTCCTGACGGGCGAGCGCACGCAGGAAGGCTTCTACCGCGTGAAGAACGGCCTGGAGCAGGCCATCAGCCGCGGCGTGGCCTACGCTCCCTACGCCGACCTGGTGTGGTGCGAAACCGGTACGCCCGATCTGGGCTTCGCCCGCGAATTCGCCCAGGCCGTGCACGCCGCCTGCCCGGGCAAGCTGCTGTCGTACAACTGCTCGCCGTCGTTCAACTGGAAGAAGAACCTGGACGACGCCACCATCGCCCGCTTCCAGGACGAGCTCTCGGCTCTGGGCTACAAGTACCAGTTCATCACGCTGGCCGGCATCCACAGCAATTGGTACAACACGTTCAAGTTCGCCCACGCCTACGCACGCGGCGAAGGCATGCGCCACTACGTGGAGATGATCCAGGAGCCGGAATTCGCAGCGCGCGAGCAGGGCTACACCTTCGTGAGCCACCAGCAGGAAGTGGGCGCGGGCTACTTTGACGACGTGACCACCGTGATCCAGGGCGGTTCTTCCAGCGTGAAGGCACTGACGGGCTCGACGGAAGAGGAGCAGTTCCACTGATCCGGTATGGATAGGGGCTGCCGGCAGGAGGGTTGAAAATCCTGCTGTCGGTGGTCCGGTTCCTCCCCAGGAATCAACCAACCATGAAGGCCTTCGGTTCCTTGCGGAACCGGGGGCTTTTGCTTTTGGGCTGCTTGAGTGGTGCTATGCAGCTATGCAAGGGTTATCGCTGCTCGGACAGCTGGAGTCGGCACTGGATTGTGTTGACCATGAAAGGCGTTCACACAGGCCATGCCCGCATGCGAAATGCATCGGCCAGAAAATCGATCAGCGCACGAACCTTGGGCGTCAGGTGACGGCGACTCGGGTACACCGCGTAAACGCCAAGCTCAATGGAGCGGTACTCTGGCATCACTTCCACCAGCGCTCCCGACTCCATGTGGGGCCCTACCAGGAATGACGGCTGCAGTACAAGACCCATGTGCTGCAGTGCTGCGGCGACGCAGGTGTCTCCACTGTTGGTGCGCATGCGCGGCGATACCCTGACCAGTATCGGCTCCTTCTGCCCTTGCGGCCCCGAGAACTCCCACTGGTCCCCCATGGCCAGGAGTGAATATGCGATCACCGCATGTTCCGTCAGCTCGGCGGGATGCCTGGGCGCTCCATAACGGCCCAGATATTGCGGTGAAGCACACAAGATCAGCCGGGTCGACGTCAGCTGGCGGCTGATGAGCGAAGACGCCTGAAGGCGCGCGATTCGAACAGCAACATCGAAGCCTTCCTCGACCAGGTCCACCAGCCGATCAGACAGCGTCACGTCCAAGGTGACTCTCGGGTTCATCGCCATGAAAGCGGGCCACAGCGGTGCAAGATGCAGTAGCCCGAAGGTGACCGGCACGTTCACCCGCAGCTGCCCGATGGCTTGGCCAACATGGGTGGACAGCTCGGCCTCGGCCTCTGCAACGCCATCGACGAGTTGCCGGCAACGTTCATGAAAGAGCTCACCCTCGGGCGTGAGCGACAGCTTGCGTGTTGTTCGGTGAAGCAGCCGCACACCGAGCCGCGCTTCCAGATCACTGACCAGTCGTGACACGGCCGTCTTTGACAGATCCAACGCTTCAGCCGCCCGAACAAAGCTGCCGGCGTCCACCACCGCGACAAAGACGCGCATCTCCTGAAATCGATCCATGATGCTGATTATGCCGAATATCGGGACAACTAGTGCATTTGGATCTTATTTATCTATTCATTTTGGGACTTTAAAGTGGAGTCCATGCAGCAAGTCGCTGCTTTCACTCAAGGACACATCATGAACAACACATTCCTGCACCGCCTGCTTGCGACCGACAACGGATCGGGCGCCCTGGCCTTGCGCATTCCCGTAGGCATCATCTTCTCCGCCCATGGCGCACAGAAGCTCTTCGGCTGGTTTGGTGGCTATGGGCTCGAAGGCACCGGCCAGTTCTTCGGATCCCTGGGGCTGAACCCCGGCTTTCTGATGGCGCTGCTGGCCGGTGCTGCCGAGTTCTTCGGCGGCCTGGCCCTGGTGCTAGGTGTGGCGGTTCGCCCGGCTGCCGCCGCCCTGGGCTTCGCCATGCTGGTTGCCATCTTCGCCGTGCATATCGGCAACGGCTTCTTCGTGGACAAGGGCGGCTACGAGTACGCACTGACCCTGTTCGCTGCCTCGCTGTCCCTGTTGTTCAGTGGTGGTGGTCGCTTCTCGGTCGACCGCGCCCTTACCGGAGAACGCTGATGTCACGCCTGCCCACTCTGTTTATCTCGCACGGTGCACCCACCTTCGCCATCGATCCCGGTGTGGCTGGTCCCAGGCTGACCGAGCTGGGCCGCTCGCTGCCCCGTCCGAAGGCGGTGCTGATCATCTCGCCGCACTGGATGACGCCCACGCCGCTGGTGGGCACCACCACTCGGCCTACCACCATTCACGACTTCGGCGGGTTTGCCCCGGCCTTGTACCAACTGAGCTATCCGGCTGCAGGTCATCCTGAGCTGGCCCAGCGCACCATCGCGCAACTGACAAAGGCGGGTTGGCCGGCGCAGGCGGACGAGCGACGCGGCCTCGACCATGGGGCCTGGGTGCCCCTGCTGCACCTGTTTCCGCAGGCCGACGTGCCGGTGTTCCAGGTCTCCCTTCCATCGAGGCTGGATGCACGGCGCGCGTGGGCTTTCGGGCAGGCGCTGGCGCCGCTGGCCGAGGAAGGCGTGCTGATCATCGGTTCCGGCAGCCTCACTCACAACCTGTACGAGTTCCGCTCGGCACACGGTGCGGACGAAGCCTATGTGGCCACATTCGCGGGTTGGGTGCGTAAAGCCGTGGAGCAGGGGGACAATGCCCGCCTGCTGCGGACACTGGAGGACGCGCCAAATGCCCACCGGGCACACCCGACCGCTGAGCACTTCTGGCCCCTCCTGGTGGCTGCGGGTGCAGCCGATGCCGGCACCGGCACCCCGCCCGGCACGGTGATCGAAGGTGGCATTGCGCATGGCATGCTGGCCATGGATTCCTACGCATTCGGCCTGACCGCCGCTGCCCACTGAACACGCGAGGTGACCATGCAAACCGATCTGATTCTTCAGCGCCCTCGGAGGTCGGATAACGCAGAGTTGCTGCTGCTGTTCCACGGCGTGGGGTCCAGTGCCGAGGACCTGGCGCCGCTGGGCCAGGCTCTGGCCGCGCAGCGGCTCAACGCCTGGGTCATCAGCGTTCGCTCGCCGGACCGCTCGGCCCTCGGGCGGGGCTGGCAATGGTTCTCGGTGCAGGGTGTGACCGAAGCCAACCGGCCTGAACGGGTTGCCTCGGCGATGCCCGCGTTCCGGGAGCGCATTCGGGCATGGCAGAGTGAAACAGGCGTTGGCCCCCAGAGCACGACGCTGCTTGGCTTCTCGCAAGGCGCGATCATGGCGCTGGAGTCGACGCAGCTCTGCGGCGCCTCCAGATACGCTGCCCGTGTGATCGCGATCGCCGGGCGCTTCGCGCAACCAGCCCGGATCAAGCCGGAGGATGTCGCAGTGCATCTGCTGCATGGCGAGCAGGATCACGTGATGCCCGTCAGGCTGGCCATGGAGGCTGAACATGAGTTGCGGTCCCTGGGAGCTGCCCCAACACTGGACCGCTTTGCAGGCCTTGGCCACGGCATTGATGCGCGCGTGGTTCAGGTCATCGGTCGGCGCCTGCAGGATGTGAACGAGGAGAAGGGCTTGTGAGCTCCGGCCCGTTGACCCGCATTCGCTTCGACGATGACCGTACCGTCCTCTCGGATGGAGCATCGCCCCCTGTGGTGCTGAACGTCGCGGCGATCAACATCGCGACGCGGTTGTTCCGGCACGATCCTCCCGCACCGGGAGAGATCGAGCAGGCCATCGACTGGGTTGAGGATGCGCTGGCCCACACGGGCCTGAAACAGGCCGTGCGCGGCGACCTGGTGATTGATGCCCTCGTATCGTTCGAGCAACTGGGGCTACACGCTGCGTGTGAGCGAATGACGCGCGAACAGCTGGAAGCCAGGTTCCAGCGGCTGGCGTCGATAGCGCTGGGCCAGCCGCGAGCGCAGGATGATCCGCCGACGGAGCCGATGGCAGCTGCCATGCTGTTAATCCTGCGCGAGTGCATGCACCACCTGGGCTACAGCGGGCTGGTGACAGACCGGCACTGAAGCAATCGGTCCAGCTTCCACAGGCCAGGGGCGTGTTACACGACGTCCCAACGCAGGCTTGGCCCAGCTGGCCGCAGCACTGCCGACGGCCCAAGGAGTGTTTGGGCTCTTGCACGCGAACCACGGCGGCCCGTCCAGGATGAGAGCGGCGGTGCAAGCGCAGCTGCTAAATTCGACTTCGCCGTTGGGCAGTAGCGTCTCTTCGGGTCGCAGAGGCCTGCGTGAACACGAGCCGCCGCCCTGAGGGTTGCTTCAAAGGAGAGCAGTGGCATTGGTAGTTCCGGACAGCCGTGCATGCCGCCCCGTTGGGGCGGTTTTTGTTTTTGAAGAACAGGGGCGCAGCCGCTGCGCCAGGGGAGGGTGGGGTGCAAGAGTTGCGCAAGGCAGGGCGTTTCGAGCGCGTGGACGCGCTGCGCGGCCTGGCCATCGTGTGGATGACGGCCTATCACTTCTGCTTCGACCTGAGCCACTACGGCTACTGGCTGCAGGACTTCCGCGGCGATCCGTTCTGGACGCTGCAGCGCACCAGCATCGTCAGCCTGTTCCTGCTGTGCGCGGGACTGGGGCAGGCTGTGGCTTGGCAGCGCGGCGTGGGCCGCGCACGCTTCGCACGGCGCTGGGCCCAGGTGGCGGGCTGCGCGCTGCTGGTGACGGCGGGCTCGTACGTCATGTTCCCGCGCAGCTTCATCTATTTCGGTGTGCTGCACGGCATGGCGGTGATGCTGCTGGTGGCGCGCGCCACGGCTGGCTGGCGCAATGCATGGCTGGTGCTGGCGGGCGCGCTGGCATTGGCGCTGCCGCCACTGGCCGCCGCGGTGCTCGGCGGGCCGCTGGCGCCGCTGGCCGAGGCCTTCAACGCGCGCGGGCTCAACTGGCTGGGACTCATCACCCGCAAGCCCTTCACCGAGGACTATGTACCCGTCTTTCCCTGGCTGGGCGTGATGTGGTGGGGGCTGGCGCTGGGCAAATGGCTGCTGGCCCGGCCGGCGCAGCCGCTGGCGCGGGCGGTGCCGCGAGCGGGCGCGCCGCTGGTGCTGCTGGGGCGCTACAGCCTGAGCTGGTACATGCTGCACCAGCCGGCGCTGATCGGCGGCCTGCTGCTGTGGGGCGCGCTGATGCGCTGATGCGCAGGTTTGCAGGCAACAAAAAACGCGGCCGGGGCCGCGTTTTTGGTGGGTGGGGCAGAGCGTCCCTTATTCGACCTTGGCCTTGGCGCGCAGATCTTCCTGGAACTTCATCAGCTTTTGCTGCTGCAGCTGCTGGGCCACCTGGGGCTTGACCTCCTCCAGCTTGGGCAGCTGGGCTTCGCGCACGTCGTCCAGGCGGATCACGTGCCAGCCGAACTGGCTCTTGACGGGCGCCTGCGTGGTCTTGCCCTTTTCCAGCTTCACCAGGGCCTCGGTGAACTCGGGCACGTAGCTGCTGGGGCTGGCCCAGTCCAGGTCGCCGCCGCGGGCGCCGGAGCCCGGGTCCTTGGACTGCTTCTTGGCGATGTCCTCGAACTTGCCGCCCTTCTTGAGCGACGCGATGATGGCCTTGGCCTCGTCTTCCTTCTCGACCAGGATGTGGCTGGCCTTGTATTCCTTGCCGGCGTTGGCGGCCACGAACTTGTCGTATTCAGCCTGGATCTCGGCGTCGGTGACGGGGTTGTTCTTCTGGTAGTCGGCGAACAGCTCGCGGATCAGAATGGTCTGGCGGGCCAGCTCCATCTGCGCCTTGTAGTCGGCGGTGGCGTCCAGGCCGCGCTTTTGCGCTTCCTGCATGAAGATCTCGCGGGCGATCACTTCTTCCTTGATCTGGCCTTCCAGCTCCGGCGTGACGGGCCGGCCCGAGCGCTCGACCTGCTGCTTCAGAGCTTCGGCGCGTTCCTTGGGAACGGCCTTGCCGTTGACGATGGCGATGTTCTGCGCACCGGCAGGCAGGGCCATCGCGCCCAGCATGGCAGCGGCCACCAGGCCGGACAGGAGCTTTTGCTTCATTGGGAATCCACGGATGAGAAAGGGGGTGCGGGCGCCTGAGAAAAAGGGCCTTGTATCAGAGGGTTTCAATGGCGATGGCATGGGCGCCAGCGTCGATGAAAACCCGCAGCGCATCATACACAAGGCGATGCTGCGCCACGCGGCGCTGGCCGGCAAAAAGCGGCGAGGCGACACGCACCCGAAAGTGGGTGCCGAAGCCCGTGCCGTTGGCGCCAGCGTGGCCTTCGTGCTGCCAGCTTTCGTCCAGCACTTCCAGGAAGGTGGGCTGCAGCTGCTGCTGCAGGTGGGCCTGCATGGCTGGCGCGGTCACGGCAACGGGCTGCGCTGCGGCAATGGTGGTGTTCTCGGTCATGGCTGTGCGTCCTCAGGCCGGGGATGGGCCTCGTCTTCCTTGATGAAGCGGCTCAGGTACAGGGCCTGGGCAACCACGAAGGCGATCATGAGCCCGATGCCGCCGAAGAGCTTGAAATTGACCCAGGTGTCGGTGTCGAAGGTGTAGGCCACCCACAGGTTGAGCACGCCCATGGCGGTGAAGAAGCCGGCCCAACCCCAGTTGAGCTGGCGCCAGACGGCGTCGGGCAGCTCGATCTGCGCGCCCATCAGGCTCTTGATGAAGTTCTTGCGAAAGGCCAGCTGGCCCAGCAGCAGCGTGCCGCCCATCAGCCAGTACAGCACCGTGGGCTTCCACTTGATGAAGGTCTCGCTGTGCGCCAGCAGCGTGGCGCCGCCGAACAACACGATCACGCCCAGGGAGAGCCACTGCATGGGCTCGACCTTGCCGTGGCGCAGGCGGATGTAGGCGATCTGCACGATGGTGGCGGCGATGGCCACGCCCGTAGCCGCGTAGATGCCCCACAGTTTGAAGGCCGCGAAGAACAGGATGATGGGGAAGAAGTCGATCAGCAGTTTCATGGGATCACGTCGCGGGCGGCTCGAAGTCGAGCGAGGCGGAGTTCATGCAGTAGCGCAGCCCGGTGGGGGCCGGGCCGTCGGGAAAGACGTGGCCCAGGTGCGCGCCGCATTGTGCACACACCGTCTCGGTGCGCACCATGCCGTGGCTGGTGTCACGGATCTCGCGGATGGCGCCGGGCACGGCCTGCGAGAAGCTGGGCCAGCCGCAGCCGGCGTCGAACTTGGTGCCCGAGTCGAACAGCTTGGCGCCACAGCAGATGCAGTGGTAGCTGCCATCGGCCCAGTGGGCCTCGTACTTGCCGGTGAAAGGGCGCTCCGTGGCGGCGCGGCGCGTGACCTCGAAGGCGCGCGGCTCGGCGCCGCGGGCCTGCAGGTCTGCCTGCCACTGTTCGTCGGTTTTCTGGATGGGGTAGGTCATGAGGAGCAGCTGATGGTGATGTGCGAAGCCCACTCGGGCGGAAAGCCGGCGTGGGCCTCAAAGCCCGGATGCTCGTCGAACGGGCGCGCCAGCAGCGTCTGCAGCAGTTGGAGTTCATCGAAGCGGCCAAGTTTCGCCTCGGCGATGGCCTGCTCGGCCAGGTGGTTGCGCAGCACGAACTTGGGGTTGGTTTTCAGCATCAAATCGGCCGCCAACGCCCGTCCCTCCTGCGCAAGCAGCTCCTGATACGGTAGCAGCCAGGCATCGAAGCCGGCGCGGTCGATGAACAGGTCGCGCACCTCGGCGAAGTCGCCTGGGCCCACCGCATGCGACAGGCGGCGCCAGAAGATGGTCCAGTCCACGCGGCCCGCGGCCAGCAGCACCAGCAGCTGCTGCACCAGCGTCGCGTCGCCTTCGCGCGGGGTGCGCAGGCCCAGCTTGGCGCGCATCAGCGCCAGGAAGGCATCGCCGAACACCGCCTCGTAGCTCTCCAGTGCCTCTTCGGCCGCCTGCGCGTCGTCGATCAGCGGCATCAGCGCCTGGGCCAGGCAGTGCAGATTCCACCAGGCCACGGAGGGCTGGCGGTCGAAGGCATAGCGGCCCTGGTGGTCGCTGTGGTTGCAGATGTGGCCGGGGTCGAACGCGTCCATGAACTGAAAGGGCCCGTAGTCCAGCGTCAGGCCCAGGATGCTCATGTTGTCCGTGTTCATCACGCCGTGGCAAAAGCCCACCGCCTGCCAGTGCGCCAGCAGCCGCGCGGTGCGCTCGCTCACGGCCTGCAGGAAGGCGGCGTACTGCTGGCGGCTGCCGGCCTCGGTCGCTCCCTGGCATTCGGGGTAGTAGCGGCTGATGACGTAGTCGGCCAGCTGGCGCAGCTCGGCCGGCTGGCGGCGGGCCGCGAAGTGCTCGAAGTGGCCGAAGCGCACGAAGCTGGGCGCCAGCCGCGTGACCACGGCGGCCGTTTCCAGCTGCTCGCGCTGCACCAGCTGGGGAGAGCCCGTCACGCAGAGTGCCCGTGTGGTGGGAATGCCGAGGCCGTGCATGGCCTCGCTGCACAGGAATTCTCGGATGGACGAGCGCAGCACGGCGCGGCCGTCGCCCATGCGCGAATACGGCGTGAGCCCGCTGCCCTTGAGCTGCACTTCCTGCCCGGCTGTCTCGCCCAACAGCAGCGCCCGGCCGTCGCCCAGCTGCCCGGCCCACACGCCGAACTGGTGGCCGCTGTAGACGCTGGCCATGGGCGTGCTGCCCGGCAGCAGCGCGTTGCCGGTAAAGGCCTGCAGCAGGGCGGGGGATTGCTGCCAGCCGTCCGGCAGGCCGAGCAGGGAGGCGGCGCTGGCGTTGGTGCCCACCCAGTAGGGCTCGGGCAGGGGCCGGGGCGGCAGTTCGCGGCCGAAGGCAGGGCCCAGCTGCATGAAGCCGGGCTGCCACTGGGGCTGCCACGGCGAGCGCAGGGCGTCGCGGGCGGGGAGAGGTCCGGTCATGCGGGGGATTGTCCGCGCCGCCCCTAATCACCCGCCCCGGGCAAGGCCTTGGACTCGGGGCTTGTCCTGACAGGCGCGCGACAGAGACGGGGTTTTTCGCCGCTACGATGCTGCGGTTGTTTTTTCGCACCCGCTTTCCAAGGAGACTCCCATGCTGGGCCTGATGCAGAGCCAACCGCTGCTGATTTCGTCGTTGATCACCTTTGCCGAGAGGCACCACGGCGATGGGGAGATTGTCTCGCGCCGCGTGGAAGGCGACATCCACCGCTACACGTACCGCGACCTGGCGCGCCGCTCGCGCCAGCTGGCCAACGTGCTGGACGGCATGGGCCTGGCCTCGGGCGACCGCGTGGCCTCGCTGGCCTGGAACGGCTACCGCCACATGGAGATGTACTTCGGCGTGTCCGGCTCCGGCCGTGTGCTGCACACCATCAACCCGCGCCTGCACCCCGAGCAGATCGCCTGGATCATCAACCACGCCGAGGACCAGGTGCTGTGCTTTGACACCACCTTCCTGCCGCTGGTGCAGGCGGTGCACGCCAAGTGCCCCACGGTCAAGAAGTGGGTGGCGCTGTGCGACGCCGACAAGCTGCCGCAGGACAGCGGCATCCCCGGCCTGGAGAGCTACGAGGCCTGGATCGCCGGCGCCTCCGACCAGTACGCCTGGCCGCAGTTCGACGAGAACACCGCGTCGAGCATGTGCTACACCAGCGGCACCACGGGCAATCCCAAGGCCGCGCTGTACAGCCACCGCTCCACGGTGCTGCACGCCTACGCCGCGGCCCTGCCGGACGTGATGTGCCTGTCCGCGCGCGACGCCGTGCTGCCGGTGGTGCCCATGTTCCACGTCAACGCCTGGGGCATTCCGTACTCGGCCGCGCTCACGGGCTGCAAGCTGGTCTTCCCCGGCCCGGCCATGGACGGTAAGTCCATCTATGAGCTGATGGAGACCGAGGGCGTGACCTACGCCGCCGGCGTGCCCACGGTGTGGCAGATGCTGCTGGGCCACATGCGCCCGGCGGGCCTCAAGTTCTCGACCCTGAAGCGCACGGTGATCGGCGGCTCGGCCTGCCCGCCGGCCATGATCACCGCCTTCCAGGACGAGTTCGGCGTGGAGGTGCTGCACGCTTGGGGCATGACGGAGATGAGCCCGCTGGGCACGCTGTGCACGCTCAAGAACAAGCACCTGCAGCTGCCCAAGGATGAGCAGATGAAGATCCTGCAAAAGCAGGGCCGCGCCATCTACGGCGTCGATATGAAGATTGTCGACGGCGAGGGCCGCGAGCAGCCCTGGGACGGCAAGACCTACGGCGACCTGCTGGTGCGCGGCCCCTGGATCCTGGACTCCTACTACAAGGGCGCCAGCCCGCTGGTCAAGGACGAGCTGGGCCAGGGATGGTTCCCGACCGGCGACGTGGCCACCATCGACGCGGACGGCTTCATGCACATCACCGACCGCAGCAAGGACGTGATCAAGTCCGGCGGCGAGTGGATCAGCTCCATCGACATCGAGAACATCGCCATGGCCCACCCGGCCGTGGCCATGGCCGCCTGCATCGGCATGCCGCACCCCAAGTGGGACGAGCGACCCATCGTCGCGGTGATGAAGAAGCCCGGCTCCGAGGTGACGCGCGAGGAGCTGCTGGCCTTCTACGAGGGCAAGACGGCCAAGTGGCAGATCCCCGACGACGTGGTGTTTGTCGATGCCATCCCGCTGGGTGCCACCGGCAAGATGCTCAAGACCCGCCTGCGCGAGCAGCTGGCCGACTACCGCCTGCCCGGCCTGTGACGGACAACGCCGCGCGAAAGTCACCTGGGCGATAGACCCTAGGGGCAATCCCTGAAGGGGGGTGGGGATCAAGCTTGTACGCTGGCCTCATTCCCCTGACCGCCGAACATACAAGGAGACAAGTTCATGAATTTCACTATGAAAATGGTAGCTGCCGGCACTTTGCTGGCTTGCGCTGGCGGCGCTTTTGCCCAAAAAGGTGAGACCGTGAAGATCGCCTGGCTCGACCCGCTGTCGGGCCTGATGGCGGCGGTGGGCACCAACCAGCTCAAGACTTGGCAGTTCCTGGCCGAGGAGTTCAGCAAGAAGAACACCTCGGGTGTGAAGTTCGAGATCATCGGCATCGACAACAAGCTCAGCCCGCAGGAGACCACCAGCGCCCTGCGCTCGGCCATGGACCAGGGAGCGCGCTACGTGGTGCAGGGCAACGGCTCGGGCCCGGCGCTGGCCATCATGGACGCGCTGGAAAAGCACAACTCGCGCAACCCCGGCAAGGAAGTGGTGTACCTGAACTACGCCGCCGTGGACCCCGACCTCACCAACAGCAAGTGCAGCTACTGGCACTTCCGCCTGGACGCCGACACCTCCATGAAGATGGAGGCGATCACCACCTTCATGAAGGACCATCCCGAGGTCAAGAAGGTCTACCTGATCAACCAGAACTATTCGCACGGCCAGCAGGTCTCCAAGTACGCCAAGGAGATGCTCAAGCAAAAGCGCCCGGACGTGGAGATCGTGGGCGACGACTTCGCCCCGCTGGCGCAGGTGCGCGACTTCGCGCCCTACATCGCCAAGATCAAGCAGTCCGGCGCCGATACGGTCATCACCGGCAACTGGGGCTCGGACCTGGCGCTGCTGATCAAGGCCGCCAACGACGCGGGCCTGAACAACGTCAACTTCTACACCTACTACGGCGGCGTCACGGGCAGCCCCACGGCCATGGGCGCCGCTGCCGACAAGCGCGTGTACATGGTCTCCTACAGCCACCTGAACATGCCAGGCCGCATTCAGCAGCTGGTGGCCGACTACAAGAAGAAGTTCAACGACGACATGTACACGGCGGCCGTCTACCACGGCTTCACGATGCTGGACGCCGCCTTCACCAAGGCCGGCTCCACCGACCCGGCCAAGGTCGCCAAGGTCATGGAAGGCATGAAGTTCAACAGCTTCAACGGCGAGGTGGAGATGCGCAAGAGCGACCACCAGCTGCAGCAGGGCCTGTTCATCACCCGCTGGGAGAAGGCCGGTGGCAAGTATCCCTATGACGCCGAGAACACGGGCTACACCTTCGTGCCGGTCAAGTACTACGAGCCCTACGTGTCCAGCACGCCCACTTCCTGCCAGATGAAGCGTCCGTCCTGATCGGTTCCGGGACGACCTTGAGGGCCCGAGCGCGCTCGGGCCTTTTTTTCACTCCGGCTTTCTTCATCCCTTCGGTGCGGGTCTTCGATGAATCTTGAGTTTTTCGTGATCTCCCTGCTCAACGGCATCAGCTACGGGCTGCTGCTGTTCATGCTGAGCTCGGGGCTCACCCTGATCTTCAGCATGATGGGCGTGCTCAACTTCGCCCACACGAGCTTCTACATGCTGGGCGCCTACTTTGCCTACACCCTGTCGGGCGTGCTGGGCTTCTGGCCCGCGCTCATCCTGGCGCCGCTGCTGGTGGGCGGCCTGGGTGCGGCGTTCGAGCGCTACAGCCTGCGGCGGGTGCACAAGTTCGGCCATGTGCCCGAGCTGCTGGTCACCTTTGGCCTGTCCTACCTGATCCTGGAGGTGGTGCAGCTGCTCTGGGGCCGCTCCACCGTGCCCTACGGCCTGCCGCCCGCGCTGCAGGGGCCGCTGTTCACGCTGTACGGCACGCAATTTCCCAAGTCGCGCTCGTTCATCATGCTGGTGGCCGTGCTGATGCTGCTGTCGGTGTGGCTGCTGCTTACGCGCACGCGCATCGGCCTGGTGATCCAGGCGGCGCTCAAGCACCCGCACATGGTCGAGGCGCTGGGCCACAACGTGCCGCGCGTGTTCATGCTGGTCTTTGGCGGCGGCTGTGCGCTGGCCGGCCTGGCCGGCGTCATCGGCGGCAACACCTACATCACCGAGCCGGCCATGGCCGCGTCGGTGGGCTCCATCATCTTCGTGGTGGTGGTGGTGGGCGGCATGGGCTCGCTGGCCGGGGCCTTCCTGGCCTCGCTGCTCATCGGCATCGTGCAGACCTTCGCCGTGGCGCTCGACTACTCCACCGCCAGCGCGCTGGCAGGCCTGGGAATCACCGTGGGAGAAGGGACCTTCGGCTGGCCGCTGCTCAAGCTCACCATCTCGCAGGTCGCGCCCATCCTGCCCTACCTGTTCCTCGTCCTGATCCTGATCTTCCGCCCCCGCGGACTGCTGGGCACGCGAGAGGATTGACACCATGAATGCTGCCGTGCCTTCCTCCTCCACCCCCGCCGCCAGCAGCGCTGGCGGCCACCGCCGCGCCGGGCCGCTGAACGCCGGGCGCATCACGATCTGGGCGCTGTTCGCGCTGGCGCTGATCGTGGCGCCCTACGTCTTCACCAGCAGCCTGGCGCTGACCATGCTCAGCCAGATCGGTTATCTGATCATCATCTGCCTGTCCTACAACATCCTGTTGGGGCAGGGCGGCATGCTGAGCTTCGGCCACGCCGTCTACACCGGTCTGGGCTCGTTCATCACCATCCACGCCATGAACATGGCGGGCAAGGGCGAGCTGCCCATTCCGCTGGTGCTGATGCCCGTCGTCGGTGGGCTGGCCGGCGCCTTCTTCGCCATCGTGCTGGGCTTCGTCACCACCAAGAAGTCGGGTACGACGTTTGCCATGATCACCTTGGGCATCGGCGAGCTGGTGGCCTCCATGGCGCTGATGTTCCCGGAATTCTTCGGCGGCGAAGGCGGCATCACCACCGACCGGGTGTACGGCCAGGGCTTCATGGGCATCACCTTCGGGCCGGCCATCCAGGTGTACTACCTGATCGCGGTGTACTGCTTCGTTTGTACGGCGCTGATGTTCGCCTTCACCGGCACGCCGCTGGGGCGCATCCTCAACGCGGTGCGCGACAACCCCGAGCGCGTGGAGTTCATCGGCTACAACACCCAGCGCGTACGCTACTTCGCCTTCATCATCTCGGGCTTTTTCGCCGGGGTGGGCGGGGCGCTGGCGGCCATCAACTTCGAGATCGTCACCGGCGCGGACAGCGTGAGCATCATGCGCTCGGGCTCGTACCTGCTGTTCACCTTCCTGGGCGGGGCGGGCTTCTTCTTCGGGCCCATCATCGGCGCGGTGCTGCTGGTGTTCGCCTCGGTACTGCTGTCCGAGCTGTCCAAGGCCTGGCTGCTGTACCTGGGCCTCGCCTTCCTGCTGATGGTCATGTACGCGCCCGGCGGCATCGCCAGCCTGATCATGATGAACGTGCGCGTGGCCCGCTTCAAGCGGCTGGGCCAGCTGGGCTGGCTGTACCTGGGCCTGGCCGTGTTCGGGCTCATCGCGGTGCTGGGCGCCGCCGCCATGGTGGAGATGACCTACCACCTTCAGCTGAACGCCGCCATGGGCGACGAGCTGCCCTTCCTGGGCCTGCAGCTGAACGTGCGCAGCGCCGCCACCTGGGCGGCCGCGGCCGCGGTGTGCGGCGTGGGGCTGGTCGGCCTGGAGTGGCTGAGGCGCCGGTTCGCCCGGCGCTGGGGCGCCATCCAGGAGGAGATCGAGCTGCAGACCAAGAAGCGCGTGGAGGCCGCATGACGACGACGACCAACCCTCACGGCGGCGCGGCACCGGCCTGCGCCCTGGAGCTGCGCGACCTGCGCAAGAGTTTCGGCCGGACCGAGATCATCCGCGGCGCCAACCTGGCCGTGAAGGCCGGCGAGCGCGTGGCCATCATCGGCCCCAACGGCGCGGGCAAGTCCACGCTGTTCAACCTGATCAGCGGGCGCTTTGCCCCCACCAGCGGCGAAGTGCTGCTGCACGGTGCGCGCATCGACGGCAAGCAGCCCTTCGAGATCAACCGCATGGGGCTGTCGCGCAGCTTCCAGATCACCAACATCTTTCCCCGGCTTTCGGTGTTCGAGAACCTGCGCTGCGGCGTGCTGTGGAGCCTGGGCTACCGCTACGCCTTCTGGCGTTTCCTGTCGCGCCTGCAGGACGCCAACGAGCGCGCCACGCAGCTCATGGAGATGATCAAGCTGCAGGACAAGCGCGACGTGTTGGCCATGAACCTGACCTATGCCGAGCAGCGCGCGCTGGAGATCGGCATCACCATCGCCGGCGGCGCCAGCGTCATCCTGCTGGACGAACCTACGGCGGGCATGAGCACCAGCGAGACGGGGCGCTTCATCAACCTGATCCGCGAGGTGACCGAGGGCCGCACCCTGCTGACCGTGGAGCACGACATGGGCGTGGTCTTCGGCCTGGCCGACCGCATCGCCGTGGTCGTCTACGGCGAGGTCATCGCCTTCGACACGCCCGAGAAGGTACGCGCCAACCAGCGCGTGCAGGAGGCCTATCTGGGCTCCGTCATCGCATCGCAGCAGGCCGAGGGACATTGATACAACATGCTGAAGATCGAGAACCTGCACGCCTACTACGGCAAGAGCCACGTGCTGCACGGCGTCAACTTCGACGTGCGGCCGGGCGAGATCGTCGCGCTGCTGGGGCGCAACGGCTCCGGCCGCTCCACCGCCGCCAAGGCCGTCATGGGCCTGGTGGACTGGGAGGGCGGTATCGAGTGGAAGGGCGCACCCCTGAAGGGTCGCAAGGCCTACGAGATCGCCCACCTGGGGCTGGGCTACGTGCCCGAGAGTCGCGACGTCTTTCCCAACCTGACGGTGCACCAGAACCTGCTGCTGGGCCAGAAGGGCAACGGCCGCGGCAGCCGCTGGTCGTTCGACGACATGTACGACATGTTCCCGCGCCTGAAGGAGCGGCGCAACATCGAGGCCGGCGTCATGTCCGGCGGCGAGCAGCAGATGCTGACCCTGTGCCGCACGCTGATGGGCGACCCCGACCTGATCATCATCGACGAGCCCACGGAAGGCCTGGCGCCGAAGATCGTGGAACTGGTGGGCGAGTACCTCATCCGCCTCAAGGACAAGGGCATCTCGGTGCTGCTGATCGAGCAGAAGTTGACGATTGCCATGACCATTTCCGACAGGGCGCTGGTCATGGGCCACGGCAGCATCGTGTTCTCGGGCACGCCCGACGCGCTGCGGGCCGACAGCCACGTGCGCAAGGAGTGGCTGGAGGTCTAGGTCTTTTTTTTATATAAGAAAGGCTTATAACGCGCGCCAGACAAGCGCGGGAAGCTATTGAAAGATGAGCGTCAGCGGAACGCCTCGGGCTGCTGCAGGCGCTCATGCAGGAAGTCCAGGAACTTCTGCGCCGCCGGCGACAGCGAGCGCCCGCGGCGCGTGAAGGCCCAGAAGCTGCGCTCCACCACCGGTGTGCCGATGGGCCGCATGACCAGGCCGTGCTGCTCCACCAGCGCCCGCGCGTAGGGCACGCACAGGGTGATGCCGAGGCCGGCGCGCACCAGCGCCAGGGCCGTGGTCATGAAGGTCACCTGGGTGAAGGCCTCCTTGTTCAGCCCGCGCGCGGCCTCGCCCACATCGCTCACCAGCAGCTCGGTGAACTGGCCCTGCAGGGTGATCAGGGGCTGGCCGCTCAGGTCGTCCCAGCGCAGCCGCCGGCGCCGCGCCAGCGCGTGGCCGGGCGGCAGCACCACCATGAAGGGCAGGCGAAACAGCTGCGCCGCGGCGATGTCGGAATTGGCCTCGCGCTCCGGGCCCACGCCAATGTCCACCTCACCGGAGAAGACGCGCGCCGTCACGCTCTCCACGCCGCAGTCCACCAGGCGCAGATGCACGCCGGGGTGCAGCTGGCGAAACTGCGCCATCAGGCCCGGCAGCAGCGTGCAGGCCAGCAGCTGCGGCACGGCCACACGCACGCTGCCGCGTTGCAGCTCCTTCAAGTTGCCCACCTCGCTGATCACGCCGCCCAGATCGTGCAGGATCTTGTCGATCTGCGGGTACAGCTCGGCGCCCGTGGCCGACAGGCGCAGCCGGCGCGTGCTGCGGTCGAACAGGCGCAGACCCAGGGACTGCTCCAGCTCCTTGATCAGCGCGCTCAGCGCCGACTGAGTGACAAAGAGGCGCTCGGCCGCCAGCGTGAAGCTGCCGGTGTCGGCCACGGCCACGAAGGCCTGGAGCTGGCGTAGCGTCACATTCATGAGATGGTCTGATAAATAGATTACGAAAATTCGTTTGCCATGATAAATCGCCGGGGCTGTAATACATCCTGCTGATCGCATTCCACCCGACCCAGGAGACCGACCGCCATGAGCCTGATCCAGCGCATCCACCACGTTGCCTACCGCTGCAAGGACGCCAAGCAAACCGTGGAGTGGTACCAGAAGTACCTCGACATGAAGTTCATCCTGGCGATCGCCGAGGACGAGGTGCCCTCCACCAAGGAGCCCGACCCCTACATGCACATCTTCATGGACGCCGGCGGCGGCAACGTGCTGGCGTTCTTCGAGTTGCCGACCAAGGCCGAGATGCTCAGCCCCGCCGACGCCAACACCCCCGCGTGGACGCAGCACCTGGCGCTGAAGGTGGAGTCCGAGGAGATCATGATGCAGGTGAAGGCCAGGCTGGAGGCCGACGGCATCCAGGTCGTGGGCCCGACCGAGCACACCATCTTCCGCTCCATCTACTTCCGCGACCCCAGCGGCCACCGGCTGGAGCTGGCCGTGGACACGGCCACTGACGAGATGAACCGCAAGCTCGACGAGGTGAAGTGGGACATGCTCAACGAATGGGCCGCCACCAAGAAGGCGCCCAAGCATGCCGCCTGGATGCACGACGGCAGCCTGAAGGGCTGACACGCGCCCGTACTGCGGTTTTGATAGCGGCCCGCGCTTGAATGGCGCGGGCTGCAGCCCTTTTTGACCCTTAAAAGAACTACGGACGGACAGCACCATGAAACTTGCCACCCTGCAACAAGGCGGCCGTGACGGCACCCTGGTCGTCGTCAGCCGTGATCTGGCGCGCTGCCGCGCCGTGCCGGCCATTGCCCCCACGCTGCTGGCCGCCATGGACGACTGGGAGCGCGCCGAGCCGCAGCTGCGCCAGGTCTACGATGCGCTGAACAGCGGCGCCGACCAGGGCGAGGCCTTCGACCAGGCTGCCTGCCACTCGCCGCTGCCGCGCACCTGGCAGTGGGCCGACGGCTCGGCCTACATCAACCACGTCGAGCTGGTGCGCCGCGCCCGCGGCGCCGAGGTGCCGGCCAGCTTCTACACCGACCCGCTGATGTACCAGGGCGGCAGCGACGGCTTCATCCCGCCGCGCGGCGCGGTGGTGGCGCGCGAGGAGTGGGGCATCGACTTCGAGGCCGAGGTGACGGTTGTCACCGGCGACGTGCCCATGGGCGCCAGCCCTGAGCAGGCGGCTCAGGCCATCCGCCTGGTCATGCTGGTCAACGACGTGTCGCTGCGCAACCTGATCCCGGGCGAGCTGGCCAAGGGGTTCGGCTTCTTCCAGAGCAAGCCCGCTAGCGCCTTCAGCCCCGTGGCCGTCACGCCCGACGAGCTGGGGGATGCCTGGCAGGGCGCCAAGGTGCATCTGCCGCTGCAGGTGCACCTGAACGGCGAACTGTTCGGCAAACCCAACGCCGGTGTGGACATGACGTTCGACTTCGGCCAGCTGGTGGCCCACGTGGCCAAGACGCGCACCCTGTGCGCCGGCTCCATCATCGGCTCGGGCACGGTGTCGAACAAGCAGGGCAACCTGTGGGGCTCGTCGATCGCCAATGGCGGCGTGGGCTACTGCTGCCTGGCGGAGGTGCGCACCTACGAAACCATCGAGCAGGGCAAGCCCGCCACACCCTTCATGCGCCACGGCGACGTGGTGCGCATCGAAATGCTGGACGGGCAGGGCCGCAGCATCTTCGGCACCATCGAAAACCAGGTCGACACCGCCAGCGCGGCCTGAGCAGGACGAGTGCGATGACCATCAAGCTGTATTCCTACTTCCGCAGCTCCGCCGCCTACCGCGTGCGCATCGCTCTGGGCCTGAAGGGCCTGGCCTGGGAAACCGTGCCCGTGCACCTGCTGCAGGGCGGCGGCCAGCAGCACAGCGCCGCCTACCGCGCCACCAACCCCCAGGAGCTGGTGCCGGCACTGCAGGATGGCGAAGGCGAAGGCGCCGCCGTGCTGACGCAGTCGCTGGCCATCATTGAGTACCTCGATGAAACCCACGGCGGCGCGCCCCTGCTGCCGCAGGACCCCCTGGGCCGCTCCCGCGTGCGTGCGCTGGCCCAGTCCATCGCCTGCGACCTGCACCCGCTGAACAACCTGCGCGTGCTGGCCTACCTCAAGCACACCCTGGGCGTGGATGACGAGGCCAAGAACGCCTGGTACGCCCACTGGGTGGCCGTGGGCCTATCGGCGCTGGAGCAGTCGCTGACCGCCAGCAGCGCCACCGGCCGCTACTGCCACGGCGACACGCCTGGCCTGGCCGACTGCTGCCTGGTGCCCCAGGTCTACAACGCCCGGCGCTTCAACTGCCCTTTGGACGGCTACCCCACCATCGCCCGCATCGTGGCCGCGTGTGAGGAGCTGCCAGCCTTCCAGCAGGCGGCGCCGGAGCGCCAGCCGGACGCCGCTTGAAAAAACGGGGGTAGGGCCCTCCCATCCTGCGCGGCGCGCTTGTCCCACCGGGGACAAAGCGCATGCGGCGAATCGTCGGTCTCTGCCTACAATGAAAAACGCACGACCGTACTTTTCCCCTCCCTCAACCGCGAAGGAAAGCCCGCATGAGCGCTGAATACCAGGTCCACGGCGACGTGGCCGTGATCACACTGAACAACCCGCCGGTCAACGGACTGGGCCTGGCCACGCGGCAGGGCATCGTCGACGGGCTGGGCAAGGCCCAGGCCGATGCCGGCGTGAAGGCCATCGTCATCACCGGCGCCGGCGGTGCCTTCTCCGGCGGCGCGGACATCAAGGAGTTCGGCACTGACAAGTCGCTGGCCGAGCCCAATTTGCACACCGTGATCGCCGCCATCGAGCAGTCGGCCAAGCCGGTCATCGCGGCCATTCACAGCGTCTGCATGGGCGGCGGGCTGGAGCTGGCCCTGGGTTGCCACTACCGCGTGGCCGCGCCCGGCTGCAGTGTGGCGCTGCCCGAGGTCAAGCTGGGCCTGCTGCCTGGCGCCGGCGGCACGCAGCGCCTGCCGCGCGTGATCGGCGTGGAAGCCGCGCTGAACATGATCGTCAGCGGCGAGGCCGTAAAGAGCGAGTTCATTGCCTCCGTGCCCGGCCAGAAGCTGTTCGACAAGCTGGCCGCCTCGCCCGAGAGCCTGGCCGAGGAAGCCCTGGCCTTTGCCAGGAGCGTGGCCGACACCCGTCCGCTGCCGCTGGTGCGCAACCTGCCCTGCAAGCATCCGCAGGGCGACGCGTACTTCCAGTTTGCGCGCAACATGGTCAAGGGCATGGCCAAGAACTTCCCCGCGCCTGCCAAGTGCGTGGACGCCGTCGAGGCCGCCACCAAGAACAAGAAGTTCGACGATGGCCTGGCCCGTGAGCGCGAGCGGTTCATCAACCTGATGTGGACGGCCGAGTCGCGCGCGCTGCGCCACCTGTTCTTCGCCGAGCGCGCCGCCAGCAAGATCCCGGACGTGCCGGCCGACACGCGCAAGCGCGACGTGAAGAAGGTCGCCGTCATCGGTGCCGGCACCATGGGTGGCGGCATCGCCATGAACTTCCTGAACGCCGGCATCCCCGTGGTGATGCTCGAGACCAAGCAGGAGGCCCTGGAGCGCGGCGTGGGCACCATGCGCAAGAACTACGAGGCGCAGGTCAAGAAGGGCAAGCTGAAGCAGGACAAGTACGACCAGCGCATGGCCCTGCTGACCACCACGCTGGACTACGCCGATCTGAAGGACGCCGACCTGGTGATCGAGGCCGTGTTCGAGGACATGGGCGTGAAGGAGCAGGTCTTCAAGAAGCTCGACGAGGTCATGAAGCCCGGCGCCATCCTGGCCTCCAACACCTCCACGCTGGACCTGAACCAGATCGCCAGCTTCACCAAGCGTCCGCAGGATGTGGTGGGCCTGCACTTCTTCAGCCCGGCCAACGTGATGAAGCTGCTGGAGGTGGTGCGCGGCGACGCGACGGCCCACGACGTGCTGGCCACCGTCATGGCCGTGGCCAAGAAGATCAAGAAGACGGCCGTGGTCTCCGGCGTGTGCGACGGCTTCATCGGCAACCGCATGATCGAGCAGTACGGCCGCCAGGCGGGCTTCTTGCTGGACGAAGGCTGCACTCCTAGCCAAGTGGACAAGGCCATCGAGAAGTTCGGCTTCGCCATGGGCCCGTTCCGCATGGGCGACCTGGCCGGCAACGACATCGGCTGGGCGATCCGCAAGCGCCGCGCCGTCGAGAAGCCGGGCATGAAGTACAGCAAGACGGCCGACCTGCTGTGCGAGCGCGGCCGCTTCGGCCAGAAGGTGGGCAAGGGCTGGTACGACTACGTGGCCGGCAAGCGCGACGCCATCCCCAACGCCGAGGTCGAGCAGATGGTGGCCGAGCACCGCCAGTCGCTCGGCATCACGCCGCGCAAGATCTCCGACGAGGAGATCGTGCAGCGCCTGGTGTATTCGCTGGTCAACGAGGCCGCGCACATCCTGGAAGAAGGCATTGCCAACAAGGCCAGCGACATCGACGTGGTCTACATCTTCGGCTACGGCTTCCCGGTGCACCGCGGCGGCCCGCTGAACTATGCCAACGAGGTCGGCCTGTTCAGCGTCGCCCAGGCCATGAAGCGCTTTGCCCAGAACCCGCAGGACGACGCCAGCTTCTGGCAGCCGGCGCCGCTCATCGAGCGCCTGGTGGCCGAAGGCAAGGGCTTTTGACGAAACGCATTGCGTTGCACCCCTCGACCAGATTTGCAAGGAAGTTCGCACATGACATCCGCAGTGATCGTTTCCACCGCCCGCACACCGCTCGCCAAGAGCTGGAAGGGCTCGTTCAACATGACCCATGGCGCCACGCTGGGCGGGCACGCCGTGCGCGCTGCCGTGCAGCGCGCCGGCATCGACCCGGCCGCCGTCGATGACGTCATCATGGGCTGCGCCAACCCCGAAGGCGCCACCGGCATGAACATCGCGCGCCAGATCGCGCTGATGGCCGACCTGCCCGTGACCACCTCGGGCATGACCATTAACCGCTTCTGCTCGTCCGGCCTGCAGACCATCGCCACCGCCGCGCAGCGCATCATTGCCGGCGAGGGCGACGTGTACGTGGCGGGCGGCGTGGAGAGCATCTCCTGCGTGCAGCAGGAGATGAACCTGCACATGATCCAGGACCTGGCTCTGGCCAAGAAGAAGCCCGAGATCTACTGGAGCATGCTGCAGACCGCCGAACAGGTCGCCAAGCGCTACGGCATTGGCCGCGACGCCATGGACGAGTACGGCGCCGCCAGCCAGCAAAAGGCCTGCGCCGCCCAGGCCGCCGGCAAGTTCGACGACGAGATCGCGCCCATCACCGTCATCGCCGGCGTGGCCGACAAGGTGCGCGGCCTGATCACCAAGGAAGTCACCGTCTCCAAGGACGAAGGCACGCGCGAAGGCACGACCAAGGAAGGCATCAGCGCAATCCGCCCCGCACTGCCCGGCGGCGTGGTCGCGGCCGGCAACGCCAGCCAATTTTCAGACGGTGCCGGCGCCTGCGTGGTGGTGGGCGAGGACTACGCCGCGCGCAACAACCTGAAGCCCCTGGGCCGCTTCCTGGGCTTTGCCGTGGCCGGCTGCGAGCCTGACGAGATGGGCATCGGCCCGGTCTTCGCCGTGCCCAAGGTGCTCAAGAAGCTGGGCCTCTCGGTGCAGGACATCGACCTGTGGGAGCTGAACGAAGCCTTTGCCGTGCAGGTGCTGTACTGCCGCGACAAGCTGGGCATTCCCGCCGACCGCCTGAACGTGAATGGCGGCGCCATTGCCCTGGGCCACCCCTACGGCGTGTCGGGTCAGCGCCTGACGGGCCACGCCCTCATCGAAGGCAAGCGCCGCGGTGCCAAGCGCGTGTGCGTGACCATGTGCATCGGCGGCGGTATGGGCGCGGCCGGGGTGTTCGAGGTGCTGTAAGCACGCCGGCAGCCACCCGCGGGCGCCCTGGCCGGCGCCCCCTCACGCCCCGCGCAGGCTTGCCGTCTGCGCGGGGCGTTTGCTTTGTTTTTGATAGCTGCTCGCGCTTGACTGACGGGCGCTGGAGCCGTTTTTTATCCATACCGGCAGTGTGCGCGCCGGGCCGGCTCAACCCCGGGTGCGCGGGTGGGCCTGGAACAGCCACCCGGCTACGCAGCCCATGGCCACCACCGCGCTGCAAAAGCACGCCAGCGCCACGTTCATGCCCCAGCGATCGGCGATCCAGCCGATGCCCAGCATGGGCGCCATGGAGCCGATGTAGCCCACCACCAGGTAGGTCGACAGCAGGCCCGAGCGGTTGTGCGCCGTGGCGATCTTGTTGATCATGGTCATGCCCGCCAGCATGGTCAGCGCATGGCCCAGCGCCGTCAGCAGCACGCCGCTGAAGAACAGCACGGTGGAGCCGGCCAGCAGGTTGGCCAGCAGCAGGGCGTTGCTGGCCGCCAGCGCCACCAGCCCGGCCACGCCCGTCCAGCGCACCGGCACGCGGCGCGCCAGCAGCTGAAAGCCGGACGAGGCGAACAGAATCAGCGCCACCGCCGTGCCGCTCACCACCGGCCCGTGCCAGGGCACCATCTTGTCCAGGAACAGTGGCAGCATCGACGCGTACAGCCCGAACACGCCGAAGGCGACGAAGGGCAAGGTGCAGGTCAGCAGGAAGACCCCCGAGTCCTGGGCGGCGGGCCAGGTCAGCCGGGGCACGATGTCGGCCCATGTCGCCCGGCGGCGCTGCGCGGCGGCGCTGTCGTGGGGGTGCACCTGCACCCGGCGCAGCCCGGCGATGCCCAGCAGCGCCAGCACCAGCGTGGGCACGTAGGTGGTGACCAGCGGCGCGGGCGCCCATTGGCCCAGGATGCCGCCCATCAGCGGCCCCACGCCGAAGCCGAAGGCGATCAGGATGCTGCTGAGCATGGCCATGCGGTTGCGCTTTTCCGGTGGCGCCACATGCAGGAAACCCAGCGAGGCGCTGGTGGTCACCATGCTCGACGCCGCGCCGACGATGAACCGGCCCACCGTGAGCGAGACCGCGTTCCACGCCAGCATGGACGCCAGCGTGCCCAGCCAGATCGCCGCCAGGGCCCAGGTCATCGTCTTCTGAAAGCCCAACACGTCCGGCAGCCGCCCGAACAGCAGCAGGGCGCACAGCGCACCGCCCATGTAGATCACGTAGATCAGCGAAACCTCCACGGTCTGCAGGTGCCAGGTCTCCTGGTATAGGCCGTACAACGGGCTGATCAGCGCCGTGCCCATCACCCCCACGACCATGGCGAAGCTCAGCAGGCAGAGGGACCGGAATGCAGGAGACATAGGAGCGCGCCGGAGCCGCCAGGGGCTCCGCAAGAGGAGAAAAGGGGCGGTGGAGCCGGGCCACCGACGTGGGCAGCAGCCGGCGGGCAGGTGTCTCCCGCTGGGCCAGGTCCGCCGGGTGGAGCGGGCAAACCGCGTATTGTGCTCATCCCTCGAGCTGTCTGCTGGCGAGGCCCTGGCCCGGCCGCACGCCCGGGATTGCTCGCTCACGAGCTCTCCCGGCGAGGGAGCCCGCTTTTCTAGCAGCCAATGTTTCGGGAGGTCCGCGCCGATCAGGGGTTTTGCGGCCTGCCTGACAGCAGCGCTCTCACCGAGAGCACGATGCGATTGCAGCGCTCTCCGTCGAAGTTGAAGGCATCTCCGACAGCCATGTCCATGTCCTGCGACAGGCCCTCCCGCAGCATGCTGCGCGCGCGGAAAAAGCGCGTGCGCACCGTCGCTTCGGGGATCTCCAATATCTGCGAGACCTCCTCCACGCTCAGCTCTTCCACGCCGCGCAGCATGAAGACCCGGCGGAAGTTGTCGGGCAGCATGTCGATGCGCGCCTCCATGATGCGACGCAGCTCCGCGCGCATGGCTGTGCGCTCGGGGCGGAGATCCCGGTCGTCCTGCTGCCATTCGTCATCCATCTGTTCGGTTGATGCCATCGCGGACTCCAGCGGCACGACCTTCAACTGGCGGCGCCTCAGCTGCCCGAGAGCCTCGTTGGCCGCAATGCGCACCAGCCAGGTCGACAGCTTGGCATCCGCCCTGAAATCGCCGAGCGCTTGCCAGGCCCGCAGGTAGGCCTGCTGCACCACGTCCTCGGCATCCGCATCGCTTTTCAAGATGGCGCGCGCGGTGCGAAACAGCAGGCGGTTGTGGCGCCGCATGATGGCCTCGAAGGCCAGCTCGTCACCGCCGGCGGACCGGAAGGCGAGTTCCAGATCCGATGCATCGGCGGCTACTGCGCTGCGGGCCGAGGTGTGGGTGTGTGGCATGTGCGGCTCCTGTGACGATGAGATGGTGGTCCCGCGCGGCGCGTTCCGGCGCGGGCCGGCGCACCAGCCATACCGCCGGCAGGGCCGGAACGTGGCGGCGCGCCGTTCCGTCCAATGGATGAGCGCCTGGCTCGGACGCCAGATTTCCCGACGCCCGTCGCAGGCCTCGTCACCCACGAAGGAGATCGTCATGTCGTCGTTTCTGCAAATCACCCGTCCTCAGGAGGCCCGCCGCCTCTTCCTCGGCCAGTCCGGCCTGCTGCTGTCGGGGGCGGCCGTTGCGCTGCTGGCCGGCCGCGACGCGCTGGCAGCCAAGACCGGCGACGGCAAGGCCCAGGACACGCAGATCCTGAACACCGCCCTGGGCGCCGAGCTGGAGGCCATCGCCGCCTACCAGCTGGGCGCGGAGAGCAAGCTGCTGCAGCCGCCGGTGCTGGACCTGGCCGTGACCTTCCAGGGTCACCACAAGGCGCATGCCGATCTGCTGGCAAAGACGATCGAGAAATTGGGCGGCAAGCCAGTCGTTGCCAAGTCTGCGTATAACTTTCCGGCTGACCAATTGAAGTCCCAGGAAGATGTGCTGCGCTTTGCGGCGCGGCTGGAGCAGGGCGCCGTCAGCGCCTATCTTGGCGCCGTCCCCCTGTTTGGCAACCGGGACCTGTCCAAGGCGGCGGCCAGCATCCTGGGCGACGAGGCCATGCACTGGGCGGTGCTGCGCCAGGCGGTGGGCGATGCGCCCGTCCCCGTGGCCTTCGTGTCATGACTGCCCGGCGGTGGTTGCTGCTGGGCGTGCTGCCGCTTGCCGTGGCAGCGCAGGCAGCGCCAGACACACGCGCGGGCGAGCAGGTCTACGCCCGCTGCGTGGCCTGCCATGCCCTGGCCTACGACCGCGTGGGGCCGCGCCATTGCGGCCTGCTGGGACGGCGGGCGGGCTCGGTGCCCGGCTTTGCCTACTCAAACGCCATGAAGAACTCCGGCCTCACCTGGGACGAAAAGACGCTGGACCGCTTCCTGGCCGGGCCCATGAAGGTGGTTCCAGGCACGACCATGACCTACGACGGAGTCCCGGACGCCAAGGAACGCAGTGACCTGATCGCCTACCTCAGGCAGGCCAACGGTTCGCCAGAGTGCCGCAAGGCCGGCGCGCCAGCGCGCTGACCGCCGGCGGGCCGGTGGTGCGCGCCCGTCGCCCGTCGCCCAGCGGACACGTCTGGGGGGCGCTGGCTTTCATAATTTCCCGCATGACCACCTCCCTGCGCACCACCCTCGACTTTCAGCTGCACGACTGGCTGCACGCCGAAACGCTCACCGCGCGTGAGCGCTTCGCCGACCACTCGCGCGAGACCTTCGACGCCGTGCTGGACACCTGCGAGCGCATCGCGCGCGAGAAGTACGCACCCTTCAACCGCACGGTGGACACGCAGGAGCCTCATTTCGACGGCGAGAAGGTCATCCTGCCGCAGTGCACCCACGACGCGCGCCAGGCCTATGCCGACAGCGGCATGCTCGGCGCCGCGCAGGACTACGCGCTGGGCGGCATGCAGCTGCCCTACGTGGTGGAGTCGGCGGCCAACAGCTTCTTTGCCTGCGCGTCCATCAGCATCGGCTCCAACCTGCTGACTACGGGCAACGCCAACGCCATCCTGGTGCACGGCACGCCGCTGCAGCAGCAGGTGTTTGCCGCCAACGAATTCAACGGCCGCTGGGCCGGCACCATGTGCCTGTCCGAGCCGCAGGCAGGCTCGTCGCTGTCGGACATCGCCACGCGCGCCGAACCCGACGGCAACGACCACATGGCCGACCCGCTGGGCCCGCGCTACCGCCTGCGCGGCAACAAGATGTGGATCAGCAGCGGCGACCATGAGCTGACCGAGAACATCGTCCACCTGGTGCTGGCCAAGATCCCGGGGCCGGACGGCAAGCTGGTGCCGGGCGTGAAGGGCATCTCGCTGTTCATCTGCCCGAAGCATCTGGTGGACACCGAGGGCCGGCTGACCGGCGAGCGCAACGACGTGGCCCTGGCCGGGCTGAACCACAAGCTGGGCTGGCGCGGCACGACCAACACGCTGCTGAACTTCGGCGAGGGCAAGTACCCGGTGCGCGGCGGCGCGGGCGCCATCGGCTACCTGGTGGGCCAGCCGGGCGAGGGCCTGAAGTGCATGTTCCACATGATGAACGAGGCGCGCATCTCCATCGGCATGGCCGCCACCATGCTGGGCCTGGCCGGCTACTACGCCAGCCTGGACTACGCGAAGACGCGCCTGCAGGGCCGCCCCGTCGGCAGCGGCGGCAAGGACGCGAGCGCCCCCCAGGTGCGCCTTATCGAGCATGCCGACATCAAGCGCATGCTGCTGGCGCAAAAGAGCTGGTGCGAGGGCGCGCTGGCGCTGAACCTGTACTGCGCGCACCTGGTGGACGAAGGCCGCACGGGCGAGGGGCAGACGGCGGCCGACGCCCGGCTGCTGCTGGAAGTGCTGACGCCCATCGCCAAGAGCTGGCCCAGCGAGAACTGCCTGGAGGCCAACAGCCTGGCCATCCAGATCCATGGCGGCTATGGCTACACGCGCGACTTCCCCGTAGAGCAGTACTGGCGCGACAACCGGCTGAACATGATCCACGAGGGCACGCACGGCATCCAGGCCGCCGACCTGCTGGGCCGCAAGGTGGTGATGCAGGGCGGCGCGGGACTGCAGCTGCTGGCGCGCACCGTCGGCGCCACGATAGGAAAGGCGCGGCAGGTGCCCGCGCTGGCGCCCTACGCGCAGCAGCTCGATCAGGCGCTGCAGGACGTGGCCGACGCCACCCGGGCGGCCTGGGCCACCGGCAACCCTGGCGAGGCGCTGGCCAACGCCGTGCCCTACATGCAGGCCCTCGGCCACGTGGTCCTGGCCTGGATGTGGCTGGACATGGCCCATGCCGTGCTGGCCCGGGACGCTTCTCTTTCGATAGCTGCCAACGCAGGCAGAATGGGCGCCTGCCGCTATTTCTTCCATTACGAACTGCCGCGCATCGGTGCCTGGCTGCAGGTGGTGCGCGAGCGCGACGCCACCTGCGCCGCCCTGGCCGAAGACGCCTTCTGACCGGCCGCCTGGCCACAATGCCGGCATGTCTGGCACCAAGACCCTGCTCATCGTCTACCACTCGCTGACCGGCGGCACGGCCCAGATGGCCGAGGCTGCGCGCTCAGGCGCGGACGGTGAGCCGGCGGTGCAGGCGCGGCTGCTGCACGCCGCGCAGGCCGGCCCCGAGGACGTGCTGGCCGCCGACGGCTACCTGTTCGCCACGCCCGAGAACCTGGCCGCCGTCAGTGGCCAGCTCAAGGATTTCTTCGACCGCTGCTACTACCCGGCACTGGAGCGCATCAACGGCCGGCCTTACGCCAGTCTGGTCTGCGCCGGCAGCGACGGGCAGAACGCCGCGCGGCAGATCGCGCGCATCGCCACCGGCTGGCGCCTGAAGGCCGTGGCCGATCCGCTCATCGTCTGCACCCATGCGCAGACGCCCGAGGCCATCCTGGCGCCCAAGCGCATCGGCGCGGGCGACCTGGAGCGCTGCCGCGCGCTGGGCGAAGCCCTGGCCGCGGGGCTGGCGCTGGGCGTGTTCTGACCGCACTGGCTCAGGCCGGCGCGCGCATCACCCGGGCGTAATGCACTGGTGACAGCCGCGCGGCGAGCACGCAGGCCGCCAGCACGGCGCCCAGCTGCGCCAGCCAGCCGGCGGCAAAGCCGCCCGTGGCCTGGTGCAGCCGGGCCACCACCCAGGGCGCCAGGGCCGCCAGGATGAAGCCGCCGCCCTGCATCAGCGCGTTCAGCGCGCCGGCCTGCGCCGGGTCGGGCAGGTGGTCCAGCGCCACCACCATGATCAGCGCGAAGCAGCCGCCCAGGCCCGCGCCCAGCACGATGGCCGTGGCCTGCGGCGCCGCCAGCGGCCACCAGGCCAGCAGGGCGAAGCCGATGGCCTGGCAGGCCAGGGCGCACCACAGCCAGCCCCGGCGGTCCGGCCGGGACGCGGCCAGCGCCGGCAGCGACAGCGCCGCCGCGGCCTGCGCCACCGACAGCACGGCCACCAGCAGGCCGCTGCGCGCGGCACTCCAGCCCAGCGACTGGTAGTGCGGCGCCAGCCAGGCCACCATGGAGGCATAGCCGCCGTTGACCAGCCCGAAGCAGAGCATCAGCAGCCAGGTGCGCGGGCGGCGCATCAGCCAGCCCGTGTCGTCGTGCGCCGGGGCCGTGGCGGCGGGCGCCCGGGGCGCGGGCGGCGCACGCAGCGTGTGCCAGGCCAGCGCCAGGGCCGGCAGCACGGGCGCGGCCCACAGGGCCAGCGCCGCCTGCCAGCCCAGGCCCCACTGCAGCGCCAGGGGCGACAGCTGCGCGCCCAGCGCCCCGCCGCCCATCAGCGAGGCGGAGTACACGCCCATCATCTGCGCCACGCCGCCCGGCGAGCGGCGCTTGATCAGCCCCGGCAGCACGCCCTGCACCAGGGCCACGCCGGCGCCGCACAGGGCCGAGCTGGCCAGCAGCACGCCCGCGTCGGTCCCGCCCAGGCGTGCCAGGCAGCCCAGGGCGATGAGGGCCAGCGCGCCAGCCACGCAAGCGCGCGCGCCCAGGCGGCGCAGCGCGGCGGGTGCGGCCCAGGTGCCGGCGCCCATCAGCGCCATGGGCAGCAGCGTGAGCCAGGACAGCGCGGCCAGGTCCATGCCCGTGCCGGCCTGGATGGCCTGTCCCAGCGGGCCGATGGCAGTGAGGAAGGGGCGCAGGTTCAGCGTGACCAGCACCACCGTGGCCAGCCACAGCAGGGCGGCCGTGCGCGGCGCTTCAGGCGCCACGGCCTGCGGGCCAGGGCGCCTCGCCGTACAGCTGCGCGGGAGTGACGCCGGTGTCCAGCCGCGCGATCGGCAGCGGGGGTGGCTGCAGCGGCAGGCGCAGGCGCTGGTAGGCGCCTTCGCTGGACAGGCCGTAGGGCGCGGCATCGTCGTTGCCGAAGGCGTAGACCACCCGCTCGGCGCCGGCCATCACCAGCGCCGCCAGGCACATGGGGCAGGGGTGGCCGCTGGCGTACATGGTGCAGCCGGCCAGGCTGGGCCGGGACAGGGCGCGCGTGCCGGCGCGCAGTGCCTGCATCTCGGCGTGGGTGCTGGGGTCGTGGCTGTGCACGATTTCGTTGACGCCGGTGGCGATCACCTCGCCATCGCGCGCCAGCACCGCGCCAAACGGCCGTCCGCCGCGCTGGCGGTTGTCGTGGGCCAGCTGCACGGCCTGGCGCAGCAGGGCGGTATCGGTGGGCATGGGTTTCTCCTGAAAGCGGCGCCGCCGCGGCGCGCGCTGCGGCGGCAGGGGGCCCCGGCGCGCTGCGCGGTGCTACGTTTTCAGTAGCTGCCAGCGCTTGCGGGACGGGCGTTTTCCGCCATTTTCGCTTGAAACCCGCTGGCCCGCCCGGCTAGCGGCGGAACTGCCCGCTGGCGTCAATGATGGACAGGTCCACGAACGACAGCCCGGTGCGGTCGCCCGGGCCGTAGCCCACTTCCAGCCCGCCCAGGTCGTAGTGGCTCATGCCCGACAGCGCAGCCACGATTTTCTCGCGCGTGGGCTTGGGGCCGGCGCGGCGCAGGCCCTCCACCAGCACCTTGGCCGAGGCAAAGCCCTCCATCACCGAAGGCGACAGCGTGGCGCCGCCGGCCTTGGCCAGGGCGGCGGCCTCGCGGTTGATGGCGTAGCTCATGGCGCGTTCGCTGGGAAAGACCTGCGTCACGATCACGCCGCGCACCGCATCGCCCAGCTGCTTGGTGAAGCCCGACGAGGCATTGTTGGACACGGTGATGACCTGCATGGACGAGCCTTCCTTGCGCAGCGCCTTCACGCCGCCGCTCACCGCCACGCTGGAGCCGATCCAGATGACGGCCTGCGCGTCGGCCTTGACCAGCTGCGGCACGATGGCCGCGAAGTCCGGCTTGGCGCGGTCGGCGGGGATCACCGCCACGGGCTTGAGCCCGGTCTTGGCAAAGCCCTTCTGGGCGCCGGCCAGGCAGTCCTCGCCGAAGCTGTCGTCCACGTGCACCACGGCGATGCGCTGCACGCCCAGCGTGTGCAGGTGCTCCACGGCCTTTTCGGTCTCGGCCTGGTAGCTGGAGCGCACGTTGAACACCAGGGGGTTGGGTGGCTGGTGGAACACCATGGCGCCCGTGGAGGGTGCGATCAGCGCGACGTTGTGCTTGGCCAGGTGGGGCAGGATGGCCTCGGTGTGCGGCGTGGCGCGGCTCATGAACAGGGCCAGCACGTTGTCCTGCTCGATCAGGCGGCGCGCGTTCTCGCCGGCCAGCGGGGGCTCGAACTTGTCGTCCAGCGTCAGCAGCCTGATCTGTTCGCCATGCACGCCGCCTTTGGCGTTGACGTGATCCAGGTACAGCCGCACACCCACCAGCGTCTCTCCCACGCTGGCGGCCACCGGGCCAGTCACCGAGGTCGTCTGGCCGATCAGCAGTTCGGCCTGGGCGGCGGGCAGGGCAGCAAGCATGGCGGCGGCGGTGGCGGCGCCCAGCAGTCGGCGAATGGTCATCAGGTTGGTGTCTCCTTGCGCGTTGTCAGGGCCATCCAGGGGGGGCGGAGGCAGGTGCTCAAGTGTAGTCACCAACGTTGCAATTGCATGCATTCACGCCTGGCCTGCGCCGCAGAGGGCGCAGGTACAGCGCAATCGCGCACGCGACAGCGCGGCGCGCGCGGCGCCATACACAATAGCCGCCGCAGGGCCGGGCGACAGCAGGCGGCCCTTTGCCTTTCACTGTCACAACATCCATCGGAGACCACATGGCGCGCACGGTGCAACAACTCTTTGACCTCTCGGGCAAGACCGCCCTGGTGACCGGCGGCTCGCGCGGCCTGGGCCTGCAGATGGCGCATGCCCTGGGCGAAGCCGGCGCGCGTGTGCTGCTGACCTCGCGCAAGGCCCAGGACCTCGAGGAGGCCGCCGCCGAACTGAAGGCCGCCGGCATCGACGCGCAGTGGATCGCCGCCGACTGCGCGCGCGAGGACGACATCCAGCGCCTGGCCGCAGAAGCCCTCCAGCAGCTGGGACAGGTGGACATCCTGATCAACAACGCCGGCGCCAGCTGGGGCGCGCCGGCCGAGGAACACCCCACCGCCGCCTGGGACAAGGTCATGAACCTGAACGTGCGCGGCTACTTCCTGCTGTCGCAGGCGATTGCCCGCGCCAACATGATCCCGCGCAAGGGCGGGCGCATCATCAACGTGGCGTCCATCGCCGGGCTGGGCGGCAACCCCATCGAGATGAAGACCATCGCCTACAACACCTCCAAGGGCGCGGTACTGAACTTCACCCGCGCGCTGGCGGCCGAGTGGGGCGTGCATGGCATCAACGTGAACGCCATCTGCCCGGGCTTCTTCAAGACCAAGATGGCCAGCGTGCTGATCGAGACCATGGGCGAGGAGCGCATGGCCGGCCACGCGCCGCTGCGCCGTCTGGGCGACGACGAAGACCTGAAGGGCATTACGCTGCTGTACGCCAGCGATGCCGGCAAGCACATCACCGGCCAGTGGATGGCGGTGGACGGCGGCGTCAGCGCCCTGGTCGGCTGACAGGCGCAGCAGGAGCCGCGAACGTGCTGGACTTCGGCCCCGAGGTGCCCTTCGTGACGGAGCTGGGCTTCACCCTGCACCACATGGAAGGCGGCGCCTCCGAGCTGCGCTACGAGCCGCGCGCGCAGCATCTCAACTCGTTCGGCGTGGTGCATGGCGGCGCCTCCATGACGCTGCTGGACGTGGCCATGGCTGTGGCCGCGCGCAGCCTCCAGCCGGACATGGGCGTGGTCACCATCGAAATGAAGACCAGCTTCATGCAGCCCGCACGCGGCGCCCTGGTGGCGCGCGGGCGGCTGCTGCACCGCACCCGCACCATGGCCTTCGTCGAAGGCACGGTGCAGGACGCCGAGGGCCGGGTGTGCAGCCATGCCACGGGCACCTTCCGCTACCTGCGCCGCCCGGATGCCGCCGCCCCCATCCCCACGGACTGACCGCCGGGTTTTCAATGAAATCGGGCTCCAGCGCTTGACTGGCAAGCGCTGGAAGCTATCAAAACCATAGCAAGCAACCCTCTGCGAGGGGAAAGGACCGCCATGCCACGCAATCAGCAAATGCTGCTCGACAGCCGCCCCCAGGGCGAGGCCACGGCCGCCAACTTCAAGCTCGTCACCACCGACACGCCGCCGCTGCAGGACGGCCAGGTGCTGGTGCGCCACCACTACCTGAGTCTGGACCCGTACATGCGCGGGCGCATGAACGACAGCAAGAGCTACGCTGCCAGCCAGGGGCTGGGCGAAGTGATGATCGGCGGCACCGTGGGCGAGGTGGCCGAGAGCCGCCACCCCGGCTTTGCGCCCGGCGACAAGGTGGTCGGCATGGGCGGCTGGCAGGAATGGAGCGTGGTCGACGCCGGCCAGCCCGGCGCGCTGCGCAAGGTGGACACCACGCACGTGCCGCTGTCGTACTACCTGGGCGCCGTGGGCATGCCCGGCGTGACGGCCTGGTACGGCCTGGTGAAGATCATCAACCCCAAGGCGGGCGAAACCCTGGTGGTGAGCGCCGCCACCGGCGCCGTGGGCAGCGCCTTCGTGGCCCTGGCCAAGGCGCGCGGCTGCCGCGTGGTGGGCATTGCCGGCGGCCCGGACAAGTGCCGCTACGCCACCGAGGAGCTGGGTTTCGACGCGTGCATCGACCACCGCCAGCATCCGGACCTGAAATCCATGTCCGCCGCGCTGAAGGCCGCCTGCCCGAACGGCATCGACGGCTACTTCGAGAACGTTGGCGGCCACATCCTGGACGCCGTGCTGCTGCGCTCCAACGCGTTTGCCCGCGTGGCCGTGTGCGGAATGATCGCCGGCTACGACGGCCAGCCGCTGCCGCTGCAAAACCCGGCGCTCATCCTCATCAACCGCATGCGCGTGGAGGGCTTCATCGTCAGCGAGCACATGGAGGTGTGGGGCGAGGCGCTCAAGGAGCTGGGCGGCCTGGTCGCCGCCGGCAAGCTGCGCCCGCGCGAGACCGTGGCCGAGGGCCTGGCCGCCGCGCCCGAGGCCTTCCTGGGCATGCTCAAGGGCAAGAACTTCGGCAAGCAGCTCGTCAAGCTGGTCTGATGGCCACCGCCGGACCCTGGCACTGGACCTGGGCGCGCCTGGACGACCTGCCCGCGCGGGCGCTGCACGAGGCGCTGGCGCTGCGCTGCCGGGTGTTCGTGGTGGAGCAGCGCTGCCCCTACCAGGACGTGGACGAGGCCGACACCCGCGCCTGGCACCTGCTGGGCCGCGCCGCACCCGGCGCGCCGCTGCGGGCCACGCTGCGCGTGGTCGACCCCGGCGTGCATGGGGCCGAGCCCGCCATCGGCCGCGTCGTCATCGCGCCCGAGGCGCGCGGCGCGGGCGCGGGCCAGGTCCTGATGCGCGAGGGCATGGCGCGCTGCCGGGCCGCGTGGCCGGGGCAGGCCATCCGCCTCAGCGCCCAGGCGCACCTGCAGGGCTTCTACGGCGCGCTGGGCTTTCAGACCGTCTCGCCGCAGTACGTGGAGGACGGCATTCCCCACGTCGACATGCTGTGCGCCCCGATAACACGACAGGAGACAAAATGATCGAGGACTTTCAAGGCAAGACCGCGGTGCTGACCGGCGCGGGCTCGGGCTTCGGCCTGGAATGCGCGCGCATCGGCGCGCAGCGCGGCATGCGCCTGGTGCTGGTGGACGTGCAGCAGGACGCGCTGGACGCCGCCGCTGCCGAGGTGCGCGCCGCCGGCTGCGAGGTGCTGGCGCGGCGCGTGGACGTGTCCGACGCGGCGCAGATGGAGCAGCTGGCGCGCGACGTGCACGAGCGCTTCGGCGCGCCGCACCTGGTCTTCAACAACGCCGGCGTGGGCTCGGGCGGGCTGGTGTGGGAAAACACCGTGGCCGACTGGCAATGGGTGCTGGGCGTGAACCTGTGGGGCGTGATCCACGGCGTGCGCCTGTTCACCCCCATGATGCTGGCAGCCGCCAAGAGCGACCCCGCCTGGCGCGGCCACATCGTCAACACCGCCAGCATGGCCGGCCTGCTGAACCCGCCCAACATGGGCGTGTACAACGTCAGCAAGCACGCCGTCGTCTCCTTGAGCGAGACGCTGTTCCACGACCTCTCGCTGGTCACGGACCAATTGGGCGCCAGCGTGCTGTGCCCGTACTTCGTGCCCACCGGCATCACGATGAGCGAGCGCAACCGGCCCCAGGGCATGGCGGACGAGCAGCTCACGCCCAGCCAGCGCATCAACGCCGCCATGATCGGCAAGGCGGTGGCCAGCGGCAAGGTCAGCGCGCAGGAGGTGGCGCAGAAGGTCTTCGACGCCGTGGCCGCCGGGCAGTTCTACATCTACAGCCACCCCCAGGCCCTGGGCAACGTACAAAGCCGCATGGAGGACATCGTGCACGCCCGCAACCCGGCCGATCCCTTCGCCGAGCGCCCGCAGGTGGGCGAGCAGCTGCGGGCGGCGCTGCGCGGCGGCTGAAAGGACAGGCCCGGGGCGCTTATCCTTGGCGGCTTCGCCCGTCATCGATTGATTGAAAGCTCGCCCCATGTCCATCCAGTGGTTTCCCGGTCACATGAACCTGACGCGCAAGGCGATCGCCGAGCGCATCAAGGACATCGATGTGGTGATCGAACTGCTGGACGCGCGCCTGCCCGCCTCCAGCGCCAATCCGCTGCTGGCCGAGCTGACCGGCCACCGGCCCACGCTGAAGGTGCTGAACAAGCAGGACGCGGCCGACCCGGCGCGCACGCCGGCCTGGCTGGACTGGTTCAACGCCCGCAAGGACACGCGCGCCATCGCGCTGGACGCCTCCGACACCGCGCCAGCGCGGCGGCTCATCGACGGCTGCCGCCAGCTGGCGCCCACGCGCCGCGGCATGGCGCGGCCCATGCGGGTGCTGATCGTGGGCGTGCCCAACGTGGGCAAGTCCACCCTGATCAACACCCTGTCGGCCAAGCGCGAGGCCAAGACCGGCGACGAGGCCGGCGTCACCCGCCAGGAGCAGCGCATCGTGCTGGACGACGACTTCTACCTGTGGGACACGCCCGGCATGCTGTGGCCGCGCATCACCGTGGTCGAGAGCGGCGAACGCCTGGCCGCCAGCGGCGCCGTGGGCCGCAACGCCTATGACGAGGAAGAGGTGGCCATGGCGCTGCTGGGCTACCTCAAGCACCACTACGCCGCGCTGCTGGACGCGCGCTACAAGCTGGGGCTGGAGGCCGGCGCCATCGCCGCGCTGCACGACGACGAGCTGCTCGAGCGCATCGCCCGCAAGCGCGGCGCCGTGATGAGCGGCGGACGGCTGAACCTGCAAAAAGCCGCCGAGATCGTGCTGACCGACCTGCGCAGCGGCGCCATCGGCCGCGTGACACTGGAGACGCCGCAGGAGTACGCCGCCTGGCAGGCCGCTGCCGACGAGCGTGAGAAGGAGCGCGCCGCGCGCAAGGCCGAGCAGAAGAAGCGCGACGAGCGCCGGGCGCGCAACACCTAGGCGCCGGCCGCCTTTGCTACTGTTTCAGTAGCTGCCAGCGCTTGTCCAGCAAGGACTGGAGGCCAAAAACACTCATGATGTGCCGCGGCGCCGGCCGGTGCCGCCCCAGCGCTGCGCGTCCTCGCCGGGGATGTGCAGCGGGTTGTCCGCCGGCTCGGCCAGCGGTGCCAGCAGGGCGTGCAGGTCGGCCTCGCTGAACTTGACCGCGCCGGCGCCGTCGTGGCCCAGCACGCCCTGGGCCAGTGCCGCCTTGCGCGCCTGCAGTTCCAGCATGCGCTCCTCGATGCTGCCTTGCACCACCAGCTGGTAGACGAACACCGGCAGGTGCTGCCCGATGCGGTGAGCGCGGGCCGTGGCCTGCTCCTGCACGGCCGGGTTCCACCAGGGGTCGAGGTGGATGACGGTGTCGGCGGCGGTCAGGTTCAGGCCCGTGCCGCCCGCCTTCAGGCTGACCAGCAGCACCGGCGCCTGCAGCGTCTGGAAACGCTCAACCACCGCGCCGCGCTCGCGCGGCGGCGTGCGGCCCGTCAGACTGAGGTAGGGCAGGGCCAGCGCGTCCAGCTGCTCCTGCACCAGCGCCAGCAGGGCGGCGAACTGCGAGAAAACCAGCACCCGCCGGCCCTCGGCCACCAGGGGCGGCAGGGCGCCCGCCAGCCATTCGAGCTTGGCGCGCTCGGTGCCCGGGTGCACGGCGGTGCCCTTGAGCAGGCGCGGGTCGCAGCACACCTGGCGCAGCTTGAGCAGCGCGTCCAGCACCGCCACCTGGGCGCCGGCGAAGCCCTGGCGCTCCAGCACGCGGCGCACCTCCTTGTCGGCCGCCGTGCGCACGGCCTCGTACAGCTGGCGCTGGCGGCCCTGCAGCTGCACGCGCTGGAGGACCTCGGTGCGCGGCGGCAGCTCGGCGGCCACGTCCTGCTTGCGCCGGCGCAGGATGAAGGGGCGCACGCGCCGGGCCAGCAGCTGGGCGCGCAGGGTTTCGCCGTTCTCCTCGATGGGCTTGCGCCAGCGGGCGTTGAAGCTGCGCGCGTCGCCCAGAAAGCCCGGCATCAGAAAGTCGAACTGCGCCCACAGCTCGCCCAGGTGGTTTTCCAGCGGCGTGCCGGTCAGGCACAGCAGATGCCGCGCGTTCAGCCGGCGCAGCGCGCGGGCGGCGCGGCTGCCGGCGTTTTTCACCATCTGCGCCTCGTCCAGGATCAGCAGGTGCCAGGGCCGGGCGGCCAGTGCCTCCACGTCGCGCCTCAGCAGCGGGTAGGTGGTCAGCACCAGGTCGTGCGCGGCGATGTGTGCGTGGGCCTGCGCCCGGCCCGGCCCGTGCAGGGCCAGCACGCGCAGGCCGGGCGCCATGCGCGCGGCCTCGGCCTGCCAGTTGAACAACAGCGAGGTGGGCAGCACCACCAGGGCCGGCTGCACCAGACGGGCGGCCTCCTTTTCGAGCAGCACGTGGGCCAGCGCCTGCGCCGTCTTGCCCAGGCCCATGTCGTCGGCCAGGATGCCGCCCAGCTGCTGCGCGCGCAGGTATTGCAGCCAGGCCAGGCCTTCGAGCTGGTAGGGCCGCAGCCGCACCGCCAGGCCCCGGGGCGCGGCCACGGGCTGCGGCGTGCCGATGGCGCGCAGGCGCTGGGCCAGCAGCGCCAGGCCGGCGTCGCCCTGCAGCTGCCAGGCGTTGTGCTCGCCCACGCGCCCGGCCTGGATGAGTGCGGCGCGCAGGGCCTCGATGCGGCGCGCCTCCCAGGCGCCCAGGCGCAGCGGGTCACCGTCCTGGCGCTGGTTGCGGGCCGGGTCGGTGAGCAGATCCACCATGGCGGCCACGATGGCCTTGAGCGGCGCGGCCGGCGCCTCGATGCGTCGCCCGCCCGGAGCGCGCAGCGTGATGACGGCCGCGTCGTCGATGGCGGCCAGCTGCCGGGCGTCGAGCCAGCGCGCGTCGCGGCGCAGCAGGTCGGCCAGCAGGGGGGCCAGGTCCAGCGTCTCGCCGTCGATCTCCACGCCCAGGCTGAGCAGCCAGGCGCCCTCGCGCGCGGGCAGGTGCAGCTTTTGCACTGGGCGCTGGCGCGCCGGCAGCGGGCCGTCGACCTCGCGCGCCGGCGAGGGCTCGGCGCTGCCGGGCGACAGCACCAGCTTCCAGCGCTGCACGGGCACGCTCTGGTGCGCGAAGCCGGGGTGGACGGCAACGGCCCAGCCCGCGGCGCGCAGCCGCGGCACCTGCTCGGCCCAGAAGTCGCCGAAGTGCGCCTCCTGCGCCAGCGTCCACACGGGGCCCAGCGTGGCGCCGGCGTCGGGGTGGCGCCACTGCAGCTTGCGCGGGTCCACGGGGATCAGGCCCAGCGACCACACGCGGTCCATGGCGTCGGCCTCGGCCGCCAGGTCGCGCGCCAGGCGCAGCACCGGGCCGCCGGTGTCGTACAGCGCCTGCATCGGCTCGGGCCGCGCGCCCAGCACGGAGGTGGGCGCGGCGCATTCCCACTGCGCGCCGCTGCCCGTGCGGTAGGTCCAGTCGATGCGCGCCAGCGTCACGCCCGCGCCGCGCGGCCCCAGCCGGCCGTGGGGCGCCAGGCCCAGCAGGCCCTCGCCCCGGCCCAGCGTCATCAAGCTGAGGCGGGGGCGGAAGCGGCCAGGGACGGCGTCATCGGGCTCAGGCATGGCTGGTCAGCGGGGCACGACCGGCTCGCAGCGCACCTCGGTCTTCACCGAGTTGGCGATGAAGCATTCCTCGTGCGCCCGGTGGTGCATGGCGTGCAGCTGCTCGGGCGTGGGCGGGGGCGCGTCGGCGCCAAAGTGCACCTCGGGCCGCAGCGTGACCCGCTTCATGGCCATGCGGCCCTGCGCGTCGTGCGCCATCACGCCCTCGGCGGCGTCGCGGTAGCGGTCCACGCAAAAGCCTTGGCCCGCAGCGATGGCCAGGAACCACAACATGTGGCAGCTGGACAGCGAGGCGACGAAGGCCTCCTCCGGGTCCACCGCCGCGGTGTCCGACCACGGCGCGGGCACCACGTGCGGGGACGAGGAGCCGGGCAGCTCGGCGCCGCCGTCAAAGCGCAGCAGGTGGCGGCGGCTGTAGCGGTTTTTCAGAAAGTCCGCGGGCGATGCGCTGCGCTCCCAAAGCGTTTCGGCGTGGTAGGTGGCCATGGTGCGTGTCCTTCTAGTGAAAAAGGCCTCCAGCCCTTGTGTGGCAAGCGCTGGAAGCTATCAAAAAATGAGCTACCAGGCCAGCGGCGCGTCGGCGTCGGCCCAGAACAGGATGCGCCGCGCCTCGGCGTAGCGCGAGGTGCCGTACTGGTGCGGGTCCGGTCCGCTGGAACGGCGCAGCAGCGCCAGCGCCCCGCCCGCCGTGCCCACGGCCAGGCTGTCGCCGGGACCGGCCGCCAGGCACAGCACGGCGCCGCCGCCCACATGGTGCTGCCACAGCACGCTGCCATTGCCGGCCAGGCCGCGCAGGTTGCCCTGGGCGTCGCCGTGCACGGCGGTGCCGTGGACGCTGGCGTGCGGGGCGGCGTCCGCGGGCAGGGCCTCGTTGGCCGGGGCGATGCGCAGGCCGTCGGCGCTGATGTGCCAGCAGCGCTGCGTCCAGGCCAGCAGCGTGCCGTCGTCCTGCCAGCGCAGAGCGCGCACGGCCGGGCCCGTGGCGCGGCCCGCATAGGCGCGGGAGGCGAAGGCGAACCGGTGGTGAAAGCGCCGGGACAGGTCCGCGTCCGCCTGGCCGTGCACGGCGCGCGCCAGCTGCAGCACGGCGGCGGCATGCAAGCCGCGCGGGTCGGCCAGGGGCGGCGGGCCGCCTTCAGGCTGCGCGGCCCACAGCTGGCGCACCACGGTGGCGTGGGCGCGGCCGGCGGCCTGCCAGTCGTGCGACAGGACCATGAGGGCCGGGCCGAAGACCTCGGCATCGCTCTCGTGCGCGGCGAAGGGCGGCGTGCGCGGCAGGGCGGGCGGGCCGTCTGCCGACTCGGGCGGGTCCTGCAGCTCGGCGGCGGCGAACAGGCGCAGCAGGCGGTTCATGTGTTCCACGGCGTCGCCCGGCAGGGGCTGCAGGGCGTCGTCGGGGCGCTGGCGGTAGCGCAGGCGCAGGCCGGGCGGGTGGGCGGTGCCGCCATGCTCGGCCGGCTCGATCTGGTAGCTGGCCAGGCAGTCGGCATCCTCGCCGTCGGGGGCTGTGCGCCAGTCCAGCCGCAGGGCGCGGGGGTCGCGCGGGTGCGGCTGGATGCGCTGCGCCCAGGCCTGGCCCTCCCCGCCCTGCAGGGGCTGGCCGGCGAACACGGGCAGCAGCGTGAGCGCCTCCAGCCGCTCGGGCGTCAGCGTGGCGTGCAGCAGCGCGCGCAGCGGCCGGCCGGCGCGGCGCTGGCCTTCGGCCAGGCGCCAGTAGCGCAGCACGCCCTGCCAGCCCTCCAGGCAGGCCTGCCGCGCCTCGGACGGGGCCGCGTCATCCAGCGCCAGCCAGGAGCCGCCGGGGCGGCGGAAACGGCATTCCAGCGGACTGTCATCGGCGGGCGCGGCGGCCGGCGCTTCCCGGCCGCGCAGGCGCGCCCAGGCGCGTGCCAGCGGGGTGGCCGGCGGCGGTGCCTCGGGCAGGGCGAGCCAGAAGTCCCACTGTCGCCACACCGTGATGAACAGCGCGTCGCGGTAGCTGTCCTGGTCTTCGTCGACGTGGCTGCGCGTGAGCAGAAAGTCCGTTTGTCCGAACCAGCCGGCGGCCTTGTGCCGGCCCCGCTCTGGCAGACCGGCGTGCAGCAGCTGGCGCAGGTGAGGGGCGCTCATGGCGCCGCCGGGGCACAGCGCAGGGTCTTGCGGCAGCAGGAGGTCGGGAACGGCGGCAGGCATGCTGCGGCGCATGGTAGCGCCGCGCGGCTTCAGGTTTTCAGGGCGATCAGGCCTTCGCGCACGTAGCGCTCGAACTCGTCGCGCGGCAGCGCGGCCAGGCCGGCGGCGCCGTTGCTCTCCTGCCAGCTCAGCGTGACGCTGTCGGCGGCGTACCGCAACTCCACAGGGCCCTTGCGGATGGTGATGGGCATGCCGTCGCCTTCGCGGTAGGTGACATGGCCCTGGATGGTGGCGTGGCGGGGGTTAGGGGTGGTGTCGTGTTGGGTCATGGGTCTGAGGAAGAAGGGGAAGAAGCGGCCCCGCCCGGCCGCGCGGATGAGCCGCTGGCGGACGCTGCGGCGTTGGTCTGGGCGCGGCCAAGGGCATGGGCGCCGGGGTGGGGTTCGGCGTCGGGCGCCAGGGTCTGGTGCGCCAGCGGGATGGCCCATAGCACGACCAGGCCGAGCAGACCGCTGAGCAGCGCCATGCCCTCCTGGCCCAGCCCGGCGGCGGTGCCGATGGCGGCGGTGAACCAGATGCCGGCGGCGGTGGTCAGGCCCTTGACGGTGTCCGGGTCCTCGCGCTTGAGGATGGTGCCGGCGCCCAGGAAACCCACGCCCGCCGTCACGCCCTGGATCACCCGGCTGTTGTCGGCCGGGTCGATGCCGGCCTGTTCGGCGCCCAGCACGAACAGCGCCGCGCCCATGGACACCAGCATGTGCGTGCGCAGCCCGGCGGCCTTGCCGGCGCGCTCGCGCTCCCAGCCCAGCAGGCCGCCCAGCGCGGCGGCGATGCCCAGGCGCAGCACGACGCGTGTCACCAGCTCCGGGTCGGTGGTGCTGGCCAGTTCGTGGCTGGCAGTGGCCAGTGCTTCGTCCCACCAGCCGCTCATGGCCGTGCGCCGGCCGGGGCCGGGAAAGACGGGGAACCCTGGGGGTACGGAAAGGGGCGGCGGTGCATGTGGCGCAGTGTCGCCACGCCAGGGCGGCGCGCCAGCGGCGCAGGCCGGTTGTCCGGGTAGGACGCGGCGCACGCTCGCTGGCGCCGGGCGGTTTTCAAGGAAAAACGCCTCCAGCCCTTGCTGAGCAAGCGCGAGCAGCTATGCTTTTTGATGCTCTGGCGCCAACGGCTGCCAGGGCAGAGGCCACACCCGCTGCTGCCAGTCGCGCAGGCAGGGCGGTATGTCAGCGTGGGGTGGCGTTTCGGCTTCGGCTTCGGCAGCGGCGGGCGGCCAGCGCAGGCCGCTGTGCAGCGCCAGCGGCCGCCCGTCGGCCGGGTGCGGCAGCTCCAGCTGCCAGGCGTGCAGCCACAGGCGCTGCAGGCCCAGGCGCGCTGCCCACCAGCGGTTCAGCGGCCCCTTGCCGTGCGTGGCGTCGCCCAGGATGGGGTGGGCGATGTGCTTGAGGTGGCGGCGGATCTGGTGGCGCCGGCCGGTGGCCGGCTCGGCCAAAACCAGCGAGGCGCGGGTGGCGGCAAAGCGCGGGTCGCTGGCCTCGGGCAACTCCAGCCGGGCCAGGCAGCGCAGATGGGTGAGGGCGGGCTGCACGGGCGCGTCGGGCGGCGCGTCGTCCGGGCGCAGCGGGTGGTCGACCTGCGCCTGCCCGGGCGCCCAGCCGCGCACCAGGGCCAGGTAGCGCTTGCGCACGGCCTGGGCGGCGAAGGCCTCGGACAGGGTGCGGGCGGCCTGCGGAGTGAGCGCCATGACCAGCACGCCGCAGGTGCCCTTGTCCAGCCGGTGCACGGGGTAGACGTGCCGGCCCAGCTGGTCGCGCAGGGTTTGCAGCACGAAGCGGGTCTCGCCCGCATCCAGCCCGGTGCGGTGCACCAGCCAGCCGGCTGGCTTGTAGACGGCGACCAGGTGCTCGTCGCGCCACAGCAGCGCCAGGCTCAAGCGCGGGGCTCCGGTGCCAACTGGATGGTGCCCAGGCCTGAGTCCTGCGGCTCGGCGCGCGGCGCCAGCCAGTACAGCCACAGGCCGCGCAGCCAGGCTGCCAGGTAGATGATGGACACGGCGAAGATGCCCCACTGCTCGGCATGCCAGGAGGCATAGAACCAAAATGGCTGGCCCGCCAGCCCGAACAGGCAGGCCCAGCGGCGCGACTGCAGCCCGCGTGCCTGCGACAGCCAGGCGGCGGAGGCGCCCAGCAGGGCGATGGCGATCTGGTCGATTCCCATGGCGTCTTCTCCCTCAAGCCCCGTGGCCGATGGTGGTGGTGGTCGTGTCGGTGCTGGATGATAACTGGATGTTTATCCAGTTTTTGCGGCCGCCGCGACCATGGGCGGCATTCCTACAGGGCCAGGGCATGGGCGATGGCGCGGCGCGGCGCCGGCCCGCCCTACGGTGTGCCGCTGGGCCGATGGCCTCGCCCCGGGCGCGGTGCACGGGGCGCAGCTTGCAAAGGAAAACCGCCATGAATACTTCCGACCTGCGCGAATCGGTGCGCGACGTCATCGCATACGACGACGCCCGCGAAAGCGCCCCGTTCGAGCACGCCTGCACCCTGATCACCGGCCTGGGGCTGATCGCCTGTGCGCTGCTCACGCCTTCGCGCGGCCGCGCCGTGATACACGCCATGGCGGGCGGCGCGCTGCTGGTGCGCGCGGCCAGCGGACGCGACGGGCTACGCAAATGGGCGCGCGAGCCGCAGGCCCAGCCGCGCAGCCGCATCGTGGTGGCGCCCTGAGGCGCTGCGGCGCGCGCCCGCCTGCCGGCCGGCTGAAAGGGGTGCATGGGTGGCCTCCCGGGCCGCCTCTCTCTGGTAGGCGGCCGTATTTTTTGATGGTGGGAGCGGCGCCCGGAGGGCAGACGCCGCGTCCCCCGATCATCCAAGCGCGTCCCCCTCGCCCCTGTAGGAGCGCGGCCCGTCGCGCTGTGCTGCGCCGGCTGCCCCGCCGCCCTGCCGCACAATCGGCGTACATGACGACAACGACGATCTCCCGGCGCGCCACCGTGCTGCCGCTGTCCCTGCTGGCAGCGCCTTCCCCCCACGATCCCAACCCCCTGGTGCTGTACCACGGCCGCTGCGCCGACGGCTTTGCGGCGGCCCTGGCGGCCTGGCGCTTTTATGGCGGCCGGGTGGAATGCGTGGGCCTGACGCACGGCCAGGCCGCTGGCGTGCAGGACCTGCCGCCGCTGGCCGGGCGAGCGGTCTACGTGCTGGACTTCGCCTTCGGCCCCGAGCTGATGGCCGCCATCGACGCGCAGGCCGAGCGCCTGGTGCTGCTGGATCACCACAAGAGCGCGGCCGAGCAGCTGGCGGGCTTCGAATGCCGCTGCGGCGCGCTGCATTTCGACATGCACAAGTCCGGCGCGCGGCTGGCGTGGGAGTTCTTCTACCCCGATGCTCCGCTGCCTGATCTGGTGCGCTTTGTGGAAGACCGTGACCTGTGGGCCTGGCAATTCGCCGAGACGGCCGGCTTCGTCGCTGCGCTGGACATGGAGCCCTTCGACTTCGAGCGATGGAGCGAGATCGCCGACTTCGCGCCCGCCGAGACGGCCGCCTTCGTCGCCCGCGGCCAGGCCATGGACGAGAAATTCCGCCACCTGGCGCAGGATGTGGCCGGCGGCGCCCAGTCTCTGGTCTTCAATGGCGAGCAGGGCCTGATGGTGAATGCGCCCGGCGCCTTCCACAGCCTGGTGGGCGAGTTGCTGTCGCGCCAGAGCGGCACCTTCGCGCTGATGTGGGCCGTGGGCAAGGACGGGCAGGTCAAGGTCGGCCTGCGCTCGCAGCGCGGCTATGACTGCTCGCCGCTGGCCGTCAGCATGGGCGGTGGCGGCCACGCCCAGGCCTGCGGCTTTCGCCTGCCCGCCGAGCGCCTGCCCGAGCTGCTGGCCGGCAACCTGCAGGCGCAGCAGCAATAATATTAACCAAATCGGCCTCCAAGCCTTGCCGGCTAAGCGCTGGTAGCTATCAAATTTGAATTTCTGGCACCGCTTTCATCTGGAATAAATACCACCACCATGACCCAGCACGCTTCTTCCAGCACCCCCATCCGCATCGGCATCGTCGGCTACGGCAACCTCGGCCGCGGCGTGGAGGCGGCCATCGCCAAGAACCCGGACATGCGCGTGGCCGGCATCTACACCCGCCGCGCACCGGCCAGCCTGCAGCCCCAGGGGCAGGGCGTGGCCGTGCATGCCATGGACGACCTGATGGCGCACCAGGGCCAGCTGGACGTGCTCATCCTGTGCGGCGGCTCCAAGGACGACCTGCCTGAGCAGAGCCCGCGCCTGGCCGCCAGCTTCAGCCTGGTGGACAGCTTCGACACCCACGCGCGCATCCCCGAGCACTTTGCCGCGGTGGATGCCGCTGCGCAGTGCGGCAAGACCACGGCGCTGATCTCCGCCGGCTGGGATCCGGGCATGTTCTCGCTCAACCGCCTGATGGGCGAGGCCCTGCTGCCCGATGGCGCCACCTACACCTTCTGGGGCAAGGGCCTCAGCCAGGGCCACTCCGACGCCATCCGCCGCGTGGCCGGCGTGGCCGGCGGCGTGCAGTACACCATCCCCGTGGATGAGGCCGTGGAACGCGTGCGTGCCGGCGGCCGGCCCGAGCTCACCACGCGCGAGAAGCACCGCCGCGAGTGCTTCGTGGTGCTCAAGGAGGGCGCCGACGCAGAGGCCGTGCGCCGCGAGATCGTCGGCATGCCGCACTACTTCGACCAGTACGACACCACGGTGCATTTCATCGGCGCCGACGAGCTGGCCCGCGACCACGCCGCCATGCCCCACGGCGGCTTCGTGATCCGCAGCGGCAACAGCAGCGAGCAAGCGCAGCAGGTCATCGAATACCACCTGAAGCTGGACAGCAATCCCGAGTTCACCGCCAGCGTGCTGGTGGCCTATGCCCGCGCCGTGCACCGCCTGCAGCAGATGGGTCAGCACGGCTGCAAGACGGTGTTCGACGTGGCGCCCGGCCTGCTGTCGCCGCGCAGCCCCGCCGAGCTGCGCGCCGATTTGCTGTAAGCGGGCCGCCGAGTCAGCGGCCGGCGCCGGACTGCGCCGGGGCCGCAGCCGGGTAGCGGCGCCGGTAGTCCCAGGGCGGCAGCGGGCGCTTTTGCGCCCACAGGCCCTGGCCTGCGTCGCGGGCGCGCTGCTGCAGGGCGGCCAGTTCGCGGTATTGCGCCGGCTGGCGCGTGCTGACCCAGGCCAGCCCCGCGCCCACTTGGGCCTGGCCCACGTCCTGCCCGCCGCAGCGCACGTCGGCAATGCGCCGGCCGTAGGTGTCGCGGCCCAGCGTGTGCAGCTGCGCGCGCTGGCGCAAGCACAGGCGCGCCAGGTTCTCGCGCGCCTGCCGGCCATAGGCCTGCCGGCTCTCGGGCGCGTCGATGGCGGCGATGCGCACGCGCTGCGGGCGGCCTTCGCCGCAGCGCACGGACAGGGTGTCTCCGTCGCTGACGGCAATCACGAGACAGAGCAGGGCAGAGGTGGCGACGGGCACGGTGCGGCAGGGGCAAAAAGGGCGAAACTATAGGGCTTCGGCCCGCGCGGCCGGGCCTGCCCCATCCTCTTTTCTTCCTCCCTTCCTTCCGTGCTCAAAGGCCTTGCCGCTTCCGTCATCGCGTCCGTGCTGTTTGGCGCCATGTACTACATGGCACCGTGGCTGGCGCCGCTCGATGGCGAGCAGATCTTCGGCTGGCGCGTGCTGTGCACGCTGCCCTTCACCAGCCTGCTGGTGCTGGCGCTCAGACAGGGCGGGCGCGTACGCCTGCTGCTGCTGCGTGCCTGGCGCCAGCCGCTGCTGGCGCTGGGCCTGCTGGCCAGCGCCGCCATGCTGGGGGTGCAGCTGTGGCTGTTTTTGTGGGCGCCGCTGCACGGGCGGGCGCTGCCGGTGTCGCTGGGCTATTTTTTGCTGCCGCTGGTGATGGTGCTGGCCGGGCGGGTGCTGTTCGCCGAGCAGTTGTCGGGTCTGCAGTGGCTGGGCACGGCGCTGGCCGGCGCCGGTGTGGCGCACGAGGTGCTGCGCGCCGGCGGCATGTCCTGGGAGACCTGGTTGGTCGCGCTGGGCTACACCGCCTATTTCGTGATGCGCCGGCTGCTGCGCACCGACCACCTGGGCGGACACTGGCTGGACATGCTGCTGCTGGCGCCGGCGGCGCTGTGGTTCGTGCTGCGCACGCCGTCGTCGCTGGGCTTGGTGGCCGGGCATCCCCATCTGTGGACCATGGTGCCGGTGCTGGGCCTGGTCAGCGCCGTGGCGCTGGCGCTGTACATGGCGGCGGCGCGGCTGCTGCCGCTGGGCCTGTTTGGCCTGCTGAGCTATGTGGAGCCGGTGCTGCTGGCGCTGGTGGCCCTGCTGCTGGGCGAGAGCATCGCGCCACAGCAGTGGCCCACCTACGGCCCGATCTTCGCGGCCGTGGCCGTGCTGGTGGTCGATGGCGCGCTGCGGCTGCGCCAGCGTTAAAGGCGGGCAGTGCCCGGCCGGTCAGGCGGTGGCGGGCTTGAATTCCTCGAAGGCCTGAACGGCGCTGGCGGCGTACATGGCCACCGGCCCGCCGCCCATGTAGATGGCCACGCCCAGGGCCTCGTGCACCTCGGCCGTGGTGGCGCCCAGGCGGGCTAGCGCCTTGGTGTGAAAGCCGATGCAGCCTTCGCAGCGGGCGGCCACGCCCACGGCCAGGGCGATCAGCTCCTTGGTCTTGGCCTCCAGCGCGCCGTCCGCGATGGCGGCCTTGCCCATGTCGTTGAAGCCGACCATCACTCCGGGCACGCTTTTGCGCAGCGGCATGAGGTTGCTGGAAATGTCCTGGGTGAGCTGTTTGTACGAGGCGATGGTCATGAAAAAGACTCCCTGTGGTGGTGGAAAAAGGCTTGGACAAAACCCGCGCTGCAGGCGTGGAAGTTTTGTTTAGGAAATTCTAATTTAGAGAAAACTTAATTACAATACGGAACCTGCCATGAATGACATGCAAACCCCGCCCTCTGATTTCGCCCAACTGCAGCAAAGCGCCGTCCAGGCGGCCGCGCTGCTACAGGCGGTGGGCAATCAGCACCGCCTGCTGGTGCTGTGCCTGCTGATCGAGCACGGCGAGATGAGCGTGGGCGCCCTCAACGAATACGTAGCGCTCAGCCCCTCGGCGCTGTCGCAGCACCTGTCGCGCATGCGCGACGAGGGCTTGGTGGCGTTTCGGCGCGAGGCGCAGACGCTGCACTACCGCATCGACAACCCGCACTTGGCCACCCTGGTGGCTACGCTGAAGAACATCTTTTGTCCCTGACCTCGAAATGAAAACCGCCCCCGCCATACCCCTGCAGCCCCTGGACGCCCTTGCCGCCCGCCGCCTGATTGATACGGGCGGCGCCCTGCTGGTCGACGTGCGTGCCCCGGACGAGCACGCGCGCGAGCGCATCGCCGGCGCCCTCAGCGTGCCGTTGGAGCAGCTGCGCAGCGAGGCGCAAGCCGCCGGCGCCAGGCTGGCAGGCGCACCGGCGGTGATCTTTCATTGCCGCTCGGGCCAGCGCACGGCCATGCACGCGCAGGCGCTGGCGGACTGCGCCCCCTGCCAAGCCTATGTGCTGGAAGGCGGGCTGGACGGCTGGAAGCGCGCCGGACTGCCCGTGCTGCGCGACGCGTCGCAGCCGCTGGAGCTGCAACGCCAGGTGCAGATCGCCGCCGGATCGCTGGTGGCGCTGGGCACGGCGCTGGGCGCCGGCGTGTCGCCGTGGTTCTTGCTGCTGCCGGGCTTCGTCGGCTGCGGGCTGGTGTTTGCGGGCGTGTCCGGCTTTTGCGGCCTGGCTCGCCTGCTGGTGAGGATGCCCTGGAACCGCAGGGCGGCAGCGGCCTGAAAGGGCCGGGTTTTTCCAGTCAACCGAGGGAAAGCATCATGGCATTCAACGTGGGCGGCATCGATCGCGTGCTGCGGGTAGTGGTGGGGCTGGTTTTGATCGCACTGGCGGCCACGGGCACCGTGGGCTGGTGGGGCTGGCTGGGCGTGGTGGCGCTGCTGACGGGGCTGGTGCGCTTTTGCCCGGCCTACTCCCTGCTGGGCATGAGCACCTGCCCGATGCGCAAGCCGCGCTGACGGCGGCCGGGTGCCGCCTCGGGTTCTATGAGAAAAACGGCTCTAGCGCTTGCTGGATAAGCGCGAGTAGCTATCTTTTCGATAGTCCTGCGGCGGCGCCACGTCGTCCCACGCGCCCGGCGCCAGGCCCTGCAGGGTGTACGGCCCGACGGCCACGCGCACCAGGCGCAGCGTGGGGTGGCCCACGGCGGCCGTCATGCGGCGCACCTGGCGGTTGCGGCCCTCGCGGATGACCAGCTCCATCCAGCAGTCGGGGATGTGCTGGCGCACGCGGATGGGTGGGTCGCGCGGCCACAGCGCGGGCGCGGCATCGAGCCGGCGCACACGGGCGGGCAGGGTGGGGCCGTCGTTCAGCAGCACGCCGGCGCGCAGGCGCTGCAGCGCCTCATCGCCCGGGATGCCCTCGACCTGCACCCAGTAGGTCTTCTCCATCTTGTGACGCGGGTCGCTGATGCGCGCCTGCAGCGCGCCGTCGTCGGTCAGCAGCAGCAGGCCTTCGCTGTCGGCGTCCAGCCGGCCGGCGGCGCGCACGCCGGGCACGTCGATCAGGCCCTTGAGGCCGCGCCAGCGGCCCTCGGGCGTGAACTGGCTCAGCACGCCATAGGGCTTGTTGAAGCGGATCAGGCGCGCCGTCACAGGAACAGGGCCGGATCGACCATGGTGCGGTTCAGCATCACGCCCCAGTGCAGGTGCGGGCCGGTCACGCGGCCGGTGGCGCCGACCTTGCAAAAGGGCTCGCCGGCGCGCAGCTGGTCGCCCACTTGGCAGTCCACGCTGCTGAGGTGGCAGTACAGGGTCAGCAGGCCGCCGCCGTGGTCCAGCCAGACGGTGCCGCCGTTGAAGAAATAGTCGCCCACGTCGATCACCCGGCCGGCCAGCGGGGCCACGATGGGCGTGCCCGTGGCGGCGGCGATGTCCATGCCGCTGTGCGGATTGCGCGGCTGGCCATTGAAGACGCGCCGCAGGCCGAAGCTGCTGCTGCGCCGCCCGGGCACGGGCGGGCGCATGCGCAGGTCCGGCCCCTCGGGCAGCGGGGTGGAGAAGGTGGCCATCACCTGCTGTTGGTGGGCGCGCTCGCGCTCGTAGCGGGCGGTGTCCTCGGGCGACAGGTCCACCGTGCGCGGGGCGACCGTCAGGCGCTGCTCGCTGTACTTCTTGGGCACCACGCGGTAGGGCACGCGTTCGGCCTGGGTGGTGATGTGGGCCGCTCCGGTCGGCGCGGCCAACGGGATGCCAACCAGGGCCGTCCATTCGATGGCGTCGCCCAGCACCAGCAGGGGCACGCCGTCGGCCGTCTGCGCCGCGGGGCGCTGCGGCGCCGGGCCCAGCGACAGCCGGGCCACGCCGCCGGGCACGCGCAGGTCCTGCGGCCAGGGGCCGGCAGCGGCGGGCGGGGCGGCCCCAGCGGGGCAGATGGCAAGCAGTGGGGGCAGGCCGAGGGCCCGCAGCAATGAGCGGCGCGCGGGATTGGTGAGTGGGGAGGACGGCATGATGGGCAAGTGTAGAGGGCGGGTTATGCCTGAAAGTACAGCCCCCATGCGCGGACTGTGCATTGGGTCATAATCGCGGCCCAATGCCCTGAGCGGCGGCGTGCCAGACCCCGGCATGTCCAGCCTGCCAGGGCATTGGCTCATGTGGCCCCAGGTGCACACCGCCTGTGCCACAGCTGCGCAGCGCGCATGTGCCGCCCAAGAAGCGTCCAGCCCGCCCCGCAGCACTGGCCTTGCCGCGTTACCCGGCAGGCCTGACGCTTCTTCGCTTTTTTCTCCACATCTTCATTCATCTCACTCGACCATGCGTCAAGAACACGACTTCATCGGCATCAAGACCATCCCTCCCGACGCCTACTGGGGTGTGCATACGGCCCGCGCCGTGGAGAACTTTCCCATCACCGGCCACACCGTTGCGCAGATGCCCGAGCTGGTGCGGGCCTTTGCCTTCGTCAAGAAAGCCGCCGCCCACGCCAACCTGCAGCTGGGCGTGATCAACGAAACCCAGGCCCAGGCCATTTCGCAGGCCTGCGACGACCTGATCGCCGGCCAGCTGCACGAGCAGTTCGTCACCGACGTGATCCAGGGCGGTGCCGGCACCTCCACCAACATGAACGCCAACGAGGTGATCGCCAACCGTGCCCTGGAGCACCTGGGGTTGCCCAAGGGCCGCTATGACGTGATCCACCCGAACGACCACGTCAACGCATCGCAAAGCACCAACGACGCTTACCCGACCGCCGTCAAGATCGCCGCCTACTTCGGCATCCAGTCGCTGCTGCAGTCCCTGGCTTCCCTGCGCGGCGCCTTCGAGGCCAAGGCCGCGGAGTTCGGTCCCATCCTGAAGATCGGCCGCACCCAGTTGCAGGACGCCGTGCCCATGACGCTGGGCCAAGAATTCGCGGCTTTTGCCGCCATGATCGCCGACGATGAGCGCCGCCTGCGCGACTCGGCCTTCCTGATGTGCGAGATCAACCTGGGCGGCACAGCCATCGGCACGGGCATCAACGCCCCCGTGGGCTACGTGGACGTGGTCACGCCGAAGCTGGCCGAACTGTCGGGCGTGCCGCTGAAGGCTGCCGGCAACCTGATCGCAGCCACCTCCGATACGGGTGCCTTTGTCGATATCTCCGGCGTTCTGAAGCGGATTGCCGCCAAGCTGTCAAAGATCAGCAACGACCTGCGCCTGCTGTCGTCGGGCCCGCAGGCCGGCGTGTGCGACATCAAGCTGCCCGCGCGCCAGGCCGGCTCGTCCATCATGCCGGGCAAGGTCAACCCGGTGATCCCCGAGGTAATGAACCAGGTGTGCTTCGAGGTCATCGGCAACGACGTGGCCATCACCATGGCGGCCGAGGCGGGCCAGCTGCAGCTCAACGCCTTCGAGCCGCTGATCGCCTGGGCGCTGCACAAGAGCCTGCGCCACCTGGGCCAGGCCTGCCACACGCTGCAAGTGCATTGCGTCGAAGGCATCGTGGCCAACCGCGACCTGCTGGGCGAGCGCATCGCCGCTTCGGTGACGCTGGTGACGGCGCTCAACCCGCTGATCGGCTACGAGAAGGCCGCCTCCATCGCCAAGGCCGCCATCGCCACGGGCAAGCCGATCGCCGAAGTGGCCGAGGACCTGGGCATCATGAGCCGCGCCGACATGCAAAAGCTGCTGGTGGCCGAGCGCCTGACCCAGGCCGGCACGCTGGCGGTCCAGCCGTGATCTGCTACTGAGTTAATAGCTGCTTGCGCTTGACTGGCGGGCGGTGGAGCTGTTTCTGGCTCCAACGCCCGTCGTGCTTTTGAGGAGGAGCGGTTAGCGCACCCGCTCGCTCTCCACCACCATGTCCAGCACATAGACCCAGGGCGAGGCGTCGGCCGGCGCCTTCTGGCGCTTGAAGCGGTTCAGGCGCAGCACGTTGCGCATGCCGGGCTCGTGCTGGTAGCCCTCGATCTCGGTGTACAGCGGGTACCACTCGCCCGTGCCCTGGCGCACGCCGTTGTCGCCAAAGCGCACCTCGCGCACGCGCAGGCACTGGGCGCCGCGCATCAGCGGCTGGCTGCAGGCCACGCGGTGCGGCGCGACCTCCAGGAACACGCGCTCGCCCGGGCCGCCGTACTGGGTCTGCGGCGTGGGCGTGCCCTTGAGCTCCCAGCGGCTGGCGTCGTTGAAGTGCAGCACCAGCAGCGGCGGGCCGCCGGCGTTGTTGCGCACCTCGTAGCTGACGGCGGCAGACAGCGCGGCCGTCATGCGCTGCTCCAGCTCATTGAGGGCCGGCTCGGCGCAGGCGCGGCGCGTGGACACACCCTGCGTCAGCTCCAGCATGCTGCCGCGCAGCTGGTAGCTGCTGCTGACGACGTTGCACAGGTTGTGCAGCGACACGCGGCCGTTCTCGAAATGCAGGCGCGGCGCGCGCGGGCTGGCTTGGCGCCAGCGCGTGTCGCTGCGCCCGTGGCGGTCGCTCATGGCGACCAGTTCCCAGTCGTAGGCGGTCAGTTGCGGCATGGCGGCGGCAGGGGGCGGGGCGACGACGCTGCCGGGCAGGGCCGGCGAGGCGGGCTGGCTGCCTTGCGGCACGCCGGCGCAGGCGGCCAGCAGCGCGGCGAGGGACAGGATGGACAGTGCGGACAGGCTCTTGCAGGCGTTGGGTGCGCGCATGGGTGGGGTTCTCCAGTAGGGGCAAACGGGAGCAGCGTGCCACGCCCGCGCCACGGCGCGGGTAGGAAGCGGACGCTTCTTGGCCTGCGCGGCAGGCCCATCCCCGGCCTACTTGCCCCAGGAGTCCTTCAGCCCGGTGATGCGGTTGAACACCGGGTGGTCGCTCGCATGGTCCTTGCGGTCGGCGACGAAGTAGCCGAAGCGCTCGAACTGGAACTTGTCGTCCGGCTGCGCGGCGGCCAGCGAGGGCTCGACCCAGGCGGTCGTCACCTTCAGGCTGTCCGGATTCATCAGCGTCAGGTAGTCCTTGCCGCCGGAGTCGGGCTGCGGGTCGGTGAACAGGCGGTCGTACAGGCGCACCTCGGCCTGCAGGCCGTCCTGCACACCCACCCAGGTGATGGCGGCCTTGACCTTCACGCTGTCGGCGCCGGGCGTGCCGCTCTTGGTGCCAGGCAGCACGGTGGCCAGCACCTTGGTGACTTGGCCTTGGGCATCCTTCTCGCAGCCGGTGCACTCGATGACGTAGCCGCCCTTCAGACGTACGCGGTTGCCTGGGAACAGGCGCTTGTAGCCCTTGGGCGGCTCCTCGGCGAAGTCCTCGCGCTCGATCCAGACCTCGCGCCCCAGGGTGAAGCGGCGCTCGGGCACCGGCGCGCCGTCCTGCGCGTGGGGCAGGGCGGGCAAAGTGCAGTCCTCCAGATGGGCGTCGCTGCCGAAGACTTCGGCCCAGTTGGTCAGCTCCAGCTTGAGCGGCTCCAGCACCACCATGGCGCGGTGGGCGCTGGCCTCCAGGTCCTCGCGCAGGCAGGCCTCCAGCAGGGCATAGTCGATCCAGCTGTAATCCTTGGTCACGCCGATGCGTTCGCAGAAGTTGCGGATGGATGCCGGCGTGAAGCCGCGCCGGCGCAGGCCGACGATGGTGGGCATGCGCGGGTCGTCCCAGCCGGTCAGCAGGCCGCTGTCCACCAGGTGCTTGAGCTTGCGCTTGCTGGTGACCACGTAGGTCAGGTTCAGCCGGGCGAACTCGTACTGGCGCGGCTGCGGTGGGGCGATAAGGCCGCCCTCGCGCAGGTGGTCCAGCAGCCAGTCGTAGAACGGGCGCTGGTCCTCGAACTCCAGCGTGCAGATGGAGTGGGTGATGTGCTCCAGCGCGTCCTCGATCGGGTGGGCGTAGGTGTACATCGGGTAGATGCACCAGTCGTTGCCCGTGTTGTGGTGCTCGGCGTGCTTGATGCGGTAGATAGCCGGGTCGCGCAGGTTGATGTTGGGCGAGGCCATGTCTATTTTTGCGCGCAGCACGGCGGCGCCGTCGGGCAGCTTGCCGGCCTTCATGTCGCGCAGCCGCGCCAGGTTCTCGTCCGGGCTGCGGTCGCGGAAGGGGCTGTTCACACCGGGGCGGGTGAAGTCGCCGCGGTTGGCGCGCATCTCCTCGGGCGACTGCTCGTCCACATAGGCCAGGCCGCGCTGCACCAGGTATTCGGCGGCGCGGTACATGAAGTCGAAGTAGTTGCTGGCCCAGTACAGGTTCTCTTCGCCCTGCGCGCCCTTCCAGTCGAAGCCCAGCCAGTGCACGGCGTCGATGATGCCGTCCACGTACTCCTGGTCTTCCTTTTCCGGGTTGGTGTCGTCAAAGCGCAGGTGGCAGACGCCGCCGTAATCGCGCGCCAGGCCGAAGTTCACGCAAATACTCTTGGCGTGGCCCACGTGCAGGTAGCCGTTGGGCTCGGGCGGGAAACGCGTGCGGATGCGAGCCTCGTCCAGGCCGCCCTGGCTGTGGTGCTGCGCATCGCCCGGGGCGCCGCCCCAGGTGCGCGTGGCGTGCGTGCCCTTGTCCAGGTCGGACTGGATGATCTGGCGCAGGAAATTGCTGGGCCGGGGAATGTCGGAACTGCGGTCTTTGTCGGCGGGGGAGCTCATCCCGCGATTCTAGGCGGCGCACCGGTTACACGCGGTGACGCGCACCCCTACATGCGGAAACAAGAAAAGGCGACATTTGTGCCATCCTTTGTGGCATCTCGTGCGTTATGACTGCAAAGCGCCCATTTTTTGTTTTGAGCCTGGCGGCACGGCCGCCTTCATAGGAGAGTCGTCATGACCGCAACTCGCTCTTGGTTTGCCGCCGCCGGCGTAGGCCTGGCCCTGTTGGTAGGGGCCGGCGCTGCGCAGGCGCGCAGCGACGTGTACTGGTCCGTGGGAGTGGGGGTTCCCGGCGTCGTCATCGGCGCAGGCAATGCCGCCCCCGTCTACTACACCCCGCCGGCACCGGTGTACTACGCGCCCCCTCCGGTGGTCTATGCGCCACCGGTATACCGCGCACCCCGTCCCGTGTACTACGCACCTCCCGTCGTGGTGGCGCCGCCGGTCGGCTATTACCGCGGCCACGGCCGTGGACATGGACACAGCCACCACAGGCACCGTCGCGACTGGCGCTGAGCCAGCGCCCCGCTCGATGCAGCGGCCCTTGGGGCCGCTTTTTTATGGCCCGCATAATCGGCCCTTCCCCGTAGCCGCCGCGCCGCGTCCATGAGCAAAACCGTCTTCGTCCTCAACGGCCCCAACCTGAACCTGCTGGGTACGCGCGAGCCGCACATCTACGGCGCCCACACCCTGGCCGACGTGCAGCAGCTGTGCCGCCAGGCCTGCGATCGGCACGGGCTGGGCCTGGAATTCCGCCAGAGCAACCACGAGGGCGAGCTCGTGGACTGGGTGCACGAGGCCGGGCGCCTGCATGCCGACGGCCGGCTGGCCGGCCTGGTGCTGAACGCCGGCGCCTATACCCACACCAGCGTGGCCCTGCTGGACGCCGTCAAGGGCACGGGCGTGCCCCTGGTGGAGCTGCACATCAGCAACGTGCACGCGCGCGAGGCCTTCCGCCACCATTCCTACCTGTCCGCCGCGGCGCGCGCCGTGCTGTGCGGCTTCGGCGTGCAGGGCTACGTGCTGGCCATCGACGGGTTGGCCCGGTGGTGAGTGCGCCGCTGCCCACGCCGGCCACCCTGCCCACGCCGCCCGCTGTCACCGCCCTGCAGCGGCAGGCGCGCCGCCTGGCCACGCCCTGCGGCGATGGCGAGCTGGTCTGGCACGTCTGGGGGGAGGGCGCGGGCACAGAGGTGACACCGCCGCTGGTGCTGCTGCATGGCGGCAGCGGCAGCTGGACGCATTGGGTGCGCAACATCGGCGCGCTGGTCCAGGCCGGCCGCACCGTCTGGGTGCCCGATTTGCCGGGCTTTGGCGACTCCGCCTCGCCGCCCCAGGGCGCCGACGCCGACGCCGTGGTCGAGCCGCTGGCCCAGGGCCTGCGCCAGCTCTTCGGTAATCGGCCGTGCGACCTGGTGGGCTTTTCCTTTGGCGGGCTGACGGCCGGCCTGCTGCTGGCCGCGCACCCGCGCCTGGCACGCCAGCTGGTGCTGGTGGGCGCGCCGGCCATGGGCGTGGTGCCCTCGCGGCAGTTCGTGCTCAAGGCCTGGCGCCACCTGGAGGCACCCGGGCAGCTGGCGGCGCACCGTTACAACCTGGCCGCGCTGATGCTGCAGGATCCCGCCCTGATCGACACCGAAGAAGGCCTGGCCCTGGGCCTGCATGTGGCCAACGTGCTGCGCGACCGCATGCCGCGCCGCCGCCTGGCGCACACCGGCGCCCTGGCCCGGGCGCTGGCGCACGTGCCGTGCCCGGTGCACGCTATCTACGGCGCCACCGACGCGCTGTACCGCGAATGGATCGCCGCGCTGCAGGGCGCCTACGAGCAGGCCACGCCGGATTTCCGCGGACTGGCGCTGATCGAGCAGGCGGGGCACTGGGTGCAGTTCGAGCGGCCGCACGCCTTTCACGCCGCGCTGCTGCAGGCGCTGGAGGCTGGGGCGCGCTGAGTGCCTCCGCGACGGCTTCAAGCCAAATAGGCCTCTAACCCTTGCTGGATAAGCGCTGGCAGCTATTAAAACAGGAGTGGCAGGAACATCCGCCGCCCGCGCCGGTCGCATGAAGGCTGGGCCGACCGGCCCATGGACCAGAAGTGACAAGGAGTTCCCATGCCCCCACGCGCCCGTTCCGGCCCGCCGCTGGCCCCGCCCCCGCCTTCGGGCGCCGCACGGCTGATAGCAGTGCTGGTCGTGCTGGCCGCCCTGGCCGGCGCAGTCTGGTGGCTGTGGCTGCGGCCCGCCCAGGCTCCGGCACCGCAGGCTGACGTCCCCGCACCGGCGGCGGCGCCCGCCGAGCCAGTGGCTTCTGCGCCCGCCGAGCCGGCGCTGCACCACCCGGTCGACGCGCTGGGCGAGGCCGATGCCCAGCTGCCACCGCTGGCGCAGTCCGACGACGCCGTGCGCCAGGCCCTTGAAGGCCTGCTGGGCGCGCAGCAGGCGGCCACCTGGCTGCAACTGGACGGTTTCGTGCACCGCGCCGTGGCCACGGTGGACAACCTGGCGCGCCCGCAGGCCAGCGTCCGCCTGTGGCCGGTGCAGCCGACGGCGGGTCGCTTCGCCGTGGACGGCCCGCCCGACGCGCAGACGCAGACCATCGCCGCGGACAACGCCGGCCGCTACCGCGCCTTCGTCGCCCTGGCCGAGAGCGTGCCGCAGGACGCGGCCGTCAAGCTCTACGCCCGGCTGTACCCGCTGTTCCAGTCCGCCTACGAGGAGCTGGGCTACCCCGGCCGCTACTTCAACGACCGGCTGGTCGCCGTGCTGGACCACCTGCTGGCCACGCCCGAGCCAGGCCAGCCGCTGGCGGTGCAGCTGACGCGCGTGGAGGGCGAGGTGGCCTCCACCCGTCCCTGGGTGCGCTATGAATTCGCCGACCCGAAGCTGCAGGCGCTGAGCAGCGGGCAGAAGATGCTGCTGCGCATGGGCCCGGACAACGCCCGGCGGCTGAAGGCCGTGATGACCACCCTGCGCGCCCGGGTGGCCACGGGCGTGCGTCCAGCCAACTAGCCGCCCTGCGGCTGGAAGAACGCCTGCAGCACCGGCGCCAGGGTGGGGAATTCCTGCCCGAAGCGCTCGCGGTGCACGAACCAGGCCTCGCAGGCCACGGCGAAGAACTCGGCCGGCGCCGTGGCGCCGTAGGCATCCAGCCAGGGCAGGGCGCCGCCGAAGCGCTCGGCGATGATGACCTGCTCCCGGAAGTGCTCATAGGCCGGCTGCCAGGCTGCGCGCCAGGCCTCGCGCGCGGCGCGGTTGCTGGCCGCGCCCATGAAGCCGGGCGGCAGGGGAGGGCAGCCGTCGGCCTCGCCGCCCTGCATGTCGATCTTGTGCACGAACTCGTGGATGACCACGCTGGTGGCCAGGCCGCCGTCCTGGGCGCCCGGCCGGCCGGCCGCGTCCACGGCCGGCCAGCTCAGCATGACCGGGCCGCCCTGCATGGCCTCGCCCAGCAGCACTTCGTCGTACTGGTGCACTATGCCGGCTTCGTCGGTGGCCTGGCGCCGGGCCACGGCCTCGGCCGGGTGCACCACGATGCCCACGAAGTCGTCGTACCAGGCCAGTGCCCGGGCCGGCTCGCCCCAGTGCAGCAGCGGCAGGCAGGCCTGCGCGGCGATGGACACGGCCATGGCGTCGGTCACCACCAGCCCGTGCGCGCCGGTGAACTGCTTGCGCTGCAAGAACAGCGCACTGAGCACGCGCAGCTTGCCCTGGTCATGCAGCGGCAGCCGGGCCATGAAAGGGTGGCGCTGCAGGGTCTGCAGCCACAGCTGCGCCGGAATGTCGGGCACCGGCGCGACGGTGCGGCGCACCCGGTACGCCAGCCGCCGCAGCCAGGAGGGGAGGGCCACAGCGTCAGGGCCGTGCCAGGGGCAGGCGGTGGCTGCCCTGGGCCGTCAGGCGCAGCACGCCAGCGCGCGGCGGCGAGGCGGCCGGCTCCCAGTCGGTGAGCACATGGCGCGTGCCGGCGGGGCCCAGCGCGTGGTCGGCGGGCAGGTGGGTGTGGCCGTGGATCAGTGCGTCGGCGCGCGCGGCCAGCAGCCAGGCCAGGGCGGCGCCCGGGTCCACGTCGGCATAAACGGCGGTGCCGGCGTCCTTGCGCGCCTGGCTGTCGGCGCGGGCGCTGCGGCCCGTGGCGCGGCGCTCGGCCAAGGGGCGCGCCAGCAGCTGGGCCTGCCAGGTCGGGTGGCGCGAGAGCGCGCGAAAGCGCTGGTACTGCACGTCGTCCAGGCACAGGGCATCGCCATGCGTCAGCAGCCAGCGGCGCCCGGCGAGGGCCAGCACCGTGGGGTCGGGCAGCAGCGTGACGCCGGTGTGCCGGGCGAACGCCGGGCCCACCAGGAAGTCACGGTTGCCGTGCATGAAGTACAGCGGCAGGCGCTGCGCCGCCTGGCGCAGCACCTCGCAGGCCTGCGCCTCGAAGCTGCCGGGCTCGTCGATGGCGTCATCGCCCACCCAGACCTCGAACAGGTCACCCAGGATGAACACCGCGTCGGCCGGCGTGGCCTGCAGGTGGCCCTGCAGCAGCGCCAGCGTCTGCGGCACCTCGGCCTCCAGGTGCAGGTCGGACAGGCAGTCCACCGCGCGCCAGCCGGGCGGAGCGGCTAGCTCGGCGGCTGCGGGCGCGGCGGCAGGCGTCACGTCAGCAGACGGATCAGCCCTGGACGGCGACGGCCTTGTCGATCACCACGGAGTCGAACGGCACGTCGTCATGAAAGCCCTTGCGCGTGGTGCGCACCTTCTTGATGGCGTCCACCACGTCCTGGCCCTTGGTCACGCGGCCGAACACGGCGTAGCCCCAGCCCTGGGGCGAGGGCGAGGTGTGGTTCAGGAAGGCGTTGTCCACCACGTTGATGAAGAACTGGGCGGTGGCGCTGTGCGGGTCGCCCGTGCGCGCCATGGCGACGGTGTACTTGTCGTTCTTCAGGCCGTTGGCGGCCTCGTTCTCGATGGGGTTGCCAGTGGGCTTTTGCTTCATGTCGGGCGTGAAGCCGCCGCCCTGGATCATGAAGCCCTTGATGACGCGGTGGAACACCGTGCCGTCATAGAAGCCCTGGTTCACGTAGTCCATGAAGTTCTGCGTGGACTTGGGCGCGTTCTGCGCGTCCAGCTCGAGCGTGATGACGCCGTTGGAGACGGTGTCGCCCTCGGTGATGGTGACGTGCAGCTCGACTTCCGGGTTGGTGGTGTTGCTCATGGAGGTGTCCTTTCAGGGGTTGCTATGGGCTACTTGCCGCCGACCAGGGTGGCCGACTGGATGACGACGGGCGTGGTCGGCACGTTCTGGTGGCCGCCGCGGTTGCCCGTGGGTACGGCCTTGATCTTGTCCACCACCGCCTGGCCCTCGATCACCTTGCCGAACACGGCATAGCCGTGGCCGTCGGGCTTGGGCGCGTTGAGCATGTCGTTGTTGACCACGTTGATGAAGAACTGCGAGGTGGCCGAGTCCGGGTTGGACGTGCGCGCCATGGCGATGGTGTATTTGTCGTTCTTCAGGCCGTTGCCGGCCTCCAGCTTGATGGGCGCGCGGGTGGGCTTTTGCTGCATCTCGGGCGTGAAGCCGCCGCCCTGGATCATGAAGCCGTCCATCACGCGGTGGAAAACGGTGCCGTTGTAGTGCCCATCCTTCACGTACTGCACGAAGTTGGCCACGGTGGCCGGCGCGCGGGCCGGATCGAGCTGCACCACGATGTCGCCCAGGGACGTGGTTAGCTTGACCTGCGGGTCGGCCGTCTGCGCGCCTGCTACGTTAGTGATAGCTGCCAGCGCAAGACTGGCAAGGGCTAGAGCCGTTTTTCTTCTGGAAATCATGAAGCGCTCCTTGGGGTCGCGTAAAAAAGGTGAATGGAGCGGGCAGGCCGCCGCGGCGGCGCCCGACAAAAGGCCTCAGCGGCCGGCGGCCGGCGTCAGCAGGTCGCGCAGCAGGGCCAGACGCGGCGCCACCGACTTGGCCAGCTGGGGCGACAGCTCGCCGGCGCGCGTATAGGCGCGGCGGGCCAGGCGAGCGTAGATGTCGCCCAGGTTCTCGTAGGCCACGCCGTAGTCGGGGCGGGCGCGCACGGCCTGCTCCAGCGCCTCGCGCGCCTTGTCCAGCTCGCCCTGGGCGGCGTACAGCACGGCCAGGTTGTTGTAGGGCTCGGGCAGCTCGGGATAGGTTTCGGTCAGGTCCACCAGGGCGGCGATGGCCTCGTCCTGGCGACCCAGGTCGGTCAGCGCCACGGTGCGCAGAAAGCGCAGCTGCGGGTCGCGCGGGGCGGCAGCCAGGCGGGCGTCCAGCTGCGGCAGCGCCTGGGCGGCCTTGCCGGCCTTCAGCAACTGCTGCACGTCGTTGTAGGTGGTGGGGGCGGCTTGCTGTGCCTGCGCACCGCCGGCCAGCAGCAGGGCCGCCAGGGCCAGCCGGCACAGGGATCGGGAGGCAGGGCGGCGGGCAGGCGTCATGCGGGCAAAGCGGCTGGTGAAAGAGGAAAACCCGCGCGCCGAAGCGAGGGCGGGGCGGGCTTATACTGCCGCCGATTGTAGCGAAGGGGCCACAGGCCGTGGCGAGCGGCCACACCGGCCGGCCCCGCGGGCCGCCCGCCGCCGGGCCCTGGAGCCCGCCCCGACTTCCCCCACATTTCTTCACTCCTGCATGAGCTTGCGTATCTACAACACGCTGTCGCGTGCGCTCGTGGACTTTGCCCCCCTGCAACCCGGCCACGTGCGCATGTACGTCTGCGGCATGACCGTCTACGACCTGTGCCACCTGGGCCATGCGCGCTCCATGATCGCCTTTGACGTGGTGCAGCGCTGGCTGCGCGCCAGCGGCTATGCCGTGACCTACGTGCGCAACATCACCGACATTGACGACAAGATCATCCGCCGCGCCGTCGAGAACGGCGAGAGCGTCCGCGGCCTGACCGACCGCATGATCGACGCGCTGCACCAGGACGCCGATGCCTTAGGGATAGAGCGTCCCACGCACGAGCCGCGCGCCACCGAATACGTGCCGCAGATGCTGTCCATGATCGGCCGGCTGCAAGGCAATGGCCTGGCCTACCAGGCCAGCGGCGGCGATGTGAACTTCGCCGTGCGCAAGTTTCCCGGCTACGGCCGGCTGTCGGGCAAGACGCTGGACGAGCTCAATGCCGGCGAGCGCGTGGCCGTGGCCGAGGGCAAGCACGATCCGCTGGACTTCGTGCTGTGGAAGAGCGCCAAGGCCGGCGAGCCCGAGGAGGTGAAGTGGGCCAGCCCCTGGGGGCCCGGCCGCCCGGGCTGGCACATCGAGTGCTCGGCCATGGGCTGCGAGCTGCTGGGCGAGAGTTTCGACATCCACGGCGGCGGCGCCGACCTGGCCTTTCCGCACCACGAGAACGAGATCGCCCAGAGCGAGGGCGCCACGGGCCAGCCGTTCGCCCAGGTGTGGATGCACAACGGCTTCATCAACGTGGACAACGAGAAGATGTCCAAGAGCCTGGGCAACTTCTTCACCATCCGCGACGTGCTGCAGCAGTACGACGCGGAAACCGTGCGCTTCTTCGTCGTGCGCAGCCACTACCGCAGTCCGCTGAACTACAGCGACGTGCACCTGGACGACGCCCGTGCCTCGCTGCGCCGGCTGTACACGGCACTCAGCCTGGTGGCGCCGGCGCCGGTCGAGATCGACTGGAGCGAGCCGCACGCCGCACGCTTCAAGGCGGCGATGGACGAGGACTTCGGCACGCCCGAGGCGGTGGCCGTGCTGTTCGACCTGGCCGGCGAGGTCAACCGCTCCAAGCTGCCGCAGACCGCCGGGCTGCTGAAAGCCCTGGGCGGGCAGCTGGGGCTGCTGCAGGGCGATCCGCAGGCCTTCCTGCAGGCGGGCGCCGGATTGGACGAGGCGGCCATCCAAGAGCGCATCGCCGCGCGCGCCGCGGCCAAGGCGGCCAGGGACTTCGCCGAGGCCGACCGCATCCGCGCCGAGCTATTGGCGCGCGGCATCGTGCTCAAGGACTCGGCCGCCGGCACCACCTGGGAGGCGGCGTAGGCCATGCCAGATTACAAGAAAAAACGGCCTCCAGCCCAGGTGGGATAAGCGGTGGCAGCTACTAAAAAGATAGTAACGGCAGCCGCGGAAACCACTTCCTCCACCACGCGCCCCCCGTATTGGGACGAGGCCTGCCGCCACCTGGTCAAGAAGGACCGGGTGATGCGCCGCCTGATCGCGCAGGTGGGCGACGTCTGCCTGCGCCCGCGCGGCGACGCCTTCACCACGCTGGCGCGCTCCATCGTGGGCCAGCAGGTGTCGGTGGCCTCGGCCCAGCGCGTGTGGGACCGCTTCGCCGCGCTGCCCGGGGCCATGGCGCCGCGCAGCGTGCTCAAGCTGAAGGTGGACGACATGCGCGCCGCCGGCCTGTCGGCGCGCAAGGTGGACTACCTGGTGGACCTGGCGCTGCACTTCGACAGCGGCCGGCTGCACGTGCAGCAGTGGGATGACATGGACGACGCGGCCATCACCGCCGAGCTGGTGGCGATCCGCGGCATCAGCCGCTGGACGGCCGACATGTTCCTGATCTTCCACCTGGCGCGGCCCAACGTGCTGCCGCTGGACGACGCGACGCTGATCACCGGCATCAGCCAGCATTATTTTTCGGGCGACCCGGTCAGCCGCAGCGATGCGCGCGAGGTCGCCCAGGCCTGGCAGCCCTGGTGCAGCGTGGCCAGTTGGTATATTTGGCGGTCTCTCGCCCCCCTGCCTGTGGACTATTAGAGGTCCACGCTTTTCACGACAACCGCATCGACACGAAGCGCCGCAGGGCGCGGCCGTATCCGGGCCTGGCCCGAGGAGAATCACGTTGGCGAAAAAAACCTTCCTGGACTTCGAGCAGCCCATCGCGGAGCTCGAGGCCAAAATCGACGAGCTGCGCTATGTGCAAAGCGAAAGCGCGGTGGACATCTCCGAGGAGATCGAGCAACTCAGCAAGAAGAGCCACCAGCTCACCAAGGACATCTACAGCGACCTGTCGCCCTGGCAGATCACGAAGATCGCCCGCCATCCCGAGCGTCCATACACCATGGACTACGTGCGCGAGATCTTCACGGACTTCATCGAACTGCACGGCGACCGGCACTTTGCCGATGACCAGTCCATCGTTGGCGGCCTGGCGCGCTTCAATGGCAACCCCTGCATGGTCGTGGGCCACCAAAAGGGCCGCGGCACCAAGGAGCGCGCCGCGCGCAACTTCGGCATGACGCGCCCGGAGGGCTACCGCAAGGCGCTGCGCCTGATGAAGACGGCCGAGAAGTTCAAGCTGCCCGTCTTCACCTTCGTGGACACGCCCGGCGCCTTCCCCGGCATCGACGCCGAGGAGCGCAGCCAGTCCGAGGCCATCGGCCGCAACATCTACGAGATGGCGCAGCTCGAAGTGCCCATCGTCACCACCATCATCGGCGAGGGCGGCTCCGGCGGCGCGCTGGCCATCGCCGTGGCCGACCAGGTGGTGATGCTGCAGTATTCGGTCTACTCCGTCATCAGCCCCGAGGGCTGCGCCTCCATCCTGTGGAAGACTAGCGACCGCGCGCAGGATGCGGCCGAGGCCATGGGCATCACGGCGCACCGCCTCAAGGCCCTGGGCCTGGTCGACAAGATCGTCAGCGAGCCGGTGGGCGGCGCGCACCGTGATCACAAGCAGATGGCGGCGCTGCTCAAGCGCGCCCTGGGCGACGCCTGGCGCCAGCTGGCCGACCTGAAGGCCAAGGAGCTGCTGGAGCGCCGCTACGAGCGGCTGCAAAGCTACGGCCGCTTCACCGACACCAAGGCCGACAGCCGCTGAGACCCGGCCCCGCGCCCGCGGCCCTGGCCCTGAACGATGACCCAGGCCTTCGACGCGGCGCTGGCGGCCTTCGCGCCGCGCCTGCCGCTGGCCGTGGCCTTGAGCGGCGGGGCCGACTCCACCGCGCTGCTGCTGGCCTGCGCCGAGCGCTGGCCCGGCCAGGTCACCGCCCTGCATGTGCACCACGGCCTGCAGGCCGCGGCCGACGACTTCGTGCGCCACTGCCAGCGCCTGTGCGAGAGCCTGTCGGTGCCGCTGGCGGTGCGCCACGTGGACGCGCGCCCCGCGCCCGGTCAGAGCCCGGAAGACGCGGCGCGTCAGGCGCGTTATGAGGCTTTGCGGGCTCTAGCCCTTGCCAGTCAAGCGCCGGAAGCTATACAAAGCATAGCGCTGGCGCAGCACGCCGACGACCAGGCGGAGACGATCTTGCTGGCCCTGTCGCGCGGCGCCGGCGTGGCCGGCCTGGCCGCCATGCCCGGGCAGTGGGAGCGCGGGGGCCTGCACTGGCACCGGCCGCTGCTGCGCGTGGCCGGCGCCGACGTGCGCCAGTGGCTGCGCGCGCGCGGGCAGGACTGGGTGGAAGATCCCACCAACGGCGACGAGCGCTACACCCGCAACCGCATCCGCGCGCGTCTGCTGCCCGCGCTGCAACAAGCCTTCCCGCACTTTCGGGACACCTTTGCGCGCAGCGCCGCCCACGCCGCCCAGGCCAGCGCCCTGTTGCAGGAGGTGGCCCAGGCCGATTTGGCTGCCGTTGGCGTGCCACCGCGCATCGATGCGCTGCAGCGCCTGAGCCATGCGCGCCAGGCCAACGTGCTGCGCCATTGGCTGAGAAGCTGCCACGCCACCACGCCCAGCGCGGCGCAACTGGCCGAGCTGCAGTCGCAGATCGCCGCCTGCACCACGCGCGGCCACCGCATCCGCATCCGCGTGGGCGCGGTGCTGGTGGTGCGGGAAAGTGCGGTGCCTGGTTGCTACAATCTCGCGGTTTTGGACCTCCCTTCCTGAAGCGGGGCGCCGGCGCGCCAAAACAGCCTTTCACGCGCCACGATGAAGCAGGCGCCTCGTGTCACAGCACGACTTTCCATGGCACTGATCGTTCATAAATACGGCGGCACGTCGATGGGCTCGACCGAGCGCATCCGCAACGTTGCCAAGCGCGTGGCCAAGTGGGCGCGGGCCGGCCACCAGATGGTGGTGGTGCCCAGCGCCATGAGCGGCGAGACCAACCGCCTGCTGGGCCTGGCCAAGGAGCTGGCCCCCTCGCAGGCCAGCAGCGCCTACCACCGCGAACTCGACCAGCTGGCCGCCACGGGCGAGCAGGCCTCCTCGGCCCTGCTGGCCATCGCTCTGCAATCCGAAGGCCAGCCTTCGGTCAGCTACACCGGCTGGCAGGTGCCGGTGCGCACCAACAGCAGCTACACCAAGGCGCGCATCGAGTCCATCGACGACAAGCGCGTGCGCGCCGACCTGGACGCCGGCCGGGTGGTCATCGTCACCGGCTTCCAGGGCATCGACGAGGGCGGCAACATCACCACCCTGGGCCGGGGCGGCTCCGACACCTCGGCCGTGGCCATTGCCGCCGCCATGAAGGCGGCCGAGTGTCTGATCTACACCGACGTGGACGGCGTCTACACCACCGACCCGCGCGTGGTGCCCGAGGCACGCCGCCTGGGTACGCTGAGCTTTGAAGAGATGCTGGAGATGGCCAGCCTGGGCAGCAAGGTGCTGCAGATCCGCTCGGTGGAGTTCGCTGGCAAATACAAGGTGCCGCTGCGCGTGCTCTCCAGCTTCACGCCCTGGGACATCGACATCAACGAGGAAGCCAAGTCCGGCACCCTGATCACCTTCGAGGAAGACGAACAAATGGAAAAAGCCGTCGTATCGGGCATCGCGTTCACGCGCGACGAGGCCAAGATCTCCGTGCTGGGCGTGCCCGACACCCCCGGCATCGCCCACCAGATCCTGGGCACCGTGGCCGACGCCAACATCGACGTGGACGTGATCATCCAGAACGTGGGCAAAGAGGGCAAGACCGACTTCAGCTTCACGGTGAACCGCGGCGACTACCAGCGCACCATCGAGCTGCTCAAGGCCCAGGTCGTGCCCAAGATGGGCGCGGAGGAAGTGCTGGGCGACGACAAGATCGCCAAGGTCAGCATCGTCGGCATCGGCATGCGCAGCCATGCCGGCGTGGCCAGCAAGATGTTCCGCGCGCTGTCCGAAGAGGGCATCAACATCAAAATGATCTCCACCTCCGAGATCAAGACCTCCGTGGTGATCGACGACAAGTACGTGGAACTGGCCGTGCGCGCCCTGCACAAGGCCTTCGGTCTGGACCAGCCCGCAGCCTGAGTTTGGTTTTATGCCTCTGAAATTGGGGCATAATCGCCGGATTGGAGACGTGACCGAGTGGCCGAAGGTGCTCCCCTGCTAAGGGAGTATGGGGTGTAGAGCCTCATCGAGGGTTCGAATCCCTCCGTCTCCGCCAAGACAAAAGCCCAAGTGATTTGCTTCACTTGGGCTTTTTTCGTTGGGCAGCGCCCGGGTACGACGCCAGGCCTCAGGTCCGCAGGCTCTTTATTTTGTGCAGCGCGGCCTTGCGCCTGTGCGACAGCACGCGTGCCGCGAGGTGCAGGGCCGCGATCGCCGCCAACTCGTACAGCACCTTGGCGCCCGCCACTCCCAGTTGCACCCCCACCACCGCCGTCTGCAGATCGGGCTGGGGCGTGCGTGCGTCAGGAAGCGGTAGCGCTGCGGCGGCAGGCAGTGCGGCGCCGTGGCCCGCTGCCTCCTGGGGTATTCCGGCTTCGGCCGTCGCCTGCGTGGCAGCGGTGGCGCGCGCCGCCGAACATGAGCCGTGCTCGTCCGCATAGACCTTGGTGAACTCCGCGCCCAGCAGGAAGATCTGCGCCGCGTAGTACACCCACGCGAGCAGCACCACCAGGGAGCCCGCCGCCTGGAAGGACTCGGTGATGCCGCTCTTGCCGATGTACAGGCCGATCAACACCTTGCCGGCCTCGAACAGCACCGCCGTCACCACCGCGCCGATGCCCACGTCGCGCCAGGCCACCGGCGTGCTGGGCATCAGCTTGAAGATCATGGCAAACAGCACGCTGGTGAAAGCCAGCGAGACCGCCACGTTGACCACGTGCAGCAGCAACTCCGAAGCGGGCATCAGCCCGCCGATCCAGCCGCCGAAGGCCGAAGTGGCGGCGCCCACCACCAGCGACACCATCAGCATGAAGGCCAGCCCCAGGATGAGGCCGAATGACAGCAGGCGTGCGCGCAGCACTGCCCATAGGCCCTGGGGCTTTTCGCGCTCGGGCACGTGCCAGATGCGGTCCAGCGCGCTTTGCAGCTCGGCGAACACCGTGGTCGCTCCCACCAGCAACACCACCACGCTGATGGTGCCCGCCACCAGGCCCCGGTCGGTGTCGCTGGCGCTGGCCACCAGGCCCTGCACCAGGTTGGCGCCGTCGCGCCCGATCAGGCCGGTAAGCTGGCCGGTGATCTGCCCCATCACCGCTTCGCGCCCGAAGATCGCGCCGGCGATGGCGATCACGATGACCAGCAGCGGTGCCAGCGAAAACACGGTGTAGTAGGAGATGGCCGCGCCCATGCTGGGCGCGAAGTCGTCCAGCCAGGCGCTGACGGCCTTCTTGCCGAGGTCAAAGATGTGCTTGAAATTCATGGCTGTTGGCGAGGAGGGAGGGAGCCGGGCCCGGCCCGTAGGCACGATGTCGCGACCGTGGCCGCTGCGCCGTAAGGCCTCGGGCTGAATCGGCGTAGGAGAAACCATGCTTTGCCATCAATGCGTTGCAGTCGCTGCTAGGCTGGGCCTGAACAACGCCTGCCTCACCCGCCATGCCTGCCTCTTTTCCTCCCCCCGACGCCCTGGTGCGCGTGCGCGGCGCGCGCGAGCACAACCTGAAGAACGTGGATGTGGATATTCCGCGCAACGCGCTGGTGGTGTTCACCGGCATTTCCGGCTCGGGCAAGTCGTCGCTGGCGTTCGGCACGCTGTTCGCCGAGGCCCAGCGGCGCTATCTGGAATCGGTGGCCCCCTACGCGCGCCGCCTGATCGCGCAGGTGGGTACGCCGCAGGTTGACAGCATGGAGGGCCTGCCGCCGGCGGTGGCGCTGCAGCAGCAGCGCGGCGCGCCGGGCGCGCGCTCGTCGGTGGCCAGTGTGGCCGCGCTGTCAACGCCGCTGCGCATGCTGTACTCGCGCGCCGGGCGCTACCCGGCGCACCAGCCCATGCTGTACGCGGAGGACTTCTCGCCGCACACGCCGCAGGGCGCCTGCCCGCACTGCCAGGGCCAGGGCCGTACCTACGAGGTGACCGAGCGCTCGCTGGTGCCCGACGACGCGCTGACCATCCGCCAGCGCGCCGTGGCCGCCTGGCCCGGTGCCTGGCAGGGCCAGAACCTGCGCGACATCCTGACCACGCTGGGTCACGACGTGGACGTGCCCTGGCGCGAACTGCCGCAGGCGCTGCGCGACTGGATCCTGTTCACCGACGAGCAGCCGACGGTGCCGGTCTATCCCGGCCTGGACGCGGCCCAGGTGCAGGCCGCCATCCGGCGTGGCCAGCCGCCGGGCTACATGGGCACCTTCAGCAGCGCGCGCCGCCACGTGCTGCACACCTTCGCCCATAGCCCCAGCGCCATGATGAAAAAGCGCGTCGCGCAATATCTGGTTGCCACGCCGTGCCCGCTGTGCCATGGCAAGCGCCTCAAGCCCGAGGCTTTGGCGGTGACCTTCGCCGGGCATGACATCGCCAGCCTGTCGCAGCTGCCGCTGGCCGAACTGGCCGAGCTGTTGCGCCCCGCTGCCGAAGGCCGGCTGGGCGCGGGCGAGCGGGCCGGCTTACAGGACGCGCCCGGCCAACGGCGCGCGCCCGGCAGCACCCAGCACGCTGCCGCCCCCGACGTGCACCGCACCGCCTGGCTGTCCGAGGAAAAGGTGCTTGCCGCGCAGCGCCTGGCGGGCGAGCTGCGCCGCCGCGTGCTGGCACTGGTCGAGCTGGGGCTGGGTTACCTGTCACTTTCGCGCAGCACACCCACGCTGTCGCCCGGCGAGCTGCAGCGCCTGCGCCTGGCCGGGCAGCTGGCCTCGCACTTGTTCGGCGTGGTCTATGTGCTGGACGAACCCTCCGCCGGCCTGCACCCGGCCGACGGCGAGGCGCTGCTGACGGCGCTGCAGGGGCTGAAGGCGGCAGGCAACTCGCTGTTCGTGGTGGAGCACGACGTGGCCACCATGCGCCGCGCCGACTGGCTGGTGGACGTGGGCCCGGGCGCCGGCGAGCAGGGCGGGGAGGTGCTCTACAGCGGCCCGCCCGCGGGGCTGGCGCTGGTGCAACGCTCGGTCACGCGGCGCTACCTGCTGGCCGAGCCGGCCCCGGCCGTGCCCCACCTGCGCACACCGCGCGCGCCGCAGCACTGGCTGCGCCTGGAAGGCATCGTGCGCAACAACCTGCGCGGGCTGGACGCCGCGTTCGCGCTGGGCTGCATGAATGCGGTGACGGGCGTGTCCGGGTCGGGCAAGTCCAGCCTGGTCAGCCAGGCGCTGCTGGAGCTGGTGGCGGACCATCTGGGCCACCCGCTGGCCGCAGGCGGCGACGAGCAAGAGGAGGGCGATGCCCCGGACGCGGCGGAGACTGGCGGCGACGTGGGCCAGCCGCGCCCGGCCGGGCACATCGCCGCGGGCGCTGAGCACGTGCACCGCCTGGTGCCCATCGACCAAAAGCCCATAGGCCGCACGCCGCGCTCCAACCTGGCCACGTACACCGGCTTGTTCGACACAGTGCGCAAGCTGTTCGCCGCCACGCCGCAGGCGCGCGAGCGCGGCTATGACGCGGGGCAGTTCTCGTTCAACGTGCCCAAGGGCCGCTGCGAGGTCTGTGAAGGCGAGGGCAGCGTGAGCGTGGAGCTGCTGTTCATGCCCAGCGTGTACGCGCCGTGCCCGGCGTGCCACGGCGCGCGCTACAGCCCGGCCACGCTGCAGGTGCGGTGGCGCGGCCTGTCCATCGCCGACGTGCTGCACCTGACGGTGGACGCTGCCTGCGAGGCCTTTGACGACCAGCCGGCCGTGCTGCGGCCGCTGCGGCTGCTGCAGGCCATCGGCTTGGGCTACCTGCGCCTGGGCCAGCCGGCCACGCAGCTGAGCGGCGGCGAGGCCCAGCGCATCAAGCTGGCCACCGAGCTGCAGCGCCCGCAGCGGCGCGGCGGAACGCTGTACGTGCTGGACGAGCCCACCACCGGCCTGCATCCGGCCGACGTCGATCGGCTGCTGGTGCAGCTGGATGGCTTGGTGCAGGCCGGCAATACCGTGGTGCTGGTCGAGCACGACATGCGCGTGGCGGCAGCGTGCGATTGGGTCATCGACATCGGTCCGGGCGCCGGGGCGGCCGGCGGGCGCATCGTGGCCCAGGGCACGCCCGAGCAGGTGGGCGCGGCGGCGGGCAGCCGTACCGCGCCCTACCTGGCGCAGGCGCTGGCGGCGCAATGAGCGCTTGCGCCGTGGCGCCGACAGCGTCTCGACGCCGGCGCTGACACTCCGGGCACGCGCCAGGCGGGATGCTCGGCATCCTCCCTTTCATCTGCAAGGCCCACTTCCATGCGCAAGCTCATCCTTCTCGCCCTGGCCCGATTCGTCTGGAAACAAATTCGCTCGCGCCAGGCGATCCGCAGGCCCGGGCGCTTTTGAGCGCCGCTTCGGGCATGCCACATGCCCGTGCGCCGCTGGCTGCGCCGGCGCTATCCGTGACAATAGCCCTTTGACAGCGGGCGCCCCCCGGCGCCGCCCCCTGTGCGCCCCGCGGCGTGCAGGGCAAAGGGGTTTGTGAACACGATGAACATCATCATCCTCGACGACTACCAGGACGCCGTGCGCAAGCTGCACTGCGCGTCGCGGCTGGATTCCTTTTCTGCCAAGGTCTATACCAACAACGTCAAGGGGCTGGGCCAGCTGTCGGTACGCCTGCGCGACGCCGACGTGATCGTTCTGATCCGCGACCGCACCCACATCACGCGCCAGCTGCTGGACAAACTGCCGCGCCTGAAGCTCATCGCCCAGACGGGGCGGGTGGGCGAGCACGTCGACGTGGCCGCCTGCACCGAGCGCGGCGTGGCGGTGGCCGAAGGCGTCAGCTCTCCTGTGGCCCCGGCCGAGCTGACCTGGGCGCTGATCATGGCCGCCATGCGCCGACTGCCGCAGTACATCGCCAGCTTGAAGCACGGCGCCTGGCAGCAATCGGGCCTGCGTGCCGCCTCCATGCCGCCCAACTTCGGTCTGGGCATGGTGCTGCGCGGCAAGACGCTGGGCATCTGGGGCTATGGGCGCATCGGGCAGATCGTGGCCGGCTACGGCCGCGCCTTCGGCATGAACGTGCGCGTGTGGGGCAGCGAGGCCTCGCGCGCCCAGGCCCTGACCGACGGGCTGCAGGTGGCGCGCACGCGCGCCGAGTTCTTTGCCGAGTGCGACGTGCTGTCCGTGCACCTGCGCCTGACGGACGAGACGCGCGGCCTGATCACGCTGGAAGACCTGTCCGCCATGAAGCCGACGGCGCTGTTCGTGAACACCTCGCGTGCCGAGCTGCTGCAGCCCGATGCGCTGATCGCCGCCCTCAACCGCGGCCGGCCCGGCATGGCGGCGGTGGACGTGTTCGAGACCGAGCCCATCCTGCAGGGCCACGCCCTGCTGCGGCTGGAGAACTGCGTGTGCACGCCGCACATCGGCTATGTGGAGCAGGACAGCTACGAGCTGTACTTTGGCGCGGCCTTCGACAACGTCGTCAACTTCATCAAGGGCACGCCCACCAACATCGTCAACCCCGGCGCGTTGCAGGTGCGGCGCTAAGGCGTTTATTCGTCCAGCGCTTCCAGGGTGAACAGCGGCACCTGCGCCTCGCGCTTGAGCCACAGGCCGCCGCCCAGGTTGATGAAGTGCGGCGCCAGGCCGCGGCGGTACAGCTGGGCGCGGTGGCGGTGCAGGCGCGGGTCGGTCAGCTCCTCGTCGATGGTGCCGGCCTCGTAGTCCTCGCGCGTGACGGCCTCCAGGTACAGCGCGCCGCGCGTCAGGCGGGCCAGGTTGGCCAGGGCGGTTTTCAGGTCCGCCGGGCTCAGGTAGGGCAGCACGCCCTGGCAGATGACGAAGTCGAACGGCTCGCTGGCGGCATAGTCGACCGCCGAGCCCTGCTGCCAGCCGTAGCGCTGGCACAGGTACGGGCTGAACTCCACGCCCTGGTAGTGCGCGCCGGGCAGGTGCTGGGCCACGAGCGGCTGCCACAGGCCCACGCCGCAGCCCATGTCCAGCACGCGCCGCACCGGCAGGCGCAGGTAGTGCAGGTAGCTGCAGACGAAGGCGGCCAGCCGCTGCAGGTGCTGCGGGTCGGCCACGCTGGTTTTCTTGTCGAAGTAGTAGCGCTGGTAGTACGCCTGGTCAAACCATTGCTCGCTGGCTGATTGCACGGCGGTGGGGCCTTTCATGGCGGCGGCGCCGGGCTGGCGCCACTCGGACTGGCCAAGTATCGCCCAGCGGGCGCTGCGGCGGTTTGAAGGGTTTTTGGCCTCCAGCGCTTGCTGGGCAAGCGCGAGCAGCTATAAAAATAAGAGTGCTCTCAGGTGGTGGTCTGCGTGGCGCGCTGGCGGCTCGCACCCCAGGCCAGCAGCGCCAGCACCAGCGCCACCATGGGCAGCATGCCGGCGTTGATGCCGCCCCAGCCCACCGTGTGCAGCAGCTGGCCCGAGCCGAAGGAGGCCACAGCCACCGTACCGAAGACCAGGAAGTCGTTGAGCGCCTGCACCTTGGCGCGTTCGGCCGGGCGGTAGCACTCGGTGAGCAGCGCCGTGGCGCCGATGAAGCCGAAGTTCCAGCCCACGCCCAGCAGCACCAGCGCACCCCAGAAGTGGGTCAGGTCCAGCCCCATCAGCGCCAGCGCGCCGGACGCGGCGATCAGCGCCAGGCCCAGCGCCGTGATGCAGCGCTTGCCGAAGCGCGCGATCAGCCGCCCCGTGAAGAAGCTGGGCCCGAACATGGCCAGCACGTGCCACTGGATGCCCAGTGCCGCCTCGCCCACGCTGTGGCCACAGCCCACCATCGCCATGGGCGCGGCGGTCATCAAGAAGGCCATCAGCCCGTAGCTGACCACGCCCGCCAGCGCGGCGACGACGAACTGCGGCGTGCGTGCGATTTCGCCCAACGGCCGCGCGCCGCTGGCGTGGGCCGGCGGCGGCGCCGGTGGCAGGCGCAGCGCCAGCAGCAGCGGCAGGGCCAGCAGCGCCAGCGCCGCCTGGCTGTAGAAGCTGCCGGCAAACGGCGTGGCCGGCAGGCTGTCGCGTGTCCAGATGACCACCTGCGGGCCGATGACCGCGGCGATCAGCCCGCCCACCATGACCAGCGAAATGGCGCCGGCCTGGCGCGAAGGCTCGCCCACCGCGTCGGTGGCGGCAAAGCGGTAGCTCTGAACGCAGGCGCCGTAAAAGCCCGCCAGCGAGGTACCCAGGCAAAACAGCATGAAGTCCGAGCGCGAGATGCCCCAGGCCGCCACCAGGCCCGACAGCACGCCCATGGCCGCGCCCAGCAGATAGGCCAGGCGCCGGCCGGCGCGGTGCATCAGCCAGGCCGCCGGCAGCGTGGACAGCGCCAAGCCCAGCTGGTACAGGCTGACCGGCAGCGTGGAGGCCGTGGGCGTGGACGACAGCATCTGCCCCACCAGCCCACCCAGCGAAATGATGATGGGCGGCGAGGCCCCGCCCAGCGACTGCGCTGCCACCAGCAGGCCCAGGTTGCGGCGCTCGTGGGTCGCGCGGTGCGGGGATGGAGTCATTGAGGAGTTGCTGCGCGGCGCAGCGTGAGCACGTCGATGCGTGCCGGCACGCCCAGCCGCACCGCGAAGCCGGACCACAGCCCGGCGCCGTTGGAGACGAACAGGCGCATGGCGCCGACCCCGTACAGGCCGCGCACGAAGCCGTTGTTGAACGGCGCCACCACCCAGCGGTCGAAGCCCCGGATGTGCCCGCCGTGCGTGTGCCCGGCCAGCTGCAGGCCGATGCCGTGCTGCGCGTAGTCGCGGGCGAACTTGGGCTGGTGCGCCAGCAGCAGGTGGAAGTCCGCGTTGCCGGCGCGGGCCTGGGCCGCCACGGCCGCCACGTCCGGGGCTACGCCCTCGGGCACGGCGGGGTTGGCGTTGTTGTGCGAGGTGCGGCCATAGACCGGATCGCCGATGCCCGACAGCGCCAGCCGCGCATCGCCCACCTGCAGCAGCGTGGTGCGGTTTTGCAGCACCGACAGGCCCAGGCGGGCGAACTCGGCCATCCAGGCGTCATAGCCGCTGTAGTACTCGTGGTTGCCCGGCGCCAGCCACACGCCCAGCGGGGCCTGCAGCTGGGCCAGCGGCGCCACCGACGGGGCCGTGGCGCTCACCGGGCCATCGACCATGTCGCCCGGCAGCACGATCAGATCGGGCCGGGCCGCCAGCGTGCGCTGCACCACCGCCTGCACGTAGCCGGCGTCGTTCACGGGGCTGGCGTGCAGGTCGGCCAGCACGGCCACGCGCAGGCCGTCCAGCGCCGAGGGCAGCTCGGGCAGGGCGACCGGCTGCTCGTGCACCTGCGGCGGGCGCACCGCCGCCCACACCCCATAGGCGCAGACGGCCGCGGCCAGCGCCAGGATGGCGGGCGTCGCCACGGCGCCGTGCAGCAGCCGCGCCGCGCCAGCCGCGCCGCCCAGGTGGGCCGCCAGCCAGCCCACGTCGCGCAGCAGCACCAGCGGCAGGGCCAGCACCAGCGTGGCCAGCGCCCAGCCGCTGGGCACCTGCAGGTGGGCGACGGTCGTATAGCCCAGGCGGCCGGCCTGCATCAGGTACAGCAGCAAGGCGGGCGAGGAGGCGAGCAGGGCGGTGGCGACCACTGCGGCCAGGCGCACGGGCCAGGGCAGGGCGCTGGCCGGCCACCACAGCCACAGGGACAGCAGCGGGATGACGGCGGTCGAGAAGAGAAGCATGGCAGGTGCCGCGCAGGGCAGGAAAGCGGCGCAGAAGTCGGCGAAAGAGGCGCGAGCATACCTGTGGGGCCAAAGGCCGCGCTGGTCACCTAGGCGACGCCGCCTCGGGGCCGACCCGGATGCCCCACGCGCCGGGCAGGCCTAGCCTTGGTGCTTGCGCCTTTTTCCACTCCCCCCCTTTGCCCAACGCCGTGCCTGAACCGACCACCCCTCCCGCCCACTACACCTTTTGGCCCAAGCGCCTGCCCCACTCGATCACCGTCCCGGCCACCAGCGTCTGGGACAACCTGGCCGTCAACGCGCGCCGCTATCCGGACAAGGCGGCGCTGGTCTTCCTGGGCCGCACGACCAGCTACCGCGAGCTGCACGAGGGCGCCGAGCGCCTGGCCGCCTGGCTGCACGGCGTCGGCGTGCGGCGCGGCGACCGGGTCATCCTGCTGGCGCAGAACACGCCGCAGCTGGTGCTGGCGCACTACGCCATCTGGCGCGCCAACGCGGTGGTGGTGCCGGTCAACCCGATGAACATGGCCGAGGAGCTCAAGCACTACATCCAGGACTCCGGCGCGCGCGTGGCCATCACCACCGCCGACCTGGCGCCCGGCCTGGCCCAGGCCAGCAACGCCCTGCCGGGCGATAAGCGCTTGGAGCACCTGCTGGTCACCCGCTTCACCGACGCCTTCGACGCCCAGGCGGAAGGCCCGGCCGCGCCGCCCGAGGCATGGCGCGAGTGGCTCACCGCCGAGCGAGCCGCCGCGCAGCTGGAAGGCGGAAGCGTGCACGCCTGGGCCGACGCCCTGGCCTGCCAGGACACGCCGCCGCCGCACACCGTGGGCCGCGACGACTTGGCCGTGCTGCCCTACACCAGCGGCACCACCGGCCACCCCAAGGGCTGCATGCACCTGCACCGCAGCATCAACCACAACGCCGTGGCTGGCGCAGCGTGGGCCAACGGCACCAGCGAGAACGTGGTGCTGGCCGTGGTGCCCATGTTCCACATCACCGGCATGGTGTCGGTGCTGCACACCTCCATCTACCTGGGCGCCACCGTGGTCATCATGCCGCGCTGGGACCGCGAGCTGGCCGGCCGGCTGATCTCGCACTACCAGGTGACCACCTGGACCAACATCCCCACCATGGTCATCGACCTGCTGGGCAGCCCCAACTTCGCCTCGTTCGACCTGTCCAGCCTGAAGTACATCGGCGGCGGCGGCGCCGCCATGCCGCAGGCCGTGGCTCAGCGCCTGCTGGAGCAGTACGGCCTGCGCTTTTGCGAGGGCTACGGCCTGACGGAGACGGCCGCGCCCTCGCACAGCAACCCGGTGGATGCGCCTAAGCAGCAGTGCCTGGGCATTCCCTTCATGAGCACGGACGCCCGCGTGGTCGACCCCGAAACCCTGCGCGAGCTGCCCCAGGGCGAGCAGGGCGAGATCGTGGTGCACGGCCCCGAGGTGTTCGAGGGCTACTGGCAGCGCCCCGACGCCACGGCCCAGGCTTTCTTCGAGCTGGAAGGCAAGCGCTTCTTTCGCACCGGGGATCTGGGACGGGTGGACGAGGACGGCTACTTCTTCATCACCGACCGCCTGAAGCGCATGATCAACGCCAGCGGCTTCAAGGTCTGGCCGGCCGAGGTGGAGGCGCTGATGTTCCGCCACCCCGCCGTGCAGGAGGCCTGCGTGATCGGCACCACGGACGCCTACCGCGGCGAGTCGGTCAAGGCCGTGGTGGTGCTGCGCACCGGGCATGAGCACACGACCGAGCAGGACATCCTGGACTGGTGCCGCGCCAACATGGCCGTGTACAAGGCGCCGCGCTCGGTGGAGTTCGTGCCGGCCTTGCCCAAGAGCGGCAGCGGCAAGGTCATGTGGCGGCTGCTGCAGGAGAAAGAGCACAAGCCGGCGGGGGCGGCCGCGCAGTAGGAAAATGCGGGAATTGCTCCATATGTGAGAAAGGGCTGCGCTGTGCAGCCCTTTCGCTTTTCCCGCACCTCATGGCCTTGTCGATCACCTTTCCCGAAAACCTCCCCGTCAGCGCCCGCCGCGATGAAATCATGGCGGCCATCGCGCAGCACCAGGTCGTCATCGTGTGCGGCGAGACGGGCTCGGGCAAGACCACGCAGCTGCCCAAGATGGCCCTGGCGTTGGGCCGGGGCCGATGCAATGCGCCCGATGGCACGCGCGGGAGGCTGATCGGCCACACCCAGCCACGGCGCATTGCCGCTTCCAGCGTGGCCAAGCGCATCGCCCAGGAGCTGAATACGCCCCTGGGGGAGGTGGTGGGCTACAAGGTGCGCTTTGCCGACACGCTGCACAAGGGCGCCTCGGTCAAGCTGATGACCGACGGCATCCTGCTGGCCGAGACGCAGTCCGACCCGCTGCTGTCGCAGTACGACACGCTGATCATCGACGAGGCGCACGAGCGCAGCCTGAACATCGACTTCCTGCTGGGCTACCTGAAGCAGCTGCTGCCCAGGCGCCCGGACCTGAAGGTCATCGTCACCTCGGCCACCATCGACGCCGAGCGCTTCGCCCGGCATTTCGCCTCCGACGAAGGCCCGGCGCCGGTCATCATGGTCTCGGGCCGCACCTACCCGGTGGAGGTGCGCTGGCGGCCGTTCGAGGAAAAGCGCGACTTCGACCTGAACGACGCGATCGCTGAGGGTGTGGACGAGCTGTGGGCCGGTGGTGCCGGCGGCGACATCTTGGTCTTTTTGCCCGGCGAGCGCGAGATCCGCGAGGCCGCCGACCACTTGCGCAAGCACCTGCAGCACTCGCCCGTGTTGCGCAATGCCGAAGTGCTGCCGCTGTTCTCGCGCCTGTCGCAGGCCGAGCAGGACCGTATCTTCGAGCCCCACGGCCAGCGCCGCATCGTGCTGGCCACCAACGTGGCCGAAACCTCGCTCACCGTGCCCGGCATCCGCTACGTGATCGACAGCGGCACAGCGCGCGTCAAGCGCTATTCGCTGCGCAGCAAGGTCGAGCAGCTGCTGGTCGAGCCCATCAGCCAGGCCGCGGCCAACCAGCGCGCCGGCCGCTGCGGACGCGTGGCCAACGGCATCTGCATCCGGCTGTACGACGAGGCCGGCTTTTTGCAGCGCGACGCCTTCACCGACCCGGAGATCCTGCGCTCGTCGCTGGCCGGCGTCATCCTGCGCATGAAGTCGCTGGGCCTGGGCGACGTGATCGACTTCCCCTTTCTGCAGGCGCCCACGGGCCGGGCCATCGCCGACGGCTACCAGCTGCTGCAGGAGCTGGGGGCCGTGGACGAGCGCGGCCAACTGCTGCCCACAGGCCGCGAACTGGCGCGCCTGCCGCTGGACCCGCGCGTGGGTCGCATGATCGTCGAAGGGCGCGAGCGCGGCGCCCTGGCTGAGGTGCTGGTCGTGGCCGCCGCGCTGTCGGTGCAGGACGTGCGCGACCGCCCGCTGGACGCGCAGCAGCAGGCCGATCAGCAGCACGCCAAGTTCGACGACGAGAAGAGCGAATTCAGCGGCTACCTGCGCCTGTGGCAATGGCTGCACGACGCGCGCGGCGGCAAGCAGGTGGCCTTGAGCCGGCGCGAGATGGCCGCCCAGGGGGCAGCGCGCACTGCCGGCGCGCCGCGCAACCTGGCCGTGCTACCGGTGGCGCGGCGCCAGCAGGCGCCGGCAGCGCCCGTGGCCGCCCAGCCCGCGCCCGCCGAGGCCGGCGACAGCCACCGCCTGAGCAACCGCCAGTGGGAGCAGCTGCTGCGCCAAAACTTCATCAGCATCCGCCGCGTGCGCGAGTGGCGCGACATCCACTCGCAGCTGCTTACGGTGGTGCGCGAGCACCAATGGCCGCTGAACACCGAAGCAGCCGGCTACGAGGCGCTGCACCTGTCCATGCTTTCGGGCCTGCTGGGCAACATCGGCTTTCGCGCCGAGGAGGCCGACGCCTATCTGGGCGCGCACGGCATCAAGTTCCACCCGCACCCGGGCGCGCACCTGTCCAAGAAGCCCGGGCGCTGGATCGTCGCCGCCGAGCAGGTGGAGACCACGCGCTTGTACGGCCGCGGCATCGCCGCCATCGAGCCGCAATGGCTGGAGCAGGTTGGCGCCCACCTGTTGAGAAAGCAACTGCTGGAACCGCATTGGAGCAAGAAGCAGGCGGACGTGGTGGCGCTGGAGCGCGCCACGCTCTACGGCTTGGTGGTCTACAGCGGCCGGCAGGTCAGCTATGGCCGCATCGACCCGCACGAGGCGCGCCAGATCTTCATCCGCCAGGCGCTGGTGCAGGGCGAGTGGGACGCGCCCTGGCCCTTCTTGGCCGCCAACCTGAAGCTGGTGCGCAAGGTGGAAGAGCTGGAGCACAAGAGCCGCCGCCAGGACGTGCTGGTGGACGAGGAGCTGGTCGTTGCCTACTACGACCAGCTGCTGCCCGAGGGCGTGTTCAGCGGCGCCACCTTCGACAAGTGGTACCGCGTGGCGGCGAAGAATCAGCCGAATCTGCTGCGCCTGTCGCGCGAGGAGCTGATGCGCCACGAGGCAGCGGGCATCACCACCGAGAACTTCCCGCGCACCGTCAAGCTGGGCGGCGTGGACTGCAGCGCCAGCTACCTACACGCGCCGGGCGACGCGCGCGACGGCATCACCGTGACGGTGCCATTGTTCGTGTTGAACCAGGTCAGCGAGGAGCGCGCCGAATGGTTGGTGCCGGGCATGCTCAAGGACAAGCTCCAGGCGCTTTTGAAAAGCCTGCCGCAGCGCCCGCGCAGCCGCTTCGTGCCGCTGCCCGAGAGCGCCGCGCGGCTGGCCCAGCGGTTCACGCAGGACGGCGTGTGGGCGCAGGGCAGCCTGGTGAATGCGCTGCTGAAGGCGGTGCGCGATGAGACTTCGCTCGATGTGAAGCGCGCGGACTTCAAGCTGGACATGCTCAGCCCGCACCTGTTCATGAACTTCCGCATCACCGACGAGCACGGCCGCCAGCTGGGCCAGGGCCGCAACCTGGCGGCACTGAAGGCCGAGCTTGGCGCCCGTGCGCGCGGGGCCTTTCAGGCGCTTGCTTCATTAAAGATAGCTGGCAGCGCTGATCCAGAGCCAGTTTCGGCATCAAAATCACCGCAAAAGCCCGCAGGTAAAGCGCCAGCAGCTATCAAAAATGAGGAGGCTCGCGCCGCGCCGGCGCCGCAGCGCGCCGAGGCGCGCTACACCGCCTGGAGCTTCGGCGAGTTGCCCGAGCTGATGGAGATCCGCAAGGGCAGCCAGACGCTGATCGGCTTTCCTGCGCTCACCGACCAGGGCGACGCCGTGGCCATCGAGGTCTTCGACGAGCCGGAGGCCGCCGCCGCGCGCCACCGCGCCGGCCTGGTGCGGCTGTTCGCGCTGCAGCTGCGCGACGCACTGAAGTACCTGGAAAAGAACGTCCCGGATCTGCAGAAGATGGCCGTGGCCTACATGCCGCTGGGCACGCAGGAGGAACTGCGCGCGCAGATCATCGGCGTGGCGCTGGAGCGCGCATTTCTGACCGAGCCGCTGCCGGTGAATGAAGCCCAGTTCCAGCAGCGTGTGCAGGAGGGCCGCGCCCGGCTGACACTGATCGCCAACGAAGTGGCCCGGCTGACTGGCGCCATCCTGCAGGAATACGCCGCCGTGCAGCGCAAGCTCAAGGACACCAAGAACGCCCGCGAGGCCGTGGCCGATGCCACCCAGCAGCTGCAGCGTTTGATGCCGCGCAGTTTTCTGGCCACGGTGCCCTGGCCCCAGCTGCAGCACTATCCGCGCTACCTGAAGGCCATCGTCAGCCGCCTGGACAAGCTGCGCGCCGACCCTGCGCGCGACGCCGTGCGTCTGAAGGAGCTGCAGCCACTGGAGCAGCGCTACACGCGCCTGCTGGCCGAGCGCAAAGGTCAGCAGGACGCGCGCATGCAGGAATACCGGTGGATGCTGGAGGAGCTGCGCGTAAGCTTCTTCGCGCAGGAGCTGCGCACGCCCTATCCGGTGAGCACCAAGCGGCTGGACAAGATCTGGGCTCAGTTGGGCTCATGAATCGACTGGACGCGGCCTGTATGTAACCGCCGGGCATCCTGAGAGGCGTATGGCCGCGCAGCACGGCAGCGCTGTGGCCGGCCTAGGGCCTGGAATAGATCGCTGTGTGACCGAAACTTCGGTCTGCCAGCCGAGCGGTCAGCAAGCCAGCGCCAGCCGGTCCAGCTCGGCGCACACGTCGGCCATGCGGCCGGAGATGACCAGCCGGCAGGCCCCGTCGCTCTGGGGGCGCATGATCACGCGCAGCGGCCGAGGTGAAGCCGGCCGCTGCACAGGTGCCGCCGGCGCGGTCTGAGGGGCCACTGGAACGAGATGCAACGCCACGCTGGGCACGGCCTGCGGGATGGCGGGGCACCAGGGCGCACGGGCCCGCCCTCTCAGTTGATAGGCCACGCGGCGCAGCGGGCGGCTGACGGCGGAGACGAGCGGCAGCGACGAAGACCAAGCGAGCAAGGCGGACGCCATGTGAAAACTCCCAACCCTCACCAAGAGGGCGACAAGATGGACACAGGCAGGATTGCCGAATGAAAAGCAAACTTGCGCCCATCCGCAGGGCCGGCTTGTAGGGCTTTGGACAGCCCACAAGCCAGACGCCCGCCACCTGCGGCAGCGCTGGTGCAGGCTTGCGCCTACATCAGCATGGTGTTGCGGATCAGGCCCACGGCCAGGCCTTCGATCTCGAAGGGCTCGCCGGGCTCGACCCGGATGACCGGGTAGTCGGGGTTTTCGGGCAGCAGCTCGATGGCGCCCCCGGTGCGCCGCAGGCGTTTGACGGTGACCTCATCGCCCAGGCGGGCAACGATGATCTGGCCGCTGCGCGCCTCGCGCGTGGACTGCACGGCCAGCAGGTCACCGTCCATGATGCCGGCATCGCGCATGGACATGCCGCGCACCTTGAGCAGGTAGTCGGGCCGGTGCTGGAACAACGTGCCCTCGACCACGTAGCTCTGGTCCACATGTTCTTGCGCCAGAATCGGCGAGCCCGCGGCCACGCGGCCGATCAGGGGCAGCGTGAGCTGATCCAGGCCGGGGATGGGCAGGCTGAACTGGGCGCCGCGCGCCGCGTTGATGCTGCGCACGGTCTCGCCGCGCAGCCGGATGCCGCGCGAGGTGCCGCTGACCAGCTCGATCACCCCCTTGCGAGCCAGGGCCTGCAGGTGCTCTTCGGCCGCGTTGGCCGACTTGAAACCCAGCTCGGCCGCGATCTCGGCGCGCGTGGGTGGCGCGCCGGTGCGCGCGATGGCGGTCTGGATCAGGTCCAGGATCTGCTGCTGGCGGGCGGTGAGCTTGGGGCTGGTGAACATGGCTTGCTCCATGAGGGAGGGGGTCAACGGTCGGGTAGTACTGTTGTTTGATCCAGTATCTGTATTTTTGAACAGTTTTTCAGAGGATGCAAGAGGCATGGCAGGAAAAATCGTCGTACTGGGCACGGGCGGCACCATTGCCGGCACCTCGGACGTGCCAGGCGCCAGCGTTGGCTACACGGCCGGGCAGCTGGGCATAGCGCAGCTGCTGGCGGCTGTGCCGCAGCTAGCGCAGGCGGCGCGCGGACCTCTGGTGGCCGAGCAGCTGGCCCAGGTGGACAGCAAGGACATGACCCATGCGTTGTGGGAGCGGCTGGTGCAGCGCTGCCTGGTGCACCTGGCCGACGAGACCGTAGCCGGCATCGTCATCACCCACGGCACCGACACGCTGGAGGAAACCGCCTGGCTGCTGCACAACCTGCTGCCCACGCACAAGCCGGTGGTGCTGACCAGCGCCATGCGCCCAGCCACGGCATTGGCGCCCGACGGGCCGCAGAACCTGCTGGATGCCGTGGCGCTGGCCGCCGAGCCCGACGCGCACGGCGTGCTGGCCGTGGCCGCCGGCGTGGTGCACGGCGCGCGCGAGGTGGCCAAGATGCACCCGCTGCGACTGGATGCCTTTGCCTCCGGCGACGGCGGTCCGCTGGGCTGGATGGACGCCGGTCCCGTGCGCTGGGCGCACGCGCGCGCGCCCGAGGCGTCGGTCCCGCGCCACGGCGGCCTGGCCGCGCGGCTGGGCCAGTTGGCGTGGCCGCGCGTGCAGATCGTGCTGAGCCACGCCGGGGCGGACGGCAGCGTGGTGGACGCGCTGGTGACTGCCGGGGTGGTGGACGGCTTGGTGGCCGCCGCGACCGGCAACGGCACGCTGCACCAGGAGTTGGAGCAGGCCCTGACCCGCGCCGCGGCCGCCGGCGTGGCGGTGTGCGTGGCCTCGCGCTGCCCGCAGGGCCGCATGCTGGCGTTGCCGCCGGATGCACCCTGGAGCAGCGCACCCGGCCTGTCGCCCGTGAAGGCCCGCGTCAGCCTGATGCTGCAGCTGATGGACCGCTGAAACGGCGACGCCCCGCGGAGGCGAGGCGTCGGCCATGGGGCGGGGGCGGTTTAGCTGGACAGGGCGGCCAGCGCGCGCTCGGTGATCTGCTCCACCGTGCCCGTGCCGCTGATGGCGCGGTACTTGGGCGCGTTGGCCGGGTCGGCCTCGGCCCAGCTCGAGTAGTAATCCACCAGCGGGCGCGTCTGCTGGCTGTAGACCTCCAGGCGCTTCTTCACGGTCTCTTCCTTGTCGTCCTCGCGCTGCACCAGGGCCTCGCCGGTCTCGTCGTCCAGGCCTTCGACCTTGGGCGGGTTGAACTTGACGTGGTAGGTGCGGCCGGATGCCGGGTGCGAGCGGCGCCCGCTCATGCGCTCGATGATGGCATCGAACGGCACGTCGATCTCCAGCACATAGTCCAGCTTCACGCCGGCCGCTTTCATGGCGTCGGCCTGCGGGATGGTGCGCGGGAAGCCATCGAACAGGAAGCCGTTGGCGCAGTCGGGCTGGGCGATGCGGTCCTTCACCAGGTTGATGATCAGCTCGTCGCTCACCAGCTGGCCGGCGTCCATCACGGCCTTGGCCTGCAGGCCCAGGGGCGTGCCTGCCTTGACGGCGGCGCGCAGCATGTCGCCGGTGGAAATCTGCGGAATGCCGAACTTCTGGCAGATAAACGCGGCCTGCGTGCCCTTTCCGGCGCCTGGAGCGCCCAGCAAGATCAGTCTCATGGGAAGGTCCTCTCGGGGGTTTTTACAAATCTGGGGTGCGCCGCAAGGGCGCTGGCAGGCCTCAGGAACGGCGCGGGGCCGGGGCTGCTTCATCTATCAGGCGGGCGAGAATAACACGCGTGCCCGGCACGCAGCTGACGCGGAAACGGCCCGCCGGCGCCGGTTGCTGACAGGCCGGCGGCCCTGCGGCACACTGAGCTCCCACCTGTTTTTGATGAGGAGTTTCAGCATGTCTTCTCCTGCGTTTCAAAACACCCTGGCCCTGCTGGGCCGGCTGCTGCTGGCCTGGCTGTTCCTGCCGGCTGGCATCGGCAAGCTGCTGGGCGGCTACTCCGGCACGGTCTCCTACATCGCCTCCAAGGGCTTGCCGATGCCCGAGGCCGGCGCCGCGCTGGCCATCGCGATCGAGGTGCTGGGCGGCCTCGCTCTGGTGCTGGGCTGGGGCACCCGCTGGGCCAGCCTGACGCTGGCCCTGTTCACCCTGGTGGCGGGCGTGATCTTCCACAATTGGTGGGCCATGCCGGCCGAAGCGCAGATGCTGCAGAAGATCATCTTCAACGAGCACATCGCCATCGTCGGCGGGCTGCTGGTGCTGGCCGCCTTCGGGCCGGGCCGCTACAGCGTCGAGGGCCGCCGCCCGGTGCGGGCGTAGCCGAAGCACAAAAGGGCCTCAGCCCGCCGCTGCGGCCAGCAGCGCGCGCACCCGCTCCAGATCTTCGGGCGTGTCCACGCCGGCGCCGGGCGCCTGCGGGCTCACGTGCACGGCGATGCGGTGGCCGTGCCACAGGGCCCGCAGCTGCTCCAGCTGCTCCAGCTGCTCGGTGGGCGCAGGGGCCAGCTGCGGAAAGCCGCGCAGGAAGCCCACGCGGTAACTGTAGATGCCGATGTGGCGCAGCGGCGCGAAGCCGGCCGGGGCGCCGCCCGCCTGCCACCAGGCACTGCCCTCGGCGTGATCGCGCGCGAAGGGAATGGGCGCGCGGCTGAAGTAGCTGGCCAGGCCCTGGGCGTCGGTCACCACCTTGACCACGTTGGGGTTGGTCAGGTCCTGCGCGCTGGCAATCGGGTGGGCGGCAGTGCCCATGGCGGCTTCGGGCCGCTGGGTGAGCAGGGTGGCCACGGCGTCGATCAGCGCTGGCTCGATCAGCGGCTCGTCGCCTTGCACGTTGACCACGATGTCGCCTTCCGCCAGGCCCAGCAGCTCGCAGGCCTCGGCCAGGCGGTCGCTGCCGCTGGCGTGGTCGGCGCGCGTCAGCACGGCTTGCACGCCGTGCGCCTGACAGGCCTGCAGGATGCGCTCGTCGTCGGCCGCCACCACGCAGCGGGCGGCGGCGCTTTGCGCGGCGCGCCGGGCCACGCGCACCACCATGGGCAGGCCGGCGATGTCCGCCAGCGGTTTGCCCGGCAGGCGGGTGGAGGCCAGCCGCGCGGGGATGAGAACGGTGAACGCTGCGGGCGTGGCGCTCACGCCCGCGCCTCCAGCTCGTCGTCGGTCAGGGTGCGGGCCTCGTTTTCCAGCAGCACGGGGATGCCGTCGCGCACGGGATAGGCCAGCCGCGCGCTGCGCGAGACCAGCTCCTGGTGCTCGCGGTCATAGATCAGCGGGCCCTTGGTGACGGGGCACACCAGCAGTTCAAGCAGTTTCGGGTCCATGGCAGGGCAGGGCTATTCCAATGAAGCAGTCGATGATAGCGACGCGAGGCGCGCGTCCAGCGCGGCGAAGAAGGCCGGATCCACGTGCAGCCGCAGCGGAGCGGCCAGGGCGTCGGGGTACAGGGGCTGCAGTTTGACACCATCCTTTTCGGTGCAAATCAGCCTCAAACCCTTATCAGGTGAGCGCTGCCAGCTACTGAAATCATAGTGATCGGGCAGCGCCTCGCAGACCTCGGGCCGCAGGCCCTGGGCGCGCAGCAGGGCGAAGAAGTCCTCCGGCCGGGCGATAGCCGCCACGGCGTGCAGCCGCTCGTGCGCCAGGCTGGTCAGCGGTACGGTGCGGCCGGTGCCGTCCACCGCGTCGGCGGCCAGCGTGCGCCGCAGGGCAAAGCGCGGGGCATGGCCGCCGGCGGGCGCGGTGCCGGTGTGCAGCACGAAGTCCACGGCGCGCGGCCAGGGCTCGCGCAGCGGCCCAGAGGGCAGCAGCCAGCCGTTGCCCACGCCCTGGTCGTTGAACACGCAAACCTCCACGTCGCGCGCCAGGGCCAGGTGCTGCAGGCCGTCGTCGCAGACCAGCACGTCGATCTGCGGGTGCGTCGCCAGCAGCGCCTGACCGGCCTGTGCCCGCCGGGCGGCCACGAAGACCGGCACACCGGTGGCACGGGCGATCAGCAACGGTTCGTCACCCACTTCGGCTGCCGTGCTGGAGGCCACCAGCACCGGGCGCACCTCGCTGCCCTGGCGGCCGTGGCCGCGCGAGATGACGCCGGGCCGCCAGCCGGCCGCCTGCAGGTGGCGCACAAGAGCGATGGTCACAGGGGTTTTGCCGGCGCCGCCGGCGATCACGTTGCCCACCACGATGACGGGCACCGGCAGGCGCGTGCGGGTCAGCACGCCCGCCGCATACAGTGCGCGGCGCAGGGCCGTCAGCCATCGGTAGGGCAGGGACAGGGGCCAGAGCAGCCGTGCCAGCGGCCCGCGGTGCTGCCAGGCCTGGCGCAGGCGGGCGCTCATGGCTGCCTCAACGCCTCACGCCTAACGCTGGGCTGCGCCCGAGGTCTGGGTGGCGAAGGTGATCTGCGTCAGGCCCACGCGGCGCGCGGCCTCCATCACCGTGACCACCGCCTGGTGCGGGGCCGAGGCGTCGGCGCTGATGATGACCACGTTGGTACCCGTGCCGGCATTGCTGGCGGCGGCCGCGCCTGACAGCGCCTGCGCCAGGCCGTCCACCCCGCGGCCCTCCAGCGTGTTCTTGTTCACGGCATAGCGTCCGTCTGCGGCGACGGCCACGATGATCTCGCGCGGGCGGTCGCGCAGCTGCTCGGCGTCCGCCACCGGCAGGGTCAGCTGCAGCTCGGTGAACTTGCTGTAGGTGGTGGTCAGCATCAGGAAGATGAGGATCACCAGCAGCACGTCGATGAACGGGATCAGGTTGATCTCCGGCTCTTCCGGGGTGCGGGGGCGGAAGTTCATGGCGGCGTCGCCCTCTCGTCAGCGTGGCAGCCGCGCCAGATGGCGCACGAACTGCTCGGCCGACAGCTCCAGGGTGAGCAGGTAGGCGTCCACCCGGCTGCGGAAGTAGCGCCAGAAAATCAGCGCCGGGATGGCGACGATCAGGCCGAAGGCCGTGTTGTACAGAGCCACCGAGATGCCGTGCGCCAGCTGCGCCGGGTTGCCACCGCCCACGCCGGCCGCGCCGCCGCCGGCCTGCGAGCCGAAGATTTCGATCATGCCTACCACCGTGCCCAGCAGGCCCAGCAGCGGCGCGGCCGAGGCGATTGTTGCCAGGGCGCTCAGGTACTTCTCCAGCCGGTGCGCCGCCGCGCGACCGGCCCCTTCCATAGCGGCGCGCAGGTCGGCATCCGTCGCTCCGGGGTGGGCGGTGCGGGCGCGCAGGCCGGCGGCCAGCACCTCGCCCAGAGCGGAGCTTTGCGCCAGCTGGTTCACGGTGTCGGGCGTCGGCAGCCCCTTGGAGGAGACGGAGATGGCCTCATCCAGCAGTTTCGGGGGCACGACACGGGCGGTCTTGAGCGCCACGAAGCGCTCGATGACCAGCGCCAGCGCCAGGACGGAACACGCGAGCAGGGGCCAGATGGGCCAACCGGCGGCTTGTATGATCGACAGCAATTCTCACTCCACTCAGGCTATGGAAGGCAGCGGGCGATTATGGCGCAGCGCACACAGGCCTTTCGCTGGCCGCGCGGCGACAGCAGCGCTCGGCTTATCCACCGTTTCTGTGGATAACTTTGTGGGAAACCCTCTGCCGAGCGAGCGCGGGGCCGCGTCATTGCAGGGTTGCGGTGGTCCGATGAAAATTTCAGCGGAAAAAATCTTTTCTAAATCAATGACTTGCGATCCTGTCAAGAGCGCAACCATGGTATGCGCCCGCGGGCACGTGGCCCGCGCCGCTGGCCGCTTTCTGTGGACTACTGCCATGGCCCAATCGCCCGCAAAGCCGCGCCCCGCCTATGTTTGAGACCGAAAACCCAGGTTTGGCGCGGCCTGTATGGCAGGTTGGGGCGCTGTGCCGCGCCATTGCTGATGCGCTGCAGGCGCGCTTCAACCCGGTGGCGGTGCGCGGCGAGATCACCGGCTTTTCACGTGCGGCCAGCGGGCACTGCTACTTCACCCTGAAGGACCGTGACGGGCAGATCCGCTGTGCCATGTTCCGTCGTGCCGCCCAGCAGCTGGATTTCGCGCCGCGCGACGGCGAACTGGTCGAGGTGGCCGGCAAGCTGGGCGTGTACGAGGCGCGTGGCGACCTGCAGCTGATCGTCGAAGACATGCGCCGCGCCGGCCAGGGCGCGCTGTTCGAGGAATTCTTGCGGCTGAAGGCCAAGCTGGAGGCCGAAGGCCTGTTCGACCCGGCGCGCAAGCGGCCCCTGGCGGCCCTGCCGCGCGGCATCGGCATCGTCACCTCGCCCGGCGCGGCGGCGCTGCACGACGTGGTCACCGCGCTGCGCCGGCGCGTGCCGCACATCCCCGTGGTACTGGTGCCGGCCCTGGTGCAGGGCGCACAGGCGCCGGCGTCGATCTGCGAGGCGCTATCAAAACTGTATCTGCTCGCGCAGCAGGGGCGGGCGCTGGAGCCCGATTTGGCCCTCGGAGATGCCCCGCCTATAGACGCTATCCTGCTGGTGCGCGGCGGCGGCTCCATCGAGGATTTGTGGGCCTTCAACGACGAGCGCGTGGCGCGCATGGTGGTGCAAAGCCCGGTGCCCCTGATCAGCGGTGTGGGGCATGAAACGGACTTCACCATCGCCGACTTCTGCGCCGATCTGCGCGCACCCACGCCCACCGCTGCCGCCGAGCTGGTGGCGCAGCCGCGCGAGGTCTGGCTGGGCGTGCTGCAGCTGCTGGCCGATCGGCTGGCCGACAGCGTGCAGCGGCAGATCGACCAGCGCCTGCAGCGCCTGGACATGGCCGCCCAGCGCCTGGGCCGGCCCTCGGGCCTGGCCGCGCGCCAGCAGCTGCAGCTGGCCCGTCTGGCGCAGCGCATGCGCCACGCCGTGCTATTGAAATTGCAGCGCTTTGCGCATGACCAGCAAGCGCTGCAGGCCGATTTGCCCCGAAAGCTGGCGCAGGGCCTGCAGCGCCATGACCAGCGCCTGGAGCAGCTGGCGCTGCGCCTTGCGCTGCTGGACCCGCAGCGCGTGCTGGAGCGCGGTTACGCCGTGCTCACCGACGATCAGGGCCATACCGTGGCCGATGCCGCCGGCTTGCGCACCGGCGATGCGTTGCGCGCCACGCTGGCGCGCGGGCAGGTGGACCTGACAGTCGCCCAGCCGCGCCTGCTGTAGCGGCGCGCGGCCCCAGAAGCCGTGCGCCCGGTGCCGATACCGGCCGCTGCCTACAGCGAAAAGCGCCGTGGTTTCCTACAATGGTCCGTTCGCTCCGCCGGGCCGTCGTGCCGCGGGCGGCCGACCTCATCCCTAACGAGAAGGAAACACCATGGAACACACCCTGCCGCCGCTGCCCTATCCCATCGATGCGCTGGCGCCGCACTACAGCCAGGAGACGCTGGAGTACCACCATGGCAAGCACCACAAGGCGTACGTCACGAACCTGAACAACCTGCAAAAGGGCACCGAGTTCGAGAACATGCCCCTGGAGGAGATCGTGAAGAAGTCCAGCGGCGGGATCTACAACAACGCCGCGCAGATCTGGAACCACACCTTCTTCTGGAACTGCATGACCCCCGACGGTGGCGGTGAGCCCTCCGGAGCGCTGGCCGACGCCGTGCGCGCCAAGTGGGGCAGCTACAGCGCCTTCAAGGAAGCCTTCGTCAAGAGCGCCGCCGGCAACTTTGGTTCGGGCTGGACGTGGCTGGTCAAGAAGGCCGACGGCAGCGTGGACATTGTCAACATGGGCGCCGCCGGTACCCCGCTGACCACCGAGGACAAGGCCCTGCTGACGGTGGACGTGTGGGAGCACGCCTACTACATCGACTACCGCAACGAGCGCCCGCGTTTCGTCGAGACCTTCCTGGACAAGCTGGCCAACTGGAAGTTTGCCGAAGCCAATTTCGCCGGCTGATACCGTCGGCATCCGTCCTGCCCGCGCTGCCCTTGCGCGGCGCGGGCGGCCAAAGGGCCCTGGGAGCGATTCCAGGGCCCTTTTTCCTGGGCGGCGCGGTGTGAAAGTGGACGACAGGGCGGCAAAGCGCTAAAAAACTGCGGACTGACCACGTTAAATTTTGCATGACGGTATTCCGTTGCAAAAAACGAAAGTTCTGCCTTCGTCGTCGCGCACAATCCAAAGCCGTCGCGCCAAAGGCCACGCGCCGGCACGCAAGACCGCCAACCCCTGCGTTATTTCTGACCTTGAGAGACACGGATGAGCACTCAACAACCGACCATCATCTACACCCTGACCGACGAGGCCCCGCGCCTGGCCACGGCTTCGCTGCTGCCCATCGTGCGCGCGTTCGCCGCGCCGGCCGGCATCAACGTGGCCGAGAGCGACATCTCGGTGGCCGCGCGCATCCTGGGCGAATTCCCCGAGTGCCTGGGTGACGGGCAGAAGGTGCCCAACAACCTGGCCGAACTGGGCAAGAAGACGCTGCAGCCCGACGCCAACATCATCAAGCTGCCCAACATCAGCGCCTCCGTCGCCCAGCTGATGGCCGCCATCAAGGAGCTGCAGGACAAGGGCTACGCCATCCCCGACTTCCCCGAGGACCCCAAGACCGAGGAAGAAAAGGCCATCCGCGCGCGCTACAACAAGTGCATCGGCAGCGCCGTGAACCCGGTGCTGCGCGAGGGCAACTCCGACCGCCGCGCTCCCAAGGCGGTCAAGGAATACGCGCGCAAGAACCCGCACAGCATGGCCGAGTGGAGCCAGGCCTCGCGCTCGCACGTCTCGCACATGCACCACGGCGACTTCTACCATGGCGAAAAGTCCATGACGCTGGACCGTGCGCGCGACGTGAAGATGGAACTGATCACCAAGAGCGGCAAGACCATCGTCCTCAAGCCCAAGGTGGCCTTGAAGGACCGCGAGGTCATCGACTCCATGTTCATGAGCAAGAAGGCACTGCTGGAGTTCTATGAAAAGCAGATCGAGGACGCACGCAAGACCGGCGTGATGTTCTCGCTGCACGTCAAGGCCACGATGATGAAGGTCTCGCATCCCATCGTGTTCGGCCACTGCGTGCGCATCTTCTACAAGGAAGCGTTCGAGAAGCACGCCAAGCTGTTCGAAGAGCTGGGCGTGAACGTGAACAATGGCATGGTCAACCTGTACGACAAGCTGGAAACGCTGCCCAGCGCCCAGCGCGAAGAAGTGCTGCGCGACCTGCACGCCTGCCACGAGAACCGCCCCGAGCTGGCCATGGTGGACTCGGCCAAGGGCATCACCAACTTCCACTCGCCCAACGACATCATCGTGGACGCCTCCATGCCCGCCATGATCCGCAACGGCGGCAAGATGTGGGGCCCGGACGGCCGCCTGAAGGACGTGAAGGCCGTGATGCCCGAGTCGACCTTCGCCCGCATCTACCAGGAGATGATCAACTTCTGCAAGTGGCACGGCGCGTTCGACCCGCGCACCATGGGCACCGTGCCCAACGTGGGCCTGATGGCTCAGCAGGCCGAGGAATACGGCAGCCACGACAAGACCTTCGAGATCCCCGAGGACGGCGTGGCCAATATCACCGACCTGAACACGGGCGAGGTGCTGATGAGCCAGAACGTGGAAGCCGGCGACATCTGGCGCATGTGCCAGACCAAGGACGCGGCCATTCGCGACTGGGTCAAGCTGGCCGTCACGCGCGCGCGCAACTCGGGCATGCCGGTGGTGTTCTGGCTGGACGCCTACCGCCCGCACGAGAAGGAGCTCATCACCAAGGTGAAGATGTACCTGCACGAGCACGACACCACGGGCCTGGACATCCAGATCATGAGCCAGGTGCGCGCCATGCGCTACACGCTCGAGCGCGTGATCCGCGGCCAGGACACCATCAGCGCCACGGGCAACATCCTGCGCGACTACCTGACCGACCTGTTCCCCATCATGGAACTGGGCACCAGCGCCAAGATGCTGTCCATCGTGCCTTTGATGGCCGGCGGCGGCATGTACGAGACCGGTGCGGGTGGCTCGGCCCCCAAGCACGTGCAGCAGCTGACGGAAGAAAACCACCTGCGCTGGGATTCGCTCGGCGAGTTCCTGGCGCTGGCCGTGTCGCTGGAAGACCTGGGGATCAAGAACAACAACCCGCGCGCCAAGCTGCTGGCCAAGACGCTGGACGCCGCCACCGGCAAGCTGCTGGACAACAACAAGGGACCGAGCCCGAAGACCGGCCAGCTGGACAACCGCGGCAGCCACTTCTACCTGGCCCTGTACTGGGCGCAGGAGCTGGCCGCCCAGACCGAGGACAAGGAACTGGCCTCCCAGTTCGCGTCCCTGGCCCAGGAGCTGGCCGACAACGAGAAGAAGATCGTCGACGAGCTGAATGCCGTGCAGGGCCATCCGGCGGACATCGGCGGCTACTACCTGCCCGAGCTGTCCAAGCTGGACGCCGTGATGCGTCCGAGCAGCACGTTCAACGGGGCGCTGCAGAAGATGGTTGCCTGACGCGCACGGGCCGCCCGTAGGGGCGGCCCTTGAGCCCAGAGAAGAAAAAAGCCGGCTGCCCGTTAAGGCGGCCGGCTTTTTTGCTGTCTAGGGAACTATTTGCCGGCGAATGGTGCGCCGGACAGGCGCGCGCCGGCCTTCAGCCCGCGCTTGGAAAACCAGCCCTGGTTCATTTCCAGTACGTAGCGTACGGGCTTGGCGGAACAGTGCGAATCCTCGGTTTGCGGTTTCATGTCGGCCAGGTTGACGATGGTGCCGTCGTCGGCGACGAAGGCGGCCGTGAGCGGCAGCAAGGTGTTCTTCATCCAGAAGCACTGCGTGGCCGGTTGGTCGAAGATGAACAGCATGCCCTCGTGCGCCGGCATGTCACGCCTCTGCATCAGGCCGATCTGCCGCTGCTCCGGCGTGCGCGCTACCTGGGCGTCGATTCGGTGCATGCCGGCCGCCAGTTCCACGCGGGGCAGGTCCAGCTGCGGGCCGGACTGTGCGGTGGCCGGGCCGCCCGACAGCGCCGCCAGGGCCAGCGCGAGGGTGGAGAAAAGCGTTCGGATCACGTGTAGAGGCATGGGCAGTCAGGGCATGGCGGCCATGACGGCCGAAGTTGAAAAAGCCCGCAAGGGCAGAAGCTGCCATTTTGCGGGCTTTGCAAGGAGCGCGAGGATCAGGCGGTGTGGCGGGCGGCCTTCTTGGTGTGCTTCTTGGCCACTTTCTTGTGTGTGGCCTTGCGGGTCTTGGCGACCTTGGGCGCCTTGGCGGTCTTGGCCTCCGGGGCGGTAGTGGCAGGGGTGGCGCTCACGGCCGGGGCGGGCGCCTCAGCGGGTGCTGCCGGGGCTTGGGCCCAGGCGCCGGCGGCCAGCAGGCCGGCTGTCAGTGCAGCGAGAAGTTTTTTCATGATTGCCAGTTCCGAAACAAGGAAGATGAGGTTGGTTTGCGCGGCGCTTTGTGATGCCGCCTGTCCACAACGGGACTGCTCGCCTGGCCGTTGACGCGGGTGCGTGCGGGCCAGTGGCTAGAATTTCCGGGTGCCTGCTCAGGCGGCAGGCCTCGCCGGGTTGGGGCTTTTCCGCACGATTCCCACGATTCCCGTTTGTCATTTGTTCACCGCATTCCCACGGAGACCCACGCACATGAGCAGCTACCAGCACATCCAGGTGCCCGAGCAAGGCCAGAAGATCACCGTCAACGCCGACATGACACTGAGCGTGCCAGACCAGCCCATCATTCCATTCATCGAGGGTGACGGCACGGGGGCGGACATCACACCCGTCATGCTCAAGGTGGTGGACGCGGCGGTGGCCAAGGCCTATGGCGGCAAACGCCGCATCCACTGGATGGAGGTCTATGCCGGGGAGAAATCCACCCGCGTCTATGGTCCGGATGTGTGGCTGCCCGAGGAAACCCTGGCCGCCGTGCGCGAGTACGTGGTGTCCATCAAGGGCCCGCTGACCACGCCCGTGGGCGGCGGCATCCGCTCGCTGAACGTGGCGCTGCGCCAGGAGCTTGATCTATACGTCTGCCTGCGCCCCATCCAGTACTTCAAGGGCGTGCCTTCGCCGGTGAAGGAGCCCGAGAAGACCCACATGGTCATCTTCCGGGAAAACTCGGAGGACATCTACGCCGGCATCGAGTTCGAAGCCGAGTCCGACAAGGCGAAGAAGCTCATCAAGTTCCTGCAGGACGAGTTCGGCGTGACCAAGATCCGCTTCCCCGAGACCTCGGGCATCGGCGTCAAACCGGTGTCCCGTGAGGGTACGGAGCGCCTGGTGCGCAAAGCCATCCAGTACGCCATCGACCAGGACAAGCCCAGCGTGACGCTGGTGCACAAGGGCAACATCATGAAGTTCACGGAAGGCGCCTTCCGCGACTGGGGCTATGGCCTGGCGGCCAAGGAGTTCGGCGCCGAGCTGATCGACGGCGGCCCGTGGATGCGCTTGAAGAACCCGCGCACCGGCAAGGAAATCACCATCAAGGACAGCATTGCCGACGCCTTCCTGCAGCAGATCCTGCTGCGCCCGGCCGAGTACAGCGTGATCGCCACGCTGAACCTCAACGGCGACTATGTCTCGGACGCCCTGGCCGCGCAGGTGGGCGGCATCGGCATCGCGCCGGGCGCCAACATGTCCGACTCGGTGGCCATGTTTGAGGCCACGCACGGCACGGCACCCAAGTATGCCGGCAAGGACTACGTCAACCCCGGCTCGGAGATCCTGTCGGCCGAGATGATGCTGCGCCACATGGGCTGGACGGAAGCCGCCGATCTGATCATCTCGTCGATGCAAAAGGCCATCCTGAGCAAGAAGGTGACCTATGACTTCGCGCGCCTGATGGAGGGGGCGACGCAGGTCAGTTGCTCAGGCTTCGGCCAAGTCATGATCGACCACATGTAGAGCGATTCGAGGGAGCTGCACGCTCCCCGTCGTCAGCCTCATCCTCAGCGGGCCCGGGCTTTTTGTTGCTTGTCGCCGTATAGCCCCTCTATGTGGAGGCAACTGCAGGGCCGCCCCGCTGCGCCGCGTCAGCCGATATCCAGCGTCAAATGCCTGTCCTTGAGCAGCGCCAGCGCTGCATGGGGGGTACGGGCGATCATCTGCTCAATGATGGCGTCTTCGTCCACGTCGGAAAAAGCCATGGACCAGCTGGGGTAGCGTCTGCCTCCATACAGGGGCTCGTGAAGCAGGGTGACAACGTCCTTGTGCCGCGCGTCTTGTCGGATGCGCTGGACCAGCATATCAAGCGTGGTGGGCTCGCCCTCGATGTACTGGCAAAAGCGCTCGCCGTCGAACAGGAGTACTCCAGTAATCCCATGCGTGGCATTGAAGGCCCGGGCGGCCTTGATGATGGCGCCTACACAGCTAGCGCTGTGACCGTCGGCCAAGGTGCTGTAGTAGGCGAACTGAGATAGTGCTTCGTTGCTCATGGCGAGGTCCTTTGAACGGGGCGGCAGGGACTGCTGGAAGTCAAAAGAGGCTCACGCATGATGTCCTTGGCGGGCAGGACAATGTATCACCCAGGGAAAGAAATCTCTGGGTCGATATGGAAAAGTCGAATGAAAATACTGTAAATTAATACAGTATCAACATTCAGGAACCACCATGGAAACCGTTGCCGAATCCTTGTACATCGTCGCTCTACACGACGCACCGTCCAGCCTGCCGGCTGATGCCCGGATCACGGCAGAGACCCGCTACTCCCGTGAGCTGGAGCGCGCACTGGGCGGGCCTGAGCAAGTGGCTGCGACGCTCGATGCCGTGCTGTCACTGGAAGGCGCCGACGTGGTCACCGATGCCGACAAGGCACTGGCCGGGCGCTGGCAAAAGGCTTCGGTCACGGCCCGCGAGCGGGCACTCTCGCAGATCGGGGAAACGGAGGAGGCGTACTTCGAGGTGCGCGTCGCCTGAAGGGGGATGTCCTGCCGGAGGGGCGAATGTCCAGGAGCCGGCCGGCGAAGCAAAAAAGGCCGTCCTGAGAGATCAGGACGGCCTTTGAAGTGGCTCCTCAACCTGGGCTCGAACCAGGGACCTACGGATTAACAGTCCGGCGCTCTACCGACTGAGCTATTGAGGAATGTCGGTTTTTTTATTGAAACAGCCCTGTGCGATGGCAGGGCTGCGAAGTTTTTCTTGGCTCCTCAACCTGGGCTCGAACCAGGGACCTACGGATTAACAGTCCGGCGCTCTACCGACTGAGCTATTGAGGAACAAGACCGCGATTATATACAGAAAAAACGGCGTTTCGTGGCTTCACCGGCCGGGTTCGGGGCGGCGCCACAGCCAGACCAGGACGCAGGCCATGCACACGCAGGCCATGGTGGCGGCCCAGCGCGGGGCGCTGGTCCAGAACAGGATGGCGGCACACAGGGCCATGAGGATGCTGGCGCTCCACTTGGCGCGACGGCTGACGCGCCCGCCGTCGGCCCAGTTGCGCAGCATGGGCCCGAACAGGCGGTGGCGCCACAGCCAGGCATGCAGGCGCGGCGAGCTGCGCGCGGCGGCCCAGCCGGCCATGAGGATGAACACCGTGGTGGGCAGGCCGGGCACGATGACGCCGATGGCCCCCATGACCAGGCACAGCACGGCGAACGCCTGCAGCAGCCAGCGCATGGCGCGCGGCAGGGGCGGGTGCTGGGGCATGGGGGGCAGCGGATCGCGCGGCTCGGGCATGGTCTGGGATTGTGCCCGCGCCCGGGGGGCGGCCCCAGGAATATGAGTCAAAAGTGCTTCCAGCGCTTATGCAGCAAGCGCTGGCAGCTATCAAAAAGTGTAGTTGCGCCGCCGGTGGCGTCACTCATCGGCCAAGGCGCGCAGCAGCTCGGTCTCGATCTGGATCTGCCGGGCGCTGCTTTGCAGCTGTGGGCCTTGCAGCAGGAAGGTGTCTTCCACCCGCTCGCCCAGAGTGCTGACCTTGGCCAGCTGTATGCCCAGGCCGTGGCGCGACAGCACCTGCGCCACCACGTACAGCAGGCCAGCGCGGTCGGTGGCGGAGATCGACAGCAGCCAGCGCTGGCCGCGGTCGTCCGGGCGCAGCGACACGCGTGGGGCGATGGGGAAACTGCGCACGCGCCGCGACAGTCGCCGCGGGCTGGGCTCGGGCAGGGGGGCGGGCGCGGTCAGGGCGCGCAGCAGGTCGCTCTCCACCATGTGGATCAGCTCGCGATAGGCCCCGGGCTGGTCGCGCGCCACGACCTGGAAGGTGTCCAGCGCATGGGCGTCGCTGGCGGTGTGCACGCGCGCGTCGAGGATGGAAAAGCCCGCCCGGTCGAAGTAACCGCAAATCCGCATGAACAGATCGCTCTGGTCGGGCGCGTAGACCAGCACCTCCAGCCCCTCGCCGGCCAGCGACTGGCGCGCGCGCACTACGGGCACGGCCGAGCCCACATGGCGCGACAGGTGGCGGGCGTGCCAGGCAATGTCGGCCGCCTCGTGGCGCATGAAGTAGCTCACGTCCAGCGTGGCCCACAGGCGCTTGTGTGCTTCGTGCGGCATGGAGTGCAGGGCCAGCAGGATCAGCGCCTCGCGCCGGCGCGCCTCGACCTCGGCGGCCGGGTCGGGTGCGCGTCCGCCCAAGGCGCGCAGCGTGGCGTGGTACAGATCCTCCAGCAGCTTGCCCTTCCAGGCGCTCCAGACCTTGGGGGAGGTGCCGCGGATGTCGGCCACCGTGAGCAAATACAGGCTGGTCAGCCGGCGCTCGTCGCCCACGCGGCGGGCGAAAGCGGCAATGACCTCCGGGTCGGACAGGTCCTGCTTTTGCGCCACCTGGCTCATGGTCAGGTGCTCGGCCACCAGGAATTCAATCAGCTGCGCGTCGTCGCGCGCCAGGCCGTGCTGGCGGCAAAAACGCCGCGCCTCCAGGGCGCCGATGTGCGAATGGTCGCCCCCGCGGCCCTTGCCGATGTCGTGGAACAGCGCGGCGACGTACAGGATCCACGGTTTGTCCCAGCCGGCGGCCAGCTGCGAGCAGACGGGGTATTCGTGCGCGTGCTCGGCCATGAAGAAGCGGCGCACGTTGCGCAGCACCATCAGCGTGTGCTGGTCCACGGTGTAGACGTGGAACAGGTCGTGCTGCATCTGCCCCACGATGCGCCTGAAGGGCCACAGATAGCGCCCCAGCACCGAGGTCTGGTTCATCAGCCGCATGGCGTGGGTGATGCCCGAGGGCTGGCGCAGGATGCGCATGAACATGGCGCGGTTGGCTGGGTCGCGGCGAAAGCCCGCGTCCATCACCGGGCGGGCGTTGTACAGCGCGCGCAGCGTGCGCGCCGACAGGTCCGTCAGGCCCGGCCTGGTCTCGTACAGCAGGAAGGTTTCCAGGATGGCGTGGGGCTGCTCCAGGTACAGCGTATCGCTGGCCACCTCGATCAGGCCGCCCCGGTCCAGGAAGCGCTCGTTGATGGGCACCCGGTGCGCCGGTTGCGGCGCCAGACGCTCCTCGATGTCCAGCAGCAGGATCTGCGTGAGCTGCGACACCGCCTTGGCGGCCCAGTAGTAGCGGCGCATCAGCGCCTCGCTGGCGCGTACCGGTGCGCGCGGGCCATCGGCGGCACCCCTGCCGTAGCCGAAGGTCTCGGCTACGGCGGTCTGCAGGTCGAACACCAGCCGGTCCTCGCGCCGCCCGGCCAGGGCGTGCAGCCGGGCGCGGATGAGAAACAGCAGCGCCTCGTTGCGCTCGATCTGGCGCACCTCGAAAGGCGTAGCCAGGCCGTTGGCCGCCAGCTCGCGCCAGCTGTTCCCTAAGCCGGCGGCGCGCGACAGCCACAGGATGAGCTGCAGGTCGCGCAGCCCGCCGGGCGACTCCTTGCAGTTGGGCTCCAGCGCGTAGGGGGTGTTTTCGTGCTTGGTGTGGCGCTGGCGCATCTCCAGCGTCTTGGTGACCATGAAGGCCTGCACGTCCATCTGCGCGGCGTAGCTGCGGCGCAACTGGGCGAACAGGGCGGCGCTGCCGCACACGCGGCGCGACTCCAGCAGCGCCGTCTGCACCGTCACGTCGGCGGCGGACTCGGCCAGGCATTCGGCCACGGTGCGCACGCTGGCGCCGATCTCCAGGCCCGCGTCCCAGCAGCTGCCGATGAAGGACTCGATGGCGGCGCTGGCGGCCGCGTCCTGCACGCCGTCCGGCAGCAGCACCAGCACGTCGATGTCGGAGGCCGGAAACAGCTGCGCGCGCCCATACCCGCCCACCGCCACCAGCGCCATGCCGCGCGGCAGGCCGGCGCGGCGCCACAGGGCGCACAGCTGGCGGTCAGCCAGAGAGGACAGGTGCCGCAGCAGGCTGCGGATGCCGCGGGTGGAAGCGTCCGGCGCCAGCAGCGTGGCCACCAGCGCGGCCTTGTCGGCTTGGTAGGTCTGCCGCAGTGCGGCGATGTCGGCTGCGACGGGAGTGGGGGGACGAGGCATGGCGCGAAAGGAAGAACGAGGGCGCCGCGCCGGACTGTCAGGTCGTCGTGGCGGTCACGAAGGCGGGCAGGGCGGGGTAGCCGTCCGAGATGGTCAGCACCTCGAAGCCGGTCTCGGTGACCAGCACCGTGTGCTCCCACTGCGCCGACAGGCTGTGGTCCTTGGTGACGATGGTCCAGCCGTCGTTGCCGTGCTCCTTGACCTCGCGCCGGCCGATGTTGAGCATGGGCTCGATGGTGAAGGTCATGCCCGGGATTAGCTCCTCACCCGTGCCGGGGCGGCCGTAGTGCAGCACCTGGGGCTCGTCATGGAATTTGTCGCCGATGCCGTGGCCGCAGAACTCGCGCACCACCGACAGGCCGTGCCCTTCGGCGAACTTCTGGATGGCGTGGCCCACGTCGCCCAGGCGCGCACCGGGCTTGACCTGCTGGATGCCCAGCCACATCGCCTCGTAGGTCAGGTTGACCAGGCGTTTGGCGGCAATGGAGCACTCACCCACCAGGAACATGCGGCTAGTGTCGCCGTACCAGCCGTCCTGGGTGATGACGGTGACGTCCACGTTCATGATGTCGCCCTTCTTCAAGGGCTTGTCGTTGGGGATGCCGTGGCAGACCACGTTGTTCAGCGACGTGCACAGCGACTTGGGGTAGGGCGGATAGCCGGGCGGCTGGTAGCCCAGCGTGGCCGAGCGCGTGCCCTGGCGCGCCATGCATTCGGCGGCCAAGCGGTCCACGTCGTTGGTGGTCATGCCCGGCTTGATGTGCGGCGTGATGGTGTCCAGCACTTCGGAGGCGAGGCGGCCGGCCTCGCGCATGCCCGCGATGCCCTGGGCGTCTTTGGTGGTGATGCTCATGGGGCAAATTATCCCACTGGGGCTTTCCCGGGGTGCGATTGCTTAAAATGCCGGGTTCCCGCCAACCCAGCCTTGCCAGGCTCTGCGGCCCCAGTCAGCGGCCCGGATGCCCTCAGGCTTTCCTCGCGATCCTCGCCCGCCCATCACACAGGCCGCTACCGTGACCTTGCACATCACTTCGTTGGAGGGCGGCAATGCCCTTACCCCCTTTCGCGCCCAGCAGCTGCAGCCCGCGCTGGCGGCCATCCATCCCAAGATCACGGCAATAGCCGCGCGCTTCGTGCACCTGGTGGCGCAGGACGCCCCGCCCGACGCGGCCCACCGCTCGCGCCTGGCGCCCTTGCTGACCTATGGCGACCCCTACACCGGCCCCACCGACGGCCCGGTGCTGTACGTCACGCCGCGCCTGGGTACCGTCTCGCCCTGGGCGTCCAAGGCCACCGATATCGCGCACAACTGCGGCCTGGGCGTGCGCCGCATCGAGCGCATCACCGAGTACCGCATCAGCCTGAAGGGTGGCCTGCTGTCGGGCACGCCCGAGCTGTCGGACGCGCAGTTGGCGCAGATCGCCGCGCTGCTGCATGACCGCATGACCGAATCCGTGGTGGCCAGCGTGGAGCAGGCGCAGCAGCTGTTCACCGAGCTGCAGGCCGAGCCCATGGCCTTCGTGGACGTCTTGAAGGGCGGCCGCGCGGCGCTGGAGGCCGCCAACACCGCCTGGGGCCTGGCCCTGGCGGGCGACGAGATCGATTACTTGGTGGAGGCCTTCGGCAAGCTGGGGCGCAATCCCACCGATGTGGAACTGATGATGTTCGCCCAGGCCAACAGCGAGCACTGCCGCCACAAGATCTTCAACGCCCAGTTCACCATCGACGGCGCGGCCCAGGACAAGTCGCTGTTCGGCATGATCCGCCACACCGAGGCCACCTCGCCCCAGCACACCATCGTGGCCTATGCCGACAACGCCTCCATCATGGAAGGCAGTCAGGTCGAGCAGTTCTTTGCCAAATTCGACGCTTTCGCAGACCAGATAAGCGCGCCCAGCTATCAAAAGCGCAGCGCCACCCAGCACGTGCTGATGAAGGTGGAGACGCACAACCACCCCACGGCCATCTCGCCCTTTCCCGGCGCGTCCACCGGCGCGGGCGGCGAGATCCGCGACGAGGGCGCCACCGGGCGCGGCTCCAAGCCCAAGGCAGGCCTGACGGGCTTCACCGTCTCCAAGCTGTGGGGCAGCGACGTCGGCCGGCCCGAGCACATCGCCAGCCCGCTGCAGATCATGACCGAGGGCCCGCTGGGCGGCGCCGCGTTCAACAACGAGTTCGGCCGGCCCAACCTGACGGGCTACTTCCGCGAGTACGAGCAGCAGATCGCTGGCGTGCTGCGCGGCTACCACAAGCCCATCATGATCGCCGGTGGCTTAGGTTCTATCGACGCGCGCCAGACCCAAAAGATCGAGTTCCCTGCCGGCACGCTCTTGATCCAGCTGGGCGGGCCCGGCATGCGCATCGGCATGGGTGGCGGCGCGGCCAGCTCCATGGCCAGCGGCACCAACGCGGCCGAGCTGGACTTCGACTCCGTGCAGCGCGGCAACCCCGAGATCGAGCGCCGCGCCCAGGAGGTCATCAACCACTGCTGGGAGCAGGGCGAGGCCAACCCCATCCTGGCCATCCACGACGTGGGCGCGGGCGGGCTGTCCAATGCCTTCCCCGAACTGGTTCATGATGCCGGCCGCGGCGCGCGCTTCGACCTGCGCGCCGTGCAGCTGGAGGAGTCCGGCCTGGCGCCCAAGGAGATCTGGAGCAACGAAAGCCAGGAGCGCTACGTGCTGGCCATCGCGCCCGAGTCGCTGGCGCAGTTCACGGCGTTTTGCGAGCGCGAGCGCTGCCCGTTCGCCGTGATCGGCACGGCCACCGGCGAGCGCCAGCTGATTTTGGAAGACACCGCCGCCCCCGCCGGCCAGGCCCAGCGCCTGCCGGTGGACATGCCCATGGACGTGCTGCTGGGCAAGCCCCCGCGCATGCACCGCGACGTGCAGAGCGTCACGCGCGAGGTGGGGCCGCTGGACGTGGACGGCGTGGCGCTGCAGCAGGCCGTGATCGACGTGCTGGCCCACCCCACGGTGGCGAGCAAGCGCTTCCTGGTGACCATTGGCGACCGCACGGTGGGCGGCCTCACGCACCGCGACCAGATGGTCGGGCCCTGGCAGGTGCCGGTGGCCGACGTGGCCGTGACCCTGGCCGACTACGCCGGCTTTGCCGGCGAGGCCATGGCCATGGGCGAGCGCACGCCGCTGGCCGCCATCAACGCCCCAGCCTCCGGCCGCATGGCGGTGGCAGAGGCCATCACCAACTTGGCTGCAGCGCCCATCGAGCTGCCGCGCGTCAAGCTCAGCGCCAACTGGATGGCCGCCTGCGGCGAGCCCGGCGAGGATGCCGCCCTGTACGAGACCGTGCGCGCCGTGGGCATGCAGCTGTGCCCGCAACTGGGCATCTCCATTCCTGTGGGCAAGGACAGCCTGTCCATGCGCACCCAGTGGACGGACACCGGCGGCGCCTTGAAAAAGGTGACCTCGCCCGTCAGCCTGATCGTCACCGCCTTCGCCACGCTGGCCGACGTGCGCGGCACGCTCACGCCGCAGCTGGACGCCAAGGAGCAGGACACCACGCTAGTGCTGGTCGACCTGTCGCGCGGCAAGATGCGCATGGGCGGCTCCATCCTGGCCCAGGTGCTGCAGCAGACGGGCGGCGACGTCCCCGACCTGGACGACGCCAAGGATCTTGTCGCCCTGGTCGATGCCGTGAATGCCCTGCGCCGAGACCGTCTGGTCCTGGCCTACCACGACAGGAGCGACGGCGGCCTGCTGGCCGCGGCCGCCGAGATGGCCTTCGCCGGTCATGTGGGCGTGGCGCTGAACGTGGACATGCTGGTCACCGAGGGCGACGGCATCAGCGACAGCCGCATGGAAACCGGCGACGCTAAGAACTGGGCGCAGCAGGTCAGCGGCCGGCGCGACGAGCTGACGCTGCGCGCGCTGTTCAACGAGGAACTGGGGGCCGTGCTGCAGGTGCGCACGGCCCAGCGCGACCAAGTCATGCAGGTGCTGCGCGCCCACGGCCTGGCGGCCTGCAGCCACATCATCGGCAAGACGCGTCCGCAGTCCAGCGCCATGGACGAGGGCAAGGGCGAGCTGCAGGTCTGGCGCGACGCCAAGAAGATCTTCGCCGCCAGCCTGTCCGACCTGCACCAGGTCTGGGACGCCGTCAGCTGGAAGATCTGCCAGCAGCGCGACAACCCCGAATGCGCCGACAGCGAGCACACCGCCGCCGGAGACCCGCAGGACCCGGGCCTGCACGTGCTCCTGACCTTCGATCCCGCAGAGGACGTGGCCGCGCCTTATCTGAACCTGGTCCGTCCGCGCGTGGCCGTGCTGCGCGAGCAGGGCGTGAACTCGCACGTGGAGATGGCCTACGCCTTCACCCAAGCGGGCTTCGAGGCCTTCGACGTGCACATGAGCGACCTGCAGGCCGGCCGCGCCGACTTGTCGCAGTTCGCCGGCATCGTCGCCTGCGGCGGCTTCAGCTATGGCGATACGCTGGGCGCGGGCATCGGTTGGGCGCGCTCCATCACCTTCAACCCGCGCCTGTCCGAGCAGTTCCAGCAGTTCTTCGCCCGCCAGGACACCTTCGGGCTGGGCGTGTGCAACGGCTGCCAGATGTTTGCCGAGCTGGCCGACATCATTCCCGGCGCCCAGGACTGGCCGCGCTTCACCACCAACCAGAGCCACCGCTTCGAGGCACGCCTGTCCATGGTGGAGGTGCTGGATTCGCCCAGCATCTTCTTCGCCGGCATGGCCGGCTCGCGCCTGCCCATCGCCGTGGCGCACGGCGAGGGCTATGCCAACTTCCAGTACCGCGGCAACGAAGAGCGCGTGCTGCGCAGCCTGCGTTTCGTGGACCACGCCGGTCAGCCCACAGAGCGCTATCCGCTCAATCCCAACGGCAGCGCCGGCGGGCTGACGGCCGTGACCACGGCGGACGGGCGCTTCACCGCGCTCATGCCGCATCCGGAGCGGGTGTTTCGCAATATCCAGATGAGCTGGACCGACCTGGCCGCCACCGGCGGGCAGGATGCGTACAGCCCCTGGATGCGCCTGTGGCGCAACGCCCGCCGCTGGGTCGCGTAAAAAGAAACCCGTCCCAGGCCTTCCGCGAGGCTACTAAAAAGATAGCTTCCAGCGCTTGTCCGACAGGCGCTGGAAGCTTTTTCTATTCAGAATCGGCGACCTTTTTCCTGTCTTTGCGGAGTATTTCTGTATGGCCGGCGCCAGCCTTCTCACCCTGCTCGACGACATCGCCACCATCCTGGACGACGTGGCCCTCATGTCCAAGATGGCGGCGCGCAAGAGCGTTGCCATGGCCGACGATGTCTCCGTCATGACCAAGGTGGCGGCGCAGAAGACGGCCAGCGTGCTGGGCGACGACCTGGCGCTGAACGCCGAGCAGGTCAGCGGTGTGCACGCCCACCGCGAGCTGCCCGTGGTCTGGGCGGTGGCGCGCGGTTCGCTGGTCAACAAGGCCATCCTGGTGCCTACTGCGCTGCTGATCAGCGCCTTCGCACCCTGGGCCATCACGCCACTGCTCATGCTGGGCGGTACCTACCTGTGCCTGGAGGGCGTGGAAAAGCTGGCCCACCATGGCGAGCCGCCCGCTGACCGGGCGGAGGCCGCGCTGGCGCGCGTGGGCGGCAAGGCGGCCAGCGCGGCCGACATCGCCCGGCTGGAGAAGACCAAGGTGCGTGGCGCCATCCGCACCGATTTCATCCTCTCGGCCGAGATCATCGTCATCACCCTGGGCACCGTGGCGCAGGCGGACTTCATGCAGCAGGTGATGGTGCTGTCGGCCATCGCGGTGCTCATGACCGTGGGCGTGTACGGCCTGGTGGCGGGCATCGTGAAGATGGATGATGTGGGCCTGTGGCTGACGCGCAGGCCCGGCCGCGTGGCCTGCCGCATCGGCCAGGCGCTGGTGGCCGCGGCCCCGAAGCTGATGAAGGGCCTGGCCGTGGCCGGCACGGCCGCCATGTTCCTGGTGGGCGGTGGGATCATCGTGCACGGCGTGCCGCCGCTGGCGCACGCCATCGAATCCGCCGGCGCGAAGCTCGCCGGCTGGCCGCTGGGCGGTGTCTGGGAATTCCTCTCCACCCACGTGCTGAGCGCACTGGTGGGCGCCGCGGTCGGCGCCGTGGCGCTGGGGGTGTGGACGCTGGTGCAGCGTCTGCGTGGGAAGGGCTGAGCGGCGCGCGTGCGCGTAGGCCGCCCGCGGCGGCAAAGCTTGATCTCACGCAATCCTGAGCAATTTGCTCGTGGGCCTAATTCGTGGCACGGGGGTCGTCCCCGTGTTCAACGAATACAAAAAGCACTATGCACAAGACCCTGCTGGCCCTGGCCGCCGTTTGCGCGATGACCTCGGGCGCCGCCTTCGCGCAACAGTCCACCTCCGAAGGCCCGTTCATGGTGCGCGTGCGCGCCGTCAACCTGGACAGCGCCAACAAGGACAGCACGGGTCTGGGCCTGTCGGTCAACGACAAGGTCATCCCCGAGCTGGACGTGTCGTACTTCTTCACGCCCAACATCGCCGCCGAGCTGATCCTGACTTACCCGCAAAAGCACACGCTGCGTGCCGACGGCGCCCGCATCGGCTCGCTCAAGCACCTGCCGCCCACGCTGCTGGCGCAATACCACTTCACCAACTTCAGCGGCTTCAAGCCCTATGTGGGCGCGGGCGTGAACTACACGCGCTTTTCCAGCGTGCGCTTCGACCCGGCGGTCCAGGCTGCCCTCAGCCCGAGCATCGACAAGAACAGCTGGGGCGGCGCGCTGCAGGTGGGCGTGGACATCCCTCTGTCCAAGAACCTGTACCTGAACCTGGACGTGAAGAAGGTGTTCATCAGCACCGACGTGCACTCCGCCGGCACCAAGGTCGGCACCTTCAAGGTCAATCCCGTGCTGGCCGGTATCGGCCTGGGCTGGCGCTTCTGAGCGCACGGCGTTCCTTTTTTTCGGATAACTACAAAGAAGCAGACCGCGCCGCAGTCACTGCGGCTCTTCATGGTGGGATGGGCCGGCGCCTGGGCGTCGGCCCTTTTTTTATCCTGGCCCGCTGGCTGCCCCGAGCCAGCGCGCGACCGCCAGCGGGGCAAGCGTCTGGTGGCGCCGATGGGAATTTCAAGCATTTTTGGCCTCCAGCGCCCGCCCAGCCTGCGCAGGAAGCTCACCTTTTGATAGTGCGATGAGAGGGTTGGAGCCGCGCCCTGGCACGGTTGGCCTTGCCCTGCAAGGGGGGTACTGCAGATTGCGCGGCCGTCCTACCGGCAGGGCGGCTGACCGCCTGCGCCACGCGGCGCCGGGCCGGTCCATGCTCGCAGGCCATGCCCGTCACACTTGCCGCTCCAGCCGTTGCCGCTTCCCCTCCACCCTGGAGCACGTCCGCCGCGGCGCAGCCCCTGGCTCCGGCCGATGAGCGGGTGCAGATCATCGCCGGCCTGCTGGACCAGCCGGCCCGCATCTCGCCCAAATACTTCTACGACGAGCGCGGCTCGCAGCTCTTCGAGGCCATCACCCGCCTGCCCGAGTACTACCCCACGCGCACCGAGCAGGCCGTGCTGCGCCGCCACGCCCGTGCCATCGCCCAGGCCGTGGGCCGCGGCGGCGTGGTCATCGAGCCCGGCGCCGGCAGCTGCGACAAGGCGCGCGTGCTGTGCCGGCTGCTGGGCGCCACGCACTTCGTGGGCGTGGACATCTCCGCCGACTACCTGGAAGGCGCCGTGGCGCGCCTGCGCGCGGCGCTGCCGGGCCTGGATGCGCGCGCCGTGGGCGGCGACATCACCGCCGCCATTGAGCTGCCGGGCGACGTGCCGCAGGATAGGCGCCTGGTGTTCTACCCCGGTTCGTCCATCGGCAACTTCGACCCGCCCGCCGCCCTGGCGCTGCTGCGCCAGATGCACGCGCTGGCGCGGAGGGAGCGCGGCGGCCTGCTGATCGGCATCGACCTGCCCAAGGACCTGGCCGTGCTGCAGGCCGCCTACGACGACGCCGCCGGCGTGACGGCGCAGTTCAACCGCAACATCCTGGCCCACGTGAACCGGCTGATCGGCAGCGATTTCGAACCGGGACAGTGGCGTCACGAGGCCTTCTTCAACACGGCCGCGTCGCGCATCGAGATGCACCTGGCCGCCTGCGGTCCACAGCAGGTGCGCTGGCCCGGCGGCGGCCGCAGCTTTGCCGCGCACGAGCGCATCCACACCGAGAACAGCTACAAGTATCCGCTGCCCGCCTTTTTGGACCTGCTTACGCGCGCTGGCTTCAGGCAGCCGCAGGCTTGGACGGACGAGCGCGGCTGGTATGCCCTGGTGCACGCCCGCACGTGAAAACCGCAAGCCACGAGGAGGACCCGACCATGCGCCTGCACCCCAGCGCCATGCCCCTGGACGGCGCCACGCCCGCCGCCCCGGCGGTCCTGCACGCTACCGATGCCGAACGCGCCAGCCCCTGGCAGCGCTACGCCGCCGTGCGCGCCGCCACCCAGCAGCTGGCCGCGCCGCTGTCGCCCGAGGACTGCACAGCCCAATCCATGACTGACGCCAGCCCGACCAAGTGGCACCTGGGGCACACGGCCTGGTTCTTCGAGACCTTCATCCTGGAGCCGCACGAGGAGAACTTTGCGCCGTTCGACGCGGACTTCCGTGTGCTGTTCAACTCCTACTACCAGGGCGTGGGCGCGCAGCACCCGCGCGCGCAGCGCGGCCTGCTCACCCGGCCCGACCTGGCCACCGTGCTGGCCTGGCGCGCCGACGTGGACGCGCGCATGCAGCGGCTGCTGCAGCGCGACGATCTGCCGCCCGAGGCGGCGGCCCTGCTGGAGCTGGGTCTGCAGCACGAGCAGCAGCACCAGGAGCTGCTGCTGACCGACATCAAGCACCTGCTGTGGTGCAACCCCACCTGGCCGGCCTACCAGGCGGCTGGCGCGCCGGCGCCGCAGACCGCCGCACCGCTGGTGCGCTGGCGCCGCTTCGAGGGCGGCCTGGTGCACATCGGCCATGAGGGCGCGGGCTTCGCCTTCGACAACGAAAGCCCGCGCCACCCTGTCTGGCTGCAGCCCTATGAGCTGGCCACACGGCCGGTGAGCAACGCCGAATACCTGGCCTTCGTGGTGGCCGGTGGCTACGACGAGCCGGCGCACTGGCTGGCCGAGGGCTGGGACTGGCGCTGCAGCCAGGGCATCGGCCACCCGCTGTACTGGCGCCAGGACGGCCACGGCTGGTGCGAATTCACCCTGTCCGGCCGCCAGCTGCTGGCGCCGGAGCAGCCGGTGGTGCATCTGTCGTATTACGAAGCCGATGCCTATGCCCGCTGGGCTGGCGCCCGTCTGCCCACCGAGGCGGAGTGGGAGGCCGCCGCGGCCGCCACCGAACCAGCCCAGGCCGGGCATTTCGCGGACAGCGGCGTGCTGCACCCGCAGCCGGCGCCAGCCGATGCGCCCGAAGGCCAGCCGGCCCAGCTGTTCGGCGACGTGTGGGAGTGGACCCAGTCCAGCTACGCGCCGTACCCCGGCTTCGCGCCGGCCGCTGGCGCCGTGGGTGAGTACAACGGCAAGTTCATGGTCAACCAATACGTGCTGCGCGGCGGCTCCTGCGCCACGCCCGCGGGCCACGTGCGCGCCAGCTACCGCAACTTCTTTCCGGCCGGCGCGCGCTGGCAGTTCTCGGGCCTGAGGCTGGCGCGGGACGTGCGGTAAAGGCGGGGTAAAGATGCGGTCAACGGTTTGGCAAGGAAATCAAAAACAATAGCGCATTGCGCCGTACTGGCGCGCTCTAGCGGCGTTTTGACTTGCATGCATGGCGTGAAATCCCATATCCGTCCCTGCCTGCGCGCCGGCCGCCGCGGCTGCTAGGATCGTCCACGCCCCGCCACGGTTTTCCCTCCCCGCCGCATGACTGACCCAGAGAACGCACCCTTGCCCGCCCCTGTGCGCCCGCGCCGCCGCTGGCGCGCCCTCGTGCTGACGCTGGTGCTGATCGCCGCCCTGGCCGGCACGGCATGGTTCCTGGTGCAGCGCGCCAAGGGCCCCGCCGCGCCGCCGGGACGGCCGGGGGCGCCGGCCGGCCCGGCCGCCTTCGCCGCCATGGCCAGCGTCACCGTGGGCTCGGCGCGCGCGCAGCAGGGCGAGTTGCCCGTCCTCATCGATGCCCTGGGCACGGTCACGCCGCCCGTCACTGCCACGCTGGTGCCGCAGGTCTCCGGGGTGCTGACGGAGGTGCTGTTCACCGAGGGGCAGAGCGTGAAGAAGGGCCAGGTGCTGGCGCGCATCGACCCGCGCGCGTACGAGCAGGCGCTGGCCCAGGCGAAAAGCCAGACCGCCCGCGACGTGGCCCAGCTGGCCGCCGCGCGCGTGACGCTCTCGCGCTACCAGGAGCTGTGGAAGCAGGACTCCATCGCCCGCCAGACGCTGGACACCCAGGCCGCGCTGGTGCAACAGCTGGACGCCGCCGTGCTGGCCGACCGCGCCAGCGAGCGCACGGCCCAGCTCAACCTGGACTACACCACGCTGCGCGCGCCCATCGACGGCACCATCGGCCTACGCACCGTGGACCCTGGCAACCTGGTCAGCAGCGGCACTAGCACCGGCATCGCCACCATCACCCAGGTGCGGCCCATCGACGTGGTGTTCTCCGTGCCGCAGGACCGCGTGCCGGACGTGCGCGCCGCCCAGCGCCAGGGCGCGCTGCCCGTGGCCGCGCTGGACCGCGCGCGCAGCGCGACGCTGGCCGAGGGCCGCTTCCTGACGCTGGACAACCAGGTCACCGCCGCCACCGGCACGGTGCGCGCCAAGGCGCGCTTTGCCAATGCCGATGGCGCGCTGTTTCCCAACCAGTTCGTCAACGCCCGGCTGCAGCTGGGCTCGCAAAGCGGCGTGCTGGTGCCGGTGACGGCGGTACGCACCGGCCCGCAGGGCGACTATGTCTATGTGATCGACGAAGAGCAGGTGGCCCGCATGCGCCCGGTGGTGCGCGGCATGGCCACGGTGGACCGGGTGCTCATCACCCAGGGCCTGCAGGCCGGCGAGCAGGTGGTGACCGAGGGCGGCGACCGCGTCAAGGATGGCGGCAAGGTGCAGCTGGCCGGCCAGGCCGGCGCCGCGCGCCGCGGCCCGGGCGAGGGCGGGCGCGCGGCTGGCGGGCCGCGTGCGGGCGCCTCGCAGCCGGCGGATGGCGCATCGCGCGCCGGCCGCGGCGCCGCGCCCGTGGGCGCGCCGGCGGCATCCGCACCGGCTTCTGCAGCCGCCAAGTAGCGCCGGCATGAACGTCTCGCGCCTGTTCATCCAGCGGCCGGTGGCGACCGCGCTGTTCATGCTGGCCATCGTGCTGGCCGGCCTGGTGGGGCTGCGCTTCCTGCCCGTGGCGGCGCTGCCGCAGGTGGACTATCCCACCATCCAGGTGCAGACGCTGTACCCCGGCGGCAGCCCGGACGTGATGAGCCGCACCGTCACCGCGCCGCTGGAGCGCCAGTTCGGCCAGATGCCGGGCCTCTCGCGCATGAGCAGCGTCAGCAGCGCCGGCGTGTCGCTGATCACGCTGCAGTTCAACCTCAGCCTGTCCATGGACGCGGCCGAGCAGCAGGTCCAGGCGGCCATGAACGCCGCCGGCTCGCTGCTGCCGGCCGACCTGCCGGCGCCGCCGGTGTACGCCAAGATCAACCCGGCCGATGCGCCCATCCTGCAGCTGGCCATCACCTCGGACAGCCTGCCTTTGACCGACGTGCAGAACATGGTCAACACCCGGCTGGCGCTGAAAATCAGCCAGATCGACGGCGTGGGCCTGGTCACGTTGGCCGGCGGCCAACGCCCCGCCGTGCGCGTGCAGGGCAACCTGCAAGCGCTGGCCAGCATGGGCCTGTCGCTGGACTCCATCAGCAGCGCCATCAGCGCGGGCAACTCCAGCTCGGCCAAGGGCAGCTTCGACGGGCCGGCGCGGCAGTACAGCATCAACGCCAATGACCAGCTGCTGTCGGTGGAGGACTATCGCGAGCTGATCGTGGCCTACGTCAGCGGCGCACCGGTGCGCCTGAAGGATGTGGCCGAGGTCGTGGACGGCTCCGAGAATCGCCGCCTGGGCGCCTGGACGGGCATCAAAAACGATAGCGGCTTGCGCAGTCAGGACAAGGGTCAGGGGGCGATTTCATCTGAAAACGCCACGCCGCTCACGCCCGCCATCATCCTGAACGTGCAGCGCCAGCCCGGCGCCAACGTGATCGCCACGGTGGACGCCATCAAGCGCCAGCTGCCCCAGCTGCGCGAGGCCCTGCCGCAGAGCGTGCAGGTGACGGTGCTGACCGACCGCACGCTGGGCATCCGCGCCTCGGTCGAGCACGTGGAGGTGGAGCTGATCCTGGCCGTGGCCATGGTGGTGCTGGTCATCTTCGCCTTCCTGCACAGCCTGCGCGCCACGGTCATCGCCAGCATCGCCGTGCCGGTGTCGCTGATCGGCACGCTGGCGTTCATGTACCTGCTGGACTATTCGCTGAACAACCTGACGCTGATGGCGCTGACGATCGCCACGGGGTTCGTGGTGGATGACGCGATCGTGATGATTGAGAACATTGCCCGGCATCGCGAGATGCGGGCCGGCGCAGCCGGACCTGGCGGCGCAGCCGACACGGGCAATGTTCCGGCGCAGGGTCATGTCGGCGCAGCCGACGTGAGCCGTAGCCAGAATGTTTCTCGGCACCGCGAAATGGGTAAGCCGCCCCTGCAAGCCGCGCTCGACGGCGCCGGTGAAATCGGCTTCACCATCATCTCGCTCACCGTCTCGCTGATCGCCGTGCTGATCCCGCTGCTGTTCATGCAGGAGGTCATCGGCCGGCTGTTCCGCGAATTCGCCGTCACGCTGGCCATCACCATCCTGTTCTCGGCCGTGGTGTCGCTGACCCTGGTGCCGATGATGTCGGCGCGCATGCTGGGTCCGCTCCATGAGTCGCAGGGGCGCTTTGCGCGGCGCATCCAGCAGGGCATGGACTGGACGGTGGGCCACTACGACCGCGGCCTGCACTGGGTGCTGGCGCACCAGCCGCTGACGCTGGCCGTGGCGGTGCTGACCCTGGTGCTCACGGCGCTGCTGTACGTGGTCATCCCCAAGGACCTGTTTCCCACCCAGAGCACGGGCCAGCTGCAGGGCCAGGTGCAGGCGGCGCCAGACGTGTCGTTCGCCCGCATGTCGGCGCTGCAGGGCCAGGTGGCGCGACTGGTGCTGCAAGACGACGCCGTGCAGTCGGTCAGCTCGGTGGTGGGGGTGGACGCGGCCAACAACAGCGCCCTGTCCACCGGCAGGCTGGTCATCAACCTGCGGCCGCAGCCGCTCTTCGGCGACTCGCAGGCCACCGTCATGCAGCGCCTGCGCGAGCAAGTGGCCAGCCAGGTGGCCGGCGCCACGCTGTACCTGCAGCCGACGCAGGACCTGACCATCGACTCCGACACCGGCCCCACGCAGTACCGCTTCGACCTGGAGGGTGTGGACACGGCCCAGGTCAACCAGTGGGCGCGGCGCCTGGCGCAGCGGTTGGGCCAGGTGAGCGAGGTGCGGCACGCCACGACCACCGCCGGCGACACCGGCCCGGCCGCCATGGTGCGGGTGGACCGCGACACCGCCGCGCGCTTAGGCGTCACGGCCAGCAGCCTGGACAACACGCTGTACAACGCCTTCGGCCAGCGCATCGTCTCCACCATCTTCACCGAGACCAACCAGTACCGCGTGATCCTGGAGGCCGCGCAGCATGACCCCGCCAGCCTGCGCGCCCTGCGCGAGCTGCCGGTGCGCACCAGCAGCGGCGGCACCACGCCGCTCGAATCATTCGCCCGGGTGGTGGAGGAGGAAACGCCGCTCACCGTGCACCGCGTGGGCCAGTACCCGGCCGCCACCGTGGGCTTCGACACGGCGCCGGGCGTGAGCCTGGGCGCCGCCGTGCAGGCGGTGCGCGCTGCGGCGCAGGCCGAAGGGCTGCCGGCTTCCATCACGCTGCGCTTCACAGGCGCCTCGGGTGCCTACCAAAATTCGCTGTCCAACCAGCTGTGGCTGATCCTGGCGGCCGTGGTGTGCGTGTACATCGTGCTGGGCGTGCTGTACGAAAGCTATGTGCACCCGCTGACCATTTTGTCCACGCTGCCTTCGGCCGGCGTGGGCGCGCTGCTGGCGCTGTGGCTGTCCGGCCATGCGCTGGACGTGGTGGGCATCATCGGCCTGGTGCTCTTGATCGGCATCGTGAAGAAGAACGCCATCATGATGATCGACTTCGCCATCGACGCCGAGCGCGGGCAGGGCAAGAGCGCCCGCGATGCCATCCACCAGGCGGCGCTGCTGCGCTTTCGCCCCATCCTGATGACCACGCTGGCGGCGCTGGCCGCCGCCGTGCCGCTGATGCTCAGCTGGGGTGATGGCGCCGAGCTGCGCCGCCCGCTGGGCCTGGCCATCTTCGGTGGGCTGGTGCTGTCGCAGCTGCTCACGCTGTTCACCACGCCGGTGACCTACCTGTGGTTCGACCGGCTGGGCCGGCGCTTCGGCGAGGGCCGGCGGGAGGCCGCGCAGTGAACCTCTCACGCCCCTTCATCGAGCGGCCCATCGCCACCGTGCTGCTGACCATCGGCCTGGCGCTGGCCGGCCTGGGGGCCTACTTCCTGCTGCCTGTGGCGCGCCTGCCGGCGGTGGACTTTCCCGTCATCTTCGTGTCGGCCAACATGGCCGGCGCCAGCCCTGCCGACATGGCCCGCACCGTGGCCACGCCGCTGGAGCGCACGCTGGGATCGATCGCCGGCGTCAACGAGATGACCAGCAGCAGCAGCACCGGCTCGACGCGCGTGGTGCTGCAGTTCGACCTGAACCGCGACATCGACAGCGCCGCGCGCGACGTGCAGGCGGCCATCAACGCCGCGCGCATCGACCTGCCGGCCAATCTGCGCTCCAACCCCACCTACCGCAAGGCCAACCCGGCCGCGCAGCCCTTCCTGATCCTGGCGCTGACCTCGCAGACTCGCTCGCCCGGTCAAATCTACGACGCGGTCAGCAACATCGTCAGCCAGCGCCTGCTGCAGGTGCCGGGCGTGGGCGACGTGACGCTGGGCGGCGGTTCGCAGCCGGCCGTGCGCGTGGAGCTCAACCCCTTCGCGCTGGCCCAGCTGGGCATCAGCGGCGACGACGTGCGCGCCGCGCTGCAGGCCGGCAACGCCAACCGGCCCAAGGGTGTGGTCGAGCTGGGCGGCGAGGCGGACGGGCGTGCGCTGCAGGTGCTCACCCCCGCGCCGGGCCTGCGCGCGGCGGACTACCGCGACCTCATCGTCGCCCTGCGCGGCGGTCACGAGGTGCGCCTGTCGCAGCTGGCCAGCGTCACGGACAGCGTGCAGGACACGCGCACGCGCGGCATGTTCAACGGCCAGCCGGCCATCGTGGTCAACATCACCCAGCAGCCGGACGCCAACCTGATCGCCACCGCCGACGCCATTCAGGAGCTGCTGCCGCAGCTGCGCGCCCAGCTGCCCCAGGACATCGAGCTGCACGTGGCCATCGACCGCACGGGCTCGGTGCGCGCCTCGGTGCAGGAGGTGGAGATCACGCTGGTGATCGCCGTGCTGCTGGTGGTCGCGGTGGTGGGGCTGTTTCTGCGCACCCTGCGGGCGGCCGTCGTCCCGGCGGTGGCGACGGTGGTGTCGCTGCTGGGCACTTTTGCCGTGATGTACGCGCTGGGCTATTCGCTGAACAATCTGACGCTGATGGCCCTCACCGTGGCCACCGGCTTCGTGGTGGACGACGCCATCGTGGTCATCGAGAACATCACCCGCCACCTGGAACAGGGCTGGGAGCGGCGCCGCGCGGCGCTGGAGGGCGCGCGCGAGGTGGGCTTCACCGTGCTGACCATCAGCGTGTCGCTGATCGCGGTGTTCATCCCGCTGCTGTTCATGGGCGGCCAGCCGGGGCGGCTGTTTCGTGAATTCGCCGTCACGCTGTCGGCCGCGGTGATGATCTCGCTGGTCATCTCGCTGACCACCACGCCCATGCTGTGCGCGCTGCTGCTGCCGCGCACCAGTGCGCCGCGCGCCGCCGCGGCACCGGTGCGTGCCAGCGCCATGGGCCGGCTGCGGCGCACCCTGGCGGGCTGGGCGCGCGGGGCCGAGCACCGCCTGCTGGGCGGCTACGCCCATGCGCTCGATGGCGCACTGGCCTCGCCCTGGCTGGTGGTGCTGGTGCTGGCCGTGGTGGTGGGGCTGAACGGCTACCTGTTCGCCTCCATCCCCAAGGGCTTCTTTCCCGAGCAGGACAGCGGCCAGATGGTGGGCGGGTTGCGCGCCGACCAGAGCATTTCCTCCAACGCCATGGCCGACAAGCTGCAGCAGGCGGTGGACATCATCCGCGCCGACCCGTCCGTGGGCACGGTGGTGGCCTTTGCCGGGGGCAACAGCGGCGGCTTTCTGTCGGCCGCTCTCAAGCCGGCGCGCGACCGGCCCAAGGGCGAGGGCACGCGCGCCGTCATCAACCGGCTGCGCCCGCAGCTGTCCGCCATCACCGGATTGCGGGTGTTCCTGAACCCGGTGCAGGAGCTGCGCATGGGCGGGCGCAGCAGCAACTCCACCTACCAGTTCTCGCTGAAGGCCGACAACGTCGCCGACCTGAAGGCCTGGACGCTCAAGCTGTCTGCTCAGCTCAAGACCGACGAGCGCCTGACCGACGTGGACGACGACCAGAGCGACAACGGCGTGGAGACCTTCGTGCAGGTCGACCGCGCCCTGGCGGCCAGCCTGGGCGTGACGGCGCAGGCCGTGGACGCAGCCCTGTACAACGCCTTCGGCCAGCGCCAGGTGGCCACCATGTACAGCGACCTGAACCAGTACAGCGTGGTCATGGAATGGGCGCCGCAGTACACCCAGTCGCCCTTGGCGCTGCAGGACGTGTGGGTGCCCGCCACGCGCGCGGCTGGCGCGGCGGGCACCGGCGGCGCATCGGCCAACCCGGGCCAGCGCAACGCCTCCACCGGCCAGCCGCTGTCGGTGCTGCCGGCGACCATGGTGCCGCTGTCGGCCTTCACGCACGTGGGCGAACGGGCCGTGCCCACCCGGGTGATGCACGAGGACGGCGAGCTGTCCAGCACGCTGTCGTTCAACCTGGCCGACGGCGTGTCGCTGCAGGAAGGCCAGCAGGCCGTGCTGGAGGCGGTGGACGCCATTGGCATGCCCAACAACGTGCGTGGCGCATTCGCCGGCGCTGCCGCCGCCGCGCAGGAAACGCAATCGCAGCAGGGCCTGCTGATCGTGGCGGCCATCGTGGTCATCTACATCGTGCTGGGCATCCTGTACGAAAGCCTGATCCACCCCATCACGGTGCTGACCACGCTGCCCAGCGCCGGCTTCGGCGCGGTGCTGGCGCTGCTGGCCCTGAAGATGGAGTTTTCCATCATGGCGCTGATCGGCGTGTTCCTGTTGATCGGCATCGTGAAGAAGAACGCCATCCTGATCATCGACTTCGCGCTGGAGGCCGAGCGCACGCGCGGGCTGGACGCCACGGCCGCCGTGCGCGAGGCCTGCCTGATGCGCTTTCGCCCCATTCTGATGACCACCCTGGCCGCCGGCCTGGGCGCGCTGCCCCTGGCCATAGGCTTCGGCCAGGGCGCCGAGCTGCGCCAGCCCCTGGGCGTGACCATCGTCGGCGGACTGGTCGCCAGCCAGCTGCTCACGCTGCTGACCACGCCCGTGGTCTACGTGCTGCTGGACCGGCTGCGCCGCCGCCCGCGGCGCCCGCGCGGCGCTGAAGGCAGCCCCGGCATGGCCCTGGCGGAGACGAGATGAACCACACCTGTTTTGATAGCTGCCCACGCTTGCCCAGCAAGGGCTGGAGCCGTTTTTTACCTTTAAGCACGGGCCTGGCGCTGGCCCTGCTGCTGGGCGCCTGCAGCGTCACGCCGCCGCACCAGGCGCCGGCCGTGGACGTGGGCACCGCCTGGCGCGGCCAGGCGCCCGAGGGCTGGGTCAGCACCGCCGACTACCGCGCCTGGCACGAAGGCCGCTGGTGGACGCTGTTCGGCGACGAGGGCCTGGATGCGCTGATGCCGCGCGTGGAGATCGGCAACCAGGATCTGGCCGCTGCCGTGGCCCGCGTGGCCCAGGCCCAGGCCCTGCTGCGCCAGGCCGAGGCTGCACAGTGGCCCACGGTGGGCACGCAGCTGTCCACTCAGCGCAACGGCCAGCCGGCGCGCGGCTCGGCGTCGCTCGGCCTGACGGCCAGCTGGGCGCCCGACCTGTGGGGCCGCCTGGCCGCCGGCGTGCAGGGGCAGGAGGCCAGCCTGCAGGCCAGCCAGGCCAACCTGGCCGCCGCCCGCCTGTCGGCCCAGGGCAGCCTGGCCCAGGCGTGGTTCGCGCTGCGCGAGGCCGAGGCCGAGGGCGCGTTGCTGGAAGACATCATCGAGGGCTATCGCCGCGCGCTGGCCATCACGCAGAACAACTACGACGCCGGCATCGTCGCCCGCACCGACGTGCTGCAGGCGCAAAGCACGCTGGAGTCGGCCCTGTCCACCCGCGCCGGGCTGCAGCGCAGCCGCGACACGTATGAGCACGCCATTGCCCTGTTGGTGGGCGAAGTGCCGGCGCGCTTTGCCCTGCCGCCGGCGCCCTGGGTGCGCCAGGCGCCGGCCATCCCGCCCGAGCTGCCGTCACAGCTGCTGCTGCGCCGCCCGGACGTGGCCGCGGCCGAGCGTGCCGTGGCCGCCGCCAACGCCAGCATCGGCGCGGCCCGCGCCGCGTGGCTGCCGCAGCTGAACCTGAGCGCCGGCGCGGGCGGCACGGCGGTCGATCTGGCCAAGCTGCTGTCAGCCCCCACGCTCACCTGGTCGCTGGGCGCCGCGCTGGCGCAGACGCTGTTTGATGCCGGCGCGCGCGCCGCCGCCGTGGACCAGGCCGTGGCCGCGCACCAGCTGGCCAGCGCCAGCTATCGCCAGAGCGTGCTGGAGGCCATCGGCCAGGTGGAGGACCAGCTGACCGCCATGGCCGCGCTGGACGCGCAGATCGAGCACGCCCGCGTCGCCGCCGAGGCCGCCACCGCGGCCGAGGAGCGCACCCTCAACAGCTACCGCGCCGGCATCTCGGCCTTCACCGCCGTGGTGACGGCGCAGGCCACGGCGCTGAATGCGCGGCGTTCGCTGATGCAGCTTCAGCTGTCGCGCCAGCAGGCCGGCGTGGCCCTGGTGCAGGCCCTGGGTGGCGGCTGGCAGGCGCCGTGGGCGCCGCCCCAGCAGTAGCTACTTAATTGATAGCTGCCAGCGCTTGTTGGATAAGCGCTGGAGTCCAAAAAGGCTTGTAAAAAAAGCCGCCCGTTCAGACCGCGTCCAACGCCTGGTGCAGGTCGGCCAGCAGGTCGTCGATGTGCTCGATGCCGATGGACAGGCGCACCATGCCCTCGGTCACGCCGGCCTTGGCCAGTTCATCGGCGTCCAGCTGGCGGTGCGTGGTGGAGGCCGGGTGCGTGGCCAGCGATTTCGCATCGCCGATGTTCACCAGGCGCAGGAACAGCTGCAGCGCGTCCAGGAAGCGCGCGCCGGCGGCGCGTGCGTCCTCGCCGGCGGCGGTCTTCAGGCTGAACGACAGGATGCCCGAGGCGCGGCCACCCAGCTGCTTTTGCACCAGAGCATGGTCGGGGTGGTCGCTCAATCCGGCGTAGCGCACCCATTCCACCTTGGGGTGCTTCTGCAGCGCCTCGGCGATCTTTTGCGCGTTTTCGCAGATGCGGTCCATGCGCAGCGGCAGCGTCTCGATGCCCTGCAGCGTCAGAAAGGCGTTGTGCGGCGACAGGGCGGCGCCCATGTTGCGCAGCGGCACCACGCGCACGCGGCCGATGTAGGCGGCCGGGCCGAGAGCCTCGGTGTAGACCACGCCGTGGTAGCTCACGTCGGGCTCGTTCAGGCGCTTGAAGCGCGCCTTGTGCTGGCCCCAAGGGAACTTGCCGCTGTCGACGATGGCGCCGCCGATGCTGTTGCCGTGGCCGTTCAGGTACTTGGTCAGCGCGTGCACCACGATGTCGGCGCCGTGCTCGAAGGGGCGCAGCAGGTAGGGGCTGGCCACCGTGTTGTCCACGATCAGCGGCACGCCGTGGGCGTGCGCCACGTCGGCCAGGGCGCGGATGTCGGTCACGTTGCCCAGCGGATTGCCGATGGATTCGCAGAACACGGCCTTGGTGCGCTCGTCGATCAGCCGGGCGAAGCTGGCCGGGTCGCGCGGGTCGGCAAAGCGTACCTCGATGCCCTGCTGCGGAAAGGTGTGGGCGAACAGGTTATAGGTGCCGCCGTAGAGCGTGCTGGCGCTGACGATGTTGTCGCCGGCCTCGGCGATCGCCTGGATGGCATAGGTGACGGCCGCCATGCCCGAGGCCACGGCCACCGCGCCGATGCCGCCTTCGAGGGCCGCGACGCGCTTTTCCAGCACGTCGGTGGTGGGGTTCATGATGCGCGTGTAGATGTTGCCCGGCACCTTCAGGTCGAACAGGTCGGCGCCGTGCTGCGCGCTGTCGAAGGCGTAGGCCACCGTCTGGTAGATGGGCACGGCCACGGACTTGGTGGTCGGGTCGGGCGAGTAGCCGGCGTGCACGGCCAGGGTTTCGATGCGCATCGAGAGTCTCCAGGAGGTGTGTTGGGGGAAGCGGCCATTGTCGGCCAGCCGCTGCGGACGCCGAACGACGCGCTGGCTATGTGCTTATGCGCGCTGGGCGGGAGCGGCGCTCCGGTGCAGGCGGCGGCTGCGTCGCCTCCCACGCGGGCAGCGCTTGCCACAGCACGGCTGGCGCGTGCGCGTCGGTGGCGGCATAGCGGATCTGCCCGGGGCTCAGCGTGCGCGCCGCCCAGTTGGAGGTGGAGGCTTTCTTGCTCTTGGTCAGCGACTGGCCCAGCACCAGCGCCACGGCCGCGCGCACGCCCGTGTTGCGCCCGAAGCCGTGGCGGGCGAACACGCGGTCCAGGTCCTGCAGCCCGGCGGGCCCCACGCCCAGGCGCCTGGGCAGGCTGCGCCGGTCGTTGTCCAGACCGAAGCCCGCCTTGGCGATGCGCGCGTTGGCCAGCACCTCGCGCGCCAGCTGCAGCGCCTCGGGCTGGTGCAGCTGCAGCAGCCAGGCGTCCTCGGGCGTTGCCAGCTGCACCAGGTCGGGGCCGGGGTCGTGCGCGCCGGCGGTGAAGACCGGCCGGCTCTCGGTGTCGAACCCCAGCACCGGCTGCGCCAGCAGCACGGCGCGCGCGGCGGCGAAGTCCTGGGGCGCGGCAGGGATGTGGATGCGCGCGGGCGCCAGCGTGGGAAAGAGCGGCAGCAGGGCCGATTGTTCTTTGGTGGGCGGCAGGCGGCGGGGCATGGAAGGGGGGGTTCAGGCTGCGCGCGCCGCTTCAAGGGGCGCCAGCATGTTCTGGATCAGGCGGATCATGATGTCCTTGGCGGCCGGGTTGGATTCGGCCACCAGCAGCGCCAGCGCCGCCAGGCCCACGTCGTTGATGACCGGCTCGCTGCCGCGCAGCAGCCGCCCGTTGCGCGCCAGGAAGTCCACGAACAGGTAGGAGCCGATGCGCTTGTTGCCGTCCGCGAACGGATGGTTCTTGATGATGAAGTACAGCAAGTGCGCGGCCTTGGATTCCACCGTGGGGTAGGCCGGCTCGCCGAACACGGTCTGCTCCAGGTTGCCCAGCGTGGCGGCGAAGGCATCGCCGCGCTCGCGGCCGAACAGGGCGGTGGCCTCCCGGCGCGCCATCAGGTCGGCTTTCAGGCGCGCGATGCCGGCGCGGGCCTCTTCAGGCTCCGGCAGCGTGCCGCCGGGGCTGCCGGCCGGGTCGGCGAGCAGGCCCTCGTCATAGCGCTGCAGCCACAGGAAGGTGTGGGTGTAGCGCGCGATCACGTCCACCAGGCCGCGGCCCTGGTCGGTGGTCAGCGCCTCGCCGGCTGCCGCCTTGCGCACCAGGGCCAGGGCGGCTTCCAGCTCGGCTGCGTTGTGCTCGAAGCGTTGGCGGTTCAGGGTGTAGCCCTGGACGAGGTGCTCGCGCAGGACGGTGGTGGCCCACTGGCGAAAGCGCGTACCTTGCAGCGACTTGACGCGGTAGCCCACGGAGATGATCACGTCCAGGTTGTAGTGCGCGATCTCGCGCTGCACCTGGCGTTTGCCTTCCTGGCGAACCATCCGGAAATTCCGGAAGGTTGCCTCCTGCTGCAGTTCGCCTTCGGCATAGACGTTGCCGATGTGCTCGTTGACCGTGCGGACATCCTTGTCAAACAGCTCCGCCATCTGCGCCTGGCTCAGCCACACGGACTCGCCCTCCAGACGCACCTGCACGGCGTGCTGGTCCGAGTCGAAGATGACGATCTGGCTGGGCGCAGTCATGGCGGCTTCCTGAAGGCAGGGGGCAAAGAGTGTGCCGCAATGCCGCCGGTGCCGGCCTGCGGCTTTCCCGCAGCCGGGGGCGCTCAGGGCGCGGGCCGCGTCCGGTAGAACTGCAGCGGCCGCTCCTGCATCTCGCGCCGGTGCTGGTTCAGCACCGACTTCTTCATACGGCCCACCACGTGCATCTCGCAGGGCTTGCAGTCAAAGCGCAGGGTGAGCTTTTCCTTGCCGTTGATGAGCTGCAGCGGCTCGGCCTTGATGGTGCCCTTCACGCCGATCACGCCCTTGGCCTGCTTGGGGCACAGGCTCATGGAAAAGCGCACGCAGTGCTTGGTGATCATCAGGCTGACTTCGCCTTCTTCCTCTTTCGACTCGTAGGCGGCGTCGATGACCTTCACGCCGTGGCGCGCGTAAAAGTCGTGCGCCTTGTGGTTGAAGACATTGGCCAGATAGCTCAGCGTGTCTTCGGGGAAGGGCACGGGGGGCTGCACGGGCGCGGCGCGCGGCAGGCGCACGAAGCCCGCGGCTCGTGCCGCCTCCAGTTGCGCCAGGGCGTCGCGGCGCAGCTGGTTCAAGGCCGAGGCGGGTACGAACCACGGCTGCGACAGCTGCAGGCCGATGTCGTGCACCGCGAAGATCGTCGTGCCGAAGCGTCCGAGCTGCTCACGCAGCGTGGCTTCGGCGCGGGCCGGGTCGGTGGCAGGCGCGTGGGCCAGGGCGACGGCGGCGCTGCCGGTGAAGCCGTCTTCGTCGGTCAGCGTCAGGGCCAGGCCCTCGGGTGTTTCCCACAGCTGCGCCCACAGGCCGATGCGGCGGTCGCTGGATTTCTTGTCCAGCGTGCGTACCCAGTCCATGTCGCGGTTGCGGTTGATCTCCAGGCCGCGGCGCAGATCCTTGAAACCGGCCATCGCATCCTTGGGGAAGACGCGCCACAGGCCCTTTTTCTCGTTCAGGCTTTCCGCGCGGTTGATGTGGACGCCCACCAGTTCCTTGTGCAGGTCCCAGTAGCACAGGCCATCGCCGTTGTGCAGCACCGTGGCTTTGTCCGAAGTCTCCAGCTCGAACCACTTGTCACCGATTTGCGTGACCCAGCCGATCGCGCGGCCCGGCGTCTTGGGCGTGTCGAAGGCGCCGATGTCGTCCTGGCGGCCGTTGACGAAGTAATCGGTGAACTCGCGGTTGAAGTTCTGGTCCGGGTCGGGCGTGAAGGTGAAGGTGGTGCGTCCCGACGAGGATCGTGCCAGTGGCGCGCCCGTGAATTCGCGCTCCTCGATGATCTCGTCCAGCAACCGGCGGTAGTGGGCCGTGATGTTCTTCACATAGCCCAGGTCCTTGTAGCGGCCCTCGATCTTGAAGCTGCGCACGCCGGCGTCGATCAGAGCGCGCAGGTTGTCGCTCTGGTTGTTGTCCTTCATCGACAGCACGTGCTTCTCGTGCGCCAGGATGCGGCCCTGACCGTCCAGTATCTCGTAGGGCAGGCGGCAGGCCTGGTTGCAGTCGCCGCGGTTGGCGCTGCGCCCGGTGTGGGCGTGGCTGATGAAGCACTGGCCCGAATAGGCCACGCACAGCGCGCCGTGGATGAAAAACTCGATGGTGGTGCGCGCAGGATCGGTGGCGGCGCGGATGGCCGCGATCTGCTGCAGATCCAGTTCCCGCGCCAGCACGATCTGCGACAGGCCTACGTCCTGCAGAAAACGGGCCTTTTCCGGCGTGCGGATGTCCGTCTGCGTGCTGGCGTGCAGCTGCAGCGGCGGCAGGTCCAGCTCCAGCAGGCCCATGTCCTGGATGATGAGCGCATCCGCCCCGGCCTCGTACACCTGCCAGGCCATCTTGCGCGCGTCCTCCAGCTCGTCGTCGCGCAGGATGGTGTTCAGGGTGATGAAGATGCGGCTGTTGAACCGGTGGGCGTGGCGGATGAGCCGCTCCAGCTCGCGCAGGTCGTTGCCGGCGGTGGCGCGCGCTCCGAAGGCCGGGCCGCCGATGTAGACGGCATCCGCGCCATGGTTCACGGCCTCGATGCCGATGTCGGCATCGCGCGCGGGCGAGAGCAGTTCAAGCAGGTGGGGTTGCAGGGACATAGGGCGCGGATTATCCCCGCGCGGCCTTTTGCTTGCCCGCGCGGGGCCGCAGGGACGGTCCACGGCCTGCGGCACAATCTCGGGTTTTCCCTGATGCAACGGCACCGCGGTGCTTGCCTGTGCCTACACGGCCGGGCTGCATGGCCGGCATAGCATGGCGGCCACCGCCGGGGCGCACACCTTTCCTGTCCAGACCATGGCCATTCAGTTCGGCACCTACTACACACTCATCTTTGCCGCCATCGTGCTGCTGGTGGGCAAGTTCCTTGTGCAGCGCATCCGTTGGCTGCGCGAATTCAATATCCCCGAGCCCGTGGCCGGCGGTCTGGTGGCTGCGCTCATCTCCTGGGGCCTGAACGTCACCACCGGCGTACAGCCGTCCTTCGACACCAGCCTGCAGACGGCCTTCATGCTGGTGTTCTTCTCCTCCATCGGCCTGAGCGCCAACTTCGCCAAGCTGCGCGAGGGCGGCATGGGGCTGATCGTCTTCCTGCTGGTGGTGGTGGTGTTTATCGTGGTGCAAAACAGCGTCGGTGTGGCGCTGGCCAGCGTGCTGGGACTGGACCCGCTGATCGGCCTGATCGCCGGCTCGATCACCCTGGTGGGCGGCCATGGCACGGCCGGCGCCTGGGGCCAGGTGCTGGAGAATCAGCACGGCATCCGCGGCGCCGTCACGCTGGGCATTGCCTGCGCCACTTTCGGCCTGGTCATCGGCGGGCTGATCGGCGGGCCGCTGGCCAAGGGGCTGATCCATCGCAACAACTTGCACGGCCCGCAGGGCGACGGCATCCACGGCGCGCTGGAGGCGGGCACGCCCAACTTCGAGTTTCCGCACAAGACGCGTCTCATCACCGCCGACGCCACCATCGAGACACTGGCGCTGTTCGCCGGCTGCCTGGCGTTCGCCGAGTTCATGACGCACTTCACCGCCGGCACAGCCGTGCAGCTGCCCACCTTCGTCTGGGCACTGGGCGGGGGCGTGCTGATCCGCAACGTGCTGGACTACGTCTTCAACTTCGAGGTCTTCGACAGGGCCATCGACGTGTTCGGCAACGCCGGTCTGTCGATCTACCTGGCCATCGCACTGCTGTCGTTGAAGCTGTGGGAGCTGGCCGGACTGGCCGGGCCGCTGGTCATCATCCTGGGAGTGCAGACGGTGGTCATGGCCGCCTATGCCGCCTTCATCACCTTCCGCATCATGGGCCGCAACTACGATGCGGCCGTGCTGTGCGCCGGCCACTGCGGCTTCGGCATGGGCGCCACGCCCACGGCGGTGGCCAACATGCAGGCCATCACCAACCAGTACGGCGCCTCGCACAAGGCCTTTTTGATCGTGCCCATGGTGGGCGCCTTCTTCATCGATTTGGTCAACGCCGTGGCGATTCAGGTCTTCATCAAGTTCTTCGGCTAAGGAAAGCACGCTATGCGCCTGGGTTTCGGACTGATCGCGCTGCTGGCAGCGCTGGCCATCGTGGCCGTGCTGGCCAAGAAGCAGACCGGCGCCGTGCGCATGGCCACGCCGCCGGCCGCCACCAGCACCACCGACGCCACCGTGCGCGCGCAAAGCCAGCAAATCCAGCAGCAGGTGCGCGAGCAGGTGGACGCCCTGATGCAGCAGCCCCGCTCCCTGCCGGACGATGCGCAGTGAAATCGGCCCCTAGCCCTTGCCAGTCAAGCGCAAGCAGCTATGAAAACATGAGCGGCGAGGCCACCCAGGCGCAGCAGGACGCGCACTGGATGCGCCTGGCCCTGGACCAGGCCCGCGCCGCGCGCGACGCGGGCGAGGTGCCCGTGGGCGCCGTGCTGGTGCGCGGTGGCGAGCTGATCGCCACCGGCTGCAACGCCCCCCTGGCCGGCTGCGACCCGACAGCCCATGCCGAGATCGCCGCGCTGCGCGCTGCCGGCCAGCGGCTGCGCAACTACCGGCTGGACGGTTGCACGCTGTACGTCACGCTGGAGCCCTGCGCCATGTGCGCCGGCGCCATGCTGCACGCCCGTCTGGCCCGCGTGGTCTACGGCGCGGCCGATCCCAAGACCGGCGCTGCCGGCTCGGTGCTCGACCTGTTTGGCGAGCCGCGCCTGAACCACCACACCCGGATCGCCGGCGGTGTGCTGGCCGGCGAATGCACGGCCCTGCTGGGCGACTTCTTCCGCGAACGCCGCCAGGCCCAGCGCCCGGCATACCCGCTGCGCGACGACGCCCTGCGCACACCCGAGGCGCGCTTTGCCGGGCTGGATGGCGACTGGCCGGCGCAGCACTACGTGAGCGACCTGCCGGCCCTGGCCGGCCTGCGCCTGCACTACCGCGACATGGCGCCGGGGCAGGGCGCCGGCGCCCCCGCCTGGCTGCTGGTGCACGGCGCCGACACGTGGAGCCACGGCCTGCGCCACCTGGCCGCGGCGCTGGCAGGCGCCGGCCAGCGCGTCGTGGTGCCCGACCTGCCGGGCTTTGGCCGCAGCGACAAACCCAAGAAGGAGGCTGACCACACGCCCGAGTGGCACCTGCAGGTGCTGGCCGAACTGGCCGAGCGGCTGGGCCTGCAAGGCGCCGTGCTGGTGGCCTGCGGTGCGCCCTGGGCGCTGGGCCCGCCTGCGCTGGCCTCCGGGCGGTTTGCCGGTGCGCTGGCCCTCGGCGGCGCGCCCGTGCCCGGCAGCGACGCGCCATACCCCGACGCCGGCCACCGCGCCGGCCCCCGGGCCCTGGCCCGCTGGCCGCAGGGAGCCGCCAACCTGCCGCCGTCCGGCGCGCTGCGCATGGCCGACGCCGGCACGCTGGGCGCCGCTGCGCAGAGCCTGGCCACGCCGGCCGGTGCCGCCGCGCTGGCGCAGGCCGCCGTGCCATACTTTTTTCCTTCCCTTTCAACGCCCCGCACGGAGCAGGCGCCCGGCGCCTGACACACCGCCTTGCCGCACGACCAACACGATCACGACCACGCCGCCTGCGGCCACCACCACGGCCCCCGGCACATCTACATCTACTCGCCCTCGGGTGCCGTGCGCGACAAGGCAGCCTTTCGCCGCGGCGTGGCGCGCCTGCAGGCCCTGGGCCACCAGGTCGAGGTGGACCCCGACGCGCTGGCCAGCCACACCCGCTTCGCCGGCGACGACGCCACCCGCCTGGCCGCCATTCACCGCGCGGCTGCCAGCGGCGCCGATGTGGCGCTGATCAGTCGCGGCGGTTATGGCCTGACGCGCCTGCTGCCCGGCATTGCCTACAAGCAGCTGGCCAAGGCCGTGGACAAGGGTCTGCGCCTGGTGGGGGTGAGCGACTTCACGGCGCTGCAGCTGGCGCTGCTGGCCAAGACCGGCGCCACCAGCTGGGCCGGCCCGGCGCTGGTGGGCGATCTGGGCGTGGCCGGCGAGCCCGACGAGATCATGCTGGCCTGCTTGGACGACCTGCTGACCGGCCACGGCGAGGGCGCCGGCTGGCGCATGCACCGCGAAAAGCCGCTGCCGGACGGCAAGCCCGCCGTGCGCGACATCTACGTCAAGCAGGCGCCGCTGTGGGGTGGCAACCTGGCCGTGCTGTGCTCGCTGGTCGGCACGCCCTACCTGCCGCAGATCGAGGGCGGCATCCTGTTCCTGGAGGACGTGGGCGAGCATCCCTACCGCATCGAGCGGCTGCTGACCCAGCTGCTGCACGCCGGCGTGCTCAAGCGCCAGAAGGCCATCGTGCTGGGCCAGTTCAACGACTACAAGCTCACCCCGCACGACAAGGGCTTCAAGCTGCAAAGCGTGGTCGATTGGCTGCGCACCCAGGTCAAGGCCCCGGTGCTGACCAACCTGCCGTTCGGCCACGTGCCCACCAAGGTGCTGCTGCCCGTGGGCGCGCAGGTTTCGCTGTCGGTGGAAGGGCGCGACGCGCTCATCTACTGGGGCCACGCGCACTGACCTGGCACGGTGGCGCCCTTGCGCGGCGTGAGGCAGCGTGGTCGAGGGCGTACGGGAATTTTCCACTCCAAACACATTTTTACAGTTTTGTACATAATGGGTTTCCCGTCATCGCTGTATGCGAACTAAGAAACCCATGAAGCTCCGTACCCGAATCCTGCTGCTGTGCGGCACCACCTTGCTGGGCCTGGTGGTGCTGTCCCTGGTAGCGGTGACCACGCTCCGCCAGACCCTGCTCAAGGAGCGCACCACTGAACTGTCCAACCTGGTGCTGCTGGCCCATGCGGCTGCACAAAAGGCCCATGACCGCGAGAAAACCGGCGAGCTGTCGCACGAGGAGGCCCTGCGCCAGGCCAAGGCCGCCATCGCCAGCTTCCACAAGGACGACAAGTATTTCTTCGTGCGCGGCTACGGCGACGACGTGAACTACGTGCACCCCAACCCCAAGCGCGTGGGCATCGTGGACGCCAATGTCGGCCGCGCCGCCGGCGAGCGCTACCGCGCGGCGCTGCGCGAGCAGCAGCCAGTCGCCACCGTCATGGCCAAGGGCACGCGCCCGGGCGTGAAGCAGGAGGTGGACAAGCTCTACGCCATCATCCACTTCCAGCCCTGGGACTGGATCATCGGCTACGGCGACTACGTGGACGACATCGAAAGCGCCTTCTGGCGCAACACCGCCGTGCTGCTGTCCATCGGCGCCGCGCTGCTGCTGGCCGTGTGCGCGCTGGCCTGGGGCATGCTGCGCACCCTCACGCGCCAGCTGGGCGGCGAGCCGCAGTACACGGCCGAAGTGATGCAGCAGATCGCGGGGGGCAACCTCACGATCGACGTGCAGACCCGGCCCGGCGACCAGACCAGCCTGCTGCACGCCGTGCGCGTGATGCGCGACAGCCTGGCCTCCCTGGTCGGCCAGGTGCGCGACAGCACCAACTCCATCACCACGGCTTCGGCCGAGATCGCCGCGGGCAACAGCGACCTGTCTTCGCGCACTGAAGCGCAGGCCAGCGCGCTGCAGGAAACGGCGGCGTCGATGGAGCAGCTGACCTCCACGGTGCAGCAAAACGCCGAGAACGCCCGCCGCGCCAACGAGCTGGGCCAGGCGGCCTCGCAGGTGGCCCAGCGCGGCGGCACCGTGGTGCAGCAGGTGGTGGAGACCATGGGCGGCATCGACGCCTCCTCGCGCAAGATCGTCGACATCATCGGCGTGATCGACTCCATCGCCTTCCAGACCAACATCCTGGCGCTGAACGCGGCCGTGGAGGCGGCGCGCGCCGGCGAGCAGGGTCGCGGCTTTGCCGTGGTGGCCGCCGAGGTGCGCACCCTGGCGCAGCGCAGCGCCGGCGCCGCCAAGGAGATCAAGGCCCTGATCGATGATTCGGTGGCCAAGGTGGGCGAGGGTACGGCCCTGGTGCGCAATGCCGGCACCACCATGGACGAGATCGTCGAGGGCGTGCAGCGCGTGACGGCCATGATGGCCGAGATCAGCACGGCCAGTGCCCAGCAAAGCGCCGGCATCGCCCAGATCAATCAGGCCGTGGCCCAGATGGACCAGGGCACGCAGCAAAACGCCGCACTGGTGGAAGAGGCCTACGCCGCCGCCCAGTCGCTGAGCCAGCAGGCCCAGGTGCTGGCCGGCACGGTGGACCGCTTCCGCGTGGCCGGGGGCGACAGCCGCACCCTGCGGCTGGCGTAGCACGGCCTCATCATCAGAAAATTGATATGAAAATTGGCTCCAGCGCTTGCGCGGCAAGCGCTGGCAGCTATCTTTTCAGGAGCTAAGAAAGCTCAGGTGTTCCTGGTCGACAGCAGCGTCGCGTCCACCTTGCTGGCCAGCTGGGCGATGGCCAGCGCCGCCGGGCACCCGGGCATGTGCAGGGTGAGCAGCTGGCGGCGCATGACCGCGTCGCGCACCGACAGGTCGGCAGGGATGTCGCCCATGTGCACCAGCCGCATGGGCCGGCCGGAGTCGGTGGTGACGAAGCGGTCCAGCACCTGCTGCAGCTGGCCGGTGATGGCGCGGCCATCGCCCGGGCGCGCGGCCTGGTTGATCACCAGGCGCACCTGCTGGCGCTTTTGCTGCGTGGCCAGCACCTTGATGGCGGCGTAGGCGTCGGTCAGCGAGGTGGGCTCGGGCGTGGCCACGATCAACACCTCGGAGGCCAGCGAGACGGAAAACAGCACCACGTCGGAGATGCCGGCGCCGGTGTCCAGCAGCACCACGTCAAAGCGCGGCGCCAGGGTCTGGATGACGTTCAGAAACTCGCTGCGCACGGCCGGCGTGAGACGCGAATACTCGACCATGCCCGAGCCGGCCAGCACCACGGAAAAGCCGCCGGGCGCCTCGATCACGGCGTCGTCGAGCTTGGCCTTGCCGGTGAACACGTCGTGCAGCGTGATCTTGGGGTGCAGGTTCAGCACCACGTCCAGGTTGGCCAGCCCCAGGTCGGCATCCAGCACCAGCACGCGGTAGCCGCGGCGCGTCAGGGCGGCGGCCAGATTGGCCGAAACGAAGGTCTTGCCCACGCCGCCCTTGCCGCTGGTCACGGCAATGATGCGCGAGGCCAGCGGCGCCGACAGCGGCGCGGCCGCCCCGTCGCTGCCCTGTTGCAGCGGGGGCCTGGCGGAAGCGGAGGAGGGGGGCGACAGCGCGTCGTTCATCATCGTCTTTCAATAGGCGCTGTATGCAGGCGGGTCGAGCGGCGGGGGCAGTTCGCCCCAGCCGGAGGGAGTGTATAGGGGGCCGAACAGCATGCTTTTCTCTTCGGCCGTCACGGTGCTGTCGGGCTGCTCCTCGATGCTGATGCGGTTGCGCCCGCCGGCCTTGGCCTTGTACAGCTCGGCGTCGGCGCGCTCGGCCCACAGGGGCACGGTGCTGCGTATCCACTGCAGCGCAAAAGCCCCGCCGATGCTGACCGTGACGTTGACCGACAGACTGGGGGAGATGGCGATGGGCGTGGCCTCGACGGCGCGGCGCACGCGCTCGGCCACCACGCGGCCGAAGCCGAACTGGCAGGCGGGCAGAACGATGGCGAACTCTTCGCCGCCGTAGCGCGCCACGGTGTCCATGGGCCGCAGGCAGGTCTGCAGCGTCTGCGCAACGGACTGCAGCACCAGGTCGCCCGCACCGTGACCGTGACGGTCGTTGACCTGCTTGAAGTGGTCGATGTCCAGCATCAGTAGCAGCGCCGCCTCGCCCGAGCGCGCCACGCGGTCGATCTCGCTGTCCAGCACGGCGCGGATGAAGCGGCGGTTCGGCAAGCCGGTGAGGGGGTCTTTCAGCGACAGGTCGCACAGCCCGTCGATGAGTGCCTGCAGATACTCGCGCGGGGCGCGGCCGCTCAGCGAGGCTTCGCTGCCCAACGACTGGGCCACCAGCGCATGGGCGGTAGACAGTTGCAGGTCCTTCAGGTTGACCGAGGCAAGAAGCGCGGAAGTAGACACAAAAAGAAACAAACGTACTGGCGGCAGTTTAGCAGTGCTAGCCGGCTGGGGGCGCTTCTTTGACGTCGCCCGCCTGCAACGCCGCGATGGCTTCGGCGTCGGTGCGCCACGCGCGCAGATCGGGACCGTCGTGCAGCACGCCGGCGCGCTCCAGCGTGCGCTGCACGGGCAACTTGAGGCCCGCCACGTGCAGTGCACCGCCGCGGCTTAGCATCAGCGCCCGCAGGCGCATGAAGGCCTCCACGCCGGTCACGTCGATGCGGTTGATGGGCAGGGCAAACAGCGCCAGGCTGCGCAGCTCGGGCCTGGCAGCCAGCTCGTCGGCCACGCGCCGCTCCAGCGCGGCGGCGGAGGCAAAGTCCAGCTCCGCATCCATGCGCAGGGCCAGCACCTGGGGCGCCAGCGGCGCCAGCTGCCACAGGTGGCGGTCGCGCAGGCTGCCGTCCGGGTGCAGGCCCACTTCGATGATGCGCGGGTGCAGCCGCTGGTAGAGGAAGTGCGACAGGTTCATCACCAGCCCCGCCAGCACGCCCCAGTACAGGCGTGGAGCGCTGGCCAGGGTCAGCACGAAGGTGGTCAGGCCGATGGTGGTTTCCACCCGCGACACCGGCCACAGGCGCAGCATGCCCATGGGTTTGATGAGGCCGGTGACGGCCGTCACCACCACCGCCGCCAGCACCGCCTGCGGCACGTGGTAGAGCGCCGGCGTCAGCCACAGCAGCGTGGCCAGCACCAGCACCAGAGCGAACAGCGTGGCCCAGCCGCTCTTGGCGCCGGCATACAGGTTGATGGCCGAGCGCGAGAACGAGGCGCTGGTGGCGAAACTGCCGCACAGGCCCGAGCTGATCTTGGCCATGCCGTGCGCGACCAGGTCCTGGTTTTCGTTCCAGCGCGTGCCGCCCCGCGCGTGGTCCACCTTGGCGCTGGAGGCCGTCTCCAGAAAGCTCACCAGCGTGATCACCAGCACCGGCAGCGTCAGTGCACCGAACTCGTCCCAGGGCAGCCAGCCCGGCCAATAGGGTGCGGGCAGGCCCGAGGGCACGGGGCCGACCACGGCCACGCCGGCATCGGCCAGACCCATGCCCCAGCTGGCCAGCGCCGCCAGGGCAATGACCACCATGGCCGCCGGAAAACCCGAGCGCCAGCGCCGCGCCAGCATCAGGAGAGCCAGGCTGCCCAAACCGAAGGCCATGGCGCGCAGGTCGAAGTGGTGCGGCGAGGGCGCGTCCAGCAGCGCACTCCAGGTCGTGCGCAGGCCGAGCAGGGCAGGGAGCTGCGAGGCCAGGATCAGCAGCGCCGCCGCCTGCGTGAAGCTGCCCAGCACCGGCGAGGTGACCAGGTTGAGCAGCCAGCCGAAGCGCATCACGCCCAGGCTGAGCTGCAGCAGGCCGGAAAGCAGCGCCATCCACGCCGCCAACTGCACCCAGTGGGCGCTGCCGGGCTCGGCCAAGCCTGTGAGCGAGGCGCCGATCAGCAGGCTGGTCAGCGCCGTGGGGCCCACGCCCAGGCGCGTGGAGGAGCTCCACAGCACGGCGATGAGCGCCGGCACCAGCGACGCATAAATGCCCGTGACCAGCGGCATGCCGGCCAGGTGGGCATAGGCCACGCCCTGGGGCACCAGCATCAGGCCGACGGTCATGCCGGCCCAGAATTCCCCGCGCAGCAGCTCGGCCGTGGGACGCGGCCAGGCAAGGAATGGCAACCAGCGGTGCAGGGCGGGAAGGTGCATGGGGCGGCCATTGTCGCGCCACCGCCAGAACAGCGGTGGGCTGCGGCTCTTGTCCTACCGGCGTTTCGGCCATCTCCCACCCGCTTGCGCGGGGCGGTATTTTTACAGTAGCCGGCATGTCTACTGGAAGGAGAGCCTCCATGAACACGACTGAAACCAAGAACTCACCACTGCTGCGCACAGCCACCCTCGCCGCCACCGTCGCCCTGGCTCTGGGCCTGGCTGCCTGCGACAAGAACGATGACCGCACGGCCGGGCAAAAGCTGGACTCGGCCATCGCCAAGACCGAAGCGGCAGCGGAAGATGCCAAGGCCAAGACCGAGGCCGCCGCCCACGACGCCAAGGTGACCATGCAGGACGCCGCCCAGGAGGCCAAGGCCAGGACCGAAGAAGCCGCGCATGACGCCAGCGTCAAGACCGAGGAAATGACGCAGGAGGCGCGCGAGAAGATGCAGGAAACCAGCCAGCAGGCGAAGGCCGACACCCGTGAGGTGACTGCCAATGCCAAGGCTGCAGTGGAAGACGCAGGCATCACCGCCCGCGTCAATGCCGGCCTGGCCAAGGATGCGGAGCTGAGCGCCCTGCGCATCGACGTGGACACCAAGGAAGGCGTGGTTACGCTGACCGGTCCCGCCAAGAGCGAGCAGGCCAAGGAGCGCGCCACGCAGATCGCCCGCGGTGTGGAAGGCGTCAGTCGCGTGGTCAACAACCTGACCATCAACCCCGGCACCTGAGCTTCAGACTGTGCGGCCGGGGCAGCCCCAGCCGCTACCATGCGTGGATGAGCCAGACTCCCATCGACGCATCCTTTCAGGCCCCTGGCGCCTTGCCCACGCGCTTGGTGCACCACGAGTACACCCCGCCCGCTGGCTTCGCTGCACCGCAGCCAGCGGTACACAAGGCTTCCACGGTGTTGTTTCCGAATGTCGCCGCGATGCGCGCGCGTGAGTGGAAGGACAAGACCAGCTACACCTACGGCCTGCACGGCACACCTACAACCTACCAATTGGAGGAGCGCATTGCCACGCTGGAAGGGGGAGTGCAATGCCTGCTGGTGCCCAGCGGCTTGGCGGCCATTTCCAACGTCGCTCTTGCTCTGCTGAGGGCGGGCGACGAAGTGCTGCTTCCTGACAATGCCTATGGTCCTAGCAAGGCACTGGCCGAGGTGGAGCTGGCCCACTACGGCATCACCCACCGCGTCTTCGATCCGCTGGACCCGCAGGACCTGGCTGCCAAGATCACCGACCGCACGCGGCTGGTATGGCTGGAGGCGGCGGGCTCTGTGACCATGGAATTTCCTGATCTGCCGGCCCAGGTGCGCATCTGCCGCGAGCGCGGGGTGACCTGCGCTCTGGACAACACCTGGGGCGCGGGGCTAGCCTTCGCGCCGTTCGACCTGACGGGCGATGGCTCGCTGGGCGTGGACATCTCCGTGCATGCCCTGACCAAATACCCCAGTGGCGGCGGCGACGTGCTGATGGGTGCCATCACCACACGCAGCCAGCCGCTGCACCTCAAGCTCAAGCTGACGCACATGCGTCTGGGCTTGGGCGTGGGTGCCAACGATGCCGAGGCCGTGTTGCGCGCGCTGCCCAGCATCGCCCTGCGCTACCACGCACACGACCTGGCTGCGCGCGAGCTGGCGCGCTGGATGAGCGGGCAGCCGGCCGTCGCACAGGTGCTGCACCCGGCGCTGCCCGGCTCGCCCGGCCATGACCACTGGCAGGCGCTGTGCGGGAGCGCCTTTGGCGGACAGGGTGGGGCGGCTGGGCTGTTCAGTGTCGTGATCGCCGCCCGGTACGGCCAGGCGCAGGTGGACGCTTTCTGTGACGCGCTGCGGCTGTTCCGCCTGGGCTACAGCTGGGGCGGCCCGATGAGCCTGGTCGTGCCCTACGAGCTGCCCACCATGCGCGCGTGCGCCACGCCGCAGTTGGCGGACGGTACGGTGGTGCGCTTTTGTGTGGGGCTGGAGGACGTGGAAGACTTGCGCGCCGACCTGGCCCAGGCGCTTGCGCAGGCCTTCGGCTGAGGCATCGCCCGCCGTCGGCGGGTGCGGGCTTTCCTTGATGCCGTGGCCGCTCGGCCGCGCTTAAGGTGCGGGCATTCATCACGACTGCAGCCGCTGCCCCGGCTCCGCGCCATGACGGACTCGACCGCGAACCCTGGCACCCCCGCCACGCCCCCTGCGCCACCGGTGCTGCTGCCTTTGCCGCTCGGTCAGCCGTTCATTTGGCTGGCGCGCGGCGCGCGCGACGTGGTTTCCGCCCCTGGCGTGAGCCTGTTCTACGGCGTGTGCTTTTGGGCCATGGCGCTGCTGCTGGGCTGGGTGTTCCGCGCCCGGCCGGAATACACCATGTCCCTGGCCAGCGGCTGCCTGCTGGTCGGGCCTTTTCTGGCCATGGGCTTGTATGAAACCAGCCGCCGACGCGAAGCCGGTCTTCCACCCAGCCTGGGCGAGTCGCTGACCTGCTGGGACCGGCACGTCTCCAGCATGGCCATGCTGGTGCTGGCCCTCATCGTGCTGGAGCTGCTGTGGGGCCGTGCCTCGCTGGTGGTCTTTGCGGTGTTCTTCAACACCGGCATGCCGTCCACCACCGGCGTGGTGCAGGCGGTGTTCAATCCGCAGAACTGGCAGTTCGTGCTGGCTTACGCGGCGGTAGGCGGGCTGTTTGCAGGGCTGGTGTTCTGCTTCACGGTGGTGGCCATTCCCATGATCCTGGAGCGCGATACCGACGCCTTCACCGCCGCCCTGACCAGCATGCGCGTGGTGCTGGACAACCCCGGCACGATGCTGCTGTGGGGCGCGCTGATCACGCTGCTGGTCGGCCTGTCGCTGCTGGCCTGGGGCGCGGGACTGCTGCTGGTGGGGCCGCTGCTGGGGCATGCCACCTGGCACGCCTACCGCAGCGCGCTGGCGCCGGCCTAGCGCAGCAGCCTCTTCAGCTGCGGCAACACGTTGTCCAGCATCATCGGCTGGGCCTGCGCGTTGGGGTGGATGCGGTCGGCCTGGAACAGGCGCGCAGCGTCGGGCCCATCGGCCACGCCTTGCAGGAAGAACGGCACCAGCGCCGCCTTCTTCTCGCGCGCCACGTCCTGAAAGATCTGGGCGAAGCGCCGGCCGTAGTCGCCGCCGTAGTTGGGCGGCACCTGCATGCCCAGCAGCAGCACCCGGGCGCCGGCGTCCTGGGCCCGCTGGGTCATCCAGGCCAGATTGTCCTGGGTGTTCTTCAGCGGCAGGCCGCGCAGCGCGTCGTTGCCGCCCAGCTCGATGATCACGTGCGTGGGCTGGTGGGCCTTGAGCAGTGCCGCCAGCCGGGCGCGGCCGCCGGAGGTGGTGTCGCCGCTGATGCTGGCGTTGACCACGGTGGCTTCGATCTTGTCCTGCGCCAGGCGCTGGCGCAACAGCTCCACCCACCCGCTGCCGCGCGCCAGGCCGTACTCGGCGCTGAGCGAGTCGCCCACCACCAGGATGACGGGTGCGCGCGCGTTGCCTGCGGCATGCGTGCCCGCCGCCCATCCCAGGGCGGCAAGCGCCGCGATACAGTCACGCCGACCCGTGCGCCATCCGCTCAGCTTTTCAACCACATTCATCCCTTCCATTCCATGCCCGACCGCCACGCCGCGCCGCCAGACGCGCTCATCGCCGTGCAGCACCTGCACAAGAGCGTCACCGATTCCAGCGGCACGCTCGACATTCTGCGGGACATCGAGTTCTCCGTCGCGGCGCGGGAAACCATCGCCATCGTCGGCGCCTCGGGCTCGGGCAAGAGCACGCTGCTGTCGCTGATCGCCGGGCTGGACGTGCCCACCAGCGGCACGGTGCGCGTGGCCGGGCAGGACCTGTTCGCCCTGCACGAGGACGACCGCGCCGCGCTGCGTGCCCGCCGCATGGGCTTCGTGTTCCAGAGCTTTCAGCTGCTGGCCAACCTGACGGCGCTGGAGAACGTGATGCTGCCGCTGGAGCTGGCGGGCGCCCGCGATGCGCGCCGGCGCGCCGCCGACATGCTGGGCCGCGTGGGCCTGGGCCAGCGGCTGTCGCACTACCCCAAGGTGCTGTCCGGCGGCGAACAGCAGCGCGTGGCGCTGGCGCGCGCCTTCGTGGTGCAGCCGGATGTGCTGCTGGCCGACGAGCCCACGGGCAGCCTGGACTTCGCCACCGGCGCCGCGGTGATGGAGCTGATGTTCGCCCTGAACCGCGAGCAGGGCACCACGCTGGTGCTGGTCACCCATGACCGCGAGATCGCCGCGCGCTGCGGGCGGCGCATCACCATCGAGGCTGGGCGCATCGCCGCAGAATAAAAATTGATAGCTGCCAGCGCTTGATTGGTGCGGGTTTCAGATAAATTTGTATCTGAAAACCTTGCTACACCAGCGGCGGCAGCTATCAATCAAATAGCGGTGCTGCCTTTGCGCACGTCGCGCAGGCCGGCCGCGGCGGTGAACAACACGTCGGTGGAGGAGTTCAGTGCTGTCTCGGCCGAATCCTGCACGATGCCGATGATGAAGCCCACGCCCACCACCTGCATGGCCACGTCGTTGCTGATGCCGAACAGGCTGCACGCCAGCGGAATCAGCAGCAGCGACCCGCCCGCCACGCCCGAGGCGCCGCAGGCGCACACCGAGGCCACCACGCACAGCAGCAGCGCGGTGGGTATATCCACCTGCACGCCCAGCGTGTGCGCCGCCGCCAGCGACAGCACGCTGATGGTGATGGCCGCGCCGGCCATGTTGATGGTGGCGCCCAGCGGGATGCTGATGCTGTAAGTCTCCTCCTTCAGGCCCAGGCGCTGCGCCAGCGCCAGGTTGATGGGGATGTTGGCGGCCGAGCTGCGCGTGAAAAACGCCGTCACGCCGCTCTCGCGCAGGCAGGTGAAGACGAGTGGATAGGGGTTGCGACGGATGCAGGCCCAGACGATCAGCGGATTGACCACCAGCGCCACGAACAGCATGCAGCCCACCAGCACTGCCAGCAGGTGGGCGTAGCCGCGCAACGCCTGCGTGCCGGCCTCGGCAAAGGTGCTGGCCACCAGGCCCAGGATGCCCAGCGGCGCGCAGCGGATCACCGCCTGGATCACGGCCGTGATGGCCTGCGCCCCGTCGTGCAGCACGGCGCGCGTGCCGGCCGAAGCGTGGCGCAGCGCCAGACCCAGGCCCACGGCCCAGGCCAGCACGCCGATGTAGTTGGCCTGCAGCAGCGCGTTCACGGGGTTGTCCACGGCGCTCTTCGCCACGTTCAGCAGCACCTCGCCCACCGCGCCGGGCGGGGCGGCTCCGGTCTGCGGCGCGGCCATCAGCGTCAGCGTGCTCGGCCACAGCATGCTGGCGGTCACGCCCACCACGGCCGCGGCCAGCGTGCCGATCACGTACAGCGCCAGGATCGGCCGGATGCCCGTGGCCTCGCCCGGCACGTGGTTGCTGATGGCGGCCATGACCAGCACCAGCACCAGCACCGGCGCCACAGCCTTCAGCGCCGAGATGAACAAGGTGCCCAGGAAGGCCACGTAGGGCGTGACGCCGGGCAGCAGGACGGCCAGCGCCACGCCGGCCACCAGGGCCAGCGCGATCTGCGCGACGAGGCTGGTGCGCTGCGCCCAGCGCAGCAGAGGAGAAAAAATCATGGCGGACAGTGAAAGGGGAGCGGGCTGCTGCGGGCTGGCCAGACATGCCTGCCGGCGCCCTGTCAACAGGGAAAGCGCGCGATTTTACGGGCTGCCCCCGCGCGGCCCCTTGCCGGGCGCTGCGGCGTGGCCCCGATAATTGGCGCATGTCCACCCCCAAAGTCCTCTTCGGCTTCCATGCCGTGGGTGTGCGCCTGAAAACCGCGCCGCAATCCATCATCGAGATCTATTACGAGCCCACGCGGCGCGACGCGCGCATGCGCCAGTTCCTGGAGCGGGCCCGCGAGGCCGGCGCGCGGCTGATCGAGGCCGACGGCCTGCGTCTGGCCAAGCTGTCGGGCAGCCATGGTCATCAGGGCGTGGCCGCGCGCGTGCAGGCCGTGCAGCAGACGCAGTCGCTGGACGATCTGCTGGACGATCTGGAAGCCAGGGGCGTCACGGCCCCGCTGCTGCTGGTGCTGGATGGCGTGACCGACCCGCACAACCTGGGCGCCTGCCTGCGCGTGGCCGACGGCGCCGGGGCGCATGCCGTCATCGCGCCCAAGGACCACGCCGTGGGCATCAACGCCACCGTGGCCAAGGTCGCCAGCGGCGCGGCCGAGACGGTGCCGTACTTCATGGTCACCAACCTGGCGCGCACGCTGAACGAGCTGAAGGAGCGCGGCATCTGGGTCATAGGCACCAGCGGCGATGCGGACCAGCCGCTGTACCAGGCCGACCTGAAGGGCCCCGTGGCCCTGGTGCTGGGGGCCGAGGGGCCGGGCATGCGCCAGCTCACCGCCAAGACCTGCGACGCGCTGGTGCACATTCCCATGCAGGGCGCAGTGGAGAGCCTGAACGTTTCCGTGGCGAGCGCCGTGTGCCTGTACGAGGCCCTGCGCCAGCGCACTCCATGAACACCGAGCAGGAGCGGCAGGCCGTGCGCGACTGGATCGCGCAGGCCGCCCGCATCGCCGTGCTGACGGGCGCCGGCATGAGCGCCGAATCCGGCGTGCCCACCTTCCGCGACGCCACGAGCGGCCACTGGGCCCAGTTCAACCCGCAGGACATGGCCAGCGAGCGCGGCTTTCGCGCCGCGCCGGCCCGGGTATGGGACTGGTATGCCCACCGCCGCCAGGGCGTGGCCGCCGTGCAGCCCAACGCCGGCCACTTGGCCCTGGCGGCCTTCGCGCAGCGCCACCCGGGCCGGCTCACCGTCATCACCCAGAACGTGGACGGCCTGCACCAGCGCGCCGGCAGCACCGGCGTGCTGTGCCTGCACGGCGACCTGATGGCCGACCGCTGGCTGGACACGCCCCGCGCCTGCTGCCGCCTGGAGGCTGCGCTGCCCGGCAGCCCGCCGCGCTGTGCGGCCTGCGGCAACCTGGTGCGGCCGGGCGTGGTGTGGTTCGGCGAGAACCTGCCCGCCGGCGTCATCGAGGCCGCCCAGCAGGCCGCGCAGGACTGCGAGCTGATGCTGGTGGTGGGCACCGCCGGCGCCGTCTACCCGGCCGCCGGCCTGGCCCACCAGGCGCGCCAGGCAGGCGCCCGCGTGGCCGTCATCAACCCGGCGGCCAGCGAGCTGGACAGCGTGGCGCACGCCGTGCTGCGCGGTACCGCGGCGCAGCTGCTGCCGCAGCTACTGGGCGAGCCCTGCCCGCACGGCGCCGCCACACCTTCAGGAGAGACTGCATGAAACTCATACGCCATGGTGCCCCCGGCGCCGAGCGCGCCGGCATCGTGGACGCGGGCGGCACGCTGCGCGATGTGTCCATGCTCGTGCCCGACATCGGCCCGGCGCAGCTGGCGCCGGCCGTGCTGTCCGCGCTGGCCGCCATCGATGCCACGCGCCTTCCCGCCGTGACCCCCGGCACGCGCCTGGGCTGCCCGGTGGCCGGCGTGGGCAAGATCGTCTGCGTGGGCCTGAACTACGCCGACCACGCGAAAGAGGCCGGCATGGCCGCACCGGCCGAGCCGGTGCTGTTCATGAAGGCGGTCAGCAGCCTGTGCGGGCCGCAGGACGAGGTCCGTATCCCCGCCGGCGCCGCCAAGGTGGACTGGGAGGTGGAGCTGGGCATCGTCATCGGCACGCGCATGCGCGGCGTGAGCGAGGCACAGGCGCTTGCCCACGTGGCCGGCTACGTGCTGGCCAACGACGTGTCCGAGCGCAGCTGGCAGATGGAGCGCGGCGGCCAGTGGGACAAGGGCAAGAGCGCCGACACCTTTGCCCCGGTAGGCCCCTGGCTGGCCACGCCCGACGAGCTGGCCGACCCGCACGCCGTCGACCTGTGGCTGGAAGTGAATGGCCAACGCATGCAGAACGGCAGCACGCGCAACTTCATCTTCGGCGTGCCCACCGTGCTGGCCTATATCAGCCAGTTCATGACGCTGGAGCCCGGCGACCTGGTGCTGACCGGCACGCCGGCGGGCGTGGGCCTGGGACACAAGCCCGAGCCGCGCTTCCTGCGCGCGGGCGACGAGATGCGTCTGGGCGCCACCGGACTGGGCGAGCAGCGCCTGCGCTGCGTGGGCGGCTGAAAGGCCCGGGCCAGCGTATGCATCCGTTCGCGCTGCTGGGCATCTCCATCGTGTGTGAGGTGGTCGCCACCTCGGCGCTCAAGTCCTCGCAAGGGCTGACCCGGCTGTGGCCCAGTCTGCTGGCCGTGGCCGGCTACTGCGTGGCCTTCTGGCTGGTCTCGCGCGTGATGAACCACATGGCCACGGGCGTGGTGTACGCCATCTGGTCCGGCCTGGGCATCGTGCTGATCTCGCTGGTCGGTTGGCTCATGTACGGCCAGAAGCTGGACGCGCCGGCCCTGGCGGGCATTGCCATGATCGTGGGCGGCGTGCTGGTCATACAGCTCCTGTCCAAGAGCACCGGGAACTAAGGAGGATCAAAAAATAGCTGGGTGAAAAAGGGCTTGTGCTTTAAGATTCATTTAAAATGAATTTATTGTTCGCTCTATCAGGGCCGCACCCGGCCCCCTTCCAGCCGTGAACCAGCCCCTGCCTTTCCCACAGCGCTCCTCCGCCGCCCCGCCTGCCACTCCCGCCCTGCAGGGCCTGCCGCTGCTGCGGCTGGGTTTCCGGCCGTTCTACCTGGGCGCGGCGCTGCTGGCTTGTGTGTCTGTGCCGCTGTGGATTGCCGCCTTCCTCGGCCTGGTGCAGCTGCAGCTGGCCATCCCGCCGCTGCTGTGGCATGCGCACGAGATGCTGTTCGGCTTCGCCGTCGGGGTCATCGTGGGCTTTCTGCTCACCGCCGTGAAGGCCTGGACGGGCCTGCCCACGCCGCGCGGGGCCACGCTGGGGGCGCTGGCGCTGCTGTGGCTGGCGGCGCGGCTGGCGGCCTTCGTCGCGCCTTACTGGATGTATGCGGCGCTGGACATGCTGCTGCTGCCCGCCGTGGCGCTGGCCCTGCTGCGCGTGCTGGTGCAGGCACGCAACAAGCGCAACATCCCGCTGATCTCGCTGCTGCTGGCCATGGCCGTGGCCAACGGCGTCTTCCACCTGTCGGCCATGGGCGTGCTGCAGGTGCCGGCAACGTCGGCGCTGTATGCCGAGCTGGCCCTGGTGCTGATGGTGATCAGCGTGATCGCCGGGCGCGTGGTGCCCATGTTCACCAAGAACGTGACACCGGGCCTGGTGATGAACATCCCGCGCCGCTTCGAGCTGTCGCTGCTGGCCGTCACGGCCGTGGCGCTGCTGCTGTGGGTGTGCAGCGCGCCCGCAGCCTTGGTGGCTGCAGCATCGGCCGCTGCGGCGGTGATGCACGCGGTGCGCCTGGCGCTGTGGAAGCCCTGGGTCACGCTGCGCCGACCCATTCTGTGGATCCTGCATGCCTCCTACGCCTGGATGCCCGTGGGCTTTGCCCTGCTGGCGGCTGCGCAGCTGGGCTGGCTGCCCACTTCGCTGGCCGTGCACGCGCTGGCCGTAGGCGTGGTGGGCGGGCTGATCATCGGCATGCTCACGCGCACCGCACGCGGCCACACCGGCCGGCCGCTGCAGGCCTCGCGCGCCGAGGTGCTGGCCTACGCCCTGGTGATGGCCGCCGCCGTGCTGCGCGTGCTGGTGCCCGCCGTGCACCCGCAGTGGTATGCCGGCGCCTTGCATGGCGCGGCCTGCCTGTGGGCGGCGGCGTTCGCCATCTACGTCGTCATCTACACGCCCTGGCTCATGCGCACGCGGCTGGACGGCAAGGACGGCTGAGCCGGCTTCCTCTTTTCCCTTTCCTCTTCACTTCACTCCGACCACGAAGGCTGAAACGACATGACCACGACCACCACGACAGAAATCGACGTACGCACCATCCCGCCGTACGAGCGCCACGCGCAGATCTTCGGCAGCTTCGACGAGCTGCCGGCCGGGCAGGCCCTGGTCATCGTGAACGACCACGACCCCGTGCCGCTGCGCCGCCAGTTCGAGGCGCGCACGCCCGGCCAATTCACCTGGAACTACCTGCAGGCCGGCCCCGCCCTGTGGCGCGTGCAGATCGACAAGCTGGCCAGTGGCCCGGCCGAGAGCGGCGGCGATTCGTGCTGCTCCGGCGGCGGCTGCGGCGGCTGAGACAGCGGCAGCACACCACCGGGGGCCGGATGCGGGGCGCATGCCTTGCTTCCGGCCCCTTCGCTTTTTGTTGCCTGTGGGCAACAACCAGACGGACTTCAGCGGGTGTCCCATGCCTGTCATGTGTGGTCCGTGTAATGGCGGCTTTCCCTTTGCACAACCCCATTCAGGACTCGCATGAAACGATCTCTCCTCGCCCTTGCCGTCATGGGCGCCGCCGCAGGCGCCTCGGCCCAAAGCTCCTCCAGCGTGACGCTGTTCGGAGTGGCCGACGTGTCGCTGGCCCACATCTCCACCCCGGGCAAGAGCGTGACCGGCCTGGCCAACGGTGGCAATGCCAGCAGCCGCCTGGGCTTTCGCGGTGTGGAGGACCTGGGCGGCGGCCTGCGGGCCGGCTTCTGGCTGGAGGCCGGCATCGGCGTGGATGACGGTGGGTCCGCCCTCAAGTTCGACCGCCGCTCCACCCTCAGCCTGTCGGGCGGCTTCGGCGAGCTGCGCCTGGGCCGCGACAAGACGCCCGCCTACCAGAACCTGGAGACCTTCCACGCCTTCGGCGACTCCGGCATGGGCGCCATCAACGCGCACAACCTGATCAGCGGCTCCGCCGCCGGCACGGGCGAGGGCAGCGCGCCCAAGCGCCGCTCCAACAGCATCAGCTACCTGCTCCCGAAGCTGGGCGGCGTGTATGGCCAGGTGAGCCACAGCTTCGGCGAAACAGCGGGCAGCACCCGGCTGGGCGCAGGCACCGGCGTTCGCCTGGGCTATGCCAGCGGCCCGCTGAACGTGGCCGTCGGCTACCAGCTGGAGCGCGGCGGCGACGCGGCCGGCAGCACTGACTACAAGGCCATGAACATCGGCGCCCTGTACAAGGCGGGCAGCTTCACACCCATGGTGCTGTGGGCCACCGAACGCGGCGCGGGCAAGCGGGTGGACGTGTACAGCGTCGGCCTCAAGATGGCCCTGGGCAATGGCGAGTTGCGCGCGGCCTATACCCGCTACGACGACAAGAAGAGCGGCAACGATGCCGACCGCCTGGCACTGGGCTACGGCTACCGGCTGTCCAAGCGCACAGAAATCTACGGCGCCGTGGCGCGCCTGGACAACGACGGCGCCGCCACGCGCAAGCTGGGCTCTTCGCTCAGCCCCACGCCGGCAGCCGGCCAGGATTTGACCGGCTACGAGATCGGCCTGCGCCACACCTTCTGATTCTTGGGGCAAGGGCCCGGAACCGCCTGGCAGATTCCTGCCGGGCTTTTTTTTGTTTTAAAGACCCAGCGCCAGCTGCGCGGCCTCCGACATGCGGCTGCGGTCCCAGGGCGGGTCGAACACCAGGTTGACGGTGATCTCGCCCACGCGCGGCAGGGCCAGCACCTTGTCGCAAACCTCGTCGGCAATGGCTTCGCCCATGCCGCAGCCGGGCGCGGTGAGCGTCATGTCCAGCAGCACGCGCACTTTCTCGGCCTCGGGCAGCGGCTCGAACGCCAGCCGGTAGACCAGCCCCAGGTCGACGATGTTCACGGGGATCTCCGGGTCGTAGCAGGTGGACAACGTCTGCCACACCAGCGGCTCCAGGTCATCGATGTGCAGGTCCTCGGGCACGGCAATCGCCTCGGGCGGCGTCTTGCCGATGGCGTCCGCGTCCTGGCCCTTCAGGCGCATCAGCTGGCCTTCGACCAGCAGCGTGAACGAGCTGCCCAGGGCCTGCGTGATCTGCGCCAGCTGGCCTGCGTCCAGCTCGATGGGCGTGCCGCTGGGGATGGCCTCGACGGTCACGGGGCGTCGTACCAGCACGTCCTCGCGGTGGCGGCGGTAGGTCATGCGCGCTTCTCCTCATCCTCATGTTGTGCGATGGCATGCATCAGCGCGTGCCAGCCCAGCAGCGCGCACTTGATGCGGCTGGGGTAGCGGCGCACGCCGGCCAGGCTGACCAGCTTTCCCAGGGGCGCTTCGCCAGGTTCTTCCTCACCCGTGAGCACGGCCCGAAAGTGCTGCTGCAACGCCTGCGCCGCCTCGACGTCCGTTCCCTTGACGGCCTCGGTCATCATCGATGTGGAGGCCATGCAGATGGCGCAGCCCTGGCCGGTGAAACGGATGTCCTGCACTTGGCTGCCGTCCAGCCGCAGCTGCACGGCGATGCGGTCGCCGCAGGAGGGGTTGGTACCTTCGGCCTGGTGCGTGGGCTGCGCCAGGTGGCCAAAGTTGCGCGGTGCGCGCTTGTGCTCCAGCACCACCTCCTGGTACAGGTCGTTCTCGGCGCTACTCGTGGCGCTCATCGCAGCATCTCCAGGGCGTGCGCCACGGCGGCGACCAGGCGGTCGACCTCTTCGGGCGTGTTGAACAGGGCGAACGAGGCGCGCGTGGTCGGCCCCAGGCCTAAATGTTCCAGCAGCGGCTGGGCGCAGTGGTGGCCGGTGCGCACGGCGATGCCGCGCTCGTCCAGCAGCGTGCCGATGTCGTGCGGGTGCACGCCCTCGGCCACGAAGGACACCAGCGCCGACTGCGTGGCATGCGGCGCCAGCACCGTGATGCCGTCGAGGCCCGACAGGCCCGTCACCGCCTGGGCGCGCAGGGCGTGCACGTGCGCGTCGATGGCTTCGCGGCCGGTCTGGTCGATGAAGCGCGCGGCCGCCGCCATGCCGATGGCGCCGGCCACGTGGGGCGTGCCGCCCTCCAGCCGGGCGGGTAGCTGCGCAAAGCCGGCGGCCTCGTAGCTCACCCAGTCCACCATGTCGCCACCCAGGCGCAGCGGGTGCAGCCGCTCCAGCGCCGCGCGCCGGCCGGCTAGCGCGCCTATGCCCATGGGGCCGTGCATCTTGTGGCCGGAGAAGGCCATGAAGTCGCACTCCAGCGCCGACAGGTCGGGCACGGCATGGCTGGCCGCCTGGGCGGCGTCCAGCACCGTCAGGGCGCCAGCGCGTACGGCCAGGGCCAGCATGGCTTCGTAGGGCGGGCGCTCGCCGGTGGCGTTGGCGCAGGCGGTGAGGGTCAGCACGCGCGTGGCGGGCGTCAGCAGCTGCTGCAGGTCGTCCAGGTGCACGCGACCCTGCGCGTCCGGGCGCAGGATGGCCAGCTCGGCCCCGCTCATGCGCGCGGCGTGCTGCCAGGGCACCAGGTTGGCGTGGTGCTCCAAGCCGCTGACGATGATGCGGTCGCCCGGGCGCAGCCACGCCTTGCCCGGCCCGCCGGCCCACAGGCCCTGGGCGACGAGGTTCAGCGCCTCGGTGGTGCCGCTGGTGAAGACCAGCTCGTGCCCGTCGCCCGCACCGATGAAGGCCTTGAGCGTGGCGCGCGCGGCCTCGAAGGCGTCGGTGGCGCTCTGGCTCAGCGTGTGCACGCCGCGGTGGATGTTGGCGCGGCCGTGCTCTTCAAACTGCTGCATGGCCTGCAGCACCCGCCGCGGCATGTGGGTGGTGGCGGCGTTGTCCAGGTAGGCCAGCGGGTGCCCGTTGATGGTCTGCCCGAGGATGGGGAACTCGGCACGCAGGGCATGGACCGGCAGGCTGCCGGCATGCAGCAGAGGGTGGGCCTTACCCATGGCGCGCCCCCGTCTCCGGCACCAGGTGGGTGGCGATGGCACGGGCCAGCCAGCCGCCGTCCAGCCATTGGGCCAGCATCAGCGCGCCCTCAGGCTGGGGGCTAAGGCTGCGCTCCAGCAGCGCGCGGGCCATGCCTTCGATGATCAGCGCGCGGGCGCTGGCCTCCTCCAGGCCGCGCTGGCGGGCGTAGAACAGCGCGTCCTCGGGCAGTGCGCCCCAGGTGGCGCCGTGGGCGGCCTGCACGTTGTCGTGCAGGATCTCCAGGTGCGGGCGCAGCACCAGGCGCGGGTTGCCGGCCAGCGGAATGCCGGCCAGGCGCTGGCGCACGGCGGCTTCATCGGCGCCGGGGGCGATACGGGTGTGGGCGTTGGCCACGGCGTGCGCGCCGTGCTGGGCCAGGGCCAGGGTTTCGACGCTGCTGCGGGTGCGGGGCGCATCCATGCGCGTCCAGGCCTGCTGGTCGATCTGGTGGCCGTCGCCGCCGGCCAGCGCCAGCGTGGCGGTGTCCGCCTGGGCGCCGGTGCCCTGCAGCGCCAGCGTGCCGCGCTGCAGGTGATAGGCGGCAGCAGTGGCCACAGTAGCCTGCTGGTAGTGGGCATCCGCAGCCAGCGTGGCGTGCACATGGTGGGCGATGCGGTCGCCCGCGCCGGCATCGACCACGCGCAGGTGCTGCAGACGCGCGCCGCGCGCCAGCCGGATGTGGATTTGCAGGTTCTGCGCCGCCTGCGGCGCGAAAGCATGCGTCTCCAGCAGCGTGCAGTGCGCGCCTTCCTCCACGTCCAGCACCAGCAGCGGTGCTTCGGCCGCGCTGCGGCTGTGGTGATGCAGGTGCAGCTGCTGCGTCGCTGCGCCGCGCACGGACAGGCGCAGGCCCTCGGTGCACAGGGCGCGGTGCGCCCAGGCAAACGGCGCGGCATCGCCGTCGCCGGGGTGGGGCAGGCCGGCCAGGAGCTGGACGCGCTGCTGCCGGTCAAGCGCGCTCAGGCGCTGCACGGCCAGGGCAACGCTGGCGCCGTCCTGCACGGTCCAGCCCGAGCCGATGGGCTCGTCCCCGGGCTGGCGCAGCCACTGCTCCAGCGCCGGCGGGGGCAAGTGGCGAAAGGCTTCGCTGCGCCGGTGGATCCAGCCGTGGCTGGCCAGCTGGGCGCGGGCGCTGTCGGCGTCGGTACGCACACTGTCGTGGGCCATGGCGTCAGGCCTCCACGGCTTCGCGGGGACGGACAAAGCCGGTGCGGGCGATGCCGCGCGCCAGCTCCATGCCGCCGGTCTCGGCGATGCGCCCCTGGTCCAGGCGCAGCACGGCATCGGGCTCCAGCTGCTCGATCATCGTGAGGTAGTGCGAGACCACGACAAAGCCCGTGCCCTGTGCGCGCAGGCGCTGCACCAGGCCCACCACGGCACGCACGCCGTCCACGTCCAGGCCGGAGTCGATCTCGTCGAGCAGCGCCACCCGGGGCTGGAGCAGCGCCAGCTGCAATAGCTCATTCCTCTTGCGCTCGCCGCCGGAAAAGCCTTCGTTGACCGGGCGCGCCAGCAGGGTCTCGGGCAGGCCCAGTTCCTTGGCTGACTGCTTGGCGCTGGCCAGGAAGTCAAAGGCGTCCAGCGGCTGCTCGCCGCGCGCTTCGTGCACGGCATTCAGCGCGGTGCGGATGAACAGGTTGTTTTTCACACCGGGGATGTCCGGCGGCGACTGGAAGGACACGAACAGGCCGGCGCGGGCCCGCTCGTGCGCGGCCAGGGGCAGCAGGTCCTGCCCGGCCAGCAGCGCCTGGCCGCCAGTGACGTGGTAGCTGGGGTGGCCGGCCAGCGCCATGCCCAGCGTGCTCTTGCCGCTGCCATTGGCGCCCATCAGTACGGCCAGGCTGCCGGCGGGCACGTTTAGCGAGACGGACTGCAGCACGGTGCGTTCGCCGATCTGCACGCGCAGGTCGCGCACCTGCAGCAGGGGGGTGGTTGTGGTCATCGTGGTTTCCTTCAAATTTGATAGCTGCTCGCGCTTGTTTGGTAAGCGCTAGAGTCGTTTTTCATGCTTAACCCACCGCGCCTTCGAGGGAGACGGCCAGCAGCGCCTTGGCTTCCAGGGCGAATTCCATGGGAAGCTCTTCCAGCACCGCTTGGCAAAAGCCGCCGACGATCAGCGCCGTGGCGTCCGCTGGGTCGATGCCGCGCTGCTGGCAATAAAACAGCCGCTCCTCGGAGATGCGCGTGGTCGTCGCCTCGTGCTCGACCACGGCATCGCCGCGCGCTGTGTCCACGTAGGGAAAGGTGTGGGCGCCGCAGTCCGGGCCGATGAGCAGCGAGTCGCACTGCGTGTGGTTGCGCGCACCCGCTGCGCCGGGGTTGATGCGCACCAGCCCGCGGTAGCTGTTTTGCGCGTGGCCGGCGCTGATGCCCTTGGAGACGATGCGGCTGGTGGTGTTCTTGCCCAGGTGGATCATCTTGGTGCCGGTGTCCGCCTGCTGGAAGTGGTTGGACACGGCGATCGAATGGAATTCGCCGTTCGATTCCTCGCCGCGCAGCACCACACTGGGGTACTTCCAGGTGATGGCCGAGCCGGTCTCGATCTGCGTCCAGGCGATGCGCGAGCGCTTGCCGGCGGCCAGGCCGCGCTTGGTCACGAAGTTGTAGATGCCTCCGCGCCCGTGTTCGTCGCCGGGGTACCAGTTCTGCACCGTGGAATATTTGATGAAGGCGTCGTCATGCGCGATCAGCTCGACCACGGCGGCGTGCAGCTGGTTCTCGTCGCGCTGCGGGGCGGTGCAGCCCTCCAGATAGCTCACCGAGCTGCCTTCCTCGGCAATGATCAGCGTGCGCTCGAACTGGCCCGTGTTCTGCGCATTGATGCGGAAGTAGGACGACAGCTCCATGGGGCACTTCACGCCCTTGGGGATGTAGACGAACGAGCCGTCGGAGAACACGGCGGAGTTCAGTGCAGCGTAGAAGTTGTCGCCCTGCGGCACCACGCTGCCCAGATATTTCTCGACCAGGTCGGGGTGGTTTTGCACCGCGTGCGAGAACGAGCAAAAGAGCACGCCCACGTCCGCCAGCTGCTTGCGAAACGTCGTTCCCACCGAGACCGAGTCGAACACCGCGTCCACCGCCACGCCCGCCAGGCGCGCGCGCTCGTGCAGCGGCACGCCGAGCTTTTCATAGGTCTCCAGCAGCTTGGGGTCGACCTCGTCCAGACTCTTGGGCGCGTCTTTCAGCGACTTGGGGGCCGAATAGTAGCTGAGCGCCTGGAAGTCGATGGGCTCGATCTTCAGATGCGCCCAGTGCGGCAGCTCCATCGTGCGCCAGCGCTCGAAGGCGGCCAGGCGCCAGTCGAGCAAAAACTGCGGCTCCCGCTTCTTGCGCGAGATGGCACGGATGGTGTCCTCGTCCAGTCCGGGCGGCAGCGCGTCGGACTCGACGTCGGTGACGAAGCCATGCTGGTAGGGCCGCTGCAGGGCCTGCGCCAGCGGGTCGGCAGCGGCGGGGCTGGTGGAAGAGTCAGGCAGGACGTTCATGGCATGGGCTGCTTGTTTTAATATTCACATAATATGCATCTTTTGTTTTTCTGCCCAGTCCGATGAGGTGCCCGCATCTGTGCCAGGGAGATTGCAGGCACTACGATCGGGTGTTTTGCAAGGGTGCAGCATGGCGCAGGCAAATAGCGATTGCGACTTCGTGGTCATCGGCGCGGGCATTGCCGGTGCGTCCGTAGCCTGGGAACTGGCTGCGACGCGGCGCGTGCTGCTGCTGGAGCGCGAATCCCAGCCCGGCTACCACACCACCGGTCGCTCGGCGGCGCTCTACAGCGCCACTTACGGCACGCCCAACATCCAGGCCTTGACGCGCGCCAGCCGCGCCTTCTACGACGCGCCGCCGCCGGAGTTCGGGGACGCCCCCATCCTCACCCCGCGCGGCGTGGCCTATGTGGCGGGGCCGCAGCAACTGCCGGCGCTGCATGCAGCCTTCGAAGACGCGCGCCGGCGCAACCCGGCCGTGCGTCTGCTCACGCGCGACGAGCTGCTGGCCCTGTTGCCCTGCCTGAGGCCCGAGGCCGTGGCCGCCGGCATGCTGGAGCCCGATGCCGCCGACATCGACGTGCATGCGCTGCACCAGGGCTACCTGCGCGGCGCGCGACGGCGCGGCGCCGTGCTGCGCACGGATGCCGAAGTCACCGCGCTGCAGCGCGCCCCAGGCGGCTGGGCCGTCACGCTGGCCAGTGGGGAAGTGCTGCGCGCAGGCGCGGTAGTGAACGCCGCCGGTGCCTGGGCCGACGAGCTGGCGCGCCTGGCCGGCGTGGCGCCCATCGGCCTGCAGCCGCGCCGGCGCACGGCCTTCACCTTCCCCGTGCCAGCGGGCATGCAGGCCGCGGCCTGGCCGGCAGCCATCGACATCGACGAGCAGTGGTACTTCAAGCCCGACGCCGGCCAACTGCTGGGCTCGCCGGCCAACGCCGACCCGGTGCCGCCGCACGACGTGGTGCCTGAGGAGCTGGACGTGGCCCTCGGTATCCACCGCATCGAGGAGAGGACGCTGTTTCAGATCCGCCGCCCGACGCGCACCTGGGCCGGGCTGCGCTCTTTCGTCGCCGACGGCGACCTGGTCATCGGCCCTGACGCGGGTACGGATGGCTTCTTCTGGCTGGCCGCCCAGGGTGGCTATGGCATCCAGAGCGCGGCCGGCGCCGCCTTGCTGGCGCGCAACCTGCTGCTGGGCGAGCCGCTGCACCCAGGCCTGGTGCGCGAGGGCGTGGTGCCCGAGGCGCTGTCGCCGGCGCGGCTGCGCTAGCGTTCAGTCCAGGGCGCTGGCGCCCAGGTTCTCGCAGTCCGACAGGTCCGAGTCGTTGCCCGACGGCAGCTGGCGCGACAGCTGGCGTAGCGCGGTGCGCAGGCCTTCCTCCAGCGTGGGGTGGTAGACGGGCATGCGCAGCAGGTCCCGCACCGTCAGCTCGCGGTCAATGGCAAGGGCCAGCAGCTGGGCCAGGTGTTCGCCCGAGGGCGCGCACATCTGCGCACCCAGCAGGCGACCCGTCTGCGGCTCGGCATACACGCGCAGCAGGCCGGCGTTGCGCAGGGCCACGCGGGCACGGCCCTGGCGCGAAAAATCCACCTCGCCCACCAGGTGCGGTTGCTTTTGCAATTGCGCATAGGCCATGCCGACGCTGGCCGCCTGCGGATCGGAAAAGGTGATGGCCAGCGGTACGCGCCGACGAAAGTGCCGCAGGGGCCGGCCCTGTGCGGCCAGCACCGCATTGATGCCGGCCATGTGGCCCTCGTCCGCGGCCTCGTGCAGCAGCGGGCGGTCGCGGTCCACATCGCCAGCCAGGAACACCGGCGTGTCGCCGATCTGCAGCGTGCACGGATCCACGGGCGGCAGGCCGCGCTCGTCCAGCACCGGCCCGAGCGTGTCCAGCCCCAGGTATTCGATGTTGGGCGTGCGGCCCATGGCGGCCAGCACCTGGTCGACCACCACGGTGGTCTTGCCATTGCTCACCTCGATGCCGCCGGCCAGCTCGCGCAGCTCGGCATGCTCGCCCACGCTGATGGCGAACTCTCCCTTCAGGCGCTCGTACAGCGTCGCGTTGACAGCCTCGTCGCGCAGGCCGGCCACGCGCTCGCTGGTGACAAAGGCCACTACCTCCACGCCCAGGCGCGCTAATGCCTGCGCCATCTCGGTGCCTATGCTGCCCAGGCCGATCACGGCCATGCGCGGGCCCAGGGTGGGTTGCTCGAACAGCGTGTCGGTGGTCAGGATGCGGTCGCCAAAAGCCAGCCAGTCGGCGGGCACCACCGGGCGCGAGCCCGTAGCCACGATGACGCTGCGCGTGCGGTAGGTGCGGCCGGCGACCTCTACGCGCTGCGCGTCCAGCAGCCGCGCACGGCCGGAGACGGCCTTGCCGCCCGCGTCGCTGGCGCGGATGGTGCCCGCGACGAACTCGTCGCGCAGCGCACGCACGCGCTGCAGCACGGCCGGCAGGTCGGCGCGCAGATCCTTGCCGCCGCGCAGGCCGAAGGTGTCGAAGCGCTCGCGCGTGTGCAGGGCATTGGCGGCCTCCACCAGCATCTTGGAGGGCATGCAGCCCACGCGGGCGCAGGTCGTGCCCCAGGGCCCTTCGTTGGCGATGAGGAAGTTGTCCGTGCGCTTGCGCACCTCGCGCAGCGCGGCCAGCCCGGCGGTGCCGGCGCCGATGATGAGGGTGTCGAGAGTCTGGTTCATAGGGCAGAGCGGTCGGGCAGGTCAGTGTCCACGCCGCGCCGGTGCGCGGCTGTAGTCCGGCATGCCAAGGTCCGCGTGCCGGCGCACGTCAGTCCGCCGGCAGCCAGGCCACCCGGCCGCTGGCCAGCTCGTCCAGGCGCGCGGCGAAGGGCGCCGCCTGCGCTTCCGGCAGCGACAGGGTGAACGTGACCTGCGAGGCATGGCGCACGTCCAGCAGCTGCGCGCCGGCGGCGGCGATCTCGCGGCGCAGCAGGCCTTCAAGCGGGTAGGGCACGCTGGGGCACAGCTGGACCATGCGCTGGCGCGGCACCTTCTCGACGCCCAGCAGGGCCTGGGCCACGCTGTCGGTATAGGCACGCACCAGGCCGCCCGCGCCCAGCTTGACGCCGCCGAAGTAGCGCACCACCGTGGCCAGCACGCCCTCCAGCTGCTGGTGGCGCAGCACGTCCAGCATGGGCCGCCCGGCCGTGCCGCTGGGCTCGCCGTCGTCCACCGCGGCCGACTGCCCGCCGGCCAGCAGCGCCCAGCACACGTGGGCGGCGCCAGGGTGCTCGCGCCGCAATCCGTCCACCACGGCCTGCGCCTGGGCGCGCCCGTCCACGGGCTGCACGCAGGCGATGAAGCGACTTTTCTTGATGACCAGTTCGTGATGGGCCGGGGCGCTGAGTGAGTAGGACATGGGCCGGCCGAGCTTAACCCCGCGGCGCCGGCCGGCGCCGCGCCTATAACCGCGCGCCAGCGCCGGCAAGGAGGGCCTCCTAGAATGTCCGGCCCCGCTCGAAAGCCCGCCGATGAACGCCTTTGCCGACGTTTCCTTCTTCCCGCGCCCCGCCAAGCCGCTGACCAGCTACCGCCCGTACTGGGCCAAGCGCTTTGGCACCGCGCCCTATCTGCCCATGAGCCGCGCCGAAATGGAGCAGCTGGGCTGGGACAGCTGCGACGTGGTGCTGGTCACCGGCGACGCGTATGTGGACCACCCCAGCTTCGGCATGGCGGTGATCGGGCGCGTGCTTGAGGCCCAGGGCTTTCGCGTGGGCATCATCGCCCAGCCGGACTGGACCAGCGCCGAGGCCTTCAAGGCGCTGGGCAAGCCCAACCTGTTCTGGGGCGTGACAGCGGGCAACATGGATTCCATGATCAACCGCTACACGGCGGACCGCAAAATCCGCAGCGACGACGCCTACACCCCCGGCGACGTGGGCGGCAAGCGCCCCGACCGTGCGGCCATCGTCTACAGCCAGCGTTGCCGCGAGGCCTTCAAGGACGTGCCCATCGTGCTGGGCGGCATCGAAGGGTCCTTGCGCCGCATCGCCCACTACGACTATTGGAGCGACAAGGTGCGCCGTTCCATGGTGGTGGACGCCAAGTGCGACCTGCTGCTGTATGGCAACGCCGAGCGGGCGCTGGTCGAGGTGGCGCACCGCCTGGCGCGGCGCGAGCCGGTGGAGAGCATCACCGACGTGCGCGGCACCGCCTTCGTGCGCCGCAGCAGCCCTGAGGGCTGGTTCGAGCTGGACTCCACCAGCGTGGACGAGCCCGGCGCGGTCGAGCCGCCTATCAACCCCTACATGACCACGGCCGAGCAGGCCGCCACGCAAGGCCAGGCCTGCTCGCGCGAGGATGCTCCTGATTCAGGAGCTGCCAGCGCAAGCCAGGCAAGCGCTGGAGGCCAAAAAAGCTCTGAATCGGTGATCCAGTTCGTGCCCAACCCCGGCCTGCGCCGCAAGGGCGCCCAGCCGCCGCGCGAGCTGACGGTGATCCGCCTGCCCAGCTTCGAGAAAGTGAAGAGTGACCCGGTGCTGTACGCCCACGCCAACCGCGTACTGCACCTGGAGACCAATCCCGGCAACGCCCGCGCGCTGGTGCAGGCGCACGGCGAGGGCACGGCCGCGCGTGATGTCTGGCTGAACCCGCCGCCCATTCCGCTGACCACCGCCGAGATGGACTGGGTTTTCGGCCTGCCGTACGCACGCAACCCGCACCCGCGCTATGCGGACGAGAAGGGCGGCTTCGACGGCGCGACCAAGATTCCGGCGTGGGAGATGATCCGCGCCTCCATCAACATCATGCGCGGGTGCTTTGGCGGCTGCACCTTTTGCTCCATCACCGAGCACGAGGGGCGCATCATCCAGAGCCGGTCCGAGGAGTCCATCATTGCCGAGGTGCAGGACATCCGCGACAAGGTCAAGGGCTTTACCGGCACCATCTCCGACTTAGGAGGGCCCACGGCCAACATGTACCGTCTGGGCTGCCGCGATCCGCAGATCGAAGCCGCCTGCCGCAAGCCCAGCTGCGTCTTCCCCGGCATCTGCCAGAACCTGCACACCGACCACGACCCACTCATCAAGATCTACCGCCGCGCGCGCGAGCTGCCGGGCATCAAGAAGATTCTGATCGGCTCGGGTCTGCGTTATGACCTGGCCGTGCAGTCGCCCGAGTACGTGCGCGAGCTGGTGCAGCACCACGTGGGCGGCTACCTCAAGATCGCGCCCGAGCATACCGAGGCCGGGCCGCTGTCCAAGATGATGAAGCCGGGTATCGGCAACTACGACCGCTTCAAGCAGCTGTTCGAAAAATACAGCGAAGAGGCGGGCAAGAAGCAGTTTTTGATTCCCTACTTCATCGCCGCTCACCCTGGCACGACCGACGAGGACATGCTGCACCTGGCCGTCTGGCTGAAGAAGAACGGCTTTCGCGCCGACCAGGTGCAGGCGTTCTATCCCAGCCCCATGGCCACGGCTACGGCCATGTACCACAGCGGTCGCAACCCCCTCACGCGCGTGCGCCGCCACATGCGCGACGAGGCCGAGGAGACGGTGGACGTGGTGCGCGGCGAGCGCCGGCGCCGCCTGCACAAGGCCTTCCTGCGCTACCACGACCCGAACAACTGGCCGCTGCTGCGCGAGGCGCTGAAGAACATGGGCCGTGCCGACCTGATCGGTAATGGCAAGCATCACCTGATCCCGACCTTCCAACCGCTGACGGATGGCGGCTACCAGTCCGCACGGCGCAAGAACAGCACGGCGGCCACGTCGGCACCGGGCGCCAGAGGGGTAACGGGAGCCTCCCAACCGCAGCGTGGCCGTGTGCTGACACAGCACACGGGCCTGCCGCCGCGCGCGGGCACGGCGCCGGCAGGCCGCAAGGGCGGGCCAGTCGCTGGTCCCAAGGGCAAGGCGCAGGGGCGGCGCGGCTGAGACCCCGCCTGCCTCCATCAGGCAGGTGCAGTGATCAGATCTTCGATGATCAGCCGACGGTAATAAAAAGCCGCCAGGGCTGCCTGCGCCTGCAGCAGGTCGCGCAGGCTGTCGGGCGTGTCGTCGTCCGCGGCCTCAAACAGCAGAGCGTGGCAGCCGCCGCTGGCCAATTCGGCAATGCGGCGCACGATCACGCCTTCCGCGCCCACCGAGGGCAGGGGGGTGTCGGCATTGCCCAGGGTGCGCACGACGTGCTCCAGGATCTCCTGTGGGCGGGCATGAGCCACGTCGACGTGCCCCCCGTCGGACAGGGCCTGCCCGGCCTTTCGCGCAGCATCTTCGTCCTTGAACAACGCAAAGACGTATCCGGTCGGATAGAAGGTGCCGGAGGCGGAAGTCATTTCGGGGGTGAGGACGAAAGGGTTCATGGCACAGGTCTCCGGCTGAAATGATTGCTGCCTATTGGAGCTTTGCAGCGCGGGCGGCCGTGTCAGGGCCGGTACGCGGTGGCTGTCGGACGTGGCCGCACCGGATGCAACAATAGTAGTCAAATCGGCCTCAAGACCAGGCGGGGCAAGCGCAAGCAGCTATTGTTTCCATAGTGCCGTGCCTCCCTGCCAGCCATGAAAAAACCGCCCGAAGGCGGTTCAGTCAGAAGCGTTGGGGCAGGCCTTACATGACCTTGGCGATGGATTCGCACACATAGTCGATGTTCTTGCTGTTGAGCGCGGCCACGCACATGCGACCGGTGTCGGTGCCGTAGACGCCGAACTCGCTGCGCAGGCGCACCATCTGGTCCTTGGACAGACCGGAATAGCTGAACATGCCGATCTGCTGGGTGATGAAGGACATGTCCTGCTGCACGCCGGCGGCCTTCAGGCCATCGACCAGTTTCTGGCGCATGGCCTTGATGCGTACGCGCATGTCGCCCAGCTCCTGCTCCCACTGCGCACGCAGCTGCGGGTCGTTCAGCACCGCAGCCACCACTGCGCCGCCGTGCGTGGGCGGGTTGGAATAGTTGGTGCGCACGACGATCTTCAGCTGCGACAGCACGCGCGCGGCCTCGTCCTTGTCCGCGGCCACCACCGACAGGGCGCCCACGCGCTCGCCGTACAGCGAAAAGCTCTTGGAAAACGACGTGGACACGAAGATGTTCAGGCCGGCAGCGACGAACTTGCCGATGACGGCGCCGTCCTCCTTGATACCGTGGCCGAAGCCCTGGTAGGCCATGTCCAGAAAGGCGACCAGGCCGCGCTCCTTGACCACCTTCACCACCTCGTCCCACTGGGCGGGCGTCAGGTCGTAGCCGGTGGGGTTGTGGCAGCAGGCATGCAGCACTGCGATGGTGCCGGGGGCGGCGGCGCGCAGGTCGGCCAGCATGCCGTCGAAGTTCACCGAGCGCGTGGCCGCGTCGTAGTAGGCGTAGGTGCCGACCTCGAAGCCGGCGTTGGTGAACAGCGCACGGTGGTTTTCCCAGCTGGGGTCGGAGATCAGCACCTTGGCGTTCGGGTTGAGCTTCTTGAGGAAGTCTGCGCCGATCTTCAGGCCGCCCGTGCCACCGATGGCCTGCACGGTGGCCACGCGGCCGGATTGGACCACGTCGGAATCGGCGCCGAAGACCAGCGCCTTGACGGCGCTGTCGTAGGCGGCAATGCCGTCGATGGGCAGGTAGCCGCGCGCGGCGGGCTTGTCCATCATGGCCTTTTCGGCCGCCTGCACACAGGCCAGCAGGGGCAGCTTTCCGTTGTCGTCGAAGTACACGCCCACGCCCAGGTTGACCTTCTTGGGGTTGGGGTCGGCGTTGAATTGTTCGTTCAGGCCCAGGATGGGATCGCGGGGCGCCATTTCGACGGCGGAAAACAGAGACATGGAAAGTCCTCGAAGGGGTGGAATTGCGGGCGGGCGGCCTTAGGTAAGCTGTCTAAGCTGTCGCACAGCCAACCATCAATTTTACGGCGATGCGCCGCGCGCGTTCGCCCCGCCACCATGCATGAAGTCATCACCGAGCCGGCCACCGAGGGCGGGCAGTTCGTCCAGTACCCCGGCTCGCCCTTTCAGCTCTACCAGCCCTATCCGCCGGCGGGCGACCAGCCCGAGGCGATCGAGCGGCTGGTGGAGGGCGTGCAGGACGGCGAGGTGTTTCAGACCCTGCTGGGCGTGACCGGCTCGGGCAAGACCTTCACCATGGCCAACGTGATCGCTCGGCTGGGCCGGCCGGCCATCATCTTTGCGCCCAACAAGACGCTGGCCGCGCAGCTGTACAGCGAGTTTCGCGAGTTCTTCCCGAAGAACGCGGTGGAGTACTTCGTCAGCTACTACGACTACTACCAGCCCGAGGCCTACGTGCCCCAGCGCGACCTGTTCATCGAAAAAGACAGCGCCATCAACGAGCACATCGAGCAGATGCGCCTGTCGTGCACCAAGAGCATCCTGGAGCGGCGCGACGTGGTCATCGTGGCGACGGTGTCGGCCATCTACGGCATCGGCGAGCCCGAGAGCTACCACCGCATGATCATGACGCTGCGCACCGGGGACAAGCTGGGTCAGCGCGACGTGATCGCGCAGCTGATCCGCATGCAGTACCAGAGGAACGACCAGGACTTTTCCCGTGGCAAGTTCCGTGTGCGCGGCGACACCATCGACGTCTTCCCGGCGGAGCACTCCGAGCTGGCCGTGCGCATCGAGCTGTTCGACGACGAGGTGGAGAGCCTGCAGCTGTTCGACCCGCTCACCGGGCGCATCCAGCAGAAGATCCCGCGCTTCACGGTCTACCCCAGCAGCCATTACGTGACCCCGCGCGACAAGGTGCTGACCGCCGTGGACACCATCAAGGCCGAGCTGGCCGAGCGCCTGAACTTCTTCGAGCGCGAGGGCAAGCTGGTCGAGGCCCAGCGCCTGGAGCAGCGCACGCGCTTCGACCTGGAGATGCTCAGCGAGGTCGGGCACTGCAAGGGCATCGAGAACTACACGCGCCACCTGTCGGGCTCTGCGCCCGGCCAGCCGCCCAGCACGCTCACGGACTACCTGCCCAAGGATGCCCTCATGTTCCTGGACGAGAGCCACCAGATGATCGGGCAGCTCAGCGCCATGTACAACGGCGACCGCTCGCGCAAGACCACGCTGGTGGAATTCGGCTTCCGCCTGCCCTCGGCGCTGGACAACCGGCCGCTCAAGTTCGAGGAGTTCGAGGCGCGCATGCGTCAGGTGATCTTCGTGTCGGCCACGCCGGCGGACTACGAAAAGGAGCATTCCGGCCAGGTGGTGGACCAGGTGGTACGCCCCACCGGTCTGGTGGACCCGCTGGTGGAGGTGCGCCCCGCCACCCACCAGGTGGACGACGTGCTGCAGGAGATCCGGCTGCGCGTGGACAAGCACGAGCGCGTGCTGATCACCACGCTGACCAAGCGCATGGCCGAGCAGCTGACCGACTACCTGACCGACAACGGTGTCAAGGTGCGCTACCTGCACTCGGACATCGACACGGTGGAGCGGGTGGAGATCATCCGTGACCTGCGCCTGGGTGCGTTCGACGTGCTGGTGGGCATCAACCTGCTGCGCGAGGGGCTGGACATTCCCGAGGTGTCGCTGGTGGCCATCCTGGATGCGGACAAGGAGGGCTTCCTGCGCGCCGAGCGCAGCCTGATCCAGACCATAGGCCGCGCGGCACGCAACCTCAACGGCATGGCCATCCTGTATGCGGACCGGGTCACGGACTCGATGAAGAAGGCCATCGGCGAGACCGAGCGCCGCCGCGCCAAGCAGATCGCGCACAACGAGGCCATGGGCATCACGCCGCGCAGCATCGTCAAGCAGGTGCGCGACCTGATCGACGGCGTATACAGCGAAAAGGCCGGCCAGGAGGCGCACCGCCTGGAGCAGGATGCCGCCCGCCAGGCGGAGCTGGACGAGATGTCGGAAAAGGACATCGCGCGCGAGATCAAGCGGCTGGAAAAGCGCATGCTGGAACACGCGCGCAACCTGGAGTTCGAACAGGCGGCACGCACGCGCGACCAGTTGGCCCGGTTGAAGGACCGCGTATTCGGCGCCCACGGCGGGGACCACGCCGTGGTGTGACCGTTGAGGGAGAAATGTGACTGATGAGTTCACTTACCCGACAAAAAAGATCGGGATTTGTGCTACAATCGCCTCACACATTCAGAAAAAAACAACCCCACGACTGAGAGCAAACCCCTAGACCGCGTGCATGGGGCAAGAAGGGCGGGGACGGTGCCGAAGGCCAGCGCAGGCTGCTGCCCCACGGCTTTTCATAACGATCAAGCCTGACCTTGAAGGAGCTTGCGATGCGTCTCACCACCAAAGGCCGTTTTGCGGTCACCGCCATGATTGACCTGGCCCTGCGCCAGAACAACGGCCCCGTCACGCTGGCGGCAATCAGCCAGCGCCAGCAGATTTCCCTTTCGTATCTGGAGCAGCTGTTCGGCAAGCTGCGCCGCCATGAGCTGGTGGAGTCCACCCGTGGCCCCGGTGGCGGCTACACGCTGGCCCGCAAGGCAGGCGATATCACCGTGGCCGATATTATCGTCTCGGTGGATGAGCCTATTGACGCCACGCAATGCGGTGGCAAGGAAAACTGCCTGGGCGAAGCCGGCCGCTGCATGACGCACGAGCTGTGGGCCGCGCTGAACCAGCGCATGGTCGAGTTCCTGGACTCGGTCACGCTGCAAAAGCTGGTGGACGAGCAGCTGGCCAAGGGCATCCAGATCGAGGACAAGCCGGTCACGCGCCGCGCCATCTCGACCACGCCCGTGGTCAAGCCCATCCGCGTGAACGCCCCCAACTCGGTGTTCGCCCTTGGCAACGCGTTTGCCAAGTCGTGAAGACCTGCAATGCGTTTGCCAAGTCGTAAAGCATTCGATCCCGATAACAACACAACGCCAGCCGGAAGCAGCCTGAGCCAGCCATGGACATGACCCCGCACTTTCCCATCTACCTCGACTACGGCGCGACGACCCCCGTGGACCCGCGCGTCGTGGACGCGATGATCCCCTGGCTGCGCGAGCACTTCGGCAACCCGGCGTCGCGCAGCCATGCCTGGGGTTGGGAGGCGGAAGAAGCCGTGGAAAAGGCCCGCGGCCAAGTGGCCGACCTGATCGGCGCTGACCCGCGCGAAATCGTCTGGACCAGCGGTGCGACCGAGTCCAACAACCTGGCCATCAAGGGCGCTGCGCACTTCTACCAGGGCAAGGGCAAGCACCTGATCACCGTCAAGACCGAGCACAAGGCCGTGCTGGACGTGATGCGTGAGCTGGAGCGCCAGGGCTTTGAGGTGACCTACCTGGACGTGCAGGAAAACGGCCTGCTGGATCTGGAAGTCTTCAAGGCCGCCATTCGTCCGGACACGGTTCTTGCCAGCGTCATGTTCGTGAACAACGAGATCGGCGTGATCCAGGACATTCCGGCCATCGGCGCCATCTGCCGCGAAAAGGGCGTGCTGCTGCACGTCGATGCGGCCCAGGCCACCGGCAAGGTCGAGATCGACGTCAAGCAGCTGCCCGTGGACCTGATGAGCCTGGCCTCGCACAAGACCTATGGCCCCAAGGGCATCGGCGCGCTGTACGTGCGCCGCAAGCCGCGCGTGCGTCTGGAGGCGCAGATGCACGGCGGCGGCCATGAGCGCGGCATGCGCTCGGGCACGCTGCCTACGCACCAGATCGTCGGCATGGGCGAGGCCTTCCGCATCGCCAAAGACGAGATGGCGCAGGACGCGGCCAAGGTGCGCGCCCTTCAGCAACGCCTGCTGAACGGCCTGAAGGACGTGGAGCAGGTGTTCATCAACGGCGACCTGGAACGCCGGGTGCCGCACAACCTGAACATGAGCTTCAACTACGTCGAGGGCGAGTCGCTGATCATGGGCATCAAGGGCCTGGCGGTTTCCAGCGGCTCGGCCTGCACCTCGGCCAGTCTGGAGCCCAGCTACGTGCTGCGCGCATTGGGTCGCAGCGACGAGCTGGCGCACAGCAGCCTGCGCATGACCATCGGCCGCTTCACGACTGAGGAAGAGATCGATTACGCCGTGCAGACCATTCGCCACAACGTGGCCAAGCTGCGCGAATTGAGCCCGCTGTGGGAGATGTTCCAGGACGGTGTCGATCTGAGCACCATCCAGTGGGCGGCCCACTGATTGCGGCAAGACAAGGAATAGGAGAACGACACCATGGCTTACTCTGACAAGGTTATCGACCACTACGAAAACCCGCGCAACGTCGGCTCGTTCGACAAGGGCGACGAAACGGTCGGCACCGGCATGGTCGGCGCACCGGCATGCGGCGACGTGATGAAGCTGCAGATCAAGGTCAACCCCGACACCGGCGTGATCGAGGACGCGCGCTTCAAGACCTACGGCTGCGGCTCGGCCATTGCCTCGTCGTCGCTGGTGACCGAATGGGTCAAGGGCAAGACGCTGGACGAGGCCGCTGCGCTGAAGAACAGCGAGATCGCACAGGAGCTGGCGCTGCCGCCCGTGAAGATCCACTGCTCCATCCTGGCCGAGGATGCCATCAAGGCCGCCGTGAACGACTACAAGGCCAAGCACGGCGCCACTGCCGAAGCGCTGGCCTGACGACAGGAGCGGCGCACATGGCCATCACCCTGACCGAAGCCGCCGCCCGGCATGTGACGCGCTATCTGTCGCGTCGCGGCAAGGGCGTGGGCGTGCGGCTGGGCATCAAGACCACGGGCTGCTCCGGCCTGGCCTACAAGCTGGAGTACGTGGACGAGCAGGACCCGGCCGACGTGGTGTTCGAGGACCACGGCGTGAAGCTCATGATCGACCCCAAGAGCCTGGCCTACATCGACGGCACCGAGCTGGACTTCGTGCGCGAGGGGCTGAACGAGGGCTTCAGGTTCAACAACCCCAACGAGCGCGACCGCTGCGGCTGCGGGGAGAGCTTCCGCGTCTGAAGAGCCGGGCCGCGCTGCCGGTGCGCCCGCCGTACGAACCGCCATCGCGTCGCGTGCTGGCGGTTTTTTTTGGGGATGGTGCTTCAGAAACAATAGCTGCTCGCGCTTGAATATCGGGGTTTTGACCATGAAAACCATCGCAAAACAGCTCTGGAAAAGCGGCAGCTGCTCACATTTTTGATATGAACCTGCAATCCGACGATTTCGAACTGTTCGCCGTGCCGCGCCGCTTCGCGCAGGACCGCGCCCAGCTGGACGCGCGCTGGAAGGAGCTGCAGCGCGAGGCCCACCCCGACCGCTTCGCCGCCCAGGGGCCGGCCGCGCAGCGCGTGGCCATGCAGTGGTCGGTGCGCATCAACGAGGCCTACCAGCGCCTAAAAGACCCGCTCAAGCGCGCCGCCTACCTGTGCGAGCTGCACGGGGCGCCCATCCGCGCGGAGGACAACACAGCCATGCCGGCGCAGTTTTTGATGCAGCAGATGCAGTGGCGCGAGGCCCTGGAAGAGGCCGAGTCCCCCGCCCAGCTGGACGCGCTGGAGGACGACATGGACGGCGAGCGCCGCGCCGCCACCACCCGGCTGCAGCAGCTCATCGACGAGCAACAGGACTGGGCGGGCGCCGCCCGCGAAGTCAGAGCCCTCATGTTCATTGCGCGATTCGGCCGCGATATCGAACTGCGCCGGGAGCAGCAGGGACAATAACGGGTTGCCCCAAGAATCCACGGAACAAGAAACAACGACATGGCGCTTTTGCAGATCTCCGAACCCGGCCAGTCGCCCGACCCGCACCAGCGGCGCATCGCCGTCGGCATCGACCTGGGCACCACCCACTCGCTGGTGGCCGCGGTGAAAAGCGGCACGGCCGAGTGCCTGCCGGACGAGCAGGGCCGGGTGCTGCTGCCCTCCGTGGTGCGCTACCTGCAGGGCGGCGGGCGGCAGATCGGCTATGCGGCGCTCGATGCACAGCGCCAGGACGCGGCCAATACCATCGCCTCGGCCAAGCGCTTCATGGGTCGCGCGCTGGGTGATATTGCCGACCGCGCCAGCCTGCCGTACGACTTCGTGCCGCCGCAGGCGCCGGGCGAGGGCGGCATGCTCAGCCTGCAGACGGCTGACGGCATCAAGTCGCCGGTGGAGGTCAGTGCCGAGATCCTGGCCACGCTGCGCCAGCGCGCCGAGGACAGCTTCGACGCCGACCTGTACGGCGCCGTCATCACCGTGCCCGCCTACTTCGACGACGCCCAGCGCCAGGCCACCAAGGACGCCGCCCAGCTGGCCGGCCTGCACCTGCTGCGCCTGATCAACGAGCCCACGGCCGCGGCCATCGCCTACGGGCTGGACAACGCTGCCGAGGGCGTCTATGCCGTCTACGACCTGGGCGGCGGCACCTTCGACATCTCCATCCTGCGCCTGACCCGCGGCGTGTTCGAGGTCATCGCCACCGGCGGCGACTCGGCCCTGGGCGGCGACGACTACGACGCCGCCCTGGCCGCCTGGGCCCTGCAGCGCCTGGGCCTGAGCGCCGACACGCCCGCCGACAAGGCCGCCGTGCGCCTGGCCGCGCGGGCTTGCAAGGAGGCCCTGACTGCTCACGAAACCGTAGCGTTCAGCGCAGAGCTGGCGGGCGTAAACCACCAATTGGATGTCAACCGCGCCGACTTCGCCGCAGCCACCGAGGCGCTGACCCAGCGCTCGCTGGCCGCCGTGCGCCGTGCGCTGCGCGACGCCCAAATCGGGCGCGACGAGGTGCAGGGCGTGGTGCTGGTGGGCGGCTCCACGCGCATGCCCCAGGTGCGCCGCGCCGTAGCCGACTTCTTCGGCCGCGAGCCGCTGACCAACCTTAACCCGGACGAGGTCGTGGCCCTGGGCGCCGCCATCCAGGCCAACCAGCTGGCCGGCAATGACAACGCCGGTGATCTGCTGCTGCTGGACGTGATCCCGCTGTCGTTGGGGCTAGAGACCATGGGCGGCCTGGTGGAGCGCATCGTGCAGCGCAACGAGACCATCCCCACCGCCAAGGCGCAGGACTTCACCACCTACAAGGACGGCCAGACGGCCCTGGCCATCCACGTGGTGCAGGGCGAGCGCGACCTGGTGGCGGACTGCCGCAGCCTGGCGCGCTTCGAGCTGCGCGGCATTCCGCCCATGGCGGCAGGCGCGGCACGCATCCGCGTGACCTTCACGGTGGACGCCGACGGCCTGCTGAGCGTGAGCGCGCGCGAGCAGGGCAGCGGGGTGGAGGCGCGCATCGACGTGAAGCCGTCGTACGGCCTTTCGGACGAGCAGATCGCCCGCATGCTGCAGGAAGGCTTTGCCACCGCGCAGCAGGACATGCAGGCCCGCGCCCTCGCCGAGGCGCGCGTGGACGCCGACCGCCTGCTGATCGCCACGCAAAGCGCCCTGGATGCGGACGGCGACGTGCTGGACGCCGCCGAGCGCGCCGCCATCGACACGCTGATGCAGGCGCTGCGCGCCGCGCTGCAGCAGGATGCGGGCGCTGCCGAGGTGGAAGCCGCCACCGCCGCCCTGGCCAAGGGCACCGAAGGCTTTGCCGCCCAGCGCATGAACCGCGGCATCCGCCAGGCCCTGGCCGGCAAGAGCGTGGACACGCTCTGACGCACGAGAGAACGCAAAGAAAGCACACGACAAGCACCATGCCCGTCATCAAGATCCTGCCCCATCCCGAATACGCCCCCGAGGGCACCGAGATCAGTGCCCCGGCCGGCACCTCCATCTGCGAGGCGCTGCTGGAGGGCGGCATCAACATCGAGCACGCCTGCGACATGAGCTGCGCCTGCACCACCTGCCACGTCATCGTGCGCAAGGGCTACGACTCTCTGAACGAGGCCGAGGAAGAGGAAGAAGACCTGCTGGACCGCGCATGGGGCCTGGAGCCGCAGTCGCGCCTGTCCTGCCAGGCCATCCTGGCGCAGGACGACGTGACGGTGGAAATCCCCAAATACACCATCAACCACGCGCGCGAGAACTGATCGGCCATGACCCGCCAGATCGTCCTCGATACGGAAACCACCGGCCTGTCGGCCGCCGACGGCGACCGCATCCTCGAGCTGGGCTGCGTGGAACTGGTGCACCGCAAGCTCACCGGTAACAACCTGCACCTGTACATCAACCCCGAGCGCGAAAGCCACGAGGAGGCGCTGCGGGTGCACGGCATCACCAGCGACTTCCTGCGCGACAAGCCCAAGTTCGCCGAGTGCGCGCGGGACATCCTGGACTACCTGCGCGGCGCCGAGCTGATCATCCACAACGCCAGCTTCGACGTCGGCTTCCTGGACAAGGAGCTGGAGCTGCTCGGCCTGCCGCCGCTCGCCGAGCACGTGGCCGGCATCACCGACACCCTGGCAATGGCCAAGGAGATGTACCCGGGCAAGCGCAACTCGCTGGACGCGCTGTGCGACCGCCTGGGCGTGGACAACTCCGGTCGCCAGCTGCACGGCGCGCTGCTGGACGCGGAGCTGCTGGCCGACGTCTACATCAACCTCACGCGTGGGCAGGATGCTCTGCTGATCATGGACGAGGCCGGCTCCGGCGCGGACGGCCAGCCCCTGTCCGCCGTGGACCTGAGCCAGTTCGCCCTGCCCGTGCTGGCGCCCACCCCCGAGGAGCTCGCCGCGCACGAGGACGTACTGGCGCAGATCGACAAGGCCAGCGACGGCAAGACGGTTTGGCGCAGTTTCTCCGCCGCGGCCTGAAACCTGTGCCATAATCGCGGGCTTGTCGCATAGCGCGACGCGGGTGATTAGCTCAGCGGTAGAGCACTGCCTTCACACGGCAGGGGTCACATGTTCGATCCATGTATCACCCACCAGTTTTTGGTCATGGCGCATGCCGTGGCCAGGGGTGATTAGCTCAGCGGTAGAGCACTGCCTTCACACGGCAGGGGTCACATGTTCGATCCATGTATCACCCACCAAACTTCTTTGAAACCAAGGGCCCGGAAGCGATTCCCGGCCCTTTTTTCATGGCCGCACCGCCGTGCGGCGAGGGGGCTGCATGGACCAGGTGGATTGCGTCGTCATCGGCGCGGGCGTGGTGGGGCTGGCCGTGGCGCGCGCGCTGGCCCTGGCCGGGCGTGAAGTGCTGGTGCTGGAGGCCGAGAACGCCATCGGCACCCAGACCAGCTCGCGCAACAGTGAGGTCATCCACGCCGGGATCTACTACCCACCGGGCTCGCTGAAAGGCCGGCTGTGCGTGCGCGGCAAGGCGCTGCTGTACGACTACCTGGCCGAGCGCGGCCTGCCGCACCGGCGCTGCGGCAAGCTCATCGTCGCTACTTCACCGGATCAGGAACAGGCGCTGCAGGCCATCCAGGCACGGGCGCAGGCCAGCGGTGTGCACGACCTGCAATGGCTGGGCCACGCGCGGGCACAGCAGCTGGAGCCCGCGCTGCAGTGCCACGCCGCGCTGCTGTCGCCCAGCACCGGCATCGTGGACAGCCACGCCCTCATGCTGTCGCTGCAGGGCGACCTGGAGAACGCGGGCGGCCTTTTGGCACTCAATTCGGCTGTAAGCCGCGCCGAACAAGCGCAAGCAGCTATCGTTTTGGAAGCTGCCGACGGCACGCTGCTGGCTGCGCGCAGCGTCGTCAACGCGGCCGGTCTGCAGGCACCGCAGCTGGCGGCGCGCTTTGCCATGCTGCAGCCGCAGCACGTGCCGCACGCAGCCTTCGCCAAGGGCAGCTACTTCAGCCTGGCCGGCCGCGCGCCCTTCAGCCACCTGATCTACCCCGTACCGCAGGCCGCGGGCCTGGGCGTGCACCTGACGCTGGACCTGGGCGGACAGGCGCGCTTCGGACCGGACGTGCAGTGGGTCGATGGTCCGGACGACCTGGCGGTGGATCCGCGGCGCGCCGAGGGCTTTTACGCCGAGGTGCGCCGCTATTGGCCCGGACTGCCGGACGGCAGCCTGCTGCCGGGCTATGCCGGCATCCGCCCAAAGATTCATGGCCCCGGCGAGCCGGCTGCCGACTTCCTGATCCAGGGCCCGCGCGACCACGGCGTGGCGGGCCTGGTCAACCTGTTCGGCATCGAATCCCCGGGCCTCACCAGCGCGCTGGCCATCGGGGAGCACGTGACAGGACTGCTGGCGGACAACAGGGCCTAAGATTGGCGGCGCCCGCCTACACCGTTTGGCAGTGGGGGCGGTTCTACTGTTGAGCACAACAAAGAAAGGCTGCTATGACCTCCGTATCCGACTCCATCTCCAAGACCCAGGACGAACTCGAGCGCCTGGTGGGTGACCTGCGTAGCCTCTTGGCCAGCAAGGATTTCGATAGCGTTCCGCAGATCAAGCAGCTGCGCCAGCGTCTGGACGATGGCATCGACACCGTGCGCGACACCGCCGTGCGCGCCGCGCAGGATGCAGCCGTGCAGGCCCGTGAGGCCGCCCGCGCCGCCGACCGCTACGCCCACGACGAGCCGTGGCGCGTGGCCACGGCCGCTGTTGCCGTGGGTGCGCTGGTGGGCTTTTTGCTGGCCCGCCGCTAAAGCCGTCGCTACAACCCGCTGAAGGAAGGAGCCCATGAACTGGCTATCCCTGCTGGGCCTGGAAGGCTGGGTGGCGCGCTGGCGCGCCGCCGCCATCGAGGGCGCGATTGCTGCGGAAGACCGCATCACCCTGGCGCGACTGGAGCTGGACGACTTGAAGCGCCGTCTGGCGCAGATGATCGTCATGCTCATCCTGTTCGGCGCCCTGGCGGTGCTGGCGCTGTTGCTGCTGTCGCTGGCGGTGCTGGTGCAGTTCTGGGACTCGCCGCAGCGGACCTTGGTCGCTTGGCTTCTGGCCGGCGGGTGGCTGGTGGCCTGCGTGGCGGTGCTGCTGACGGTGGTGTCGCTGGCGCGCGGGCTGGGCAACGCCTTTGCCTTCACGCGCCGCGAGCTGGGCAACGACTGGAAACTCGTCAAGGGAAAGCTGTAAGCCATGAGCGCTAAACCGTTCCCCACCCCCACGCCCGAGCAGCAGCAGGTGCTGGACCGCATCCTGGTGCAGCGCGAGCGCCTGCGCGCGCGGCGCGAGGCCTACCGCCAAACGCGCGCCATCGTGCAGGCGCGACAGGGGATCGATCCGGATGCGGCACTGCCCGCGCGGCTGCTGACGTTTGCCAAGCTGCACCCGGCCTTTGTGGCCGCCGTTGCCGGCGTGGCGGTGCTGGCCGGGCCGCGCCGGCTGATCCGTCTGGCTGGCATGCTGATGCCTTTGATGGCTCGCATGCGACGCTGATCGAGGGCTGCATGAAAAAAGGGCCGCTGCACGCGGCCCTTTTTCTTTGCCGCTGTTTTTCTCAGCGCAGCGCCTTGAGGGCGCGTGCCGCCTGGACCACCAGCGCAGGGCCTTCGTAGATCAGGCCGGTGTAGATCTGAACCACGTCTGCGCCGGCGCGGATCTTGTCCACCGCGTCCTGCGCGCTCAGGACGCCGCCCACGCCGATGATGGGAAACGCCGGACCCAGCGCGGCGCGCAGCTGGCGGATAACGCTGTTGCTGGCCTCGCGCACCGGGGCGCCGCTCAGGCCACCGGTCTCGCCGGCGTGGCGCAGGCCCTGCACCGCGTCGCGGGCTACGGTTGTGTTGGTGGCGATCACGCCGTCCATGCCGTGGCGGGTGAGGGTGGCGGCGATCACCTCGACCTGCTCGGGCTGCAGGTCGGGTGCGATCTTCACGAAGATGGGCACGCGCCTGCCCTGCGCTGTGGCCAGCCGCTCGCGTTCGGCAGCGATGGCCGACAGCAGGGCGTCCAGCGCCTCATCGCTCTGCAGCGCGCGCAGGTTCTGGGTGTTGGGCGAGCTGATGTTCACCGTGACGTAATCCGCATACGGATACACGCCGTTCAGGCCGATGAGGTAGTCGCTCGTGGCCTGCTCGATGGGGGTGCTGGCGTTCTTGCCGATGTTCAGGCCCAGCAGCAGCGGTTGGCTCTTTTGGGCGCGCACGCGCGAGCGCTGCACGTTGGCGATGAAGGCTTCCAGCCCGTCGTTGTTGAAGCCCAGGCGGTTGATGAGGGCGCGCGCCTCGGGCAGACGGAACATGCGCGGCTTGGGGTTGCCCGGCTGCGGGCGCGGCGTGACGGTGCCGACCTCGACGAAGCCAAAGCCCATGGCGGCCAGGGCGTCGATGCAGCGGGCGTTCTTGTCCAGCCCGGCGGCCAGGCCTACGCGGTTGGGAAAGGTGAGGCCGGCCAGCTGCACCGGGTCGGCCACGGCCTCCTGGCTCCAGGCGGCCTGGGCCAGCGTGCCCTGGCCACGGGCGAGCATGCCCAGGGTCAGGTCGTGTGCCGCCTCGGGGTCCAGGCCGAAAAGGAAAGGGCGCGCCAGCGCATAGGGCAAAAGAGACATGGGGATAATCCGGGTGAACTGCTTGCGATTTTCGCCCATGACGACACCTCAAACTCCTCTCTCCCAAGACGCTCTCAAGACCCTCGTCGGCCAGGCCGCGCTGCATTACGTCGAAGACGGCAGCATCGTCGGCGTGGGCACGGGCTCCACGGTCAACAAGTTCATCGACGCGTTGGCCGGCATGAAGGAGCGCATCCGCGGCGCCGTCTCCAGCTCCGAGGCCAGCACCCAGCGGCTGCGCGCCCTGGGCATTCCGGTGCTGGAGGCGGGCGAAGTGCGTTCGCTGCCCGTCTACATCGATGGTGCTGACGAGATCGACGAGCACGGTTACATGGTCAAGGGCGGGGGTGCGGCGCTGACGCGCGAAAAGATCGTGGCGGCGCTGGCCGACCGCTTTGTGTGCATCGCCGACGAGTCCAAGCTGGTCAAGGCGCTGGGCGCCTTCCCGCTGCCCGTGGAAGTGATCCCCATGGCCGCGGCGCAGATCACCCGCCGCTTCGAGCAGCTGGGCGGTACGGCCGTTCTCCGCCAGAAGGACGGCCAGCCCCTGGTGACGGACAACGGCCAGCACATCCTGGACGTGACCGGTCTGGTCATCACCGACCCGCTGGCCTTCGAGAGCGAGGTGAACCAGTGGCCCGGCGTGGTCACCGTGGGCGTCTTCGCGCACCAGAAGGCCAGCGTGTGCCTGCTGGGCACCAGCCAGGGCGTGCGTACCCTGGGGTTCTGAGCGGCCGGCCCGAACGGCCTTTAGAAGATGATGCCGGCCGGGTTGGTGGTGCTGCGTGCCGGTGCCGCCGGGCGGGCGGCGGGCGGGGCGGCTTCCTGGGCAGACGCCTGCGCCGCCGCCGGCTTGGCGACCTGGGCCACCAGCGGCGTGGCCGGGGCGCGGCGGTAGCTGGCGGGCAGCTGGGACTGGGCGGGGTAGCCGGCCGCATCCAGGTACTGCGACCACTCCACGTCGGAGAAGCCCTTGAGCTGCTGCGTGCCGATGGTGGCAAAGGGCAGGCCGGTCTCGCCGGACAGGCGCTTGAGGGCCTCGATGTCCTCGTTGGTGTTGACCGTGCGCTCGGCAAAAGGCACGCCGCGCTGCATCAGCAGGGCGCGGGCGCTGGCGCAGGGAGAGCAGTCGCTGGCGCTGTAGAGCGTGACGGGATAGCGCGAAACCACCTGGCGCAGGGCGTAGGGCAGGGCATTGGTATCCACCCCGCCGGCGCTGCGCAGGGTGCCGGTGACCTGGTTGCCGGACGCGGCAGCCGTGTTGTCGGGCGCGCGGTCGGAGAAGGTGACCTTGCCGTCCGGTCCGACGATGCGAAAGACCTGCTGCGCCTGCGCGGCGGCAGGCAGGAGCGCCAGCGCCGTCGTGCAGGCGAGGGCGGCGGCAGTGGCGGCGCGGCGGATGGCGGTCATGGGGTCTCCTCGGTTAGCTTGTTCTTCAAAAAACATAGCTGTTCGCGCTTGGTGGATAAGGGATTGACGTTCAAATTGCCTGCAAACCCTTGTTGCACAAGCGCTAGCAGCTCACTTTTTCATATCAACGTCCATGCGCAAGCACCGGTCAAGCGCCACGGGTAGTCGTGGTCATGCCATGCCTTGGTGACGCAGCAGCGCGTCGATGCGGGGCTCGCGGCCGCGGAAAGCCTTGAACGATTCCATGGCCGGGCGGCTGCCGCCCACTTCCAGGATGGCCTGGCGGTAGCGGCGGCCGGTTTCGGCGCTGGGCTGGCCGCCTTCGCCGGCCGTTTCCTCGAAGGCCGCATAGGCATCGGCGGACAGCACCTCGGCCCACTTGTAGCTGTAGTAGCCCGCGGCGTAGCCGCCGGCGAAGATGTGGCTGAAGGTATGGGCCGTGCGGCTGAAGGCCGGTGGCTGGAGCACGGCGACCTCCTCGCGCACGGCGGCCAGCAGAGCGGGCAGCTGCTCGGCCGGATGTGCGTCGGTGTGCAGCAGCATGTCGAACAGGGCGAACTCGACCTGGCGCAGCGTCTGCATGCCGGCCTGGAAGTTGCGCGCCGCCAGCATCTTGTCGTACAGCGGACGGGGCAGCGGCTCGCCGCTGTCCACGTGGGCCGTCATGTGGCGCAGCACGCTCCACTCCCAGCAAAAGTTCTCCATAAACTGGCTGGGCAGCTCCACGGCGTCCCATTCCACGCCGCCGATGCCCGACACGTCACGCTCCTTCACCTGCGTCAGCAGGTGGTGCAGGCCGTGGCCGAACTCGTGGAACAGCGTGATCACGTCGTCGTGCGTGAGCAGCGCAGGCTTGCCCTCCACACCGCTGGCGAAGTTGCACACCAGGCAGGCGATGGGGGTCTGCAGCTGCTCGGTATCCGGGCGCAGCCAGCGCGTCAGCGCATCGTCCATCCAGGCGCCGCCGCGCTTGCCGACGCGCGCGGGTGCGTCCAGGTAGAACTGGCCGATCAGTTCGCCGCCACGCTCCAGGCGGTAGAACTCCACGGCCGGGTTCCACACGGGCGCCTCATCGCGGCGGATCTCCACTTCGAACAGCGTCTCGATGATCTTGAACAGGCCGGCCAGCACCTTCGGCGCGGTGAAGTACTCCTTCACCTCTTGCTCGCTGAAGGCGTAGCGGGCTTCCTTGAGCCGCTCGGAGATGAAGGGCCAGTCCCACGCCTCGGGGTCGTGCAGGCCCAGCTGCTCGGCGGCAAAGGCGCGCAGGTCGGCCACGTCCTGCTCGGCATAGGGCCGGGCGCGCTGCGCCAGGTCGCGCAGGAAGGCGATGACCTGGGCGGGCGATTCGGCCATCTTGGGCACCAGCGAGACCTCGCCGAAGTTGGCGTAGCCCAGCAGTTTCGCTTCCTCCTGGCGCAGGGTCAGAATCTCGCCCATGACCTGGCTGTTGTCGAAGCGCGCGGCGTCGCCCTGGGCCTGGTCGGAAGCGCGCGTTGCGTAGGCTCGGTACAGCCGCTCGCGCAGCCTACGGTTCTTTGCGAACTGCATGACCGGCAGGTAGCAGGGCATCTTCAGGGTGAGCTTGTAGCCCTCGCGCCCTTCGGCTTCAGCGGCCTGGCGCGCGGCCTGCACCACGTCCTCGGGCACGCCGTCCAGCTCATCCAGGGTGGCGTAGTAGGCGTAGGCGTCGGTGGCGTCCAGCGCGTTCTCGCTGAATTTTTGCGCCAGTTCGGCCAGGCGCTCCTGGATGGCGGCGAAGCGCTCCTTGTCCGTACCCTGCAGCTCGGCGCCGGACAGCACAAAGTTGCGCATGGCGTTGGCGTGGGCGCGCTGCTGCTCGGGGTTGAGCGTGGCCGGGTCGATGGCCTTGTACTTGGCGTACAGCCGCTCGTCGGCGCCCAGGCGCGTCCAGAACTCGGTGACGCGGGGCAGGGCCTCGTTGTAGGCAGCGCGCAGCTCGGGCGTGTCGGCCACGCTGGACAGGTGGCTGACGGCGCCCCAGGACCGGCCCAGCTCCTCGGTAGCCACGTCCAGCACGCGGGCGATGGCATTCCACTGCGCGGGAAAGTCGGGTGCGGTGACGGTGGCCAGCGCACTTTCCGAGCGACGCAGCAGCTCATCCACGGCGGGAGCGACGTCGGCCGGTGTGATGCGGTCAAAGGGAATGTGGCCGGAGAAGTCGAGAAGTGGATTGCTCATGGCTTTGAAGAGTGGCGTCGCTGCGCTGAAGTTTCAAGCCTGTGCAGCGGCGAGGCGCTCCGCAGCTTCGAGCGTGTTGACCAGCAGCATGGTGATGGTCATGGGGCCGACGCCGCCAGGCACGGGGGTGATCCAGCCGGCGACTTGGCTCACGCCGTTGAAATCCACGTCGCCGCACAGCTTGCCTTCGTCGTCGCGGTTCATGCCGACGTCAATCACCACGGCACCGGGCTTGACCATGTCGGCCGTCAGCACGTTGCGCTTGCCCACGGCGGCGACGACCACGTCGGCCTGGCGCGTCATCGCGCCCAGGTCGGCCGTGCCGCTGTGGCACACGGTGACGGTGGCGTTGGCCGCCAGCAGCATCAGCGCCATGGGCTTGCCCACGATGTTGGAGCGGCCGATGACCACGGCGTGCTTGCCACGCAGGTCCTTCATGCCGATGGATTCGAGCATCTTCATGCAGCCGTAGGGCGTGCAGGCCTTGAAGCCGGCCTCGCCCACCAGCAGGGCGCCGGCGCTGGCGACGTGAAAGCCGTCCACGTCCTTGGCGGGGGAGATGGCTTCGATCACCTTGTGGTCGTCGATGTGCGCAGACAGCGGCAGTTGCACCAGGATGCCGTGGATGGCCGGGTCGTTGTTCAACGCGTCGATGCGCGCCAGAAGCTCGGCCTCTGTCATCGTGGCCTCGTACTTTTCCAGCACCGAATGGAAGCCCGCGTCCTCGCAGGCCTTGACCTTGTTGCGCACATAGACCTGGCTGGCCGGGTTGTCGCCCACCAGCACCACTGCCAGTCCGGGGGTGATGCCGCGGCTTTTCAGGGCGCTGGTGCGCTCGCGGACTTCGCCGCGCAGCTGGCGCGACAGGGCGTTGCCGTCGATGAGTTGGGCAGTCATGGCGTTGCTCGAAAAGGTTTTACCAATGAAAAAGCTGCCTGGCGCTTATGCAGCTTGCGCAGGCAGCTATTGAAATGAGAGCGATCAGTGCTTGGCCGCCGTGGGCCCCAGGGCGATCTTGAGCAGGTCGGCCACGGTGTTGGCGCCCAGCTTTTCCATGATGTTGGCGCGGTGCGCCTCCACGGTCTTGATGCTGATGCCCAGATCGTCGGCGATCTGCTTGTTCAAGCGGCCGGCGACGATGCGCTCCAGCACCTGGGCCTCGCGGCTGGTCAGCTTGGACAGCAGCGCGTCGCGGCTGGCGGCCTGCTGGTGACCGGCGAAGGATTCGCGGGCGTGGTCCAGCATGCGCTCGACCAGGCCCAGCAGCTCTTCTTCGTTGAAGGGCTTCTGGATGAAGTCCAGCGCGCCCTTCTTCATGGTATTGACGGCCATGGGCACGTCGCCGTGGCCGGTGATGAAGACGATGGGCAGGGGCGACTTGCGCTCGACCAGGCGGTCCTGCAGCTCCAGGCCCGTCATGCCGCCCATGCGGATGTCCACGATCAGGCAGGCGATCTCACGCGGGTCGTAGCGCGACAGGAAGGACTCGGCGGAGTCGAAGCAGCGCACCCGGTAGTCCTTGCCCTCCAGCAGCCACTGCAAAGAATCACGGACGGCTTCGTCATCATCGACGACGTAAACGGTGCCTTTTTTTGGAGTCAGGCTCATGCAAAAAGTCCTTGAAGCGGCGTTGACGTTGCTATTGAATCGATAGTGCCAGAAGGCCTATGCCAGCGGCAACCAGAAGGAAAACCGGCAGCCCGTGACCTCCGGACCATTGTAGATGTTCTCCGCATGCATCCGGCCTTGGTGCGATTCGACGATGCTGCGGCACAGGTTCAGGCCGATGCCCATGCCCTCGCTCTTGGTGGAATAGAACGCCTCGAACAGGTGGGCCAGCACCTCGGGTGCCAGGCCGCGGCCGGTGTCCTGCACGGTGAACTCAATGACCTCCTGGTCCTCCACCTGCCGCGGCACCACGCGCAGCTCCACGCTGCGCTGGGCGGGCGGACGGTCGGCATTGGCGATGGCCTCGGCGCCGTTCTTCATCAGGTTGATCAGTACTTGTTCGATGAGGATGGTGTCGGCCATCACCTGGGGCAGCCGCGCGGCCACGTAGTGCGACAGGCGCACGTTGTGCCGGCGCAGCTCGATGCCGGCCAGCTCCACCGCCTCGCCCACGATCTCCTGCACGTCGGCCAGCTGGCGGTTGGGCTCGCTCTTCTTCACGAAGTCGCGGATGCGCTGGATGATCTGGCCGGCGCGCTGCGCCTGGTGGGCGGTCTTTTGCAGGGCGGCCAACAGCGCCTCTTCGGTGATCTGGTTGCGCTCGATGCGCGAAATCATGCCGCTGCAGTAGTTGCTGATGGCCGTCAGCGGCTGGTTCAGCTCATGTGCCACGCTGGAGGCCATCTCGCCCATGGTGATCAGACGGCTGACGGACTGCGCCCGCTCGGCCTGGCGCGCGGCCTGCTCCTCGGCCAGGCGCCGCGGCGTGATGTCGGTGGCAATCACCATCTGCGCCAGGCGCCCATCCACCCAGTTCAGGTAGCGCGAGCGCACCTCCAGCCATTTGCCCAGGTCGGGCAGGTAGATCTCGGCATTCTCGGCACGCGCGCTGGTCAGTGAATCGGTGGGCAGGCCCATCAGGCCGTCCTCGTCGTGCGAGGCCTCGTCCGAGCGATGCATGGGCAGGCCGCCAGCCTGCGCCACCAGCTGCAAGTGACCGGCGGTCTGCGAGCCGAACCACTGACGATACAGGCGGTTGGCGAACAGCAATTCCTGGCTGCCCAGCGGCGCCACCGACACGGAGGCGTCCAGGGCTTCCAGCACGATGGTGAAGCGCTCGTGCGAGGCGGTGAGCTGTTCGCGCACGCGGTTGGGTTCGGTGATGTCGGTCATGGACGTCATCCAGCCGGTCTGCTGTCCGCGCGCATCCACCAGCGGCGAGACGTAGAGGCGGGCGTCGAACAGGTTGCCGTTCTTGCGTCGCACGCGCACCTGAAAGCCCCCGGGAGCGACCTTGCCCGACAGCTCTTCGCGCAGCTTGGCGTGCAGAGTTTCGTGCTCATCCTCGGGCCAGTAGCTGTAGGGCGGCAGCTGGCCCACTAGCTCCGCCTCGCTCCAGCCCGTCATCTGGCAGAAGGCCGCGTTCACGTAGGTGATGCGGCCCTGCAGATCGAGCGCGCGCATGCCGGTGAGGATGGAGTTTTCCATCGCGCGGCGGAAGTTGGTTTCGGCGATCAGCGCCTGCTGCGCCTGCATGCGCCGGCGCGTGTGGCGCCAGGTGGCGATCAGCATCCAGGCCGTCATCACGCTGAGCGTGCCCACCAGCCAGAACAGGCCGCTGCCCACCATGCCCAGCGAGGTGCGCCAGGCCTGTGCGCGCAGCACCAGGCCGTTGCCTACGGGCGATACGGGTATCTGATAGGCGTTGGCCTTGGTAGTCCAGGGCAGCAGGCCGCTGGCGCGCGGCGGCAGGGGCGTGCCGGCCAGCACGTGGTTACTGCCGTCCAGCAGCGTGACGGCGTAGCGCGCAAGCACCTCGGTGGGCGTGCCGTAGCGCAGGAGACTGTCGATGGAGTATTCGGCCAGCACCACGCCGCCGAACTTGCCCTCGGGCGCCAGCGGCACCTGCAGCTGTAGCAGCGGCATGGCGTCGCCATTGGCGGCAGTGGGCTGTGAATACACCGGCTGCAGCGTGTCGCGCGCCAGGCCGAAGAGGTCGGCCGTGTCGCCGGCGCGCACGACTTCGCCGTTCATGCGCAGCTGGCTGCTGGTCACCGTGGGCGCGGCGTGCGTGGCGCGGATGCGGCGGCGCTCGTCGATCCAGGTGATGGCCTGCAACTCCGGGTACTGGCTGATGAGGCTTTCGGCGCGGGTGACGAATTCGCTGCGCTCCAGCTCCTGGTTGGACAGATCGCGCGCCAGCCGCATGATCTGTTCCTGGCGCTCCAGCAGGCGCAGGCGCACGCGCTGCTGGGCGTATTCCACGTCGCGCCTGAGGGCTTCTTTTTCGCGTTCCACCTCTTCGGTGCGCAAATACCAGAAAGACACGGCGATGGCCGTCAAGAACATGAGCACCGCCGCCAGCGGGGCCAGGGCGGCAAAGCGGTCCTGGCGCGTGGGCGACAGGCTGCGCCACCACGAGCGCCACCAGCGCGCGGGCTTTTTGACGGTGGAGACCTGGGTGGCGGGCGCGGCGGCGGGGGAGGGCATGGGCGTAGAGTTTAAGGGGGCGCCAAAAGCTGATTTCACGAGGAGAAATATTGTGCGCATGCAGCAAAATTCCATAATAAGAAATATGTCCGCACCATTTGAAATGACGAAAAACTGTGCGAAACTTCGGCGAATATCCCCTCATGCAGCCATCGAATCAAAGGAGACTGGGCATGTCCGACCCCACCAAGAACCTGGCCCCGGCTGACATCGATCAGCAAGAAACCCGAGAGTGGCTGGACGCGCTGTCCGCCGTCATTGGCAGGGAGGGGCCCGAGCGTGCCCACTTCCTGCTGGAGCAGCTGCTGGAGCACGCGCGGCAAAACAGCCTCGACCTGCCGTTCTCGGCCAACACCGGCTACGTGAACACCATCGAGCCCGAGCAGGAGGCCCGCTGCCCCGGCAACATTCACATCGAAAAGCGCCTGCGCGCCTTCATGCGCTGGAACGCCATGGCCATGGTGGTGCGTGCCAACCGGCTGCATCCGCACGACGGCGGCGATCTGGGCGGGCACATCGGCTCCTTTGCCTCGCTGGCCTCCATGTGGGGTGCCGGCTTCAACCATTTCTGGCACGCCGAGAGCGAAAAGCACGGCGGCGACTGCATCTACTTCCAGGGCCACAGCGCGCCCGGCATCTACGCCCGCGCCTACCTGGAAGGCCGCATCACCGAGGAGCAGCTGGAGAACTTCCGCCAGGAAGTGGATGGCAAGGGACTGTCCAGCTACCCGCACCCCAAGCTGATGCCGGGCTTCTGGCAGTTTCCCACGGTGTCCATGGGCCTGGGGCCGATGATGGCCATCTACCAGGCGCGCTTCCTCAAATACCTGCACGCGCGCGGCATCGCCGACACGGCCAACCGCAAGGTCTGGATCTTCCTGGGCGATGGCGAGATGGACGAGCCCGAGAGCAAGGGCGCCATCGGCTTGGCCGCGCGCGAGAACCTGGACAACCTGATCTTCGTCATCAACTGCAACCTGCAGCGCCTGGATGGCCCGGTGCGTGGCAACGGCAAGATCATCCAGGAGCTGGAGGGCGATTTCCGCGGCGCGGGCTGGCACGTCATCAAGCTGCTCTGGGGCAAGGGCTGGGACGAGCTGCTGCGCCGCGACACCAGCGGCAAACTCAAGCAGCTGATGATGGAAACGCTGGACGGGGACTACCAGACCTACCGCGCCATGGACGGCGCCTACCTGCGCAAGCACTTCTTCGGCCGCTACCCCGAGACGGCCAAACTCGTCGAGCACATGACCGACGACGAGATCTGGGAGCTGCGCCGCGGCGGCCACGACCCGGAGAAGGTCTACGCCGCCTTCCACGCCGCCAACGAGCACCAGGGCCAGCCCACGGTGCTGCTGGTCAAGACCGTCAAGGGCTACGGCATGGGCAAGGCCGGCGAGGCCAAGAACACCGTGCACCAGACCAAGAAGCTGGCCGACGAGGACATCAAGTACATCCGCGACCGCTTCAACATCCCGGTGCCCGACAGCGAGCTGGACAAGCTGCCCTACTACAAGCCGGCCGACGACACGCCGGAGATGAAGTACCTGCACGAGCGCCGCAAGGCCCTGGGCGGCTACCTGCCGCACCGCCGCGAGAAGGCTGACGAGAGCTTCACCGTGCCGTCGCTGGAAACCTTCAAGGCCGTCATCGAGCCCACGGCCGAAGGCCGCGAAATCAGCACCACGCAGGCCTACGTGCGCTTTCTCACGCAGCTGCTGCGCGACAAGGCGCTGGGCCCGCGCGTCGTGCCCATCCTGGTGGACGAGGCGCGCACCTTCGGCATGGAAGGGCTGTTCCGCCAGATCGGCATCTACAACCCGCGCGGCCAGCAGTACACGCCTGTGGACCGCGACCAGGTCATGTACTACAAGGAGGACAAGGCCGGCCAGATCCTGCAGGAGGGCATCAACGAGGCGGGCGGCATGTGCTCGTGGATCGCCGCGGCGACGTCGTACTCGACGAACAACCGCATCATGATTCCGTTCTACGTGTACTACTCCATGTTCGGCTTCCAGCGCTTCGGCGACTTCGCCTGGGCCGCAGGCGACATGCAGGCGCGCGGCTTCATCCTGGGCGGCACGTCCGGGCGCACCACGCTCAACGGCGAGGGCCTGCAGCACGAGGACGGCCACAGCCACATCCTGGCCAATACCATCCCCAACTGCGTGAGCTACGACCCGACCTTCGCGCATGAGGTGGCGGTGATCATGCAGGAGGGCCTGAAGCGCATGGTCGAGCGCCAGGAGAACGTGTACTACTACATCACGCTGCTCAACGAGAACTACCCCATGCCGGGCCTGCAGCCGGGCACCGAGGAGCAGATTCTCAAGGGCATGTACCTGTGCAGCCAGGCGCCGGCGCTGGACAAGGACGCGCCCACGGTGCAGCTGCTGGGCAGCGGCTCCATCCTGCGCGAGTCGCTGGCCGCGCAGCAGCTGCTGGCCGAGGAGTGGGGCGTGGCCGCCGGCGTGTGGAGCTGCCCGAGCTTCAACGAGCTGACCCGCGAGGGCCAGGACGCCGAGCGCTGGAACCTGCTGCACCCGACCGAGGAGCGCCGCCAGTCGTTCGTGGAGCAGCAGCTGTCGCGCTCCACCGGACCGGTGGTCGCGTCCACCGACTACATGAAAGCCTTCGCCGAGCAGATCCGCCCCTTCATCCCCAAGGGCCGCTCCTACCAGGTGCTGGGCACGGACGGCTTCGGCCGCTCGGACTTCCGCTACAAGCTGCGCGAGCATTTCGAGGTCAACCGCCACTACATCGTGGTGGCGGCGCTCAAGGCCCTGGCCGACGACGGCATCGTGCCTGCCTCCAAGGCGGCCGAGGCCATTGCCAAGTACGGCATCAAGGCCGACAAGATCAACCCGCTGCACGCCTGAAGAACGGGAGACTGACATGGCATTGGTAGACATCAAGGTCCCGGACATCGGGGATTTCGACGAAGTGGGCGTGATCGAGCTGCTGGTCAAGCCCGGCGACACGGTCCAGGCCGAGCAGTCGCTGATCACCGTCGAATCCGACAAGGCCTCCATGGAGATCCCCTCCAGCCACGCCGGCGTGGTCAAGGAGGTGAAGGTCCAGCTGGGCGACAAGGTGAAACAGGGCTCCGTCATCGTGACGCTGGAATCCGGCGACGCAGAACAATCAGAGCCAAAACAGGCGAAAACGCCCGCCGCACAAGCGCCGGCAGCTCCTGAAAAGGAAGCAAATGCCGCTCCTGCCCAGGCCCCTGCCCCGGCGCCCCAACCGGCTGCCGCGCCGGCCCCTTCTGCCGCGCCCGAGTTGCTGGAGGTGCGCGTGCCCGACATCGGCGACTTCAAGGACGTTGCCGTGATCGAGATGCTGGTCGCCGTGGGCGACACGGTGACGCTGGAGCAGTCGCTGTTCACGGTGGAGTCCGACAAGGCGTCCATGGAGATTCCGTCCTCCGCCGAGGGCGTGGTCAAGGAACTGCGCGTGGCCATCGGCGACAAGCTCAACGTGGGCGATCTGGTGGCCATCGTGCACGGCCAGGCCACCCGCGGCGCGGCGCCGGCGGCGCAGGTGCAGTCGCCCGCGGTGTCCCCGCCCGCCGCGGCGCAGCCGCCCGCGCAGGCCGCGAACAAGGCGGCCGATGCACCGGCACCGGCGCCAGCGCCGCAAGCCGCGCAGCCCGTGCCGGCCCACGAACCCGGCGCGCCCGTCGTCGGCCTGCCGCACGCCAGTCCGTCGGTGCGCAAGTTCGCGCGCGAGCTGGGCGTGCCGCTGGCGGAGGTCAAGGGCACGGGGCCCAAGGGCCGCATCACGCAGGAGGACGTGCAGTCCTTCACCCGCTCGGTCATGGCCGGCAGCGTGCAGACGCAGGCCCAGGCCAGCGGCGCTGCCAAGGGTGGCGCGGGCGCCGGCGCGGGCCTGGACCTGCTGCCCTGGCCCAAGGTGGACTTCGCCAAGTTCGGCCCGGTGGAGCGCAAGGAGCTGTCCCGCATCAAGAAGATCAGCGGCGCCAACCTGTCGCGCAACTGGGTCATGATCCCGCACGTCACCAACAACGACGAGGCGGACATCACCGAGCTGGAAGCCTTCCGCGTGCAGACCAACAAGGAAGGCGAGAAGGCCAAGAGCCCGGTCAAGGTGACCATGCTGGCCTTCGTCATCAAGGCCGTGGTTGCCGCGCTGAAGAAATTCCCCGAGTTCAACGCGTCTCTGGACGGCGACGCGCTGGTCTACAAGCAGTACTACCACATCGGTTTCGCGGCGGACACGCCCAATGGCCTGGTGGTGCCGGTGCTCAAGGACGCGGACCAAAAGGGCATCCTGCAAATCAGCCAGGAGATGGGCGAGCTGGCCAAGAAGGCCCGCGAGGGCAAGCTGGGCATGGGCGACATGCAGGGCGGGTGCTTCTCCATCTCGTCGCTGGGCGGCATTGGCGGCACGCACTTCACGCCCATCATCAACGCGCCGGAGGTGGCCATCCTGGGCCTGTCGCGCAGCGCCATGAAGCCGGTGTGGAACGAAGACAAGGAAAAGTTCGTGCCGCGCCTGGTGCTGCCGCTGTCCTTGTCGTACGACCACCGCGTGATCGACGGCGCCGCCGCCGCGCGCTTCAACGCTTATCTGGGCCAGGTGCTGGCGGACTACCGCCGCATCCTTCTCTAAACCTTGTGAGACAGACCCAAGCAGCGCTTTGCTCTGTCCCCAACTGATTGGAAAAAGATGGCAACCATCGACATCCAGGTGCCCGACATCGGCGACTTTGACGAAGTGGCCGTGATCGAGGTGCTGGTCCAGCCCGGCGACACCATCCGTGCCGAGCAAAGCCTGGTCACCGTGGAGTCCGACAAGGCCTCCATGGAGATTCCCTCCAGCCACGCCGGCACGGTCAAGGAACTGAAGGTCAAGCTGGGCGACAAGGTCAAGCAAGGCAGCGTGCTGCTGACGCTGGAGGCCGAGGAATCGGCCGCGGCGCCGGCGCCCGCACCGGCCCCGTCCCCCGCGCCTTCGGAGCAAAAACAGGCTCCAGCGCCCGCTGCACAAGCGCCGGCAGCTCCTAAAACCGAAGCATCCAGCTTCACCGGCAGCGCCGACCTGGAGTGCGACGTGCTGGTGCTGGGCGGCGGCCCGGGCGGCTATTCGGCCGCCTTCCGCGCCGCCGACCTCGGGCTCAAGGTCGTTCTGGTCGAGCGTTACGCCACGCTGGGCGGTGTGTGCCTGAACGTGGGCTGCATTCCGTCCAAGGCGCTGCTGCACGTGGCGGCCGTGATGGACGAAGTCAGCCACCTGAAGGCCGCGGGCATCGACTTCGGCGCCCCGCAGGTGAACATCGACCAGCTGCGCGGGCACAAGGACAAGGTCGTCGGCAAGCTGACCGGTGGCCTGGCGCAGATGGCCAAGATGCGCAAGGTGACCACCGTGCGCGGCTACGGCAGCTTCGTCGGGGCCCACCACCTGGAGGTGGAGGAAACCGGCGGTGACGGCCAGGACAGGACGGGCAGCAAGAAGACAATAGCCTTCCAGCGCGCCATCATCGCGGCCGGCAGCCAGGCCGTGCGCCTGCCTTTCATGCCCGACGACCCGCGCGTGGTCGACTCCACCGGCGCCCTGGCGCTCAAGGAGGTTCCCAAGCGCATGCTGATCCTGGGCGGCGGCATTATCGGCCTGGAGATGGGCACGGTGTATTCCACGCTGGGCGCGCGCCTGGACGTGGTCGAGATGCTGGACGGCCTGATGCAGGGCGCCGACCGCGACCTGGTCAAGGTGTGGCAGAAGATGAATGCCCACCGCTTCGACAACATCATGCTGAAGACCAAGACCGTGGGCGCCGAGGCCACGCCGGAGGGCATCAAGGTCAGCTTCGCGCCGGCGCAAGAGGGCGGCGCGGCGCCCGAGCCGCAGACCTACGACCTGGTCCTGCAGGCCGTGGGACGCACGCCCAACGGCAAGAAGATCGGCGCCGAGAAGGCCGGCGTAGCCGTGACAGACCGCGGCTTCATCAACGTCGACATCCAGATGCGCACCAACGTGCCGCACATCTTCGCCATCGGCGACATCGTCGGCCAGCCCATGCTGGCGCACAAGGCGGTGCATGAGGCGCACGTGGCGGCCGAGGTCATCGCCGGCGAACTGCAGGGCAACAAGGAACTGGCCGCGGCCGCCTTCAACGCCCGCGTGATTCCCAGCGTGGCCTACACCGACCCCGAGGTCGCCTGGGTGGGCCTGACCGAGACCGAAGCCAAGGCGCAGGGCATCAAGGTGAAAAAAGGCCTGTTCCCCTGGGCAGCGTCGGGCCGGGCGATTGCCAACGGCCGCGACGAGGGCTTTACCAAGCTGCTGTTCGACGACTCGCCCGAGGCGCACGGCCATGGCCGCATCCTGGGCGGCGGCATCGTCGGCACGCACGCCGGCGACATGATCGGCGAGATCGCCCTGGCCATCGAGATGGGCGCGGACAGCGTGGACATCGGCAAGACCATCCACCCGCACCCCACGCTGGGCGAGAGCATCGGCATGGCGGCGGAGGTGGCGCACGGCAGTTGCACGGACGTGCCGCCGCAACGCAGGTAAACGCTATCGAAACCGTAGCTGGCCGCGCATGCTCCGCAAGGGCTGCGCCGCTTTTTTCTTGCTCCATCACAGAGAAGAGCGGTAGGGACCATGCCCCAAGACACGACCAAGTCGCGCTTCACAGCCCCCCTGTTTCGCTCCGCCGCAGCGGCCCGGGAGGAGCCGTGGGCATTTCTGATCCTGCCGAAGTCGGCCAGCGAAAAGCTCCCGCGGCGCGGCAGGACGAGCGTGCAGGGGACGATCAACGGCCACGCTTTCCAGGCCACGCTGGAGCCGGACGGCCAGCTGAGCCACTGGATGAAAGTCAGCCAGGCACTGCTGGATGCCTGCGGTGCGGCGCCGGGGGATACGGTCGAGCTGGAGATCGCCGCCGTAGCGAAGGAGCCGGAGCCGGCGCTGCCGCCTGACCTGCAGCAGGCGCTGGCCGCTTCCCCGCAAGCCAGGGCCGTGTGGGACGCCACCACCAGGCTGGCCCGGGTCGACTGGATTCACTGGATCGAATCCGCCAAGCAGGCCGCGACGCGCAAAACCCGGATCGAGAACGCCTGCGACATGCTGGCTTCGGGGAAGAAGCGCGTGTGCTGCTTCGACCCCTCCGGCTTCTACAGCAAGAGCCTGTGCGCGCCCGAAGCGGCGGACTAGGAAGGGGTCTCAAGTTTTTCAAAATTGATAGCTGCTCGCGCTTGTCCGGCGAGCGCTAGAGGCCAACTTCGCTTGAAATTCAAGAGCCTCGAACGTCCTGCCCGCGGCAGTTCCTGCCGGTGGCAGTCGACACGAGCCTGCAAAAAACCGCACCCCCCAAAAAAGAGAGCGGACCGCGCTGGCAGAATGGGCGCCGCAGGCCGATTCGGCCATGCTTCCAACCCTTCGGCCTCCATGCAGCCCCTGCTCGACACCATCGCCGCCATGCCCCTGCCGCAGGACGCATGCCGCATCTTCCACGGCCGGGGCGGACTGCATCCCGGCTGCGAGCACTGGACGCTCGATGCGTATCCGCCCGTTTTCGTGCTCACCAGCTTCGCCCCGGTGGATGACGGGCAGCTGGGCGCCATCGGCGAGGCGCTGCACGCGCGCTGGGCGCAGCTGGCGCCGGGCCAGCCCCTCGCCTGGGTCTTCCAGCACCGCGGTGAGGCGCTGCGCCTGCAGGGCCGCAGCGATACGCGGCTGATGGCCGGCAGCGTGCCCGATCCGCACATCGTCACCGAAGGCGGCCTGCGCTTTCGCGTGCACGTGCTGCGCGGGCAGAACCACGGGTTGTTTCTCGACATGGCCGAAGGCCGCCGCTGGGTGCGCGAGTGGGCGCTGGAATTCAAGGCGCGCGAAGGGCGGGGGGCGCGCGTGCTCAACCTCTTCGCCTACACCTGCGCCTTCTCGGTCGCCGCGCTGGCGGGCGGCGCGGCGCAGGTGGTGAACGTGGACATGGGGCGCGGCGCAATTGCCACGGGACAGCAGAACCACCAGCTGAACGGGCTGGGGGGCGGGGCAAGCTTTCTGGCGCATGACATCTTTGCCTCGTGGGGCCGGATCACGCGCGGTGGGCCGTACGACCTGGTCATCGCCGATCCGCCCAGCTACCAGAAGGGCAGTTTCGTCGCCGCCAAGGACTACCCGCGCACCGTGCGCCGGCTGCCGGATCTGCTCGCGCCAGGTGGCAGCGCGCTGCTGTGCCTGAACGCGCCCGAACTCGGTCCGGATTTCGTGCATGGCCTGGTGCAGGAGCTCGCACCGGGCCTCGCCTTCGAGCGCCGGCTGCCCAATCCGGCCGCGTTCGCCGACGTCCATGAAGAGCGCTCGCTGAAGGCGCTCGTGTACCGGTCCACACCATGAAGGAGACACCCATGCAAGACACCCCCCGCATCGGCCTGGTCGGCGTCGGCCTGATGGGCCACGGCATTGCGCTGAACCTGGCCAGGAAGGGCCAGACGCTCACGGTGCTCGAGCACCCCGGCAACCAGCCGCTGGACGAACTGCTGGCGCTGGGCGTGGCCACGGCGGCCAGCGTGCCGGCCCTGGCGCGTCAGTGCGACATGCTGATCCTGTGCGTGACCGGCTCGCCACAGGTGGAGGCCGTGCTGCTGGGCGAGCAGGGCGCCCTGGCCGCGCTGCCGGCCGGCGCCGTGGTGGTGGACTGCTCCACCGCCATCCCGTCGTCCACCGAGCGGGTGGCCCAGGCCTGCCAGGCGGTCGGCATGCAGTTTCTGGATGCCCCCATGACACGCACCCCGCGCGAGGCGCGCGAGGGTCGGCTGAACCTGCTGGTGGGCGGCGATGCGGCGGTGCTGGCCCGCTGCCGGCCCATCCTGGAGTGTTTTGCCGAGAACATCGTGCACACCGGCGCCGCCGGCACCGGCCACCGCATGAAGCTGCTGCACAACTATGTCTCTCTGGGCAGCGTGGCGCTGATCGCCGAGGCCGCTGCCTGCGCCCTGGGCGGCGGCGTGGCCCCGGAGGTGTTCGTAGACGTGCTGGCCAAGGGGGGCGGCGCCGGCGTGGCGCTGGAGCGGCTGCGCCCCTACCTGCTGGCGCAGGACGCCTCGGCGCTGCGCTTTGCCATGGGCAACGCCCTGAAGGACATGGGCTACTACACCACCATGGCGCAGGACGGCCAGGCCGCGCTCACCATTGCCCAGGCCGTGCAGGCCACCTTCGCTCGGGCGGTGGAGCAGGGCGGGGCCGATGCGCTGGTGCCGGAGCTGGTGGCGCAGCTGCAGGCCACGCACAAGCCGGTCTGAAGATGGTGGCAGATTTTTTGAACAAATCTGCCTCTAGCCCCCATGGATAAAGCGGCAGCAGCTATCCATTTGATAGCTGCCACCGCTTTTTTCCCGTTCAATCCATCTCTTCAAAGACCAGCGGCGGGTTGGCCATGACGCGCGCCGCGTCCTGCAGCCCGGGGAGGAGCTGGTGGGCGTAGTAGCTGCCGCGGGTGTCGGGCTCCAGGGCGGCGGCGGCCAGGTTGGCCAGGGTCTGGTTCATGGGCACGTAGTAGCTGCCCTCGGGCACGTCGATGCTGGCGCGGCGGGTGGTCAGCTTCAGGCCCTCGCCGCGATTGCCGCCGGCCGGCTCGTACAGGTCGGCCAGCACGGCGCCAGGCTCGGCCACGCGCAGCACCAGCACGCCCAGCCAGCGCAGCCGCTGCACGGCGTCGCCGGCGCTGGCGGCCAGCCAGTAGCCGCAGGGGCGGGCGCGGCGCAGCGTGGTCTGCAGCTGCAGGGTGGAGTCCCACTGCAGGTGCAGAGGCCGGTCGGCGCCGGTCTGCGGGTCGATGCCGATCAGTTCGCGCTGCAGCGGCGTGCCCTGCGCGCGCACCACCAGGTCGCCCCGGCAGGCCTGCGAGGCGATCTCGCGCGCCTCGTACGAGCGCACCGACTCCAGGCTGGAGGCCTTTTCCACCGTGCTGCGCAGCGCGCTGGTCAGCGCGGTGACGTGCGCGTGCACGCGCCGCTGGATCTGGCGGCGGTCCAGGTCGGCGCCGCGGCTGTCGATGCGCAGGCTGACGGCGTTCTTTAGCCCGTTCACGTTGCGCGCGCTGTCGGCGGCCGTGCCGGCCATGGCCAGGCGCAGGGCGCCGCCATCGGCCTGCTCGGGCGTGAAGTACCAGTCCTGCGTGAGCCCGGCGCCCGTCAGCGCTTTGACCATGGGGTCGTGGTACCACTCCATCGCCGCCTTGGTCATGAACTCCGGCAGGTTGGCCGTGGTGGCCGGCTGCAGCAGCAGGTCGGCGCGCGGCAGCACACCGGCGCGCTCGACCAGCAGGCTCTGCACCGGGTATTCGTGCGCGTCGATGATGGCGATCGGGCGGAAGTTGCGCACCAGCCGCGCCAGTGCCTGGGCCTCGGGCGTGCGCAAAGCCAGGTGGTCCTGGTCCAGATCGGTGCCGCTGGCCGTCAGGTGCTGGCCGGACTCGGCGCCGTCCGGATTGGCACGCGGCACGACGATGACGTTGATCGCGTCCAGCATGGGCTCCAGCAGGCCGCCGCCGGCCAGCTCGCGCGCCATGATCAGCAGCGCCTCGGCGCTGGCGGGCTCGTCGCCATGCTGCTGGCCCATCAGCAGCACGGTGGGCCGGCCGCTGGCCTCCAGCGCGGCCACGTCGGTGCCATCGGCGCGGGTCAGCACCAGGGCCGACAGCGGCGTGCCGCGCTGCGAGCGGCCGAAGTTCAGCACCTGTGCCTTGGTACGGCTGCCGGGTGCGCCGGCGCCCAGCCGGCCCAACCACTGGCCCAGTTCGGCATTGGTGGTGAAGGCGCGGCGCCCCTCGGCCAGGCCCGGCGTGTCGTAGCGCACGGAAGGATCGGCAAAGCGCGCATCCACGGCCGACAGCGGGGTCGGTGCGGCCTGCGTGGGCAGGGCGGGCGCGGGCTCCACGGGTGTCACGGTGACGGAAGAAGGCTGCGCCGCATCGCTCGGCACGGTTGCACCCAGCGGCGGCGGCACCACGCGGCCCTGCCGGGGCATGCCGGTGTCGGTGGTTTGCGAGGGCCAGGGCGGCAAGGGCGTGCTGGAGCAGGCGGCCAGCAGCAGGGCCGACAGCGCCAGCATCGGCAGGCGCACCGGGTGTGGCAAAGAGCGGGCGGGCGCGGCTGCACGGCGGCCAGTGGGGGTCTGGTTCATCATGACGGGCGAGCTTGAGTGTTTCTTGCGCCGATGTTAGCCGGCCACGGGCGCGAGTCAGTGCCAGAAAAAAGCCCGGCCGAAGCCGGGCTCTCAGAGTGTACGTAGGGGGTGGCCTGCCGGCGCGTCAGCGGCCGTAGCCGCCGCCACCGCCGCGCGGACCGCGCGAGCCGCCACCACCGCTGCGGTAGCCGCCGCCACGGCGGCCGCTGCCGGCCATCATGTCAACGCTGGTGCGCATGGGGTCGGGCTGGCCGCCGCCGCCGGCGCGCCGGGGCATGAGCGAGTGGCCGGTCTGCGTCAGCATGTGGGCGTTCTCGCCGCGCGGCTGGCTGTCGTCGTGCCGGCGCGGACCGCCGCCACCATTGCCACCACCAGCGCCGCCCATACCGCCACCGCCGCGGCGGCGGCCGCCGCCCGCGTTTTGCTGCGGCTGCTGGCCGCGGCCTGCCGGACGGCCGCCCTGGCCGGCGCTGGCGCCGCCATGCCGACCGCGGCCACCGCCTTCGGCACCTTCCTTGCGCGGCTGACCATCACCGGCGCCGCCCTGGCGGCCGCGCTGGCCACCGCCGCCGCCCGTGGCTGCCTTGTTGGTGCGGATGCGCTCCATCATTTCCTGGCGTGCGGCCTTGGCAGCGGCCTGCATCACGTCGCGTCCTGGAGGCTTGCCGGCGCCGCCCCAGATGGTCTGGCGGCCCATGGCGATGGGCTCGGCCTTCTCACCTTCGTCAGGGCCAAAGCCGTCGATCACCTGCACGGGAATTTCCTGCTTGGTGAAGCGCTCGATCTCCATCATGAAGCCTTCTTCATCCATGCAGACCAGGCTCACGGCGTGGCCCTCGCGCCCGGCGCGGCCGGTGCGGCCGATGCGGTGCACGTAGTCCTCGGGCACGTTGGGGATCTCGTAGTTGACGACGTGCGGCAGGTCGTCGATGTCGATGCCGCGTGCGGCGATGTCGGTGGCCACCAGGGCGCGGATCTGGCCGGTCTTGAAGCCTTCCAACGCCTGAGTGCGGGCGCTCTGGCTCTTGTTGCCGTGCAGCGCCATGGCCGTCACGCCGTTCTTGGTCAGGTAGTCGGCCACGTTGTTGGCGCCGAACTTGGTGCGCGTGAAGACCAGCACCTGGCTCCAGTCGTGCTGCTGGATGATGTGCAGCAGCACCTGCTTTTTCTTGGCGCGGCCCACCGGGTGGATGACCTGGCTGATGCGCTGCACCGTGGTGTTGCGCGGCGTGACCTGGATGCTCTGCGGGTTTTTCAGCAGGCCGCCGGCCAGCTCGCGGATCTCGTCGCTGAAGGTGGCAGAAAACAGCAGGCTCTGCTTGGAGGCGGGCAGCAGCGCCAGCACCTTCTTCACATCATGGATGAAGCCCATATCCAGCATGCGGTCGGCCTCGTCCAGCACCAGCACCTCAACGGTGGACAGGTCCAGGAAGCCCTGCTGCTGCAGATCCAGCAGCCGGCCGGGGGTGGCCACCAGGATGTCCACGCCGCGCTTGAGGCGCTCGATCTGCGGATTCATGCCCACGCCGCCGAAGATCACGGTGGACTTGATGTCCAAGTGCTTGCCGTAGGCGCGCACGGATTCCTCGACCTGGGCAGCGAGTTCGCGTGTGGGGGTGAGCACCAGGGCACGCACGCCGCGGCCGCCGAAGCGGCTGGTGGCGGGGCTGCCGGCCTCCAGGCGCTGCAACATGGGCAGCGCGAAGGCCGCCGTCTTGCCGGTGCCGGTCTGCGCGCCGGCCAGCAGGTCGTGGCCTGCCAGAACGGCGGGTATGGCCTGGGCCTGGATGGGAGTAGGGCTGTCGTAGCCCTGTTCCTGCACGGCACGCAAAATGGCCGGCGAGAGCTTCAGTTCGTCAAATGTCATCGTTGTTGGATGCGCCCGTCCTGGGCGCTGGGTATCGGTCCGTCGCCGGCGAGGTGTTGCCGGACCAGTACAAAAGGAACCGATGATTGCAAGAGCGGGAGCCCGGAAGGCGATGCTTCCTTCGTCCCCAGCTTGACTGCTGCTGCCAGGGTGACTGGAGCCCGTGGCGGTCGCCATTGTCGCATGCGCCGATAATCAATGGTTGCGCGCGCCTTGGCTGGCGCCCCTTTTTTGCTATTTTTTTCAGATTAAGACTCCATGGCCCAGTACGTTTTCTCGATGAACCGTGTCAGCAAGACCGTGCCCCCGAAGCGGCAGATCTTGAAGGACATCTCCCTGTCATTCTTTCCTGGCGCCAAGATCGGCGTGCTGGGCCTGAACGGCTCGGGCAAGTCGTCGCTGCTGAAGATCATGGCCGGCGTGGACAAGGAGTTCGAAGGCGAGGCCATTCCCATGGCCGGCCTGTCCATCGGCTATCTGCCGCAGGAGCCCCAACTCAACCCCGAGCACACGGTGCGCCAGGCCGTCGAGGAAGCCATGGCCGAGGTGAACAATGCCAAGGCCCGGCTGGAAGAGGTGTACGCCGCCTACGCCGAGGAGGATGCCGATTTCGATGCTCTGGCCAAGGAACAGGGCGAGCTGGAGGCCATCATCGCCGCCGCCGGCACCGACTCCGAGCACCAGCTGGAGATCGCCGCCGATGCGCTGCGCCTGCCGCCCTGGGACGCCGTGGTCGGCCACCTGTCCGGTGGCGAAAAGCGCCGCGTGGCCCTGTGCAAGCTGCTGCTGTCCAAGCCCGACATGCTGCTGCTGGACGAGCCCACCAACCACCTGGACGCCGAGTCGGTGGACTGGCTGGAGCAGTTCCTGCACCGCTTCTCCGGCACCGTGGTGGCCATCACCCACGACCGCTATTTCCTGGACAACGCCGCTGAGTGGATCCTGGAGCTGGACCGCGGCCACGGTATTCCCTACAAGGGCAACTACTCCGACTGGCTGATCCAGAAGGGCAACCGCCTGGAAGCCGAACAAAAGGGCGAGGAAGCCCGCGCCAAGGCCCTGAAGAAGGAACTGGAGTGGGTGCGCCAGAACGCCAAGGGCCGCCAGGCCAAATCCAAGGCGCGTATCGCCCGCTTCGAGGAGCTGAGCGACTACGAATACCAAAAGCGCAACGAGACGCAGGAGATCTTCATCCCCGTGGCCGAGCGCCTGGGCTCTAAGGTCATCGAGTTCAAGAACGTCTCCAAGGCCTTCGGCGACCGGCTGCTGATCGACAACCTGTCCATGAACATCCCGGCGGGCGCCATCGTCGGCATCATTGGCCCCAACGGCGCCGGCAAGTCCACGCTGTTCAAGCTGATCGCCGGCCGCGAGCAGCCCGATTCCGGCACGGTGGAGATCGGCCAGACGGTGAAGATGGCCTTCGTGGACCAGCACCGCGACGAACTCGCCGACGACAAGACCGTGTGGGAGGACATCTCCGGCGGGCTGGACATGATCAACGTGGGCAAGTTCACCATGGCCTCGCGTGCCTACGCCGGGCGATTCAACTTCAACGGCCAGGACCAGCAGAAAAAGGTCGGCAACCTCTCCGGGGGCGAGCGCGGCCGCCTGCACCTGGCCAAGACGCTGATCCAGGGCGGCAACGTGCTGATGCTGGACGAGCCCTCGAACGACCTGGACGTGGAAACCCTGCGCGCGCTGGAAGACGCCCTGCTGGAATACGCCGGCACGGTGATGGTCATCAGCCACGACCGCTGGTTCCTGGACCGCATCGCCACGCACATCCTGGCCGCCGAGGGCGACAGCCAGTGGGTGTTCTTCGACGGCAACTACCAGGAATACGAGGCCGACAAGAAGAAGCGCCTGGGAGAGGAAGGCGCCGCGCCCAAGCGCATGCGCTACAAGGCGCTCAAGTGACGCACCTGCGGTAGTAGTATCGGGCGGCTTGCCGCCCCCTCCCTTCTTTTCCCACGAGCCATGCCCCTGCCAGCGTCTCGCGCCAGAACGGTTTTTCGCGCATGCGTCGTCAATGCAATACGCGACGGCGAAACGCTGATGGAGCAGCTGGTGACGCGCACCCGCAGTGCGCTGAGCGAGGAGGAGGCCTCCAGCCGTGATATCCAGCGGCGCAACCAGGCGGGCGATGCGCTGCGCCTGCTGCACCAGCATGAGGCGCAGCTGGTCAAGGGTTACCCGATGGCGCTGCTGGAAGCCTTTGCCGAAGGCCCGGCGCAGCCGCGCGCCAAGGGGGCCGCGCCCAGCGACACGGGCATCGACTTCGGCGAATTGGCACTGATGGACGATACCGAGGTGCTGGCCCAGGTGGAGATGGCGCGCGCCCAGCAGGTGGCTGCGCTGGCCACGGAGGCGGCGTTGGCCGAGCTGAACGCATTGGTCAGCTCGGCTCAGGGCCTGGGCAGCGTCCAGGCCGAGCGCAACCCACTGCGGCCCGAGAACTACATCCGCGCACTGCAGCAGGTGGTGGCCGACACCGGCGTGTCGGCCGAGGTGCGCCAGCAGTGGATGGCCCAGATGCGCGAACAGCTGGGCCAGCAACTGGTGGACGTCTACCAGCGCACCGCCCGCGGCCTGCGCGAGCAGGGCGTGGAGCCCGTGGGCTACGCCGTCGCCGGCATGGCCGGTGCGTCGCGCACGGGCTATGGCACCAGCACGCAGATGGGCGTGGGGGGCGGCTACGCACCTTCTTCCATGCACAGCGGCCTGTCCAGCCACTATGGCGCTCCGGTGCACGGCTCCGGCTGGGGCGCAGCGGCGTCCGGCGGCATGCCGCTGGCACCTGCCGCCGAAGAGGCGCTGCTCACCGTCGGCATGCTGCGCCAGATGCTGGCCGGTATGGGCGACCCGCACGCCTTCGACCCCGTGCGCGGGGGCGCTGTGCCCAGCGGCTACATGGCTGTGCCACCACACGGCGGCTACGTCACGCAGGAGGCTGCCGACGCCATGCAGGACCTGGCGCAGCTCGAGCAGCTGGTGGGCCGGCTGGCCGGTGCCCCGGCTGGTGGGGAGTGGGTCAACACCTCGGCGCTGATACCGGCCTCTGCGCCCATGCCGGCGGTGCCCATGCCCGTGCCGCAGCCCTCGCCCGAGCGCGCCGCGCAGGACGTGGTCAGCCGCATGATGGACAACATCGCTCAAGACTCGCGCCTGCTGCCTTCCATGCAGCGGGCCATCCAGAGCCTGGCGCCCGCGCTGCGCGAGCTGGTGCGCCACGACACGCGCTTCTTCAGCGACGAGCAGCACCCCGCGCGCCGCCTGCTGGACGAACTGACGCAGCGCAGCCTGGCTTTCGACCGCGAAGACTCGCCCTCGTTCGGACGCTTCATGCGCCTGGTCAACGAAGTGGTGGGCCATCTGGCGACGGCGCGCATCGAAAGCTCCGCGCCGTTCGAGCGGGTGCTGCGCGCCCTCGAGAAGGCCTGGGAGACGCAGGAGCGCCACCGCCGTGAGCGCCGCGAGGCCAAGGAGCGCGAACGCCAGCTGCGCGAACAGCGCGATCTGCTGGCCGAACGCCTGTCCGCCGACTTCCGCCGCCTGCCCGATGCGGGCGGCGCTCCGGCAGACCTGCTGGCCTTCGTCACCGGCCCATGGGCTGCCGTGGTGGCGCTGGCGCAGACCCCGGAGGGTGCGGAGGCGACCGGGGACGACCCGGGCGGCTATCTGGCCCTGGTGCCGTTGCTGTTGGCCGTCGGCCAGGAGTCGCAGCTGCGCGCCGAGCCCGAGCGGCTGGGCCAGGCCCTGGCCGCTGCGCTGCCCACGCTGCGCGAAGGGCTGATGAGCATCAACCACCCGGCCGAGGGCATACAGGCTCTGGAGGAGCGCCTGCTGGGCCTGCAGCGGCTGGCACAGGACTGGCACGACGAGCAGCAGCGGCAGGCCGAGGCAGCGCGCGCGCAGGAGCAGGCACGGGCCGAGGCCGAAGCGGCCGAGGCGGCCGCCGCGCCGCTCGCCGAGCTGCCGACAGACAGCCTGGCCGCACCGCTGGCTGCGCAGGACGAGCTGCCCACGCAGTCTGAAATGCAGGCCCTGGCGCAGGAGCCCAAGCCCGATGTGCCTGCTGCCGACGCCAAGGGCGCGCTGCAGATCGGCCAGTGGGTGGAGATCGTGAGCCAGCAGGGGGCGGTGCAGACCCAGCTGACCTGGGCCAGCCCGCACAACACCCTGTTCCTGTTCACCGGGCTGGACGGCAGCACACAGTCCATGACGCGCCGCATGATCGACAAGCTCTCGGGCGAAGGCTCGTTCCGCATGCTGGAGGGCGCGCCGGCACCCGCTGCCCAACCGCGTGGCGCCCGGGCGCGGCAGCGCTAATTCACTTCAAGGTTTTACGTTCAGCCCGCGCGCCGCAGGTCGGCGCAGGCGGGGAGCAGCGGCCCACCCGGCAGGTGCAGGCTGCGGGCCGCCAGCACGGCGCGCACGGTGGCGCGCGCCACGGCCTCGGCGGCCATGGTGGCCAGCACCATCATGCCGGGATGCTGGGCGGCGCGGCCGGTGGCCAGGGCGAACAGCGTGTCGCCGTCGCTCATGGTGTGCACCGGGTTGATGCTGCGCGCCAGCCCGTCGTGGCCGGCCACGGCCAGGCGCTGGGCCTGCACCTTGGTCAGCCGCGCGTCGGTGGCGATCACGCCGATGGTGGTGTTGCTGCCGGCCAGCAGCGGGTGCGGCGGCTCGCCGCGCAGCAGGGCGCGCCGCGTATCGCGCAACGCATCGCCCTCTGCCGTGCGGGCGCCGGCCAGGGGCCGGCCGGTGTCCGGGTCGACCACGTCGCCCACGGCGTTGCAGGCCACCAGGGCGCCCACCGTCACCCCGGCCACGCGCACGGACGCCGTCCCTATGCCCCCCTTCATGGCGTGCTGCATGCCGAACATCTTGCCGACCACGGCGCCGGCGCCGGCGCCCACGTTGCCCTCGGCCAGCGGCTGGCCGGTGGCGGCGGCGCTGGCGGCGGCGTAGCCGGCGTTTGCATCGGGGCGGATGCGGGCGTCGCCCACCGGCAGGTCGAACAGTACGGCGGCCGGCACTAAGGGCAGGCGGGTGACGCCCACGTCCAGGCCCACGCCGTGCTCTTCCAGCCAGCGCACGGCGCCGGTGGCGGCGTCCAGCCCCCAGGCGCTGCCGCCGGCCAGCACGATGGCGTGGACTTCGTTCACCAGATTGCCGGGCGCCAGCAGGTCGGTCTCGCGCGTACCGGGGGCGGCGCCACGCACGTCCACGCCGGCCACGGCGCCCTCGCGGGCAATGACCACGCTGCAGCCCGTGGGCCGGCGCGTGTCGGTGAAGTGGCCGGCCTCGATGCCGGGGACGTCGGTGATGGCGCCGGCCGGCGCGCTGGCGTGGGGGCTGTGTTGCATGGCGCGGCCATTATGGAGGGCCGCGCCGGCCGGCCTTTCGTCAGCGATAGCTGGTGAAGACGCGCGTGGAGACGTCGCTGTTCATCAGGTTCTTGGTGACCAGCAGCACGTCGTAGGGGTCCTTGCGGCCGCCGTATTCGGGGCCGTCCATGCCGGGGCTGCCCACGGGCATGCCGGGCACGGTGATGCCCAGCGCCTTGGGCTTTTGCGCCAGCAGCTTCTTCACGTCGGCCGCGGGCACGTGGCCCTCCAGCAGGTAGCCGCCGACCAGCGCCGTGTGGCATGAGCCCAGGCGCGTGGGCAGGCCCAGCTTGGCACGCACGGCGGCGTTGCCGGTCTCGTGCACGGTGACGGCAAAGCCGGCCTGCTCCATCAGGACGATCCAGTCCTTGCAGCAGCCGCAGTTGGGGTCTTTCCAGACCTCCATGGGCGGCAGGGTGGTGGCGGTGGGCGCGGCGGCCAGGGCGGGCAGTGCGGCCGCGGCCAGCAGGGCGGCGGCGCCCGTCAGGCATTGGCGGCGGGTGAGGGCGGGGAGGTTCATGGCGTGGGCTCCTTGAGTCGGATGCAGTCGTCGAAAGCGGGTCACGGCGTGACGGTGAAGGTGCCGCGCATGCCGGCCTGGAAGTGACCGGCGATCAGGCAGGCGAAGTCGAAGCTGCCGACGCGGTTGAAGCGCCAGACCAGATCGCCCGTCGCGCCGGGCGCGACGTGGGCCATGTGGGGCGCGGCGTGCTCCATGCCGGGGTGCTTGAGCATCATGGCAGCGTGCTCGTCCAGCGAGGCAGGCGTACCCAGGACGATCTCGTGCATCAGCTGGCCCCGGTTTTCCACGCGCAGGCGCACCGTCTCGCCCTGGCGCACGGTGAAGTGGGAAGGCGCAAAGCGCATGTCGTCGGTCATCTGCAGCACGATGGTGCGCTGCGCGTCCTGCGCCGCGCCGGCGACGCCCCACGGCTGCTGCACGGCCAGGGCGGCGGCCGAAGGATGGGCCGGTCCTTCATGGGCAAAAACGGCGCTGGCGCCCGCCAGCAAAGCGCTGGAAGCTATCAATTTGAGAGTTTTCATGGAATCCGAGAAAGGCGTGGCAAAAGGGCCGGGCGGCGCGCGCAGCAGCGCCCGGGTGCGCGGCGGCCTGCGTGGGCCGGGGCGCGCAGGAACAGGCTGAGCGGGTCAGCCTATGGGCGGCTTGATGGCGCGTGCCCGCTGGGCGCTGGCAAAGCGGCTGCCGTGCGCGGGCGGCGGCGTGGCGGCCTCGGCGGCAATGGGCGCCAGCGCGGGCGCGGCCCAGGGCCCGGGGTGGCACAGGTTGCAGGCGGCGCAGGCGCTGCCCGCCTGGGCCTCGCTGCAGCCGGGTGCCTGCGCCGAACCGGCGCAATGCGCCTCGGCCGCCGCTGCGGCGTGTTCGCCGTGCTCGCTCTGGCCCATCGGGGCGCTGGCGGACTGCGGCGCAGGCACTGGCGCCATGCCCATCGCCATGGCGTCGCCCAGCAGGCCGCGCAGGACCAGCAGCAAGGCCATGAGGAGGAAGGTGAGGCGCCGGGGCATGGAAGGGAATGATACGCAGCGCTGCGAGAGGGCTCCTCGCCAGCGCGTGTCAGGCGGCCATGTAGCGGCCCGGGCGGTGGTTCATGGCCAGCACCAGGTTCAGCGCCACGGCGCCGACGATGGACCACAGCACGCGCGTCGGCTCCACGGTGAAAAGCGCGGCGGCGACGATGCAGCAGTCCACGGCCATCTGCACCTTGCCGGCGCGCCAGCCGTGCCGGTCCTGCAGGTACAGGGCCAGGATGCCCACCCCGCCCAGGCTGCAGCGGTGGCGAAACAGCACCAGGAAACCCATGCCCATGATCAGCCCGCCGGTGAGCGCGGCGTACAGCGGCTGCAGCTGGTTGATCTGCAGAAAGCGCGTCTGCAGGTCCGCCAGCACCGACAGCAGGGCCACCGCGGCAAAGGTCTTGAGCGTGAACGCCAGCCCCATGCGGCGCAGCGCCAGCCAGTAAAACGGCAGGTTGAGCACGAAGAACAGCTTGCCAAAGCCTATGCCCGTGGCGTAGTGCAGCAGGAAGGCCAGCCCCGCCATGCCGCCGGTGAGCAGCCCGGCGCTGGCCAGGAAGGCCACGCCGACGGAGATCATCGTCACCCCCGCGGCGATGGCCACGGCGTCTTCGGTGCGGGTGTGGGCGGTCACGGCGGGAGCGGCGAGGGCGGCGAGGGCGGTGGATGTCATGGCGGCAGAGTGGACGCCGGGGTGGCGGGCGGCGTCAGCGATTGCAGCACCGGACGCGCCGCAGCGCCTTGAGATGCATCAAGAAGGACCGCGCGCCCGGGTGTCGAAGTGCTATTACTAAAATAGCTGCTGGCGCTTGATGGATAAGGGTTTGAGGCTGATTTGAATGAAAAAACCCTTGCGCCGCCCTCAGCCCTGCCGCGCCGGTGGCGGCGCCTGTCGCTGCGCCAGCGCCTCGGCACTGTGCGGCGCCACGGCCGCCATGGCCTGGGCGATGCGCTCGCGCACCGGCGCCGACGGCACCATGGACTGCAGCGCCGGCACGATGGCCCGCCCGGTGTTGCCCTGGGGCAGCCGGCGCACGACATGGCCGACGACGGTCAATGCCAGGCGTGCCCACTGGCCGCGCGTCTCGAACGCGTCGCCCAGCTGGCGGGCGTAGCGCAGCATGTGCCAGTGCGCGCGCCAGTGCAGCGTGAAGCGGTTTTGTCCCAGCACGTGGGCCGCCTCCAGGTAGTGCCAGCGCTGGGCCGGCGGCTCGGCGCTGCTGGCGGCGAAGGCGGCCAGCAGGTGCTCGAAGGCGGCGTGCTGGCGCTGGCGGCCGGCGGCGCTGCCGGGCAGGTTCTTTTGCATCTTGGTGATCGTGTCCTGGGGTTTCATCGTGCGTCTCCTTCGCGCGGGGGCGGGGTGCCGGCGCCGCCGCGCAGGCGCAGGCCGTTGGCCACTACGGCCAGGCTGACGCCCATGTCGGCCACCACGGCCATCCACATGGTGGCCAGGCCCATCAGGGCCAGGGCGAAGAACACCGCCTTCACGCCCAGCGCCAGGAGGATGTTCTGCCACAGCACGCGGTGCGCGCGGCGGGCCAGCACCACAGTGTCGGGGATGCGGCGCAGGTCGTCGTTCATCAGCACCACGTCGGCCGTTTCCATGGCCATGCCGGTGCTGTGCGCTCCGCCCATGGCAAAGCCGACGTCGGCGCGGGCCAGGGCCGGCGCGTCGTTGATGCCGTCGCCGGCCATGGCGGTGGGTCCGTGACGGACCTGCAGATCGGCCAGGGCTTGCAGCTTGTCCTCGGGCAGCAAGCCGCCGCGCGCGTCCGCTATGCCGGCGGCGCGCGCCAGCGCCTGCACGGTGGCGGGGTTGTCGCCGCTCAGCACCACGGGCTGCACGCCCAAGGCCTTGAGCTGCGCCAGAGCCTCGGGGGCGTGGGCGCGCAGCGGATCGGCCACCGCGAACAGGGCGTGCACGGCCTGGTCGCTGGCCAGCAGGGTGACGGTGCGGCCCTGCTGCTCGTGCGCGGCCAGCTGCTCGGTGAGTGCCGGGTTCTCCAGGCCCATCTCGCGCACCAGGCGCAGATTGCCCAGCACCCAGCGACGGCCGTCGATAACCGCCTGAACGCCGCGTCCGGGCAGGGCGTGCACGTCGGCGGCGCCGTCCGGCCGGCCAGGCGGCAGGCCGGCGGCGATGGCGCGCGAGACCGGGTGGTCGGAGCGGCTGGCCAGCTGCCAGGCGACGGCCGCGGCGGCCTGCGCATCGGCGCTGCCCACGGTCTGCCAGTGCACCAGCGTGGGGTGGCCGGTGGTCAGCGTGCCGGTCTTGTCCAGGGCGATGGAGCGCAGACCGCGCGCCGCCTCCAGCGCGCTGCCGCCCTTGATCAGGATGCCGCGGCGCGCCGCCGCCGTGAGGGCGCTGACCACGGTGACGGGCGTGGAGATCACCAGCGCGCAGGGGCAGGCGATGACCAGCAGGGCCAGGGCCTGGTAGGCGGACTGGTGCCAGCTCCAGCCCATCACCACGGGCGCCAGCAGGCCCAAAGCCAGCGCCGCCACGAAGACCAGGGGCGTGTAGACGGCGGCAAAGCGGTCCACGAAGCGCTGTGCGGGCGCGCGGCTGGCCTGTGCCTGCTCCACGGCGTGGACGATGCGCGCCAGCAGCGTGCTGGTGGGCAGCGCCGTCACCTGCATGAACAGCTCGCCGTGCTGGTTCACGCTGCCGGCGTACAGCGGGTCGCCCGGGCCCTTGTCGGCCAGCTGGCTCTCGCCGGTGATGGGGGCCTGGTTGACCGCGCTCGTGCCGCGCGTGACGCTGCCGTCCAGCGGCACGCGCGCGCCGGGGGCGATGCGCACCAGCGCGCCCAGGGCCACCTGGGCGACCGGCACGCGGGTGGTGCCGCCGCCGTCCTGCACCACGTCGGCGGCCTCGGGCGCCAGGTCGAGCAGGCCGCGGATGGCGTTGCGGGCGCGGTCCATGGCGCCGTGCTCGATGCGCTCGGCGGCGACGTACAGGGCCATGACCATGGCCGCCTCGGGCCACTGGCCGATCAGCACTGCGCCGGTGACGGCCACGGCCATCAGCGCGTTGATGCCCAGGCGCAGCCGCGCCAGGTCCTTGAGCCCGGAGCGGTACACGCCCAGGCCGGACAGGGCGATGGCCACCACGGCCAGCGCCATGCCCAGTACGTCCTGCTGCAGCCAGTGCGCAGCTTCGGCGCCGGCGGCCAGCACCAGGGCGGCGGCGATGCGCGGCCAACCGGGCAGGGCGCCGTGGTCATGGCCATCGTCGCCGTCGGCGGCGCAAGAGCCACAGGCCGGTGCATGGGCCTGGGCGTGAGCGGGGCCGTGGTCGTGTGGGTGCGCATGCGCGCCGTGGGGATGTGCGTGGGCGTGTTGTCGCGGGTTCATGCGATCATTGGAAACCTTGAAGTCACTTCAATGTCAAGCATGGACACACAAAGCCCCCGCCACCGCATCGGCGATGCCGCCCGCCTGTCGGGCGTGCCGCCGGCCAACATCCGCTACTACGAGAAGGAAGGCCTGCTGCGCGGCCAGGCGCGGGCCGAGAACCGCTACCGCCTGTATAGCGACGAGGAGGTGCACCGCCTGCGCTTCGTGCGGCTGTGCCGGGCCATGGACATGTCGCTGGACGAGGTGCGCACCCTGCTGCAGCTCGATGCGCGCAGGGTGCATGACGAAGGCGCCGACCACGCCGCCTGCGCCACGCTGGACGGGCACCTGGAGCACGTGCGCACCCGCCTGTCCGAGCTGCATGTGCTGGAGCGCGAGCTGCAGCACCTGCGCAGCCGCTGCGACGGCACGGGCGGGCAGTGCCACGTGATCGAGGCGCTGCACGAGCGCGCCGACGCCGAGCCCGTGCCGGCCCCGGCGCCCGCGGCCCGGCGGCACGTCTGATGCGCGGGCCGCGGCAGAGCGGACTGTTTTGCTATGTAAAAGCTAGCTGCCAGCGCTTGACTGGCGGGCGTTACAGGCCTGTTTCATTCTCAGTGCCGCGCCGCTCCCCTATGATGCGTGCATGACTGCACTGCGCCACCCGCTGCACCTGCACGAGCGTCTGATGCGCACGGCCCGGCGCTGGGCGCTGGCCTGGTCGCGCATCTTCTACCTGGGCGCGGTGGTGCTGGTGCTGATGCTGTCGCCCTCCAGCTACTCGCGCGGCACGCGCTGGCGGCTGGCGCGCCACATGTACCAGGGCACGGCACCCATCCTGCTGGGCTTCACGGTGCTGGCGGCGCTGCTGGCGCTGGTCATCACCCGCATCGTGGTGGTGACGGCCTTCAGCTACGGCCTGTCGCGCTATGCGCTGGAGATGGTCATCCGCGTGCTGGTGCTGGAGCTGATCCCGCTCACCGCCGCCCTGTTCGTGGCCATGCGCGCCACCATTCCTGCCGGCACGCAGCTGGCGCTGATGCGCCAAAGCGGGCACCTGCAGGCGCTGCAGCAGCGCGGCGCCGACCCGGTGCGCATGGAGGTGATGCCACGCGTGGTGGCCGGCATCTACGCCAGCATCACGCTGGCGGCGCTGTCGTGCGTGGTGGCGCTGGTCATGGCCTACCTGGGCGTGTACGGCTTCACCACCGCCGGCATCGCCGCCTACACGCGCATGTTCGGCCATGTGTTCGCGCCGCAGATCACGCTGGTGTTCGCGCTCAAGACGCTGTTCTTCAGCATGGCCGTGGCCCTCATTCCGCTGGCCTCCGGGCTGTACGAGAGCGGTGACGCCCGGCGCGCCCAGCAGCCCGATTCCGAGCTGGGCGGGCTGGCGCGCATGTTCGCCGTGCTGCTGCTCATCGAGGTGATCTCGCTGATGAGCAACTACTACTGACCTTTTTTGCGATGACCGAGCCCACTCCTCCGCAACCGCCCCACGCGCACCAGGCGCTGCCCGGCGACGAACTGCTGCGCCCCGTAGCCCACCTGCGCGCCAAGGCGACGGCGCTGCTGCTGTTCACCCTGGTGCTCGTCGTGGGCTCGGGGTTTTACCTGCTGTATGCCCGCGGCGCCTTCGAGCCCACGCAGCGCCTGGTGCTGACGGCCGACGACTCCGAGGGCGTGTCCGTGGGCATGGACATGACCTTCTCCGGCTTTCCCATCGGCCGCGTGCGCTCCCTGGGCCTGGCCGAGGGCGGCGAGGTGCGCATCGTCGTGGACGTGGCGCAGCGCGACGCGCACTGGCTGCGCACATCCAGCGTGTTCACGCTGGTGCGCGGCATCGTCGGCGGCACCACCATCAAGGCCTACAGCGGCGTGATGACCGACCCGCCGCTGGAGGACGGCGCCGTGCGCCCGGTGCTGCGCGGCGACGCCACGGCCGAGATCCCGCGCCTGATGGCCGACGCGCGCGAGCTGCTGGAAAACCTCAACCATCTCACGGCCAGCGACTCCGCCCTGGGCGGCGCGCTGGGCAATGTGCGCACGCTGACCGAGCGGCTGAACGGCCCGGGCGGGGCGCTGTCCGTGCTGGCCGGCGGCGACGGCGAGGCGCGCAAGATCCTGGCAACGCTGGAGCGCACCAACCAGCTGCTGGCGCGCCTGGACGGCATCGCCGCCAAGGCCGACAAGCAGGTCTTCGGCAGCGGCCAGGACGCCGGCCTGGTGCCCGAGGTGCGCGCCGCCGTGCTGCAGCTCAACGGCCTGCTGGCCGATGCGCGCGGCAGCCTGGTCAAGGTGGACGCCGTGCTGGCCGAGGCCCAGGCCGTGGGTGCCAACGCCCGCGAGGCCACCACCGACCTGGGCGCGCTGCGCGCCGAGGTCGAAGCCAGCCTGCGCAAGGTCGAAGGCCTGGTGAACGAGATCAACCGCAAGTGGCCCTTTGCCCGCGACACGGAGCTCAAGCTGCCATGACCCGCCTTGCCGCACCTCTCGTCCTGCTGATCGCCCTGGCCGCCGGCTGCGCCGGCAAGCCCCCCCCGCCGCAGTGGCGCATGGACGCGCACGACGCTGCCGAGCGCGCTACCCAGGCCTATTTGTCCGGCGACAGCCGCGTGGCGGCGCTGGAGTGGACGCGCGCGCGCGCCGAGGTCTCGCGCACCGGCCGCCCCGAGCTGCTGGCGCGGCTGGAGCTGATGCGCTGCGCGGCCGAGGTGGCCAGCCTGCAGGCCACCGGCTGCCCGGCCTTCGAGGCGCTGCGCGCTGACGTGGGCGACCCCGAGCTGCTGGCCTATGCCGACTACCTGGCCGGCCGGCCGTCCGAGGCAGCGCTGCTGCCCCCGGCGCAGCGCGCGGCAGCGGCTGGCGGCGAGGCCGCGATCGCCGCCGTGGCCGATCCACTGGCCCGCCTGGTGGCCGCGGGCGCCGCCGTGCAGGCCGGCCGCGCCACGCCGCGGCTGCTGGCCCTGGCGGCCGATACCGCGTCGGAGCAGGGCTGGCGCCGTCCGGTGCTGGCATGGCTGCTGGCCGGCGAGCAGCAAGCCCGGGCGGCGGGCGATGCGGCCCTGGCGCAGGCCCTGCGCCGGCGCATCGCCGTGGTGGAGAGTGCCGGCGCGCCGCCGGCCGCGCCTGCGCACTGAAACCGCCTGCAGGCGGCGCGGTTTAGAGCAAAAATCGGCTGCAAGCCGCGCCAGTCAAGCGCAAGCAGCTATCAAAAATGATGCATGCGGCACGGCTGAGGGTGGTGGCTAGCGGATCTTGCCGGCCACTTCGACGAGGCGCCGCGCCTGGTGGCCGATGGCCGCCTTCACGTCGTCAGTGAACTCGTCGCCCTGCTTGTGCGAATAGCCGTAGGGGTTGCCGCCGGTCTTGAAGATCACCGGGTCGGTGTAGCCGGGGGCGACCACGATGGCGCCCCAGTGCATGGCCGTGGCGTAGAAGGACAGCAGCGTCGTTTCCTGCCCGCCGTGGGCATTCTGCGCCGAGGTCATGGCCGAGATGGCTTTGTTCGCCAGGCCGCCCTTGGCCCAGACGCCGCCCAGCGTGTCGATGAAGGCGCGCATCTGGCTGGCCATGATGCCGAAGCGGGTGGGGGCGGAGATCAGGTACGCATCGGCCCACTCCATGTCCTGCGCCGTGGCGGTGGGCACGTCGGCCATCTTGTCCTGCTGGGCCTTCCAGGCTTCCTGGCCGGCCACCACCGCGGCCGGCGCCGTTTCCGCCGCCTTCAGCAGACGCACTTCGGCGCCAGCGGCCTTGGCCGCTTCGGCCGCGATCTGGGCCATCTGGTAGTTGGTGCCATAGGTGGAGTAATAGATGACGGCGAGCTTGGTGGCCATGGCGTTCTCCTTGGAAAGTGGGTTGAAGCACGAAAAAAGGAAGGTCCATCGTACGCCGCTGCCAGCTTCTTGTCCGCGCGCTACCGCGGGGCTGGCCAGGCCTCAGCCCTGGTGCGCGTCCATGATGCGCTGCCACTCGTGCACCGCCGCCAGCGCCGTTTCCCTCTGCACGGTGTGCGCGAACTGGAAGGCAGCGCCGTGCACCGTCTCGTCGGGGAACTCGGTGATCAGCGTGACCGGCGCGTCGTGCGTGGTTTCCGACTGCATGCAGGCGATGCCGTGCAGCACCTCGAAGGGCATGGGCCCGGCGTGCAGTTCATACAGTGCGCGCTGGCGCGCGTTGAACTCGGCCAGCCCGGGCACGTCGGCCAGCCGTTGGCACACGGCCTCCAGCAGCGCGCGGGCGGGCTGCTGCCAGCCGACATGGTGGCGCAGGATCAGGAAGAAACCCTTGGGCAGCATCCACTGCCCGAAGCCGCGCGGCACGTAGCCCGACAGGGGGCGCGTCCACTCGTGCGCGGGGTAGCCGTGCAGGTTGACGTGCAGCCGCGCGCCCGAGCGGGCCAGCGCCTCCTGGCGCACCAGGCGCTCCAGCAGCGGCTCGCGGTCGCGGTATTCCACGTCGTCGCCCAGGGCGGTATAGCGCGCGGCGTGGTGCATGTGATCGCGGTGATGCGTGCACAGCTCGCGATGCAGGGCGTAGCCGTCGGGGTTCTCCAGCGCGACCAGGGCGAAGTGCGCGCCGGGCTGCGCCTGCAGCGCCTGCGCGGCGCGCAGCGCGCCGACGACGCCCGAGGTCTCGTTGGCGTGCTGGCCCGCGCTGATGAAGACCGGGTGCTGGCTGCCCGCGTGGTACTGGCCCCAGACCGTGCGGCCCTGGCGCGTGGGCGCGCTGAAGCGCTCGGCCGGCCAGGCGTGCAGGGTCTGCACGATGCGCTCGGGCGAAGGGGCGGTGGCCAGCAGGTGCAGAGGCTGGTTGTCCTCCGTGGGCGCGGCCAGCGCATCCTGCGCCGGTGCGTCGAAGGCGCGCAGTGCCACGTGCACGCGCACGGCGTCGGCACCGCCGCGCACGTCCGGCACGATCTGGCCGGGTTGCAGGCGCCGGTCGCCGGTGGGCCGGCCGCTGTGCTGCTGGAAAAATTCCAGCAGCGAGAAGTACAGCTCCTCGTGCAGCGCCTCCAGCGTGCTCACGGTCTCGCCGGCCCAGTCCAGTGGCTGCTCGTAGCCGGGCAGGTCGATGCGGATGTCCAGCCGCTCGAAGTACGGCTCCTGCTGCGGCCAGGGCTGGCTGCGCACGGCCTGCATGGCCAGGGCGAAGGCCTGCTCGTAGTCGGTGGTGACGGCCTCGTCGATCAGGTCGGCAAGGCCCGGCGCGGTTCCCACGCGCAGCCAGCCCGTGGGCGAGAGCACGGCGTCGCCGGCTGCATCCGTGTGGCGGCGGTTGGGCGCGTACACGCGCTGGTGCAGGCTGCGGCCGTCTTTCAGGTGCAGCTGCACGTCGTACCACGGCTGGTCGTCCGCGCGCTGCGACAGCTGCACGCCGCCTTCGGGCAGCAGGCTGCCCAGGGGGTAGGCCTCCAGGGCGAAGCGACGCTGCTCGCCCGCGGCCGCGCGCGGGTAGTGCACATGTGCGGCGGCCAGCTGCGTGCTGTCCACCTGGTCGATGAAGTGCTGCACCAGAGGCTTGTAGGCGCTGTGCAGCTGCGCCTGCACGCCGACGGCCGCCAGCTGGCGCTCGGCCTCGCGGCGGGCCGCGGCGCCCTCGAACAGCCAGCCCTGCAGGTGCCGGCCGCGCCACTGTGGCTGCGAGAAACGCTGCACCCAGACATGCAGGGTGCGCTCCAGCGTCACGTCCAGCAGCGGCGCGGGGCTGGTAATTGTCCCGTAGGGGTGATGCATGATTTGCCTATAAATTATCGGTAAATTGTGGCGGTTTCGCCGGTGCGGCACCGGTGGCGGGCCGGCCATTCCCTGAGGAGCTTTGCGCATGGCATCGAAATTCTGGCAGTTCTGGGTGGACCGGGGCGGCACCTTCACGGACATCGTGGGCCGCGGCCCCCATGGGGAGCTGGTCACGCACAAGCTGCTGTCGCACAACCCCGAGCAGTACCGCGACGCGGCGGTGGCCGGCATCCGCCACCTGTTGGGCCTGCCCCCGGGTGCGCCCGTCACGCCGCAGCAGGTGGAGTGCGTGAAGATGGGCACCACGGTGGCTACCAATGCGCTGCTGGAGCGCAAGGGCGAACCCACGCTGCTGGTCACCACGCGCGGCTTTCGCGACGCGCTGCGCATCGCATACCAGAACCGCCCGCGCCTGTTCGACCGCCACATCGTCCTGCCCGAGCTGCTGTACGAGCGCGTGATCGAGGCGCAGGAGCGCATCGGCGCGCATGGCGAGGTGCTGCAGCCGCTGGAGGAAGACCACCTGCGCGAGCGCCTGTGGGCCGCCCACGACGCGGGCCTGCGCAGCGTGGCCATCGTCTTCATGCATGGCTGGCGTTACACCCAGCACGAGGAGGCGGCCGCGCGCCTGGCGCGCGAAGCAGGCTTTACGCAGGTCAGCGTCTCGCACACCACCAGCCCGCTGATGAAGTTCGTCAGCCGCGGCGACACCACGGTGGTCGATGCCTACCTGTCGCCCATCCTGCGGCGCTATGTGGAGCAGGTGGAGGCCGAGATGCCCGGCGTGCCTTTGTTTTTCATGCAGTCCTCGGGCGGTCTGACCGAGGCGCACCACTTCCAGGGCAAGGACGCCATCCTGTCCGGCCCGGCCGGCGGCATCGTCGGCATGGCGCGCACGGCGCAGATGGCCTTCGGCGAAGCGGGCCAGGACGTGCGCGTGATCGGCTTCGACATGGGCGGAACGTCCACCGATGTCAGCCACTTCGCGGGCGAGTTCGAGCGCGAGTTCGAGACCCAGGTGGCGGGCGTGCGCATGCGTGCGCCCATGATGAGCATCCACACGGTGGCAGCGGGCGGCGGCTCCATCCTGGCATTCGATGGGGCGCGCTTTCGCGTCGGGCCGCACAGCGCTGGCGCGCACCCCGGCCCGGCCAGCTACCGCCGCGGCGGGCCGCTGGCGGTGACGGATGCCAACGTCATGGTCGGCAAGATCCAGCCGGCGTATTTCCCGCGGGTGTTCGGCCCGGCGGCCGACGAGGCGCTGGACGGCCTGGTGGTGCAGGAGCGCTTCGCCGCGCTGGCCGCGCAGACCGGCCGCAGCGGCGAGGACGTGGCCCACGGCTTCATCCAGATCGCCGTGCAGCAGATGGCCAATGCCATCAAGAAGATCTCGGTGGCGCGCGGCTACGACGTGACGCGCTACACGCTGCAGTGCTTTGGCGGCGCGGGCGGGCAGCACGCCTGCCTGGTGGCCGATGCGCTGGCCATGCCGCAGGTGCTGGTGCACCCGCTGGCGGGCGTGCTGTCAGCCTACGGCATGGGCCTGGCCGACCAGAGCGTGATGCGCGAGCAGGCGCTGGAGCTGCGGCTGCACGATTCGGCCATGCCGCAAATTGCCGCCGCGCTGGACGCGCTGGCCGAGGCCGCGCAGGCGCAAGTGGCCAGCGAGCAGGTGGCCTCCGGCGTGGTGGACGTGCGCCGGCGCGTGCACCTGCGCTACGAAGGCACGGACTCGGCCCTGGTCGTTCCCTTTGGCGATCTGGCCGCCGTGACGGCGGCGTTCGAGGCGGCCTACCGCCAGCGTTTTGCCTTTCTGATGCAGGGCAAGGCTTTGGTGGTGGAGGCGGTGTCGGTCGAGGCCGTGCTGGCCGCCGACGTGGCCTCCGAGCGCACGCATGAACTGCACCCGCCGCGCGAGGTGCCGCGGCGCGAGACGGTGCGCGTGTTCACCACCGGCATCGATGGCACCCCCGCCTGGCACGACGCGGCCCTGGTGGTGCGGGACGAGCTGCGGCCCGGCGACGAGATCGACGGCCCGGCCATCATTGCCGAGAAGAACGCCACCACCGTGGTCGAGCCGGGCTGGCGCGCCCGCTTGACCGCGCTGGATCACCTGCTGCTGACCCGGCACGCGCCGCGCCCGGCGCGCCAGGCCGCCGGCACCACGGTGGACCCGGTGCTGCTGGAAGTGTTCAACAACCTGTTCATGAACATCGCCGAGCAGATGGGCTTGCAGCTGCAGAACACGGCCTACTCCGTCAACATCAAGGAGCGGCTGGACTTCTCGTGCGCGCTGTTTGACGGCCAGGGCCTGCTGATCGCCAACGCGCCGCACATGCCGGTGCACTTGGGGTCCATGGGCGAGAGCATCCGCACCGTGATCGAGCGCAACCGTGGCCGCATGCAGCGCGGCGATGTCTTTGTGCTGAACGACCCCTACCACGGTGGCACACACCTGCCGGACATCACCGTCATCACGCCGGTCTACATCGGCGATGCGGCCGAACCCACCTTCTACGTGGGCAGCCGCGGCCACCATGCCGACGTGGGCGGGGTCACGCCGGGCTCCATGCCGCCGTTTTCCACCCGCATCGAAGAAGAAGGCGTGCAGCTGGACAACGTGAAGCTGGTGGAGGCCGGCGTGCTGCAGGAGGAGCGCATCATCGCCCTGCTGCAGGGCGGCGAGTATCCCAGCCGCAACCCGCAGCAGAACCTGGCCGACCTGAAGGCGCAGATCGCCGCCAACGAAAAGGGTGTGCAGGAACTGCAGCGCATGGTCCAGCAGTTCGGCCTGCCCGTGGTGCAGGCCTACATGCAGCACGTGCAGGACAACGCCGAGGAATCGGTGCGCCGCGCCATCACGCGCCTGGCCGCACGCCTGTCGGATGGCCGCTTCACGCTGCCGCTGGACAACGGCGCGCAGATCACCGTGGCGGTGCGCATCGATGCGGCGCAGCGCAGCGCCGTGATCGACTTCACCGGCACCAGCGCCCAGCAGGCCAACAACTTCAATGCGCCCACGGCGGTGTGCATGGCGGCCGTGCTCTATGTGTTCCGCTCGCTGGTGGATGACGACATTCCGCTGAACGCCGGCTGCCTCAAGCCGCTGGAGGTCATCATCCCGCCGGGTTGCATGCTCAATCCGAATCCGCCGGCCTCGGTGGTGGCGGGCAACGTGGAGACGTCGTCATGCATCACCAACGCGCTGCTGGGTGCCCTGGGCGTGTCGGCGGCCAGCCAGTGCACGATGAACAACTTCACCTTCGGTGACGAGCGCTACCAGTACTACGAGACCATCTCCGGCGGCAGCGGTGCGGGCGGTGAGTTCGACGACGTCGGCGCGCTGGTGGGCGGCTTTGCCGGCACCAGCGTGGTGCAGACGCACATGACCAACTCGCGCCTGACCGATCCGGAGGTGCTGGAGTTCCGCTTTCCCGTGCTGTTGGAGAGCTTTGCCATCCGCAAGGGTTCGGGCGGCGGGGGGCGCTGGGCGGGCGGCGACGGCGGCGTGCGGCGTGTGCGCTTCCTGGCGCCCATGACGGCCAGCATCCTGTCCAACGGCCGGGTGCACGGAGCCTTCGGCATGGCCGGGGGCGAAGCCGGCGCGCCGGGCGTGAACCGCGTGGTGCGCGCGGGCGGGCGGGTGGAGGCGCTGCAGCACATCGCCCAGGTGAGCATGGAGCCGGGCGATGTGTTCGAGATCCAGACGCCGGGCGGCGGGGGCTTCGGGGCGGCCTGAAGTGTTTTGCAGGGGTTTGGGGTCAAATCGGCCTCAAACCCTTATGCATCAAGCGCTGGCAGCTACTCTTTTGATAGTGCTGCGTCAGTGGGCTCAGGAGTCCTGCTCGCCCTCGTAGATGTGCGTGGTGCGGCTCAGGCTGGGCGGCACCTTCTCGCCCATGCGCCGGGCCCGGAACAGCGCCGCGCGCATCAGGAAGATGGTGGTGACGGGCACCGTCACGGCGATGAACAGGGCGATCAGCAGCGCGTGCAGGGCCAGCTTGTCCGTGACCGAAAAGTAGATCAGCGTGGCGTGCATGGTGAGCCAGCAGCCCAGCGTGGCGATGATGGACGGGGCGTGCACGCGCTCGAAGTAGCTCTTGAGGCGCAGCAGTCCGAACGAGCCCATGAAGGCCACGAAGGCCCCGGCCAGCACCAGCGCCGAAATGGCGATGTCCAGCCACAGGGGCAGGGGAGTCGCGGGCGTCATTCGATCACCTCCCCGCGCAGCAGGAACTTGGCCAGCGCGGTGGAGCTGACGAAGCCCAGCAGGGCGATCAGCATGGCCGCCTCGAAGTAGTTGGTGCTGCTGTAGTACATGCCCAGCAGCAGCATGAACAGCATGCCGTTCAGGTACATGCAGTCCAGTGCCAGGATGCGGTCCTGCGCGTTCGGGCCCCAGGCCACGCGCGCCAGGCACAGCACCATGGCCAGTGCCAGCACCAGCATGGCGGCGGGCAGCGCCCAGGACAGGACGGGGCTGGTCATGACTCGAAAATCTCCATCAGCGGTCGCTCGTAGCGGGTCTTTACGTGCTGCACGATGGCTTCGGCGTCGTGCACCTCCAGCACGTGCAGCATGAGCAGCGAACGGTCCAGCGACAGCTCGGCCCAGGAGGTACCGGGCGTGATGCACACGATCATCGCCAGCACAGCCAGGGCGTTGGGGTCGCGCAGCTCCAGCGGGATGGTCACGAAGTCCGAGGCGTGGCGCGGCGGGCCCGGACGCAGGAGCGCACGCAGCACGGCGATGTTGGACTCGGTCGTATCCACCATCACGATGAAGCACAGTCGCAGGATGGTCAGCGGCCGGCTCACGCGCACCGATTGCGGCCGCAGCGAGGCGAACACCAGCGGCAGCGCCACGGCCAGCAGCGCCGCCAGGAGCAGGTGGCCGGCGCTGGTGGAGTGGTTGAGCACCAGCCAGACGATGAACAGGCCCAGCGAGACCAGCGGGGCGGGCAGCAGCTTCTTGATCATTGGGCCGCTCCCGGCGTGACGGACGGGACGGGCGCGGCCGTGGGGCTGGGCACGGGCTGCGTCTGCAGCACGGCACGGATGTAGGTGTCCGGCGCGTGCAGGGAATTGGCCGCCGCCTGGGTGAAGCGCATCACGGGCTCGGCGCCCAGGGTGAGCGCCACGCAGGCCGACAGCAGCGCGGCCACGGGCAGGCCCTCGAGCACATGCAGGCGCGGCGCCAGCCGTTCCGAGGTGGTCCAGAAGTGGCGTATGCCGGCGCGCGTCAGGGCCATGAGCGACAGCAGCCCCGTGCCGATCAGCAGCGCCAGCAGCGCCCAGCCGGCCGCGCCGGGCCGCACTCCGGCGGACGAGCCCAGGCCCAGCGGGTTGAGCAGGGCCGTCAGCATGGCGAACTTGCCCACGAAGCCCGACAGCGGCGGCATGCCGGCGATGACCAGGGTGCACATCAACCAGGCCAGGCCCAGCAGCGCGGCGGCGGCGGGAATGGCGCGGCCGACCAGCACTTCTTCCTCGTCGTCCAGGTTCAGGCCGGAGCCCGGCACCAGCTCGGGCGTGAGGAAAGGGGCTTCCTCGCCATCGTCGGCGCTCAGCGCCGTGCCGTCGGTGCGCCAGCGCTCGATCAGGTCGGCCAGCAGGAACAGCGCGGCAATCGCCATGGTGGAGCCAGGCAGGTAGTACAGCATGGCGGCCGTGAGCTGGTTCTGGCCGAAGCCGGCCGCCGCCAGCACCGTGCCGGAGGACAGCAGCGCCGCAAAACCCGCCTGCTGCGTCGCCCGCTGCGAGGCCATCATGCCGATGGCACCGAAGGCCATGGTCACCATGCCAGCGCCCACCAGCCAGGCGCCACCGAACAGGGCGGAGGCGCCGGCCTCGCTGCCGAACATCAGCGTCCACAGGCGCAGCAGGGTATAGATGCCGACCTTGGTCATCACGGCGAACAGCGCACCCACGGGGGCCGTGGCGGCGCTGTAGGCGGGCACCAGCCAGAAGTTCAGCGGCCACACGGCGGCCTTGATCAGGAAGGCGGTCGCCAGGATGCCGGCAGCCGCGTGCAGCAAGCCCAAGTCCTGCGCGGCGACCAGCGGCACGCAGCGCGCCAGATCGGCCATGTTCAGCGTGCCGGTGATGCCGTACAGCATGGAGGCGCCGACCAGGAACAGCGAGGATGCGGCCAGGTTGATGGCGATGTAGTGCAGGCCCGACTGCACGCGCGCCCGCCCCGAGCCATGCAGCAGCAGCCCGTAGGAGGCGGCCAGCATGATCTCGAAGAACACGAACAGGTTGAACAGGTCGCCGGTCAGGAAGGCACCCGCCAGGCCCATCAGCTGCAGCTGGTACAGCGTGTGGAAGTGCACGCCCGCGCGGTGCCAGCGCGTGCCGGCGAAGACGATGGCGCACAGGGCGATGGCGCTGGTCAGCACCAGCATCAGCGCGCTCAGGCGGTCCAGCACCAGCACGATGCCGAACGGCGCCGCCCAGTTGCCCTGCAGGTACACGCCCATGCCGGCAGGAGAGCTGGCCTGGTGCGTCCAGCGCAGCAGCGCCACGGCGATCAGCAGGCCCAGCGCCGTGGAGGCGATGTTCAGCGCCAGCTTGACGCGCTGGCGTTCTTCGCGCATCAGCAGCGTGAGCGTGGCGGTGAACAGCGGCAGCGCGATCGGCGCCAGCATCAGGTGTGGCATGAAGCGGCCGGCCAGCTCGGATAGCAACAGGCTCATGGCATTTCCTGGCTGCCCGGGGCCTGGGTGCCGTCCACATGGTCGGTGCCGCTGATGCCGCGCGAGGCCAGCAGCACCACCAGGAACAGCGCCGTCATGGCAAAGCCGATGACGATGGCGGTGAGCACCAGCGCCTGGGGCAGCGGGTCGGCGTAGTTCTGCAGGTTTTGCGGCACGCCGGGGATGAGGACCGGCTCCTTGCCCACGGCCAGGCCGAGGCGGCCCATGCTGAAGATGAACAGGTTCACGGCGTACGACAGCAGCGACAGGCCCATGATGATCTGGAAGGTGCGCGGGCGCAGCAGCAGCCACACGCCCGAGCCGGTGAGCACGCCGATGGCCAGCGCCAGTATGAGTTCCATCAGCGTGCTCCCTTGGGTGCGTGTGCGGGCTCGTCGTCGTAGCTGACGACGGCCGACAGGGCCAGCTGTTCCTCCTCCAGCAGGCGCGCATGCCAGCGGTGGCTGCGCACCGATTGGTGGGCGATGGCGGTGAGGATCAGCAGCGTTGCCCCCACGACCAGGGCGAACACGCCGGCGTCGAAGAAGATGGCGCTGGCCAGGTGCACGTCGCCCACCAGTGGCAGGTGCAGGTGCGCCATGTGGCTGGTCAGGAAGGGGTAGCCCAGCACCACTGAGCCCAGGCCGGTGCCCAGGGCCAGCAGCATGCCGGCGGCGATCCAGCGGCGTGGGAACAGGCGCATGTGCGCTTCCACCCAAGCGGTGCCGGAGACGATGTACTGCAGCACCAGGCCGACGGAGAACACCAGGCCGGCCACGAAGCCGCCGCCCGGCTTGTCGTGCCCGCGCATGAACAGGTAGACGGCCACCAGCGCCGTGAAGGGCAGCAGCAGACGCACCAGCACGGCCGGCACCATCAGGTAGCCGATGGCTGTGTCGGCGGCGCCGCGCGGGTTCAGCAGGTCGGTCTGCAGGTCGGCGGGCAGGTAGCGTTGCTGCTCGGGCAGGTCCATGGCTTCGCCGGCGGGACGAAAGCGCCGCAGCAGCGCATACACCGTCAGCGCCACGATGCCCAGCACCACGATTTCGCCGAAGGTGTCGAAGCCGCGGAAGTCCACCAGCATGACGTTGACCACATTGGTGCCGCCGCCCTCGGACAGCGCGCGTTGCAGGAAGAAGGTGGAGGTGCTGGCGGCGAACGGCCGATTCATCATGGCCATGGCCAGCCAGGCCATGCCGCCGCCGGCCGCCAGCGCCAGGCCCAAGTCGCGCAGGCGGCGCAGGCGCGCCTGCAGGGCGCTGGGGTCGGCCGCGGGCAGGCTGGCGTCGCGCCGGGGAAGCCAGCGCAGGCCGAGCAGGATCAGGATGGTGGTCACCACCTCTACCGACAGCTGGGTCAGCGCCAGGTCGGGCGCGGAGAACCACAGGAAGGTGATGCACACGCACAGCCCGGCGCCCCCCATGAAAACGAGTGCCGCCAGCCGGTGGTACTTGGCCTGCCAGGCCGCTGCCAGAGCGCACACGGCCCCTATCGTCCACAGCAGCACGAAAGAGGCGGACACCGGCAGCAGCGTGCGGCCCTCGCCGCCCGTGCCGCTGGCCAGCAGCACGGGCAGGGCGCCGGCCACCAGTGTGGCCAGCACCAGCCACAGCATCTGCCACTGCAGCCGACTGGTGGACAGTGCGCGGCGGGCCGTGCGGCTGGCATTGGACAGCAGCGCCAGAACGTGCTCGAAGATGCGCTTGCCGTCGATGCGGTACATCAGCGGGGGCACGTCCATCAGGCCCGCGCTGCGCTGGCGGCGCACGAACAGGTACAGCACCGTGCCGCCCGCCAGCGCCACCAGGCTCATGACGAACGGGGTGTTCACCCCGTGCCACAGCGCCAGGCTGAAGGGTGGCAGGTCGCCCACTACGGGCAGTGCGGCAGCGTTCAGGTAGCTGCCCACGGCCCAGGCGGGGAAGATGCCCACCACTAGGCAGATCAGCACCAGCAGCTCGACGGGCACGCGCATCCAGTGCGGCGGCTCGTGCGGCTCGTGCGGCAGGTCGCGCGCCGGCGGACCGCCGAACACGTCCAGCACGAAGCGCAGCGAATAGGCCACGCTGAACATGCCGGCCACGGTGGCCGCGGCCGGCAGCAGCGTGGCCACCAGCGGCGAGGCGTTCAGGTAAACCGTTTCGGCAAAAAACATCTCCTTGGACAGAAAGCCGTTGAGCAGCGGCACGCCCGCCATGGCCGCGCTGGCCACGGCGGCCAGCGTGGCGGTGATGGGCATCATCACGCGCAGGCCCGACAGGCGGCGGATATCGCGCGTGCCGCTTTCGTGGTCCACGATGCCCGCGGCCATGAACAGCGAGGCCTTGAACGTTGCGTGGTTCATGATGTGGAACACGGCCGCGACGGCCGCCAGCCGGCTGTTGAGCCCCAGCAGCAGCACGATCAGGCCCAGGTGCGAGATGGTGGAATAAGCCAGCAGCCCCTTCAGGTCGTTCTGGAAGATGGCCGCGTAGCCGCCCACCAGCAGCGTGCACACGCCCGCGCCGCCCACCAGCCAGAACCAGGCGTCGGTGTCGCCCAGTACGGGCCACAGCCGCGCCAGCAGGAATACGCCCGCCTTGACCATGGTGGCCGAGTGCAGATAGGCGGATACCGGCGTGGGTGCGGCCATGGCGTGCGGCAGCCAGAAGTGGAAGGGAAACTGCGCGCTCTTGGTGAAGGCACCCAGCAGCACCAGCACCAGCACCGTCAGATACAAGGGGTGGCCGCGCACCAGTTCGGCTGACTTCAGCACGTGGTCCATGTCGTAGCTGCCCACGATGTGGCCCAGAACCAGCACGCCGGCCAGCAGGCATAGGCCGCCCGTGGCCGTCACCGTCAGCGCCATGCGCGCGCCGCGCCGCGCATCCTGCCGGTGGTGCCAGTAGCCGATCAGCAGGAAGGAGAACAGGCTGGTGAGCTCCCAGAAGAACACCAGCAGCACCAGGTTGCCCGAAAGCACCACCCCGGCCATGGCGCCCATGAAAGCCAGGAAGAAGGAGAAAAAGCGCGGCACCGGGTCGTCCGGCGACATGTAATAGCGTGCGTACAACACCACCAGCGTGCCGATGCCGAAGATCAGCATGGCGAACATCCACGCGAAGCCGTCCATACGGATGGACAGCTGCAGGCCCAGCGCGGGCAGCCAGTCGATGTCCTCGCGCAGCACGCCTCCATCCTGAATGCCTGGAAACGCCAGGGCCGTCTGCACAGTGCAAAACAGCGCCACCACTCCCGCCAGCGTGGACTCCGTATTGCGCGCGTTGGCCGGCAGCACGGCGGCCAGCAGGCTTGCGACGAAGGGCAGCAGGATAAGGAAAACCAAAGACATCAGCAGCCCATTTTAGGGGTAAGTCCCTGGCGGCCGTGCTATGAAAAACCGAGCTGCCGCCGGGCTTTGGGCCGCGCTTACCGGCCATTCATGGCAGGCACTGCCGAGCAGCTCAGCGACCGGCTGGGGGAGCGGGCTCAGGCGCGGCGCCGTAGGGCTGCCCGGCTACCCGCAGGCCCTGCTGCGACAGGCGTGCCGCCGACGCCGGGCCGATGCCCTTGACGCGGGCGATCAGGTCGCGCCATCCGTCGAAGGGTCGCTCGCCGCGCGCTGCCAGAATGCGCCGGGTGGTGGCAGGCCCCAGGCCGTTGACGCCGTCGAGCTGCGCTTCAGTGGCCTGATTGGCTTCGATGATGCCCGGCGTGGCGGGCTGCGCGGCTGCCGGCAGGGCCAGGAAGAGGGTGGCCAACGCTGCAGAGAGGGTCTTGCGCATCGGGTACCTCCTAGACGGGCGAGTGGCGCCCTAGAGTTCTTCCACCCGCCGGGCGGGGTAGCTGTCCCAGGTCTGGCAGCCTGGGCATTGCCAGAAGTGCTGGCGCGCCTCGAAGCCGCACGCGGCGCAGCGGTAGCGCGTCAGCGGTTTGCTGGCATGCTCCAGCGCGCGCTGCACCTGGGGCTGGACCTCGGGCTGGGCCAGTTGCTCGCCGGCCAGCCAGCGCGTGGCCGCCACCAGCGAAGGTTCATGCTCCAGGTGGCGCACGTACCAGCCGCGTGCCACGGCGCTGCCCTGGGGCCCAGCGGTTTCGAGGGCAACGATGGCCTCCAGCAGATCCAGCGCCGGCATCTGCTCGTAGTGGTGCACCAGCAGGGCATGGGCCTGCGGCGCCTTGCCGGCTTGGCCGGCTACCTCCACCAGCAGGGATGCGGCCAAGGGCAGGGCTGCGGGGGTGGCGTCGGCCAGGCTGGTCAGGGCCTGCAGCGCGGCATCCGCGTTACCCATGCGCTGGTGCAGGCGGGCCAGCTCGATGCGGGCGCGGGCGGCCTGGGGCGCGGTGTCGACGGCCCGTTCCAGCAGCGTGCGCGCGGCATCCAGCTCGCCGTGGGAAGCATGGGTCAGGGCTTGCTCGCACAGGTAGTGCGCCTGGCGGGTGCTGAAGTCGCCCTGGTGCGCGGCCTGCATACGCTGGGCGATGTCGCTCGCCTGGGGCCAGTCGCGCGAGCGCTCGTAGATGGCCAGCAGTGCCATGCGGGCTTGGGCCTCGAAGGCCGTGCCTTCCAGGCGGCGCAGGGCGTCTTCCGCACGGTCCAGCAGGCCGGCCTTCAGAAAATCCAGCGCCAGCGCGTGCTGGGCGCGCTCGCGGTCGGTACGGCTCAAATCGCCGCGCGAAAGCAGGTGCTCGTGCACGCGTACGGCGCGGTTGTATTCGCCACGGCGGCGGAACAGGTTGCCCAGGGCGAAGTGCAGTTCGGTGGTGTCCGGGTCGTTCTGCACGGCCTCGATGAAGGCGTCGATAGCCTGGTCCTGCTGTTCGTTGAGCAGGTAGTTCAGGCCCTTGAAGTAAGCCTTGGGCGCGCGGCGGCTGTCCTCGCGCAGCTGGCGCATGTCCAGCCGCGAGGCCAGCCAGCCCAGGCCGAAGGCGATGGGCAGGCCCAGGACGATCCAGCTCAGGTCAAATTCCATGGAGGGGCGACTGGGCCAGGGCAGCTTCGGTTTCCGAGGGAGGCAGTGTGGCGGGCGCAGGGGTCGCGGCGGTGGGTGGACCGGCCGGCGTGCGGCGCGCAGCGTTGCGGTGGTGCCACCAGCGCGGCACCATGCCCAGCACGCCCACGATCAAACCCAGCGCGAAGGCGCTCAGCACCACCAGCACCAGCGGCGCCGTCCACTGCGTGCCAAAGAAGAAATGCACGGTGGCGCTTTGCTGGTTGTTCAGCGCAAAGGCGAACAGGGTGAAAAAAATGGCTGCCTTGAGCAGCCACAGCAGGTATTTCATGCGTCACGTCCCGATTGGCCGGGCCATTCTACGTGTACGCAGGGCCGTTGGGGTGCATGGGCGGGTTGTCACGCGATACAAGCCAAATCTGCCTCCAGCCCTTTCCCGGCAAGCGCTGGCAGCTATTGCTTTGATAGTGGAAGGAGGCTCAGACCGGGTTGCGCTGGTCCACGGCCTCGCGCAAGGCCTTGCCGGGCTTGAAGTGGGGTACGCGCTTTTCCGGGATCTGCACGGCCTGGCCGGTGCGGGGGTTGCGGCCCATGCGGGGTGGACGGTGGTTGACCGAGAAGCTGCCGAAGCCGCGGATCTCGATGCGGTGGCCGCGCACCAACGCGTCGCTCACGGCATCCAGGATGGTCTTGACGGCGAACTCGGCATCGCGCTGGGTGAGCTGGGCGAAGCGCGCCGCAAGCTCCTCGACAAGGTCGGATCGGGTCATGGCTGTGGCCTTTGGGCTGTTGAAGAAGGAGCGGGCGCCCGAGGCGCCCGCTGCTGGGGGCCGACGCCGAAGCGCCGGCCTGCGGACAGGCCCGCCAGGGGCCCGCCGCTGTCGCCGTATGGCTTACTTGTCGGAGTTGTCCAGCTTGGCGCGCAGCAGGGCGCCCAGGCTGGTCGTGCCGGCGTTTTCCTTGGCCGACTGGGCCGACAGGTGGGCCATGGCGCCTTGCTCGTCAGCCATGTCCTTTTGCTTGATGGACAGCTGGATGTTGCGCGTCTTGCGGTCCACATTGACCACCACGGCGCTGACTTCGTCGCCTTCCTTGAGCACGTTGCGGGCATCTTCCACGCGGTCGCGGGAGATTTCCGAGGCACGCAGGTAGCCGACGATGTCCTGGCCCAGATCGATCTCGGCGCCGCGCGCGTCAACCGTCTTGACCTTGCCGGACACGATCTGGCCCTTGTCGTTCACCGTCACGAAGGTGGTGAAGGGGTCCTGGTCGAGCTGCTTGATGCCCAGCGAGATGCGCTCGCGGTCCACGTCCACGGCCAGCACGATGGCTTCGACTTCCTGGCCCTTCTTGTAGTTGCGCACGGCGGCTTCGCCGGGCTCGTTCCAGGACAGGTCGGACAGGTGCACCAGGCCGTCGATGCCGGCAGCCAGGCCCACGAACACGCCGAAGTCGGTGATGGACTTGATCGGGCCCTTGACGCGGTCGCCGCGCTTGGTGTTCTGCGCGAATTCCTGCCAGGGGTTGGCCTTGCACTGCTTCATGCCCAGGCTGATGCGGCGCTTGTCTTCGTCGATGTCCAGCACCATGACTTCGACCTCGTCGCCCAGGCTGACCAGCTTGGAGGGGGCCACGTTCTTGTTGGTCCAGTCCATCTCGGAGACGTGCACCAGGCCTTCGATGCCGGGCTCCAGCTCGACGAACGCGCCGTAGTCGGCGATGTTCGTGACCTTGCCGAACAGACGCGTGCCCGAGGGGTAGCGGCGCGACACGCCCAGCCACGGGTCGTCGCCCATTTGCTTGAGGCCCAGCGAGACGCGGTTCTTCTCGGTGTCGAACTTGAGGATCTTGGCCGTGATTTCCTGACCAGCCTGCACCACCTCGGAGGGGTGGCGGACACGGCGCCATGCCATGTCGGTGATGTGCAGCAGGCCGTCGATGCCGCCCAGGTCCACGAACGCACCGTACTCGGTGATGTTCTTGACCACGCCGTTGACGATGGCGCCTTCCTTCAGCGTTTCCATCAGCTTGGCGCGCTCTTCGCCCATGGAGGCTTCCACCACGGCGCGGCGGGAGAGCACCACGTTGTTGCGCTTGCGGTCGAGCTTGATGACCTTGAATTCCAGGGTCTTGTTCTCGTAGGGGGTCAGGTCCTTGACGGGGCGCGTGTCGATCAGCGAGCCGGGCAGGAAGGCGCGGATGCCGTTGACCAGCACCGTCAGGCCACCCTTGACCTTGCCGGTGGTGGTGCCGGTGACGAATTCGCCGGACTCCAGGGCCTTTTCCAGGGCCAGCCAGGAGGCCAGGCGCTTGGCGGTGTCGCGCGACAGGATGGTGTCGCCGTAGCCGTTTTCGATCGAGCCGATGGCGACCGACACAAAGTCGCCCACCTGGACTTCGATCTCGCCCTGGTCGTTCTTGAATTCGTCGATCGGCACGTAGGCTTCGGACTTCAGGCCGGCATTCACGACCACGAAGTTGTGCTCGACGCGCACCACTTCAGCAGTGATGACTTCGCCAGGACGCATTTCCGTGCGTTGCAGCGACTCTTCGAACAGGGCGGCAAAAGATTCAGACATGTGGTTCCTTGTCCGCTGTCAGGTTTCCACGGGCACCATTGCCCGTGTTGCTATGACTGCCAGCGGGGGTATTGCGGCATCGCGCCGCGGGGTTGAGGGTGAAAGAACCGCACGGCCGGGCGCTGCTGGAGGCGCGAAGGGAGCCGGGCGGACCAAAAAACAGTCGTGCAACCTAAAGGTCAGAACGGCTGGCGTGCCTGCCACCAGGCAACCACCTGGGCCACGGCCTCGTCGATCGTGAGCAGGGAGTTGTCCAGCACCAGGGCATCTTCGGCGGGCACCAAGGGGGCGACGCTGCGGCTTGCATCCCGTGCGTCGCGCGCCTCCAGGTCCGCGCGAAGGTCGGAAATTGTAGCGGAAATGCCCTTGGAAATCAATTGTTTATGGCGCCGCTCGGCCCGTACGGCGGCGCTGGCCGTGAGGAAGACCTTCAGCGGCGCGCCGGGGAAGATCACCGTGCCCATGTCGCGCCCGTCCGCCACCAGGCCAGGCAGGCGGCGAAAGGCCAGTTGCAGCGCCACCAGTGCCTGGCGCACTGCCGGCAGGGCCGACACGCGCGAGGCGTTCATGCCCACCTCTTCGGCGCGGATGGCGTCGGTGATGTCGCCGTCGTCCAGCCAGATGCGCCCATCCTTGAAGCGCACCGGCAGGCCGCGGGCCAGCGCGGCCAGGCGCTGCTCCTGCCCCGGCTCGATGGCGATGCCGGCGCGCATGGCAGCCAGCGCCGTGGTGCGGTACATGGCGCCCGAATCCAGGAAGTGGTAGCCCAGCTGCTGCGCCACGGCGGCAGCCACCGTGCCCTTGCCCGAGGCCGTGGGGCCGTCGATGCAGATCACGGGAATGCGTTCCTGCGGTGTCTGCGCCACGGCGAACAGCGCCTCGAAATAGTCGGGGAAGGTCTTGCCCACGCAGCGCGGGTCTTCGATGCGCACGGGCAGGCCGGCCGGGTTGAAGGCCGCCAGCGAGAAGCACATGGCCACGCGGTGGTCGTCGTAGGTGTGGATGCTGGCGGCGCGCCAGTCGGCCTGTGGCAGGGGGGCGACGCTCAGCCAGTCTGCGCCTTCCTGCACCGTCGCGCCGAGCTTGCGCAGCTCGCACGCCATGGCAGCGATGCGGTCGGTCTCCTTGACGCGCCAGCTGGCGATGTTGCGCAGTGTGGTCACGCCGTCGGCGTACAGCGCCATGACGGCCAGCGTCATGGCGGCGTCGGGGATGTGGTTGCAGTCCAGGTCGATGGCCTTGAGAGGCCACGCGCCGCGGCAGACCTCCAGCCAGCCCGGCCCGCCCGTTACCTGGGCTCCCATGGCCTGCGCGGCCTCGATGAAGCGGATGTCGCCCTGGATGGAGTCCAGCCCCACGCCCAGAATCTTCAAGGGTTTTTCGCCACCAACGCCCGCTGTTATTGCGCCGGCAGCTATGAAATAGCTAGCAGATGAAGCGTCCGCCTCGACGTGGATCTGCCCGGGCGAGCGGTACTGGCTGCCCGCCGGGATGACGAAGCGCTGCCAGGCTTCGTGGCGCACGGCGATGCCGAAACGCGCCAGCAGCTCCAGGGTGATGTGGATATAAGGCCGGGAAATCAGCTCGCCCACCACCTCGATCACCACCTCCTGCTCCCTGGCCACCAGCGGCAGTGCCAGCAGCAAAGCGGTGAGGAACTGGCTGGACACGTCGCCGCGCACGCGAATGGGCGCGTCCAGCCGCAGCGGCGGCAGGCCGTCGCCCTGCGCGATGCGCAGCGGCGGGTAGCCTTCGCTCCCCACGCAGTCGATGCGGCAGCCCAGCTGGCGCAGGGCGTCGACCAGATCGCCAATGGGTCGCTCGTGCATGCGCGGGATGCCCGACAGCTCGTACTCGCCGCCCAGCAGCGCCAACGCCGCGGTGAGCGGGCGCATGGCGGTGCCGGCGTTGCCCAGGAAAAGTTTGGCCGGAGACTTCGGTTGGCGCCCGCCCAGGCCGGTGATGCGCGCCACGCCGCCGCCCGCCTCCTGCACGCCGCAGCCCAGCGCGCGCAGCGCGTCCAGCATGACGCGCGTGTCGTCCGAGGCCAGCAGGTCGTGCACCTCGGTCGTGCCCTCGCTCAGGGCGGCCAGCAGCAGCACGCGGTTGGAGATGCTCTTGGAGCCCGGCAGCTGCACGCTGCCGCCAGCCTGCTGCAGCGGCGGCAGGTCAAGGAATGCGGTGGAATACATCAGCCCTCCCGGGAAGGCCGGCCGCCGTTGCCCATGCGCCAGTTGGCGCGGGTGCTGCTGGCCAGCGTGATCAGGTCTTCCAGCGGCTGGTCGGTGTCGGCCTGCATGGCCGCCTCCAGCGCTTGCAGCGCCTGCTTGAAGTGTTGCGACTGGGTCAGCACCTCGGTGCGGTTGGCGCGCAGCACGTCGCGCCACAGTTGCGGGTCGCTGGCGGCGATGCGGGTGAAGTCGCGAAAGCCCGGGCCGGCCATGTCCAGCAGTACGTCGGCCTGGGGCTGGCCGTTGATGCTGCCCATCATGGCGAAAGCCAGCAGGTGCGGCAGGTGGCTGACTGCGGCGAACGCCGCGTCGTGCGTCTCCGGCGCCATGCTGCGCACGTCGCAGCCCAGGGCGCTCCACAGCGCCTCGGCGCGGCGCAAGTGCACGGTGAGGGTGCGCTCGGTGGGCGTCAGGATGACCTTGGCGCCCTGGTACAGCTGTGCATCGGCATGCTCCACACCCGCCACCTCGCGCCCCGTGATCGGGTGGGCCGGCACGAAGGACCCAAACTGGTCGCGCAGCGCGCGCTGCGCCCCCTGCACCACGTCGGTTTTGGTGGAGCCCACGTCCATCACCAGCATCTTCGGCGTGACCAGGTGCTTGATGGCCTTGAGCGTGGCCTCGGTGGCGGCCACCGGCACGGCCAACAGCACGATGTCGGCGCCGGCCGCGGCCAACAGGGCCGAGGGCGCCTCCACGTCGATCACGCCCAGCTGGCGCGCGCGGTCGGTGGTGGAGGGCGACTTGCTGTAGCCCACCACGCGCTGCACGAGCCCGGCGCGCTTCATCGCCAGCGCGAAGGAGCCGCCCATCAGGCCGCAGCCGATCAGTCCCAGTTGCTCGAACATGGCCGTGCCTGCCATCACGCCGACACCGGGTAGGTGCCCAGCACCTTGTAGAAGGCGGCGAGCTGCTGCAGCTCGGCCAGAGCGCTGGCCACGTGGCCTTCAGCCGGATGGCCTTCGATGTCGATGTAGAAGTAGTACTCCCACTGGCCGGTGCGGGCCGGGCGCGATTCGAAGCGCGTCATGGACACGCCGTGTTTCTTCAGCGGCACCAGCAGATCGTGCACGGCGCCGGGGCGGTTGGGCACGGAAATGATCAGGCTGGTGCAGTCGCGCCCCGTGGGCGCCGGCGTGGCCAGCGTGTGGCGCAGGCAGATGACGGCAAAGCGCGTGCGGTTGTAGGCGTCGTCCTGGATGGCATGGGCCACCACGTGCAGGCCGTACTGCTGGGCCGCGCGCTCGCTGGAGATACCGGCCCAGGCCGGGTTGGTGGCGGCCAGGCGGGCGCCTTCGGCATTGCTGGACACCGGGCGGCGCTCGGCGTGCGGCAGGTGCTTGGACAGCCAGGCGTGGCACTGGGCCAGCGCCTGCGGGTGGGCCAGCACGGCCTCGATGCCTTCCGCTGAGGGGCTGGTGCGCAGCAGGTTGTGGCGCACCAGCAGGCTGACCTCGCCCACCACGTGGCAGGGCGTGTGCAGGAACATGTCCAGCGAGCGGGTGACCACGCCCTCGTTGGAATTTTCCACACCCACCACGCCGTACTGGGCGCTGCCGGCGGCCGTGGCGTGAAAGACTTCGTCGAAGCTGTTGCAGTACATCAGGTCGGCCGCGCCGCCGAAGTACTCGATGGCCGCCTGCTCGCAGAACGTGCCCTCCGGGCCCAACACGGCCACGCGCTGGGGAGACTCCAGCGCCAGGCAGGCCGACATGATCTCGCGCCAGATGGCGGCCACGTGCGCGCCCTTGAGCGGGCCGGGGTTGCTGGTGGTGATCTTCTCGATCACCTGGGCAACGCGGTCGGGCCGGAAGTAGGGCGTGCCGTCGCGCTTCTTGACCTCGCCCACCTGTTCGGCCACCTTGGCACGCTGGTTGAGCAGGCTCAGCAGTTGCTGGTCGATGCTGTCGATCTGCGTGCGCAGGCTGGAGAGGTCGGGCGTGGAGGTGGGTTGTTGGGACATCAGGCAGACAGGAGGGCAGGGCAGGCGCACAGACCTGCCGGGGCGTGGAGCGGGCGTGGCGGGCGCGCCTCAGGCGTGGTGCTGCTCAAATTCTCGCATGTAGGCGATGAGCGCCTCGACGCCGGCCATGGGCATGGCGTTGTACAGGCTGGCACGCATGCCGCCCACGGACTTGTGGCCCTTGAGCTGCAGCAGGCCGCGCTCGCGGGCGCCGGCCAGGAAGGCATCGTTGCGCGACTCGTCGCGCAGGAAGAAGGGGATGTTCATGCGCGAGCGGGCCGGCGGCGCCACCTTGTTCACGTACAGCTGCGACTGGTCCACGTAGCCGTAGAAGCGCTCGGCCTTGGCACGGTTGCGCAGCTCCATGGCGGCCACCCCGGTGGCGTCGCCCTCGCGCTGGCTCTTGAGCCACTGGAAGGTGAGGCCGGCGACGTAGATGCCCCAGGTCGGCGGCGTGTTGAACATGGACTTGTTGTCGGCCACGATTCGGTAATCGAACGCGCTGGGGCAGGCGGGCAGCGCGTGGCCCAGCAGGTCGTCGCGCACCACCACCAGAGTCAGGCCGGCGGGGCCCAGGTTCTTCTGCGCGCCGCCGAAGGCCAGGCCGACGCGCGACCAGTCTACGGGGCGTGAGGCGACGTGCGAGGAGAAGTCGATGACCAGCGGCGTGTCGCTGCCCAGGGCGGCCAGGTCGGGCAGTTCCTGAAATTCGACGCCGTGGATGGTCTCGTTGCTGCACAGGTGCACGTAGCTGGCGCCGCGGCTGAGCTGCCAGCCGGCCGGATCGGGGATGGCGGTGAAGCCGCCGTCCTCCCCGCTGGCGGCGGTGTGCACCTCGGCCGCGTACTTGAGGGCTTCCTTGCGCGATTTCGCGCTCCAGCTGCCGGTGACGACGAAGTCCACCGCGGCGGCGCGCGACAGGTTGAGCGGGACGATGGCGTTCTCGGCCAGGCCGCCGCCCTGCATGAACAGGATGTGGAAGTGCGAGGGCACGGCCAGCAGCTCGCGCAGGTCGGCTTCGGCCTGCTCGCAGATGGCGATGAACTCCTTGCCGCGGTGGCTCATCTCCATGACGCCCATGCCGCTGCCGTGCCAGTCGAGCATCTCGGCGGCAGCGCGCTGCAGCACTTCTTCGGGGATGGCGGCGGGGCCTGCGGAGAAGTTGTAGGGACGGTTCATGGTTTCAAGCAAAATCGGGCTCCAGCGCTTGCTGGGCAAGCGCTGGCAGCTATGGTTTCAGTAGCGAAGTGGCGGGGGCGGGGCGGTCACTCCTGCGCCGGGCCGGCATCGGGAGCGACCTCGTCCGGAGCGGCCGGATCGGCGGCATGGGCGTCGTTCTCGACGATGCGCTGCAGGCCGGACAGGCGCGCGCCGTCGTCCAGCGCGATCAGCGTCACGCCCTGCGTGGCGCGGCCCAGCTCGCGGATCTCGGACACGCGGGTGCGCACCAGCACGCCGGTGTCGGTGATCAGCATGATCTCGTCATCCGCCCGCACCAGCGTGGCCGCCACCACCCGGCCGTTGCGGCCGGACTGCTGGATGGCGATCATGCCCTTGGTGCCGCGGCCGTGGCGGGTGTATTCGGTGATGCTGGTGCGCTTGCCGTAGCCGTTTTCGGTGGCAGTCAGCACGCTTTGCGACTCGTCCTCGGCCACCAGCATAGCGATGACGCTCTGGCCTTCCTCCAGTGTCATGCCCTTGACGCCGCGCGCGTTGCGGCCCATGGCGCGCACGTCGTTCTCGTCGAAGCGCACGGCCTTGCCGCCGTCGGAGAACAGCATCACGTCGTGCTGGCCGTCCGTCAGCGCGGCGCCGATGAGGTAGTCGCCCTCATCCAGGCCGACGGCGATGATGCCGCCCTTGCGCGGGTTGGAGAACTCCGACAGCTGCGTCTTCTTGACCGTGCCCATGCTGGTGGCCATGAATACGTAGTGATCGGCCGGAAAGGTGCGCATGGCGCCCGTCAGCGGCAGCACGACGTTGATCTTCTCGCCATCGGCCAGCGGGAACATGTTGACGATGGGCCGCCCGCGGGAGCCGCGCGAGCCCGAGGGCGCCTCCCAGACCTTCAGCCAGTACAGGCGGCCGCGGTTGGAAAAGCACAGGATCCAGTCGTGCGTATTGGCGATGAAGAGCTGGTCGATCCAGTCGTCTTCCTTGGTGGCCGTGGCCTGCTTGCCGCGCCCACCGCGCCGCTGCGAGCGGTATTCGGACAGCGGCTGGCTCTTGATGTAGCCCGTGTGGCTGAGCGTGACCACCATGTCGGTAGGCGTGATCAGGTCCTCGGTGGACAGGTCCTGCGCGCTGTGCTCGATCAGGCTGCGGCGCGCGCCCAGGCGGGTCTGGCCGAACTCGGCCTTGAGGGCAGTGAGCTCCTCGCCAATGATGGTGGACACGCGGCCGGGGCGGGCCAGGATGTCGAGCAGGTCCTCGATGTGGGCCATGACCTCCTTGTACTCGGCCACAATCTTGTCCTGCTCCAGGCCGGTCAGGCGCTGCAGGCGCATCTGCAGGATTTCCTGGGCCTGCGTGTCGGACAGGCGGTACAGGCCGCCGGCTTGCATGCCGTACTCGCGCTCCAGCCCCTCGGGGCGGTAGTCGTCGGCGTTGACCACGCCGCCGTCCTCGCGCGTGCGCGTCAGCATCTCGCGCACCAGCTGGCTGTCCCAGGAGCGGTTCATCAGCTCGGCCTTGGCCACGGGGGGCGTGGGCGACTCGCGGATGATGCGGATGAATTCGTCGATATTGGCCAGGGCCACGGCCAGGCCTTCAAGCACGTGGCCGCGCTCGCGCGCCTTGCGCAGCTCGAACACCGTGCGCCGCGTGACCACCTCGCGGCGGTGCTGCAGGAAGACCTCAACCAGATCCTTCAGGTTGCACAGGCGCGGTTGGCCGTCGATCAGCGCCACCATGTTCATGCCGAAGGTGTCCTGCAGCTGCGTCTGCTTGTACAGGTTGTTCAGCACCACCTCGGGCACTTCGCCGCGCTTGAGCTCGATCACCAGGCGCATGCCGGACTTGTCGGACTCGTCCTGGATGTGGCTGATGCCCTCGAGCTTCTTCTCGTGCACCAGCTCGGCCATGCGCTCCTGCAGCGTCTTTTTATTGACCTGGTAGGGCAGCTCGTCAACGATGATGGCCTGGCGCTGGCCGCGGTCGATGTCCTCGAAGTGCACCTTGGCACGCATCACCACCCGGCCGCGGCCCGTGCGGTAGCCTTCCTTCACGCCGTTGATGCCGTAGATGATGCCGGCCGTGGGGAAGTCGGGCGCCGGGATGATCTCCATCAGCTCGTCGATGGAAGCTTCAGGGTGGCGCAGCAAGTGCAAACAAGCGTCCACCACCTCGTTCAGGTTGTGCGGTGGAATGTTGGTGGCCATGCCCACCGCAATGCCGGCCGAGCCGTTGACCAGCAGGTTGGGCAGGCGGCTGGGCAGCACCAGCGGCTCCTTCTCGCTGCCGTCGTAGTTGGGCCCGAAATCGACCGTCTCTTTGTCGATGTCGGCCAGCATTTCGTGCGCAATTTTTGCCAGGCGGATTTCGGTGTAGCGCATGGCCGCGGCGTTGTCGCCGTCGACCGAGCCGAAGTTGCCTTGGCCGTCCACCAGCATGTGGCGCAGCGAGAAATCCTGCGCCATGCGCACGATCGTGTCGTACACCGCGCTGTCGCCGTGCGGGTGGTATTTACCGATCACGTCGCCGACGATACGGGCCGATTTCTTGTACGGCCGGTTCCAATCGTTGTTGAGCTCGTGCATGGCGTACAGCACGCGCCGGTGCACGGGCTTGAGGCCGTCACGCGCATCGGGCAGGGCGCGGCCCACGATCACGCTCATGGCGTAATCGAGATAGCTGCGGCGCATCTCCTCTTCCAGGCTGATGGGCAGAGTCTCTTTGGCAAACTGAATCATGGCGGCGAGAAAAGGCAAGGGACGGCAAGCGGGCGAGCGGTCATTTTAGGTGCAAGGGCTTGTCGTAGCAGCGCAACATATCTCCGGGATTGCGCTTTTGTCCTACGGTTCGCGCCTCGCCCAGGTCGCGCTGCCCTTGTTACGTATGGCACAATCGTTTCAACGTTTTCGTCGGTGGCGGTCACTGGCGGCGTCCATCATTCGCAGCGCGGCTGCGGCTTATTCCCCAAGAGGAGAACCATGAAGAAACTGAACAAAGTGGCGATGTTGTTGGCCTCTGCCGTGATTGCAACCTCGGCTGGCGCCCAAGTGAAGGCAGCCGACGGCGGTAACGTGGTCGACAACTGGCAAAACGGCACCGGCGAGCTGGTCTGGAAGAACGGCACGAACGAACTGTGCTGGCGCGATGCCAACTGGACGCCTGCCACCGCCGCCGAAGGCTGCGATGGTGCTCTGGTGAAGGCTGCTCCTGCACCTGCTCCGGCAGCTGCTCCCGCTCCGGCCGCCGCTCCGGCACCTGCACCCGCTCCCGCGCCCGCTGCGGCCAGCAAGGTGACCTACGCCGCCGACGCGTTCTTCGACTTCGACAAGTCCGTGCTCAAGCCTGAAGGCAAGGCTAAGCTGGACGACCTGGTCTCCAAGGTGAAGAACATCAACCTGGAAGTCATCATTGCCGTGGGTCACACCGACTCCATCGGTACCGATGCCTACAACCAGAAGCTGTCCGTGCGCCGTGCCGAAGCTGTGAAGGCCTACCTGGTCTCCAAGGGCATCGAAAAGAACCGCGTGTACACCGAAGGCAAGGGCGAGAAGCAGCCTGTGGCTGACAACCGCACTGCCGAAGGCCGCGCCAAGAACCGCCGCGTTGAAATCGAAGTGGTCGGCACCCGCGCCAACTAATTCGCTTCATGCGCATAAAAAAAGCCCCGTTGCCGGGGCTTTTTTTCGCCTGCCGTATTTCGAGGGGACAATGGCAGCATGACCGAGCACCTCAATGCCGACCCGGCCGAGCTGGCCAAATTCTCCGAGCTGGCCCATCGTTGGTGGGATCCTGACAGCGAATTCCGCCCCTTACACCAGATCAACCCGCTGCGCCTGGAGTGGATCAACCAGATTACTTCGCTGTCAGGTCAGTGCGTGCTGGACGTGGGGTGTGGTGGCGGCATTCTCGCGGACTCCATGGCCCGCAAGGGGGCAGATGTTCTGGGTATCGATCTGGCATCGAAGGCACTGAAGGTGGCGCGTTTGCATGCCCTCGAGGCGGGAACACCGCGGGTGCGCTATCGCGAGGTCAGCGTGGAAGAGCTGGCGCGGGAAGCGCCGTCTTCCTTCGACACAGTGACCTGCATGGAAATGCTCGAGCACGTGCCCGACCCGCATTCAGTGGTCGAGGCATGTTCGCGCCTCGTCAAGCCCGGTGGCTGGGTGTTCTTTTCAACCATCAACCGCAACGCGAAGTCATTCGCCTTAGCCATTGTGGCGGCGGAATACATGCTGAGAATGCTGCCGCGGGGCACGCATGAATATGCCAAATTCATCCAGCCCAGCGAATTGGCTGCCGCTTGCCGGCAGGCAGGCCTGGACGTCATTCATACGCGTGGCATGGAGCACAACCCGCTGAGTGGCCGCTATTGGCTCAGTGCCGATACCAGCGTGAACTATCTGTTCGCGACACGGCGCCCCGAGGCATGAGCGGGGCAAGGTGGTCTGAAGTACGGGCCGTTCTGTTCGATCTGGATGGCACGCTGATCGACAGTGCGCCAGACCTGGGTTGTGCAGCCAATCAGCTGCGCGTGGCGCGGGACTTGGCACCCCTGCCACTCTCAGCCTACCGCTCCATGGCGGGCGCAGGTGCGCGTGGCATGCTTTCGATAGCATTCGGCATCAAGCCCGACGATGAGGCATTCCCAGTGCTGCGCGAGGAGTTCTTCGACAATTACCAGCGCTGCATCCATGAACAGACCGAAGTGTTCGCCCAAGTTGATGAGCTGCTGTCCGTGCTGCAGCGCAACTCGGTGCGCTGGGGGGTGGTGACCAACAAGGCCAGCCGGTTCACTGATCTCATAGTGCAGAGGCTGCGTTTGTTCGACGGTGCGTCGGTCGTGGTCAGTGGCGATACCACGCCTCACTCCAAGCCGCATCCTGCCCCACTTCTAGAGGCCGCGACGCGACTTGGAATGCCGCCACAGGCCTGCATCTACGTCGGGGACGATCACCGGGATATCCTGGCTGGTCAGGCGGCCGGCATGGGTACGGTGGCTGCCCTGTACGGTTACCTTGGCCAGGATGCGACCGTCACCGCCTGGGGGGCTGACGCAACGATAGATTTTCCCCTGGACCTCTTGAAACTACTGGATCTGTCTTAAAATAACAGGCTCTGGGGCTGTCCTGGTTTCGACGTGGGTTCGGAATCGGAGTGGTGCATGTCGAGCTTGAGTGACGCTCGTAAATCTCCATTCAATAAACCAACTGCAAACGACGAACGTTTCGCACTCGCCGCTTAAATACCGGTGAGCCTTGCAACAGCACGCTGATGGGCTGGGCAAGGGGGCCGCAAGGCCTCCCGGCTGCAAGGGAATTCACATCAGCTGGCACCGTGCCGGGTACCTTGGCATGGTGCGAGATTCAAGGGTACTGGCATCCTGCATAGCGTGCGTCTGCGCGATGTGGGGTGCGAGACTCAAAACAGAACGCTAAACATGTAGATCTGCCCGGTAAAGGCTTGCGGACGCGGGTTCAATTCCCGCCAGCTCCACCATTCAAGACACCGCCACACACTGAGACTCAAGGTGTGTGGCGGTTTTTTCTTGTCCTGCAGTGTGCTGTGGTGTCCTGAAATTCGCACCGATTTCGCACCGGCCCTGCGTTCCCCATCGCACTTTATCCATTGGGATGAGGCGACGCAGGTGCGTAAGACCGTCTGTTCCCCTCTTTTCTTGCCGCGAGCAGTGAAAGATGCGGTTCAGAACGCTGCTTGACGATCGAGCATCAAGACCGCTCGAGGGGCGTGAATTGCTGCCTGATCAGTCAAAGAAACCCGCAGGCACCAATTGTTCGATCTGAGTGTGTACCTGCGAATCCGCCACTTGTGTGGTCTGGTGGGGTAGCAAGGTCATGCCTCCCGCAAGCAAGGCCAGCAGCACGGTGATCACGAAAGCTGCCAGTGCGGGAGTGCTGGAGTGCAGAGGGCGTTTCATGGCGGTGACCTCGGGCGTCAGGGCTATTGAATCAGGTACGGTTTCAAGCTGATTGAAAACCATAGCCTCGGCCTGCGCTGTCAGACAAAAGCCAGTCAGGCGGTGAGTGCGCGGGCGAGCCCAAGGGCGGTGAGGGCTGTGTGATCTGGCCAGCGGTCGGCTACTGCTCCGTGCTCCCAGCAGGCGCGGCAAGCGGCACCGAATGCGGCGTCTAGTGTTGCAGGTGCTGCGGCGAGGCGCGCGCCCAGCAGGCCGGCCAGCACGTCACCGGTGCCAGCGGAGGCCAGGCGCGCATTGCCTGTCGGGTTGATACGGGGAGTGCACCCTGGGGCTGCAACCACGCTGCCAGAGCCTTTGAGCACCACGGCGCAGCCGAAACGGTCGGCCAGTTCACCAGCGGCACAAAGGCGATCGGCTTGCACGGCCTCGGTGCCGGTTCCCAGCAGGCGTGCGGCTTCGAGAGGATGCGGGGTGAGTACGGTCGAACGGTCAGGATGGTGAGCGCGCTCGCTCAGCAGTTGCGCCAGCGTGCGGTCGGCGGCAATGACATTGAGGGCATCGGCGTCCAGCACCAGCCGCGCTGCCTGCTGCAGGATGGGCGCCAGCACTGCTGTGATGGCGACGCCACCACCACAGCCGGCGACAACGGTCAGCCCGCCTTCCAGCGCCAGTGCCTCGAAGCGGCGCGGCATGCATTCCGGCTGCAGGGCGGTCACGGCGCCCGCGCTGGCGGCATCGTCCAGCGGAGCCACCAGGACACGCCCGGCCCCGGCGTGCAGGGCCGCGCTGGCCGCCAGCAGGGCGGCGCCCGTCATGCCCATGCCGCGCCGGCCCATGCCTTCACCGCCGACGATGGCAACGTCTCCATAGCTGCCTTTGTGGCTGGCATGCAGTCGGGTTGAGGGCGCCGGTGCTCCGGCCAGCCAGGCCGCGGGCCGCAAGTTGGCCGTGTCCACGCCCAGGTCGTCAAACCACACACTGCCGGCCGCGTCGCGCCCAAGGGCGGTAAACAGCCCTGGTTTGAGCGTGAGCAGCGCCAGGGTATGGCGCGCGGAGGCGACCGGGGTCTTGGGGGCCAGTCCTGGCGCGAACTGACCGGTGTCGGCCAGCAGGCCCGACGGCAGGTCCACACTCAGCACGTGCGCGGCGCTCGACTGCAGGACCGCCAGCCATTGCAGCAGGCGTGGATCGGGTGAATGACCGTGCGGGCGGCAGGTCAGCCCTAGGCCGAGAAGGGCGTCCACGCACAGGTCCTGCGGGCCCAGGTCAGGCGGGTGCTGCGCAAATTCCACGCCTGCCTCGCGCGCCAGCAGCCAAGCCTGGCGGGCGTCCTGGGGCAACTGCTGTGCGTCGCTGGCCAGGCAGCTGACGACCACGTGCCGGCCCGCTACCCGCAGCGCGGCGGCCGCCTGCAGACCATCGCCGCCGTTGTTACCACTGCCACAGGCGATCCAGATCGTGCGGGCGTGGGGGGCCAGTGCCCTTGCCAGCCGGGCTGTGGCCAGGCCGGCGCGCTGCATGAGCGTGTGTGGCGGCAGCTTGGTGGCTGCCACGGACTCGATGTGCCGGGTGGCCTCGCTGCTGAAGAGCGGGTAGGCGGTAGAAAGGTCTAGACGCAGCATGCCAGCCATTGTGCGGCGCCGTGCAGTGCTGGAAAAGTCAGAAGCGGGCCAGGGCGAACGGCTCGGCGTTCAGGCCCGGATCGCGTCCGGCCAGTTGGTCGGCCAGCATCCGCGCGCTGCCGCAGGCATGGGCCCAGCCGCAGGCGCCGTGACCGATGTTGAGCCACAAGCCGGGCGTCGGCCCCGCACCGATGAGGGGCGCGCCATCGGGCAGGGTAGGGCGGGCGCCGCGCCAGACCTGCACCTGGGGCGAAGACACCAGCGCGCCGCCGGGGAACCAGCCCGACAGCGCCAGGTAGAGCGTGCGCAGCGTGGCCTCGTCATGCGCCCCGCCAGCGGCGGCCATCTCGGCGCCCCCGGACACACGCACCCGCTGGCCCTGACGCGTGATGGTCACACGGTGCTGCGGGTCGATGACGGCGCCCTGGGGCGCATGGCTCTCTTCGCGCAGAGGCGCAGTCACCGAATAGCCGTGCATGCCCGCCAAGGGCAGGCGCACGCTTAGGGGACGCAGCAGCGCCGCGCTGGCCATGCCGGCGCACAGCACTACGGCGTCAGCTGTCAGAGGCTCATTCTGGCCCGCGAGTTGCACGCCAGGACGTCCAGTGGCCAGCGATTGCACGGGGGTGTTGAAGAAGAAGCGCGCGCCGCGTTCCTGCGCGGCCTGGCGCAGCAGTTGGGCGAACAGCCGGCAGTTGGCGGCTTCGCCATCCGGGGCGTGCAGTGCGCCGGCCAAGGGTACCTCCGGCGCCAGGCCAGGCTCGATCAGGCGTGCGGTGTCGGCATCCACCTCGCGCACCTGCATGCCGGCGGCGGTCAGGGCCTCCAGCGCAGGTTGCGCCAGCTGCAGATCAGCGCGGTTGCGCAGCAGCATCAGCGTGCCCCGGCTGGATTCGATGTCCACGTCCAGCTCGTGGGCGATGGTGCGCGTGCGCGCCAGGCTGGCCTGGCCCAGCGCGGCGAGAGCCGACAGGCGCTCGCCGGCACGCGCGTGGCGGCCGGCCTGCATCCAGCGCCACAGCCAGACCATGCCCCCGGTGCCTGCGCCGCGCACCAGGCGCAGCGCCGCGCGGTTGCCGAGCAGCCGGCGCGACAGCCGTCCGTCGGCGCCCGGTGCGGCCCAGGGGATGAGCAGCGACGGCGCCAGCAGGCCAGCGCTGGCAAAGCTGGCCTGCTCGGCGGCGGCGGCGCGCTGCTCCACGACCGTGACTTGGTGGCCGTCGTAGGCCAGTTCATAGGCGGTGGCGGTGCCGACGATGCCGGCGCCGACAATGATGATGTGCATGAAGATTGAAGCGAAATGCAGCCCCAGCCCTTACTGGACAAGCGCTGGCAGCTATGATTTTTGAGTTTTTGTAAGGCTCGGGAGAGGGCTGTCTGCCGGGGCGCTGCCGGTCCGTGCAGGCTGTCTATGGTAGAATCCCGCGGTTTTGCCGAGAGCCCAAGCCTTCCTGATCGCGGGGTGGCGGCAGCGGCAAAGCAAGTAGCAAACCAGCCCTTTCGAGGTGTTGCGCCGGCAGTCCCTGCAAGGGGCGCGGGCCGCAATGATTGGGGCTGGATTTTAGACCCAACCTTCGGAGCACATTCATGTCCGTGACCATGCGCGAAATGCTGGAAGCAGGTGTCCACTTCGGCCACCAAACCCGCTTCTGGAACCCCAAGATGGCCCCCTATATCTTTGGCCATCGCAACAAGATTCACATCATCAACCTGGAAAAGTCGCTGCCGATGTTCCAGGAGGCGCAGAAGTTCGTGCGCCAGCTGTCCGCCAACCGCGGCACCATCCTGATGGTGGGCACCAAGCGCCAGGCCCGCGAGATCCTGGCCGAGCAGGCGCAGCGCGCCGGCGTGCCTTATGTCGACCAGCGCTGGCTGGGCGGCATGCTGACCAACTTCAAGACCGTCAAGACGTCCATCAAGCGCCTGAAGGACATGAAGGCCCAGCAGGAAGCCGGCCTGGAGTCCATGAGCAAGAAGGAACAGCTGATGTTCGCGCGCGAGCTGGAAAAGCTGGAAAAGGACATCGGCGGCATTCAGGACATGAACGCCCTGCCCGACGCCATCTTCGTGATTGACGTGGGCTTCCACAAGATCGCCGTGGCCGAGGCCAAGAAGCTGGGCATTCCGCTGATCGGTGTGGTGGACTCCAACCACTCGCCCGAGGGCATCGACTACGTGATCCCCGGCAACGACGACTCGGCCAAGGCCGTGACGCTGTATGCCCGCGGCATCGCTGACGCCATCCTGGAAGGCCGCGCGAACGCCGAGACCGACCTGGTCAAGACCGTCGCCGCCGAGGGTAGCGACGAATTCGTGGAAGTGCAGGAATCCGCCGCCTAACCAGCCCGGACCGCACGCGACGCGTCGCAGAAAAAGCGGGGCCCCTGGTGAGCCCCCTTTTTTTTAGCTTCCCTTTTTTGCAAAGAACCGAACTGACACAGGAGAGATACCGATGGCTGCTATTACCGCAAGCATGGTCGCCGAGCTGCGCGCCAAGACCGACGCCCCCATGATGGAGTGCAAGAAGGCTCTGACCGAGGCCGACGGCGACATGGCCAAGGCCGAAGAGCTGCTGCGCGTCAAGCTGGGCACCAAGGCCGGCAAGGCCGCCTCGCGCGTTACCGCCGAAGGCGTGGTGGCTGCCAGCATCGAGGGCACCACGGGCGCGCTGATCGAAGTCAACAGCGAGACGGACTTCGTCTCCAAGAACGACAGCTTCATCGCCATGGCCAACGCCGCTGCCAAGCTGGTGGCCGAGCACAATCCCGCCGACATCGACGCCCTGGGCCAGCTGGCGTATAGCCAAGACGGCTTCGGTCCCACCCTGGAAGACGTGCGCAAGGGCCTGATCGGCAAGATCGGCGAAAACATGTCCTTCCGCCGCTTCAAGCACTTCAGCGGCACGCAGCTGGCTTCCTACCTGCACGGCACGCGCATCGGCGTGGTGGTCGAGTACGAAGGTGACGCCAACGCCGCCAAGGACGTGGCCATGCACGTGGCCGCCATGAAGCCTGTGTCCGTGACGTCGGCCGAAGTGCCGGCCGAGCTGATCGAGAAGGAGCGCTCCGTCGCTGCAGCCAAGGCTGCCGAGTCCGGCAAGCCTGCCGACATCGCCGCCAAGATGGTCGAAGGCTCGGTGCAGAAGTACCTCAAGGAAGTGTCCCTGTCCGACCAGGTCTTCGTGAAGGCCGCCGACGGCAAGCAGACCGTGGCTCAGATGCTCAAGGAAAAGAACACCACCGTGAAGGGCTTCACCCTGTACGTGGTGGGCGAGGGCATCGAGAAGAAGACCGACGACTTCGCCGCCGAAGTGGCTGCGCAGGTCGCCGCCGCTAAGGCCGGCTGATCGCCAGCCTGCCGCACCCCTGCCTTTCCTGACCCCCCACTTTTGCCTTACGGAGAATTGCCCATGACCGCCTCTCAGCCAGCCCACAAGCGCATCCTGCTCAAGTTGTCTGGCGAGGCCCTCATGGGCGACGACGCCTTCGGCATCAACCGCGCCACCATCGAGCGCATGGTGGGCGAGGTCGTGGAGGTCACGCGCCTGGGCGTGCAGGTGGCCGTGGTCATCGGCGGGGGCAACATCTTTCGTGGCGTGGCCGGCGGCTCCGAGGGCATGGACCGCGCCACGGCCGACTACATGGGCATGCTGGCCACGGTCATGAATGCCCTGGCCCTGGCCGATGCCATGGACAAGCAGGGCGTGACTGCGCGCGTCATGTCTGCCATCGACATCCAGCAGGTGGTCGAGCCCTACGTGCGCCCCAAGGCGCTGCAGTATCTGGAAGAGGGCAAGGTGGTGGTGTTCGCCGCCGGCACCGGCAACCCCTTCTTCACCACCGACACCGCCGCTGCCCTGCGCGGCGCGGAGATCGGTGCCGAGCTGGTGCTCAAGGCCACCAAGGTCGATGGCGTGTATACCGCGGACCCCATGAAGGACCCCACGGCCACGCGCTACGCGCGCCTCACCTTCGACGAGGCCATGGTGCGCAACCTGGGCATCATGGATGCGACCGCATTTGCCCTGTGCCGCGACCAGAAGCTGCCCATCCGTGTGTTCTCCATCGTCAAACCCGGCGCGCTCAAGCGCGTGGTGATGGGCGAAGACGAGGGCACCTTGGTGTACGCTTGACCGCTTTGCCGCGCCGCGCCTGCGAAAAGGGGCGACGCCCGCACGTGTTGAAGGAATTCCCATGACCATCGCCGACATCAAGAAGAACGCCGAGGGCAAGATGGAGCAGTCCATCGCCGCCTTCAAAAACAGCCTGTCCCGCATCCGCACGGGCCGCGCCAATCCGCAGCTGCTGGACACCATCCACGTCGAGTACTACGGCTCCATGGTGCCGCTGTCGCAGGTGGCCAATGTGTCGCTGCTGGACGCGCGCACCATCAGCGTGCAGCCCTGGGAGAAGAACATGGGTGCCAAGATCGAGAAGGCCATCCGCGAGAGCGACCTGGGCCTGAACCCGGCCTCCATGGGCGACCTGATCCGCGTGCCGATGCCGCCCATGAGCGAAGAGCGCCGCAAGGAGATGACCAAGCTGGTGCGCAACGAGGCCGAAGGCGCCAAGGTGGCCGTGCGCAACCTGCGCCGCGATGCCAACGAGGGTGTCAAGAAGCTGGTCAAGGACAAGCTGGTCTCCGAGGACGACCAAAAGCGCTCCGAAGCCGACGTGCAGAAGATCACCGACAAGTTCATTGCCGAGATCGACGCGCTGGCGGCCGCCAAGGAGCAGGAGATCATGGCGATCTGAGCGGCTCGCACTGCTGCACAACGCCTGATTTCTCCGCGCATACCCGCCTTTTTGCAATGCCGCCCGCCGCTGCCGCCGTTCCGCATCACATCGCCATCGTCATGGACGGCAACGGCCGCTGGGCGCGCCAGCGCTTTCTGCCGCGCCTGGCTGGCCATGCCCAGGGCGTGGAGTCGCTGCGCCGCTGCGTGCGCGCCTGCGTGGCGCGCGGCGTGGGCGTGCTGACAGTGTTCGCCTTTTCCTCCGAGAACTGGAACCGCCCGCAGGACGAGGTCTCGGGCCTGATGGGCCTGCTGGGCAAGGCGCTCGCGCGCGAGGTGCCCGAGCTCAGCCGCGACGGCGTCTGCGTGCGCTTCGTGGGCGAGAAGGCGGGCCTATCCGAGAACGTGCGCAAGGGCCTGGAGCAGGCTGAGAACCTCACCACGGGCAACACCCGGCTGGTGCTCAACGTGTGCTTCAACTACGGCGGCCGCTGGGACATCACCCAGGCCGCCGCCCAGCTGGCCGCGCGCGGCGAACCCATCACCGAGGCCAGCCTGCACGCCGCCATGGGCCTGGCCCACGTGCCTGACCCGGATCTCGTCATCCGCACCGGCGGTGAGATGCGCATCAGCAACTTTTTGCTCTGGCAGGCCGCCTACAGCGAGTTCTTCTTCAGCGACCGCCTGTGGCCCGACTTCGACGAGGCGGCGCTGGACGAGGCGATTGCCAGCTACTGCGCGCGCGAGCGCCGCTTCGGCCGCACGTCCGAACAAGTCCAACAGCAGCAGGCGCCCGAGCGGCAGACCGAGCCGCTGCGCGCCTGACCGGCGGACTGTCGGCGCGCCCAACATCCAAGGGGGTCTTCCACGATGCTCAAGCAACGCGTCATCACCGCCCTCGTCCTGATGGCCATCCTGCTGCCGGCGCTGCTGTACCCCTCGCCCGTGCCGTTCGCGGTCGTCGCGCTGGTCATGATGGCCGCCGCTGCGTGGGAATGGGGCCGCCTCAACGGCCTCGGGCAGGGCGCCAGCGTGGCTCTGGGCCTGCTGTGCCTGGCGGCCTGCGGCGCCAGCTGGGCGGCCGGCTGGCTGCAGCGGCCGCTCTTCGGCCTGTGGATTGCCGGCGGAGCTGCCTGGGTGCTGGGCGGCGCGGCGCTGCTGCGCGCCGGCGTGGCCGGCTGGCCGCGCATCCCCCGGACGCTGCGCCTGGCCGGCGGGCTGGCCGCGCTGTGGCTGGCCTGGCTGGCCGTGGCCCAGGCGCGCACCATCGGCATCAACTTCCTGCTGTCGGTGCTGACCCTGGTATGGGCGGCCGACACCTTTGCGTATTTCGCCGGCCGCAGCTTCGGGCTGCGCTTCACCAAAGGCAAGCTGGCCCCCTCCATCAGCCCCGGCAAGAGCTGGGAGGGTGTGTGGGGCGGCATGGCGGGCGTGGTGCTGCTGGCCGTCGGTTGGGTGTGGCTGGATGGCTCGCGTGGCGCGGCCGTTCCGAGCTTCTATACCCTGCTGGCGCGCGCTGGCTGGTGGCTGCTGCTGCTGGGCGCCATGTTCATGGCCGCCATGAGCGTGGTGGGCGACCTGGTGGAATCGCTGGTCAAGCGCAGCGCCGGCGCCAAGGACTCCAGCCAGCTGCTGCCCGGCCATGGCGGCGTGCTGGACCGCATCGACGCGCTGCTGCCCACGCTGCCGCTGGCCCTGATGCTCAGCCACCTGGCCTCTTTTTCCGCATGACACAACGAATCACGGTGCTCGGCTCCACGGGCTCCATCGGCAAGAACACGCTGGACGTGGTGGCCCGTCACCCCGGCCGCTACGAGATTTTTGCCCTGAGCGCGGCCACCCAGGTGGACTTGCTGCTGGCCCAGTGCGCCGCCCACAGGCCGCGCTATGCCGTCATGGCCAGTGCGCCGCACGCGCAACAGCTGGCCGAAAAAATCAAGGCAAATGGCCTTGCAACGCAGGTGCTGCAAGCGCCAGACGCTCTTGAAACCATAGCATCGCATGACGAGGTGGATGCCGTCATGGCGGCCATCGTCGGTGCCGCCGGTCTGGCACCCTGCCTGGCCGCCGCGCGCGCGGGCAAGCGGCTGCTGCTGGCCAACAAGGAGGCGCTGGTGGTCGGCGGCGAGGTCTTCATGCGCGCCGTGAAGGAGGGCGGCGCCACGCTGCTGCCCATCGACAGCGAGCACTCGGCCATCTTCCAGAGCCTGCCCGAAGACGCCGCCACCTGGCCGCGGCGCGTGCAGCACGTGCTGCTGACCGCCTCGGGCGGGCCGTTTCGCACGCGCGCGCTGGGCACGCTGCGCGACGTGACGCCGGGCGAGGCCTGCGCGCACCCCAATTTCTCCATGGGCCGCAAGATCTCCATCGACTCGGCCACCATGATGAACAAGGCGCTGGAGGTGATCGAAGCGCGCTGGCTGTTCGACCTGGCGCCCGAGCAGATCAAGGTGGTCATCCACCCGCAGCAGATCATCCACTCCATGGTGCAGTTCGTGGACTCGTCCATCATCGCCCAGCTGGGCACGCCGGACATGCGCGTGCCGATTGCCTGCGGCCTGGCCTGGCCCGAGCGGGTGGAGAGCGGCGCCGCGCCGCTGGATTTCGCCCAGCTGGCCGCGCTGACCTTTGAGGAGGCCGACGCGGTGCGCTTTCCCGGCCTGCACCTGTCCTGGCAGGCACTGGCCGCCGCGCCTGGCACCACGGCGGTGCTGAACGCCGCCAACGAAGTGGCCGTCGACGCCTTTCTGGCCGAGCGCATCCGCTTCGACCAGATCCACGCCCTCAACCTGGCAACTTTGGAGGCCGTCGCGCCCTCCAACGCGGATTCGCTGCAGGGCTTGCTGGCGCTGGACGCACAGACGCGCGCCGTCGCCGGCGAACTGGTGCAGCGCTTCCAATAAGTGAGCTGCTTGCGCTTGTCTGCTGCGGGTTTTCGGTGTTTTTCATGCTGAAAGCCTTGATGCGCAAGCGCTAGCAGCTATGGTTTTTGAAGGAGCCTCTCCGTGCTGCTGACTATCGTCGCCTTCATCGTCGCGCTGGGCCTGTTGATCGCCGTGCACGAATACGGCCACTACCGCGTGGCCGTGGCCTGCGGCGTCAAGGTGCTGCGCTTTTCCGTGGGCTTCGGTAAGCCGCTGGTGCGCTGGCAGCCCAAGGGCTCGCCCACCGAATTCGTCATCGGCGCCTTTCCCCTGGGCGGCTACGTGCGCATGCTCGACGAGCGCGAGGCCCCCGTGCCCGAGGCAGAGCGCCACCTGGCCTTCAACAACCAGAGCCTGCGCAAGCGCGCCGCCATCGTCGCCGCCGGCCCGCTGGCCAACCTGGCGCTGGCGGTGCTGCTGTACGCCGTCGTCAACTGGAGCGGCGTGCAGGAGCCGCGCCCCATCCTGGCCAGCCCTGTGGCCGGCTCCGTGGCCAGCCAGGCCGGCCTGCACGGCGGCGAGCTGGTGCTGGCCCAGGCGCAGGGCGACGATGAGGCGACGCCCGTGCGCTCCTTCGAAGACCTGCGCTGGGCCCTGGCCCGCGGCGCGCTGGACGGCGAGGACGTGCGCCTGACCGTGCAGTCGCGTCCCGGCGGGGCGGAGCGCCAGGTGCTGCTGCCCCTGTCCGCCATGGACGCCAGCCAGGCTGATGCCACGCTGTTCCGCGCCATCGGCATCGCCGGGCCGTGGACGCGCCCGGTGCTGAGCGGCCTGGTCGATGGCGGCGCCGCGCAGCGCGCCGGCCTGCGCGAGGGCGACCTGGTGCTGCGCGTGGGCACCGTCGACATCGTGGACGGCGCGCAGCTGCGCGAGACCATCCGCGGTGCCGTGCAGGACGGCAGTGCCGTGGCCCAGTCGTGGCGCATCGAGCGCGACGGCCGCACGCTGGAGCTGCCCGTCACGCCGGACGTGGCCGACGAGGCCGGCCGGCCCATCGGTCGCATCGGTGCCTATGTGGGCGCGCCGCCGGAGATGCTGCAGGTGCGCTACGGTCCGCTGGAGGGCTTCGCCCTCGGGGCGCGCCGCACCTGGGAGGTGTCGGTGCTGACGCTGCGCATGATGGGCCGCATGGTCATCGGCCAGGCGTCCATCAAGAACCTCAGCGGGCCGCTGACCATTGCCGACTACGCAGGCCGCTCGGCCAGCATGGGACTGGCGCAATACCTGGCCTTCCTGGCCCTCATCAGCGTCAGCCTGGGGGTGCTGAACCTGCTGCCGCTGCCGGTCCTCGATGGGGGACACCTGATGTATTATCTTTGGGAGGGGATGACCGGCCGCGCCGTGCCCGAGGCCTGGATGGAGCGCCTGCAGCGCGGCGGCGTGGCGGTGCTCCTGCTGATGATGACCATCGCTCTCTTCAACGACATCACCCGGCTTATTGGCTAACCCTTTCGCCGCAGCCGCTGCAACCATCAGCGCGGCGCCGGCGCCAGCTTCACTCCACTCATGAGAAAAACCATCAATCGCCTGGGCGTTCGCACTGCAACGGCCGTAGCGGCCCTTGCCCTTGCCGCCAACGCCGCCTGGGCGCTGGAGCCCTTCAAGGTGCAGGACATCCGCGTGGAGGGCCTGCAGCGGGTGGAGCCGGGCACCATCTTCGCCTCGCTGCCCATGCGCGTGGGCGACGAGTACAACGACGAGAAGGGCGCCGCCGCCATCCGCGCACTGTTCGCCCTGGGCCTGTTCAAGGACGTGCGCCTTGAAGCCTCCGGCAACGTGCTGGTGGTGGTCGTGGAAGAGCGTCCGACGGTCGCCGATGTGGACTTCGCCGGCACCAAGGAGTTCGACAAGGACACGCTCAAGAAGGCCATGCGTGACGTCGGCCTGACCGAGGGACGCCCCTTCGACAAGGCCCTGGCCGACCGCGCCGAGCAGGAATTGAAGCGCCAGTACATCAACCGCAGCCTGTACGGCGCCGAGGTGGTGACCACCGTCACGCCCATCGAGCGCAACCGCGTCAACGTGACCTTTACGGTGACCGAGGGCGAGCCGGCCAAGATCAAGGAAATCCGCATCCTGGGCAACCAGGCGTTCAGCGAATCCACGCTCAAGGGCCTGTTCGACCAGGACACCGGAGGCTGGCTGAGCTGGTACACCAAGAGCAACCGCTACTCGCGCGCCAAGCTCAACGCCGACCTGGAGACGCTGCGCTCGTACTACTTGGCGCGCGGCTATCTGGAGTTTCGCATCGACTCCACACAGGTCGCCATCTCGCCGGACAAGCAGGACATCTCCATTACCGTCAACGTGACGGAGGGGCCCAGCTACGTGGTCTCCGGCGTCAAGCTGGAAGGCAACTACCTGGACCGCGAGGACGAGTTCAAGTCGCTGGTCACCATCCGCCCTGGGGAGCCCTACAACGCCGACCGTGTGGCAGAGACCACCAAGGCCTTTACCGACCACTTCGGCAACTTCGGCTTCGCCTTCGCCCGCGTGGAGTCCGTGCCCGAGGTCGACCGCGAGCACAACCGCGTGGCCCTGGTGCTGCGCGCCGAGCCTTCGCGCCGCGCCTACGTGCGCCGCATCAACGTCTCGGGCAACAACCGCACGCGTGACGAAGTGGTGCGCCGCGAATTCCGCCAGTTCGAGGCCTCCTGGTACGACGGCGACAAGATCAAGCTCTCGCGCGACCGCGTGGACCGCTTGGGCTACTTCACCGAGGTGAACGTCGAGACGCAGGAAGTGCCCGGCTCGCCCGACCAGGTGGACCTGGTGGTGAACGTGCAGGAAAAGCCCACCGGCTCGCTGCAGCTGGGCGCGGGCTTTTCCAGCGCCGAAAAGATCTCGCTGTCGTTCGGCATCAAACAGGAAAACGTCTTCGGCTCGGGCAACTACCTGGGCGTGGACGTGAACACCAGCAAGTACCGCCGCACGCTGGTGTTCTCCACCACCGACCCGTACTTCACGCAGGACGGCGTCTCGCGCACCCTGGACCTGTACTACCGCACTGCCAAGCCCTACGAAGACCAGGGCGGCAACTACGAGCTGGTCACGGCCGGAGCCAGCGTGCGCTTTGGCGTGCCGTTCAGCGAGACCGACACGGTGTTCTTCGGCGGCGGTGCCGAGCAAACGCGCATCAAGGCGGGCACCAACATCCCGGCGTCCTATCTGTCGTACGCCGAGAAGTTCGGCAGCACCAGCGTGTCCGTGCCGCTGACCATTGGCTGGTCACGCGACGATCGCGACAGCGCGCTGGCGCCCAACTCGGGCCGCTACCAGCGCCTGAACTCCGAATGGTCCGTGGCGGGCGACGCACGCTACGTGCGGGCCAACTACCAGTACCAGCAGTACGTGCCCCTGAACAAGCAGTTCACCATCGCCTTCAACGGCGAAATAGGCTTGGGCAAGGGCATGAACGGCCGGCCCTTCCCGGTGTTCAAGAACTTCTACTCGGGCGGCCTGGGCTCGGTGCGCGGCTTCGACCAGGGCACCCTGGGCCCGCGCGACGTGACCGGCGCCTCGCTGGGTGGTCCCAAGAAGATCACCCTCAACGCCGAACTCATCGCCCCCTTCCCCGGTGCCGGCAACGACCGCACGCTGCGCTGGTTCACCTTCGTCGATGCCGGCAACGTCTATGGCGAAGATGAGAAGTGGGAGCTGAGCGAGATGCGCGCTTCCGCCGGCATCGGCTTGAGCTGGATCTCTCCGCTGGGCCCGCTGCGCATCGCCTATGCGCAGCCGGTGCGTAAATTCGCCGGCGATAGAATCCAGAAACTGCAATTCCAGATCGGAACGTCCTTCTAATGAAATCGTTTGCTCGTCATTTCCCCCTGGCCATCCTGGTGGGCGCCATGGCCATCGCCGCCCCCGTGCAGGCGCAAGAATTCAAGGCCGGCTTCGTCAACACCGACCGGGTCTTCCGCGAAGCCAACTCCGCCAAGGCGGCCCAGGCCAAGCTGGAGCAGGAGTTCTCGCGCCGCGAGAAGGAACTGGTCGACCAGGGCAGCGCCCTGAAGTCCGCCACCGAGAAGTTCGAGCGCGAGGCCCCCACCATGGCAGAGAGCCAGCGCGTGTCGCGCCAGCGCCAGTTGGTCGACCAGGACCGCGACTTCCAGCGCAAGCGCCGCGAGTTCCAGGAAGACCTGAGCGCCCGCAAGAACGAAGAGCTGAGCCAGGTGCTGGAGCGCGCCAACCGCATCGTCAAGCAGGTGGCCGAGTCCGAGAAGTACGACGTCATCCTGCAGGAAGCCGTCTACATCAACCCCAAGCACGACATCACCGACAAGGTCATCAAGGCCATGAACGCGGCGCCGGCGAACGGTGGCAAGTAACCGGCCCGTGGCCGGATCTGCCAGAACGGGTGGCGTGTGAGCTTGCGGCTTGGGGCCATCGTCGATGCGCTGGGTGGCGAGCTCGAAGGCGGCAGCCGTGAGGACGAGATTCATGCCATTGCCCCGCTTCAGACCGCCGGCAGCGACGCGCTGTCCTTCCTGAGCAACCCGCGCTACCAGTCGCAACTGGCCGCCTCGCAGGCGGCCTGCGTCATTGTGGGCCCGGCAATGCGGGCGGTAGCGCTGGCGCGCGGCGCCTGCATCGTGGCAGCCGACCCCTATGTGTACTTCGCGCGCGTGACGCAGCTGTGGGCCCGCGCGCACCGCCAGGGTGAAGACGTGGGCGTCCACCCCAGCGCCGTGGTGCATCCGCAGGCGCAGGTGCACCCGACGGCCTACATCGGTCCGCTGTGCGTGGTCGAGCGGGGCGCCGTCATCGGGGCGCACACGCAGCTCAAGTCGCGCGTCACCGTGGGCGAGCGCTGCATGCTGGGCGAGCGCTGTATCGTGCATCCGGGCGTGGTGATCGGCGCCGACGGCTTCGGCTTCGCGCACGAGGCCGGTCAGTGGGTCAAGATCGAGCAGCTGGGCGCCGTGCGCATCGGCGACGACGTGGAGATCGGCGCCAACACCTGCATCGACCGCGGCGCCCTGGGCGACACGGTGATCGAGGATGGCGTGAAGCTGGACAACCTGATCCAGCTGGCGCACAACGTGCACGTCGGCCGGCACACGGCCATGGCCGGCTGCTCGGCCGTGGCGGGCAGCACGAAGATCGGCGCGCACTGCACCATCGCCGGGGCCGCTTCCATCGTCGGGCACCTGGAGTTGGCGGACAATGTGCACATTTCCACCAACACGGTGGTCACGCACTCCATCTCCCGACCGGGGCAGTACACGGGCGTGTTTCCCATGGACGACAATGCCCGCTGGGAAAAGAACGCCGCCACGCTGCGCCAGCTGTACAAGCTGCGTGAACGCATCAAGGCTCTCGAACAGACTCGCAAAGACGGCTAGGCCGCTCACACAACAATGGATATCCATCAGATTCTCAAGCTCCTGCCGCACCGCTATCCCTTCCTGCTGGTGGACCGCGTGGCCGAGCTCGAGCGCGGCAAGCGCATCCAGGCGATCAAGAACGTCACCATCAACGAGCCCTTCTTCACCGGACACTTTCCGGCGCGCCCCGTCATGCCGGGCGTGCTGATGCTCGAGGCGCTGGCCCAGGCGGCCGGCCTGCTGTCGTTCGACATGATGGGCGAGGCGCCAGGCGCCGACAAAGTGTTCTATTTCGTCGGCATCGACGGCGCGCGCTTCAAGCGCCCGGTGGAGCCGGGCGACCAGCTCATCCTCGACGTCGAGCTGGACCGCATCAAAGGCGGCATCTATAAATTCAAGGGCGTGGCCCGCGTGGGCGACAGCGTGGCCTGCGAAGCCGAGATCATGTGCACCATGCGGACGGTGGCCTGAGGCGTTGTTGCCGCAGCCGCAGCCAGGGCAGGGCGCCGCGTGAGTTCCTCCAGCATCCATCCCACCGCCATCGTTCACGCGGCCGCACGGCTGGGTGATGGCGTCTCGGTCGGGCCCTACGCCGTCATCGGGCCTCACGTGGCCATCGGCGCGCGCACCAGCGTCGGCGCGCACTGCGTGATCGAGGGCCACACCCAGATCGGTGAAGACAACCGCATCTTCCAGTTCGCCTCGCTGGGCGCCGCCCCGCAGGACAAGAAATACGCCGGCGAGCCCACGCGCCTGGTCATCGGCGACCGCAACACCATCCGCGAGTTCTGCACCTTCAACACCGGCACGGTGCAGGACGCGGGCGTCACCACGCTGGGCGACGACAACTGGGTCATGGCCTACGTGCACATCGCGCACGACTGCACCGTGGGCAACCACACCGTGCTGGCCAACAACGCCACGCTGGCCGGCCACGTCCACGTGGGCGACCACGTCATCCTGGGTGGCCTGACGGGCGTGCACCAGTTCTGCCGCATCGGCGCGCACGCCATGGCCGGCTTTGCCAGCCACGTCTCGCAGGACGTGCCGCCCTTCACCATGGTGGACGGCAACCCGCTGGCCGCACGCGGGCTGAACACCGAGGGCCTGCGCCGCCGGGGCTTTTCCGCGGCGCGCATCGGCGCCCTCAAGCAGGCCTACCGCCTGCTGTACCGCCAGGGCCTGACCCTGCAGGCGGCGCTGCAGGCGCTGGACGCGCTGGCGCAGGACAGCGCCGAGGGCGCCGCCGACGTGCGCCAGCTGCGCGACTTCGCCGCGCAGTCGCGCCGCGGCATCGTGCGCTGATCAATCCACTCGGGCGGGCAGGGCAGCATGCAAACCCCACCACGCGTTGCCATGGTGGCCGGCGAGACGTCCGGCGACCTGCTGGCCGGCCTGCTGCTGGACGGCCTGCGTGTGCAGTGGCCCGACGTAGCCAGCATGGGCATAGGCGGGCCACGCATGCAGGAGCGCGGCTTTGACGCCTGGTGGCCCAGCGAGCGCCTGGCCGTGCACGGCTACAGCGTCGAGCTGGTGCGCCGCCTGCTGGGCCTGGTGCGCATCCGCAAGGCGCTGGGCACGCGCCTGCTGACCACCGACCGGCCCGACGTCTTCATCGGCGTGGACGCGCCCGACTTCAACCTGGGCCTGGAGGCGCGCCTGCGTGCCCAGGGCGTGAAGACCGTGCATTTCGTCTGCCCCTCCATCTGGGCCTGGCGCGCCAAGCGGGTGGAGACCATCCGCGCCAGCTGCGACCACGTGCTGTGCATCTTCCCGTTCGAGCCCGAGCTGCTGGCGCGCCACGGCATCGCCGCCACCTACGTCGGCCACCCGCTGGCCCGCGTCATCCCGCTGCAGCCCGACCGGCTGGCCGCGCGCCGCGCGCTGGGCCTGGACGAACAGGGCGAGGTGCTGGCCATCCTGCCGGGCAGCCGCTCGGCCGAGGTGGCCTACATCGCCAAACCCTTTTTTCAGGCTGCAGCGCTTATCCAGCAAGCGCGACCAGCTATCAAAATAGTAGTTCCCGCCGTGCCGGCGCTGCGTGCCCGCATCGAGCAGGTGGCGCGCGAATGCGGCCTGCTGGACCGGCTGGTCATCGTCACCGGCCAGTCCCACGCCGTGCTGGCCGCCTGCGACGTGACGCTGATCGCCAGCGGCACCGCCACGCTGGAGGCGGCGCTGTTTAAGCGCCCCATGGTCATCGGCTACCACATGCACCCGGTCAGCTGGCGCCTGATGCGCGCGAAGCAGCTGCAGCCCTGGGTGGGTCTGCCCAACATCCTGTGCCGCGACTTCGTCGTACCCGAGCTGCTGCAGGACGCGGCCAGCCCGCAGGCGCTGGCGGTCGCCGTCACCGACTGGCTGGACGCCTACCACCACCAGCCCGCGCGCATTGCCGCGCTGCAGCAGCGCTTCACCGCGCTGCACGAAAGCCTGCTGCGCGACACCCCGCGCCTTGCCGCCCATGCCATCCAGAACCTTCTGCAGGCCTGACGGCGTGCAGGCCACGCTGAACTGGCACGCGCCCGGCCTCATGGCCGGCGTGGACGAGGCCGGCCGCGGCCCGCTGGCCGGGCCGGTGGTGGCCGCCGCCGTCATCCTGGACGACGCCCGGCCCATCGCCGGCCTGGCCGATTCCAAGGCCCTGACCGCCGCCCGGCGCGAGCGCCTGTACGACGAGATCTGCGCCCACGCGCTGTGCGTCAGCGTGGCACAGGCCAGCGTGCAGGAGATCGACGAACTCAACATCCTGCAGGCCACGATGCTGGCCATGGCCCGCGCCGTGCAGGGCCTGCGACTGAAACCCACCCGCGTGCTGGTGGACGGCAACCGCCTGCCCGTGCTGAGCGTGCCGGCCGAGGCCATCGTGCAGGGCGACGCGCTGGTGCAGGCCATCTCGGCCGCCTCCATCCTGGCCAAGGTCACGCGCGACCGCTGGTGCCAGCAGCTGCACGCCGACTGGCCGCACTACGGCTTCTCCGAGCACAAGGGCTACAGCACCGCCCGCCACCTGGCCGCGCTGGCCGAGCACGGCGCCTGCCCCGAGCACCGCCGCTCGTTCGCCCCCGTCGCCCGCGCGCTGGCCGCCAAGTCCACGATACCCGCATGACCGCCGCCCACGCACCCACCTTCATCCAGTCCGCCGGCAACGCCTTCGTGAAAGACCTGCGCCGCCTGGCCCAGGGCACGACCGCCTACCGCCGCCAGGGCCGTGTGTGGGTCGAGGGCGACCACCTGTGTGGCGCCGCACTGGCGCGCGGCCGGCAGCCGGCCGTGGCGGTGTTTTCTGAGTCTTTTTGGCCTCTGGCGCCCGCCCAGTATGCGCAAGCAGCTATCAAAAACATAGTTTTGCCGGATGCCCTGTGGGCCGGCATTAGCGCGCTCGAATCGCCCGCCGGCATGGGTTTTCTGCTGGACTGGAGCGAGCCCGCCGCGCTGCAGCCGCGCGCCCCCACCGTGGTGCTGGACCGGCTGCAGGACGCCGGCAACGTCGGCTCCGTCCTGCGCAGCGCGGCCGCCTTCGGCTTCACGCAGATCGCCGCCATCAAGGGCACGGCCGCGCTGTGGTCGCCCAAGGTGCTGCGTGCCGGCATGGGCGCCCACTTCGCGCTGCAGCTGGTCGAAGGGCTGGAGGTGCCGGTGCTGCTGGATGCGCTGCAGGCGCCGCTCCTGGTCACCAGCTCGCACCAGGGCGACCTGCTGCACCGCGCCGAACTGCCCTGGCCCTGCGCCTGGGTCATGGGGCACGAAGGGCAGGGCGTGTCGCCACTGCTGGAGCAGCGCGCCAGCCAGCACATCCGCATCGCCCAGCCGGGCGGCGAGGAGTCGCTGAACGTGGCCGCCGCCGCCGCCATCTGCCTGCACGCCAGCGCGGCGGGCTGCCTGGGCCGCTGAAGCAGCGCGCTGCGGGCATCCGCAGCAGGGCCCAGCCTGGGGGTGATGCAGGCGGATGGCGGCAGAGAATGGGCGTCGCGCCCTTTTCAGCAAACGACCCGCCTACGCCCGAAAGAAAAAATGGAACCCGCCACCCGCCCCCAGCGCGGCCAGCCGCGCGCCCTGCGTGCGCTGCTGCCCTTTCTGCGCCCGTACCGCTGGCCCATCGCCGCCGCGCTGGTCCTGCTGTTGCTGGCCGCCGCGGCCACGCTGGCCTTTCCGATGGCGCTGCGCCAGCTGATCGACCAGGGCCTGCCCGGTGGCGGCGACGCGGGCGCCCTGCGTGCGCACTTCGCGCTGCTGTTCGGCGTGGCGGTGGCCGTGGGCGTGTTCTCGGCCGGGCGCTATTACGCCATGAGCTGGCTGGGCGAGCGCGTCACCGCCGACCTGCGCAGCCGCGTGTACGCGCAGGTGCTGCGGCAAAGCCCGGCGTTTTTTGAAACCACGCAGACCGGCGAGGTGCTGTCGCGCCTGACGGCCGACGCCACGCTGGTGCAGACGGTGATCGGCTCGTCGTTCTCGATGGGCCTGCGCAACGCGGTGCTGGGCGTGGGCGCGCTGGTGATGCTGGTGTGGACCAATCCGATGGTCATGCTGGTGGCGCTGGCCGCCGTGCTGGTCGTCGTGCTGCCCACGCTGTGGATCGGGCGCAGCGTGCGGCGACTGTCGCGCGCCAGCCAGGACCGCGTGGCCGACGCCAGCGCCATCGCCGCCGAGGTGCTGGCGGCCGTTCCCGTCGTGCAGGGCTTCACCGCCGAGGGGCGCGAGGCCGCGCGCTTTGCCACAGCGGCCGAGGTCGCCTTTCGCACCGCCGTGCGCAGGAGCGGCGCGCGGGCGCTGCTGGTGGCCTTCATCATCATCGCCAACGCCGCGCTGCTGCTGTGGGGCCTGTACCGCGGCGCCGAGGCCGTGCTGGCCGGGCAGATGAGCGCCGGCAGCCTTGGGCAGACGGTGGTCTACGCACTGTTTCTGGCCGGCGCCGTGGCCGTGCTGGGCGAGGTGTACGGCGACCTGCTGCGCGCGGCCGGCGCCATGGAGCGGCTGATGGAACTGCTGGCCACCGAGCCGGACATCCGCTCGCCCGAACGTGCCCACGGCACGGCGCTTCCATTGGGCTCTGCGTCAGACGCGCCGCTGGCGCTGGCCTTCGACGGCGTGACGTTCCACTACCCGTCGCGTCCGGAGCGGCCCGCGTTGAGCGACTTCACCCTGCGCGTGGCGCCCGGCGAGACCGTGGCGCTGGTCGGCGCCAGCGGCGCGGGCAAGTCCACCGTGTTCCAGCTGCTGCAGCGCTTCTACGACGTGAGCGCGGGGCGCATCGTCCTGGGCGGACAGGACATCCGCCAGTGGGACCTGCACGCGCTGCGCGAGCGCATCGCCACCGTGCCGCAGGACGCGGTGATCTTCTCCAGCAGCGCGCTGGACAACATCCGCTACGCCCGGCCGGGCGCCAGCCGCGAGGAGGTCATAGCCGCCGCCCGCGCCGCCTTCGCCCACGACTTCATCGAGGCGCTGCCCGAGGGCTACGACACCTTCCTGGGCGAGCGCGGCGTGCGCCTGTCGGGCGGCCAGCGCCAGCGAATCGCCATCGCGCGGGCGCTGCTCAAGGATGCGCCGGTGCTGCTGCTGGACGAGGCCACCAGCGCACTGGATGCGCACAGCGAGCGGGCCGTGCAGCAGGCGTTGGACGCCGCGCTGGCGCAGCGCGCGGGTAGCCGCATCACGCTGGTGATTGCGCACCGGCTGGCGACAGTGCAGCACGCCGATCGGATCGTGGTGCTGGAGCAGGGGAGGGTGGTGGAGGAAGGGCGCCACGCGGAGCTGGTGGCGCGGGGCGGGGCGTATGCGAGGCTGGCGCGGCTGCAGTTCACTGCGTGAGCGGTGGCGTTGCATGAGGCCGACTTGTACAACCGACAAGACAACTCAAGGAGGCTGGTCATGCGTGTATTGAATTTTTCCGAAGCTCGTAATAGCTTCAAAACAGTGATCGACCAGGTGATCGAGGATGCCGACTACACGGTCATCGCCCGGCGTGACGCGCCCGATGCCGTGATCATGTCGTTGGACACCTTCAACAGCCTGATGGAAACGGTGCATTTGCTCAAGTCGCCCGCCAACGCTGCGCATCTGGCGCGTTCGATTGCCCAGTTACGGGCAGGCCAGGCACAAGAGCGGGATCTGGTCGATGCCGATTGAGCCGCCTGAAAGGCTGGCGCGGCTGACTTGGACGCTCGCGGCATGGGAGGACTATGCCTATTGGCAGAGCCAAGACAAAAAGACCTTGAAGCGCATTAATCTGCTGATCCAGGATTGCATGCGCCATCCTTTCGCCGGTATCGGCAAACCTGAGCCGTTGAAAGAAAACCTGTCCGGCTTCTGGTCACGGCGCATCGACGATACGAACAGGCTGGTGTATTGCGTGGACGGGGAGGCGCTGGTGGTGATTGCTTGCCGTTATTACTACTGATCAATATAGCGTTTTGGTTGGATGCAGCCGTTTCTCTAGCAGAATAGTTGTGCCCATAACGAAACTGCAATCCATGCCCGACACCCTTCTGGCTTCCACCGCCTCGTGGAAATTTACGGTATCCAGCGGGCGCAGCCGCTGTTCACACGCAGCCGCCGGGGTCCGTGCGGCAGCGTGAAGCGGCGGACGGCCAGGAAACACGCACCTGGCCCTAACGGACTAGGTAAGCGGGACGCCGAAGGCGGATCCGCTTGACCGCCGGGTTAGGACACAACATATTAGCCGCGAAAAACCAAGTAGTACCCGGGAGCGGCAAGGCACCATGCAACCACGAAAACAGTGCTTCCGCGCCTGCATAATTTTTTGCCGACTTCGTCACAGCGATCCGCCTCTAAAAACCACCAAAGTGTCCAGCCAACGGTTTTTTCAATGTCTGTGGCTCCACGTAAATGTTTGAGAGCCACGATTCCAAGGTAAACATAGTAGAACCCGGTCATGATTGAGGCTCCAATCAGTAGCCAGCCAGAAATCACAATGAACTTCATCTGTTCTAACACTGGAGTTAAGCCGCAGACCGTAGCGGAACAATTGGTTGTGCAATAGTGTGCGAAGCACATGCACAGCCAATTGTGGAGCGTAGGGCTGTCGGCTTGAACGACCTGTTATATGCGGCCTGATACATAATCAAAAACAACAAAGACTGAGAAGAACAGGACCGCATGCAGAACAAGAACACACAGCTTGAAGACACTGGCGAACTTAGTATTTAGGTGCTTTTTTGATAACAAACGTATCAAGACATACAAATCATAAGCAAGCAGACAGAAACAGGCTGCAACCAGCGAAACTACGTGCCAACGATAACTAGAATTAACACAGTCCAGATGGGAACAACCCACAAAAAATGTTACGTAGATTGCGCACACAATACCAAGCAATCCAATCATCACCGGTAAAGCATGTCTCCATGCAATTTTTCTATCTGATACCAACTTATAGAAATCCGCTTCTGAATATTATTTGAGAATGCAAATTGAGCATATAACGCTCGCGGTAAGCCGCGCCGCAGTGCGGAGCACGGAGGGCACCCACAAGCGGAGCTTGTGGGCGTCGGCTTGACCAATTGGTTAGGCTGGTCGCAGGTGCGCAATTGATAGATTTACACATCAGTTGCCTGCATTGGCTTTGGCTGCGTGGAAGCTGACACATAGAGCGGATGCCTAGGTTGGCCCTGCTTTGTAAGCCCGAGGCATTGCAGCCCTGGAAACAACGAAGCAACAGCTTTCCCGCGCTGCATGTATGTGCCATGGTTTCCCCATGCGCCAACCACCACGCTACTCTGTTTAGCCAGCTTCTTCAGCCACTCGTCGTTGCTGGGACCAATCGGATCTTTAGCACTTCTCAGATGGGTGGGGTACGGCGAGCGCCAAGCGAACAGGTTGGCAACGATAAGACCACCATGCCCCCACTGCTGAGCGAAGCTAATGCAGCGGCGAATGGTGGGATCGTCTTGGGATGCGTCTGCTGTAGAAGGGTTCAGCATGACGAACAAGACAGGAGGCTCCTCAGACCATTCACGCCATAAAGCGTATCGGTAGCTATTGCAGGGCGAGAGTTCTGCGCGGGTTTTCATGAGAGGCCTAACGTTTGACATGAGGGGTGACCGACCAGCGTAGCCGGTTGGGCATCCCCTCGATGGAGGGGTTAGGCCACCATCGCGGCAAGCGGCGGAAGGAATGGCGCAACGACCGGTCCAAGTACTTGCATATGGTCAGCAAGTATGCCCATGAAGCGGTGATACTTTTCTTTGAACTCGGCTGTTCCGCTTGTGGACCGTAGGTCTTCGACCGCACCACTGGCTGCCGCCTGCACAGCTGCAGGCATGCTCGCGCGCATGATTGCATCAAGAAGCTTGGCGAACACCTCTTGATCAGCACCCTTCTGCATCTTGGCGTTCTGAGAAACGTTGGTGCTACCGGATGACAAGTTCTGAACATCTCCAGTGATGTAAGTGTTGAAGATGTGTTGGACCGTCTCCTGCGGCACCGGTTTCTCGTTTGACATGGCTTCTCCAGCGGCGGGGTTTTGGGCCTCAATTTCAAGCACAAAGTTCAGAACTCGGGTTCGAACGGTGTCCAGTGCCGCGACGATTGCGGATGCTGGAATCACCTTCCATGCTTGCATGCAAACCATCCGCTCGTAGATTCTGTTGCCGAAGTGCGCGACCAGGTCTGGATTCCACGGCTCTTGCAGTGTTCCAGACTTGCCACTCGATACCAACGATGCCACTGCTGCCACAGGCTGCATCATGTAAGAGTGACCGAGGCTTTCCCGGAAGTCTTCGGGAAGGCACATCAGTGGAATGTCTGCGTTGCGAAGACCCGATCCAAACGGACCGCCGAAGTGCCCCTTGGAGTTGACGTTAAGAATTCGGTACTCAGGAAGGTCTTCCTTCTTGTCGTAGCCAGAAAGCTCGTTGTCGATCCATTGCTTGAAGTCTTCGTTTCCAAGACGTGCGGCCAACACCTTGCACTTGCGCAAAAGTGTGGGCAGATCAACGGACGAGTCAATTGCCGCGTCTTGTATCTGACGTAGGAGCGACATAGCGGTTCTTCTTGATGGCCTAACGCCTGAGTTAAGCCGCGCTGCGAAGCAGCGTCGGCTTGGACGAATTGTTAGGCATCTCTAGCGCCACCGTGGGAAGAGGAACTTTCCCCTGCGAGCGCTGGAAAACGCATAACGGGGAGCGAAATCGCTGTACCACAGTACTTGCTGACGGCAGTGCTCCACGAAACTCTCGTCATTCCAAAGGGCCTTCATCTCGGCTCTCGTCAGGCGTGCACTTATGTCCTCCGTGTGCATCGTGCTGAATACTCGACCGATATATGGATTTAGCTTTGGCCACTCATTCGTCTTTCTCTTGAAATGCCCGTGTGGAACGGAAGGATAACAATCGACGTCGCCAACAGTGAACATCCATGTGTTGAGCGCCAGAAGTTGCATGTAAGGAGGTCCATCATCGAGTTCCTCTTGCTCGCCACGTGAACGAGCACCGCCTCCGCTCCCGTTCTCTTCAACACGCTCTGCTCGCTGACGTGGAGCGTCCTTCTCGTCGTTGCCGAGGCGTGGGTCGCGCATCTCTTCATTGAAGTCGGAAAGCCATGCGGCAATACCCATTCTTTCTTTGTATTCGGCAACTCCAATGAGTCCGATCTCGTAGCTCAGATCTGTCAGGAGAATAATGTTCGAATTCATCGGGTCGTTCGTGAGGGCCTAACGAACAAGCTAAGCCGACCGCCGAAGGCGGGTCGGCTTGAGCGCCGGGTTAGACCTTTAATTACTACTCTAAATCACGCACTTCACGACGAGCGCGCTCGATTTCTTGCTTGGCTTCCTCGATTTCACGAAGTGATCTTCGAAGTTGATATTGAAGATCAGAATCCGTGGACGCATTTTTGGTGCGTTTAATTATTCTTTCAGCATCATCAAGTGATTGAAGTGCACGACTTAGTTTTGAGCTAGCTGACATCTTTCCCTCAAATACTAACGCTTTGCTCGCCGGAAAATTAGGAGCGTAGCGAGTAATTTTTCCGTGTGCAGCAATTTGTTAGGTTCTTTTGCTTGCAGACGCTTTTTTATTTCCATCGACATACCATATATCGGATGCTTTACCATGCTCTTTTATGAAGTCATTTCTAATTTTCTGCACTATACCGTATTTTTTTCCAATGCCGCCAACGTCGATAATTAGAAATACACCTAAATCTGTGTCGTCAGCTTTCTTGTATATTTCTAATTGCTTTTCATATCCATGGACCAGGCTACCATTATTGGACAATTTAACTTCGACCACCAATTTAAAGTCAAAGCCCTGAGAGAGCTTGAAGTCTACAGGCCCATTGCCGGAATCTGCTTCTGGTGTTAAATCAATATTGTTAGCCTTGCAATAACTATAAGCAACAGCAAAGAAAAGCCGCTGCGAAGCTTTCTCCTTTCTAGGTTTTCCATTTTCATCCCAAAGCTCTTTCCATAATCCCTTGTTCTCAACCAAATCTTGGAACTGACTTAGTATTTTATTAACTATCTCTACTGCTTCCTCAGTGCTTAGTTTTCTGCCGGCATATTTAGAAAGGTCGTATGGGTAGTCCTCGGGAATACTCTTAAGTAACTCAGTCCAAAATGACTCACCGTTTCTGTCACTTTTAAAGTCATATGGTTTGGGTTCCACCTCACGAATCATATCCATGACCTGCTGAAAAGCTTCTTTGCTTCTGAGAGCGGATTTTTTGAGTCTCTGCTTATCCTTTTTAGTCATTGTTGCCCAAATTTCACCAACGTGATTATTAACCCGCTCTCTAAGGTCTTCATTTTCTCTGACAACTCTCGATATATCACTCCAATCGCAAGCTATCGGTAAATCACGTACTATATCGTTTGGCACAAAGATTAAGGGTTGATCTGAGTAAGGATTAACTACTAAATTATAGTTCTTATCTCCTACCTTAAATTGTTTGGTAGGTATTTTAAGTGTTTGATTGACTCGCTCAGAAAACGAAATCAAGTCCGGCAAAATAATGTTGGTTGTCATGTCGCTGATTCGATCAGGCCCAATACCTTCTTCGAATAAAGCTAAAGCCATAAAAAGATCTATATCATCCACACCGAGCGCGACAATCTGAGAAGCAGTATCCAGTGTGCTAGAGATTAAATCCTTTCCAAATCCAGATCCCTTAACAGTAGTTCCGTAGCCCAAACAAGTCCAGCTAATTTCTGAGAAACGGAAAAGTCTTTTTGCATTACGCCATGGAACATCATCTATAGCTTTAGATGCGGACAAAAGTTTGATGATTTTCTCAAAGCGCTCTCTATATGATTGATGGGCCTCTTCACTAATCTCCTTGTGAGCACTTTCTTTCAATAACAGTGGATCTATAAAGACCAAGGTGTCTGTATTCAGCAGTACGTTTACAACCCCAAGCTTGTCCAAAACCGCGACATCTATACCGAATTCGCTCGAAATCGTTGCTGGATTTTTTATTTTTCCCATTTTCGAATCCTTGATTACTTGAGGGGCTGCGAGAACCTAACGAAAAAGATAAGCCGCCCGCAGTATGCGGGTCGGCTTGAGCGCCGGGTTAGACCCAAAGCGCAAAAACGAAAGTGACCGCACAGGCCACGAACTACGAAAAGCAGAGCTGCTAGCGCTTGCTGCACAAGGGCTAGAGGCCAAAAAGGCTTGAAACTGGCGCAACCCACGCAGGCGAAGCCCGAGCGAACGCCAAACACCCAGCGGATAAACGCTTGCGAGGGTAAATTGCGTTTGAATATTCATGGGCTGAAATGAGCAAGAATAAAAAGCAGGCTAACGCCCTGAGTCCAGCCGCCGCCGTAGGCGGTCGGCTGCGACGAATGGTTAGACCCGAAGGCCAAAAGGGAGCGCCCAGACTTGAAGACGAGCGGAGCCCACGAAAAAGCGCTGGGCCACGGAAGCGGCACAGCGCTGCAAGAATGATAGCTGGTGGCGCTTGCTGTGCAAGCGCTAGAGGCCAAAAAGGCTTGAAACCTGCGCAGCGCATGCAGGCGAAGCCCAGCGGCCAGCCTAAACCCCAAAGGAGAAACCTTTGAGAAAGGCAAAACCCTGGAAGAAATAATGGCCTGCATATAGCGGGTGATGGGACTAACTAGAATTAGACGACGCCCAAGCTGCCTGTCTCGGTCGTATAACAAAACTCGCGTCGTGTCGTTGCGGAAGAAGACCGGACGAAGAACCCTTTAGGCAAACCTAAAATTCTCCGGAAGAAAAAACGACGGGCGCTGTAACGACATGCTACAGCGCCCGCGCGTTTTGGGAAAGCCGCTACGTCAGCAACTCACCCCTTCTTCTGCACCATCTTGATCACGCTCGAAAAGTCCTCGCCCCCATGCCCACCAAGGCTATGCGCCGCATACAACGCCCGAGCCAACCCCCCCAGCGGCGTACTCGCCTTCATCGCCATTGCGTTCTCCTGCGCCAGCCCCAGGTCCTTCAGCATCAGGTCCGTGCCAAACCCGCCCGCATAACCCTTGCTCGCCGGCGCGTTCTCGTGCACGCCGGGATACGGGTTGTATTTCTCCAGCGCCCAGTTGCCACCCGAGCTGCGGCGCATGATTTCGGCCAGCACTTTCGGGTCGAGTCCGTTGGCCACGCCCAGTGCCATGGCTTCGCTCGTGCCGATCATCAGGATGCCCAGCAGCATGTTGTTGCAGATCTTGGCCGTCTGGCCGGCGCCCACGCTGCCGGCGTGGAAGATGTTGGCGCCCATCTTCTCCAGCAGCGGGCGGGCGCGCTCCAGGTCGGCCTCGCTGCCGCCGACCATGAAGGTCAGCGTGCCGGCGATGGCACCGCCCGTGCCGCCGGAGACGGGCGCGTCGATGAAGGCGATGCCGGCGGCCTCGGCGGCCTGGGCCACCTTTTGGCTGGTGGCGGCGGCGATGGTCGAGCTGTCGATGACCAGCGTGCCACGGGCGATGTGCTGCAGCAGCCCGCCCTGGCCGTCCTTGCCCAGAAACAGGCCTTCTACGTGCTGGCTGGCCGGCAGCATGGAGATGACGGCCTCGGCGCCCTGCACGGCGTCTTGCGCGCTGGCGGCGATCTGCAGGCCCTCGGCTTTGGCCTTGGCCAGGGCGTCCTGGCTCAGGTCGAAGGCCTTGACGCTGTGGCCGGCCTTGTGCAAGTTGACGGCCATGGGGCCGCCCATGTGGCCCAGTCCGATGAAGGCGATTTGCATGGTGTTGTCTCCTTGGGTGTGAATGACGGGATGAAACTATGTTTTTGATAGCTGCTAGCGATTGCTGCATGCGCGCTGGCGGCCAAAAAGGCTTGGAAGAAAAAGAAACTACGGCGGCGCCGCACGGGCGCGCGCGGCGCGCCGGGGCGTGGCCTTGGCCTGCGGGTTGAAGGCCAGGGCGGCGGCGATCCAGTGCTGCCACTGGGCGCGCGTGGCGTAGGCGGCGGGCTCCAGCCAGAAGTAGCCGGCCATGCCGCCGCGCGGGTCCAGCTCGCGCACGCCGGGCGTTTCGGCCACGGCGCCGTGCTGCGCGGGCGGCAGGCGCACCAGCAGCTCGTCGCCCTTCACGCCCAGGCACAGCTTGTCGTCCACCATGAAGGCGTGGCAGCCGAACAGGGGCCGCTCCTGCACGTCGACGCGCGCGTCCAGCTGCTCGGCCAGCGCCTCGCGCACGGCGGCGATCAGGTGCAGCGCTTCGTCGGACAGGGGGCGGGCGGGCATGGCGGGTTTGTGGGTCAAAATGGCCGCTAGCGCCCGTCCATCAAGCGCTGGCAGCTATGGTTTTTGACGGCTAGCGGATCGCGTCCGGCGCGTCGCCGTCCAGCATGCGCCGGCCGATGATGACGCGCATGATCTCGTTCGTGCCCTCCAGGATCTGGTGCACGCGGGCGTCGCGCAGCAGGCGCTCCAGCGGGTATTCGCGGATGTAGCCGTAGCCGCCGTGCAGCTGCAGCGCTTCGTTCACGACGGTGAAGCCCGCATCGGTAGCAAAGCGCTTGGCCATGGCGCAGTAGGTGGATGCATCGCGCGCGCCGGCGTCCAGTTTGCTGGCGGCCAGGCGCACCATCTGGCGCGCGGCGACCAGCTCGGTCGCCATGTCCGCCAGCTTGAACTGCAGCGCCTGAAAGCTGGCGATCGGCTTGCCGAACTGCTTGCGCTCGCCCATGTAGCGCTGCGCGTGGGTCAGCGCGCCTTGCGCGGCGCCGACGGAGCAGGTGGCGATGTTGATGCGCCCGCCGTCCAGGCCCTTCATGGCGATCTTGAAACCCTCGCCCTCGCGGCCCAGCAGGTGGCTGGCGGGGATGCGCACGTTGTCAAAGCTGATGGTGCGCGTGGGCTGGCTGTTCCAGCCCATCTTTTCTTCCTTCTTGCCGTATTCGACGCCGGGAAGATTCGCCGGCACGGCGAAGGCGCTGATGCCGCCGGCACCCGACTGCGCGTCGCCCGTACGGGCCATGAGCACCAGCACGTCGGTGGAGCCGGCGCCACTGATGAAGGCCTTGGCGCCGTTGATGACGTATTCGTGGCCCACCCGTTCGGCGCGGGTCTTGAGCGACGCGGCGTCCGAGCCGGCGCCGGGCTCAGTCAGGCAGTAGCTGGCCAGCTTGTGCCCGCTGGTCAGTGCCTCGCCCCATTCGGCACGCACTTCATCCGTGGCCCAGGTGCCCAGCATCCAGGTGGCCATGTTGTGGATGGTGATGAAGGCCGTGGTGCTCGGGTCCACGGCGGCCATTTCCTCGAACACCAGCGTGGCGTCGAGGCGCGGCAGGGCCAGGCCGCCGGCGTTCTCGGGCGCGTACAGGCCGCAAAAGCCCAGCTCGCCGGCCTTGGCAATTGCCTCGCGCGGGAAGATGCCCTCGGCGTCCCAGTGCGCGGCGTGCGGTGCCAGCTCCGCCTGCGCAAACTGCCGCGCGGTATTGGCAAAGGCGCGCTGGTCTTCGGTCAGGTCAAAGTTCATGCGCGAAGGTCTCCTCGGATACTCATGTTTTTATAGCTGCCAGCGCTTGTCCAGTAAGCGCTGGAGGCCGATTTGGCTTCAAACGTTGGCGCGGGGCGCGCCCCATGCCAGCAGCCACCGCGCAAGGGCCGCCCCGCAGCGCCGGTGGCGTCCCCCTTCCCGAATCGCGCAGCGATTCGAGAGAAGGGGGAAGGCGCGACAGCGCCTCAGGGGGATGTCACTTCAGACTAATCGTCGTGTTCACGCCATGGTGCAGCGTGCTGTCGTCGAACCAGCGTGCGGTGACGGTCTTGGTCTGCGTGTAGAACAGCACGACCTGCTTGCCGTAGGGGCCCAGGTCGCCCAGCTTGGACGCGCGGCTGCCCGTGAAGGAGAACAGCGGGACCGGCACCGGCACCGGCAGGTTGATGCCGACCTGGCCGACGTCGATCTCTTCCTGGAACATGCGCGCTGCCGCGCCGCTCTGCGTGAAAATGGCTGTGCCGTTGCCGTTGGGGTTGGCGTTGATGAACTCGATGGCCTGCTCCAGGTCGTCGGCTTCGACGATGGCCAGCACCGGGCCGAAGACTTCCTGGTCATAGATGCTCATGCCGGGCTTGACGCCGCTGAAGATCGTCGGGCCGACGAAGTTGCCCTTCTCGAAGCCTTGCACCTGTGGGTTGCGGCCGTCCAGCTCCAGCTTGGCGCCTTCCTGCACGCCGCGCTCGATCAGGCCCTCGACCCGCTCGCGCGCCTGGCACGAGATCAGCGGGCCCAGGTCCGCGCCCGGCGTGGTGCCGGCGGACACCTTCAGGCCCTTGGTCTTCTCGACGATCTCGGGGATCCACTTGCGGGCCTCGCCCACCAGCACCAGCACCGAAATCGCCATGCAGCGCTGGCCGGCCGCGCCGAAGGCGGCGCCCAGCACGGCGTTGAGCGACTGCTCCTTGTTCGCGTCGGGCATGACGATGGCGTGGTTCTTCGCGCCCATCATGCATTGCACGCGCTTGCCGGCCAGGCTGGCGCGGTTGTAGACATGCGTGCCCACCTTGGTGGAGCCGACGAAGCTGATGGCCTTGATGTCGGGGTGGTCGCAGATGGCGTTGACCACGTCCTCGCCGCCGTGCACCACGTTCAGCACACCGGGGGGCACGCCGGCTTCAAGGGCCAGCTCGCACAGGCGCATGGTGACCATGGGGTCCTGCTCGGAGGGCTTGAGCACGAAGGTGTTGCCCGTGGCGATCGCCATGGGGAACATCCACAGCGGGATCATGGCGGGGAAGTTGAACGGCGTGATGCCGGCGCACACGCCCAGCGGCTGCATGACGGTGTAGGTGTCGACGCCGTTGGCCACGTTGTTGGCCAGCTCGCCCAGCTGCAGGTTGCCGATGCCGGCGGCGTGCTCCACCACCTCCAGGCCGCGGAACACGTCGCCTTCGGCGTCGGGCAGGGTCTTGCCCTGCTCGGCCGTCAGCAGGGCAGCCAGCTCCTTCATGTTCTCGCGGATCAGCTGCTGCAGCTTCAAAAAGATGCGCGAGCGGGTACCGATGGGGGTCTTGCGCCAGGTCTTGAAGGCTTCCTTGGCGTTGGCCACGGCGGCGTTGACTTCCTCGGGCGTGGCGAAGGGCACGCGCGCCAGCACTTCCTGCGTGGCGGGGTTGACCACGTTGCGCCACTGGGTGGTCTTGGATTCGACCAGCTTGCCGTCGATCAGCAGCTTGACCGTCGGGGCCTGCACGTTCTGGGTGGTGGATGCGTCCATGGCGCGTGTCTCCTTGAAAGAGGGGTGGGAAGGGTGATGCAAAACGGCGTCTATGGTAGGCGTGCAAAATTACAGGGGCAATAGATAATCGCGCACCTTGGCTTTGCAAATTTGCACAACCGGTACTGAGGCACCATGGACTGGGACAACCTGCGCTACTTCCTGGAGCTGGCCCGTACCGGCACCCTGGCCGCTGCCGCGCGCCGCTCGGGCGTGGAGCACACCACCGTGGCCCGGCGCATCCAGGCGCTGGAAAAGCAGATGGGCGCGCCCCTGTTCGCCCGCGATGCGGCCGGCCACCGGCTGACCGAGGCCGGCCGCCAGCTGCTGCCGGCCGTGGAGGCCATGGAGGCTGCCGTGCTGGGCGTGGAGCGCGCGTCGCCCGCCAACGCCGCCGCCGGCGGCCCCAGCGGCTTGGTGCGGGTGGGCGTGACGGAGGGCTTCGGCACGTTGATCCTGGCGCCGCACCTGGCGCACCTGGCGCGCCAGCACCCGCACCTGTCCATTGACCTGCTGGCCGTGCCGCGCATGCTGCACCTGTCGCGGCGCGAGGCGGACATCGTGATTTCGCTGGAGCGGCCCAAGCGCGGCTCGGTGCTGGTCACCAAATTGGCCGACTACACGCTGCACCTGTACGGCCAGCGCGAATACCTGGCGCGCCGCCCGCTGGTGGCGCGGCGCGAGGACCTGCGCCACCACGACTTCGTCAGCTACGTGGATGACCTGCTGTTCACCAAGGAGCTGCAGTTTTTGGACCAGCTGTGGCCGCCCGAACGCTTCGCGCTGCGCAGCACCAGCGTCATCGCCCAGTACGAGGCCGTGCGCGCCGGCGCGGGCCTGGCCGTGCTGCCGGCCTTCCTGGCCGACCGCGACCCGGTGCTGGCGCGGGTGCTTCCGGCCGAGGCGCGCTTCGTGCGCACCTTCTGGATGAGCATGCCGGCCGAGTCCAAGCACCTGGCGCGCACGCAGGCGGTGTGGGCCTTTTTGAAGGACGTAGGGCACAAGGAGGCCGGGCGCCTGGTGCCTGGCAAATAATTTTGATAGCTGCCGGCACTTTTCTGGCAAGGCCTGGAGGCTGTTTTGACCATGGACCATCCTGCCGATCCACCAAAGGACGCGTCGCTGGAGCGCTTCGTGCAGGCGCAGGCGCGCGACTACGCCCAGGCGCTGGCCGAACTGCGCGCGGGACACAAGCGCACGCACTGGATCTGGTACGTACTGCCCCAGTTGCGCGGCCTGGGTCGCAGCAGCACGGCGCAGTTCTACGGCCTGGCGGACCGCGCCGAGGCCCGGGCCTACGCTGCCCACCCGCTACTCGGCCCGCGGCTGGTGCAGTGCGTGCAGGCGCTGTTGGCCTATCCGCAGCGCACGGCGCAGCAGATGCTGGGCGAGGTGGACGCGATGAAACTGCGCTCGTGCCTCACGCTGTTTGCCGAGGTGGCGCCGCAGCATCCCGAATTCGCGCAGGCGCTGCAGGTGTTCTTCGAAGGTCGGCATGACCCCGCCACGCTGCAGCTGCTGGGCGATACGTAGTTTGTGCAAGGGTTGTCCCGAGCCGGCCGGACAGCGTGGTTGAGGCACCATTGCTGCATTGCAGCATTCCGTGCTGCGGCGTGTTCTGAAACCCCTGCATGTCTGTCTTCGATCCTTCCCGTCGCCAGTGGCTGCGCCACTGGTCCCACCTGGGCACCCTGGCCGCTCTGCCCGCCGTGGCTGCCCAGCCGCCGCAGCCGCCAGCGCCTGCGCTGCGCATCGCCGTGGGTGCGCAGGGCTCGCTGTACCAGCTGCCGGTGCTGGTGGCGCAGGTGCTGGGCTACTTCGAGGCAGAGGGGCTGGACGTGCAGATCGTCCCCCAGCCCTCGGGCGCGCAGGCGGTGCAGTCGTTCATGGTGGGCGAGGCAGACATGTGCTGCGCCGGCTACGAGCACGTGGTGCGCGGCCAGCTGCGGGGCAACGATTGGCGCAGCCTGGTGCTGCTGGCGCGCGCGCCGCAGCTAGCGCTGATGGCGCAGGCGCGCTGGGGCTCGGGCGACGCGCTGGCTCGCGTGCGCGACCTGCGCGTAGGCGTCACGGCGCCGGGCTCGTCCACGCACTACCTGGCCAGCCTGTGGCTGCAGGGCGCGGGGCTGGACCCCGGCCGGGTGAATTTCGTGCCGGTGGGCGACGGCGCGGGCGCGGTGGAGGCGCTGCGCCAGTCGCGCGTGCATGCCCTGTGCCATGCCGATCCGGTGCTCACGCTGCTGGAGCAGCGCGCCAACGTGCGCGTGCTGGCGGACACGCGCTCGCTGGCCAGCTCGGCCCAGCTGTATGGAGGCACCATGCCCGGCGGCTGCCTGTTCGTCCCGCAGAACTTTGCCCAGCGCCAGCCGGCCCAGGCTCAGGCGCTGGCCACCGCCATGGTGCGCGCGCTGCGCTGGCTGCAGACAGCCAGCCCGGCGGACCTGTCGCGCCTGGTGCCCAAGGCCTGGCTGCTGGGCGACCGCAGCGCCTACCTGGCGGCTTTCGAAAAGGTGCGCGACACCCTTTCGCCCGACGGCCTGATGCCTGCACACGGCCCGGCCACGGCCCTGCGCGCCGTGGAGCGCATGCAACCCGGCGCCACCGCGCAGACCCGCATCTTGCTGGAGAAGACCTTCAGCGACACCTGGGCGCGCCGCGCCCGTGAAAAGCTCGAGCAGGTGTAGCGCCAGCGGTGCGCGGCGCGGCTACAGTGGCCGCCTGCGCCGCGGGGCGCCCACCTGACACAAGAAAGCGCTTTTCACCATGACACTCAACCTGAGCATCGGGCCCCTGGTGGCCCTCATCGCCGGCATCCTGATCCTGATCATGCCGCGCCTGCTGAACGTGATCGTGGCGCTGTACCTGATCCTGATCGGCGTGCTGGGCCTGCTGGGCATGCATACCCTGCGGCTGTAGGCAGGGCCGGGAGCGTTAACGCGAGCGCACGCGCGTCTTGCCCGCGGCGCGCGGGGCGGCGGTTGCCGTCCTGACGGCCGTACCGCCCTTGGCCGCCTTGCGGGAGCCGGCCTTGGCGGCGGGCTGCTTGCTGCTGGTGCGCGCCAGCGACGTGGAGGCCAGGCGCACGGGCAGGTACATCACCACGGCCTCGCCGGCCTTGAAGCGGCTGGAGGTCTTCACATCGTTCCAGTCGGCCACGTCGGCGGCGCTGACCTTGTAGCGCTTGGCAATGCTGGCCACCGTTTCGCCGCGCTTGCCGGCGCGCACGGTGGTGCGGCGCGTGACGACCTCGGGCGTGAAGGCGATCTGGCCGTTGTCCGCCAGATGGCTGGACACGTCCTGGCGCGTGGTGGCGGCGCGCGGCACCATCAGGGCCGAGCCGGCCTTGATCATCATGCGCGGCGGGATGCCGTTGATCTGGCGCAGGTCGGCCTCGCTCATGCCGGCGCGTTGCGCGGCGGCGGACACGGACATATTGGTGGGCACGGACCAGACCGTCCAGCTGGCGTACTGGCCCTCGCTGTGGGCTTGCAGGTTGCGCCGGAAGACCTGGGCGTTGTCCCAGGGCAGCAGGATCTGCGGCATGCCGGCGGCCAGGATGACAGGGCGGTGCAGCGAGGGGTTGAGCGCGCGGAAGTCCTCCTCGCGAATGCCGGCCAGGCTGGCCACCAGGGACACGTCGATGTCGCGGGTGATCTCCACGCTCTGGAAGTAAGGGTGGTTCTCGATCAGCGGCAGATCAGCGCCAAACCGCTCGGGGTTGGCCACGATGTTCTTCACGGCCTGCAGCTTGGGCACATACATGCGCGTTTCGGCAGGCATATTCAGCTCGGGGTAGGTGGTGCCCAGGCCCTGCTTTTCATTCTTGGCGATGGCACGTGCCACGCTGCCCTCGCCCCAGTTGTAGGCGGCCAGGGCCAGGTGCCAGTCGCCGAACATGCCATAGAGCTTTTGCAGGTAGTCCAGCGCCGCGCGGGTGGAGGCCAGCACGTCGCGCCGGTCGTCGCGGAAGGCGTTCTGCTTCAAGTCGAAATAGGTGCCGGTGGCCGGCATGAACTGCCACATGCCGGCGGCCTTGGCGCTGGAGACGGCCTGCGGGTTGAAGGCGCTCTCGATGTAGGGCAGCAGCGCCAGCTCGGTGGGCATGCCGCGGCGCTCCAGCTCCTCGACAATGTGGAACAGGTACTTGCGCGAGCGCTCGGTCATGCGCTGCATGTAGTCGGGGCGGCTGGCATACCACTGCTCGCGGTCGGCCACCTGCTCGCCCAGCAGGTCGGGCATGGCAAAGCCGCGGCGGATGCGATCCCACAGGTCGGATGGCGCGTCGATGCCGGCTACCGCCATGGAGCCTGCGGCGCCCGTGGCGATGGGACTCAGGGGGCCCGAAGGGTAGAGCGGGGTGTGGGCCGCCGGCTCGGTAGGAGTGGTGGTTTCGCTGGGAGTGCCGGTGGTGGCGCAGCCCGTCAGCCACAGCAGGCTGGCGAGCATCAACAGGTGCAGGAATCTCATCAGAACTCGTTCTTCCATTGGCGCAGTGCCGCGAAGACGGACACGGGCGATGCCATATCGACTCCGGGGTCGAAGCCCCGGGCCGCCTCGGCCACGGCTGGCACATGGGTGCGCAGGAAAGGGTTGATCTGCCGCTCCAGCGCCAGCTGCGAGGGCAGGGTGGGCTGGCCCTGCTCGCGCAGGCTGCGGCAGTGCAGGATGTGCTGGAGCACCGCGGCGCTGGAAGGTTCCACCGCCTGGGCAAATTTCAGGTTGGACAGGGTGTACTCATGCGCGCAGCAGACGCGGGTGTCGTCCGCCAGCGCCGCCAGGCGTTCCAGCGAGGCCAGCATCTGCGCCGGCTGGCCCTCGAACACCCGTCCGCATCCGGCGGAAAACAGCGTGTCGCCGCAAAACAGCAGCGGCCCGCCGGGGGCGTCCTCGCAGTAGTAGGCAATGTGGCCGGCCGTGTGGCCCGGCACGTCGATTACGGCAAAGCGCAGGCCCAGTACCGTGACGGCATCACCGCCGCGCACGCGGGTGGCCGGCAGGGGGGTGTCCTCGGCAGCCGGGCCGTAGACGGCGGCGCCCGTGGCCTGGCGCAGCTCGGCCACCCCGCCGGTGTGATCGCCGTGGTGGTGGGTGACTAAAATCGCCTCCAGTGGCAGCCCGGTGTTGCGCAGAGCCTGCAGCACAGGCGCAGCATCTCCGGGATCCACAACGACGGCGCTCCGGGCGCCTTGCAGCATCCAGATGTAGTTGTCGGCAAAGGCGGGCAGCGGCAGCAACTTCATGAGCGGCGAAATTATAGGTTTGCATCACTGGTTCGATACCCCCCCCGGGCGCCATCTGCTGGCCTGGGAGCAGGCGCGCTATGACGAACTGGTGGCCGATCTCTTCGGTTTTCATGCGTTGCAGCTGGGCATGCCCGGCGTGGACGGTCTGCGCGCCAACCGCATGCCGCACCGCTGGCTGGCGCTGGGCGGGCAGGAGGGCAGCCTTGCCGGCACTTCGGCCGCGTTGCTCGCCGAGCCCGTGATGCTGCCCTTCGCCGTGGCCAGCTTGGACCTGGTGCTCATGCCCCATACCCTGGAGCTGAGCGTGGATCCGCACGCCGCCCTGCGCGAGGTGCAGCGTGTGCTGGTGCCCGAGGGCCGCGTAGTCATCGGCGGGTTGAACCCCTGGAGCCTGTGGGGCTTCAACCAAAAGCGTGCCCGGCTGTACCAGCGTCTGGGCGCGGGCGGGCGCCTCTTTCTGCCGGACGTGGGCGAGTTCATTGCCCCGGGCAGGTTGCGCGATTGGCTGGAGCTCTTGGATTTCGAGCTGGAGAGCGTGAGCTTCGGGTGCTTTCGCCCCGCCGTGGCCAGCGAACGCTGGCTGCAGCGCTACGAATGGATGGACAGCCTGGGCGCGCGCTGGTGGCCCATCCTGGGCGCCGGCTACGTCACCGTGGCGATCAAGCGTGTGCGTGGCATGCGGTTGCTGCAGCCCGGCTGGCGCACGGCCGCTGCGCCCCTGGCCGCGCAGGCCCAGGTGGCGCAGCAGCAGGGCATGCATTTTTCTTCCTGTGATTGATTGTTTGGAGTCTTTCTTGACCGAGGTGGTGATCTATACCGATGGCGCCTGCAAGGGCAACCCCGGCCCCGGCGGCTGGGGCGTGGTGCTGCGCGCGGGTGCGCTGGAAAAGGAGATGTTTGGCGGCGAGCTGAACACCACCAACAACCGCATGGAACTGATGGCCGTCATTCAGGCGCTGGCGGCGCTCAAGCGGCCCTGTCGGGTGCAGCTGTACCTGGACAGCCAGTACGTGCGCCAGGGCATCACGTCCTGGATCCACGGCTGGAAAAAAAAGGGCTGGCGCACCGCCGCCGGTCAGCCGGTCAAGAACGCCGAGCTATGGCGCCAGCTGGACGGTCTGGCACACGATGCCGGCCACGCCATCGACTGGCATTGGGTGCGCGGCCACGCGGGCGACCCCGGCAACGAACGCGCCGACGCGCTGGCGAACCGGGGCGTCGAGCAGGCGCTGGCTGCGGCCTAAAGTGGGATGAGCTGCGCCAAGGCGTCGTCCAGCGCCTGCGCTGTCTCCGGGCGCACCACGCGAGCGACCTCCTGGCCGTCCTTCAAAAAGACCAGCGTGGGCCACAGCTTCACGCGGTAGCTGCGCCCCAGCGGACGGCCGGGGCCATCCTCTACCTTGATGTGCTCGACCTGGGGCTGATCCTTGAGCAACTGTTCGATCAAGGGCTGGGCGCCACGGCAGTGCCCGCACCAGGACGTGCCGAATTCCAGCACCGCCAAGCCCTTGCGCCGGTCCACGTCCTCGCGGCTCGGCGGTGTTTCCAGATGGGTGGGCGTATAGGCCATGGTTTGGTCCTTGTTGATTTTGAGTGGGCGTGCGGCCGACCTTATCGGCCACGCGGCGCGAAGCCCGTCAGCCAAGCGCCAGACTTTCCAGCGCTCGCAGCTGCTCCAGCGTGTTGGCGTTGGCGAAGGCGCCGGGCGCGTCGCCCGGCCGGTCGAAGGCCGCTGTGGCGCAGCCATGGCGTGCGCTCCACTGCTGCACGCGCCGCCCGCCGGCGTGCAGAAAGGCCTGCAGGTCATCCAGCAGCGACACGTGCATCAGGCAGAACACGGCGTGGGTGCGCAGCTGCGGCGGGTCCGCGCCGTCCGTGGCGTCGGGCGCCGCGGCCATGGCGATGGGCGCGCGGGCCTCATGCGCCGCGCTGGCCAAGTGCGCGGCCAGGTCGGCAGGAAACAGCGGTGTATCGCACGGCACGGCGAGCAGCCATGGCGTGAGGCAATGCCCCAACCCGGCGGCAAAGCCGGCCAGGGGGCCGGCAAATTCGCCCTGCGCGTCCGGCCAAACCGGTAGGCCCCAGGCGCCATACCTGTCCAGATGCCGGTTGGCATTCAGCATCACCCCCGCCACCTGCGGCTGTACGCGCCGCGCGGCATGCAGCGCCAGGGGCTGGCCGCGAAAGGGCTGCAGGCCTTTGTCCACGCCGCCCATGCGCGTGCCGCGGCCGCCGGCCAGCACCAGGGCGGTAATGTCTTGGATGGCGGCCGGCTGCATCAGCCGCCGATGTAGCTCATCTCGATGCGGCGCGCGGCCACGCCGGTGTCGGCGGGCAGGCTGGCGCGCAGCTCGGAATAGCGGTCGCTGCGCTGGCCCCAGATGCCGGCGATGGCCGCCTCCACCTGCTCGTCGTCGGCGCCGCCGCGCAGCAGGCTGCGCAGGTCCCAGCCCTGGGTGGCGAACAGACACAGGTACAGCCGTCCCTCCATTGACAGACGGGCGCGGTTGCAGTCGCCGCAAAAGGCCTGGGTGACGCTGCTGATGACTCCCACCTCGCCCAGGCTCGGATCGTGGCGGCCATGGGCGTCGGCGTAGCCCCAGCGCTTGGCGGTCTCGCCGGGCGAGGTGGCGGCCAGGGGCACCAGCGGCAGCTCGGCCTGCAGGCGCTCGATCACCTGCGCCGACGGCAGCACCTCGTCCATGCGCCAGCCGTTGGTGGCGCCCACATCCATGTATTCGATAAAGCGCAGGGTGATGCCCGTGCCGCGGAAGTGCCGCGCCATGGGCAGAATCTCGTGGTCGTTGGTGCCCCGCTTGACCACCATGTTGACCTTGATGTGCGCAAGGCCGACCGCGCGGGCGGCCTCGATACCGGCCAGCACCTCGCCCACGGGGAAATCCATGTCGTTCATGCGGCGAAACACCTCGTCCTGCAGGCTGTCCAGGCTGACGGTGACGCGCGACAGGCCGGCATCCTTCAGCGCCCGCGCCTTGCGCGCCAGCAGCGAGCCGTTGGTGGTGAGCGTCAGGTCCGGGGCGCGGCCATCCACCGTGCGCAGGCCCGACAGCTGGGCCACCAGCCGCTCCAGGTCCTTGCGCAGCAGGGGCTCGCCGCCCGTCAGGCGGATCTTGCGCACGCCGTGGGCCAGGAACAGCCGTGCCACGCGCGTGATCTCCTCGAAGCTCAGCAGGTCGCTGTGCGGCAGGTAGCGGTAGTCCTTGTCGAACACTTCCTTGGGCATGCAGTAGCTGCAGCGGAAGTTGCACCGGTCCGTGACGCTGATGCGCAGGTCGCGCAGCGGCCGGCCGCGCGTGTCCAGCAGCGTGCCGCTGGCCGGGGGCAGGCCGGCCAGGGCCAGCGACTCGGGCGCGAGCACCGCCGCCCGCCGGTCCACGATAGGGATGACACGTTCAGCCATGGGCAAATTGTGCCCCATCGCCTTGTCCACGGCGGCCCGTGCGGCTTAGCTGCTTGATGCGTATCAAGGCGACGCGCGGCCAGCATTTGAGGCAGGTCAGGTGCCGCGGCCCGGGCGGCTCGGAGAATTTCGCCCATGCCTTGCTCCTCCTTCCGACCCAGCCCGGCGCCCGGCGCCGCTTCCTGCCGGCGCAGCCGGCGCAACGCCCTGCGTGCCGCCGCGGCCGTGCTGCTGGCGCCGGCGCTGCCGCTGTCGGCCCAGGCGCGCCTGGCGCTGGCCACGGCCATCAACCGCACGGCGCGCTTTCGCGCGCTGTCGCAGCGCGCGGTGAAGGCCTACGGCCAGCTGTACCTGCAGGTGGCGCCCCTGCGCTCGCGCGAGGTGCTGGAGCTGGCACGCAAGCAGATCCGCTCGGGCCTGCAGGACCTGGACGAGCAGGGCTGGCCGCCCGAGGTGGCGCGTCTGCTGGCCGAGGTGCGCAAGAGCGCCGGGCAGCTGGACGCGCTGCTGGCCCAGGCGCCCGCCAAGGACACCTACCTGACCGCCAGCAAGCAGGCCGACTACATGCTGGCCACGGCCGACAAGGCCACGCAGGCGCTGGAGCAGCTGGCCCCGGCACCTTCGGCCAGGCTGGTCAACACCGCCGGACGGCAGCGCATGCTGTCGCAGCGGCTTGCACGCGACTACGGCCTGGCGGCGGCCGGGCTGGGCGGCGGCGGGGTGCGTGGGCAGATGGCGCAGGACTCGGCCGAGTTTCAGGCCGCGCTGGCGCAGCTGACGGCCGCGCCCATCAGCACGCCGGCCATCCGCTCGGCGCTGGAGCTGGGCCAGGCGCAGTGGGTGTTCTTCGACGCGGCCTTGAAGCGCGCGCCCGACATGCGTGGCCTGGAGGACGTGGCCACCACCAGCGAACGGCTGCTGGAGGTGATGGACGAGCTGACCGGCCTGTACGAGGCGGCGCTCAAGGACGTGCTGGGCTGACGCGCGGCCACGCCACGGGTTTTATATAAAAAGTGCCTCCAGCCCTTGCTGGACAAGCGCTGGCAGCTATCTTTTCAGGAGTCGGCCGCAACCACCGCGCCCTGGTAGAACTGCGGGTAGTGCAGGCGCACGCCCTCGCCGGCGAAGTCCCAGCCGGTGCATTGGCCCAGGTGGCGCGGTGGCTCGTCGCCCGTGCTCTGGAAGGCGCCCTGCACGGACTGGAAGGCGGCGGTGGCCAGGTTGAACAGCAGTTCGCGCAGGTGCGTGCAGCCGGCCACGCCACCCAGGTGCGTCTGGATGGCCTGGCGCCAGCCGCGCGCCATGCTGCTGCCCACCATGGCCTGCAGCGCCCGCTGCGCCGCCGTGCAGCCGCCCAGCGGGTGGGCGTCCATGGCCGATTCGATGGCCTGCACCACCAGCTGGCGGTCCACCGTCACGCGCAGCCACATGTGGTGGATGGGCACGCCCGCCGGATGCACCCCGCCGGGGGCTTGCAGCGAGGGCCGCTCGTAGGTCTTGCTGTCGTGCAATTCCCCCTCGATGTCCCACAGGCCGTCCTCGCGCTCGAAACCCTGGTAGGTGACGCGGCGGACGTGGCGGGCGGTGCGGGGGGCGGGGGCGGACAAAGGCATGGAACGGCGCAAAGGCAGCCGGCGCACGCAGGCGCCGGCAAAAGAGAAACAGACAGAGGAGGAGCGGCCTTCAGCCGTGGCGGATGGCCACGGTCTTGAGCGTGGTGAAGCCGTACAGCGCCTCGAAGCCCTTTTCGCGCCCGTGGCCGCTGGACTTCACGCCACCGAAGGGCAGCTCCACGCCGCCGGCCGCGCCGTAGTTGTTGATGAACACCTGGCCGGCGGCCACGCGCCGGGCCATGCGCAGCTGGCGCGCGCCGTCGCGCGTCCACACGCCGGCCACCAGGCCGTAGGGCGTGCCGTTGGCCAGCTGCACGGCGTGGTCCTCGTCCTCGAACGACATGGCGGCCAGCACCGGGCCGAAGACTTCTTCCTGCGCCAGGCGGTGGTCGGGCGGCACGTCGCGCAGCAGGGCGGGGGCCTGGTAGAAGCCGGTGTCGGGCGCTTCCTCGACCACCGTGCCCTGGGCCACCAGCGGGATGCCGGCGACCTGCGCGTCGGACAGAAAGTCCCACACGCGCTGCTGCTGGCTCTGGCGGATCAGCGGGCCCAGGTCCAGGTCCATGGCGGCCGGGCCCACGCGCAGGGCCTCGAAGGCGCGGCCCAGCCGCTCCAGCAGCGGCTCGTAGATCACGGAGTCGATCAGCACGCGCGAGCCGGCCGAGCACGTCTGGCCGGCGTTCTGGATGATGGCGTTGACCAGGGTGGGCACGGCCGCGTCCAGGTCGGCGTCGGCAAAGACGATCTGCGGGCTCTTGCCGCCCAGCTCCAGTGTCACGGGGCAGTGGCGCTCGGCGGCGGTCTGCTGGATCAGCGTGCCCACGTTGGGGCTGCCGGTGAAGCTGATGTGCTGGATGCCCGGGTGGCGCGCCAGGGCGTCGCCCACCTCGTGGCCGTAGCCGGTGACGATGTTCAGCGCCCCGGCGGGAAAGCCGGCCTCGGCGGCCAGTTCGGCCACGCGCAGCAGGGACAGGCAGGCGTCCTCGGCGGGCTTCACGACGCAGACGTTGCCCGCGGCCAGGGCCGCGCCCACGCAGCGCCCGAAGATCTGCATGGGGTAGTTCCACGGCACGATGTGGCCCGTGACGCCGTGGGGCTCGCGCCAGGTCAGCACGCTGTAGCCGTCGGCATAGGGAATGGTCTCGCCATGTAGCTTGTCGCAGGCGCCGGCGTAGAACTCGAAGTAGCGCGCCAGGGCCAGGGCATCGGCGCGCGCCTGGCGCGTGGGCTTGCCGCAGTCGCGCTGCTCCAGGGCCGCCAGCTCGTCGGCATGCTCGGCCACCAGGGCCGACAGGCGGGCCAGCAGCCGGCCGCGCTCGACCGGCGCCATGCGGCTGTAGACGCTGTCGAAGCACTGGCGCGCCGCGCGCACGGCGGCGTCGATGTCCTCGGCGGTGCCGCGCTGGATTTCATCGAAGGGCTGGCCGTCGGAGGGGTCGACCACAGGGATGGTGCGGCCCGAGGTGGAGGCGATGCCCGCGTTGGCGATGTAGTGCAGTTGCATGGGTGCGATTGTGCGGCAGCTGCCCGCACTGTGCAGTCGCCTGCGCGCGGGGAAAAGACGCCGCCGGCAGGGCCGCAAGTTCGGCGCAAGGGCATGGGCCTAAAATTCGCCCCTGCGCCGCCGCAGCCACCGCGCTGCAGGCGGCCTGTTTTCTTCCCTGAATCCCCAACAACCATCATGTCGCTGAACCTAGTCAAGCCCGGCTCCAAGCTGCCCGAATCCTTCAACGTGGTGATCGAGATCCCCGCGGAGGCCGATCCCATCAAGTACGAAGTGGACAAGGACTCGGGCGCGGTGTTCGTGGACCGTTTCATCAGCGTCGCCATGCACTACCCCTGCAACTACGGTTACGTGCCGCAGACCCTGTCGGGCGACGGCGACCCGGTGGACGTGCTGGTGCTGACCCCCTATCCGCTGCAGCCCGGCGTGGTCGTGCCCTGCCGCGCGCTGGGCATCCTGAAGATGGAAGACGAGTCCGGCGTGGACGGCAAGGTGCTGGCCGTGCCCACGGCCAAGATCCTCAAGGCCTGGGAGGGCATCAAGAGCCTGCAGGACGTGAACCCCATGCAGCTCAAGGCCATCACCCATTTCTTCGAGCACTACAAGGACCTGGAAGAAGGCAAGTGGGTCAAGGTGCTGGGCTGGGAAGGCCTGGAGGCCGCGCACAAGGAGCTGACCGACGGCGTGGCCAACTACGGCAAGGCGCAGGCTTGATTGTTTTTGCTATTGAATAGATAGCTGCCAGCGCTTGCCAGATAAGCGCTGGAGGCCGAAAAGACATAAAAAAAGCCGGGCTGCCTTCAAGGGCAGCCCGGCTTTTTTGATTGAGGGCGGCTCAGGCGCTGGCGGCGGACTTGACCAGGCCCATCTCCGAGCTGCTGAGCAGCGACTCGATGTCCACCACGATCAGCATGCGCTCGCCCACGGTGGCGATGCCGCGCACGAAGGACGAGTCCACACGGCCCTGGAACTGCGGCGCGGGCTTGATGGCCTCGGCCGGCAGGGCCACCACGTCGGCCACGGCGTCCACCACGGCGCCCAGCACCGTGCCGCCCACGTTCAGGATGATGACCACGGTGAAGTCGGTGTATTCGGCCGTCTCGCACTGCAGCTTCAGGCGCAGGTCCACGATGGGCACGATCACGCCGCGCAGATCGATCACGCCCTTGATGAACTCCGGCGCGTGCGCCATGCGGGTGGGCTGCTCGTAGGAGCGGATTTCCTGCACGCGCAGGATGTCGATGCCGTACTCCTCCTGGCCCAGGCGGAAGGTGAGGTATTCCGCTGCGTTGGCGGTGGCGGATGTGGAACGCTGGGCGTGGGTGGACAGCATGGGCAAGACTCCTTCAAGGGCCCGGGGGGCGATGAACCCGCCAAGCATAGCAGCCGCGCGTTACCAATACTGACAATTTCCCCGCATTGGTGTGAGGCCGGACGCAAAAAAGCGCTGCCCGCGGGCAGCGCTTTGTGGTTGGGCGCGGTACGAAACGCGCGCCGTGGTCAGAACGCCGGGACGACGGCGCCCTTGTACTTTTCCTCGATGAACTTCTTCACCTCGGGCGTGTGCAGCGCGTTCACCAGCTTGGCGATGACCGGATCGTTGGCCCGGTCGGCGCGGGCGGCCACGATGTTGGTGTAGGGCGAGTCGGAGCCTTCGATGAACAGCGCATCCTTGGTGGGATTGAGCTTGGCCTCGATGGCGTAGTTGGTGTTGATCAGGGCCAGGTCCACGTCGGCCAGGGCGCGCGGCAGCAGGGGCGCCTCCAGCTCCTTGAACTTGAGCTTCTTCGGGTTCTTGGCCACGTCCAGCGGCGTGGGCGTCAGGCTCTTGGGGTCCTTCAGTTCGATCAGGCCCTGCTTGGCCAGCAGGATCAGGGCGCGGCCGCCGTTGGAGGGGTCGTTGGGGATGGCGATGGTGGCGCCGTCCTTCAGGTCCTTCACGTTCTTGATCTTGCTGGAATAGGCACCGAAGGGCTCCACGTGCACCTTGCCGTTGGGGACCATCACCAGGCTGCTCTTGCGGTCCTTGTTGTAGCTGTCCAGGTAGGGCTGGTGCTGGAAGAAGTTGGCGTCCAGCTGCTTGTCCTCGACGGCGGCGTTGGGCTGCACGTAGTCGCTGAATTCCTTGACCTGCAGGTCCACGCCCTGGGCCTTGAGCTGGGGCTTCACGAAGTTCAGGATCTCGGCGTGGGGCACGGCCGTGGCGGCCACTTTCAGCACGTCGGCGGCGTGGGCGGCCAGGGCGGCGGCGGCCAGGGCGAGGGCCGTGAGGGATTTCTTCAGCATGGGGAACAATTCCTTTTCTTGAAATGAGCTAGCAGACTGCGTCTGCCGTGACAAGAGGGCGAATGCCAGGGCTGCAGTGTAAGCGCGGGAAAAGACTGCCCCGAAGTTTTTATTTTCATAACCATATATGAAATAAAAGACTTATCTGGACGGATTTAGGCCAAAAGCAGGCCAGACGCTTGCTCTGCAAGCGCAGGCAGCTATGAATACAGTAGCGCCCGGCCGCGCGGTCAGCGCAGCACTTCCAGCAGCCGGTCCAGCCCGCCGCTGTTGATGGCCACCTGGGCCTGGGCGCGCACGGCCGGCTTGGCGTGGTAGGCCACCGACAGGCCGGCCGCGCCCATCATGGGCAGGTCGTTGGCGCCGTCGCCCACGGCGATGGCCTGGCGCGGGTCGATGCCCATGAGCGAGGCCACCTCCAGCAGCGTGCGGCGCTTTTCCGCGCCGTCGCAGATGTCGCCCCAGGGCTGGTCGACCATGCGGCCGGTGAGGCGGCCGCCCTCGATCTCCAGCACGTTGGCGCGGGCGAACTGGATGCCCAGGTGCGCCTTCACGCGATCGGAGAAGAACGTGAAGCCGCCCGAGACCAGCAACGTGGCCAGGCCGGCGGCCTTGGCGGCGTCGATCAGCTCCCGCGCGCCGGGGTTGAAGCGCAGGCGCTCGGTGAACACATGCTCCAGGTGGGCCAGTTCCACGCCCTGGAGCAGCGCCACACGCTGGCGCAGGCTTTCCTTGTAGTCGGTGATCACGCCCTGCATGGCCGCCTCGGTGATGGCCGCCACCTCGGCCTTCTTGCCGGCGGCGTCGGCGATCTCGTCTACGCACTCGATGCTGATCAAGGTGGAGTCCATGTCGAAGGCGATGAGCTTGTAGTCGGCCAGGCGCAGCGGCGGCTGGAAGCCCTGCACGACGAGGCCGGGAGCGAATTCGGAAGCGGTAGCGGACATGGACGGGAGAGAAGCGAAAAGAAGAGAAGGAAGAAGGAAAGGGAAGGCGGCCGGGCGCGCCGGCAGGGCCCTGGATTGTCCCTCAGGGCCGGCGCAGGTAGATGTCGTCCGACCAGGTCGCCAGCCACTGCGGCTTGAAGGCCACGAACACGGCGCACAGCATGCCAGTCACGAAGGCGTCGCCCCAGGCCATGAGCCAGCGCGCCACCAGCGACAGGCCTTCGCCCACGCCGGGCAGCACATGTCCCGTCCACTGGGCAAGCGTGCCGGCGATGAACATGCACGCCGCCGTGCCCAGAAAACCCCGGCCCAGCACGTAGACGAAGGCGCGCGCGCCGCCCAGGGTGCGCTCGCCCATCAGCCGGCGCACAAGGGCGCCCAGCAGCAGTGCCAGCGTGGCGGGCACCACGCCCGCCCAGACGGCCAGGCCCAATGCCTCGGGCCAGGCCAGGCCGGGCGAGAAGGCGCAGGCCAGCGCCCCCACGGCCAACAGCGTGGGCACGGCCAGCGGCCAGCCCAGCATCAACAGCACCAGGCAGGCGCCGGACCACTGCAGCTGCAGCGGCATGCGGTGCAGCGTGGGCAGGGCCCAGGCCCAGGGCAGGACGGCCAGCGTGGCCAGCAGCGGCGTCCACAGCGCGGCCGGCGCGCCGTGGGTTTCATGCGCCAGGGGCTTGCGGCTGGCCAGCAGCCGCCAGGGCCGCGCCGCCAGGGCCAGCGCCAGGGCCAGCACGGCCAGGGCGGCTTCAAACAGCATGGCCAGTGCCTCGTTCGCACACCCCGGATCCCTGCCTGGCGCTGCGCTTTTGATAGCTGCTTGCGCTTATCCAGTAAGGGCTGGGTTCATATTTCATTGCAACTAGGCTGGCACGGCCTCGGTCAGCGGCTTGCCCAGGCTGCGCAGCACGTCGCGCACCATCTGGGCGCGGGCCGACGCCTCGGGCAGTTCGCGCTCGATGCGCAGCTTTTCGTTGCCCGCCAGCTTGATGTGCTTGTTCTTCTGGATCAGATGGATGATGGCCATCGGGTCCACCGGCGGCTGGGGCTTGAAGGTGATGGTGATGACGCCCGGCGCCGCATCCACCTTGACCACGCCGTAGGACTGGCTCAAGACGCGCAGGCGGTGCACGTCGATCAGCGCCTGCGCCTGCGGCGGCAGCTTGCCGAAGCGGTCCACCAGCTCTTCCAGCAGCGCGTCGATCTGCTCGCCGGTCTTGGCCGTGGCCAGCTTCTTGTAGAACGACAGGCGCAGGTGCACGTCGCCGCAATAGTCCTCGGGCAGCAGGGCGGGCGCGTGCAGGTTGATGTCGGTGGCGGCCTGCATGGGCGACAGCAGGTCGGGCTCCTTGCCGGCCTTCAGGCTGCGCACGGCCTCGGACAGCATCTCGTTGTAGAGCTGGAAGCCCACCTCCAGCATGTTGCCGCTCTGGTTCTCGCCCAGCACCTCGCCGGCGCCGCGGATCTCCAGGTCGTGCATGGCCAGGTAGAAGCCGCTGCCCAGCTCTTCCATTTGCTGGATGGCCTCCAGGCGCTGGCTGGCCTGCTTGGTCAGGCTCTCCATGTCGGGCACCATCAGGTAGGCATAGGCCTGGTGGTGACTGCGGCCCACGCGCCCGCGCAGCTGGTGCAGCTGCGCCAGACCGAAGCGGTCGGCGCGGCTGATGACGATGGTGTTGGCGCTGGGCACGTCGATCCCCGTCTCGATGATGGTCGAGCACAGCAGCACGTTGAAGCGCTGCGCCACGAAGTCGCGCATGACGCGCTCCAGCTCGCGCTCGGGCATCTGGCCGTGGGCGATGGCGATGCGCGCCTCGGGCAGGATCTTCTCCAGCGCCTGGCGGCGGTTCTCGATGGTCTCGACCTCGTTGTGCAGGAAGTAGCACTGGCCGCCGCGCTTCAATTCGCGCAGCACGGCTTCGCGGATCACGCCGTTGTTCTCGCTGCGCACGAAGGTCTTGATGGCCAGCCGCCGCTGCGGGGCGGTGGCGATCACGCTCAGGTCGCGCAGCCCCTCCAGCGCCATGCCCATGGTGCGCGGAATCGGCGTGGCGGTGAGCGTCAGGACGTCCACCTCGGCGCGCAGCGCCTTCATGGCCTCCTTGTGGCGCACGCCGAAGCGATGCTCCTCGTCGATGATGAGCAGGCCCAGGTTCTTGAACTGCGTGGACTGGGACAGCAGCTTGTGCGTGCCCACGACGATGTCCACCGTGCCGTCGGCAATGCCCTTGACGGCCGCGGTGATCTCCTTGCCCGAGCGAAAGCGCGAGACCTCGGCGACCTTGACCGGCCATTTGCTGAAGCGGTCGGCCAGGGTGCGGTAGTGCTGCTCGGCCAGCAGCGTGGTGGGGGCCAGGAAGGCCACCTGCTTGCCGCCCGCCACGGCCACGAAGGCGGCGCGCAGGGCGACCTCGGTCTTGCCGAAGCCCACGTCGCCGCAGACCAGGCGGTCCATGGGCTGGGGGCTGATCATGTCCTGCACCACGGCGTGGATGGCGGCCTTCTGGTCGGCCGTCTCCTCGAAGCCGAAGTCGTTGGCGAACTCTTCGTAGTCCTGCGCCGGATAGCGGAAGGCGTGGCCCTGGCGCGCGGCGCGGCGGGCGTAGATGTTGAGCAGCTCGGCGGCGGTGTCGCGCACCTGCTCGGCCGCCTTGCGCCGCGCCTTGTCCCACTGGCCGCTGCCCAGCTTGTGCAGCGGCGCCTCGTCGGGCGACACGCCGGTGTAGCGGCCGATCAGCTGCAGCTGGCTCACGGGCACGTACAGCACGGCCTTGTCGGCGTATTCCAGGTGGAGGAACTCCTGCAGCGCAGGCGTGCCGTCGGAGTTCTTCTGGCCCACATCCATGTTCACCAGGCCACGGTAGCGGCCGATGCCGTGTTGGGTGTGCACCACCGGGTCGCCCACCTTCAGCTCGGACAGGTCCTTGATCAGCGCTTCGACGTCGCTGGCCTGCTCCTGCTTCTTGCGCCGGCGCGTGGTGCCGGCGGTGGCGAACAGCTCGGTCTCGGTGACGAAGTCGATGCCGCCGTCGATCCAGGCGAAGCCCTGGGCCAGCGCGCCGGTGGCGATGCCCACGCGCTCCTCGGCGGTGGACTGGAACTCGGCCAGGGAGTCGAACGCCGGCGGGTTCAGGCCCGAGGCGCGCAGAAAGTCCAGCAGGCTTTCGCGCCGGCCGGCGCTCTCGGCCAGCAACAGGGTGCGCCGCTGGCCGGTAGCGATGTGCGACTGCAGCCGCGCCAGAGGGTCGTCGGCGCCGCGCACCACGGACAGCTCGGGCAGCGGCTGGAAGTGCGCGCTGTCGGCCACGTCCTGCACGCCGGGGCGCAGCGCCAGCTGGGCGTGCGCCTTGGCCTGGCCGTAGAACTGGTCGGCCGACAGAAACAGCGTCTCGGGCGGCAGGGCGGGATGGTCCGGGTCGCCCTGGATCAGGCGGTAGCGCTCGCGCGTGTCCTGCCAAAAGCGCTGGAAGGCGGCCTCCAGGTCGCCGTGCAGCACCACCGTGGCCTGCGGGCCCAGGTAGTCGAAGACGGTGGCCGTATCTTCGAAGAACAGCGGCAGGTAGTACTCGATGCCGGCCGTGGCGATGCCCGCGCCCATGTCCTTATAGATGCGGCTGCGGGTCGGGTCGCCCTCCAGCAGCTCGCGCCAGCGCTGACGAAAGCGCGAGCGCGCCGCGTCGTCCATGGGGAATTCGCGGCCCGGCAGCAGGCGGATCTCCGGCACGGGATACAGGCTGCGCTGGCTGTCGGGGTCGAAGGTGCGGATGGAGTCGATCTCGTCGTCGAACAAATCCACCCGGTAGGGCACGCTGGAGCCCATGGGGAACAGGTCGATCAGGCCGCCGCGCACGGCATATTCGCCATGGCTAACCACCTGCGACACGTTCTGATAGCCGGCCAGCGTCAGCTGGGCGCGCAGGCGTGCCTCGTCCAGCTTCTGGCCGGTCTTGAAGTGGAAGGTGTAGGCCGCAAGGAAGGACTGCGGCGCCAGCCGGTACAGCGCGGTGGTGGCGGGCACCAGCACCACGTCCGCCTCGCCCTGCGAGATGCGCCAGAGCGTGGCCAGGCGCTCGCTGATCAGGTCCTGGTGGGGCGAGAAGCTGTCATAGGGCAGCGTCTCCCAGTCGGGGAACAGGGCGCAGCGCAGCGCGGGCGCGAAGAAGGCCAGCTCATCGATCAGCCGCTGTGCATCGGTGGCGTCCGCCGTGACGATGGCGGTGATGCGGCCGGCGGCTTTTTCGCGCTCGCCCAGGCGGGCCAGCAGCAGGGCGTCGGCGCTGCCGGGCGGGCGGGGCAGGGCGTGGCGTTTTCCGGGGGGGATTTTGGGAAGAAGGTCCATGCGAGAGGCGCCGCGGCGGTGCAGGCTTTGCGCGGCGAGGGGCGATTCTAGAATGCCGCCCATGATCGAGTCGTCCGCCTTTGGCGCGCTGTTGCGCCAGACTGCCGCGCCCGCGGCAGTCCCGCCCGCGCGCCTGTGGGGCCTGGTGCCCTGCGCCGGCACGGGCAGCCGCGCGCTGGCGCCACGCGCCGTGCAGTCCCTGCCCAAGCAGTATCAGCGTGTGGCCGGCCAGCCCCTGGTGCTGCACACGCTGGCGGCTTTCTTCGGCGTGGCGCGGCTGGCCGGCACGCTGGTGGCCGTGGCGCCGGGCGATACGTTTTTCGACCAGCATCGCCACCCGCTGTTCTTCGCCGTGCCCTGCGGCGGCGCCACGCGGGCGGACACCGTGCTGGGCGGCCTGAAGGCGCTGGCCGAGCGCGGCGCGCACGACGCCGACTGGGTGCTGGTGCACGACGCCGCGCGCTGCCTGGTGACCACGGCGCAAATCGACGCGCTGATCGATGCCTGCCAGCACGACGGCGTGGGCGGCCTGCTGGGGCACAAGCTGGCCGACACCCTCAAGACCGTCACCGACGGCCCTTCGGGCGTGCGCGTGGCCGCCACCGTGGACCGCAGCGACAAGTGGCTGGCCCAGACGCCGCAGATGTTCCGCCTGGGCGCGCTGCGCGAGGCCCTGGAGCACATGGGCGCCGCCGCCACCGACGAGGCCAGCGCCATGGAGGCCATGGGCATGCGTCCGCGCCTGGTACCCGGCAGCGCGCAGAACTTCAAGGTCACCTACCCCGAAGACTTCGCCCTGGCCGAGGCCGTGCTGGCCCAGCGTCTGCACGGCGCCACCGTGGCGCGCTTCGCCGGCTCCGGCGGCGAGGCGGCCACGGGGGCGGATGCCGCCGTCTTCTTCTCGCGCCCGGTCCGTTGACCGGGGCGCAATGCACCACGAATGAATCGAACAGAAAGCGCGACTCAGATGGATTTCAGGATTGGCGAGGGCTGGGACGTGCACGCCCTGGTGCCCGGGCGGCGGCTGGTCATTGGCGGGGTGGACATTCCGCACCGCACCGGACTGATGGGCCATTCGGACGCCGACGTGCTGCTGCACGCCATCACCGACGCGCTGCTGGGCGCCGCGGCGCTGGGCGACATCGGCAGCCATTTCCCCGACACCGACGCGCGCTTTCGCGGTGCCGACTCCAGCGTGCTGCTGGCCGAGGTGGGGCGCCGCGTGGCTGCCGAGGGCTACGCCGTGGTGAACATCGACACCACCGTCATCGCCCAGGCGCCGCGCCTGGCGCCGCACATCGCGGCCATGCGCGAGCGCATTGCCGACGTGCTGGAGCTGGCGCCCGGCCAGGTGAACGTGAAGGCCAAGACGGCCGAGCGGCTGGGGCCGGTGGGGCAGGGCGCGGCCATGGAGGCGCGTGCCGTGGTGCTGCTGCGCCGGGCCTGACCGGGCAGCCCGGCTACAGCGGCCGCGTCGCCTTGTGCGACCTGGGCGGCAGGTGGCGCTTGACCTGCGGGCGCTGCAGGCGCTGCTCCGGGTCCTTGCCGCCCGGCAGGTCGAGCGCGCGCTGCAGCTGCACGTGGGCCACCAGGCCGCCGGAAGCCGAGTTGGCCAACGCGAAGATGCCGCCCAGCCGCTGCACCGTCTTGTCGACGATGGACAGGCCCAGGCCGGCCCCGGCCGCGGCCGTGCGGGCCGAGTCGCCGCGGAAGAACGGCTTGGTCAGGTTGGCCAGCTGCTCGGACGGCGCGCCCGGGCCGTGGTCGCGCAGTTTCAGCAGCACCCATTTCTCACGCGCCTTGGCCGCGATGTCCACCGTGGTGATGCCGGTTTCCACGTCCTTGCCGTAGCGGCGGGCGTTTTCCAGCAGGTTGGAGATCACGCGCGCCAGCTCCACCTCGTCGGCCAGCACGTTCAGGTCCTCCGGCACGTTCATGGTGATGGCCAGCTCCCGGTGGTCCTGCACGGCGTAAACGCAGGACGAAACCACGGCGTGCAGGTTGACCGGGTTGAGCACCACGCCGTCCGGGCGCGCGTAGTCCAGGAATTTGTCGATGGTGGCGTCCAGCTGCACGATGTCGGCCACCATGTGCTGGCGGGCCACATCGTCCACCACGCTCATTTCGGTCTCCAGGCGCAGGCGCGCCAGGGGTGTGCGCAGGTCGTGGGAGATGCCGGCCAGCATGACGGCGCGGTCCTGCTCCAGCTTGGCGAGCTTTTGCGCCATGCGGTTGAAGCCGATGTTGACCTCGCGGATCTCGTTGGTCACCACGCCCTCGTCCAGCTGGCTGGCAGCGAAGTCGCCGTCGCGCACGCGGTTGGCCGCGTACGACAGCTGCTTGAGCGGGCGGTTGATCAGCCGGGCGATGACCGCAGCGCCGGCCAGCGACAGCGCGCCGGCCGTGATCAGCCAGATCAGCCAGGTCTTGCCGCTGGCCGTGCTCAGGCGCGAGCGGTCCATCAGCAGCCAGTTGGGGTCGCCGTTGATGGTGAAGCCGACCCACAGGCCCGGCTCGCCGTTGACGTTGCTCGCCAGGATGGTGCCGGGGCCCAGCCGCTGGGTCAGCTCGTCGGTCAGGCGCGAGCCCAGGGCCGAGGGCGCCAGTTGCTCGAAGCGGTCGCCCGGCTCGCGCGGCAGGATGCGCACGCCCTCCTGGTCGGCCATGGTTTTGAGCAGTGACACGCGGGCGATGGCGTCCGCGTGGATCAGCGCCGCGCGGCTCAGATTGACAAGTGAGGCGATCTGCTGCGCCGACTGCAGCGTGCGCGGCTCGAACTCCAGCGCGCGCAGCGTTTGCAGCCAGGCCAGGATGCTGCCCACCAGCAGCAGCGACAGCAGGAAGAAGGTGCGCCAGAACAGGTTCAGGCCCACGCGCGCGCGCGCCGCGTGCCGTGCGGACGGCGCCTCCAGAGGGGCAGGGCTGGTCGCGTCGTGGGGAACGTCGGAAGAAGAAGGCATGAAAGGCTGGCGTTGGCTTGCAGGGCCGCTCCGGGTTCAGTGCAGGTGGCGGGGGGCGTGCCTGGGACACCGCGCCCGCCTGTTGCGGGCCGCCTGCCGTCGCGCGGCAGCGCGGGCGAACCGCGTGGGTCCGCGTCAGTTTGCGCCGTCCGGCACGAACACGTAGCCTACACCCCAGACAGTCTGGATGTAGCGCGGCTGGGCGGCGTCCACCTCCACCAGCTTGCGCAGGCGCGAGATCTGCACGTCCAGGCTGCGGTCGAAGGGCTCGAACTCGCGTCCGCGTGCCAGCAGGGCCAGCTTTTCGCGCGACAGCGGCTGGCGCGGGTGGCGCACCAGGGCCTTGAGCATGGCGAATTCGCCGGTGGTCAGCGGCAGCTCCTCGCCGTTCCTTTGCAGCGCACGGGTGCCCAGGTCGAAGGTGAAGGGGCCGAAGGTGACCACCTCGTTGTCGCCCGAGGGTGCGCCCGGTGCCTCTTGCGGCGGGCGGCGGCGCAGCACGGCGTGGATGCGCGCCAGCAGCTCGCGCGGGTTGAAGGGCTTGCCCAGGTAGTCGTCCGCGCCGACCTCCAGGCCGACGATGCGGTCCACGTCCTCGCCCTTGGCGGTGAGCATGATGATAGGCGTGCGGTCGTTGGCCGCGCGCAGGCGACGGCAGATGGACAGACCATCCTCGCCGGGCATCATCAGGTCCAGCACGATCAGATCCACGGTTTCGCGCAGCAGGATGCGGTTGAGTGCCTTGCCGTCTTCCGCAACCATCACCTCGAAGCCCTCCTGGGTCAGATAGCGGCGCAGCAGATCGCGGATGCGCGCGTCGTCATCCACCACGAGAACCTTGTCGGTGCGGTTGGTCGTCGAAGCCATATTCATTCCCCAAGTCCAATTTGTAACAGCGGCGATTCTGACCAGCTTGGCCGCCGATTGCCGCGTTTTACCAACGGTCCTGACTAAGTGTTACAAGTTTTGCGGCGCCTCGCAACGACATTACCGCGCCTTCACTTTTGGGCTGCCACAACGGGGCTACGGTGCGTGTCGGCGGACAGCGCATTCAGCTGCCGGATATTGCGATAAAGAAAGGAAAAACCATGCAATCTGCTATTAGGATCGTAGCTGCCAGCGCTTTGCTGGCAAGCGCTGCGGCCTCTTTTGCCCAGTCCTCTGCACCGGAGGTGCCACGCAACGTGCTGCAGCTGTCGGCCAGCGGCAGCGTGGAAGTGCAGCAGGACCTGCTGGTGCTCACCCTGTCCACCACCAAAGAGGGGGAGGACGCCGCCCAGGTGCAGGCGCAGCTGCAGCAGGCGCTGGATGAGGCGTTGACACAGGCGCGCGGCGGTGCTTCGCCGCAGCAGATGGAAGTGCGCACAGGCGACTTCGGCCTGCAACCGCGCTATGGCAAGGACGGGCGCATCAACGGCTGGCAGGGTCGGACGCAACTGGTGCTGTCCGGGCGCGACTTTGCGCGCATCACCGGCACGGCCGCCAAGATCCGCAGCCTGGCCATCAGCCAGATGGCGTTCGATCTATCGCGCGAGGCACGCCAGAAGGTGGAGACGCAGGCACAGACGGAAGCCATCGAGGCCTTCAAGGCGCGCGCCAGCGAGCTGGCCCGGGGTTTCGGTTTCTCGGGCTACACGCTGCGCGAGGTGGGTGTGAACAGCCAGGAGATGTCCCCGGGGCCGCGCCCGCGCATGATGGCCATGCAGGCCAAGGGCGCGGCCTTCGACAATGCGGCGCCGGTGCCGGTGGAGGCCGGCGAGGCGCAGGTGGTGGTCACGGTGTCCGGCTCGGTGCAACTGCGCTAGCGGGCCGGGATTTGAGGTGTTTTTGGCCTCCAGCGCTTGACTGGCAAGCGCTGGCAGCTATCAAAACAAGAGCACCTTGCCGGCGCTCTTGTTTTTTCGGGCTGCTTACTGGGCGGCCCAGGCACCGTCCATGTTCCAGGCCACGCCGCGCACGTTGTTGCCGGCGGGCGAGCAGAAGAACACCGCCAGCTCGCCCAGCTCCTCGGGCGTGGTGAACTGCATGGAGGGCTCCTTCTCGCCCAGCAGCAGCTTGATGGCCTCCTCGTTGGACAGGCCGTGCTCGGCGGCCTTGGCATCCACCTGCTTTTGCACCAGCGGCGTCAGCACCCAGCCGGGGCAGATGGCATTGCAGGTCACGCCGGTGGGGGCCGTCTCCAGCGCCGTCACCTTGGTCAGGCCGACGATGCCGTGCTTGGCCGCCACGTAGGCGGATTTTTGCGCCGAACCGACCAGCCCATGTACCGAGGCCACGTTGATGATGCGCCCCCAGCCTGCGGCGAGCATGCCCGGCAGCGCCAGGCGCGTGGTGTGAAAGGCGCTGGTCAGGTTGATGGCGATGATGGCGTCCCACTTTTCTGGCGGGAAGTCCTGCACGCTGGCCACGTGCTGGATGCCGGCGTTGTTGACCAGAATGTCCACGCGGCCGAACTGCGCTGAAGAGTACTGGAGCATGTCCGCGATCTCGGCCGGGCGGCTCATGTCAGCGCCGTGGTAGGCCACGCGCACGCCGGCGTGTTCGCCCGCGGCCAGCACCTGGGCGCGGGGGCCGTCGACGTCGCCGAAGCCGTTGAGCACGATGTTGGCGCCCTGGCGCGCGAGGGCCTGGGCAATGCCCAAGCCGATACCGCTGGTGGAACCTGTGACGAGGGCAGTCTTGCCGTTGAGCATGTAGGGATCTCCGAATGAATTACGATGCAGCGAAGGGATTATCGAGCGCTGCTGGACGGTACTGTTTCCATGATTGAACCTAGGCTGAAATACGTATCGTGCCCCGGCCCGGCCGCCGCCATCGCCCCCTCCAGCGGGGCGCACCGCATGGCTTTCTGGGACTGGGACGGAGCGGGTGGGCCTGCTGCAGAAGGCCACGTCATCGTCTGCGCCCACGGCCTGTCGCGCCAGGGTCGCGACTTCGACACGCTGGCGCGCGCACTGGCCGGTCATGCCCGCGTCATCTGCCCGGACGTGGCGGGTCGCGGCCACAGCGACTGGCTGGCCGACCCGGCCGGCTACCAGATCCCGCAATACGCCGCCGACATGCTGGCTCTGCTGGCGCAGCTGCACGCCGAATCCCCCATCCAGACGCTGGACTGGGTGGGCACCAGCATGGGCGGGCTGATCGGGCTGGTGCTGGCCGGCCAGCCTGGCCTGCCGCTGCCGGCGCCCGTGCGCCGCCTGGTGCTTAACGACGTGGGCCCGGCGATCGAACCGCAGGCGCTGGCGCGCATTGGCCAGTACCTGGGCGTGCCGGCGCACTACACCTCTTTGGAGCAGGCGGCCGACGCCCTGTGGAAGGACTCGCAGGGCTTCGGCCCGCACACGCGCGAGCAATGGCTGCAACTGTCGCGCCCCATGCTGCGTCCGGCGCCGCAGGGCGGCTTCATGCTGCACTACGACCCGGCCATCGCCGTGTCTTTCCGCGCAATGACGCCGGAGCTGGCGGAAGCAGGCGAGCAGCTGCTGTGGCAGCTGTATGACCAGATCACGGCGCAGGTGCTGCTGCTGCGCGGCGCGCAGTCGGACCTGTTGTCCCCGCAGACGGCGCAGGCCATGCAGCAGCGCGGCCCGTGCGCCCGGCTGGTGCAGTTCGAGGGCGTGGGGCATGCGCCCACGCTGGTCGACCCGGCGCAGGTGGCGGTGGTGACTCAGTTCCTGCTGGGCGACGGCGGGACGGGCGAGCCATGAAGGCCGCCAACGCCGTTCCCCCAGGCGCGGCTGCCGGACAGGAGGGCGTGCCGCAGCTCATCGCCGCCACTGCGCAAGTGCCGCCGGAGCAGGTGGGCTCGCTGGAGCGCGCGCGCCTGTTCGCCGAGCCGCTCCTGATCGGCGAGACGCTGGAGACGGGCGAAAACACGCTGGCGCACGCCGAGGGGGTCTGCGCCATCCTGCGCAACCTGGGCGGCTCCGAAACCATGCAGGCCGCGGCCTATCTGGTCTATACCAGCGCGCACCTGAACCGTCCGCAAGAGGTCATCGCCAAGGCCTTTGGCGACAACCTGGCCGAGCTGGCGGTGGAGACCACCAAGCTCATGCGCGTGCAGCAGCAGGCGCGCAACGCGCAAGTCAGCGGCCAGCAGGTGGATACGCTGGCCACGCAGACAGAGAACGTGCGCAAGATGCTGCTGGCCTTCTCGCGCGATCTGCGTGTGGTCATGCTGCGCCTGGCCTCGCGCCTGCAGACGCTGCGCTACCACGCCTCGGCAAAGCGGCCGGTGTCGCCGGCCATGGCGCGCGAGGCGCTGCAGGTCTTCGCGCCGCTGGCCAACCGCTTAGGGATCTGGCAGATGAAGTGGGAGCTGGAGGACCTGGCCTTTCGCTTCCTGGAGCCCGAGACCTACAAGGAAATCGCCCGGCTGCTCGACGAAAAGCGCACCGAGCGCGAGCACCACATGGAGCAACTGCGCGCGCGGGTGGAGTCCGAGCTGCGAGCGCACAGCATCAGTGCCACCGTCAAGGGCCGGCCCAAGCACATCTACAGCATCTACAAGAAGATGCGCGGCAAGTCGCTGAACTTCGACCGGGTGTTTGACATCCGGGCGCTGCGCGTCATCGTGCCCAACGTCAGGGACTGCTACGCCGCGCTGAGCTGGGTGCACAGCCAGTTCAACCCGATCGAGGCGGAATTCGACGACTACATCGCCCGCCCCAAGCCCAACGGCTACCAGTCGCTGCACACCGTGGTGCGCGACGACGCGGGCAAGGCCATCGAGATCCAGATTCGCACCCAGGCCATGAACGAACACGCCGAGAACGGCGTGGCCGCCCACTGGGCCTACAAGGAGGCGGGCACCAAAGGCTATGCCGGCGTGTCCGCCAGCAGCGAGTACGACGCGAAGATCGCCGTGCTGCGCCAGCTGCTGGCCTGGGAGCGCGACCTGTCGGGCGCCGCCAGCAGCGGCCTGTTCGACGACCGCATCTACGTGCTGACGCCCGGCGCTGCGGTGGTCGAGTTGCCCCAGGGCGCCACGCCGCTGGATTTTGCCTACGCCGTGCACACCAACCTGGGCCACCGCTGCCGAGGCGCCCGCGTGGACGGAGCCATGGTGCCGCTCAACACCGTGCTGCACAACGGCCAGACCGTGGAGATCAGCACCGTCAAGGAGGGCCGCCCTTCGCGTGACTGGCTCAACCCCGAGCTGGGTTACCTGACCAGCAACCGGGCCAAGGCCAAGGTGCGGGCCTGGTTCAACGCCCAGGCCACGCACGCCACCATCGCGCGCGGTCGCGAGCTGGTGGAAAAGCTGCTGCAGCGCGAAGGCAAGACGGCCGTGAAGCTGGACGATCTGGCGGTGCAGCTGGGATTCAAGACGGCCGACGCGCTGTTTGAGGTGGTGGGCAAGGACGAGTTCTCGCTGCGCAGCATCGAACTGCTGCTGCGCCCGCCGGCCGAGCCGGCCGCGCTGCCGGAGCTGGCCCTCAAGAAGCCGCGTACACCTGACGGCTCGAGCAAGGGCGGGGTGTTGGTGGTGGGCGTGGATTCGCTCATGACCCAGTTGGCCAAATGTTGCCGGCCGGCGCCGCCCGATCCCATCAGCGGCTTCGTCACGCGCGGCAAGGGCGTGAGCGTGCACCGCAGCGACTGCAGCAACTTCCGCGAAATGGCCGCGCGCAGCGCCGAGCGGGTGATCGAGGTGCAGTGGGGCCAGCCGGCCGCAGGGCCTGGGCTGGCCAGTGTCTATCCGGTGGACGTGGCCGTGGAAGCCTCCGACCGGCAGGGCTTGCTGCGCGACATCTCGGAGGTGTTCGCACGCGAAAAGACCAACGTCATCGGCGTGCAGACCCAGTCCGTGCGCGGCACCGCCTGGATGACTTTCACGGTGGAGATTTCCGACGCCGGGCGGCTGAGCAAAGTGCTTGCCATCGTGGCTTCCGTGCCCGGCGTGCGCTCGGCCCGGCGCCGGTAAAGACGCCAGCGCCGCGCTACAATAAAGGGCTTTCCCGCCAAACAGTCGCCCGGCCGCACGAAAAGCAATCCCTCATAAGCAACAGCCTGCAGGACTCATCGTCCAGCAGGCTACCGGGCGACCCGCAATCTTTCGGAGAACCCAGTGCTTTTGTCTCTCAAGGGATCCTTCCCCCCCGCCATCCTGGCGCTTGCAGACGGCACGGTCTTTATCGGCAACTCGATCGGTGCCTCCGGCACCACCGTCGGCGAGGTGGTCTTCAACACCTCGATGACCGGCTACCAGGAAATCCTCACCGACCCCAGCTATTGCCAGCAGATCGTGACGCTCACGTATCCGCACATCGGCAACTACGGCGTCAATCCCGAGGACATCGAGTCTGACAAAGTCCAGGCCGCCGGCCTCGTCATCAGGGATCTGCCCCTGATTGCCAGCAACTTCCGCTGCACGGAAACCCTGTCCGATTACCTCTCGCGCAACGGCACTGTCGCCATCGCCGACATCGATACGCGCCGCCTCACGCGGCTGCTGCGTGACAAGGGCGCGCAAAACGGCGCCATCGTTGGCCTGGCCGACGGCGAGAGCGTGACGCAGGACCGTATCGACACCGCCCTTGCCGCCGCCAAGGCCGCGCCCGACATGAAGGGCCTGGACCTGGCCAAGGTCGTCAGCACGCCCAAACCCTACGGCTGGACCCAGACCGAATGGGAACTGGGCCGCGGCTACGGCACCCAGGAAGAGGCGCAGTTCAACGTCGTGGCCTACGACTTCGGCGTGAAGTACAGCATCCTGCGCATGCTGGCCGAGCGCGGCTGCAAGCTCACGGTGGTGCCGGCCCAGACACCGGCGGCCGAGGTGCTGGCCATGAATCCCGATGGCGTATTCCTGTCCAACGGCCCCGGTGACCCGGCTGCCTGCGACTACGCCATCGAAGCCGTGCGTCAGATCGTGGACAGCGGCACGCCCACCTTCGGCATCTGCCTGGGCCACCAGATCATGGCCTTGGCGGCCGGCGCCAGCACCTTCAAGATGGACAACAGCCACCACGGTGGCAACCATCCCGTGAAGGACCTGGACAACGGCAGCGTGGCCATCACCAGTCAGAACCACGGCTTCGCGGTGGACATGGAGACGCTGCCCAGCCACCTGCGCGCCACCCACGTCAGCCTGTTCGATGGCACGCTGCAGGGCTTTGCCTACCGTGACAAGCCGGCGTTCTGCTTCCAGGGCCACCCGGAGGCCTCGTCCGGACCGCAGGACGTCGCTCACCTGTTCGACCGCTTCACCGATCTGATGCGGACGGCGCGCACCGGCGCCAAGGCTGCCTGAGAGTCCGCGACTTCCTATGAAACTCTTCAGCTTCCCGGCCGCGGCGCTGGAAAAGGCCATCCACAAGCGCATCCTCACGCTGCCGTCCCCGCACCGCGAGTGGTTCACCGAGCGCTGGCAGCAAAAGCCGTACAAGAAGTCCTTCGTCGAGAACAAGGCCATGCCCCTGGTAACGCTGGTCGCCAAGGGCAAGACGTGGGACGACGAGACCTTCGCGCAGGGCCTGGCCGAGTGGGACGTGGTCTTCTACGACGCCGAGGCCGAGGTGCTGCGCCCCCTGGTGGAGGGCGATGGCCTGATCCAGCTGATGCAGAAGAACCTGCCCGCCGAGCGCGCCCAGGCGCTGCTGGCGCGCCTGGAAGTGCGCCGCCCCTCAGGCCCCTCCGCCGCGACCGACTAAAAGCAACACCATGCCAAAACGCACAGACATCAAAAGCATTCTCATCATCGGCGCCGGCCCCATCATCATTGGCCAAGCCTGCGAGTTCGACTACTCCGGCGTGCAGGCCTGCAAGGCGTTGCGCGAAGAGGGTTACCGCGTCATCCTGATCAACAGCAATCCCGCGACGATCATGACCGACCCGGCCACGGCCGACGTCACCTACATTGAGCCCATCACCTGGCAGACGGTCGAGAAGATCATCGCCAAGGAGCGTCCCGACGCCATCCTGCCCACCATGGGCGGCCAGACCGCGCTGAACTGCGCGCTGGACCTGTGGAAGAACGGCGTGCTGAACAAATACCGCGTCGAGCTGATCGGCGCCAAGCCCGAGGCCATCGACAAGGCCGAGGACCGCCTGAAGTTCAAGGACGCCATGACGCGCATCGGCCTGGAGTCGGCGCGTTCGGGCATCGCCCACACCATGGACGAAGCCTGGGCCGTGCAAAAGCGCGTGGGCTTTCCCACCGTCATCCGTCCCAGCTTCACGCTGGGCGGCACGGGCGGCGGCATTGCCTACAACTCCGAGGAGTTCGAGACCATTGCCAAGCGCGGTCTGGAGGCCTCGCCCACCAGCGAGCTGCTGATCGAGGAGTCGCTGCTGGGCTGGAAGGAGTTCGAGATGGAGGTCATCCGCGACAAGGCGGACAACTGCATCATCGTGTGCTCCATCGAGAACCTGGACCCCATGGGCGTGCACACGGGCGACTCCATCACCGTGGCGCCGGCGCAGACGCTGACCGACAAGGAATACCAGATCATGCGCAACGCCAGCCTGGCGGTGCTGCGCGAGATCGGCGTGGACACGGGCGGCTCCAACGTGCAGTTCGCCGTCAACCCCGCCGACGGCCGCATGATCGTGATCGAGATGAACCCGCGTGTGTCGCGCTCCTCGGCGCTGGCCTCCAAGGCCACGGGCTTCCCGATCGCCAAGGTGGCAGCCAAGCTGGCCGTGGGCTACACGCTGGACGAGCTGAAAAACGAGATCACTGGCGGCGCCACGCCAGCGTCGTTCGAGCCCACGATCGATTACGTGGTCACCAAGATCCCGCGCTTCGCCTTCGAGAAATTCCCTGCCGCCGACTCGCGCATGACCACGCAGATGAAGAGCGTGGGCGAAGTCATGGCCATGGGCCGCACCTTCCAGGAATCCTTCCAGAAGGCCCTGCGCGGCCTGGAAGTGGGCGTGGACGGCATGAACGAGAAGACCCAGGACCGCGAGCTGCTCGAGAAGGAGCTGGGCGAGCCCGGCCCCGAGCGCATCTGGTACGTGGGCGACGCCTTCGCCATGGGCCTGTCGGTGGACGAGGTGCACGACCTCACCAAGATCGACAAGTGGTTCCTGGTGCAGATCGAGGAGATCGTGAAGATCGAACTCGACCTGGACCAGCTGACCGCCGAGAAGGGCGAGGGCGCCCTGGCCAGCCTGGACGCGGCCACGCTGCGCACGCTGAAGCGCAAGGGCTTCTCCGATCGCCGCCTGGCCAAGCTGCTCAAGACCGATGAGAAGGCCGTGCGCGAGGCACGCCGCGCGCTCAAGGTGCGTCCGGTCTACAAGCGCGTGGACACCTGCGCGGCCGAGTTCCCGACCAACACCGCCTACATGTACTCCACCTACGAGGAAGAGTGCGAGGCCGCGCCCACGGACAAGAAGAAGATCATGGTGCTGGGCGGCGGCCCCAACCGCATCGGCCAGGGCATCGAGTTTGACTACTGCTGTGTGCACGCGGCGCTGGCGATGCGCGAGGATGGCTACGAAACCATCATGGTTAACTGCAATCCGGAGACCGTCTCCACCGACTACGACACCTCCGACCGCCTGTACTTCGAGCCGCTGACGCTGGAAGACGTGCTGGAGATCGTGGCCACCGAGAAGCCCGAGGGCGTGATCGTCCAGTACGGCGGCCAAACGCCCCTGAAGTTGGCCCTGGGCCTGGAGCGCGAGGGCGTGCCCATCATCGGCACCAGCCCGGACATGATCGACGCCGCCGAGGACCGCGAGCGCTTCCAGAAGCTCCTCAATGACCTGGGCCTGCGCCAGCCGCCCAACGCCACCGCCCGCACCGAAGCCGAGGCGCTGGAAAAGGCCGCCGGCCTGGGCTACCCGTTGGTGGTGCGCCCCAGCTACGTGCTGGGCGGTCGCGCCATGGAGATCGTGCACGAGCAGCGCGACCTGGAGCGCTACATGCGCGAGGCCGTCAAGGTCTCCAACGACTCGCCCGTGCTGCTGGACCACTTTCTGTCCAACGCCATCGAGTGCGACGTGGACTGCGTGCGCGACAGCACCGGCGCCGTGTTCATCGGCGGCGTGATGGAGCACATCGAGCAGGCCGGCGTGCACTCGGGCGATTCGGCCTGCTCGCTGCCGCCGTATTACCTGAAGGCCGAGACCGTGGCCGAGATCAAGCGCCAGACCGCCGCCATGGCCGCGGGCCTGAACGTGGTCGGCCTGATGAATGTGCAGTTCGCCATCCAGGAAACCGATACCGGCGACGTGATCTATGTGCTCGAAGTAAACCCGCGTGCCTCGCGCACGGTGCCCTTCGTCAGCAAGGCCACGGGCATCCAGCTGGCCAAGGTGGCGGCGCGCTGCATGGCCGGCCAGACGCTGGCCCAGCAGGGAGTGACCAAGGAGGTGACGCCGCCGTACTTCAGCGTCAAGGAAGCCGTCTTCCCGTTCGTGAAGTTCCCCGGCGTGGACACCATCCTCGGCCCCGAGATGAAGTCCACCGGCGAGGTCATGGGCGTGGGCAAGACCTTCGGCGAGGCCTTCGTCAAGAGCCAGCTGGGTGCCGGCACGCGCCTGCCCACCTCGGGCAAGGTGTTCCTCACCGTGAAGAACGCCGACAAGCCGCGCGCGGTTGCGATTGCCCGCGACCTGGTGGCCATGGGCTTCGAGCTGCTGGCCACCAAGGGCACGGCCGCCGCCATCACCGAGGCCGGCGTGCCGGTGCAGGTGGTGAACAAGGTGACCGAGGGCCGCCCGCACATCGTGGACATGATCAAGAACGAGGAAATCGCCATGGTCATCAACACGGTGGAGGAGCGCCGCAACGCCATCGCCGACTCGCGCGCCATTCGCACCAGCTCGCTGGCTGCGCGCGTGACCACCTTCACCACCATCTTCGGCGCCGAGGCCGCGGTGGAGGGCATGAAGTTCATGGACCAGCTGGGCGTCATCTCCATCCAGGAGATGCACGCGCAACTGTCCGCAGCCTGATGCACGCCGCCGCAAAGGCGGCATAATCACCCGCTGACATGACACCGCCGCGCGGCAACGCGCGGCGGTTTGCTTTTTGTGTCCGCAACGGAGACCTGAACCACTATGGCCACCATTCCCATCACCAAGCGTGGCGCTGAACTGCTCAAGGCCGAGCTGCAGCGCCTGAAGACCCAGGACCGCCCGGCCGTGATCGCCGCCATCGCCGAGGCCCGTGCACAGGGCGACCTGAGCGAGAACGCCGAATACGAGGCCGCCAAGGACCGCCAGGGCTTCATCGAGGGCCGCATCCTGGAGGTCGAGGGCAAGCTCTCTGCCGCCCAGGTCATCGACCCCGCGCAGCTGGATGCGGGCGGTCGCGTGGTTTTCGGCGCCACGGTGGAGCTGGAGGATGAGGACAGCGGCGAGACCGTGACCTACCAGATCGTCGGCGAGGACGAGGCTGACCTGAAGCTGGGCCTGATCAACGTCGGCAGCCCGATTGCCCGCGCGCTGATCGGCAAGGAAGAGGGCGACACCGCCGAGGTGCAGGCCCCCGGCGGCGTGCGCCACTACGAAATCGTGGCCGTGCGCTACGCCTGAGGCCCGCAGCCGCATGTACGAGCGCGTGCCCCTGCTGGCGGCCGCCCTGTGGTGGGGCAGCCTGTCGGCGATCGGCTTCGTGGCCGTGCCGCTGCTATTCGCCCACCTGCCCACGCCGGCCCTGGCCGGCCAGATGGCGGCTCGGCTGTTCGAGGCGCAGACCTATATTTCGATAGCAGCTGGCGCTTGCCTGCTGGTGTTTTCCAAGCGAAAACATGCTGAAAAGCCCGAGGAATGGGCGCAAGCAGCTACTGTTTTCATAGTGCTGGGCATGTTGCTGGCGCTGCTGCTGCAGTTCGGCGTGGCCCCGCGCATCGTGGCCCGGCAGAACCTGCCGGTGTGGCACGGCGCGGGCAGCGTGATGTACGGCGTGCAGTGGCTGTGCGCGCTGGCCGTGCTGCTGAAGGTGGCGGCGCGGCGCTGAAAGCCAGGGCGCGGGCAACAAAAAAGAGGGCCGAGGCCCTCTTTTTCATTCACTCGTGCCAGTGCTCGGCCACCCAGGTCGCTGGCTGGATGTGGCGAAAGCGCCGGTTGCGCCGTCCGGCCAGCGCGTCCGGCGGGTTGCATTCGCCGTGGAAGACCACGATGCGCGCACCCGGCGGCACGACGGGCGGCTTCCAGTAGTTGGTCGGCCAGCGCGGGATGCTGTGGTACTTGAAGCTGGGGCACCACTCCTGCGGCCAGTAGGCCAGCTTGCCCTGGCGGTGCAGCACGTCCGACAGGTAGGCCTGCTCGTTACGAAAGCGCTCGCGCACCTCCTGCACGTGGCTGCGGAAGTACTCCAGCACGTCGGCATGCGCACCCAGCTCGAAGCGGTACACCGACGAGTTGCCGGTGATGCGCCAGGGCCGCTTGTAGTCGTGGATGATCAGGAAGTCGCCCGGACGGGTGAAGAACTCGTCCAGCGGCCCGACCACCACCACGTCCACGTCCAGGAACAGCGCCGTGCCGCGCAGGCCATGCAGGTCGGCGCTGAAGGTGGCCAGCTTGTTCCAGCCGCGCTCCGGAATGCCCGCGGGCAGATCCAGGGGCGGGATGGGCAGGCACTGCACCTCCGGACGGATGCCGGCGGCGTCGTCGGTCAGGCAGACGAAGTTGAAGTCGCCGCCCAGGTGCCGGCGCACCATGGCGTACAGGCGGTTGACGTACTCGGGGCCGTACTTGCGGCCCCATTTCATGCAGATGACGTGGCGCGCAGGCGCCGCGGGGGCGGCCATCAGTCGCCCTGGCGCTTCTTCACGGACGTCTGCTTGGGCTTGGCGCGCTTGATCTGGCCGCCGCTGGTCAGGCGCTGGTTGCCCAGCACACGCAGCTGCTTGACCTCGGGGCGCTGGCCGGGGCGGCCGAACTTGAGCACCTTCACGTCGCGCGGGCCGGGCTTGCGGTCCTCGTCCACGGCGCGGGCCTTGGCGGGAACAGGGCGCCACAGCACCAGCAGCTTGCCGATGTGCTGGATGGGCGCGGCGTTCAGGTCATCGGCCAGCTGCTGGTACATGGCCTCACGCGCCGCCCGGTCGTCGCCGAAGACGCGCACCTTGATCAGCCCGTGAGCGTTCAAGGCCGCGTCGATCTCCTTGCGCACGGCAGGCGTCAGGCCGTCGGCGCCAACGAGCACGACAGGCTGGAGGTGGTGCGCGTTGGCGCGGTGTTCGCGCCGCTCGGCGGTGGTCAGTTCGATCTGGGGCATACCCGTATTATTCTTCAACGTATGAAAGCCCAGCCCAAAAGCAAGAAGGTGAACAAGACGTGGCTGCACGACCACATCAACGACCCCTGGGTCAAGCTGGCGCAAAAGGAGGGCTACCGCGCCCGCGCCGCCTACAAACTCAAGGAGATCGATGAGCAGCTGGGCCTGATCCGTCCGGGCCAGGTGGTGGTGGACCTGGGCAGTTCCCCCGGCGCCTGGAGCCAGTACGTGCGCCGGCGCCTGGCGCCCGCAGGCGCGGCCGCTGGCCAACTGGACGGCACCATGATCGCGCTGGACATCCTGCCCATGGAGCCCATCGAGGGCGTGACCTTCATCCAGGGGGACTTTCGGGACGAGGCGGTGCTTGAGCAGCTGCAGCAAGCGCTGCAGGGGCGGGCGGTGGACGTGGTGGTCTCGGACATGGCGCCCAACCTGTCGGGGGTGGAATCGGTGGATGCCGCGCGCGTGGAGCACCTGATCGAGCTGGCACTGGACTTTGCCGGCCAGCACCTGCGCCCCGAGGGCGCGCTGGTGGCCAAGCTGTTCCATGGCAGCGGCTATTCGCAGCTGGTACAGCGGTTCAAGGACCGCTTCCAGGTGGTCAAGGCCATCAAGCCCAAGGCCTCGCGTGACCGCTCGGCCGAGACCTTCGTGGTGGGCCTGCGCCTCAAAGCCCCGCGCTAAAGCAGCGGGTGACCATGGGCGGGCCCGGGGTTTAAGCAGGCCCGGCCCCGGTTGAAACACCTAAAATGCCCCCCAAATGCGCCTGGACGGCAGGCCATGCAGGTTTGCATGGCCACGGGCCGTCCGCCTTCTTTCAGTCTCTGGAGTTCCGCTTGAACAATCAGTGGTTTTCAAAAGTCGCCGTCTGGCTGGTCATCGCCATGGTGCTGTTCACGGTGTTCAAACAGTTTGACACCCGGGCCGGCGCGAGCGCGGGCACCATCGGTTACTCCGCCTTCCTGGAGGACGTGCGTGGCGGCCGCATCAAGAGCGCCACCATTCAGGAGGGCCCCGGCGGCACCGAAATCGTGGCCCTGACCAACGATGAGCGCAAGGTGCGCACCACCGCCACCTACCTCGACCGCGGCCTGGTGGGCGACCTGATCAACAACAACGTCAAGTTCGACGTCAAGCCGCGCGAAGAAGGCTCGCTGCTCATGACGCTGCTGGTCAGCTGGGGCCCCATGCTGCTCTTGATCGGCGTGTGGGTGTACTTCATGCGGCAGATGCAGGGCGGCGGCAAGGGCGGGGCGTTCAGCTTCGGCAAGTCCAAGGCGCGCATGCTCGACGAGAACAACAACACCGTCACGTTTGCCGACGTGGCGGGCTGCGACGAGGCCAAGGAAGAGGTCAAGGAGGTCGTGGACTTCCTGAAGGACCCGAACAAGTTCCAGAAGCTGGGCGGGCGCATCCCGCGTGGCCTGCTGCTGGTCGGCCCTCCGGGCACCGGCAAGACGCTGCTGGCCAAGTCCATTGCGGGCGAGGCCAAGGTGCCGTTCTTCAGCATCTCGGGCTCCGACTTCGTGGAGATGTTCGTCGGCGTGGGCGCGGCCCGCGTGCGCGACATGTTCGAGAACGCCAAGAAGAACGCCCCCTGCATCATCTTCATCGACGAAATCGACGCTGTGGGTCGCCAGCGTGGCGCGGGCCTGGGCGGCGGCAACGACGAGCGCGAACAGACGCTGAACCAGATGCTGGTCGAGATGGACGGCTTCGAGACCAACCTTGGCGTGATCGTGGTCGCCGCCACCAACCGCCCCGACATCCTGGACGCTGCCCTGCTGCGCCCGGGCCGCTTCGACCGCCAGGTCTACGTGACGCTGCCCGACATCCGCGGCCGCGAGCAGATCCTGAACGTGCACATGCGCAAGATCCCCGCAGGGCAGGACGTGAACCCGGCGATCATCGCCCGCGGCACACCCGGCATGAGCGGCGCGGACTTGGCCAACCTGTGCAACGAGGCTGCCCTGATGGCCGCCCGCCGCAATGCCCGCGTGGTGGAGATGCAGGACTTCGAGAAGGCCAAGGACAAGATCATCATGGGCCCCGAGCGCAAGACCATGGTCATGCCCGAGGAAGAGCGCCGCAACACCGCCTACCACGAGGCGGGCCACGCGCTGATCGGCAAGCTGCTGCCCAAGTGCGATCCGGTGCACAAGGTCACCATCATCCCGCGCGGCCGTGCCCTGGGCGTGACCATGAGCCTGCCCGAGAAGGACCGCTACTCCTATGACAAGGAGTACATGCTGAACCAGATCGCCATGCTGTTCGGCGGGCGGATCGCCGAAGAAGTGTTCATGAACCAGATGACCACCGGCGCCAGCAACGACTTCGAGCGCGCTACGTCCATCGCCCGTGACATGGTCATGCGCTATGGCATGAGCGAGGCACTGGGCCCCATGGTCTATGCCGAGAACGAGGGCGAGGTGTTCCTGGGCCGCTCGGTGACCAAGACCACCAACCTGTCCGAGGACACCATGCAGAAGGTGGACCTGGAAGTGCGCCGCATCATCGACGAGCAGTACACCCTGGCACGCCGCCTGATCGAGGAGAACCAGGACAAGATGCACGCTATGGCCAAGGCCATGCTCGAGTGGGAAACCATCGACGCCGAGCAGCTGGACGACATCATGGCCGGTCGCGAGCCCCGTCCGCCCAAGGACTGGACGCCGCGCCGCCCGCCCTCTGGGGACGACGGCCCCGGCGGCACGCCGGCCGTCAAGCCGGACCCTGCACCCTCGGCGGCTTGACACCGCCGGCCGTGCAGAACACCAACGGGGCCTGGCGCCCCGTTTTTTCGTGCCTACTTCCTACCACCCAACCATGATCTGGCAGACCAGCCGCTTCGCCCTCCAGCTCGCGCGCCCGCGTGTGATGGGCATCGTCAACGCCACGCCCGATTCGTTCTCCGACGGCGGCCACCATGCCGGCGCTGCAGCAGCGCTGCGCCACTGCGAGCAGCTGCTCAAGGACGGCGCGGACATCCTGGATATCGGCGGCGAATCCACCCGCCCCGGCAGCCCGCCCGTGCCGCTGCAGGAGGAGCTCGACCGCGTGCTGCCCGTCGTGCAGGGCGCCGTGCGCCTGGGCGTGCCGGTGTCCGTCGACACGTACAAGGCGCAGGTGATGCAGGCCGCGCTGGACCTGGGCGCGGACATCATCAACGACATCTGGGCCCTGCGCCAACCCGGGGCCGCCGAGGTGGTGGCGCGCCACGGCCGCTGCGGCGTGTGCCTGATGCACATGCACGGCGAGCCGGCCAGCATGCAGCTGTCGCCCCTGGAGGGCGACGCCGTGCCGCAGGTGCTAGAGTTTTTGCAGCACTCTGCGCAGGCCCTGCAAGGGCTAGGAGTCGAGAAGGGCCGCATCGTGCTGGACTACGGCATCGGCTTCGGCAAGACGGTGGAGCAGAACTTCGCCCTGCTTGCGCGTCAGCGCGAGCTGCTGGCCGCGGGCTATCCGCTGCTGGCGGGCTGGTCGCGCAAGTCCTCGCTGGGCAGCGTGACGGGCCTGGCCGTGGACGAGCGCCTGGCCCCCAGCGTGGCCGCCGCCGTGATGGCGGTGGAGCAGGGCGCGCACATCGTGCGCGTGCATGACGTGCGGGAAACCGTCGCCGCCCTGGCCGTCTGGCAGGCCATGCAGGCCCAGCGTCAGCCGCCTGCCGTTTCTCTTTCTTTCTGACCGCGCATCCGGCGCGACCAGCCAAGCCATCATCGAGCACCCATGACACGCAAATACTTCGGCACGGACGGCATCCGCGGCACCGTGGGCCAGCCGCCCATCACCCCCGACTTCGTACTGCGCCTGGGCCATGCCGTGGGCCGTGTACTGCGCGGCGCCGAGGAGCGGCCCACGGTGCTGATCGGCAAGGACACCCGCATCTCCGGCTACGTGCTGGAGAGCGCGCTGGAATCCGGCCTGAACTCCGCCGGCGCCGACGTGGTGCTGCTGGGCCCACTGCCCACGCCCGGCGTGGCTTACCTGACGCGTGCGCAGCGCGCCAGCCTGGGCGTGGTCATCAGTGCCAGCCACAACCCCTTCCCGGACAACGGCATCAAGTTCTTCAATGCCCAGGGCAGCAAGCTGCCCGACGCCTGGGAAGAGGCGGTGGAGCAGGCCATGGAACAGCCACCCGTCTGGGCCGACTCGGCCGCGCTGGGCCGTGCCCGGCGCCTGGACGACGCCGCCGGCCGCTACATCGAGTTCTGCAAGAGCACCTTCGACCACGACCTGACGCTGCGTGGCCTGCGCATCGTGGTGGATGCCGCCCACGGCGCCGCGTATCACATCGCTCCCAAGGTCTTCCACGAGCTGGGCGCCGACGTGGTGGCCATCGGCTGCGCGCCGGACGGCACCAACATCAATCACCAGGTCGGCGCCACCCATCCGGAGGCTCTGGTGCGCGCCGTGCGCGCCAACCGTGCCGATTTCGGCATTGCACTGGACGGCGACGCCGACCGCCTGCAGATGGTGGACGCCGCCGGCCGCCTGTACAACGGTGACCAACTGCTGTACCTGATGGCCGCCGACCGCCTGGCGCGCGGCGAGACCGTGCCCGGCGTGGTCGGCACCCTGATGACCAACATGGCGGTGGAGCAGGCCCTGCTGCAGCGCGGCGTGCAGTTCGTGCGCGCCAAGGTAGGCGACCGCTACGTGCTGGAAGAGCTGCAGCAGCGCCGCTGGCTGCTGGGTGGCGAGGGTTCGGGCCACCTGCTGGCGCTGGATCGCCACACCACCGGCGACGGCCTGGTCAGCGCCCTGCAGGTGCTGCAGGCCTGCGTGCGCAGCGGCCAGCCCCTGGCCGCGTTGGTGCAGGACGTGGCGCTGTTCCCCCAGGTGCTACTGAACGTGCGCCTGGCGCCGCAGCAGGACTGGAAGACCAACGCCATGCTGGCCGAGGCCACACGGGCCGTGCAGGGCGAGCTGGGCCAGGACGGCCGCGTGCTGGTGCGCGCCAGCGGCACCGAGCCGCTGCTGCGCGTGATGGTCGAGGCGCGCGACGGCCAGCAGGCCAACCGCTGCGCCCAGCGCCTGGCCGATGCGGCCCGCGCCGGCTGATGGCTGCCGCACCACCCAACACAACAACACGACGAAGCGAAACCCCCATGACCGACCAGGCCCTTGCCTCCACGGCGGCCACCCTCACGGTGCGCCGCGTCAACTACGCCGATCCACGCGACGCCCAGGCGCTGGTGGCCCTGCTGGACGCCTATGCGCGCGATCCGGCCGGTGGCGGTACGCCGCTGCCGGGACACGTGTGCGCGCAGCTGGCGCAGGCCCTGCAGGCGCGACCGCAGGCCTTCAGCGTCATTGCCTGGGCGCGGGACGAGGACGGTACGGAGCAGCCCGTCGGGCTGGTCAACTGTTTCGAGGGCTTTTCCACCTTTGCCTGCCGGCCGCTGGTCAATATCCACGACCTGGCGGTGCTGCCGGCCTGGCGCGGCCGGCGCGTGACGCAGCAGATGCTGGCGCTGGTGGAGCGCATCGCCCGCGAGCGCGGCGCCTGCAAGCTCACGCTGGAGGTGCTGCAGGGCAACCAGCCGGCGCTGCGCGCCTATACGCGCGAGGGCTTTGCCGGCTACACGCTGGACCCGGCCATGGGCCAGGCGCAGTTCCTGCAGAAGCTGCTGGACTGATCTGCTCCCGATCTTGCTCCTGAAAAAGGAGCTGCCAGCGCTTGCCAGTCAAGCGCTGGAGGCCAAAAAGACCATGCATCTTTAGCGGGCCAGCAGGGCGTCCAGCGCGGCCACGTCGGCCAGCTCCAGCGTGCCCGCGGCGTATTTCAAGCGCAGCTGACCCATGAGCACGGCATAGCGCGCCAGGGCCAGTTCGCGCTGGGTTTGGTAGAGCTGGCTCTGCGCGTTCAGCACGTCGATGTTGACGCGCACGCCGGCGTCGTAGCCCAGCAGACTCGCCTCCAGTGCGCTCTGGCTGGAGGCCAGCGCGGCCTGCAGCGCCTGTACCTGGGCGCGGCCCGACTGTAGGCCCAGGAAGGCCGTGCGGGCCGCCTGCGCGGCGCCGCGGCGCGCGTTGTCCAGGTCGGCGCGGGCCTTGTCCTCGAGCGACAGGGTCTCTTTCACGCGGTTTTGCACCGCGAAGCCGGCGAACAGCGGCAGGTTCAAAGCTACGCCCACGCTGGCGACATTGGCGCGCGAATGCACGCCTGGCATCGTGACAGTGCCGTTGGGCGTGCGCTGCACGGTGTAGCCGGCCTGCAGGTCCACGGTGGGCAGGTGGCCGGTCTCGGCCTTGGCCGTCTCCAGCCGGGCCACGTCCAGCGCCAGCATGGCCTGGCGCACCAGCGGCTGGCTGTCCTCGGCGGTGCGGGCCCAGGCCTGCAGGTCGTCCGGCACCGTTGCTGCCAGCAATACCGGCTGCGCCAGAGGCAGGGGAGCAGTGCCGGCGCGGCCCACGGTCTCGTCCAGGGCCAGGCGGCGCACCTGCAGCTCGTTCTCGGCCGCGATCTCCTGGGCGCTGACCAGGTCGTGGCGCGCCTGGGCCTCGCGGGTGTCGGTGATGGTGGCCGTGCCGACCTCGAAGTTGCGTTGCGCTGCGGCCAGCTGCTCGGCCACGGCGGCCTTTTGCGCGCGCAATGCGGCCAGCGTGTCCTGCGCGGCCAATACGTCGAAGTAGCGCTGGCTGACGCGCAGCAGCAGCTCCTGCTCGGCCGCGTCCAGCTGCACCCGGGCCAGCTCGGCCCCGCGCTCGCCCTGGCGCAGCGCGATGGCGTTGGCGGGGCGGTACAGAGGCTGCGAGGCCACCACACCCAGCGTCTGCGTGGGCGCATGCAGGTCGATGGGCGGGCGGGTCACGTCGGTGCGCGCGTAGCTGGCGCTGCCGGTGAGCGCGGCGCTGGGCAGCAGTCCGGCGCGGGCCTGCTCGGCACGGCTTTGGGCTGCGGCGTACTGGGCCTGCGCGGCCTGCAGGGGCGCGTCGTGGCCGCGCGCCTGCTGCGTCAGGGCCAGCAGGCTCTGGGCCTGGGCCGGGCCCGCCGTCCATGCGGCGCATGCGGCCACGGTTGCCAGGGTCCAGCGCTGCAGGGCCTTCATTGCCGACACCGTTCGATTTGGGGAAGAGAAAGAGGAGGGGAGCCGGTCAGTAGCGCGGCACGCCGGGGTCGCGCTCCAGCGACCAGGCCTCAATGCCGCCCGAGAGGTTGGCCACCTCGGCAAAGCCCTGCTGCGCCAGCCAGGCCGCCACGTGCATGCTGCGCGCGCCGTGGTGGCACAGGCAGGCCACGGGCCGCTCGGGGTCCAGCTCCTGCAGCCGCGCTGGAATCTCGCCCATGGGGATGGCGACCAGCTCGAAGCCCTGCGCGGCCACGCTGGCCGTCTGGCGCTCCCAGGGCTCGCGCACGTCCAGCACCAGCGGGCGCCCGCCCTGCTGACGCTTGAGCCAGTCGTCCAGTTCGGCGGGGCGCAGGGATTCGATCATGGTGCGGATGTCCGGCAGGGCAGGGGGTTTCAGAACCGGAAGATGGACGGCTCGGGGAAGTGGCGCAGGCGCGGCACGATGGCGTCCCAGGGTTTGTCGGTCTCGAAGCGGTCGCCGGTGCGGCGCACGATGGTGGCGCGCATCATGGGCTCCAGGCCGACGATGGCGCCCAGTCGGCCGCCTTCGCGCAGCAGCGCCAGCAGGCGGTGCGGCACCTCGGCTACCGAGCCGCTGAGCACGACCACGTCGAACGGGCCGTCGTTGATGGGGTCCAGCGCCCCATCGGCCTGGCGCACGTCGGCGTTGCGCACCCCGGCGCTGCGCAGGTTCTCGCGGGCGAATTCGACCAGCTCGGGCACGATCTCCAGCGACACCACGTGCTCGGCGCGGTGTGCCAGCAGGGCGGCCATGTAGCCCGAGCCGGCGCCGATCTCCAGCACCCGGTCGGTGGGCTGGATCTGCAGGTCCTGCAGCATGCGGGCCTCCACGCGCGGGGCCAGCATGACCTGGCCCAGGCGCTCGGCCTGGTCCACCGGGCTGGACAGGGGCAGCTCCACGTCGGCAAAGGCCAAGCCCTGCAGCGCGGGCGGCACGAATTCCTCGCGGCGCACGGCGGCCAGGGTCTCCAGCGTGGCCTCGTCCAGCACGTTCCAGGGGCGGATCTGCTGCTCAATCATGTTGAAGCGCGCCTGCGCGGTGGCATCGTGGACGTCGGCAAACGTGTTCAAGGGCAGGTTCATGAAAGACTCCGGAGACGGGACACGGGAAGGTTCAGGTAAACCCGGCATTTTAGGCCGCCCGTACCAGCAGGCCTTGCAGCACGTTGTCGGCCTGCATCTCGATGTATTGGGCCGGGTCGAAGCGCTCGGGGCAGGGGATGCACAGGCCCATGGTGGGCCGGGCCAGCATCAAAAACATCAGGGGCGCCAGCACCAGGTAGACGGCCTGCTCCAGGTCCACGGTGCGGAACTCGCCCCGGTCCATGCCGCGCTGCAGGATGCGGCGCACCAGCGCGTGGCCCGGCTCGACCACCTCCTGGCGATAAAAGCGCGCCAGTTCGGGGAAGTTGTTGGCTTCGCTCAGCATCAGCTTGCCCAGGCCCGAGGCCTTGGTCGCGCCCACGCGTTCCCACCAGCTGTGAAAGCAGTAGCGCAGCAGCTCGTCGCTGGTGCCGGTAAAGCTCTCCAGCTCCTGGCCCCACTCGGCGAAGCGGCCAGAGATGTTCTCGCGCACCACGGCCTTGAACAGCTCCTCCTTGCTGGGAAAGTACAGGAACAGCGTGCCCTTGGACACCCCGGCGCGCGCCGCCACCTCGTCCACCCGCGTAGCGGCGAAGCCTTTTTCGACGAACAGGTCCAGCGCCGCGGCCAGCAGCTCGCCGGGGCGGGCTTCCTTGCGGCGGCCGCGCCGCGTTGTCGGGGCGTCAGGAAGGGGAGACGATGGGATGGGCATGGAGTTAATGACTGACTGGTTAGTAATCTATCCGCTTCCGCCAGTCGCGTCAACGCGGACTTGTCCGGCACGGGCGGCACGGGTCTTTCCTATCATGGCGCGGTTGCCACTTCCGCCCAGGCCCATCACACCATGTCTTCTTCCTCTCCCTCCTCTCCTTCCTCTTCTTCCCTGCAGACCATCACCCTGGGCGGCGGCTGCTTCTGGTGTACCGAGGCCGTCTTCGACCGCGTGCGCGGCGTGACTGAGGTGCAAAGCGGTTACGCCAACGGCCATGTGGAGCGCCCGACCTACGAGCAGGTGTGCACTGGCCGCACCGGCCACGCCGAGGTGGTGCGCGTCACGTTCGACCCGAACGAGATCGACGTGCGCGAGATCCTGGAGATCTTCTTCGCCACGCACGACCCGACCACGCTGAACCGCCAGGGCAACGACGTGGGCACGCAGTACCGCAGCGGCATCTACTGGTCCGATCCGGCGCACCGGGAAGTGGCAGAGGACATGCTGCGTCAGATGGGGCAAGACAAGGTCTTCGGCGCCCCCCTCGTTACCGAGGTGCAGCCGCTGCAGAGCTACTGGCCCGCCGAGGACTACCACGGCGACTACTACGCCAACAACCCCGAGCAGGGCTACTGCGCGTTCGTCGTGGCACCCAAGGTGGACAAGTTCCGCAAGACCTTCGCACGCCACCTCAAGCCCGGGGCCTGAGGGCTGCCTGGCGGGCACCCTGGCGATACTCGGCGCTTCGCATTCCACGAGCGCCGCACCTTCATGCCTTCCACCTCCTCGCCCGCCGACGCGGCGCGCGCCAGCGCCTGGCAGGTGCTGGGCATCTTCCTGCGCCTGGGCCTGACGTCCTTCGGCGGGCCGGTGGCCCACCTGGGCTACTTCCGCGCGGAATTCGTGGTGCGCCGCCGCTGGCTGGACGAGGCCGCCTATGCCGACCTGGTGGCGCTGTGCCAGTTTCTGCCCGGCCCGGCCAGCAGCCAGGTGGGCATGGCCCTGGGCCTGCGCCAGGCGGGCGCCGCCGGGGCGCTGGCGGCGTGGGTCGGCTTCACACTGCCCTCGGCCCTGGCCATGGCGCTGCTGGGCCTGGGACTGGCAACGGCAACGGGGGCCAACTGGTGGCCGTCCGGCGTGCTGCATGGCCTGAAGGTGGCCGCCGTGGCGGTGGTGGCGCAGGCCGTGTGGGGCATGGCGCGCAGCCTGTGCCGCGGCCCGGTGCGTTTGGCGTTGATGGCACTGGCTTGCGCGCTGGCCCTGGGCTGGCCCGGCGTAGGCGGACAGATGGGCGCGCTGGCAGTGGCGGCCGCTGCCGGCCTGGCGCTGTGGGGCCGCTCCGCCGATGCGCCTGCGTCGCCGCAGCCCGCCGCCGGCGGCCACCGGGGCGTGGGTGCGGTGCTGCTGGGCACCTTTGCCGTGCTGCTGGTGGTGCTGCCCTTGGCAGTGCACATCTGGCCGCAGGGCTGGCTGGTGCTGGCAGATGCCTTCTACCGCGCCGGCGCCCTGGTGTTTGGGGGCGGCCATGTGGTGCTGCCGCTGCTGCAGGCCGAGGTGGTCGCCACCGGCTGGGTGGGCGAGGATGACTTCCTGGCAGGCTACGGCCTGGCGCAGGCGGTGCCGGGGCCGCTGTTCACCCTGGCCGCCTTCCTGGGCGCGGTGGCGCGCCACGGGGCGGGCGGCTGGGGGGGCGCGGTGGTGTGCCTGGTGGCCATCTTCCTGCCGGCCTTTTTGCTGGTGGCCGGTGCCCTGCCGTGGTGGGAGCGCTGGCGCCGCCTGGCCCGCGTGCGCGCCGCGCTGTCCGGGGTGAACGCCGCCGTGGTGGGACTGTTGCTGGCCGCGCTGTGCGGTCCCGTGTGGGGCAGCGCCATCCATGCGCCGGCGGACGGGCTGCTGGCCCTGCTGGCGCTGGCGGCCCTGGCCTGGTTGCGCATGCCACCCTGGCTGGTGGTGCCGCTGTGTGGGCTGGCCGGCTGGTGGCTGGTCAGATGAGCATCAAATACGGCTCCAGCCCTTTGCTGAAAAGCGCTGGCAGCTCTTGTTTCTGTAGCGCCATGCCGCTTTGAAGCTGCCGTAGCAAGCGCCGATGACACCCGGGATCTTTGCGACAATCCCCGCTCCCTCCGCCCACCCGCCTGCCCGTGTCCACCCGCCCCGTTGCCTCTCTGCCGCTGCGCCGCCGCCTGGCCGTGCTGTGGCTGCTGCTGGCCCTGGCGGTGGTGCCCCTCTTGGGGCGCATGCACCAGGTGGTGCACGGGCCGGGCTCCGTGCATGCGGCCGGGCAGCCGGTGCGGGACACGCTGCACGCGCTGTTCGCCGGGCATGGCCACGCCGATTGCCAGGTGCTGGACCAGCAGACGCTGAGCGGCCCGTGGTCGGCCTGCGCGCTGCCGCTGGCGCAGGCGCTGCCCCGGCAGGCACCGGCCTGGGCGCCCGCCGCGGCGCCGGCGCTGCGGCGGCTGGCGCCGTTTCAGGCCCGCGCGCCGCCCATCGCAGGCTGACGCCGTTTTCGGCGTCCCCTGTTCAAACACTTCTCTTTCGATAGCTGCCAGCGCTTGCCAGTCAAGGGCTGGGGGCTGTTTTGACTCGTATTTTTCCCGTGCCGGCCGGCACGGCGCGCTGCTGCGCGCCGGTGCGCCGCGCGCGGGTAACCCATCGGATTTGTCATGACGACGACGTTTTTCTTCTTTCCCCTGCGCGCACCGCATGCGCGCCGCCCGGTGGCCTGCGCGGCGCTGCTGGCGCTGATGCCCGCCGCCCAGGCCCAGGAGCCCGCGGCCCGCCTGCCCGAAGTCACCGTGTCCGCCAGCGGGCTGCAGCTGGGCGTGTCCGAGATGACCCAGCCCGCTTCCATCATCGAGGGCGACGCGCTGGTGCGCCGCCGCGAAGCCACGCTGGGGGGCAGCCTGGATGGCGAGCCCGGCATCGCCGCCAGCCACTTCGGCGCGGGCGCCAGCCGCCCGGTCATCCGCGGCATGGACGGGCCGCGCGTGAAGGTTCTGGCCGACGGCGCCGAGGTGCACGATGCCTCCACCGTCAGCCCGGACCACGCCGTGGTCGCCGAGCCGCTGCTGGCTACCCAGGTCGAGGTGCTGCGCGGCCCCTCTGCGCTGGTCTATGGCGCCGGTGCGGTAGGCGGCGTGGTCAACGTGCTGGACGGCAAGGTGCCCACGGCCATCCCCGAGAAGGGCTACGAGGGCAGCGCCGAGCTGCGTGCCGGCAGCGCCGCGCACGAAAAGGCGGGCGCCTTCGCCATCACCGGTGGCGCGGGCCACATCGCGGTGCACGCCGAAGCGGCCGGCCGCAGCAGCAGTGACTACCGCGTGGGCAAAGGCTGGGAAGGCGGCGCCCGCGTGCCCGGCAGCTTCAACGACACCAGCACCGGCAGCGTGGGCCTGTCGTGGGTCGGCAGCCGCGGCTACCTGGGCCTGGCCGTGACGCGGCAGAACGCCCGCTACGGCCTGCCCGGGCACAGCCACGGCTTCGAGGACTGCCACACCCACGGCGACCACCTGCACTGCGGCGGCCACGATCACGACCACGGCGAGGAAGGCCACGAGCACGACCACGACCACGACCACGCGGACGTGCCGGTGGTGGACCTGCGCAGCGAGCGCGTGGAAATCCGCGGCGAGCTGCGCGACCCGTTCGCCGGCGTCTCCGCACTGCGCCTGCGCGCCGGCACCACCGACTACGTGCACGACGAGGTCGAGGACGGCACCGTGGCCACCACCTTCAGGAACAAGGCGCACGACCTGCGCGTGGAGCTGCAGCACCAGCCCATCGCCGGCTGGCGCGGGCTGCTGGGCGTGCAGACGGCCGAGCGCAAGTTCAGCGCCGTGGGCGAGGAGGCCTACGTGCAGCCCACGCGCACCCGCAGCACGGGCCTGTTCCTGCTGGAGGAATACCGCATCGGCGACTGGCGCATCGAGGCCGCGCTGCGCCACGACCGGCAGACCGCCCAGGCGCTGGACAGCGGCACCCGCCGCAGCCACAACGGCACCTCCGCGTCATTGGGCGCGGTGTGGCGCTTTACGCCGGGCTACGCGCTGGGCGCGAGCCTGACGCGCGCCAGCCGCGCCCCATCGGCCGAGGAGCTGTACGCGCGCGGCCTGCACATGGCCACCGCCACCTACGAGCGCGGCGACGCCGACCTGCGCGCCGAGGTCTCGCGCAACGTCAACCTGACCCTGCGCAAGACCAGCGGCGCCACCACCTTCGACCTGAGCGTGTATCGCAACCGCATCCGCCACTACATCTACGGCCGCACCCTGGACGAGGTGGAGGGGCTGCAACTGCTGCAGTACAGCCAGGCCGATGCCACGTTCACCGGCATCGAAGGCCGCGTGCGCCACGCCCTCACGCGACACGTGGGCGTGACGCTGCTGGCCGACCGCGTGCACGCGCGCCTGGACGGCGGCGGGCGGCTGCCGCGCATCCCGCCCGCGCGGGTGGGCCTGCGCCTGGACGCGAACTGGCAGTCCTGGGAGGGGGAGGTGGAATGGCTGCAGGTGGCCCGCCAGGGCCGGGTGGCGCAGTTCGAGAGCGCCACGCCCGGTTACGGCATGCTGAACCTGGGCCTGGCCTACAACGGCCGCACCAGCGCCGGCACGCCCTGGCAGGTGTACCTGAAGGGGCGCAACCTGACCGGCCGGCTGGCCTACGCCCACACCTCGTTCATCAAGGACGCGGCGCCCCTGGCCGGGCGCAACCTGACGCTGGGCGTGCGCGTGGAGTTCTGAGCCCGCCGCCGCCATTTGTGAGTCAAATCGGCCTGCAGCGCTTGTCTGGCAAGCGCCGGCAGCTCACGAATCGATAGCGAAAAGAAAAAACCCGCGGCCGCCGTGGCAGGCGCCGCGGGCCTACACTGCCGGCCCGGCGCCGCTGGCGCCGCCGTCCGCACTCCTGCCTTTTCGCGCATCTTGTTCTTCTCCGTCCTTTCCCCTCTGGCCCCCGTCATCCTGTGCATCGGCCTGGGCTTTGCCATTGCCCGCGTCGGCTGGGTGCGCGCCAGCGCCATTCCCGACCTGTCCAACATCGTCTTCCTGGTGCTCACCCCGGCGCTGCTGTTTCGCACCATGGGCGAGGTGCGCCTGCAGGAGCTGGACTTCACCCCCGTGGCGCTGTACTTCGGCGCGGCCGGGCTGCTTTTTATCGCCACGCTGGTGCTGGGCGGCCTGACCACGGCGACGGCGGCGCGCGCCCTGGCGCACATGTTCAGCAACACGGTGATGATCGGCGTGCCTTTCGTCGGCCTGGTCTACGGGCCGCAGGGGCTGGTGACGCTGTTCACGCTGATCTCGCTGCATGCCCTGGTGCTGCTGACGGCCGCCACGCTGGTGTTCGAGCTGCTGCAGGCGCGCGAGCAGCGCGCGGCGCAGCAGCAGGAGGAGGGCGGGGCGCCGCATTCGATGGCGCGCACCGTGTGGCAGGCGGTGCGCAACAGCATCGTGCACCCGGTGCCGCTGCCCATCCTGGCCGGCCTGCTGTTCGCGCAGACCGGGCTGGCGCTGCCCGGCCCGGTGGACCGCGCGCTGCAGGTCATGGGTTCCGCCCTGGGGCCTATGGCGCTGCTGCTGGTGGGCATTTCGCTGGCCTATACGCGCATCGGCCGGCACTGGCGCGGCGCGCTGCGCATCGCCGTGGCCAAGGACCTGGTCATGCCCGCGCTGCTGTTCGCCATGGCGCGGCTCTTCGGCCTGTCGGGGCAGGGCATCGCCGTGATGTTCACCGCCGCCGCCCTGCCCGTGGGCGCCAACGTGCTGCTGTTCACCCAGCGCTACGGGGTGATGCAGGAGGAGGTGTCGTCAGCGATCGCGATCTCCACCGCCCTGGCCCTGTTCACCCTGCCCGTGGTCCTGCTGGCCGCCCACTACCTGGCCGGCTGACCCCGGTTCGATACCGGCGCGCCCCATACCAGGGCAGCCGCGCAAGGGCCGCCCCGCAGCGCCGGCTGCGTCCCCCTTCCCACGCGAAGCGTGAGAGAAGGGGGAAGCGGCGCAGCCGCTCAGGGGGTTGTCCCTATTTATGGCGCGAGCCGCTCGCGCACCCACAGTCCGCCGTCCAGCCGGTAGCGCAGCCGGTCGTGCAGGCGGCTCTTGCGGCCCTGCCAGAACTCCCAGCGGTCCGGTACCAGCCGAAAGCCGCCCCAGTGCGGCGGGCGCGGCGGCTGCAGCAGGAACTGCGCGCCGTACTTGGCGGCGCCCGCCACCAGCACCGAACGCGAGGCGATGACCTGGCTTTGCGGGCTGGCCCAGGCGCCGATGCGCGAGTCCAGCGGGCGGCTGTTGAAGTAGGCGTCGCTCTCGGCGGCATCCACTTTCTGCACCACGCCCTCGATGCGCACCACGCGCTCCAGCTCCACCCAGTGGAACTGCAGCGCGGCGTACGGGTTGCCGGCCAGCTCGCGGCCCTTGCGGCTGTCGTAGTTGGTGTACCAGACGATGCCGCTCTCGTCGTAGCCCTTGATCAGCACGACGCGGGTGCTGGGGCGCAGGTCGCCGGAGACGGTGGCCAGCGTCATGGCGTTGGGCTCGGGTACCTGGGCGGCGACGGCCTCGCCCAGCCATTGGTCGAACTGGCGCAGGGGGTCGGCGTGGGAGGCGTCCTCGCCCAGCTCGGCGCGCTCGTAGCTCTTGCGCAGGTCGGCGATGGAGGAGGACAGGGCGGAGGCGGGGCGGTTCATGCCGCCATTGTGCAGGCGCCGGGCGCGTGCAGGCGGCTCAGGCGGCGTCCGCGGCGCTGCGGGCAATGGCCAGCAGCCGCGCCAGCGCACGGTCGTGGATGCCCATGCGCATCAGCTCGGCGTGGGTGGTCTCGGCGTAGTCCAGCGTGCTGCCGTAGATGCCGCGCGCCTGGCGGAAGATGCTGCGGTACTGGGCATCGGGCAGCACGCCGGTGTGGCTGGGGCTGTTGCGTGAGAGGGTGAACGCCAGCGCCCGCACGGTGCCGCCGGGCGTGCGGCAGGCCAGCCAGCGCGGGTCGTACACGCCCAGCACCATCTCGCGCTGCCACAGGGCTGGGAACATCGCCGGCACCTGCCTGCGCTCGACGCGAAAGGCCACGCCGCGGCAGCTGCCGCCGGGCAGCATGCCGAAGACCAGGCCCGGGCATTCGGGCGTGCCGCGGTTTACGCGGCTCCACATCTTCAGCGCCCGGTGCCAGCCGTGCACGGTGGCGGGGCGGCTTTCGGCGAAGGGGAATTCGGGGCGCCAGATGAGCGAGCCGTAGCCGAAGATCCACAAATCCTGGTGCCCGCCCCACTCGCGCAAGGTGCATTCGAGCATGGCGGCGGGGTCGCGGGTGGCGCTGGCGTGGGTGGACATGGCGGGCGGGTGCGGGAATCTACAATCGACGGGTTTTGTCCGACGCATTTCATTATTCACTTCACGGGAGTTTTCAGCATGTCCTTCAACAGCTCCGATGACGACAGCCAGCAGCGCTTCGCACTCGGCTTCCTCTTCGCCCTGATCGCGCTGGTGGTCTCCACCGTCGTGGGCGTGGTGGTCTACCAGCGCGGCATGGCCCGCGCGCCCGCCCAGCCGGCGCCGGCTGCCGTGGTCGACACCGGCGCAGCGGCAGTGCCGGCCGCCGCAGTGGCGGTGGCCGATGAGGCCTCGGTTGTGGTCGAGAACGGCGTGGTCAAGTTCTACTTCGCCACCGGCAAGGCCGAGCTGGCCGCTGGCGCCAACGAGGCACTGGCCGACGTGGTGCGCGGTGTGACGGCAGAGGGCAAGACGGCCGCCGTGTCCGGCTACCACGACGCCACGGGCGACGCCGCCGTGAACGCCGAACTGGCCAAGCAGCGCGCCATCGCCGTGCGCGACGCGCTGGTGGCGCTGGGCGTGGCCGAGGACAAGGTCGAGCTGCGCAAACCCGAAGTCACCCAGGCCAGCGGCAGCAACGCCGAGGCCCGCCGGGTGGAAGTGACGCTGCAACCCTGAGCGCGGATTCGCACCATGCGTTGAAAGGCCCGGTACATGCCGGGCCTTTTTTCATTCATGTGCTCTCGCGCACGATCAGCTCGTAGTCCAGCTCCTCGCAGGCCGGCGCGGCCAGCGTGCCGCGCATCAGGCCGAGCAGCATGGCCGCGCCGGCGCGGCCCACCTCTGCACGCGGCGTGCGGATGGTGGTCAGCGGCGGCACCATCTGGTCGCTGCCGGCCAGGTCGTTGAAGCCGGCGATGGCGATGCGCCCCGGCACGGCCAGGCCCAGCCGGTTGGCCGCCAGCAGGCCGCCCTGGGCGATGTCGTCGTTGCAAAAGAAGATGGCGTCCACGTCGGGGTGGCGCTGCAGCGTCTCCTCAAGCAGGCGCGCGCCCAGGGCGATCGACGAGCGTTCGGGGCTGAGCAATTCCAGCTTCGGGTCGTACAACCCGGCGGCGCGCAGCGTGCGCCGGTAGCCCTCGGCGCGCTGCAGCACGCGCGGGTCCAGTTGCGCAGCGCAAAAGGCGATGCGCCGGCGCCCGCGCTCCAGCAGATGACGGGTGATGGCGGTACCGGCGTCGGCCTGCGAAAAGCCCACGCAGGCCATGCCCGGCGCATGGATGGTCTCCATCAAATGCACGCACGGTACGCCGCTGCGGGCGATGAGCTGGCGCGCCGCGTCGCTGCGGTCAAAGCCCGTGACCAGCAGGCCGGCGGGGCGGTGGGGCAGGTAGGTGCGCAGCAGCAGCTCTTCCTCGGCGCTGTCGTAGTGCGTCACGCCAATGAGCGGCAGGTAGCCCTCGGGGAACAGGGTGCGGTGCACGGCCTCCAGCAGATCCACGAACAGCGCGTTGGACAGCAGCGGCACCAGCACCAGCACCTGGCTGCTGCGCTGCGAGGCCAGGGCGCGGGCGGCCGGGTCGGGCACGTAGCCCAGGCGCTCGGCGGCTTCGTGCACGCGGGCGGACAGGGTGGGGTCCACACTGCGCTCGCCGCGCAGGGCGCGCGAGGCCGTGATCGGGCTGACGCCGGCGGCGCCGGCGACGTCGGCCAAGGTGGTGCGGCCGCTGGAGCGGCGGGGGCGGCGGTTCACTGGGATCTGAATGGAGGCGGGTTGCGGGTAAATCCGGAGGAAACGCCGTCGATTGTCTCGTAGGATAGCGCTACCTCTTAGCGGGTTTCCTAGTATCGGAGGCGTGGCGGGCCGCTTGCAGCGGCATTACGCCTGTCGCCTACCAGCGAAAAAGGCATCTGCGGGCCCGTGAAGGGCCGTTGATCGGCACTCCATTGCGGAGTGCCATTTTTTGAATTTTGATGGATAGCGCTATCTTGCAGTCTCCGATCTCTGCCATCGTGGTTATGGGCGTGTCCGGCTGCGGCAAGTCCAGTGTGGGTGCGGCCTGCGCCCAGGCGCTGGGCTGGCCGCTGCACGAGGGCGACGCCCACCACGCCCCCGAAAGCGTGGCCAAGATGCGCGCCGGCGTCCCCCTCACGGACGCCGACCGCGCCGGCTGGCTCGACCGCCTGGCGCAACTGTTGGCCGAAGGCGAAAGCAGCGAAGGCCTGGTGTTGACCTGCTCGGCACTGCGCCGCAGCTACCGCGAGCGGCTGCGCGCGGCCCGCCCCGGGCTGGGCTTCGTCTACCTGTCGCTCGGCTACCAGCCGGCCCTGGCGCGCGTAGAGGCGCGAGCCGACCACTTCTTCTCGCCCGCTCTGGTCGCCAACCAGTTCGCCACGCTGGAGCCGCCGCAGGCCGAGCCGCTGGTGCTGACGCTGGATGCCCTGCGCCCGGTGCAGGACCTGGCGCTGGAGATCGCCGCCTGGACCGGTGCCCGCACCTCTTTCCCCCTCACGGCCCCCGCAGGAGACGCCCCATGACCCCGGCCGCCCCCCACAACGACCCGGCCGCAGCGCGCACCAAGCCGCTGGCGCAGCGCCTGGCCGAGCACTTCATGGTGCTGGCCCTGGCCGGCATGGTGGTCGCCGTATTCGTCAACGTGGTGCTGCGCTACGGCTTCGGCACCAGCATCGTGTCGTACGAGGAAATCTCGCGCCTGCTGTTCGTCTGGCTGGTGGCGGTGGGCACCATCGTCGCGGCCGTGGAGGGCAGCCACCTGGGTTTCGACCTGGTGACCTCGCGCGTCGGCCCAGGCACGCGCCGGGTGCTGTTCTGGTTGTCGCAGCTCTTGATCCTGCTGTGCATGGGCCTGCTGCTGTGGGGTTCCTGGCAGCAGGTGGGTGCGGGCCTGCAGAGCTTCAGCACGGTGCTGGGCTACCCGCTGGCGCTGGGCGCGGCGGCCACGCTGGTGCTGGCCGTGGGCCTGCTGGCCGTGCTGGTGCGTGACCTGCGCCGCGGCAGTCCGGCGCAGCCGCCGGCGGACGCCCTGGACATCGAGTAACCGGCCGGAGCGCGCAGCCATGGTGGTGACCCTCATCTTCCTGTCGGTGCTGATCGGCGGCATGGTCATAGGCATGCCGATCGCGCATGCGCTGGTGCTGACCGGTGTGGCGCTGATGTGGCACCTGGACTTCTTCGATACCCAGCTGCTGGCGCAGAACCTGCAGGCGGGTTTTGACAACTTCCCGCTGCTGGCCGTGCCGTTCTTCATCCTGGCCGGCGAGCTGATGAACGCCGGCGGCCTGTCGCGGCGCATCATCGACCTGGCCAGCGCCTTCGTTGGCCACATCCGCGGCGGGCTGGGGTACGTGGCCATCGGCGCCGCCGTGCTGCTGGCGTCCATGAGCGGCTCGGCGATTGCCGACACGGCGGCCCTCGCCACCATCCTGCTGCCCATGATGCGCGAGCAGAAGTACCCGGACAGCTATGGCGCGGGCCTGCTGGCCTCGGGCGGCATCATCGCGCCCATCATTCCGCCGTCCATGCCGTTCGTGATCTACGGCGTGACGACCAACACCTCCATCAGCAAGCTGTTCCTGTCGGGCCTGGTGCCGGGCCTGATCATGGGCGCCTTCCTGATCTGCGCCTGGCGCTGGATCGCCCGCAAGCACCAGCTGGCGCAGGGCGCGCGCGTGCCGTGGGGCGCGCGCATGAAGGCGCTGGCGCACAGCTTCTGGGCGCTGATGATGCCCGTCATCATCCTGGGCGGCCTGCGCGGCGGCATCTTCACGCCGACCGAGGCGGCAGTGGTGGCGGCGGTGTATGCGCTGCTGGTGTCCATGCTGGTGTACCGCGAGCTGAACCTGGCAGGCCTGTACGCCGTTTTCCTGGGCGCGGCCAAGACCACGGCGGTGGTCATGTTCCTGTGCGGCGCCGCCACGGTCACGGCCTACATGATCACCCTGGCCGACCTGCCCAACCTGCTGGCCGACACCTTCGCCGGCGTGCTGGGCTCGCCCATGCTGTTCATGGCGCTGATGATGCTGTTCCTGCTGGTCGTGGGCACGGCCATGGACCTGACGCCCACCATCCTGATCTTCGGCCCGGTGTGCGCGCCGCTGGCCGCCAAGGCCGGCATCGACCCGGTGTACTTCGGCTTCATGTTTGTCTACGTGGGCTGCATCGGTCTGATCACGCCGCCCGTGGGCACGGTGCAGAACGTGGTGGCCGGGGTGGGGCGCATCCGCATGGAAACCGTGATCAAGGGCACGTCGCCCTTCCTCATCGCCTACGTGCTGCTGGCCATGCTGCTGGTGGTCTTCCCGCAGATCGTCACGGCGCCGCTCAAGTGGATGTATTGAGTCAAAAATGATAGCTGCCAACGCTTGATACACAAGGGCTGAAGGCCAAAAACACTCCAAATCTTTCTTCTTCACCACTCACTTCAAGGAGACACACCATGCGTATCAAATTCGCTCTCGCCGGCGCGCTGGCCGCCCTCATCGCCGCTGGCGCCGTGCAGGCGCAGGACTTCAAGCCACGCATCGTGCGCTTCGGCTATGGTCTGGTCGATGACTCCAACCAGGGCCGCGCCGTGCGCTTCTTCGCCAAGGAGGTGGAAAAAGCCACCGGCGGCAAGATGAAGATCCGCGCCATCGGCAACGCCTCGCTGGGCTCGGACACGCAGATGCAGCAGGCGCTGATCGGCGGCGCGCAGGAGATGATGGTCGGCTCCACCGCCACGCTGGTGGGCATCGCGCCGCAGATGGCGTTGTGGGACACGCCGTTCCTCATCACCAACGTGAAGGAAGCCGACGCGCTGCTGGACGGCCCCGTGGGCGAGAAGGTGAAGGCCACGCTGGAGCCCAAGGGCATGGTCGGCCTGGTGTACTGGGAGAACGGCTTTCGCAATTTGACCAACAACCAGCGGCCCGTGGCCAAGCTGGAGGACATGAACGGCATCAAGCTGCGCGTGATGCAGAACAACGTCTTCCTGGACAGCTTCAAGGCGCTGGGCGCCAACGCCGTGCCGCTGCCGTTCTCCGAGCTGTTCACGGCGCTGGAGACCAAGGCCGTGGATGGCCAGGAGAACCCCTACAACACGGTGCTGTCCAGCAAGTTCTACGAGGTGCAGAAGTACCTGACGGTCACCAACCACGTCTACAGCCCGTGGATCGTCACGGTGAGCAAGAAGTGGTGGGACCAGCTCACCCCGGCCGAGCAGAAGGTGCTGAAGGACGCCGCCATCAAGAGCCGCGACTTCGAGCGCGAGGACACACGCGCCGAAGCCGCCAAGGCCCTGGCCGACCTGAAGCAAAAGGGCATGGCCGTCAACGAGCTGCCGCCCGCCGAAGTGGCGCGCATGCGCGACAAGCTCTCGGCCGTGCACGCCAGCGTGGCTGCCAGCGTCGGCCAGGACCTGTGGAGCCAGACGCAGGACGAACTCACCCGCATCCGCGCCGGCAAATAAGCAGCGGCGTACCATGGGCTTCGCGGCCGGCACAGCGCCGGCCTGGCGTGGCGGCTTGCGCAAGTGGGCCGCCACGCGGTCATTTCTGCCAGGGAGGGCTCTCCAGTGACCTTGCACCCCACGATTGAAACCGTGACCCGCCGCATCCGCGAGCGCAGCGCGCCCAGCCGCGCCGCCTACCTCGACCTCATCGCCGCCTATGGCCGGCGCGAGCGCGGCATGGACCGCCTGGGCTGCGCCAACATCGCGCACTCGGTGGCCGGCATGCCCAGCAACGACAAGCTGCGCATCGTCGTCGAGCGCGCGCCGCACATCGGCATCGTCACCGCCTACAACGACATGCTGTCGGCCCACGCGCCGCTGCAGCACTACCCCGACCTGATCAAGGACGAGGCCCACCGCCTGGGCGCCACGGCCCAGGTGGCCGGCGGCGTGCCGGCCATGTGCGACGGCGTGACGCAGGGCACCCCGGCCATGGATCTGTCCTTGTTCTCGCGCGACGTCATCGCCATGGCCACCGCCGTGTCGCTGAGCCACGACGTGTTCGACGGCGCACTGATGCTGGGCGTGTGCGACAAGATCGTGCCGGGCCTGCTGATCGGGGCGCTGCATTTCGGCCACCTGCCCACGGTGTTCGTGCCGGCCGGGCCCATGACCTCGGGCCTGTCCAACAACGCCAAGGCCAAGGTGCGCGAGCAGGCGGCCCAGGGCCTGGTCGGCCGCGCCGAGCTGCTGGAGGCGGAGATGTCCGCCTACCACGCACCCGGCACCTGCACCTTCTACGGCACGGCCAACAGCAACCAGATGCTGCTGGAGGCCATGGGCCTGCACGTGCCCGGCACGGCCTTCGTCAACCCCGGCCGGCCGCTGCGCCAGGAGCTGACGCGCGAAGCGGCGCGCACCGTGCTGGGCAGAGCAGGGCAGCAGCCCGCGCCGTGCCCGCCCATCGGCCAGGTGGTGGACGAGCGCGCCATCGTCAACGCCATGGTGGCCCTGCTGGCCACGGGCGGCTCCACCAACCATTTGATCCACTGGGTGGCTGTGGCGCGCTCGGCCGGCATCGTCATCGACTGGGCGGATTTTTCCGAGCTGTCGGAAGTGGTGCCGCTGCTGGCGCGGGTGTATCCCAACGGCAGCGCCGACGTGAACCAGTTCCAGGCCGCCGGCGGCCCGGGCTACGTCATCCGCGAACTGCTGGACGCCGGCCTGATGCACGAAGACGTGCTCACCGTGCGCCCCGGTGGCATCCGCGAATACACCCGGCTGCCCGAAGGAGACGAGAACCACCGCCTGCACTGGACGCCGATCGGCGCCAGCGCCGACGACAGCGTGCTGCGACCGGCCTCGGACCCGTTCAGCGCCACCGGAGGGCTGAAGGTGCTGACGGGCAACCTGGGGCGCAGCGTGATCAAGGTGTCTGCGGTGCCCGAGGACCGGCACGTGATCGAGGCGCCGGCGCGCGTGTTCGACTCGCAGGCGGCGCTGCTGGAGGCTTTTCACAGCGGATCGCTGGACGGCGACGTGGTCTGCGTGGTGCGCTGGCAGGGCCCGCGCGCCAACGGCATGCCTGAGCTGCACAAGCTGACGCCGCCGCTGGCCGTGCTGCAGGGCAAGGGCTACCGCGTGGCGCTGGTGACGGACGGGCGCATGAGCGGCGCCTCAGGCAAGGTACCGGCGGCCATCCACCTGGTGCCCGAGGCGCTGGACGGCGGGCCCATCGCCAAGGTGCGCGACGGCGACCTGGTCCGGCTGGACTCGGTGGCCGGCACGCTGCAGGTGCTGATCGACCCAGTCGAGTGGGAGGCCCGCCAGCCGGCGCAGATCAGCCGCGATCAGGCCATCGACAGCGCACACGGCCTGGGCCGCGAGCTGTTCGCGGGCTTCAGGCGCAACGCCATGGGGGCGGAAGAGGGCGCCTGCACCTGGGTCTGAAATATCAGTAAAATCAGGCTCCAGCGCTTGTCCATCAAGCGCTGGATGCTACTGAAATGATAGTGAAACGGAGAGGACTTCAGCGCAGGCCGGCGCCGGCGCCGGTATCGCTCTTGCGCTCGATCAGCTCGATCTTGTAGCCGTCTGGGTCCGTCACGAAGGCGATCACCGTCGTGCCGCCCTTGACGGGGCCGGGCTCGCGCGTGATGTTGCCGCCGGCCGCGCGGATGCGCTCGCAGGCAGCATAGGCATCGGGCACGCCCAGGGCGATGTGGCCGTAGCCGGTGCCCATGTCGTAGCTCTCGGTGCCCCAGTTGTAGGTCAGCTCGATCTCGGCCTGGCCAGGGTTGCCGCCGTCGAAGCCCAGGAAGGCCAGCGAGTACTTGTACTCGGGGTTTTCGGACGTGCGCAGCAGTTGCATGCCCAGCACCTGGGTGTAGAAGTCGATGGAGCGCTGGAGGTTGCCCACGCGCAGCATGGTGTGAAGGAATCGCATGGCGGCGATTATCGGCCGCTCACACCGGCACCGTGTAATTCAGCGTCATACGCCCGCCGTCCACGGTGACGATCTCCCCAGTCACGTAGCTGGCCGCGTCGCTGGCCAGCCAGGCCACCACGTCGGCGATCTCGGCCGGCTCGCCCAGGCGCTTCATGGGCGTGCGGCTCAGGATGCGGGCGCGCGCGTCGTCGCTGGTGAGCACGGCCTGGGCCGCCAGCTCGGTGGCGATGGTGCCGGGCGCTACGGCGTTCACGCGGATGCCCCGGTCGGCCAGCGCCAGCGCCATGACCCGCGTGAGCTGGTTCACGCCGCCCTTGCTGACGTTGTAGCTGGCGATGCTGGGAATCGCCAGCACGCCGTTGACCGAACTCATGTTCACAATGCTGCCGCCGCCCGAATCGGCCATGGCACGGGCCACGCGCTGGCCCATGAGGAACGAGCCCTTGAGATTGACGCGCAGCACGGCGTCGAAATCTTCCTCGCTCACGTCCAGGAAGTCGCAGGCGCGGAAGATGCCGGCGTTGTTGATCAGCACGTCGATGCGCCCATGCGCCGCCAGCACCTGGGCCACGGCCTCGTCGACCTGGGCTTTATCGCCCACGTCGCAGTGCACGAACATCCCGCCCAGCTCCCGCGCCAGCGCCTGGCCGCGCCTGTCGTCCACGTCGGCGATGACGACGCGGGCGTCCTCCCGCGCAAAGCGCCGGGCGCAGGCTTCGCCAATGCCTTGCGCGCCGCCAGTGACCAGGCAGACGCGGCCGGCGTGGCCGAAGTGGATGGGCTGGGTGGGAGGGACAGGTCTTTGGGAGGTCATGGAGGCATGGTAGCGGTCCTGCGTCGAGGTTCGCTCTAATGATTTGTATTAAATACGATGTATAGCGCGTCAACTTTCGTTGCTATCGTTTTGGTAGCGGATATTGAGTCTCCGCTGTAGAAAAAAACCGACATTGCCGCCACGCCAGCGGCTAGGGCCTTTCCCAAAATCTGCCGCAGTACAGGGCCTTTCTCTGTTCCCTGGTTGCGCTCTATTACCGCGTCAATCACTGCTTGCCGTGCATCCTCGCCGGCAATGTCTGCCAGCTCTGCGGCAATTTCAGGGGTTACGGCCCTCTCTCCTGACCTCATCAGCGAAACGGCAGCCCTGCTAATTTTCAGGCGCCGCGATAGCGCAGCATCACCCCCGCATATTTTCGATGCCTTGTCAATAAGCGAAAGTGCGTATTTCATGTTTACACCTAGTTAACACAGACTCCGGTTCGTTTACGGTTTGTAAACGCATCCCATCGGAGTAACCATGATCAAAGTTTCCGTAACGTCGACGGAAGTCCGCAACCAAAGCGGCAACGCCAAAGCCACTGGCAAGGCCTATTCCCTGAACTTCCAGACGGTCTGGATGCACACCTACGACCGCAGCGGCAAGCCCAACCCGTACCCGGAAAAAGTCGAGATCATCCTGGACAAAAACGAGCAGGGCGCCGCGCTGTTCTACCCCGTCGGAGATTACACCCTCGCGCCCGAAAGCGTGTACGTCAACCGTAACGGCGATCTGACACTGTCCCCCCGGCTTGTGCCCCTCAAGCCCGCCGCCGTCGCCGCCCCCGCAGCCTCCCGCGCTGCCTGACGGCCATGCAAGAAGCCATGCACGCCGCGCGCCTCGTCGCCGTGCACTCGGCGCTGCTGGCCCTGCTGGACGAACAGCAGGGCGAGCACCCCCGCACCCTGGACGCCATCACCGTCACGCTGTCGCGTGATCCCGAGATTGGCGGCCTGGATGTGGTCTACATGGCGGGCGGAATGCCTGTGGCCGGGGAGGGCGCCTAAGTGTCCGCCCAGGCCGAACGCCTCTACGCCCTCAAGCTCGGATTGGCCGAGCTGCTGGAGCGCCCCCACCGTCACCCCGACTACCTGCGCCGCGTTGACTTGGCAGACGCCAAGCTGCGCGCGTGGGCTGGCCATGTCATCGGCTGGGGTTGCTGACCATGCGCGGCACGCCCACCCCCGCAGCAGCCGGCGCAGCGCGCCGCGCGCAGGCCGTTGAGTGGCTGCGCGCGCGCTCTACCGAGCGCACCGCGCGAGAAGCCGCAGCGCGAAGCGCGAAGGCTGGGCTTGTCTCAGTATCAACAACTTGCACGACCGCCCCGGCGGTCGTTGCTTGGGCGGAAAACGTCATTGAGATTGACCGCCACGCCAGCCGCGTAACCCGCCTGCGTAAGTCCCTGGGCGTTGCCGCCAAAGCCCTGCACAACGCCGGCCCGCGCAACCAACAGGTCTGGATGCAGACCCTCACCTATCGCGGCGACAACAGCGCTTGGCGCCCCGAGCACATCAGCCGGTATCTGGACGGCCTGCGCCGCTGGCACTACGCCCGCACCGGCTCCAAAACCGTCCGCTACGCCTGGGTGGCCGAGCTTCAGCAGCGCGGCGTCATTCACTACCACGTTGTGATTTGGCTGGCCGGTGGCCTGACCCCGCCCAAGCCCGATACCGCATGGCGCCGCACCGACCGCCGCGGCCTCGTGCACGTTGAGCCGCCCATGTGGCCGCACGGCATGAGCAACCGCCTGAAGGCCCGCGCCCCCGTCGCCTACCTCATGAAATACGCCTCCAAGGTGGAGAGCAAAACCGTTGGGAGCTATCCGCATGGTGCACGCATTCATGGCTGTGGAGGCCTGGACGATGTTGGCCGCAGCTGCCGCCGCTGGGTTCTGTGGCCTGCGTATGTGCAGGGCAATGCTTCGGTCTGCGAGCGCTGGCGACCTGCGCCGGGAGGCGGCTATCGAAATGACGAAACGGGCGAGCTTCTGCTCTCTGAGTTCGCACCAACAGGCGCTGGTTTTCGCAGCTTTATCCGAGTGCGGCACACGCCGCGCCGCGTTGATCCATCCGGGCCGTTCTCGTGGCTTGGAGACCGTCCCCATGTCCCCGCGTGATTCCAGCCGCCAGGGTGCCACCGCTGTGAAGCGCCGTGCCCTGCCGGGTGCAATCCCGCACCGGTCATAACCTCGAAAGGAACTGAAATGACCAAGTCTGTGAAGGCCCGTCTGGCCCTGATCCCCGCCGCCCTGGCTGCAACCGCTGGCAGCGCCTACGCCGCCGTGCCGGCCAACGTGCAAACCGCCCTCGATGACCTGAGCGCCGACGCGCTGACCGTGGCCGGCATCGTGTTGGCCGCTGTCGTGGCCGTGTACGCCTTCAAGTTCATTCGCAAGGGCCTGTAAGGCATGCCCGCCATAGCGCCGCTGCTGGCCGAAATGGGCCTCAATGCGGCCATCGTGTCGGCTGCGGTGCTATCGGCGCGCGTGGCGCTGTTCGCGGTGCGCTTCATGCGCTCCGCAGGGATAGGCCCATGGCGTTCCAAGTAGGCGCCGCCTGCTACGGCACCGCCACGCAGGCGGCCCAGGCTGCGGCATCGTCGCAGCTCGGCGCTGTTGTTCAGCATGGCGGCTCGGCCCATGTGGTTGAGCTGGCCGCGCTGTCTGACAGCGGCATTTCCTACGCGCTCCGTCCAGTGGGCGGCGGCGCTCCTATTACCGTCACGGCGGCCTATCAGGCCCAGCCGTGCAACCTGCTCGGCGTTGAAGACGGGCTGTCCCTCGGGTGGTCAGTCGCTGGCGTCTGGCTCGCCGTCTATGCGGTCGTGTTCATTGCCCGCACCGTCTGGCACGTAGGGGATAAAGACGATGGCAACACCTGAATTCTTCGCCGCGTTCGTCGGCGTCCTGGGGGCAGCATGGCTGATCTGCGGGCGCTGGTAGTCGCCGCTCTGGCCATCCTGTGCGGTGCTGCTCATGCTGGCTATGCATACCCCGCTGACCCTGCCGGGTTTTCTCGCACTGGCGGCGGGTACGGGTATGCCACATCCGCTAACGATAGCTGGTTCGGTCGAACCGTTCATCAGCCCAATGGGCTTAGGGTTCCGGTCCCTGGCCGGCTAGTAACAATGCCGGTTTCCTACCGTCTTGCTGCAAATGCCCCCCGCGTTGCTGCTGGCGTAATATTCGCCAATCCCGCTTTAAGGGCTGCATTAGGTATTGCTACTTGGTTGGGCGTTGCGAATTATGTTTGGGATGAAGTCGAAAAGGTCTGGCGACAAGTGGCCGAGCAGGGGGAGCAATATGAGTTTTATTGGACGTATAACGGCAATAGCTATCCCTCTGCTGATGCTGCATGTAGAGCTGCACATGCAGCCCTCGTGACTAATACCGATGCTTATCCGTTTCTTCGCGCTGAGATAGTCTCGGAGAATAGTGCTAACTGTCTTCACGGTTATAAGAACTATCCCAATTGGGCTCCGCAGAATTTTGGTAACGTTAGCAGGGAAAGGGCCAGTACTGGTCAAAGCTGTCCAGCAGGATGGCAGGCCACACCTGCCGGTTGCTTAAGTCCAGCAGTTCAACAGCCTCAATTTGAGGATGGATTATCAGGTACGCCCATGCCGGAATCCGTTCCTAGCGAGCTACCATATCCGACGCCTTTACCCGTTGAGCCGACGCCCGGCCCTTGGGTAAATCCCGAGCCCGGGCCTTCTCCGTCGCATCGCCCCAGGTTTATCCCAATGGGTGACCCATTGCCTAACCCGGATTACAACCCTAACGGCGAGCCATCGCCGCAAAATCAGCCGTACATAAGGCCCGGAATTCGTATTAATCCCTCGCCAGAACCAGATAACCCCTGGCGTGTCGATTTGGAGCCCGTTAATCGCCCATCGAATAATAATGACCCGTCCCAAGGTGAAGAAAACGAACCAGGCGAAAACGACAAGCCAAAGCCCGAAGATCAGCAATCCCTCTGCGAAAAACACCCGGATATTGTCGCCTGCCAAAAACTCGGCACCTTGACCCCGACGCCACTGCAACAAAGCACGGTTCCTCTTGCAATCAACCGCGAGGAGGGTTTCGGCCCTGCTAACGGTAGTTGTCCCGCTCCAAAGGAATTCGTCATCATGGGAAAGCAAATGGCTTTCCGATGGGACTTGCTTTGCGACTTCGCAACCGGCATCCGCCCGATACTGATTGGCTTCGCCTACCTGTCCGCCGTCCTGGCGTTCATGGGCCTCACCCGAAGGGGGGATTAAATGGAAGGCATCGCCGAATGGCTCGCCAAAATCTCTTGGCCCCTGGTGTCGCGCGTCCTCGTGGCCCTGGGCTTCGGTTACACCACGTATGAAGGGGCCGATACGGCCCTGTCTGGCGCCCTGAATGCAGCCAAAGGTGCATTCACCGGATTGCTGCCCGAAGTTCTCCAGCTCTTGGCAATGTCCGGCTTCTTCGAAGCCATGGCCATCACCAGCGGGGGAATCGTTTCTGGTCTCGCCTGGATGGTGATGAAGCGCTTCGCGCTGCAGACGACGGGCGGGGCAGGGCAGGCGACATGATCACGCTGATCACTGGCGCCCCCGGCACCGGCAAGAGCGCCGCCCTTGTCGCCATGCTCGAAGAGTTGGGGCAGGGCAGGCAGCTCTACGTGAACGGTATTCCCGAGCTCGCGATACCCCATGAGGTGCTTGACGAGCCCGAGCGCTGGCCCGAAGTGGTGCCTGATGGCGCCGTCATCATCATTGACGAGGTGCAACGTGTGTGGCGGCCCCGTGGCCCCGGCCAGAAGGTGCCCGACCACGTTGCAGCCCTGGAAACCCACCGTCACCGTGGCCTGGATGTCTACGTCATCACCCAGGGGCCCAACCTCGTCGATTCCAACGTCCGCGCCCTCGTCGGCCGTCACGTGCACCTGCGCGACCTGGGCATCCTGGGCCGCTGGTGGTACGAGTGGCCCGAGTGCGCCGACAACTGCCGCACCGGCTGGAAAAACGCCCCGATCAAGAAGCGCTACCGGCTCCCGAAGCGCGTTTTTGCCAAGTACAAAAGCGCCTCCATGCACGTCAAGCCTGTGCGCTCCGTGCCATGGATGCTGGTGGTCATGGTTGCGGCCCTGGGCCTTACCGGCTTCCTAGGCTGGAAAGCCTGGAAGATGATTCAGGCCAAGGTGGCGCCTGCGGCCTCCGTGGCCGCTGCGCCCGCGCCAGCGGTGCCTCCTGTGCCGGCAGCAGCGCCGCCTCAGGCCCCGCCAGCGACTGCGCCCGTGGTCGTCGGCGGCCCGCCTGATGAGCGCGTTGATTTCGCCCCGCGCCTGTCGGATCGTCCCTGGACGGCGCCGGCTTATGACCACCTGCGGCATGTCGTGCACATGCCCACCATCGCCGGCGCGCTGTGCATTCGGGGTGAATGCACGTGCTTCGCGGGCGATGGCTCGCGGCTGCCCGAGGTGGGGGACAAGGCTTGCCGCGACTGGATGCAGTCGCGCCCCTTCAATCCCTACGTGCTGCCGCCGCCGCCGTCTACCGCTCGCGCCGCTTCGCCCGTCGATACTGGCGCGGCTGGTAGTCCGTCGACCGGGGATCAAACCGCGCCTGTTCCCGCTGTGACCGCAACCGTAGTGCCGTTGCCGGCCGGTGTCTCGAACCCCATAGCCGACGCAGCGCCGCCCAGGCTATGGCCCCCAGGATCACCAGCGCTGCCGCTGCGATCCACGGATGCAGCGCCATCCATTCCGCCATTGCTTTGACCATGGCCGGAGTGTAGGGGTATGGGGCATCGCCCCATGTGGCCGCTGTCCCGCGCAGCGTGCCCCATGCCAGGGGGGCATCAGGCCGCCAGCGCGCCCGCAGTGGCTATGCCAGCGGCAATCAGGTCATCGGGAGGATTCGCGCGGCACGCCCAGGCGCCGTGCCTGCCGCGTAGCGCCAGGATCAGGCAACAGCTGTCGTCCGCTCGTGCTTGAGAAACAATGCGCGCAGCGCCTCGGCGGTCTGGCGAGCAGTCAAGGGCAAGCGCCGGCGCAGTGGCTGGCTGGCTGTACGCAAGCGCAGCGCGGACGGCCAGCCAGCCACAGCGAATAGCGCCCGCAGCACAGCGCCAACCGTAGTAGATACGATGTATATTATGTTAAATATTTGAGACCTAAGCATTCTGATCAGCGCTTCAGCAGTGCCTTCGTCTGGAATCGTCCTACGGTCTCTGGGATATTGCCGCGCTAACTTGCCGCGCATGGGCAGACCCGATCCGACCATCAGCGGCCGGGCCTCGTCTCGATTCGTGACGCGGAGGATTCACCATGGCAGCCAGGGCTGGTGCAGGTACAGCGATAAGCAAGGAGGCGGCGAAAGGCCGCGTGCCGCGCTCTATGTGGAAAGGCGCCATCAGCTTCGGCCTGGTCAACATTCCCGTGGCGCTGTACTCGGCCACCCGCAGCAGCGGCATCGACTTCGACTGGCTGGACCGCCGCACCATGGACCCAGTGGGCTACAAGCGTGTGAACAAGAAGACCGGCAAAGAGGTCGCGTCCCAAGACATCGTGCGTGGTGTCGAGTACGGGCATGACCGCTATGTGGTGCTGACCGACGACGAGATCGAATCGGCCTACCCGCGCACCACGCAGACCATCGAGCTGGAGGCCTTCGTCGACGCCGACGAGATCCCCTTCGTCTATCTGGAGCGCCCGTACTACATCGCTCCGGTCAAGCGCGGCGAAAAGGTGTATGCGCTGCTGCGCGAGGCGCTGCGCAAGAGCAACCGCGTGGCCGTGGCGCGGGTCGTCATCCACACCAAGCAGCACCTGGCGATGCTGATGCCCTGCGGGCGCTCGCTGGTGCTGAACCTGATGCGCTGGGGCGGCGAGGTGCGCTCGTCCGACGAGCTGAATCTGCCGCCCGCCGGCGAGAAGGCCGCAGGCCTGCGCGAGGCCGAGATGAAGATGGCACTGCAGCTCGTCGATGACATGACGCAGAAGTGGGACGCGGACCAGTTCCGCAATTCCTTTTCGGAGGAAATCCGCAAGCTGGTCGAGACCAAGGCGCGCGAGGGCGAGGTCGAGGTGGTAGAGGAAGAAGCGTTGCAGGCCGACGATGCCGAATCCAACGTGGTCGACCTGACCCGCCTGCTGCGCCGCAGCCTGCAGGGCCGCCACAAGGAGGCGCCTGAAGAGGAGACGGCGAAGCCGCCTCGCAAGGCCGCCTCAGGCAAATCCCCTGCCCCGTCCAAGACGGGTGCGCGCCGGGCCGCCGCGGGCAAGAAAGCCACCGCCGCATCATCGCGCGCCAAGCGCAAGGCGGCCTGACCATGCAGGCCCAGTGTTGCTATGGCCCGGCGTAAGGACGATCCGCTGTCCACCTACCGGCAAAAGCGCGACTTCACCATCACGCCCGAGCCGCAGGAGGGTGGCACGCCCAGCCATGGCACCCTGCGCTTCGTCGTGCAAAAGCACTGGGCGACGCGGCTGCACTATGACTTTCGCCTGGAACTGGGCGGCACCATGAAAAGCTGGGCCGTGCCCAAGGGCCCCAGCTACGACTCGGCGGACAAGCGCATGGCGGTGCAGGTAGAAGACCACCCGATCTCCTACAACACCTTCGAGGGCGAGATCCCCAAGGGGCAGTACGGTGGTGGGCGCGTCATCGTCTGGGACAAGGGCACGTGGGAACCCCTGGACGAGCCCGAGCAAGGCCTGCGCAGCGGCAAACTCAAATTCGTCCTGCACGGCCACAAGCTGCAGGGGCGCTGGACGCTGGTACGCATGGGCGGCCGGGGCGGCAACAAGCCCGCTTGGCTGCTCATCAAGGAACGCGATGGGCTGGAGCGGGCCGCTTCTGACTACAGCGTGGTGGATGCGTTGCCCGACAGCGTCGGCTCCTTGCCCGATGTGCACGGCCAGCCAGTGCGGGCATTCCCCAAGCCCGCTTCACGCCGCGCAGCGAAGCTCTCCGCCCTGCCCGACTTCATCGCACCGCAGTTGGCCACGCTGGTGGATCAACCCCCTACGCCACGTGCGGACTGGCTGTACGAACTGAAGTTCGACGGCTATCGCATTCTGGCGCGCATTGATGGCCAGGACGTGAAGCTGCTCACCCGCGCCGGCAAGGACTGGACGGCCCGCATGCCACACCTGGCGCAGGCCATCGCGCATCTGGGATTGGCGTCTGCCTGGCTCGACGGCGAGATCGTGGTGCAGGACGGCCATGGCGTGCCGGACTTCCAGGCGCTGCAGAACGCCTTCGACGCCAAGGGAGCGGCCGAGGTCGTCTATTACGCGTTCGACCTGCTCTTCCTGGACGGCCGGGATCTGCGCGCACTGCCACTGGTGCAGCGGCGCGCAGCCCTGGAGCAGGCACTGGCACAGGCCGACGAGCACCACGTGCGCCTGAGCGAAGCGTTCGACGCGCCCGCAGCCCAGCTCTTCGCATCGTCCTGCAAGCTGGGCTTTGAAGGGGTGATCGGCAAGCGCCGCGATGCGCCCTACGTGTCCGCGCGATCTGCGGATTGGGTCAAGCTCAAGTGCGGCCAGCGGCAGGAGTTCGTTATCGTCGGCTACACCGATCCCAAGGGCACCCGCACCGGCCTGGGCTCGCTGCTGCTGGGCGTGCACGATGAGGAAACCGGCGCGCTGCGCTATGCCGGCAACGTAGGCACGGGGTTCACCCGCCAGTCCCTGCAGGAGTTGGCCACCCGGCTGCAGGTGCTGGAGGTTCCCGAGCCGCCCTTCGCGCACCGCACCCATGTCGCCGGCCGCCCGCACTGGGTGCGGCCCGAGCTGATGGCCGAGGTGGCCTTCGCCGGCTGGACGCGCGACAGGCGCGTGCGCCATGCGGTGTTCCATGGTCTGCGCGAGGACAAGCCCGCCGCCGCCATCGTGCCCGAGCGCCCTGCTCCGCAGCCCACACACGCCGCGGCATCCGGCTCAAGCAAACCTGCGCGCGCCGGCAGGGGCGCAGAGCAGGTGGGCGAGCTGCGCGTCACCCACCCCAGCCGCGTCATCGACCCCTCGACGGGCGCCACCAAACTCGACCTGGTGCGCTACTACGCGCAGGTGGCGCCTTTGATGATGGAGCATCTGGCGCAGCGCCCGGTGTCGGTGGTGCGCACCCCGGCCGGCGTGCAGGGGTCCCGCATCTTCCAGCGGCACCTCTACAAGGGCGCCCTCCCCGGCCTGCGCGAGCTGGATCCGCGCCTCTATGAGGGCCATCCGCCGCTGCTGGAGGTGCCCGACGCCGCGGGCCTGGCCCAGGCAGCGCAGATGAACGTGGTGGAGCTGCACACCTGGAACGCCCGCCGAGACCGCATCGACCGGCCCGACCGCCTGGCCTTCGACCTGGACCCGGGCGAGGGCGTGGCCTGGGAACAGGTGCTGGAAGGCGCCGAACTGGTGCGGGTGCTGCTGGAGGAGCTGGGTCTGCCCGCCTTTCTGAAAACCAGCGGCGGCAAGGGCTTGCATGTGATCACGCCCATCAAGCGGCTGCACGACTGGGACACGGTGCGCGAGTTCTCGCAAGCGGTGGTGCAGCACCTGGCGCGCACGCTGCCGCAGCGCTTTGTGGCCAAGGCCGGGCCGCGCAACCGTGTGGGCCGCATCTTTGTGGACTGGCTGCGCAACGGCTTTGGCGCCACCACGGTGAGCGCGTGGTCGGTGCGGGCGCGGCCCGGCTTGGGCATCTCAGTGCCATTGCGCTGGGACGAGCTGCAGGGCCTGCAGAGCAGCGCCCACTGGCACCTGGGCAACATCGACGCGCGCCTGCCCGAGGGCAACGCGCCCTGGCGCGGCTACGCCAAGGCCGCTGTGTCCCTCACACCTGCAAGGCGGATGCTGCAGGATGGGCGTTGAGGCCCAGCCGGGCCAGCAGCCGCGCGTCGTCCTGCGCCTCGGGATTGCCCGTCACCAGCAGCTTGTCGCCGTAGAAGATGGAATTGGCACCGGCCAGAAAGCACAGCGCCTGCACGGCCTCGCCCATCTGCTGACGGCCTGCCGACAGGCGGACGCGGGCGCGCGGCATGGTGATGCGGGCCGCGGCAATGACGCGCACAAAGTCCAGCGGATCCACCGCCTCGCTGTCCGCCAGCGGCGTGCCGGGCACGCGCACCAGGCTGTTGATGGGCACGGACTCCGGGTACGGATCGAGGTTGGCCAGCTGCGCGATCAGCCCGGCGCGGTGCACCGGCGCCTCACCCATGCCGATGATGCCGCCGGCGCAGACCTTGATGCCGGCTGCGCGCACGTGGGCCAGGGTGTCCAGCCGGTCCTGGTATTGGCGGGTGCTGACCACGTCCTGGTAGTACTCGGGGGCGGTGTCCAGGTTGTGGTTGTAATAGTCCAGGCCGGCGTCCCTGAGTGCCTCGGCCTGCTGCGGCGCCAGCATGCCCAGCGTGGCGCAGGTCTGCAGGCCCAGGCCCTTCACGGCGGCAATCAGCGCGGCCATTTTCTCGATGTCGCGGTCCTTGGGCGCGCGCCAGGCGGCGCCCATGCAAAAGCGCGTGGCGCCAGCATCCTTGGCAGCCTGGGCGGCGGCCGTGACCTCGGCCACGTCCATCAGCTTGTGCGCCTGCACCCCGGTGTCGAAGGCAGCGGCCTGGGGGCAGTAGCCGCAGTTTTCCGGGCAGCCGCCGGTTTTCACCGACAGCAGCGTGGCCAGTTCCACGTCGCCGGCCGGCCAGTGCTGGCGATGCACGGTCTGTGCGCGCCACAGCAGCTCCATGAAGGGTAGATCCAACAGGGACTGCACGGCGTCAACGCTCCAGCGTGTGCCGGACGGCGTCTGCGAAGGGCTGACGGGAGGAATGAATTGCAGGGTGGCAGTGGTCATGGCCGGCAATTCTGGCCATTTGCACATGCTGAATGAAAGGGCTGATTGTGAAAAAGGCAGGACGGATTTCCTGTCGTCAAAAGATGGCTTTTCCAGTTATTTTTGCCGGCACTAGGCAGCTGTTGGCGACAAAAAGAAGGTTTTTCCGGCAACTTATTGGCGACTTGCCATTCGCACTCAGCAACCACGGCTGCAGCGCCGAACAGTCCTCATCAGCCTTCAATTCGCTTTTAACTTGGGCGACGAAACCAGGGCAGGCTGCTTGGGATGGACGAAAAAAAAGCCCAGGTCGAAGACCTGGGCCTTGTGGATTGCAACGGCTGAAATTCAGCCCAGCGTGGCGATCACCTCCGGCGGCGCCTGCACCAGCTCGATCAACACGCCTTCGCCCGCAATCGGAAACTCCTCGTTGCTCTTGGGATGCAGGAAGGTGATGTCATACCCCGCTGCGCCCTTGCGGATGCCGCCCGGCGCGAAGCGCACACCCTTGGCAGTGAGCCACTCCACCGCCTTCGGCAGATCGTCGATCCACAGGCCGATGTGGTTGAGCGGCGTGGTGTGCACGGCCGGCTTCTTGTCGATGTCCAGCGGCTGCATCAGGTCCACCTCGACCTTGTGGGCACCCTGCCCCATGGTCAGGATGTCCTCGTCCACGTTCTCGCGCTCGCTGGTGAAGCTGCCGGTCTGCTCCAGGCCCAGCATGTCCACCCATAGCCGCCGCATGGCCGTCTTGTCGGGGCCCCCGATGGCCACCTGCTGGATGCCCAGCACCTTGAAGGGGCGTGTCTCGACGTTCACTGGTTACTCCTTATTTGATAGCTGCCAGCGCTTGCCTGGCAAGCGCTGGAGGCCGATTTCATTCAAATTCCAGGATCACCTGGTCCACGCTGAGTGACTCGCCCTTGCCGGCCACGATCTTGCCGACCACGCCGTCCTGCGCGGCAAACAGCACGTTCTCCATCTTCATCGCTTCGATGACGGCCAGGCGCTCGCCCGCCTGCACCTTCTGGCCGGGCTCCACGGCCACCTGCACCAGCAGGCCCGGCATGGGCGAGAGCAGGAACTTGGACAGGTCCGGCGGCGCCTTGTACGGCATCAGCTCGTACAGCTGCGCGCCCAGGGGCGACAGCACCAGCGCCTCGACCTGCGTGCCGTTGTGCGCGATGCGCAGCGCCAGCGGGTTCTTGCCCGCGCCGCGTTCGACCTGCGCCGTGAAGCCCTGGCCATTGCAGGCGCCCTGCACGCGGATCTGCCCCAGCGTGGCGGTGCTGCTGATGCGGTAGTCCTTGCCGCCCACGTGCACCACGCTGGCGCCGGACTGGGTGTCGAAATCCGTCACCGACACCGGATGCTGCACGTTCTGGCCCTCGTGGCCTAGGGTGACGACGACGAACTCCTCGCCCACCTTCACGCCATGGCCGGCCAGCTGGCCGCTGATGCCCGAGGCGCGGGCGCGGTAGCGCCGGTGCATGAAAGCGGCCAGCGCCACCAGGAAATCTGGGTCGTCGTGCGGCACGTCCTCGGCGGAGAAGCCATGGGCGTAGTGCTCGGCGATGAAGCCGGTGTTGAACTGGCCGTTGACGAATTTGGGGTGCGCCAGCAGCGCCGCCTGGAAGGGAATGTTGCTGGAGATGCCGCGGATCACGAAGCCGTTGAGCGCGGCGCGCATCTTCTGGATGGCGTCGTCGCGGTCCTGGCCGTGCACGATGAGCTTGGCGATCATCGAGTCGTAGTACATCGGGATCTCGCCGCCCTCGTACACGCCCGTGTCCACGCGCACGCCCCAGCGCTTGTCCGTGTCGGCCTGGAACATCGTCTCCTCGGGCGGGGCGAAGCGCACCAGCCGGCCGGTGGAGGGCAGGAAGTTGCGGAACGGGTCCTCGGCGTTGATGCGGCACTCCATGGCCCAGCCCTCGCGCTTGACGTCGGCCTGGCTCAAAGGCAGCTTCTCGCCCGCGGCAACGCGGATCATCAGTTCCACCAGGTCCAGGCCGGTGATGCACTCGGTCACCGGGTGCTCCACCTGCAGGCGGGTGTTCATTTCGAGGAAGTAGAAGTCCTGGTCCTTGCCGACCACGAACTCCACCGTGCCGGCGGATTGGTACTTGACCGCCTTGGCCAGCGCCACGGCCTGCTCGCCCATGGCCTTGCGCGTGGCGTCGCTGATGAAGGGGCTTGGTGCCTCTTCAATGACCTTCTGGTGGCGGCGCTGGATGGAGCATTCGCGCTCGTTCAGGTAGATCACGTTGCCGTGGCTGTCGCCCAGCACCTGGATCTCGATGTGGCGCGGCTCCTGCACGAACTTCTCTATGAACACGCGGTCGTCGCCGAAGCTGTTGCGCGCCTCGTTCTGGCAACTGGCAAAGCCCTCGTACGCCTCCTTGTCGTTGAAGGCCACGCGCAGGCCCTTGCCGCCGCCGCCGGCGCTGGCCTTGATCATCACCGGGTAGCCGATGCCCTTGGCGATCTCCACGGCCTGCTCGGGTCCGGAGATCGCGTCGTTGTAGCCGGGGATGGTGTTGACCTTGGCCTCGTTGGCCAGCTTCTTGGATGCGATCTTGTCGCCCATCGCGGCAATCGAATGCGCCTTGGGGCCGATGAAGGCAATGCCCTCATCCTCGCAGCGCTGGGCGAAGGCTTCGTTTTCCGACAGGAAACCATAGCCGGGGTGGATGGCCTGCGCGCCGGTCTGCTTGGCGGCCTCGATGATCTTGTCGGCCAGCAGGTAGGACTCGCGGCTGGGCGCGGCGCCGATGCGCACGGCCTCGTCGGCCAGCTTGACGTGGCGGGCTTCCTTGTCGGTGTCGGAGTAGACGGCGACGGTGGCAATGCCCATCTTTTTCGCCGTGGCGATCACGCGGCAGGCAATTTCGCCGCGGTTGGCAATCAGGATTTTGGTGAACATGGTTGGGTGAACTCCGGTTGCTCGTTCTTGTTCTTCTGGTGCTTACAGCGGAATGTTCCCGTGCTTGCGCCACGGGTTCTCGAGTTTCTTCTCGCGCAGCATGACCAGGCTGCGGCAGATGCGCTTGCGCGTCTCGTGCGGCAGGATCACGTCGTCGATGAAGCCGCGCGCGCCGGCCACGAACGGGTTGGCAAAGCGCTCCTTGTATTCGGCTTCGCGGGCGGCCAGCTTCACGGGGTCGTTCTTGTCCTCGCGGAAGATGATCTCCACAGCGCCCTTGGCGCCCATCACGGCGATCTCGGCGTTGGGCCAGGCCAGGTTCACGTCGCCGCGCAGGTGCTTGGAGCTCATCACGTCGTACGCGCCGCCATAGGCCTTGCGGGTGATGACGGTGATCTTCGGCACCGTGCACTCGGCGTAGGCAAAGAGCAGCTTGGCGCCGTGCTTGATGATGCCGCCGTACTCCTGCGACGTACCGGGCATGAAGCCGGGCACGTCCACGAAGGTGACCACGGGGATGTTGAAGGCGTCGCAAAAACGCACGAAGCGCGCGGCCTTGATGCTGCTCTTGATGTCCAGGCAGCCGGCCAGCACCAGCGGCTGGTTGGCGACGATGCCCACGGTCTGCCCTTCCATGCGGGCGAAGCCGATGATGATGTTCTTGGCGTAGTCGGGCTGCAGCTCGAAGAAGTCGCCGTCGTCCACCGTCTTGACGATCAGCTCCTTCATGTCGTACGGCTGGTTGGGATTGGCCGGCACCAGGGTGTCCAGGCTCATGTCGGCGCGGTCGGCCGGGTCGTTGCTCGGGCGCACGGGCGCCTTTTCGCGGTTGTTCAGCGGCAGGTAGTTGTACAGGCGGCGCAGCATCATCAGCGCCTCCACGTCGTTCTCGAAGGCCATGTCGGCCACGCCGCTCTTGGTGGTGTGGGTGATGGCGCCGCCCAGCTCCTCGGCCGTCACCTCCTCGTGCGTCACGGTCTTCACCACGTCCGGGCCGGTCACGAACATGTACGAGCTGTCCTTGACCATGAAGATGAAGTCCGTCATGGCCGGCGAATACACGGCGCCGCCGGCGCAGGGGCCCATGATCATGCTGATCTGCGGCACCACCCCGCTGGCCAGCACGTTGCGCTGGAACACGTCGGCGTAGCCGCCCAGGCTGGCCACGCCCTCCTGGATGCGCGCGCCGCCCGAGTCGTTCAGGCCGATGACCGGTGCGCCCACCTTCATGGCCTGGTCCATGACCTTGCAGATCTTCTCGGCGTGGGTTTCGCTCAGGGCGCCGCCGAAGACGGTGAAGTCCTGGCTGAAGACGAACACCAGGCGGCCGTTGATCATGCCGTAGCCCGTGACCACGCCGTCCCCGGGGATCTTGGTGCCCTCCATGCCGAAGTCGGTGCAGCGGTGCTCGACGAACATGTCCCATTCCTCGAACGTGCCGTCATCGAGCAGCAGCTCGATGCGCTCGCGCGCCGTCAGCTTGCCCTTCTTGTGCTGGGCGTCGATGCGCTTCTGGCCCCCGCCCAGGCGGGCGAGTTCGCGCTTTTTCTCCAGTTGGTCGAGGATGGTTTGCATGCTTGCTCTCTTCGGTTGAATGCTATTTAACTGATAGCTGCTTGCGCTTGCCCTGCCTGGGCTGCGAGCAGATTTCGTGCTGCTGTGCTGGCCGCGATGCGCCCCGCCGCCACGTCGGCCTGCAGGCCGGGCAGCAGCTGGCGCACCCGCGGGTGCGCGCGAAAGGCCTGTTTCAGGCCGGCGTCGATGCGCTCCCACATCCAGGCCAGCGCCTGGCGCTCGCGCCGCGCGGCCAGGCGGCCGTTGGCGGTCTGCTGCGCGCGAAAGTCGGTAACAGCGGCCCAGAACTCGTCCACTCCCTGGCTTTGCAGCGCGCTGATGGTGATGACCTTGGGCCGCCATACCAGCCCGGCCTTCCAGTCGTGGTCGGGATTGCCGTGCAGCATCAGCAGCCGCAGGCTGGAGGTGATCTGCGCCTGCGCGCGCATGGCGGCGTGCGGGTCGATGTCGGCCTTGTTGATGACCACCAGGTCGGCCAGCTCCATCACGCCCTTCTTGATGGCCTGCAGATCGTCGCCGGCGTTGGGTAGCTGCAGCACCACGAACATGTCCGTCATGCCCTGCACCGCGATCTCGCTCTGGCCCACGCCCACGGTTTCGACAATGACCACGTCGTAGCCTGCGGCCTCGCACACCAGCATGGATTCACGCGTCTTCTCGGCCACGCCGCCCAGCGTGCCGCTGGACGGGCTGGGGCGGATGTAGGCATCGGGGTGCACCGACAGGTGCTCCATGCGCGTCTTGTCGCCCAGGATGGCACCGCCCGAGACGGTGGACGACGGGTCAATGGCCAGCACCGCCACCTTCAGCCCCTGCGCGATCAGGTGCAGGCCCAGCGCCTCGATGAAGGTGCTCTTGCCCACGCCCGGCACGCCGCTGATGCCCAGCCGCAGGGCCCGCCCCGTGTGCGGCAGCAGCGCGGTGAGCAGCTCGTCGCCCTGCGCCCGGTGGTCGGCGCGGGTGGATTCGAGCAGCGTGATGGCCTTGGCGATGGCGCGGCGCTGTACGGCGCCGCTGCCCGCCACGATGCCCTGAAGCAGCACGTCAGGCGTCACGCCGTGGCCTTGCGGATCTGCTCCAGCACGTCCTTGGCGCTGGCCGGGATGGGCGTGCCGGGGCCGTAGATGCCCTTCACGCCGGCGCTGTACAGATAGTCGTAGTCCTGCTGGGGAATCACGCCGCCGACGAAGACGATGATGTCGTCGGCGCCCTGCTCCTTGAGCGATTCGATGATGGCCGGCACCAGCGTCTTGTGCCCGGCAGCCAGCGTGGAGACGCCCACGGCGTGCACGTCGTTCTCGATGGCCTGGCGGGCGCATTCTTCGGGCGTCTGGAAGAGCGGACCCATGTCCACGTCGAAGCCTAGGTCGGCGAAGGCCGTGGCCACCACCTTGGCACCGCGGTCGTGGCCGTCCTGGCCCAGCTTGGCGATCATCACGCGCGGGCGGCGGCCCTGCTGCTCGGCGAAGGAGTCGATCTCGCCCTTGAGTTTTTCCCAGCCCTCGGCCGAGTCATAAGCGGCTGCGTACACACCGGTCACCTTTTGCGTATCGGCGCGGTGGCGCCCAAAGACTTGCTCCAGCGCGTCGGACACCTCGCCCACCGTGGCGCGGGCGCGGACGGCCTGAATGGCCAGGTCCAGCAGGTTGCCCTGGCCCGACTCTGCTGCAGAAGTGAGAGCAGCCAGCGCTTGGCTGACGCGGGTTTGATCGCGTTTTTGCTTGATATCGTTCAGGCGCGCGATCTGGCTGTCGCGCACCTTGACGTTGTCCACCTCCAGGATGTCGACGGGGTCTTCCTTGGCCAGCTTGTACTTGTTCACGCCGACGATGACCTCCTTGCCGGAGTCGATGCGCGCCTGCTTCTCCGCGGCGGCCGCCTCGATCTTCAGCTTGGCCCAGCCCGAATCCACGGCGGCCGTCATGCCGCCCATGGCCTCGACCTCCTCGATGATCTTCCAGGCGGCGTCGGCCATGTCCTGGGTCAGCTTTTCCATCATGTAGGAGCCGGCCCAGGGGTCGATGACGTTGGTGATGTGGCTTTCTTCCTGAATGATCAGCTGGGTATTGCGCGCGATGCGGGCGGAAAACTCGGTGGGCAGGGCGATGGCCTCGTCCAGCGCGTTGGTGTGCAGGCTCTGCGTGCCGCCGAAGACGGCCGCCATGGCCTCGATGGTGGTGCGCACCACGTTGTTGTAGGGGTCCTGCTCGGTGAGCGACCAGCCGCTGGTCTGGCAGTGCGTGCGCAGCATCAGGCTCTTGGGCTTCTTGGCGTCAAAGCCTTTCATGATCCGGCACCACAGCAGGCGCGCGGCGCGCATCTTGGCGATCTCCAGGTAGAAGTTCATGCCGATGGCCCAGAAGAACGACAGCCGCCCGGCGAAGTCGTCCACGTCCATGCCCTTGGCAATCGCCGTCTTCACGTATTCCTTGCCGTCGGCCAGCGTGAAGGCCAGCTCCAGCGCCTGGTTGGCCCCTGCTTCCTGCATGTGGTAGCCCGAGATCGAGATCGAGTTGAACTTGGGCATGTTCTTGCTCGTGTACTCGATGATGTCGCCGATGATGCGCATCGACGGCTTCGGAGGGTAGATATAGGTGTTGCGGACCATGAACTCCTTGAGGATGTCGTTCTGGATGGTCCCCGAGAGCTGCTCCTGAGAAACGCCCTGCTCCTCGGCCGCCACCACGTAGCCGGCCAGCACCGGCAGCACGGCGCCGTTCATGGTCATTGAGACGGAGACCTTGTCCAGCGGAATGCCGTCGAACAGGATCTTCATGTCCTCCACGCTGTCGATCGCCACGCCGGCCTTGCCCACGTCGCCCGTCACGCGCGGGTGGTCGCTGTCATAGCCGCGGTGCGTGGCCAGGTCGAAGGCCACCGACACGCCCTGCCCGCCCGCGGCCAGGGCCTTGCGATAGAAGGCGTTGGATTCCTCGGCCGTCGAGAAGCCCGCGTACTGGCGGATGGTCCAGGGCCGCACGGCGTACATGGTGGCCTGCGGGCCGCGCAGGTAGGGCTCGAAGCCCGGCAGCGTGTTGGCGTAGGGCAGGCCGGCCGTGTCCTCGGCGGTGTACAGCGGCTTCACGGTGATGCCGTCCGGCGTGATCCAGTTCAGAGCCTGCACGTCGCCGCCCGGGGCGGACTTGGCGGCGGACTTGGCCCAATCCTGCAGGCTGGCGGGCGCGAATGAGGGTGCGGGAGGCTGGCTCATGGGGCGTGATGCTTTCGCAAAGGTAGCAATGGGGCGCGTGCCGGCTGTACCGCCGTTCGCAGATCACCAGAGTTTACCCGAACCATAATTATTAATTCTTAGTTTTTATGCGCTACATTTCGCGCACCATGTCCGCTGTCTCCCTCACTCCCCGCGCCCTGTACGAACAGGTGGCGGAGCAATTGCGCCAGCGCATCTTCCGGCGCGAACTGGAGCCGGGCAGCTGGATCGACGAGCTGAAGATCGCCGAGGAGTTCGGCATCAGCCGCACGCCCCTGCGCGAGGCGCTGAAGGTGCTGGCCGCCGAGGGCCTGGTGACCATGAAGGTGCGCCGCGGCGCCTACGTCACCGAGATGAGCGAAAAAGACCTGCGCGACGTCTACCACCTGCTGTCGCTGCTGGAGCGCGACGCCGCCGCCGCCGTGGCCGCCCATGCCACACCGGCGCAGCTGCGCGAGCTGGACGGCCTGCACGCCGAGCTGGCCGGCGCCACCGGCGACCGGGAACGCTTCTTTGCCATCAACGAGCGCATCCACATGCGCCTTCTGGAGATGGCCGACAACCGCTGGCGCAGCCAGGTGGTGACCGACCTGCGCAAGGTCATGAAGCTCAACCGCCACAACTCGCTGCTGCGCCAGGGCCGCATCGAAGAGTCGCTGGCCGAGCACGAGGCCCTCATGGCCGCCCTGCGTGCGCGCGACGTGCAGGGCACGGTGCAGGCCATGGAGCGGCACTTCGCCAACGGGCTGGAAGCCGCGGGCTGAAAAAAGGCTGGCCGAGGGCCGGTCGCTATCATTTCGGGTTTTCCCCAGTGCCGCCGGACGCCCATCCAGCGGCTTTTTCTTGCGCCACATGACTGCTTTTGCCCCCGACCTGAGCGCCGCCCGGACGCTGCCCGAACTGCTGGCCCTGCGCGTGCGCGCCACCCCTGAAGGCGAGGCCTACCGGCAGTGGGACGAGGCCGCCGGCCGGTGGCTCAGCGTGACCTGGGCGCAGGCCGGCGAGCGCGTGCAGCAGTGGAGCCGGGCAATCGCCGCCAGCGGCCTGCCCGCCGGCGCACGGGTCGCCATCCTGCTGCCCAACGGGCTGGACGCCATGAGCCTGGACCAGGCGCTGCTGGCCACCGGCTGCGTGCCCGTGCCGCTGCACGCCATCGACAACCCGGGCAGCATCGCCTACATCCTGGCCGACGCCGAGGTCTCCATGCTGGTGGTGGCCGAGCATGCGCAGTGGGAGCGCGTGCGCGCCACCGGCCAGGCTCTGCCGCACCTGCAGGGCGTGGTCGTCACCGAACCGCCCGCTGGCGGGCTGCCGGCCGCTGGCGACGGCGTGCCCGTCGCCGCCCTGGCCGACTGGCTGGCGCACGCCGCGCCTGGCACGCCCCTGCCACCGGCGCCGGCGCCTGAAGACCTTGCCGCCATCGTCTACACCAGCGGCACCACCGGCAAGCCCAAGGGCGTGATGCTGACCCACGCCAATGTGATGGCTGACGTGAACGCCGTGCTGGCGCGCATCGTCCCCACACCGCAGGACGTGTTTTTGTCCTTCCTGCCGCTGTCGCACACCTTCGAGCGCACGGCCGGCTACTACCTGGCGATGGCCGCCGGCAGCTGCGTGGCCTACGCCCGCTCGGTGGCGCTGCTGGCCGACGACCTGAAGCAGGTGCGCCCGACGGTGCTGGTGTCGGTGCCGCGCATCTACGAGCGCGTGCACGCCAAGGTGCTGGAAAAGCTGTCGGGCTCGCCCTGGAGGATGCAACTGTTCGAGGCCGCGCAGGCCGCGGGCTGGCGCCGCTTTTGCGCCGCCCAGGGCCTGCCGGCGCCGGTCGACGAAGGCGCGGGCGGCTGGGCGCGCGCCTTGCCCTGGCCGCTGCTGCGCGCCCTGGTGGCCGCGCCGCTGCTGGCGCAGTTCGGCGGGCGGCTGCGCGTGGCCGTGAGCGGGGGCGCGCCGCTGTCGCCGACCATCGCCCGCTGCTTCCTGGGCCTGGGCCTGCCGCTGGTGCAGGGCTACGGCATGACCGAGACCACGCCCGTGGTCAGCTGCAACACGCTGGACGACAACGATCCCTCCACCGTCGGCCGCGCCCTGCCGGGCGTTGAGGTGCGCATCGGCGACAACCGCGAGCTGCAGGTGCGCGGGCCCATCGTCATGAAGGGCTACTGGAAGCGGCCCGAGGACACGGCGCGCGTGCTGGATGCCAAAGGCTGGCTGTCCACCGGCGACCAGGCCGAGATCGTGCAGGGCCGCATCCGCATCCTGGGGCGCATCAAGGAAATCATCGTCACCTCCACTGGCGAGAAGGTGCCGCCGGCCGACCTGGAGCTGGCCATCACGGGCGACCCGCTGTTCGGCCAGGCCCTGGTGGTGGGCGAGAACCGCCCCTTCATTGCCGCCCTGGCCGTGGTCAACAACGACGAATGGCGCCAGCTGACCGGTCAGCTGGGCCTGGACGCGGACGCCCCCGAGAGCCTAGCTGACCCCCAGGTGCTGCGCGCCGCGCTGGCGCGCATCGAGCGCAGCGCCGCCGGCTTTGCGCGCTACGCCGTGCCGCGCGCCGTGCACCTGGTGCGCGAGCCGTGGACGATTGAAAACGGCTTCATGACCCCCACGCTCAAGCTCAAGCGCAACAATCTGGTGGCCCACTACGGCGCCGCCATCGAGGCCCTGTACGCCCGGCGCTGAGCGCGCTTACTCCTGATTTGATAGCTGCCAGCGCTTTACAAATAAGCGCTGGAGGCCAAAAACACCCATATTCCACGCCCACCGTGCAAGCCGCCTCTTCCTCCCCTGCCCCGGCGTTCTGGCGCATGTCCGTCGCGCCCATGATGGACTGGACGGACCGCCACTGCCGCTACCTGCACCGGCTGCTGAGCCGCCACGCCCTGCTCTACACCGAGATGGTGACCACCGGCGCGCTGATCCACGGCGACGTGGCGCGGCACCTGCGCTTTGACGCCGCCGAGCATCCCGTGGCGCTGCAGCTGGGCGGCAGCGAGCCGCAGGACTTGGCGCAGTGCGCGCGCCTGGCGCAGGACTGGGGCTATGACGAGGTCAACCTGAACTGCGGTTGCCCCAGCGAGCGCGTGCAGCGCGGCGCCTTCGGCGCCTGCCTGATGAACGAGCCGCAGCTGGTGGCCGACTGCGTCAAGGCCATGCGCGATGCGGTGCAGATCCCCGTCACCGTCAAGCACCGCATCGGCATCGACCGGGTGGAGGACTACGGCTTCGTGCGCGACTTCGTGGGCACGGTGGCCGAGGCCGGCTGCAGCGTATTCATCGCCCACGCCCGCAACGCCTGGCTCAAGGGCCTGAGCCCGAAGGAAAACCGCGAGATCCCGCCGCTGCGCTATGAGGTGGTGGCGCAGCTCAAGCGCGACTTTCCCCAGCTGACCATCGCCGTCAACGGCGGCTTCGCCAGCGACGAGGCGGTGCACGAGCAGCTGGCGCAGGTCGACGGCGTGATGGTCGGGCGCGAGGCCTACCACAACCCCTGGTGGCTGGCGCGCTGGGACGAGCAGTTCTTCGGCCAGCCCGCCAGCGCCCTGACGCGCGAGCAGGTCGAGGAAGACATGGTGGCCTACATGGAGCGCGAGGCCGCGCAGCATGGCACGCACTGGTACGCGATCGCGCGCCACATGCTGGGCCTGCGCGCCGGCCTGCCCGGGGCGCGCCGCTGGCGCCAGGTGTGGAGCGAGCACCGCCTGAAGGCCCTGCCGGCGCGCCAGGTCATGCAGCTGGCGCGCACCAAGCCCGGCGCGGCCGTCGCCGCCGGCTGACCGGGCTCAGTCCGCGCGGTCTTCCAGGCCCTGCAGCCACTGCGCCAGCGGCATGGGCCGCCCATACAGGTAGCCCTGCAGCGCATCGCAGCCGTGCTGGCGCAGGAAGTCGGCCTGGGCCTGCGTTTCCACCCCTTCGGCCACCACCTGCAGGCGCAGGTGGTGCGCCACGGCGACGATGGCGCGCACGATGGCCGCGTCGTTGTCGTCCTGCGGCACGTCCTGCACGAAGCTGCGGTCGATCTTCAGCTCGTACAACGGCAGCTTCTTCAGATAGGCCAGGCTGGAGTAGCCGGTGCCGAAGTCGTCGATGGACAGGCGCACGCCCAGCGCCACCAGCTCGTGCATGCGCTCGGCCGTGGCCTGCCAGTTCTCCAGCAGCAGGCCTTCGGTGACCTCCAGGGTGAGCTGCTGCGCCGGTGCGCCGCTGCCCTGCAGGGCAGCGCGCACCTGCTGCACGAAGTCCGGCTGGCGGAACTGCCGCGGACTGACGTTGACCGAGATGGCCAGCCGCCGCCCCCGGCGCGCCAGCAGTGCCAGCGTGTCGCAGGCCTGGCGCAGCACGTCCGAGCCCATGCGGGAGATCAGCCCGCTCTCCTCGGCCGCGGCGATGAAGCGCTCGGGCGGCACGGCGCCGCGGCGCGGGTCGTGCCAGCGCAGCAGCAGCTCGGCGCCGGTCAGCCGCCCGGCCCCATTCACCTGCGGCTGGGCGTAGACCTGCAGGGCGCCGTCGGCCACGGCGCTTTGCAGGTCCTGCGCCAGCGCCAGGCGCTCCTGGGCCTGGTCGTGCATGCCGGGCTCGAAGAAGCACACCTGGGCCCGGCCCTGTTCCTTGGCCCGGTACATGGCCGTGTCGGCCTCGCGCAGCAGGTCGACCACGCCCTGGCCGGGCTGCGGGAACAGGGCCGCGCCCACGCTGGCGCTGGCGCTGTAGCGCAGGCCCTCGACCTCGTAGGGTTGGGCCACGGCCTGGCTCAGGCGCCCTGCCAGCTTCTCGGCCTGGGCGCGCGCCTGCGTCGGCAGGCCGGCCAGGCCGGGCACCAGCCAGACGAATTCGTCGCCTCCCAGGCGCGCCACCGTGTCCTGGCCGCTGGCCAGGCCCAGCAGGCGCTGGCCCGTCTGCAGCAGCAGGCTGTCGCCCACGCCGTGGCCGCGAGCGTCGTTGATCTGCTTGAAATGGTCCAGGTCCAGGTACAGCAGCACCCCGTGCGTGCCCTGATCGCGGCAGACCTGCAGGGCGTGCCGCATGCGCTCCAGCAGCAGGCGGCGGTTGGGCAGGCCGGTGAGCGTGTCGTAGTGCGCCAGGCTGTGCATGGCGGCCTCGGCGTCGTGGCGGCGGGTCACGTCGCGTGCCAACGCGATGTAGTGGTCCGGCCCGGCGGCCGGGCCCTTGCGCGCCACCGACAGCTCGAACCAGCGCCGCCCGCCCGGCAGGGGCACGCTGTACTGCCGGCCCTCGGAATAGCCCTGTTCGCGCGCTTCCCGCAGCGCGGCCATGAACTCCGACGCGGAGCGCGCCGGCAGCACCTCGGCCAGGGTGTGGCCGATCTGCGCCTGCGGCATGCCGGCCAGGTCGGTGCGGGAAGAGCGCAGGTGCAGGATGCGTCCCTCCTGGTCCACCTCCAGCAGCAGGTCGGGCACGGCGTTCAGGGTGTCCTCCAGTGCGTCGCGGGCCTGGCGCAGTTCATGCGTCATGGCGTGCGCCAGCGCTACGGCGCGGCGGCGCCCGTTGATCTGCACGGCCAGAAACCAGCCTGCCAGCACACTGAAGGCCATGCCCAGCAGTGCCATGGCGTGGTGGCCGGAGCCCTCGAAGCGCTGCTCGAAGGGCGGCAACGGGTACAGCACCAGCGTCCAGCGCCGCCCGCCCACGTCGAGCGCAACCACGGCCTCCAGGGCCGCATTGAGACTGGCAGGCGAATAGCCCGGATGCGAGGCGAACAGCGGCGCGCTGCCGGCCACGGCCGGGCCGTCGTGGATGGCCAAAGCGACGTCCTGCAGCAGCTCGGGCTGCAGTTCGGAGACCACCTGGGCCAAGTCGAGCTGGGCTACTGCCCAGCCCTTCAGGCGCTTGCGCCGCTGCGCCGGCGCCGCCGGCTCTGCACCTGGCGTGTACAGCGCCAGGGCCATCATCAGCGGGGACGAGTCGCCGGCCGGCCGCAGCAGGCCGGACAGCGCCAGCCGGCCGCTGTCGCGTGCGCGTTGCAGCGCGTCGCGGCCCGGGGCACGGCCCAGGGAGTCGCGCTCCAGATTGGCTCGGGCGCTGGCAGGCTGGACCAGGGTGGCCGCGGCGGGCTCGGCATCCGCGCCGGGGGCGTCCAGCAGCGCCAGCATCTGCAGGCCGGGCAGGTTGGCGGGCAGGGCCAGTCCCTCGTAATACGCTTCGAACTCGGCCACGCCGATGCTCTGGGAGCCGTCGTGGTAGCCGCGCAGGCCCCGCAGCATGGTTTCGAACGTGGCCAGACGGTGCTTGAGTGCGGCCAGGGTCTGGAGCACCGAGGTATCGAACACCTGCTGGCGCCGGGCGGTGCGGGCTTGCTCCTGGGCGCTCCAGAACAACCCCACGAAGGCCAGGAGCAGCGCCGTCAGCAGCACGCCGGCGGCCAGGCCGACATAGCCGCGGCTGTCAGAAGGGGGGACGGCCGTATCGTCTGGCGCGGGAAAATGCATGAACGCCGTGAGCGTCGCACACCATGCGGCCAGCGGCAAGGGCGGCTGCACTACCATCGGCGCGCATTGCGCAATTCACACATGTCCACTACTTCGCCATTGACGCTCGAGGAAACCGCCTTCCACGCCTGGTACCAACGTGAGCGCACGGCGCTGGAGCTGGCCTGCGCCCTGCACGTGGCGCGGCTGCAGGCGCTGCTGGTGCAGGCCGGCGATGTCGAGGTGGCCAAGGTGGAAGGCCGGGTCAAGGACCGCGACGAGTGCCTGCGCAAGTTCGCCCGCAAGTACCGGGCGGCGCTGGAGGAGTCGGGCGCGCCCTACGAAATCCAGCATTGCATCACCGACCTGATCGGCGTGCGCGTGGTATGTCTGTACGAGGACGAGCTGGCGCGCGTAGCCGACATTGCGCGGGCGCACTTCGAGGTCATCGACGTGACCGACAAGGTCAGCGCGGTACAGGCGACGGAATCGTCCTTCGGCTACAAGGGCCTGCACCTGGACCTGCGCCTGCGCGCTGGCGCAGGACCGGGCGACGGGCATGCCGGCGCGCCCTTCGAGTTGCAGGTTCGCACCATCATCCAGGACGCCTGGAGCGTGCTGGACCACCGGATCAAGTACAAGAAATCCATCCCGCCCGAGCTGAAGCGGCGCATCAACGTGCTGTCCGCCCTGTTCGAGCTGGCCGACCGGGAGTTCCGCCAGATCCGAGACGCCACCGAGGCCGAGCTGCGCCGGGCCGACGCCGAGCTGGACGGCCCCGAGGCCGGCCACGCCGGTAGCGAGCTGGATGCCTTCACCTTTTTGCGCATCGCGCGGCATTTCTTCACCGGCTACAAGTTCGATGCCGACCGCGTGGACCTGTTCGTCGAGGAGATCCGCGGCTGGGCGCCGGGCATGACGCGGGCACGTTTCAACGCCCTGCTGAGCGAAACCCTGGGCACCGTCAAGCGCTACCGGCAGTTCTACGAAGACACGCATCCGCAGGGCAGTTTCAATCCCTTCACGGTGATGCGCCATTGCCTGTACTTGGCGGACAAGGTGGTGTTCCACCGGGCGCTGCGCAACAGCGCCCGCGAAGCCTTCGAGGCCTGGCTGCTACAGAATCCAGCGTGAAATAGCCTCAAAGGCCCGCCAGACATGCGTTGGCAGCTCTTATAACAATAGCGGATTGGCTGGCTGAAGGCCGGGCATCGCCCTGTCCTACACGTGACATGGATGCGTAGAAGCACGCTCGGCAAGGTCTGTCGCTTATTGTTATATTGCACTGCAACAAATTCTTACTCGCCCCATGCTGTACACCCTCTACGAAACCCAACGCAGCTTGATGGAGCCCTTCGCCGACCTGGCACAGGCCACCGCCAAGTTCTACAGCAACCCCGTCAATCCTTTCGGCCAGACGCAGCTGGCGCAACGCATGTCCGCCGGCTATGAGTTGCTGTACCGCCTGGGCAAGGACTACGAAAAGCCCGAGTTCGGCATCCGCACGGTGCCCGTGGACGGTGTGGAAGTCGCCATTCACGAGCGCGTGGAGTTGGACAAGCCGTTTTGCGAGCTGCGCCGCTTCAAACGCTTCTCCGACGACTCCGGCACGCTGGCCACCCTCAAGGGCCAGCCCGTGGTGCTGGTCGTGGCGCCGCTGTCTGGCCATTACGCCACGCTGCTGCGCGAGACAGTGCGCACCTTGCTCGGCGGCCACAAGGTCTACATCACCGACTGGAAGAATGCCCGCATGGTGCCGCTGGCCGAGGGTGACTTCCATCTGGACGACTACGTCAACTACGTGCAGGAGTTCATCCGCCACCTGCAGGCGCGCTACGGCAACTGCCACGTGATGAGCGTCTGCCAGCCCACGGTGCCGGTGCTGGCGGCCATCTCGCTGATGGCCAGCCGGGGCGAGACCACGCCGCTGTCCATGACCATGATGGGCGGGCCCATCGACGCGCGCCGTGCACCCACGGCCGTGAACAACTTGGCCACGCAGCGCAGCTACGAGTGGTTCGAGAACAACGTCATCTACCGCGTGCCGGACAACTTCCCCGGCGCCGGCCGGCGCGTGTACCCGGGCTTCTTGCAGCACACCGGCTTCGTGGCCATGAACCCGGACCGCCACGCCACCAGCCACTACGACTATTTCAAGAACCTGGTCAAGGGCGACGACGCCAGCGCCGAGGCGCACCGCAAGTTCTACGACGAATACAACGCCGTGCTGGACATGGATGCGCACTACTACCTGGAGACCATCCGCACCGTGTTCCAGGATTTCGACCTGGTCAAGGGCACCTGGGACGTGCGATCGGAGAGCGGCGAGCTGGAGCGCGTGCGGCCGCAGGACATCCGCGGCACCGCCCTGCTGACCGTCGAGGGCGAGCTGGACGACATCTCCGGCAGCGGCCAGACCGAGGCCGCGCACGACCTGTGCACCGGCATCACCACGGACAGCCGCGAGCACCTGGAGGTCAAGGGCGCCGGGCACTACGGCATCTTCAGCGGCCGGCGCTGGCGCGAGATCGTCTATCCGCGCGTGCGGGATTTCATCCTGGGGCACAACGCCCCTGCCGCCGCGCCCCGCTCCGCCTCACGGCAGATGCGCGGCACGCGCGCTGCCTGACAGGACAGGCGTTAGTTATGCCCGCCTCGCAACCGGGGCGCGTGGCGCCGCTGGCGGCGCTGATCGACGCCGCCCTGCCGCAGACCCAATGCACCCGCTGCGGCTACCCCGACTGCGCCGCCTATGCCCAGGCCGTAGCCACAGGTGACGCGGCTATCAACCGCTGCCCGCCCGGCGGCGCCGAAGGCGTGGCGCGCCTGGCGGCTCTGACCGGCCGGCCGGTGCTGCCCCTGGACGAGGAATGCGGGCAGGAATTGCCGCGCGCGCTGGCCGTGATCGACGAGGACTGGTGCATAGGCTGCACGCTGTGCATCAAGGCCTGCCCGACGGATGCCATCCTTGGCCTGTCCAAGCGCATGCACACCGTGATCGCCGCGCACTGCACGGGCTGCGAGCTGTGCCTGCCCGTCTGCCCGGTGGACTGCATCCAGATGCAGGAGGCGAGCGCCGGCGCCACCGGCTGGGCCGCCTGGTCGCCGCAGCAAGCCAGTCATGCCCGTGCGCGTTACCAAGTGCGGTGCGATCGGCTCGAGGCCGAGAAAATCTCCCTACCTGCCGAAGCGGCCGAGACATCCCCTGGTGTGGAGCGCAGCGCCGCCATTGCCGCGGCGCTGGCCCGGGCGCGCGCGCGGCGCGCCGGCTGACCGCCCGTCAGCTGGTGGCGGCCAGGCTCTTGTAGACGCCGCAGCCAAGGTACCAGTCGCCCACCCGCTGCACGAAAGACATCTTGGTCTGCACCTTTCCCGTGACCGGGTGGGTGATGCCGTACTCCACCCAGCCGGGCGAGCGCTCTGCCTGCGCGACGATGGACTGCAGCAGCGCGTCGCCGTCCACGCCGGGAATGCCCTGCACGCGCGTACCCACCTTCGCCGGATTGCCGCCGAAGGCGCGATAGGTGCCTGCTGCATCCAGCGCGAAGACGTACATGTCGCGGTCGTGGAAGGGCTGGGCCGGGTCGGTGAGGGTGGCCAGAAAGTCCCCGTGCCCGCCGCCGCGGTGCAGCTGCGCGGCGCGCTGCACCAGGGCCATCGCCTCCTCGGCCGTGCCCTGTTGCAGGCGAAAGGCCAGCACTGCCCGCGACAGGGTGCCGGCACGGCTTTCCAGCGCCTGGGCCTGGCGCAGGCTCTCGCCCACCATGTGGGCGTTGCGCTGGGTGATCTGGTCCAGTTGCTGGACGGCGGTGCTGACCTCGCGCAGACCCGAGCCCTGTTCTGCCACCGAATGCGAGATTTCGCTGACGCTGGCGGCCACGGCGCGTATGCCCGCGGTCATGGTGGCGATGTCCTCGCCAGCCGAGCGGATCAGCCCGGCGCTGGCCTCCACCTGCTGCACCGAAGCCTGGATGAGCTGGCGGATCTCGCGCGCTGCTTCGGCCGAGCGGCCGGCCAGGGTGCGCACCTCGCCGGCCACCACCGCAAAGCCGCGGCCCTGCTCCCCTGCGCGCGCTGCCTCGACGGCCGCATTCAGCGCCAGGATGTTGGTCTGGAAGGCGATCGCGTCGATCACGCCGATGATCTCGCCCATGCGGCGCGCGTCGCCCTGGATGGCCTGCACGGCCTGCACCGCCCGGGCCATGGACTGCGTGCCGGTCTCCGCCGCCTGGCTGACCTGTGCCGCCTGCCGGTCGGCCAGGCCAGCCGCCTGGGCGTTGTTGTTCACGGCGCTGGACAGCTGCTCCACGCTGGCGGCGGTCTGCTCCAGGTTGGCGGCCTGCTGCTCGGTGCGCTCGGACAGCTCGCCGTTGTCGTGCGCCAGGCTTTGGCCGGCGTGGGCCACCAGCGCCGCGTTGCTGCGCACGTCCGCCACCATGGCCGAGAGGGTCAGCACCATGCGGTCCAGCTGCGATCCGAGCCGGCCCAGCTCGTCGCCGCCGGTCAGGCCGGCGCGGGCGCACAGGTCGCCTTGGGCGGCGCGCTGCATGACCTCATCCAGCCGAGCCAGGCCGGGCGCCACGCTGGCCGCCAGCGCCATGGCCAGATACGCTACCAGCAGCACCAGAGCCAGACAGGCCGGCCACAGCCAGCCGGGCGCCAGGCCGGGCAGCGCGGCCAGCGCCAGCATCGCCAGCGCGGCGACGACACCCAGCAATCCCACCTTGGCACCGAAGGCCAGGCGGCGCATCAGCCATACGCCCGGGCGCAAGAAGAAAACATGGCGCATCGTCTTGGGTCTCCCATCGTTGTGCGGCACGCGGCACGCGACCGGCTGTAAGCGATAGATGATACTCATCGTAACAATTGAAATGCTTACAGCGCAATGGCCGAAATACGGCGGTTTACCCGTGCATCCGCGCCACGCTACGGGCCGCGGCCGCCTCGGCCATCCCCGATAATCGCGCCCCATGAACCCCCGGCTCTCTCTCCTGCAGCCCTACCCCTTCGAGCGGCTGCGGCAGCTTTTCGCGGGGGTCACGCCCTCGCCCGACCATGCACCCATCAGCCTGGGCATAGGCGAGCCGCGCCATGCCACGCCGGCCTTCATCCAGCAGGCCCTGTGCGACGGGTTGGACGGCCTGGCCTCCTATCCGTCCACGTCGGGCGAGCCGGCCCTGCGCCAGGCCTTCACCGGCTGGCTGCAGCGCCGCTATCGCCTGGCGCTGGACGCGGCCACGCAGGTGCTGCCCGTCAATGGCTCGCGCGAGGCGCTGTTTTCCTTTACCCAGACCGTAGTCGATCCGGGCCGCGCCGGTGCCACGGTGGTCTGCCCCAACCCGTTCTACCAAATCTACGAAGGCGCCACGCTGCTGGCGGGAGCGCAGCCCTATTACGCGCCCAGCGTCCCGGCGCGCAACTTCGCCGTGGACTGGGACGGCGTGCCCGAGGAGGTCTGGCGGCGCACGCAACTGCTGTTCGTGTGCTCGCCCGGCAACCCGACGGGCGCTGTCATGCCGCTGTCCGAGTGGGAAAAGCTCTTTGCACTGAGCGACCGACACGGCTTCGTGATCGCCTCCGACGAGTGCTACAGCGAGATCTACTTCCAGGGCGAGCCGCCCCTGGGCGGCCTGGAAGCTGCGGCGCGCTTGGGCCGGCATGACTTTCGCAATCTGGTGGCCTTCACCAGCCTGTCCAAACGCAGCAACGTGCCCGGGCTGCGCAGCGGCTTCGTGGCCGGCGACGCACGCCTGATCCAGGCCTTTTTGCTCTACCGCACTTACCACGGTGGCGCCATGAGCCCGGCCGTGCAGACCGCCAGCATCGCCGCTTGGGGCGACGAGGCCCACGTGCAGGCCAACCGCGAGCTGTACCGCCAGAAGTTCGAGCAGGTCACTCCGGTGCTGGCGCAGGTGTTGGACGTGCGCCTGCCCGACGCAGGCTTTTACCTGTGGGCCGGCGTGCCCGAAGCCATGGGCCTGAGCGATACCGACTTCGCCCGCGAATTGCTCGCTCAATACAATGTGACGGTGCTGCCCGGCAGCTACCTGGCGCGCGAAGTCCAGGGCCAAAACCCCGGCGCGCAGCGCGTGCGCATGGCCCTGGTGGCGGGTGTGGACGAATGCCTGGAGGCCGCCCGGCGCATCGCCCGCTTTGCCGGCGCACCCCGCTGATGCGCCTGCTGCCCTCCGGTACCGAATCCTTCCTTTTTCCCTCTCCATCCTTCTTCCCTCCCATGAGCCAGCCTCTGCAGACCCTGATCGACAACGCATGGGACAACCGTGCCAGCCTGGCGCCCGGTAACGCGCCCAAGGAAGTGACGGACGCCGTCGCGCAGGTCATCGCCGACCTGGACAGCGGCACCCTGCGCGTGGCCACCCGCGAGGGCGTGGGCCGCTGGACGGTACACCAGTGGATCAAGAAGGCCGTGCTGCTGTCCTTCCGCTTGAACGACAACGCCCTCATGCAGGCCGGCGACCTGGCCTTCTTCGACAAGGTTCCGCCCAAGTTCAGCGGCATGTCGGCCGAGGAGCTGGCAGCTACCGGCGTGCGCGTGGTGCCGCCGGCGGTAGCGCGGCGCGGCAGCTTCGTCGCGCGCGGGGCCATCCTGATGCCCAGCTACGTGAACATCGGCGCCTACGTGGACGAGGGCACCATGGTGGACACCTGGGCCACCGTGGGCTCCTGCGCGCAGGTAGGCAAGCATGTGCACCTGTCCGGCGGCGTGGGCCTCGGGGGCGTGCTGGAGCCGCTGCAGGCCGGCCCGACCATCATCGAGGACAACTGCTTCATCGGCGCCCGCTCGGAGATCGTCGAGGGCGTGATCGTCGAGGAGAACTCCGTCATCAGCATGGGCGTGTACATCGGGCAGAGCACGCCCATCTACGACCGCGCCACGGGCGAGATCCACTACGGCCGCGTGCCGGCCGGCTCGGTGGTGGTCAGCGGCAGCCTGCCCAAGGATGGCGGGCGCTATAACCTGTATGCCGCCGTGATCGTCAAGAAGGTGGACGCCAAGACGCGTTCCACCACCAGCCTGAACGAATTGCTGCGCGACTGACAAACAAAAGCCGAGGAGGGGACAACGCATGAGCACGATGGAGAAAATCCTGCGCCTGATGGCCGAGAAGAAGGCCTCGGACGTTTATCTGTCGGCCAACGCGCCGGCACTCATCAAGATCAACGGCGAGTGCGTGCCCATCAACAACCAGCTGCTGCCCGTCGAGGCACCCTTGAATCTGCTGGCCGAAGTGGTGCCGCCCGAGCGCATCGAGGAACTGCGCGAAACGGGCGAGCTGAACATGGGCGTGCCGCTGTCTGGCGTGGGGCGTTTTCGTATCAGCGCCATGCGCCAGCGCGGCAGCTTCGCCGTGGTGGTGCGCTTCATCACGCAGCAGATCCCGCAGCTGTCCACCCTGGGCCTGCCGCCAGTGCTGGGCGAGCTGATCATGCAAAAGCGCGGCCTGATCCTGGTGGTGGGCGCCACCGGCTCGGGCAAGAGCACGTCGCTGGCGGCCATGATCGACGAGCGCAACGAGAAGCTCACCGGTCACATCCTGACGGTGGAAGACCCCATCGAGTACCAGTTCAAGAACAAGCGTTCCATCGTCAACCAGCGCGAGATCGGCTCGGACACCCAGTCGCTGCAGACGGCGCTGAAGAACGCCCTGCGCCAGGCGCCGGACGTGATCCTGATCGGCGAGATCCGCGACCGCGAGACCATGTCCGCCGCCATTGCCTACGCCCAGTCTGGCCACCTCTGCCTGGCCACGCTGCACGGCAACAACAGCTACCACGCGCTCAACCGCATCCTGTCGTTCTACCCCGTCGAGGTGCGCCCCACCATGCTGGGCGATCTGGCCTCGGCCCTGAACGCCATCGTCTCGCAGCGCCTGGTGCGCACCACCAGCGGCGAGCGCGTGCCGGCCGCCGAGGTCATGCTCAACACCAAGCTGGTGGCCGACATGATCGAGAAGGGTGACTTCTCCGGCGTGCGCGAGGCGCTGGAGAAATCCATGGCCGAAGGCTCGCAGACCTTCGAGGAGTCGCTGGCCCGCCTGATCCTGGACGGCCGCATCGAGCGCAAGGAAGGCCTGGCCTACGCCGACTCGCCCACCAACCTGATGTGGCGCCTGCAAAACGACTTCGCCCAGGCCTCGCGCGACGCGCAGGCCCGGGTCCAGGCCGACCAGGCGCCGGAAGACGACGTGCCTTCGTTCACCGAGATCGTGCTCGACGTCAAGCCTGCCTGACCCTGCCCTGCCCCTTTCATGACCCTCACGCTGCAACTGGCCCGCGAACTGATCGCCCGCCCTTCCACCACTCCCGAGGACGCTGGCTGCCTGGATCTGCTGGCCGAGCGCCTGGCGCCGCTGGGCTTTGCCAATGAGCGCATGGACAGTGGCGAGGTCTGCAATTTATGGTCAAAACGGGCTCCAGCGCCCGCCAATACTGCGCAAGCAGCTATCAAAACCATAGTTTTCGTGGGCCACACCGACGTGGTGCCCACCGGTCCGCTGGAGCAGTGGGGCAGCCCGCCCTTCACCCCCACCGAGCGTGACGGCCTGTTGTATGGCCGCGGCGCCAGCGACATGAAGACCTCTATCGCCGCCTTCGTCGTGGCGGTGCAGGAGTTTCTGGCCGCCACGCCCGAGCCAGCCATCGCCATCGCCCTGCTGCTGACCAGCGACGAGGAAGGCCCCGCCACCGACGGCACGTGTGTGGTGGTAGAGCGCCTGCGCACGCGCGGCGAGCGCCTGGACTGGTGCCTGGTGGGCGAGCCCACCGCCGTGCAGCAGACCGGCGACATGGTCAAGAACGGCCGCCGCGGCACGCTGTCGGGCCGGCTCACCGTGCGCGGCGTGCAGGGCCACATCGCCTACCCGCAGCTGGCACGCAATCCCATCCACCAGGCGCTGCCGGCCCTGGCCGAGCTGGCCGCCATCCGCTGGGACGAGGGCAATGCCTTCTTCCCGCCCACCAGCTGGCAGATCAGCAACGTGCACGCCGGCACCGGCGCCACCAACGTCATCCCGGGCCAGGTGGTGGTCGATTTCAACTTCCGCTTCAGCACCGAGTGCACGGCCGAGGGCCTGCAGCAGCAGGTGCACGCCGTGCTGGACCGCCATGGCCTGGACTACGAACTGGCCTGGACGCTGGGCGGCCAGCCCTTTCTGACGCCCGCCGGCACGCTGGTGGAGGCCGTGCGCGGCGCCATCCACGACGAGACCGGCCTCACGGCCGAGCTGTCCACCACCGGCGGCACCAGCGACGGCCGTTTCGTGGCGCAGATCTGCCCGCAGGTGGTCGAGGTCGGCCCGCCCAACGCCAGCATCCACAAGATCGACGAGCACATCCGCCTGGCCGACATCGAGCCGCTGAAGAACATTTACCGTCGCACCCTGGAGCGCCTGAACGCCCAGGCCGCTGCATGACGGGCGCGTCCCGCGTGTCAGGCGCCACCGTGGGCGAACTGGTGGCCAGCGGCGAGCGGCGCCTGGCCGAGGCCGGCGTCGCCTTTGGTCACGGCACGGCCAACGCCCGCGACGAGGCCGCCTGGCTGGCGCTGTGGTCCCTGGGCCTGCCTTTGGACAGCCCGCTGGACGACGGTCCCGATTCAGTGGCAAATCAGCCTGTAACGCCCGCCAGCCAAGCGCGGGCAGCTACACTTTTTGAAGAACGCATTGCCACCCGCAAGCCCGCCGCCTACCTGACGCGCGAGGCCTGGCTGCAGGGCGTGCCCTTTTACGTGGATGAGCGGGCCATCGTGCCGCGCAGCTTCATCGCCGAACTGCTGGCCGACGGCAGCATCGACCCCTGGCTGGGCGAGCACACACGCCAGGTGCTGGACCTGTGCACCGGCAACGGCAGCCTGGCCGTGCTGGCCGCCCTGGCCTGGCCCGAGGTGCAGGTGACCGGCGCCGACCTGTCCCCGGACGCCCTGGCCGTGGCGCGCATCAACGTCGACCGCCACGGTCTGCAGGAGCGTGTCGCGCTGGTGGTCAGCGACGGCCTGGCCCAGGTGCCAGGCCCGTGGGACCTGATCCTGTGCAACCCGCCCTACGTGAACGAGCGCAGCATGGCGGCCCTGCCTGCTGAATACCGCGCCGAGCCGCGCCTCGCCCTGGCCGGCGGCAACGACGGCATGGACTTCGTGCGCGACCTGCTGGCCGGCGCCGCGGCCTGCATGAGCGAGGACGCCGTGCTGGTGCTGGAGATCGGCAACGAGCGGCCCCACTTCGAGGCCGCCTTTCCTGCCCTGCCCGTGGTGTGGCTGGACACCAGCGCCGGCGACGACCAGGTGCTGCTGGTCACGCGCCGCGCGCTGCAAGACTTTTCCCCTAGCTGATGATCACCTTGAAGAATGTGACCCTGCGCCGCGGCGCCAGGGTCGTGCTGGATGGCGTGTCCGCCACCATCAACCCCGGCGAGCACGTCGGTCTGGTCGGGCGCAACGGCGCCGGCAAATCCTCCCTGTTCGCCCTGCTGGCCGGCCATCTGCACGAGGACGGGGGCGAGTTCTTCATCCCGCCGCAGTGGTGCATGGCCCAGGTGGCGCAGGAGATGCCCGAGACCGACGAGAGCGCCAGCGCCTTCGTGCTGGCCGGCGACGAGCGCCTGGCCCGGCTGCAGCAGCAGCTCGCCGCCGCGCAGCACGAAGGCGACGGCATGGCCATCGCCCAGCTGCACGCCGACCTGGCTGATGCCGGCTCGCACGATGCGCTGGCGCGCGCCCAGGCGCTGATCCTGGGCCTGGGCTTTGCGCCGGCGCAGCTGGAGCAGCCGGTCAACAGCTTCTCGGGCGGCTGGCGCATGCGGCTGCAGCTGGCGCGCGCGCTGATGAGCCCGTCCGACCTGCTGCTGCTGGACGAGCCCACCAACCACCTGGACCTGGACGCGCTGGTCTGGCTGGAGGCCTGGCTCAAGCGCTACGCCGGCACGCTGATCGTCATCAGCCACGACCGCGAGTTCCTGGACGCCGTCACCGGCGTCACGCTGCACATCGAGAACGCCCAGCTGACCCGCTACGGCGGCAACTACAGCCGCTTCGAGGAGCTGCGCGCCCAGCAGCTGGTGCTGCAGCAGGCCGCCTATGAGCGCCAGCAGGAAAAGATCGCCCACCTGCAAAGCTTCATCGACCGATTCAAGGCCAAGGCCACCAAGGCCCGGCAGGCGCAAAGCCGCGTCAAGCAAATCGAGCGCATGGAGCGGCTGGCACCGGTGCTGGCCAGCGCCGACTTCACCTTTACCTTCCGTGAACCGGCCAGCCTGCCCAACCCCATGCTGGCGATCACGGATGCGTCCTTCGGCTACGTCCAGGAGGACGGCGCGCAGACCGTCATCCTGCGCGGGGTCAGCCGCTCGGTGTTGGCGGGGCAGCGCATCGGCATCCTGGGCGCCAACGGCCAGGGCAAGTCCACGCTGGTCAAGACCATCGCACGCGAGATGGCGCCGCTGGCTGGCAAGGTCACCGAGGGCAAGGGCCTGACGATCGGCTACTTCGCCCAGCAGGAGCTGGACGTGCTGCGCCCGGGCGAGAACCCGCTGGAGCACATGGTGCGGCTGGCGCGCGATACCGGCGCCGACGCGGCCGCTTCGCGTGAGCAAGAGCTGCGCAACTACCTCGGCAGCTTCAACTTCAGCGGCGACATGGTGCGCCAGGCCGTGGGCAGCATGAGCGGCGGCGAGAAGGCCCGCCTGGTGCTGGCCATGATCGTCTGGCAGCGGCCCAATCTGCTGCTGCTGGACGAGCCCACCAACCACCTGGACCTGGCCACACGCGAGGCCCTGGCCATGGCGCTGCAGGACTTCGACGGCACCGTCATGCTGGTCAGCCACGACCGGGCGCTGCTGCGCTCGGTCTGCGAGGACTTCTGGCTGGTCGGCCGCGGCCAGGTCGGGCCCTTCGACGGCGACCTGGACGACTACCAGCGCTACCTGCTGGAGGAGTCGCGCCGCCTGCGCGAAGCCGCCCGCGCGGCCGAGGCCGGACCCGCCGGGGACAGCGCCGCCGAGCGCGCGCCGGCTGCCAGCGGGCGCGAGCAGCGCAAGGCCAGCGCCCAGGCCCGCCAGCAGCTGGCTGAGAAGACCCGCCCTCTGCGCCGCGAGCTGGAGAAGATCGACGCCCGGCTGGCCCAGCTGTCCGCCGAGAAGGAGGAATTGGAGCAGCGCCTGGCCACCCCCCTGCCGCCCGCCGAGATCGCCGACTGCGGCCGGCGGCTGAAGGCCTGCAGCGATGAGATCGAGCAGCTGGAAGAGCGCTGGCTGGAATTGGGCGAGGCCCTGGAAGCGCTACAGGGTCAAGCGTAAGAAACGGCTTCAGCCCTTGTGCAACAAGCGCGGATAGCTATCAAAACAGTAGTTTCTTACGATCGGGCACGACACCACACATTTTGTTGGCACACGCTGTCAACGCCGGGCAAGGACGGCGCGTTGTTCTCTCATCAACGGAGGTAAACCCTTATGAACAGCAGCATCCTGTCCGCCTGGCCCGAAGACGAACGCGACCGCAAGCGCGCACCCGTTCGCCTGTAAGCGGCCCGACCGGCCCCCTGCCGGCGCTTGGTCTGAACAGGGCGCAGACCCGCCAGACCCTCCCCTGCCCCTCTTGCTTTCCCATGAAAAAACCCGCTGGTCGCGGGTTTTTTCGTTGTCTGCGATTGCCGGATCGTCAATTCATGTGCAGCCCGCCGTTGACGGAGAACTCCGCCCCGGTGGTGTAGCCGCCCTCGTCGCTGGCCAGCCAGGCAATGATGGAAGCGATCTCGCTGGGCTCGCCCAGGCGTTTGACGGGCACGGTGGCGACGATTTTCTCCAGCACGTCCGGGCGGATGGCCTTGACCATATCGGTGCCGATGTAGCCCGGTGCCACGGTGTTCACCGTCACGCCCTTGGTCGCCAGTTCCTGGGCCAGCGCCATGGTGAAGCCGTGCATGCCGGCCTTGGCGGCCGAATAGTTGGTCTGGCCGGCCTGGCCCTTCTCGCCGTTCACGCTGGAGATGTTGATGATGCGGCCCCAGCCCTTTTCCACCATGCCGCCCACGACCTGCTTGGTCACGTTGAACATGGAGTTGAGGTTGGTCTCGATGACTGCGTCCCAGTCTTCGCGCGACATTTTCAGGAACATGCGGTCGCGCGTGATGCCGGCGTTGTTCACCAGCACGTCGATGTTGCCGTGCTCTGCCTTGGCCTTGTCGAAGGCGGCCACGGTGGAATCCCAGTCGCCCACATTGCCCGCAGAGGCGTAGAACGTGAAACCCAGGGCCTTCTGCTCATCCAGCCACTTCTGGTAGTCCCGCGTGGGACCGCACCCCGCTATCACCTTGAACCCTTCGCGGTGCAGGCGCTGGCAGATGGCGGTGCCTATGCCCCCCATGCCCCCGGTGACGTACGCTACTTTCTGGCTCATGCTGCTCTCCTTGTTGTGACTATGGTTGGCCTGGCCACTCTAACCAGACTCGGGGCGCTCCCCTGCTCGCGTAAATACCGAGGATGCGGCTTTGTTAGCGTTCCACGGCCAGGGCAACGCCCATGCCGCCACCGATGCACAGTGCGGCCAGGCCTTTTTTGGCCTCCCGGCGGCGCATCTCGTGCAGCAGCGTGACCAGCACCCGGCAGCCCGAGGCGCCGATGGGGTGGCCTAGGGCAATCGCGCCGCCGTTGACGTTGACGCGGGCCGGGTCGACGCCCAGCACCTGGTTGACGGCGCAGGCCTGCGCGGCAAAGGCCTCGTTCAACTCGAACAGGTCCACGTCCTGCGGCTGCCAGCCGGCGCGCGCCAGCGCCTTGCGCGAGGCAGGCACCGGGCCCATGCCCATGGTCGCCGGGTCCAGGCCGGAGGTGGCGTAGGCGCGGATGCGCGCCAGCGGCTCCAGGCCCAGCGCCTGGGCCTTGGCAGCGCTCATGACCACCACGGCGGCCGCGCCGTCGTTGATGCCCGAGGCGTTGCCCGCCGTGACCGAGCCGGACTTGTCGAAGGCCGGACGCAGGCCGGCCAGGGCCTCGGCGCTGGTCTTGCGGTTCGGGTATTCGTCCTGGTCGACCGTGAGCGGGTCGCCCCTTTTCTGCGGCACGCGCACGCCCACGATCTCGTCCTTGAAGCGGCCCGCGTCCTGGGCCGCGACGGCCTTTTGCTGGCTGGCCAGGGCCAGGGCGTCCTGCATCTCGCGAGTGATGCCGTGCTGCTTGGCCACGTTCTCGGCTGTGATGCCCATGTGGTAGCCGTTGTAGACGTCCCACAGGCCGTCCACGATCATGGTGTCGGCCAGCTTCCAGTCGCCCATGCGCTGGCCCTCGCGCGAGCCGTTCAGCACGTGGGGCGACAGGCTCATGTTCTCCTGCCCGCCGGCCACAACGATCTCGCTGTCACCCGTGGCCACGGCCTGGGCCGCCAGCATGACGGCTTTCAGGCCGGAGCCGCAGACGGCGTTGATGGTCAGGGCCGGGGTCTCCTTGGCAACGCCGGCGGCCATCATGGCCTGGCGGGCGGGGTTCTGGCCGCAGCCTGCCGCCAGCACCTGGCCCATGATGACCTCGCCCACCTGGTCGGGCGCCACACCGGCGCGCGCCAGTGCCTCGCGGATGACGGTGGCGCCCAGCTCGGTGGCAGGCGTCTTGGACAGAGCTCCACCGAACTTGCCCACGGGTGTGCGTACGGCGGAAACGATGACGATGTCGCGATCCATGGTGTGTCGCTCCTGGGTTGAAGGAAAAGGAAGCTAAACGGCCGGTCAGGCCTTTTGCTGTACGTAGCGGCCCGGCGCCGGCTCGATGGCCTTGAACTTGCGGCCGCGGCCGTAGGCCTTGGGTGCTGGCACCTGCTTGCCGGCGTGCCCCTTGAGCCAGGTGGCCCAGTCTTCCCACCAGCTGCCGGGCTGCTGCGTGGCGCCGGCCAGCCAGTCTTGCAGCGTGGCGGGGAACTTGCCATCCTCGCGCAGCCAGTGGCTCCGTTTGCCAGCCGACGGCGGATTGATGACGCCGGCGATGTGGCCGGAGGCGCCCATGACGAAGCGCTTCTTGCCCGGCAGCGTCTGGGTGGACGCGTAGGCGGCGGCGATGGGCACGATGTGGTCCTCGCGCGAGCCATAGATATACACCGGCAGCTTCACCTGGCCCAGGTCGAGCTTTTCTCCGCACACGGTGAGCGCGCCGGGCTGGATCAGCCTGTTTTCCAGGTAGAAGTTGCGCAGGTACCAGGCGTAGTACGGCCCGGGCAGGTTGGTGCAGTCGCTGTTCCAGTACAGCAGGTCAAAGGCCGGTGGCGTCTCGCCCTTCAGGTAGTTGCCCACCACGTAGTTCCACACCAGGTCGTTGGGCCGCAGGAAGCTGAAGGTGCTGGCCATGTCCTGGCCCTTCATCAGGCCGCCGGCGCCCATCTGCATCTCGCGCAGGCGCACGAAGCCCTCGTCGATGAACACGTCCAGGATGCCGGTGTTGCTGAAGTCGATCAGCGTGGTCAGAAAGGTGGCGCTGGCCACCGGTTCCTGGCCGCGCGCGGCCAGAACGGCCAGCGCGCTGGCCAGCATGGTGCCGCCCACGCAAAAGCCCAACGCGTTGATCTGCGGCGTGCCGCCGATCTCGCGCACCGCCTCGATGGCGGTGATCACGGCGTCCTCGATGTAGTTGTCCCAGGTCTTGCCGGCCAGGGTTTCGTCGGGGTTGCGCCAGCTGACCACGAAGGTCCGCTGGCCCTGCGAGACGGCGTAGCGGATCAGCGAGTTGGCCGGCTGCAGGTCCAGGATGTAGTACTTGTTGATGCACGGCGGCACCATCAAAAACGGCCGCTCGTGCACCTTGTCCGTGAGCGGCTTGTACTCGAGCAGCTGAAACAGCTCGTTCTCGAACACCACCGCGCCCTCGGTCGTGGCCACGTTGCGGCCCACCTGGAAGCGGCTCTCGTCCGTCATGGAGATGTGCCCCTGGCGCATGTCGTGCAGCAGGTTGGCCATGCCGCGGGCGATGCTCTCGCCCTGCGTTTCCAGCGCCTTGTGCTGCGCCTCCGGATTGAATGCCAGGAAGTTGCTGGGTGCCATGGCGGCCAGCCACTGGTCTACCGCGAAGCGGATGCGCGCGCGCGTCTTGTCGTCGGCCTGCACCGCATCGGCCAGGGCGGAAAAGGTGCGCGACTGCAGCCCGTAGATGGCAGCGGCATACGCCGCTAGGGGGTTGTGCGCCCAGTCCTCGCCGGCAAAGCGCTTGTCGGCGCTGGCGCCTGCGGCGGCCGCCGGCCCCTGGGCGAACAGGGTGCTGACCTCCTGCAGGTACTGGCGCTGCAGTTCTTCCAGCTTGGCGCGGTCGAAGCTCACAGGGGTGTGCGGCTGCATGGCGGGGGCGAGGGTGCCCAGGCCCGGCGCCTGCAGGGTGGCCAGCATGCGGCTCCAGCCTTCGCCCACCATGTTTTGCCAGTGACGGGCGCCGTCGGCCCAACCTGCGTCAAAATTCATGTCGCTGTCTCCTGTGGTTTCGCACCGCCGCCGCGTGCGGTGGCCTGTCGGGCATTGTGACCGAGGGGGCGGCAGCGCGGCAACGCACCGTCCCGGCTGGGCGGCAGGTCATTGCCGTCCATTTCATCGAATCCTGACTTTCATCATTCCCTCATGTATCTGGTCGCCATTGCCTGGCTCTATGTCACCCTGATGATGGCGGTGGCTGAGGCCAGCGCGCCCAATGGCTCCGTGCTGGGCGCGATCGTCACCTTTGCGCTGTATGGGCTGCTGCCCCTGTCCATCGTGCTCTACATCCTGGGCACGCCGGGGCGCAAGCGCGCCCTGCGCGAGCGCGAACGGCGCGCCGGCGCCGAAGCTGCTGCGCCCTCAGTGGGCCAGCCAGATGCCGGCGGCCATGCGCCCGCTGCGCCCCAGGACGGCGCTGTCGCGCCGGTGCGAGAAAAACCGTGAGGGCTGGCTGAAGGTGCACCAGGCGGGCGAACTGTCGTTGCCATAAATGGCGGCGACGCCGGCCGCGCGCAGCCGCTGTCGCGCCAGCCCCGCCAGGTCGGCCAGGTACTTGCCACCGCCCAGTGCGCTGAAGCAGCCTGCGGCGGCCGGGTCGTGGGCCATGAAGGCTTCGCGCACCTCGGCGCCCACTTCGAAGGCCGGCGGGCCGATGCCGGGGCCGATCCAGGCCATCACTTCTGCTTCATTATTGATAGCTGCTGGCGCTTGATCCACGGGCGCTGGAGGCCAAAAAGGCTTCAAGGCTTCTTCGAGCACGCCGCCGGCCAGGCCGCGCCAGCCGGCGTGGGCCGCGGCCACGCGCGTGCCGGCCCGGTCGGTCAGCAGCACCGGCAGGCAGTCGGCCGCCATGGTGATGCAGGCCACGCCCGGCTCGGTGGTGGTGCAGGCGTCGGCCTCCAGGTCTTCGGGCGTGCGTGCGTCGGCGGCCAGCAGCTGGCTGCCGTGCACCTGGCGGGTGCGCACCGTGTGGACGGGGCTGCCGTCCGCGTCCATCACCGCCTGCACGATGGTCCAGTTGGCGGCGACCGCCTCGGGCGCGTCGCCCACCAGGCGGCCCAGGTTCAGGCTGTCCAGCGGCGCGGCGCTGACGCCGCCGCTGCGGGTGGTGCAAAAGGCGCGCACGCGCGCCGGGGCGGGCCAGTCGGGGGCGATCCAGTCGTAGGGCAGCTGCAGGGGCATGGTGATGGGAGAGGGGAAAGGGGCCAAACCGGGCAGCATAGTGCGTGGCACACTGCAGCGCTTCCCTGCAAGCCTTTGACTGAACCCATGCGCTACGCCATTCCCCCCACTCCCCTCGCCACCGTGCCCGTGGCGGGCAGCGACGAGCAGTTCCCCGTCCGCCGCATCTACTGCGTGGGCCGCAACTACGCCGAACACGCCCGAGAGATGGGCTTCACCGGGCGCGAGGCACCCTTCTTCTTCATGAAGCCGGCCGACGCCGTGCTGCCCGTGCCCCCGGGGCAGGAGGGCCGCCTGCCCTACCCGCCGCGCACGGCCGACCTGCACCACGAGATCGAGCTGGTCGTGGCCATCGGCCGCGGCGGCGCGAACATCGCCGCGCAGGATGCGTTGCAGCACGTCTGGGGCTACGCTGTGGGCCTGGACATGACGCGCCGCGACCTGCAGGCCGACATGAAGAAGCAGGGCCGGCCCTGGTGCATCGCCAAGGGTTTCGACGCCAGCGCGCCCATCGGACCCATCACCCCGGCGGCGCAGGCCGGCAACGTGCAGGACGCGGCCATCTGGCTTCAAGTGAATGGCCAGCCGCGCCAGACGAGCCGCACCAGCCAGCTGATCTGGAGCATTGCCGAGACCATCGAGCACCTGTCCGCCGGCTGGACGCTGCAGCCCGGTGACCTGATCTTCACCGGCACGCCCGAGGGCGTGGGAGCCGTGGCGCGCGGCGACGTGCTGGAGGGCGGCATCGACGGGCTGGGCACGCTGCGCGTCGCCGTGGCATGAGCTTGTCCCGCCGCCCCATCCGCCACTGCCGCGAATGCGGTGCGGCGGTCGAGTACCGCGTGCCCGACGACGGCGACACGCGCGCCCGCGCCGTGTGCCCGGCCTGCGGCACCATCCACTACGAGAACCCCTTGAACGTGGTCGGCACCGTGCCGGTACTGGACGGCCGCGTGCTGCTGTGCAAGCGCAACATCGAGCCGCGCTGGGGCAAGTGGACGCTGCCCGCCGGCTTCATGGAGCTGGACGAGACTACCGCCGAGGGCGCGCTGCGCGAGACCGACGAGGAAGCCGGTGCGCAAATCGTGCTGGGGCCGCTATTCACGCTGGTGAACGTGCCGCAGGTGGGCCAGGTGCACCTGTTCTACCTGGCCACGCTGCTCAGCGCGCAGTTCAACCCCGGCCACGAAACCATCGAGGCGCGCCTGTTCGCCGAGGACGAGATCCCCTGGGACGAGATCGCCTTTCGCACCGTGCGGGCGACGCTGGAGCGCTACTTTGCCGACCGCCGCAGCGGGCAGTTCGGCATGCACTGCATGGACATCCGCTGATCCTGCTGCGCCGGCGCCGGCCTAGCGCGGTCCCAGCTCGCCGTCGCCCTCGCCTGCCGGCGCCTGCAGCGGCGCCTCTTCCGGGCCCGTGACCCAGACCGGCGCCGTGTCGGTCGCGGGCGGTAACGGCTGGCGCGGCGCCACCTGCTCCAGCGGCACCAGGGGTGCCTCAGTGATCTCGGGCCGCTCCTCGGGCACTGGTTCGGGCTGCGGCGTGCTGGCTGGGGCCGGCGGCGGCTCAGGTGCCGGAGTCGGGGCGCCGGCCGGGCCCGCCTGCTCGCCGGTGGGGCGGCCGAACAGGTCGTAGACCCAGTTGCGCAGCGCGCCCACGGCCCCGGCGGCGCGGCTGGACCAGCTGGGGTCTTCCTCCTGCACGAAGCGCTCGCCGGCGTCGATCAGCTTGCCGCGCAGCGCCTGCCGGAACACGCTGCCCACCACCGGCAGCGCGCTGTGCGCGCCCTGGCCCCAGTAGTTGCTGCGCAGTGTGATGCGCCCGTCGTTGAAGCCCACCCAGCTGCCCGCCACCAGCTGCGGGTGCATCAGGATGAACCAGCCGTCGGTGTTGTCCTGCGTGGTGCCGGTCTTGCCGGCCACATCGGCGCGGATGCCGTAGCGGCCGCGGATGGCCGTGGCCGTGCCGTGGTCCACGGCGCCGCGCAGGGCGTCGCGCAGCTGCTGGGCCGCCGTCACGCCCAGGGCCTGCTCGGGCGAGGCAGGGACGAAGGTCTCCAGCACGCGGCCGCTGGCGTCTTCGATCCGGGTGATGACTCGGGGCGCACGGTAGCGCCCGGCGCCGGCGATGGTGCCGTAGGCGGCCACCATCTCCTTCAGGGTGACGGCGCTGGTGCCCAGGGCCAGGGCGGGCACGGCCTCCAGAGGCGACTCGCGCACGCCCATGGCGCGCGCCAGCTGGGCCACCTGCTGCGGGCCGACCTGGCTCATCAGCTGGGCCGTGATGGTGTTCTTGGAATACGCCAGGCCGTCGGCCAGTGTCATGGGCTCCTCGCTGGGCGGCGCGTTACCGTCGCGCGGGCGCCAGACCTGGCCGCCGCCCAGGGGGATCTCCACCGCCGTGTCCAGCAGCGTGTCCTGCGGCGAGCGGCCGGCGGCGAAGGCCGCGCCGTAGACGAAGGGCTTGAAGGTGGAGCCCGGCTGGCGCCGCGCCGCCTGCACGTGGTCGAACGGGTCCTGGGCATAGTCGCGGCTGCCGACCCAGGCGCGCACCGCGCCGCTGCGCGGATCCAGCGCCATGAAGCCGACCTGCACCCGCGTCTTGGCCGCGCGCAGCTCGCGCAGGAAGGCGGCGTCCTCCAGCAGCCGGCTGGCGGCAGCGTCCTCGCCCTCGCCGCCGGCCACGGCCTTGGCAAAGGTGGCCGATTCACGCACCAGCTGCTGCACCAGCGGGTTCTTGGCCGTCCACACGCCGCGCGCGGCCCAGGCCTTGTCGGCCACCTGCTGCAGCGCCTTGCCCTGCTGCTGCACCGACTGGTTGGCCAGCTCCTGCAGCCGCCCGTCGATGGTGGTGCGGATGACCAGGCCGTCGGCATACAGGCTGTAGCCGCGCCGGTCGGCCCATTCGATGAGCTGGCGCTTGAGCTGCTGCGCCAGGTGCGGCGCCAGGCCGGCGATCTCGCTCTGGCGCTCGAAGCGGATGCGCAGCGGGCGGCGCACCAGCTTGTCGTACTCCTGCGCCTCCAGCTTGCCGCGCTTTTTCATCTGCGACAGCACCGTGTTGCGCCTGGCCTGGGCACGCTCGGGGTTGAGCACGGGGTTGTAGTAGGCCGTGCCCTTGAGCATGCCGATCAGCGTGGCGCTCTCCAGCACGTTCAGCTTGTCGGCCGACTTGTCGAAGTAGGTGCGCGCGGCCATCTCGATGCCGTAGGCGTTGTAGAGAAACGGCACGGTGTTGAGGTAGGTCTCCAGGATCTCGTCCTTGGAGTAGCTCCACTCGATCTTGAAGGCCGTCACGGCCTCCTTGAGCTTGCGCGACAGCGTCGGCGCGCGGCCGATCTCCTCCGGGTAGAGGTTGCGCGCCAGCTGCTGGGTGATGGTGGAGCCGCCCTGGCGGTCACCACCGGCGGTGCGCACCACGGCGGCCAGCGTGCGCCGCCAGTCCAGGCCCCAGTGGCCGTAGAAGCGGTGGTCCTCGGTGGCGATCAGCGCATCCACCACGGCCGGGGCGATGCGGTCCAAAGGCACCCATTCGCGGTTGACCCACTTGTACTCGGCCAGCAGCCGCCCGTCCTCGGAGACCAGCTGCGCCGGCTGATCGGCCTTGGCCTTGCGGATGTCGCTGATGGAGGGCGTCAGGATGAACAGCGCCAGCAGGTACAGCACACCGGCGAGGGCCAGCGCCGCCGCCAGCCAGGCCAGGCCGTGCAGCGAGCGCCAACGCTGCGGGCGCCGCAGCAAGGCGGCCAGGCGCGGGCGCAGGGCGGCGGCGCGCTGGCGCAGGAAGTCGATGGCTTTCATCGGCAGGTTTTCACGTAAAAAAGGCCTCCAGCCCTTGCGGGACAAGCGCTGGCAGCTATCAATTCCATATCAACGGATGAAGCGTTGCAGCTGCGGCAGCGCGGCTTCGGCGGCGCGGCGGCCTTCCTGGATGGCCTCGGCTGCGCGGTGGAAGTCCAGCACGCCCAGGTGGGCCAGGCTGGGGGCGATGACCACCTCCGGCGGGTCGCCCGCCATGCGGCTGCGGGTGATGCGGATCTGCATGATGGTCACGCTGGTCATGACCACGTCCAGCACCGACGGGCTGCGCGGCAGGGGCGCCACCTGCGGGCCGGGGGCGCTGCCGGCGTGGCCGTTGTCCCAGAACTTCAGGCGGCCCAGCCAGTCGGCGGGGGTGCTGCTTTCCTGGGCGGCCGGCGGCTCATCGGGCGCGGCGGCTTCGGCATCGGGCCCCAGCACCAGCGGCTGCAGGTGGCGGTGCAAGATGTCGGAGTTCAGGTCCACGCCGATGACGATGTCCGCCCCCATGGCGCGCGCCAGCGAGGTGGGCACGGGGTTGACGATGCCGCCGTCCACCAGCAGCCGCCCGCCCTCCTGCGCCACGGGGGTGAACAGGCCCGGCAGCGCGATGGAGGCGCGCACGGCGTCGGCGATGGAGCCTTCGCGCAGCCAGACCTCGGCCCCCGAGTGCAGGTCGGTGGCCACGGCGCCAAAGGGGATGGGCGAGGCCTGGATGTCGAAGTCGGCGAAGTTGCGGCGCCAGAAGTCGATGAGCTTCTCACCCTTGAGCATGCCGCCCGAGAGGTTGAAGTCCATGAAGCCCCAGACCTGGCGCATGCCCAGGCTCTGCACCCATTGGCCGAAGCGCTCCAGCTCGCCGGCCGCGTAGGCCGCGCCCACCAGCGCCCCGATGGAGGCGCCGCAGACGATGTCGGGCCGTATGCCGGCCTCGTCCAGCGCCTGCAGCACGCCGATGTGCGCCCAGCCCCGCGCCGAGCCGCTGCCCAGGGCCAGGCCCACGCGGGGGGTGCGACGCGCCAGGGCCACGGCTTCAGGCGCTCTGGCTGCCGGCCAGCAGCGCGTGCAGGCCGGCCTCGTCCAGCACGGTGATGCCCAGCTGCTGCGCCTTGTCCAGCTTGCTGCCCGCATCCGCGCCGGCGACGACGTAGCTGGTCTTCTTGCTGACCGAGCCGGCCACCTTGGCGCCGGCGGCCTCCAGCAGCGCCTGGGCCTGTTCGCGGCTCAGGGTGGGCAGCGTGCCGGTCAGCACCACCGTCTGGCCGGCCAGGGGCAGCACGGCGGCGGCGTCGTGCGGCGCGCCCTCCTCCCAGGTCACGCCGCAGGCGCGCAGCTGCTCGACCACCTCGCGGTTGTGCGGCTCGGCAAAAAAGGCGTGGATGGCGTCGGCCACGATGGGGCCGACGTCGGGCACCTGCAGCAGTTGCTCGGGCGTGGCGTCCATCACGGCGTCCAGTGTGCCGAAGTGGCGCGCCAGCTCCTTGGCCGTGGCCTCGCCCACGTGGCGGACCCCCAGGGCGAACAAAAAGCGCGCCAGCGTGGTGTGCTTGGATTTCTCCAGCGCCGCCAGCAAGTTCTGCGCCGACTTGTCGGCCATGCGATCGAGCGCCGCCAGGGTGGACAGGCCCAGCCGGTACAGGTCGGGCAGCGCGCGGATGATGCGGCCTTCCACCAGCTGGTCCACCAGCTTCTCGCCCAGGCCTTCGATGTCCATGGCGCGGCGCTGCGCGAAGTGCAGCAGCGCCTGCTTGGCCTGTGCCGGGCAGAAGATGCCGCCCGTGCAGCGGTGGTTGGCCTCGCCCTTTTCGCGCACCACGGCGCTGCCGCACACGGGGCACTGGCGCGGCATGCGGAAGTTGGGCACGTAGGGCACCCGCGGCGCGGCGCGGCCGGCGTCAGCCGCCTCGCCCTGGGCGTCGGCGGCCGCGTCGGCCAGCGCGTCCGAGCCGGCCAGCGCCTGGGCCACCGGCGCCAGCGCGGCCGGCACGGTGCCCACCACCTCGGGGATCACGTCGCCGGCGCGGCGCACGATGACCTGGTCGCCCACGCGCACGCCCTTCTTGCGGATCTCGAACAGGTTGTGCAGCGTGGCGTTGGTGACGGTGACACCGCCGACAAACACCGGCGCCAGCCGCGCCACGGGGGTCAGCTTGCCGGTGCGCCCGACCTGGATGTCGATGCCCTCCACGCGTGTGAGCATCTCCTGCGCCGGGTACTTGTGCGCCACGGCCCAGCGCGGCTCGCGCGTGACGAAGCCCAGCTGGCGCTGCAGCCGCAGGCTGTCGACCTTGTAGACCACGCCGTCGATGTCGAAGGGCAGCGCGTCGCGCAGGGCGCCGACGTGCTGGTGATACGCTATGAGTTCAGGAGCGCCCAGCGCTTTCTGTACAAGGTCAGAAACCGGAAAACCCCACTTTTTCAGCTGCTGCAGCAGCTGGTAGTGCGAGGCGAACTCGGGCCCGCCCTCGGCCGCCGCCGTGACTTCGCCCAGGCCATAGGCGAAGAACGACAGCCGGCGCTGCGCGGCTATTTTCGAGTCGAGCTGGCGCACGGCGCCGGCGGCGGCGTTGCGCGGGTTGACGAAGGTCTTGTCGCCGCGCTCGCGCTGGCGCTCGTTCAGGCGCTCGAAGTCCGCCCGGCGCATGTAGACCTCGCCACGCACCTCCAGCACCGGCGGCGCGCCTTGGGGCAGGGTCAGCGGGATCTGGCGGATGGTGCGGATGTTGTGCGTGACGTCCTCGCCCACCTCGCCGTCGCCGCGCGTGGCCGCCTGCACCAGGCGGCCGCTTTCGTAGCGCAGGCTCATGGCCAGGCCGTCGAACTTGGGCTCGGCCACGTACTCGATGGGCGGGGCGTCGGGGAGCAGTTTCAGCTCGCGCCGCACGCGGGCGTCGAAGGTTTCGGCGCCGCTGCCCTCGGTATCGGTCTCGGTGCGGATGCTGAGCATGGGCACGCGGTGGCGCACGGGCGTCAGGCCCTCCATCACGGCTCCGATGACGCGCTGCGTGGGCGAGTCGGGCGTGACCAGGTCGGGATAGGCACCCTCCAGCGCCTGCAGCTGCTGGAACGCGCGGTCGTACTCGGCGTCGGGCACGCTGGGCGCGTCCTGCACGTAGTACTCGTGCGCCCAGCGGTTCAGCTGCGTGCGCAGCGCTACGATTTTGCTAGCTGCCAGCGCTTGCCCCTTGGGCGCTGGGGCCGAAAAAAGCTCCGATTGTCCGGTCATCGCGTTCAGCTGAAAAGACGGCGCGCCAGGGCCGAGCCGGCCGACAGCTCGCGCGCATCCAGCTGGTCGTACAGCTGCTCGAGATCGCTGGCGATGGGGTCGATGGCCATGGCCGGCAGAGGCATGCCGTTCTGGTCGCACAGCACACCGTCCATGGCCTCGCACAGCTCCTGGGCCACCTCGCGCAGGCGGGCGAAAGGCTGCTCGCCGCGCGCCACCTGGGCCACGTCCAGGCTGAGGGACACCTCGCGCAGGGCGGACTGCTCCGGGTCGTCGGACATGGCGGCCTGCGCGTCGTACGCCAGGGTCAGCACCGGCGGCAGTCCGGCGCTGGCGGCAGGCAGCACCATGCGCCCGGGCATGGCGCCGGGGATCAGGCCCACGCGGGCGGCGTTCTGCTGCACGTAGCCGGGGCTCCAAGCAGCCTGGCGGGCGCGCAGCACGAAGGTCAGCTGCGCGTCGTGGTCGCTGGCGAACTGGTCGAGTTCGCGCCCGCGCGCCACCTCGTGCAGCATGTCGGGGAAGTCCACGGCGGCGTTTAGCGCGTCGGCGAACTGCTGGGTCTTCATGACGAATTCGGAGTACTCGATCTCGTTGAGCGCACCGGTGCGGTTGGCCAGCTGCACGCCGGCCTGCAGCAGCTGGTAGCGCTGGCCGGGCCGGGGCGTCTCCCACTGGCGCGCGGATTCGTTCCAGCCCTCGATGGCGAACGGCTTGCTGCCGGCGCGGCGCGTCGTGGGCATGGCTGCCAGGGCGGCATCGCCCGAGACGGGTTGCTCGGCGGTGATGGGGGCGATGGCGTCGACCAGCGCGTCCAGCCCGCCGCGGCGCTCGGCCGGGGGCACGGGCAGTTGCAGCGCGTCACGCGGGTCCACGGTGTGGCCGGACAGGTCGCCCCCGCCCTCCTCGCCCAGCGGCGGGCCGTCGAAGGCCGGTTCGTGGCGCGTGCCGTCGTCGGCGGCCGGAGCGGAGCCGTCCGATGGGCGGGCGCGACGGGGCGCGTTGCGATGGTGCGTCCAGGCGTTGTGCGCGACCACGACGATCAGCACGATGGCGCCAGCAATGATGAGACCCAGTTGGAAGTTGCTCATGGTCGGTGAATGGTTCAGGCCTCGGCCATGGAAAGTGCGGACTCCATGTCCACGGCCACGATGCGCGAAACGCCCTGCTCCTGCATGGTCACGCCGATCAGCTGCTCGGCCATCTCCATGGCGATCTTGTTGTGGCTGATGAAGAGGAATTGCGTGCCGCGCGACATGCTGGCCACCAGGCGCGCATAGCGCTCGGTGTTGGCATCATCCAGCGGCGCGTCCACCTCGTCCAGCAGGCAAAAGGGCGCCGGGTTGAGCTGGAAGATGGCGAACACCAGGGCGATGGCGGTGAGCGCCTTCTCGCCGCCGGACAGCAGGTGGATGGTTTGGTTCTTCTTGCCCGGCGGCTGGGCCATGACCTGCACGCCGGAGTCGAGGATTTCCTCGCCGGTCATGGTCAGACGCGCCTGGCCGCCGCCGAACAGCTCGGGGAACATGCGGCCGAAGTGGTCGTTGACGGCCTCGAAAGTGCCCGACAGCAGGCTGCGTGTCTCGCCATCGATCTTGCGGATGGCGTCCTCCAGTGTGGTCATGGCGAGCTGCAAGTCCTGCATCTGTGCGTCGAGGAAGCCCTTGCGCTCGCGCGCCAGGCCGAGCTCCTCCAGCGCCGCCAGGTTGACGGCGCCCAAGGCGGCAATCTCGCGCTGCAGGCGGTCGATCTCGCCCTGCAGGCCGGCCAGGCGTACGTTGCCCTCGGCGACGGACTGGGCCAGCGCCTGCAGGTCGGCCTGGGCGTCCGTCAGCAGCGAGTCGTACTGCTCCAGGCCCAGCCGGGCTGCCTGCTCCTTGAGCTGCAGCTCGGTGATGCGCTGGCGCAGCGGCTCCAGCGTGTGCTCGCCCTGCATGCGCCGCTCGTCGCTGGCGCGCAGCCGGGCGGTGAGTTCACCGTACTGGCTACGCTGCGCGGCCAGCTCGCGCTCGCGCTCCATTTTTGCCTCCAGCGCCTGCTGCAAGCCGCCCTGGGCGGCGGCATCGCTCAGGCGGGCCTGCTCGGCGCTGGCGCGTTCGCGCTCCTCGTGCAGGCTCTGGGTCTGGCGGGCGGCCGTGTCTACGGTACGGGCCAGCTCGGCGCGGCGCGCGCCCAGGCTGCGCTGGGCGAACTCGGCCTCCTGGGCGCGCCGCTCCAGCTGGCGCTGCTGCTCGCGGCACTCATTGACGCGACGCTCGGCCTCGATCACCCGCTCGCCCAACTGCGCGTGGCGCTCCTGGGTGTCGGCCAGCTGCATGTCCAGTTCTTCAAAGCGCGCCTCGGCCATGGCCTTGCGCTCGTGCAGGTCGGCCAGTTGCTGCTGCACCTCGTGCAGGTCGGCGCCGATCTGTTGGCTGCGCGCGCGCGCCTGCTCCAGCGCCTGGGTGAGGCGCAGGGTCTGCATCTGCAATTCGTGGGCGCGGCCCTGGGCCTCGCTGGCCTCGCGCCGCGCGCCCACCAGGCGCTGCGAGGCGTCGGCCAAAGAGCCTTCGGCCCGTGCCAGGGCGGTGCCGGCCTCTTCGGCGATCAAGGCCTGGGCGCGCACCTCCTTTTGCAGGTGCTCGATCTCCTGGGCGCGCGCCAGCAGGCCGGACTGTTCGGAGTCGGGGGCATGGAATTCCACGCTGTGCGGGCGCACCGCGTGGCCGGAGGCGACATAGATCACCTCGCCCGGGTTTAAAGCGGCGCGGGCGGCCAGGGCCTCGTCCAGCGAGCCGGCCGTATGGCAGCCGTGCAGCCAGCCGGCCAGCACTGCGCGCAAGGGTGCGTCGGGCACGCGCAGCAGGTCGGACAGGCGCGGCAGCCCGCCGGCCGGGGCCAGCGCCGCGGGTGCGGAGATAGGTGTGCTGTAGAAGGCCAGGCGCGCCGGCGGCCCTTCGTGCGTGCCGGGGCCGGCAAAGCCGCGCACGCTCTCCAGTCGGCCCACGGGCAGCGCGGCCAGGCGCTCACGCAGGGCGGCCTCCAGCGCGCTTTCCCAGCCGGGCTCAATGTGAATGCGACTCCACAGACCCTGTAGGCCGTCCAGGCCGTGGCGCGCCAGCCAGGGCTGGAGCTTGCCGTCCACCTTCACGCGCTCCTGCAGCGCCTGCAGGGCCGACAGCCGGGCGGCCAGCTCGGACTGGCGCGCGGTCTCGGCGTTGAGCGCCTGCTGGCGCACGCGGCGCTCTTCGTCCAGCTGGGGCACGGCGTCCTGCAGCTCGGCCAGGCGGCCTTCGGCCACTTCGGCGGCTTCCTCGGCTTCCGCCAACTGTTGGCGCAGGTGGTCCAGGCGGGCCTCATCCGGCGCTTCCAGGGCGCCCTGATCGGCGCGCAGGCGCTCGCCACGCGCGGCCAGCTGGCGCGCCTGTTCGTCCATGCTGCGCTGCTCGGCGGCCAGCACCTGGATCTGCTGCTGGATCTGCACCACGGCGCTGCGCTGGCTTTCGCTGCGCTCGCGCGCCTGGCGCAGGGCATCCTCCAGTTCGGGCAGGGCCATGGCCTGCTCCTCGACCTGGGCGGCCAGCAGCTCGGCCTGCTCCTCGGCGTCGAAGCCCTCGGCCTCCAGCCGCTCGGCCTCGGCCTCGGCTTCGGCCTTGCGCGCGGCCCATTCCTCGATCTGTTCGGCGAGCTGCTGCAGCCGCAGCTGCACCCGCTGCCGGCCTTCCACCACGTAGCGGATCTCGGCCTCCAGCCGGCCCACCTCGGCGGTGGCCTCGTACAGCCGCCCCTGGGCCTGGTTGACCGCGTCGCCGGCGCTGTAATGGGCCTGGCGTACGGTTTCCAGCTCGGCCTCGACATGGCGCAGCTCGGCGGTGCGTGCCTCCAGGTCGTTCACGGCCTGCAGGCCTTCGCTGCGCACGCGGTCCTGTTCGGCCTGCGCTTCGGTGCGCTTCAAAAACCACTGCTGCTGCTGGCGCAGCGTGGCCTGGTCGTTCAGCTGGTTGTAGCGGGCGGCGACTTCGGCCTGCTTTTCCAGCTTCTCCAGGTTGGCATCCAGCTCGCGCAGGATGTCCTCGACGCGGGTCAGGTTCTCACGCGTGCCGGCCAGTCGGTTTTCCGTTTCGCGCCGGCGTTCCTTGTACTTGGACACGCCGGCCGCCTCTTCCAGGAACAGGCGCAGGTCCTCGGGGCGCGACTCGATGATGCGGGAGATCGTCCCCTGGCCGATGATGGCGTAGGCGCGCGGGCCCAGGCCGGTGCCCAGGAAGACGTCCTGCACGTCGCGCCGGCGCACGGGCTGGTTGTTGATGTAGTAGCTGGAAGTGCCGTCGCGCGTGAGCACGCGCTTGACGGCGATTTCGGTGAACTGGTTCCACTGCCCGCCGGCGCGGTGGTCGTGGTTGTCGAAGACCAGCTCCACGCTGGCCCGGCTGGCGGGCTTGCGGCTGGTGGTGCCGTTGAAGATCACGTCCTGCATGGACTCGCCGCGCAGCTCGCTGGCGCGCGACTCGCCCAGCACCCAGCGCACAGCGTCCATGATGTTGGACTTGCCACAACCGTTGGGCCCGACCACGCCGACGAGCTGGCCCGGCAGCACGAACTGGGTGGGTTCGGCGAAGGACTTGAAGCCGGCAAGTTTGATGGAGCTCAGGCGCACAGGGACAACAGAAGCGGCGGGACGCGGAAGGGGGCTGAAATGATAACCGTGCCGCTGCGTGGCACCCGTCGCCGGAGCTCTCGGCGGATTAATGGTCAAAAACAGCCCTGGCCCTTGCTGGACAAGCGCAGGCAGCTATTTTTGCGATAGCACGTCAGACCGCTTGGGCGGCGCGCTCCGCGACCAGCGCCTCGAAACGCTCGCGCGGCAGCGGCGGCGCCAGCAAATAGCCCTGCCAGACGCGGCAGCCGTGGCGCTCCAGGAAGGCGCGCTGCGCCTCGGTTTCCACCCCTTCGGCGACCACCTCCAGGCCCAGGCTGCTGCCCAGGGCGATGATGGTACGGGCGATGGCCGCGTCGTTGGGGTCGGTCAGCACGTCGCGCACGAAGCCCTGGTCGATCTTCAGCTCGTGCAGCGGCAGCCGCTTGAGGTAGGCCAGCGACGAGTAGCCGGTACCGAAGTCGTCCAGCGCAAAGCCCACGCCGTAGCCGCGCAGCTGCACCATCTTGGCGATGGTGTCTTCCATGTCCTGCAGCAGCATGCCTTCGGTCAGCTCCAGGCGCAGCCGGCGGGCCTCGGCGCCGCTGCCGGCCAGCGCCTGCAGCACCTGGGCGACAAAGCCACTTTCATGGAACTGGCGCGGGCTGACGTTCACCGCCAAGGCCAGCTCGCCCAGCAGCGGGTGGCCGCTCCAGGCGGCCAGTTGGGCACAGGCGGTGTGCAGCACCCACTGGCCCAGCTGCAGGATCAGGCCGCAATCCTCGGCCAGCGGTATGAATTCGGCCGGCGAGACGAAGCCGCGCTGCGGATGGCGCCAGCGCAGCAGCGCCTCGGCGCCGCGGATGCGGCCGTCGGCCATCTTGGGCTGGTAGTACAGCTCGAACTGCCCGGTGGCCAGGCCGACGCGCATGTCCGCCTCCAGCTGCACGCGGGCGGCCACGGCGGCCTGCATCTGCGGGTCAAAGAAACGCAGCGTGTTGCGCCCGGCTGCCTTCGCCTCGTACATGGCCAGCTCGCTGTGCTTGATCAGGTCCTCGGCGGCCTCACCCTGGCTGCCAAACACCGTCACGCCGATGCTGAGCGTGGTGTGGTGCGGCTCGCCGCCGTCCAGCTCGAAGGGCTCGTGCAGTGCCGCCAGCATGCGCTGCGCCACCTCCTCCGCGTGGGCGGCCGCTTCCTCGGAGGTACCGCCCAGCTCGCGCAGCACGGCCACGAACTCGTCGCCGCCCTGGCGTGCCAGGGTATCGCCGCTGCCCACGCAGCGGCGCAGCCGCTCGGCCACGCCGCGCAGCAGCTTGTCGCCGGCCTCGTGGCCGCGGGTTTCGTTCAGCGTCTTGAACTGGTCCAGATCCAGCAGCAGCACGGCGCCGCAGGTCTGATGTCGCGCGCTCATGACCAGGGCCTGTTCCAGGCGGTCCATCAGCAGGCGGCGGTTGGGCAGGCCGGTCAGCAGGTCGTTGTAGGCCAGGTAGTGCAGCTCGTCCTCGGTGTTGCGCCGCTCGCTAATGTCCTGAACCACCACGATGTGGTAGCTCACCGGGCCGTCACCGCCGCGCATGGCCGAGACCGTGACATCCACCCAAACCTGGCTGCCGTCCTTGCGGCGGAAACGCTGCTCCAGCCGGTATTCGGGGATTTCACCGGCGATCAGGCGCGCCAGCAGTGCCTGGTTGCCGGGCAGGTCTTCGGGGTGGATGACATCCTGCATGTGCAGGCTGGCAATCTCCTCGCTGTCGTAGCCCAGCAGCTCGCAAAAGCGCTGGTTGGCCCGCACCACGCCGCCCTGGGCGGAGTGCACCTGGGCCATGCCCACGGCCGCCTGGTTGAACACGGCGCGAAAGCGCGATTCGCTCTCGCGTGCGGCGCGTGAGGCCAGCTCCGCATGGGCCAGCGCCTGTACCCGCCGCCGCGCCAGCAAGGCCACGAGGGCGGTCAGCAGGGCCGTCACCAGCAGCGCCCCCGCCGCCATGCTGGCCGGCAGGTGCTCTTCCTGCGGCGTCAGGAAGGACTGCGTGCGTGCGATCTCCACGCGCCACAGCCTCCCGCCCACCTGCACGTCGTGCCGGATGTGCCCGCTGCCCACGGAAAGATCGTCGCCCACGTATAGCGGCTGGGGTGGCTGCGGCTGCGCGCCCGTGGCCAGCCCGACGTCGTGCACGGACAGCAGCAGCCCGTCCAGGTAGCCCCGGTCGCGCATGCCCTCCACCAGGACGCTGATGCTGACCAGCGCCCCCACGGCGCCCAGAAAGCGCGGCTGCTGGCCTGGCGGCGCCGGCAGGAACACTGGCAGCCGGATGTTGATGGCCGCCCCTCCCGGGCCTTCCTGGGCCATGGAAAAGGGCGCCGTGACGACCAGCGCGCCGGTGTCGCGTGCCACCAGGTAGCCCTGCACGTTGGCGGGCTGGGACTGGATGTCCAGCCCCTGGACCTGCTCGTTGCCCTGCACCGGCCAGACGAAATCGACCACGAAGTGCTCGGACACATCCAGCACCGGGTGGATGGTGAAATGCGACGGCAGGCTGCCGTCCACGTGGGGATCGACCCGGGCGCCGACCTCGAACGCGGAGCGCTCGGCGGCGGGCACGGCCCGCGTGAAGTGCAGGTTCAGCACGCTGCCATGGCCCATGTCCAGCTTCAGCGACTGCGCCACGCGCTCGAAATCGGCGCGCGGCAGGTCCGGGGTGACCATGAGCAGGCCGCGCAGACCCACCAACAGGTCGCCCTTGGTCTCCACGCCGCGCTGCAGCGCATCGGCGGCAGCGATCGCCTGGCGCTCGAAGCGCACGCTGGCCAGCGACTGCATGACGCCTTCCTGGTACTGCCACCAGCCGTAGCTGGCCAGGATGCCGGCCAACGCCACGACGAGGCCGGGCAGGCGGTGCCAACCTTCGTGGCGCAACTGCGGGAGGGCTTGCATGGTGGTCTGCAGCATAGCCGCATTCATCGGGGCTTGAGAACGTGCTCACGCCCTAAGCGCGGGCGTGCGGCCCCGACCTCGGGCGCGCTGTCCAGGGGGAGCAAAGCCGACCCGCCGCCGCACGCGGCGCGCTGCCGCCCGATATATTGGGCGGCCGTTCAATGCAAAAAAACCGCCCCGTGTTGTTTCGCTACTTCGAGGGCCGCGTGCCGCCCTATCCGGCCGCCGAACCCCAGTCGCCGCCGCAAGGCTTTTTCGCCTTCGTATGGCGCTGCACCCAGGGCATGCGCGGCTGGATCGCCCTGCTGACCCTCACCTCCGCCCTGCTGGCGATCTATGAGGCGCTGCTGTTCGCCATCCTCGGGCGGGTGGTGGACTGGCTGGCCGTGGTCTCGCCCCTGGACTTCTGGCAGACCCAGCTGAGCACGGTGCTGGCCATCGCGGCGGTGCTGCTGTCCAGCACGCTGCTGCTGACCCTGCACACAGCCGTCATGCACCAGGTGCTGGCCATCAATTTCCCCATGCGGCTGCGCTGGCTGTTCCACCGGCTGATGCTGGGCCAAAGCATGTCGTTCTACGCGGACGAGTTCGCCGGGCGCATCACCACCAAGGTCATGCAGACGGCGTTGTCGGTGCGCGAAGTGGTCTTCATGGTGGTGGACGTGCTGGTCGGCGTGAGCGTCTACATGATCGGCATTCTGGTGCTGGCGGCCAGCTTTGAGTGGCGGCTGGTGCTGCCCTTTGCCCTGTGGCTGGCCGGCTATGGCGCCGCCTGCTGGTACTTCGTGCCGCGGCTGGGCGCCATCGGCAAGGCCCAGGCCGACGCGCGGTCCATGATGACCGGCCGGGTGACCGACGCATACACCAACATCACCACCGTCAAGCTGTTCGCCCACACCCGGCGCGAAGCCGAGTACGCACGCAACGCCATGGAGGCTTTCAAGGCCACGGGCTATGCCCAGATGCGCCTGGTCAGCCGCTTCGAGATCACCAATCACCTCATGATCACCCTGCTGCTGCTGGGCTCGGGCGGCACGGCCCTGTGGCTGTGGACCCAGGGCCAGGCCAGCGCCGGCGTGGTGGCTGCGGTGCTGGCCATGGCGCTGAGGCTGATGGGCTACTCGCACTGGATCATGTGGCAGATGACGGGCCTGTTCGAGAACGTGGGCACCATTCAGGACGGCATCGTGACGCTGACGCGCCCGCGCAGCATCAACGACGCGCCCGATGCCCGGCCGCTGGTCGTCAGCCGCGGCGAGATCACCTTCGACGACGTGAGCTTTGCCTATAAGGACGGCGGGCGGCAGGTCATCGACCATCTGCAGCTGACCATCCGCCCGGGCGAGCGCATCGGCCTGATCGGGCGCTCGGGCGCGGGCAAGTCCACACTGGTCAATCTGCTGCTGCGCCTGTCGGACGTGGGCAGCGGACGCATCCTGATCGATGGGCAGGACATTCGCCACGTCACGCAGGACAGCCTGCGCGGGGCCATCGGCATGGTCACGCAGGACACCTCGCTGCTGCACCGCTCAATGCGCGAAAACATTCTGTACGGCCGGCCAGACGCCAGCGAGCAGGAGATGCGCGCTGCCGCTGACCGCGCCGAAGCGGCCGAGTTCATCGAGCAGCTGACCGACCTGCAGGGCCGCAGCGGCTACGACGCCCAGGTGGGCGAGCGCGGCGTGAAGCTCTCGGGTGGGCAGCGCCAGCGCGTGGCCATCGCCCGGGTGCTGCTCAAGGACGCGCCCATCCTGCTGTTGGATGAGGCCACCAGCGCGCTGGACAGCGAGGCCGAATTGGCCATTCAGCACAGTCTGCAGGATCTGATGCACGGCAAGACGGTGATCGCCATCGCCCACCGCCTGTCCACCATCGCCGCCATGGACCGGCTGATCGTGCTGGACGAGGGCCGCATCGTCGAGCAGGGCACGCACGCCCAATTGCTGGCATTGGGCGGCATCTACGCCCGGCTGTGGGCGCACCAGAGCGGAGGCTTCATGGGAGACGCGGGGGATTGACCGGCTCGCTGGTGCCGGGGCGGCCGTCGCCACCACGCTGCGCCTCGCGCTCGCGGGCGATCCACAGCTCCATCATGCGGCGCATGCGCTGGGCGCGGCGGCGCAGCCTGGTGTCCTCGCCGTCCAGCTCGCGGTAGACGCTGACCATGACCAGAGCCATCATCACCGCAAAAGGCAGCGCTGCGATGGTGATCAGGTTCTGCAGCGCATCCAGCCCGCCGGCCAGCAGGAGGGCGGCGGCGATCAGCGCCACGGCCACGCCCCAGACGGCGCGTTTGTACAAGGGCGGGTCGCCCGCCTCGTCGGTGGACATGCTGGCCAGCACCAGCACAGCCGAATCCGCCGAGGTGACGAAGAAGATGATCAGCAGCGCCAGCGCCACCAGGGCCAGCAGGCTGCTGCCTGGCAGGCTATCGAACAGCGCGAACAGCACCGTCTCGTAGCCGCCGGCCAGCGCCTGCAGCAGGTCCACCTCGCCAAAGATGAGCGCCTGCAGTGCCGCTCCACCGAACACCGAGAACCATACGAAGCCCAGCAGGCTGGGCGCCAGCACCACGCCCACCACGAACTCGCGCACCGTGCGCCCGCGCGATACGCGCGCGATGAAGGCGCCTACGAAGGGCGCCCAGGCGATCCACCAAGCCCAGTAAAACACCGTCCAGTCGCGCACCCAGGTGTTGTCGGAGAACGGCGACAGGCGCAGGCTCATCACCACCAACTGATTGATGTAGGCACCCAGTGTGGTGGTGAAGGTATCGAAGATGAATCCCGTGGGGCCGATGAGCAGCACGGCCAGCATCAGAAGGCCGGCCAGGGCCAGGTTGAAGTTGGACAGCCATTTGATGCCGCGCTCCACGCCGCTGGTGCTGGAGGCCATGTACAGCACGAAGGCCACGGCAATGGTGACCAGCTGCGTGGTCTTGCCCGGGGAAATGCCGAACACCCGGTGCAACCCGGCGGCGATCTGGATCGTGCCGAAGCCCAGGGTGGTGGCCACGCCGATGGCCGTGGCCACCACGGCGGCAATGTTCACCGCATGGCCCAGCGCACCGTGGTGGCGCGCGCCGATCACGGGCTCCAGCATGTCGCTGACCAGGCCGCGCCCGCCGCGGTTGTACTGGAACCATGCCATCGCCAGTCCGATGAGGGCGTAGATGGCCCAGGGGTGCAGGCCCCAGTGGAAAAACGCATAGCGCATCGCAGCCCGCGCCGCGGCCGGGCTTTGTGGCTGCAGGCCCTCGGGCGGATTGAGGAAATGCGAGACGGGCTCCGCCGCGCCCCAGAACACCAACCCGATGCCCATGCCTGCAGCGAACAGCATGGCCAGCCAGCTGGTGCGCGAGAACTCCGGTTCGGCGTCTTCGCCGCCGATGCGCAGCCGTCCCAGGCGCCCGAAGGCTACGTAGAGCAGGAACAGCAGCGCCAGAAACACCACCAGCAGGTACATCCACCCGGCGCCGCGCACGACCATCGCCAGCACCGCCTGCATGGCATCGTTGAACGGCCCCGGCGCCATGCCCGCCAGCAGTACCAGTGCCGCGACCATGGCGATCGAGATGCGAAAGACCATGCGTCCTCTCCTAGCTGTCAAAAATGTGGCTGCATGCTACGGGCGCCGCCTGCAGGCAGCCAGAGCTGTAACGGACCCTCGCCGCGTAGGACAAGGCCGTCTGACCGCGGTGGCCTCAACTTTGCTCGATCGGCCCCAGCGGATGCGGGCGCGGCGGCTCGTGCGGCGGCAGCTGGAAGAACAGCGCCGTGGCCGCCAGCGTCAGCAGGCCCATGCAGGCGAAGGTCACGCGGAAGGCATTCAGCGTGCCCGCGCCGTCGCCAAAGTGCGCCTGCATGCTGGCCAGCACGGCGCCGGCCAGTGCCACGCCCATGCCCATGGCCAGCATCTGGACCATCGACAGCAGGCTGTTGCCGCTGCTGGCATGCGCCGGCTCCAGGTCCTTCAGCGTGATGGTGTTCATGGCCGAGAACTGCATCGAGTTCACCGCGCCGAACAGCGCCAGCTGCGCCACCATCAGCGCCACCGGATAGCCGGGCGCAACCACGGCGAAACTGATGACCAGCAGCGCCAGCGCAAAGGTGTTGGCCACCAGTACCTCACGGTAGCCGAAGCGCTGCACGATGCGCGTGACCAGCGGCTTCACCGCCATGCTGCCCAGCACCGTGGGCAGCATCATCATGCCGGCCTGCATAGGCGCGTAGCCCAGGCTGACCTGCAACACCAGCGGAATCATGAAGGGCATGGCCGAGCTGCCCAGGCGCGAGAAGAAGTTGCCCAGCAGCCCCACGCGCAGCGTGCGCACCCCAAACAGCGCCGGGGCGAACAGCGGGCTGCTGCTGCGCAGCGCGTGCAGCCCGTAGGCCGCGAGGCTGGCCAGGCCGAAGACCAGCAGCACCAGCGCCGAGGCCCGGCGCACGCCGCCGCCGGCCATGCCCTCCACGCCCAGCGAGACCCCGGCCATGCCGAAGGCCAGCAGGCCGTAGCCCACCGCGTCGAAGCGACGCGTGCCCTGCACGTCCTGGGCGCGCATGTAACGGCGTGCCGCCACCAGGCCGAGCAGCCCGACCGGCACGTTGACCCAGAAAATCCAGTGCCAGGAGGCGTACTCCACCATCCAGCCGCCCAGCGTCGGGCCGATCAGCGGCCCGATCAAGCCGGGGATGGCCACGAAGCTCATGGCCTGGATGAATTCGTCGCGCGGAAAGGCGCGCAGCACGGCCAGCCGGCCCACGGGCAGCAGCAGCGCCCCGCCCAGGCCCTGCACCACGCGCGATCCCACCAGCAGCGGCAGCGACGGCGACAGCGCGCACAGCACCGAACCGGCCACGAACAACGCGATGGCCGCCATGAAGACCCTGCGCGTGCCGAAACGGTCGGCCAGCCAGCCCGATGCCGGGATCAGGACCGCCATCGCCAGTGAATAGGCGACGATGACCGAGTGCATCTGCAGCGGGCTCTCGCCCAGGTCGCGCGCCATGGCCGGCAGCGCCGTATTGACGATGGTGGCGTCCAGCGTCTGCATGAAGAAACCCAGAGCCACCAGCCACAGCAGGGCCCGGCGCTCGCCCTGCGGGCGGACAAAGGAGGATTTCGCCATGAATGAATCCGAGAGGAAAAAAAGCGGTGTTCCAGTGTGCCAGCGGCCTGCTCGCCGCGCCGGGGCCGACGGCGCGTCCGTGCGCTTTCCGGCGGGCGCTAACGCTGTCGTCTGACGTGCGCTTGGCCGTGCGCACACGTAATGTCCAGCCATACCCCATCTGCCAGGAGACCGGCCATGTTCAAGCGATTCTTCGACCCCGCCACCATCTACACGCGCCGTGCGCAGCGCTGCATGGACGAGGCCCGCATGGCCGCCCTGGAGCATGAAAACGCTGCCGAGCACCATAGCGCCCTGGCCCAGATGTACCGCGACCGCGTGGCACGGCTGCAGGCAGAGCTGTCTCCAGCCGAGGAAAGCCGCCTTGTGCTGGACCCGTCCACGCAGATCCCCCGCATCACCGCGCTCAAGAAGCGCGAGGATGCCGGGGCTGCCGGGGCTGCCAAGACGCCCTTTTTGGCGCAGGGCCTGGCGGGCTAACCGCACGCTCCTGTCCTCCTCCCGCTCCAGAGGCTTAAAAGGCCGGCGCCCAGCGCCGGCCTTTGTGCTAGGGGTCCGGCGTAAGCCCCGGCTACCACGGAACCCAGATCGCCAGCAGCAGGAAGGCCACGACAATGGCCGCCAGGATGAGCGTGCGATGGGTCGCGAAGCGGTTACGCCCTGAGGACGCGGGCACCGGGTGCGAGGCTTTTTTGGGGTCTGTCATGGCAGAGGTTTCCCGATCAGGCCTCAAACGCGCGGCGGATCGGTCTCGCGCGAGAAGTCGCGCGGCGCACCCAACAGGGCCACGAAGCGCTGCAGCGCTTTTTGCCCTGCGTTGTCGTCTTGCAGCAGCAAGGCCGGGTCGACCGCCGTATCCAGGTCCCGTGGCAGCACCCGCCTGACCAAGTCGGCCGCCGCTCCGGAGGCAAAGATGGGCTTGCAATGGCGGTAGGTGTCGCGCACGAACTCGTCCACGTGGGCATCGCGCGCCATCTGCTCGCTGGCGCCGGGGATGGCCAGAGCGTCGAACAGGAAAGCGGGCGAGTTTTCAGTCGAGGCATCGGCGTCCAGCTCGCCCCCCTGCGCCGCCACCGGCCCGATGCGCGCGCCCACGAAGCGGCCCACGGCACCGCGCTCCAGCAAGGCCTGCTGCAGCTCGCGCGCCAACGCGGCATCGGTGTCCGGTCCTACCACGATCGCCACCTTGCGCCCGGCAATGGAGCCATCGCCCGGTCGTGCCATCAGCGACAGAAATTCCGAACGCGTGACCTCAGGCTCGGGCGGATTGGCCATGGCCGGCGCCAGGGGCGCAGGCAGCGGGTCCATGCCCAGGCCCTCGCCCACCTGTGCGGCGAGTTCCTCGGACACGTTGCGCAGCGAAGCCACCATGCGCTCACGCACCGCGGGCACGGTCACCTTGCTCAGCTCGAAGCGGAAGGCGGCGGCGATGTGGGCCTGCTCCGCCAGCGTCTGGCTTTCCAGGAACAGGCGGGCCTGCGCATAGTGCTCGGCGAACTTCTCTGGCTTGGCGCGGATCTTGGCCGCGCCCTCGCGGTTCTCTGCGCGCGCAGGCACCGTCATGAAACCCTGCATGCCCGCCTGGAAGGGGCACCCTCCGGCCAGCGAATTGGGCTCGTAGGCCACCCGTCCGCGTGGTATGGCCTGGCGATGGAAGCCGTCGCGCTGGTTGTTGTGCACCTGCACGACGGGAGCGTTGATGGGAATCTCGTGGAAGTTCGGTCCGCCCAGGCGCAGCAGCTGCGTGTCAAAGTACGAATGGATGCGCCCGGCCAGCAGCGGGTCATTGGTGAAGTCGATGCCGGGGATGATGTTGGCGATGCAAAAGGCCACCTGCTCGGTCTCGGCAAAAAAGTTGTCCGGGTTGCGGTCCAGCGTCATGCGGCCGATGACGCGTAGTGGCACCAGCTCCTCGGGAATGATCTTGGTGGAGTCCAGCACGTCGAAGCTGAAAGCTTCTGCCTGTTCCTCGGTGAACAGCTGCACGGCCAGGTCCCACTGTGGATAGGCGCCGCTGTCGATGCGCTCCCACAGGTCGCGCCGGTTGAAGTCCGGGTCGGCGCCGGAGATCTTCACCGCCTCGTCCCACACCAGCGAATGCGTGCCCGCCAGGGGCAACCAGTGAAACTTCACCAGCGTCGCCTTGCCTTCGGCGTTCACGCAGCGGAAGGTGTGCACGCCAAAGCCCTGCATGGTGGCGTAGCTGCGCGGTATCGCCCGATCCGACATGTGCCACATCAGCATGTGCGTGGATTCGGGCATGAGCGAGACGAAATCCCAGAAGGTGTCGTGGGCGCTGGCGGCCTGGGGCATCTGGTGGTGCTGCTCGGGCTTGGCGGCGTGCACCAGGTCGGGGAACTTCATCGCGTCCTGAATGAAAAACACCGGCATGTTGTTGCCCACCAGGTCCCAGTTGCCCTCGTCGGTATAGAACTTCACGGCGAAGCCGCGCACGTCGCGCGCTGTGTCCTTGGAGCCGCGCTCGCCCACCACGGTGGAAAAACGCACGAACACCGGCGTCTTCTTACCCACCTGCTGAAAGGGCGCGGCGCGGGTGATGTCGGTAATCGCCTCCGTGCACTCGAAGTAGCCATGCGCACCCGATCCCCGGGCGTGCACCACGCGCTCGGGGATGCGCTCGTGGTCGAAGTGGGTGAGTTTCTCGCGCAGGATGAAGTCTTCGAGCAGCGCCGGCCCGCGCACGCCGGCCGACAGCGTGTTCTGGTTATCCGAGATGGGTACGCCCTGGTTCGTGGTCAGCACCTGGCCGGTGGAATCCACACGCACCCGGTCCAGGGTGTCGATGGTGTTGTTGCGGCCCTCGGGGGCCACCGTCCCGGTCTTGTCATTGGTGTTTTCTTCCGACAACGCGCTGGCCAGCGGCAGGCGCGAGTCCGCCTCCACTGTCGCTCCGGTGCTGGGAGCGAGGCCGCTGGCCTCTCCGTACTCTGCGGGCTTGGTCGGATTGGTGGGCATGCCGGCGGCCAGCTGCTGTGTCTGCGCGGCTTTGGTGGCGGCCGGCGTCTTGGCGCCTTCGGGGACCGTGGCAGGGCCGCTATCGGTGTTGCGTGCGGCAGCTTCGGCGCTGGTGGCCTGGGCGGAAGGGGGTCGGGTCATGCGTCACGCTCCTGTGGGGTTTCGAGGAGCGGCAACGCTAAGGCGGCGGCCAGCCGCGTCCTGTAGGAGAGCCGCCCGTCGCAGCTGCCGGCCTGCCGCCTTACTCTGCTGCGCGCCGCCCGCCTACCCCGCCGCCGCGCGCCAGCTGCGACAAATGCGGCACGCAGCCTGCATCTGGAGGCAGGACGCGCCGCAAGGGCCTAACCGCCCATTTGCCATCACAACCACAAGGAACCAAGGCTTATGTCGCTCTCACTGATTCTGCTCATCGTCCTGATCCTGATCCTGATCGGCGTACTGCCCAGTTGGGGCTACAGCCGCTCGTGGGGCTATGGCCCTGTCGGCGGCGTCGGCCTGGTGGTCGTCATCCTCATCGTCCTGCTGCTCATGGGCAGGATCTGAGCTCAGAGCTGATGCACCACCAAACGGAATTCGGGGTCGTCCGGGAACGGGCGCACCTCGAAGCCCAGGCGGCGCATCAGCTTGAGCATGTTGGGGTTGTTGGCCAGCACCAGGCCCTGGATTTCCGACAGCCCCCGCTCGCGCGCTACCTCCATGATGCTCAGCATCAAGCGCGAGCCCAGTCCCTGACCGGCAAAGTCGTCCGCCACCAATAGCGCGAATTCGCAGCTCATCTGATCGGGATTCGTCACATAGCGCGACACCCCCACGATGCGCTGCTTGTGGCTTACCTCACCTTCCTCATCCAGCACCCGCTCGCGGTGCTCGGCCACCAGAGCCATCTCACGGTCGTAGTCGATCAGCGTAAAGCGCGACAGCATCGAAGGCGGCAGCTCCGCGATTTGCGACACGAAGCGAAAGTAGCGGCTCTCGGGCGACAGCTCGCGCACCAGGCGCTGCACCATCTGCGCATCGTCGGGCCGGATGGGACGCACCACGTAGTCTCCACCACCGCGCAGCGGCCAAACCTGCTCGTAGCGCGCCGGGTACGGCAGGATGGACAGATGGCCGTACTGGCCTTCACCACGCGCGCCGGCCTGCGTGCTCTCGCCCACCACGATGCGCGCGTCCACGGCCACCGCTCCCAATTCGTCCACGATCAATGGGTTGATGTCCATCTCGCGCAGCTGGGGCAGCGCGCAGACCATCTCCGACACACGTAGCAGCGCCTGCTCCAGTGCCACTCGGTCCACGGCGGCGGCGCCGCGCCACTCGCCCAGCGTCTCGGCCACACGCGAGCGGTCGATCAACCGGCGCGCGAGGAACTGGTTGAGCGGAGGCAGTTCCATGGCACGGTCGTTGATCAGCTCGATCATGGTGCCGCCGGCGCCGAAGGTGATGACCGGGCCGAACGGCTCGTCCGTCACCAGGCCGATGTTGATCTCGCGTCCGCGCCGCGCGCGCGCCATGTTCTGCACCGTCACACCGTTGATGCGTGCGCCAGGGTGCAGCCGTGCCACGCGCTGCACCATGTCGGCGTAGGCGTCGCGGGCGGCGGCGCCGCTGTGCACGTTCAGCACCACCCCGCCCACATCCGACTTGTGGGCGATATCGGGCGAGTCGATCTTCAAGGCCACCGGAAAGCCGAGCTGCGTAGCGATCATCGCCGCCTCGTGCGGGCTGCGCGCCAGCACCGTGCGCGTCACGGGAATGTGAAAGGCCGCCAGCAGCGTCTTGGACTCCATCTCGGTCAGCACGTTGCGGCGCTCGGCCAGCACCGTTTCGATGACCAGGCGCGCGCCCTCGATGTCGGGCTTGGCCATCGCCGTCAGGGGCGCCGGGGTCTGCTGCAGCAGCTGCTGGTTTTGATAAAAGCTGGCGATGTTGCCGAAGGCGCCCACGGCCGCCTCGGGCGTGCGGAAGTTGGGAATCTGCGCCTCGCGCAGCACCTCGCGCGCCGGCACGACCGAGGCATCGCCCATCCAGCAGGCCAGCAGCGGCTTGGGCGCCAGGCGCTTGGCCTCGGCCAGCTCGGCAGCAACGGCCGTGGGGTCAATGCCCTCCTTGGGCGAAAAGATGGCCAGCACACCGTCCACCGTGCGGTCGCGAAAGGCTGCTTCCAGTGCAGCGCGGTAATGCGCAGGCCCAGCTTCTTCCGACAGATCCATCAGGTCGGCCAGCGAGGCCAGCGGCGGCAGCTGCGGCGCCAACTTGGCCACGGCCTCGGGCGACAGGCGGCCCAGGTCCAGGCCGATCTCGTTGACCCAGTCGGCCGCCAGCACGCCGGGGCCGCCGCCGTTGGTGATCAACCCCAGGCGCCGGCCCACCGGGCGGTAGCGTGACGCCAGGCACTTGGCGGCCGAAAACAGCGCGACGAACGAGCGCACGCGCACGGCGCCGGCGCGGCGCAGGGCGGCGTCAAACACGTCGTCGCTGCCCACGATGGCGGCGCTGTGCGTCTGCGCCGCCTCGTTGCCAGCCGGCTTGCGCCCGGCCTTGAGCACCACCACCGGCTTGGCGTAGGCGGCCGAGCGCAGCGCGCTCATGAAGCGGCGGGCGTTCTGTATGCCCTCCATGTAGACCACGATGCTCTGCGTGCGCGGGTCGTTGGCCAGGAAGTCCAGCGCTTCGCTCAGGCCCAAGTCGGTGTGCGGGCCCAGCGAGATCACGCTGGAAAAGCCCACTGCGTTGTTGCGCGCCCAGTCCAGGATGGAGGTGGTGAGCGCCCCCGACTGGCACAGCAGCGCCAGCGAGCCATCGCGCGCCAGCGGCCCGGCGGCGCTGGCGTTGAGCTGCAGCGACGGGCGCTGGATGCCCGATGAGTTGGGCCCCAGCAGGTGCATGCCCTCGCGCCGGGCGATCTTGCGCAGCTGGGCGGCCAGTTCGGCGTCCACCCCGCTGCTGACCACCAGCGCGCAGCGGCAGTTGACGCGCGCGGCCAGTTCCAGGCCGGCGGCCAGCTCCTGCGGCGGCAGCGCCAGGATGGCCAGATCGGCCCGGGTCTGGGCCAGGTCGGCCAGCGTGCCGGAGGTGTCCACACCCAGGAAAGTGAGCTCGCCCGTGTAGCGCTGCGCGCGCAGCGCATCGCGCAGTACCCGTGCCTGCGGCGTCAGGCCGTCGGCCGCATCGCTGCTGCCGGCCAGCACGATGATCGAGCTGGGGGCAAACAAAGGGGTGAGGTAATGCTTGTCCATCATGGCGGTCGGGGTCTCGGTCAGCGGCCTGAACAGGCCTGGGCAATGGCGACGATTGTGGGCCAGCCGGCACGCGCCGGCCACCAAATCATCGTTCCGTGGGCCGGCGCAGCTGCTGCACGATGGCCAGCGCCGTGGCCAGGGCGCCGCCACGGTGGGCTTCGGCAAAAGCCAGGCAGCGCCCGGCCGCACGCGCCTGGGCGGGCGCGTCGAGCGCCAGCGCGGCGGCCGCCTGCACGGCACTGGCCATGTCCGGCACGCGCTCGGCGGCGCCGGCCTGCAGGGCCAGCTCCGCCGCCTCGGCAAAGTTGAAGGTGTGCGGCCCCATCACCACCGGGCAGCCGCAGGCGGCGGCCTCGATCAGGTTCTGTCCACCCAGCGGCTCGAAGCTGCCGCCCAGCAGCGCCACGTGGGCCAGGCCGTAGTACAGCGCCATCTCGCCCATGCTGTCGCCCAGCCACACGTCGGCGGGCTCGGGCCCCCCCGTCCAGCGGCTGCGGCGCGAGACCGTGAGGCCGGCGGCGCGGCACAGGCGCTCGACCTCGTCGAAGCGCTGGGGGTGGCGCGGCACCAGCAGCCATTGCAGCTTGCCAATAGCTCCTGTTTTGATAGCTGCTGGCGCTTGCCCAGCCTGCGCTGGAGGCCGATTTGACTGCAAGGCAGTCAGCCACAACGCCTCCTCGCCCTTGCGCGAGCTGGCAAGCAGCGCCACGGGCCGGGTAGCCGCAGCGCGCCAGGTGCGGCCCTGCGCCTGCTGCGCGGGCGGTGGCATCACGTCAAACTTCAGGTTGCCCAGCACGGCGGCCACGGGCGCGCCCACGCTGCGCAGGCGCTCGGCGTCCGCCTCGGTCTGGGCCCAGGCGGCCGCCAAGCCGGCGTAGGCCGGGCGCGCCAGCCAGGCCAGGCGGCGGGCGCCGGCGCGGGATTTCTCGTTCAGCCGCGCATTGGCCAGCACCAGCGGCACGCCGGCGCGGCGGCAGGCGGCGGCCAGGCAGGGCCAGACTTCCGTCTCCATCAGGATGCCAATCGCCGGCCGGAAGTGCCGCACGAAGCGCCGCGTGGCGCCCGGTGTGTCCCAGGGCAGCCACAGCTGCACGTCGCCTGGCTGCAGCAGGGCGGCGCCCTCGGCGCGGCCGGTGGCGGTGCCGTGCGTCAGTAGCAGGCGCATGCCGGGCAGCAGCGGACGCAGCTCCTTGAGCAGCAGGGCGGCGGCGCGCGTCTCGCCCAACGACACGGCATGAATCCAGACGAAGCGCTCGTCCTCGGCCTGCGGCTGCACGCTGTCCAGCGCCGGGCCGTAGTGGCCGAAGCGCTCGTCCACATGCTGGCCGTAGGCCGGTTCGGCCAGCGCCCGGCGGCGCAGCTTGGCGCGCAGCAGCGGCGTGGCCAGGCAGGTGGCCAGGGCGTAGAGCCAGAGGGCGAATCGCTGCATGGACGAACGGTAGCGGCGCGCAGGCAGTGCGCCGCGGCAGGTCAGTGGGCCGCGCCGCCGATGTGCGCGCCGGGCTTGACGCGCTCCAGCAGGGCGCGCATCTCGGCCTCGATGCGGGCCAGCGCTTCGCTCGTTTGGCCCTCGAAACGCAGTACCAGTACCGGCGTGGTGTTGCTGGCGCGGATCAGGCCGAAGCCGTCCGGCCAGTCCACACGCAGGCCGTCGATGGTGCTGACCTGCGCCGGCGCGGCGAAGGCGCCCTCGGCCAGCTGCTGCAGCTGGGCCGTCAGGCGGTGCGGCTCGCCTTCCTCGCACTGCACGTTCAGCTCGGGCGTGCTGTGGCTGGTGGGCAGGTTGTCCAGGACCGCGCTGGCGTCGCTGTGGCGACTGAGGATCTCCAGCATCCGGCAGCCGGCGTAGGTGCCGTCGTCAAAGCCGTACCAGCGCTCCTTGAAGAAGATGTGGCCGCTCATCTCGCCGCCCAGCGGCGAATCCAGCTCCTTCATGCGCGCCTTGATGAGCGAGTGGCCGGTCTTGTACATGACGGGCTCGCCGCCGGCCTGGCAAATAGCCGGCGCCAGGCGCTGCGTGCACTTCACGTCAAAGATGATGGGCGCACCGGGCACGCGCGAAAGCACGTCGCGGGCGAACAGCATCATCTGCCGGTCCGGGAAGATGTTGTTGCCTTCCTTAGTGACGATGCCCAGGCGGTCGCCATCGCCGTCGAAGGCCAAGCCGAGCTCGGCGTCGGTCTCCTGCAAGGCGCGTATAACGTCGCGCAGGTTCTCGGGCTTGCTCGGGTCGGGGTGGTGGTTGGGAAAGTCGCCATCGACCTCGGAGAACAGCTCCACCACCTCGCAACCCAGAGCGCGGAAGATGCCCGGGGCGGAGGCACCGGCGATGCCATTGCCGCTGTCCACCACGATCTTCATGGGGCGGGCGAGTTTCACGTCGCTGGTGATGCGCTCGGTATAGGCGGGCAGCACGTCGGCGCTGCGCACGCCGCCACCCTCCTTGAGCAGCCAGTCCTGCTGCTCCATGGCGCGGCGCAGCTGCTGGATCTCCTCGCCATAGATGGCGCGGCCGGCCAGCACCATCTTGAAGCCGTTGTAGTCCTTGGGGTTGTGGCTGCCCGTGACCTGGATGCCGGAAGTCGCCAGTGTGCTGGCGGCGAAATACAGCATGGGGGTGGTCACGGCGCCCACGTCGATGACCTGCAGGCCCACGTCCACCAGGCCCTGGATGAGCGCGCCGGCCAGCGCCGGGCCGGACACGCGCCCGTCGCGGCCCACGGCCACCGCGCGCTCACCTTCGCGCAGCGCTGCCATGCCAAAGGCCCGGCCCAGGGCGCGGGCCACGTCCTCGTCCAGCGTGGAAGGCACGATGCCGCGGATGTCATAGGCCTTGAAGATGGACGGCGAAGGCTGCACGGGGAGGCTCCTGGAAGGCTGCAAAGCGCCGGATTGTAGGGGCCCGCCCGCCCGCGCCCTGTAGGTAGCGGGCCCCGGTTCGCAGGTCCGAAAACGGCCAGCCAGCGCGCCCCGGATGCCTATCATGGACCCATGACCGACGCCCTGCCCGTCCCGCCGGACCTGGATGAAGACGACGCCCGCTACCTGGCCCTGAAGGCCCGGGACGCGCGCTTCGACGGGCGCTTTTTCACCGGCGTGACCTCCACCGGCATCTACTGCCGCCCGGTCTGCGCCGTGCGCACGCCGCGGCGCGAGCACTGCCGCTTCTTCACCATGGCGGCCCAGGCCGAGGCGGCCGGCTTTCGCCCCTGCCTGCGCTGCCGGCCGGAGCTGGCGCCCCAGGCGCTGGCCTGGTCGGTACAGGACGCCACCAGCATCCTGGTGCAGCAGGCCCTGCGCCTGCTGAACGCCCCCGAGGCCTGGAGCGAGGCCGGCGGCCGCGCCCTGGTGGCCCAGCTGGCCGCGCGCCTGGGCGTGAGCGACCGGCACCTGCGGCGCATCTTCCAGGCGGCGCTGGGAGTGTCGCCGCAGCGCTGGCTGCACACGCGCCGCCTGCTGGCGGCCAAGCAGCTGCTGGCCGACACCCGGCTGCCGGTGACCGAGGTGGCCCTGGCCGCCGGCTTCGCCAGCGTGCGCCGCTTCAACGACGCTTTTGCCAGCCACTACGGCCTGGCGCCCAGCCAGCTGCGCCGCGAAGGCGCGACGGGCGCCGGCGCCGCCCGCCCGGTGCGGCTGGGCCTGCGCCCGCCCTACGACGCGCACAGCCTGCTGGCCTGGTTCGCCACGCGCCAGCTGCATGGGCTGGAGGATGTATGCAACACCGCCGCCGAGCAGCGGCTGCGCCGCACCGTGCGCCTGGCCAACGGCCATCGCAGTGCGTCCGGCTGGATCGAGCTGCGCTTCGATCTGCCGCGCCATTGCGTGCTGCTGGCGGCCAGCGACGGCCTGCTGCCGGCTCTGCCCCAGCTGATCGGCCGGGTGCGCGGCCTGCTGGACCTGGACGCCGACCCGGCCGCCATCCACGCCGTACTGCAGCCGTTCTTCGAGGGTGGCGAAGGCCTGCGCGTACCGGGCACGATGGACGGCTTTGAGCTGGCCGTGCAGGCCGTGCTGGGCCAGCAGGTCACCGTGGCCGCCGCGCGCACGCTGGCGCAGCGGGTGCTGGAGCGTTTCGGCGAGCCCATCGCCACGCCCTGGCCCGAGCTGCGCTGGCTGTTTCCCAGCGCCGCGGTGCTGGCGCAGGCCTCGCCCGACGACCTGGGCCAGCTGGGCATCGTGCGCCAGCGCCAGGCGGCCATCCTGGCCCTGGCGCAGGGGGTTGCCAGCGGCCAGCTGGTGCTGGACGCCAGCGCCGACGTGCCCGCCACCATGGCCGCGCTGCGCGAACTGCCCGGCATCGGCGACTGGACGGCCCAGTACATCGCCATGCGCGCCCTGCGCTGGCCCGACGCCTTTCCCGCAGGCGACGTTGCGCTGCACAACGCCCTGGGCGTGCGCGGCACGCCCCAGCCCGCCCGCTCCGCCCTGGCCGCGGCCGAGGCCTGGCGCCCCTGGCGCAGCTACGGCGCCCTGCGCGCCTGGTCGGGCGTGGCCCCATCACTACCAAATCCATAGCTGCCAGCGCTTGTCTGGTAAGCGCAAAAGGCCAATTTCGCATTTAATGGAGGTCACCACCATGCCCGCCCGACTGCCTTCTTCGCCTCTCGTGCAATGCCGTGTCGCCACGGTGCTGGGCGACGTCCATCTGGCGGCCAGCCCTGTCGGCCTGGCCGGCCTGTGGTTTGACGGCCAGCGCCATCTGCCGGACCGGTTGCAGGGCGCGGACGCCTGGCCGCACGAGCCCACCCAGCCCGTGCTGTGCGCCGCCGCAGCGCAGCTGGCCGACTACCTGGCCGGGCGCCGCACCCGCTTCGAGCTGCCGCTGGACCTGTCCGGGGGCACGCCCTTCCAGCAGGCGGTCTGGCACGCGCTGCGGGCCATACCGCGCGGCGCCACCGTGGGCTACGGCGCGCTGGCCCTGTCCCTGGGCCAACCGCGCGCCGTGCGGGCCGTGGCCGCCGCTGTCGGGCGCAACCCGTTGAGCGTGATCGTGCCCTGCCACCGCGTGGTGGGCGCTGGTGGCGCGCTGACGGGCTATGCCGGTGGCCTGCCGCGCAAGGCCGCGCTGCTGCAGCTGGAGGCCGCGCCGGACGCCCGCGCCGCGGCGCCGGCCTTCCTGTCGCCTGCCGTACCCCATCCTGCATGAGCTCCACCGCCTCGCCCCTCGCCGCCCCCGCCCTGCCCGCGTCCTCATGGCTGGGTGATTTCGTGTTGCTGTCCAGCCTGTGGGGCGCTTCCTTTCTCTTCATGCGCCTGGGCGCGGCCGAGTTCGGCCCGCTGCCCACGGCTGGCCTGCGCGTAACGCTGGCCGCCCTGTTCCTGCTGCCGCTGCTGGTGCACCGCGGCGAATGGCCGGCCCTGCGCCGGCACTGGCGCGTGGTGCTGCTGGCGGGGGTGATCAACTCGGCCATCCCGTTCGCGCTGTTCGCCTGGGCGGTGCTGCACATCCCCACGGGTCTGACGTCCATCCTGAACGCCGCAGTGCCGCTGTTCGGTGCCCTGATCGCCTGGCTGTGGCTGGGTGAGCGCATCCGGGGGCTGCGCTGGGCCGGCCTGGCCCTGGGCTTCATCGGTGTGGCGCTGCTGGCCTGGCGCGCGCCGGCCGGCGCGGGAGGTGGGGCGTCAGTGCAGGCCGGCTGGGCCGTCGCGGCCTGCCTGGCTGCCTCGACCTGCTATGGGCTGGCAGCCAGCTTTGCCCAGCGCCACCTCCGGGGCGTTCCGCCCATGGCCAGCGCCACGGGCAGCCAGATCGGCGCTGCCCTGGCCCTGGCGCTGCCCACCCTGTGGGCTTGGCCCGCGCGCATGCCCAGCTTGCGCGCCTGGGCAGCGGTGGCCGCCATCGCCGTGCTGTGCACCGGCATCGCCTACCTGCTGTACTTCCGCCTGATCGAGCGGGCTGGCGCCAGCCGTGCCCTGGCCGTGACCTATCTCGCACCGGTGTTCGCCGTGTTCTACGGCGCCGTCTTCCTGGACGAGCGCGTCACCGCCTGGATGGTCGGCTGCGGCGCCGTCATCGTCTGCGGCACCATGCTCTCGACCGGTCTGATCGGCCGGCGCCGCCCGGCGCCCGGTTAGCACTCGTCAGGGCAGCCAGGGCACAATACACTCTGATACATGTTGCCCTCTCCGCCCGCGCCGCCCTCCTCCTTCCAGCCACGGGAGCCCGCCGGCCTGGCGCAGCCGCCGGCCTGGGCGCGGGACGCGGCATGAGCAGCGCGCTGCTGCTGTCGGGCATGGTGCATCTGCTGGTGCTGGGCATCGCCGCGGCACTGCCCCAGGGCTGGCTGGCGCAGCCGCGGCGCAGGCTACGGCTGGCGCTGGGCCTGGCCTGCGGTGCGGCTTCGCTGCTATTGGCGCTGCATGCCGTCCACTCGGGCCTGCCCGGCCCGCTCTTCATCCATCCCACCCTGGTGGCGTCGGCGGCCTTTCTGTGGGGGCCGGTCGCCGGCGCGGCGGCGGCCGTGGCGGCGCTGCCGGGCCTGGGGTTCGGCGGCATGCCCGGCCTGGGCGTTGCGCTGGCGGGGGCAGCGGCCGCGGCGGCCAGCGCGGCCCTGGGCGGCCTGTGGTGGTGGCTGCTGCGGCGCAGGCTGGTGAACGGCTGGGTGGCGGTGGCCGGACTGGCCGCCACGCTGCCACTGGCCTTGTCCGCCTGGGCGTTTCCCGGTCTGCCGCGCCCGCTGCCAGGGCAGGACTGGCTGGCCGGCCTCCTGCCCTGGGGCTATGTGATCGACGTGGCCCTGCTCAGTGGGGGCGTGCGCCTGCTGTACGTGCGCGCCCGTACGCTGCGGGCCCTGGCCCAGCGCGAGGAAGAACTGGTGGCCGCCCTGCGCGCCACCGGCGGCGGGCGCTGGGAGTGGGACGTGCGTGAGCAGCGCCTGTCCTACGGCGGCACCCTGTACCGCCGCTTCGGCCTGCCCGACAGCCCGGACGAGGGCGCCGGCAGGCTGGCCCAGATGCTGGCACGCAGCCGCCATTGCCGCCGCTGGAGCCGCGACCACCACCACCCCGAGGACCTGCGCCGCCTAGCGCCCTACCTGCGGCGCGTGCTGACCGGCCAGGAGGCGTCGGTGCAGGCCGAATACCGCATCCGCGACGAGCAGGGCCGCTGGCGCTGGGTCATCACGCGCGGGCGTGCGGTGCAGCTCGACGCCAGCGGCCGGGTGTTGCGCCTGGCGGGCATGGACCTGGACATCACCGAGCAGCGGGAGCAGCGCGAGGCGCTGAAGGCCTCGGAAACCAAATACACCACCATCTACCAGACGCTGCCCGATGCGGCTGGCATCACCCACCTGGACAGCGGGCGCTACGTCGACGTGAACCCGGCTTTCGAGCGGCTGATCCGCCTGCCGCGCGGCTCCATCCTCGGGCGCACCTCGCTGGAGCTGGGCATCTGGGACGACAAGGAGGAGCGCCAGCGCCTGCTGCACGCCCTGACCACCGACGGCGAGGTGCGCGGCCTGCCGGTGACCGTGCACCGCGCCGGCGAGCCGGTGGAGGGGCTGATGTCGGGCCGCTCGGCGCACATCGATGGCCAGGAGTGCCTGGTATTCGTCTTCCACGATCTGACGCAGGAGCGGCAGGTGCGCCAGGAGCTGCTGGCCGCCAACCGCCTGCTGCGCGAGGCCGGCTGGATGGCCCGCCTGGGCGTGTGGGAGAACGTCCCCGGCAAGGGGCTGAGTTACTGGTCGGACGTGTGCTTTCACATCCACGGCCTGGAGCCGGGCTCGGCCCTGCCGCGCCGGTACCTGGACACCTTCGTCCTGCCCGAATGGCGCGAGCAGGTCCGCGAGGAGCTGCGCCGCTGCCTGCACGAGCGCCGCACCTGGCAGGCGGAGATGCAGATCCAGCGCGCCGACGGTCGCCACCTGTGGGTGCGCGCCCGTGGCGAGCCGGTGGTGGAAGGCGGGCAGGTGGTGCGCATCCGCGGCATCCTGCAGGACATCGACGAGGTGCGCCGCGCCGCCGAGCGCCTGCGCGCGTCCGAGGAACGGCTGGCCCGGGTCTTCCACCTGCTGCCCTCGCCGCTGGGTTTCTCCAGGCGCCGTGACGGCGTGTACCTGGACGTCAACCCGGCCTGGGAGCAGGCCGTGGGCTACACGCGCGAGCAGTCGCTGGGCAGATCCTCCATCGAGCTGGGCATCTGCACGCCGCAGATGCGCCGCACCATGATGGCTGCGGCCGGAGACAGTGGCGAGCTGGTCGGCCACGAGATGGAGATCACCATCGCCTCGGGCGAGCGGCGCACCATCCTGCAGTCGCTCAGTCCGATCGAACTGAACGGCGAGGACTGCTGGCTGTTCGTGCTGCACGACATCACCGAGCGCAAACAGACCGAGCAGCGCGTGCGCGAGCGCGAAGAACTGCTGTCGCTGACCATCGCCGCCGCCACCCTGGGCCTGTGGGACTGTGATCTGACCGAGGGCACCATCAGCGGCGATGCGCGCTGGCGCGAACTGCTCGGCCTGCCTGCGCAGGAGCCGCCCGGCCCCGTGGCCTGGAACCTGGCGCTGACCCAGGCGGACATGCTGGAAGTGGTGCGCGAGCTGTCGCGCCACAAGGCCAACCCGGCCGTGCCCTTCGACGTGACGCTGCAGGGCATCGCCACCGCCCAGGGCAGACGCTGGGTGCGCAGCCTGGGCAAGATCGTTGCCTGGAACGAGCACGGCGAGCCGCTGCGCATGGTGGGCATGTCCATCGACGTCAGCAGCCAGCGCACGCAGGAGCAGCAGCTCGAGCGCATGGCCCACTATGACGCGCTCACCGGCCTGCCCAACCGGGTGCTGCTGGAGCGGCGGCTGCAGGAGGGCATGCGCCAGAGCCACGCGGACGGCACCCACCTGGGCGTGGGTTACCTGGACCTGGACGGCTTCAAGCCCGTGAACGACCGCCTGGGCCACGCCGCCGGCGACCGGCTGCTGGTCATGGTGGCGCAGCGCCTGCAGCACGCCCTGCGACCCGGAGACTGCGTGGCGCGGCTGGGCGGCGACGAATTCGTCGTGCTGTTGCCGGCCCTGACTGACGGCGCGGAGTGCGAATCGCGCCTGCAGGCAGTGATGGACAGCGTGTCCGCGCCCTATCCGCTGGATGGCGAGCGGGTGGCGGTCACGGCCAGCATCGGCTACACCCTGTACCCCGACGACGGCGCCGACGCCGATGCCCTGCTGCGCCATGCCGACCAGGCCATGTACGCGGCCAAGCAGGCCGGGCGCAACCGCTACCACGCCTTCGACGCCGCGCACGAACGCGAGCATCAGGCCCGCCAGGGCGCCTGCGCCCGCCTGGCCCAGGCCATCGCCGCGGGTGAACTGGTGCTGCACCTGCAGCCCAAGGTGGACATGTGCCGCGGCACCGTGGTGGGCGCCGAGGCCCTGGTGCGCTGGAACCACCCGGACGAGGGCCTGTTGCCGCCCATCCGCTTCCTGCCCCTGCTGGACGGCCACGACGGGCTGCAGCAGGCCTTCGGGCAATGGGTGGTGGACGAGGCCCTGGCCCTCATCGGCCAGCTGGCCCACGCCGGCCAGCCGCTGCCGGTCAGCGTCAACATCACGCCCGAGCACCTGCACAGCGAAGGCTTTGCCGACTGGATGCTGGAGCGCCTGGCACGCCATCCGCGGCTGCCGGCGCACCTGCTGCAGCTGGAGCTGACGGAGAGCGCCGCCCTGTACGACATCGACCACGCCGCGCGCGAACTGGCGCGCCTGCGCGCGCAGGGCGTTGGCATCGCCTTCGACGACTTTGGCACCGGCTACTCGTCGCTGGCCTACCTGCGCCGACTGCCGGTGGACCACCTCAAGCTGGACCGCAGCTTCGTGACCGGCATGCTGAACGACGCGGGTGACCGCGCCATCGTGCAGGGCGTCATCGGGCTGAGCCGCTCCTTCGGCTGCGAGGTCATCGCCGAGGGCGTGGAGACCGTGGAACAGGGCCGCATGCTGCTCGCCATGGGCTGCGCGCTGGCCCAGGGCTACTGCATCGCCCGGCCCATGCCGCTGGATGAGTTCACCGTCTGGGCGCGCCAGTGGCAGGCTCCGGCGCAGTGGCTGGAAACGGCAACCGGGCCCTGAGCGGGCCCGGTGAAATATCGCTCAAAACAGCCTCCAGCGCTTATTGGACAAGCGCTGGCAGCTATTGTTTTTGAGGCAGCAGATGGCCTCAGCCGAGCTGAGCCTGGATCTGCTGCAGCGCCGCCGGGTCTTCCATCGTCGTCAGGTCGCCCGGGTCGCGCCGCTCGGCCACGGCCTGCAGGGCGCGGCGCAGCAGCTTGCCGCTGCGGGTCTTGGGCAGCAGGCCCACGAACAGCACGCGCGCCGGCCGGGCCACGGCGCCCAGGTTGTGGTCCACCTGCTTCATGACCTCGGCCTCCAGCGCCTGGCGGCCCGCATCGTCGGCCACGGCGGCGGCGTCGCGCGGCACGGCGAAGGCCATGGCCACCTGGCCCTTCACCGGGTCGGCCACACCCACTACCGCCACTTCGGCGATGCCAGGGTGGCCGGCGATGCATTCCTCAATCTCGCGCGTTCCCAGGCGGTGGCCGGCCACGTTGATCACGTCGTCGGTGCGGCCCAGGATGAAGTAGTAGCCGTCCTCGTCGCGCACGCCCCAGTCGAAGGTGCTGTAGATCAGCCGGCCGGGGATGCTCTTCCAGTAGGTGTTGACGAAGCGCTCGTCATTGCGCCACACGGTCTGCAGGCAGCCGGGGGGCAGCGGGCCTTCGATGGCCACCACGCCCTTCTGGTGGGGTTCGGTCAGCTCCTGGCCCGTGGCTTCGTCGATCAGCTTGACGTCGTAGCCGTACACCGCCTTGCCCGGGCTGCCGAAGCGCGAGGGCTGCTGCTCGACGCCGTTGCACAGCGTGAGGATGGGCCAGCCGGTCTCCGTCTGCCAGTAGTTGTCGATGATGGGAACGCCCAGGGCGCCGCTGATCCAGGTGGCCGTGGGCTCGTCCAGCGGCTCGCCAGCCAGCCACAGAGCTTTCAGGCTGCTGATGTCGTACTTCGTCAGGTACTCGGGGTCCTGTTTTTTGAGCACCCGCACCGCCGTGGGTGCCGAGAACATGTGGGTGATCTGGTACTTCTCGACAAGGCTCCACCAGATGCCGGCGTCCGGCCGAACCGGCAGGCCCTCATACAGGATGGTGGTCATGCCCGCGATCAGGGGCGCATAGATGATGTAACTGTGCCCCACCACCCAGCCGATGTCGCTGGTGCAGAAATACGTGTCGCCGGGCTGGGCCGGGAAGATGGTGCGCATGCTGGAGGCCAGCGCCACCGTGTAGCCGCCCGTGTCGCGTTGCACGCCCTTGGGCTTGCCGGTTGTGCCGCTGGTGTACAGCGTGTAGCTGGGGTGGGTGGACTCGACCCAGACGCAGGGCACCTGCGCATCTATGTGCCGCTCGCGCAGTGCCGCCCAGTCGTGGTCGCGCCCGGCGCGCATGGCAGCCGGGGCCAGGCCGCGGTTCACCAGCAGTACGGCGGCAGGCTTGTGCGCCGACAGCTCGATGGCCTCGTCCAGCAGCGGCTTGTAGGCCACGACGCGCCCGCCGCGCGAACCGGCGTCGGCGCTGACGATCACGGTGGGCTCGGCGTCCTCGATGCGCGAGGCCAGCGACGACGAGGCAAAGCCGCCAAACACCACCGAATGGATGGCCCCGATGCGCACGCAGGCCAGCATGGCGAACGCCGCCTCGGCCACCATGGGCATGTAGATCAGCACCCGGTCGCCCTGCTTGACGCCCAGCGACTGCAGCACCGCCGCCATGCGCTGCACCTCGGCGTGCAGCTCGGCGTAGGTGTAGGCACGCTCGGTGTTGGTTTCGGTGGAGATCGCCACCAGCGCGTTCTGCGCGCCGCGTGCCGTCACGTGGCGGTCGACGGCGTTGTGGCACAGATTGGTGGTGCCGCCCACGAACCACTTGGCGAACGGCGGGTTGTCGTACTCGCAGATCACCTCGGGCGACTGCTGCCAGTCGATCAGGCGGGCCTGCTCGGCCCAGAAAGCGTCGCGGTCTTCGATGGAGCGGCGATGGAACTCGGCAAAACCGGTGGCGTCGGTGGTCATGGCGTTGTCTCCTTGGGTGCTTGCTTGCGGTCGTGGGCGCCGGGCCTGTGCGGCGGGTCAGTCATGCAAAATTCATAATTATTCACAGGGCGCTTGCGGATAGCTGACGGGCAACGGAGTGGTGACGAGTGCGGGCTACTATGGTTTTCATAGCCTCCAGCGCTTGTCCAGCAAGGGCTGGAGGCCAAAAAATCTGTATTGTCTATTTCACCAGCGCCAGCACGTCCTTGAAGGCGGGGTGCTCGCAGCCGCGCAGCCACTCGAAGGCCACCATCTCGGTGGTCACCAGCTCGGCGCCGGCACCGGCCAGGCGGTCGAAGGCAGCGTCGCGGCTGCGCTCGGTGCGCGAGCCGCAGGCGTCCGTCACCACCCAGACCTCGAATTCGTCCTCGAGCAAATCCAGTGCTGTCTGCAGCAGGCACACGTGGGCCTCGCAGCCGGCGATGACGATGCTGGCGCGGCCCTCCTGCGGTGCCTGCTCGCGCTGCTTTTGCAGGTGGCGCGGCAGACTGCGGGCGTTGCCGCCCTGCGGTCGGGCCGGCGGGCGCAGCCATTCGGACAGGCCTTCCTCGGCGGCGCTGAAGTGCATCTTGGCCAGGGTGCGCTGGCACAGGGCGCGCAGTGCGGCGTCGTTGGGCCCCAGGCGCGAGGGGTTTTGCTCCGTGCCCCAGACGGGCACGTCCAGCAGCTGCGCCACCTGCGCCAGCCGGCGCGCGTTGGCCAGCACGGCCGGGCCTTCGAAGATGGCCGGCATCAGGCGCTCCTGGTAGTCCACCAGCACGAGTTGGGAATCAAGGGCGTCAAGCAGCATGGGAGGGTCTCTGTTCAAACGGTCAATCGGTCGGCGGGGCCGTGGTTGCGGCCGATTGTCCTCTCGCGGCGGGCAGCAGGCGCAGCAACTGGCCGTCGCCGCTGTCCGTGAGCAGGTACAGCCAGCCGTCCGGCCCCTGGCGCACGTCGCGGATGCGCGCGCCCAAGGCCGTCAGCAGATATTCGTCGCGCACCACCCGGGCGCCTTCGAGCTGCAGGCGGTGCAGCCGCTGCGCCTTGAGCGCGCCGACGAACAGGCTGCCGCGCCACGCCGGCCCATAGCGGTCGCTGGTCAAAAACGCCATGCCCGAGGGTGCGATGGACGGCACCCACCAGTGCAGCGGCGACTCCATGCCGGCCTTGTGCGTGCCCTCGCCGATATGTCCGCCGCCGTAGTTCTCGCCATAGGTAACGACCGGCCAGCCGTAGTTGCGCCCGGCCTCGGGGCGGTTGATCTCGTCACCGCCCTGCGGGCCGTGCTCATGGACCCACAGCCGACCGTCCGGGCCCCAGGCGGCGCCCTGCGGATTGCGGTGGCCCCAGCTCCAGATCTCGGGCAGGGCACCGGCGCGCCCCACCAGAGGGTTGCCGTCGGCCGGGCCGCCGGTGGGCGCGATGCGCACCACCTTGCCCAGGTGGTTGTCCAGACGCTGGGCATCCTCCTTGCGGGAAAAGCGCTCGCCCAGGGCCAGGAACAGGTTGCCGTCCGGCGCCTGCACGATGCGGCAGCCGAAGTGCATCTGGCTGGCCACCTTGGGCTGCTGGCTGAACAGCACCTTCACCTGCTGCAGCGCGCTCTCGTCCTCGGACAGCACGGCGCTGGCCAGGGCGGTGCTGTTGGTGCGGGCGTCGGCGCCGGGCTCGGCATAGCAGAAGAACACCCGCCGGCTGCGGGCGAAGTCGCGGTCCGTCACCACGTCCAGCAGGCCGCCCTGCCCGCCCGCCGCCACTTTCGGCAGACCGGACAGGGGCGGCCCCAAGCGGCCGTCGGGCTGGACGATGCGCATGCGGCCCGGCCGCTCGGTGACCAGGAAGCGCCCCTGCGGCAGGAAGGCCACGGCCCAGGGGTTCTCCAGCCCGCGGGCCACCACGCTCACCCGGCCGTCCTGGGGCGCCGGCAAGGGGGCGCCAGGCTGATCGGCTGCCCAGGTCTGCACAATCGCTATTGAAAAAAGAGCTGCTAGCGCTTTACTGGCAAGGGTTAGAGGCACTTTTCGCATGTATTCCCCCGGGCGCGGAGGCGCTGCGGCAGGCCGCCCGCCAGCCGAAGACTGCCTGCATCGCACCGCAAAAGCCATTGAAAAGATTCAACGTTTTGCAACATTCTTGCAGGCCGTGAAACGAGCGCCCCGTGCTACCCTCGCGCCCCATGTCTCGTTGGCTGTGCTTGTTGTTACTGGTTTGCGCAAACGCTTACGCCTCTCCTGCCGATAACGCGGAGCGTAGCAGCGCCGACCGGGCCACCCTCATCACCCAGCTGCAGGACGTTCGCCACAACGTGGCGGACCGCACCTCCGAGCTCATCACCACGGCCATGGGCTTCGTCGGCGTGCCCTACCGCCGCGGCGGCACCAGCGCCGAAATCGGCTTTGACTGCAGCGGCTTCGTGCGCGCCGCGTTCGAGCAGGCCAAGGGCCTGGTCCTGCCGCGCCGCGCCAGCGAGCAGGCCGCCGCCACCAAAGTCATCGACAAGAAAGACCTGCAGCCCGGCGACCTGGTGTTCTTCAACACCATGCGCCGCGCCTTCAGCCACGTCGGCATCTACCTGGGCGAGGGCAAGTTCATCCACTCCCCGCGCAGCGGCGCGCAGGTGCGAGTCGAAGACATGGGCTCGCGCTACTGGCAGCGGCGCTTCAACGGCGCCCGCCGGGTGGCCATGGACGCCGACGAGGCGCAAGTCCCAGCCCTCCTGGCCAATACCTCCGCCCTGCCCTGACGCCCCGGCGCCTGGCCGCCGGCAGGCGGGTTTTCAAAGTTGTTGACAGTTCGCGACGCGCACCAGCGCCGCGCGGCCGCTTTACGCCCTTAGAGTCCAGGCTCGTACTTCGCGCTTGCCCATGACGACCTTTCTTGGCGTGGTAGCCATCGGCTTCGCCCTCGGCCTGCTTGGCCACCTGTTCAGTCCTCCGCAGCGCCCGGCGCGCAGCTGGTTCCTCAGCGCCCTGCTGGGCATTTGCGGCGCCCTGCTGGCCACTTATGTGGGCGTGGCGGCGCGGCTGTTCGCACCCGGCGACTGGCTGGGCTGGATCGCGGCGGCTGCCGGCTCGGTGCTTCTGCTGGGCCTGTACGAGCTGCTGCGCCGGCGCGACTGAAGCGCCGCGCCTTTTGCCTATCAGGCGGCGCGCCCGACCCACCAGGCCAGCACGAACATCATGGCGCCGGTGAGGGCATCCAGCACCTGCCAGGCACGCGGGTTGGCAAACAGCCGCTGCAGCCGGCGCCCGGCAAAGGCCAGCACCAGAAACCACGTCAGACTGGCCGAGGCAGCACCCAGTACGAACACCGCCTTGAGCCAGCCGTCCTGGCGCGCGCCGATGGAACCGATGAGCACTACTGTATCCAGGTACACGTGCGGATTCAGCAGCGTGATGACGGCCAGGCCACTGATGACGCCGAGCAGGCCGCGGGCCACGCGCCCATCGCCGGTCTGCAGCCCCTGGCCGGGCGCGAAGAAGGCCCGGTGCCAGGCATACAGCCCGTAGCCCAGCAAAAACAGCGCCCCGCCCCACTGCAGCCACTGCGCCAGCGTGGGCGAGCTGCCCAGCAGCTGCGCCATGCCCGCCACGCCCACCGTGACCAGCAACACGTCGCTGGCCACGCACCAGGCCACGCAGGCGCGCACGTGCTCGCCCTGCACGGCCTGGCGCAGCACGTAAAGGTTCTGCGCGCCGATGGAAACGATCAGCGACAGGCACACGGTGAAACCCGTGATCCAGGACGAGGAGGCGGCGGCAGAGGTGAACATGCGGGCCATCGTAGGCCGGCGCACGGTTTACGTACACTTCAAAATCCTGAACGACCGTTAGGAACGCTTAATGCTCGACTACACCGGACTGCAGGCCCTGGCGGCCGTGCTGCGCGAGGGCAGCTTCGAGCGCGCGGCGCGGCGGCTGCACGTCACGCCCTCGGCCGTGTCGCAGCGCGTCAAGCAGTTGGAGGAGCGCGCAGGCCAGGTGCTGGTGCTGCGCGGCACACCCTGCACCGGCACCGAGGCCGGGCGCCGCCTGTGTCTGCACCTGGAGCAGGTGCAGCTGCTGGAAAACGAACTGCGCCGCGCCAACCCCGAGCTGCTGGCGGACGACGCCGCCGCGCCCGCACCCACGCTGCAGCTGGCGGTGAACGCGGACTCCCTGTCCACCTGGTTCATGGACGCCATGGCCGCCTTCACCGCCGGCGGCAACGAGCTGCTGGACCTGCGCATCGACGACCAGGAGCACACCGGAGAGCGCCTGCGCGACGGCGAGGTGATCGCTGCCGTCACGGCCACGGGCACGGCCATTGCCGGCTGCAACACCTGGGCGCTGGGCACCATGCGCTACGTGGCCGCGGCCAGCCCGGACTTCGTGGCGCGGCACTTCGGCGACGGCGTGACCGCTGCCGCCCTGGGGCGCGCGCCCATCATGACCTACGACCGCAAGGACCGCCTGCAGGACCAGTGGCTTCAGGCCCAGGGCCTGGCCTCGCGCACGCACGCGCCACGCCACTTCCTGCCGTCCAACTTTGGCTACGTGCGCGCCTGCGAGGTCGGCATGGGCTGGGGCATGCACCCCACGGTGCTGATCGCCGGGCAGCTGGCCAGCGGCGTACTGGTGGAGCTGGCGCCCGGCGCCCACCTGGACGTGCCGCTGTACTGGGCGCACCCGCGCAGCGCGCAGCAGTCGCTGACGCGCCTCACCCAATGCGTGATGGCCGCAGCGCGGGAGTGGCTGGAGGATGCGCCGGACGGGCCGCTCAGGCCGGCACCGGCAAGCCGGGCATGAAGCGCAGCGAATGCACGGCCTGCGCCGTCTCGCCCTTGGGCGGAACCAGGTCGGCCAGGGTAACGGCGTCCAGCACTGCCAGATAGGCCTGAGTGGCCTGCCCCAGCAGGTTCCTCAGGCCGCAGTGCATGCTCATACGGCAGGTGTTGTACTCGTCGTTGAAGCACTCGACCATGTCGAAATCGGTCTCGGTGGAGCGCACCACCGCACCGATGTTGATCTCGCTGGCCGGACGCATCAGCCGCATGCCGCCGCCGCGCCCGCGCGTGGTGTCCAGCAGGCCCTTGGCGGCCAGCTGCTGCACGATCTTTGTCAGGTGGCTGCGGGAGATGCCGTGCGCCTGCGCCACCTCGGTGATGGTGACCGGATGCGCCCGCTCCTGGCAGGCGGCGCAGTACATCAGTACGCGCAGCGTGTAATCGGTCCATTGGGTCAGTCGCATGGTGATGGCGCCCTTGCGGGGTAAAAAGGTTCAGCTGCAGTGAATTTTAATGATCTAAAATATTCACGCCACTTGTACTTTTAAGGACCCTACGCCATGACCGCCATTGCGGAAGCCGCTCCCACCCTCGACCCCAGCCAGGCCATCGGCCAGATCGCCGTGCAGCTGCCCGGCGCCACGGCGGTGTTTCGCCGCCTGAAGCTGGACTTTTGCTGTGGCGGCCAGGTCAGCCTGCGCCAGGCCACGGCCGAAAAGGGGCTGGACCTGCAGGCCGTGGTGCAGGAGCTCTCGGCCTTGCAGCGCCCCGACACCCTGCCCGAGGCCGGCACGCCAGCCGAGCTGGTTCAGCACATCATCTCGCGCTACCACGAGGTGCACCGCCAGCAGTTGCCCGAACTGATCCACATGGCCCGCCGGGTGGAGGCCGTGCACCGCGGCAACCCCGACGTGCCGGCCGGCCTGGCCGACGTGCTGGAGGACATGGAGCAGGAGCTGCTCTCGCACATGCACAAGGAAGAAGCCATCCTGTTTCCCATGCTGGCGCGCGGCGGCAACGACTTCGTAGCCCAGCCCATTGGCGTGATGCGCTCCGAGCACAACGACCATGGCGAGGCGCTGGAGCACATCGCCCGCCTGACCACCGACATGAACCCGCCGCCAGGCGCCTGCAACACCTGGCGCGCCCTGTACTCGGGCCTGGCGCAGCTGGCCGACGACCTGGTCAACCACATCCACCTGGAAAACAACGTGCTGTTCCCGCAGTTCGAGCCTACCGCTGCCCAGGGCTGCGGCTCCACGTCGGCCTGCGGCTGCTCCGGCGGCTGACGCCGAGGGCGGCCTCAGCCGCCCGAGCGCTTGACCTGGTAGCCCTGCTTTTGCAGCGCGGCCATGACGCGCTCGACGTGGTCGCCCTGCACCTCGATCACCCCCTCCTTCACCGTGCCGCCGCTGCCGCAGGCCGCCTTGAGCTGCTTGCCCAGCTGCTCCAGCGCCGCCGCATCCGCCAGCACGCCTCGGACTACGGTGACGGCCTTGCCGCCGCGGCCCTTGGTCTCGCGCGAGACGCGCACGATGCCGCCGCCCGTGGGCACGGGCTGGCTGGACTGGCAACTGCATTGCGCCACCGGCTGGCGGCAGCCGGGGCACATGCGGCCGGCGTCGGTGGAATAGACCAGCCCGCTCAGGCCTCCCATGTCGCGCAAGGATTTCATGGCCGAAACGGTAGCGCAAAAAAGCAGGCCCGCCGCCGGCAGCAGCCACTGCAGTGGACAATGCGCGGTTCGTCTGTCGCCCTGCCCATGTCGTTTTCCTCTCTTGGCTTGTCTCCAGCCCTCGTCCATGCCGTCAGCCGGCTGGGCCTGACCACGCCCACCCCCATCCAGGCAGCAGCCATACCGGAGATCCTGCAAGGCCGCGACCTGCTGGGCGCCGCGCAGACCGGCTCGGGCAAGACCGCCGCCTTCGCCTTGCCCCTGCTGCAGCAATTGCAACCGGGCGCCACCGGCGGCCCGCGCCGCGTGCGCGCCCTGGTGCTGGTGCCCACGCGTGAGCTGGCCGCCCAGGTGGGCGAGGTGCTGCGCGGCCTGGCCCAGCACCTGCAGGCGCCCTTGAAAGTGGCCGTCGTCTTCGGCGGCGTCTCCATCAACCCGCAAATGATGGGCCTGCGCGGCGGCGCCGACGTCGTGGTGGCCACGCCGGGCCGCCTGCTCGACCTGGTGCAGCACAACGCGCTGCATCTGTCCGCCGTGGCCCACCTGGTGCTGGACGAGGCCGACCGGTTGCTCGACCTGGGCTTTGCCGACGAGTTGCAGCGCGTGCTGGCCCTGCTGCCGGCCCGGCGCCAGAACCTGTTCTTCTCGGCCACCTTCCCGCCCGCCGTGCAGGCGCTGGCGGACGGCCTGCTGCATGACCCGGCGCGCGTGGAAGTGCCCCACACGCCGGGCAACGCGCCGGCCATCACCCAGCGCGCCATCGCCGTGGAAGCCAACCGCCGCACCCAGCTGCTGCGCCACCTCATCCAGGAGAACGGCTGGCCGCGGGTGCTGGTGTTCGTCGCCACCCAGTACGCGGCCGATCACGTGGCCGCCAAGCTCTACCAGGCCGGCATCTACGCCACGCCCTTGCACGGCGGCCTGAGCCAGGGCGCGCGCAACCGGGCGCTGCAGGACTTCAAGGACGATCGCTGGCAGGTGCTGGTGACCACCGACCTGGCCGCGCGCGGCATCGACATCGCGCAGCTGCCCGCCGTGGTCAACTACGACCTGCCCCGCTCGGCTGTGGACTACGTGCACCGCATCGGCCGCACCGGCCGCGCGGGCGAGGTGGGCGTGGCCGTGAGCTTGGTGACGGCCGACGCCGAGGCGCATTTCCGCCTGATCGAAAAGCGCCAGCACCTGGCCCTGCCACGCGAACAGGTCGCAGGCTTCGAGCCCACCGAAACCGCTGCCCAGGCGCCGGCCGCAGCTCCCCAGGGCACGGGCGGCATCAAGGGCAGGCGCCCCAGCAAGAAGGACAAGCTGCGCGCCGCCGCAGCAGCCGCTGCCGCAGCGGACGAGGCCAACGACTGACGGAAGGGCTCAGGCGCCCTCGTCAGGCGCCGGAGCGTCCTTGGCGGGCGGCGCCTGCCAGTGGCCTGCACGGGCCAGGATCTCCAGGTAGAAATGCGTAGCGCCCTCCCTTGCCAGGGCGTCGACCCGCTGGATCAGCGCGCCCACGGGCACCTCCACGGCGCTCTCCTGGTTCGGGCCCAGCTTGCAATCGAACGCCCAGTGGTCCGCGCCCTCGGGCAGCGGGCGGCCGCGCTCGCGGCGCAGGTATTTGCGGATGGCGTGCTTGGTGGCGTCCAGGACGCGGTCGGGGTGCTTGCCGTCGATGTGCAGCTGAAATGTCTTGCGCATGAGAATCCTTGAGAGAAACCGCCCTGCGGCGCCTTCCTCGGTTTGAGAGTGTTTTATGCCTCCAGCGCTTGGTAGCCAAGCGCGGGCAGCTATGGTTTTTGATTTTCTCCGCCGGCCCGCAGCGGCGCCAGCAGGTCGCGCAAGCCGTTGTGGTCCAGCTCGTACATCAGCGCCAGCAACTGGCCGATCTCGCCGCGTGGAAAGCCCTCGCGGGCGAACCAGTGCAGGTAGTTGGCCGGCAGGTCGGCAATGACCGTGCCCTGATGCTTGCCAAACGGCATCTCGCGCTGCAGCAGCAGTGCCAGGCGCGCCGGGTCCAGGCCGGGGATGTCCATCAGCCGCCGATGCCGCCGTAGCGGAAGGCCACGCCCGTCAGCACAAAGCCCACGCCCAGCAGCGTGACGGCGCCCACGTGCCAGGCCATCAGCGGCAGGGTCTGCGCGCTCAAATTGGGGATGACACGCGCACGCGCATGCGCCGCCACCAGCGCCGTGGCGGCCAGCAGGGCCAGCTTGAGCGACACGGCCCGCTCCATGGCGGTATCGGGGCTGAACCACTGCCCCCAGTCGGGGACCAGCTGCAGCGCCATCCACAGGCCGGTGGCCACCTGGATGGCCAGCGCCGCCATGCCCACATGCTCGTAGGCCTGTTCAAACTGCAGCAGCGTCTGCGGTGAGCGCGAGCGCAGCGCCTTGGGCAGCACGGCCAGCGCCAGCACCAGATGGCCGCCGGTCCAGATGGTGGCGGCCAGCACGTGCAGCGCGAAAACGTAGGGGTACATGGTGCTTGCGGCTTCAGGCGCGGCGCGCCTGCAGCGGATAGGCCGGGTCGGTGTAGCCCGGCGTGGAGGGGTGGCCGGGCGCGACCAGGCTGTCCACCATGGCCTCGTCCTCAGCCGTGACCTGGTAGTCGAGCGCCGGCAGGTAGTCCTGCCACTGCGCCAGCGTGCGCGGCCCGGCAATGACGGAGCTGACGCCCCGGTGCGCCAGCACCCAGGCGGTGGCGAACTGCGCCAGCGTCACACCGCGCTCCTGCGCGTGGCGCAGCAGGCGCTGGGCGATCTGCAAGGATTGTTCGCGGAACTCGGTTTCGCCCATGCGCCTGTCGCCGCGCCCGGCGCGCGATGCGGCGTCCGGCGCCTGGTCGGGCAGGTATTTGCCGGTCAGCACGCCGCGCGCCACCGGGCTGTAGGGCGTCACGCCCATGCCGTAGTGCTGGCAGGCGGGCAGGATCTCGACCTCGGGCATGCGGTTGAGCAGGTTGTAGTACGGCTGACAGACCACCGGGCCGGGCATGCCGATGCGGCGTGCGCCGTGCACCAGCTCGGCGATGCGCCAGGCGCGGAAGTTGGACACGCCCCAGTAGCGGATCTTGCCGGCGCGCAGCAGCGCCTCGATGGCGAACAGCGGCTCCTCCAGGTCCGAGGTCTCGTAGTCGCGGTGCAGGTACAGGATGTCCACGTGGTCGGTCTGCAGACGCTGCAGGCTGGCCTCCACCTCGCGCAGCATCCAGCTGCGCGAGTAGCGGCCTTCGTTGGGCCGGTCCGACATGTTGTTGCCCAGCTTGGTGGCCAGCACCCAGTCGTGGCGCTGGCCTTTGAGCAGGCCGCCCAGCATGGCCTCGGACGCACCCTTGGTGTACACGTCGGCCGTGTCGATGTAGTTCACGCCCTGCTCGCGCGCCTGGGCGATGATGGCGGCGGCCTCGGCCTCCTGCGTCTGGTCGCCGAACATCATGGTGCCCAGGCACAGGGCGGAGACCTGCAGCGGGCTGCGGCCCAGGGTGCGGTATTGCATGCGTGCGTTCCTTCTTGTCCGAGATCGGGTCAATAGTGCGGCGGCAGCTCGTCGCGCAGGTCGCGCACGGCCGTGCTGCCGCCGCCCTCGGGCATCTGCTGGCGCAGCAGCGCCACGGCGCGCAGCAGCTCGTCAATGTGCTGCTGCTGCCGGTAGATGGTCAGGTTGAGCTGGTCCACGAGGTCTTCGGTGAAGCTGGCCTTGATCTCCAAGGCTTCCAGCCGCTGGACGATGTCGTTGGGGGTGTGGATGGGATCGGACATGGTGGGGTGGCGGGTGGGCGTCACGGAGGAGATTGCAGCAGGTGGAGCTGGCTGGGCTGGTCCAGCAACCATTCGGTCAGGGCCACGGTGCATAGGATGTCTTCGTTCAGAGGCAGGTCTCTGCCCACCACGAAGCGCAGCAGGACAAAGCCCGGGCGCCCGGCCTGCTCGACAGGCCGAAAGGCGTCTCCCCACGAGTGTGCCGCGTACTGGAACCGCGATGCGTAGCCCTCCTGCCGGTCGGGGGGCCAGCATGCCATGCGCACGCCCGGCCCGCCCTCGCGCCATGGCCCGGCGTCGTCCGGGTCGATGGTTAGCACCACCTCGAACGCCGTAGGCTCTGCGCGCCGCAGGAGAATGCCAGAAACGGCACGGGTGTCGTTGACGTAGGGCAGCACGCGGGAAAACACCGGAGCAAAAGCTTCCCCGTCGAGCACCCGGACACGATGGTTGGCCGTCTGCAGCTCTGCCGTGCGCTGCGCGTAGGCCGCTGCCACGCAGTCCGGGCTGTCGCAGCGGTTGCGCTGGCGAAGCCAGCGCAGCTGCCCGGCCCGCACAGCGGCCCGCGCCGCATCGCCATCGGGCTTGGCCAAGGCGGTCCGATAGCTGGCGTTCAGCCGCTGGTCTGCCTGCATCAGCGCGTGATCGGCACAGATCCAGTGCTCCACCACCCTCTGCGCCTGCCGACAGTCGAAACCAGGACCGGGTGCGGCGGTCGGCCCAGACGCCTGCGCGCTGACTGCGGCGCTGCAAAGCAGCGCCAGGCACCCCAGCAGCGTGCGCGCGTTCAAGATATCGCCCTGAGCAGCAAAGGCTTCACACCGCCTGGCCCAGGCGCGCCACGCCCTCGCGGATCTTGTCCACGTCGGCCGTGGCGAACGAAAGGCGCAGCGTGGCGTGGTCGGGGTGGGCGCAGTAGAACGGCGTGCCGGGCACGAAGGCCACGCCCTTGTCGATGGCGCGCTTGGCAAAAACGTTGCCGTCCGCCACCTTGCCGCCCGCACCCGTCAGGCGCGCCCAGATGAACAGGCCCCCCTGGGGCGGCACGAAATCAATCGCGTCGCCCAGCTCGCGCCGCAGCGCATCGCCCATGGCCTGGGCGCGCTCGGCATACACCTGACGCACATGGGCCAGCGTGGCCGGCATGCGGCCGGCCTTGAGGTACTGGGCCGCCGTGGCCTGGGCAAAGGTGCTGGTGTGTGCGTCGGAGAACTGCTTGCACATGGTGGCCTTGGCCAGCAGCTCGGGCGGCGCAATCATCCAGCCCACGCGCAGGCCGGGCGACAGCACCTTGCTCAAGCTGCCGCAGTGCACCAGCAGCTCGCGGCTGCCGGGCACGCTGGCCGACAGGCCGAGCAGGCTGGGCGGGGGCGCGTCGCCGAAATACAGGTCGCCATATGGATCGTCCTCGACGATCAGCGTCTGATGCCGCACGGCCATCTCCAGCACGGCCTTGCGGCGCTCGGCGCTCAGCAGCGCGCCGCTGGGGTTGCCGAAGGTGGGGATCAGGTAGACAAACTTCGGCTTGTGCTCGGCAATGAGTGCCTCCAGCGCGTCCGTCTTCACGCCCTGGCCGTCGATGGGCGCGCTGATCAGCTCGGCGCCGTACAGGCGAAAGCACTGGATGGTGGCCAGGAAGGTGGGGCCTTCCACGATGACCTTGTCGCCCGGGCTGATGAGCGTCTTGCCCAGCAGGTCCAGCGCCTGCTGGCTGCCGGTGGTGACGATCAGGTTGTCCGGCGCCACGCCGTGCGCGCCCTTGGCCGCCATGAAGGCCGACAGCTGCTCGCGCAGCGGCTGGTAGCCCTCGGTGGCACCGTACTGCAGCGCGCCGCCGGGCTCCTCGGCCAGGGCGCGGCTGGTGGCCTCGCGGATGCCGCCCACGTCGAACATGGCGCTGTCGGGAAAGCCGCCGGCAAAGCTGATGATGCCGGGCTTGCCCAGCAGCTTGAACAGCTCGCGGATGGCGGAGGTTTCTACGTGGTTCAGACGGTCGGCAAAGGCAATCGGCATAGGAGCGGTGATCAAGGATGGGGTTGGCGCGAAGGTGCAGCCGGCATTGTCGCCAATCGCTGCACAGGTTGCCTGCGGGCTGGGCCGGCACGCCACAATCGGGGCGCCATGAAAGACAGCGCCGTCGTCCCCTTCTTCACCGCCCTGCGGGCCGCCAACCCCCACCCCACCACCGAGCTGGAATACACCACCGTGTTCGAGTTGCTGGCCGCCGTGCTGCTGTCGGCCCAGGCCACCGACGTGAGCGTGAACAAGGCCACGCGGCGGCTGTTTCCCGTCGCCAACACGCCCCAGGCGCTGCTGCGGCTGGGGCACGAGGCGCTGGAGGGCTACCTGTCCACTATCAACCTGTACCGCAACAAGACGCGCTACCTGCTGGCCACCTGCCAGCTGCTGATCGAGCGCCACGGCGGCCAGGTGCCGCGCACGCGCGAAGAACTGGAGGCCCTGCCCGGCGTGGGCCGCAAGACAGCCAACGTGGTGCTGAACACGGCGTTCGGCGAGGCCGCCGTGGCCGTGGACACGCACATCCTGCGCGTGTCCAACCGCACCGGCCTGGCGCCCGGCGCCACGCCGCTGGCGGTGGAGCAAGGCCTGCTCAGGCGCGTGCCGGCCGAGTTCCTGCCCGACTCGCACCACTGGCTGCTGCTGCACGGGCGCTACGTCTGCCAGGCGCGCAAGCCGCGCTGCTGGGAATGCATCGTCGCGCGCTGGTGCGACTACGAGCCCAAGACGCCGCCACCCTGCTGAGCGGCCTGGCCGTTCTGTTTTGACCAGTTTCCAGCGCCAGCGGCAGCGGCATCGCTGCGTTCTTTTGCCAGCAGCCGACGGTGCTCTGCCTGGCCGTGCCGTGGCGCGTCAGGCATGCCCCGTGGCTTGCGCTGCGCCCGCTCCAGCGCCAGCGGGCGCAGCCCCAGCCGACGGGAGCGGCGTGCTGGCGCAGCTGTTTGACCAGGGCCCGCGCCGGGTGGGCGCCGGGGTGCTGCAATGCCGTGGCACGGCTGCAGGCAGCCCGTACACTGGCACGCCCCGCCCCTTCAGCCCGTTTCTCGCCCATGACGTCCCTCGACCCGCGCTCCCTGATCGTCATGGGCAACGTCATGGCGCTGATCATGGGCGCGGTGCTGGGTTTCATGCAGCGACAGTATCCGCGGGACATCCACGGACTGCGGCAGTGGGCTGCCATGCCGGCGGTGTGGATCATGGGCGCCATCCTGTACCTGGTGCCGCCCCCGGTCGTGGGCCAGCTTGCGCTGCTGGTGGCCAATGCCTGCGTGCTGGCGGGCTTCGGGATGTTCCACCTGGGCTGCCGGCACTTCCTGGGCGTTCGCCGCATGGAGCGTCCGTTCGCGCTCATCCTGGCGGCGCTGGTGGCAGTGCTGGGCTGGTTTACGTGGTCCTGGCCGTCCTATCCGTCGCGCCTGGTCGTGGTGACCGCCGCCATCGCGGCGCTGCACGCCTGGACGCTGGCGCTGCTGTGGCGCCGGGGCACGCGCAGCCTGGCCACCTACCTGGTGCAGTGCACACTGCTGGTGCACCTGGTCATCCTGCTGGTGCGCCTGCAGACGGCGGTCGTATCGCGCGGCGCTGCTGGCGACCTGATGGAGCCGTCGGGCGTGCATACGTTCTACATCGGCGCCTACGTGTTCACCGTGCTGCTGCTGTCCATCGGCGCCGTGCTGCTGGCCACCGAGCGCATGCGCACCGAGTTCGAGCACATGGCCACGCACGACGGCCTGACCGGCGCGCTGAACCGCAGGGCGATCCTGGCGTTCTGCGAAGAGGAACACGCCCGGGCTCTGCGCCAGCCGCAACCGTTCAGCCTGCTGATGCTGGACCTGGACCATTTCAAGACCGTCAACGACACCCACGGCCATCAGCATGGTGACCGGGTATTGGTGCATTTCGTGCAGACCGTGCAGGCATCGCTGCGCCGCACCGATCGGCTGGGCCGTTATGGCGGCGAGGAGTTTGTCGCGCTGTTACCTGCCGCCGACGCTGCGGCAGCAGGCGTATTGGCGCAGCGCATCCACGCCGCGCTGTCCAGCGGGCATCCGCTGGACTGCAAGGTCAGCATCGGGCTGTCCCAGTGGCAGGGGGCGCACGATTCGGTGGACGCCATGCTCGCGCGCGCCGATGCCGCGCTGTACCGCGCCAAGGCGCAGGGACGCAACCAGACCTGCGTGGGCTGAAGCCACGCGCGCGCTGGGCGCTCAGCCGCCCGTCGCCACCCCCGCCGACTCGAAGGTGGCCATCTCGCGCAAGATGGCGCAGGCCGACAGCAGCAGCGGCCACGCCAGCGCCGCGCCCGAGCCCTCGCCCAGGCGCAGGCCGAGATGAAGCAGCGGTTCGGCCTGCAGCGCCTCCAGCATGCACCCGTGGCCCTGCTCGCCGGAGCGGTGCGAGAACACGCAGCGCTCCAACACCGCCGGGGCCAGGCGCGCCGCCACCAGCACCGCCGCGCTGGTTATGAAGCCATCGACCACGATGACGCGCCGCTCGCTGGCGGCCTGCAGCACGGCACCCACCAGCGTGGCGATTTCGAAGCCGCCCAGGGCAGCCAGCGCGGCCAGCGGCTCGCGCGCGCCCGCGTTCGCGGCCAGCGCCTCGCGCAGCACGGCCACCTTGCGCGCCACGCCGGCGGCATCCAGCCCCGTGCCCGGGCCGGTGCACTCGGCCACGTCGGCGCCGGTCAGCCGCGCCAGCAGCAGCGATGCGCTGGAGGTGTTGCCGATGCCCATCTCGCCCAGCAGCAGGGCGTTGCCGGGCAGGGCGCGCACGATGTCCCGGCCGTTGGCGATGGCGCCCTCGCACTGCACCGCGGTCATGGCGGGGCCGGTGCTGGCGTCCTGCGTGCCCGGGGCGATCTTGCGCACCACCAGGCCGGGGTATGGCGCGAAGTCGTGGCGCACGCCGCAGTCCACCACCGTCAGGCCCAGGCCGTGCTGGCGCGCCAGCACGCTCACGGCGGCGCCGCCGGTGACGAAGTTGTGCACCATCTGCCACGTCACGTCGCTGGGGTAGGCGGACACGCCGCGCGCCGCCAGCCCGTGGTCGGCCGCGCACACCAGCATCTGCGGCGCCTGCAGCACCGGCGCCTCGCTGCCCAGGATGAGGCCGATGCGCACGGCCAGCGTCTCCAGCCGGCCCAGCGAGCCCAGCGGCTTGGTCTTGTGGTCGATGAGGGACTGCAGCCGCGCGGCGAGCGCCGCGTCGGCGATGGAGGGAATGTCGGGAATGATGTTCATGGGTCTTTCTTTGCTATCCAAACAATAGCTGCCAGCGCTTGCCCATCAAACGCTTGAGCCTGTTTTTATTAAATTCTGGAAAAGCCTAGAGCCGCAGCGCCGCCGGGTCGAACCACTGCCCTACCCCGGCCGCCATGCGCTCGAAGGCCGCGTCCAGCGTCTGCGCGCTGCCGCCCAGCAGGGCCTGCAGCACGCTGGCGTTCTCGAACAGGCCGTGCAGGTACACGCCCAGCACGTTGCCGGCGCCGTTCTGCCAGGCCAGGCCCGGGATCAGCACGCGCGCCACGTCGCCCCCGGCGGCCATGGCCGGGTGCTGGGCGGTCTGGCCGTGGTGGATCTCGTAGCCCAGCACGGGCACGCCGGCCAGCGCCTGCCAGGGGCCCGCCACGGCGCCGAAGCGCGTCTGCGTGCTGCGCACGGTTTTCCTTTCCTCAAAACTGGTGACCAGCGGTAGCAGGCCCAGGCCGGGGCCGTTGCCATCCACGCCCACGGTGTCGATCAGCGCCTCGCCCAGCATCTGCAGGCCGCCGCACACGCCCAGCACGCGGCCGCCGGCGGCAGCGTGGCGGGCAATAGCGCTGTCCAGGCCCTGCGCCCGCAGCCAGGCCAGATCGGCGGCGGTGGACTTGCTGCCGGGCAGGATGACCCAGTCGGCGCCCTCCACCTCGGCCGGACTGCGCGCCCAGACCACGCGCACGCCGCCGGCGGACTGCAGCGGGGCGAACTCGTCCAGGTTGCTGGCGCGGGGGTAGGCGACGATGGCCACGCGCGTGTGCACCCGGCCAGCGGCGGCCGAGGCACGCAGACTGCCTTCGTACAGTCCGTCCTCCTCGGGCAGGCCGTGGTCGTACTGCATGGGGATGGTGGCGACCACCGGCACGCCGGTGCGCTCCTGCAGCAGCTGCGGCGCCGGAGCCAGCAGGGCCGCGTCGCCGCGGAACTTGTTCAGCACGAAGCCGTGGATCAGCGCGCGTTCGCCCTCCGGCAGCAGCGCCCAGGTGCCATACAGGTGGGCGAAGGCGCCACCCCGGTCGATGTCGGCCACCAGCAGGCAGCGCGCGCTGGCGTGCCGCGCCACGCGCATGTTGACCACGTCGCTGGCGTGCAGATTGATCTCGGCCGGCGAGCCAGCGCCCTCGATAACCACCACGTCGTTCTCGGCGCGCAACGCGTCCAGCGCCTGGGCCAGCTGCGGCCACACGCGCTGGCTGCGCCCGCGCCAGGGCAGCTGCGACAGGTGGTGGTCGACCTGGCCCAGCAGCACCACCTGGCTGCGCGTATCGGCCTCGGGCTTGAGCAGCAGCGGGTTCATGCGCACATCGGGCACGGCACGCGCTGCCAGGGCCTGGAAGTACTGCGCGCTGCCGATCTCGCCATATTCGCCGCCCGGCGTGGCGACCACCCGAGCGTTGTTGCTCATGTTCTGCGCCTTGAAGGGCGCCACCTTCAGGCCCTGGTTGGCATACCAGCGGCACAGCGCCGTGGCCAGCCAGCTCTTGCCCGCGCCGCTGCTGGTGCCCAGCACCATGATGCAGCGGGCGGTCATGGCGCCACCTCGTCGGCAGCCGGGGCGGGCGGGTTGCGCAGCGGCAGCGGGCGCACCATGCGCTGCATCAGGTGCTCCAGCATGGCGGCCATGTCGGGGCAGCGGCCGGTGTGCACGGGCGAGGTCTGGATGATGCTGCTGCGCCGCGCCGTCAGCCAGTGAAAGCGGGCGCGGTGCGGCAGGCGGGCGATGGGGCCGCCCTGCTCCAGACCGGCGCAGATGGCGGCGATGGCATTGAGGTGGCGGTGCACCAGGGCCGCGTCGGCCCAGGGGTCGAGCGCGTGCAGGCGGGCCTCGTCCAGCTCCACGGCGGCTTGCAGATAGCCCGTGCGCTGGCACGAGACGATGGCGCCGACGTTGATGAATTCTTCGCGCTCCACGCGCGGCACCACGCGCACGATGGCGTAGTCGAACAGCTCAGCCGCGGGCATCGATGGCTCCTTGCAGCCAGCGGCCGCGCTCGGCCAGGCGGGCCTGGAAGTACTGCACGTAGGCCTGGCGGTGCAGCTCCGGATCCGCCAGGGCCGCGGCGCCCTGCCCCGCCGCCAGGAGCAGGAAGCTGTCGGGCACGGCGGCCAGCACGGGCCGCAGCACGGCGGGCGTCAGGCGCGCGGCCAGCGGCGCGTCCACCTGCGCCAGGGCGCTGGCGCGCGGCAGCAGCACGTGGTCGGCGATCGGGGCAAACGGCTTGGCCGGGTCAGCCACGGCGCCGTCCCAGGCATGGTGGAAGGTCAGCGCGGCGCCATGGTCGATCAGCCAGGGCCGGCCGTGCCAGATGAGCAGGTTGGTGTTGCGGGCCGTGCGGTCCACGTTGCTGACCAGGGCGTCGAACCAGACCAGGCGCGAGGCGAAATCGGGCGTCACCGCATCGGCGGCGGGGTCGAAGTTGACGGAGCCGGGCAGGTAGTCCAGCGCCACGTTCAGCCCGGCGCTGGCGCGGATCAGGTCCTGGATCTCGGGGTCGGGCTCGGTGCGGGCCAGTTCCGGGTCCAGCTCGGCCAGCACCACCTCGGGCACGGGCAGGCCCAGGGCGCGGGCCAGGCCGGCGCAGATGATCTCGGCCATCAGCGCGCGCACGCCCTGCCCCGCGCCGCGGAACTTGAGCACGTACAGGCCCAGGTCGTCCGCCTCCACCACCGCCGGCATCGAGCCACCCTCGCGCAGCGGGGTGACATAGCGGCGCACATCCACCCGCCGCAGCGGGACGGCTTCGTCGTCGTCAACAGTCATGCGCGAGATGGTAGCCACGCCAGGCGCGCTGCAGCGCCTGCTGCGACGCCGGTGGCAGCACGCCCAGACGCACGTGGCCCGGCAGGCCGAAGGAGGCGCAGTCGCGCAGCTTGACGCCGCGGGCGCGCAGCGCGGCCAGCAGCGGCGCGCCCTCGCCCGCCGCCAGCCGCGCGGTGAAGAAGTTGGCCAGGCTGCCGGGCAGCACCTGCCAGCCCAGGCGCTCGCACAGCTGCAGCTGCTCGGCCTTCCATTGCCGCAGCGTGGGCAGTGTCTGCGCCAGCCAGTGCTGGGCCTCGGAGCCCAGCCACGCACCCAGCAAGGCCACGCCGTCCGCCCCCACAGGCCAAGATGGGGCCAGGTCGCGCAGGCGCTGCGCCACGCCGCCTTGCACGGCGGCGGGCGGCGCGATGGCGTAGGCGGCGCGCACACCCGTCAGGCCCAGGGCCTTATTGGGCGACCACAGCTGCCAGACGTGTGCAGGCGGGGGCGCGGCGGCGCCCTGCGGCTCCAGCAGCAGCGGGGCATAGGCGCGGTCCAGCACCTGCCAGTCGCCGGGCCGGGCAGCCCAACCCGGCAGCTGGGCGTCCACTCCGCCCAGCGGGCTGGCCGGCTCGCAGGCCCAGTGCAGGGCTTCATCTTTGCCGGCGTGCTGTCCGGTCTGGCAAGCCAATCCCCAGGCCGTGGCAGCGCGGGCATAGTCGCCATAGCCGTGCTGTGGCAGCACGGCGCGGCGCAGGCCGCTGCGCGCGGCCAGGGCGCTGATGCGGTGGATGAATTCGCTGGCGCTGGCGGCCAGCACGATGCGCGGCGCATCCACATCGTGGAAGGCGGCCAGCGCCTCGGTCAGCGCGGTGTAGGCTGGGTCGGGGTAGCGGCTGCGGTCGGCCTGCGCCAGCGCGACCAGGGCCGCGGGACAGGGGCCGCAGGCATTGGCGTTGGTGGAGAAGTCGTGCGGCGGCACGCCGAGGGCGTCGGGGCCGCCGTGCTGCGGGGCGTTCAAGGGCGCATCCAGGTCAGTAAAGCAAAAATCATAGCTGTCACCGCAATCCCAGCAAGGCTTAGAACCACTTTTCCTGCATAAGCCAGAGCCAGCGCCACGTGTGCCGCCCGTGGCGGTTGGCCCTGCGGGTTGAGCACGTAGACGCCCGGCTTGCCCAGGCGCACGCCCAGCAGCCGGGCCATGGCGCCCATGGGCCAGCCGCCGTTGGGCGACGGTGTGGCTCGTGCGTCGCGCCGCAGGCCGGCCAGAGGCACATGGCGGGTCCCGGCCAGCAGCAGCAGCGCCGCCGTCAGCCGCGCGGGCAGCCAGCTCAGTACGTCGTCGGCGCGCGCCGCCCACTTGCCGGCCCACTGCCAGTGGCGCCGCGCGGCGCCGGTACCGCGCCAGCCGGGATAGCCCCACATGGCGTCCGCCGTATTGGCGAAGCGGTACAGCGCCGCCCCCGGCAGGCCCAACAGCGCGAACCAAAAGAGCGGTGCCACGACGGAGTCGCACAGGTTCTCGGCCAGGGATTCGATGGCGCTCTCGCGCACCTGGGCCGCATCCAGCGCCGCCGTATCGCGGCTGACCAGCCAGGCCAGCCGGGCGCGGCCGGCATCCAGCGAGCCGGCCAGCGCGTCCTCCACGGCACGCACCTCGCCGTGCAGCATGCGCCAGGCCAGCAAGGGCTTGAGCAGAGCCCCAAGCGCCAGTGCCGCCAGCCAGGGCGGCAGCCAGCGCAGCGTCAGCCACTGCAGGCCGCCGTACACTATCAAAACGAGAGCTGCCAGCGCGCACCATGCAAGCGCTGCAAGGCAAAAAGACTGGTAGTCACGAGTGCGCGCCTGCACCGGCGCGATGCGCCTGCCCCAGGCCTGCAGGGCATGGCCCATCCACACGACGGGATGTCCCCAGGCCGGCGGCTCGCCAAAACGCAGGTCTATCACTAGCGCCACCAGCACTGCGGCGCATGCCATTCCAAGGTCGGCGCACCAGGGGTTGTTCGTCCACATCCCGCGAGCCTATCGCGTGTTCGGCAGGGCTAGTTGCCTGGGCGAGGCTATAACTGCTGCTACAATCGCGGGCTTCGGAGAGGTGGATGAGCGGTTTAAGTCGCACGCCTGGAAAGCGTGTGTGGGTTAATAGCCCACCGCGGGTTCGAATCCCGCCCTCTCCGCCAGTCATTCAAAGGGTTAGCAGGTACTCATCTGCTAGCCCTTTTTTATTGCGGCTCCTTTAACAATGAGGCCCACAGCAGATGCGCCGGGAAAGACCAGGGCTTTGCTGCACCACTGAGATCATTTCGGGCTCCTTTGCCCGGCGGAGGCAAAGGAAAGCAGGCATCTATTCAAAATTTCAATAGTCGTTGTATTATTGATTAATGAATGAATCAGCTGTCGTCCGCTCGCTTGCAGCCCTTGCCCAGGAAGTGCGACTGCGCGCCTTTCGGGCACTCATCGTGGCAGGTCAAGATGGCCTCACGCCTGGAGCGATCTCCGAACAGTTGGGAGTGGCCCCCAACACCCTGTCGTTTCACCTCAAGGAGCTAGCCCATGCCGGCCTGGTCAGCCAGGAACGCCACGGCCGCAATCTCGTCTATCGCGCCTCTTTCGAGACCATGAGCGAGTTGCTGGCCTATCTGACGGAGAACTGCTGCCAGGGCGCTGAGTGCCTTCCTGAAAAGTCCACGTCCTGCCCCTGTTGAACAGCGGCCCGGCGCAGCAATGCCGGCCCCATCGAACCGTCTGCCGACGCCTGCCGCGCAGCCTCCACAGCCCCCTTTGCACCTTGGAGTCCGCCATGAGCGAAACCCTGCCCTCGCTGAACGTCCTCTTTCTTTGCACACACAACTCCGCGCGCAGCATCCTGGCCGAAGCTCTGCTCAACAGCATGGGCCAAAGCCGCTTCAAGGCCTACTCGGCTGGCAGCAGTCCGCGTGCCAACCAACAACCCCATCCCTTGGGCTTGCAGGTGCTGCGAAGTGCCGGCATTTCCACTGAAGGCCTGCGCAGCAAGAGCTGGGACGAGTTCGCAGCGCCCGGCGCGCCGCAAATGGACCTGATCATCACAGTATGCGACAACGCGGCGGGCGAAGTCTGCCCCGTGTGGCCGGGCCACCCCGCTACGGCCCACTGGGCCTACGCCGACCCGAGCGCCAGCGAGCATGCCGACGCGCACAAGCTGGAAGCCTTTCGCCAGACGCTGCACGAGATGCAACGCAGGCTGCGTCTGCTGGTCAGCCTGCCCGAGGAAAAGCTCGGCAAAGCCGTGCTCCAAGCCACCGCCCGCCAACTGGTTGCGGATTGAGGGCCACGATGCACAAACCTGGCATGAGTATGTTCGAGCGCTACCTGACGGTATGGGTGGTGCTGTGTATCGTCGTGGGCATCGGGCTTGGGCAGGTGTTTCCCGAAGCGGCCCGCACGATCGGCGCGTGGGAAGTTGCCCGGGTCAATATTCCCGTAGGCCTGCTCATCTGGGTGATGATCATTCCGATGCTGCTCAAGGTGGACTTTGCCGCCCTGGGCGACGTGCGTCACCACGTGCGCGGCATTGGGGTCACACTGTTCGTGAACTGGCTGGTCAAGCCATTTACCATGGCCTTTCTGGGCTGGCTGTTCATCCGCCAGTGGTTTGCCCCGTACCTGCCGGCAGACCAGCTCGACAGCTACATCGCAGGACTGATCCTGCTGGCCGCCGCGCCCTGCACGGCCATGGTGTTCGTATGGAGCCGCCTTACAGGGGGGGACCCCCTGTTCACGCTGTCCCAGGTGGCGCTCAACGACAGCATCATGATCGTGGCGTTCGCGCCCCTGGTGGCCTTCTTGCTGGGCCTTTCGGCCATCACAGTACCCTGGGACACGCTGCTCACGTCGGTGGCGCTGTACATCATCGTGCCCGTGGTGCTGGCCCAGTGGTGGCGCCGGGCGCTGCTGATGCGGGGTCAGGCCGCGCTCGATGCCGCGCTACAGCGCATGGGGCCCTGGTCCATCGCCGCACTGCTGCTCACGCTGGTGCTGCTGTTTGCCTTCCAGGGCGAGGCCATCCTACGACAGCCGCTGGTGATTGCGCTGCTGGCCGTGCCGATCCTGATCCAAGTGTTTTTCAACTCCGCACTGGCTTACTGGCTCAATCGCGTGGTGGGTGAGAAGCATGCGATTGCCTGCCCCTCAGCACTCATCGGTGCGTCGAACTTCTTCGAACTGGCCGTGGCCACAGCTATCAGCCTGTTCGGGTTTCACTCCGGAGCGGCGCTGGCCACCGTGGTGGGCGTTCTCATCGAGGTGCCCGTCATGCTGCTGGTGGTCAAAGTCGTGAACTCATCTAGAGGCTGGTATGAATCTTGATCTCCCCAACGTCAATGCCGAACTGTTGCCACCGATTGATCTGGAGCGGTTGGTGCCTGCACAGCGCTCCACCCATGCGCCTCGCATTCTGCTGCTCTACGGCTCGGTGCGCGAGCGCTCCTACAGCCGGTTGCTGACGCAGGAAGCCGCCAGGCTGCTGCGCTCGCTGGGAGCTGAGACGCGCATCTACGATCCGCGCGGTCTGCCCCTGCCAGACTCCGAACCCGACAGCCATCCCAAGGTGGCAGAGCTGCGAGAGCTGGCTCAGTGGGCAGAGGGCATGGTCTGGACTTCCCCCGAGCGTCATGGTGCGATGACCGGCATCCTGAAGATGCAGATCGACTGGATTCCGCTGTCGGTCGGGGCGGTGCGTCCCACCCAAGGCAAGACGCTGGCGGTGATGGAAGTCTCGGGCGGTTCGCAATCGTTCAATGCCGTCAACCAGATGCGGGTGCTGGGCCGGTGGTTGCGCATGATCACCATCCCCAACCAGTCGTCGGTCGCAAAAGCCTTCCTCGAATTCGACGACAGCGGCCGAATGAAGCCATCGAGCTACTACGAGCGCGTGGTCGATGTGATGGAGGAACTGGTGAAGTTCACGCTGCTGACGCGCGACTGCGCCGATTACTTGGTGGACCGGTACAGCGAGCGCCGGGAAAGTGCCGAGGCACTGTCAAAGCGGGTGAACCAGCGCAGTATCTGATCCGGCCTCTGGATCGCTTGGCTGGAGAAATCGCATTGAGCAATGCAGCGCGATGGCGACACGGCGCGTGACGGGGCTGTCATATTGGCCGACGAGGATCATGGGCAGGTCTTGGGTCTGGAAATTTCAGACAACGATCTTCAAGGTTCCTGAATGTATACGGCGACAGCCTTCCCACCAACTGCCGTTCGTGGAGGCCGGTATTGGCCGATTGGAGCCATCCGAGTGGACATTCCGTTCAGGCGTTCATGTGCCAGGACGCGCCGTTCAAAATCGTTGGAATAGGCAGAGGGCGATTCCGTAGCGGATGATTCCGGTATGTCGCGAAAGCCAGAATTACCGGGCGGCACCACCGGCTCAAACGCACGTCGCGGCATGATGGAGTTTTTGCGGGCGCGCACGCCGGGGTCGCGGGCGCCTTTATCTGGTTGTCCGTCGCCAAGGAGGTTTTTTCGATGCAACAACGCAATCTGGGCACTTCGGGCCCCGTGGTTTCCGCTTTGGGCCTGGGCTGCATGGGCATGAGCGAGTTCTATGGACCGAGCGAGGATGTCGCCTCGCTGCGCACGCTGGCGCGGGCGCTGGAACTGGGCGTGACGCTGTTCGACACGGCCGACACCTATGGCCTGGGCCACAACGAGGAGCTGCTGGGCCGCTTCATTCGCGAAGGCGGTGCGGCCCGGCGCGGGCGGATGGTGCTGGCCACCAAGTTCGGCATCGTGCGCGCGGCGGGGCAGTACGAGCGGCGCATCGACAACTCGCCGGCGTACATCCGCGCGGCCTGCGAAGCGTCTCTGCGCCGCCTGGGCGTGGAGCGCATCGACCTGTACTACTGCCACCGCCGCGACCCGCAGGTGCCCATCGAGGACGTAGCTGGCGCGCTGGGCGAGCTGGTATCCGAGGGCAAGATCGGGGCGATCGGGCTGTCCGAGGTGTCTGAGGACACCTTGCGACGCGCCCATGCCGTGCATCCGGTGGCCGCCGTGCAAAGCGAATATTCCCTGTGGAGCCGCGAACCGGAGGCCGGGATGTTGGCGACCTGCGCCGATCTGGGAACGGCCTTCGTGGCCTACAGCCCGCTGGGCCGCGCTTTCTTGACGGGCACCGTGAAGGCCAGCGAGCTGGCCGACAACGACTTCCGCAAGAACAACCCGCGCTTCGCGGGCGAAGCTGGGGCCAGCAACAGCCGGCTGGTACAGGCACTGGCGGCGTTTGCCCAAGCACGGGGGCTCAGCAGCTCGCAGATCGCGCTGGCATGGCTGCTCAACAAACAGCCACACGTGATCCCGATCCCGGGCACCCGGCGCATTCCATATTTGGAGAGCAATGTGCGCGCAGCCTCCGTGACGCTGGACGCGGGGGAGATCGCCGAACTGGATGCTTTGTTTGCACGGGGCAATGTGGCCGGTGCGCGTTATCCGGAGGCGGGCTTCGTCGGCATCGAATCAAACTGATTCGTGGCGGGCTGGGAATGACAGGCACGCATCACCCTTGGGCTACGCGGCCTTTCTCGGTCTTCCCGGAAGGCTTCGAGAATATGCCCGCAAAAGAAAAAAGCCGCCCGGTAATGGGCGGCTTTGAATCTTTAGTATTCCCCAACAATCCCTTTTTGCCTGAAGGCTGGTTTCCTTCAAACGGGAAAGTTGGTAGGCGCGATTGGACTCGAACCAACGACCCCCACCATGTCAAGGTGGTGCTCTAACCAGCTGAGCTACGCGCCTGGGTCTTTTGATTGCTGACTCCCAAAGGAATCAGCAATTTCTACGAAAAAATGGTCGGCGTGGCGGGATTCGAACTCGCGACCCCTTGCACCCCATGCAAGTGCGCTACCAGGCTGCGCTACACGCCGACAAGACCTAGATTATATGCAGAAAAAACGGCCTCAGAAAAGAATCGCGCGAATTTCTTCCAGCTCCCTGCGCAGCAGCGCCGGATCGACCCCGGCGGCCAGCTTCAGGGCTTCCTGGTCGGCCAACTCCAGGGGGACGATGGGGGGCACCACCGTGGCTCCCACGGCGTCTTCGCCCCTCCCGGCATCCTCGTCGATCACGGCAGGCATGCGTGCTGCCTGGGCCAGCTCCGTCAGGCGGTTGCGCGCGCCGCTGATGGTGAAGCCCTGCTCGTACAGCAGCTCGCGGATGCGGCGGATCATCAGCACCTCGTGGTGCTGGTAATAGCGCCGGTTGCCGCGGCGCTTCATGGGGCGCAGCTGGCTGAACTCCTGCTCCCAATAGCGCAGCACGTGCGGCTTGACGCCGCACAGCTGTGCCACTTCGCCGATAGTGAAGTAGCGCTTGGCGGGAATGGAGGGCAACGCGGTGCTCATGAGGTCAGGCTATCAATAGAGAGGGTCGCTGGGCCTTCAAGGGTAGCGCACCTGTGGCAGGGGCGCCCCTGGGGAAGTCAGACCTTGCCGGCGACCATGTCCTGCAGTTGCTCCTTGAGCTTGCTGCTGGCGTGGAAGGTCACCACGCGTCGCGCCTCGATGGGGATGGATTCGCCGGTGCGCGGATTGCGGCCCGGGCGCGGCGCCTTCACGCGGATCTGGAAGTTGCCGAAGCCCGACAGCTTCACGTCCTCGCCATCCACCAAGCGCTGCGCGATCAGGTCGAAGAAGGCATCGACCATGTCCTTGGATTCGCGCTTGTTCAGCCCGATCTGCTCGAACAGCAGCTCGGCCAGCTGCGCCTTGGTCAGCGCGGGTGATTCGAGGCTCTGCACGGCCAGCTCCATCAGCGGCAGCGGGCGGCGCTCTGCGGTGTCGTTGTCGTGCATGGCATTCATCGCAGGCGTGCTCCGGTGTGCTGGGCCAGGGCCTGGACCACGCTTTGCACGGCGGCGTCGATCTCGGCGTCCTGCAGCGCGGCGCTGTCGCTGGACAGCGTCAGGCGGATGGCCAGGCTCTTCTCGCCTACGGCCAAGGCGCCGGGCTGGCCGGCGCGCTCGGGCTGGGGACGGAACACGTCGAACAGCACGGCCGAGCGCAGCAGGCTGGCCGACAGCGCGCCGTGCACCGCCTGCATGACTTGGGCGTGCGTGACACGCTCGGCCACCACAACGGCGATGTCGCGCTCCACCGGCTGGCGGCGACCGACCGATTCAAACTGCGGCACGCGGCGGCGCAGCACGGCGTCCAAGGCCAGTTCGAACAACACGGGTGCGGCAGGCAGCTCCCAGGACTGGCGCCAGCGCGGATGCAGCTCGCCCACGAAGCCAATGGGCTGGCCGTCCAGCAGCACGCGGGCGCAGCGGCCGGGGTGCAGCGCCGGGTGCTCGGCCGGCTCGAAGGTCGGCACCAGGGGCGCCAGCAACGCCTGCACGTCGCCCTTGGCGTCGAAGAAGTCCGCGGCGCGGTCCTTGGCGCCCCACTGCAGCGTGTCCACCGCGCCATAGGCCAGGCCGGCCACGCGCATGGGCTGGGAGATGCCCTCCACGGAGCTGTCGCTGGCGGGCACGCTGGCATCGCGGGCGAACACGCGGCCGATCTCGAACACGCGCACGCGCGGGGCCTTGCGGTCCAGATTGAACTTCAGCACCTGCAGGAGCGAGCCCAGCAGCGACGAGCGCATCACGCTCAGGTGGCTGGCGATGGGATTGAGCAGCTTGATGGCCGCGTCGTTGCCGGCCAGTTCGCGCTCCCAGCTTTCCTCGACGAAGCTGAAATTGATCGTTTCCTGGTAGCCCAGGGCCGCCAGCTCGCGGCGCACGGCAAAGCTGCTGCGACGCGCCTCCGGCCGCACGCGGGCGGTGATCGGCGCCAGCGGCGGGGTGGTGGGCAGCTGTTCGTAACCGACCAGGCGGGCCACCTCTTCGATCAGGTCTTCCTCCAGGCGCAGGTCGAAGCGGTAGGACGGCGGCGTGACGGTGATCACGCCATCGGCGTGCTGGACGGCCAGGCCCAGGCGCTCCAGCGCCTGAACGCACTGCGCATCGGTCAGGGGCATGCCGATGACCTTGGCCGCGCGCGCCACGCGCAGACGCACGGGCTCTGCTTGAGGCATGTTCACGCGCTGGTCGTCGATGGGGCCGACGGTGGTCTCGCCCGTGCCGCAGATGTCCAGGATGAGCTGGGTGATGCGCTCGATGTGCTCCACCGTGCCTTCCGGGTCCACGCCGCGCTCGAACCGGTGGCCGGCGTCGGTGGAGAAGTTGTAGCGGCGCGAGCGCCCGGCGATCGCTGCCGGCCACCAGAAGGCGGCCTCGACATAGATGTTCTTCGTGTCATCGCCCACGGCCGTGGCGTCGCCGCCCATGATGCCGGCCAGCGACTCCACCTGGGCGGAATCGGCGATCACGCCGACCTTCTCGTCCACCGTGATGGTGTTGCCGTTGAGCAGCTTGAGCTGCTCGCCCGCCCTGCCCCAGCGCACCTCCAGGCCACCGTGGATCTTGTCCAGGTCGAAGATGTGCGAGGGCCGGCCCAGCTCGAACATGACGTAGTTGGAGATGTCCACCAGCGGCGCCACGCTGCGCTGGCCGCAGCGCGCCAGGCGGTCGACCATCCACTGCGGGGTTTGCGCGCGCGGGTTCACGCCGCGCACGATGCGGCCGGAAAAGCGGCCACACAGGTCGCTCGCGTCGATGCGCACCGGCAGGCGTTCTTCGCCCTGCGTGGCCAGCTTCGGGAATTCGGGGCGCAACAGGGGCGCGCCGGTCAGCGCGGCCACCTCGCGCGCCACGCCATAGACGCTCAAGGCGTGCGCCAGGTTGGGCGTGAGCTTGAGCGTGAACAGCGTGTCGTCCAGCAGCAGGTGCTGGCGGATGTCCTGGCCCAGCGGCGCATCGCCCGCCAGCTCCAGCAGGCCGCCGTGGTCGTCGGACAGCTGCAGCTCGCGGGCCGAGCACAGCATGCCCTGGCTCTCCACGCCGCGCAGCTTGCCGACCTTGATGGTGAAGGGCTTGCCGTCCTCGCCCGGGGGCAGCTCGGCGCCCACCAGCGCGCAGGGCACGCGGATGCCCACGCGCGCGTTAGGCGCGCCGCAGACGATGTTGAGCAGCTCAGGGGCGCCCACGTCCACCTGGCACACGCGCAGGCGGTCGGCGTTGGGGTGCTGCTCGGCGGCCTTGATCTCGCCCACCACGATCTTCGTGAACGGCGGGGCGACGGGGCGCAGCTCCTCGACCTCCAGGCCGGCCATGGTCAGGGTGTCGGCCAGTTCCTGCGTGGTCAGGGGCGGGTTGCAGAACTCGCGCAACCAGGATTCGGGAAATTGCATGGTCGTTTCTTCTTTCTAGGCGTTCGCTCTCAAAACAGGAGCTGCTGGCGCTTGATGAAAATAATCGCAAACACAGGCACATCAAGCGCCAGCAGCTCACTTTTTCGCAGCAATGGCGTTTACTGGAACTGCGACAGGAAGCGGATGTCGCCGTCGAAGAACAGGCGCAGGTCGTTCACGCCGTAGCGCAGCATGGTCAGCCGGTCCGGCCCCATGCCGAAGGCGAAGCCGATGTAGCGCTCGGGGTCCAGGCCCATGTTGCGCACCACGTTGGGGTGCACCTGGCCGGAGCCGGACACCTCCAGCCAGCGCCCGGCCAGCGGGCCGGTCTGGAACTGGATGTCGATCTCGGCGCTGGGCTCGGTGAACGGGAAGAAGCTGGGCCGAAACCGCAGCACCAGGTCGTCGCTCTCGAAGAAGGTGCGGCAGAAGTCGGTGAACACGACCTTCAGGTCCTTGAAGCTCACGTTCTCGCCGATCCACAGGCCCTCGCACTGGTGGAACATGGGCGAGTGCGTGGCGTCCGAATCCACGCGGTAGGTGCGGCCCGGGGCTATGACGCGGATCTCGGGCATGACCTGACCGGCGTCGATCAGGTGGCGGTAGCGCTTGACGTGCTGCACGGCGTAGCGCACCTGCATCGGGCTGGTGTGCGTGCGCAGCAGGTGGGGTGCCTCGGGCGTGCCGCCATCGACGTAGAAGGTGTCGTGCATGGAACGCGCCGGGTGGTCCTCAGGCGTGTTCAGCGCTGTGAAGTTGAACCAGTCGGTCTCGATCTCGGGGCCGTCGGCCACGTCGAAACCCATGGAGCCGAAGATCTGCTCAATGCGCTCGAGCGTCAGCGACACAGGGTGCAGCCCGCCGCGCCCCTGGCGGCGCCCGGGCAGCGTCACGTCCAGCGCCTCGGCCTGGAGCTGGCGCTGCAGCTCTGCATCGGCGAGCTGCTGGCGGCGCTCGGCCAAGGCGGCCTCGACGGCCTGCTTGGCCACATTGATGGCGGCGCCGCGGGTCTTCTTGTCCTCCGGCGAGAGCTGCGCCATGCCCTTCATCAGTTCGGTCAGCCGGCCCGACTTGCCCAGAAACTGGGCCTTGGCGTTTTCCAGCTCGGCCGGGGTTGCACAGCGCGCGAACGACTCGCGCGCACTCGTCACCAGGGAATCCAACTCGTTCATGTTGCTCTTTGCGAAAAAACAAGGGCTAGTGCCCTTTCAAGCCCTAGCCCTTGCTGTTGGCGCGCCGGCAGCTATGCAAACGATAGCGGCCGGTTCGTAGACTCAACTCAAGCGGCCAGCTTGGCCTTGACTTGCTCCACGATGCTGCCGAAGGCAGCCTTGTCGTGCACCGCGAGGTCGGCCAGCATCTTGCGGTCGATCTCGATGGCTGCCTTCTTCAGGCCGTTGGTGAACTGGCTGTAGGTCAGGCCCAGTTCACGGGCAGCGGCGTTGATACGGGCAATCCACAGTTGGCGGAACACGCGCTTCTTGGCGCGGCGGTCACGGTAGGCGTACTGGCCCGCCTTCATCACCGCCTGCTTGGCGATGCGGTAGACGTTGCCACGACGGCCGCGGAAACCCTTGGCCAGTGCGAGAACCTTCTTGTGACGGGCGCGTGCCGTTACACCACGTTTGACGCGAGGCATGTGTTTTCTCCTTGTTCGTCAGTGTGAATTACAGGCCGGCCATGGGCAGCATCTTGGCGATGGAGCCCATGTCACCTTCGTGCACGTTCACAATGCCACGCAGGTGGCGCTTGTTCTTGGTGGTCTTCTTGGTCAGGATGTGACGCTTGAAGGCTTGACCGCGCTTGACGGTGCCACCCGGACGAACGCGAAAACGCTTCTTCGCGCTGCTCTTGGTCTTCATTTTGGGCATGTGAATGCTCCTTGTGATTGTGCTCGTGAGGCGTTTGCACGACTGTGTGCACCCTTGCAGGCCCCGAGCCACTTCTTCATGGCGGGTGTGACCCCGCCGCGTGGTAGCGCCCTTTCAGGCCCCACCCGCCAGCCGGCAGTTCCTTCTTGCAAAGAAGCTGCCAGCCAGACCCTGTTTGTCTGTCGTTTACGCCGCCGGCGCGCCTTCGGCGGCGGGCTTGCCGCCCGGCGCCGGCTTCTTGCGCGCCGGGGCGATCATCATGATCATCTGGCGGCCTTCCAGCTTGGGGAACTGCTCCACCAGGATGCTGTCGGCCAGCTCGTCGCGCAGGCGGTTGAGCAGGGCCAGGCCCAGCTCCTGGTGCGTGATCTCGCGGCCGCGAAAGCGCAGCGTGACCTTGACCTTGTCGCCGTCCGCCAGGAAGCGGCGGATGTTGCGCATCTTGATGTTGTAGTCGCCGTCGTCGGTGCCGGGGCGGAACTTCACTTCCTTGATTTCGATGACCGTCTGCTTGGCCTTGGCCTCGGCCGCCTTCTTCTGCTCCTGGTACTTGAACTTGCCATAGTCCATCAGGCGGCAGACGGGCGGATTGGCCGTGGCGGCAATTTCCACCAAGTCCACATCCAGCTCGCCAGCCATGCGCAGGGCGTCCTGCAAGCTGACGATGCCCAGGGGCTCGTTCTCGGGGCCGGACAGGCGCACTTCAGGCGCCATGATTTCCCGGTTCAGGCGGTGCTTGCGCTCCTCGCGGTGGCGGCGGTCACGAAATTCGGTAGCGATGGTTCTCACCCTTAATCAAAAAAGCTACGAAAAGCATAGCTGCTTACGCACAACCCGTGCGCTTCCAAGCGATATTTGACCCAAAAAGAATCAGGCTTTGGAGGCGATGTCCCGTGCGATCAGTTCGACGAATGCGTCGAAGGACATCACACCGAGGTCTTTGCCACCCCGGGCACGCACCGCCACCGTTGCGGCCGCCTTTTCCTTGTCGCCGGCGACGAGGATATAGGGCAGCTTTTGCAGCGAATGCTCGCGTATTTTATACGTGATCTTTTCGTTGCGCAGATCCGTCACCACCCTAAGGCCTTGATTCGGCAATGCTTTTTGCAGCTTTGCGGCTATTTCGCGACAGTAATCCTGCTGCGCATCGGTGATGTTCAGCACCGCCACCTGCACCGGCGCCAACCAGGTGGGCATGGCGCCGGCGTGCTGCTCGATCAGGATGCCGATGAAGCGTTCCAGGCTGCCGACGATGGCGCGGTGCAGCATGACCGGGCGGTGGCGCGCGCCGTCCTCGCCGACGTACTCGGCCTCCAGCCGCTCGGGCATGGAAAAGTCCACCTGGATGGTGCCGCACTGCCACTGTCGGCCGATGGCGTCCTTCAGCGTGTACTCGATCTTGGGGCCGTAGAAGGCGCCCTCGCCCGGCGACAACTCGTAGGCGCAGCCCGATGCCTCCAGGCTGTGGATCAGCGCCGCCTCGGCCTTGTCCCAGCTTTCGTCGGAGCCGATGCGCGCCTCGGGCCGCGTGGCGACCTTGTAGATGATGTCGGTGAAGCCGAAGTCGGCGTAGACCTTCTGCAGCAGGCGCGTGAAAGCCAGCACCTCGGGCTGGATCTGGTCTTCGGTGCAGAAGATGTGGCCGTCGTCCTGCGTGAAGCCGCGCACGCGCATGATGCCGTGCAGCCCGCCCGTGGGCTCGTTGCGGTGGCAGTTGCCGAACTCGCCGTAGCGCAGCGGCAGGTCGCGGTAGCTCTTGATGCCCTGCTTGAAGATCAGGATGTGGCCCGGGCAGTTCATCGGCTTGAGTGCGTAGTCGCGCTTTTCGCTTTCGGTGATGAACATGTTCTCGCGGTACTTGTCCCAGTGCCCGGTCTTCTCCCACAGCGACTTGTCCAGGATCTGCGGGGCCTTGACCTCCTGGTAGCCGTTGTCGTTGTACACGCGGCGCATGTACTGCTCGACCTGCTGCCACAGCTGCCAGCCCTTGGGGTGCCAGAACACGGTGCCGGGCGAGTGCTCGTCGATGTGGAACAAATCCAGCTCGCGGCCCAGCCTGCGGTGGTCGCGCTTTTCGGCCTCCTCCAGCATGGTCAGGTACTGCTGCAGCTCGTCCTTGCTGGCCCAGGCCGTGCCGTAGATGCGCTGCAGCATCTCGTTGCGGTGGTCGCCGCGCCAATAGGCGCCGGCCACCTTCATCAGCTTGAAGTGCTTGAGCTTGCCGGTGCTGGGCACGTGGGGGCCGCGGCACAGGTCTTCGAAGCCGCCCTCGCGGTACAGGCTCACATCCTCGTTCGCCGGAATGCTGGCGATGATCTCGGCCTTGTAGTGCTCGCCCAGGCCCTTGAAGTACGCCACCGCCTCGTCGCGCGGCAGCACGCGGCGCGTCACCGGCTCGTCCTTGGCGGCCAGCTCGGCCATGCGCTTTTCAATGGCGGCCAGGTCTTCGGGCGTGAAGGGGCGCTTGTACGCAAAGTCGTAATAGAAGCCGTTGTCGATCACCGGGCCGATGGTGACCTGCGCGTCCGGGAACAGCTCCTTGACGGCATAGGCCAGCAGGTGGGCCGTGGAGTGGCGGATGACATCCAGTCCGTCGGCGTCCTTGGCCGTGACGATGGCCAGCGGGCTGTCTTCGGTGATCAGGTGGCTGGTGTCCACCACGCGGGCGTCGTCGCCGCGCCCCACCTTGCCGGCCAGAGCGGCCTTGGCCAGGCCGGGGCCGATGGAAGCGGCAACGTCGGCCACGGTGACGGGGCCGGGAAAGTCGCGCTGCGAGCCATCGGGAAGCGTGATCTGGATCATGGTCGGGTATTCCTTGTCAGTCGGTGTCCGGGATGTGGTGTGCGCTGTTTTTGCCGGTCACCAACAAGCAAAAAGCGCGGAACACGGTCCGCGCTTTTCGAGGGGGAAGAGAAGGCTTGGGGTCTCGTGCAGGCGCGAACGGCCAGCCGGTTAAAGGCTGGTGGGGGTCTCCGTCGTAGTTCGCGGTGTCATAACCGAAAGCGCCTTTCTCGTCCTTGTATGGTGTTGTCCAATCCGCCATTGTAGCGGCCGCGGGCCCGCGGCGCGCACGCCCGTCCCCCAGGCGACATGGACCGCCCTTTCAGTCACCCATAAGACAGACCATGAACGAACCCATTCTTACGATCGAAGAACGTGAAGCGATCAATTCCGGTCGCTGGTTTTCCTCCCTTTCGCCGTCGCTGCGGCACGACATCCTGAGATGCTCCTACGTCAAACGCTTCAAGGACGGCGCGCTGATCGCGGCGCGCGGCGATGCTCCCGAGGAGTGGATCGCCTGCGCCCGCGGCGCGGTGCGGGTCAGCTCGACGTCGATCTCGGGCAAGCAGATCACGCTGACGTACGTGGAGCCGGGCATCTGGTTCGGCGACGTGGCGTTCTTCGACGGGGAGCAGCGAACGCACGATGCCTATGCGCATGGCGACACCACCATCGTCTGCGTGGCGCGCGGCGACTTCAAGAAGATCCTGTCGCAGCACGTGGAGCTGTACGACGCGTTGTTGCGCCTGCATGCGCGGCGCATCCGGGTGCTGTTCGGGCTGGTGGAGGACTTGAACACCCTGCCCCTGCGCGCCCGGCTGGCCAAGCAGCTTTTGCACCTGGTGCGCAGCTACGGTGTGCCCAGCCTGGCCAATGGCGACGAGATCCGCATCAGCCTGCAGCTGGCGCAGGAAGAGCTGGCGCAGCTGCTGGGCGCCTCGCGCCAGCGCGTGAACCAGGAGCTCAAGGGCATGGAGCGCGAGGGCACCATCCGCATCGAGCCGGCGGGCCTGGTGATCTGCGACCGCCCTGCCTTGCTGTACGCGGCCGAGTCGTCGGTTTAAACAAAAACATAGCTGCCAGCGCTTGATCTGCAAGGCTTTGCGCATCAAAACAGGCGCAAAACGCTGCCACACAAGCGCAAGCAGCTCACATTTTTGAAAGAAAGCACGCCTGCACCCATGAGCAATTTCGACCACTTCATCGGCACCCGCCCTGTCGCCGGCCAGCACGCCTTCGACACCGACGCGCTGGGCGCCTGGCTGGCCCGGCACGTGCCCGGCTTCGAGGGGCCGCTCAGCGTGGAGATGTTCAAGGGTGGGCAGTCCAACCCAACCTACAAGCTGGTCACGCCGGGGCGCAGCTACGTCATGCGCTCCAAGCCCGGGCCGGTGGCCAAGCTGCTGCCCTCGGCCCACGCCATCGAGCGCGAATACGCCGTGATGAGCGGCCTGGCCGGCACCGCCGTGCCCGTGCCGCAGATGCTGGCGCTGTGCGAGGACGAATCCGTCATCGGCCGGGCCTTCTACATCATGGAGTTCCTGCAGGGCCGCGTGCTGTGGGACCAGGCCCTGCCCGGCATGCAGCCCGCCGAGCGCGCCGCGCACTACGACGAGATGAACCGCGTCATCGCCGCGCTGCACCAGGTCGACTTCGCCGCCCGCGGGCTGGGTGGCTACGGCAAGCCGGGCAACTATTTCGAGCGCCAGATCGGCCGCTGGAGCAAGCAGTACCTGGCCTCCGTTACCCAGCCCATTCCCGAGATGGACCGGCTGATGGACTGGCTGCCCGCGCACATGCCGGCCAGCGCACGCGACGAGAGCCGCGTGTCCATCGTGCACGGCGACTATCGGCTGGACAACCTGATGTTCCACCCCGATGAGCCGCGCGTGATCGCCGTGCTGGACTGGGAGCTGTCCACCCTGGGCCATCCGCTGGCCGACTTCGCCTACCACTGCATGAGCTGGCACATCCCGCACGAGATGAGCCGCGGCATCGGCGGGCTGGACTTGGGCGTGCTGGGCATCCCGTCCGAGGCCGAGTACATCCAGCGCTACTGCCAGCGCACCGGCATCGCCGACGCAGAGGCGCTGGCCGCCGACTGGAACTTCTACCTGGCCTACAACATGTTCCGCATCGCCGCCATCCTGCAAGGCATCGCCAAGCGCGCGGAGGCCGGCATCGCCGCCAGCGCCCAGGCCAAGGCCGCTGGCGCCACCGCCCGCCCCATGGCGGAACTGGCCTGGCACTTCGCCCAGCGCAGCTGACCCACCCCATCACGCCATCCCAACGCAAGAGGAACCACCATGGACTTCGACTACTCGCCCAAGACCCGGGAACTGCAGGCACGCCTGACGCAGTTCATGGACGAGCACATCTACCCTGCCGAGCAGGCCTATGCGCAGGAGATGGCGGCCAACACCGCCGCCGGCAACCGTTGGCAGCCGCTCAAGACCATCGAGAACCTCAAGCCCAAGGCCCAGGCCGCCGGCCTGTGGAACCTGTTCCTGCCGGTGGACACGGCCGAGGCGTCGGGCTACCACGGCGCCGGTCTGACCAACGCGGAATACGCCCCGCTGGCCGAGATCATGGGCCGCGTGCTGTGGTCCAGCGAGGTCTTCAACTGCTCGGCGCCCGACACCGGCAACATGGAGACCATCGCCCGCTATGGGTCAGAGGCCATCAAGGCCGAGTGGCTGAAACCCCTGCTGGAAGGCCGCATCCGCTCGGCCTTCGCCATGACCGAGCCGGACGTCGCCTCCAGCGACGCGACCAACATCGCCACCCGCATCGAGCGCGACGGCGACCACTACGTCATCAACGGCCGCAAGTGGTGGACCAGCGGCGCCAACGACCCGCGCTGCAAGGTCTTCATCACCATGGGCAAGACCGATCCCGAGGCGCCCCGCCACTCGCAGCAGAGCATGGTCGTGGTGCCTGCCGACACTCCGGGCATCACCATCGTGCGCGCGCTCAACGTGTTCGGCTACGACGACGCGCCGCACGGCCACGCCGAAGTCATTTTCGACAACGTGCGCGTGCCGGTGGACCACATCCTGCTGGGCGAAGGCCGCGGCTTCGAGATCGCGCAGGGGCGCCTGGGCCCGGGACGCATCCACCACTGCATGCGCCTGATCGGCCAGGCCGAGCGCGCGCTGGAGCTGATGTGCAAGCGCGCCAGCAGCCGCGTCGCCTTTGGCAAGCCGATCGCCGCGCAGACCGTCACGCAGGAGCGCATCGCCGAGGCGCGCTGCCGCATCGACATGGCGCGCCTGCTCACGCTCAAGGCCGCCTGGATGATGGACACCGTGGGCAACAAGGTCGCCAAGGCCGAGATCGCCATGATCAAGGTGGTCGCGCCGAGCATGGCCTGCCAGGTCATCGACTGGGCCATCCAGGCCCACGGCGGCGGCGGCATCAGCGACGACTTCCCCCTGGCGTATGCCTACGCCAACGCCCGCACCCTGCGCTTTGCCGACGGCCCGGACGAGGTGCACCGCAATGCCATCGCCAAGTGGGAGCTGGGCAAGTGGAGCGAGTACGGCCGCGGCACGCCCGCGGCGGTCACGCGCGGCAGCTGACCCCCTCCGTTTCCGCATCCGCGGAAACCAAGCAAGGGCGCTGCGAGCGCCCTTTCTTTTCATTACGTAAAATCAGGCGCTTTTCGCCAAGACCCAAAGCCAATGAAGAAAAGCCCTGCGGACGTGCCTCCCAAACCCAGTGTCCAGGTGCTGGAGCGCATGTTCCAGCTGATCGACGTGCTGGCCTCGCGCGAGGAGGCCATCTCGCTCAAGGAGATCAGCGAAAAGACCGGCCTGCACCCCTCCACCACGCACCGCATCCTGAACGACCTGACCATCGGCCGCTTCGTGGACCGTCCCGAGGCCGGCAGCTACCGGCTGGGCATGCGCCTGCTGGAGCTGGGCAACCTGGTCAAGGCACGCCTGTCGGTGCGCGACGCCGCCTTGGCGCCCATGCGCCAGCTGCACAAGCTGATCCAACAGCCCGTGAACCTGAGCGTGCGCCAGGGCGATGAGATCGTCTACATCGAGCGCACCTACAGCGAGCGCTCGGGCATGCAGGTGGTGCGCGCCATCGGCGGGCATGCGCCGCTGCACCTGACCTCCACCGGCAAGCTGTTCCTGGCGGCCGACGATCCGCAGCGGGTGCGGGCCTACGCCACGCGCACCGGCCTGCCCGGCCACACGCGCAACAGCATCACCCAGCTGCCGCTGCTCGAGCGCGAGCTGGGCCGGGCGCGCCAGCAGGGCATCGCGCACGACAACGAAGAGCTGGAGCTGGGCGTGCGCTGCATGGCCGCCGGCGTGTTCGACGACCAGGGTCAGCTGGTGGCAGGCCTGTCCATTTCCGCGCCCGCCGACCGTCTGGACGAGGGCTGGCAACCCAAGCTGCAGGCCGCGGCGCAGGACATCTCGCGCGCGCTGGGCTACACGGCCGGCCTGCGCACCGTACTGAACAGGCCCGCACAGTAGATCGACACATCCAGCGACATGAAAAAGCCGCTAGGCCTGCAGGCCGGGCGGCTTCTTTTTTAGGCTCTAGCGGGGAAGCCCGCCGCCGCTCTATCAGGGCCTGCTGAGCAGCGGCTGGGTGCCCGCGGTCAGCACCGACGACGCGGCGTGCGGCATAGCCTCCACCCACGAGCGCACACGCTCGGCGTCGCCCAGGCGGCTGAACTTGCCGGCCGAATCGAGGAACACCATGATCAGCTTGCGCCCGGACACCTGGGCCTGCATCACCAGGCAACGGCCGGCCTCGGAGATATAGCCGGTCTTTTGCAGGCCGATATCCCAGGACGGGCTCTTCACCAGACGGTTGGTGTTGTTGTATTGCAGGACACGATTGCCCACCGCCACCTCGTGGCCGGGCGAGGTGGACAGCTCGCGCACCAGCGCGTCGCCATGGGCTACGTTGACCAGCGTGGCCAGGTCGTGCGCACTGGACTGGTTCTGACTGGACAGGCCGGTAGGCTCCACATAGCGCGTGTCCGTCATGCCCAGCAGGCGGGCCTTGGCGTTCATGCGCTCCACGAAGGCCTCCAGGCCGCCGGGATAGGTGCGGCCCAGGGCGTGGGCAGCGCGGTTCTCGCTGGACATCAGAGCCAGGTGCAGCAGCTCGCCACGCGACAGCGTGGTGCCTACGCGCAGACGCGAGCCACTGTGCTTTTCCGTGTCCACGTCGTCTTGGGTGATGGTGATGGGCTCGTCCATGGGCAGCTTTGCCTCGGAAATCAGCAGCCCGGTCATCAGCTTGGTGAGCGAGGCGATCGGCAATACGGCGCGGTCGTTCTTGCTCAGCAGCACCTCTTTGGTGTCCTGGTCCATGACCAGCGCCACGCTGGACTTGAGGTCCAGCGGGTCGGAGACGTTGTGCAGCCCGGCGATCTGCCCGAACGACAGGCGCGGCGGCTCCACCGCCGCGGCCCGCACCGGAGCGCGGGCGCTGCGCGCGGCCACGCGCGGTGCCGAAGCCGTCCCCTTGCCCTTGCGCGGCGCGCGCGCGGCAGACGGCGCCGTGGCGCGCTTCGCGGACGCGGTCGCCACCGGCTTCTTGGCCTGCTTGCGCTGCGCCGCCTGTGCATTCGGAGCCGCCAGGGCTGCAGTGAGTGCCGCCAGGGCCGCAAATTGAATCACTCGGGAGGCAAGGGTCAGGCGCGCGGGCATTGGGGGTGCTCCAAACGTAAAAAAACGTGTGGCAGTGTACTTAAGCCAAAAAATCCGCGCAAGATCAATGTCTTGCACGGCTTGGCTAAGAAAGGGGATGAGATCCCCCCTGTTTACCTTTTAGCCCTGTGCGGCAACCCGTTCGGCCTTGCTTTGCAGCTTGTTCAGGGCACTCAAATAGGCCTTGGCGGAAGCCACGACGATATCCGGATCGGCGCCCACCCCGTTGACCACGCGGCCGGCGCTTTGCAGGCGCACCGTGACTTCGCCTTGGCTCTCGGTGGAGCCGCTGATGGCGTTGACCGAGTACAGCACCATCTCCGCGCCGCTTTGCACCTGCGACTCGATCGCCTTGAGCGATGCGTCCACCGGCCCGTTGCCCTCGGCGCTGCTGCGCACTTCCTTGCCGCCCCTGGTGAAGACGATCTCGGCATGCGGACGCTCGCCGGTTTCGCTGCGCTGGGCCAGCGAGACGAAGCTGAATTGCTCCTTCTCGGCCGACAGGCTTTCATCATTCACCAGCGCCAGGATGTCCTCGTCGAAGATCTCGCTCTTGCGGTCGGCCAGCTCCTTGAAGCGCGTGAAGGCCGCGTTGATCTCGCCTTCGCTTTCCAGCTCCACGCCCAGCTCCTGCAGGCGCTGCTTGAACGCGTTGCGGCCCGAGAGCTTGCCCAGCACGATCTTGTTGGCGCTCCAGCCCACATCCTCGGCGCGCATGATCTCGTAGGTGTCGCGCGCCTTGAGCACGCCGTCCTGGTGGATCCCGCTGGCGTGCGCGAAGGCATTGGCGCCCACCACGGCCTTGTTGGGCTGCACCACGAAGCCGGTGGTCTGGCTGACCATGCGACTGGCGGCCACGATGTGCTGGGTGTCGATGCCCACCTCCAGGCCGAAGTAGTCGCGGCGCGTCTTCACGGCCATCACCACCTCCTCCAGCGAGCAGTTGCCGGCGCGCTCGCCCAGGCCGTTGATGGTGCACTCCACCTGGCGCGCGCCGCCGATCTTCACGCCGGCCAGCGAGTTGGCCACGGCCATGCCCAGGTCGTTGTGGCAGTGCACGCTCCAGACGGCCTTGTCGCTGTTGGGAATGCGCTCGCGCAGGTTCTTGATGAAATTGCCGTACAGCTCGGGAATGGCATAGCCCACGGTGTCAGGCACGTTGATGGTGGTGGCGCCCTCGGCAATCACGGCCTCGATCACGCGGCACAGGAAGTCCGGGTCGCTGCGGTAGCCGTCCTCGGGGCTGAACTCGATGTCCTGCAGCAGGTTGCGGGCGAAGCGCACGGACTGCTTCGCCTGCTCCAGCACCTGCTCGGGCGTCATGCGCAGCTTCTTTTCCATGTGCAGCGCGCTGGTGGCGATGAAGGTGTGGATGCGCGCACGGTTGGCGTCCTTGAGCGCCTCAGCGGCGCGGGCGATGTCGCGGTCGTTGGCGCGCGAGAGCGAGCAGATGGTCGAATCCTTCACCGCGCGGGCGATGGCCTGCACGCACTCGAAGTCGCCGTTGGAGCTGGCGGCAAAGCCGGCCTCGATCACGTCCACCTTCAGGCGCTCGAGCTGGCGCGCGATGCGCAGCTTCTCGTCGCGTGTCATGGAAGCGCCGGGCGACTGCTCGCCGTCGCGCAAAGTGGTGTCGAAAATGATGAGCTTGTCTGCCATGGTGTTTCTCCGTGCGAATGGTGTAGGGGCTTATTAATAAAAATAGTTGGGCGCTAATTTACGCCACCAGGGCCGGCTCGGCCGGGCGCTGCGCCACAGGCTGCGAACGCTCGGCCCGCAGCAAGCCCGAGGTCACGGCGCGGATGGCGGCGCTGACGATGTCGTGGTCCATGCCCACGCCGAAGACCTGGCGGCTGTCGTCCACGCGCAGCTCCACGTAGGCCGCGGCACGTGCGTCGCCGCCCACCAGGCCGGTGCCGCCGATGGCGTGTTCCTGGTAGTCCAGTACCCGGATGCCGTGCCCCGTGGCCGCGCTAAGGGCGTTGACGAAGGCGTCCACCGGCCCGTTGCCGGTGCCCTGCAGGGCGCGCTCGCGGCCCTGCCACTGGATGGTGCCGCCCAGCTCGGTCTGCGCCGCACCCCGGGTCCCGTCGTGCGCGGCAATGCGCCGCTGGCGCAGGGCGGGCGTGTCGTCCAGCGCGTATTCGCTGCAGAAAATGGCCCACAGGTCGGCGGCGGACAGTTCCTTGCCCTGCACATCCATGGCGCGCTGCACCACCTGACTGAACTCGATCTGCAGGCGGCGCGGCAGCTGCACGCCGTACTCGGTCTCCAGCAGGTAGGCCATGCCGCCCTTGCCCGACTGGCTGTTGACGCGGATCACGGCCTCATAGCTGCGGCCCAGGTCCTTGGGGTCGATGGGCAGGTAGGGAATGGCCCACACGTCGTCCTCGCGGCCGGCGGAGAAGGCCTTCTTGATGGCGTCCTGGTGCGAACCGGAGAACGAGGTGTAGACCAGGTCGCCCGCATACGGGTGGCGCGCCGGCACGGGCAGCTGGTTGCAGTGCTCGACCTCGGCACGGATGGCGTCGATGTCCGAAAAATCCAGCCCGGGCGAGACGCCCTGCACGTACATGTTGAGCGCGACGTTGACGATGTCCAGGTTGCCCGTGCGCTCGCCGTTGCCGAACAGGCAGCCCTCCACCCGGTGCGCACCCGCCATCAGCGCCAGCTCGGCAGCGGCCGTGCCGGTGCCGCGGTCGTTATGCGGGTGCACGGACAGGCAGACCTCGGGACGATCCGCGAAGCGCCGCGCCATCCACTCGATCTGGTCGGCGAAGACGTTGGGCGTGGCTGCCTCCACCGTGGTGGGCAGGTTCAGGATGATGGGCCGACCCGGGCCCCAGGCGGCGATGGCCGTCTCGCAGGCTTCAAGCGACACGTCGAGCTCGGCCAGGCTGAAGGTCTCGGGCGAGTATTGCAGCACCCATTCGGTTTCGGGCCGTGCATCGGTCAGGGCACGTACCTGGCGCACGTGGCGGTCGACCAGCGCCATGACCTCGGGCACCGTCATGCCGAACACCACCTCGCGCCAGACCGGCGCCACGGCGTTGTACACGTGCACGATGGCCCGGCGCGCACCCTGCAGCGATTGCACGGTGCGCTCGATCAGCTCCTCGCGCGCCGGCGTCATGACCTGGATGGTCACGTCCTCGGGGATGCGGCCCTCTTCGATGAGCTGGCGCACGAAGTCCCACTCCACCTGCGAGGCGGCGGGAAAGCCCACCTCGATCTCCTTGAAGCCGATGCGCACCAGCAGCTCGAACATGCGCAGCTTGCGCTGCAGATCCATGGGCTCGATCAGCGCCTGGTTGCCGTCGCGCAGGTCGGTGGACAGCCAGCGCGGCGCACGCTCGATCTGCGCGTCGGGCCAGGTACGGTCCTTGAGCGCCACCGGAGCGAAGGCGCGGTACTTGCTGGCAGGGTTTTTCAACATGGTGCGGGGTTCAGATCAAGGGGTTGGAAGAACCACCAGCAACCTGCATGCATACAAAAACGGCCCGTTGCTGGTGCAAACGGGCCGAAGAAGTAGGGTTGGATACTGACGCGCGCTACTTTGCCTGCCCGTTGGACATCAGTAGTAGGCCTAGCGACAGGAAATGCATGGCGGCCAATGTAGCACACTCCATCAATCGTGCAGCCCGCGCTCGTCGGGCTCGTCGGTCGAGGTGCTGATCACGCTGCTGTGCTGACCGCGCGACTTGCGCCAGGCGTACACCGCGTAGCCTGACAGGCCGTAGAGCACGAACACGCCGAACAGCACGCTGGGCGGGTCGATGTTGATCACGGCGATGCCCAGGGCGATCAGCACCACGGCGGCGAACGGCACGCTTTTCTTCATGCGCACGTCCTTGAAGCTGTAGAAAGGCACGTTGGTCACCATGGTCAGGCCGGCGTACACCGTGAAGGCGAAGGTGATCCAGGTCACGGTGCTCCAGTCCAGCCAGCCGTCCTCGCCCGGGCGCACGCCGGCGTCCGTCATCAGCCAGATGAAGCCGGCCACCAGCGCTGCGGCGGCGGGCGACGGGAGGCCCTGGAAGTAGCGCTTGTCCACCACCCCGGTGTTGACGTTGAAGCGCGCCAGCCGCAGCGCCGCACACGCGCAGTAGACGAACGCGGCGAACCAGCCCCAGCGCCCCAGGCCCTGCAGCGCCCACATATAGGCCACCAGCGCCGGCGCGGCGCCGAACGACACCATGTCCGAGAGCGAATCCATCTGCTCGCCGAAGGCGCTCTGGGTGTTGGTCATGCGCGCCACGCGGCCGTCCAGGCTGTCCAGCACCATGGCGCAGAAGATGCCGGCAGCGGCGAGGTCGAAGCGCCCGTCCACCGCCATGACGATGGCAAAAAAGCCGCCGAACAGCGCCGCCAGCGTGAACAGGTTGGGCAGGATGTAGATGCCCTTGCGGCGCTTGCGCACCAGCACGCCGCGCTCCGAATCGCCGCGATTGCCTTCATGCATCAAATCGACCTCCAACGCCCGCCAGTCAAGCGCGAGCAGCTATTGTTTTAATAGTATCCGCATGTTGCGGAAAAGCCCTGCAGTGTAGCCCCGCCGCAGGACGCAAAAAAGGCCACCGAAGTGGCCTGGGGTGATGCGGCGCCCGCGCAGCGTGTGCGCGGGGAGGCCATGGGCATCAGTTGCGGGTTTGGTCCACCAGCTTGTTCTTGGCGATCCAGGGCATCATGGCGCGCAGCTTGCCACCGACCTGCTCGATGCTGTGGTCGGCCAGGTTGCGGCGGCGGGCCGTCATCGACGGATAGTTCAGGCGGCCTTCCTGGATGAACATCTTGGCGTACTCGCCGTCCTGGATGCGCTTGAGCGCATTGCGCATGGCCTTGCGCGACTCTTCGTTGATGACCTCGGGGCCCGTCACGTACTCGCCGTACTCCGCGTTGTTGGAGATCGAGTAGTTCATGTTGGCAATGCCGCCTTCGTAGATCAGGTCCACGATGAGCTTGAGCTCGTGCAGGCACTCGAAGTAGGCCATCTCGGGGGCGTAGCCGGCTTCCACCAGCGTCTCGTAGCCCATCTTGATCAGCTCGACGGCGCCGCCGCACAGCACGGCTTGCTCGCCGAACAGGTCGGTCTCGGTCTCTTCCTTGAAGCTGGTCTCGATGATCCCGGCCTTGCCGCCACCGTTGGCCATCGCGTAGGACAGGGCCAGGTCACGCGCCTTGCCCGACTTGTCCTGGTGCACGGCCACCAGGTGCGGCACGCCGCCGCCCTGGGTGTAGGTGTTGCGCACAGTGTGGCCGGGGGCCTTGGGAGCAACCATCCACACGTCCAGGTCGGCGCGCGGCACGACCTGGTTGTAGTGCACGTTGAAGCCGTGCGCGAAGGCCAGCGAAGCGCCCTGCTTGATGTTCGGCTCGACGTTGTTCTTGTAGACGTCGCCGATCTGCTCGTCGGGCAGCAGGATCATGACTACGTCGGCTTCCTTGACCGCCTCGTTCACTTCCTTGACCGTCAGGCCGGCCTTGCCCACCTTGTCCCAGCTGGCTCCGCCCTTGCGCAGGCCGACCACGACCTTCACGCCGCTGTCGTTGAGGTTTTGCGCGTGGGCGTGGCCCTGCGAGCCGTAGCCGATGATGGCCACGGTCTTGCCCTTGATCAGGGAGAGGTCACAGTCCTTGTCGTAGAAAACTTTCATGTCTGAATTGCTCCGGTTGAAATTCTGTAGAGGTCGGGGGAAAGCGGGAATTGTCCTACACGCGCAGGATGCGCTCGCCGCGGCCGATGCCGCTGGCACCCGTGCGCACGGTTTCCAGGATGGCGGTGCGGTCGATGGCCTGCAGGAAGGCGTCGTTCTTGGACTGGTCGCCCGTCAGCTCGACGGTGTAGCTCTTTTCGGTCACGTCGATGATGCGGCCGCGGAAGATGTCGGCCATGCGCTTCATCTCCTCGCGCTCCTTGCCCACGGCGCGCACCTTGACCATCATCAGTTCGCGCTCGGTGTAGGAGCCCTCGGTCAGGTCCACCACCTTGACCACCTCGATGAGGCGGTTCAGGTGCTTGGTGATCTGCTCGATGACGTCGTCCGAACCGGTGGTCTGGATGGTCATGCGCGACAGCGACGGGTCCTCGGTGGGCGCCACGGTCAGCGACTCGATGTTGTAGCCCCGCGCCGAGAACAGGCCCACGACGCGCGACAGCGCGCCGGGCTCGTTCTCGAGCAGGACGGCGATGATGTGTTTCATGAAGACGGATTCCTCTTTTCGCTGCCCTCCCCTGACGCCGGTAAGCGCCAGGCTTGGCAGGCAATAGATTCGCCAATGGAAGAATTTGCTATCGTAAAGATAGCTACCAGCGCTTGATGGACAAGCGCTACAGGCCGATTTGGTGCTTAAAGGTCTTCCGACCCCAGCAGCATCTCGGTGATGCCCTTGCCCGCCTGCACCATCGGGAACACGTTCTCGGTGGGGTCGGTGCGGAAATCCATGAAGACCGTGCGGTCCTTGAGCTTGCGCGCCTCGCGCAGCGCCGGCTCCACGTCCTGCGGGCGCTCGATCAGCATGCCCACGTGGCCGTAGGCTTCGGCCAGCTTCACGAAATTGGGTAGCGCGTCCATGTAGCTGTGGCTGTAGCGGCCGGAGTACTCGATCTCCTGCCACTGGCGCACCATGCCCAGGTAGCGGTTGTTCAGCGACACCACCTTGATCGGCGTGTTGTACTGCAGGCAGGTGGACAGTTCCTGGATGTTCATCTGCACCGAACCTTCGCCGGTGATGCAGAACACTTCGGAATCAGGCTTGGCCAGCTTGATGCCCATGGCGTAGGGAATGCCCACGCCCATGGTGCCCAGGCCGCCGGAGTTGATCCAGCGGCGCGGCTCGTCGAAGCGGTAGTACTGCGCGGCCCACATCTGGTGCTGGCCCACGTCGGAGGTGACGTAGGTGTCCACATCCTTGGTCATGTTCCACAGCGTCTCGACCACGTGCTGCGGCTTGATGACCTCGGTGTTGCTGCGGTCGTATTTCAGGCAGTCGCGGCTGCGCCAGGCCTCGATCTGGTCCCACCAGGCAGCCAGGGCGCCGGCGTCGGGGCGCGTGGCGGTCTCGCGGATCATGGAGATCAGCTCGGTCAGCACTTCCTTCACGTCGCCGACGATGGGAATGTCCACCTTCACCCGCTTGGAGATCGACGAAGGGTCGATGTCCACGTGGATGATCTTGCGGTCGTTCTGCGCGAAATGTTTGGGATTGCCGATCACCCGGTCGTCGAAGCGCGCGCCCACGGCCAGCAGCACGTCGCAGTTCTGCATGGCGTTGTTGGCCTCGATGGTGCCGTGCATGCCCAGCATGCCCAGGAACTTGCGGTCGGATGCGGGGTAGGCGCCCAAGCCCATCAGCGTGTGCGTGACGGGGTAGCCCAGCATGTCCACCAGCGTGCGCAGCTCGGCGCAGGCATTGCCCAGCAAGATGCCGCCGCCCGTGTAGATATAGGGGCGCTTGGCCGTCAGCAGCAGCTGCAATGCCTTGCGGATCTGACCGGCGTGGCCCTTCTTGACCGGGTTGTACGAGCGCATCTCCACGCTGGCCGGGTAGCCGTGGTAAGGCGTCTTCTTGAAGGACACGTCTTTCGGGATGTCCACCACCACCGGTCCGGGGCGGCCGGTGCGCGCGACGTGGAAGGCCTTCTTCAGCGTCATGGCCAGCTCGCGCACGTCCTTGACCAAGAAGTTGTGCTTGACGATGGGCCGCGTGATGCCCACGGTGTCGCATTCCTGGAAGGCGTCCAGCCCGATGGCGGGTGTAGGCACCTGGCCGGAGATGATGACCATGGGAATGGAATCCATGTATGCCGTGGCGATGCCGGTCACGGCATTGGTCAGGCCCGGGCCGGAGGTGACCAGCGCCACGCCCACGTCGCCCGTGGCGCGCGCATAGCCGTCTGCCGCGTGCACGGCGGCCTGCTCGTGGCGTACCAGCACGTGCTGGATGGTGTCCTGTTTGTACAGCGCGTCGTAGATGTAGAGCACCGCACCGCCAGGGTAACCCCACATGTATTCCACGCCCTCGGCCTGCAGGGCCTTGACGAGGATTTCCGCGCCCATCAGATCCTGGGTAGCGCCGGAAGCGGGAGAGGCGGGGAATGCATTGCCGCCGGAAGCAGCGGCTGCCGATGCGAGTTCGGCCTTGGAGATTTCCATGATCAACCTTTGCGATTTTCTCTAACGAAAAACCTTGGGTGCCCCTCGGTCGCGCCCTTGTGAGGCTGCCTTGAGACTTGAGGCCTCGGCCATGAGCGCGTTAGTGCTGCGCCGGACCGGGACCCGTTTGCTTTGTCGGATTGCGCGATTATTGCACTGCAATATAGTTCCGTGAGGAGTGAGCGGCATTTTTTTTGTGGCGCCGATGCGATAATCGGCCGATTTCCGCCCCCTGGCGCGGCCGGCTTTTTTCCAAAACGCCGGGCTGGCGCTTTTCGCTGCCCGCCCCTTCTCCGGGGTCCTCTTCTTTGGCTACCGAGCAAGAGCTATCCGACTTCCTCAAGAGCGTGGACAAACGTGCCTTCAAGCGCACGATGTACCACGTGCGCAACGAGGAGTCGGCGCTGGACATCGTCCAGGACAGCATGCTCAAGCTGGCCGAGCACTACGGCGACAAGCCCGTGGGCGAATTGCCCATGCTGTTCCAGCGCATCCTGACCAACAGCACCCTGGACTGGTTTCGCCGCCAGAAAACGCGCAATGCCGTATTCACCAACCTGGGCGACTTCGAGGGCCCCAACGAGGACGGCGGGGATTTCGACCTCCTGGAAGTGCACGCCGGCGCGCCGGAAGGCGAAGCTGTCCAGAGCGCAGAGGACGTCGTGCGCCGCGCCCAGGTGCTGCAGCGCATCGAGGCCGAGATACAGGCATTGCCCGCGCGTCAACGCGAGGCTTTTTTGATGCGTTACTGGGAAGAGATGGACGTTGCCGAGACTGCGGCAGCCATGGGCTGCTCCGAAGGCAGCGTCAAGACCCATTGTTTTCGCGCCGTACAGACCCTCAGCCGCGCCCTGAAGGCCAAAGGAATCGTGCTATGAACCGCCCTCCCGAACCTACCCCTGACGCTTCCCTGGCAATGGACGCCTTCGCCCGCCGCATCGCAGCGCGCCTGACCGAAGCCAGTAGCGACCTGCCCTACGACGTCGCCGAGCGCCTGCGCGCGGCGCGCATGCAGGCGCTGGAGCGGCGCAAGCGCCCGGCAGCCGTCCACGCCACGCACTCTGTCGCGCAGGATTCCATCGTGCACCTGGGCGGCGGCGCGGCGGCGCTGGGCGGCGGAGGTGGCGAGGGCGGCACCTGGTGGCGCGCGCTGGTCTCGGCCGTGCCGCTGACCGCCCTGCTAGCTGGGTTGGTATTCATCAATATTTCGCAGGACGAGACGCTGGCCACCGAGATGGCCGAGGTCGACACCGCCCTGCTGGCCGACGACCTGCCCCCCTCGGCCTACGCCGACCCGGGCTTCGTCCAGTACCTGCGGGCTTCCGGGCAAAATCCTTGATCTTGCCCGCGCCGCCAGCCCGCACTGAATGACAGCTTCCCCACCGCAACGCTCCCCCCGCCTGGTGCCAGCCCTCGTGCTGGCATCGTTGCTGCTGGCCGGCCTTGCGGTGACGGGGTGGCGCGCAGTCGGCTGGCTACGCACGGCGCCCAGCACGCCGGTGCCCGTGCAGGCGCTCGACAGCAGGCACAAAGCTCCAGGCGAGACACGCATCGTCGTCCAGCCCGAAGTCGGCCCACCCTGGAGCACCTTGACCACGGCGCAAAAAGAGGCCCTCTACCCGCTGGCCAGTCGCTGGAGCCTGATGAGCGAGGCGCAAAAGCTGCACTGGCTCAAGCTGGCTGCGGGGTTCCATGCCCTGGCCCCGCAAGAGCAGGAAAAGATGCTGGCCCGGCTGACCGACTGGGCCAACCTCAGCGCCCAGCAGCGCAGCCAGGCCCGGCTGAACTACGCCGCCACAACCGCCCTCGCCCCCGGCAGCAAGCGCGCCAAGTGGGAGGCCTACCAAGCCCTGAGCGAGGAAGAGAAGCAGCGCCTGGCTGCCAAGGCAGTGCGGCGACCGACCGGCGCCGCCACCGCCGTGCGGCCCTCGCCCAAGAAACTGGTGCGCGTGCCCGCCGCCATCAGCGCTCCTGCGGCCGTGGCCAACCCGCCCAAGATCCCCCGCCCCACCGAGCTGCACGTGCCCCAGGCCCTGCCGGTGCCGCCGCCGGTTGTGGTAGAAACCATGCCCGTCGAAACGCCCTCGGCCCAGCCGCAGGCGCTGCCCCCCATCCCCCTGGCCGACGAGGCGGCCTCTGCGCCCCAGGAGGAGCCGCTGAGCGGCAACATGGAGCCCCTCCACCCGCCGCAGTAACCTTCACGCAGGCAGCCGGCGCGCCCTCCTCCTTCGTGTTCATCGCCTCCCACCCCGAGATGTCTGCTTCCCGCCCCCAGGGGCCTTCTTTGCCTGCCGGCGGCGTTGCGCCCCTCCACCTCGAGGCACCGCCCCTGCGCCGGCGCATGGCCTGCTGGCTGTACGAGGGCATGCTGATGTTCGGCGTGGTGTTCATCGCCGGCTACCTGTTCAGCACCCTCACGCAAACGCGCCACGCGCTGGACAACCGCCACGCGCTGCAGGCCTTTCTGTTCGTGATTTTCGGCATCTACTTCACCTGGTTCTGGTCGCGTGGGCACACGCTGGCTATGAAGACCTGGCACATCCGCCTGGTGGACCGGGCCGGGCGCAACGTCAGCCAGCCGCGGGCGCTGGCGCGCTACGTGCTGAGCTGGCTGTGGTTCCTGCCGCCATTGGCGCTGCTGGCGCCATTCCACCTTTCCGGTGGCGAGCTGTTCGTCCTGGTGGTGGGCTGGGTGGCCGTTTGGGCGCTGCTGAGCCGACTGCATCCCGAGCGGCAGTTCCTGCACGACGCGCTGGCCGGCACCCGTCTCATCCACCACGAAGCCATCCGGCGCAAGCCCAAGGAGAGCGGCAATGTCTGAACCCGTTGTCCCCGCCGAAGACGCCGCCGCGGTGCACAAGCGCCGCACGGGCCTCGTGCGGCTGCTGTACGCGGGTCGCCATTCGCTGCGCGGCCTGGCCGATGGCTGGGGCGAAAAGGCCTTTCGGCTGGAGGCCTGCCTGGCCGTGGTGCTGCTGCCCCTGGCCGGCTGGCTCGGCCAGGGCGACTGGGTGAAGACGGGCCTGCTGTGCGCCACGGTCCTGCTGGTGCTGATCGTGGAGTTGCTCAACTCGGGGATCGAGTCGGTGGTGGACCGCATCGGCCCGCAATGGCATGAGCTGTCGCGCCGCGCCAAGGACATGGGCAGCGCCGCCGTGCTGGTGAGCCTGCTGCTGTGCGGCGCGACCTTTGCCGCCGCCCTCTACCAAAGGATTGCCCATGGCTGATGCCGCCTTTTCCGTCTGTGTTTACCTGGGTTCACGCCCCGGCAGCGACCCGCGCTTTGCCGAGGCGGCCACGGCGGTGGGCCGCTTCATCGGGCGCCACGGCGGTCAGCTGGTCTATGGCGGCGGTCGCAGCGGCCTGATGGGCACGGTGGCCGAAGCCACGCGCCAGGCCGGGGGCCGCGTGGTAGGCGTGATCCCGCAGTCGCTGGTGGACAAGGAACTGGCCAACCACCTGTGCGACGAGCTGCACATCGTCACTACCATGCACGAGCGCAAGGCCATGATGGCCGAGCGCAGCGATGCCTTCCTGGCCCTGCCGGGCGGCATCGGCACGCTGGAAGAGCTGTTCGAGGTCTGGACTTGGCGCCAGCTCGGCTACCACGACAAGCCGGTGGGCATCCTGGACGTGGGGGGCTACTACGCCCAGCTGCTGCAGTTCCTGCAGCACAGCGTGGCCAGCGGCCTGATGGGCGAGTGGCAGATGGGCCTGGTGCGTACGGGCGACGACGTCGACACCCTGCTCGCCGCACTGGTGCAGGAAGCCGGGACCCAGCCGCCGGCGTCCGGGCTGCGCGCCGTCATCTGAGCTGGGCCGCCGGGACCGGCCGCTCCGGTCAGATCGCCGCGTCGTCCAGCTCGCCGGTGCGGATGCGCACCACCCGCTCCACGGCGGTCACAAAAATTTTGCCGTCGCCGATCTTGCCCGTGCGGGCGGCCGCGACGATGGCGTCCACGCAGCGGTCCACGTCCTCGCCGCGTACGGCCACCTCGATCTTCACCTTGGGCAAAAAGTCCACCACGTATTCCGCACCGCGGTACAGCTCGGTGTGGCCCTTCTGGCGGCCAAAGCCCTTCACCTCGGTGACCGTCAGGCCTGTCACGCCGCATTCGGCCAGGGCTTCACGCACTTCCTCCAGCTTGAAGGGCTTGATGACGGCAGTGATCATATGCATGCGCGAACTCCTGGTGTCTGCAAAAAAAGAGCGACCCACGGGAGAGGCCGGCGCGGAATTATGGCGCCAATGCCGGCCCCTACCGGCGCGCGGGTTGTCCCCGCCAGCTCTGGAAAGACCTGTGCATAACTTGCGCAAGCCGCTGTACGGTGGGCGCAAGCGCTTGATTTGCAAGGCGATCTCTGCCGCTGCCTGTTTTTTGTGCAGCGTCGTACTTTCCCGCCCCGCGCAAGGGGCAGAATCGGCCGGTATGCCCCAGCGCGGGGCCGCCCGGCCATCAGGAGGAAAGCACCATGCCGCAACACATGCTGATCGACCGACGCTCCCATGACCTGGGTGGCGGCTTCCTCGTGGGCCGCGTGCTGCCCTACCGGGCCCAGCGCATGGTCGGGCCCTTCATCTTCTTCGACCACATGGGCCCGCTGGACCTGGCGCCCGGCTTTCCCCGCGAGCTGGACGTGCGTCCGCACCCGCACATCGGGCTGTCCACCGTCACCTACCTCTACAGCGGCGCCATCACGCACCGCGACAGCCTGGGCTTCGAGCAGGAGATCCGCCCCGGCCAGGTCAATTGGATGGTGGCCGGCAGCGGCATCACGCACAGCGAGCGCCTGGAGTACGCCCGCGCCCACGGTGCGCGCATGGAGGGTATCCAGACCTGGGTGGCCTTGCCGGACGAGGCGGAGGAAACCGCGCCGGCCTTCTACCACTACGAGGGCGCCGAGCAGCTGCCGGAGTTCGACGAGGACGGCGTCGCCGGGCGGCTGATCGCCGGCTCCATCGCCGGGCTGCATTCGCGCGTGCGCACGCACTCGCCGCTGTTCTACCTGCACTGGACCATGCAGCCGGGCGCTCGCCACAGCCTGGGCACCGAATACCCCGAGCGCGCCGTGTACGTGGCTGAAGGCGAAGTCGAGGTCGACGGCCAGGTGTTGCGCACGGGCCAGATGCTGGTCCTTCAATCCGCCCAGTCCGTACAGATCGCCGCACGCACCCAGGCGACGGTGATGCTGCTGGGGGGCGAGCCGGTGGGCGAGCGGCATATCTTCTGGAACTTCGTCTCCTCGTCGCGCGAACGCCTGGCGCAGGCGCGCGAGGACTGGCGCCAGCAGCGCATGAAGCTGCCCGTGGGTGACGACCAGGAATTCATCCCTCTGCCCACGGCCACGCCCGGCCACTGAACGCCTCGATCCACTCTTTTTCCTCCACTCGCCTTCGCACCATGACCAGCAGCCTGCCCTCCTTCGCCCCCATGCCCGACGCCGACGGCTTCTTCGGCCCTTACGGCGGCCAGCTGGTGCCGCCGCACCTGAAGCAGGCCATGGACGACATCAACGCCGCCTACGCCGAGATCACGCAGCGGCGCGACTTCCAGGACGAGCTGGCCCAGCTGTTCGCCGACTATGTGGGCCGGCCCAGCCCCATCTTCCACGCGCGGCGGCTGTCCCAGCAGCTGGGCGGCGCGCAGATCCACTTGAAGCGCGAAGACCTCAACCACACCGGCGCACACAAGATCAACCACTGCCTGGGCGAAGCGCTGCTGGCCAGGTTCATGGGCAAGAAGAAGGTCATTGCCGAGACCGGCGCCGGCCAGCACGGCGTGGCGCTGGCCACGGCCTGCGCGCTGGTGGGCATTCCCTGTGAGATCCACATGGGCCAGGTGGACATCGAAAAGGAACACCCCAACGTCACCAAAATGCGCATCCTGGGCGCCAAACTGGTGGCCGTGACGCGCGGCGCCGCCACGCTCAAGGAGGCGGTGGACAGCGCCTTCGAGGAATACCTGAACAACCCCACTGACTACCTGTACGCCATCGGCTCGGTGGTCGGCCCGCACCCCTTCCCGATGATGGTGCGCGACTTCCAGAGCATCATCGGCCGCGAGGCACGCGAGCAGTTCCAGGCCAAGCACGGCCGCCTGCCCGACTACGTGGCCGCCTGCGTGGGCGGCGGCTCCAACGCCATGGGCATGTTCACCGCCTTCCTGAACGACGCCAACGTGCAGCTGGTGGGTGTCGAGCCCGCTGGCGAGGGCACGGACAAGCAAGGCCGCCACGCCGCCACGCTGACCATGGGCAAGCCCGGCGAGATCCACGGCATGAAGTGCTACGTGCTGGAGGACGCGCCGGGCGTGCCGGCCGCCGTGCACAGCATCGCCTCCGGCCTGGACTACCCTGGCATCGGTCCGCAGCACAGTTACCTGAAGGACCTGGGCCGGGTGCGCTACGAGGTGGCCGACGATCAGCAGACGCTGGAGGCCTTCATGCGTCTGTCGCGCGTGGAGGGCATCATCCCGGCGCTGGAGAGCGCCCATGCCGTTGCCTGGGCCATGCGCGTGGCGCCGACGCTCGCCAACGACCAGCACATCCTGGTCAACCTGTCGGGCCGGGGCGACAAGGACGCGGACTACGTGGCCAAGGTGCTGGGGCTTTGATTCAGCGTCTTTTTGCCCTTAAACGCCCGCCAGACAAGCGCTGGCAGCTATCTATTCAATAGTGACCGGCATGGCTTTCCCGTTGCCCTGGCTGAACGTCCACGAGCCTCTGCCCGCGCCTGAGCAGGCGTGGGACGACTCGTCGCCCGCCCCTGGCCTGCTGGCGGCCGGCGGCTCGCTGTCCGTGCCGCGCCTGGTGCAGGCCTACCGGCAGGGCACCTTCCCGTGGTTCAGCGAGGGCCAGCCCATCCTCTGGTGGAGCCCCGAGCCGCGCATGGTGCTGCCGGTGGCTCAGTTCCGCCTGCACCGCTCCTTGAGAAAGACGCTGCAGCGCTTTCGCGCCGCGCCTGGCTGCGAGGTACGGGTGGACTGCGACTTTTCCGCCGTCATCGGCGCCTGCGCCGGCACGCCGCGCGAGGGCCAGGGCGGCACCTGGATCGTGCCGGAGATGGTGACCGCCTACGAGGCGCTGCACGCCGCCGGCCACGCGCACAGCGTGGAGACCTGGGTGGGCGGCCGCCTGGTGGGCGGCCTGTACTGCGTGGCGCTGGGCCGGGCGGTGTTTGGCGAATCCATGTTCGCCCACGCCACCGATGCCTCGAAAATCGCCCTGGCCGCGCTGGTGTGCCTGTGCCGGCGCGCCGGGGTGGAGCTGATCGACTGCCAGCAAAACACCCGCCACCTGGCCTCGCTGGGCGCTCGCGAGATGCCGCGCGCGCCCTTCCTGGCCCATGTGGCGCGGGCCAGCGCGCTGTCCGACTTCGTGTGGCAGTTCAGCTCCCTATACTGGAACGAACTTCTGCCTGTGCAAGACGCGTGACGCAACTCAACGAACTCCCGCTGCAAAGCCTGCAGTTCTACGCCACGGCGCCGTATGCGTGCAGCTATCTGCCGCGGCGCCAGGCGCGCTCGCAGGTGGCCACCCCCAGCCACCTGATCCAGAACACCGTGTACTCCGACCTGGTGGCCCAGGGCTTTCGCAGGAGCGGCATGTTCACGTACCGGCCGCACTGCGACGGCTGCCAGGCCTGCGTGCCGCTGCGCGTGCTGGCCGAGCAGTTCCGGCCCGACCGCAGCCAGCGCCGCGCCGAACGCCGCCACGCCCACCTGCAGGCGCGCGTGCTGCGCCTGTGCTACGTGCCCGAGCACTACCAGCTGTACCTGCGCTACCAGAACGCTCGCCACGCCGGCGGCGGCATGGACCACGACAGCATCGACCAGTACACCCAGTTCCTGCTGCAAAGCCGGGTGAATTCGCGCCTGGTGGAGTTCCGCGAGCCGGCGGCCGACGGCGGCGAGCCGGGCGTGCTGAAGATGGTCTCCATCCTGGACGTGCTGGACGACGGCCTGTCCGCCGTCTACACCTTCTACGAGCCCGAAGAAGGCGCCAGCTACGGCACCTACAGCGTGCTGTGGCAGATCCAGCAGGCCCGCACGCTGGGCCTGCCCCACGTGTACCTGGGCTACTGGATCGAGCAAAGCCCCAAGATGAGCTATAAGGCGCGCTTCATGCCGCACGAGATGCGCATCCAGGGGCAGTGGCAGCGGATGCAAGCCAAATAGGCCTGTAGCGCCCGCCAGTCAAGCGCCGGCAGCTATTAGAACAATAGCAACCCGTCAGGGTGCCAGGTCGAACACCAGCACCTCGGCGCCCCGGCCGCGCGTCAGCGTCACGCCCGGCTCGCCTTCCAGCAGCAGCGCGTCGCCCGTCTGCAGGGGCGTGCCGTTGGCCTCGATGCGGCCGCGCACCACGTGCACATAGCCCTTGCGCGCCGGCGCCAGCACCAGCCGCGCGCTCTCGGCACCGTCAAACAGGCCGGCGTACAGCCGCGCGTCGGCGTGCATGGACAGCGCACCGCCCTGGCCTTGCGGGGCGACGATGCACGCCAGGCGGCCGCGCTTGTCCTCTTCCTTTAGGCTGACCTGCTCGTAGCCGGGCGTCACGCCGGCCGTGTCCGGCAGGATCCAGATCTGCAGGAAGTGCGTGGTCTGGTCCTTGGCGTGATTGAACTCGCTGTGCATCACGCCCGTGCCGGCGCTCATGCGCTGCACGTCGCCGGCAGGGATGGTTTCCACGTTGCCCATGCTGTCGCGGTGCGCCAGTTCGCCCGACAGCACGTAGCTGATGATCTCCATGTCGCGGTGGCCATGCGTGCCAAAGCCCATGCCCGGCGCCACGCGATCCTCGTTGATCACGCGCAGGTTGCCCCAGCCCATGTGCTGCGGGTCGTAGTACTCGGCGAATGAAAAGCTGTGCTGCGACTGCAGCCAGCCGTGGTCGGCCTGGCCGCGCTCGTGCGCGGGGCGAAGGGTCTGCATAGAGGGTCCTTGGGGCGTGCGATAGAGCATTCCATGGTAGGACGCGGGCACGGCGCGTAGGTGCTGTGCAATTGACGGCATCATTCAAAGCCGTTGAACCTCCGCGCACGCCCATGAATACTCCACGCAGCGCCCTCACGCCCGACAACCTGGCCCTGTTGCAAAGCATCGCCGACACCGGCAGCTTCGCCGCCGCCGCGCGCCAGCTGGGCCTGGTGCCCAGCGCCCTCACCTACCGTGTGCGCCAGATCGAGGATGCGCTGGACGTACTGCTGTTCGACCGCGGCGCGCGCCAGGCGCGCCCCACCGAGGCCGGCCTGGCCCTGCTGCGCGACGGCACGCGGCTGCTGGAGGACATGGACGCCATCGCCCAGCGCGTGCGCCGCGTCGCCACCGGCTGGGAGGCGCAGCTGACCCTGTCGGTGGACGGCGTGATCTCGCCGACCACGCTGCTGGAGCTGGTGGAGGCCTTCTACGCCCAGTCACCGCCCACCCGGCTGAAGTGGCGCGAAGGCATCCTGAGCGGCACGGCCGAGGCCCTCATCACGGGGCAGGCCGACCTGGCCATCGGCGTGGCCGTGCCCTCGCCCAACATCGCCGGCCTGCAGGCCGAGCCGCTGGGCGAGACGCGCTTCGTATTCGCCGTGGCGCCCCACCACCCGCTGGCCGGGCTGCCCGAGCCGCTGAACGACGCCACGCTGCGCGCGCACCGCCTGGTCGCCGTGGCCGATTCGGGGCGGCACAACACCGTAACGCTGGGCGTGCTGTCCGGCCAGGACGTACTCACGGTGCACAGCCTGCGTGCCAAGGTGCAGGCGCAGCTGCTGGGGCTGGGCTGCGGCTTTCTGCCCGAGGCCATGGTGCGCCCCTATCTGGACAGCGGCCAGCTCGTCGTGCGCCGCGTGGCCCGTCCGGTGCGGCGCGTGCGCCTGGCCTACATGTGGCGTGAGAACCAGCCCGAGACCCACGGCCGCGCCCTGCTGTGGTGGCTGCAGCAGCTGCGCAGCAGCACGACGCGCCGCGCGCTGCTGGAAAACCACCCGGCATAGGCCGACCACGCCCACCACGCCTCAGGGCACGTGTAGAGTAGGGCCGGCACCCGCCCGGCCTCCCTCCGGGCGCCCCCATCCCCCGCGCGAAGGCCCGCCATGACAGACCACCAGCCCACCATGTCACCCACCGCCACGCCTGCCGGGCCGCGGCGCTTTGCCGTGGTGGGAGCCGGCATGGCCGGCGTTGCCTGCGCACGCACGCTGGCGCAGGCGGGGCACGACGTGACGGTGCTGGAAAAGCTGCCACGCATCGGCGGGCGCACCGGCTCGCTCGACACGGCCTACGGCAGCTTCGACGCCGGCGCGCAGTACTTCACGGTGCGCGACGAGCGTTTCGAGCGCGCGCTGGCCACCATGCCCGGGCTGTGCCGGCGCTGGAGCGCCAGCACCGTGCGCGTGCTCGACCCGCTGGGCCGTGTGGCCGCCGCCGCGCCGCCGCCCGGCGAAGCCCACTGGGTGGCCACGCCCACCATGGACGCGCTGGTTCAGGCCTGGGGCCAGCCCCTGGTCAACGAAGGCCGGCTGCACACGCACACCGCCGTCACCCACATCGAGCACGACCCCATGCGTCCCCTGGCCTGGCAGCTGCGCACCGCCTCGGTCGACGGGGGCACGCGCACCTATGCAGGCTTTGACGGCGTGGTGTTCGCGCTGCCGGCCCCGCTCACCCAGACCCTGCTGGCCGAATGCGCCGTGGCGCCGGCCTGGGGCGAGGCGCTGGCCGACACCCATATCGCCCCCTGCTGGACGCTGATGCTGGCCTTCGCGCAGGCCGTGCGCCCCGGCCTGACCACGCTGGGCCCGCAGTGGAACGCCGCGCGCAGCACCCACCACCGCGTGGCCTGGCTGGCGCGCGAGTCCAGCAAGCCCGGGCGCGCGCAGATCGAGCGCTGGACGGTGCAGGCCTCGCCCCAGTGGTCCGCCGAGCACCTGAACGACGACCCGGCCCGCATCCGCGACAAGCTCACGCGTGCCTTCGCCGAGATCACGGGCATCCACGCCGCGCCCACACACAGCCAGGTGCGCTGCTGGCCGCATGCGCAGACCCAGTCACCCCTGGGCCAGCCCTTCGTCTGGGACGCCGCCACCGGCCTGGGCGCCTGCGGCGACTGGTGCCTGGGGCACCGGCTGGAGGACGCCTTCGTCTCCGGGCTGTCCCTGGCCCTGGCCGCCGCTTAAGAACCCTTGGGCTACATCGGCCGCTTCGCCCCCTCTCCCACCGGTCCGCTGCACGCCGGCTCGCTGGTGGCCGCGCTGGCTAGCTGGCTGGACGCACGCGCGTCCAGCGGGCGCTGGCTGGTGCGCATCGAGGACGTGGACCCGCCGCGCTGCCAGGCCGGCGCGGCCGAGCGCATTCTGGCCCAGCTGGCTGCCTGCGGCCTGCACCCGGACGAGCCGCCGCTGTACCAGTCCCGCCGCACCGACCACTATCAGCAGGCGCTGGACACGCTGCGCGTGCGCGGCCTGGCTTATCCCTGTGCCTGCACCCGGCGCGACATCGATGCTGCCCTGGCCGCCCGCGGCCTGGCGCACCAGCGCCATGTGGAGCGCCCCTATCCCGGCACCTGTCGCGCCGGCCTGGGCGGGCGGGCGGCGCGGGCCTGGCGGTTCCATACGGAAAAATATCAGTCAAATCGGCCTCCGGCGCTTACCAGTCAAGCGTCAGCAGCTACTTTTTCGATAGCAACGGACGGCGTGCGCTGGCACGACCGCCGCCTGGGCGCACAGCACCAGGACGTGGCCGCCCAAGTGGGTGACTTCGTGCTGCGCCGCGCCGACGGCCTGTGGTCCTACCAGCTGGCCGTGGTGGTGGACGATGCCGAGCAGGGCATCACCCACATCGTGCGCGGCGAGGACCTGACCGACAACACCCCCCGCCAGATCCTGCTGCAGTCGGCCCTGGGCCTGCCCACGCCGCGCTACCTGCACGCGCCGCTGGTGCGCGGCGAAGACGGCGAGAAGCTGTCCAAGCAGCACGGCGCGCCGGCCATCGACGAAACCCGGCCGCTGGCGGCCCTGGGCCAGGCCGCCCAGGCCCTGGGCCTGCCCGCCGCACCACCGGGCGCCACGCAGGGCGAAGGGCTTGCCCTATGGGCGCTCGCCTGGGCGCGAATCTACAATCCTGCCCCGTGATCGCATCCCCTGTTTTCTCCGTGTCGTCTCCTCAGCCTCCCGCCGGTGCCCCGGCCGACGTCGCCCATCCCAAGGGCATCAAGAGCTACGTGCGCCGTGCCGGCCGCACCACCAGCGGCCAGTCGCGCGCGCTGGAAGAACTGGGCCCGCGCTACGTGCTCGACTACCAGCCCCGGCTGCTGGACGCGGCCGCCGCCTTCGGCCGCCAGGCGCCGCTGATCCTGGAGATCGGCTTCGGCATGGGCGAGGCCACGGCCCACATCGCCCAGGTGCGCCCACAAGAAAACTTCCTGTGCTGCGAGGTGCACGAGCCCGGCGTGGGCGCGCTGCTCAAGCGCATCGGCGAGCACGGCATCGACAACATCCGCATCCTGCAGCACGACGCCGTGGAGGTGCTGGAGCACATGCTGGCGCCGGACATGCTGGACGGTGTGCACATCTTCTTTCCCGACCCGTGGCACAAGAAGCGCCACCACAAGCGCCGGCTGATCCAGCCGCCGCTGATCGCCCGCCTGGCCAGCCGCCTCAAGCCCGGCGGCTACCTGCACTGCGCCACCGACTGGCAGCCTTATGCGGAGCAGATGCTGCAGGTGCTGTCGGCCGAGAGCCTGCTGGCCAACACCGCCGAAGGCTACGCGCACAAGCCCGACTACCGGCCCCTGACCAAGTTTGAAAACCGCGGCCTGCGCCTGGGCCACGGCGTGTGGGACGTGGTGTTCCGCCGCCGCCCCTCTCCCTGAGCCGGTGGCAGGACTTTTTTGACGTCCTTGTTGAAGCAATCTTGATGAAACCCCTGCTGCGCAACCTGGCCGAAATGACGGCCCACCGCGACCATCTGCGCCTGGAGGTGTCGGTGCTGTCCACGCTGCTGCTGCAGGGGCGTGACACGCGCGTGCGGGCGCTGGAAATGTTCACCCATGACGGCGAGACCTGGCTGCGCCCGCGCAGCTGGAGCGAGGGCGGGAGCATCGTCACCAGCGAGTACGAGGCGCTGGCCGACCCGGCCGCCTTCGCCCTGCCCGAGCTGCCCGAACTGGCGAAGTGCATCGCCAGCGGCGGCAAGAGCGTCGGACGCGTCGAGGAGCACGGGCACACGTTGTGGATGCCCGTGTGGCTGGGCGAGCGCGCCCACGCCTGCCTGGAGATCACCCAGCCCAAGGCCTTCACGCGACACCAGCGCGACGTGATTGCCGGCGTGTATCTCGTCTACCAGAACTACCAGAGCCTGCTGGACTACAGCGAGCGCGATGCCCTCACCGGGCTGCTCAACCGCAAGACCTTTGACGAGCAGTTCGCCCGCCAGCCCGGCGTGGAGAGCTGGGATGCGCGCCAGGACCCGGAAGTGCCGGGCCAGTGGCTGGCCGTGGTGGACATCGACCACTTCAAGCTGGTCAACGACCGCTTTGGCCACCTCTACGGCGACGAGGTGCTGATCCTGGTGGCCAACCGGCTGCGCAGCCTGTTTCGCTCGCAGGACCGTATATTCCGCTTCGGTGGGGAGGAATTCGTGGTGCTGCTGCGGTCGGCCACGCTGGCCCAGGCCCGCATGGCGCTGGAGCGCCTGCGCTCCACGATCGAGGCGCACGAGTTCCCGCAGATCGGCCACATCACCGTCAGCATCGGCTTTGCCGCCGCGCAGGGCGGCGCACCGGTGGAGGTGATCGGCCGGGCCGACCAGGCGCTGTACTTTGCCAAGGAGCACGGGCGCAACCAGGTGCGCCACTACGAGGACCTGGTGGCCAGCGCCTCGCTGGGGCAGAAAGTGGCGCACGACGAGGTGGAGCTGTTTTAGGCCCCGCCCGCGGCGCCGACCTCACCCGGCATCAGGCCCGCACCATGCGGGCCTGATTCGTTTCTCAGGCGCGTTCCTGCACCCAGGCGGCGACCGAAGCCAGCGCCTGCGGCAGCGCCGACGGGTCGGTGCCGCCGGCCATGGCCATGTCGGGCTTGCCGCCGCCCTTGCCGCCCACCTGGGCGGCAACGAAGTTCACCAGCTCTCCGGCCTTGACGCGGCCGAGGCTGTCGGCCGTCACCCCGGCGGCCAGCTGCACCTTGTCGCCATCCACGGCAGCCAGCACGATGGCGGCGGTCTTGAGCTTGTCCTTGAGCTTGTCCATGGTCTCGCGCAGGGCCTTGGCATCGGCGCCGGGCAGCTGCGCGGCCAGCACCTTCAAGCCCTTCACATCGACAGCCTGGTTGACCAGCTCGTCGCCCTGCGACGCGGCCATGCGGCTCTTGAGTGCGGCCAGTTCCTTTTCCAGGCTGCGCACCTGCTCCAGCACCTGGGCCAGGCGCGGCTGCACCTCGGCCAGCGGGGCCTTCAGGGTGGCAGCAGCCGATTCGAGCGTGGCCTCGAGCTGCTGCACGTAGGCCAGTGCATTGGCGCCGGTGATGGCTTCCACGCGGCGCACACCCGCGGCCACGCCGCTTTCGGCCACGATCTTGAACAAGCCGATATCGCCGGTGCGTGCCACGTGCGTACCGCCGCACAGCTCGCGGCTGGTGCCGATGTCCAGCACACGCACGGTCTCGCCGTACTTCTCGCCGAACAGCATCATGGCGCCGGTCTTCTGGGCGCTTTCGATATCCATCACGCGCGCCTGCGTGCCTTCGTTGGCCAGGATTTCCTGGTTCACCAGGCGTTCGATCTCGGTGATCTGGGCGTCGGTCAGGGGCGCGTTGTGTGTGAAGTCGAAGCGCGTGCGCTCGTCATTGACCAGCGAGCCTTTTTGCTGCACGTGGCTGCCCAGCACTTCGCGCAGCGCCTTGTGCATCAGGTGCGTGGCGCTGTGGTTGCGCACGGTGGCGGCGCGCAGCTGCGTGTCCACGCGCGCGGCGACGGTGTCGCCCACGCGCAAGGTGCCTTGTGTCTGCGTGCCGTGGTGACCGAAGACGTCGGCGCGGATCTTCTGCGTGTCCACCACGCCGAACTGCACCCCTTCGGCCGCCAGCACGCCCTGGTCGCCCACTTGGCCGCCGGACTCGGCATAGAACGGCGTGGACGACAGCACCACCACGCCGCTCTGGCCCTCGGTGAGCTGCTGCACAGGCGCGCCCTCGTGGTACAGGGCAAGGACCTGCGCGCTTTCCTCCAGGCGCTCGTAGCCGGTGAAGTCGTGGCCGGCGCCGACGTACTCCAGCGCGCGGTCCATCTTGAACTTGCCGGCGGCGCGCGCCTGGGTCTTCTGGCGCTCCATGGCGGCGTCGAAGCCGGCGCTGTCCACCTCCACGCCGCGCTCGCGCGCCACGTCCTGCGTCAGGTCCAGCGGGAAGCCGTAGGTGTCGTGCAGCTTGAAAGCCACGTCGCCCGCCAGCGTTCCGGCGCCACCGGCCAGCGCCGCGTCCAGGATGTCCATGCCGTGCGCCAGGGTCTCGAAGAAGCGCTCTTCCTCGACGCGCAGCACCTCGGTGATGCGCTCCTGCTGCTCGCGCAGCTTGGGATAGGCGTCGCCCATCTGCGCCACCAGGTCGGCCACCAGCTTGTGGAAGAACGGCTTCTTGCAGCCCAGCTTGTAGCCGTGGCGGATGGCGCGGCGGATGATGCGCCGCTGCACGTAGCCGCGCCCCTCGTTGCTGGGGATGACGCCGTCGGCCACCAGGAAGGCGGTGGCGCGGATGTGGTCGGCGATGACCTTCAGCGACGGGTTGGCCAGGTCGGCCGTGCCGGTCTCGCGGCCGGCGGCCTTGATCAGCGCCTCGAACAGGTCGATCTCGTAGTTGCTGTGCACGTGCTGCAGGATGGCGGCCAGGCGCTCCAGGCCCATGCCGGTGTCCACGCAGGGCGCGGGCAGCGGCACCACGCTGCCGTCTTCCTTCATGTCGAACTGCATGAACACGTGGTTCCAGATCTCGATGAAGCGGTCGCCGTCCTCCTCGGGGCTGCCCGGGGGGCCGCCGGGGATGTGCGGGCCGTGGTCGTAGAAGATCTCCGAGCACGGGCCGCAGGGGCCGGTGTCGGCCATCATCCAGAAGTTGTCGCTCTTGTACTTGCCGCCCTTGTTGTCGCCGATGCGGATCACGCGCTCGGCCGGCAGGCCGATCTCCTTGGTCCAGATGTCGTAGGCCTCGTCGTCCTCGTGGTAGACCGTGGCCAGCAGCTTCTCGGCCGGCAGGCCGTAGACCTGGGTCAGCAGCTCCCAGCCCCAGTGGATGGATTCGCGCTTGAAGTAGTCGCCGAACGACCAGTTGCCCAGCATCTCGAAGAAGGTGTGGTGGCGCGCGGTGTAGCCCACGTTCTCCAGGTCGTTGTGCTTGCCGCCGGCGCGCAGGCAGGTCTGCACCGAGGCCGCGCGCACGTAGGGACGCTTGTCCGTGCCCAGGAACACATCCTTGAACTGCACCATCCCTGAATTGGTGAACATCAGCGTCGGATCGTTGCCCGGCACCAGCGGGCTGGACGCCACCACCGTGTGCCCCTTGGCGGCGAAGAACTCGAGGAACGTCTTGCGGATGTCCGCAACGGAAAAAGTGCGTGTGCTCATGGGTATGAAAGGGTTTTTTGCTCGGGGCGGGCGGCGCCGTGCGCCCGCCGCGGCCAACCGGCAATTATAGGTTTTGCCCCCTGTCAGCGATGGGACTGCAGCCTTGGCGCCCAGCGCTATGCTGGCGCGTTCTTCTCCCCACCCTCCCCTGCTGCTTGCGGAGCCACGCCATGGATGCCCAGACCTCGCCTCTTTCCCGCCTCGACGACCCCAGCCTGCTCAAGACCGACGCCCTGCTGGGCGGCCAGTGGTTCGCCGGCAGCCAGCGCCTGGCCGTGCACGACCCGGCCACCGGGCACAAGCTGGCCGACGTGGCGAACCTGGGCCCGCGCGAGACGCAAAGCGCCATCGACGCCGCCCGCGAAGCCCTGCCCGGCTGGAGCGCACGCACTGCCAAAGAGCGCAGCCAGCTGCTGCGCAAGTGGTTCGAGCTGCTCATGCAGCATCAGGACGACCTGGCCCGCCTGATCACCGCCGAAGGCGGCAAGCCCCTGGCCGAGGCGCGCGGTGAGGTGGCCTATGGCGCCAGCTTCGTCGAATGGTTTGCCGAAGAGGCCAAGCGCGTGAACGGCGAGGTGGTGCCGCACTTTCAGAACGATTGCCGCCTGCTGGTGTTGCGCCAGCCCATCGGCGTGTGCGCCGCCATCACGCCGTGGAACTTCCCCCTGGCCATGATCACGCGCAAGGTGGCGCCGGCCATCGCGGCCGGTTGCACGGTGGTCGTCAAGCCGGCCGAGCTCACGCCCCTGACGGCCCTGGCCACGGCCGAGCTGGCGCAGCGCGCCGGCATCCCGGCCGGTGTGCTGAACGTGGTGACCAGCGACGACGCGGCCGGCGTGGGCAAGATGCTGTGCCAGAGCGCGCACGTGCGCCACCTGTCCTTCACCGGCTCCACCGAGGTCGGCCGCATCCTGATGGAGCAGTGCGCGCCGACAATCAAGAAGCTGTCGCTGGAGCTGGGCGGCAACGCGCCCTTTTTGGTCTTCGACGACGCGGACGTGGACGCCGCCGTGGAAGGCGCGTTTGCCAGCAAATACCGCAACGCCGGCCAGACCTGCGTCTGCACCAACCGCTTCTACGTACAGGAAGGCGTGTATGACGAGTTCGTGCAGAAGTTCGCCGCTCGCGTCAAGAAGGCCAAGGTCGGCAACGGCTTCGAGGACGGCGTGGTGCTGGGCCCGCTGATCGAGAAGGCCGCGGTGGACAAGGTACAGCGTCACCTGGATGACGCCGTCTCCAAGGGCGCACGCGTCGTCACTGGCGGCAAGGCGCTGCGCGACCTGGGCTCGGGCCAGTTCTTCGAGCCCACGGTGCTGGCCGACGCCACCACCGGCATGCTGTTCGCGCGCGAGGAGACCTTCGGCCCGCTGGCGCCCATCGTCAAGTTCAAGACCGAGGAAGAAGCCGTCGCTGCCGCCAACGCCACCGAGTTCGGCCTGGCCAGCTACTTCTATGCGCGCGACATGGCGCGCATCTTCCGCGTGGGCGAGGCGCTGGAGGCCGGCATGGTGGGGGTGAACGTGGGCCTGATCTCCAGCGAGCAGGTCCCCTTTGGCGGCGTCAAGCAGTCTGGCCTGGGCCGCGAGGGGTCGAGCCACGGCATCGAGGAATACGTGGAGCTCAAGTATCTGTGCCTGGGCGGCCTGTGACCACTGCGCTTCGGTATTGATAGCTGCTGGCGCATGCCCAGCAAGGGCTGGAGGGCAAAAACACTTGCATTCCGCCCTTGCCCATGCGGCTTGGCGGCTGCGCTACAATCCGCGCCTTCGGTCTCCTTCCAGCCGCGCGGGTGTCGTTCAATGGTAGGACTCTTGCTTCCCAAGCAAATAACGTGGGTTCGATTCCCATCACCCGCTCCAGCAATGGCCTGACCCCGGTCAGGCGCAGCGACAAGCTGCTTCTCATCCCCGGCGCTGGATTCCCTCCCCTCGCTAGCTAGAGCAAGCAGCTGCGGCTGCCCAGGTATCAGCGCGCCCCCACCCTTCCGCCAAATAGCGCATTCAGCTCCGCCCCAGGCAGCGCGTTCGCAAATCCATCGAACCGCCCCTGCTCCGCGAGCGTGCGAGCAGCCTGCATGAAGCCGCCCCATGCCGCACGCGCCAGCGCACCGCCGGCACTGATGCGCCTCACCCCGAGATCGGCCAGGTCTTGCAGCGTCAGCTCGCTCGGCCAGCCGATGAGCACGTTGACCGGCTTGGGCGCCACGGCCGCGACCACCGCACTGATCTGCTCGCGCGTTCGGATGCCCGGGGCGTACAGGCAGTCCGCACCGGCCTGCGCATAGGCCTGCAGACGGGCAATTGTGTCCTCCAGATCGGGACGGCCGACGAAAAAGTTCTCTGCCCGACCGATCAGCAGTGTGTCGCCACCGGCTGCGTCGATCGCGACCCGCGCCGCGCGCAGGCGCTGCACGGCCTCAGCCATGTCGCGCAGAGGCGCTTGCGGGTCACCGGTCGAGTCTTCGATGGAAAGGCCGGCCACGCCAGTGTCGATGGCCATGCGCACGCTCTCGGCCACGCCCTCGGGCGTCTGCGCAAAGCCGCCTTCGAAATCGGCGTTGATCGGCAGGTCGGTGGCTGCAGCCATGTGGCGCAGATGCGCCAGGGTCTCGTCACGGGACAGCTGCCCGTCCGCACGGCCGCAGGACCAGGCGTAGCCCGAACTGGTGGTCGCCAGCGCCTTGAAGCCCAGCGCCGCCAGGGCATTGGCGCTGCCGGCATCCCAGGGGTTGGGCAGCACGAAGCAGCCCGACTGGTGCAGCGCGCGGAAGGCGCGGCGTTTCTGGCTGGCACTGCGGTGGGTCATGGGACCTCCTTGGCGGGCCTGGTTTGGACCGACGGTCTCAGGCCAGGCCGGCCTTATCCAATCCATAGGCCTTGTCGAACATACCCGGTTCGCCGCGGAAGGCGATATTCAGCCGGTTCCAGGCGTTGATGGCCATGATTTGGAACGTCAGGTCGGACAGTTCTTTCTCGCCGAACTGGACGCGCGCCTGTTCATAGGCTTCGTCGGGCACGCCGTGCGGGCTTAGTTGAGTCAGCGCCTCCGTCCAGGCCAGCGCGGCGCGCTCACGCGGGGTGAACAGGGGCGATTCGCGCCAGATGACCAGGTGGTGCAGCCGCAGCGGCCGCTCGCCGTGGATGGTGGCCTGCTTGATGTGCATGTCCAGGCAGAAGGCGCAGCTGTTGATCTGGGACGCCCGGATCTCTACCAGATGGCGTATTCCGGGCTCGATGGCGGACTTGCCTAGGGAATTGCTGAACTCCAGAAATTTGCCGAACAGCTCGGGCGACTGCTTCTGGGAATTGATGCGCTGGGTCATGGGGCAACTTTGTTCGCGTTGGAATGCTGAGTGGCAGCCCGGCGACTGGGCAATCCGGGGCGCGGGCCATTGCACTGCAGCCCACGTACCCCTGCGGCTGCCATGGGTTTGGGCCGCTGCTTCAGGCCTGCCTCAGGCTGGCCAGTGGCCGCAGCCGCAACGCGCTGGTGAAATGCCGGCGCTGGGTTGTGACGGGATCGTCGAAGGCCAGGGTCTGGGCCAGCAACTGCAGCGGGTTGGAATAGTCGCCTGGCGCCGGGTCGTTGACCTCGGGGTACAGCGTGTCGCCCACGAGCGGCAGGCCCAGGGCCGCCATCTGCACGCGCAGCTGATGGCGACGGCCGGTCACGGGCTCCAACCGGTAGCGGGCGTAGCCGCCCAGGTGTTCGATCACCTCGATGCTGGTGACAGCGTTGGGCGTGCCCGGCACCTCGTGCATGCGAAAGAAGTGCCCGCTTTCCTCCAGCCGGGTCTGCTGCACGCGCGGCAGCGGCAGGTCGGCCCGCCAGGGCGCGATGGCTTCATAGACCTTGCGCACCGCCCGGTCACGGAACAGCGCCTGGTAGCGCCCGCGCGTGGCGCGCTGCACCGACAGCAGCACCAGCCCGGCGGTGCCGGCGTCGATGCGGTGCACGGGCGACAGCTCGGACAGGCCCAGGCGCCTCCTCAGCCGCACCAGCAGCGTCTGCTGCAGATACCGGCCGGCAGGCACCACGGGCATGAAGTGCGGCTTGTCTGCGACGACGATGTGCTCGTCCTGGAACAGCACCGCTTCATCAAAGGGCAGCGGCGCCTCGTGCGCCAGTTCGCGGTAGTAGTAGTAGCGCAACCCGGGGGTGAAGGGCGTGCCGGCCCCAGCAGGCACGCCGTGCTCGTCGACCACCTCGCCGGCCGCCATGCGGCGCAGCCAGTCTGCGCGTGGCACGGCGGGCAGGCGGGTGCTCAGAAAGTCCAGCAGCAAGCCTGCGCCAATGGAGGGCAGCACCACGCAGCTGGGGCTGACGCCTTCGCGCATGGGCAGCACGCGCGGATCATGGGGGTTGTGCATAGGGCCGGCATTGTAGGAAACGCCGCCATCTGCGCTACGCTTTTGCTAGCTACCAGCGCTTGTCTGGCGGGCGCTGGAGCCGTTTTTTATTGTAATCCTTTTTCAAAAACTCCCGGCAGTGGCGGCTGGTGCTCGCTGCCGTCCAGCGCCACGTCAATGGCGTGCTTGATATGCGCCAAGGTGTGCAGGTCGCCTTCAGACTGCTCTACCGCGTCCCAGCGTACGGCGTCCAGATGCGCCGCGGCGTGGTCGGTGACCGCGGTCACGCTGGCCTGCACCGGAGTGGGCAGGATGCGGCCTCCGCTCTCGGGCACGGGAATGCGGATGAGAAAGCCCCGGTAGCCTTCTTCCAGGATGCGGGTGATGGGCTGCTCCATGGTGGTGCGATCCTGCACGACTCAGTCGCGCGGAACCGAGCGCGCGCCGGTGGCAATGTCCGCCAAGCCGCGAAGGGCGTCTTCGCGTGACGGAAAGTGCTCGCGCGGCAGCGACACGGGGCGCCCGTCCACCTGGGCCTGGGAGAAAAAGTAGCGCTTGCCGTCGCCACCCAGGCACAGCATGCCGGTATAGGTGGCGCCGTCCGCCACGCCGAAGATGGTCTCTTGTGTCAGTGCCTGGGCGGTGTGCATGTGGTGCGACCTTGGATTGAAGAGGGAAGCAAAAAAGAGAGAGAGAGAGTGGCTAATAAACCGAATGTTTCGATTCTTGATGCAACAAATGCTCGCAACACGTAGGTCAACGGCCCGTGTACCTGCCTGTCAAAAACGCCCCATCTGCCCTCTGTAGGACAAGCGCGGCAAACGGCCGGCGCCTACGCATGGTGCAAAGCGTTGGCACTAGCATGCGGTCGCACATGCGAACACCTGCCGATTCATCCGACTCTTCCCAGCCCGGTGCTCCGCAGCGACACCGCCATGCCCGCGTCCTGCGCTGGGTACTGGCCGTGCTCGCAGGCCTGCTGGCATTGCTGGCGCTGGCGGTCGTGCTGGTGGCTACCTTCGACTGGAACCGCGTGAAACCATGGGTGAACGACAAGGTGAGCGAGGCCACGGGCCGCCGCTTTGCCATTGAGGGTGACCTGTCCGCCCGCTGGCACTGGCCCCAGCCGCTGGAGACCGGCTGGCGCCGCTGGGTGCCAGGCGTGACGGTGCAGGCGCAGCAACTGTCGCTGGACAATCCCGAGGGATTCATCGTGGTGCAGGCGCCCGACCAGTCCGCACCCGACCTGCCCGCCCTGCCGGCCAAGCCGGCGCCGCAGGGCGACCAGCCCGCCCCTGCCGACCAGAAGGCGGACGAGGAAACAACCGCCCCGCCCGCCCTGCCCGGGTCAGCGGCGAGCGAGGCCCAGACCAAAGCCGCCCACGCCCTGGCCCTGGAATCCAGCAACGACCCGCAGGCCGCTCCCCCTCCGCGTCCGCCGCAGGGCATGGGCACCATCGCCAGCGCCAGCGCCACCATGCGGCTGCTGCCGCTGCTGTCGCGCACGCTGGTGCTGGACACGCTGGTACTCACGGCGCCAGACATCGCTCTGGCTCGGCGCAAGGACGGCAGCAACAACTGGACCTTTGCCAACCGCAAACAGGGGCAGGAAAAGTCCGAGCACGACAACCCGTGGGACCTGCGCGTGGACCAGCTGATCATCCGAGGCGGCTGGCTGGGCTATGTGGACGGCGCGAAGGACCTGGCCCTGCGCGCGCGGGTGGATACGCTGGCGCGCGGGGACGAACAGTCCGAAGACGGCCGCTACGGCGTGCACGTGCTGCTCACAGGCAGCTATGGGAAGGCCAGGATCGAAGGCGAAGGCGTGGGCGGCCCGGTCCTGACGCTGCGCGAGAAGAAGCTGCGCTACCCCCTGCGCGTGTCTGCGCGTTCGGGCAGCGTGCAAGTGCAAGCAGAAGGCCTGCTGGACAACCCGGCGGCCCTGTCGGGCATGGACCTGCAGCTACAGGTGCACGCGCGCAGCATGGCCGACCTGTTCCCCCTGACCGGCCTGGTGCTGCCCAACACCCCGCCGCTGCAGATCAAGGGCCGGCTGCTGGGCAGCCTGGAACCCGAAAAAGCGGTGTGGGAATACCGCGACTTCAACGGCACCGTGGGCGATAGCGATCTGCACGGCAGCGTGACGTACACATCCGGCAAGCCGCGCCCCAAGCTGCAGGGGCACATGACCTCCAAGCTTCTGCGCCTGGCCGACCTGGGCCCGGTGCTGGGCGCGCCCAGCGGCAAGCGCCCGCGGGAAAAAGGCACGGACAAGCGTCCCGGCAAGGTGCTGCCTAATGCGCACTTCGCCACCGATCGCTGGGGCGCCATGGACCTGGACCTGGCCTTCGCCGGAGAAAAGATCGTCCGCCCTGAAGCCCTTCCCTTGGACCGCTTGAGCGTGCGCGCCGTGCTGGACGACCGCCAACTGCACCTGACGCCCCTGCGCTTCGGTGTTGCGCAGGGCCGCATCGACTCCGACGTGCTGCTGGACGGGCGCGCCAAACCGCTGCGGGCGCAGCTCAAGGGCTCGGTTCAGGGCCTGCAGCTGTCAGCACTGTTCCCCAAGGTGGAGCTGATGAAGAAGAGCTTTGGCCGGCTGGACGGCTCGCTGCAACTGGCGGGCCGCGGCGACTCCATCGCGGCCATGCTGGCCAGCAGTGACGGCGGCATACGGCTGTACATCCGCGACGGCACCTTCAGCAAGGAGATGCTGGACCTGGCGGCCCTCAATCTGGGCAGCGTGGTGGTCTCCAAGCTGTTCGGCGAGAACAAGGAAATCAAGCTGCGCTGCGCCGTGGCCGACCTGCGCGTCAAGGACGGCATGGCCGATGCGCACCGCGTGCGCCTGAACACCGAGGAGGCCATCGTCGACGTGACCGGCCTGCTGGACCTGGGCGAGGAGGAGATGAGCCTGCGCATCAAGCCCGAATCGCTGAAATGGAAGTTCTTCTCGCTGCGCACGCCGTTGTATGTACGCGGCACCTTCGCCCAGCCCCAGGTGGGCGTGGAGCCCGGCCCGCTGGTGCTGCGCGCCGGCGCCGCGGTGGCCGCTGCCGCCATCGCCCCGGCGGCCCTGGCCCTGGTGCCCATCACCGTGCCGGGGGCCGAGGACGATGCCAACTGCGCCAAGTTGCTGGCGCCCTCCGCCGACGACAAGTAGACCAAGGATTTAAGGCCAAATAAGGCTTCAGCCCTTTAGAGTCCTGCGCTGGCAGCTATCGAAAGAAGAGCGCTCTAATGCTGCACAGAGGCTGGTGGCGGCGCCATGGACAGCTCCACGCTCAAGCCCCCCTGCGCCGGCTTGAGCAGCTGCAGCTGCGCTCCCAGCGCCCCGGCGCGCCGGTGCATGCTCTGCAAGCCCTGGCCTGCGCCCTCAACCCACGGCTGCGACGCCAAGCCGCGGCCGTTGTCGGCCACCTGAAGCCGCCAGGCCGCCCCACTGCCTTGCAGGACTACCCGCAGCTCGGTGGCGCCAGAGTGCTGGATGGCGTTGCTGATCGCTTCCTGCACGATGGCCAGACATTCGCGCGCCGCGTGGCCGGTGGGCCAGGTCACGTCGGGCTCCGGCGCCACCTGCCACTGCAGGGCGATGCCGCTGCGGTCCAGCGCGGGCTGCACGCGGTGGCGCAGGCGGGCCAACCGCTCGGGCAGGCTCTCGTCGTCGCCGTCCATCGAGTCGACCAGCAGGCGCAGATCCAGCAGGCATTGCTCCAGGGCCTGGGCCAGTGGCCGAGCGGCGAGGTCTTTCGCGTCCACCAGCGCCATGGCGGCCACGATTTGCGAGCCCACATGGTCATGCAGGTCACGGGCAATGCGCTGGCGTTCCTGCACTACTTCGGGGTGCGTACGCCGGCTGCGCCGCGGTCGCCAGCGCAGGGCGCGCGGCAGCTGCACCAGCAGCAGCGCGCCCAGCAGCAGGGCGACAACCAGGCTGGCGATTTCCCAGCGCCAGACGGTGCCGTCCTCCCACTGCTCGCCCCATAGCAGCAGCAGAGCGCCGATCACCAGCTGGGCAAACCACAAAGAGACACACGCCAGCGCAAATGCCGGCGGGCGGAGAAAGAACACAGCGCTGCCCTCTGCTGCTGCGCCTCAGAAAAGTCCACGCACCGAGGCAAAACGCACCGCCTGCGCGCGCGTGCGCACTTGCAGCTTGCGGTAGATGTTCTTGATGTGCGAATTCACCGTCAGGCCGCTGATGAGTAGCCGCGTGCCGATCTCGGCGCTGGTGTAGCCGCTGGCAACCATGCGCAACACTTCCTTCTCGCGCTGGGACAGGCGCTCGGTCTCGGCCGGGGCGCGCTGCGCAGGCTGCACGCCGGCGTGGCCGCTGTCAAAGCGCTGCAGCAGCCGCCGCGCCAGGCTGGGCGTGATGGACGCCCCGCCATTGGCCACCTGCAGCACGGCCTGCGGGTAGTTGCCGAACCAGGAATTCTTGACCAGATAGCCGGCGGCACCCAATTCGAAGGCGCGCAGGACCTGGTCGTCGCACTCCATGATGGACACAACTATGGCCTGCGCCGAGGGCCGCGTGGCCTTCATGTAGTCGATCAGGGCGAAGCCCTGGCCGTCGCCCAGGTGCAGGTCCACCAGCATGACGTCGAAGTCCTGCTGCTTGATCGCCTTGCGCCCCTCGCGCACGCTGGTGGCCTGGGCCACCAGCAGGGTGCGGGCGTCGGCCATCAGCTCCTGCGCGATGACGCGGCGCATGTGGGCGTCGTCATCCACCAGCAGAACGCGCACGGGCTTTTCCAGCTGGCCGGTGAGGAAGTCGGGCCACATCGAGGGGGGGTTCTCATGCATGGCGAACTGGCCCTGGGGCCTCAGCCCGCCGATACCCTGGGTAGGGTTGGCAAGAGGTTCTGCGCTGCTGTTTTGCATGGTGTCTCCCGGGTTGTGCCGCGCCGCCCAGGGCATTAGGCCTGCCCTGTGGCAACTGCTGCGGTCCTGCAGTGACGGGAATTACACAAGACCACCAACCTCTTTAGGTGATGGGTAAGTGGAACTTACTAAAGTAACATTTTGAGATAAACCTAAAATTGGGAGGTTGCGGGAATGCTGCGGTATTCCCCTGCGGAACCATTCGAGAAAAAGTTTCTCTTTTACAGCTTGTACAAAAACACATGCCTCGGCTGCGATTGCAAACGTTACAAGTCCACACTACCTCTTAACCGCATGGGCTTGGTCAACCATCGGCCCCTCTTCCTCTCCGGCAGGCAAGTGCTTTGCCCTCTCCGAACAGCAACTCCCCCCGGCAAGCGATTACCTCTTTGCGGTCATGGTTGCGCGCGGCCTCCGTGCAGACACTGCAGCCAGACAAGAGAGCTGTCGAACGCCACTGCAGTTGCCGGCTTCTCAAGTGATCTTGTCCCCGCCCGCCGCAATCCGGCGCTTCAGCCGGTGAGCGGTTTTTTCGAGTCGATCCAGGAGACACATCATGAGAACCCTTGTACTTTTTGCGCTGAGCACTGTCGCCACTGCAGCCATGGCTGTAACGCCCCACAACAACAATAACAATAACAATAACAACAACACGCAGGCCGCCAACACGATCATGATCAGCGGCGCCAGCACCCAGACGACCAACTCCTCTGGCTCGATCATCTCGAACAAGGCTGGCGGCGACAACACGGCACGCCAGAACATCGCCTCCAACGCCGGGCCGGTGGAGATTCTCCAAAGGGGCAATTCCACCCAGACCGCCAACCTCGGCAATACCGTCGTCAACAACGAAGCCGCAGGCAACGACGCTCTGGCCCGCCAGAACCTGGCCAGCAACAACGGTGCCGTGGAGATCGGCGCAACGTCCAACCAGACCGTGAACGCCAACAGCGTCACGCTGGGCAATCTGGCCAGTGGCTCCGGCACCAAGGCAATTCAAAACATTGCCTCCAACTACGGCCACGTCGTGGTTGCCGCCGCTTCCAACCAGACAGCCAACTTCAGCGGCGGTGGCGGCGCTTACAACTCCGCAATGGGCAGCCGGTCCCTGGCCGTGCAGAACATCTCGTCCAACGACGCCTGCGCAGACGATCCCTGCCCCGGCGGCCGCTGCAACTGAGTCCGGCACAAGCCGGCACTCGGCGCTCAGCGCCGGGTGCCGGCTTCTCTGAATGCCACTGATCGGAGGAAAGGCCATGCACCACCGCAACAACCGCCTGCGCACGCTGGGCGCCCTGGCTTGGATGCTGGGGGCCGGCGCGCTGGCCTGGGCCGCCCCAGGTGAAGACCCCGTCACGCTGGAAAAGAAAGTGAACGTGCAGATGCTGCCAATGCCCGCCGCGGCGCGCTCCGGCTACATCAATTACGACATGGGCGGCCTGCCCGGATGGCAGCAAGCGCGCCTGACTCGCTACGTGGCCAAGGCTTTCTCGGGCGACACCACGGGCATCTATACCGACAAGGACGTGGTCAACGCCGTGGACACGCAGGGCTCCAAGGTCGTGTGCTCCCAGTCCGTGGGCAGCAACGTAGCAACTGCAGCCAACGCGGCGACAGCCACCAAGGGTGCGGGCAACACCGGACTGAAGACCGGCGGCGACCAGGTGGTCGTGCTGCGCGGCGACCTGGTCAACATTTGCTGGTGAGAGGCGGCCGCGCGGCCCAATGCCGCGTCTGCCAAAGATAACGACAACAACGACAACGAGGGGTCATGCCATGAACAGCGCCCAGCCTTCCACCCGCCGCGCCGGCCGCACCGCGTGGCTGCTTGCGGCCGCCGCCCTGCTGGTCACCGGCTGCAGCACGCCCATGGACCCGCGCGGCGACAGCCGGCTGCAAAGCGCCGCCTACACCACCAACCGCCCGGTGGTGCGGCCCACGCGCTCGGTGTCGAGCTTTTCCGACTCGCTGATGTGCATGGACCACATGCTGCGCGCCGCCCAGCTGCCCACCACCCTGATCACCAGCAAGCAGGTGGTGGACTACTCCAGTCGTGTGCCGGTGGCCGTCAAGGACATGATCATCACCTCGCTGTCGCAGATGTCGCGCCTGTCCAATGCCTTTCGCTACGTGGACTACGAGGTGGACATCGTGCGCCAGGACACGGTGCAGAACCTGACCACCATCCTGCTGAACAACAATTTGATGCAGCTGCAGCGCCCGGCCCTGTACGTGTCGGGCGCCATCGCCTTCGTGGACCAGAACGTGGTCACCAACCGCTTTGACGCCGGGACCTCCGCCAGCCGGCTGGACACCGGCTACAGCAACAGCCGCACGGCCACCGTGATCGGTCTGGAAATGCACCTGGGCGACTTCCGCACGCGCACCCTGATCCCCGGTCTGGACTCGGCCAACGAGGTGGTCATCGGCAGCGGCAGCCAGGGCCTGGACGTGGCCGGGCGCATCGGCAGCTATGGCGTGAACTTCAACGTCGGGCGCGACTACGCCCTGGGCGCCGGTGGCGCCATGCGCACGCTGGTCGACCTGGCCACCATCGAGCTGGTGGGCAAGTGGGCGCGCGTGCCCTACTGGCAGTGCCTGACGCTGGACCAGACGCACCCCGACTTCCAGCGCCAGATGCGCGACTGGTTCGCCGAAAGCGGCGGCGTGGGCCAGGCCAGGCTGGTGCAAAGCTCGCTCATCGCCCAGGGCTACCTGCAGGCCGGCACCGACGTGCTGGCCATGGATTCCCCCGCGCTGCGCACGGCGCTGGCGCAGTTCCAGGTGGACAACCTGCTGGTGCCCACCGGCGTGCTGGACTTCAGCACCTACGAGCGCGCCATGCGCCACTTCGTCGCACTGGCGCCCGACGGCTCGCTGCAGCGCGTGGGCTGGGGTCCGTCCGGCCCGACGTCCACCATGGCCAAGAGCGCAACCACGGCGGTCGCCGCCAACGGGCTGTCCCTGTCCAGCACCGAGGCGCAGCCGCGCCGCCTGGACATGCAGATCGAGAACACGCTGCCGCCAGGTGTGCCGCCGACCTTCGAAGTGGGCGAGCAGGTCTTCGCCTCCGTCACGGTCTCGCGCACCTCGCACCTGTACTGCTATTTCTCCGACCCGGCGGGCAACGTCATGCGGCTGACGCCCAACAACGTCAACACGCACTCGCTGGTGGCGGCCAACCAGGCCGTGCGCCTACCTGACTGGATGGTGCCCAACCCGGCCTTCATCATGGATGCGACCAGCCCCGGCGTGGAGCGCGTGGCCTGCTTCGCTTCCGACGCGGACGCCATGCCTCGCCTGCCCGCACCGCTGCAGGGCGCCGGACTGGTCACCGTCTCTGGCTACCACGGCCTGGAGGACATCGACCGCGCCTTCAACCAAGCCCTGGGTGAGGGCAACTACACCCGCGGCGAGATGAGCTGGCAGGTCGTACCCAAAAAGGCCCCGCCGCCCGCACCTGCCCAGCCGGCCGCTGCTGCCCCCGCCGCCGCGCGCTGAACCGGCACACGGCCATGGCACACCGCCGCGCCCGCCCCAGCGCACGCCGTCTGGTGGACGCGCTGCTGCTCATCGCCGCCGTCGCCCTGCTGCTGGGCGGCACGGCAGCACCGGCGCAGACGCTGCTGGCCGCCGGTCCGGTGGTAGCAGACGTCCCGCTAAGTTCCGGCAGCCCGGCTGCAGCAGCCAGCATCGAGCTGTCGGGCCCCACCAACGCGGCGCGCATCGAGCCCGCCGGCAGCACCCACCCCCCGGCCCTGCGCCTGCCGCCCGAGCCCGACGCCGCCGCCCAGGCCCGGCTGCAGCGCCTGCGCGGCGTGGCCACGGCGCCAGCAAAGCGGGGGAGCGCGGCCGAGAAAGCGGCTGCGCACAGCGCCTGGGTGCTGGGCCTGCTGTACCTGCACGGCGAAGGGGTGGCACTGGACCGGGTCCAGGCGCTGCGCTGGTTCGAGCGCGCCCAGGCTCTGGGCGAGCCGCTGGCCGGCGCCGGCCTGGCGTGGTGCCAGATCGACGGCTGCCAGGGCCCGCCCGACCCGGCCGCCGCGCGCCCGTGGATCGAGCGCATGGACAAGGCCGACCCCGGTCTGGCGCTGCTGCTGCAGTGGTGGGTGCACGAGCGCCAGGCGCCGCTGCGCACGGCGGGCCCGCAAACCAGCAATGCCCCGGCACCGGAAGACGGCCACACCGCCCTGCTGCAGCGCGCCGCCCGCGCCGGCAACGCCAGCGCCATGAACGAGCTGGGCCTGGCCGACGTGGCCGCCCGGCGGCTGCCGCAGGCACTGGCGCAATTCCGCCAGGCGGCGCTGCGTTCGCCTGCGGCCGCCGCCAATGCCGATCTGCTGGCCGCCCGCCTGGACCAGCAACAAACGCCCAGCGCCGCCCACCCACCGGCCCAGCGCAACGCGCAAGAGTGGCTGGAGCAGGCACGTCGATACCACCGCGGCGAGGGTGTGCCCTCCAACTACACCGAGGCCATCCGCCTGTACCAGATCGCCGCCGCCAGTGGCAGCCAGGAGGCGCGCCGCATGCTGGAGCTGATCTACTCGCGCCCTTCGCCGGACGGTATGGTCAACGTGCCCTGGATGCGCCAGCTGGCCACCATGCAGCTGTCGCCCGAGGGCGCCGTGCTGAGCATGCAGCCGCCACCCACGCCCCGCCTGTTCGTGCGCGACCCCACGCCGCTGTATGGACTGATTCCTCCACAGTGGCGCACCGGCAGGCCCATCGGTCAGCCTTAAACATCAATATTGATAGCTGCCAGCGCTTTCCCCACAAGGGCTGGAAGCCAATTTGACTGCTATTGGCTTTCCAGCAGCCAGTCGCGTTGGCCGGCCGGGTTCTCCAGCGCCAGCAGCGCCCGCTTGCGCGGCAGGCCGCCGCCGAAGCCCGTCAGGCTGCCGTCGCTGCCGATCACCCGGTGGCAGGGCACGACGATGGAGATCTTGTTGCTGCCATTGGCCGCCGCCACGGCGCGGGTGGCCGTGGGCTGGCCGATGGCGCGCGCCTGTTCGGCGTAGCTGCGCGTCTGCCCGAAGGGAATAGCCAGCAGCGCCTGCCAGGCCCGGCACTGAAAGGGCGTGCCCACCAGGTCCAGCGGCACGCCGAAGCGCTGGCGCTGCCCGGCGAAGTATTCGCCCAGCTCCTGCGCCGTCTGCTCCAGGACCGCACTGCTGCCGTGCTGCGGCGGCAGGCCGCCGCGCGCCACCTGCACCTGGGCCAGTTCGCGCTCCACGCCCTGCTGGCCGACGAACTCCAGCAGGCACAGGCCCTGCGGCGAGGCCACGGCCAGCATGTCGCCCAGGGGCGTGGGGATGTGGCGGCTGAGCAGATGCACGACGTGTGTGGCTCCAGGTCAGTCCTCGATGCCGCGCTGGGCCGGCACGCCGGCCTGAAAGGCGTGCTTGACCATTTTCATCTCCGTGACCGTGTCGGCGACGGCAACGATCTCCTCGGGGCAGCGCCGCCCGGTCAGGCACACGTGCACGTCGCGGGGGCGGCTGGCCAGCGTGTCCAGCACCTCCTGCAGCGGCAGCCAGCCGTAGATGAGCGGGTAGGTGACTTCGTCCAGCACCACCAGGAAGTACTCGCCCGACAGGATGGCCTGCCGGGCCTTGGCCCAGCCGTCGCGCGCCAGCTGGGCGGAATGCTCCAGGTCCTGGCTCTTCCAGGAAAAGCCGTCGCCCAGCCCCTCCACCGGCAGGCCCACCTGCTCGGCCAGGCGGTGCTCGCCGAAGCGGGCGCTGGGCACCTTCATGAACTGGAACACCTTCACCGCCTTGCCCCGGCCCGTGGCGCGGAAGGCCAGGCCGAAGGCAGCCGTGCTCTTGCCTTTGCCGTCGCCGGTGTTGACGATGACCAGGCCGCGGCGCTCACCCTCGGGCTTGTCGTAGGGCTTGGCGCTAGGCGGGGTTTCGATCTGCATGGGAAGTCCTTTCTGAAAACTGTCAGCCGTCCAAAGGGCTGCGCGCCACCGGCGACGTATGAAACTGGCGCGCCCCACGCCAGGGCTGCCGGGCAAGGGCCGCGCCGCAGCGTGGGCTGCGTCCCCTCCGAGCGGCAGCGCCCGGGAGCGTGAAAGGCGCGAAGCGGCTCAAGGGGTGTTGTCGCATCTCAAACACGGGGCAGCGCCATCCAGAGGTCGTCGATGCGGCGCACTTGAATGCGCCGGCCGAACACCTGCTCCAACGCCGCGTGCGTGGCAGGGTCGCAGCAGGTGCCGTGGTGCAGCACGCGGCCGCTGTCCATGACCAGCAGGTCGTCGGCCTGCAGCGCAATCGAGATCTCGTGCAGCACGCTGACCACCGTGGCGCCGCCGGCGACCAGGGCGCGCACGGTGTGCAGCCAGTCGGTCTGGTGCGGCGGATCCAGGTTGGCCAGGGGCTCGTCCATCAGCGTGACGGGCGCCTGCACGGCCAGGGCGCGGGCCAGCAGCACGCGCTGGCGCTCGCCCCCCGACAGCTGCGACAGCGGCCGCGCGCGCCAGTCCCAGGCCTGGGTGGTGCGCAGCGCGGCCTGCACGGCAGCGTGGTCGGCGGCGCTGGGCGGGGCCATCCAGGCGCGGTGCGGCAGGCGGCCCAGCATGGCGATGTCGTACGCCGGCAGGTCGTCGGCCACGGCCTCGTTCTGGCCCAGCCAGGCCAGCTGGCGGGCGCGCTCGCGTCCGGGCAGCCCGGCCAGCGGCCGGCCCAGCAGGCGCACGTCGCCCTGCACGCGGGCGTGGCGCAGCAGCCCGGCCAGGCATTTGAGCAGCGTCGACTTGCCGGCGCCGTTGGGACCGACGATGCTGGTCCAGCGCGCCGCGGGCAAGTCCAGGTCGATGCCGCGCAGCAAAGCGGTGCTTTGCACGCTGACGCTGATCTGGCGTGCGCTGATAGCTATGGAATTCATAGCCCTGCCCCTCCCCCAAAGGTACGGCGGTGCATCAGCCACAGCAGGTAGCTGCCGCCCAGCGCCGCGGTGAGCACGCCCACGGGCAGCTCCTGCGGGGCGATCAGCCAGCGCGCCAGCACGTCGGCAGCCAGCAGCAGCACGCCGCCCATCAGGCTGGACAGCCACACCTGCCAGGGGTGGGTGACGCGGGCGATGGAGCGCACCAGGTGCGGCGCCGCCAGGCCCACGAAGGCGATCAGCCCGGTGTGCGCCACCGCAGTGCCGGTGGCCAGCGCCAGCGCGGCGATCAGGCCGGCGCGCATGGGCGCCAGCGGCAGGCCGAGGCTGGCGGCCGTGGCCTCGCCCAGCATCAGCGCGTCCAGCAGGCGCGACAGCGCCCAGGCCGCCAGCGCGCACACCAGCCAGGCCGCGGCCATCAGAATGCAGGCCTGCCAGCCCACGAAGGCCGAGCTGCCCATGGTGAAGACCTGCATGGCCTCCAGGATGTTGGGATGCGCCACCTGGATCAGGTCGCGCGCGGCGCCCAGCACCACTCCCACCACCACGCCGGCCAGCAGCAGGCGCAGCGTGTGCTGCACGCCGCGCGCCAGCATCAGCGTCAGCAGCACGGCGCCGGCCGCGCCGGCGAAGGCCGCGCTGGTCAACCCCAGGCGCGCCAGCCAGCCGGCGGCGGCAGGCGACACGCCCAGCAGCGCCATGGCCACCGCCCCGCCCAGGGCCGCGCCCGAGGCGCTGCCCAGCAGGTAGGGGTCGGCCAGCGGATTGCGAAACAGGCCCTGCGACACCGCCCCGGCCAGCCCCAGCAGCGCGCCGGCCAGCCAGGCGCCCAGGGTGCGCGGCAGGCGAATGTCCCAGACGATCTGGCGCGCCAGCGCGTCCTGGCCCATGTGCAGCACGCTCTCGAAGCCGGTGCTGCCCACGCTGGCGCCCAGCAGCACCAGCAGCGCGCTGGCCGCCAGCAGCCACACCAGCAGGCTGGCGCCGCGGTGGCGGCGCTGGTCCTGCACGGCGGTGGTGGGCGGCAGCACAGCGCTCATCGGAAGGCCCCGTTCAGGCAATCGGCCATCAGGCGGGCGGCCTCGGCCATGCGCGGGCCGGGCCGCACCAGGACGTCGCCCTGCTCCGGGCCGAAGACGCACAGCCGCCCGGCCTGGACCGCTGCCAGGTGCTTCCAGCCGGGATAGGTCGTCATCGGCTGGGCGCTGCGGTTGGACACCATGATCACGTCGGGCTGCACGCGCAGCACGAATTCGGGGCTCAGGCGCGGGAACGGCCCCAGCTCCGCCGGCACCACGTTGCGCACGCCCAGGCGCGCCAGCGTCTCGCCGATGAACGAGGTCTGGCCGGCCACGTAGGGGCCGCGGCTGACCTCGAAGTACACCCGCGCGCCGTGCGCCTTGGGCGGCAGCGACTGGGCCGCCGCCTGCACGGCCGCGTCGATCACGCGCCACAGCCGGTCTGCGCCCTGCTCGCGCGGCACGGCGAACAGCGCGCCCAGCACGCCCAGCACGCGGCGCACGTCGGCATGGTTCTTGGGCTCTAGCGCGACGACCTTCAGCCCCAAGGCTTCGAGCCGGTCGCTGACCCGGCTGCTCACCGACAGCAGCACCACGTCGGGCTGGAGGGCGACGACGGCCTCGACGCTGGGGTCCAGCCCGCCGCCCACCTGCGGCAGGGCGCGCACGGCCTGGGGCCAGTTGGAGTAGCGGTCCACCCCCACCAGGCGGTGGCACTGCTGCATCTCGCACAGGCTTTCGGTCAGCGAGGGCAAGAGGCTGACGACGCGCTGCGGCGGCGCGTCGAACTGCAGCGTGCGGCCTCGGTCGTCCTGGATGGCGATGGCGGCCGAAGCGGCCGAGGCGGCGCCCGCCAGCGCCAGGACGGTGCAGATCAGGCGCGTCCAGCGCAGCCAGGGCCGTGTCATAGGAGTGCCTCGTCTTTCAGGGTGAGCGGGAGGCCGGCCGCCATCAGCGTCACGCGCCGGCAGGCGGCGGCCGCCTGCTGATTCACCACGCCCAGCGCGTCGACGAAGGCGCGCACCTCCCGCCCCAGCGGGATCACGCCCAGGCCGATCTCGTTGCCCACCAGCACCACCGGGCCGGGGCATTGCGCCAGCGCTTCAAAAAAGTGAGCTGCCTGCGCTTGCCAGGCAAGGGCTGGAGGCCGATTTGGCTCATATTCCTGCGGCGCCACCGGCATCAGCCAGTGGGTCAGCCACAGGGTCAGGCAGTCCACCACCACTAGGGTGCCGGGCGCTCCGCGTTGCGCCAGGGCGGCGGCCAGGTCGCGTGGCTCCTCCAGCAGCGCCAGGCCGGGCACGCGTTCGGCGCGCTCGCGCTGGTGGCGCACGATGCGCGCGCGCATCTCCTCGTCGTGGGCCTGGGCGGTGGCGATCAGCAGCGCGGCGTGCCCGGGCGAGCGCCCAAGCCAGGCGCGGGCCAGCTGCTCGGCGCGGCGCGACTTGCCGCTCTTTTGGCCGCCCAGGATGAGTTCGCTGCGCGCGATGTCCATGCTCTTGTCCGTCCTTTCGTCTAGGCCTGCGGTCCGTCGCCCAGCAGCCGCGCCACAGCCTGGTGGCTGGAGGCGAACCATGCCTGGAAGAAGCTGGCGCGGATGCTGCCGCAGCGGTACACAGCCTCGGCCCCCTGCAGCGCCGCCGTGCCGGCCCCGGGCCGTGTGGCCTGGGCGAGCACCGGCATGGCGCCGTCCTGCACGACGGCGTAATGAAAACTGTGGCCGCGCAGCGGCTCGCAGCCGTCCAGGCGCAGCTCGCGCGGGCCTATGGCCGCCAGGCGTTGCTGCAAGGCGGCGCGGCCCGGCAGCAGGCCCCACAGCGGCAGCTCGCTGCCGTCCGGCATGGCGATGGACTGCAGCAGCGCCAGCAGGCCCCCGCCTTCGGCCCACACTGGCCGGCCCGCGTCCACATGCGCCTGCAGCTGCGCGCGCAGCGCATGCCGCTCGGCCAGGGCGGAGGCGTGCAGTTCGGGATAGCCGCCGGGCAGCCACAGCGCGTCGCAGTCGGGCAGCGGTTCGCCGCGCAGCGGCGAGAACAGCGCCACCTGCGCACCCAGGGCGCGCAGCGTGTCCAGGTTGGCGGCATAAACCAGACAGAAGGCCTCGTCGCGCGCCACCGCCACGGTGCGCCCGGCCAGCGTGGGCGCCGGGGTCTCGGCTTCGGGCACGGCGGCGAAGTCCACGGCCCAGCGCTGCAGCTCGTGCGGGCCGATGCGGCCCAGCGGGGTGGCGGCCAGTGCGTCGGCCGCCGCGTCCAGCCGGGCCAGGGCGTCGGGTAGCTCCTGGGCCGCCACCAGGCCCAGGTGCCGCTCGGGCAGGAGCCCACCAGGCTTACCCCTGCCCGAGCCACCACTGCCGATGCCCGGCAGCGCTCCCAGCCAATCGGTCGCGTCGCTCAAGCCCTCCTGCAGCATGCGCGCATGGCCTTCACCCGCCACGCGGTTGGCCAGGGCGCCGGCCCAGGGCAGATCAGGCCAGTAGCTGCGCAGGCCGTGCACCAGCGCGCCGAACGTGCCGCCCATGGCGCTGGCGTCGATCACCGCCAGCACCGGGATGCCACAGCGCCGCGCCAGCTCCGCCACGCTGTGCTCGCCGTCGAACAGGCCCATCACTCCTTCGATGATCAGCAGATCGGCCTGCTGCGCGGCGGCATGCAGGCGCCGGCGGCAGTCGTCCTCGCCCGTCATCCACAGGTCCAGCGGGTGCACGAGCGCGCCGCTGGCCAGTTCGTGCCAGTGCGGGTCCAGATGGTCCGGTCCGCACTTGAAGACGCGCACGCGCCGCCCCTGGCGCGCATGCAGGCGAGCCAGCGCGGCGGCCACCGTGGTCTTGCCCTGGCCCGAAGCGGGCGCGGCGATGATCAACGCGGGGCAGCGGGCCATGGCCTTCTGTCTCAATGCGGGGCCCACTTCAAGCCCACGTACAGGCTGCGCCCGGGTGTGACATAGGTGCGCGCCAGCTGGTAGTCCTTGTCTCCCAGGTTGTCCACGCGGGCCAGCAGCGTGAAGTCGCGCGCCACGCGGGTGCTGGCGTACAGGTTGACGAGGGTGTAGCCGCCCAGCACCTGGGTGTTGGCCGCGTTATCGAAGCGGCGGCCGGAGGCCTGCACCTCGGCGCCCAGCGTCCAGCCGGCCAGTTGCGTGTCGGCGCCGAAGGTGGCGTAGCGCTTGGCGCGGCGCTGCAGCTGCCTGCCCGTCGCCAGGTCCTTGGGGCTTTGCAGGTCGATGGAGCCGTGCAGCGTCACGCCGCCGACGCGGTGGCCGGCGGAGAGGGTGACACCCTTGTATTCGGCCCGGCCCACGCTGTTGTAGCAGCCGAAGTCCTGGCCACAGGCGGTGGCGGTGCCGTCGAAGATGATCAGGTTGCTCACCCGGTTGCGATAGGCCACCACGCCCGCATGGCTGGCGCCGCTGGCGTAGCGCAGGCCGACCTCGATGTTGCGGCCGGTCTCCGGCTTCAGGCTGGCGTCGCCATACTGGCTGAAGCGCTGGTACAGCGTGGGCGCCCGGAAGGCCGTGCCGGCCGAGGCCGTGGCGCGCAGCGTGGGCGTGATGGCATAGCCGTAGGCCACGCTGCCGGTGTTCTTGCTGCCGAACTCGCTGTCGGAGTCATGGCGCAGGTTCAGCTGCAGCGTGTGGTTGCCCGCGTGAAAGCCATAGCCCAGCGCCAGCGCGTCCTGGGAGCGGTCGCGGTCAATGGGGTCGTTGGTCAACTGATCTTCGCGCCGCTCCAGCGCGGCGGTGAACAGGTGCGCGCCCAGGCGGTACTCGTTGTGCCACAGGTAGCCGCGCAGGTGCGTGCGCGTCAGGTAGTGCGACGGCGTAGTCTCGTAGCGGCTGACCGAGTCGGTGAGCGAGACGCGCGAGCTGAAGGCCTGCGACCACTGCGCCGACCAGGTGAGGCCGGCGGCGTGCATGCGGTTGTCGTTCTGGTCGTCCTCGGGGTCGGCCGGGGTGTACTTGGAGCCGTCGTAGCCGGACTTCATCTCGTTGGCCAGCAGCGTGGCGTCGATCCGGTGCGCGGCGTTGATCTTCAGGCCCAGGCGCGCGTTGCCCGCCGTGGTGCGGTAGCCATCACGGTCCGGGTTATGGCCCGCGCTGTCGCGGATGTCATAGCCGTCGCTGCGCTCGTGGCTGATGCCCAGCGCATAGTCGAAGGCGCCGCCCTCGCCCGCAGCGCCGCTGACCCCGGCCTCGATCCGGCGCAGCTGGTGCGAGCCCAGGCCCACACCCACGTAGGGCGCCGCCGGGCCCTCGCCCTTCTTGGTGAACAGCTGGATCACGCCACCCATGGCGTCCGAGCCGTAGACGGCGGCAGCCGGGCCGCGCAGCACCTCGATGCGGTCGATCTGCGACAGCGGGATCTGCTCCCACACGGCTCCACCGGTGGATTGCGAATCCACGCGCACGCCGTCGATGTACACGGCGGTGAAGCGCCCCTCGGCGCCGCGCAGAAACACATTGGACGAGTTGCCCACGCCGCCGTTGCGCGTGATCTCCACGCCCGGCAGCCGCGCCAGTACGTCCACCAGGCCGGTGGCGCCGGCCTGGGCGATGGTTTCGCTATCCACGATGGAGACGTCGGCCACGATGTCGGTCAGCGGCTGGGCGGTGCGGGTGGCGGTCACCACCACATCGTCCAGCGAGGGAGAGCGCAGGTTTTGCGCCACCACGATGGCGCCGTCCTGGGCCTGAGCGGAGCAGACGGCGAGAACGGCCAGGGTGAGCGCACTGGCACGCAGGCGCACGCAGCCCGATGCAGCCGCGCTTTCACGGAACAGGGAAATCGACATGGAAGACAAGAATCAGCAAACAACCCGTGCCAGCATCCCCGCCGGCGTTGGGTGAAACAGCTGCGCACCCCAAAGGGTGTGCAACCTCCGTGTTGGCCGGTATCCGGGCTGGCGAAACACCTTCCAACGCCTTCCCAGACGCTTGTTCAAGGCATCCAGTGGCTTCGTGTGTGAAAGGGCAGCCGCCAAGGCGGCTGGTTCGCTGACCGTTGCGGGGGCAGCGCAGGCTCGGATGCACTCCATGGCGGAGGCTCCTCCCTGCTTCCCGTTGAACTGCCGCATGTGAACCACGCAGCGAGCACCAACGGCACGATTTTATGCCGGGACGCAGCCTGGTCCCTACAATCCCAGGCCTATGTCAGCGCCTTCGCCCTCCGTCCCCTCCACCATCGACCAGGTCGCCGAGCGCGTGGAACGGCTCCTGCAGCAGCACGAGCAGCTCAGGCGCACCAACGCGCTGCTGGCCCAGCAGGTCATGGCGCTCACGCAGGAGCGCGACTCGCTCAAGTCCCGCCTGCAGGCCGCCCGCTCACGGGTCGAGTCGCTGCTGGACCGCCTGCCTTCGAATTCGCAACCCAAGGACGACACCCCATGAAGCAGATCGAGGTCCAGATCCTGCAGCAAAGCTACCTGCTGGCCTGCCCCGAAGGCCAGGAGGCGCGCCTGCTGGACGCCGTGGAGCGCGTGGATACGGCCATGACCCAGATCCGCGACACTGGCAAGGTGCGTGCCCGTGACCGCATCGCCGTGCTGGCTGCGCTGAATCTCGCCTTCGAGGTCGCCGACCGCGAGGCCGCTGCCGCCCAGGCAGCGCACGCTCAGCCCGCCGAGGTACTCGCCAGCGCACCGCAGGAATCTGCAGGCGAGGAGCGCCTGTCCCAGCTGCTGCTGCGCCTGGACGAAGCTCTGGGTGACGACGGGCGAGTGTCGTAAGGATTTGCGAGCAACCGGCCCGGCCCGCCACGTGGCCGGTACAATGAAAGCGTCTGCGGTGCTGCCGGGCTTTATATTTCCTTGAACCAATGCTCACTGAGCACGGGCTTGGTACATTGCCTGGCAAGCGTGATCATCTCGCGTCAGATGAACCCAATGCCTGGCTGCCCTCGCCCCCCTGAACCCCCGGTTCAGGATGCCGGTCCGGTGGCATTCGCAGACACCTTTTTCTTAGCTACCCGGCCTTAGTGCAAACGGTCCTGCAGCATCAGGTCACGCAACTGCTGCTTTGGCAAGGCGGGTGAGCACAGGTACCCCTGATAGAACATGCAGCCCATGGCGCTCAGTGCCTCGCGCTGCACCTTGTCCTCGACACCTTCCGCTACCACTTCCAGGCCCAGCGCCTGACCCATCTTGATGATGGCCTGGACGATCGCACGCTCGCCGTCCTCGCCCGGAAGGCCATCGACGAAGGACTTGTCCACCTTCAATCGGTGTATGGGCAGGTTCTTCAGGTAGGCAAGGCTGGAGTAGCCCGTACCGAAGTCATCGATAGACAGGCTGATGCCCATACGGGCCAATGCGGCCAGCATCTCCTCCTTGTCCTGCGCATCCTGCAGCAGCACGCTTTCCGTCAATTCCAGCTCCAGCTGGCGGGGCCGCAGGCCATGATGCTCGATCAGCCTGGCAACGCGATGCAGGAAGCCCGGCTGGCGAAACTCAAGTGCTGACACGTTGACCGAGATCACCAGCGGCGTTTCACTGTCCTGCCAATACGCGGCCTCGCGGGCAGCCTGCTCCATCACCCAGGCGCCCAGGGTGACGATATAACCGGACTCCTCGGCCAGCGGTATGAATGCGGCGGGCGACACCACGCCCAGTTGCGGGTCGTTCCAGCGCAGCAGTGCCTCGGCACCCACGATGCGCCCGCTGGCCATGTCGACTTGCGGCTGGTAGTGCACGGCCATGTGGCCTTGCCCCAGGGCCTGGCGCATGGCGTGCTCCATCTTCATGCGCGCCAGCAGGTTGGAATTCATCTGGGGCTGATAGAACCCATAGCTGCCTCGCCCGCGCTCCTTGGTGCGGTACATCGCCGTGTCGGCATGCTTGATGAGATCGTCCAGACTGCGTCCGTCCTGCGGATGCATGGCAATGCCGATGCTCCCCTGGATGGAAAAGCTCATCTCATCGAGTTGGAAAGGCTGCAGCATTTCCTCGAGGACGCGGCGTGCCACACTCTCAGCCATCTGAGCATCCGAATTGGCCAGGTGGACCACGAATTCGTCTCCACCCAGCCGGCACAGCATGTCGGATTGCCGCAGGCAACGCAGCAGCCGCTGGGCCACCAGCTTGAGTACGCGATCTCCGAACGGGTGGCCCAACGAATCGTTGACGATCTTGAAGCGGTCCAGGTCGAGAAAGAGCAGCGCAAACTGGGCATCCGAACCTTGCGCCGCATCGATGGCTTCCTGCACCCGCTCGTGCAACCGCAGACGGTTGGGCAGGCCTGTCAGCGCGTCGGTGAAAGCCAGTTCCTCAATGCGCCTTTGCGCCGCGCGCTGCTGCGTCAGGTCACGCATGAAGCCTATGCTCTGGACCACCGTCCCACCCTCGTCACGCAACACGACCCAGGACAGGTGTATCGGGGGGCCGCTGGCGCCGACGGTTTTGCGCAGTATCACCTCGCCCTCCCAGAAACCTTCCCGTCGCCAGCGCTGGGCCACTTGCGCGAGGAAGGCTTCCTCATCCATGCCTGCGTCCAACAGCGCCGTAACCGCACTGCCGGGCAGGGGCGAGCGCGGAGCACCCAGCAGCTGTTCGCAACCCGGATTCACGCGGAGGATGAGATGGTGCTCGTCGGCGATGAAGATGGCGTCCAGGCTTGATTCGAAAACCTGCGCGGCCAGACGCAGGCTGGCCTGCACCTCGGCTTGCCGGGAAATATCCCGGAAGGAATAGACACGCCCGGCGAGCCGCCCGTGCGCCAGCTGCGGTACTGAGCGCTGCTCCAGAATGACTCCATTACCCAGGCGCAGGATGTCGACGGCCTCTTGCATGGGCCCGTCCGTACGGGCGACGAGTTGTTCATCGCAAGCCGCCGGGTCGGCCAGCTGCTGGCGCATATGGGCAAACACCGCCGCGTCGTCCCGGCGTGCAAGCATAGGCGCGGGCAAGCTCCACAGCTGCGCGAAGCGCTGGTTGAACGCCCTGATGGCGCCTTGCAGGTCACATACCAGCAGGCCGTCCGCAGCCGAATCCAGCGTAGCGCGCAATTCGCCCAGCAACACTTCGTATTCCTGACGCGAGCTTTCCTGCTCGCTACGGTCTTGCATGGACAGCAGGAGCAGCGGATGCTCGCATCCCTCATCCCCCTCAGCAGCGGCATACACCGCCTGCACTCGGCGCTCCACCTCAACGGAGCGCTTGCGGCGAGCACTCCATACCTCGGTGCACGAGCAGATGCCCATTGATATTTCGGGTAATGGACGGCTCCAGAAAATTTCGTCCTCAGGCGAGGAGACCAATTCAAGCACGGGCCTGCCGACCATCTCTTCGGCGCTGCGCCCGGTCAATTGCACCGCAGCCACATTGGCAAACAGAATCTCCAGCGAACGGCCATCCACCAGCCAGACTGCCTGCTGCAGCTCCTGCACAACGGCTTGCCAGGCTCCAGGCGGGAGCTTCAGGCCACTCACTCTTGCCCCTTCGTTGGGTCTGAAGTATTCCTCGCAGGCTCGAAGTAGTAGCACATGCGCTCCTGCGGAGCCAGCGCCCTCAGCGCCTGCGGCGGCAATTGGGATGGCCTCAGGCTGCGATGAATACCCAACTGCGGATGCAACACAAGGTCCAGTTCAAGCTCCGGCTTTTCTTCGTCATAGACCTGTACCCGAGGCCGCAGCGGATGCAATGCATCCACGCGCACCACCAGGGCGTAGCGACCATCCACCAGTTGCACCAGGGAGCCCGGCGGATACACGCCCATCATGCGGATGAAGGCGCCCAGGATGGCACTGTTGTAGCGACCACGCTGCTGGGCATACAGCTGCGAAACCGCCTCATGCGGCGTCAGGGCGGGTTGCCCCTGCAGTGGGTTGCACAGGCGGTCGTAGCTGTTCACCAGAGCCAGGATTTGGCCCTCATTGCTCAGGTCATCTTCCACCAGCCGCAAAGGATAGCCGCTGCCATCAGCAAATTCGTGGTGATGCGCGATGGCAATCAGCACGTCGCTCGGCAAGCCCATGCGCTGGCCCATGGCGACCGACTCACCCACATGAGCCTGATACCGCCGCAAGTCGGAAGCCACAAGCGGCGCTCCCGGCTGGGCAATATACGGGGGTAGCTCAACCTTGCCGATGTCGTGCAGAAGTGCAGCCAGGCCGACACGTTGCAGGTCCTGCGTATCCTGTCCAAGAACACGTCCCAGCAGCAGCGACAAAATCATGACGTTGACGGCATGCGCTGCCATGCTGTCGTCGGCGCAGCACGTCAGCAAGCGAATGGCGCAGGGTTCCTGTCCGAGCAACTCCTGCACGCAGGATTGAACGAGCCCTTCGGCCTGTTCGCGTGCATGCATCGGCTGGGCTAGCACACTGCCAGCTAGGCGGTCATAGGTCAGTGTGGCCTCGTGATACCGCGCAAAGCATCGGTCCAGAGGGACGGCATGCCGATCGATCACCTCGGCATTGCCGTGCTGCGGTGCGACTGGCAAGGCATTGTCCAGCCCATCATTGCCCCCGAGCCCAGGCAATTCCTGATCCGGCCGTGCGTCTTCTTCCATCACAACGCTCTTGGAAGGGACGTAGCGCACGGACTGGATACCTGCTCCACGCAGGGTCTGGATCTGCTCGATCGTGGTGATCCGAAAACTGTTGGTGGCAAAAGGATGCCGTATCCAGTTCACGGAGAGCTGGATAAACATGCCCACGCGGAGCTTTTCAATATCGATCAGGACGGATTCAGTCACGGACAAGGCGGCAGGGCGTGCGCCGTGCCTGTTTCACCGACAGTGACGAATTATCACCATTTAAAGGCGGTCTTACATGCCGCGCCGCAAATGTCTATTTCGGTTTCATCTGAAGTGGTGCTACGCGATCAGGTCACACACCAGGGTGCAGGCTGGTTGTGAACCACATCCATCCAAAGGGCTGTACCCCCGAGCACACAGAGGATCAGGCCCGCCAGACGCGATCCCAAAGAGTCGCGCAGTCCATCGAACCGCTTGCGCAGCCATTGCCAAAGAAGCGGGCCGCCCACCAGCCATGCACCGCTGGCCAGGCCGAACAAAAGCATGCACAGTGCACCTCGCGCCGCACTACCGCTCAGTGCTGCCGTAAGCAACGCGGTATAGAGCAGACCACAGGGCAGAAGCGCCCACGCCATGCCGGTAATGAACAAGCCACCCGGGCGCGCAACCAATGGCTGCACGCGCTTCCACACAGCGCGCCCTGCCCGCTCAATCCAGGCTGGCTGTCGCGCCTGTAGCACCATCATCAGACCCCACGCGATCACCAACACGTGCGCCAATGTCCACAGAGGCTTGATGGCCGTGCTGTGCTGACCCAGCCAGGCCAGGCGGTCCATGGCCAGCGCCACAATCGCGCCGGCTGCCGAATAGCCAGCCAGGCGGCCCAAATGAAACGTCGCGGTGCGCGCTACCAGCGGGCGCTGCGGCACCCAGCGTACGGGCGCTACTCCGGCCCGCGGCCGCCGTGCTCCTGTCAGTGCCCCACAGGGAGCAGCGCACATGGTCAGACAGTGCGTGCCCCCCGTCAACCCCATCAAGAAAACAGTGGCGGCAAGCGATACAAACATCCGTCAGATGATCCGCGAGAAACGAGCTCGGTTCCGGTCAGCCTGAAGGTATTTGTCGAACACCATGGCCACGCCTCGCACGAAATACCATCCCATCGGCGTTACCGTGACGGCCTCGTCGCTGACTTCGACCAGTCCCTGGGCGGCCATCTCGCGCAACTGTGCCAGCTCCGGTTCGAAGTAACTGCGGAAATCGATCAGCCAGGACTCTTCCATGGGTTGAAAGAGCACTTCACCCTGGCACATCAGCGCCATGATGACGGCCCGACGCACCAAATCGTCTTTTGTCAGGGCGAGGCCGCGCACCACCGGCAGATGCCCCTGGTTGATCGCGTCGTAGTACTCGTCCAGCGTCTTGACGTTTTGGCTATAGGTAGCGCCCACGCGGCCGATGGCGGAAACCCCCAAACCGATCAGATCGCAGTCGGGCTGGGTGCTGTAGCCCTGAAAATTGCGATGCAGCCGTCCCTGCCGTTTGGCGACGGCGAGTGCGTCCTCCGGCAACGCAAAGTGGTCCATGCCAACGTAGACATAACCGGCATTCATGAAAATATCCAGGCCCTGCGCCAGCATGGAGACCTTCGCCGAAGCCATGGGCAACTCGGCAGTGATGATGCGCCGCTGGGCCTTGAAACGCTCCGGCAGGTGGGCGTACGCATACAGCGCAATGCGGTCGGGGCGTAGTTGGGCGACCTGTGTCAGCGTACGCTCGAACGACTCGGGCGTCTGGCGCGGCAGGCCATAGATGAGGTCCACGTTGACCGAATCGAAACCCAGGCGCCGGGCACTTTCGACAAGAGCGAAAACCTTTTCCGCAGGCTGTATGCGGTGGACGGCCTTCTGCACCTCGGGATCGAAGTCCTGCACACCAAAGCTCAGGCGATTGAAGCCCAGTTCGGCCAGCAGCGCCAGGCGTTGCTCGTCCACGGTGCGCGGGTCTACCTCGATGGAGTATTCGCCCCCCGGCACCAGCGTGAAGCTGCGCCGGATCATGGACATCAGGTCCCGCAGGCCGTCATCGGAGAGGAAGGTGGGCGTGCCGCCGCCCAGGTGCAGCTGACTTACGTGCTGGCCCACGCCGCAATGGGCCGTATGCAGGTCGATCTCCCGGCTCAGGTAGCGCAGGTAAACCTCGGCACGTTCCGGATGGCGGGTAATGATCTTGTTGCAGGCACAGTAATAACAGAGCGACTCGCAGAAGGGGATATGGACGTAAAGCGACAGAGGCGTCGCCTTGCCCACCGCCCCCAGCCGACGCTGCTGCAGCGCCAGCACATATTCTTGTTCGCCAAAAGCCTCGACGAAGCGATCAGCCGTGGGATAGGAGGTGTAGCGAGGTCCGGAAACATCGAAGCGGCGCAACAACTCGGTGGTAACAACGGTCATACAGACAAAATTCCTCGCGATGTACGAGCCAATGTGCACGAGAAACGCCCCCCGCGTCCTTGATCTCGATCAAGAGCCTCTGCCATCTGGGGAAAGACAATTGACCGCAAGTCAATGTCTTTCGCTTTTCTGCGGCTTTCGCAGTCGTCGTTACTTCAAAGGTAAGCTAGCGCCATGAATCGGGCCTCCACGCACCCCCAACTCCATTCCATCAAGGTTGCCTGTTCCAACTGCAACCTGCGCGAGCTGTGCATGCCCGTGGGCCTGGACGAACAGCAGCTCAAGCGTATCGACGAGGTCGTCGCCGTGCGCCGCAAGGTCAAGCGTGGCGGCACCTTGTTCCGCAATGGAGAACCCTTCACTTCGCTGTTTGCCATTCGCACGGGCTTCTTCAAGACCTGCGTGGCCACTGAAGACGGGCGCGACCAGGTGACCGGGTTCCAGATGGCGGGCGAGATCATCGGGCTGGACGGCATCGTGAACGATCACCACACTTGCGACGCGGTGGCATTGGAAGACGCTGAAGTCTGTGTCATGCCTTTCGACCGCATTGAGGAGCTGTCGCGCGAAGTGGCTGCACTGCAGCAGCATGTGCACAAGATCATGAGCCGAGAGATCGTGCGCGAGCATGGTGTCATGCTGCTGCTGGGCAGCATGCGCGCGGAAGAGCGACTCGCAGCTTTCCTACTGAACCTGGTGCAGCGCCTGCATACCCGCGGATTTTCACAGTCGGAGCTGGTGCTGCGCATGACGCGCGAGGAGATCGGCAGCTACCTCGGATTGAAACTGGAAACCGTGAGCCGCACGTTCTCCAAGTTCGTCGAGGAGGGCATCGTGGAGGTCAAGCAGCGCCACGTACGGATCCTGGATACGGCAGCACTCAAGCGCATCGTCAACAGCCAGCAAGGCAGCCACTAAGCGGCCCAGCGGCTCTCCCCGCTTTCAATGAAAAAAGGCAATGTGCCCATTCGCACATTGCCTTTCGTTTAAGAAGATGCAGAAGTGACGGTTCTCAGAACCGCCCACTTCTTCGCCCCTTTTTTTAGTTCATCGGCGTCTTCTTGCCATCCGGGTACGAATACAGGGTGATGGCCGGGTTCTTCATTTCGCCGTTGGGTTCAAAAGCGATATTGGCCGTTACACCCTTGTAGTTCGACTTGAGCAGTTCAGGGATGTAGACCTTGGGATCCCAGGAGCCCGCACGCTTCATGGCATCGGCCAGCAGCATGGTCGCGTCGTAGGTGTAGGGGCTGTACACCTGGAACTGGTTGGGATACTTGGCATCGTATCTGGCCTTCCAGGCAGTACCACCGGGCATCTTGGTCAACGAGGCACCACCCTCGGCGCAGATCACGTTGCCCAGGGTCTTGGCACCGGCAGCCAGTTTGGAGATTTCCTGCGTGCAGACGCCGTCACCGCCGAAGAACTTCACGTTTGCCATGCCCAGCTGCTCCATCTGGCGCAGCATGGGGCCTGCCTGCGGGTCCATGCCACCATAGAAGATGGCATCAGGGTTTTTGGACTTGATGGCTGTGAGAATGGCCATGAAGTCTGTCGCCTTGTCGGTCGTGAACTGTTCGTCCACCACCTTCATGCCCTTCTCGGCGGCCACCTTCTTGAACACGTTGGCCACACCCTGGCCATAGGCCGTGCGGTCGTCCACGATGGCCACGGTCTTGAGCTTCAGCGTCTCGGCTGCATAGGCAGCCAAGCCAGCGCCCAGCGCGTTGTCGTTGGCGATGATGCGGAAGGTGGTCTTGTAGCCGGGCTTGGTCAGGTTCGGGTTGGTGGCAGCGCCGGTGACGTGCGGAATGCCGCAGTCGTTGTACACCTTGGCGGCGGGGATGGTAGTGCCGGAATTCAGGTGACCCACCACGCCAGCAACCTTGGCATCGCACAGCTTCTGGGCGGCGGCGGTGCCTTGCTTGGGGTCGGCTGCGTCGTCTTCGGCCAGCAGTTCGAACTTGACCTTCTTGCCGCCGATCGTCGGGTTCTGGCTGTTCAGGTCCTCGATGGCCATGCGCGCGCCATTTTCGTTGTCCTTTCCGTAGTGCGCCTGCGCGCCGGATACGGGCGCGACGTGGCCGATCTTCACCACTTCTTGAGCGGCGGCCACACCTGCAACAGCTGCGATAGCAGCGGCCACGGTCAGTTTCAACTTCAATTGCATATGTGTCTCCAATAAAAAGCGCTGGAATAGTGTTGTCTAACAACGCGGAGAAACATATCGCAATCAGTTTGGAGCAACACTAGGGAACACGAGAAAGTCACGCCGATACCACACAGGGATATACCCTGTTATCGACTCAATGACTGCCGCGTTCCGGCGAAGCCAGTTCCTGCGCTACCGCGTCGTACACGGCGTGGCGCACGACTGACTCCACCTCTTCCCGCAGGCGCGGCACCACGGAGCGGGTCTGCTCTTCGATGACCAGCGAAATGGCCTCGCTCAGTTGGCGTTCCAAAATGCCATCCACCCGCTGCATGACGCGGTGTACGACATATTCCTCAAAGCCCGGTGACACCGCCGCCATCGGCGCCACAGCCGGCTCTGGTGCTGGCTGCTCGGATACAAGCGGGCCAGGCGGGGATTGGCGTGCAGGTGGCACATGGTCCTGCACTACTTCTGTCAGCGTGGGCACAAAACGCGGCGGAGTACGTGGTGGCTGGCTCATTGCCTGCCCTCCCGCACCACCAAGTCGTGCTGCACGATATCAAAGCCCTGTGCGGCATATTCGCGCCAGCGCCCTCGCGCCGCGGCCCGGTCGCCATCGTCCAGGCTCACCACCTCGATCACCTTGCCGAATTCGACAAAAGCCGCGGGCACCGTTTCGCCCAGGTTGAGCAGCACTTCCCGATGTGGGCAAAGCTGCAAGTCATCCGTCAGCACAGCTGGCGATGCCTGGACAAGCTCGCCCGCAGCACTGCCCACGCAGTGCGCCACGAAATCCGTGGGGGCCATATCCCACAGCATGCGGTCAAGGCGCTCCAGGTCTTCCTGTACGCCCATGACCGCCACCCGCATCTCGTGCCTCAAGGCCTTGCGGACGAAACGGCAGGCGTACTCCAGCTTGTCCGGCGCGTTGAAGTGAAAAGCCACCTCGGTCATGGACGCAGCCCTCAGCGCCCGCGCACTGCCGGCTTCTTTGTCGCGCTGGCGGCCCTGCCCAGCAGGTATTGCACGAGCAGGCCCACAGGACGCCCCGTGGCGCCCTTTGCCGCTCCTCCCTTCCAGGCCGTGCCGGCAATGTCCAGGTGCGCCCAGGGCATATCGCCGACGAAGCGCTGCAGGAACTTGGCCGCCGTGATCGAACCTGCCGGGCGTCCGCCGACGTTGCCGACGTCCGCGAAGTTGCTCTTGAGGCTTTCCGCGTAATCGTCGTCCAGCGGCATGCGCCAGCACGGGTCGAGCGCCACCTCCCCCGCTTCCTGCAGCTGAGCAGCCAGTGCGTCGTCGGTGGCGAAAAGGCCGCTGCGCAGGCCGCCCAGAGCAATCACGCAGGCGCCCGTCAGAGTGGCCACGTCGATGACCGCTGCCGGCTCGAAACGGGCTGCGTACGTCAACGCATCGCACAGCACCAGCCGCCCCTCGGCGTCGGTGTTGAGTATCTCGATGGTCTGGCCGCTCATGCTGGTGACCACATCCCCCGGCTTTACGGCGCGACCGTCGGGCATGTTCTCGCAGGCCGGGATCAGGCCGACCACGTTCAAGGCAGGCTTCAGCTCGGCCAGGGCACGGAACACGCCCAGCACGCTGGCCGCGCCGCCCATGTCGAACTTCATCTCGTCCATTTCGCCAGCAGGCTTGAGGGAGATGCCGCCCGTGTCGAAGGTGATGCCCTTGCCCACCAGCACCACCGGGGCCTGCGCCTTGGCCGCACCGTTGTAGCGCAGCTCGATGAAGCGCAGCGGTTGCTCCGAACCCTGGGCCACCGCCAGGAAGGCGCCCATGCCCAGCTTTGCCACTTCGGCCGGGCCATGGACGGTGCACTGGATGCCGGGCAGCTTGGCCAGCGCCTTTGCCGCATTGCCCAGCAGCGTGGGCGTGGCGTGGTTGGCCGGGCGGTTGGCCCACTCGCGCGCGAACTCGATGCCGGCCACCAGGCCTTGCGCTGCCGCGAAGTCCTCGCGCACAGCGGTGGCATCCGTCACGCCGATGGTCACGCGCTCCAATGCGCGGGGCTCGGCCTTGCTCTTGGTCGTGGTGTAGACATAGCTGGCATCGGCCACGGCGCATACGGCCGCCCGTACGGCCTTCGCCAGGACCTGGGTGGGCAGCACGAGGGCCACGCGGCGGGCGCCGGGGGTTTTCAGCGCAGGCCCCAGCGCCTGCACGGCCTGGCGCACGGCTTTGGGGCTACCGTCGCCGCAGCCGGCCAGGACCACGCGGCGCGCGGCCACGCCAGCAGGCGCATACAGCTGCAGCAGCTTGCCGGGCTTGGCTTCCAGGTCGCGCTCTTTGAGCGCGCGGGCAACCAGTGACGACAGCTCGTCCGGCTCGGCAGCGAAGCCTTCGGCGATCAAAACCACCAGCAGGTCGCACTTGTAGCGGCACGCAGCGGCCAGCGAAAGCGTCTTGAGTTCGAAGTTCATAATCGGCGTTTTCATTCGAACCAATGTTATTCGATTCGTCCATTCGCAAGGAGCTGGCGCGCTCGTTCGGCGCCACCCTGGTGGTGCTGATCACCGTGGTCATGACCATGATGCTGATCCGCACTCTGGGCCAGGCTTCGCGCGGCAGCGTGGCGCCGACTGACGTGTTGCTGGTGATGGGCTTCACGGTGCTCGGGCAATTGCCGACCATCCTCAGCCTGAGCCTGTTCGTCTCCGTGGTCAGCGTGCTCTCGCGCATGTACCGCGACAGCGAAATGGTGATCTGGTTTTCCGCGGGCCAGGGCTTGGTGAGCCTGTTGTCACCACTGCTGCGCTTTGCCTGGCCGGTGATGCTGGCCGTGGGCGCGCTGGCGCTGGTGGCTTGGCCCTGGGCCAACCGGCAGATCCAGGACCTCAAGACCCAGTACGAGCAGCGCAGCGACGTGGACCGCATCGCGCCAGGCGAATTCCAGGAGTCGGCCGGCGGCTCGCGCGTGTTCTTCATCGACAAGGACACGCCCGGCGCCAACGCCGCCAGCAACGTCTTCATCGCCACCACCGAGCCCACGCGCGAGACCGTCACCTCCGCCCAGGGCGCGCGGCTGAAGGTCGAGCAGGGCGAGCGCATCGCCGTGCTCAGCCACGGCCAGCGGCTGGAAACCGCGCTGGACAAGCCCGGCATGCGCCTGAGCGAGTTTGCCGAATACGGCACGCGCATCGGCCCGGCTTCCAGCGGCAGCCCGGAGGAGGCAGCCGTGAAGACGCGCGACACCCTTGAGCTGGCCAGGAACCCCGAGCCCGCCTACCGGGCAGAGCTGGCCTGGCGCCTCGGCCTGGTGATGGCGGTGCTCAACTTCGTCGTGCTGGGGCTGGCGCTGGCCGTGGTCAACCCGCGCGCCGGCCGCAGCACCAGCATGCTGCTGGCCCTGTTCGCTTTCATCATCTACTACAACCTCATGACCGTGGGACAAAGCTGGATCGCCAGCGGCCGCCTGGCCCTGCTGCCCTTCATGGGCACCCTGCATGGCGGCATGCTGGCGCTGGGCCTGTTGCTGCTGACGGCGCGTCACAACCAGTGGTCGCTGCGCGGTGCGCTGCGCAAGGTGGCCGGGCGATGAATACGCTGCGCCGTCTCATCTACCGCGAAGTTGCTGTCAGCGTCGGCTTCGTGACGCTGGCCTTCCTGGCGCTGTTCTTCTTCTTCGACCTGGTGGACGAGCTGCGCTGGGTGGGGCGCAGCGGGCCCGGCGGTTATCAGCTCTCGCAGGCTTTGCTGTACGTCATCCTCAGCCTGCCGCAGCATTTATATGAGCTGCTCCCCATCACCGTGCTGATAGGCACCATCTTCGTGATGGCACGGCTGGCGCAAAGCTCGGAGTTCACCATCATGCGCACCAGCGGCCTGGGGCCGGGCCGCGCTCTTGGCACGCTGCTGATGCTGGGCGGTGCCTTCGTGGTGCTGACCTTCGCCGTGGGCGACTACATCGCACCGGCCAGCGAACGGGCGGCGCAGCTGGTGGGCGCGCGCCACCTGGGCCAGCTCAGCACCGGCGCCACCGGCGCGTGGCTCAAGGAGCGCCAGGGCAGCCATTCACGCGCCATCAACGTGCGGGCCCTGGGCACGGACGGGCGCATGCGTGGCATACGCGTGTTTGAGTTCGACGAGCAGGGCCGTGTGGCCGCCACGCTGTCGGCCGAGCTGGGCGACTTCGACGACAGCGGCGAGGCCTGGAACCTGCAGCAGGTGCGCAGCAGCCTCTTCGAGCACGGCCGGGACGACCAGCTGCGTGTGCAGCGCACGACCGAGGCCCAGCTGCGCTGGAGCACGCGCATCACCCCCAGCATGGTCGGCGCCTCGCTGCTCAAGCCGGACAAGATGGCCACCATCGAGCTGTTCCAGTATGTACGGCACCTGCAGGCTAATGGCCAGTCGGCCCAGCGCTACGAGATCGAGTTCTGGCGCAAGGTGTTCTACCCCTTGAGCTGCCTGGTGATGGTGGTGCTGTCGCTGCCGTTCGCCTACCTGCACTTCCGCTCCGGCGGCATCGCCGGCTATGTGTTCGGCGGGGTGATGGCCGGCATCAGCTTCTTTCTGCTGAACAACCTGTTCGGCTTTGCCGGCAATCTGCAGCACTGGTCGCCCTGGCTCACCGCGGCCGCGCCCGGGCTGATCTACAGCGCACTATCACTGGCGGCATTTGGCTGGCTGGTGCTCAGGAGATGAGTATGGTCGGCGGCGTCATCCTCTTTGCCCATGGCTCGCGCGATCCGCTGTGGCGCGCCCCCATGGAAGCCGTACGTGCGCGCCTGCAGGCAGCCCAGCCGCAGCTGCCCTGCCGGTGCGCCTATCTGGAGCTGTGCGAGCCCCCGCTGGACGCCGCCGTAGCCGAGCTGGCTGCGTTGAAGGTGACGCACATCGCCATCGTGCCCCTCTTTCTGGGCGCCGGCCGGCACGTACGCGAAGACCTGCCGGGTATGGCGCAGGCCTTGGCCGCGGCCCATCCGGGCCTGCGCATCACGCTCAGCCCGCCCATTGGCGAAGACGAGCGCATGGTTGCCCTCATGGCCGACATCGCTGCGGAGGCTGTTTCTTTAGAATTTTGAGACATAATAAACAGGTTCTATAGAACGATTGAGTCATGAACCTGCACCAATTCCGCTTCGTCCAGGAAGCCTCGCGCCGCAATCTCAACCTGACCGAAGCGGCCAAGGCGCTGCACACTTCGCAGCCGGGTGTCTCCAAGGCCATCATCGAGCTGGAAGACGAGCTGGGCGTGGACATCTTCGCGCGCCACGGCAAGCGCCTCAAGCGTGTCACGGAGCCTGGCCTGCACGTGCTCAAGAGCATCGAGATCATCATGCGTGAGGTGGGCAACCTCAAGCGCATTGGCGAGCAGTACAGCCAGCAGGACAGCGGAACGCTGTCGATCGCCACCACCCACACCCAGGCGCGCTACGTGCTGCCGCTGCCAGTGGCCAAGCTGCGCGAGCAGTACCCCAAGGTGAACATCAGCCTGCACCAGGCCACGCCGCACGAGGTGGCCCGGATGGTCATCGACGAGGTGGCCGAGATCGGCATGGCCACGGAGTCGCTGGCCGACTACCCCGACCTGGTCACCCTGCCCTGCTACGAATGGCAGCACGTGCTGGTGCTGCCCGCCGGCCACCCGCTGGCGCAGAAGGACCGGGTCGGCCTGGACGACCTGGCGCACGAGTCCCTCATCACCTACCACCCCTCGTTCACCGGCCGGGGCAAGATCGACCAGGCGTTCGCCACGCGCAAGCTGCAGCCGCGCATCGTGCTGGAGGCTATTGACTCGGACGTCATCAAAACCTACGTGCGCCTGGGCCTGGGCATAGGCATCGTGGCCGAGATGGCCATGCGCGACGACCCGCTGGGCGACCTGGTGGTGCGCCCGGTGGGCCACCTGTTCGGCCAAAGCGTGGCGCGCGTCGCTTTCAAGCGCGGCGCCTACCTGCGCAATTTCGTGTACCGCTTTGCCGAGTTGCTCAGTGACCGACTGAGCCGCGACCTGATTGGCCGCGCCATGACCGGACACGTGCACGACTATGAACTCTGAATCCCCTGAGCTGTGAATCCCCCTGAGACGCTGCTGCGCGCCTTCCCCAGTGGGACGCCACCGGAGGCCGGGCAAAGCCCGCTCCACGGCGTCTGCTTGCATGGCCTGCTCCGCGGCCTTCGGATTGTTAACCCGTACACCATGACCACTCCCAGCTTTCCCAGCCGCCTGCCGAACGTGGGCACCACCATCTTTGCCGTCATGTCCGCCCTGGCGGCCGAGCGCGGGGCCGTCAACCTGGGGCAGGGTTTTCCCGATTTCGCTTGCGATCCGGCGCTGGTGGATGCCGTGTCGCGGGCCATGCAGGATGGCCACAACCAGTACCCGCCCATGCCTGGCGTGCCCGCGCTGCGCGCTGCGGTTGCTTCAAAAATTGAAGCACTCCACGCCCGCCGGTATTGCGCCAACAGCGAAATCACCATCACCGCCGGCGCCACCCAGGCCATCCTCACGGCCGTGCTGGCCTGCGTGCAGCCGGGCGACGAGGTCATCGTGCTGGAGCCGTGCTACGACTGCTATGTGCCAGCCATCGAGATGGCCGGTGCCACCGTCGTGCGCGTGCCGCTCACGCCCGGCAGCTTCCGCCCGGACTTCGACCAGATCGCCGCCGCCCTCAGCCCGCGCACCCGCCTGCTGATCCTCAACACGCCGCACAACCCTAGCGCCACCATCTGGAGCCAGCAAGAAATGCTGCACCTGCAGGAGCTGCTGGCGCCCACGGGCGTGCTGCTCATCAGCGACGAGGTGTACGAGCACATGGTCTTCGACGGCCGGCAGCACGAGAGCGCCGCGCGCTTTGACGGCCTGGCCGAGCGCAGCTTCATCGTCTCCAGCTTCGGCAAGACGCTGCACGTCACCGGCTGGAAAGTGGGCGCCGTGGCGGCCCCTGCGGCGCTGACGGCCGAGTTCCGCAAGGTGCACCAGTTCAACGTGTTCACGGTGAACACGCCCATGCAGCACGGCATCGCCCAGTACCTGCAAAACCCCGCGCCCTACCTTCAGCTGGCCGGCTTCTACCAGGCCAAGCGCGATCTGTTCCGCCAGGGCCTGGAGGGATCGCGCCTGCGCCTGCTGCCCAGCAACGGCAGCTACTTCCAGTGCGTGGACTACTCCGCCATCAGCGACCTGCCGGAGATGCAGTTCTGCGAATGGCTGGTGCACGAGGCCGGCGTGGCCGCCATTCCCGTGTCGGCCTTCTACGGCGATGGCTTCGATCAGCGCACCGTGCGCTTTTGCTTCGCCAAGGAGGACGAGACGCTGCGCACGGCGCTGGAGCGGCTGCGCCGGCTCTAACCGTGGTTTAGGGTTAAATCGGGCTCAAACCCGCTCCCGTCAAGCGCTGGCTGCTACTATTTAAATAGTAAAAATCTCAGTGATGCACGGGCGCTTCAGGACGCACGCCCGTGCAGCCCCGCAGCGCCCGCTCAGCCGCGGCGCGCACCCGGTCCACCAGGTCGTCGGGTGCCAGCACCTGGAAGTCCACCTCCAGCGCCATCAGCCAGTACACCAGCGTGCAGGGTGCGTGGGTAGCGCACTCCAGCTCGCAGCTGTGGTCGCCCAGCGGGCGCAGCGTCCCGGCAGATGCGGGAATGCGCCGCGCCAGCTGCGCGTGCGGCGCATGCAGCACGATGCGCGCGGGCACCTGCGCCAGCGGCGCCGTCAGCGACCGTGCGACGTACGCCTTCAGGTCACCGCCATCGGGTGAAGGCCGCGGGGCAAAGTGCCCACCCATACGGGGCGCGCCCTCGATGCGGTCCACGCGGAAGGTGCGCCAGTCGCCGCGGGCACAGTCCCAAGCGACCAGATACCAGCGCTGCTGCGCATGCACCAGGCCATGCGGCTCCACGCTGCGCTCGCTGCCCCGTCCCTGCCCATCGGTATAGGCGAATCCCACTCGCAGCTGTTCATGGCAAGCCGAGGCCAGACCCACCAGCAAGGCGGCCTCCACCACCGGCCCGGCGGCGTCCAGCGGCAGGATGGCCGAGCGCAGCACGTCCATCTGCTGGCGCAGCCGGGTGGGCATGGCGTGTTCGAGCTTGACGAGCGCGCGCAGGGCGGGCTCCTCCATGCCACCCGCCGCGGTAGCCGTGCGCAGCGCGATCGAGACGGCACGCGCCTCTTCGTCGTCCAGCAGCAGCGGCGGCAGGTCACGTCCGGCCCTGAAGGCATAGCCGCCGGCAACCCCGCTGCTGGCATGCACGGGATAGCCGAGCTGGCGCAGCCGGTCAACGTCGCGGCGCAGGGTGCGCGGATGCACCTGCAGGCTTTCGGCCAGGTCGGCGCCCGGCCAGTGGCGGCGGGTGGACAGCAGGGCCAGCAGCCGCAGCAGCCGGGTGGACGAGGACAACATGGCGCCACTGTAGCGCCCATTGAGGGCCAAAGCTGTCCGCAATGCTTTCTACAGTCGCGGCTCCCTCAACCAACGGCCTGCAAGCCAAGGAGTCTCATATATGTCCATCGTCCTGTACTGGCACCCCATGTCCAGCGCCACGCCAATCGCCTACGCCCTCGCCGAGTTGGGCATCCCCCACGAGCGCGTGAAAATCGACATCCGTGCTGGCGAGCAGCACACGCCGCAGTTCCGCGCCCTCAACCCGAACGGCAAGGTCCCGACCTTGACCGTCAACGGCGCACCCCTGTTCGAGGCGCTGGCCATCCACCTCTGGCTGGGCCATACCTACGGCGTGGCGCGTGGCCTGTGGCCGCAGCCGGGCACGCCCCAAGCCCTGCAGGCGCTGTCGTGGAGCACGTGGGCCTATGTCAGCTACTGCGCGCTGCTGCCGCGCCTGGAGGTTTCTGACGGGAGCGAGCCGGCAACGCCCGACACGGAGCGAGCGCAGGTGCTGGACAGTCTCAGCACCCTCCTGGCCGTATTGGACGGGCACCTGCAAGCGGCGCCCTGGATGCTGGGGCAGGACTATTCACTGGTGGACCTGGTGGTCAGCGCCGTGATCGGCTACAGCGCCCACCTCGGCGCGCCCGTGGCCGCCCATCCCCGTGTGCAGGCCTGGCTGGAGCGGGTGCAGGCACGCCCTGCCATGCAGATCGACGCCTGATGAGCGCCGGGCGCAGCCCGGCCGCTACAGCAGCACGATGTCGTACTGCTCCTGTCCCATGCCGCTCTCGGCCTGCAGCGAGATCGGCTTGCCGATGAAATCCGACAGCCCGGCCAGGTGCTGGCTCTCCTCGTCCAGGAAGAGCTCCACCACCTTGGGCGAGGCCACCACGCGGAATTCCATGGGGTTGAACTGCCGCGCCTCGCGCAGCACCTCGCGCAGGATGTCGTAGCAGACGCTGCGCGCCGTCTTGACCTCGCCCACGCCGGCGCAGGTGGGGCACGGCTCGCACAGCATATGGGCCAGCGACTCGCGCGTGCGCTTGCGCGTCATCTCCACCAGCCCCAGTTGCGAGAAACCTCCCACCATGGTCTTCACCCGGTCGCGCGCCAGCTGCTTCTTGAACTCGGCCAGCACGGCGGCGCGGTGGTCCTCGCGCACCATGTCGATGAAGTCCGCGATCACGATGCCGCCCAGATTGCGCAGGCGCAGCTGGCGCGCGATCGCGCCGGCCGCCTCCAGGTTGGTCTTGAAGATGGTGTCGTCGAAATTGCGCGCGCCCACGTAGCCGCCGGTGTTCACGTCGATGGTGGTGAGGGCCTCGGTCTGGTCCACGATCAGGTAGCCGCCGGACTTGAGCTGCACGCGCCGGCCCAGGGCCAGGGCGATCTCCTCGTCGATGGAGTACAGGTCGAAGATCGGCCGCTCGCCCTTGTACAGCTGCAGCTTGGGCGCCGCGGCCGGCATGAACTCGGCGCCGAACTCCATCAGCAGCGTGAACTGCTCGCGCGAATCGAGGCGGATCGACTGCGTCTGCTCGCCCGCCAGGTCGCGCAGCACGCGCTGCAGCAGGTTCAGGTCCTGATGCAGCAGGGAGCCGGCCGGCAGCTTGGTGGCCGCCTGGCGGATGCGGCCCCAGGTCTTGCGCAGGTAGGCGATGTCCTCGGCCAGCTCGGCGTCGCCGGCATCCTCGCCATTGGTGCGCAGAATGAAGCCGCCCCCGCCGCCCGAGGCCTTGCCGCCCACCAGCGCCTGCAGCCGCGCGCGCAGCGCATCGCGCTCGGCCGCGGGGATTTTCTGCGACACGCCAATGTGATCATCCTGCGGCAGGAAGACCAGCAACCGCCCGGCGATGCTGATCTGCGTGGACAGGCGCGCGCCCTTGCTGCCGATGGGGTCCTTGATGACCTGCACCATGAGCGGCTGGCCCTCGAAGACCTGGCGCTCGATGGGCACTGGCGGCTCGCCCTTGCGCGCGAACATCGGGGCCTCGCCGCCCTCCTGGCGGTGCCACACGTCGGCCACGTGCAGGAAGGCCGCGCGCTCCAGGCCAATGTCGATGAAGGCCGACTGCATGCCCGGCAGCACGCGCGAGACCTTGCCCAGGTACACGTTGCCGACCAGGCCGCGCTCCAGCGTGCGCTCCACGTGCAGCTCCTGCACGGCGCCGTTTTCGACCACGGCGACGCGCGTTTCCTGGGGCGACCAGTTGATGAGAATGTCTTGTTGCATGAGGCTTTCATGATGCCTGAAAGCCGCATCCACCACCGCTATACGAACTGGGCGCGCAGACCCCTGGCGATGTGCTGCTGCAGGGCCACCACGTGGCCGATCACGATCAGCGCCGGCGGACGTATGCCGTGCGCCCGGGCCAGCTCGGGCAGCCCGCCCAGCGTGCCGCTGATGCAGCGCTGGCCGGGCAGCGTGGTCTGCTCCACCAGCGCGGCCGGGGTGTCTGCGGGCAGGCCGTGCGCCTGCAGCTCGCGGCTGATGATGGGCAGCGTGGACAGGCCCATGTAGATGACCACCGTCTGGCGCGGGCGGGCCAGGGCCGCCCAGTCCAGCGCCACCTCGTCGCGCCCGCACAGGTGGCCGGTGGCGAAGACCAGCGTGCCGGCGTGGTCGCGGTGGGTGAGCGGAATACCGGCGTAGGCGCCCGCGCCCTGGGCCGAGGTGATGCCGGGCACGATGTCGAAGGCGATGCCCTGCTCGGCCAGCGCAATGGCTTCTTCGCCGCCGCGGCCGAAAACGAAACAGTCGCCGCCCTTCAGGCGCACCAGGCTGCGCCCGCTGCGCGCCAGGCGCACCATCAGGTCGATGATGGACTCCTGCGGCAGGGTGTGGTGCGCGGCCTCCTTGCCCACGTAGATCAGGTCGGCATCCGCTGGCACGTACTGCAGTACCTCCTTGCCTACCAGGTGGTCGTACAGCACCAGGCGGGCGTTGCGCAGCGCCTTCACGGCGCGCAGCGTCAGCAGCTCCGGATCGCCCGGCCCCGCGCCCACCAGCGTCACATGCCCGGGCACGCCTGCCTGGGCGGCGGGTGGCGCCGCGGTGAACCAGCGTGCGTCTTCCACAAAGCTCATGTCCTGCCTTTCCTCGGCTGCTGCCGTCATGGGGTTGGACCGGATTGTTCTGGCCTGCCCTTTGTGCGTCCTTGAACCAGGTCAAGGACACCGGCGGCGGGCGGCGCGAGCATGCATGCACTCGCAAAAAGAGGGGTGAACAGCGACCTCACGCGAGGGGCCAGGGCAGGTGCCCGCACCCATCCAAGCGCTGATCCGAGAGACGCAGAGGAACCACAATGACCGCAATGAGGAAGGCCAGGCTGATCGCTCTGGCGGCCGCCGCCCTGGTGTCGGCCGGCGCCATGGCCCAGCATGACAAGGATGTCTCCAAGCCGGAGCTGAACTACCAGGCCGGCACCTCGCCGCTGGCGGACGTGCCCATGTACCAGAGCACCAACCCCAAGGCGCCGAAGATGACGCAGGCGGAGTTCGACCGCGCGCGCCAGATCTACTTCGAGCGCTGCGCCGGCTGCCACGGCGTGCTGCGCAAGGGCGCCACCGGCAAGCCGCTGACCCCCGACGTCACCCTGCCCAAGGGCACGGACTACCTCAAGGTCTTCATCGCCTACGGCTCGCCGGCCGGCATGCCCAACTGGCAGACCTCGGGCGAGATGGACGAGGCCACGGTGGACATGATGGCCCGCTACATCCAGCAGGACCCTCCCACACCGCCCGAGTGGAGCCTGCAGGATGCCAAGAACACCTGGAAGGTGATCGTGCCGCCGGAGGCGCGCCCCAAGAAGAAGATGAACAGCTACAACCTGGACAACATCTTCTCCACCACGCTGCGCGACACCGGCGAAGTGGCGCTGATCGACGGCGACACCAAGGAGATCATCAACATCGTCAAGACCGGCTACGCGGTGCACATCTCGCGCATGTCGGCCTCGGGACGCTACCTGTTCGTGATCGGGCGCGACGCCAAGATCAACATGATCGACCTGTGGATGGAAAAGCCCGACAACGTGGCCGAGATCCGCGTGGGCCTGGAGGCGCGCTCGGTCGACACCTCCAAGTTCAAGGGCTACGAGGACAAGCTGGCGATTGCCGGCGCCTACTGGCCGCCCCAGTACACCATCATGGACGGCGCCACGCTGGAGCCCCTGAAGATCGTCTCCACGCGCGGCAACGTGGTGGGCACGCAGGAATACCACCCCGAGCCGCGCGTGGCCTCCATCGTGGCCTCGCACTACAAGCCGGAATTTCTGGTCAACGTGAAGGAAACCGGCAAGACCATGCTGGTGGACTACTCCAACCTGAACGCGCTCAAGACCACCGAGATCGGCTCCGCCCCCTTCCTGCATGACGGCGGCTGGGATTCGAGCAAGCGCTACTTCATGGTGGCTGCCAACAACAGCAACAAGATCGCCGCCATCGACGCCAAGGACGGCAAGCTGGCGGGCCTGACCGAAGTCGGCAAGATCCCCCACCCCGGGCGCGGTGCCAATTTCACCCACCCCACCTACGGCCCCGTCTGGGCCACCGGCCACCTGGGCGACGAGACCATCTCGCTGATCGGCACCGACCCCAAGAAGCACCCGAAGTACGCCTTCAAGGAAGTGGCCAAGCTTAAGGGCCCGGGCGGCGGCGCGCTGTTCATCAAGACGCACCCCAAGTCCGGCAACCTGTGGTCCGACGCACCTTTGAATCCTGACCCGAAGGTCTCGCAGGCGGTGGTCGTGTTCGACATCAAGAACCTGGACAAGGGCTACCAGACCCTGCCCATCGCCGAGTGGGCCGGCCTGGCCAACGACGGCGGCGCCAAGCGCGTGACCCAGCCCGAGTACAACAAGGCGGGCGACGAGGTGTGGTTCGCCGTGTGGTCGGCCAAGGACAAGGAAAGCGCCCTGGTCGTGGTGGATGACAAGACGCTGAAGCTGAAGAAGGTCATCAAGGACCCGCGCCTGATCACGCCCACCGGCCACTTCAACGTCTACAACACGCAGCACGACGTGTACTGACGCGGCAGGAGCTTGACATGGTACGGACCGCCCTCCTGCCCCTGGCCTGCGCGCTGCTGGCGACTGCCGCCGCAGCGCAGCCGGCCGCGCCCGAGCCGGCGCCCGGGCGCGCTGCGCAGCTGGTGCGCATGGTGCGCCAGGACTGCGGTTCGTGCCATGGCATGCGCCTGACCGGCGGCCTGGGGCCCGCGCTCACCCGCGAGGCCCTGGCCGCCAAGCCGCCCGAATACTTGGCCGCCGTCATCACCCACGGCATTCCCGGCACGCCCATGCCGCCCTGGAGCGCCCTGCTCCGGGGCAGCGAGGCGCTGTGGATCGCCCAGCAGCTGGCCGGCGGCTTTCCCGAAGAAACGAACAGGAGCCCTGCCCCATGAACTCCATGAAACGGCGCGCCCTGCTGTCCCTGTCCGCCGCCGCGCCCCTGCTGGCCACGGGCTGCGCGCTGGCGACCTCCCACCCGGCCACGCCGGCCGCCGCCCCTACGGCCCTGCGTGGCACGGGCGACCTGGGCGTGGTCATCGAGCGCGCCCACGGCGCGCTCACCCTGGTCGACACCAGCCGGCGCGAGGCCATAGGCCGCGTCGAAGGCCTGGGCGACCTGTCGCATGCCTCCGTGGTGTTCTCGCGCGACGAGCGCTTTGCCTACGTGTTCGGGCGCGACGGCGGCCTCACCCAGGTGGACCTGCTCGCCCAGCGCATCGCCGCCCGCGTGCTACAGGCCGGCAACTCCATCGGCGGCGCCATCAGCGCCGACGGCTCGCTGGTGGTGGCCCAGAACTACCAGCCCGGCGGCATCAAGATCTTCGACGCTCACAGCCTGGAGCTGCTGGCCGACGTGCCGGCGCTTACCGCCAGCGGCGAGCGCTCGCGCGTCGTGGGCCTGGCCGACCTGCCCCAGCGGCGCTTCATCTACAGCCTGTTCGACGCCGAAGCCATCTGCATCGCCGACTGCAGCGACCCGCGCCAGCCGCGCATCACGCAGTTGCCCGGCATCGGCCGCCAGCCCTACGACGCGCTGCTCTCGCCCAGCGGGCGCCACTACATCGCCGGCCTGTTCGGCGAGGATGGCCTGGCCATGGTCGACCTGTGGGACGACGCACCGCGCGCACGCCGCATCCTGGCCGGCTACGGCCGTGGCCAGCAGCCCCTGCCCGTGTACAAGATGCCGCACCTGCGCGGCTGGGCCGTGGCCGGGCGCCATGCCTACCTGCCGGCCATCGGGCGGCACGAGGTGCTGGTGGTGGACACCGACACCTGGCAGGAGGTCGGCCGCATCCCCGTCGCCGGCCAGCCAGTGTTCGTCATGGCGCGGCCGGACGGGCGCCAGGTCTGGGTCAACTTCTCCGTGCCCGACTACCACCGCGTGCAGGTCATCGACACCCCCAGCCGGCAGGTGGTGCAGACCCTGGAGCCCGGCCGCGCCGTGCTGCACATGGAGTTCACCCCGCGCGGCGAATCGCTGTGGATCAGCTGCCGCGACGACAACCGCGTGCAGGTCTACGACACGCACACGCGCCAGCTGCAGGCCAGCCTGGCGGTGGATGCGCCCAGCGGCATCTTCTTCACGGCGCGCGCGCAGCGCATGGGGTTCTGAATGCCGGCGCAGCACCCGCTCGACATGGCGCTGCTCAACACCTGGCAGCGCGGCTTTCCGCTGTGCCTGCGGCCCTTCCAGGCGCTGGGCGCGGCGCTGGCGCTGGATGAGGACGAAGTGCTGCGCCGCTACGCCCGGCTGCACCAGGCCGGCGCGTTCAGCCGCATCGGCGCGGTGTTCGCGCCCGGCGCGGGCGGCGCCTCCACGCTGGCGGCCATGGCCGTGCCGCCCGAGCGGCTACAGCAGGTGGCGGACCTGGTGTCCGCGCACGCCGGCGTGAACCATAACTACGCCCGCGAGCACCAGGTCAACCTGTGGTTCGTCGCCACCGGGCGCGATGCGGCGCAGGTCGAGGCGCTGCTGCAGGCCATCGAGCAGGACGCTGCCCTGCGCGTGCTGCGCCTGCCCATGCTGCGGCCCTACCGCATCGACACCGCCTTCGACCTGGGCCACGGCCCGCAGCAGGCCCGTCCCACGCGCAGCGCCGCTGCGGCGCTCGGCCCCGCCGACTGGCCTCTGGCGGCGCTGGCCGAGCAGGGCCTGCCGCTGAACGAGCGCCCCTACGGCGACTGGGCCGCGCGCCTGGGCTTGGACACCGCCGCCGTGCTGGAGACCCTCGGGCGCTGGTCGGCGCAGGGCACGCTGGCGCGCTTCGGCGTGGTGGTGCGCCACCACGAGCTGGGCTACGGCGCCAACGCCATGACGGTGTTCGACGTGCCCGACGCCCAGGCCGACGCGCTGGGCCGGGCGCTGGCGCACCAGGACGGGGTGACGCTGGCCTACCGCCGCGCCCGCGCCCCGGGCTGGCCCTTCAGCCTGTACTGCATGGTGCACGGGCGCGACCGCGGCTCGGTGCTGGCACGCGTGCACCAGGCGCGCCGCGCCGCCGGCCTCGACGGTTTCGCCCACGCCGTGCTGTTTTCCACCCAGCGCTTCAAGCAGACCGGCGCGCGACGCTTCGCGCAGCACGCACCCGCCGCCGCCGAGGACCGCCATGCACTCACATTTCAATAGCGGCCAACGCTTACCCAGTAAGCGTTTCAGGCCGATTTTGCTTGAAACCTGCCGCGGAACCCGCCATGCTCACCACTGAGGACGCCCGCCTCATCGACCACCTGCACGGCGGCTTTCCGCTGACCGACCGGCCATTCGCCGCCGTTGGCCAGGCGCTGGGCTGGAGCGAGGAGCGCGTGCTGGAGCGCCTGCACCAGCTGCTGGCCTGCGGCGTGCTGACGCGCTTCGGCCCGCTGTTCCAGATCGAGCGCGCCGGCGGGCAGTTCGTGCTGGCCGCCATCGCCGTGCCCGAGGAACGTTTCGACGCCGTGGCCGCTCAGGTCAACGCCTTTGCCGAGGTGGCGCACAACTACCGCCGCACGCACGCGCTGAACATGTGGTTCGTCGTCGCCGCCGAGACGCCCGCACTGGCGCAGGCCGCCCTGGCGCGCATCGAGGCCGCCACCGGCTTGGCCGTCCTGGCCTTCCCCAAGGAAGAAGAATATTTCGTCGAGCTGCGCCTGCCCGCGCTCCGGCTTACCGAAGAGCAGCCATGGCGCTGAACGCCTTCGACCGCGCCCTGATCGCCGCCACCCAGGGGGGCCTGCCGCTGGTGGCCCGCCCCTACGAGGCCGTGGGCGCCATGCTGGGCGTGCCCGGCGAGCAGGTGCGCCAGCGCCTGGCGCAGATGCTGCAGGACGGCCTGATCCGCCGCATCGGCGCCGTGCCCAACCACTACCGACTGGGCTACACGGCCAACGGCATGAGCGTGTGGGACGTGGGCGACGAGCACGTCGCCGCGCTCGGCCCGCGCGTGGCTGCCCTGCCCTTCGTCTCGCACTGCTACCGCCGCCCGCGCCACCTGCCGGGCTGGCCCTACAACCTGTTCGCCATGCTGCACGGCACCAGCCGCGAGGCGGTGCGCAGCCAGGCCGACGAGGTGGCCGCGCTGCTGGGCAGCGCCTGCCGCGGCCACGACATCCTGTACTCCACGGCCATCCTGAAAAAGACCGGCCTGCGCCTGAAGGACTAACCCATGTTTCGCATCAGCCAGTACATGCGCGAACTCGCGCAAGCCCAAGCCACCGGCGCCTACCCTCAGACCCGCGAGCGCAAGGCGCGCGGCCCGGTCGTCATCTGGAACCTGATCCGCCGCTGCAACCTGACCTGCAAGCACTGCTACGCCCTGTCGGCCGACCACGACTACGCCGGCGAGCTGTCGCTTTCGGAGGTGTTCACGGTGATGGACGACCTCAAGGCCTTCGGCGTGCCGGCGCTCATCCTCTCGGGCGGCGAGCCGCTGCTGCGGCCCGACCTCTTCGAGATCGCGGCGCGTGCGCGCGACATGGATTTTTACACCGGCCTGTCGACCAACGGCACGCTGATCGACGCGCCCATGGCCGCGCGCATCGCAGGCGCGGGCTTCGACTACGTGGGCATCAGCCTGGACGGGCTGCGCGCCACGCACGACCAATTCCGCCGGCTCGACGGTGCGTTCGACCGCAGCCTCGCCGCCATCGGCCACCTGGATCGGGTGGGCGTGAAGGTGGGCCTGCGCTACACCATGACGGCCATGAACGGCCACGACCTGCCCGCCCTGCTCGACCTGATGCAGGAGGTGGGCGCGCACAAGTTCTACTTCTCGCACCTGAATTACGCCGGGCGCGGCAACATCCACCGCGACAAGGACGCGCACCACCAGGCCACCCGCGCCGCCATGGACCTGCTGTTCGACCGTGCCTGGGCCGCCGCGCAGGCCGGTAGCCTGGATGACTACGTCAGCGGCAACAACGACGCCGACGGCCCCTATTTGCTGCACTGGGTGCGCCGGCACCTGCCGCAGTGGGAAGAAACACTGCGCCAGCGCCTGGTGGCCTGGGGCGGCAACGCCAGCGGGCAGATGGTGGCCAACATCGACAACCTGGGCCACGTACACCCCGACACCATGTGGTGGCACCACGACCTGGGCAGCGTGCGCGAGCGGCCCTTCTCGCAGATCTGGAACGACACCAGCGACCCGCTGATGGCGGGTTTGAAGCAACACCCGCGCCCCGTGCAGGGCCGCTGCGCATCGTGCCAATACCTGTCCATCTGCAATGGCAACACCCGCGTGCGCGCCCAGCAGCTCACGGGCAACTTCTGGTTCGAAGACCCGGGCTGCTACCTGAGCGACGCCGAGGTGGGCGCTGCCAGCACTCCGTTCGAAGCGTCCGCCAGGAAAGACGCACGCCGCACCATCGAGATCGCCCATGCATAAGATCGTCCGCCTCCTCTGCGCCGCCGCGCTCGCCTGGCTGGCCCAGGCCCAGGCGGCCGATGCCCCTGCTCTCTACCAGCAGCACTGCGCCTCCTGCCACGGCGCGCAGCGCACCGGCCTGATGGGCCCGGCCCTGCTGCCCGAGAGCCTGGAGCGCATCCGCCCGGCGGAGGTGGTGCGCGTGATCCAGCATGGCCGCGCGGCCACGCAGATGCCCGGCTTTGCCGACCAGCTGGGTGCGGCCGAGATCGAGGCCCTGGCCGCCTGGGTGCGCAGCCCCGTGGAGCCGGCGCCGCGCTGGGATGAGGACGACATCCGCGCTTCGCGCAGCTTCACGCCGCTGCCAGCCGACGAGCCGGTGCGCCCGAAGTGGAACGCCGACCCGATGAACCTGTTCGTCGTCGTCGAAGGGGGCGACCACCACATCTCGCTGCTGGACGGCGACCGTTTCGAGGTCATCACCCGCTTTGCCAGCCGCTACGCGCTGCACGGCGGGCCGAAGTTCACGCCCGACGGGCGCTATGTGTTCTTCGGCTCGCGCGACGGCTGGATCACCAAGTACGACCTGTGGCGCCTGGCCGTGGTGGCCGAGGTGCGCGCCGGCCTGAACATGCGCAACGTGGCGGTGAGCGGCGACGGCCGCTGGGTCATGGCCGCCAACTACCTGCCGCACACGCTGGCGCTGTTCGACGCCGACTTGAACCTGGTGAAGACCTACGCGGCTGCCACGCTGGATGGCAAGGCCAGTTCGCGCGTGTCGGCGGTGTACGACGCCACGCCGCGCAGCAGCTTCGTGGTGGCGCTCAAGGACATTCCCGAGATCTGGGAGATCTCCTACGACCCGAAGGCCGAGCCCATCCACGACGGCTTGGTGCACGACTACAAGATGGGCGAGGCCATTGCCAAACCCGGCTACCTTGGCGTGCGCCGCACGCCCCTGAGCGAGCCGCTGGACGACTTCTTCTTCGACCAGAGCTACCGCCACGTGCTGGGCGCCACGCGCCCCAAGAGCGGTGGCGACGAGCGCGCCAGCGCCCAGGTGGTGAACCTGGACGCGCGCACCAAGGTGGCCGATCTGCCGATCGCCGGCATGCCGCACCTGGGCTCGGGCATCACCTTCGCCTGGAACGGCACCACCGTGCTGGCCAGCCCCAACCTGGGCGGCGGGGCCGTGGACGTGATCGACATGAAGACCTGGAATAACGTGCGCACGCTGAAGACGCCCGGCCCGGGCTTTTTCATGCGCAGCCACGAGGCCACGCCGTATGCCTGGACCGACTCGATGATGAGCCCGCAGGGCAAGGACACGCTCACCATCATCGACAAGCGCACGCTGCAGACCGTAGCCCAGGTGCGCGAGCCGGGCAAGACGCTGGCGCACATCGAATTCACCCGCGATGGCCGCTACGCCCTGGCCAGCGTCTGGGAGATGGACGGCGCCATCGTCGTGTATGACGCTGCCACCTTCCGCGAGGTCAAGCGCCTGCCCATGAAGAAGCCGGTGGGCAAATACAACGTCTGGAACAAGATCACCCGCAGCGAGGGCACGTCGCATTGAGACGTTGACCTCCGTCAGGGTGGGCTGTCGGGGCTTTCCCTGTAATGGAGGCATGGATACCTCGCTATTCGACATCCCGCGCTACCTGGCCGCGCTACCGCTGTTCCAGGAAATGACCCAGGCCGAACTGCGGCGCCTGGCCAGCGGCTGCCGCCTGCGCGAGTACGCCCGCGGCGAAACGCTGTTTCGCGTCGGCTTGCCATGCGAGGAGTTCCACGTCACCGTCACCGGACAGATCAAGCTGTACGCCCTCTCTCCCGCCGGGCAGGAGAAGGTCATCGAGCTGGCCGGCCCGGGCATCAGCTTTGCCGAGGCGCTGATGTTCACCGAGCGCCCCTACATCGTCAGCGCCCAGGCGCTCACCGACAGCCTGGTGCTGTCGGTGGGCAAGGCTGCCGTGGTGCGCGAGATCGAGAGCGAGCCGCGCTTTGCCATGCGCATGCTGGCGGGCATATCGCGGCGCCTGCACGGCCTGGTGCACGACGTGCAGGCCTACACCCTGCACAGCGGCACGCAGCGCGTCATCGGCTACCTGCTCAACGCCCTGCCCGAGGATGACATGCCGTCCTGCTGCAGCGCACCAGCCGGAGCGGCGCAGCCGCGCAGCATCTCTCTGCCGGTGAGCAAAGCCACCATTGCCTCGCGCCTGTCCATCACGCCTGAATATTTCTCGCGCGTGCTGCACGAGCTGGCCGACGCCGGCCTGATCCAGATGGAGCGGCGCACCATCCACATCCCCGATACCGGACGGCTGGCCAGCCACCCGCTGTAGCGGCCTTTAGTAGCGGCCTATTCGAAGGCCACGCCGGCGGCGCGCAGCAGCTCGGCCGTCTCGAACAAGGGCAGGCCCATGATGCCGGAGTAGCTGCCGGCCATGTGCTGCACCCAGGCCGCCGCCCGGCCCTGGATGCCATAGGCGCCAGCCTTGCCCAGCGGCTCGCCGCTGGCGACATAGGCCGCGATCTGTTCGGCGGCCATGGGCGCGAAGCGCACCTGCGACACCGACAGCGCCGCGTGCCGCTGCCCGCCCGCCCACAGCGCCACGGCCGTGAGCACGCTGTGCTCCTGCCCGGCCAGCTGGGCCAGCATGCGGGCGGCGCCCTGCCCGTCCTCGGGCTTGCCCAGGATGGCGCCGTGCAGCGCCACCGTGGTGTCGGAGCACAGGATGGGCGCATCCGGCAGGCCCCGGCGCGCATGCCGCGCCACGGCGGCGTCCAGCTTCAGCGCGGTGACGCGCTGCACGTAGACAGCCGGGTCTTCGCCGGGCAGCACGGCTTCCAGACCTTCCGCGTCCTCGGGCGTGTCGCCCGCCGCGTTGGGCAGCAGCAGTTCGTGGCGCACGCCGATCTGCGTCAGCAGCTGGCTGCGGCGCGGGCTTTGCGAGGCGAGGTAGATGAAGCCGGGCATTTTTTAAATGAAATCGGCCTTCAGCGCCCGTCCATCAAGCGCCGGCAGCTATGAAAATGAGAGTGGCCGCGACGATCCGCGGTGACTATTCGCGGTGATAGGGGTGGCCGGCGTTGACCGACCAGGCGCGGTACAGCTGCTCGATGAGCAGCACCCGCACCATGGCGTGCGGCAGCGTCAGGTCGGACAGGCGGATGCGCTCGTGCGCCGCCTGGCGCAGGGCCGGGTCCAGCCCGTCCGGCCCGCCGATCAGCAGGGCCACGTCGTCGCCCTCGAGCTGCCAGCCCTTCAGGCGCGCGGCCAGGGCCTTGGTGGTCAGGCTGGTGCCGCGCTCGTCCAGCGCCACCACGCGGGCGCCGCGCGGAATGGCCGCCTCGATGCGTTCGCGCTCGGCGGCGTACAGGGTTTCCAGCGTCTTGGAGCCGCGCGGTTCGGTCTTGACGGCCTTCAGCTCGACTTTCAGCTCCGGTGGGAAGCGCTTGGCATAGTCGTCGTAGGCCGTCTGCGCCCAGTCGGGCACGCGCTGGCCCACGGCAACGATCAGCAGCTTCATCGCCTGGAGCGAGCGGGTCAGGCCTTCCGGGCCGGCGCCTTCTTGGCCGCGGCCTTCTTCGCCGGCGCTGCCTTCTTGACGGGCGCGGCGGCGGCCTTCTTGGCCGGTGCCGCCTTGCGGGTAGCGGGCTGGCCCACCTTCACGGTCTTGACCGGCGCCTTGGCGGCTGCCTTCTTGGCCGCCGGCTTCTTGGCGGCCGGGGTCTTCGCGGCAGCCGTCTTGCTGGCGGCAGCAGTCTTGGCTGGCGCTTTCTTCGCCGGGGCCTTGGCAGCCGCCTTGGCGGGCGCGGCAGCGGTGGTCTTGGCGGCCGCCTTCTTGGCCGGCGCCTTCTTCGCGGCGGCCTTCTTGGCCGGGGCCGAGGCGTCCTCGGACGCCGTGGTCTTGCGCGGCTTGGCCGCGCCCAGCTTCATGCGCACGGGCTTGTCGCCCCAGATTTCCTCCAGGCGGTAGTACTGGCGGATAGCGGGCTGCATGACGTGCACCACGGCCGGGCCGCAGTCCACGATGATCCACTCGCCGTTGTCTTCGCCCTCGGTACGTGGCTTGGCAAATCCCGCCTCGCGCACCGCGTCGCGCACGCTGGCGGCCAGCGCCTTGGTCTGGCGGTTGGAGCTGCCGGTGGCCACCACCACGCGCTCGAACAGCGGCGAGAGGTGTTCGGTGTCGAAGACCTGGATGTCTTGCGCCTTGACGTCCTCCAGGCCATCGACGATGGCGCGCTGGAGCTTGGAGACGTCCCGCTTGGCGGCGGATTCCGATTGTTTGGAAGTGGTCATCGGGCGGTCTGGTTGTCTAGAAAAAGATGGTTGGCAATATAGCCTAAGCACGAAATAGTGCTGTAGGCCTTGTCCTGCCTGCGCAGGCAGCTATGAAAAAGTGAGTCAGACCCAGTCGCGGCGCTGCAGGAAGCGCTCGGTGAGCTGCGCCTCGGGCGAGCCGGGCGGGTCTTCGCGCCGGTAGCTCCAGGCCACCTGCGGCGGCATGGACAGCAGGATGGACTCCGTGCGCCCGCCCGACTGCAGGCCGAAGTGCGTGCCGCGGTCCCACACCAGGTTGAACTCCACGTAGCGCCCGCGGCGGTACAGCTGGAAGTCGCGCTCGCGCTCGCCCCAGGGCATGTTCATGCGCCGCTGCACGATGGGCTCGTAGGCAGGCAGAAAAGCGTCGCCCACGCTTTGCGTCACGCCCAAGCTGCGCTCGAAGCCCAGTTCGGAAAAGTCGTCGAAGAAGACACCGCCCACGCCGCGCTGCTCATCGCGGTGCTTCAGGTAGAAGTACTCGTCGCACCACTGCTTGAAGCGCGGGTAGAGCTGCTCGCCGAAGGGCGCCAGCGCATCGCGGCAAGTACGGTGGAAGTGCACCGCGTCCTCGTCGAAGCCGTAGTACGGCGTCAGGTCCATGCCGCCGCCGAACCAGCACACCGGCTCGCCGCCTGCCTGGCCGGCGGCGATCATGCGCACGTTCATGTGCACCGTGGGCACCATGGGGCTGCGCGGGTGGAAGACCAGGGACACGCCCATGGCCTCGAACGGCGCGCCCGCCAGCTCGGGCCGGTGCTGCGTGGCCGACGGCGGCAGCTGCGGGCCGCTGACGTGCGAGAAGCCGCAGCCGGCACGCTCGAACACGCGCCCGCCCTCCAGGATGCGCGTGACGCCGTCGCCCTGCAGCGGCGACTCGGCCGGGCGCTGCCAGGCGTCGGCGCGAAAGCGCGCGCCGCCTTCGCCTTCGATGGCCTCGATAGCCGCCGTGATGCGGCTTTGCAGACTCAAAAGGTAGGTACGAAATTCACTCATGGCTGCAGTCCTCGGTCATTCAGGGCGTTGTGCATGAGACCACGCCGCCCCAGACCAGCGGACGCCGCGGATCTGGCTTTGCCAGGCCGCCAGCGTCGTCCCCCTTCCAAGCAAAGCGCCAGAGAAGGGGGAAGCGGCGCAGCCGCTCAGGGGGATGTACCTCATCTCACCGCCCGGTGGCCGATGTCGCGCCGATACTGCGCGCCGTCGAAGTGGATGCCGCGCGCCACGTCGTAGGCGCGCTGCTGGGCCTGGCGCACGCTGTCTGCCAGCGCCGTGACGCACAGCACGCGCCCGCCGCTCACGCGCAGCGTGCCGTCCTCATCCAGCTGCGTGCCGGCATGGAAGACCATGGCGTCGTCGGCCTCGGGCGGCAGGCCGGTGATGGCGTCGCCCTTGCGCGGCTGCAGCGGGTAGCCGTGCGCGGCCATGACCACGCCAAGAGCGGTGCGGCGGTCCCATTGCAGCTCGACCTGCTCCAGCTTGCCATCCACGGCAGCGGCCAGCAGGTCCACCAGGTCGCTTTTGAGGCGCATCAGGATGGGCTGCGTCTCGGGGTCGCCCATGCGGCAGTTGAACTCCAGCGTCTTGGGGTGGCCGCTGGCGTCGATCATCAGGCCGGCGTACAGGAAGCCGGTGTAGGGGATGCCGTCCTTTTCCATGCCGCGCACGGTGGGCAGGATGACCTCGCGCATGGCGCGGGCGTGCACGTCGGCGGTGACCACCGGCGCCGGCGAATACGCGCCCATGCCGCCGGTGTTGGGGCCTTCGTCGCCGTCCTTCAGGCGCTTGTGGTCCTGGCTGGTGGCCAGGGCCACCACGTCCTTGCCGTCGCACAGCACGATGAAGCTGGCTTCCTCGCCCTCCAGGAACTGCTCGATCACCACGCGGGCGCCGCCCTCGTTGTGGCTCACGCCCAGCGTGTTGTCCAGCAGCATGAAGTCGACGGCCTCGTGCGCCTCGGCCGCGGTCATGGCCACCACCACGCCCTTGCCGGCGGCCAGACCGTCGGCCTTGACGACGATGGGTGCGCCCAGGCGGTCGATGAAGGCATGGGCCGCGGCGGCATCGGTGAAGGTGTCGTAGTCGGCCGTGGGAATGCCGTGGCGGTGCATGAAGGCCTTGGAGAAGGCCTTGGAGCTTTCCAGCTGCGCGGCGGCCTTCGTCGGGCCGAAGATGCGCAGGCCGTGGGCGCGGAACTCGTCCACCACGCCGGCGGCCAGCGGCGCCTCGGGGCCGACCACGGTCAGGCCGATCTTGTTCTCCTGCGCCCACTCGCGCAGCGCGCGCACGTCGTTCAGGGCCACGTTCTCCAGCTTGGGGCTGAGGGCCGTGCCGCCATTGCCCGGCGCCACGTAGACGCGGGACGCCTTGGGCGACTGGGCGATCTTCCAGGCCAGCGCATGCTCGCGGCCGCCGCCGCCGATGACGAGAATCTTCATGAGGGGGTCACAGCTCGGCGTTGTGGTAGACCTCCTGAACGTCGTCGAGGTCTTCGATCACGTCCAGGAGCTTTTGCATGCGGGCGGCGTCGTCGCCCTCCAGCGCGACGGTGTTCTCGGCGCGCATGGTGACCTCGGCCAGCTCGGGCTCCAGGCCGGCCGCGGCCAGCGCGTCCTTCACGGCCTCGAAGTCGCCGGGCGCCGTCAACACCTCGATGGCCCCCTCGTCGTCGGTGATCACGTCCTCGGCGCCGGCCTCCAGCGCCACCTCCATGACCTTGTCCTCATCGGTGCCGGGGGCAAAGATCAGCTGGCCCACGTGCTTGAACTGGAAGGCCACCGAGCCTTCCGTGCCCATGTTGCCGCCGTGCTTGCTGAAGGCGTGGCGCACCTCGGCCACGGTGCGCACGCGGTTGTCGGTCATGGTGTCCACGATGATGGCGGCGCCGCCGATGCCATAGCCCTCGTAGCGGATTTCCTCGTAGGTCACGCCTTCCAGGTTGCCCGTGGCCTTGTCGATGTTGCGCTTGATGTTGTCGGCCGGCATGTTGGCGGCCTTGGCCTTGTCCACGGCCAGGCGCAGGCGCGGGTTGGCGGCGATGTCGCCGCCGCCCTGGCGGGCGGCCACCATGATCTCGCGAATGATGCGGGTCCAGATCTTGCCGCGCTTTTCATCCTGGCGCCCCTTGCGGTGCTGGATGTTGGCCCATTTGCTGTGTCCTGCCACTGCAGCTGTCCTTCTCGTATGTGGATTGATTTAACCTTGCGGGCGATTTTACGTTTGACGACCCTACCCCAGCCCGCCATGCCCCCACCCCTGCTCCTTGCCCAGAACGCCCACGCCACCTGCCAGCTGCTGCCGGGCCTGGCCAACCGCCACGGGCTCATCACCGGCGCCACCGGCACCGGCAAAACCGTTACGCTGCAGGCGCTGGCCGAGCAGTTCTCGCGCATCGGCGTGCCGGTGTTCATGGCCGACGTGAAAGGCGACCTCACGGGCATCAGCCAAAAGGGCAGCACGGGCGAGAAGATGGCCGCCGTGCTGGCCGATCGCGGCATCGCCGTGCCCGAACCGCTGGCCTGCCCCACCACGCTGTGGGACGTGTTCGGCGCCCAGGGCCACCCGGTGCGCGCCACCATCTCCGACATGGGCCCGCTGCTGCTGGGGCGCATGCTGGCGCTGAACGAGACCCAGATGGGCGTGCTGAACCTGGTGTTTAAGATCGCCGACGACCAGGGCCTGCTGCTGCTGGACCTGAAGGACCTGCGCGCCATGGTGCAGCACGTGGGCGACAACGCCAAGCAGTTCACCACCGAGTACGGCAACGTCAGCACGGCCAGCATCGGCGCCATCCAGCGCGCGCTGCTGGCCATCGAGCAGCAGGGTGGCGACCAGTTCTTCGGCGAGCCCATGCTGAACATCGACGACCTGCTGCAGACACAGGACGGCATGGGCGTCGTCAACATCCTGGCAGCCGACAAGCTGATGGCCGCGCCGCGCCTGTACGCCACCTTTTTGCTGTGGCTGCTGTCCGAGCTGTTCGAGCGCCTGCCCGAGATCGGCGACCCGGACAAGCCCAAGCTGGTGTTCTTCTTCGACGAGGCCCACCTGCTGTTCGCCGACGCGCCCAAGGTGCTGGTCGAGCGCATCGAGCTGGTGGTGCGCCTGGTGCGCTCCAAGGGCGTGGGCGTGTACTTCGTCACGCAGAACCCGCTGGACATCCCCGACAGCGTGCTGGCCCAGCTGGGCAACCGCGTGCAGCACGCGCTGCGCGCTTTCACCCCGCGCGACCAGAAGGCCGTCAAGGCCACGGCCACCACCATGCGCCCCAAGGCGGGGCTGGACATCGAGGCCGCCATCACCGAGCTGGCCGTGGGCGAGGCCCTGGTCAGCCTGCTGGACGCCAAGGGCCGCCCGAGCGAGACCGAGCGCGCCTACGTCATCCCGCCGGGCAGCCAGATCGGCCCCATCACCGACGCCCAGCGCCGCGCGCTGATCACGGGCTCGCTGGTGGCCGGCACCTACGACGCGCCGGTGGACCGCGAATCGGCCTATGAGATCCTGCGCGCGCGCGCCGCCAGCTCGGCCGCGCAGGCGCCCGGCGCGGCCGGTGCCGCGGCCCCGGCCGGGGCCGGCGGCGCGCTGAACGATCTGCTGTTCGGCACCACCGGCCCGCGCGGTGGCAAGAAGGACGGGCTGGTGCAGACCATGGCCAAGTCCGCCATCCGCACCGTGGGCACGGGCCTGGGCCGCGAGATCCTGCGCGGCGTGCTGGGCGGGCTGCTGGGCGGCGGCAAGAAGCGCTGACGCATTTCAGGCCAAATCAGGCTCTAGCGCTTGTCCAGCAATCGCGAGCAGCTATTGTTTTGTGAGCATGCCAACGGCCGCCGGGCCATCAAAAAAGCCGCTGCGATGCAGCGGCTTTTTGTTGGTCGGGCCGGGGCATCAGTCGACCAGCCCCACGAACACGTTCTGCACGTCGTCGTTGTTCTCGATGCCGGCCAGGAAGGCCTGCACCTCTTCCTGCGCCTCGGGCGACAGGCTGGCCATGCTCACCGGGTTCTTGGCCTTGTAGCCCAACTTGGCCGACAGCACCTTGAAACCGAACCCGGGCAGCGCCTTGGCGACCGCGTCCAAATCCGTGGGGTCGGTCAGGAACAGGGTCTGGCCCTCTTCCTCGCCGGGCTCGAAGTCCTGCGCACCGGCTTCGATGGCGGCCAATTCCGGGTCGGCATCCGGCTGCGAGGGCTCGCCCTCGATCATGCCCACATGGTCGAAGTCCCAGGCCACGGCGCTCATCTGGCCCTTGCGGAAGCACACGCGCATCTCGGGCGCCGTGCGGTTCACGTTGTCGGTCAGGCATTCCACCATCACCGGCACCTGGTGCGGCGCGAAGCCTTCGTAGATCACGTGCTCGTAGTGCACGGCCTCGCCGCCCACGCCGGAGCCCTTCTTGATCGCCCGCTCCAGCGTGTCCTTGGGCATGGACGCCTTGCGCGCCGCTTCCACGGCCAGGCGCAGGCGCGAGTTGCCGGCCGGGTCCGCGCCCGCGCGGGCGGCGACGATGATTTCCTTGACCAGCTTCCCAAAAAGCCTGCCCTTGGCATCGGCGACCAGCGCCTTGCCCTTTGCCTTCCATTGCGCGCCCATGGCTGCGAATCCTTTGCTTGGAGCCAACAAAAAATGCGGCCTGCGCCGCAGCGGGCCAGTGTATGCCCTGCCATGGCCCGGCGCACCTGCTCCAGGTCAGGCCTGTACGCCGCCGGGGCTGCGGACGTGGCGCCCTGGCAACTACTACTTTGATAGCTGGTGGCGCTTTGCTACGCTGCGCTGGAGGCCATTTTCACCCAGGGTCGCAGGTGCGACTTGCCGCATCGTGGCGGCCTTCTACAGTCGTTTGCCATGAACCATCTCACCTGCTTCACCCTGACCATCACCGACCATGTCGCCCATCTGGTGCTGAACCAGCCGGGCAGCCTGAACACCATGCACCCGACGTTCTGGCGCGAGCTGGACGAGGTGCTGGCCGCACTGCACCGCGGCAACGAGGCCCGCGCCCTGGTCATCAGCAGCACCGGCAAGCACTTCAGCGCCGGCATGGCGCTGGAGACCTTCGGCGACGCCATCGTGCTGGACGACCGCAGCCCCGAAGGCCGCGCCGCCGTCTTCGACCTGCTGACCGACATGCAGGCCACCTTCACCCGGCTGGAGGAGCTGCGCATGCCGGTCATCGCCGCCATCCACGGCGGCTGCATCGGCGGCGCGCTGGACATGGTGGCCGCCGCCTGCATCCGCTACGCCACGCGCGACGCCTTCTTCTGCATCCAGGAGATCAACATCGGCATGGTGGCGGACGTGGGTTCGCTGCAGCGGCTGCCCAAGCTGATGCCCATGGGCCTGCTCAAGGAGCTGGCCTACACCGGCCGGCGCCTGCCCGCCGAGCAGGCCCAGGCGTGCGGCCTGGTGACGGCGCTGTTCGACTCGCACGAGGCGCTGCTCGAAGGCGCCCTGGCCTGCGCCCGCGAGGCCGCCGCCAAGCCGCCCGTGGCCCTGTGGGGCACCAAGCAGGCGCTGCACTACGCGCGCGACCACGGCGTGGCCGACAGCCTGCGCCAGATGGGCTGGCTGCAGGGCGCCATCTGGAGCAACCGCCACGTGGCCGAAGCCGTCACGGCCATGCGCGAGCGGCGCGCGCCGGATTTCCCCCCGCTGACGCCACTCACGCGTTTCAGCGAGCTGTGACCACAGAGCTATCGAAAAGATAGCTGCCAGCGGACGCAGGGCATGCAAAAATCACGGTTTTTGCATAGAGCCGGAGGCCCTTCTTCCATGAGCAACGTCCACGTCATCGACCATCCTCTGGTACAGCACAAGCTCACGCTGATGCGCCGTAAGGACGCCAGCACCAACAGCTTCCGCCGCCTGCTGGGCGAGCTGTCCACGCTGATGGCCTACGAGGTGACGCGCGACATGCCGCTGCAGGACTTCGAGGTCGAGACCCCGCTGGAGACCATGACCGGCAAGGTCATCGACGGCAAGAAGCTGGTGCTGGTGTCCATCCTGCGCGCCGGCAACGGCTTCCTGGAAGGCATGCTGAACGTGGTGCCCGGCGCGCGCATCGGCCACATCGGCCTGTACCGCGACCCGGCCACGCTGCAGCCGGTGGAGTACTACTTCAAGATGCCCTCGGAGATGGCCGAGCGCGACATCATCGTGGTGGACCCGATGCTGGCCACCGGCAACTCCGCCGCCGCCGCCGTGGCGCGGCTCAAGCAGCTACAACCGCGCTCCATCAAGTTCGTCTGCCTGCTGGCCGCGCCCGAGGGCGTGGCCACGCTGCAGGCAGCGCACCCGGACGTGCCCATCTACACCGCCGCCATCGACCGGGAGCTGAACGACCACGGCTACATCCTGCCCGGCCTGGGCGATGCCGGCGACCGGATCTTCGGCACCAAGTAAACGCAAACGCCTTGCCGCAGTCACTGCGGCACGATCTGCCCCACTGTGGCGGACGGCTCGTCCGTGTCCGGCCCGCCCGGCTGCGGCCTGACCGAGGGCTGGGGCTGGGGCTGCAGTTCGCGCCAGCTGGCCATCAGGTCGTCGGCCATGGCCTGTAGCAGCCGCTTCTCGCGCGCGTCGAACAGGCGCGGGCGGGTGTCCAGCAGGCACAGCGTACCCAGCACGAACCCCTTGGCGTCGCGCAGCGGCACGCCGGCGTAAAAGCGCAGGCGCTGGCCGCGCAGCGCCGGGTTGCCGGCAAAGCGCGCGTCGCGGGCGATGTCGTGCACCACCAGCGCCTGGCTGGCGGCGACCACGTGCCCGCACAGCGACAGCGCGCGCGGCTGCGGGGTGCCGGCGGGCACGTCGTCTTGCTCGCCGGCCGCACCCTCTGTCGCCAGCGGCAGGCTGCCGTACACGCATAGCGGCGTCTGCTCGTCCCGCCCGACCAGCGACACCATGGCCAGCGGCATGTCGAAGATGTCGGCGGCGCGCGTGGCGGCGTGTTGGCAGGCGCGCCGCAGTGCTTCGCTGGACTGCACGCCGCTGGCCTGCAACGCCTGCAGGCGCTCCTCATCGTTGGCTGGGATGGGGGCGGACTCGAAGGCCTCGCTTACCGGCGCGCCCTGGAGCTGCACGGCGCAGGCCAAAGTCTCCGCCAGCGACAGGGCGACGGCATCGGCGCCGTAGCGCGCGTGCAGCTCTTCGGGCAGGGGCGCGGTGCCGGCCTCGACATCGTCGGAGGCGTCGCCCCACAGCGCCAGCACCACACGCACACCCGGCCAGTGGCGGCGCAGACGGCGGCAGGCCTGGCGCGCCAGCGTGGCGGGCTCGGGCAGCAGCCAGACCACGCACACCACCTGGGGGGCGTCCTCCTGCGGGTCTTCGACCGGCGTCTCGGCGGTCACGGCCGCCGCCGACAGGGCGTGCGTCGCTGCCGGGCAGCCTTGCAGCTGCAATGAGTGGGCCAGCATGCGAGCGCCCAGCTGGTCGACCTCCCACTGTCCGCCCATGCACAGCACCGGCATTGCGGACGATGCAGGGGCAGACGCGGGCGGCGCGTACTGGGCCTGCAGATCGTCGAGCACGGCGTCCATGCCCTCGATCAGACGCAGACGGTGTTCGGGGGTGGCCACACGGGTGTGGTCGCCTGCGGCCATGCGCAGCACCGGCACGGCCACGCGGCTATAGAACGCAGCCACCGAGCCCTTGTGGGCTTCGATCTGGTTTACGCTCAGCTCGATGGCCTCGTCGGCGTCGCCTGCCAGCAGCCGCTGGTAGATGCGCGTGGGTTCGTCCAGCGCTGGCTGGCTGCCCAGCAGCACATCCAGAAAGGCCAGCTGCGGCAGATAACGGCCGATGACCAGCAGGCACACCGTCAGCGGCGTGGCCATGATCAGCCCCACCGGCCCCCACAGCGTGGCCCAGAAGGTGGCAGCCACGATCAACGACAGCACCGACAGCCCGGTGCTGGCGCCGTACAGCCAGGGCTCGATGACGTTGTTGCTGATCAGCTCCAGCGTGATGATCAGGCCGATAGTCCACAGCACCAGGCTCCAGCCCGGGTGCACGGCGAACGCCAGGGTCAGCGGAAAGGCTGCCGCCACGAAGGCCCCCACGTAGGGCACGAAGCGCATCAGCCCGGCCAGCGCCCCCCACAGGAAGGCCCCCGGCACGCCGATCAACCACAGCCCGATGGCCATGGGGATGCCGTAACTGACGTTGACCAGCAGCTGCATGGTCAGGTAGCGCGTGATGCGCTCGCCCGCCTCGTCCATGGCGTCGGTGGCGCCGTGCAGGTTGGCGCCCCACAGGCGCAGCAGCCGGTCGCGCAGATCCACCCGGTCCAGCAGGATAAAGACCACGAACACCAGCACCAGGCCGGCATCGGTCAGCGGACGGCTGAGCGCGCTGACCGCCGCCGCGGCCTGCTGCGCGGGCGAGAGCACGGGCGGCTGCACTTCCACCCGCTGCACGCTGGCGGAGCGCCCGCCGCCGGATCCGGGGGCCGGGGGCTTGGGGGTAGCGGCCTCGACCTCGCTTTGCACCAGATCCAGCGTGCGCTTGGCACCATCGAACATGCCAGGCGCGCGCAGCTCCTTGGCCAGGCTGCGCAGCTTCTTGCGGATGGTGGTCTGATAGGAAGGCAGCTGCTCGCTGAGCTGGCGCGCCTCGTTGCCGATGAAGAGCGCCCCCACGCCCAGCACGGCCAGCGTGGTCAACACAACGAGAATCACCGCCGGCAGCCGCGGCAGGCCCAGGCGCTTGAGGCGCACCACCAGCGGGTCGAGCACGAAGCTGAGCAAAAAAGCCAGCGCCAGCGGCACCAGGATGGTGCGCCCGGCGTACAGGCCGGTAATCACCAGCGCCGCGATGACCAAACCGACCATGAAGCGCAGGCTGGGCACCAGCGCCTCCAGCGTGCTGCCGGGGCGCTGCGCGCCGGCCGCCTTCAAGGTGGGCGCAGAGCGCGGGCGTGGAGCCTCGCTGGGGGGCATGCGTGGTCCTTGTGCGAAATGGTGACGGCGCATTGTCGGCCGGGCGCCGACGCCAGCGCTGTAGGCCAACCGATGGTGCGGCGATCAGCCAAGGGCGGCGGGGGCTACGCTACCTCCGGCGCCAGGGCCTCGGCCCAGTCGTAGAGCGCACCCAGGATGGCCTCGCCGCGCTCGTCGGCCTGCTCTCCCAGCGTGTCCAGCTGCTCGAACAGCGCGTCGAAGGTCAGTCCGCCGCCCTGCCCCTCCAGCAGCACGGCGGCGCGGTGCGCCTGCCAGCGCGCTTGCTCGTCCTCATCCAGCGTCTGCGGATGGTTGCGGGCGCGGTAGCGCCACAGCAGCTCGTCCAGCCGGGGGTCGTCGAAGGCTGGGCGGGCGCGGGCCAGCGCCTCGGGCGCCAGGGTGCGCAGGTGGGCCAGGCGCCGCCGGTCCTCATTGCCGATGAAGCCGCCGTACAGATCAAGATCCACGTCCGGGGCGGACTCGGCCGGACGCTCGAACACGGCTGCCCAGGTGGCACCCAGGTCGGGCAGCGCACGTGCCACCTCGGCATGACGCGCTGCCTGGGACAGGTCCATGCCCCAGCGCTCAGCCAGCTGCGGCGTGAGAGTATTCAGGTTGCCCACCACCATGGGCGACTTGTTCAGGTGCACGGACTTGATCGGCAAGCGCGTCACACCTTCAGGCAGGTCGGCAGTGCGGGTGAACAGGCGCAGGCGGATGTCCTGCACCGACAGGCCGGCCAGCTCGGCGGGGTCGCGCGCCAGGTCCCAGGCCAGCAGCTCGTTCCTGTTGGTGGGATGGCTGGCCAGCGGCCACATCAGGGCCAGGCAGCCGCGCTCGGCAGGGAACATGCCCGACACATGCAGGAAGGGCCGCGCCGTCTGCGGGCTGGCAGGCAGGCGCAGTTCGGCGGCCACCCGCTCCTTCTTGTGCAGACCCAGGGCAAAGTCGAACAGGCGCGGGTTGTGCTGGCGCAGCAGGCGCGCCAGGGCGATCGTGGCGCGCACGTCCGACAGTGCGTCGTGCGCCGCCTCGTGCACCAGGCCGTTCGCTCGCGTCAGGTCCTCCAGGCGGAAGCTCGGCTTGCCGCCGGCCGCGGTGGGCCAGGTGATGCCCTCCGGGCGCAGGGCATAGGCCAGGCGCACCACGTCCAGCAAGTCCCAGCGGCCGCACTGGTTCTGCCACTCGCGGGCGTAGGGATCCATCAGGTTGCGCCAGAACAGGAAGCGCGTCACCTCGTCGTCGAAGCGGATGGTGTTGTAGCCCACGCCGATGGTGCCGGCCAGGGCCATTTCGGCCTCGATGCGGGCGGCGAACTCGGGCTCGGGCACGCCGCGCTGCAGGCACAGCTGCGGAGTGATGCCCGTGATCAGGCAGGCCTGCGGCTGGGGCAGGTAGTCCAGCGCCGGCTTGCAGTACAGCATCAGGGGCTCGCTGATTTCGTTGAGGTCGGCATCCGTGCGGATGGCGGCGAACTGCGCCGGGCGGTCACGGCGCGGATCGGCGCCGAAAGTCTCGTAGTCGTGCCAGAGAAAGGTGTGCATGGAAGAAGGAGGACGGCCAGAAACGGCTGCGCGGCAGCGCAAAACGGCAAGTATGCATGGCCGCGCCTTCACAATGGACCGCATGCGTTCCTCCCGTTTTCTCGCCCCTACCGCACTGGCCGCACTGGCCGCGCTAGCCGGCTGCGCCAGTACCTCGCCCACGGCCGTGGTGGCCGCACCCGCCGCCCAGCCCGCTCCCGCCCCGCGCGTGGTGCCGCCTGCCCCTGCCCCCGCCCCTGCTCTTGCTGCTGTGGTGGCGGCGCCAGCGGCTGCGCCCACGCCGCAGGCCGTAGCCGAGCCGGCGCCGCCGCCCTCCCCCAGCCAGCCCCAGGGCGCGGCGGGCTTTCAGGCCTGGGTGCAAGAGTTTTCCCGCGAGGCGCTGGCGGCGGGCATCAGCGCCCCCACCGTGCAGGCCACGCTGGGCAAGGCACGCTGGCTGCCGCAGGTGGTGCAGCTCGACCGGGCGCAGCCCGAATTCACCCGCACGCCCTGGGCCTACCTGGACAGCGCCGTCTCCGCCCAGCGCGTGGCTCAGGGCCGCGAGCAGTACCGGGCCCACGCGACGGCGCTGGACGCCGCCGCAGTGCGCTACGGCGTCCCAGCCAGCGTCATCGCCGCCATCTGGGGCATGGAGAGCAACTACGGGCGCAACTTCGGCAGCTTCTCCACCGTGGACGCGCTGGCCACGCTGGCCTACGACGGCCGCCGGCGCGACTGGGCGCGCTCGGAGCTGCTGGCGGCGCTGCGCATCGTGGACCAGGGCGAGATCGCCGCCAGCGCACTGATCGGCTCCTGGGCTGGCGCCATGGGACATACGCAGTTCCTGCCTTCGGTGTTCCTGGCGCACGCTGTCGATGCCGACGGCGACGGCCGGCGCGACATCTGGGCCAGCGTGCCGGACGTGGCCGCCTCCACGGCCAACTTCCTGGCCCATTCTGGCTGGCAGCGCGGCCAGCCCTGGGGCGCCGAGGTACGCCTGCCCGAGGGCTTCGACTATTCCCGGGCGGAGCTGACGGTGCGCCAGTCCAGCGCCGACTGGGCGGCCGAGGGCGTGCGCGGCATGGGCGGCGCGCCGCTGCCGGCGCTGGAGGGCGCTTCCATCCTCACACCGGCTGGCGCACGCGGGCCGGCCGTGCTGGTCGGGCCCAACTTCCGCGCACTGCTGCGCTACAACAACTCCGTCAACTATGCCCTGGGCGTGGCCCTGCTGGCGCGCCAGATCGACGGCGGCGGCGGCCTGCAGGCGCCCTGGCCGCGCGACATCAAGCCGCTGACGCGCGCCGAGATCACCACCCTGCAGGAAGCGCTGAACGCGCGCGGGATGGATGTGGGCAGCGCCGACGGCGTGCTGGGCCCGGCGACACGCGCCGGCGTGCGCCGGCTGCAGCAAAGCCTGGGCCTGCCGGCCGACGGCTTTGCCACGCGGGAGCTGCTGCAGCAGGTAGCGCCATGAAGCCCCTGTACCGAGCGGACATGCTGCGCCGATGGGGTTGGTGGATTGCCAGCGCCTGCGCCGCGCCGTCCCAGGTGCTGGCAGCAGGCCCGCGCAGCTGCACGGCCGGCTGGACGGAGGGCGCCAACACTGCCTTCCTAGCCGTGACCGGCGCCAGCCTGCTGGCCATGCTGGCCGCGCCGGTGCTGCTGGGCTGGTGGACCGAAGGCCCGGCCCGGCGCCGCGTTAGCCGGGCGCTGCTGCTGGCGCTGGCGCTCTGCGCGGCAGCCATTCCGCTGGCCATCGGGAACTTCGTGCTGGGCAACGGCTGCGGCAGCCCGTGGGTGCTGATCGCCCTCAATGCCCTGCCCGCGCTGCTGCTGGGTGCGCTACTGTCCGCGGCCTGGCGCTCTAGCCGCGAACGAGCAGCGCAGCGGGCGCCGGGGCCGCAGCCCGGGGGCGGCTGGGCGCTGCTGCTGGCGCTGCAGGGCTTTGTCCTTGCCAGCGGCTTCGCGCTGCTGGGATGGGTGGACGTCTTCAGCCGCGCATCCCGCAAGGGAGACGCCACCCTGTGGCTGGTCGCGCTGCGCCTGTGGCTGGTGCCCCTCTTTCTAGGCCTGCTGGCCTGGTGGCTGTGGCGGCGGCGGCAGCGGGCGCGGGCAGCGCATGCCGCGCAGATGCAACGATGACCGACTCACTCCCGTTTTGATAGCTGCCAGCGCTTGGCTGGCAAGCGGTGGAGGCCGATTTGGCACATAAAAAAGCCGCAGCAGAAGCTGCGGCTTTTTGGTAGCTCAGGCGCCGGCGCTTCAGTCGGCCGTGGCCTCTTCCGGTTCTGCCGGCTCGGACTTGGTGCCACGCTCGCGCTTGGGCAAGGGCTGGATGTCCAGCTGGACCTCCGCCGTCTCCGCACCCTGCTCGTCGGTCTTGGACTCGATGTCCACCGCCAGCCGGCCGCCGTCCGTCAGGCGGCCGAACAGCAGCTCGTCGGCCAGCGCCTTGCGGATGGTGTCCTGGATAAGGCGCTGCATCGGGCGTGCGCCCATCAGCGGATCGAAGCCCTTCTTGGCCAGGTGCTTGCGCAGCGTGTCGGTGAAGGTGACTTCCACCTTCTTCTCCGCCAGCTGCTGCTCTAATTGCAGCAGGAACTTGTCCACCACGCGCAGGATGATCTGCTCGTCGAGGGCCTTGAAGCTCACGATGGCATCCAGGCGGTTGCGGAACTCCGGCGTGAACAGGCGCTTGATGTCGGCCATCTCGTCGCCCGCCTGGCGCGCGTTGGTGAAGCCGATGCTCGACTTGTTCAGCGCCTCGGCGCCCGCGTTCGTCGTCATGATGATGATGACGTTGCGGAAGTCGGCCTTGCGCCCGTTGTTATCCGTCAGCGTGCCGTGGTCCATGACCTGCAGCAGCACGTTGAAGATGTCCGGGTGGGCCTTCTCGATCTCGTCGAGCAGCAGCACCGAGTGCGGCTTCTTGGTGACGGCCTCGGTCAGCAGCCCGCCCTGGTCGAAGCCCACGTAGCCCGGCGGCGCGCCGATCAGGCGGCTCACGGCGTGGCGCTCCATGTACTCCGACATGTCGAAGCGGATCAGGTCCACGCCCATGATGTAGGCCAGCTGCTTGGCGGCCTCGGTCTTGCCAACGCCCGTGGGGCCGCTGAACAGGAAGGCGCCGATAGGCTTGTCGCCCTTGCCCAGGCCCGAGCGCGCCATCTTCACGCTGGCGGCCAGCACCTCCAGCGCCTTGTCCTGGCCGAAGACGACGCTCTTGAGGTCACGTTCGAGCGTCTGCAGCTTGCTGCGGTCGTCGTTGCTGACGTTGGCGGGCGGGATGCGGGCGATCTTCGCCACGATCTCCTCGATCTCGGTCTTGCCGATGGTCTTCTTGCGCTTGGAGGGCGTCAGGATGCGCTGCGCCGCACCGGCCTCGTCGATCACGTCGATGGCCTTGTCGGGCAGGTGGCGGTCGTTGATGTACTTGGCGCTCAGCTCGGCAGCGGCCTGCAGCGCGGCGGCGGCGTACTTCACGCTGTGATGTTCTTCGAAGCGGCTCTTGAGGCCCTTCAGGATGTCGATCGTCTCGGCCACCGTGGGCTCGACCACATCCACCTTCTGGAAGCGCCGTGACAGCGCCGCATCCTTCTCGAAGATGCCGCGGTACTCGGTGAAGGTGGTCGCGCCGATGCACTTGAGCTGGCCGCTGGACAGCGCCGGCTTGAGCAGGTTGGACGCGTCCAGCGTGCCGCCCGAGGCAGCGCCAGCGCCGATCAGCGTGTGGATCTCGTCGATGAACAGGATGGCGTTGGGCTTGTCCTTGAGGCTCTTGAGCACGCCCTTGAGGCGCTGCTCGAAGTCGCCGCGGTACTTGGTGCCCGCCAGCAGGGCGCCCATGTCCAGCGAATACACCGTGGCCTCGGCCAGAATCTCCGGCACATCGCCCTGGGTGATGCGCCAGGCCAGGCCTTCGGCAATGGCCGTCTTGCCCACGCCGGCCTCACCCACCAGCAGCGGGTTGTTCTTGCGGCGGCGGCACAGGATCTGAATGGTGCGCTCGACCTCGTAGTTGCGGCCGATCAGCGGGTCGATCTTGCCGTCCTTGGCCGCCTGGTTCAGGTTTTGCGTGTACTGCTCCAGCGGCGAGGCCTTCTCGCTGCGCTCACCCTGCGCGCTCTCCTCGCCTTCGGACTGCGATTCGGGCTTGGCGGGCTCCTGCGGCTCGCCCTTGCGGATGCCGTGGGCGATGAAATTCACCACGTCCAGACGGGTGACGCCCTGCTGGTGCAGGTAGTAGACGGCGTGCGAATCCTTCTCGCCGTAGATGGCCACCAGCACGTTGGCGCCGGTAACTTCCTTCTTGCCGTTGCCGGTGGACTGCACGTGCATGATGGCGCGCTGGATGACGCGCTGGAAACCCAGCGTGGGCTGGGTGTCCACCTCGTCGGATCCCGCCACCTGAGGCGTGTTGTCCTTGATGAAATGACTCAGCGATGCGCGCAGGTCATCGAGGTTGGCGGCGCAGGCGCGCAGCACTTCGGCTGCGCTGGGGTTATCCAGCAGCGCCAGCAGCAGATGTTCCACGGTAATGAACTCGTGGCGCTGCTGGCGGGCCTCGACGAAGGCCATGTGCAAGCTGACTTCCAGTTCCTGGGCAATCATGTGCGAACTCCTTTGTGCTTGCGTGTTGCGAATTGACTGTAGATCGGGGGCAAAGGCCTTTTATTCAACAGGTTCACTCAGGCATTGCAGGGGGTGGCCGGCCTGGCGCGCGGCATCCAGCACCTGTCCCACCTTGGTGGCAGCCACATCGCGCGTGAACACGCCGCAGATGCCTTTTCCGTCCAGGTGAATCCTGAGCATGATCTGCGTGGCCGCCTCCCTGTCCTTGTTGAAGAATTCCTGCAGCACCACGACCACGAACTCCATGGGGGTGTAGTCGTCATTGAGCATGACCACCTGGTACATCTGCGGCGGCTGCGTCTTCAGGGGCCGGCGTTCGAGCACGGCCGCGCTGCCGTCATCCCGGGACGGGGCCAGTGGCCGCGTGGGTGCCTGCGGAGGGGGTTGGGTTGCCATGAAATTCATTCTATCGAGCCGCACTGGCGCGCGGTCCCACGACAATTGGCGCCGCGGAGGCGCTTTTCAAGCATTTTCAGCCTAGCTCATACACCACATTCGCACCGCCGCCCGCCTGGGCGTTCCAGGCGGCCAGAGCGGCGTCGCAGGGAAAGAAACGGCTGCCCTCGCCCAGCTGCAGCTCGGCCATTGCCGCGGCGTCGTCGGCCGCGCAATGCACGGCGATGCGCACGCGCAGGCCGTGCAGCAGATCCTCGCCATGCTCGGTGTGCTCCCGCTTGGGCGGGAACTCGCGCACGATGGCTGCCACGTCCGGGCGCCGGGCGCTGCTCACGTGCAGGTATTTGCCGAAGCGCGCCCGCGCGTCCGCCAGGCTCCAGACCTGCTGCACCTTCAGCCGCAGGCCGCCGCTGAAGTGGTCCAGCTGCAGGCGCCCGGACAGCACCACGAACTCGTCGTCGCGCAGCAGGGGCCCGGCGGCGGCGATCACGGCCTCGTCAGCCGATGCCTCGATGGCACCCGACTTGTCGTCCAGCTTGAACAGTGCCAGCTTGCCGCGCTGGCCGTTGATGACGCGGCAGTCGCTGACGATGCCGGCCATGACCTGCGGCTCGCGGCTGTCGGCCAGCTCGGCGATCGGCGTGCGCACGAAGCGGCGCACCTCGGCCTCGACCTCGTCGAACAAATGGCCGGAAAGGTAGAAGCCGATGGCAGTTTTTTCCTGCGTCAGACGCTCCTTCACGCCCCACTCGGGCACCTGCACCAGATCGGGCTCCTGGGTGCTGGAGCCGATGGCGTCTTCGCCCATCATGTCGAACAGGCCACCCTGGTTGGCGTTGGCCAGCTGCGCGTTGGCGAATTCGAAGGCCCGGTCAATAGAGGCGACCAGCACCGCGCGGTCCGCATGCAGGCGGTCAAAAGCCCCGGCCTTGATGAGGGCTTCCACAGTGCGCTTATTGATGCGGGTGCGGTCCACGCGCACGCAGAAGTCGAACAGGCTGGTAAATGGACCGCAGGTGCTTCCCTGGGGACCTACGCCCTGCCCTTCCCGGGCGGCGATGATGGCCTCGATGGCAGCCTGGCCCGTACCCTTGACAGCGCCCAGGCCATAACGGATGACCTTGTCGGTCACTGGCTCGAAGCGGTAGTTGCCACGGTTCACGTCGGGCGGCTCGAAGGTGATGCCGAAGTGCTTGACGGCATCCTCGTACAGCACCTTGAGCTTGTCCGTGTCGTCCATTTCCACGGTCATGTTGGCGCAGTAGAACTCTGCCGTGTAATGCACCTTCAGCCAGCCCGTGTGGTAGGCCAGCAGAGAGTAGGCCGCGGCATGCGACTTGTTGAAGCCGTAGCCCGCAAACTTCTCCATCAGGTCGAAGACCTCGTCGGCCTGGGCCTCGCCGATACCCTTCTCGGCCGCGCCCTTGCGGAAGATCTCGCGGTGCTTGGCCATCTCCTCGGGCTTTTTCTTGCCCATGGCGCGGCGCAGCATATCGGCGCCGCCCAGGCTGTAGCCGCCCAGCACCTGGGCAGTCTGCATGACCTGCTCCTGGTAGACCATGATGCCGTAGGTCTCGGCCAGCACCGGCTCGACCAGCGGGTGCGGGTAGAGCACCTCTTCCTTACCGTGCTTGCGGTTCACGAAGCTGGGGATCAGGTCCATGGGCCCCGGGCGGTACAGGGCGTTCAGGGCGATCAGGTCTTCTAGCCGACTGGGCCGGGCCTCCTTCAGCATGCCCTGCATGCCGCGGCTTTCAAACTGGAACACGGCCTCGGTCTTGCCTTCGGAGAACAGCCGGTAGGTGCGCGCGTCGTCCAGCGGGACGCGTTCGAAGGCGAAGTCCTCCTGGCCCTTGTGGCGCTTCTTGATCAGCTCACGCGCAATCTCCAGGATTGTCAGCGTAGCCAGGCCCAGAAAGTCGAACTTGACCAGGCCAATGGCCTCCACGTCGTCCTTGTCGTACTGGCTCACGGCCGACTCGCTGCCCGGCTGCTGGTACAGGGGGCAGAAGTCCGTCAGCTTGCCCGGCGCGATCAGCACGCCGCCGGCGTGCATGCCGATGTTGCGCGTCATGCCCTCGAGCTTTTGCGCCATTTCGATGACGGTGCGCACGTCCTCCTCCTTGCGCACGCGTTCGTACAGCAGGGGTTCGAGCTCCAGGGCGTAGTTGTTCTTGTCGCCCTCCTTCTTGGGCTCGGGCGGATAGGCCAGCGTGTAGGTCTGCCCGGGCTTGCCGGGCACCAGCTTGGAGATGCCGTCACAGAAGGTGTAGCTCATGTCCATCACGCGGCCCACGTCGCGGATGGCAGCCTTGGCGGCCATGGTGCCGAAGGTGGCGATCTGGCTCACGGCATTCTTGCCGTACTTGTCCTTCACGTATTCGATGACCCGGTCGCGGTTGGACTGGCAGAAATCGATGTCGAAGTCGGGCATGGACACCCGCTCTGGATTCAGAAAGCGTTCGAACAGCAGGTTGTACTGCAGCGGATCCAGATCCGTGATCTTCAGCGCATAGGCCACCAGCGAGCCGGCGCCCGAGCCACGGCCCGGGCCCACTGGGCAGCCATTGGCCTTGGCCCACTGGATGAAGTCGCCCACGATCAGAAAATAGCCGGGGAAACCCATCTTCAGGATGGTGCCCAGCTCGAACTCCAGCCGCTCCACGTAGCGGGGCCGCTGTCGCTCGCGCTCAGCCTCGTTGGGGAACAGGTGCACCAACCGCTCCTCCAGCCCCTCGAACGAGGCCTGCCGGAAGTAGCCGTCGATGGGCATGCCGCCCGGGGTGGGAAAGTCGGGCAGCTGCGGCTTGTCCAGCACCAGGGTCAGGTTGCAGCGGCGCGCGATCTCCACGCTGTTGGACAGTGCCGAGGGCACATCGGCGAACAGCGCCTGCATCTGGGCGGCCGTCTTGAAGTGCTGCTCACGCGTGAAGCGGCGCACACGCCGCGGGTTGGCCAGGATCTCGCCTTCGGCAATGCACACCCGTGCCTCGTGCGCCTCGTAGTCATCGGGCGCCGTGAACTGAATGGGGTGCGTCGCCACCACCGGCAGCTGCAACCGCGCTGCCAACTGCACGGCAGCGCTGACGTGGGCCTCGTCATCCGGGCGGCCGGCACGCTGCAACTCGATGTAAAAGCGCCGAGGAAAGAGCGCCGCCAGCTGCTGCGCCATGGCTTCGGCTCCTTCCAGATTGCCCTTGACGAGCGCCTGGCCCACCGGTCCGGCCTGGGCACCGGACAGGACGATCAGACCACCGCCCAGCTCCTCCAGGCACTGCCAGGTGCACACCGGCTGGTTGCGCACCACGTTGCGGGTCCAGGCGCGGGCCAGCAGCTCGCACAGGTTCAGGTAGCCCTGGCGACCCTGCGCCAGCAGCAGCAGGCGCGGCGCGGGCTGGCCGGGTTCACCCTCCAGCGTGACTTCGGCGCCCAGCAGGGGCTTGACCCCCTTGCTGCGCCCTTGCCGGTAGAACTTGATGGCGCCAAACAGGTTGTTTAGGTCGCTGATGGCCATGGCCGGCTGGCCGTCTCGGGCAGCCGCCTTGACGATCTCATCGATGCGCACGGTGCCATCGACAACGGAGAATTCGGTATGCAGGCGCAGGTGGACAAACATCTGGACATTGTAAAAACGCCCCCATGCCCGTGCCCGGCACGGGGCACCGTTACATACAATGGTCTGCTGCGCTGCGCCAGACCGGGCTCGTCCCCGTAGCGAGGCGCCGGTTTCCTACTCCTCATCCATCGCCCAATCCCATGCCGCGTTTTTCCCCGTTCCTGCTGCCCGCCCTGCTGGCCGCCGCCTTGCTGGGCGGGTGCGCCAACACCACCGAAGACAAGACCGCCGGCTGGAGCACGGACAAGATCTACTCCGAGGCACGCGACGAGCTCAATGGCGGCGCCTATGACAAGGCCGTGCCGTTGCTGGAGAAGCTGGAAGGCCGCGCCGCCGGAACGCCGCTAGCCCAGCAAGCCCAGTTGGAAAAGGCCTATGCCCAATACAAGGGCGGAGAGAAAGCCCAGGCCATCGCCACGCTGGACCGCTTCATGAAGCTGCATCCGGCCAGCCCGGCCTACGACTACGCCCTGTACCTGAAGGGCCTGGTCAATTTCAATGACAACCTGGGCATGTTTTCCTGGATTTCGCGCCAGGACCTGTCCGAGCGCGACCAGAAGGCCGCCAAGGATTCGTTTGAATCCTTCCGCGAACTGGTCACGCGCTTTCCCGATTCGCGCTACACGCCCGATGCCCGCCTGCGTATGACCTACATCGTCAACTCGCTGGCCCAGTACGAGGTGCACGTAGCGCGCTACTACTTCGAGCGCGGCGCCTACGTGGCCGCCGTCAGCCGCGCGCAGAGCGCCATTGCCGACTACAAGGACGTGCCGGCCACCGAGGAGGCGCTGTACATCCTGGTGCGTTCCTACGACGCACTGGGCATGGAGCAGCTGCGTGACGACGCACGCCGCGTGCTGTTGGCCAGCTACCCGCAGACCACGCTACTGGGCAAGGGCTTTCGCGCCAAGGACAACCCCTGGTGGAAGTTCTGGTGAAACCCACCCTTTTGCTTGCCAACACCGCAGCGCCATGACCAAGCCGTTTCGCCTGATCGCCGCCACCGGCATCCACAGGGGTGACCGCGAATACCAGCAGGACCAAGTGGCCCTGCTGGTGCACTCGCGGCACAACGGCTGCGTGCTGGGCGTGGTGGCTGACGGCATGGGTGGGCGCAGCGGCGGGCGCAAGGCCTCCGACCAGGTCATGCTGACGGCGCGACAGCTGTTCGAGCGCTATTCGCCCGACACGGACGACGCCGCTGCACTGCTCAAGCACATCGTCCAGGAGTCGCACATCGTCATCCGCCTGACGGCCATCTCGGCCGAGCAGGAGCCGCACAGCACCATCGCCGCCTTCCTCATCAATCCGCGCGGCGATTGCCACTGGGTGCATGCGGGCGATTCGCGCCTGTACCACTTCCGCAACGGACAGCTGGTGCACCGCACCAGCGACCATTCGTACGTGCAGGCATTGGTAGACCGCGGCGAGATCACCGACACCGAGGCGCTGACGCATCCGCACTCCAACATCCTTGTCGGCTGCCTGGGCACGGAGGCCGATCCACCGGCCACACCCCACTTCATCCCGCAGCTGCAGCCAGGCGACGTGCTGCTGGCCTGCAGCGACGGCGTGTGGCACTACTTCTCGCCCGACGAATTCGCCGCCGTGCTGCAGTCACTGACACCGCGGGAGGCCTCGGAGTTTTTCATCGAAAAGGCGCGGGCGCGCTCGGGCGGCGGCGGCGACAACCTGTCGCTGGCCATCGTCCGCATGGAGCAGCTGGTGGAAGAAAAAGCTCCGCCGCGCCTGGCAGCGCTGCACGGCACCGGCGCGGACTAACGCGGCCCGTCGCCGGCTTCACTGGTCGGCGGCCGGCTCGGGCAAGGGCCGGGGCGCGGCCCGCCCGGCCGCTTCGGCATTGGCGCGCTCGCGCTCATGCGCCTCGCGGCGCTTGCGCGCCTTCTCCTGCCTTTCTTCAAAGCGCTCGCGCGAGCGTTCCGCCTGTTCGGCCTGCTCCTGCGCACGGCGTTGGCGCTGCGCCTCGTGCTCCGCTTGCCGGCCGCTTTGCTGGCCGGCGCGCTCGCGCGCCTGCTGCGCGCGCTGGGCGGCATCGAAGGCCGTGCCGCGTGCGGGCTGCCCGGCAGCCGGCGCGTCCGGCACGGGCTGGGCCTGCTGGCGCTCGTCGATGGAACGCCGACGCTGCTCGGCTTTCTCGCGCCGCTCCTCGTCGTTGAGTTCCAGCTCCTGGCGCCAGCGGATGGCGTCGCGCTCGCGCGCCTCGGCGCGGGCGCGGCGCAGGCAGTCCTCGACAGCAAAGCGCCGGTAGCAGGCGGCCTCGTCCTTGGCAAGCTGCGCCTCGATGGCCTGGCGCTCGCGCTGCAGCTGGGCGCGCTGCGCATCGCGCCGGGCTGCCGCAGCCGGGTCAGCCTGCGCCAGGGCGGGCAGCAGCAGGCCGCCCAGAGTCAAGGCCAGGGCGCGATGGCAAAGGGTGCGCATAGGCAGCATGGATGGCGCTCCTCAGGTCAGGCTGGTATCCACCACGCGGCGCTCCAGCGCCAGGAATTCCTTGGACTGCATCTCGTTCAGGCGCGAGACGGTGCGCGGGAATTCATGCGCCAGCGGCCCTTCGGTATAGAGCTGCTCTGGCGGCACGGCTGCCGAGATGATGAGCTTCACGCGCCGGTCATACAGCACGTCCACCAGCCAGGTGAAGCGCCGTGCGGGCGAGGCCATGTTCACCGGCATGTGCGGCACGCCCGACAGCAGCACGGTGTGGAACTGTGAGGCGATCTCCAGGTAGTCGTTCTGCGAGCGCGGGCCCATGCACAGCTCGCGGAAGTCGAACCAGACCACCCCACCGGCGCGGCGCAGGGCCCGGATCTGTCGCGCCTCGATGTGCAGCACCGGGTCCTCGTCGTGCACCTCGGCCAGCAGGTCGAAGGTGGCGGCCATGGCCGCGTCCGCCTCGGCGCCCAGGGGGCAGTGGTAGAGCCTGGCGTTTTCCAGGGTGCGGCGGCGGTAGTCGGTGCCGTTGTCTACGTTCACCACTTCCATGCGCTCGTTGAGCAGTTCGATCGCCGGCAGGATGCGGTCGCGGTGCAGCCCGCCGGGGTACAGGTCGTCGGGTCTGAAGTTGGATGTGGTGACAAAGCCCACGTCGTTGTCGAACAGCGCTGCCAGCAGACGGTGCAGGATCATGGCGTCGGTGATGTCCGCGACGTGGAACTCGTCAAAGCAGATCAGCTTGTAGCGCTTGGCGATGCGCGCACCCAGCACTTGAAGCGGGTTCTGCTGGCCCTGCAGCGAAGCCAGCTCGCGGTGCACCTCGCGCATGAACTCGTGAAAGTGCAGGCGCACCTTGCGTTTGAGCGGCACGGCGTTGAAGAAGCAGTCCATCAGAAAACTCTTGCCGCGCCCCACGCCGCCATACATGTACACCCCCCGGGGGATGCTCGGACGGTTGATCAGCTTCTTGAGCGTGTTGGAGCGCCGCTGCCGGTACGCGCCCCACTCCTGTGCGCAGCGCTCCAGGGCGTCGACGGCGCGCAGCTGCGCCGGGTCGCTCTTGAAGCCCTTGGCGGCGAGCTCCGCCTCATAGGTCTGCCTGACGTTCACCAGTCTTCCTTGCTTCAAAAACAATAGCTGCCAGCGCTTGTCCAGCAAGCGTTGGCAGCTATTTTCATTACAAACCCGCGATCAGAAGTTGAGCGTGCGCTTGTCCACCGCCAGGGCCGCTTCCTTGGTCGCCTCGGACAGCGAGGGGTGGGCGTGGCAGATGCGCGCGATGTCCTCGCTGCTGGCCTTGAATTCCATGGCCACCACGGCCTCGGCGATCAGCTCGCTGACCATCGGGCCAACCATGTGCACGCCCAGGATCTCGTCGGTCTGTGCATCGGCCAGGAACTTCACCATGCCGGTGGTGTCGCCCAGCGCGCGTGCGCGGCCGTTCGCCATGAAGGGGAAGGTGCCGGCCTTGTACTTCACGCCGTCGGCTTTGAGCTGCTGCTCGGTGCGGCCGACCCAAGCGATCTCCGGGCTGGTATAGATGACCCAGGGGATAGTGTTGAAGTTGACGTGCCCATGCTGGCCGGCAATGCGCTCGGCCACGGCTACGCCCTCTTCCTCGGCCTTGTGCGCCAGCATGGGGCCGCGCACCACGTCGCCCACGGCCCACACGCCGGGCAGGTTGGTGCGGCACTCCTCATCGACCACCACGGCGCCGCGCTCGTCCAGTTTCAGGCCGACGGCCTCGGGGTTCAGGCCTGTGGTGTTGGGCACGCGGCCGATGGAGACGATGAGCTTGTCCACGTCGAGCGTGACGGCCTCGCCCTTGGCGTTGGCGTAGGCGACGCTCACGCCCTTCTTGCCCTTCTTGACCTCGCTGATCTTCACGCCCAGTTCGATCTTCAGACCCTGCTTGTCGAAGGCCTTTTTGGCCTCCTTGGCGATCTGCTCGTCCACCGCGCCCAGGAAGGTGGGCAGGCCCTCCAGCACCGTGACCTGGGCGCCCAGGCGGCGCCAGACGCTGCCCATCTCCAGGCCGATCACGCCCGAGCCGATGACGCCCAGCGTCTTGGGTACGCTACCCAGGGCCAGAGCGCCGTCGTTGGACAGGATTGTGTCCTCATCGAACTCGGCACCGGGCAGCGCACGGGCGTTGGAGCCGGTGGCGACAATGATCTGCTTGGCCATCAGTGTCTCGTTGCTGGCGCCGCTGACCTGGACCTCGTAACCGCCGTCCACCGCCTTGGAGAACGCGCCACGGCCGTGGAAGAACGTGACTTTGTTCTTCTTGAAGAGGTACAGGATGCCGTCGTTGTTCTGCTTCACCACGGTGTCCTTGCGGCCAATCATGGTGGCCACGTCCATCTTCACGTCCTTGGCGGTGATGCCATGCTCGGCGAAGTGCTTGTTGGCGTGTTCGAAATACTCCGAGGATTGCAGCAGCGCCTTGGACGGGATGCAGCCCACGTTGGTACAGGTGCCGCCAGGCGCGGGACCGCCAGCTGCGTTCTTCCACTCGTCGATGCAGGCGACCTGCATGCCCAGTTGCGCCGCGCGGATGGCCGCGATGTAGCCGCCGGGGCCGGCGCCGATGACGATGACGTCGAATTGCTTGCTCATGGTGTTGTGAAAATCTGGTATCTGAAAGGAAAAACCCACCGCAAGGCCGGGCCGAGGGTGGGTTTGCGATAGATGCAAGCGCCCTGTGCGGTGCGCCTTACAGATCGAAGAGGAGACGCGAAGGATCTTCCAGCGCGTCCTTCATGGCCACCAGGCCCAGCACGGCCTCGCGGCCGTCGATGATGCGGTGGTCGTACGACATGGCCAGGTAGTTCATCGGGCGCACCACGACCTGGCCGTTCTCGACCACGGCGCGGTCCTTGGTGGCGTGCACGCCGAGGATGGCCGACTGCGGCGGGTTGATGATGGGAGTGGACATCATCGAACCGAAGGTGCCGCCGTTCGAGATCGAGAACGTGCCACCGGTCATGTCCTCGATGCCCAGCTTGCCGTCCTGGGCCTTCTTGCCGAACTCCGCGATCTTCTTCTCGATATCGGCAAAGCTCATCTGGTCGGCGTTGCGCAGGATGGGCACCACCAGGCCACGCGGAGAGCCCACGGCAATGCCGATGTCGAAGTAGCCGTGGTAGACGATGTCGTTGCCGTCAACCGATGCGTTGATCACCGGGTACTTCTTGAGCGCATGCACGGCGGCCTTCACAAAGAAGGACATGAAGCCGAGCTTGACGCCGTGCTCCTTGGTGAACGCGTCCTGGAACTTCTTGCGCAGCTCCATCACCGGAGCCATGTTCACCTCGTTGAAGGTGGTCAGGATGGCGTTGGTGGACTGCGACTGCAGCAGGCGCTCGGCGATGCGGGCACGCAGGCGGCTCATGGGTACGCGCTGCTCCGGGCGCTGGCCCAGATCCTGCGTGGCCGAGGCGGGTGCGGCCACTTGCGGCAGCGCCTTGGTGGGCACGCCCGTGGGAATGACGGCGGCGGTGGACTTCACGCCACCTGCCACGGCCGACAGCGCGTCGCCTTTGGTCACGCGGCCATCCTTGCCCGTGCCCTGCACGTCGGACGCGGACAGATTGTTCTCGGCCAGGATCTTGGCAGCGGCCGGCATGGCCACGTCGCCCTTGCCGCCGCCTGCGGCGGGGGCAGCTGCCGGGGCGGATGTGGGAGCCGCAGCCGGCGCCGGGGCAGCGGCCGGAGCGGTTGCGCCAGCCACCGCCTCGGTGTCGATCTTGGCGATGGGCTGCTCGGCCACAACGGTGGCGCCATCAGCTTGCAGGATCTCGGCGAGCACGCCGGCCGCCGGAGCCGGCACTTCCAACACCACCTTGTCCGTCTCGATCTCGATCAGGATCTCGTCGGCGGCCACGGCTTCGCCGGGCTTTTTCTTCCATTGCAGCAGCGTGGCCTCGGCCACGGATTCGGACAACTGGGGGACCTTGACTTCTACGATTGCCATTTTGAAATTCTTCCTGTTCAGGGTTTTGTACTGAGCGCGTGGTTGTTGCTTGGCCTTACTTGGTCAGAACAAAACCCTTGAGCTTGGCGAAGGCGGCCTCCACCAGGGCCTTTTGCTGGTCCTGGTGCAGATGCGCGTAGCCCACCGCCGGCGAGGCGGAGGCGGCGCGGCCGGCGTAGCCCAGTTTCTGGCCATCCTGCATGTTCTCGTGGATGTTGTGCTGGATGAAGAACCAGGCGCCCTGGTTCTGCGGCTCGTCCTGGCACCACACGATCTCGGTGGCCTTGGGGTACTTTTTCAGCTCGGCGCCGAAGGCCTTGTGCGGGAAGGGGTACAGCTGCTCGATGCGCACGATGGCCACATCGGTGGCTTCCTTCTCGGCACGCTTTTTCACCAGGTCGTAATAGACCTTGCCCGAACAGGCGATGACGCGCTTGACCTTGGCCGCGTTATTGGCGATGGCCTGGTCCTGCTCGCCCAGCACAGTGCGGAAAGCGCCTTCGGTGAACTCGGCCAGGGGCGAGGTCGCATCTTTGTTCCGCAGCAGCGACTTCGGCGTCATGATGACCAGAGGCTTCCTCAGGTTGCGCACCATCTGGCGGCGCAGCACGTGGAAGATCTGGCTGGCCGTGGTGGGCTGCACGATCTGCATGTTGGCCTCGGCGGCCAGCTGCATAAAGCGCTCCAGGCGGGCCGAGCTGTGCTCCGGGCCCTGGCCTTCATAGCCGTGTGGCAGCATCAACGTGAGGCCATTAATGCGGCCCCACTTGACCTCGCCGGAGGCGATGAACTGGTCGATCACGACCTGTGCGCCGTTGGCAAAGTCGCCGAACTGCGCCTCCCAGACCACCAGGGTGTTGGGATCGTTGGACGCGTAGCCGTACTCGAAGGCCAGCACGGCCTCCTCGGACAGGATGGAGTCGATGACGACGAACGGTGCCTGGTTCTCGGCCACGTTCTGCAGCGGCACATAGGTGCCTTCGTCCCACTTCTCGCGCTTTTGGTCGTGGATGACGGCGTGGCGGTGCGTGAAGGTGCCACGACCGCTGTCCTCGCCCGACAGGCGGATGGGATAGCCGGAGGCCACGAGCGAAGCGAAGGCCATGTGTTCGCCCATGCCCCAGTCCACGTTGACCTCACCGCGGCCCATGGCGGCGCGGTCGTCCAGCACCTTCTTGACCAGAGTGTGCGGGGACACCGTCTCGGGCACGGTAGTGATGCGCTCGGCCAGGCGCTTCCACTCGGCCAGCGGAATGGCCGTATCGCCGGCATCGGTCCAGGCCTTGTTCAGGAACGGGCTCCAGTCCACTGCGTACTTGCGCTTGAAGTCGGTCAGCACCGGGTCGACCGTGTGCTTGCCTTCTTCCATGGCGGCGCGATAGGCCTTGGCCATGTCGTCGCCCAGCGTCTCGCCCAGGCCCTGCGCGGCCAGCTTGTCGGCATAGAGTTTGCGGGTGCCGGGGTGCTGCGCGATCTTCTTGTACATCAGCGGCTGGGTGAGCATGGGGGTGTCCTGCTCGTTGTGGCCCAGCTTGCGATAGCACACGATGTCCACCACCACATCGCGCGAGAACTCCATGCGGTACTCGAGCGCCAGCTGCATCGCCAGGCAGACGGCTTCGGGGTCGTCGCCGTTCACGTGCAGCACGGGCGACTCGATCATCTTCACGATGTCGGTGCAGTACAGCGTGGAACGCAGGTCGCGGGGATCGGAGGTGGTGAAGCCGATCTGGTTGTTGATGATGATGTGCACCGTGCCGCCGGTGTGGTAGCCGCGCGTCTCCGACAGCGCCAGCGTCTCCTGGTTCACGCCCTGGCCGGCGAAAGCCGCGTCGCCGTGCACCAGCACGGGCAGCACCTGCTTGCCCTGGGGGTCGCCGCGGCGGTCCATGCGCGAGCGCACCGAGCCCTCGACCACCGGGTTGACGATTTCCAGGTGCGAGGGGTTGAAGGCCAGGGAAAGGTGCACCGGACCGCCGGAGGTGGACACGTCCGAGGAAAAGCCCTGGTGGTATTTCACGTCGCCGGCGGGCAGGTCTTCGGGAGCGGTGTGCTCGAACTCGGCGAACAGGTCCTTGGGCATCTTGCCCAGGGTGTTGACCAGCACGTTCAGGCGGCCGCGGTGGGCCATGCCGATCACCAGCTCCTGCACGCCGCGGGCGCCGGCCGAGCTGATCAGCTCGTCCATGGCAGCGATGAAGCTCTCGCCGCCTTCCAGCGAGAAGCGCTTTTGTCCCACGTACTTGGTATGCAGGAAGCGCTCCAGGCCTTCAGCAGCCGTCAGGCGCTCCAGAATGCGCTTTTTCTTCTCGGCGTCGAACTGGGGCTTGGTGCGGATGGACTCCAGCTTTTGCTGCCACCAGCGCTTCTGGTTCTGGTCCGTGATGTACATGTACTCGGCGCCGATGGTGCCGCAGTACGTTTCGCGCAGCGCGTTGATCAGCTCGCGCAGCGACAGGCTTTCCTTGCCGAAGAAGGTATTGCCGACGTTGAACACCGTCTCTTGGTCGGCGTCCGTGAAGCCGTAGAAGGACGGCTCCAGCTCGGGAATGCTGGGCCGCTCCTGGCGCTTGAGGGGATCGAGGTCGGCCCAGCGGGCGCCGACGTTGCGGTAAGCGGCGATGAGCTGCTGCACGCCCACACGCTTCCTGCCCAGTTCGGAGTCAGCGCCGGTGGCCACCACGACCTGTGTACCGCCCTGTTTGGCGCGTTCGGCAAACGCGTTGATGACGGGAAGGTGCGGCACGTCGCGTGCGTCGCTACCGTCCACCGCGGGCACATGCTGCAATGCATCAAAGTACTCCCGCCAGGAGTCTGGCACGCTGCCAGGGTTGGCAAGATAGCTTTCGTACATCTCCTCGACATACGACGCATTGCCGCCGAAGAGATAGGTATTGCCCTGGTAGGCTTGGTAGACGGACGTGGGTTCGCTCATATCTGCGCTGACCTCCGCTTCCCTCCGGGGAAGCTTTAGCTGGTTGACAAACCTTCCGCGGCACGGCTGAACCGGTTGGCGGACGCGACTGTGGCAGGGGAAGGGCCTTGGTGCGGGCATCATTGTGCCACCGATGGTCTGGCAGAGCCGGGACGGTCGCCACTGCTTGCAGCTGTGCGGCTGGCTTACATTCTGGCCTCCCTATGGCTTCGCACCGCCCATGATCGCCCCTGTCATCCACAACCGCACTTTGCTCGTGCTGCTCATCGCCGTCACGCTGGCCTTTGGCGCCGTGCTGTGGCCCTTCCATGGTGCCGTCTTCTGGGGCGTGGTGCTGGCCATCCTGTTCAACCCACTGCACCGGCGCCTATTGGCGCGCATGCCGCGGCGGCGCAACCTGGCGGCCTTCCTGACGCTGTGTCTGTGCCTGGTGATGGTCATCCTGCCGGTGGCGCTGATCGGAGTGTCGCTGGTGCAGGAGGCCAGCGTCACCTACGAGCGCCTGCGCTCCGGGCAGATGAACTACGGCGCTTACGTGCAGCAAGTGCTGTCTGCCCTGCCGGCCTGGGCGCTGTCGCTGCTGGACCGCCTGCACCTGACCTCCATGGCCGAGGTGCAGGAGCGCCTGACCTCCGTCGGCGCACAGGCCAGCCAGTTCCTGGCCACCAAGGCGCTGGACGTGGGGCAGAACACCCTGCAGTTCATCGTCAGCTTTGGTGTCATGCTGTACCTGCTGTTCTTCCTGCTGCGCGACGGCCCCCGCCTGGCCGCGCGGCTGCGCCGGGCTGTCCCGCTGGACGACGAGCACAAGCGCGAGCTGTCGGGCAAGTTCACCACCGTGATCCGCGCCACCGTCAAGGGCAACATCGTCGTGGCCGCGGCCCAGGGCGCTTTAGGCGGGCTGATCTTCTGGCTGCTGGGCATCCAGGGGCCGGTGATGTGGGGCGTGCTGATGGCCTTTCTGTCGCTGCTGCCCGCTGTGGGGGCGGGGCTGATCTGGGGGCCGGTGGCCATCTATTTCATGGCCACCGGCGCGACCACGCAGGGCCTCATCCTCACGGCCTACGGCGTGGGCGTGATCGGCTTGGTGGACAACCTGCTGCGCCCGCTGCTGGTGGGCAAGGACACCAAGATGCCCGACTACGTGGTGCTGATCTCCACCCTGGGCGGCATGGCGCTGTTCGGGCTGACCGGCTTCGTCATCGGGCCGGTGATCGCGGCGCTGTTCATGGCCATCTGGGATCTGTTCTCGCCGCCCGATGAGCCGCCCCGGCCCTGACGGGGCCATGCCGGCTTGGCGCACCCGCGCCCCGGTGCCACACTGGCGAACCTGACCGTCCGAGAGCCGAGGCCGCCATGACCGACAACACCGCCCCTTTGCCCAACACCGTCTTCGCCTGCCTGGACGGACTGGCCAGTACCCCTGCCGTGGTGGACGGCGCCATCTGGGCCACGCAGCGGCTGGGCGCGCCGCTGGCGCTGCTGCACGCCCTGCAGCAGCCCGAGCCCCTGCCCCCCGTGGGTGATTACAGCGGCGTGATCGGCATGGGCGCGCAGGACCTGCTGCTGCAGCGCCTGAACGCGCTGGACGAGGAACGCACCCAGCTGGCCCAGCAGGCTGCGCGCCACATGCTGGAGCAGGCGCGCACCCGCGTGCCCGAAGAATCGGTGCCCGCGCTGCAGGTGCTGCTGCGCCACGGCGAGCTGACCGACGTGTTGCTGGAGCACGAGCCCGGCGCCCGCCTGTTCGTACTGGGCAGCAACCGCCCCGCCACCAGCGCGCGCAAGCTGCGCCTGGACCATCGCGTGGAAAGCGTGGTGCGCCAGGTGCGCCAACCCGTCCTGGTGGTCACGCGCACCGAATTCACCGCGCCGCGCAGCTTCGTGGTGGCCTACGACGGCAGCGCCACCGCCCACCGCGCCGTGCAGGCCGTGGCGCGCAGCCCGCTGCTGCGCGGCATGCCGGCCCTGCTGGCGATGGCCGGCGAGCCCACGGCCCAGGCGCGCCAGTGCCTGGACGAGGCGCAGGCGCTGCTGACCGCGGCGGGCTTCGAGGTGGGCACGCAAATCGTTCCCGGCGCGCCCGAAGAGACCATCCCTGCCCTCATGGAAGAGCGCAGCGACGCGCTGCTGGTGCTGGGCGCCTACGGGCACTCGCGCATCCGCCAGCTCATCGTGGGCAGCACCACCACGGCGCTGCTGCGCCTGTGCAGCGTGCCAGTACTGGTGCTGCACTAACCACCACTGCTCCTTAAAGCATAGCTGCTCGCGCTTTATTGAAGCGGACCAGAGCCGCTTTTGCCTTGCAACCAGCGGCGCATCCAGGCCAGCCCGCGCTGGGTGCCGCCGGGGCGGGTGTCGCGCGGGCGGTACTCGCAGCCCACCCAGCCGTCCCAGCCACAGCCGGTGGCCAGCTCGTCGATCACGCCGAAGAGGTAGGGGCCGTTCAGTTCGCCCTGGTCCGGCTCGCCGCGATCGGGCACGCCGGCGATCTGCAGGTGCCCAACGCGGCCCGTGGGCAGGTCGCGGCGCAGCGCCGTGGTCACGTCGCCTTCCATGATCTGCAGGTGGTACAGGTCCAGCTGCACCCGCACGTCGGGCGCGCCGATCTCCTGCACAAGCGCGTGCGCCTGGGCCTGCCGCTGCAGGAAGTAGCCTGGCATGTCGCGGCCGTTGATGGGTTCGATCAGCAGGCGAACGCCCTGCGCGGCTGCCTGCGCCGCAGCCCAGCGCAGGCGCTGCACGTAGGTCTGGTGCAACTGCTCGTGGGGCACACCCGCCGGTGCCAGGCCGGCCATGACGTGCACGCGCTCGCAGTTCAGCTGCCGGGCGTAGTCCAGCGCGCGGACGATGCCGTCCTGGAACTCGGCCTCGCGCCCCGGCAGGCAGGCCAGGCCGCGCTCGCCGGCGGCCCAGTCGCCCGGCGGCGCGTTGAACAGCACCTGCGCCAACCCGTGCGCAGCCAGTTGCTCGGCGATGGCCTGAGCCGGCCAATCGTAGGGAAAGAGGTACTCGACCCCGGCGAAGCCGTCGCGAGCGGCGGCGGCGAAACGGTCCAGGAAGTCATGCTCGGCGTAGAGCATGGACAGGTTGGCGGCAAAGCGAGGCATGGGGTTAGGGGGAAAGGGGGAGCGATGACTCCGCCTGTAGCGTGGCCGCGGCCACCAGGCGCTGGGTATAAGGGTGACGCGGCTGTTGCAGCACCTGCCGTACGTCGCCGGCCTCCACCACCTCGCCGTCCTTCATCACCAGCACCTCGTGCGCCATGGCGGCCACCACGGCCACGTCGTGGGTGATGAGCAGATACGACAGCGCCCGCTCCCGCTGCAGCCGCTGCAGCAGCGCCAGCACCTGCTGCTGGATGGTCACGTCCAGCGCGCTGGTGGGCTCATCCAGCACCAGCAGGCGCGGCTGGACGATGAGGGCGCGGGCGATGGCCAGGCGCTGGCGCTGGCCGCCGGAGAATTCATGTGGATAGCGCTCCAGCAGGCCGGGGAACTGCGCCTCGGTCAGGCCCACCTCGACCAGCATGGCCTGCACGCGCTCGCGCTGCTGCGGAGCAGCCAACGACGGCTCGTGCACGCGCAGGCCTTCGCCGACGATCTCGGCCACGGTCAGGCGCGGCGACAGCGAGGAGAACGGATCCTGGAACACCACCTGCACCTGGCGGCGCAGCTGCTGGTTGTGCGCACCGTTGTGCTGCGCGGGCTGCTGCCAGGACTGGCCGGCCACCTGCAGCTCGCCGCTGGCCGGCAGCAGGCCCAGCAGCGCCTGCGCCAGTGTGGACTTGCCCGAGCCGGATTCGCCCACCACGCCCAGGGTACGCGCCTGCGGCAGGCGCAGGGCCACGTCCTTCACGGCGACGAATTCGCCTTTGCGGAACCACCCGCGCACGCCCGGCAGCGGCACCGGGTAAGCCACGCGCAGGCCGCTCGCCTGCGCGGCGGGTGGCTGGCCCGGCACCTCGGGCTCCTCATGCACATCGCGCTGCGGGGCGCTGTGGATCAGCCGGCGCGTGTAGTCGTGCTGCGGCGCGGCGAACACCTCGCCCACGGCGCCCTGCTCCACCAGGTGGCCGTGCTCCATGACGGCCACACGGTCGGCGAAGCGGCGCACCAGCTGCAGGTCGTGGGTGATGAGCAGCACGGCCATGCCCGTCTGGCGCTGGAGATCGGACAGCAGCTCCAGGATCTGCCCGCGCAGCGTCACGTCCAGCGCCGTGGTGGGCTCATCGGCCAGCAGCAGGCGCGGCCGGCTGGCCAGGGCCATGGCGATCATGGCGCGCTGGCGCTGCCCGCCCGACAGCTGGTGGGCAAAGCTGGCGGCGCGGCGCGCGGGCTCGGGAATGCCCGTGGACGCTAGCAGTTCGATAGCTGCCTGCGCTGACTGGGAGCGGGTTAGCGCCTGTTTTAGCATCAAAACCTCGGCCACCTGCTCGCCCACCGGCATGAGCGGGTTGAGCGCCGTCATGGGCTCCTGGAAGACCATGGCGATGTCGCCCCCACGCACGCCGCGCAACTGCCGCTCGGACAGCTGCAGCAGATCGCCCTGGCCCTGCAGCAGCGCACTGCCGGACAGCTGGGCATCGCCGCTCAGGCGCAGCAGCGACAGCGCCGTCACCGTCTTGCCCGAGCCCGACTCGCCCACCAGCGCCAGCTTCTCGCCCGCGTGCACGTCGAAACTGACGCCATGCACCACCTGCTTGCCGCCGAAGGCGACGCGCAGATCACGCACCTGCAGCAGCGGCGCTGAACTGTGCTCAGGAGATGGCGGGATGACAGGGCTCATTGTTTACGGGGATCCAGGGCGTCGCGCAGCGCGTCACCCATGAAGGTGAGCAGCAGCAGTGTGGTCACCAGCACCGCGAAGGTGGACAGCGAGATCCACCATGCGTCGATGTTGTTCTTGCCCTGGCTCAGCAGCTCGCCCAGGCTGGGAGTGCCCGGCGGCACGCCCAGGCCCAGAAAATCCAGAGAGGTCAGCGCCAGGATGGCCGCGCCCATGCGAAACGGCAGGAAGGTGACCACCGGCGTCATGCTGTTGGGCAGGATGTGGCGCCAGATGATCTGCCGGCTGGGCACGCCCAGGGCGCGCGCGGCCTTGACGTAGTCCAGCTGGCGGTTGCGCAAAAACTCGGCGCGCACGTAGTCCGACAGTCCCATCCAGCCAAACAGGCTGAGCAGCACCAGCAGCAGCGCAATGCTGGGCGCGAACACGGCGCTGAAGATGATGAGCAAATACAGCTCGGGCATGGAGCCCCATATCTCGATGAAGCGCTGAAAGGCCAGATCAGTCTTGCCGCCGAAGAAGCCCTGTACCGCCCCCGCCGCCACGCCCAGCAGCACCCCCACCGCCGTCAGCGCCAGGGCAAACAGCACGCTGACGCGAAAGCCGTAGATGAGCTGCGCCAGCATGTCACGGCCCCGGTCGTCCGTGCCCAGCCAGTTCTCGCGCGAGGGCGGCGAGGGGTTGGGCTCCGGGCTGAAATAGTTCAGCGTGCCGGGCCCGTAATGGTTCAGCGGGTACAGCGCCCAGTTGCCCCCCTGCGTGATGCGCTCGCGCACGAAGGGGTCGAGGTAATCCGCCGGCGTGGGAAAGTCGCCGCCGAAAGTGGTCTCGGGGTAGTCCTGGAGCAGCGGGAAATAGAGCTGCCCCTCGTAGCGCACGACCAGCGGCCGGTCGCTGCTGATGACTTCGGCGGCCAGGCTGAGCACCACCAGGGTGCAGAACAGCACCAGGCTCCACAGGCCCAGACGGTTGGCGCAAAAGCGCCGCCAAGCGCGGCGCGCGGGGGACAGGGAAGGCTTGCTCGGCATCCTCGTCAATCGAACTTCACCCGCGGGTCCACCCACACATAGCACAGGTCGGAGATGAGCTTGGTCACCAGCCCGATGAGGGTGAACAGGAACAAAGTGCCCAACACCACGGGGTAGTCGCGGCGGATCACGCTCTCGTAGCTGAGCAGGCCCAGGCCGTCCAGCGAGAACAGCGTCTCGATCAGCAGCGAGCCGGCGAAGAAGGCGCCGATGAAGGCGGCCGGAAAGCCGGTAACGATGGGGATCAATGCGTTGCGGAAGACGTGCTTGTAGAGCACCTGGCGCTCGGACAGGCCCTTGGCGCGCGCCGTCAGCACGTACTGCTTGCGGATCTCCTCCAGAAAGGCGTTCTTCGTGAGCATGGCCGTGACGGCGAAGCTGCCGGCGACCATGGCCGTCACGGGCAGCGCGATGTGCCACAGGTAATCCACGATGCGCGCACCCCAGCTCAGCTCGTCCCAGTTGGACGAGGTCAGTCCGCGCAGCGGAAACCACTGCAGCTGCCCGCCGAAGATGACCAACAGCGCCACGCCCAGCACAAAGCCCGGGATGGCATAGCCCACCAGGATGACGAGCGTGGTAACGAAGTCGAAGCGCGAGCCCGCGCGCACCGCCTTGGCCACGCCCAGCGGCACGGCGACCAGGTAGCTGATGAAGAAGGTCCACAGCCCCAAGCTGATGGACACAGGCAGCTTCTCCTTGATGAGCTGCCACACGTCCTTGTTCTGGAAGAAGCTGCGCCCGAGGTCGAAGCGCGCGAACTGGCCCAGCATCTGCACGAAGCGCTCGTGCGCCGGCTTGTCGAAGCCGTAGAGCTGCTTGATCTGCTCCAGGCGCTTCGGGTCCACGCCCTGCGCGCCGCGGTAGGCCATGCCACCGCCCTCCCGTGCGCCGCCGCCGGCGCCCATGCCGGCCTTGGCTTCGGCCAGGTACTGCTCCACCGGACCGCCGGGCACGAACTGGATGACCACGAAGGTCAGCAGCAGCACGCCCAGCAGCGTGGGCAGCATGAGCAGCAGGCGTTTGAGGATGTAGGCGAACATTTAGAACGGGCAGGCCAGCGTGCGAGGGGCGATTGTCACAGCCAGCGCCGCACGCGGCGGCAATAGTCCTGGTACGGCGCGCCGAATTTGTCCGCCAGCGTCCGCTCCTCGGGCTGGATCTGAAAGCGCGTGATATAGGCCACGAACACGGCGATGGCCAGCAGCGACAGCGCGCTGCCCAGCCACAGGCACAGCGCCAGCAGCAGCACGGCCATGCCCAGGTACATGGGGTTGCGCGTGAAGCGGTACGGCCCGCTCTGCACCACCGTGCGCGAGCGCTCGGGCGCAAAGGGGTTGGGCGTGGTGCGGTGGCGCCTGAACACCAGCAGGGCCCACCCATCCAGCGCCAGTCCCAAGGCCAGGCACACCGCGACCAGCGGCAGGCGCCAGCCGCCGTCCCCGCGCCAGGCCGGCACGGCAGCGGCCAGCGCCCAGGTCAGCAGCGCGCAGGCAATGCCCACCAGCGGCGGCGGTATGGTGTGCTCCAGGGCTTTCATGGGCAGACAATATATTCAGTCAAATCGGGCTCCAGCCCGCGCCAGGCATGCGCGGGCAGCTATGGTTTTTTCGACCACCATGTTTCCACCGCCCACATCTCGCCAGGCGAATACGGCGGCACCACGTCGGGCCGCGCCAGGCGCCAGGCATTGAAGGCCATGCGGTGGGTGCCGGCGGACCACTGCGGGATCAAATAATGCTCGTGCGCAATGATGCGGTCCAGCGCGTGGCAGGCGGGCAGCATCTGCTCCAGGGTCTTGGCCGAGACCATGGCGGCAATGGCCGCGTCCACGGCCGGGTTCTTCACGCCGGGGAAGTTGCCCGAGTCCTCCTGGTCGGCCGCCTGGCTGCCGAACAGGTCGGCGAACTCCTGGCCCGGGTTGTTGGTGCCCTGGTAGGCGATGGTGGTGATGTCGAAGTCGAACTTCTGCAGTCGCTGCTGGTACAGCGCGAAGTCCACCGAGCGGAACCTGAGCGTGATGCCCAGCTTCTCCAGGTTGCGCATCCAGGCCGACAGGGTGCGGATGCCGCCTTCGTTGCTGTCCATGTATTCCAGCACGAAGGGCTCGCCGGCCGCGTTGCGCAAGGCGCCGTCCTTGAATTCCCAGCCGGCGTCCTTCAGCAGTTCCTGCGCGCGGCGCAGGTTGTCCCGCAGCGTGGTGGCACCGTCGGTGGTGGGCGGCTCGGCCATCGGGCCGAACACGGTGGCCGGCAGCTGCGCGCGAAAGGGCGCTAGCAGCGCGACTTCCTCGGGCGTGGGCTCGCCGTGCGTTTCGCACATGGTGTTGCCGAACAGGCCGCGCACACGCTGGTAGGCGCCGTAGAACAGGCGCCGGCTCATCCACTCGAAGTCGAACGCCAGGCCCAGCGCCTCGCGCACGCGGTGATCAGCCAACAGGGGGCGGCGGGTGTTCAGCACGAAGCTCTGAAAGCCCAGCGGCAGCTTGTTGGCGAACTCGCCCTTGACCAGCTCGCCGGTGTCGAACTTCTTGCCATTCACGCGCCGCGCCCAGTCGCCGGCACTGAAAAAGCGCATCAGGTCGAATTCGCCGGCCTTGAGCGCCTCCAGCCGCGCCGTGCTGTCCTTGTAGATCTTGACCAGGATGCGATCGAAGTTGGCCGTGCCACGGCGCACCGGCAGGTCGCGCGCCCAGTAATCGGGGTCGCGCACGTAGGTGATGTCCTTGCCGAAGTTCACCGGGCCGATGCGATACGGGCCGCTGCCGATGGGAATGTCCATCACCACCTGGTCGAAGGGCTTGCCCTGGCCCCACTCGCGGCTGAATACCGGCAGTCCGCCCACGGTCAGGGGCAGCTCGCGGTTGGGCGCCCTGAAGCGGTAGCGCACCGTGCGTTCGTCCAGGACCTGAACCTCGGCCACGTCCGCCAGCATGGTCTTGTAGCCGGGCGAGGTGAAGGGGCCCATCAGTGTGTCGAAGCTGTGCTTGACGTCGGCCGCCAGCACCGGCTTGCCGTCGTGGAAACGCGCCTCGGGCCGCAGGCGGAAGGTGGCGGACAGGCCGTCGCCAGCCACGCTCACGTCCTCGGCCAGCAGGCCATAGCCGGTGGCCGTCTCGTCCATGGAGCCGGTCAGCAGCGTGTCGAACATCAGCGAGGCCAGGTAGGCCGGCGCGTTACCACGGATGGTGAACGGGTTGTACTTGTCGAAGGTGGATACGCGCAGGTTGCTCACCAGGCGCAGCTCACCGCCCTTGGGCGCGTCGGGGTTCACATAGGGCAGGTACGCAAAGTCCGGCGGCAGCTGCGGCTGGCCCCACATGGCGTAGGCGTGGGCACTCCACGCGGCGGGCGCGGACAGCAGCCCGCAGGTCATCAGTACGAAGCAGGTCAGCCAATACCGCATGCGACAATTCTGCATCACTGAAACACACCTTCTGGAGAGAACAACAATGGGTTTCCTCGCCGGCAAAAAGCTGCTCGTCACGGGCGTGCTGTCCAACCGTTCCATCGCCTATGGCATCGCCCGGGCCTGCCACCAGCAGGGCGCCGAACTGGCCTTCAGCTACGTGGGCGAGCGCTTCAAGGACCGGATCACCGAATTCGCCGCGGAGTTCAACTCCACGATGGTGTTTGATTGCGACGTGGCCGACGACGCACAGATCGACGCCATGTTCTCGCAGCTGGGCCAGACCTGGGGCAAGTTCGACGGCTTCGTGCACAGCATCGGCTTCGCTCCGCGCGAGGCGATCGCCGGCAACTTCCTGGACGGCCTGTCGCGCGAAGGTTTTCGCATCGCGCACGACATCAGCGCCTACAGCTTCCCGGCCCTGGCCAAGGCGGCCCTGCCCTACCTGAACGACAAGTCCGCGCTGCTGACGCTGTCGTACCTGGGCGCGCTGCGCTCCATTCCCAACTACAACACCATGGGCCTGGCCAAGGCCAGCCTGGAGGCATCCGTGCGCTACCTGGCTGAAGCCGTGGGCCGCACCGAGGACGGCCGCGCCATCCGCGTGAACGGCATCAGCGCCGGCCCCATCAAGACGCTGGCCGCCAGCGGCATCAAGGACTTCGGCAAGCTGCTGGGCCGCGTGGCCGACGCCGCGCCGCTGCGCCGCAACGTGACCATCGAGGACGTGGGCAACGTCGCGGCCTTTTTGCTGTCCGACCTGGCCAGCGGTGTGACGGCCGAGATCACCTACGTGGACGGCGGCTTCAGCCAGACGGCGGGCCTGTCGGCCGACCAGGTCTGAGCGAACCGGCGCGGCCGTGCAGACTCTGCCGATGCCGCCCTCCCCGCCTCTCCTGCAGACCGCGCCCCGCGGCTGCGGGATTTTTTATGGTCTTTTCCACCTCCGGCGCCCGCCAGTCAAGCGCTGGCAGCTATGGTTTTTGATAGCCCGCTGGGCCGCCGTGGGCGTCTGGGGCGCCTGGTCCCCGGGCGCAGGAGCGCAGGCGCCCGCGGTGACGCTGGCGCAGCACTACCACCCGGCTGTGGATCTGTCCGCCTACTGGGTCAGCGAAAAATACGACGGCGTGCGCGCCGTGTGGGACGGGCAGCAGCTGCTCAGCCGCCAGGGGCTCCCGATCCGCGCCCCGGCCTGGTTCACGGCCGGCTGGCCCGCGGTGCCGATGGACGGCGAGCTGTGGGCCGGGCGCGGCCAGTTCGCCGCCGCGCAGTCGGCCGTGGCGCAGGCCGTACCGGTGGACAGTCAATGGCGTGCGCTGCGCTACATGGTGTTCGACCTGCCGGGCCACCCGGGCGACTTCACCACGCGGCTGCCAGCGCTGCAGCGCCACGTGGCCGCGCTGGGCCAGCCCTGGGTGCAAGCCGTTGTGCAGTGGCGCGTCGCCAGCCACGGCGAGCTGATGGCGCAGCTGCGCACGCACGAGCGCGCCGGCGCCGAGGGCCTGATGCTGCGCCGCGCCGATGCGCCCTACCGCGGCGGGCGCAGCGACGATCTGCTCAAGCTGAAATCGCATGAGGACGCCGAGGCCGTGGTCATCGGCCACGAACCGGGCCGGGGCAAGTACCGGGGCATGACCGGCGCGCTGCTGGTCCGCCTGCCCGGCGGCCAGACGCTGCGCCTGGGCAGCGGCCTGAGCGACGCCCAGCGCCGCGCGCCGCCGCCGGTGGGCACGACCGTGACCTACCGCTACAACGGCACGCACGCCGGCAGCGGCCTGCCGCGCTTCGCGCGTTTCTGGCGCGTGCGGGCCGATGCGCCGCCCGGCTCGGGCACGGCGGCAGATACAAGGCAAAACGGCCTCCAGCCCTTGCCCGACAAGCGCGAACAGCTATCAACAAGGTAGCAAAAAGCCGCCCCGGCAAGGCCGGCGGCGGCTGAATGGACTGCGCTGCGGCGCTTGCGCGGGCGGCGCCCTCAGATGATGCGGCTGTAGGGCCCGTCGTCGCCGACCTGCACCAGCTTCTTGCCCTTGCCGGCGTTGCTGCGCGACTTGGGGATCTCGGTCTTCTCGGCGGCCACGCAGTCGGCGTAGTAGCGCACGTGGCCTTCCTCGTCCTCGATCTCCACCAGGCCGTGGATGTCTGTCTCAAAGCCCGGGCAGAGCTTGGAGAACTCGCGCGAGAACTTGAGGTAGTCGACGATCTTCTTGTTGAACACCTCGCCGGGGATGAGCAGCGGGATGCCGGGCGGGTACGGCGTGATCAGGCTGGTGGTGATGCGCCCCTCCAGCTCGTCGATGGCCACGCGCTCGGTCCTGCGCTGCGCGATGTGGGCGTAGGCGTCGCTGGGCTTCATGGCGGGCGTCAGGTCGCTCAGGTACATCTCCGTCGTCAGGCGGGCGATGTCGTACTTGGCGTAGAGCTGGTGCACGTGCTGGCACAGGTCCTTGAGGCCCATGCGCTCATAGCGTTTGTGCTGGGCGCAGAACTCCGGGAGGATGCGCCACATGGGCTGATTCTTCTCGTAGTCGTCCTTGAATTGCTGCAGCGCGGCCAGCAGCGTGTTCCAGCGGCCCTTGGTGATGCCGATGGTGAACATGATGAAGAAGCTGTACAGGCCCGTCTTCTCGACCACCACGCCGTGCTCGGCCAGGTACTTGGTCACGATGGACGCGGGAATGCCGGTCTTATCGAACTTGCCGTCCAGATTCAGGCCGGGCGTGACGATCGTGGACTTGATCGGGTCCAGCATGTTGAAGCCGTCAGCCAGCGGGCCGAAGCCGTGCCACTTGCTCGGGTTGTTTTTCTTGCCCTTGCTGTCGCCGCGGATGATCCAGTCCTCGGCGCGGCCCAGGCCCTCGTCCACCAGCTTGTCCGGCCCCCAGACCGTGAACCACCAGTCGTCCTTGCCGAACTCGTCCTCCACCTTGCGCATGGCGCGGCGGAAGTCCAGCGCCTCGACCAGGCTCTCCTCGACCAGCGCGGTGCCGCCGGGCGGCTCCATCATGGCGGCGGCCACATCGCAGCTGGCGATGATGCTGTATTGCGGGCTGGTCGAGGTGTGCATCAGGTACGCCTCGTTGAACAGGTGGCGGTCCAGCTTGGTGGTCTGGCTGTCCTGCACCAGCACGTGGCTGGCCTGGCTGATGCCGGCCAGCAGCTTGTGGATGGACTGCGTGGCGTACACCACCGACTGCTTGGGCCGTGCGCGCTTCTTGCCCATGGCGTGGTAGCTGCCGTAGAACGGGTGAAAGGCGGCGTGCGGCAGCCAGGCCTCGTCGAAGTGCAGGTTCTCGACGTAGCCGTCGAGCATGCCCTTGATGGTTTCGGTGTTGTAGAGCACGCCGTCGTAGGTGGACTGCGTGAGCGTCAGCACACGCGGCTTGACGGTCTTGGCGTCCACGCCCTTGAGCAGCGGGTTGGCGCGGATCTTGGCCTGGATGGTGGCGGGCTCGAACTCGCTTTGCGGGATCGGCCCGATGATGCCGAAGTGGTTGCGTGTGGGCTTCAGGAAGACGGGGACGGCCCCGGTCATGATGATGCTGTGCAGGATGGACTTGTGGCAGTTGCGGTCCACCACCACCACGTCGCCCGGCGCCACGGTGTGGTGCCACACCATCTTGTTGGACGTGGACGTGCCGTTGGTCACGAAGAAGCAATGGTCGGCGTTGAAGATGCGCGCGGCGTTGCGCTCGCTCTCGCCGATGGCGCCGTTGTGGTCCAGCAGCTGGCCCAGCTCCTCCACCGCGTTGCAGACGTCGGCGCGCAGCATGTTCTCGCCATAAAACTGGTGGTACATCTGGCCTACCGGGCTCTTCAGGAAGGCCACGCCGCCCGAGTGGCCGGGGCAGTGCCAGCTGTAGGAGCCGTCTTCGGCGTAGTCCAGCAGCGCCTTGAAAAACGGCGGCTGCACGCCCTCCAGGTAGCTCTTGGCCTCACGGATGATGTGGCGTGCCACGAATTCGGGCGTGTCCTCGAACATGTGGATGAAACCGTGCAGCTCGCGCAGGATGTCATTGGGCAGGTGGCGCGCGGTCTTGGTCTCGCCGTGCACGTAGATCGGCACTTCGGTGTTCTTGCGGCGCACCTCGCCGATGAAGTGGCGCAGGCTGTGCACGATGGGATCGTGCCCCGTGCCCAGCGTGAACTCTTCGTCGTCGATGGACAGGATGAAGGCGCTGGCGCGGCTTTGCTGCTGGGCGAACTGCGACAGGTCGCCATAGCTGGTCACTCCCAGGACTTCAAAACCCTCGGCCTCGATGGCCTGCGCCAGGGCGCGGATCCCCAAGCCGGAGGTGTTCTCGGAGCGGTAGTCCTCGTCGATGATGACGATGGGAAAGCGAAACTTCATGCGCTGCCTCCGGCATGCGGGTGGAAAAACGTGAAAGGCGCGAAGTGTACGGAATATGCCTGTCGGCGCTGTGAAGCCCCGGACATTTCGCACAGAATCACCGTAACCGCGTGCAAACCTGTGCACGCCCGATATCAACCATCTCAAGGAGAGGCCTGGTGAACCTGGATGCATCCACTGTGTGGTGGCTTATGGTCGGTGCAGTTGTTGCGGCCGAGCTGCTCACAGGCACCTTTTATCTGCTGATGCTGGCCATCGGCCTGGCCGCCGGCGCCCTCGCCGCGCACGCCGGCTTGTCGGCAACGATACAGGTGCTGGTGAGCGCCGTGGTGGGCGCGACCACCGTGCTGGCCGCGTACTTCATGCGCCGCAGCCGCCCGGGCGAACCTTCAGCCCGCGCTGACCGCAGCGTCAATCTGGATGTCGGCGAGACAGTGCAGATCGACGCCTGGCTGCCCGACGGCACCGCCATCGTGCGCTACCGCGGCGCCAGCTGGACGGCGGTGCACCGCGCCGGCATCACCCCCTCCACCGGGCCGCATCGGGTGGCCGAGCTGGTGGGCAACCGGCTATTGGTCGATCCGCTATAGGCGTCCGCCCCCTGACCTGTTTTTTAACTTGCGAGAAAGCCGCCATGGAAGTCGCCATTGTCCTGTTCGTGATCGCCGTGATCTTCATCATCCGCTCGGTGCAGATCGTCCCGCAGCAGCACGCCTGGGTGAAGGAGCGCCTGGGCAAGTACGCCGGCACGTTGTCGCCTGGGCCGAAGTTCATCATTCCGTTCATCGACCGCATTGCCTACAAGCACAGCTTGAAGGAAATCCCGCTGGACGTGCCCAGCCAGGTCTGCATCACGCGGGACAACACCCAGCTGCAGGTGGACGGCATCCTTTACTTCCAGGTGACCGATCCCATGCGCGCCAGCTACGGCTCGTCCAACTACATCATGGCTGTCACGCAGCTGGCGCAGACGTCGCTGCGCAGTGTCATCGGCCGTCTGGAGCTGGACAAGACCTTCGAGGAGCGCGACATGATCAATGCCCAGGTGGTCTCTGCCATCGACGAGGCAGCCTTGAATTGGGGCGTGAAGGTGCTGCGTTACGAGATCAAGGACCTGACGCCGCCGGCCGAGATCCTGCGTGCCATGCAGGCCCAGATTACCGCCGAGCGCGAAAAGCGCGCACTCATCGCGGCCTCCGAGGGCCGCAGACAGGAGCAGATCAACATCGCCACCGGCGAGCGCGAGGCGTTCATCGCGCGTTCAGAAGGCGAGAAACAGGCCGCCATCAACAACGCCCAGGGCGAAGCCACAGCCCTGCTGACTGTGGCGGCAGCTACAGCGCAAGCCATCGAACGCGTCGCCGCCGCCATCCGCCAGCCTGCGGGCGAACAGGCAGTGCAGCTGCGTGTCGCCGAAAAGGCGGTCGAGGCCTATAGCAAGGTCGCCGCCGACGCGACCACCACGCTCATCGTGCCCAGCAACATGACCGAGGTTTCAGCGCTGCTTGGCTCGGCCATGCAGATGGTCAAAACAGGCCAGCAAGCAGGTCGCTAACGCTTGTCGCTGGGCTCGACCCGGTCGGACATGATCTCTGAAGGCGGGCCAAGCTCGCCGCTGTCAGCACCCTCGTCGTCCCACGTGCCGCCAGTGCGGCGCGTATCGCCCCGGGGACGAGCCATGTCGGTGCCGTCGTCGAAATTCAGCGGGCCGTCAACGGGAATGTCATCGAACGGATGGGCGGTAATGTCGTCCACGCCATCGGCCACGTCCTGCTCGGCGCTCAGTACCTCGTTGGCCTCGGCCGCCGTGTCCGCCTGGGCGGTAGCTTCTTCCGGGGTGTCGGCGGGCTCGGAGCCGGGAATGCTCTTGATCTGCATGGCGTACCTCCTTGAAAACATGGCCCAAGGGTGGCCAATTGCCCACCTGTGTGCGGTCGGGCCAGCGCCAGCATCCGGGTAGGAGCGGGCCGCGCTGTCGCGGCCACCGCCCCAGGCCTGCCCGCGCAATACCGGTTGGCCTACAAGCGTCGCGCTGCCTGAGCACTACGTTTGCTCCTGTCGCAGTCCAACCGCAAGAGATGCCGCATGAGCAGAATTCAGGACGCAGTCCTCGGCGTGATGAAGGATATCGCTACCACGGGTATCGCCAAGCTGCAGCGCAACGTGCAGCAGGGCTACAGCTTCCGGGGCATCGAATCCGCGATGAACGAGCTGTCGCCCCTGCTGGTCAAGCATGGCATCACCGTCACGCCTTCGTATTCGGAGTTGAACATTTACGAGCGCTTCCGGGGTGATCCCAAGGACGGGCGGGCCATCCGCTTTTGCACGCTCAAGGGCACCTTCAGGTTTGCGGCCGAGGACGGCTCCTTCGTGCTCAGCGAGTGCTTCGGCGAGGCCATGGACGCAGGCGACAAGGCGGTGACCAAGGCGCAGTCCATTGCCTTTCGCACGGCGCTGTTTCAGCAGTTCGTCGTACCCACCATGGCCATGGACCCGGAGTCCTACCTGGATCCCGAGGACGACGATCCCGGAATGCCCGAGCCGCCACAACGCCTGCTGGACGCTGCCATGGAAGCCGCCCAGGCCGGCCTGGACAGCTACAAGGCCTTCTGGCAGAACGCCGCGCAAGGCGATCGCCTGGCCCTGGCCACGCGCCATGCCGAGTTGAAGGCGATCGCACAGCGTGCCACAGCCGATACCGATGCAGGTCAGTAATGCGCCACAAGGCAGCACCGAATGGACCACCCTACGCCTGGGCAAGGCCACGGGCAGCCGCTTTGCCGACGTGCTGGCGGCCGGTCGGGGCCTGACACGCAAGGCCTATGCCACGCAGCTGGCGCTGGAGATCATCACAGGACAGCCGCTGGACACCTTCACCACGCTGGCCATGGAAACCGGCGTGGAGCGCGAACCTGTGGCACGCGCTGAGTACGAGGCGCTGACGGGCAACTTCGTCACCGAAGTAGGCTTCTGCCTGCATGAACACTTGCCCTGCGGGGTTTCGCCCGATGGCCTGGTGGATGATGACGGCGGCGTGGAGATCAAATGCCCACGCGAGCGTACCCACGCCGACTATCTGGCCCTGCCCGCCGAGCCGCCGGGCTACACCGCGCAGATACAAGGTTCGATGTGGATCACGGGGCGCAAATGGTGGGACTTCGTGAGCTTCAATCCGGCCTTCCCCACCAACGCTCGCCTGATCGTGCGCCGCATCCCCCGGGACGAGGCCTACATCGCGCGGCTGGAGGAGGCGATCACGCAATTCAGTGCCGAGGTGCAGGCCACGGTGGCCCTGATACGCGACTATCGCAATCCGCAGCTGCCGTAGCTACGGGCCTTTTGCGTCCACGCCTGAAAAGCGTGCTGCCCGGGTGACCAGCGTTCGGAACTCCTCCATCAGCGGCCCGAAGGGCGCAGTCCGGCGCCAGAGTAAGGCAATGTTGAGATCCCAGGTCGGCGCGGGCACGGGCAAAGCGCGCAGCTTGCGGCACGCCGGGGAGTGCAGTGCATCCTCGGTCAGCACGGTGAGCAGGTCCGTGTATACCAATAAAGGGGCCAGCACCGTCGGGGTGGCGTCGACCTCCACCATGGGCCGCACCTCGATACCGGCCGTGTCTTGCAGGAACCTGTCTATCCACTGCCGCAGCAAGATGTGCTTGGGAGACATGACCCAGCCCTGCCGCGCCAGTTCAGCCGCTTCAAAGGGCCGCTTGAGCAGCGGATGTCCCTTGCGTCCCACGACGTAGCTGCGCTGCAGGCCCAAAACCTGGTGACTGAACTGGTTCGCGAAACCGTCATTCATGGCAGCAATCGCGTAATCGATCTCGCCGTTTTCCAGCAACTGGGCCAGGGCGTCGCTCAGCTGGACACGGATTGAGAGCCGCGCAGCTTTCTGCTGCATGAGGGTTCGGGCAGCGGGCAGCAGCAGGGAGTGCAGCAGTGCCGGGACGACGCCTACGCGCAGGATGCGGACATCGCCCGTCTTAAGCCCTGACACATCGGCGGCCACGCCGGCCGACCAGTCCGATAGCTCGAGGGCGCGGCGGTGAAGCACGGCGCCCGCCTGCGTGAGCAGCATGCCGCGTGCGCTGCGCTCGAACAGCGTCAGGCCCAGGGCAACCTCAATGCGCCGGATGGCCTTGGAGAGGGCCGGCTGGCTGATCCCCAGCTCGGCAGCCGCGCGGTGAACGCTGCCTTTGTCTGCCACGCATTTGAACCAGAGCAGGTCGTTGATGTTCATGAAGTGAGCAGACTGATTCCAATTGGTTATCGCGATAAACCATTTTCAGGCATAGCGGCCCACAAGACCGCTTCCCATAATGAAACGGACACCAACCAAGGAGACACGATGAAAGACCTTGCCCGTTTTCCCTCGCCCCAAAAGCTGCTCTGCGCTGCCGCAGCGGCCCTGGCAATAGCCTGGGCGCCCTCTGCGGCTGCAGAGGCCAACGCGGCCTACCCGCAGCGCCCGGTGCGGGTTGTGGTGCCCTACTCCGCGGGCGGCAATACGGACATCATTGCGCGAGAGGTCATGCGGCGAGTCGCGGACAAGCTCGGCCAGCCCTTCGTCGTCGACAACAAGCCGGGCGGCAACAGCATCATCGGCACCGACATCGTGGCCAAGGCTGCACCCGATGGATACTCCCTGCTGATCGTCATAGGAGCCTATGCCAACAACTTCGCGCTGTACAAGAAGTTGCCTTTCGCTCCAACGGATCTGGCCCCGGTCACCCAGCTGACCAAGACCTCGCTGGTGCTGGTGACTGCCAGGCCAGCGGCAGGCGCGCCGAGGCAGCTGGCCTCTCTGGGCAACGACAGCGCGGCGCCGCTCACCTACGCCAGCAGCGGCATGGGCTCGGCCGCCCACATTCTGAGCGAGCGCTTCGTCAGGGCTGCAGGCATGACGGCCACCCAGCATGTTCCCTACAAGGGCACGACGGACGCCGTCTCGGACCTGCTATCCGACCGGGTCGGGTTCATGTTCGATGCCGTCTCGGCGATGGGCCCGCACATCAAGAGCGGCAAGCTAAAGGCCCTGGCCGTGACGGGCGAGAACCGATCGCCGGTACTGCCCGACATCCCGACCATGCGCGAAGCCGGCTACCCCGACATGGTGGCCTACGCCTGGGCCGGCCTGCTCGCGCCTGCCAAAACGCCCCAGCCCATCGTGGAGCGCCTAGCTGCAACTACCGCCGAGGTGCTAAAGGACCCTGAACTCGTGAAGAAGCTGGCCTCGATCAGCACCGAGCCTGTCGGCAGCACGCCGGCCCAATTCGGTCAGTTCATCCGCAGCGAGTCGGAGAGCAACGGCAAGCTCATCCAGTCCCTGGGCGTTTCTTTCGATTGATGGCAATGAAGCATAAATCCGAGTCCGTCATCATCGGCGGCGCATCCGCCTTCATTGGCGACAGCATCCTGGGGCCCACGCAGCTCATGCATGTTCCGGGGATGCAATATCTGGTGTTCGACTATTTGGCGGAGATGACGCTTTCGGGCTTCTCGCAAGCCCGGCGCGGTGATCCGGCGCTGGGATATGCAGCGGAGTTCGTGGACTATGTGCTGCCGCAGATCGCCCCCACCTGCGCCGAGAAAGGCATACGCCTGGTGGCCAACGCGGGCGGCTTGAATCCGGCCGCGTGCGCTGCCGCGATCGAGCGGCACCTGAGGGAGCACAACCTGTTCCTGCGGGTGGCCTATGTGGAAGGCGACGACTGCATGCACTTGGTCGAAAGCCTTCGTGCGCAAGAAACGCCCGACTTCTATACGGGCGAGCAGATGCCGGCGTCGATCGACAGCGCCAACGCCTATCTGGGTGCGGTACCCATTGCCCGCGCCCTGGAACTCGGCGCCGACATCGTGGTCACCGGGCGGATCGTGGACAGTGCAGCCACGCTGGGCATCCTGATGCACGAGTTCGGCTGGCGGGCGGATCAATTCGATCTGCTTGCCGCGGGATCGCTGGCCGGGCACGTGCTGGAGTGCGGCGCGCAGGCCACGGGAGGAATCTTTACCGACTGGGAGCGCGTGCCCGACTGGGAGAACATCGGCTACCCCTTCGCCATCTGCCATCCAGACGGCTCCTTCGAGCTCAGCAAGCCTGCCGGCACCGGCGGCTTGATCGATCCAATGGCCGTAAGCGAGCAAGTCCTCTACGAAGTCGGCGACCCTGCCCATTACGTGCTGCCCGACGTGGTCTGCGACTTCACGCAGGTCACCGTGAGCGCGGCTGGCAAGGATCGCATCCGCGTCCACGGCGCCCTGGGCACGCCGGCTCCCGCTACCTACAAGCTATCGGCCAGCTACCAGCAGGGCTACCGCTGCACGGCCCAGGTGTGCGTCTTCGGCGTTGACGCCGTAAGAAAGGCAAGGCGCACCAGCGACGCCCTCCTGGAGAGGACGAGTCACCTGCTTCAGGCACGTGGATACGCCGATTTCACGAAATCCGCCGCGACGGTGATCGGCGCCGAGGACGCATACGGGCCGCATGCGCAAAACCATGCTTCGCTGAGGGAGGCCATTGCCCGGCTTTCAGTCACTCACCCGTCGAAGGAGGCTTTAGAGCTCTTTTCGCGGGAATCCCGCAGTCCAGGTGTCTCCTTCGCACCAGGAACCACCAGCGGCAGCGCCCTCACCACCAACAGCAGACCGGTGGTGGAGCCGCTGTCGCGGCTGTATACCTGCCTGGTCCCCAAGAGCGCACTTGCAGCGCCTGCCGTCATCCTTGGCGGGCAGCGGCACGGCGTCTCCATTCGCTGCGATGGCGCGCCGCCTCTGCCTTATGTTCGCTCTGTGGACAGCGAGGGCATGGCCAGCCCATCGTGCGCGGCGGAGTCTTCGACCTTAATGCTGCTGCAGCTGGCCCATGGGCGCTCGGGCGACAAGGGCGACACCTCCAACGTGGCAATCTTCGCGCGCGATCCGCAGGACTACGGTTTTCTGAAGGAGACCTTGAGCGCGGCGAGGGTCCGTGCGCAGTTGGGCCACCTGGTCAAGGGGCGGATCAACCGCTACGAAGTCCCGGGGCTGCACGCCCTGAACTTCGTCATGGACCAGGCGCTCGACGGGGGCGGCCCATCGTCGCTACGCAACGATCCCATGGGCAAAGGCATGGCGCAGATGCTGCTTGAGATGCAGATCGAAGTCCCCGGCAGCCGCAAGGAGAACGCCACGCTTGGCTGAGGCGCGAACAAAAAGCACTTGCGCCCCATAGGGTGCAAGTGCTTGATCTGAATGAATGGTTGGTGGGTCGTGCAGGATTCGAACCTGCGACCAACGGATTAAAAGTCCGCTGCTCTACCGGCTGAGCTAACGACCCACGGCCTATTTAACAAGGCTCGCTGCAGCTCCAGCGAAGCCTTGGAGTATAGCTTGCTTTTTTATGCCGCCGGGGCGGACAGGGCGATGCGATCCAGCAGCCAGCCGGCCGCGCACAGGCCGAAGCTAGCCGTGACAGCGACGGTGGAGCCGTAGCCGTGACAGTTCAGCGTTCCATCGCCAGCGTCCAGCTCGCACGAGGCATGCGGCGGCGCCACGGCTTCGCGGCTGAAGACGCAGGTCACTCCGATGCGCTTGCCGCCTTGTGCCGCGCCATGCTCGCGGCGCAGGCGGTAGCGTAGCTGGGCCAGCAGCGGGTCATGGGTGGTTTCGGCCAGGTCGCCCACCTCCACCCGGTGGCCGTGGCGCTTGCCGCCGGCAGCTCCTACGGTGAGGAAGGGCATACGCGTTTTCAAAGCCCAGGCGGCCATGGCCGTCTTGGCCTTCACCTGGTCGCAGGCGTCAATGACGGCCTGCACGCCCGGCGGCAGAATGGCCGGCCAGTTGCCGGGTTCGGCGAAGTCCTCCACACCATGCACCCGGCAGCCCGGGTGGATGAGCGCAATGCGCTCGGCCATGGCCTGTACCTTGGACTGGCCCAGCGTGGTGGACAGGGCATGCACCTGGCGGTTGACGTTGGATTCCGCCACGTGGTCCAGGTCGATCAGCGTCAGTTGTGCAACGCCGCTGCGAGCCAAGGCCTCGGCCGCCCAGGAGCCCACGCCGCCTATGCCGACCACGGCGACGTGAGCACGGCGAATGGCAGCAGCGCCCGCTACTCCGTACAGGCGTGCCAGCCCGCCGAAGCGGCGCTCGGCATCCGCTTCGTCGGACAGGATGGGAAGGGGCAGGGCCAGTCCACTCACTTCAGCCGTGCCAGCCGCTCCTTGGCAGCGGTTGCGGCCTCGGACTGCGGGTAGGTGCGGATGAGGTCTTCCAGCGTCTTGCGCGCAGCGCGCGTGTCCTTCAGCTCGATCTGGCAATTGGCGATCGACAGGGCTGCCTCCGGGGCGCGCGCATGATCAGGCGCAGCCGCAAGCAAGGCCTTGAAGTTGTTGATCGCCTCCTTGTAGTCGCGCGTGGCGTATTGGGCATTGCCCAGCCAAAAGCGTGCCGATGGAGCGTAGCCCGACTGCGGGTATTGCCGCAGGAAGGACCCGAACGCCGGCACCGAATCGGCAAAGCGGCCGGCGCGGAAGATCGCCAGGGCGGCTTCGAAGTCGCGCTTCTCCGCCGGATCGGCCTGGAACTCCCGGCCATCCACCGTGACCTTGGTGGGCTCGAACTGGCGCAGACGCTCGTCGACGCCCTGGGCCATGTCCTTTTGCCGCCGCTGCAGCTCGCCCACGTCGCGCATCAACTGTTCGTTCTGGCCACGCAGCATGGCCTGTTCAGTGCGCAGGGCCTCGATCTGCGACTGCAGGTCCAGCAGGCTGCGGCGCAGCTGCGAGACCTCGTCGCCGGAACGCTCGCCCGCGCGCTGGCTGGCCTGCGTCAGCGCGTCGACACGCTGGCGCAGCTCCAGGATGGCGCGGCGCGCCTCGTCATCCTCGAACAGGGCGTAACTGGGCCCGGCCCACGCCAGCGTGGCCGCGAAAACGGCGGCCAGGGCCGCGGCGCGCGGGCGCCGCGAGGTTTGCCAGGGCGCTGCCATCAGCGGTACGACAGCTCGGCGCGGCGGTTTTGCGCGTGCGCGTCCTCGCTATGGCCCACTGCAGCGGGCTTTTCCTTGCCGAAGCTCACGGCTTCCATCTGTGTGTCGGGCACGCCCAGCAGCGCCAGCGAACGGCGAACTGCCTCAGCGCGCTTTTGGCCCAGGGCCAGGTTGTATTCGCGGCCGCCGCGCTCGTCGGTGTGGCCCTCGATCATGACCTTGCGGGCCGACGAGCTCTTCAGGAAGCGAGCATGCTGGTCCAGTGCGGACTGGAATTCAGGCTTGACCACGAAGCTGTCGAAGTCGAAGTAGATGACGCGGGCGACGCCCACGGGGCCTTCCCCTTCACGGCCGGACTGGGTCAGATCCACGGGAGCGACGCCGCTCTGGCCGGTGGAGCCGGAGTTGGCGCCGGAGCCGGGAGCCGTAGACGTGGCACCGCGATCCTCCACCGGCACATCGTCGAGCTTGACGCCGGAGCTGCAGCCAGCCATCAGAGCGGCAATGGCCAGGGCAGCGGAAACGCGTTTGAAAGGGAATTGAAGCATGTGGACTCTCCTGAAGAGCAGTAGTTCGGTGGAACGGAAGGGGTGTGAATGTTCTGGTTGTTTATTTCTGGAACGGTCCCCAGTCGGGCTCGCGGATGTCGCCGCCCCGCCCCGCCAGGCGGGCCTTGATCTTGCCGTCCAGCGTAGTGGTCATGAGGGCATCGCGGCCCTGCTGCTGGGTGGCGTAAACGATCAGCCGGCTGTTGGGCGCAAAGCTGGGATTTTCGTCCGCGTTGGTATCCGTCACTGCCGTCACGGTGCCTGACTTCAGGTCCATGACGTGAAGTTTGTAGCCACCGCCGACGCGCGAGATGTAGGCCAACCACTGGCCGTCCGGGCTGATGGACGGAGAAATGTTGTAGGACCCCTGGAAGGTCACGCGCTCGGCGTTGCCCCCGCCGGCGTTCACGCGATAGATCTGCGGCGAGCCGCCGCGGTCGCTCACGAAGTAAATGCTGCGCCCGTCGCTGGAGAAGACAGGCTCGGTGTCGATGCCGCTGCTTTGCATCAGCCGACGCGGCTGGCCGCCGCCGGCGTCGATGGTGTACAGCTGCGAGCCGCCGTCGCGGCTCAGCGTCACAGCCAGCTGGCTGCCATCGGGCGACCAGGCCGGCGCGCTGTTGGAGCCGCGGAAGTTGGCGATCAGCCGCCGGCGGCCGCTGGCCACGTCGTGCACGTACACCACGGGCTTGCGCGACTCGAACGACACGTAGGCCACCTGCGCGCCCGTGGGCGACCAGGCCGGCGAGATGATGGGTTCGGGGCTGGACAGGGCGGACTGGGCGTTCTCTCCGTCCGCATCGGCCACCCACAGGCTGTAGCGCGCGCCGACCTTGGTCACGTAGGCAATGCGCGTGGAGAACACGCCGCGCTCGCCGGTCAGCTTCTCGTAGATGAAATCGGCAATGCGGTGCGCCACCAGCCGCAGATCGGCCTGGGTGACGACGAAGCTCTGGCCGCCCAGATCCTGCGCCTTGACCACGTCCCACAGGCGAAAGCGCACATCGAAGCGGCCGTCCGCTAAGCGCGTGATGCTGCCGGAGCTGAGCGCATCGGCTTTGCGCTGGCGCCACAGGGCCAGGTCGGGGCGGGAGGACTCGTCCAGCGCCACACCCGAGGCATCCACGCCGACGAAGCCACCGCTGCGTTCCAGGTCAGCCTGAACGATGGCCGAGATCTTCTGCGGTGCCTGCGCCTCGCCGCGCAGCGGCGCGATGGCGATGGGCAGCTGCGTCAGGCCGACGCCGGTGATTTCCACCCGGAACTGCGCCAGCGCCGGCAGGGCGCAGGCGCTGCCCATTGCCACGGCGGCGCCGCGGCGGGTCACGGCCGAGGAGAGGGAAGACAAGGGACTGCGGGGGGAGGAAGGGGAAGAGGGAAAGCGGTCAATGCGCATGGGCGTCAGGGCATCCATCGAATGAAGAATGAAGCACCGTCAAGGGCCAGGGGCCGGACAACGAAGCCCGTCATGTTACACATCAGGCCGCCTGTGGCGTGACAAACTGTGCCGGCGCCGGTCCGTAGAATCCGCCCCTCATGCAAGAAAAGAATCATAGCGCCGCGCCGGCCCCTGCCGCGCCTGCGCCGTCGCTGCTGGCGCGCCTGAAGCGCCTGCACGTGTATTTTGGCCACCAGCGACTGGCCTGGGGCCTGGCGGTGCTGGCCACGCTGGTGGGCGCCGCCACCGAGCCGCTCATCCCTGCCCTGCTGAAGCCCCTGCTCGACCAGGGCTTCACCGACCAGTCGCTGCCGCTGTGGGCGGTGCCGGTGACCATCATCGGCGTCTTCCTGGTGCGCGGCGTGGCGCAGTTCACCGGCCAGTACGCGCTGGCGCGCATCGCCAACGAGGGCATGCTGCGCCTGCGCACGGCCCTGTTCGAGCGGCTGATGGTGGCGCGCATGGAGCTGTTCGGCCGGCAATCGGCCAGCGCCCTCTCCAACACGGTGGTGTACGAGGTGCAGGCCGGCTTCACGGCGCTGGTGCAGGCGCTCATGGGCGTGTCGCGCGACGGCTTCACGCTGGTGGCGCTGCTGGGCTACCTGATCTATCTGAACTGGCAGCTGACGCTGATCGTGGCCGTCATGGTGCCGGGCGTGGCCTGGATCATGAAGACCCTGTCGCGCCGCCTGTACCGCATCACCAAGACCAGCCAGCAGGCCACCGACGACCTGGCCTATGTGGTCGAGGAGAACGTGCTGGCCCACCGCATGGTGCGCCTGCACGGCGCGCAGCAGCAGCAGGCCGGGCGCTTCGGCGTGCTCAGCCAGCAACTGCGCAAGCTGGCCATCAAGTCCACCATTTCCTCGGCGGCGATGACGCCCACCACCCAGCTGCTGGCCGCCTGCGCCCTGTCCGCCGTGATCTGCATTGCCCTGTGGCAAAGCCGCGCCAGCGGCGCGGGCGACGTGACCGTGGGCGGATTTGCCTCGTTCATCGCGGCCATGCTGATGCTGATCGCGCCGATTCGCCGCATGGCGGACGTGGCCAACCCCATCACGCGCGGCGTGGCGGCGCTGGAGCGGGGCCTGGCGCTGCTCAGCCAGGCCGAGCCCGAGAGCAGCGGCAGCCACCGAGCCGAGCGCGCCCAAGGAGCGATCGAGCTGCAGGACGTGCACGTGTCCTTCACCGACGCGCACGCGCCGGCCCTGGCCGGCGTGAGCCTGGCCATCCGCCCGGGCGAGGTGGTGGCCCTGGTCGGGCCCTCAGGCGCGGGCAAGACCACGCTGGTCAACCTGCTGCCGCGCTTTCTGGAACCGGCCTCCGGCGCCGTGCTGCTGGACGGCGTGCCGGTGCGCGACTGGGACCTGGCCTCGCTGCGCGCGCAGTTCGCCCTGGTCAGCCAGGACGTGGTGATGTTCAACGACAGCATCGCCGCCAACGTGGCTCTGGGTATGCCGGTGGACGAGCAGCGCGTGCAGGACTGCCTGGCCGCCGCCAACCTGGCGCAGCACGTGGCCACGCTGGCGCAGGGCATGCACACCGTGGTGGGGCATAACGCCACCCAGCTGTCGGGCGGGCAGCGCCAGCGCCTGGCGATCGCCCGCGCGCTGTACAAGGACGCGCCCATCCTCATCCTGGACGAGGCCACCTCGGCGCTGGACACCGAGTCCGAGCGCCTGGTGCAGGACGCCCTGCAGCGCCTGATGCGAGGGCGCACCACGCTGGTGATCGCCCACCGCCTGTCCACCATCGAGCACGCCGACCGCGTGGTCGTCATGGAGCGCGGGCGCATCGCCGAGCAGGGCACGCACGGCGAACTGCTGGCGCTGGGCGGCCTGTACGCCCGCCTGCAGGCGCGGCCGGCCGGCTGATTACTATCAAAAAGAGAGCTGTCAGCGCTTGTTGTTCAAGCGTTTGAGGCCGATTTGACTGATATTTTCAGTCGGTGGCTTTACCATTTCCCCCGGCTGGGCTGGCGCCGCCGGATGGCCTGGGCCACCAGCTCCACCATGTCCTCGCGCTCGGCCTGGCGGGCGAAGTCCACGGCCGTCATGCCGCGCTCGTTCCTCAGGGTCGGGTCGGCGCCCTCGCGCACCAGCAGCCGCGCCGTGTCGGCCAGGCCGTTGCGCACGGCCATCATCAGCGGCGTGGTGCCGTTGGGCGATGCGGCGTCGATATAGGCGTGGTGCTCCAGCAGCAGCGTGACCATGGCGGGTGCGTCGTCCGAGGTGCTGCTGGCGGCGTAGTGCAGCGGCGTCCAGCCCTGCTGGTTCACGTCCGCATCGCGGGCGATCAAGGCGCGCGCGGCCGGCAGGTTGCCGCGTATGGCGGCCATCATCAGCGCCGTCTCGCCCTTGGGGTTGCGCGCGTTCACGTCCAGCCCGCGCGATTGCAGCAGCACGGCCGCTGCCTGCACCGAGTCCTTGTGCAGGGCCACGACGAGGGCCGGCTCGCGCTTCGCGGTGCGCGTGTTGGGATCGAAGCCGCGGCGCAGCAGCGAGGCCACCTGCGCACCGTTGTCCAGCTCGATGGCGCGGAAGAAGTCGTCATAGGCGCCAGCATGGGCGCAGCCGGCGGCGGTCAGCGCCAGGGCGGCGGCCAGCAGGGTGCGGCGCGCGGTGTTCATGCTGCCTCCTGCGTCGCGCGCGATAAAAAGAGTTGCTCGAAGTTGCGGCTGGTTGCATCTGCAACCGTCTCCACCGCCAATCCCTTGATCTGCGCCAGCTGCTGCGCAACGAAGGGCACGTAGGCCGGGCTGTTGGTCTTGCCGCGGTAGGGCACGGGCGCCAGGTAGGGGCTGTCGGTCTCGATCAAGAGCCGGTCCATGGGCACGAAGGCGGCCACATCGCGCAGCTCCTGCGCGTTCTTGAAGGTCAGGATGCCGGAAAACGAGATGTAGTAGCCCAGCTCCAGCGCCGCGCGGGCCACCTGGGCGGTCTCGGTGAAGCAGTGAAACACGCCGCCGGCGCGGTTGCTCGTGCCGTCCTCGCCCTCCTCCCGCAGGATGGCCAGCGTGTCATCCGACGCGCTGCGGGTGTGGATGACCAGCGGCATGCCCACCTCGCGCGCGGCGCGGATGTGAGTACGAAAACGCTCGCGCTGCCACTCCAGGTCGGCAATGCTGCGCCCGCCCTTGCGGTCTTCCATGCCGTAGTAGTCCAGCCCCGTCTCGCCGATGGCCACCACGCGCGGCAGGCGGGCGCGTTCGACCAAGTCCTGCACCGTGGGCTCGGTCATGTCCTCGGTGTCGGGGTGCACGCCCACGGTGGCCCAGAAGTTGTCGTGGCCGGTGGCCAGAGCGTGCACGTCGGCAAATTCTTCCATCGTCGTGCAGATGCACAGGGCGCGATCCACCTGCGCCTCGGCCATGGCCTGGCGGATGCGCGGCAGATCCTGGCGCAGCTCGGGAAAGTTCAGGTGACAGTGCGAATCGACGAACATGGCTGTGGCGGCGAAAAAAACGAAAGGCCGACCGGCGCGCGGTCGGCCCGTGGTGCGGGGCGAAGGATCAAATGGTCTGCGTGGCCCGGTCCGAGCCCAGGCTGCTGCCCAGGATCTCCTCGATCTTCAGGCGCAGCTGGCGCGACTTGTCATCTTTGGGAAACTGTATGCCCACGCCCTGCGTCCGGTTGCCGGCCGCCCGCGCCGGCGTGACCCAGGCCACGCGCCCGGCGATGGGGTAGCGCTGCGGATCATCGGGCAGGGTCAGCAGCACGTACACATCGTCGCCCAGGCGGTATTCGCGCTGGGTGGGCACGAAGATGCCGCCCTCCTCGAAGAAAGGAATGTAGGCCGCGTACAGCGCGGCCTTTTCCTTGATGTTCAGCTGCATCACGCTCGGGCGCGGCGCGGTGGAGGGACTGCTCATGGGCGGCGGCTTTCAACGCTTGGGGGTAAGAGCCTGTTCAATGTCTTTTCATAGTGCCCGTTGCCCCGCAAAAGTGGCGAGTGCAAGGCGCAAACCGCAGCCGGGCTGGTGGCCCGGCGAGGATTTGCAACGCGGCAGGCGCCACTTTTGCGGGGCAACCCTTCGGGCAAGGCAGCAAACAGCCGCACTCCGCGTTGCCCACCTTGCCCAGGCACCGGGCATGGGCTGCGGCGGGCGCCTTGATTGCGGCTGTTTGCTGCCTTGCGGGCGCTATGAAAAGACATTGAACAGGCTCTAAGGGGCAGGATCGGTTACTGCCGCGAGTTTATGGCCTGGCGCGCCTGCGCTGCCAGGGCGTCCAGCATCAGCCCCGCGCTGAAAGGGTGGTCGGCCGTGCGGGCGTGCTGCACCAGGGCCCGCCACCAGCGCGTGAGCGCGGCCACGCTGGCCGCGGGCGGCAGGTCGGCGGCGGCAAAGTAGCGCGGCGCGGCGCCCAGGGCGCGCGCCAGCAGGTCGTGGCAGAGCTTTTGCAGCACCTCCACGGCCTGCGGCCCGGAGAAATCGGCCAGCGCCGAGGCATCGCCTCGCGCCAGTGCCTTGGGGATCAGCGCCCAGGCAGCCGGGCTGCGCGCGGACTGCGCCAGGGCCAGCGCCTCGTGCGGGCGCTCGCCGGCGGCACGCAGCCAGGCCTGTGCGGCCCCATCCTCCACGCCCTGCCCGGCCAGCCACTGCAGCATCTGCCCGCTCTCGGGCCAGGCCATGGTGTGGGCCAGGCAGCGGCTGCGGATGGTGGACAGCAGCTGGTGCGCCGCGCCCGTGGCCAGCACGAAACGCACGTCGCCGGGCGGCTCCTCCAGCGTCTTCAGCAGCGCATTGGCCGTCACGTGGTTCATCTGCTCGGCCGGATAGACCAGCACCGCTTTGCCGCGGCCCCGTGCGCTGGTGCGCTGGGCGAACTCCACGGCGTCGCGCATGGCTTCCACGCGGATCTCGCGGCTCGCCTTGCGCTTCTTGTCGTCGATGTCGGCCTGGGCCTTTTCGGGCAGGGGCCAGCCCAGCTCCAGCATCTGCGTCTCGGGCATCAGCACGCACAGATCGGCATGGGTGCGCACGGCGATGCCGTGGCAGCTGGCGCACTGGCCGCAGGCGCCCTGGGGCGTGGGCGCGTCGCACAGCCAGGCGCGCACCAGCTCCAGCGCCAGCTCGTACTGGCCCAGGCCGGCCGGGCCGTGCAGCAGCCAGGCGTGGCCGCGCTGGGCCAGCAGCTGGTCGCGCTGCTGGGCGATCCACGGCGCGATGGCTGTCTGGCCGCTCATGCCGCCGCCCCCTGCCCGGCCAGCCAGCCGCGCGCGGCCACCTGCTGCAGCATCTGCGCGGCCACATGCTCCCGCGGGCGGTCCGCGTCGATGCGGGCGAAGCGCGGGCCGGCCTCGGCGGCGCGGCGGGCATAGCCCTGCGCCACGCGGGTGAAGAACTCCACCGGCTGGGCCTCGAAACGGTCGGGCGCGCGCGCCGCGGCCAGGCGCCGGGCCGCCAGCTCGGGCGGCAGGTCGAACCACAAGGTCAGCTGCGGATTGAGCATCAAATCAGGCTCCAGCCCAAGCCCGGTCTGCGCTAGCTGCTCCATTTGCGATAGCACCTGCCAGTCGTAGCCGCGCCCCGCGCCCTGGTAGGCGAAGGTGGCGTCGGTGAAGCGGTCGCACAGCACCACCTCGCCGCGCGCCAGGGCCGGGACGATCACCCGCGCCAGGTGGTCGCGCCGGGCGGCGAACACCAGCAGCGTCTCGGTCAGCGCGTCCATGGCGTCGTGCAGCAGCAGCTCGCGCAGCTTTTCCGCCAGCGGCGTGCCGCCGGGCTCGCGCGTCACGACCACGGTGCGACCGGCATCGGCAAAGGCGCGGGCCAGTGCGTCGATGTGGGAGGACTTGCCGGCGCCATCGATGCCCTCGAACGTGATGAACAGGCCCGCCGTCATGGCCGGCCTCGCTGGTATTTGTTCACCGCCCGGTTGTGCTCGTCCAGCGAATTGCTGAAGTGGCTGGAGCCGTCGCCCCGGGCAACGAAGTACAGCGCGCGTGTGTCCTCGGGCTGCACGGCGGCCAGCAGCGAGGCCTTGCCGGGCATGGCAATCGGCGTGGGCGGCAGGCCGGCGCGGGTGTAGGTGTTGTAGGGCGTGTCGGTGGTCAGGTCGCGCCGGCGCAGGTTGCCGTCGAACTTCTCGCCCAGGCCGTAGATGACAGTGGGGTCGGTCTGCAGCAGCATGCCCGCGCGCAGGCGGTTGCTGAACACGCCGGCGATCTGCGCGCGGTCCTCGGCGCGGCCGGTTTCCTTTTCCACGATGCTGGCCAGGATGAGCGCCTGCTCGGCGGATTTGAGTGGTGTGCGCGGGTCGCGTTGGGCCCAGGCGGCCTCCAGGCGGCGGTCCATGGCGTGCAGGGCGCGGCGCAGCAAGCCTAAGTCGCTGCTGCCCTTGGCGTACGTGTAGGTATCGGGAAAGAAGCGCCCCTCCGCCGCCACGCCGGGCCGGCCCAGGGCGGCCATGATCTCCTGCTCGCTCTGGCTGGCGGTGTCCGGGCGCAGCTGCTCGGCGCGGGCCAGGGCCTGGCGCACCTGGCGGAAGGTCCAGCCCTCCACCAGTGTCACGGCGCGCAGGGCCTCCTCGCCGCGCACCAGTTTTCGCAGCAGCGCGTAGGGTGAGGTGCCGGCGGGGATTTCGTAGTTGCCGGCCTTGATGCCCCGGTCCTTGCCGGACAGGCGGAACCACCAGTACAGCAGCTCGGGGCTGGTCTGCAGGCCCGCCTTCACCGCCGCCCGGGCCACGCCGCGCGGGGTGGTGCCGGGCTCGATCTCCAGCTCCAGCGGCTGGCCGGCGGGGGCGCTGCCGGCGCGCTGGGGCAGAGGCGCGTTCAGCCACCAGGCGGCGGCGGCGCCCGCGGCGATCACGATGACGAGCAGCAGGACGAGCAGGCGGCGCACAGGTATCAGGGGGAAAGGCAGCGTTGGCGGAAGGCGGGGGAGCCGGCCATGATAATTGACCCATGACCTCCTTCCAGCCCGTGCCCAACGCTTCGACCCCTGTCCCCGCGCTGCTGCCCGCCGGGGCCGCGCCGCTGCCCCACCTGGGGGTGATCCGTGTGGCGGGAGCGGATGCCGCCACCTTTCTGCACGGCCAGCTGACGCAGGACTTCGCCCTGCTGGACCTGCAGCACGCGCGCCTGGCCGCGCTGCTCAATCCCAAGGGCCGCATGCTGGCCAGCTTCATCGGCTTCAAGCGCAGCACCGATGAGGTGCTGCTGGTGTGCAGCCGCGACCTGCTGGCCCCCACGCTCAAGCGCCTGTCCATGTTCGTGCTGCGGGCCAAGGCCAAGCTCAGCGACGCCACGGCCGACTTCCAGCTGCTGGGCCTGGCCGGCGACGCCGCCACCGCCCTGCTGCCGGCAGGCAGCCCGCCCTGGACGCTGGCACAGGCGGAGGGCGCCAGCGTGGTCGCCCTGTACCCGGCCGACGGCCAGCCGCGCGCGCTGTGGCTGGCGCCCGCCGGCAGCCCGGCCCCGCAAGCCGCGCCGCTGGCGCCCGAGCTGTGGCTGTGGGGCGAGGTGCGCACCGGCGTGGCTACGCTCAGCGCCCCGGTGGTGGAGGCCTTCGTGCCGCAGATGCTGAACTACGAATCGGTGGGTGGCGTGAACTTCAAGAAGGGCTGCTACCCCGGCCAGGAGGTGGTGGCGCGCAGCCAATTCCGCGGCACGCTCAAGCGCCGTGCCTTCCTGGTGCACGCGCCGTCGGCCTTGGAGGTAGGCGCCGAGGTCTTCGCGCAGGACGATGCCGAGCAGCCCGTGGGCCAGGTGGTGCAGGCCGCCGCCAGCCCGGCCGGCGGCGTGGATGCGCTGGTGTCCATGCAGATTGCCGCGGCGGACAAGCCGCTGGTGGTGGACGGAGCGCCCCTGGCGCTGGCCGCCCTGCCCTACGCACTGCTGGAAGACATCTGACCAAATAAGGGGCAAAACAGCCTCCAGCGCCCGCCCATCAAGCGCAGGCAGCTATCAAAACCATAGTTACTGCAGGGCGCGCAACATGGTGATGTGGGCGATGCCGGCTTCCTCGAACGGCTCGCCCTGCACGGCAAAGCCGGCGCGGCGGTAGAAGTCCTCGGCGCTGCGCTGGGCGTGCAGCGTGGCGTGGCTGTCGCCGCGCTCGCGGGCGGCCTGCATCAGCGCGTCCAGCACGGCACGGCCCCAGCGCTGGCCGCGCACCACGCGGTCCACCGCCATGCGGCCAATGCGCCCCTGGCCATCCACGGCGGGCAGCAGCCTGCCTGTGGCCACGGGCAGGCCCAGGCGGTTGTAGGCCACGGCGTGCACGGCCAGCGCGTCCTGGTCGTCGATCTCGATGGCCGGGTCGATCCCCTGCTCCTGCACGAAGACGGCCAGGCGCAGGGCGGTGGCATCGCGCCCCAGCGTGTCCCAGTCGCCGGTACGCAGCTCCACCATGGTGCCGCCGGCCTCGTAGTGCTCGATGATGGCGCGCAGCGCCGGCGGCACGGGGCGCTTGGTCTGCGTGGCCGGATCGGCGAAGACGTAGATCAGCTCGATGCTGACCAGCAGCCGGTCGCCGGCGAATATGCCCACGCCGAACACCATGGAGCTGCTGCCGATGCGCGTGCAGCGGATGCCCACGTCCAGGATGTCCTCCAGCCGCGCCGAGGCGTGGTATTCCACGCCGGCCTTCTTCAGATAGACCTCGCCGCCCAGCACGTGCATGCTGGCCTCGTAGGGCAAGGCCAGGGCGCGCCAGTACTCGGTCACGGCGCAGTCGGCATAGGTCAGGTAATGGGCGTTGAAGACGATCTTCTGGGGGTCCACCTCGGCCCAGCGCACGCGCAGGCGGTGAAAGCAGCGGAAGTCTTGGCGTTGCATAACTAAAGAGAAAGGAAAAGAAAAGTCAGTCGGCGGCGAAGGCCTGGCGCAGGGCGCGCGCCGCGTCCTGGTGGAACTGGCGCGCCTCGGGCAGGGCCCGGCCCATCTTGATGAACTCGTGCGTCACGCCGCGGTAGATCTCGATATCCACCGGCACGCCGGCGGCGCGCAGGCGGTCGGCGTATTCCACGCCCTCATCCACCAGCGGGTCCAGTTCGGCCAGGCCGACCCAGGCGGGGGCCGCCCCTTCCAGCTCGGGCGCCAGCAGCGGGGCGAAGCGCCAGTCCTCGCGCTCGGGCCCGTGGCCCACGTACTGCTCGAAGAACCAGGCGATGGCCGGCCGCTCCAGCACCAGGCCGTGGGCGAAGCGGGTGTGCGAGGGCGTGTCCTGGCGGGCCGTGGTGCCGGGGTAGATCAGCAGCTGCAGCGCCAGCGCCAGGCCCGCATCGCGCGCCAGCAGAGCGCTGACGGCAGCCAGCGTGCCGCCCGCGCTGTCGCCGCCCACTGCCAGGCGCGATGCGTCCGCGCCCAAGGGCGCAGCCTGGGCGGCCAGCCACTGCAACGCGTCCCAGCTGTCGTGCACGGCGGTGGGAAATCGGTACTCCGGCGCCAGGCGGTAGTCCAGCGACACCACCATGCAGCCGGCCAGCCGCGCCAGCTCGCGGCACAGCACGTCGTGCGTGGCCACGCTGCCGATGGTGAAACCGCCGCCGTGCAGGTACAGCAAGAGCGGCAGGCCGGCTTCAACCGAGGGCGCATACAGCCGCGCCGGCAGCCGGGCGCCGTCGCGCGCGGGGATGTGCAGGTCCTGCACGCGCGCCAGCTCGGCGCGCGGCACTTCCAGCACCTCGGCGCCGGCCTGGTAGGCGGCGCGCGCCTCGGCCGGGGCCAGGGTGTGCAGCGGCGGGCGGCCCAGGCGGGCCATGCGCTCCAGCACGCTGCGCATCTGCGGCGTGAGCAGGCGCGCGTGGGCCTCCAGGCCCGGCGGTTGGTTGTTCGCCGCGCCGCCGCTCACTGGAAGCTCACCTGCACCGGCTTGGCGCCGGGCAGGCCGACGTAGTTGGCCGTCACGCCCAGGCCGGGTTTCGGGGGCAGCAGCGGCGAGAACGAGCCCAGGCTGACCAGGTCGCCGGCCTTGAGGGTGATGTTCTCCTTTTGCAGCGCCTGGGCGAGCCACACCACGGCGTTCAGTGGGTGGCCCAGGATGTCGCCGCCCTTGCCGCTGGCCAGCAGCTCGCCATTTTGGTTGGTGAGCTGCACCTCCATGCGCTCCAGCGCATCCAGCAGGCGGTAGCGCTCGCCGCGGGTGGCCGGCACGGCGATGGGCTCGCCGGCCACGCCCAGGCGTGCGCCCACGTTGATGGCGGCCACGCCGGCGCCGTTGAGCTCGCCCGGCTTTTCCACGATCAGGTCGGGCAGCTCGATGAAGGGGATGACCTGGTCGATGTGCTGCAGCACCTCGTACGGCGTGCGCGCATGGTTGATCGCCGCGTCCTTCACGCGCACCAGCATGTCGGCCTCGTACAGCGGGCGGGCGCCAAAGCGCGCGGGCGTGGCGAAGCCGCTGGGCTGCACCATGCCCTCGTACAACACGCCCCACACCGGCTGGTCGGTGTTGAAGCGCTTTTGCACCGCCGGGTTGGTGAGGCCCGCCTTGTATCCCACGACCTTGCCCAGCCGCGTGGCCAGCTGGGCGTTGAAGCGCTTCCTGGTGCAGGCGCCGTCGGCGTCCGACAGCGCCGCGGCGAAGTTGGCCGCCGGCGCCTTGTCCGCATAGCGCGCGGCCAGCGCGCCCACCTGCGCGTCGTCCAGGCACTGGGCGTTGGCGCCTGTCGCGCCGGCGACGGCCAAAGCCAGTACGGCGAGGGTTTTTTTCATGGTCATGGGTGCCTCCTGGTTGTAGGGTTGCGGCTCATCGTAATTGCAACCCGTTCTCTCCGCTGCCATGGCTTTCATCAACTACGTCACCCAGATCCAGTTCGAATTCGGCGCCGTGCGCCTGCTGACGCAGGAATGCGCCCGCGTGGGCATCACCCGCCCCCTGGTGGTGACCGACCCGGGCGTGCGCGCGGCCGGCGTGCTGCAGCCGGCGCTCGATGCGCTGGAAGGCCTGCCCGTCGCGGTGTTCGACCAGACCCCCTCCAACCCGACCGAGGCCGCCGTGCGCGCCGCGGTGCAGCTGTACCGCGAACAGCGCTGCGACGGCCTGATCGCCGTGGGCGGCGGCTCCGCCATCGACTGCGCCAAGGGCATCGCCATCGCCGCCACGCACGAGGGGCCGCTGACCACCTACGCCACCATCGAAGGCGGCTCGGCGCGCATCACTCAGGCGGTAGCGCCGCTGATCGCCGTGCCCACCACCAGCGGCACCGGCAGCGAGGTCGCGCGCGGCGCCATCATCATCGTGGACGACCACCGCAAGCTGGGCTTTCACTCCTGGCACCTGGTGCCGCGCACCGCCATCTGCGACCCCGGCCTGACGCTGGGCCTGCCGCCGCGCCTGACGGCCGCCACCGGCATGGACGCCATCGCGCACTGCATGGAGACCTTCATGTCCGCCGCCTTCAATCCGCCGGCCGACGGCATTGCGCTGGACGGCCTGGAGCGCGGCTGGCACCACATCGAGGCCGCCACGCGCGACGGCTCCGACAAGGACGCCCGCCTGAACATGATGAGCGCCAGCATGCAGGGCGCCATGGCCTTCCAAAAGGGGTTGGGCTGCGTGCACTCGCTCAGCCACAGCCTGGGCGGGCTGAACCCCGGGCTGCACCACGGCACGCTGAACGCCGTCTTCCTGCCCGCCGTGATCCGCTTCAACGCCGAGGCCGACAGCCTGAAGAAGGACCGCCGCCTGGAGCGCATGGCCCATGCCATGGGCTTGCCAAGCGGCGGCGACGTGGCCGAAGCCGTCAAGGACATGACCGCCCGCCTGGGCCTGCCCACCGGCCTGGCCGCCCTGGGCGTGACCGAGTCCCTGTTCGACGATGTGATCCGCGGCGCCATGGCCGACCACTGCCACACCACCAACCCGCGCCTGGCCAGTGCCGACGACTACCGCGCCATGCTGGCCGCGTCCATGTAACCCCGGGGTTTCAAGCCTTTTTGGCCTCCAGCGCTTGCTGGACAAGCGCTGGCAGCTATCAAAACAGGAGTCTCAGACGACCACCGGCTCCGGCTCCAGCCGGATGCCGAAGCGCTCGTACACGCTGGTCTGGATGGCGCGCGCCAGCGTCATCACCTCGCCGCCGGTGACGCTGTCCTCGGGCGTGCCGCGGTTGACCAGCACCAGCGCCTGGCGGTCGTACACGCCCGCCTTGCCCACGCTCTTGCCGCGCCAGCCACAGGCGTCGATCAGCCAGCCGGCGGCCAGCTTGAAGCGCCCGTCGGGCAGCACGTAGTGCACCACCTTGGGCTCGCGGGCGATGATGTCCTGGCACTGCTCGGGCGTGACGGTGGGATTCTTGAAGAAGCTGCCGGCGTTGCCCACCACGGCCGGGTCGGGCAGCTTGGCGCGGCGCACCTCGCACACCCACTCGAAGATCTGCTGCGCGCTGGGCTGCTGCACGCCCGACTCCTGGCGCTTCTTCTCCAGGTCCAGGTAGCCCAGCTCGGGCCGCCAGTCCTTGGATAGCCAGAAGCGTACGTGCGTGATGACGGCGCGCCCGGCCAGGCCCATGCCGCCGGGCACCGGAGCGCGGTGCTTGAACACCGAGTCGCGGTAGCCGAAGGCGCACTGCGACGCGTTCAGCTCGAACGGCTCGCCCGTCTCCAGGTCGACCGCGCGCAGCGAATGGAAGCGGTCCTGCAGCTCCACACCGTAGGCGCCGATGTTCTGCACCGGCGCGGCGCCCACGGTGCCGGGGATCAGCGCCAGGTTCTCCAGCCCGGGCCAGCCCTGGGCCAGCGTCCAGGCCACCGTGCCGTGCCAGGACTCTCCCGCGCCGGCCTCCACGATCCAGGCCTTGTCGGTCTCCTGCAGCAGGCGCAGGCCCTTGATCTCCATCTTCAGCACCAGCGGCTGCACGTCGCCCGTGAGCACGATGTTGCTGCCCCCGCCCAGCACGAATTTCGGCTGGCGCGCCAGCAGCGGATCGGCCAGCACATCCTGGATGTCCTGCACCGAGCGCACCCGCACCAGCGCCTGCGCGCGCGCCGCGATGCCGAAGGTGTTGCTGCCCTGAAGGGACACGTTTTTCTCGACTAACATTCACCGGATTGTCGCACCCGCCCCTTTGCCGCGCGGGCCCCGCCACCGTTGTCCCCGAGCCGCCATGCCCTCTTTTGATACCGTCTGTGAAGCCAATTTCGTCGAAGTGAAGAACGCCGTGGAGAACACCGCCAAGGAGATCGGCACGCGCTTCGACTTCAAGGGCACATCCGCCGCCGTTGAGCTGAAGGACAAGGAAATCATCCTGTTCGGCGACGCCGAATTCCAGCTGCAGCAGGTCGAGGACATCCTGCGCGGCAAGCTCACCAAGCGCAGCGTGGACGTGCGCTTTTTGGACGTGCAAAAACCCACCAAGATCGGTGGCGACAAGCTCAAGCAGGTGGTCAAGGTGCGCAACGGCATCGACTCCGAGCAGGCCAAGAAAATCCAGAAGCTCATCAAGGAAAGCAAGCTCAAGCTGCAGGCCGCCATCCAGGAAGAGAAGGTGCGCGTGACCGGCGCCAAGCGCGACGACCTGCAGGCCGCCATGGCCCTGATCCGCAAGGAAGTGGCCGACCTGCCGCTGACCTTTGACAACTTCCGCGACTAAGCCCCGCGCCGGCGATCCGCCGGACAGCGAGTACGAAGACCTGCTGGGCCAGTGGTCCGACCTGGAGGCGCTCGCCTGCACGCTGCTGGCGCGCCCGGCCGACGTGCAGGGCCTGCCTGCCAAGCTGCGCCAGTGCGACCGCTGGCTAGCCGACCTGGTGGCCCACGACATCGACGCGGCGCTGTACCTGATGTTCCAGCTGGCCACCACCTCCACGGTGGGCTACAGCGGCTCGCACGCGCTGGTGTGCGCTGCGCTGTGCCACATCCTGGCGGGCGAGCTGGCCCTGCCCGCGCACGAGCGCGCCAGCCTGGTGGGCGCCGCCTTCACCATGAACATCGGCATGACGGCGCTGCAGGACCAGCTGGCCGCGCAGCGCGAGCCCCTCACGGCCGAGCAGCAGCAGGCCGTGGCGCAGCACCCCCAGGCGGGGTGCGAGCTGCTGGGCCGCCTGGGCATCGGCGACGCGCTGTGGCTGCAGGTGGTGGCGCTGCACCACGCGCCGCTGCCCGAGCAGACGCCCCTGGTCAGCCTGCCGCCGGCCCAGCGCCTGGCGCGCGTGCTGGGCACCATTGACCGCTACGCCGCCATGATCAGCCCGCGCAAGTCGCGCGCCGGACGCAGCGCCACCGACTCCGTGCGCGCCATCGTGGGCGAGGAAGGCAACGGCCGCGACGAGGTCAGCCACACGCTGGTGCGCACCGTGGGCCTGTGCCCGCCCGGCACCTTCGTGCGCCTGGACAACGGCGAGGCCGCCGTGGTGCTGCGCCGCAGCGAGCGCCCCAATGCCCCTTTGGTGGCCAGCGTGCTGGACGCGCACGGCGAGCCGCTGGCCGCGCCCCGGCTGTACCAGACGCAGGGCGCCAGCGGCCCGCGCATCCAGGCGGCGCTGGCGCGCTCGGCCGTCACGCTGGAGCTGAACCACCGCACCATGGTGCGCCTGGGCCTGTATGCGGCCCAGCGCACCCACACGCTGTAGGCCGACCTATTTTTTCTTGGCACCCAGGCGCGATTCCGTGCCCTTGATCAGGCGGCCGATGTTGTCCTTGTGCCGCCAGGCCAGCAGGCCGGACATGACGGCGATCGCCAGGCCCACACGCGCGTCGCTGTACCAGGCCATGCCGGCGCCCAGCACGTAGAAGAACGGCGCGAACACCGCCGCCACCAGCGAGGCCAGCGAGGAGTAGCGGAAGAAGGCCGCGATGATGACCCAGGTGGCCAGCGTGGCCAGACCCAGCCAGACGCTGATGCCCAGCAGCACGCCGGCGGCCGTGGCCACACCCTTGCCGCCCTGGAAGCGGAAGAACACCGGCCACAGATGGCCCACGAAGGCGGCCAGGCCGACCAGCGCCATGGTGCCCTCCTCCAGGCCATACGGCTGGCCGTACCAGCGCACCAGCACCACCGGCAGCCAGCCCTTGAGCGCGTCGAACAGCAGCGTGACCACCGCCGCCGCCTTGTTGCCCGAGCGCAGCACGTTGGTGGCGCCGGGGTTCTTGCTGCCATAGGTGCGCGGATCGTTCAGGCCCATCAGCCGGCTGACGATGACGGCAAACGACAGCGAGCCCAGCAGGTAGGCGGCCACGGTGGCGGCCAGGGTGAGGAGGATGGAATTCACGGTGGAGGAGCTTGGGTCTGAAAAAAGCGGCGGGTCATTGTGCCAGCGCGCACTGCACCGGCCGCGCAGCCAGCAGCTGCACGCAGGCCTGCGGATCGAGCTGCACCAGAAAGCCGCGCCGCCCGCCATTGATGGCGATGCGCGGCAGCGCCAGGATGCTCTCTTCGATGAACACCTGCATGGCCTTGCGCGTGCCGAACGGCGAGGTGCCACCCACCTGGTAGCCGCTGTGGCGCTGGGCCACTTCGGGCGTGCACGGCTGCACGCTCTTGGCGCCGATCTGGCGCGCCAGGTTCTTGGTGGACACCGTGCGGTCGCCGTGCATCAGCACGATCAGCGGGCGCGCGTCCTGGTCCTGCATGACCAGCGTCTTGACCACCATGTGCTCATCCAGCCCCAGCTGGCGCGCCGACTCGGCCGAGCCGCCGTGCTCCACGTAGTCATAGGGGTGCTCGGTGAACGCCACGCCGTGCTGGCGCAGCAGCTGCGTGGCGGGCGTCTCGCTGACGTGGGCGGACTTGTCCTTCTTCGCCATGGATACTTTTCAAATTTGATAGCTGCCAGCGCTTGTCTGGCGGGCGCTGGAGCCGTTTTTCATTCCCATTCTCACTGCGCCGGGTCGCGCAGCTGCCAGCGGATGGCGTCGACCTCGGCCAGCAGTTCGGGCGACAGCTGCACGCTCCAGGCGTCCAGGTTCTCGTCCAGCTGGGCCAGCGTGGTTACCCCGATGATGGTGCTGGCCACGCGCCAGCTGCGGTAGCAAAACGCCAGCGCCAGCTGCGTGGGTGTCAGGCCATGGTCGCGCGCCAGCTGGTTGTAGCGGCGGGCTGCGGCCAGCGCCTCCGGCCGGCCCCAGCGCTGCTTGCGCACCGATTCGTAGCGGGCGATGCGCGCGCCCTGCGGCGCACCCGGGTCGGCGGGCGCGTGCTGGTCGTACTTGCCCGTCAGCAGGCCGAAGCCCAGCGGCGAATACGCCAGCAGCGGCACCCCCAGGCGCTGGCAGCTCTCGTCCATGGCGTTGTCCCAGCTGCGGTTGAGCAGCCCATAGGGGTTTTGCACCGAGACCACGCGCGGCAAGCCATGCTGCTCGGCCAGACGCACGAACTCGTGCACACCCCAGGGCGTTTCGTTGGACAGGCCGATGTGGCGCACCTTGCCGGCGCGCACCAGTTGCGCCAGGGCTTCGAGCTGCTCATGGATGGGCGTCTGGCTGGTCTCCTTGGCCGGGTCGTAGTACAGCTGGCCGAAGGCCGGCACGTGCCGCTCGGGCCAGTGGATCTGGTACAGGTCGATCACGTCGGTTTGCAGCCGGCGCAGGCTGGCCTCGCACGAGGCGGCGATGTCGGCCGCCGTCATGCCCTGCCCTTGCCGGATCCACGGCATGCCGCGCGAGGGGCCGGCCACCTTGCTGGCCAGCACCACGCGCTGACGCGCGCCGGGACGCGCGGCGAACCAGCGGCCCAGGATGGTCTCGGTGGCGCCATAGGTGGCCTCGCGCGCGGGCACGGCGTACATCTCCGCCGTGTCCAGAAAGTTCACCCCGCGCTCCAGCGCCCGGTCCAGGATGGCGTGGGCATCGCGCTCGTCCACCTGCTCGCCGAAGGTCATGGTGCCCAGGCAGATGGAGGTGACCCGCAAATCGCTGTGGCCGAGGGGAACGGTATTCATGCAGCAGGCTCCGGCAAAAAAACAGCGCCCGAGTGTACGGACGCGCGCGCCGGCGTGCAGGCCGCGCCGCGCCCTTTCTGTCCCAGGCACGACTGGGCACCGCCCGCCCAGCGCAAATAATCCGGCGCCATGTACCAGCCTCTTCGCCCCGCGCGCACCGAAACCGTGCGCATCCGCCACCTTGACTACCACGTACGCCTGTGGGGCGCGCCCCGGACCGGCCAGCCGCCGCTGGTGCTGGTGCACGGCTGGATGGACGTGGGCGCGTCCTGGCAGTTCGTGGCCGACGCCTTCAGCGACGCCTTCGCCGCCGGCCGCCAGGTCATCGCCCCCGACTGGCGCGGCTTCGGCCACACCCGCCCGGCCGCGCCCTGCGACCACTACGCCTTCGCCGACTATCTGGCCGACCTGGACCAGCTGCTGGACCACTACGCCGGCGAGCAGCCCGTGGACCTGGTGGGCCACAGCATGGGCGGCAACGTGGCCATGTTCTACGCCGGCATCCGGCCCGCGCGCATCCGCCGCCTGGTCAACCTCGAGGGCTTCGGCCTGCCCGCCACCCGGCCAGACCAGGCCCCGCGCCGCTACGCCCAGTGGATGGAGGAAATCCGCCAGCACGAGCGCGGCGAGCTGGCCCTGAAAACCTACGACGACGCGAACGGCGTGGCTCAGCGCCTGATGAAGACCAACCCCCGCCTGCCCGCCGGCAAGGCCGCCTGGCTGGCGCGGGAATGGGCCGCGCCCGGCGCCGACGGCCGCTGGGCCATCCTGGGCGACGACGCCCACAAGATCGTCAACCCGCACCTGTTCCGCGTGGACGAGGCCCTGGCGCTGTACGCTGCCATCGAAGCGCCCGTGCTGTCCGTGCAGGCCGAGGGCGACAGCCTGGGCCAGTGGTGGAAGGACAAGTACACCCTGGCCGACTACCACCAGCGCCTGACGCACGTGCGCGACGTGCGCACGGCCACGGTGCACGACGCCGGCCACATGCTGCACCACGACCAGCCGCAGGTGGTGGCGAAGCTGATCGAGGACTTCGTCTCCCAGATTTAAGCCAAATCGGCCCGCAGCGCTTGCCAGGCAAGCGCCGGCAGCTATCATTTTTGTGCCTTTCCCCTGCCCGGAGGGGGGCGCGGGCTCCATGAGAAAATCGCCTGTTATTTCTTTGCAGAACACACACAGGACGGATTCACCATGGAAGCAGAACACATCAACCAGATCGGCAACACCCTCGAAGACCTGACCGAGCGCACGCAAGAGTTACGGAGGTATCTTTGACTACGATGCCAAATACGAACGCCTGCGCACGGTAAACGCCTCGCTGGAAGACCCGGACGTCTGGAACGACCCGAAGAAGGCCCAGGAGCTGGGCAAGGAAAAGAAGTCGCTCGACGCCGTGGTGCTGACGCTGCAAAAGCTCACCGCGGAGTTGGCCGACAACAGCGAGCTGTATGAGATGAGCCGCGAGGAAGGCGATGAAGCCGGCCTGGCCACCATCGAGGCCGAGACGGCCAAGCTGCAGCCGCTGATCGAAGAGCTCGAATTCCGCCGCATGTTCGGGCGCGAGGCCGACCCGCTGAACTGCTATATCGACATCCAGGCCGGCGCCGGCGGCACCGAGGCCTGCGACTGGGCCGGCATGCTGCTGCGCCAGTACCTGAAGTACGCCGAGCGCAAGGGCTTCAAGGCCACGGTGGACGAGGAAACGCCCGGCGACATCGCCGGCATCAAGGGCGCGACCATCCACATCGAGGGTGAGTACGCCTACGGCCTGCTGCGCACCGAGACCGGCGTGCACCGCCTGGTGCGCAAGAGCCCGTTCGACAGCTCGGGCGGGCGCCACACCTCGTTCGCATCGCTGTTTGTCTACCCGGAGATCGACGACTCCATCGAGATCGACATCAACCCGGCCGACGTGCGCACCGACACCTATCGCGCCTCCGGCGCGGGCGGCCAGCACATCAACAAGACCGATTCGGCCGTGCGCCTGACGCACATCCCCACCGGCATCGTCGTGCAGTGTCAGGACGGGCGCAGCCAGCACAGCAACCGCGACGTGGCCTGGCAGCGCCTGCGCTCAAAGCTTTACGAGCTGGAGATGAGCAAGCGCATGCAGGCCCAGCAGGCGCTGGAGGACACCAAGACCGACGTGGGCTGGGGCCACCAGATCCGCAGCTACGTGCTGGACAACAGCCGCATCAAGGACCTGCGCACCAACGTCGAGGTCTCCGCCACGCAGAAGGTGCTGGACGGCGACCTGGACGTGTTCATCGAAGCCTCCCTCAAGCAGGGCCTGTAACCCCTTCATGCCGCCAGCCCGCCCCCTGTGGCGCGGTGCGGCATGGTTGAAAGCTATTGCCATGATGATGAGAGAAGGACAAGCCACCGCCATCCGGCGCCTGGACTATGCCGCGCCGCCGTACTGGATCGACACGGTGGACCTCACGTTCGACCTGGACCCGGCCAAGACCCGCGTGCTCAACCGCATGCGCCTGCGCCGCAACCCCGACGTGCCGGCCCAGCCTCTGCGCCTGGATGGCGAGGAGCTGAACCTGGCGCGCGTGCAGGTCAACGGCGCCGGCAGCTCATTCAAGATCGAGGATGGCCAGCTGGTGCTGGAGAACCTGCCCGAAGGCCCCGAGCCCTTTGAGCTGGAGATCTTCACCACCTGCCAGCCGGCCAAGAACACGCAGCTGTCGGGCCTGTATGTCAGCCAGGGCACGTTCTTCACCCAATGCGAGGCCGAGGGCTTTCGGCGCATCACCTACTTCCTGGACCGTCCGGACGTGATGGCCACGTTCAGCGTGCTGCTGCGCGCTCCCCGGGCCGACTACCCGGTGCTGCTGTCCAACGGCAACCTGGTGGAGCACGGCGAGCTGGAGGACGGCCGCCACTTCGCCCGCTGGGTGGACCCGCACAAGAAGCCCAGCTACCTGTTCGCCCTGGTGGCCGGCAAGCTGGTGGCGCGCGAGCAAAAGATCACCAGCCGCGGCGGCCAGGAGCACCTGCTGCAGATCTACGTGCGCGCCGGCGACCTGGGCAAGACCGAGCACGCCATGAACTCGCTGATGGCTTCGATCGCCTGGGACGAGGCTCGCTTCAACCTGCCGCTCGATCTGGAGCGCTTCATGATCGTCGCTACCAGCGACTTCAACATGGGCGCGATGGAGAACAAGGGCCTGAACGTCTTCAACACCAAGTACGTGCTGGCCAGCCAGGCGACGGCCACGGACGTGGACTTCGCCAACATCGAGTCGGTGGTGGGCCACGAGTACTTCCACAACTGGACGGGCAACCGCGTCACCTGCCGCGACTGGTTCCAGCTGTCGCTCAAGGAAGGCCTGACGGTCTTCCGCGACCAGGAGTTCTCGATGGACATGGCCGGCAGCCCGTCGGCGCGCGCCGTCAAGCGCATCGAGGACGTGCGCGTGCTGCGCACCGTGCAGTTCCCCGAGGACGCCGGCCCCATGGCCCACCCGGTGCGCCCGGACAGCTACGTCGAGATCAACAACTTCTACACCGTCACCATCTACGAAAAGGGTGCCGAGGTGGTGCGCATGCAGCACAACCTGGTCGGGCGCGAAGGCTTCGCGCGCGGCATGAAGCTGTACTTCGAGCGCCACGACGGCCAGGCCGTGACCTGCGACGACTTCGCGGCCGCCATGGCCGACGCCAACCCCGGCAGCGAGCTCAGCAACCGTCTGGAACAGTTCAAGCGCTGGTACAGCCAGGCCGGCACGCCGCGCGTGCAGGCCGTGGGTCACTATGACGCCGCCGCGCAGACCTACACCCTGCAGCTGTCGCAAAGCTGCCCGGCCACGCCCGGCCAGCCGGACAAGCAGCCCTTCGTCATCCCGGTGGCCCTGGGCCTGCTGGACCCGCAAGGTGCCGCCCTCCCCCTGCAGCTGCAGGGCGAGGAGCAGCCCGGGGGCACCGAGCGCACCATTGTGCTGCACGAGGCGCAGCAGACATTGACCTTCGTGAACGTCGCCCAGCCGCCCGTGCCCTCGCTGCTGCGCGCGTTCAGCGCGCCGGTGGTGCTGGAGTGCGAGTACCGCGACGAGGACCTGCTGATGCTGCTCGCGCACGACAGCGACCCGTTCAACCGCTGGGAGGCCGGCCAGCGCCTGTTGCTACGCGTTGCTATCAAAGCAATAGCTGCTGGCGCAGATGGGACGGGCGCCGGAGCCGGTTTTGACCAACAACTGCTGCCGCCCGCCATCGTGCAGGCGCTGCGGGGCGTTCTGCGCCACCCGCAGCTGGACGCGGCCTTCAAGGAACTGGTGCTGAGCCTGCCGTCCGAGGCCTACATCGCCGAGCAGCTGGAAGTCGTCGACCCGCAGCGCGTGCACGCCGTGCGCGAGGCGCTGCGCCTGGAACTGGCCACCGCCCTGCAGGCCGACTGGGAATGGGCCTTCGAGACGCACCAGGACACCGGCGCCTACCGGCCCGACCCGCTGTCCGCCGGCCGCCGCGCGCTGGCCGGCGCGGCGCTGTCCATGCTGTGCCTGGCCTCGCAGGCCAGCGGCGATCCCGTCTGGCCCGGCAAGGCCTATCAGCGCTTCAAGTCGGCCGGCAACATGACCGACCGCTTCAACGCCCTGGCGGCCCTGGTCAGCAGCGGCCACGCGCTGGCGGCGCCGGCGCTGCAGCGCTTCCATGCGCTGTTCAAGGACGACGCGCTGGTCATCGACAAATGGTTCGCACTGCAGGCGGCCACGCCCGACCGCGCTGGCGGCGCCCTGCCCGCCGTGCGCGCGCTCATGCAGCACCCGGACTTCTCGCTGAAGAACCCCAACCGGGCGCGCAGCGTGATCTTCAGCTACTGCAACGGCAACCCAGGCGGCTTTCATCGCGCCGACGGCGCCGGCTACGCCTTCTGGGCCGAGCAGGTGCTGGCGCTGGACGCGATCAACCCGCAGGTCGCCGCGCGCCTGGCCCGCTCGCTGGACCGCTGGAGCAAGCTGGCCGAGCCCTACCGCGGCGCCGCGCGCGAGGCGATCGCCCGCGTCTCCGGCCACGCCGCCCTGTCGAACGACGTGCGCGAGGTCGTGACCCGCGCCCTGGCCGATTGACCATCCAGTAATGACCCAAGGGAGGACCACCGCAATGACCGAACGCATCAGCCTGACCCGCTACCTCGTCGAGCAGCAGCGCGACCACGGCCGCATCCCGCCGCAGCTGCGCCTGCTGCTGGAGGTGGTGGCGCGCGCCTGCAAGCGCATCGCTCTGGCCGTGAACAAGGGTGAACTGGGCGACGTGATGGGCTCCGCCAGCACCGAGAACGTGCAGGGCGAGGTGCAAAAGAAGCTGGACATCATCGCCAACGAGACGCTGATCGAGGCCAACGAATGGGGCGGCCACCTGGCGGCCATGGCCAGCGAGGAGATGGAGGGCATCTACGTCGTGCCCAACCGCTATCCGCAGGGCGAATACCTGCTGCTGTTCGACCCGCTGGACGGCTCGTCCAACATCGACGTGAACGTCAGCATCGGCACCATCTTCAGCGTGCTGAAGAAGCCCGAAGACCACCCGGGCGTGCAGGTGGGCGACTTCCTGCAGCCGGGCTCGGCCCAGGTGGCGGCCGGCTACTGCATCTACGGCCCGCAGACCACGCTGGTGCTCACCGTGGGCGACGGCGTGGCCATGTTCACGCTGGACCGCGAGCAGGGCTCGTTCGTGCTCACGCGCGAGAACGTGCGCATCCCCGAGGACACGAAGGAATTCGCCATCAACATGAGCAACATGCGCCACTGGGACGCGCCGGTGCGCCGCTACATCGACGAGTGCCTGGCCGGCGAGGAAGGCCCTAGGGCTAAGAACTTCAACATGCGCTGGATCGCCAGCATGGTGGCCGACGTGCACCGCATCCTGATGCGCGGCGGCATCTTCATGTACCCCTGGGACAAGCGCGAGCCGGGCAAGCCCGGCAAACTGCGCCTGATGTACGAGGCTAACCCCATGGGCTGGCTGGTCGAGCAGGCTGGCGGCGCCGCCACCAACGGCAAGGAGCGCATCCTGGATGTGCAGCCCACCCAGCTGCACCAGCGCGTGAGCGTCATCCTGGGCTCGAAAAACGAGGTCGAACGCGTGACGAGCTACCACGGCGGTATATAATCTGAGTCTTCGCCGGTGTAGCTCAGTCGGTAGAGCAGCTCATTCGTAATGAGAAGGTCGCGTGTTCGATTCATGTCTCCGGCACCAAATTAAAAAGCCCGCTATCCAAAAGATAGCGGGCTTTTTTTACGTGCGCGCTCGAATCAGCCTCAGCCGCCCCGCACCATCTGCATGATCTTCGCGGTGTTCAAACCCCGGGCCGTCTCCTGCATCTGCGGCAGGTACCGGGTCTGCAGCTGGCGGCCGTCGGCCATCACGTGCTGATAGGCGTCGCGCAGCATCTGCGTGCTCAGGGTGCGGCCGCCGGCGTAGTACTGGTTGGCCACGTGGCCGAGCGCGTAGGTGGACGCAAAGCTCATGCCGCTGCTCACCGCCTGGCGCCCCAGGCCGCCCAGCAGGCCCTTGCCGGCCTTGCCCAGCAGGCCGCCGAGCAGTTTGCGCCCGGCCTCTTCCAGGTATTGCGACGTCAGGCCCACGCCCAAGGCCGCCAGCAGGTCCTTGATGTGGCCGCGGTCCAGCTCGTAGCCGTAGCTCTGGCCGATCTGGTAGACCAGCCGCATCTGCAGCGGAATGATGGCCAGCGTGGACAGGTTTTCGGGCAGCAGTTCGATGGCGCCGTTGAGGATGGAGGCGTTGAGGATCTTGCGGTCCATCTCGGCGGCAGGCAGCGTGCCCGTGCGGCGCGCGGCCGGCTCGCTCGCCAGCGCATCGGCGGCGCCCGGGTGCGGCGCCGGCTGGCCCACCGGCGCCCACTCCGGCACGGCGACTGAGGGTGTCTGCAGCGGTGCGGTGGCCAAGGCATCGGCCTGCGCGGCGAATCCGGCGGACGTCGACTGTCCCAGGGCGTCGCGCAGCTGCGCCAGAAAGGCCTGCTCCGGCGCACTGATCTGGCCATCGGCCTCGCAGACGCAGACCGCCATCTCGTAGGCCAGCTGGCGCGACTGCTCGCTGGCCAGCCGGGGCAGCACGTCGGCCAACTGCACCCGGCGCATCAGCACGTCCTGGTACAGACCGGGCAGGTTGACCTGCTGGTCCTGCGCCAGGCCCTGGGCCACCTGGCGGATCTGCTCGCGCTCGCGATCGTGCTTGTCGCCGTCGGCATACGAAGCCAGCAGGCAGATGGTGAGAATGGCGCGGATTTCTTCGGTGCCCATCAGGTTCCTCGGTGAGTGGTCCAGCGGCCAGCTTACCCGCGGCGGCTTTCGCGGCGCAAGGCACGGCCCTGGCGCTTGCCGGTGCTTTCGCGCCGCGTGCCGCCGCACAGCGGTTGTCAAAAAGCATAGCTGCCCGCGCTCTCCCAGCAAGGGTTTGAGGCCAATTTGCCTTCAAACTCAATGAAAGTCCCGGCTGCCATCCAGCGCCTGCGCCAGCCGCCCCAGCAGCGCCGTGCAGTCGCGCATGCGCTCGGCCACCAGTGTGCACACTGGCGTGTCCGAATCCGGCTCCTGGTGGCGCTGCCAGCGGCCCTGCACGGCCAGCAGGCGGGACTGCAGCAGGGGTGTGCGCCAGCGCTCCACCATGTGCGGCCAGACGATGACGTTGACCGGGCCGGTCTCGTCCTCGAGCGTGACGAACATCGTGCCCTTGGCCGAGCCCGGGCGCTGGCGCACGGTGACGATGCCGCAGGCGCGCACCAGCGGGCCGTGCGGCACGGCGCGCAGCTGCAGCGCCGTGCGCACGCGCAGGCGTTCCAGCTGCGGGCGCAGCAGGGCCAGCGGGTGGCGGCGCAGCGTGAGGCCAGTAGCGGCGTAGTCGAAGGTGATGTCCTCGCCCTCGGGCGCGGCGGGCAGGGCCAGGGTGGCCTCGCGCAGCGGCGCGCTGCGCAAGAGCGGCGGGGGCGGCTGGTGCGCGGCAGCGTCCCACATCTGCTGGCGCCGGTGGCCCGACAGGGCGCGCAGCGCGTCGGCCGCGGCCAGGGCCTGCAGGTCGGTGCGCGCCAGCCCGGCGCGCAGGGCCAGGTCTTCGGTGCTGGAAAAAGGGCCGCCCTGGCGGCGCGCCTGCACCAGCCGCTCGGCCGCCGGCAGGGGCAGGCGCGCGACCAGGCGCAGACCCAGGCGCACGGCGGGCTGGGGCGCCGCGGGGTCATCGGATGCAGCGTGCGGCAGCGGCTCCAGGGGCAACTCCAGCGTGCTGTCCACATCGCTGGCCAGCACGTCCACGGGCAGCACGCGCACGCCGTGGCGGCGCGCGTCCTGCACCAGTTGCGCCGGCGGATAAAAACCCATGGGCTGGGCGTTGAGCAGCCCCATCAGAAAGCAGGCCGGCTCGTGGCACTTGAGCCAGGCGCTGGCGTACACGAGGGACGCGAAGCTGGCGGCGTGGCTTTCGGGAAAGCCGTATTCGCCAAAGCCCAGGATCTGCTGGAACAGCCGCTCGGCGAATTCCGGCGGATAGCCGCGTTCGGCCATGCCGCTCTTGAGCTTGTCCTCGAAGCGGTGTACCCCGCCCTTGCGCCGCCAGGCGGCCATGGAGCGGCGCAGCTCGTCGGCCTCGCCCGGCGTGAAGCCGGCCGCGGCGATGGCGATCTGCATGACCTGCTCCTGGAAGATGGGCACGCCCAGGGTGCGCTCCAGCACGTGCGCCAGTTGCGGAAATTCCAGCGGATACGGGCCGCTGTGCCCGGCCCGGGCGAGGGCGCGCTGATGCGTGCGCGCCTGCAGGTACGGGTGCACCATGCCGCCCTGGATGGGCCCGGGCCGCACGATGGCCACCTGCACCACCAGGTCGTAGAACGTGCGCGGCTGCAGGCGCGGCAGCATGCCCATCTGGGCGCGGCTCTCGATCTGGAACACGCCCACGGTGTCGGCCGCGCAGACCATGCGGTAGGTGGCGGGGTCTTCCTGCGGGATGTCGGCCAGGCCCCAGAGGGGGCCGCGCAGCGCCGCCCGGGCGTCCAGCGCGCGGCGCAGGGCGGTGAGCATGCCCAGGGCCAGCACGTCCACCTTCAGCAGCTTGACCTCGTCCAGGTCGTCCTTGTCCCACTGGATGATGGAGCGCTGCTCCATGGTGGCGGGCTGCACGGGCACCAGCCGGGTCAGGCGGTCCTCGGTCAGCACGAAGCCGCCCACGTGCTGGCTCAGGTGGCGCGGCATGCCGCGCAGCTCGCGCGCCAGCTCCAGCCACAGCGTGGCCTGGCGCGGGGGCAGCGGCTGGTCCAGCTGCTGCGCCAGCGCCTGCAGGTGCTCCACGGCGCGCAGGTCGTCAAACCAGTGGTGGTCCTTGGCAAAGGCGTCGATCAGCGCCGGCGCCACGCCCAGCGCCTTGCCCACGTCGCGCAGTGCGCTGCGTGAGCGGTAGCTGATGACCACGGCCGTCAGCGCGGCACGCTCGCGTCCGTAGCGGCTGTAGATGTACTGGATGACCTTCTCGCGCCGTTCGTGCTCGAAGTCCACGTCGATGTCCGGCGGCTCGCCGCGCTCTCGGCTGATGAAGCGCTCGAACAGCAGCTGCGAGTGCTCCGGGTCCACCGCCGTGATGCCCAGGCAGTAGCACACGGCCGAGTTGGCCGCCGAGCCGCGTCCCTGGCACAAGATGCCCTCGCTGCGCGCGTAGCGCACGATGTCGTGCACGGTCAGGAAGTACATCTCGTAGCCGCACTCCTCGATCAGCGCCAGCTCGCGCGCGATGGTCTCGCGCACCTTCTCGGGCACGCCCGTGGGATAGCGGGAGCGGGCGCCCTCCTGGGTCAACCAAGCCAGGGTCTGCGCGGCGGTCATGCCGGGCAGCACGCTTTCCTTCGGGTAGCGGTAGCGGATCTCATGCAGGCTGAAGTTGCAGCGCCCGGCCACCTCCAGCGTGGCGGCCAGCAGCGCGGGCGGGTAGATGCCGGCCAGCTGGCTGCGCGGGCGCAGGCGCCTCTCGGCGTGGGCGGCCAGCTCGCGGCCGCACTCGGCCACGCTGCGGCCCAGGCGCACGGCGGTCATCACGTCGTGCAGGGGCTTGCGGCTGCGCGCGTGCAGCTGCACGTCGCCGGCCGCCACCAGCGGCAGGCCCAGGCGCGCGCCAGACTGCTCCAGGGTGTGCAGCCACAGGGCGTCGTCGCCGGCCAAGTGCAGCTCCACGGCGATCCAGCATTTCATGCCAAAAACGGCTGCAACGCGCTCCAGACAAGCGCTGGCAGCTATCAAATCAGAAGCGTCCGGCAGCGCCTCGCGCTGCGGGGCCAGCAAGATCTCGCAGCCGGCCAGCAGCGCCCAGGGCGAGTGCGCGTCCACGCGGTAGCCGCCCTGCCCCGGCCGGGCGCCGGCGCGGGCGGCGGTGATGAATTCGCACAGTCCGCCCCAGCCCTGCAGGTCGCGCGCCAGGGCCACGACGCGCACGCCGTCCCACAGGAATTCGCTGCCGGCGATCAGCTTGAGCCCGGCCTCGCGCGCGGCGACGTGGGCGCGCACCAGGCCGGCGACGGAGCATTCATCCGTCAGCGCCAGCGCGCCGTAGCCCAGGGCCTGGGCGCGCTGCACCAGCTCGTGCGGGTGCGAGGCCCCGCGCTGGAAGGAAAAGCAGCTCAGCGCGTGCAGCTCGACATAGGCGGGCAGCGGGGGCGGCGCGGGCCTCATGCGTACACCCCGTGCAAAAACCAGCCGCCGCTGGCGCGGTCGCGGTAGATCCAGACCCAGCCCGCCGCGTCGTTGTGCGCCACGAAGTAGTCGCGCCGCACCAGACCCTGGCCGTCGCCCTGCTCGGCCGCGCCCTCCCACCAGCCGCTCTCCACCCGCTCGGGACCGGCCAGCAGGCGCAGCGCCTGCCCGCGCAGGCAGGGGCGGTCGCCCTGCTGGGCCAGCGGCCGGGGCGGGCGCAGCAGCCAGGGCGGCCACAGTGCGGCACGGGCGGCGCCGGCCGCGGAGCCGTCGCCCCGCCCTGCCCGGCTTGCGGCGGCTGGGCTCAGGGCTGGCTGCCAGCGCTGCATGCGCTCGGGCCGGTGGTCGTCCCCGGCCACGGGCAGCTGCACGCTGGCGGCGCCCAGGCGGGCGGACAGGCGCTCGACCAGCTGGTGCCAGGGTTCGGCCCCGGCCGCGGCGCCCTCGCCCTGCGCCGGCGCCAGCAGGCTGTGGCTGGCCGGTGCCAGCGGGGCTGTCTGCAGGCTGCGCAGGGCCAGCCGGTCCACGGGCGCGGCCAGGCGCTGGTGGGCCAGGTGCTCGGCCAGCAAACGGCGCAGGTGGGCCGTGTCCTGCAGCGGCTCGGCGGTGCGCAGCCGCAGCGCCTGCCAGGGCGGCAGCACCACGCCGTCGACGCGGCGCAGGTCGTGGTGCCAGGCCAGCTCCAGCTCCAGCACGCCCTGCTGGCGCGCCTGCAGCCAGCCCTGCAGGGCGTCCAGCAGGCGCTGGCCGGTCCACAGCAGCGCGGAGGCGGACTCCGCCAGGGCCGGCAGCTCGACCTGCAGGGTGAAGTGCTCGGGCAGGGTCAGCCATTGCCAGCCCGGGTCGGCCTCGCCCCAGGCGGCGTCCAGCGCCTGCAGGCAGGGCTGACCGAAGCGCCGCGCCAGCCCAGCGCGGGGCAGTTCGCGCAGCGCGCCCCAGGTGCGGCAGCCCAGGTGCGCCAGGGCCTGGGCGTGCGGGCGCAGGGCGCTGAGGGTGTCCACCGGTAGGTCGTGCGGCAGGCGCCTCGGCAGCGGCCGGCCGGCGCACTGCAGACGCAGCAGGGCCAGCGCCTGCCAGGCGGTGGCCGCCTCGGCCCAGAGTTGAGGGCCCTCGTGTTCGGGCGCGGCCTGGCGCAGCCGGGCGCGCAGCGCCGCCATGCCGCCCCACAGGCGGGCGGTGCTGGAGACCTCCAGCACCAGCGCCTCCTCCAGCAGCGCCGCCCGGGGTGTGAAGCGCAGCGCCCACCAGGCCTGGGCGCCAGCCGGCAGGCCCGGCTCAGGCGTGGGCAGCAGCCAGGCCAGCCAGCACATGGCGATCGGCCACCAGGGCGAGAGCTGCGGGACGTGCGGGTGATTGCAGGACGGCAGCGTCCTGCTGCAGCTGCTGGCGCCGCCGGGCCTGGGCGGCCAGCACCTCGGCCAGCAGCGCGCTGCTGGCGGGCAGCGCCACCGGCCGCCCCATGGGCGGGCCGCGGCGCTTGAGCAGGTGCACCAGCAGGTGGCGGTGCTGCGCGCGTTCCAGCCACAACCGCAGGGGCGCGGGCGATGCCGCCTGCCGGTCCTGGCGGCTGCCGCGGAACACCCATAGCAGCTGCTGATGCTGCGCTGCCACCAGTTGCAGCCGGCGCAGCACGGACGGCGGCGCCTGGGGCAGCCAGGCCAGCACGGCGCTGACGTCGCGGCAGCGCAGCGCCTGCTCGCAGGCCCAGGCGGCGGCAGTTGCGTCATGAGGCCAGATGCAGCACAGCCGCCCGGCCGGCACCCCGGCGGCCTGCAGTGCGGGCGTGAAGGGCTCCAGCGGCGGGGCCGCCAGCACGGCGCGGCCGGCGCTGCCCTGCAGCCGCGCCGCCAGGGCGGGCAGCACCAGCGCCCATTCGGCGTGGGCGGCCGGCTCCAGCAAAACTTCGGTCAGCGCCCCCAGCGGCCAGCCGCCGGCGGGCAGCTCCGCGTCCAGCGCGGCATGGCCGCTGGCCACCACGCGCTGCGGCGCGCCCAGACAATCCTGGCCGCGCCACAGGCCGGGCAGGGACGGAAGGGGCAGGCTGGAGGGAAGTGCATTCATGGCAGTGGCCTCGATACTGTTTAAATATACAGTATCAAACCACTGCGTGGCTCCCCAGCCCGAGGCTGGGGTGTGCTGCTACGCGGCCTGGGTCAGTTCGGCCTGCGCCATGCGCTGCGTGAACGCCCCGCCCCACTGCGCCACGGCCTGGTCCCCGGGGCCTCTGCCCTCGTGCAGTTGCGGCCAGCGGCTGTGGGTGGCGTCGATGATGCTCTGCAGCTGCCACAGCGCCTCGCGCCCGAGCAGGGCCAGTTCAGCCAGGCCCTGTTCGTCGCCTTCCAGATAGGCCAGGGCCTCGGCCTGCTGCTGGGGGTGAGAGCCGGCCTCGAACAGCGTCTTTTGCAGCGTTGCCAGCCGCTGGGTGACGAAGGCACAGGCCTGGCCGCTGCCGGCGGCCAGCAGCGCCGGCGCCAGCGTGCCGCAGCGCGCCTGCCAGTCGGCGAACGTCTGCGACAGCAGCTCGACCAGGGCATGCACCTGGGCGGACGTGACCTGCAGGGAGGCCTGCACGGCGCGGATGTTCAGCGCCGGCAGCAGGCAGGCCACCAGGGCGGCGGGGAATTTGCGGTGGCTCATGCGCAAGGTGAGCGACAGGCGCTGCGCGGCCGCCTCGTTGGCGTATTTCTCGAAGAAGGCGGAGGCGACCTCGGCCACCAGCAGGATCTGCCCCATGGGTGAGATCTGCTCGCCCTGCAGCCCGCGCGGGTAGCCGCTGCCGTCCATGCACTCATGGTGCTCCAGGATGGCCTGGGGCACGCTGCGCGGATAGAGGTTCTGCGCCTGCACGATGAGAGCCGCCGTGATGGGATGGGCCATCAGCTCCTTGCGCCCGGCGCCGGTCACGCGCGTGCCGCTGTCATGCCAGATGGGGTCCAGATGCAGCGTGCCGATGTCGTGCAGCAGCGCCGCGGCGACCAGGTGCACGCATTCGCGCTCGCTCATGCCGCTTTTCAGGCCCAGGTAGACGCTGACCAGCATCATGCGCACGCTGTGGATGTACAGGTCGCGGTGCTGCTCGCGCATCACGGTGAGCTTGAAGGCCAGCGCGTGCGGCAGCACTAGCGAACGCACGGGGGCCAGCAGGCGCTCCACGGCCATGGCGTCCAGCGTGTGCACCAGCAAATAGGCCAGCGTGTCCTGCTCGCACTGGGCGGCAGCCTCCTGTACCAGCGAGGACACGCTGACCATGTCCTGCACGGCCAGGTGGTCGTCGATGTGGCCGCGCAGCTTGTAGCGCACCAGGCGGTCGTACAGGGCGCTGTCCACGCGCACGTCCTTGTCCACCAGCTTGATGCCGCGGTCGGTGTACAGGGCCTCCTGCGTCGTCACGTGGCAGTGGTCGGCCATGTCGGTGACGGCACGCAGGTAGTGGCTGTTGTCCTCGGGTGGCTGCAGCGCAGCGTCGCCGTCAGGGCTGGAATCGGAAGCGAACATGCGTGCGAAAGAATGTAATCAAGTGTTGCCGTGTCGGACTATACGGCCCTTTGCGCGCGGCCACGGTCCGATGAAAAGGCAAAAAGCCGGGCAAAGCCCGGCTTCTGGTAACTGGCGGCGCCGGTGCGTGCTCAGCGCAGCAGCGGCACGCCCGTCTTGGACTGGATCTCGTCGAACTCCACGCCCGGGGCCAGCTCCACCAGCTTCAGGCCCTCGGGGGTGACGTCCATCACGCCCAGGTCGGTGATGATGCGGTCGACCACGCCCACGCCAGTCAGCGGCAGCGAGCACTCGGGCAGTATCTTCAGGTCGGTCGTGCCGTCCTTCTTCTTCGCCACGTGCTCCATCAGCACGATCACGCGGGGCACGCCGGCCACCAGATCCATGGCGCCGCCCATGCCCTTGACCATCTTGCCGGGGATCATCCAGTTGGCCAGGTCGCCCTTTTGGCTGACCTGCATGGCGCCCAGGATGGACAGGTTGATCTTGCCGCCGCGGATCATGGCGAACGACTGGTCCGAGCCGAAGATGGCCGAGCCGGGGATGGTGGTGACGGTCTGCTTGCCGGCGTTGATCAGGTCGGCGTCCACCTCGTCCTCGGTCGGAAAAGCGCCGATGCCCAGCATGCCGTTTTCCGACTGCAGCCACACCTCCTTGTCGCCGGTATGGTTGGCCACCAGCGTGGGAATGCCGATGCCGAGGTTCACGTAGAAGCCGTCCTCGAGTTCCTGTGCCGCGCGCGCGGCCATCTGGTCTTGGGTCCAGGGCATTGCTGTCTCCTTGTTACTTCTTCTCGGTGAGCGTGCGCTTTTCGATGCGCTTCTCGGGATGCGGGTTGTGCACGATGCGGTGCACGTAGATGCCGGGCAGATGCACGTCGTCGGGCGCAATCTGGCCGGTTTCGACGACCTCCTCGACCTCGACGATGCAGACCTTGCCGGCGGTGGCGGCGGCCGGGTTGAAGTTGCGCGCCGTCAGGCGAAACTGCAGATTGCCGCTCTTGTCGGCGCGCCAGGCCTTGACCAGGGACACGTCGGGCACCAGCGAGCGCTCCATCACGTAGGTCTGGCCGTCGAACTCGCGCAGCTCCTTGCCCTCGGCCACGACGGTGCCCACGCCGGTCTTGGTGAAGAAGGCGGGGATACCGGCGCCGCCGGCGCGCAGCTTCTCGGCCAGCGTGCCCTGGGGGGTGAACTCCAGCTCCAGCTCGCCGGCCAGGAACTGGCGCTCGAACTCCTTGTTCTCGCCCACGTAGGAGCTGATCATCTTCTTGATCTGGCGCGTCTCCAGCAGCTTGCCCAGCCCGAAGCCGTCCACGCCGGCGTTGTTGGACACCACCGTGAGGTCCTTGACGCCACTGTCCTTGAGGGCTTCGATCAGCGCCTCGGGAATGCCGCACAGGCCGAAGCCGCCGACGGCCAGCATCTGGCCATCCTGTACGACGCCCGCAAGCGCCTCGGTGGCCGAAGGGTAGAGCTTGTTCACTGAATGTCTCCTGATGTATGCAACGGATGCGCTACGATACTACGTACAATCCTAAGTAGTATTCCCTAAGCATATCCATGGACATTGCCGACTACCGCCTGGCCTTCGAGATGGCTCCCGTAGGCCTCGTGATCTCGAGCAACCGCATCATGGTGGACTGCAACCGCCACGTGTGCGAGATGTTCGGCGCCTCGCGCGAGCTGCTCATCGGCCAGTCCTTCCGCGTCCTCTATCCATCGGCCGACGAATACGAGCGCCTGGGCAAGCGCATGGAGCCCATCCTGAACGCCAAGGGCCACTACGCCGACAACCGCCTCATGAAGCGCGCCTGCGGCGAGATTTTCTGGTGCCACGTCTCCGGCCGCGCGCTCAACCGCGAACAGCCGCACGCCTCAGGCATCTGGTCCTTCGAAGACCTGAGCGCCGAGCGACCGGTGCGCGCCGAACTCACCGCGCGCGAGCGCGAAGTGGCCGCCCGGCTGCTGGACGGCATGACCAGCAAGGAGATCGGCCGTGCGCTGGACATCAGCCACCGCACGGTGGAGATCTACCGCGCGCGGCTGATGCGCAAGTACGGCGCCTCCACCGCCGCTGACCTGGTGCAAAAGCTCCTGGTGGGTTGATCCCCGCAAGCTATTGCCGCCTTGCATAAAAGCAATGGCCGAGCCCTTGCCCATTCAATAGTTCAAAACAATAATAAAAACGCATTGATAGCAATATAGCTATTGAATGGATCGGCCACCATCAAAAGGAGTTCACCCATGAGCCACCGCCTCACCACCGCCGCCGGCGCGCCCGTTGCCAACAACCAGGACTCGCTGACCGCCGGCCCGCGCGGCCCCATGCTGCTGCAGGACCTGTGGCACCTGGAAAAGCTCGCCCACTTCCACCGCGAGGTGATCCCCGAGCGGCGCATGCACGCCAAGGGCTCGGGCGCCTACGGCACCTTCACCGTCACCGGCGACATCACGCGCTACACCCGCGCCAAGGTGTTCTCCGACCTCGGCAAGCAGACGCAGCTGTTCGCCCGCTTTTCCACCGTGGCCGGCGAGCGCGGCGCGGCGGACGCCGAGCGCGACATCCGCGGCTTCGCCGTGAAGATGTACACCGAGGAAGGCAACTGGGACCTGGTGGGCAACAACACGCCGGTGTTCTTCTTCCGCGACCCGCTTAAGTTCCCTGACCTGAACAAGGCCGTCAAGCGCGATCCGTACACCAACCTGCGCTCACCCGAGAACAACTGGGACTTCTGGACCGGCCTGCCCGAGGCGCTGCACCAGATCACCATCGTCATGAGCGACCGCGGCATTCCGCGCGGTTACCGCCACATGCACGGTTTCGGCTCGCACACCTACAGCCTCATCAACCACGCCGGCGAACGCCACTACGTGAAGTTCCACTGGGTCTGCCAGCAGGGCATCGAGAATCTGTCCGACGCCGAGGCCGCCGCCGTGGTCGCGGTGGATCGCGAAAGCAGCCAGCGCGACCTGCTGGCGGCCATCGACCGCGGCGACTTTCCGAAGTGGAAGCTGTGCGTACAGATCATGACCGAGGAAGAGGCGCAGACCTACCGCTTCCACCCGTTCGACCTGACCAAGGTGTGGAGCAAGAAGGACTTCCCGCTCATAGAAGTGGGTGTGATGGAGCTCAACCGCAACCCCGACAACTACTACGCCGAAGTCGAGCAGGCATCGTTCGCGCCCAGCAACCTGGTGCCCGGCATCGGCCCCTCGCCCGACCGGATGCTGCAGTCGCGCCTGTTCTCTTACGCCGACGCGGCCCGCTACCGCCTGGGCGTGAACCACCACCAGATCCCGGTGAACGCGCCGCGCTGCCCGGTCAACCACTACCACCGCGACGGCGCCATGCGCGTGGACGGCAACTTCGGCCGCACCATCGCCTATGAACCCAACACCCGGGGCGCGTGGCAGGAGCAGCCCGAGTACGCCGAGCCCGTCGAGAAGCTTTATGGCGACGCCAGCCGCTGGAACTACCGTGAGGACGACAGCGACTACTTCACCCAGCCAGGCGACCTGTTCCGCCTGATGACGCTCGAAAAGCAGCGCCTGCTGTGCGAGAACACCGCGCGCAACATCGCCGGCGTGTCGCAGCACATCATCGACAAGCACATCGCCCACTGCACCCAGGCCGACCCGGCCTATGGCGCGGGCGTGGCCGACGCCATCGCCCGCCAACGGGCGGGCCAGCTGTAAAGCCGCCCCCGCTCGCCCTGCCCCTTTCTCCAGGGGCAGGCCGGGTAGCACTCAGTGCAGCTGCGGGCCGGCGAAGGGCTTGCCGTTGAGCGTCCACCGCCCGCCCTGCAGCGCCAGGGAGCCGCTGATCTGCTCGCCCTCCAGCCGCACGTAGCCCGACGACTCGGCGGCCGCCAACAGCTGCTGCAGTTCTTCGTCGCTGGGTGCAGGCCTGCCGGTGGCGCCCATCAGCGGGCCTACCCATGCCTTGGGCAGCTGCATGCTGGCATCCAGTGCGCCGCCTTGCAGCAGCGCCGGCAGCCAGGCACCGCCCGCCAGTTGCTCGACCGGGGGCGCGCTATTGACCTGCGCGCCGTACTCCAGCCGCCCCGTCTGGCCCTGCGTGGTGGCCTCGATCTGCATCCGGTACGACGGCAGGGCGGCGATCAGGCGGGGCGCGGCATCCACCAGCGTGTAGCCCCCCGCTTCGCCCGCCTCTTGCTGGCCCGGCGCAAAGGCACGCATCAGCCCCCGCAGGGCTTCGATGTCCACCCGCTGGTACTGCTCGTGCAGCTTCAGCGAGTCGAACTGGATCGGCCCGATGCTGCCCACCACCTGGGCGCGCGTGGAGTACCCCAGCGTGGCCTGGTCGGTCACGATATCCGATTCCGCCTCAAGCTCGCGCAAGTCCAGGACCGTGCGCACCGGGGCATCCACGGCGCCGGCGCTGCGCGTTTGCAGGCTGCCCACCTGCAGCCGGGCCTTGCCGGGGCCCAGGCCCCACAGGCCGTCGATCATCTCGCCCTCGAACGTGCTGGTCATGCCCCGCAGGGTGATGGCAAAGCGCTCGGGGCGGGCCTCGGGGTCTTCTTCGTCGCCGGCGGCTGCGGTGGCGGACAGCGAGTCGAACGACCATTCGGGCCACGCCATGCGGGCGGACACGCGCTTGCCGCTGCTGTCCAGGCTGCCCTCGCCTGTCAGCTCCTGCCAGCGCAGCGCGGTCCCGTCGACCACGACCTCGCCCGCAGGCAGGCGCAGCCGCAGGTCGCTGGCGCCGCCGAAGTGGCGCACGGCCGTGAGTTGGAGGCCCTGCATGTTCGAGAGGGCCTGGCGTGTGTGCTCGTCCAGCCCCTCCAGAGCAAAGCGTGTCTCCACCGCGGCGGCGGCCAGCCGGGCGCCGGCCAGCGGCCCGTGGCGCACCTGGCTGGTCACCACCAGGCGCACGGGCGCGGGCGGCGCCGTCGCCGCCTGGTCCTCGTCCTCGCCGTCCTGCGTGGCGGGTGTCCACTGCAGCGTCAGCCGGCCTTCGGACGAGAAGAAGCCCCGGCGGTACTCCTGCGCGGCGATCGCCTGCGGGCCGATGAAGGCGCTCAGGTCGGTGATGGCCTGGTGGTAGGCCTGCTCGGCCTGGCGGCCGCTGTACCAGGTCGCGCCGGCGTAGGCGACGGCTGCGGTGGCGACGGCGGCGCCCACCGCCAGCGCGGTTTTGGTAGGTTGCATGGAAAGAGCCCTCGGATGTGGTTGTTGTGCTCGGCGCCAGCAACTCCGGCGCGGAAGGCGCGAGGATAGTGGCGGCACGCCCGACAATGCCGCCGGCGCGCCCCGACCGTCGCGGTCGCGCTACCAGTAGTTCTGATAAAAACAGGCTCCAACGCTTGATTGACAAGCGCTGGCAGCTATCATTTTTGAATCAACAGAAAGCGCACCCCGCTGCGCAAAACCCTGCTCCAGCCCTGCCCATGGATCCCACCAGCGCCCCTCCCAGGCGCGCCACCTGCCCGCGCTGCCAGCGCCCCGCCAGCGCCTGCCTGTGCGCCCTCGCGCGCCCGGCGCGGCACCAGGCGCAGGTGCTGATCCTCATGCACCCGCTGGAGGTGGGCCACGCCAAGGGCACCGGGCGGCTGCTGCACCTGTGCCTGCCGCACAGCCGCGTGCTGGTGGGCGAGGCGTTCGAGCCGCAGGCACTGGCGCAGGCCTTGGCCGAGCCGTGGAACGACGCCGACCGCGCCGCGCCGCGCCGCGCGCTGCTGCTGTACCCGCCCGCGCCGCCCGGCGGGCCGCTGCCCGCCGCCCCCGCGCCGCCGCTGCCGGCCGACTGGCTGGCCGAGCCCGCGCGCCTGCGCCTGGTGGTGCTGGACGCCACCTGGCGCAAGAGCCGCAAGATGCTCTGGGCCAACCCCGCGCTGCAGCGCCTGCCGCGCCTGGCGCTGCACGGCGTGCCCGCGTCGCGCTACGCCATCCGCAAGGCCCATGCGCCGCACCAGCTGTCCACGCTGGAGGCCACGCAGCTGGCGCTGCAGAAGCTGGAGCCCGGCAACACCGGCCTGGCCACGCTGGGCGAGGCCATGGACGCCTTCGTGGCCGGGCAGCGCGCACTCTGGCCCGCGGCTATGCTGGGCGCATCCAACAACACGCCTTGACGAGGAGACCCCCATGGCCGAGCGCTACCCCTTCCCCGACCTGAACACCCTGCCCGAAGACATCCGCGCCCGCATCCTGGAGGTGCAGGACAAGGCCGGCTTCATCCCCAACGTGTTCCTGGCGTTCGCGCGCCGGCCGGCGGAGTGGCGCGCCTTCTTCGCCTACCACGACGCGCTGATGCTCAAGGAGGAAGGCAGCCTGACCAAGGGCGAGCGCGAGATGATCGTCACCGCCACCAGCGCCGCCAACCAGTGCCTGTACTGCGTGGTGGCGCACGGCGCCATCCTGCGCATCTACGAGAAAAACCCCCTGGTGGCCGACCAGGTGGCCGTGAATCACCGCAAGGCCGACATCCCGCCGCGCCAAAAGGCCATGCTGGACTTCGCCATGAAGGTCTGCCTGCGCGCGCACGAGATCGAGGACGCCGACTTCGAGGCGCTGTACCCACACGGTTTCGACGATGAGGACATCTGGGACATCGCCGCCATCACGGCGTTCTTCGGCCTGTCCAACCGCATGGCCAGCTTTGCCGGCATGCAGCCCAACCCGGAGTTCTACCTGATGGGCCGCCTGCCGCGCGAGAAGAAGCCGGCCGCCTGAGAACTATCAAAACAATAGCTGCCAGCGCTTGACCAGCAAGCGCTGGAGGCCGTTTTGACCATCAATCAGGCCGCCGGGCGGCGGCAGCCCGCCCAGGCATCCAGCGCCGGCTGGTAGCTGGGCGAGCGCACGTCCAGCGCGCCCAGCACGGTGTGGTACAGGTTGTCGTGGCTCAAAGGCTCGGCCAGCCCGGCGCGCAGGCAGTCCAGCGACAGCGACTGCCGCGCCGCCAGCGGCGCCCCCAGCCAGGCCACCATGGGCACGTGCTTTTGCCCGTCCGGCGCCACTCCGTAGGGCATGCCGTGCAGGAACAGGCCGTACTCGCCCAGCGACTCGCCGTGGTCGCTCAAGTACAGCAGCCCGGTGTCGTAGTCGCCCGAGCGCGTGCCCAGCCAGTCGATGGTGTGGCCCAGGAAGGCGTCGGTAGCAGCAATGGTGTTGTCATAGGCGTTGACCAGCTCGCCATGGGCGCAGTCGGACAGCACCTCGGTGCGGCACTCGGGCGTGAAGCGCTTGGCGCCGGGGGCCGAGCGCTTGTAGTACGCCGGGCCGTGGCTGCCCATCTGGTGCAGCACCAGCAGCACGCCCTGCGCGCGTCGCTGCGCCGGCAGCGCCGCCAGGCGCTCGTCCAGGCCGGCCAGCAGGGCCTCGTCGCGGCACTCGCCGCTGGCGTCGCACAGCCGGCTGCGCAGCTCGGGCTGCAGGCCGTCCACGGCCTGGGCGTGCGGCACGCGCTCGCACACGCCCTTGCAGCCGGACTGGTTGTCCACCCACAGCACGGCCATGCCCGCGGCCTGCACCACGTCCAGCAGGTTCTCGTACTCGCTACTGCGCGCCTCGAAGGCTTCCTTGCCCAGCGGTGAGAACATGCACGGCAGCGAGGCCAGCGTGCTGGTGCCGCACGAGCGCACGTTGCCCCAGGACAGCACGCCGCGGCGCGCCAGCTCGGGCGTGGTGTCACGGCCGTAGCCGTTGATGCCGAAGTGGTCAGCCCGCGCCGTCTCGCCCACCACCAGCACCAGCAGCGGCGGCCGCGCGCCGGCGGCGTGGCTGGGCCCCAGCGCCGCGCCAGCGCCCATGGGCACCAGCACGCTGCTGCGCGCAAACACTGGGCGCAGGGCCGACACCGCCGTCGAATACAGCGGCGCCAGCGGGTTCATCAGGTAGCGCAGCTGCGGGTGGTTGCGCATCAGCGGCGCCAGGTCGCGCGAGCCCACAGCCACGGTGGCCGTGGCCACGGCGGCGGCCAGGGCCAGCATCACCAGGTTACGTCCCACCTGCCGCAGCGGTCGCATGGCCGGAATGCGCACGCGCAGCAGCCACCAGGTGGGCAGCAGCAGCACGGCCAGCACGGTCAGCAGCAGGCGCAGACTGAGCAGGTCGGCTACCTCGTGCACATCGGTCTGCAGCACGTTGGCGGCCATGCCGGGGTCCATCACCACGCTGTAGGTCAGCATGTAGTACTGCGCCAGCGCCGCCACGGCCGCCACCAGCCACCACAGGCCGCGCATGCCCCGCGTCCAGGCAGCGAGCGCCAGGATCGCCACCGTGCCGCACACCAGCAGCACCGCCAGTGCCAGTGCAGAGCGCATGTACAGGCTGGGCGCGCCGCCGATGCGCGACAGCTGCAGCCACAGCGGCGCATTCGCCACCAGCATCAGGTAGACCGCCAGGCGCAGCGCGATCTGCTGGGGCGACATCGGCCGGGCCATCCAGGCATCGATGCGACGCAGCCCTTCGGCCAGCGCGGCAGCAGGCTTGGAATCGGAAAAGAGAGGCAGGGAAACGAGCGAAGAAGCCATGGCCCTGCATGGTGTGCGGGCCGCCTGAAAAACACCTGAAGGCGGCGTTCAGGCTTCGTTCAGGCGCGCCAGCGCGCTGCGCCGCGCGTGCAGCCCCTGCGCCAGCACCTCGGTGGCCAGGCCCACGGACCAGCAGATCCACGCCGTCCACAGCGTGTGGCTCATGTAGTGCGCGCCACGCAGCTGCTGCGCCAGCCCCAGCACCAGGCCCGCGGCCAGCGCTCCGGCCAGCCAGCGCGTGCTCCAGCGCGGCGCGGCCCGGCGCACGGCGAACCAGCCGGCCACGAAGGCAAACGCGGCCGAGGCATGGCCGGCGGGAAAGCAGTGCCCGCCGCCGCCATCGCGCACGCCCCAGGCCCAGTGCGAGACATAGAGCACGGCGCCGCCGAACTCGGCCAGGTCCCAGGGGCAGCTGGTGGCGCTGGCCCGCTTGAGCAGCGTGACGGCGGCCATGGCCAGCGCGATGGACAGGGCCAGTTGCCAGCGGTCGGCCGCCGGCCAGCGGCGCAGCGGCCCCCAGGGCCAGGCCGCGCCGACCAGCAGCGCCAGCAGCAGCACGCTGCTGATGGCGCGCGGCACCTCGTGCAGGGCCAGCACGAACATCGGCTGGCTGCGCCAGGCAAAGCCCTCGGGCGTGCCGGCCAGGCGCGCCAGGGGCACGTCCAGGCCCGACGCATCCCAGGCGAGGACGAACAGCAGGGCAAGGAGGGACCAGGCGCACAGGTGGCGCAGGCGCGAGGCGGGCAAAGGCATGACGAAGCGTGGGGCCGGCGGGAGCCCGTCAGTCTGCGCGCCTGCCCTGAACGGGCCCTGAACGCCGCGCCGCCCTACACTTTCGAGCCATTCATTGGAGACAGGGAGTCCCATGCGCGTGCTGCTGGTGGAAGACGATACGGCCCTGCGCGAGGCCGTGTGCGGCTATTTGCGCGCCAAGGCCTTCGTGGTGGATGCCGTGGCCAGCCTGGCCCAGGCCAGCGCCGCGCTGCACGCGGCCCATTACGCCGCCGTGCTGCTGGACCTGCACCTGCCCGACGGCGACGGCCTGGCACTGCTGCGCGAGCTGCCCCGCCTGAAGGAGCGGCCCATCGTCATCGCGCTCACCGCCCGTGACCAGGTCAGCGACCGCATCCACGGCCTGGACGCGGGCGCCGACGACTACCTGGTCAAGCCCTACGATCCTGGCGAGCTGCTGGCGCGCCTGCGCGCCGTCGAGCGCCGCCGCGCCAGCGCCGGCCAGCCCGTGCTGGAGCTGGGCGAGCTGCAGATCGATCTGTCGCGCGAGCAGGTGCGCCGCGCCGGCGTGCCGGTGGCGCTGACGCAAAAGGAATGGGCGCTGCTGCGGGTGCTGGCCACGCGCGCCCAGCGCGTGCACACCCGCGAAAGCCTGCAGGATGCCCTGTACGGCTGGGGCGACGAGTCCGACAGCAACACGCTGGAGGTGTTCATCAGCCGGCTGCGCCGCAAGCTCGGGCGCCAGCACATCGAAACCGTGCGCGGCCTGGGCTACCGGCTAGCAAGCGCTGGCGAGCCGGGCGGCAATCCATGAACGCGTCCCGCGACACCCTGGCCGGACGGCTGACCCGCACCCTCATCTTGTGGGTGGGAGGTGTGTGGCTGGCCTGCGTGCTGGGCGTGGTCTGGTACGTGGGCAGCGAGATCAACTACAACTTCGACAGCGAGCTGGTGGAGGTCTCGCACCGCCTGCTGGACGTGGCGCTGGAGCACGTGGACCAGGCCCCGCCCGGGGCGGGCAGAGCAACGCTGGTCATCCCAGCGCCCAACTCCTTCCCGGAGGCCGACGTGCCCTTCCAGCTGACCACCCCCGACTCGCGCGTGCTGGCGCGCTCGGCCGGCGCCGAACCCGCGCAGTTCGACGTGCCGCTGGCGCCCGGCTTCGCCAACACGCCGGCTTGGCGCGTCTACACGCTGCGCCACCCCGCACGCGATGTTTTCCTGCAAGTGGCCGACCCACTGCGAGAGCGCCGCGAGGCCGTCAACCGCACCCTGGTCGGGCTGATCGTGCCGCTGGTGGCGGTGCTGCCGCTGCTGGCCCTGCTGCTGCAGCGCATCGCGCGGCGCGAGCTGCACGCGCTGGACCAGCTGGCCCACGAGATCAGCCTGCGCGACGGCCAGCAGCTGGGACCCATCGCCCTGCCCGCCCTGCCCCACGAGCTGCGCAGCGTGGAGGACCACGTCAACCGCCTGCTGCAGCGGCTGTCCGGCGCCCTGGACGTGGAGCGTGCCCTGGCCGCCAACGCCGCGCACGAACTGCGCACGCCCCTGGCCGTGGCCCGTCTGCGGCTGCAGACCGCGCTGGAGCATGGCCTGGCGCGCAGCGACGTGCAGGCGGCGCTGCAGGCCCTGCAAACCCTGTCACACCGCACGGAAAAGCTGCTGCAACTCTCTCGCGCCGAATCCAGCGCCCCGCTGGCGCGTGGCAGCGTGGACCTGTCCCGTCTGGCCACCACCGTGGCGCAGGAGTTCTGGCAGGACGAGCGGGCCGCCGACCGGCTGGACCTGGTCCTGCCCGCCCCGCACGAGGCGACGCCGGCGCTGGGCGATTTCGACGCCCTGGCCATCGCCCTGCGCAACCTGGTGGAAAACGCCCTGCACTACGGCGCCGGCAGCGCGGTGGAGATCCGCGTCGGCCCCGGCGCGCAGTTGGCGGTGCGCGACCACGGCCCGGGCGTAGTGCCCGACCAGCTGGCCACGCTGCAGCAGCGCCACGTGCGCCACAACGCCAGCCGCACCGGCTATGGACTGGGCCTGTCCATCGTCGCCACCATCGCGCACAAGCATGGCGCCGAGCTCACGCTGGCCTCGCCCCCGCCGGACGGCGGCACCGGGCTGGAAGTGCGCCTGCTGCTGCAACCGGCCGCCTGAGCCGGTTCAGCCAGTGACGATGTCGCGCATCCACTGCGGCAGGGTCGCCGCCTTCTGCCTGGGGAAGTCCACCCAGATGACGGTGGCCCCGCCCTCGGCGAAGACCACGCCGGGCTGGTCCTCGCGCTCGATGGTGGTCCAGGTCTCGAAGGTGGTGCGCCCCGGGTCGCTCACGTAGAGCCTGAGCAGCAGCCGCGCCGGGTATTCGATCTGGCGCAGGAAGCTGCAAAAGGCGTTGGCGATCACCGGTCCCTCGCCTTGGGGCTGCGGCACGGCGCCCACGGCCGTCATCCAGGCGATGCGCACGCTCTCCATGTAGCGGAAGTACACGGCGTTGTTCACGTGGCCCATGGCGTCCATGTCGCCCCAGCGCACGTCCATGGGCATCTGGTGCACCTGTTTCTTCAGTTCTGGCAGGGAAATCTTCATGGGCCGCATTCTGGCGCCCCCGGCCGGCGGCCCGCGTCGCCTGGGTGGCACGGAAATGAACGATCGTGCGTTTTCATGCGGCCCGGGTGCATACAATCGTCCGCCAATGGCGGCCGTGCACCGGCCGCCGCCTCTTTCCCCACTATTCCCACGCAGACGAGACACCCATGACGAACGACGAAATCCTCCAGCAGTACGGCCCGCGCGAAGCCATGGAATACGACGTGGTGATCGTCGGTGGTGGCCCGGGCGGCCTGGCCACGGCCATCCGCCTGAAGCAGAAGGCGGCCGCCGACGGTAAGGACGTGTCCGTGGTGGTGCTGGAGAAGGGCTCCGAGCCCGGCGCGCACATCCTCTCGGGCGCCATCATGGACCCGCGCGCGCTGACCGAACTCATCCCCGACTGGAAGGCCAAGGGCGCGCCCCTGAACCAGCCCGTCTCCGACGACGCCATGGTCTTCCTGGGCGAAAAGTCGTCGTTGCGCACTCCCAACTTCCTGCTGCCCGAGTGCTTCCAGAACCACGGCAACTACGTGGTCGCCCTGGGCAACGTGGTGCGCTGGATGGCCGAGCAGGCCGAAAGCCTGGGCGTGGAGATTTTCCCCGGCTTCCCGGCCGCCGAGGTGCTCTACAACGACGACGGCTCGGTCAAGGGCGTGGCCACCGGCAACATGGGCATCGGCAAGGAAGGCGAGCCCACGGGCGACTTCCAGCTGGGCATGGAGCTGCACGGCAAGTACACGATCTTTGCCGAAGGCGCGCGCGGCCACCTGGGCAAGCAGCTGATCGCCCGCTACAGGCTCGACGACGGCCGCGACCCGCAGGCCTACGGCATCGGCGTGAAGGAGCTGTGGGAGATCGACCCGAAGCGCCACCAGCCCGGCTTCGTGCTGCACACCGCCGGCTGGCCGCTGGCAAGCGACACCTACGGCGGCGGCTTCCTGTACCACCTGGAGGACAACAAAGTCACCCTGGGCTTCATCACCGGGCTGGACTACGCCAACCCCTACCTCAGCCCGTTCGAGGAAATGCAGCGCTGGAAGCTGCACCCCAACATCCGCTGGTACCTGGAGGGCGACGAGTCCAAGGGCATCAAGCCGGCCAAGCGCCTGGGCTACGGCGCGCGGGCCATCACGGCCGGCGGCCTGCTGAGCCTGCCCAAGTTCGTCTTCCCCGGCGGCGCGCTGGTGGGCTGCGATGCGGGCTTCTTGAACGCCAGCCGCATCAAGGGCAGCCACGCCGCCATCAAGACCGGCATGCTGGCCGCCGATGCCGCCTACGACGCCGTGGTGGCCGGCCGACAGGGCGACGAGCTGACGGCATATCCCAAGGCCTTCGAGGCCAGTTGGCTGTACGAGGAACTGAACAAAGCCCGCAACTTCAAGGCCTGGTTCAAGAAGGGCCTGACCACGGCCACGCTGATGAACGGCATCGAGCAGTTCGTGCTCAAGGGCCACATTCCCTGGACGCTGCACCGCGAAACGCCCGACCACGCGTCGCTCAAGCCCGCGGCCGAGTGCAAGCCCATCATCTACCCCAAGCCCGACGGCAAGCTGACCTTCGACCGCCTGTCCAGCGTGTTCGTGAGCAACACCAACCACGCCGAGAACCAGCCCGCGCACCTCAAACTCAAGGACAGCAAGGTTCCCACCGAGATCAACCTGCCGATCTACGCCGGACCCGAAAGCCGCTACTGCCCCGCCGGCGTGTACGAGTTCGTGCCCGACGAAGCCAAGGGCGGCAATGCCCAGCGCCTGCAGATCAACGCGCAGAATTGCGTGCACTGCAAGACCTGTGACATCAAGGACCCGACGCAAAACATCGTCTGGGTCACGCCTGAAGGCGGCGGCGGCCCCAACTACTCGGGCATGTAAGCACCGGGGCGCACTCCGCCCCTTTGTGCCCGGCAACGGCCTTCGAGCCCCGCCGGGCATGCCGCAGCCGATAGACTCCCGCCCCGGAGCCGCAGCACGCCGCAACGTGCTCCGAGCCGGCCCCGCATTCATAAAACTGGAGATGGAACCGAAATGAAGAGCTTGACCTGGGCGCCCCTGAGCGCATTGGCCCTGGCCGCCGCCGCCCTCGCCCCCGCCACCCACGCCGCCGATATGAAGTCCGTGGCCGTGACCGCCATCGTCGAGCACCCGGCCCTGGACGCCGTGCGCGACGGCGTGAAGGACGGCCTGAAGGCCGCCGGCTTCGAAGAGGGCAAGAACCTCAAGTGGCAATACCAGAGCGCCCAGGGCAACACCGGCACGGCCGCGCAGATCGCCCGCAAGTTCGTGGGTGACAAGCCGGACGCCATCGTCGCCATCGCCACGCCCTCGGCCCAGGCCGTCATTGCTGCCACCAAGAACGTGCCCGTGGTGTTCTCCGCCGTGACTGACCCCGTCGCCGCGAAGCTGGTCAAGAACTGGGAGCCCTCCAAGAACAACGTGACCGGCGTGTCCGACCTGCTGGCCCTGGACAAGCAGATCGACCTGATCAAGCAGGTCGTGCCCAATGCCAAGCGCGTGGGCATGGTCTACAACCCCGGCGAGGCCAACTCGGTCGTGGTGGTCAAGGAGATGAAGGACCTGCTGTCCAAGCAGGGCATGACGCTGGTGGAGGCCTCGGCCCCGCGCTCGGTGGACGTGGGCAGTGCCGCGCGCAGCCTGGTGGGCAAGGTGGACGTGATCTACACCAACACCGACAACAACGTCGTCTCGTCGTATGAGTCCCTGGTCAAGGTGGGCCAGGAGGCCAAGTTGCCGCTGATCGCCTCCGACACCGACAGCGTCAAGCGCGGCGCCATCGCCGCCCTGGGCATCAACTACCGCGACCTGGGCGAGCAGACCGGCCGCATGGTGGCCCGCATCCTCAAGGGCGAGAACCCCGGCGACATCAAGCCCGAGACCACCACCAAGATGGAACTGTTCGTGAACCCCGGCGCCGCCGAAAAGCAGGGCGTGAAACTGCCCGAAGCGCTGGTGAAGTCCGCAGCGCAGGTCGTGCAATAAGTACGTGGGGTCCTTGGGACCGGCCTCGTTCCCATGACCACGCAGGAGCCTCGGCTCCTGCTTTTTTATTTTTAGCCCCCGCCCTCCTCCCATGTCCCTGTTTTCCCTGCTGGGCGCCATCGAGATCGGGCTGATCTTCAGCCTGGTCGCCCTCGGCGTGTACATCTCCTTTCGCCTGCTGCGCTTTCCCGACCTGACGGTGGATGGCAGCTTTCCGCTGGGCGGCGCGGTGTGCGCCATCCTGATCTCCACGGGCACCCACCCCTTCCTGGCCACGCTGGCCGCCACGGCCGCCGGCGCCGCCGCGGGCCTGATCACCGGCTGGCTGAATGTGCGCCTGAAGATCATGGACCTGCTGGCCTCCATCCTGATGATGATTGCGCTGTACTCCGTCAACCTGCGCATCATGGGCGGCCCCAACGTGCCGCTGATCAACGACGACACGCTGTTCACCCTGCTGCAGCCGCCAGGGCTGGAGGACTACTGGTCGCGCCCCCTGCTGCTGGCCGTGGTGGTGATCGCCGCCAAGCTGGCCCTGGACTGGTTCTTCGCCACCGAACGGGGCCTGGCCATCCGCGCCACTGGCTCCAACGCCCGCATGGCGCGCGCGCAGGGCATCAACACCGGCGCCATGGTGCTGCTGGGCATGGCCGTCTCCAACGCCCTGGTGGGCCTGGCCGGCGCCCTCTTCGCGCAGACGCAGGGCGGCTCGGACATCTCCATGGGCATCGGCACCATCGTCATCGGCCTGGCCGCCGTGATCGTGGGCGAGAGCATCCTGCCCTCGCGGCGCATCGTCTATGCCACGCTGGCCGTCATCATCGGCGCCATCGTCTACCGCTTCTTCATCGCGCTGGCGCTCAACAGCGACTTCATCGGCCTGAAGGCGCAGGACCTGAACCTGGTCACGGCCGTGCTGGTGACCGTGGCCCTCATCATTCCGCAGCTCAAGCGCCGCCTCAAGAGCCGGCGCCTGTCCGATGCGCCCAAGAGCCTGTGAACCGGAGGCACCGACCATGTTGAGCGCACAAGACCTGCACATCACTTTCAACCCCGGCACGCCCATCGAGACCCGCGCCCTGCGCGGCATGTCGCTGGAGATTCCGGCTGGGCAGTTCGTCACCGTCATCGGTTCCAACGGCGCCGGCAAGTCCACCTTCCTGAACGCCATCTCGGGCGACCTGGGCGTGGACTCCGGCCGCATCGCCATCGACGGCCTGGACGTGACGCGCCAGCCCGTGTGGTCGCGCGCGCAGCGCGTGGCCCGCGTCTTCCAGGACCCCATGGCCGGCACCTGCGAGGACCTGACCATCGAGGAGAACATGGCCCTGGCCCAGCAGCGCGGCACGCGCCGCGGTCTGCGCGGCGCCGTGAAGGCCAGCGAGCGCGCCATGTACCGGGAGCGCCTGGCCACTCTGGGCCTGGGGCTGGAGAACCGCCTGACGGACCGCATCGGCCTGCTCTCGGGCGGCCAGCGCCAGGCAGTGAGCCTCTTGATGGCAGCGCTGCAGCCGTCCCGCATCCTGCTGCTGGACGAGCACACCGCGGCGCTGGACCCGCGCACCGCCGACTTCGTGCTGCAGCTGACCAGCCGCATCGTGGCCGAGAACCAGCTGACCACCATGATGGTCACGCACAGCATGCGCCAGGCGCTGGACGTGGGCCAGCGCACCGTCATGCTGCACCAGGGCCAGGTGGTGCTGGACGTGTCGGGCGAGGAACGCGCGCGCATGGACGTGCCCGACCTGCTGCGCATGTTCGAGACCGTGCGTGGCGAGAAGCTGGCCGACGACGCCCTGCTGCTGGGCTGACGCCATCGCTACGCTATTGATAGCTGCCAGCGATTGACTGGCGGGCGTTGGAGGCCGATTTGACCCTCAATCACCGAGGGGCAGATCGGCCTTTTTCAATGTGCGCAGCACAAAGCTCGAACGGCTGTGGCGTATGCCCTTGATCTTGTAGAGCTTCTCGCGCAGCAAGCGCTCGTAGTCGCGCGTGTCCTTGACCACCACGCGCAGCAGATAGTCGTAGTCGCCCGAGACCAGGTGCGCCTCCACCACCTCGGGGATGCTGGCCAGCACCTCGCCAAATTTCTCCAGCGTGTTGTCGGAGTGGCTGTCCAGCGTGACCATGACCAGCACCGTGTCGCCCAGCCCCAGAGCCAGCGGGTCCAGCCGCACGGTATAGCCCTGGATGACGCCGGCCTCCTCCATCTTCTTGATGCGGCCCCAGCAGGGCGAGGGCGACAGGCCCACGGCGGCGCCGATCTCCTGCAGGCTCGCACGCGAGTCGCGCTGCAGGACGGAGAGGATTTTTCTGTCGAGGCGGTCCATGAAGATGATTATTTAGCGAAATCGCCTTTTTCAGAAAATTATTCTGCCAAGCGCCGAATAGATCGGAAATACAGCAAATCCATCCACGCCCCGGCGAGCATACTCAGCTTCCATCAAGGCGCTCTTACCGGGGCGCACGACATTGACCACAGCCCCGCCCGGTTACCGCCGGGCGGGGGCTTGGCAAGCAGGCGCTGTCACCCATGCGTCTTGACCTGCCCCAAACCGGCACAAACCCCGATGGCCCCTGGATGCTGCACCGCCATAATTTTTCGGCGGCATCACCGCAAGCCATTCAGGAGACGATTTCCCCATGCAACCCACCAAACTCGCCCTCGGCCTGGCGCTGGCCCTCGGCCTGGCCGGCACCGCTCTCGCGCAGACCACGATGCGCATCAGCATTTCCACAGCGCAAAACTCCCACCAGGGCGTGGCCATCGACACCTTCGCCAAGGAAGTGGAAAAGCGCACGGGCGGCCGCTACAAGGTGCAGACCTTCTACAACGGCGCCCTGGGCGGCGAGCGCGAGTCCATCGAAGCCGTGCAGCTGGGCACGCAGGAGCTGGCCTTCTCCTCCACCGGTCCGGTGCCCAACTTCGTGCCCGAGACCAAGATCCTGGACGTGCCCTTCCTGTTTCGCGACAAGGCGCACGCCCGCGCCGTGCTGGACGGCCCCATCGGCCAGGACCTGCTGGCCAAGTTCGACGCCAAGGGCTTCAAGGCCCTGGCCTGGGCCGAGAACGGCTTTCGCCACATGACCAACAGCAAGCGCGACGTGAAGACGCCCGAGGATCTGAAGGGCCTGAAGATGCGCACCATGGAGAACCCGGTGCACATCGCCGCCTACAAGGGCTTCGGCATCATCACCACGCCCATGGCCTTCCCCGAGGTCTTCACCGCCCTGCAGCAGGGCACGGTGGACGGCCAGGAGAATCCCCTGCCGGTCATCATCTCGGCCAAGTTCGACCAGGTGCAAAAGCACCTGTCGCTCACCGGCCACGTCTACTCGCCCTGCATCTTCGTGATGAACAAGGGGGTGTTCGACAAGCTCTCCGCCGCCGACAAGCAGGCCTTCATCGACGCCGCCAAGGAAGGCACCAAGGCCAACCGCGCCCGCGTGGACGAGGACGATGCCAAGGGCGTGGCCGACCTGCGCGCCAAGGGCATGACCGTCATCGACGACCTGGACAAGTCCAGGTTCGTGGCCGCCCTGGCCCCGGTGAACACGCAGTTCGAGAAGGAATTCGGCAAGGCCAACCTGGACAAGATCCGCAACTACCAGTGAGCAACGCAGCGTTGACGCTACGTTTTTCATAGCTGCCCGCGCCCGTGGTTCATGCGCCACGGGCGTTTTTCGTTCAAAAAGAAGTTTTCCCCATGCGCATGAAATCCCTGTTCCTCGGCGTCGAGCGGTTCAGCACCGGCGCCGCCATGATGGGCGCCTGCGCCATGCTGGCCGTGGCCGCCAGCCTGGGCATGTTCCAGATCCTGATGCGCTTCGTGTTTGAAGAACCGGCGGAGTGGACCGAGGTGCTGATCCGCTTCAGCCTGATCTGGATGGTATTCCTGGCCATCCCCATGGCGTTCCGTCACGGGGCTATGGTCAGCGTGGACGTGCTGTACCGCTGGAGCCCGCCGCCGCTGCGCCGCGTGCTGGACTGGGTGGTGTGCCTGGCCGCCCTGGCCCTGTGCGCCGTGCTGATCTGGTGGGGCTTCGACTACGCGCGCCGCGGCGGCGTGCAGACCATGGCCGGGCTCGAGTCGCTGTCCATGTTCTGGGCGTACCTGGCCGTGCCCGTGGGCGCGGTGCTGAGCATTCCCGGCATCGTGGGCAACCTGCTCGATCCGCGCCGTGAGGAACTGGAGACCGCGCAATGACCGCCGCACCGCACCCCACGCACTGGGCGCCGGCCCAGGCTACGACACGCCAGGGAGCCCAGCCATGACCGCCGTGATGATCTCCACCATGGCGCTGTGCTTTGCGCTGACGGTGTCCGTGGCCGTGTCCATCGGCCTGGCGTCCATCCTGGGCATCCAGATGGCCAACGCCAACATGCTGATCGCCGTGAAGGAAATGTTCGGCGCGATCAACAAGTTCCCGCTGGCGGCCATTCCCTTCTTCATCCTGGCGGGCAACCTGATGGAGACCGGTGGCATCTCGCGCCGCCTGGTCGAGTTCGCCAAGAGCCTGGTGGGCGGCGTGCAGGGCGGCCTGCCCATGACCTGCGTGCTGACCTGCATGATCTTCGCGGCCGTCTCCGGCTCGTCGGTGGCGACCACCTTCGCCATCGGCGCCATCCTGATCCCGGCGCTGATCAAACATGGCTACCCCACCAGCTACGCCGCCGCGCTGCAGGCCACCAGCGCCGAGCTGGGCGTGATCATCCCGCCCTCAATCCCCATGATCCTGTACGGCGTCAGCGCCGAGGTCTCCATCGGCGAGCTGTTCATCGCCGGCTTCGGACCCGGCTTGCTCATCAGCGGCGCGCTGATGCTGTTCGTCTGGGCCTACTGCAAGTACAAGGGCTGGGGCAAGCACGACGGCGACGGCCGCATGCCCTTTGGCCGCGCGCTGCTGCAGGCCGGCTGGGCACTGCTGATGCCCGTGATCATCCTGGGCGGCATCTACGGCGGCGTCTTCACGCCCACCGAGGCCTCGGCCGTGGCGGTGTTCTACGCGCTGGTGGTGGGCATGGTCGTGTACCGTGAGATCGGCGTGCGCGACCTGTACGCGGTGCTCAAGAAATCGGCGATCTCCTCGGCCGTGATCATGTTCATCATCGCCAACGCAGGACTGTTCGCCTTCCTCATCACCCGCGCCGGCGTGCCCGACGCCATCGGCCGCTGGCTGCAGGAGGTGCTGCAGACGCCGACGCTGTTCCTGCTGGGCGTGAACGTGGCGCTGTTCCTGATCGGCATGTTCATCGAGACCAGCGCCGCCATCATCGTGCTCGGGCCCATCCTGGCGCCGGTGGCAGCGCACTTCGGCGTCGACCCGGTGCACTTCGGGCTGATCATGGTGGTCAACCTGGCGCTGGGCATGATCACCCCGCCCTTCGGCGTGAACCTGTTCGCCGCCTGCACGGTGGCGCGGATTTCACTGGACCGCATCGTCGGGCACCTGCTGCCCTTCGTCGGGGTGATCCTGCTGTGCCTGCTGGTCATTACCTACGTGCCGCAGCTGTCGCTGTTCCTGCGCGACATCGTCTACGCGCGCTGAGGATGGGGATGAAGCCCGCGCCGGCCCCCGCGCTGGCTTAGAATCCGCCGCGTCAGGAGAGAGCCCGTACGCGATGCACGCGCCAAGGGCCGCCGAAGGCGCAGGCAGCAGCCGAACGCTCAGGCAAAAGGACTGACGACACGCCCGCAGGGATGCGGGCGTTTCCCTTGCTGGAGAGAGGCTGGACGCGCGCTAGACAGATTGAGCCGGCCCACCGAAGGAGCAACCCCCGTACCCGGGGCGAATCTCTCAGGTCGAGCGGACAGCCGGGCAAATCCTGCGGCCAAGCCAGACGAGGCGGGCCGCATCACCATTTGCCCCGGAGCCTGTTCGCCCGTGACCACCACCGAATCCCTGCTGACCACCCCCCTGCACGCCCTGCACCTGGAGCTGGGCGCGCGCATGGTGCCCTTCGCCGGCTATGCCATGCCCGTGCAGTACCCCAGCGGCCTGATGGCCGAGCACCTGCACACGCGCGCGCAGGCCGGCCTGTTCGACGTCTCGCACATGGGCCAGCTGCTGCTGGTGGGGCCGGATGCCGCCGCGGCGCTGGAAACGCTGATGCCCGTGGACGTGATCGACCTGCCCGTCGGCCGCCAGCGCTATGGCCTGCTGCTGAACGAGGACGGCGGCGTCATCGATGACCTGATGTGCTTCAACCAGGGGCTGGTGGACGGTGCAAGCACACTGTTCCTGATCGTCAACGGCGCCTGCAAGGCGGCCGACATCGCGCACATCCAGGCGCGCATCGGCGACCGCTGCGAGGTGCGCCCCCTGCCCGACCAGGGGCTGCTGGCGCTGCAGGGCCCGCAGGCCGCCGCGGCGCTGTCGCGGCTGGTGCCGGGCGTGCAGCAGCTGGTCTTCATGAGCGGCGGGCACTTCGACTGGCAGGGCGTGCCGCTGTTCATCACCCGCAGCGGCTACACCGGCGAGGACGGCTTCGAGATCTCCGTGCCCGCCGCGAACGCCGAGAGCCTGGCGCGCGCCCTGCTGGCGCAGCCCGAGGTCAAGCCCGTGGGCCTGGGCGCGCGCAATTCGCTGCGCCTGGAGGCCGGCCTGTGCCTGTACGGCAACGACATCGACACCACCACCACGCCGCCCGAGGCCGCGCTGAACTGGGCCATCCAGAAGGTGCGGCGCACGGGCGGCGCGCGCGCCGGCGGCTTTCCCGGCGCGGCCCGGGTGCTGGCGCAGATCGACGACCCGAGCAGCCTGACGCGCAAGCGCGTGGGCCTGGTGGCCCTGGAGCGCGTGCCCGTGCGCGAGGGCACTGCCCTGCAGACGGAAGCGGGCGAGAGCGCCGGCACGGTGACCAGCGGCCTGCTGGCGCCCAGCCTGGACAAACCCATCGCCCTGGCCTACGTGCCGCCGCACCTGGCCCAGCCCGGCACGCGCCTGAACGCCCTGGTGCGCGGCAAGGCCGTGCCCATGGAGGTGGCGCCCACCCCCTTCCTGCCGCCGCGCTACCACCGCGGCTGACGGCCGGGCCGGGCACCCGCGGCTACAGTGCCAGCGGGCGCACCGCCCACTTTATCGATCCTTTTTTCGTTCCAACTTTCCTTCGGAGCCGCCCCATGACCATCCAGTATTCCAAAGACCACGAGTGGATCAACACCGCCGAGCCGGCCGCCGCCGTGGTCGGCATCACCGTGCACGCGCAGGACGCCCTGGGCGACATCGTCTTCGTGGACCTGCCCGCCGTGGGCACCACCTTCAAGCAGGGTGAAGTGGCCGGCGTGGTGGAGTCGGTGAAGGCCGCCGCCGACGTGTACATGCCGATCTCGGGCGAGATCGTCGAAGTCAACGAAAGCCTGCGCGCCGACCCTTCGCTGGCCAATTCCGACCCGCTGGGCAGCGGCTGGTTCTTCAAGGTCAAGCTGAGCGACGAGAAGGAGCTGTCCAGCCTGATGGACGAGACGGCCTACAACGAGTTCGCGGCCAACGCCTGACGGCGCGCCGGCCCGCGGCGCCTTGGAGGGCGCGCGGGCCGCTGGTCAGAAATATTAGTCAAATCGAGCTCAAACCCTTGCCAGGCAAGCGGCAGCAGCTCTTTATTCAATAGCAAACCGAAGGCTCCGTCCCATGCAGATGCCCGCCGCCCTGCCCCTGGCCGCGCTTGAAAACGCCGCCGAATTCCTGCCGCGCCACATCGGTCCGGACGCCTCGGACGAGGCGCACATGCTGTCCGTGATCGGCGAGGCCTCGCGCCGCGCCCTCATCGACTCCATCGTGCCGCGATCCATCGCCCGCACCAGCAGCATGCAGCTGCCCGCGCCCACGACCGAGGCGGCGGCGCTGGCCGAGCTGCGCACCATCGCGGGCAAGAACCGCGTGCTCAAGAGCTTCATCGGCCAGGGCTACTACGGCACGCACACGCCCGGCGTCATCCTGCGCAACGTGCTGGAGAACCCCGCCTGGTACACCGCCTACACGCCCTACCAGGCCGAGATCAGCCAGGGCCGCATGGAGGCGCTGGTCAACTTCCAGACCATGGTCACCGACCTCACGGGCATGGACATCGCCAACGCCTCCATGCTGGACGAGGCCACCGCTGCCGCCGAAGCCATGACGCTGGCGCGCCGCTCGGTCAAGGCGCAGAGCAACCGCTTCATCGTCGCCGGCGACGCCCACCCGCAGACCATCGAGGTCATCCAGACGCGCGCCGCGCCGCTGGGCATCGAAGTAGTGCTGGCCAATTCGCGCGAGGAATGGGACGCGGCCGTCGACGGCGACTATTTCGCGCTGCTGGTGCAGTACCCCGCCACCAGCGGCCGCATCGACGACGTGGACAGCCTGCGTGCCGCGGCCGAGAAGGCCCACGCGCGCCAGGCCGCCGTCATCGCCTGCGCCGACCTGCTGGCGCTCACCCTGATCGTGCCGCCGGGCGAATGGGGCGCCGACATCGTCGTCGGCACCACACAGCGCTTAGGGATGCCCATGGGCGCGGGCGGCCCGCACGCCGCCTACATGGCCTGCCGCGACGCCTTCAAGCGCAGCCTGCCCGGGCGCCTGGTGGGCGTGAGCGTGGACGTGCACGGCCAGCGGGCCTACCGCCTGGCGCTGCAGACGCGCGAGCAGCACATCAGGCGCGAAAAGGCCACCTCCAACATCTGCACCGCGCAGGTGCTGCCCGCCGTGATCGCCAGCATGTACGCCGTGTACCACGGCCCCGAGGGCCTGACGCGCATCGCCCGGCGCGTGGCCACCTACACGGCCATCCTGGCGCAGGGCTTGAGAAGCCTGGGTGCGCCGCTGCGCGAGCACGCCAGCTTCGACACCTTGAGCCTGCACACCCGCGACGCTACCAAAACAATAGCTGCCCGCGCAGTCTCCATGGGCGTCAACCTGCGAATCTATTGGAACGAGTACCTGTGCATCTCGCTGGACGAGACCACCACGCGGGCCGACGTCGAGCTGCTGTGGAAGATCTTCGCCAAGGACGGCCAGGCCACGCTCACCTTCGCCGACTTCGAGATGGGCGTGGACACGCTGATCCCGCCCGCGCTGCAGCGCAGCAGCGCCTTCCTCACGCACCCGGTGTTCAACACGCACCACAGCGAGACGGCCATGCTGCGCTACATCCGCAGCCTGTCCGACAAGGACCTGGCGCTGGACCGCAGCATGATCCCGCTGGGCTCCTGCACCATGAAGCTGAACGCCACCAGCGAGATGATCCCCATCACCTGGCCCGAATTCGCCCAGGTGCACCCCTTCGCTCCGGCCGACCAGCTGGAGGGCTACCGGGAGCTGGACGCGCAGCTGCGCCAGTGGCTGTGCGAGGCCACGGGCTATGCCGGCGTCAGCCTGCAGCCCAACGCCGGCAGCCAGGGCGAATACGCCGGCCTGCTGGCCATCAAGGCCTGGCATGCGGCGCAGGGCAACACGCAGCGCAACATCTGCCTCATCCCCAGCAGCGCCCACGGCACGAACCCGGCCAGCGCGCAGATGGTGGGCATGCAGGTGGTGGTCACCAAGTGCGACGAGAACGGCAACGTGGACATGGGCGACCTGCGGGCCAAGTGCGAGCAGCACAGCCAGAACCTGGCCTGCGTGATGATCACCTACCCCAGCACGCACGGCGTGTTCGAGACCCAGGTCAAGGAGCTGTGCCAGATCGTGCACCAGCACGGCGGGCGCGTGTATGTGGACGGCGCCAACATGAACGCCCTGGTCGGCGTGGCCGCGCCGGGCGAGTTCGGCGGCGACGTGAGCCACCTGAACCTGCACAAGACCTTCTGCATCCCCCACGGCGGCGGCGGGCCTGGCGTGGGCCCCGTGTGCGTGGTCGAGGACCTGGTGCCCTACCTGCCCGGCCACGCCACGGCCGGCATCGCGGGCAAGGTGGGCGCCGTCAGCGCAGCGCCGCTGGGCAACGCGGCCGTGCTGCCGATCTCGTGGATGTACATCCGCATGATGGGCGCGCAGGGCCTGCAGGCCGCGACCGAGGTCGCCATCCTCAGCGCCAACTACATCAGCGCCCGCTTGAAGGACCACTATCCCACGCTGTACGCCTCGGCCAACGGCCACGTGGCGCACGAGTGCATCCTGGACCTGCGCCACTTCAAGGAAAGCAGCGGCGTGATGGCCGAGGACGTGGCCAAGCGGCTGATCGACTATGGCTTTCACGCGCCCACGCTGAGTTTTCCCGTTCCCAACACGCTGATGGTGGAGCCCACCGAAAGCGAGGACCTGGCCGAGATCGACCGCTTCATCGACGCGATGATCGCCATCCGCGCAGAGATCGGCCAGATTGAATCCGGCGCGCTGCCGCGCGACGACAACCCCCTGAAGAACGCCCCGCACACGGCCGAAAGCCTGCTGGGCACGCAGTGGGACCACCCCTACCCGCGCGAAGCGGCGGCCTATCCCGTCGATGCCTTGCGGCGCAACAAGTACTGGAGCCCCGTGGGGCGCGTGGACAACGTCTACGGCGACCGCAATCTTTTTTGCAGCTGCCTGCCGGTGGGCGACCCGGACTGAGCACAGCGGCGGCGCAGCCCCAGGGGCGCCGCCGCCGGCCAGCGCCTCAGCGCACGCGTGCGGCGGCGTGCGTGGCAGCGCCAGCCCTCGCGCGCAACCAGCGCATAAGCGCGCCCAGCACGGGAAGCTTCTCGTACAGCTCCTCGGCCGCATCCCAGTAGTCCCGGTGGTCCGCCACCCGGCCCTCGGCATTGAAGCGCACCAGGCTGGCACCCTGGATGCGCTGGTCCAGCCCCGGGCGCCAGCGGCGCATGCGAAAGTGCAGCTCCCAGGCGAGGAAGGCCTGGTCGCTCTCCACCATGTGCCGGGTGACGACGAAGCGCGCCTGCTCCAGCGTCTCGAACATGTGGGCAAACACCTGCGTGATAGCAGGCACGCCGCGCACGTCATTGAAGGGGTCCTTGAAGCGCGCATCGACCGCGTAGTACTGCCCCAGCATCGGCAGATCTGCCGGCGAGAGCCGCTCGTACAGTGCGATCAGCCGCTGCGTCGCAGCCACGGTGCAGGCGTGCTGGGACTGCGTGGCGGTTCCGGCCTGCCGGTCGGGGGAAGGTCGCATGGTCAAAGCCCGGTGATGCGGTGCACGAGGAAGAAATACCAGCGATAAGGCAGGCAGCGCATGAGCTTGAGTGCGGCGGTGAAACGGCGCGGAAAGTGCAGCTCGAAGTGCCCCCGGCCCCAGCCGTGCACGATGGCCCGCGCGGCCTGCTTGGGGCTGAGCAGCGCCGGCATGGCAAAGCGGTTCTGCGCGGTCAGCGGCGTGTCGACAAAGCCCGGATTGATCACGCTGACGGCGACACCGCGCGGGCGCAGGTCCAGGAACAGGTTCTCCGCCAGGTTGATGAGCGCCGCCTTGGTGGGGCCGTAGCCCAGGCTCTGCGGCAGGCCGCGCCAGCCCGCCACGCTGGCCACCAGGCTCACGTGCGGCGTGCCACCCGCTTTCGCCGCCTGCAGCAGGGCGGGCACCACGGCGGCCAGCACATGCAGCGCGCCGCCGACGTTGACCCGCTGGTGCCGCAGCAGCTCGTCCAGGTCCAGCGCGTCGGCGGTCTGGGGGGTGTAGTGCCCTGCGCAGTAGCACACCAGGTCCAGCGGCCCGGTGGCCAGCAGCTGCCGGGCAGCGCTGGCCACCGCTGCCGCGTCGGTCACGTCCAGCGCCAGCGCCTGGCTGCCCGGGTGCTCGCGCACAAACCCATCCAGCCGGCCCTGGCTGCGGGCGGACACGCACACCTGCGCCCCCCGCGCGTGCAGCAGCGACGCCACGGCGCGGCCGATGCCGCTGGAGGCGCCCACCAGCCACACCCGCCGCCCATGCCAGTCGCTGATGGGAGGATTGAGCGCCACGGCTTATTCCTTGGTGAAGGACACCAGCAGTTCGCCCAGCGTCACGCCAAACTTGCTCATGGTCGCCCGGTTCAGCAGCACCCCGTCCTCCATCAGGAACATCCAGTCGTCGAACTGCACGTCGTACTCCTTGCCGTTGATCGGCAGGCGCAGCGTGTAATTCCAGCGGAAGGCGTTGCCCGACGTCTGGCCCTCGGCCTCGCCCACCACATCGCCGGCCGTGCCGGTGTAGCGGCCGCCTTCGTGCTTGGTCAGGCGCCAGATGCGGCGCTGCGCCGTGCCATCGGAATAGGTGAAGGTCTCGTCCAGCACGCCCTGGTTGCCCTCCCAGCGGCAGTCCATGACCACCGTGAAGCGGCGCACCACCTCGCCGCCGCGCTTTTGGAACAGGCCGTGGGCGCGCACCCGACCGTTGAAGTAGCGGTCCAGCTCCAGGGCGGGGCTCTCCTGGGCATAGTCGGTGACCCGGGGGCTTGCACAGCCGACCAGGACCGCCGAGCCTGCCAGCAGGCCCAGCAGAAGATAGCGACGATTTGTCATGGGAGACCTCTTTGGCGAGTGGATGAAGGCTTGATGAGCAGCCGGTGCAGCGCCGCGGCGGCCACCAGCTTGAGCGCGCAGGGCAGCAGCGCGTAGATCCAGGCCAGCCGGTGCAAGGCCGCGCCGTCCTGGCTGCCCGGCGTGTAGCCCAGCCACTGCAGCAGCGGCAGGGCGGCGCCGGCGGCCAGGGCCAGATTGAGTTTGCTGGCCAGGTTCCACCAGCCCAGGTAGGCGCCGTCGCGCACGCCCTGTGCGCCCTGGCGCTCGATGAGCAGGGCCAGCAGCGCACCCGGCACGGCCAGGTCGGCGCCCAGGGCCACGCCGGTGAGCAGGCACACCAGCCCGAAGGCCAGCACCTGGCCGCTGCCCAGCGCCGCCGCCCAGCCGAAGCAGACCACCGCCAGCAGCATGCCGGCAAGCCAGGCGCGCTCCAGCCCGGCACGGCCCACCGCGCGCACCCACAGCGGCAGGGACAGGGCGCCACTGACGAAGTACACAACCAGGAACAGCGCGATCTGCGCCTGGGTGGCCCCCAGGCGGTCATCGGCAAAAAACAGCATGAGCGCGGCCGGTATGGCGCTGGCGGTGCCGTTGCACAGGAAAACCGCCAGCAGCCGCCGAAAGGCCGGCTGGGCCAGGGGCTCCCACATCCAGGCTTGACCTGACCCCGCAGCTGCGGGCGCCTGCCGCGGCGGCTGCGGCGCCCGCCACAGGGCCAGCCAGCCCAGCAGCAGCGCGGGAGCCAGCAGCCCGAGCATCGCAGCGGCCCCCCAGGCCAGCGACGCCGCACTGGCAGCCACCACGCCCGCCAGACCGGCCCCTTCGCGCCAGGCAACGATGCGGCTGCGCTGCACGCCGTCGCCACCCAGGCGCACGCCCCAGGCCTGGTGCGCGATGACCAGCAGGCTGTGTGCCAGACAGGTCAGCAGCAACCCCGCGACCATCCACGCCGCCAGCGCAGCGGGCGTGGCCACCGCAGGGAAGAACAGCCCCGCCATGCCCAGGCCCAGCAGCGCCGCGGCCACTGCCAGCACCGCCATCACTTCGGGCAGCCTGCGGCGGTACAGCCGGTCGCTCCAGCGGCCGATGAGCGGCTCGGCGCCGGCGTCGATCAGCCGCACCAGCATCAGCAGCGTGCCCACGGTGGCCAGCGGCAGCCCGAGCCCGCTGGCGTAGTGGTGCGGCAGCACCACGTACAGCGGCAAAGCGGCAAAAGCCACCGGCAGACCCAGCAGGCCATAGGCAAGTCCGGCCTGCCAGGGCAGCCCAGGCGCGACCGGTGGCGCCGCCATGCTGCTCATGGTGCTTCGGGCGCCTGCTGCCCCAGCAGCGCCCGGCGCAGCGCCGGCTGCGAGGTGCGCGGAGACAGCCAGATGCCGAAGAAGCGCCGCGCCAGCTCGGCATCCTGGATGCTGCCCAGCCGCCGGTCGCCCCGCCACAACTGCAGGCCCTGGCCCGGAAGGTACAGCCCCGTCAGTACATCGCCTGCCTGCACATCGGGCAGCACTTGCGCCAGCAGCGTGCGCCATTGCTGCGCCTGCGCGGGCGTCACACTAGCCTGCTGGTTGATTTCTTCGAGCGAACGCTGGGCGATGGCGGCGCCGAGGAACGCGCGGTGATAGCGCAGCTCCAGCGCCAGCGGATGCCTTTCGAAGGTCTCCGCCTCGAACCCAGGAGCCACCCACAGCCGGGCGTCGTACACGTGCAGGCCGAGAAAGCGCAGTGCTCCCTGCCCGCTGACCGCCGCGTCCCCCAGGGTCTCGCGCACGGCGGCGGGCGCCAGCGGTGCAGGCCCGGTCGGCACCGCGGCCGCCACACCCGTCAGGTTCAGGGTCAGGCCCAGCGCCAGTCCCTGCGCCAAGGCGCATCGCATCAAGGATGAAATCAGGCTCCAAGGCATATGCAGCAAGCGTGAGCAGCTATCATTTTTCAATCTCGGGCCAGCGTGTACTGCACGACATCGATGCTGCCGCTGTCGAAGGCCGCCTCGCAGTAGGCGAGGTAGAACTCCCAGGTGCGCAGGAAGGCGGCGTCGAATCCCTGCTCCAGCACCTGTGCCCGCTGCCGCGTGAATTCGCGGTGCCAGCGGCGCAGGGTTTCGGCATAGTCGGCGCCGAAAGCGAATTCCTCCACCACCCGCAGTCCCGCCTGCCGGGCGGCCGCGCGAAACCGCGTGGGGCTGGGCAGGCAGCCGCCGGGAAACACATACTGCTGGATGAAATCGGTGCCGCGCACGTAGCGTTCGAACAGCCGGTCGTCGATGACGATGCTTTGCACGCACGCACGTCCGCCAGGTTTGAGCAGGCGCTGGACGGTGGCGAAGTAGCTTGGCCAATAGGCCTGGCCGACGGCCTCCACCATCTCGATGGAGCAGATGGCATCGAAGGGCGCATCGTCGATGTCGCGGTAGTCCTGCAGGCGCAGGTCGGCGCGGCCAGTCAGACCTGCCGCCTGCAGGCGCTCGCGGGCAAAGGCCAATTGCTCGGCGGACAGCGTCACACCGGTCACGTGGGCCTGGTACTGGCTGGCCGCCAGCTCGGCCACGGCGCCCCAGCCGCAGCCGATCTCCAGCAGCCGGCTGCCTGGCCGCACGCCGGCGCTGTCCAGCGCGCGGCGCATCTTGGCCAGCTGCGCCTGTGCCAGGTCGCCCGACAGGTCGCCCTGGAACCACGCCGAGGAATAGTTCATGCTCGGGTCCAGCCAGAGCCGGTAGAAGGCATTGCCCAGGTCATAGTGCGCCTGGATGTTGCGCCGGCTGCCACTGCGCGTGTTGCGGTTGAGCAGGTGGCGCAGCCGGTAGGCCAGCCGGCCCCACCAGCCGCCGTACACCAGCGACTGCAGGGCATCGCGGTTGGCCATCAGCAGGCGCAGCAGGTCGGCAAGGTGCGGCGTGCTCCAGTCCTGGTCGATATAGCTCTCGGCCAGCCCGATGTCGCCCGAGCGCAGTACCGCGCCCAGGACCTTCCAGCGCTGCAGGCGCATGCTGGCCTGGGGCGGGCCTGCGCAGCCCAGCTGCAGCGCGCTGCCGTCGGGCAGCTCCAGATGCAGGGTGCCATGCTGCAGGCGCTGCAGCAGCCGCAGCACGCTGCGCCCGGCAGCGGGCACACCAGCCGGCAGGCGCGGGGAAAACGAAGCACTGGTCGTCGTGTTCATGGTCAAGGCTCGCAGGGAAAGGAACGGGACACGGGCACGGCCGGCGCGGCAGGGTGCGAATGCACGGGCACACGCTTGGCCCATAGCAGCAGCGCGTTCCAGAGGATGCGGACCGTCACGCCCAGGGTGAGCAGCGGGTAGCGCCACAGGGCGCGGCGCCGGCTGGCGGCGGTCAGGGGCTCCAGCCGCCCTGCCATGCCGGTCAGCAGCACCGGGCCGGTGTCGTCGTGGTAGTCGATGCGCACCCGCGCCGACTGCAGGCCGCCCGCCCCGGTGCGCAGAAACTTGAAACGGTAGTGGCCCCGCACCGCGCAAAACGGCGAGACGTGAAACACCTTGTGCGCCTGCAGCGGCTGGCCGTAACAAGGCTGGTCGAGCACATAGGCATGGCGTTCGCCAAAGGTGTTGTTCACCTCGGCCACGATGACGCGCAGGCTGCCATCCGTGCGGTGGCAATACCAAAAGCTCACCGGCTTGAAGCTGTAGCCCAGCACCCGTGGGTAGCACTGCAGCCAGATCTCGCCGTCCGCGTCGTCGATGCCCTGGGCCTGCAGCAGGCCCTCCAGCCAGGCCAGCGCATTGCCCCGGCGCGGGTGCATGCCCCAGCCATGGTCGGCGTCGTGAAAAGACAGCACACCCGGCCGATTGAGAGCCAGCACGCCCGCGGCCTCGGGCCGCCGCGCCAGCGTACGCATGGGCAGCAGCACGAAGAAGGTCGGTACCGCGAAGCGGTGCAGCCGCGGGCGCAGCCGCGTATGCCACACATGGCCGAACCCAATGTGCGGAACGCACGCAGCAGCGGCGACGTCGCTCATGCGGCCTCGCGCCGGTGCAGCTGGGCCAGCAGCGCGTCGGCCGCGCGGTAGCCGGACTGCAGGCCGTCCTCATGAAACCCATAACCCGTCCACGCGCCCGCGAACCAGGTCCGCTGCACACCTTGCAGCTGCGCGACCTGCTTTTGCGCCGCCAGGGCGGCCAGGTCGAACACCGGATGCTCGTAGTCGTATTCCCCGATGACCTGCGCCGGATCAATGGGCCGCACCGGGTTGAGCGACACCAGCACCGGCTGGGCGAACGGCAGCGGCTGCAGCCGGTTGATCCAGTAGTGCAGGCAGACGCGGGCCGACTCCTGTGCGCCATCAGCCGCGCGCTCGTAGTTCCAGGCCGCCCAGGCGGCGCGCCGGCGCGGCAGCACCCGGGTATCCGTGTGCAGCACGGCCCGGTTGGGCTGGTAGCGGATGGCGGCCAGCATCTGCTGCTCGGCGATGCTGGGGCGGGCCAGCAGGCGTAGCGCCTGGTCGCTGTGTACGGCCAGGACCAGGGCGTCGAAGTGCTCGCTGCCGGCGGCCGTTCGCACGAGCACCCCGGCGGCGTGGCGCTCCACGCGCTGCACCGGCGTGGCCAGGCGGGCGTCCAAGCCACGCAGCAGCGCCTGCACGTACTGACGCGCCCCGCCCTGCACGGTGCGCCATGGCGGCCGGTGATTCACCTGGATCAGGCCGTGGTTGTGGCAAAAGCGCACCATGGTGGCCACGGGAAAGCGCAGCATCTGGTCGGTCGGACAGCTCCAGATGCAACCCAGCATGGGCAGGAAGTACCAGTGGCGAAACGCGTCACTGAAGCCATGCTGGTCCAGAAAGTCGCCCAGCGGCTGCGCCAGCGCCTCCTCGCCACCGCGCAGCGCCAAGGCGGTGCACAGCCGGTTGAAGCGCAGCAGTTCGGCAAGCATGCCGAGAAACCGCGGGCGCAGCAGGTTGCGGCGCTGCGCGAACACGGTTGTGAGGCTGGAGCCGCTCCACTCCAGCGCACCAAGTCCCCAGGCTCCGGCACCGGGCACCTGCACGGAAAAAGACATGTCGGACGCCACGGTGGGCACACCCAGCGCATCGAACAGCGCGATCAGGCCGGGATAGGTGCGCTCGTTGAACACCAGAAAGCCGGTATCCACACCGTGCGTGACGGCCTGCTTGCGGACGTTGGGCAAGGTCACGTCGACCGTGTGTGTGTGCCCGCCGAAATAGCTGCCGGCCTCGAACAGCGTCACCCGCGCCTGCCCGCGCAGCCGGTGTGCCGCCGCCAAGCCTGAAATACCCGATCCAACGACAGCAACTTTCATGGCCTGTTCCCCTCGGTGAGCCTGCATGCAAGCGGCACAGGGCCGTTGCGCTGTGGCGTAATGTACTAGACAAATTTATTTTTGTCTTAGACAATATTTCCTAGCACGCAACTGCCATGACCACAGAAATCACACCGATCGCAACGGACGCACCGCTCCCCGACCTCCTCGGTCTGCCCATTTCCACGGTGGAGCGCGAGACCGGTCTGGGCAAGGACACCCTGCGCGTCTGGGAAAAGCGCTATGGTTTTCCTGCACCCACCCGCGATGCGGCCGGCGACAGGCTCTACAGCACCGAACAGGTGCAGCAACTCAAGCTGATCCGCCGGCTGCTGGACGGAGGCCTGCGGCCGGGCAAGGTGGTTGGCCTGAGCACGCGCGAACTGCAGGCGCTGCTGGCAGACAACGGTACCGCGACAGCAAGCTATTTGTCCAAGACAACTTCAATGGATCGTAGCGTGGATGGGGCCGTGGAGGAATTGCTCGCCACGATCGGCAGCCACGATCCCCAAGCACTGCGCCATGCCCTGGGCACGGCGCAGATGCGCATGGGCCTGGCCCCGTTCGTGACCGAACTGGTCGCGCCACTGACCATTGCGGTAGGTGAGGCATGGGCACAGGGACGCTTTGAGGTCTTCGAAGAGCACCTCTATACCGACGTGCTCACCGGTGTGCTGCGACAGGCCATTGCATCGCTGACGCCCCCGCCCGTGCTGCAGGGCCCCACGGTCCTGCTGACCACGCTGCCGCAGGAGTTGCACGGGCTGGGGCTGCTGATGGTCGAGGCGCTGTTGGTGCTGGAAGGGTGCACCTGCGTGTCCCTCGGCACCCAAACACCCGTGACGGACATCGCGCAGGCGGCGCAAGCCCACCGCGCCGACATCGTGGCGCTGAGTTTCAGCAACGTGCACAAGGCATCCGCCGTGCGCACCAGCCTGCGCGAACTTCGCGCGCTGCTGCCCGCGGCCACGGCGCTGTGGGTCGGCGGTTCCTGCCACGCCTTGCACCAGATGCCGTTGGCCGGGGTCAGCACGGTGCAGCAGCTGTCCAGCCTGCCACCGCTGGTGGCGCAGTGGCGCCACGCCCACTGAAAGACCGGAGAGCCTTCCCATGACTGCTACGCCGCCCACTCCTGCATCCCGCGAGCATCGCGGCCTGGCGCGCCGCGGCGTGCTCAGTTTGCTGCTGGCGGGCGGCGCGGCACTCACGGGCTGCGCCAGCGACCAGCCTCCATCCGGGGCACGGGCTGTGTCGCCCTTTGACCTGCAGCGCTACCTGGGCCGCTGGTACGAACTGGCGCGGCTGGACCACGCCTTTGAGCGCGGCATGACCGATGTGTCGGCCACCTACAGCGAACAGGCGGACGGCAGCGTGCGCGTGGTCAACCGGGGCTACGTGCCGGCCACTGGCCAATGGCGCGAGGCCGTCGGCCGCGCCGTGTTCACCGGCGCGCCCACCACGGGTGCGTTGAAGGTGTCTTTTTTCGGCCCGTTTTACGGCAGCTACCACGTGGTCGCGCTCGATCCCGACTACCGCTGGACGCTGGTGCTTGGGCCGAGCACGGACTACTGCTGGATTCTGGCGCGCGAAAAACAGATGCCGGCGCAGCTGCGTGAGGACATCACGGCGCGCGCACGCGCCCTGGGAGTGGACACCCAGGCGCTGATCTGGGTGCCGCACGAGCGCCAGGACTCGGCGCACTGAGCCGGTGCGGTGACGGCGTTGATTGCCAGGATTCTTTGCAGGAGGACCGTCGATGACCTGTTGAACAGATGGACTGCACCGAAGGGCCATCGCCCCCCATTCATTTCTCAGGAGAACTGGCATGCTGAACTGGATCAAAGGACTACTTGGAGTGTTCGTGCTTGCTGCAGCCGCAGGCTGCGGCGGCAGCGGAGGTGACGACCACCCCGGCAATATCGTGGAGGTCGCCCAGGGCGACAGCCGATTCACCATCTTGGTGGAGGCAGTGCAGGCGGCCGGGTTGGCCGACACCCTGAGCGCCCCCGGGCCGTTCACCGTCTTTGCGCCCACCAACGACGCCTTTGCCGCGCTGCTGGGGGAGCTGGGCGTGACCAAGGACCAGCTGCTGGGCAACAAGCCGCTGCTCACCGCGGTGCTGAAATACCACGTCGTTGCAGGCGCGGTGCCCAGCAGCGCAGTTCCGCTGGGCAAGCCCATCAGGCCCGTGGAGGGCGGCTTCTTCAAGGTGGACAAGCAAGACAGCGATCTGGTGATCACCGATGGCCGCAACCGCGCCAGCACGATCGTGCAAACCGATGTCGAGGCGTCCAATGGCGTGATCCACGCGGTGAACAAGGTGCTGCTGCCCGCGGACAAGAACATTGTGCAAACGGCTCAGGCCAATGCCGACTTCAGCCTGCTCGTGGAGGCCGTGAGCGCCGCAGGCCTGGCTGACACGCTGAGCGGCCCAGGACCGTTCACGGTGTTCGCGCCGACCAACGCCGCGTTTGCCGCGCTGCTCGGCGAACTGGGTGTGACCAAGGAGCAACTGCTGGCCGACAGCGCGCTGCTGACTCAGGTGCTCACCTACCACGTGGTGCCAGGCCTGGTGCTGAAGGCCGAGGTGCCGGTGGGCACGCCCATCAAGACCGTGCAGGGCGGCACCTTCGCGGTGACACCGGCCCTGGCCATCACCGACCAGCGGGGGCGCCAGGCTGGCATCGTCGCCACGGACGTGCTGGCGTCCAACGGCGTCATCCACGTGCTGGACAAAGTCATCCTTCCCGCGCCCTGAGGCCGGTGCGCGGTGCGGTACCTCGCGCCGCGCACTGCGCAGCCCCACAACGGGCGGCGGCGCACCCGCCAGGAGGCGGCATGACCACCACAATCTTCTGGTTCCGCAACGATCTGCGCCTGCACGACCAGGTGGCACTGCAGGCGGCCATGGGCGCACGGCGGCTACTGCCAGTCGTCTGCACGCCCGGCATGGATGCCCCCACCGCATGGGGCTTTGCACGCATGGGACGGCACCGCCGTGCGTGGTGGGCCAGTGCGGTGCGGCATCTTGCCCGTGCCCTGCAAACGGCAGGCAGCCAGCTCCTGGTGCTGGACGAGCCGCCCGCCACCGCCCTGCCCGCCCTGGCTCAAGCCGTGGGGGCCGACGGGGTGGTCTGCGAAGACATTGCAGCCCCCGATGAGCAGGCCGAAGTGGCCGCGGTTCGGGCAGCAGGGCTGCCGGTCCTCACCATCTGGCACAGCAGCCTGTTTGACCCGGCACAGCTGCCCTGGCCCTTGCAGCAGCTGCCGGACAGCTTCACTCATTTCCGCCAGGCTGTCGAACAGACTGGCCTGACCCCGGCAGCGCCGCTGCCGCCCGTGGGCCGTTTGGCGCCTTGGCCCCGGGGCGTGCCTGACAGCGTGCTGGAAGCGCAGCGTCGCACCTGGGCACGCCTGAGCGCGATCGCCCCGGCGGCCGATGCCCGCAGTGCGTTTCCCTACCTGCAGTCCGGCCTGCATGCCGGCGAATCGGCTGCGCGCGCGCACCTGGCACGCTACCTGGCCAGTGACCAGCCCGCACGCCACAAGCGCGCGCGCAACAGCTTGGCCGGACAGGGTTACTCCAGCAAGTGGTCGCCCTGGCTGGCCACCGGAGCGCTGTCACCGCGCAAAGCGCTCGAGCAGCTGCGGCGCTATGAAGCGGTGCACGGCGCGAGCGAAGGCACGCGCTGCCTGTGGCTGGAGTTGCTGTGGCGCGACCACCTCCGTTTCCTGCATCTGCGGCATGGCCCGGGGCTGTACCGCGCACGTGGCCTGGCACAGGCGCCTACGCCCACGCACCAACCCGACCGGTTTGCCGCATGGTGCGCAGGCCGTACCGGCCAGCCGCTGGCGGACGCAGGCATGCGCGAGCTGGCCGCCACTGGCTACCTGGGCAACCGGCTGCGGCAGATCGTCGCAAGCTTTCTGGTGCATGACCTGGCGTGCGAATGGCGCGCCGGGGCGGCCTGGTTCGAGCACCAGCTGCTTGACTACGACGTCTACAGCAACCGGGGCAACTGGATCTTCCTCGCGAGCCGCCGCACTCACCCGCGCGCGCGGCGCCGCTTCGATCCGGCCCGACAGGCGGGCCGGTACGACCCCGATGGCCATTACCGCCAGCTCTGGGGCACCGCATGAGCGCGTCGGTCGCTGGCCCGAAGACACGGAAGGGCTGAGGCAGCGCGGCACGCCGCCGCCGCCGCCGATGCTGATGTCGGGGTCGGTGGTGGGCTGGCATGGCGACTGCGGCGAACAGCCGCTGGCGAAGACAGTCCGCCCGGCCGGCCCGAATTCCGCAGCCGCCTGTACGCGGCCTAGGAGCGCGAGGCCAAGTGGGCCCGGCAGTGGGACGTGCGGGTAGCGCTGGTGCGCACGGCTCCAGTGCTGGTGCCGCATCGCGGCATGCTGGCGCACACTGCCAGGCGTCCCGGCACATCTGCTCAACCGCTGACCAAGCCCTGACCCAAAGCCAGCCGCCCTCTGCATAGGTGGGGGCGAGCGCGCCGGCGCGCTTGCGGGCAGGCTTACACTGACCCGGCCCCTGACGGCCCCGCCATGAACGAGCCCGACCTCTCCTATCTGCTGCACAAATCCGACCCGGCTGGCGCGTCGCCGCCTGCCGAGCCCGCGCCCCCGCGCCCGGACCAGCGCAAACCGGGTGAACGCGCCACGGGCCCGGTGGCCCGCCTGATTGGCGAGTTGCGCAAGTCGCAGGCCGAACTGGAGGCGCAGAACAAGGTGCTGCGCTACAGCCAGGCAGCGGCGGAAAGTGCCTCCGAGCGGTTTGAAGCGCTGTTTGCCAGCGTGCCTCTGGCGCTGCTGGTCATCGACACGCACGACGTCGTGGTGCAGGCCAATCCGATGGCACACCGCTCGTTCCAGCCGCTGGAGCACGACCGGCCGCTGACGGCGCTCATGCCCTTCGTCGATCCGTCGCACAGCCAGCGCGTGCGCCATGCCTTCAACCAGGCCAGCGCCGACGGCCGCGCCGAAGCCACCGAGGTGGTCTTTCGCATAGGCCAGGACGGCCAGATCACCGGCGACCTGCACATCGCGCGCATTGAAGCGGCCGATACGGACGGCAGCACACAGCACCAGTACCTGTGCGCCGTGGTGGACCAGGGCCCGCTGCTGGCCGAGCGCCGGGCGCTGCAGCAAAGCACCTGGGAGCTGCAGGTGCGCAATGAACAGATCCAGGCCAGCGAAAAGCGCCTGGAGGCCGTCATCAACTCGGCGCTGGACGCCATCATCTGCGTGGACCAGCACCAGCGCATCACCGTCTTCAACCCCACGGCGGCCGTACTGTTCCAGTGCGCGGCCAGTGACGCGCTGGGCAGCCCCATCCTGCGCTTCATCCCCAACGCGGAGCAGTTGCTGGCCTTCGCCCAGCTGACCACACAGGCGGTGCTGGGCGAGATGACCGCTCTCACCGCCTCGGGGCGCGAGCTGGCGGTGGAGATCAGCGTGTCCTTCGAACGCCACGCCGGGGGCGAGACCACCACCGTCTTCGCCCGCGATCTGACGGCCAGAAAGCGCGAGGAGGCCCGCCGTGCGGAGCTGGAGGTGCAACTGCGCGAATCGCACAAGATGCAGGCGGTGGGCACCATGGCCGGCGGCATCGCGCACGACTTCAACAACATCCTGCACGCCATCCTGGGCAACGTGGAACTGGCCAAGGCCGACGGCAAGCCCGGCACGCCGGCGTATGAAAGCCTGCTGGAGATCGACAAGGCCGGCCGGCGCGCGCGCGACCTGGTGCGGCAGATCCTCACTTTCAGCCGCAACGAGGCGCCCCGGCGCACGCTCGTGGCGCTGGCTGAGGTGGCGCGCGATACCCAGCGCCTGCTGCGCGTGACCCAGCCGCCGCAGATCGAACTGACGGTGCACGAGGCCGAGGACGTGCCGCCCGTGCTGGCCGACCCCACGCAGGTGGAGCAGGCGCTGCTGAACCTGTGCACCAACGCCGTCCACGCCATCGGCGCCGGCCGCGGCGCCATCCACATCGACGTGGCCGCCGCGCGGCCGGGCCAGCGCCTGCGCGAGCGGTTGGGTCTGTCGGGCGAGCACTACGCCGCCGTGACCGTGCGCGACGACGGCCCGGGCATGGAAGCGGCCACCCTGTCGCGCATCTTCGAGCCCTTCTTCACCACCAAGCCCGTGGGCCAGGGCACGGGCCTGGGCCTGGCCGTGGTGCACGGCGTGATGCGCACGCACGAGGGCGCCATCGACGTGCACAGCACGCCGGGCCAGGGCAGCCGCTTCACGCTGTACTTCCCCGCCGCGCCGGGCAATGCGCCCAGCGTCGCGCCCGAGCCGGCGCCAGCCCAGGCATCAGCGGCCCCGGCCCCGGCGCCGGCGGCCGCGCCGGGCCGCCAGCGCCACGTGATGTACGTGGACGACGACGAGGCCCTGGTGTTTCTGGTGCAGCGCCTGTTGCGCCGCCGCGGCTATCAGGTCACCGGCTTCACCGACCCGCGCGAGGCCATCGAGGCACTGCGCGCCGCGCCCACCCGGTACGACCTGCTGGTGACCGACTACAACATGCCCGGCTTCTCCGGCCTGGAGCTGGTGCGCGCCGCCCATGCCATCCGCACCGACCTGCCCATCGCCCTGGCCTCGGGCTACGTCACGGCCGACATCGAGCGCCAGGCCCTGGCCGAGGGCGCGCGCGCCCTGATCCACAAGCCTAACGACGTGCAGGAGCTGTGCGCCACCGTGGACCAGCTGATCCATGGCGGCTGAGGAAATCGACGCGACCATTGCGCCGCCGCAGTGCCTGCACGCCGATGACGACCTGCTGGTGCTGGCCAAGCCCGCCGGGCTGCTGTGCGTGCCCGGACGCGGCGAGGGCAAGCAGGATTGCCTGAGTGCCCGTGCCGCGCAGTACTGGCCCGGGGCCCTGGTCGTGCACCGGCTGGACCAGGCCACCTCCGGCCTGGTGCTCATGGCGCGCAACCTGCCCACCCAGCGCCGTCTGAGCCAGGCCTTCGCCGATCGGCAGGTGGCCAAGCGCTACCAGGCCGTGGTGCGTGGCCTGCCGGATCAGGCCGATGGCGCCTGGAGTGACATAGACCTGCCCATCGCCGCCGACTGGGAGCGCCGGCCGCTGCGCGTGATCGACCCCGCCCGGGGCAAACCCAGCCTGACGCGCTGGCGTGCCTGCGGCCAGGGCGCGGCGGCGGGCACCACGCGCGTAGAGCTGGAGCCCGTCACCGGCCGCACGCACCAGCTGCGCGTGCATTTGGCCGCCATCGGCCACCCCATCCTGGGCGACGCGCTGTATGCCGATGCCGCCACGCTGGCCCTGGCGCCCCGCCTGCTGCTGCACGCCAGCGCCCTGGCCTTCGACCACCCCACACACGGCCGCCCCTGCCGCTTCGAGCTGCCGGCGGATTTTGATCAAATCGACCTCCAGCCCTTACCCAGCAAGCGCGAGCAGCTCTTTTTTCAATAGCACCGAGCGCCTGGGTGGACTACGTGCTGACGCAGATGCCCGACGCGGCCCCAGCCGCTACCATTGCCGGATGACCCAGCACCTCTTCATCCTCACCGGCGGCTCGCGCGGCATGGGCCTGGCCCTGGCCCGGCAGCTGCTCGTGCCCGGCCACTCCCTCGTCAGCATCGCCCGCCGCGCCAACCCCGAGCTGGCCGCTCCCGAGGGCGCGCAGCTGGAGCAGTGGACGCTGGACCTGGCCGACGGCGCGCAGGCCGCCGCCCGGCTGCAGTCCTGGCTGGCCGCCCAGCCCGCCGGCCGCTACGCCAGCGCCACGCTGATCAACAACGCCGGCGTCATCCCGCGCATCGCCCCGCTGTCGGCCAGCGACCCTGCTGACCTGGCCAACGCCCTGCGCGTGGGGCTGGAGGCGCCCATGCAGCTGACCGCCGCCTTCCTGGGCGCCACCGAGGGCTGGGGCGTGCCGCGCAAGGTGCTCAACATTTCCTCCGGGCTGGGCCGGCGCGCCATGGCCTCGCAGGCAGCGTATTGCGCCGCCAAGGCGGGCATGGACCACTTCACCCGCTGCCTGGCGCTGGACGAGGCAGCCAAGCCGAACGGCGCGCGCGTGTGCTCGCTGGCGCCCGGCGTGATCGACACCGACATGCAGGTGCAGCTGCGCAGCGCCGATGCGGCGGACTTCCCCGACGTGGGCAACTTCGCCCAGCTGAAAAGCAGCGGCTCGCTGACCTCGCCCGAGGAGGCCGCCCGCCGCCTGCTGGCCTGGCTGGCACGCGAGGACTTCGGCGCCAACCCGGTGGCCGACGTGCGCGACGCCTGAAGGCCAAACACTATCGTTTTCATAGCTGCCAGCGCTTTCCATATAAGCACTGGAGCCGTTTTTCATTCATAAAACCACAGTAACAGGAGCAATTCCCATGACCCGTGAAGTCGTCGTCGTCAGCGCCGTGCGCACCGCCATCGGCACGTTTGGTGGCAGCCTGAAGGACGTGCCGCCCACCCAGCTGGGCGCCACCGTGGTGCGCGAATCGCTGGCGCGCGCCAGCGTCGAGGGCAAGGACGTGGGCCACGTGGTGTTCGGCCACGTGGTCAACACCGAGCCGCGCGACATGTACCTGTCGCGCGTGGCCGCCATCGAGGGCGGCTGCGCCGAGTCCACGCCCGCCTTCAACGTCAACCGCCTGTGCGGTTCGGGCCTGCAGGCCATCGTCTCGGCCGCGCAGAGCATCCTGCTGGGCGATGCCGACGTCGCCATCGGCGCCGGCGCCGAGGTCATGAGCCGCGCCCCCTATGCCAGCCTGGCCAGCCGCTGGGGTGCGCGCATGGGCGACTTCAAGATGATCGACATGATGATCGGCGCCCTGCACGATCCCTTCCACAACATCCACATGGGCGTGACAGCCGAGAACATCGCCGCCAAGTGGGGCATCACCCGCGAGGACCAGGACCGTCTGGCCGTGGAAAGCCACAACCGCGCCGAGCGCGCCACGGCGGAGGGCTACTTCAACGGACAGATCGTGCCCGTCACGCTCAAGAGCAAGAAGGGCGAGGTGCAGTTCACCACTGACGAGCACTTCCGCCCCGGCGCAACGCTGGACGACATGGCCAAGCTCAAGCCCGTGTTCACCAAGGACAACGGCACGGTGACGGCCGGCAACGCCTCGGGCATCAACGACGCCGCCGCCGCCGTGGTGCTGATGGACGCCCAGGCCGCCAAGGACCGCGGCGCCAAGCCCCTTGCCCGCCTGGTGGCCTATGCCCACGCCGGCGTGGACCCCAAGTACATGGGCATCGGCCCCGTGCCCGCCACCCAGGCGGCCTTGAAGAAAGCCGGCCTCACGGTGGCCGACCTGGACGTGATCGAGGCCAACGAGGCCTTCGCCGCCCAGGCCTGCGCCGTCACGCGCGACCTGGGGCTGGACCCGGCCAAGGTCAACCCCAACGGCTCGGGCATCTCGCTGGGTCACCCCATCGGCGCCACCGGCGCGCTGATCACCGTGAAGGCGCTGCACGAACTGCAGCGCGTGCAGGGCCGCTACGCGCTGGTGACCATGTGCATCGGCGGCGGCCAGGGCATCGCCGCCATCTTCGAACGCATGTAAGCGGCTGCGGCAGGCGGCCAGCCATCGCCGCGCGCGATGGCAGCCTCCTGCAATGGCATGGCGGCGGCGCACGCGGCTGGGCCATGATCGCCTGCCGCGTGCGCGCGTCCCCCGCGCGCACCGCCGCCTTTCAGCACAATCCAAGGAGACACTCCATGCTTCGCCGCAACCTTCTCGCCCTGGCCGCGATCGGCTGCGCCCTGGGCAGCGCCCAGGCCCAGACCGCCGCACCGGCCGCCGCCTACCCCACCAAGCCGGTGCGCATGATCGTGCCCTTCCCGCCCGGCGGCGGCACCGACATCCTGGCGCGCCTGGTGGCCGCCAAGCTGACCGAGGCCAAGCAGTGGACCGTGGTGGCCGACAACAAGCCCGGCGCCGGCGGCACCATCGGCATCGGCGAAGCGGTGAAGGCCGCGCCCACAGGCTACGACCTGGTCATGGGCCAGAAGGACAACCTGGTCATCGGCCCCTGGCTGTACAAGAACCTGCCCTGGGACCCCACACGCGACCTGACGGCCGTGGCCCACGTGGCCTACACGCCGGTGGTCATCGCCACCAGCGCCACCTCCAAGTTCAAGACGCTGGCCGACGTGGTCAGCGCCGCCAAGGCCCAGCCGGGCACGGTGACCTACGGCTCGCCCGGCAACGGCACGTCCATTCACCTGGCCGGCGACCTGTTCGAGAAGGCCGCGGGCATCAAGCTGAGCCACATCCCGTACAAGGGCTCCAACCCGGCGCTGATGGACGCGCTGGCGGGCAACGTGGACCTGCTGGTCTCCTCCCTGCCCTCGGCCATGGGGCAGATCAAGTCGGGCAAGCTGCGCCCGCTGGCCGTGACCTCGGCCACGCGCAGCTCCTCGCTGCCGGACGTACCCACGGTGGCCGAATCGGGCTACCAGGGCTTCGACGTGAGCACCTGGTACGGCGTGCTGGCCCCGGCCGGCACCCCTGCGCCCATCGTCAAGACGCTGAACGCCGAGATCAACCGCCTGCTGGCGACCCCCGAGATGAAGGCCGCCATCCAGGCCCAGGGCGCCGAGCCCCAGGCCATGACGAGCGAGCAGTTCTCCGCCCTGGTGAAGAAGGAATACGGCGAGTGGAAGGGCATCGTCGAGGCCTCCGGCGCCCGCATCGAATAGGCCGCTTCAGGCCCGCCATGCAAAACGGCTGCCCCTGGGGCAGCCGTTTTCTTTATGGGGTGGGGCGAGCGCTTGTCTTGTCAGTCGCGCACCACCAGCACGGGGATGTGTGCCGCGCCCAGCACGCGCTGCGTGACGCTGCCCAGCACCAGCTTTTCCAGCCCGCGCCGACCGTGCGAGCCCATGACGATCAGATCGGCGCCGGTGTTCTCCACGGCGCGCACGATGCCGTCGTGGATGGCGTGGCCCTCGCCCACCAGGACGTTGATGTTGGCCACGCCGGCCTGGCTGAGGGCCGTCTTGGCAGCGTCCAGCGCGGTGTTGGCCTCGGCCGTGGCGGCGCTCAGGTATTGCGCCTGGCCGTAGGCAAAGTCCGCACCCACGCCGGTGAAGGGATAGGGATCGATGACATACATGGCAGTCACCGCGCTGCCGAACACCTTGGCGAGTTCAGCCGCCTTGGCGAGCGCCTTCATCGACGTCTCGGAACCGTCCACCGGGATCAGGATGTGCTTGAACATGGAACCTCCTTGGTTGTCATCGTTGGAATGCCGTATCAGCCTGCCGAGTGTGCGTCAAAAGCGCGCCACCGCCTTGGTCGTGGTCAAGCATCCGGCTCATCGTCGCCTAAAAAGGCACCACGCCGGCAGGTCAGCACCAGCGTGTCGCGCCAGCCGTGTCCGCTCTCGGGCTGGATAGGGGTGGTCTCGTGGATCATGCGCGCGTCGTCGAGCAGCATGACGGACCAGGGCTCGCTCAGCGTGAAGCGCTGGCCGCTGGGGCCTGTGGCCTCGAAGATGCGCGTCTCGCCGCCCTTGATGTTCTCACGCCCGACCAGGAACACTGCCACCAGATCCACCCCGTCGCGGTGCGCGCCCTCGGGCGTGGGCCGTCCTATGCCACCCTCGGTATCGATACGGAACTGGTGCGCCTCGACGAACCAGCGATCCACCTGCGGCGCCAGCGCGGCGCGCGCGGTATCGGCCGCCGCGCCCAGCAGCGCCTGCCAGGCCGGCTGCGCCACCGTGGCCTCCAGCATGGGCGCAAACCAGCGGCGCATGCCGCCATGCAGCGCGTTGTACTGCACCGGCTGGTAGTGCGCCCGATGCGGCACCTGGTGCGCCGCACCACTGTCCATCACGAAGCTGGCATGGCGCCGGTTGCGGTAGCGCCCGCCGTCCTTCAGAAACTCGTCGGGCGGCAGGACCGCCCAGTCGGCCTCCAGCGCCTGCAGCTGCGCCAGCGTGCAGCCGGCCCACTGCGCCGTGTCGTTGGGGCGCAACACGGCATAGCCGCGGTCGCGCAACTGCTGCACAACGTGGCACGGCGGTGTGTAGGGAGGCGAAAACGTGACGTGAGCCATGTGCCGAGCTTACGGCATGGCGCAGGGCACCGCGCAGACAAAAGGGGTTGCACCGTGAAGATGCAACCCCTTGATTTCATTGGTCGGAGCGGCGGGATTCGAACTCGCGACCCTCTGCTCCCAAAGCAGATGCGCTACCAGGCTGCGCTACGCTCCGACAGCTGGCATTCTACCCTGGCAAAAGCAGCGCACGGCCGAAGCAGCGCACTATTTGCCGCCCGTTCAGCGGCTGGAAGAAGACGGGCCGGGGCCGCGTCCGGGCAGGTGGCGGAAGGTGATGCGGCCCTTGGTGAGGTCGTAGGGCGACATCTCCAGCGACACCTTGTCGCCGGCCAGAATGCGGATGTGGTGCTTGCGCATCTTGCCGCCGGTGTAGGCGATCAGCTGGTGTCCGTTGTCCAGCGTCACGCGAAAGCGCGAGTCGGGCAGCACTTCTGTCACGCTGCCCTGCATCTCGATGAGTTCTTCTTTGGCCATGGATGATGATGGTTCTATGAAACTGTTTGCGCGATGCCGCAAGTCTGAACTGCCCGTAGGCCATGAACCACAGCCCGTTTGCCAGCTCCGGTTCCACGCAGGGTGCGGTTGCAGGCTGGAAAAAACACTGCGCCCGTGGGCGCAGAGATCGGACGGCAGCAGCAGGCATGACGCTGCGCTAAACCGGTCAATTGTATCGCGCCGCCGTGGCGTCCGTCATCTACGAATACGCCACAGCCCGGGCCAGGGCGCGCACCAGATCGGTCTGGGTGATGATGCCGGCGAGCTGGCCGCCCTCGTCCACCACGGGAAAGTGGTGGTGGCCGGCTTCGGAGAACAGCGGCACCAGATCCATCACGGGCTGGCCGGCATGCACCTGCTGCGCCGGGCTGCTCATCAGTCCTTCGACTTTGTCCGGCTGCCGGGGTCGGCCCAGGACCAGCTTGCGCAGCCGCTGGCCCATGCCTTCGTGCGTGTCCAGGTTGGCAAGCCGCATGAAGTCCGCCACGGTGATGATGCCCAGCACCACGCCGTGGGAGTCCACCACGGGCAGCGCCTTCACGGCCTCGCGCCGCATGAGGGCCCAGGCGTCGGTCAGTGAGGCCTGCGGCACTACGGCGTGCACCGGGGCCGACATGATGTCGCGGCAGCGCAGGTCCCCCAGCGTTCGCTGGAAGGCCGCCCGGCCCACCAGGTGCAGCAGGCCTTCCAGGTCAGCCCGACTCACGTCCAGCACCTCGTCGTAGTGCGCCAGGGCGGCGTCCAGGTCCGCCGCAATGAAGGGGCTGGCCGCCGCGCCTTCGAGGCCAGTTTTTTTCTGCGCCTGGTGCGGGTAGCTGCGGCCCGTCAGATTGTTATAGACGAGGGCCGTCAGCACCAGCACGGCCACGTTCAGCAGCAGCGGACCGGTGGCGGGCACCGTGGCCTCGGGCGGGTGCAGCACGGCGAACAGGGCCATGGCGCCGCCCGGCGGGTGCAGGCAGCGCAGCGCCAGCATCGCCGCCACCGACAGGCCCACGGCCAGCGCGCAGGCCGCGACCACGTTGGTCACCCAGGTGGCGCAGCCGATGCCGATGAGAAACGACAGCGCCGTGCCGGCCAGCACCGCCCAAGGCTGGGCCAGCGGGCTGGCCGGCACGGCGATCACCAGCACCGCGCTGGCGCCGATCGAGGCCACCAGCCACGGCGTGGGCAGGGTTGTCACCAGCTCGTGCGCCAGCACCGCCACCACCGCGATACACAGTCCGGTGCCCAGCACCATGCGCAGGCGCTCGCGCCAGTTCAGACCCACCGGCTGCGGAAAGAAGCGCCGCAGCCACTCGAGCAGGCGGCGCGCGGCGGGCCCGGCGGCGCCCATCGGGGCAGCAGCGGCAGAGAAGCGGGAGGTGGGCATGGGGCAGGAAAACCGCCGCACCGCGAAGGCGCGCCGGCGCTGTGGCGCGGGTAAACCCGCCATTATCGGGCGTGTCGCCGTGGCCTGCACGGGCGCACCTACAATGGTCCGTTTCCCTCTTTCGCTGGCCCCCGGGGCTGGAAACCGCCACGTGTCTGACCGCCTCGCAGTCCTGCCCCAGTACCTGCTGCCCAAGCAGGCCCTCACCGCTTTGGCCGGACGGCTGGCCTCGGCACGCGCGGGCGCGCTCACCACCGCAGCCATCCGTCGCTTCGTGGCCCGATACGGCGTGGACATGCACGAGGCCGAGCAGCCGGACATCGCCCGCTACGCCACCTTCAATGATTTCTTCACCCGCGCCCTGCGTCCGGGCGCGCGTCCCATCGCGCAGGCGGACGTGGTCTGCCCCGTCGACGGAGCGGTGAGCCAGCTGGGCGCCATTGAGCGCGACCAGATCTTCCAGGCCAAGGGCCACCACTACAGCACCACGGCGCTGCTGGGTGGCGACGGCCAGCTGGCCGCCGCCTTCCAGGACGGCAGCTTCGCCACCATCTATCTCAGCCCGCGCGACTACCACCGCATCCACATGCCGTGCGACGGTCGGTTGCTGCGCATGGACCACGTGCCCGGCGCACTGTTCTCGGTCAACCCGCTCACGGCGCGCGGCGTGCCGGGGCTCTTCGCGCGCAACGAGCGCGTGGTGTGCCTGTTCGACACCCCGCTAGGGCGCATGGCGCTGGTGCTGGTGGGCGCGACCATCGTCGGCAGCATGGCCACCGTCTGGCACGGCCAGGTGAACCCTCCGCGCACGGGCCAGCTGCGGCACTGGGACTATGCGGACCGGCAGATCACGCTGCGTCAGGGCGAGGAGATGGGGCGCTTTCTGCTCGGCTCGACGGTGGTGCTGCTGTTCGAGCGCGGGGCCGTGCGCTTTGAGCCCGGCTGGCAGGCCCTGCGCCCGACGCGCCTGGGCGAAGCCATGGCGCGCCGCCCCTGAGTTACTGTGCTTGGTGCACGCGCGCGGTGGTGAACACCGTGGGCGTCAGCTCCAGCTCCAGCGGATCCACCGGCTCGGTGCGGCCGACCAGGTAGACCGTCATCTCGTGGCGGCGCAGCCCCACGTGGCTCACCGTCTCCCAGGAGCTGCCGTGGCGCACCCGGGCGCCCGGCTTGTACAGCGGCATGCGGAACATGGGACTCCAGCCCCAGGGCACTTCGGAGGGGTCCGGCGCGGTCGAGGGATGGGCAAGGGCGTGCATGGGGCCGGATCTTACCTTTGGCCGCCCGCGCCCGCAAAGTCCAGCGCCGCCTGCAGCAGGCCCCGCAGCACCGGCTGCAGCCGCGCGGCCTCATCGGGCAGGTAATCAAAGGGCAGCGACTCCTGCATGTAGCTGCATTGCGTCAGCTCCAGCTGCACGGCGTGGATGCCCCGCGCCGGCGCGCCGTACTGGCGGGTGATGTAGCCGCCCTTGAAGCGGCCGTTGAGCACGCTGCTGTAGCCCTGCGCCGCGCGCGCAATGGCCAGCAGCCGGCTGGCCAAGGCCGGGTCGCAGCTGTTGCCGTTCGCCGTGCCCAGGTTCAGATCGGGCAAGCGGCCCTGGAAGAAGCGCGGCAGCACCGAGCGGATGGAATGCGCCTCCCACAGCACCACGCGGCCGTGCGCCTGGCGCAGCCGGTCGAGTTCTTCGCGCAGCTGCGCGTGGTACGGTGCCCAGACGGCATCGCGCCGGGCGGCCACCTCGGCGGCATCCGGCACATCGCCGGCCGGGTACAGCGCCAGCTCGTCGAAGCTGTCCACCGGGCACAGGCCGGTGACGTTCTGGCCGGGGTACAGGCTGGCGTCGTCCGGCGGGCGGTTCAGGTCGATGACGTAGCGCGAATGCGTGGCCACCAGCAGCGTGGCGCCCAGCTCGCGGGCGAAGCCATAGAGCCGCTCCAGGTGCCAGTCGGTGTCCGGCACCTGGCGGCCGTGCTCGCTCAGGCGCGCGGCGATGGCCGGCGGCAGGTGCGTGCCGGCGTGCGGAATGGAGACCAGCAGCGGCGCACTGCCGCGGTGCAGCGTGAAGGCCGGCTGGTCGGTGATGGTCGACGCAAAAGAAGGAGAGGAAGAAGAAAAGTGGTCCAGGGCCATGTCAGTCCCGCGGGTTGAGCAGCGCCTTGCGCGCCGCGATGAAAGCCTGTGCCGCCTGATGGTGCAGTGCGTGGCGGCCGTGCGCAACCCGGCGCTGCCCGTGTGTCCACACGCCGGCGACAGCCGAGGTGCGCTGGCTGGCGAACACGTGGGCCGACAGCATCTGCGCCGGCGCCAAGCCGTCCAGGGCGACATGGCGCGGGTCCAGCTCGACAAAATCCGCCAGCTGCCCGGCCCGCAGCCCGGCCACGGGCCGGCCGGCGGCGCGCGCCCCGCCCTGCACCGCCGCCAGCCACTGGGCGCTGGCCACCTCGGGCTGCTCCGGCGTGGCCAGCACGTTGCGCTCGCGCCGGGCCAGGCGCTGGCTGTATTCCAGCAGCATCAGCTCCTCGGCGGCGTTCACGCAGACGTGGCTGTCCGATCCCAGCCCCCAAACGCCGCCCAGGCCCTGCCAGCGGGCGGCGTCGAAGATGCCGTCGCCCAGGTTGGCCTCGGTGCTGGGGCACAGGCCGGCCACGGCGCCGGTGGCGGCGGCGCGGCGGTATTCGTCCTCGTCCAGGTGGGTGGCGTGCACCAGGCACCAGCGCTCGTCCACGGCGGCATGGTCCAGCAGCCACTGCACCGGGCGCCGGCCGCTCCAGGCCAGGCAGTCCTGCACCTCCTGCAGTTGCTCGGCGATGTGGATGTGCACGGGCGCGCGCGGGGCCATGGAGTGCAGCGCCGCCACGGCGGTGTGCAGGCTGTCCGGCGTCACCGCCCGCAGCGAATGCGGAGCAAGGCCCAAATGTGCCTCCAGCCCTTGTGCATCAAGCGCGAGCAGCTCCAATAACGATAGCATGCTGTCGGTGCTGCGGATGAAGCGCGCCTGGTCGGCCCGGGGCGCCTGGCCGCCAAAGCCGCTGCTTTGGTAGAGCACCGGCAGCAGCGTGATGCCGAGGCCCGCCTCGCGCGCGGCGCGCAGCAGGGCGCGCGACAAGGTGGCGTCGTCGGCATAGGGCCGCCCTGCCTCGTCGTGGTGCAGGTAGTGGAACTCGCAGACGCTGGTGTAGCCCGCCTCCAGCATCTCCACGTACAGCCAGGTGGCGATGGCCTGCAGCTGCTCGGGGCCGATGCGCACGGCGAAGCGGTACATCAGCTCGCGCCAGCTCCAGAAACTGTCGTGCGCCGTGCCGCGGTATTCCGTCAGTCCGGCGAAGGCGCGCTGGAAGGCATGCGAGTGGAGGTTGGGCATGCCCGGCAGCACCGGCCCGGCGGCGCGCGGCGCGTCCTCCGGCGTGGCCTGGGGCGTGACGGCGGTCAGCAGGCCCTGCGCGTCCCACTGCAGCAGCACGTCCTGCGCCCAGCCGCCGGGCAGCAGGGCGTGGCGGGCGAACAGGCGGCCGGGCGTCAAGCCAACCCCCGCTGCACGATGCGGCCACCCCGCACGATGGTGTGGGCGCGCTGGCGGCCGAACCAGTAGGCCAGCTCGGCGGCTTCGGCCACCGGCCACAGCACGAAGTGCGCCGGCCGCCCGGCGGCGATCAGGCCATGTGTGTCCTGTAGGCCCAGGGCGCGCGCGGCGTGCAGGGTGATGCCGGCCAGCGCCTCGGGCACCGTCAGGCGGAACAGCGTGCAGGCCATGTTGGCCATCAGCAGCAGGCTGAGCGCTGGGGACGTGCCCGGGTTGTGGTCGGTGGACACGGCCATGGGCACGCCCGCGGCGCGCAGCGCGGCGATCGGCGGCAGCTGCGTGTCGCGCAGCGTGTAGAAGGCGCCGGGCAGCAGCACGGCCACGGTGCCGGCCCGGGCCATGGCGTCCACCCCGGCCTGCGACAAATGCTCGATGTGGTCGCACGACAGGGCCCGGTAGCGCGCGGCCAGCTGCGCGCCGCCCATGTCCGACAGCTGCTCGGCGTGCAGCTTGACGGGCAAGCCCAGCTGCTGCGCGGCGGCGAAGACCTGCTCGGTCTCGGCCAGCGAGAAGGCGATGCGCTCGCAGAACACATCCACCGCGTCCACCAGCCCCTCGGCGTGCAGGGCGGGCAGCATGTCGTTGCAGACGTGGTCGATGTAGTCCTGGCTGCGGCCGGCGTACTCGGGCGGCAGTGCGTGCGCGCCCAGGAAGGTGGTGCGCACCGCCAGGCCCGTGGCCTGGCCCAGGCGGCGCGCCACGCGCAGCTGGCGGCGCTCGTGCTCCAGCGCCAGGCCGTAGCCGGACTTGATCTCGATGGCGCACACCCCCTCCTCCATCAGCGGACGCAGGCGTGCCAGGGCGCAGGCGAACAGCTCGTCCTCGCTGGCAGCGCGCGTGGCGCGCACGGTGGAGACGATGCCGCCGCCGGCGCGCGCCACCTCCTCGTAGCTGGCGCCCGCCAGGCGCATTGCGAACTCGCCGGCGCGCTGGCCGCCATAGACCAGATGGGTGTGGCAGTCCACTAATCCCGGCGTGGCCAGCAGGCCGGCACCGTCGTGGTGTGGCGTCTGTGCCCAGGCGGCGGGCAGCCGCGCGGCCGGTCCCACCCAGCGCAGCACGCCCTGTTGCACGACCAGACTGGCGGGCTCACCATCGGCCAGCGGCTCGTCGGGCTGCGCCAGCCCGGGGGCCAGGCGCAGACCGTGCCACACGCCGCCGGCATCGGTATGGGGTGGAGAAGCATGCATTGCTATACCCTTTCAATAGCTGCCAGCGCTTGCTGGATAAGCGCTGGAGGCCGATTTCACTCATATTCAACCACGCTGCAGCCCTACCCAGGCCAGCGCCGCTGGCTCCTGCCCGCCGGGCAGGGGCGACAGCTGCAGGACGTTTTCCGGTCCACACCACCACAGGCCCTGGCCGGGGTCCAGCACCTCGCCCGCCGGGGTGCGCCAGGCGCCCTGCAGCGCCAGGCACAGCCCCGCTGGGTACGGGCCGGCCTGCAGCGACTGGCCGGTGACGGCCAGCGCACCGCGCCAGGCGCCGCGGCGCAGCATCAGGTTGAAGTCGATGGACGGGCCGTCGCCCAGCAGCTGGCACTGCAGCGGCACGTCGCCGGGGAAGTCAAAGGGCTGGTGCGGCCGATCCAGCCGGTGCTCCAGCCCCTGGCCGCGCAGCAGCACGCCGCCGCCCTGCAGCAGCAGGATCTGCCGGTCCACGCCAGGGAAGGCCGAGAACGGCCCCGACTGCTCGATGCGCGCCACGCTGGCGCGCCACTCGAAGTTGTCCATGCCCGCGCCGGGCGGCCAGCAGGCCAGCTCGCGCGTCGCGCCGCCGCCGTTCTTCCAGGGCGCGGGAGCGATGGCGGCCAGGTCGAAGCGCTGCATGGTCTGCGGCGGTCAGCCCAGCAGCAGAGGAAACAGCGGGTGCTCCATGGGCGCGCCGGCGGGCAGTTCGCGCTCCAGCCCGGGAAAGTCGGGCGAGGTGGTCCAGCGGCGCGGGGCGTGGCGCGTGTCCTCGCCCATGAAGCGCACGGAAAACACGCGCCTGCGTCCCGGCCCCTCGAAGCCGCCGGCGCCGTGCAGCGTGAGCATGTGAAAGCACACCACGTCGCCGGGCTCGACCTGCCAGCCCAGTATGGGGTGAGCCGCGCGGTCGGCCTCGATGTCGGGCAGGTCCTGCAGGCTGCCCTCGGGGAACCACTTGGCCTGGTGGTCCATGAAACTGCGCGGCATGAGCCACGGACCCAGGTGCGAGCCGGCGACGAACTCCAGCGTGGACGCGCGCGGCACAGGGTCCACGGGGATCCACATGCTGATGTTCTGCCGCCCCTCGATGTTGTAGTAGGGCTGGTCCTGGTGCCAGGGCGTGCGCTGGCGCGTGCCGGGCTCCTTGACCAGCACGTGGTCGTGGTACAGGCGCACGCTGGGCGAGCGCATCAGCCGCTGCGCCGCCAGGGCCACGGGTGCTTCGGTGACAAAGCGCTGGAATTGGTCGATGTCCTGCCAGTTGCAGAAGTCCTCGAAGAAGCGACCAGGGTCGTCGGGGCGGCTGGCCACTTTGGCGCGGGGGCTGGGCGCGGCCAGGTTGGCGTCGATGCCCTGGCGCAGCAGCGCCACCTCGTCCGGGTTCAGCAGCTGGCGCAGGCAGACGGCGCCATCGCGCGCGAAGGCCTCGACCACGTCGGGCGTGACGCGCTCCTGCACACGGCGTTCGATCTCGGGGATGATGAGGGCTTGCATGATGGTCACCGCACCATGGGCAGGTTGAGTCCCTGGGCCTTGGCCGTGGCGATAGCCAGCTCATAGCCCGCATCGGCATGGCGCATGACGCCCGAGGCCGGATCGTTCCATAGCACGCGCGCCAGGCGCTCGGCGGCGGCATCGGTGCCGTCGGCCACGATGACCACGCCGGCGTGCTGCGAATAGCCCATACCCACCCCGCCGCCATGGTGCAGGCTGACCCAGGTGGCGCCGCCGGCAGTGTTCAGCAGGGCGTTGAGCAGCGGCCAGTCGCTCACGGCGTCGGTGCCGTCTTTCATGGCCTCGGTCTCGCGGTTGGGGCTGGCCACGCTGCCGGTGTCCAGGTGGTCGCGGCCGATGACGATGGGGGCTTTCAGCTCGCCGTTTTTCACCATTTCGTTGAAGGCCAGCGCCGCCTTGTGGCGCTCGCCCAGGCCCAGCCAGCAGATGCGCGCGGGCAGGCCCTGGAAGGCGATGCGTTCGCGCGCCATGTCCAGCCAGCGGTGGGTGTGGAGGTTCTCGGGGAACAGCTCCTTGATCTTGGCGTCGGTCTTGTAGATGTCCTCGGGGTCGCCGGACAGCGCCACCCAGCGAAATGGCCCCTTGCCTTCGCAAAACAACGGCCGGATGTAGGCCGGCACAAACCCGGGAAAGTCGAAGGCGTTCTTCACGCCGGCGTCGAATGCCACTTGGCGGATGTTGTTGCCGTAGTCCACCACGGGCACGCCCAGGGCCTGGAAGTCGAGCATGGCCTGCACGTGCCGGGCGCAGCTGTGCGCGGCGGCGGCCTTCAGCTCGGCGTGGCGTGCGTCATCCTGGGCGGCGGCGCGCCACTCGGGCACGCTCCAGCCGATGGGCAGGTAGCCGTTGACCAGGTCGTGGGCGGACGTCTGGTCGGTCACCAAGTCGGGCTTGCAGCCGCCGGCGCGGGCGCGCTCGACCAGCTGCGGCAGCACCTCGGCGGCGTTGCCCAGCAAGGCGATGGAGACGGCCTCGCCCTTGCCCGTGTGATGCCGGATCAGCGCCAGGGCGTCGTCGATGTCCCGCGCCTGCTTGTCCACGTAGCGCGTGCGCAGGCGGAAGTCGATGCTGCTTTGCTGGCATTCGATGGTCAGCGAGCAGGCGCCGGCCAGCGTGGCGGCCAGCGGCTGGGCGCCGCCCATGCCGCCCAGGCCGGCCGTCAATATCCACTTGCCCGTCCAGTCGCCGCCGTGGTGCTGGCGGCCGGCCTCGACGAAGGTCTCGAAGGTGCCCTGCACGATGCCCTGGCTGCCGATGTAGATCCAGCTGCCGGCCGTCATCTGGCCGTACATGAACAGGCCCTTGCGGTCCAGCTCGCTGAAGTGCTCCCAGGTGGCCCACTTGGGCACCAGGTTGGAGTTGGCCAGCAGCACGCGCGGTGCGTTCTCGTGCGTCTTGAACACGCCCACGGGCTTGCCGGACTGGATCAGCAGCGACTCGTCGGCCTCCAGCTGGCGCAGCGACGCCAGGATCTGGTCGAAGCATTCCCAGTTGCGTGCGGCGCGGCCGATGCCGCCGTAGACCACCAGGGCCTGGGGGTTCTCGGCCACGTCCGGGTCGAGGTTGTTCTGGATCATGCGGAAGGCGGCTTCGGCCAGCCAGTTCCTGCAATGCAGCTGGCTGCCGCGCGGCGCACGCACGGTGCGGGTCGGATCCACGCGCGGATCGGCACTGGTCCGCAGGATGGCGTCGTTGGCGTTCATGGCTGGTCTCCTTCGGATGAGTCGGCGTGGCTGGGCAGGCAGGCGGTGATGGCGCCGGGCCAGTCGTGGCGGCTGGCCCACAGGCCCATGGCCTCGATATCGGGGGCGAGCAGGCGGTCTTGCTCCAGGAAGGCGACGCGCGTGCGGATGTCGGCGAATTGTTGTTCGATGAGGGGCGAAGACTTCAGCGTTCTGTCGAATTCCATGCCCTGCGCGGCGGCCATGGCCTCGATGCCCACCATGACGGCGGTGTTGCGCGCCATGTCCAGCAGGCGGCGCGCGCCATAGGTGGCCATGGAGACGTGGTCCTCCTGGTTGGCCGAGGTGGGCAGGCTGGTCACGCTGCTGGGGTTGGCCAGGCACTGGTTCTCGGCGGCCAGGGCGGCGGCCGTGACCTGGGCGATCATGAAGCCCGAGTTCACTCCGCTGTCTTCCACCAGGAAGGCCGGCAGACCGGAGAGGCCGGGGTCCAGCAACAGGGCCAGGCGGCGCTCGGAAATCGCGCCGATCTCGGCCAGGGCCAGGGCGATGATGTCGGCGGCGAAGGCGACTGGCTCGGCGTGGAAGTTGCCGCCGGAGATGACCTCGCCCGTGTCCGTGAAGACCAGTGGGTTGTCGGACGCGGCATTGGCCTCGATAGCCAGCACGCGGGCCGCATGGCCCAGGTTGTCCAGGCAGGCGCCCATGACCTGCGGGATGCAGCGGATGGAATACGGGTCCTGCACCCGGCCGCAGTTGGGGTGGGAGGGATCGATTTCGCTGCCGTGCAGCAGCGCGCGCACGGCCGCCGCCACGGCGATCTGTCCGCCCTGGCCGCGCGCCTCGTGGATGCGCGCGTCGAACGGCTTGACCGAGCCCTTGATGGCCTCCAGCGTCAGGCAGCCCGACACCAGCGCGGCGCCGAACGCGGCCTCGGCGCCGAACAGCCCGGCCAGCGCCAGCGCGGTGGACACCTGCGTTCCGTTGAGCAGCGCCAGCCCTTCCTTGGGGCCCAGCACGAAGGGATCCATGCCGATGGCGGCCATGGCCTCGCGCCCGCCCACCACCCGGCCCTGCACCAGGGCCTGGCCCTCGCCGATCAGCACGCAGGCCAGGTGCGCCAGCGGTGCCAGGTCGCCCGAGGCACCCACCGAACCCTTGGCAGGAATGACAGGCAGCACGTCGGCATTGGCCAGCGCCAGCAGCGCCTGCACCAGCTGCGGGCGCACACCCGAATGTCCGCGCGCCAGGCTGACGGCTTTGGTGGCCAACACCAGGCGCACAACGCCGTCCGGCAGCGGCTCGCCCGTGCCCACGCTGTGCGACAGCACCAGGTTGCGCTGCAGCTCGGCCAGGCGGTCGTGCGGGATCTTGGTGCTGGCCAGCTTGCCGAAGCCGGTGTTGATGCCGTAGACCACGGCGTCCTGCTCGACGATCTGCTGCACCGTGGCCAAGGAGTCGGCCATGCCCTGCAGCGCGGCGGTATCCAGCTCAAGGCGCAGGCCGCCCGCCTGAATGCGCTGCAATTCGGTCAGGCTGACGCGGCCAGGCCGCAGGACGAGGGTCGGTGTGGCGCTCATGAATCCTTCCTGTATAGACAAGCCTCACAGCAGCAATACGCCTTTGTTTAGCATGGCATGGGTCAGATTGCACCACTCTGTGGGAAACCTGTATATACAGGTTAAACCCGTAGTTCGACCGGGATCAGCCCACCAGCGGGTTGCCGTCCGCCTGCATGCGGCTGCCCAGGCGATAGCGCGAGCCCGGGTGCAGGCAGCGCACCACCGTCACCGGCACGCCGCCGGACCAGGTGCGCCGCGTGAGCAGCAGGCAGGGGGCGGCCTGGGGCATCTGCAATAGGCGCGCCTGCTCGGGCGTGGGCAGCACGGCGTCCACCACGTGCTCCATCTGGTCGTAAGGTACGTTGCGCACCAGGTATTCGGAGGGCTGCAGGCGCGAGAAGTCCTGCGCGCCGAAGTCCGCCGCCATGTGGGGGTTGACCCAACGGTCCTCCAGCTGCACCGGTACGCCGTCCTCCAGGTGCACGCAGACGGCGTGGAACACCGATTCGCCGGTGCGCAGCTCCAGCGCCGCGGCAGCCTCCACGGGCGCGGCGACGCGCTCCACCAGCAGCACGCGGCAGCTGTAGTCATGTCCGCGCTGGCGCACTTCAGCCGCCAGGTTGGCGATGCGCAGCAGGGTGGACTGTGGCTTTTCCGGGGCCACGAAGCTGCCCACGCCGGCCACGCGCTCGATGCGCCCCTGTTCGGCCAGTTCGCGCAGCGCCCGGTTCACGGTCATCCGCGAGATGCCGAACTGCTGCACCAGTTCGTTCTCGGACGGCAGGCGGTCGCCCACCTGCCATTGCCCGTCCTGGATGCGGTGGGTAATGAAGTCCTTGACCTGCTGGTAGCGGGCCACAGCAGCCGGCCCTTCGGTGCCCTGGGCGGCGAGCGGAGTGGCGCTGGTGGTCATTCAGTGCAACGCCCCGTGCAGGGCTTCGGCGCGGATCTCTTCGGTCAGCCGCGCCTTCAGCTCCATGAATTCAGGCGCCGTCTTGACGGTGTAGTGGCGCGGATGCGGTAGCGGCACGGCCAACTCGGTCTTGATGCGGCCGGGCCGGGCACTGAAGACGGCCACACGGTTGGCCATGAAGATGGCCTCGTCGATGTCATGGGTGACGAACATGACGGTCTTGCGCTGCGCCTCCCAGATGGACAGCAGCAGCTCCTGCATTTGCACGCGGGTCTGGTTGTCCAGCGCGCCGAAGGGCTCGTCCATCAGCAAGATCTTGGGGTCGTTGGCCAGGGCGCGGGCAATCGCGGTGCGCTGCTGCATGCCGCCCGACAGCTGTTTGGGATAGTGCTGGGCGAAGCCGGCCAGGCCGACCTTCGCCAGAAAATAGTCGCTTCGCTCCTTTTGCTGCGCCGCGGAGACACCGCGCTCGCGCAGGCCGAAGCGGATGTTCTGCTCCACCGTCAGCCAGGGGAAGAGCGTGTAGCTCTGGAACACCATGCCGCGGTCGGCCCCCGGCCCCTGCACGGGCACGCCATCCAGCAGGACGCGGCCGGCGGTGGGCTCGTCCAGCCCGGCGACGATGCGCAGCAGCGTCGACTTGCCGCAGCCGGACGGACCCAGGATGGTGACGAAGTCGTTGTCGCGCACGTGGAAGTCCACCGGCAGCAGGGCCTGGGTGGCCTGCCCGCGCGCGTTGGTGAAGGTGCGCGACACCCCTTGGATCAGGACTTCGCTCATTTACAGCGTGCTCCAGGCGAACAGGCGCCGGTTGGCCCACTTGAACAAGGCATCGGACACCAGCCCGATCAGGCCGATGACGATGATGCCGAAGATGATCTGCCCGGTGTTGAGCAGCGCCTGGCTGTCAATGATCATGTGGCCTATGCCCGAGGACGAGCCGATCAGCTCGGCCACGATGACATACGTCCAGGCCCAGCCCAGCACCAGGCGGAGGGTCTCGGCGATCTCGGGGGCCGCGCCGGGGATCAGCACGCTTTTGACAATGCCACGCGGCGTGGCACCCAGGGTGTAGGCGGCCTCAACCAGGTCGCGGCGTGCATTGCCGACGATGACGGCCACCATCAGGATGATCTGGAACACGGAGCCGATGAAGATGACCAGCAGCTTTTGCAGCTCGCCCAGGCCAGCCCACAGGATCAGCAGTGGAATGAAGGCCGAAGCCGGCAGATAGCGGCAAAAGGAAACGAAGGGTTCCAGAAAAGCCTCGACCCCCTTGTGCGCGCCCATGGCGATGCCCAGCGGCACGGCGACGACCGCTGCCATGACGAAGCCGCCCAGCACGCGCCACACGGTCATGCCCACGTCGTGGGCGAAGTTGAACTCCGCAAACAGCGCCCAGCCCTCGCGCAGCATGGTGATGGGGCTGGCCAGGAAGGTGGGCGAGACGAAGCCGCCCAGCGTCGCCACCGCCCACACGGCCACGAACAGCACGAAGAACGAGGCGCCCAGCAGCCAGCGCGTGCCGGCGCGCACGGGCTGCAGGGGGGCCAGGCGGGGCCGGCGGCGCGCGGGAGGCACGGGGGACGCCGCGGCCGGCGGCAGGGCTTGCGTCATGGGGTCCATCGGGGTGGTCTTCCGGCGCGCGCCGCTTTACTTATTTGATGAAGCTGTCGTCATACATGGCCGACCAGTTCTCGGGCATCTTGCGGATCACCCCGGCCTCCAGCAGGATGCCTGCCGCATCCTTCATGAACTGCTGCAGCTCCCCGGCAAAGAATTTCTGGTTGGCCGCCTTGTCCTGCCAGCGCAGGAAGGAGGCGGACTTGCCGAAGGCCTCGCCCGGCTGCTTGACCACCGCGCCCATGATTTCGTACGACTTGGCCTGGTCCTTGCCGATCAGCTCCAGCGCTTCGAAGTACGAGTCCGCCAGCGCCTTGGCAGCCTGGGGGTTGGCCTTGATCCATTCGGGTGCGCAGCCCACCGTGTCCATGATGTGCGGAAAGTCCAGCGTGGTGGCCAGGATCTTGCCGGCGTCGGGGTTGGCGCGCACGGTGGACAGGTACGGCTCATAGGTCACGGCCGCGTCGTTCTGCCCGGTCACGAAGGACTGCGCGGCCGGCTGGGGCGCCAGCGTGACGGTCTTCACGTCCTTGACCTTCATGCCGTTCTTGGACAGCAGCCAGGCCAGGGTGAAATACGAGGCCGTGCCGGGGGCGTCCACCGCCACGGTCTTGCCCTTCAGGTCGGCGAAAGTCTTGATGTCGTTCCTTACGGCGATGCCGTCGGCGCCGTAGGATTTGTCCAACTGGAAGATCTGCACAATGGGCACGCCGTTGGCGTTCCAGGCCACGTGCGTCTCCACCGTGGTGGCGGCGCACTGGATGGCCTTGGAGGCCAGGGCGAGGTGACGGTCCTTCTGCGGGATCATCTTCAGCTCCACGTCCAGGCCGTGCTTCTTGAAGATGCCCGCCTTGTCGGCCAGCGACAGCGGCGCAAAGCCCGTCCAGCCCGACATGCCCAGCGCCAGCTTGGTTGTCTGCTGGGCTTGCGCAGCGCCGCCCAGGGCCAGCGCCATGCCTGCCACCACCATTGCGCCCATGCGCACCACCGTTGTCCGCCGTGCCATCCGTTGTCTCCCGGTTGATTGATTGGTTGAGTGAATGCAAAGGGAAGGGATGGGCGCATGATGCGCGCCGCGCGGCACCTGTCTATACAGGGATAACGCGCACACATGACCCGCCCTGAAGGGGCCGCCGGCAGCGTTTTCTATAATCCATCCACCTATGGTCCGGTGGCTGCTCGCTGTATTTACCCTGCATTTCCTGCTGATGGCGGGCGTGTCCGCGTTTGCCGCCACGCCGCAGGCGGGCCTGGGCGCCAGCCCTGTCGGGCAATGCAGCGCCATGCAGCACCACTACGGCATTGAGGACCTGAAGGCCGGCACTGCTGCCGACCTTGCCGCTGATGTTGCGGCCGATTGCGGCATCGACCTGCCGGACGACCAGGAATTCCAGCGCCCGGCACCGGACGCACGGGGTGCGCACTTCCCCTGCCCGCAGCTGCGCACTGCCCTGCTGGCCTCCCGCACGCCCCAGCGGCGGCTGCGGCCGCCGCGCGCCTGAGCTGCGCCGGCCCTGCGCGGGCCGAGTCGCCCTTCCCGCCCGTCTTCGCGGTGCCTGCCCGGGTGCCGCCTCCGTGCCCCCTTCTTTTCCAGGATCCGTCTATGCGACTGACCACCCGCGGCAAGCTTGCCGTGACCGCCATCACCGACCTGGCCCTGCATTCGCACGGCCAGCCCGTGCCCTTGCCCGCCATCAGCGCGCGCCAGGGCGTTTCCCTGTCCTATCTGGAGGACATCTTCAGCGCCCTGCGCCGTGCCGAACTGGTAACCAGCACACGCGGGCCGGGCGGCGGCTACACGCTGACGCGGGCACCGCGCGAGCTGACCGTGGCCCAGATCGTCACCGCCGCCGAAGCCGCACTGGCCGCGCCCGGCAGCCCGCGCGCCGGCGGCAGCGAGGACATGACGGCCGAACTGTGGGCGAGCTTCCAGTCGCGCGTCATGGACTACCTGCAGTCCATCACCGTGGCGGACCTGCTGGCGCGCCACGTGGCCACGCGCTCCCCAGCCGCGGTCAGCCCGCCAGCACGCCGTGCAGCCCGGCCGGCGCGCCAAACCCCCGCGCCGCAGGTACCCAACTCCGTCTTCGCGCTGGGCCTCACGCCGCTTTAGCGCTTTCCGGGTGTCGGAATAAAAGTCACTTTTACCAATCTTTGGTGACAGTTGGACCGGGTAATCCCTGAGATTGCCTGCCTACAATCGCCTCCTCGACCGGCGGCGGCATGCCTGCCCGGGTGGATTTGAATGAGGAGGTGGCGGGCTTTGTCTGGGATGGAAGTGAAACACAAGCCGGCCGGTTCGGCCGGCGTCGCGCTGGCCTACAACCCGGCGCTGGACGGCCTGCGCGGCGTGGCGATCGCGCTAGTTCTCCTCTCGCACGCCCATGCGCCCCTGTTCGACGGCGCCTTCTACGGCGTGGATGTGTTCTTCGTGCTCAGCGGCTTCTTGATCACTTCGCTGCTGCTGCTGGAGCGCGAGCGCACGGGCGGGCTGGACTACTGGCGCTTCTACCGCCGGCGCTTTTTCAGGCTCATGCCGGCGCTGGCGCTGTTCTTGGCGGCTTACTGCCTGTTTGCACCCTTCATCTGGCCTGATCTGACCGACATCTATTCAGACGCGCTGGTGTCGCTGCTGTACCTGGCGGACTACGGCATCGCCTTCTTCGACAGCCCGGACACGCTGCTGCACATGTGGTCTTTGTCGGTGGAAGAGCACTTTTACCTGGTTTGGCCGCCGCTTTTGATGCTGATCGTGCGGTTCTCGCCCAAGGGCCGGATGTGGCGGCCGGTGGCCGGGCTGGTGCTGCTGGCCTGGGTCTGGCGCCTGTTCTGGATCACCCAAGGCCAGCAGTTCTACGAGATCTTCTTTCGCTTCGATACCCGCGCCACCGGCCTGCTGATGGGTGCGCTGCTGGCGACCCTGGTGCACGAGCAGCCGGCCTGGTTCACCGCTGTGCGCGCCCGGCTGTCTCACGGCATATGGTTCGTGCTGGCCGTGCCGCTGTTGATGGAACAGGGCTGGGACGACATGAACGCCCTGGCCTGGGGCATGACGGTGGTGGAAGTTGCCACCATGGTGGTTCTGATGGCCGTGCTGCACCGGCGCGGCCCGGCGTATGAGCTGCTGAGCGCGCCGACCCTGGTGTGGGTGGGCAAGCTGTCCTACGGTATCTATCTGTGGCACTACCCCATCGTGCGCTACCTGCGCGCCGACCTGCCCTGGCCCGCCACGGTGGTGCTGGGCTTTGCCCTGTCCACCGCGCTGGCGGCGCTGTCGTACTGGACGGTGGAGCGCTGGGCCATGCGCCTGCGCGACGGCGGGACGGCGCACACACCGGACAAGCGGCCGGCCCGGCAGCCGACCAAGCTGGCGCTGTCCGGGCGCTGAACGCCGGGCGGCGGCGTTTGCTATGCAAATGGTAGCTGCCGCCGCTTACTCACCCTGGACTCCAGATATAAAACATATTGGAACTGGCGCAGCCCCAGCGGTAGCAGCTATGCATTTCATAGCACGAACGCGCCCGGCACACTGCCGCTACACTGCGCCCTTTTGCTTGCCCAGCCCCCGGCCGCCTGAATGGCGCCACGGGGCGCGCAGGCTTTTTTGCCCTTTGCGCCCGCCTTCATGTCCACGGTCTTCAACTTCACCTTCGTGCCCTGGTTCCGGTCGGTGGCGCCCTACATCCACAAGTTTCGCAACCAGACCTTCGTGGTGGGCCTGACGGGCGAGGCGATTGCCGCGGGCAAGCTGCAAAGCATCGTGCAGGACCTGGCCATGATCCAGGCCATGGGCGTGAAGATCGTGCTGGTGCACGGCTTTCGCCCGCAGGTCAACGAGCAGCTGGCCGCCAAGGGCCACGAGGCGCGCTACTCCCACGGCATGCGCATCACCGACCCGGTGGCGCTGGACAGCGCCCAGGAGGCCGCCGGCCAGCTGCGCTACGAGATCGAGGCCGCCTTCAGCCAGGGCCTGCCCAATACGCCCATGGCCGGCGCACGCGTGCGTGTCATTTCGGGCAACTTCATCACCGCGCGGCCGGTGGGCATCGTCGACGGCGTCAACTTCCAGCACACCGGCCTGGTGCGCAAGGTGGACGTGGAAGGCATCCGCCGCACGCTGGAGTCGCAGGCCATGGTGCTGATCTCGCCGTTCGGCTTTTCGCCTACGGGCGAAGCCTTCAATCTGGCCATGGAAGAGGTGGCCACGCGCGTGGCCGCCGAGCTGCAGGCCGACAAGCTTTTGTTTTTGACCGAGGTGCCTGGCGTGCTGACCCAGCCCTTCGAGCCCCCTGGCGACGACAACCCCATCGACACCGAGCTGCCCCTGGCCGCCGCGCGCCGCCTGCTGTCCCAGCTGCCGCCGGCCCTGCAGCCCACCGACGTGGGCTTTTACCTGCAGCACTGCGTGCGCGCCTGCGAGCACGGCGTGGAGCGCAGCCACATCCTGCCCTTTGCCGTGGACGGCGCGCTGCTGCTGGAGATCTACGTGCACGACGGCATCGGCACCATGGTCATCGACGAAAAGCTCGAAGAGCTGCGCGAGGCCACCATCGACGACGTGGGCGGCATCATCCAGCTGATCGAGCCCTTCGAGCGCGACGGCACCCTGGTCAAGCGCGACCGTACCGAGATCGAACGCGACATTGCCAGCTACACCGTCATCGAGCACGACGGCGTGATCTTCGGCTGTGCCGCGCTGCACCCCTACCCCGAGGCCCGCACGGCCGAGATGGCCGCCGTCACCGTGTCCTCGCAAAGCCAGGGCACGGGCGACGGCGAGAAGCTGCTCAAGCGCATCGAGCAGCGCGCCCGCATGCTGGGGCTGGACAGCATCTTCGTGCTGACCACGCGCACCATGCACTGGTTTCTGAAGCGCGGCTTCGCCCCGGTGGACCCGGACTGGCTGCCCGAGGCGCGCAAGCGCAAGTACAACTGGGACCGCAAGAGCCAGGTGCTGGTCAAGAAGCTCTGAGCCAAGCGGCGGCGAGCCGCCCTACCTGCGCGATGGCCGCGTCGCGCTGCGCGGGCGCGGCCGGACACTCGGTCAGGTAGCAGGCCACCACGGCCGGCGCGCCCTGCCCCGGCGCTGGCCGCACCACGCCCACGTCGTTGCCCGTGCCCTCGGCGGTGCCGGTCTTTTCCCCGACCCGCCAGCCGGGCGGCATGCCGGCGCGCAAGCACCTGTCGCCCGTAAGGTTGCCCAGCAGCCAAGCCTGCAGTTGCGCGCGCGATGGCGGCGCCAGCGCCTCGCCCATTACCAGCATTTGCACGGTGCACAGCACGGTCAGCGGCGTGGTCGTGTCGCGCACTTCGCCGGGCGGCACGTCGTTCAGCGCGGGTTCTGTGCGGTCCAGGCGCGTGTGGGTGTCGCCCAGCCCCCGAAGCCACGCAGTCAGGCCCGCAGGCCCGCCCTGCCGGCGCAGCAGCAGGTTGGCCGCGGTGTTGTCGCTCAGCACCATGGTGGCTTCGCACAGCTCGGCCACCGTCATGCCCTCCCGGTCTGCATGCGGCTCGGTCCGCGGCGAGTATTCCACCAGGCCGCCTCGGCCGAAACCCACGCGCGCGTCCAGGCTCTCGCGCTCCGCGTCCGGCAGTACTGGCTATTCCGTCTCAAGTCGCGCCCGCCCACAGCGGCGCTGCAGGCGTTCCGCGCCTGGCTGCTGCGCGAGACAACACCGGGCGGCTGACGCGGCCCCGCCGCACACAGGGCCTATGGCGCGGCTAAAAACAATGCCATGGACGTTGGACGGGCCGTCGATTCCGGCTGGCTGCCTGATGCCACACCATGCCGGAGCTCGCATTCAGGGAGAACTCAAGCGCTGAAGCTCAAGTTTTGTATTCGACGAGGATCTCACGGTAATGCGTGGTGCCGGCATTCTTGGCGCTGTGCTTGGCAGGGATCTTGACGCCCTTGCAAATCTCAGACATCACCTCGATAAACCCGTCCTCCACCTTCAGTGAATAGACCGCCCCGGTAGGGACCTCCAGAGTCCCCAGGTCGTTTCCATGCTCATCGAACACCTGCAGATCCGTCCCCTGGATGGAATACCACACGTATGAATGCTCATGCGTATGGATCGGGGTCTGCTCACCTGGCTTCAGCTCGAAGTTCCACACGATCACCTTGTCGTTTTCGAAAAGTTTCTCACTACCAACACCGGCCATGTTTGTCTCCTTGGATTGGGGTTGAAAAGCTTGACGCGCTAAATAAGCTGCGGCCAGAAGGTGTGTCTATTAGCATTCACCAATCTGACTATACAAGTGTAGACAGTTTCCCAAAAACAGACAACGTGATGAAGTTCTGGTTTTCCCGGATGCATAGAAAAGTCGCGCGGGTTCCTGGTACCGCTGTTGTTCGTCTTAGGCCCCTCGGGTCGCACAGCCATAGCGTCCCGACTACCTGGCCATGGATGCGGGCAACGGCTTCGCCCAGCCAGCCTGGCAGGCTGCCCACCCGGCGCTGATGGCCAAGGCACGCGCCAACGGCATCGCACTGGCGGCCGTCCGCAATTCGCGCCACTTCGCCGCCCTGTGGCCCGACGTGGAGCCCCTGGCGCGCGACGGCTTGGTGGCGCTGGCTCTGGTCAACAGCATGGCCTGCGTGGTGCCCAGCGGCGGCACCCGGGCGCTGTTCGGTACCAACCCCACTGCCTTTGCCGCGCCGCGCGCCGGGCACGATCCGCCTGGTGTTCGACCCGGCGACCAGCGCCATCGCCCCTGGCAACGTCAGATCGCTGCGCGCCATGCCATCGTCGAGCGCTGCAAAACCCTGGTGCGCGCCATGGGCGGAGCGGGCCAGACCCGCCAGCCGGGCGAGCGCCGCTACCGCCAGCGCGAACGCTCGCTGCAGAAGGGCTGGGGCTGCCGGGCGGCACCTGGGCCGAACCACAGCGTTTGGCAGGGTCGGCGGTTTGAAGGGAAACGTCTACAGCGCTTGCCCATCAAGCGCTGGCAGCTATTTTCTTGATAGCGCTATCAGGCTTCCGACCAGGGCTGCAGCGCGGCGCGCACCGCCGCCGCCGTGGCGGACGACACCTCGCACATCGGCAGGCGCAGCCCGCCGCCGCACAGGCCGCGCAGCTGCGCCGCCAGCTTGGCCGGGCCGGGGCTGCTTTCCATGAACAGGGCGCGCGTCAGCGGCAGCAGGCGCGCGAACAGCGCACGCGCCTCGTGCAGCCGGCCGGCTTCCATGTGGGCGCACAGCGCGGCCACCTCGGCCGGCAGCATATTGGCGACCACCGAGATCACGCCCTGCCCGCCCAGCGCCAGGTAGGGCAGGCTGGTGAAGTCGTCGCCGCTGTACTGCGCAAAGCCCGGCGGCACGGCCTGGGCGACGTCGGCCGCGCGGGCCATGTCGCCCGTCGCATCCTTGATGCCCACGATGCGCGGATGCCGTGCCAGCGCGGCCACGGTGTCCACCTGCAGGTCGATGACGGTGCGGCCGGGCACGTTGTAGAGCACCAGCGGCAGCGCGGCGGCGTCGGCCTGCGCGGTGAAGTGCGCCACCAGCCCCTGCTGCGTGGGCTTGTTGTAGTAGGGCACGACGCTGAGCAGCGAGTCGGCGCCGCATTCCTGGGCAAAACGCGCCAGCGCCACCGCCTCGGCCGTCGAATTGGCGCCCACGCCGGCCATGACGTGGGTGCGGCCCGCTGCGTGCTGCACGGCGGCGGCCAGCAGCTCGCGGTGCTCGGCATGGCTCAGCGTGGCGCATTCGCCCGTGGTGCCGGCGATGACGACGCCGGCCGTGCCGCTGTCGATGTGCCAGTCGATCAGGCGGCGCAGCGCCGGCAGGTCCGGGCGCAGGTCGTCGGTGAAGGGCGTGAGCAGCGCCACCAGGCTGCCGCGAGGCAGGGCCGGGCGCGCTCCGGCAGCGGGCGGTGTGGGCATGGGGGTTCCGGTTGATGCTATGAAAAAAGGAACTGCCAGCGCTTTAACTGAAAGGCTTTCAGCATGAAAATCATGCGAAACCCTTGCAAATCAAGCGCCAGCAGCTATGAAGTTTGATACTCAGGCGTCGCTGCGCAGGCGCTGCAGCAGCTGGGCGAGTTCGGCCTCATAGGCCTGGCGCGCGGCCTCCTTCACGTGGCCGAAGCCGCGCACCTTCTGCGGCGCCTGGGCGATCTGCACGGCCAGCGCGTACTGGTCGGGCCGCGCCTCCTGCAGCAGGCGCCGCACCAGGGCTTCGAAGTCATCGACCATGGCGCGCTCGTGGCGGCGCTCCTCGGTGTGGCCGAAGAGGTCAAGCGCCGTGCCGCGCAGAAATTTCAGGCGCGCCAGCACGCCGAAGGCCGGCAGCATCCAGGCGCCGAACTCGCGCTTCTTGTCGCCCAGCAGAGGCGGCGCCAGGTTGAAGGCCAGGCGCGGTGCACCCTCGAACTGCGCGGCGATCTGCTGGCGAAAGGCGGGCGCGGCATACAGGCGCGCCACCTCGTACTCGTCCTTGTAGGCCATGAGCTTGAAGAAGCTCTGCGACACGGCGCTCGTCAGCTGCTCCTGGCCAGGCCAGACACGCGCTTCGTGCGTGCGCACGGCATCCACCAGCGCCTTGAAGCGCGCGGCGTAGGCGGCGTTCTGGTAGCCGGTGAGGAAATCCACGCGCCGCTGCACGGCCTCGTCCAGGGTGGCCGCCTGCTGGCGCGGCGCCGCGCCGGCGCTGGCCGCCACGGCCTGCGGGTCGACCGCATGACGGCGGCCCCAGCGGAAGGCGGCGATGTTCATCTTCACGGCCGCGCCGTTGAGCTCGATGGCGCGCTCGATGGCCTGCGCACTCACCGGCACCAGGCCGCGCTGGTAGGCGGCGCCCAGCATGAACAGGTTGGTGGCGATGGCGTCGCCGCACAGGGCCAGCGCCAGGCGGCCCGCGTCCACCTGCTCCACGTTGCCCTCGCCCAGGGCGCGCACGATGGTCTTGACCAGCGGGTTGCCGGGGAACTGCAGGTCCGGGTTCTGCGTGAAGGCGCCCGGCATGACCTCTTGCGTGTTCACGATGGCGCGGGTGGCGCCCTTGCGCGTCATGGTCAGGGTGTTGCTGGCCGCGGCCACCACCAGGTCGCAGCCGATCAGCGCATCGGCCCCGCCGGGGGCCACGCGCACGGCGGCAATCGCCTGCGGCGTGGCGCCGAAGCGCATGTGCGTCCACACCGAGCCGCCCTTTTGCGCCAGGCCCGCCATGTCCAGCACGCCCACGCCCTTGCCCTCCAGGTGCGCGGCCATGCCCAGCAGCGCTCCGATGGTGACCACGCCGGTGCCGCCCACGCCGGTGATGATGAGGCTGTAGACGCCCTGCGCCAGGTCGGGCAGCTGGGGATCGGGCAGCGGCGCGTCCAGCACCTCTTTGCCCGCGGCCACGCCCTTCTTCAGCTGGCCGCCACGCACGGTGACGAAGCTGGGGCAAAAGCCCTTGAGGCAGGAGAAATCCTTGTTGCAAGCCGACTGGTCGATGGCGCGCTTGCGGCCGAACTCCGTCTCCACCGGCACCACGGCCACGCAGTTGGACTTGGCGCCGCAATCGCCGCAGCCCTCGCACACGGCCTCGTTGATGACCAGGCGCATGTCGGGGTCGGGAAACTCGCCGCGCTTGCGCCGGCGGCGCTTCTCGGCGGCGCAGGTCTGGTCGTAGACCAGCACGCTGGTACCGGCCACCTCGCGCAGCTGGCGCTGCACCTCATCCAGCTCGTCGCGGTGGTGGATGGTGACGCCCGGCGCCCAGCCGGTCACGCCGTCGTATTTACCGGGCTCGTCCGTCACCACGGCGATGCGCGCCACGCCTTCCGCATGCACCTGCTGGGTGATGCGCACCGGATCCAGCGGTCCGTCGTGGCGCTGGCCGCCGGTCATGGCCACGGCGTCGTTGTAGAGCACCTTGAAGGTGATGTTGGTCTTGGCCGCCACGGCCGCGCGAATGGCCAGCATGCCGGAGTGGAAGTAGGTGCCGTCGCCCATGTTCTGGAACATGTGCGCGCGCTTGGAAAACGGCGCCTCGCCCACCCAGGCCATGCCCTCGGCACCCATCTGGGTGTAGCCCAGCGTGCCGCGGTCCATGCTCTGCGCCATCCACGAGCAGCCGATGCCGGCGTAGCCGCGGCTGCCCTCAGGGATGCGCGTGGAGGTGTTGTGCGGGCAGCCCGCGCAGAAGTAGAAGCTGCGCGCCATGACGTCCACCGCACCCAGCACGGGCTTGCGCCGCGCCAGGGCGTGGGTCACGTCCAGCAGCGCCGGGTCGATCTCAGCCAGGCGGTGGCCCAGCACCTGGGCGATCATGGCGGCGTCCAGCGCCATCTCCACGCGCAGCAGCTTGGCGCCGCGCTCGTCCTTCTTGCCGATGACCTGCGGCGCACCCTCCTGGCCATAAAGGATGTCCTTGAGCTGCGCTTCCAGCAGCGAGCGCTTTTCCTCGATGACGATGACCTTGTCCAGGCCCAGGGCGAACTCGGCAATGCCCTCGGCCTCCAGTGGCCAGACCAGGCCGACCTTGTAGACCGCCAGGCCCAGCGCCTGCGCGCGCGCCTCGTCGATGCCGAGATCTGCCAGCGCCTGGCGCACGTCGAGCCAGCTCTTGCCCGAGGTGACGATGCCGATGCGCGCGCCCTCGCGCCGCCCGAACGCCACGCGGTCGATGCGGTTGGCCTGCGCGAAGGCCTGCACCGCCGCCAGCTTGTGGTTGACCAGGCGGAATTCCTGCGCGTGCGGGGTGTCGGGCAGGCGGATGTTCAGGCCGTCCGCCGGCATGTCCGGCAGCGCGGGCAGCGTAAAGGCCGGGCCGGCCTCGTTGACCTCCACCGAGCCCGAGGCATCGGCCGTGTCCTTGATGCACTTCATGCCCACCCAGCAGCCAGAGTAGCGCGACAGCGCCCAGCCGTACAGGCCGTACTCGATCAGCTCCGACACGCCGGCGGGCGAGAGGATGGGCATCTGCGCGTCCATCAGCGCGAACTCGCTCTGGTGGCAGGTGGTGGATGATTCGCAGGTGTGGTCGTCGCCCATCAGCACCAGCACGCCGCCGTTCCTGGAGCTGCCCGCCAGGTTGCCATGGCGGAAGGCGTCGCCCGAGCGGTCCACGCCCGGCCCCTTGCCGTACCAGATGGAGAACACGCCGTCGAAGCGCCCCTCCCCGCCAATCTCGGCCATCTGGCTGCCCCAGACGGCCGTGGCGGCCAGATCCTCGTTCACGCCGGGCACGAACACCACGTCATGCGCCTGCAGGTGTTTGCGCGCCTTGACCAGCTGATCATCGAAGGTGCCCAGGGGCGAGCCCCGGTAGCCGGTGATATAGCCGGCGGTGTTGAGGCCTGCCGCGCGGTCGCGGCGCTTTTGCATCATGGGCAGGCGCACCAGGGCCTGCACGCCGGTCAGATAGACTGTGCCCTGCGTGGCGGTGTACTTGTCTTCCAGGCCCACGGCCCGCAGGCTGCTGCCGACGCTCAGATCGCTCATCCCGAATATCTCCTTGCCTGTAATAGGTTGGCCAGCCCGGCCCGCGCGGCTTCAAGGTCACTGCCCCGCGCCGGAACCAGTCTTTACACAAAGTGTAGACACTTATGAAGACATTAGTCAACAAAATAGCGTCCCCTATGTGGAACACGCTCTGCCGCCGGCAATACAAGGCCTAGAATGAGTTTCACCCAGCCTTTTTTTTGTCCCGGCGCAGCGCTTGCGGCGGGCCTACTGCTTCATTAGCACCCATGGCCGTCAAGAAGAAAACCAGCAAAGAAGGCACGCATGTGCCCCAGACACGCGACGCCAGCAGCGTGGAGCGCCTGTACCTGGAGCTGCGCGAGCGCGCCATGAACTACGACTTCCGCCCCGGCGCGCGCATCAACGAGCAGGCGCTGGGCCGCGAGTTCGACATCAGCCGCCCGCCCCTGCGCGAGGCGCTGAACCGCCTGGTGGCCGAGGGCTTCCTGGACTTCGTGATGAACAAGGGGTTCTTTCGCAAGGCCATCAGCGTGGAGGAGCTGTACAACCTCTACCAGGTACGCATCGCGCTGGAGCGCCGGGCCGTCTTTTTGGCCGTGCACAACGCCACCGACGCCGAGATCGACAGCCTGCGCAGCTACTGGGATGGGGTGATGGCCGAGGCCTCGGGCATGTCCATCGGCGACCTGCTGCTGGCCGACGAGGAGTTCCACCGCCGCCTCACGGCCCTGTCGCACAACCGCGAGCTGAGCCAGTTCCTCGAGCAGGTCACCCGCCGCATCCACGTGGCCCGGCATATCGACCTGGAGCAGTCCGACTGGAACGCGCGCGCCTTCAACGCCCACGCGCAGCTGCTGGACCTGCTGCAGGCCCGCAAGCTGGAGCCGGCGCTCGCCGCACTCAGCGACCACATCGACCTGAGCCTCAAGCGCGCCGTGCAGATCACCAAGGAAATGGTGGCCAAGTTCTTCCTGCAGGACCAGACATGGACGTCCTCCCGGCAGCCCGAGGTGGCGCCGGACGTCGAGAGCGCCATCCCTTAAGCGCCCGTCCTACGGCCCCTATTCACGCGTGCGGACGGGGCAGCGCCTGGCCCCGCCCTAGGATGGCGCCAAGGAGATGGCCATGAGCGCTTTGACCTTCGCAGACCGCACTGAGGCCGGCCAGGCGCTGGCCCGTGCGCTGGAGCATTACCGCCACGCACCGGGCGCGCTGGTGCTGGCCCTGCCGCGCGGTGGCGTACCCGTCGCCTACGAGGTGGTACGCACCCTGGCCTTGCCCATGGACGTTCTCGTGGTGCGCAAGATCGGCCATCCCCAGCACCCCGAATACGCCCTGGGCGCCGTCGCCAGCGGCGGTGTGCGCACCATGAATGACAGCCTGCAGCGCGTACCTGCGCACGAGCTGGACGCCGTGGTGGAGCGCGAGCTGCAGGAGCTGTCGCGCCGCGAGCGCCGCTACCGGGGCGAGCGCCCCCTGCCCTCCCTTGCCGGGCGCACGGTGATCGTGGTGGACGATGGCTTGGCCACCGGCGCCAGCATGCGCGCCGCGGCCCAGGCCATCCGCGCCCAGGGCCCGGCGCGCCTGGTGCTCGCTGTACCCGTGGGCGCACCAGACGCCTGCGAGGCCCTGCGCGCCCTTGCGGACGAAGTGGTCTGCCCGCTCCAGCCCGAGCCGTTCGACGCCGTGGGCCGCTGGTACCTCGACTTCGAACAAGTGGAGGACGAGCAGGTGCAGGCGCTGATGGAGCGCGCCCTGCAGCAAACCGAGGGAGCCCAGACATGACCACCGCTGAACAAGCCGCCCCGCGCACCCCCAGCCCCTCCGAGGACGCACAACTGCTGCGCGACCTGGCGCCGCATCTGCACCCCTTTCAACGTGCCGACACGGCCCCTGGCCTGGCGGACTTCATCGGCTCGGCGCGTCTGGTACTGATTGGCGAAGCCAGCCACGGCACGCACGAGTTCTATCTGGAGCGTGCGCGCCTGACCCGCCACCTCATCGTCGAGCACGGCTGCACCGCCGTGGTGGCCGAGGCCGACTGGCCCGACGCCCTGCGCGTGGACCGCTACGTGCGTGGCCGCTCGGATGACGTGGACGCCGAGGCCGCTCTGGCCGGTTTCGAGCGCTTCCCCACCTGGATGTGGCGCAATACCGTGATGCGCGAATTCGTCGAATGGCTGCGCGAGCACAACAGCCGCGTGGGCGCCTCGCACCAGGTAGGTTTCTTCGGCATGGACCTGTACAGCATGTACACCTCGCTGCGCGCCGTTATTGCCCATCTGGACAGCGTGGACCCGCAAGCCGCAGCGCGCGCCCGGGCGCGCTATGCCTGCTTCGACCACCGCGCGGGCGAGGACAGCCAGGCCTACGGCTACGGCGCCGCCTTCGGCGCCGTGCCCAGTTGCGAGGACGAGGCCATCGACCAGCTGATGGAGATGAACCGGCGCGCCGGAGCCACGCTGGGCGCCGACCGCGATGAGGCCTTCTACGCCCAGCAGAACGCCCGCCTGGTGCGCAACGCCGAGGAGTACTACCGCACGCTGTTCGGCAGCCGGGTGTCGTCCTGGAACCTGCGCGACACGCACATGGTGCAGACCCTGGCGGCACTGGACAAGCATTTGCAAACCACCCGGGGCGCGGCGCCGCGCATGGCCGTGTGGGCGCACAACTCGCACCTGGGTGATGCCAGCGCCACCGAGATGGGCCGCCTTGGCGAATTCAATGTGGGCCAGCTGGCGCGCGAGCGCTGGGGGCGCGATGCAGTATTGATCGGCCTGTCCACCTACCACGGCAGCGTGACGGCAGCCTCGGAATGGGACGGGCCGGCCGAGCGCAAGCGCGTGCGCGACGCCTTACCCGGCAGCTTTGAACGGCTGCTGCACGACAGCGGCCACGCCCGCCTGTGGCTGCCGCTGCGCGGCGAAGGCGAGGTGGCGCGGCTACTGCATCAAGAGCGGTTGCAGCGCGCCATTGGCGTCATCTACCAGCCAGAAACTGAGCGCCAGAGCCACTACTTCCACACCCGGCTGCCGGGCCAGTTCGACGCACTGTTGCACATCGATCGCACCCACGCCCTGCAGCCCCTGGTGCCCGAGCGCCATTGGCACGAGGGCGAAGGCGAGGTGCCGGAGACCTGGCCCAGCGGCCTGTAGGAAAGAGGAGTTAGCGGGCCGCTCGCCGGCCACCGCGCGCCAGCAGCAGCACCAGCGCCAGGCCTATCAGCACGAAGCAGATGAAGGACCAGTTGGCGATGGAGCCACCCAGAAAGGTCCAGTCCACCGCCGTGCAGTCGCCCGAACCGCGGAAGATCATGGGAATGGCACGGCTCAGGGGATAGTTCTCGATCATTCCGTAGAAGTCGCGCCCGCAGGTGGCGGTCTCGGGCGGATACCACTGCAGCCAGCTCTGGCGCGCCGCCACGAAGGCGCCGAACCCGGCCGCTACCAGGGCCAGCAAGCCCCATGTCATCCACCAGCCTTTTTGGCCTCTAGCGCTTGCCAGGCCTGCGAAGACCGCTACACCAATGAGAGCGTAACGCTGCACGATGCACATCGGGCACGGCTCCAGCCCGACGACGTATTGCAGGTACATGCCAAAGGCCAGCAGGCCCACGCAGGCGGCGGCGATCAGGCCCAGGAGACGGCGCGGCGCCGTGTCGAACCAGTGGAGCAGCATTGGAATTCTTTTCTTTCTGTCGTTGGAGAGTTGGGGGCGCCTGCCGGGGCCGGGCGCCCTTCCTTTCCCTAGAAAGAAGAGAAAGAAAGAACGCTCAGATGCCGGCAGCCTGGTCGAGGAACACCTTGGCGCGCCGCGGTGTCACCACCAGCGTCTCGCCCTCGCGCAGGCCCATGTCGTAGAACTGCTGCGCCGGGATTTGCGCCTCGATCAGCGCGTCTTCCTGCGCATTGTCCGCCGATTGGGTGCTACCCTCGGGGATAAGTTCCAGCCGCGCAATCGGCCCCACGACGATGGCGCGCGCCAGCTGCGCCACGATGCCGCTGGGCCGGCCGTCGGCGTCCAGCGCCTGCCCGGGAGAGTAGCGCTGCACGTCCAGATCATGCGGGCGCACGTAGGCGAAGGCGGCCGCGCCCTCGGCGCCCGCGGCCTCCGTGCTGTCGAGCTGCAGGCCGTCGTCCAGATGGATGCGCCCGGCGGCGGCGCGGCCCTTGAACAGGTTCACGTCGCCCAGAAAGCCGTAGACAAAGGGGCTGGCCGGGTTGTCCCAGACCTCGCGCGGCGTGCCTTCCTGTTCGATGCGGCCCTGGTTGATGACGACCACGCGGTCGGCCACCTCCAGCGCCTCCTCCTGGTCGTGCGTCACGAAGATGCTGGTCACGTGCAGCTCGTCGTGCAGGCGGCGCAGCCAGCGGCGCAGTTCCTTCCTGACCTTGGCGTCCAGCGCGCCGAAGGGCTCGTCCAACAGCAGCACCTTGGGCTCCACCGCCAGGGCGCGCGCCAGGGCGATGCGCTGGCGCTGCCCGCCCGACAGCTGCGACGGGTAGCGGTCGGCGATCCAGTCCAGCTGCACCAGCTTCAGCAGGTCCATGACCTTCTGGCGGATGACGGACTCGGCAGGCCGCTCCTTGCGCGGCTTCATGCGCAGGCCGAAGGCCACGTTGTCGAACACCGTCATGTGGCGAAACAGCGCGTAGTGCTGGAAGACGAACCCCACGCCGCGCTCGCGCACGTGCACATCCGTGGTGTCTTCGCCGCTGAAATGGATACTGCCCACGTCGGGCGTTTCCAGCCCGGCGATGATGCGCAAGAGCGTGGTCTTGCCGCAGCCGGACGGGCCCAGCAGCGCGATGAGTTCGCCGGACCGGATGTCCAGGTCCACTCCCTGCAGCGCCTGGAAGTCGCCGAACCGTTTGCTGACGTTGCGGATTTCAATGCTCATAAATCAATAGCTTTCAGCGCAATGCTGGCGCGGGTTGAGGCCGCTCCGGAGGCAAGGCGGCAGCGGCCTTGCGTTCCCGCTCGCTCATCCACTCGGCCACCGTCTTGATGACCAGCGTGACCAGCGCCAGCAGGGCCAGCAGCGAGGCGGCGGCGAACGCCGCGACCGACTGGTACTCGTTGTAGAGGATCTCCACGTGCAGCGGGATGGTGTTGGTCTGCCCGCGGATGTGGCCCGAGACCACCGACACCGCGCCGAACTCGCCCATGGCGCGCGCGTTGCACAGGATCACGCCGTACAGCAGGCCCCACTTGATGTTGGGCAGCGTCACGTGCCAGAAGGTCTGCCAGCCATTGGCGCCCAGCACCACGGCGGCCTGCTCCTCGTCGTTGCCCTGGGCCTGCATCAGCGGAATCAGCTCGCGCGCAATGAAGGGGAAGGTGACGAACACGGTGGCCAGCACGATGCCCGGCACGGCGAAGATGATCTTGATGTCGTGCGCCGCCAGCCACGGACCGAGCCAGCCGTTGGCGCCGAACACCAGCACGTACATCAGGCCGGCGACCACCGGTGAGATGGAAAACGGCAGGTCGATCAGCGTGGTCAGGAACGCCTTGCCCTTGAACTCGAACTTGGCGATGCACCAGGCAGCCGCCACGCCGAACACCAGGTTCAACGGCACGGAGATGGCGGCGGTGATCAGCGTCAGTCGAATGGCGGACCAGGCATCGGGCTCGCGCAGGCCGGCCAGGTAGGCATCCAGCCCCTTGCGCAGCGCCTCGGTGAACACGGCAGCCAGCGGCAGTACCAGAAACAGCAGCAAGAAGACCAGCGCAACGCCGATCAGGACGCGGCGCACCCAAGGTGCCTCAGTGGTGCCGGCCCGGGCGCGGCGCGTGGTGGGAGAAGTGCCGCCGCTCATGCCGGCATCCCCGCGCGCTTGCGCTGCCAGGCCTGCAGCGCGTTGATGACCAGCAGCATGGCAAACGAGATGACCAGCATGACCACGGCCACGGCCGTGGCGCCGGCATAGTCGTACTGCTCCAGCTTGCCGATGATGATGAGGGGCGTGATCTCCGAGACCATGGGCATGTTGCCGGCGATGAAGATGACCGAGCCGTATTCGCCGATCGCCCGTGCGAACGCCATGGCGAAACCCGTGAGCAGCGCCGGCAGGATGGCCGGGAAGATGACGTGCCGGAAGATCTGCCAGCGCGTGGCGCCCAGGCTGGTGGCGGCTTCTTCCAGTTCCTTTTCGGTGTCCTCGAGCACCGGCTGCACCGTGCGCACCACGAAGGGCAGGCCGATGAAGATCAGCGCGATGACCACGCCGTTGGGGTTGAAGGCCAGCTGGATGCCCAGCGGCTCCAGGTACTGGCCGATCCAGCCGTTGCCGGCCAGCAGCGCCGTGAGCGAGATGCCAGCCACGGCCGTGGGCAGTGCGAATGGCAGGTCCACCAGCGCGTCGACGATCTTCTTGCCCGGGAACTGGTAGCGCACCAACACCCAGGCGATCAGCAGGCCGAAGACCAGGTTCACGCAGGCGGCGATGAAGGAGGCACCGAAGGTGAGGCGGTACGAGGCCAGCACGCGCGGCGCGGCCACGGCCTCCCAGAACTGGGGCCAGGTGAGCGAGAAGCTCTTGAGCACCAGCGCCAGCAGCGGGATGAGCACGATGATGCTCAGATAGAACAGCGTGTAGCCCAGCGTCAGGCCGAAGCCGGGCAGCACCCGCCGGCCTTTGCGCCGGCGCGGTGCGTCAGGCTGGGCCGTGCCCAGCGTCAGCGTCGTCATGGCTGGCTTACTTGCCCGGCTGGTAGAGCTTGTCGAACTGGCCGCCGTCGTTGAAGTGCACCTTCTGCGCCTCGGTCAGGCTGCCGAAGTACTTGGCCACCGTGAACTGCTGGATGGGCTTGAACAGGTCGGCGTGGCGCTTGAGCACGGCCTCCGAACGCGGGCGGATGGCGTGCTTGGCGGCGATTTCCTGCGCTTCGTCGGAGTACAGGTAATCCAGGTAGGCCTTGGCCAGTTCGCCCGTGCCCTTCTTGGCCACGGTGCGCTCGACCACGGCCACCGGGTTCTCGGCGGTGACGCTGGTGGACGGGTACACGGCATCGACCTTGCCCTTGCCGAACTCGCGCTCAACCGATACGACTTCCGACTCGAACGTGATCAGCACGTCGCCGATGTTGCGCTGCAGGAAGGTGGCCGTCGCGTCGCGCCCGCCCTTGGCCAGCACCGGCACGTTCTTGTACAGCTTGCCGACGAACTCCGCCGCCTGCGCGTCGGTGCCGCCCTTCTCGCGCACGCTGCCCCAGGCGCCCAGGTAGGCGTAGCGGCCGTTGCCACCGGTCTTGGGATTGACCACGATGACTTTCACGTCCGGGCGGACCAGGTCGTCCCAGTCCTTGATGTTCTTAGGGTTGCCGTGGCGCACCAGGAACAGCATGGTGGAAGTGGTGGGCGAGGCGTCGTGCGGAAACTTTTTGGCCCAGTCCTTGGCCACCACCCCGTTGTCGGCCAGGAACTGCACGTCGGTCGTGGTGTTGAAGGTGACCACGTCGGCCGCCAGGCCGTCGTTCACGGCACGCGCCTGGGCGCTGGAGCCGGCGTGCGACTGATCCACGCGCACATCCACGCCCTTGGTCTTCTTGTAGTGGGCGATGAAGGCCTGGTTGTAGTCCTTGTAGAACTCGCGCGCCACGTCGTAGCTCACGTTCAGCAGCGAGTTGGCCTGCGCCGCAGCCAGGCCGCTGGCGGCCAGGGCCACCGAGGCAATGAGGGTCTTGAGGACGGTCTTCTTCGAGGTCATCGGTACAAATCCTGGGCTGTAAGAAAAAGCTCCAGACATTGTGCGGCCGCCTTCTTAGAACTCAAAAGAATATATTATTTTAAATTTATCCAATTCTTGAATAAGGGACCGTCGCGGAGACGTCCTCCAGGCTCACACGCGGCGGCAGCACCTCCCCGAGGAAGTCGAGAAAGCTGCGTACGGCTGGCGCCAGACCGCGGCGAGAAGCGAACACGGCATGCACGATGCCGCGCGCCGGCGCCCACTCGGGCAGCAGCTGCACCAGCCGGCCGGCCTGGATATCGGGCATGCACATGTAGTCGGGCAGCCAGCACAGTCCCGTGCCTGCCAGGGCGGCAAGGCGCAACGTCACCAGGTCGTCGGCCACATACCGGGGGGCGAATTGCACCGTCTCCTGGCGTCCGCCGGGCCCGCGCAAGTCCAGGCTGGCGCGGCCTTCCGCGGCGGACATGGCCAGGGTGTCCATGCGCCGCAGGTCTTCCAGCGTGGCAGGCAAGCCCTGGCGCGCCAGCTGCGCCGGGCTGGCCACCAGGAACTGACGGCCTTCGCCCAGGCGCTTGACCACCATGCTGGCGCTGTCGTCCACCGAGCTGCGCACGCGCAGGGCCACGTCCACGCCCTCCTCCACCACGTTGACCACGCGGTTGCTGACCTGCATCTCCACCCGCACGGCCGGGTGGCGCTCCAGGAACTGCGGCATCAATTCGCCCAGCACCGACTGCGCCAGCGTCACCGGGCAGGTCACGCGCACGGTTCCGCAGGGCTCGCTGTGTACCTGATCCACCGTGTCCTGTGCAGCCTGGGCCGCCTCGCGCAGCGCCAGGCAGTGGCGCAGGTAGGCCTGGCCCACCTCGGTCAGCGACAGGCTGCGCGTGGTGCGCTGCAGCAGGCGCACGCCCAGGCGCGCCTCCAGCTCGGCCACCCTGCGCGACAGGCGTGACTTGGGAATGCCCAGCGCCCGCCCGGCCGCAGCGAAGCCGCCACGCTCGGCGACCTCGGCGAAGTACAGCATGTCGTTCAGGTCCTGCACCGTGCGCCTCCGACTGGTTGTTCCAATGTCAGGACAATCTATCGCGCTTTATAGGGGTTATCAAGATTTAGTTCCAAAGACACAATCTATACATCCGCCCTATTGCGGGTTTACCCATACAAACAGTGACGAAAAAGGACATCCCATGAGACTGCTGCACATCGACTCGGCCATCACCGGCGACCAATCCGTTTCCCGCCAGCTCAGCGCCGACATCGTGCGCGCCTGGGTGGCCAGCCACCCCGGCACCCAGGTCGAGCACCTGGACCTGGCGGCCGACGCCCCCGCGCACTTCACCATGGATTCGCTGGCGCCCCGCACCGGCCAGACGGAGGGGCTGAGCGAGGCCCAGCTGCGCGAGAACGCCGTGTCCGAGCGCCTGGTACGCCAGTTCCTGGCGGCGGACGTGGTGGTCATCGGCGCGCCGCTGTACAACTTCACCATCCCCACGCAGCTCAAGGCCTGGATCGACCGCATCGCCCAGCCCGGCCGCACCTTCCGCTATACCGCCAGCGGCCCCGAAGGCCTGGCAAAGGGCAAGACGGTCATCGTGGCCTCCAGCCGCGGCGGCGTGTACTCCACCAGCGAGCAGGGCCGCGCCCTGGAGCACCAGGAGAGCTACCTGCAGACCATCATGGGCTTCTTCGGGGTGACGGACGTGCGCTTCGTGCGTGCCGAAGGGGTGGGCATGGGCCCGGAGGCCCGCACCAAGGCCCTGGCCGCCGCTGCCGGCGACATCGCCACCCATGTGCGGCCCACCGCTGCCAACCAGGAGCGCCTGGCGCAGGTGGCTTGAAACCCCAGGGTCTCAGCACAAAAAACGGCGCAATCGCCCGCCAGTCAAGCGCGGACAGCCATTTTTTTGATAGCTTTCACAGCTGGGCGAAGCGCCGCACCCAGGCCACGTACTTGTCCAGCCAGCCCTGCACGAACAGGCGGCTGGCCTCGCCAATCCGTCCGTCCTCGGTGAACAGCCCGTCGCGGGCCTGCAGAAACGCTTCGGGCTGGCCCAGGGTGGGCATGTCCAGATAGGCCAGCACGTTGCGCAGGTGCTGCTGCGCCATGCAGGTGCCGGGCGCGCCGGTGGACACGCCGATCACCCCGGCCGGCTTGCCGGCCCACACGCTCTGGCCGTAGGGGCGCGAGGCATGGTCAATGGCGTTCTTGAGCACGCCGGGCACCGAGCGGTTGTATTCCGGCGTGACGAACAGCACGCCCTGGGCACTCGCGATCTCGGTCTTGAGCCGGCGCACGGCGTCGGCCGGCTGCGCCTCGTCGTCCTGGTTGTACAGGGGCAGGTCGTCGATGCGCACCTGCGTCAAGCGGAAGTCCTGCGGCGCCATGCGCTCCAGGGCGCGGGCGAGCTGGCGGTTGAGCGAATCCTTGCGCAGGCTGCCGACGACGACGGCGATGCGGTATGTATCCACGGTGGGCCTTTCTGCGCTCCTGGCTGAGCGCGGCTGGGGGTGAGAAAACAACCCGCCCATCATCGGCCTGGCGCGCCGGCGCATCAGCGCCCGCACGTCCCGTGTGTCTGTCAGCCGTCAGCGCAGCGCCAGGTTGTTCAGCTTGTCCAGCCGCTCGGGCCAACTGCCCTGGGCCGCCGACTGCGCCAGGATGCGCGTCCAGGCCACCCAAGCGTCCCACTGCACGCGCTTGTCCCACGAATTGCCCCAGGTGCAGAACTGCTGCAGCGCCCCATTCGCGGCGCACTCGGCGTCCTCGCCCCGGCCGGCGGACAGGTACAGCTGCGCCAGCACCATCTGCGGCTCGCCCACCCAGGGGTTGAGCTGCACGGCCTGCTCCAGCGTGGCGGTGGCGGCGTCCAGGTCCACCAGCGGCTGGGCCAGCTGCACCACCGACCAGTACAGCGCGCAGGCCGCCGCCTCATCCCGGGGTGCCAGGGCCTCGCGGCAGCCGGCGAACACTGGCGGCAGCGGCAGCTGCCCGGCCAGCGCCGGGTGGTGCAGCGCGCGGCCCAGCGCCGCCACCTGGCTGACCATGCGGGCCGTGGGCCGCATCGGGCCGGGCCACAGCGACGCGCCCCAGTGCACGGCCTGGCGGCGCGAGGTGTCGGTGCCGGGGAAGCGCGAGTAGATCTCGTCCTGCCAGCTGAACCATTGCTCGATGGTGTCGGCCATGCTGACGATGGTGAATGCCGCCACTTCGTAGGCGCTCAGGCGCACGCTCTGGCGCGGAGCGGCACCATTGAGCTCCACCTGCAGCGAGCCATCGTCCTGCACCTCGCCGGCCAGCACCTTCTGCACGAACTGCGCCCGGCTCATGGTGCAAAACAGGTGCACCAGATGCTCGGCTTCTTCGCCGACTAGGCCCTGCAGGCGCTGGCGTTCGCTGGCGGCGTCGAACTTCACCAGGTCCACGAAGGCATTGCCGTAGACGCTGTGCAGCAGGCCCAGCAGGCGCACGTCGCGCGGCTGCTGCCACAGGGCCAGCGAGCGGGCCACGCCCACCAGGTGGTGGCGGAAGGTGCCGGCCTTGTGCCAATCCTGCCCCACGCCGCGGGCCAGCACGATGGGCAGCACGGGCGCCAGGTCGGCGTCGCGCTGCAGCCATTCGTCGTCCAGCAGCGGTAGCGCACGCTGCAGCAGGGCGTCGTCCAGCGGGGCAAAAAGGCGGGGCGTGTCGATCATGGCGGAAGTCTCCGTTGTGTGGTTCTGCCCCGAGTATGCGGCAGGCCCGTTTTCAGAGCCAAATCGACCTCTAACGCCTGCCAGACAAGCGCTGGCAGCTATTGAAACAAGAGCAAACTGTCAGCGATGCGACAGCCGGCGCACGGCCCAGTCACCCAGGCTCTGGATGGCCTGCACGAAGACGATGAGGATGACCACCACGGCCAGCATCACGTCCGGCAGAAAGCGCTGGTAGCCGTAGCGGATCCCCAGGTCGCCCAGCCCGCCGCCACCCACGGCGCCGGCCATGGCCGAGTAGCCGGTGAGGCTGACGAAGCTGATGGTCAGGCCGGCCACGATGCCGGGCAGCGCCTCGGGCAGCAGCACCTTCCAGACGATCTGGCCAGTGGTGGCGCCCATGGACTGCGCGGCCTCCACCAGGCCGTTGTCCACCTCGCGCAGCGCCGTCTCGACCAGGCGCGCGACGAAGGGCGCGGACGCCAGCGTCAGCGGCACCACGGCGGCCCAGGTGCCGATGGACGAGCCCGTCACCAGCCGCGTGAACGGGATGATGGCCACCAGCAAGATGATGAAGGGGGTGGAGCGCACGGCGTTGACGATGCCGCCCACCAGCCGGTTGGACCAGCCGTTTTGCAGGATGCCGCCGGTGTCCGTCAGCCGCAAAAACACCCCCAGCGGAATGCCGATCAGCCCGCCCAGCACGCCGGACACGCCGACCATGACCACCGTCTCCCACAGCGAGGTGGCAAACAGCTCCAGCATCATTTCCGAAAAATTCTCGAACACGTCTCTCGCCCTCGCCTCAGTCGTGGTTCACGTCCACCGTGCGCACGGCCACGCCGTGTCCGCGCAGGTAATCGATGGCGGCGCCGATGCGCGCCATGGGGCCGCTGGCATACAGCGCCAGCGAGCCGAAGGTCTGCTGCTGGATCTCGTCGATCTGCCCGTGCAGGATGGACAGGTCCAGCCCCAGCTCGCGGATCAGGTGCGACAGGATGGGCTCGTAGGCCTGCTCGCCGGCGTATGACAGGCGCAGCAGCTGGCCGCTATGGCCCGGCGCCAGCCGCGCCGCCAACTGGCGCACGCGTGCCAGCACGCTGGCGGGCAGCTCCTGCGGCACGATCTCGTCGATCAGGCTCTTGGTGATGGACTCGCGCGGGCGGGTGAAGACGTCAATGACGCTGCCCATCTCGGCGATGCGGCCGGCGTCGATCACCGCCACACGGTCGGCGATCTGCTTGATGACCTGCATCTGGTGCGTGATCAGCACCACCGTCACGCCCAGGTCGCGGTTGACCTGGCGCAGCAAGTCCAGAATGGAGCGCGTGGTCTCCGGGTCCAGCGCGCTGGTGGCCTCGTCGGACAGCAGCACCTTCGGCCGGCTGGCCAGCGCCCGGGCGATGCCCACCCGCTGCTTTTGCCCGCCGGAGATCTGCGCCGGGTAGCGGTCGGCCAGGTGCGACAGGCCGACCAGCTCCAGCAGCGGCCCGACGCGCTCGCGGATCTCGGCTGCCGACAGCCCGGCCAGCTCCAGCGGCAGCGCCGCGTTGCCGTACACGGTGCGCGAGGACAGCAGGTTGAAGTGCTGGAACACCATGCCGATCTCGCGCCGCGCGGCGCGCAGCTGGCTGTCGGACAGCTGCGTCATGTCGCGCCCCGCCACCAGCACCTGGCCGCTGCTGGGCCGGTTGAGCAGGTTGATCACGCGCACCAGCGAACTTTTGCCGGCGCCGCTGCGCCCGATGATGCCGAACACCTCGCCCGGCGTGATGTGCAGGTCGATGCCGCGCAGGGCCTCGACGGGGCCGCTGGGGCCCTGGTAGATCTGGGTGATACCCCGAAGGTCGATCATGAACAAAAGTGCAGGAAGCGAAAAAGCGCCGCGCCGCAGGCGGCCTGCGGACACGCGGCGTGGCGGGGTAAAAATGATGGGACAGCGCCCGATGCGGACCGCGCACTACGGCCGGCGCGCTATTAAAAGCGTAGCTGCCAGCGCCGTACTGGCGGCGCTAGGAAGCCTATTTTACGTCGAACCTTCCTGGTGCATGATCTGCTGCACCTTGTGCACGAAGGCCGGCGCGTCGAAGGGCTTGACGATCAGCTCCATGGCCGTGCCCACCAAATCGTCGCCCATGGCGGCGCGCTCGGCGTAGCCGGTCATCAGCAGTACGCGGATGGCCGGCAGCCGCTCGCGGGCGAAATCGGCCACCTGGCGGCCGTTGGGTCCGGGCAGACCCACGTCGGTGATCAGGAGGTCGTACTGCAGCACGCCGGACAGCAGGGCCATGGCTTCGGCGCCGGTGGCCGCCTGCATGACCTGAAAGCCCATGTCGTGCAGCAGCTCCACCACCAGCGAGCGCACCGTAGCGTCGTCCTCCACCACCAGCACCGAGTCGCGCCGGCGCGCCTGCGGCTGGGTGCTGAGTGCCGGGTGCGGCTCCTCATCGGCCTCCTGTTCGCTGCGCGGCAGGTACAGGTGCACGGTGGTGCCGCCCCCCTCGCGGCTTTCGATCTCCACCGCCCCGCCGGTCTGGCGCATGTAGCCGTAGATCATGGACAGGCCCAGGCCCGTGCCCAGACCGATGGGTTTGGTGGTGAAGAACGGGTCGAAGGCGCGCTCGATGACGTCGGCCGTCATGCCGGTGCCGGTGTCGGTCACGCTCACGCGCACATAGTCGCCCGCGGCCATGCCGCTGCGGCCCCGGGCCATGTCACGGCCGTCGCCCACGGTCTGGTTGCACACGGCCAGGCGCAGCGTGCCGCCGCCGGGCATGGCGTCGCGCGCGTTGATGGCCAGGTTGAGCACCGCGCTCTCCAGCTGGTGCAAGTCGGTGCGCACGTTCCACAGCCCCTCGGGCTGCGCATCGATCGTCAGGGTGACGTTCTCGCTGCAGCTGCTGCGCAGCATGGATTCGAGCCCTTGCAGCATGGCGGCCACATCGGTGGGGCGCACGTCCAGCGGCTGGCGCCGCGAGAACGCCAGTAGTCGCTGCGTGAGCGAGGCGGCGCGCCGGGCGGAGGCCAGCGCCGCGTCGATGTAGCGCTGTGCCTCCTCAGCGCGGCCCTGCTCCAGCCGCCGCTGCATCAGCTGCAGCGGCAGCACGATGCCCTGCAGCATGTTGTTAAAGTCGTGTGCGATGCCGCCCGTCAGCTGGCCGATAGCCTCCATCTTCTGGCCCTGGCGCAGGCGCTCCTGGGCCTCGCTGAGCTGCTCGCTGCGCTGGATCTCCTCGGTTTCGTCGCGCCCCACGGCGTGCAGGAAGCCGTTGGCCGCCACCACCGACCAGGCGATGTGACGCACCTGCCCGTCGCGGCGCAAAAAGCGCATGTGCACCTGCCGGCGGTAGGCCTCGGAGCGCAGCAGATTGCCCTCGGCGTCCAGCGCCGTGGTGTCGCCGTCAAACACAAAGGCGCGCACGTGCCGGCCCACGGTCTCCAGCTCGCTCCAGCCCAGGGCCTGCGTCCAGCCGGGGTTGGCGGCGACTATGACGCCGTCGAAGCGCGAAACGATCATCAGCGCGTCCGACAGCGCCCACAGGCGATCGCGGTCGGCGGTGCGCAGGGCAACCTCCTGCTCCAGCGAATTGGCCTCGGCGCGCAGCTGCTCCTGGGCGTGGTTGATCTGCGTGGTCTCCATGACGGTGGCGGCCCAGCCGCCCACCACGCCGCGCTCGTCCCGCACCGGGCTGAAGCAGAAGGTGAAGTAGGCCAGCTCGCTGTAGCCGTGCCGGGTCACGGTGAGCGGCATGTCCTGCATGAAGGTGGCCTCGCCCGCCATGGCCCGCGCGGCGATGCCGCCCACCACGGGCCAGGTCTCGTGCCAGACCTCGGGCATGGGCCGCCCCAGCGCCTCCGGCTTGTTCCCCAGGATGGGGCCGTAGGCGTCGTTGTAGAACATGGTCTGGTGCTCGCCCCAGACCAGGAACTTGGGGAAGTGCGAGGACAGCATGAAGTCCAGCACCACCCGCAACGCCAGCGGCCAGCCGTCGATGGGGCCCAGCGGGTGCGAGGCCCAGTCGAACGCGCGCACCTTGGCGCTCATCATCCCCGGGGCGTGGGGAAACTCGGACGGTTGGGGCAATGTGTCGGGCATGGAGCTTGTACGCGCGGCAAACGGCGCCGGCGTGTATACAAAAGAGTCTAGCGACGATTGCCGCGCATGCAAGCCTGCGGCCTGCCCGCTACACCTGGGCAGCGCTCCCTGCCTTAGCGCCGGTCGGCCAGCGCGTGGGCGATGGTGCCCAGGTCCACGTATTCCAGCTCGCTGCCCACGGGCACGCCGCGCGCCAGGCGCGTGACGCTGACGCCGCGGCGCTTGAGCGCCTCGCCGAGGGCATGGGCCGTGGCCTCGCCCTCGGCGGTGAAGCTGGTGGCCAGGATGACCTCCTGCACCACGCCGTCGCCCGCGCGCTCCAGCAGCTGCTGCACGCCGATGTCGCGCGGGCCCACGCCGTCCAGCGGCGACAGCCGGCCCATGAGCACGAAGTACAACCCCTTAAAGGCGCCGGTGCGCTCCATGGCCGCCTGGTCGGCAGGCGTCTCCACCACCAGCAGCCGGGAGGCATCGCGCCCCGGGTCCTGGCAGACCTCGCAGACTGCCGCCTCGGTAAAAGTGTGGCAGCGCGCGCAGTGGCGCACGTTTCCCGCCGCCTGCGCCAGCGCCTGCGACAGCACCTGCGCCCCGGCCCGGTCGTGCTGCAGCAGATGGAAGGCCATGCGCTGCGCCGACTTCTGCCCCACCCCAGGCAGCCGCCGCAGGGCCTGGATCAGCGCATCAAGCGAACTGGTGTCAGACATGGTTTCAAACCCGGTACGTTATGCAAAGCCACGCGCAAAACCGGCGCGCCCCAAGCCAGCAGACGCCGTGGATCCGGCTCCGCCGGTCCAGTGGCGTCGTCCCCCTTCCCAGCGCGCAGCGCGCCAGAGAAGGGGGAAGGCCCGAAGGGCCTCAGGGGGTTGTCCTTAGAACGGGAATTTCATGCCCGGCGGCAGCCCCGGCATGCCGGCGGTGATCTTGCCCATCTTCTCCTGCGAGGTCTCCTCGGCGCGGCGCACGGCGGCGTTGAAGGCGGCGGCCACCAGGTCTTCCAGCATGTCCTTGTCCTCGGCCAGCAGGCTGGGGTCGATGGTCACGCGCTTGACGTCGTGCTTGCAGGTCATCAGCACCTTGACCAGGCCGGCGCCGGCCTCGCCTTCGACCTCGATGTTGCCCAGCTCATCCTGTGCCTTCTTGAGGTTGTCCTGCATGGCCTGGGCCTGCTTCATCAGGCCGGCGAGCTGTCCCTTGTTGAACATGGTGGTTTTCCTTTGCTTTCTTGGTTGAACGGTTTCCCACTGGAGGGAAAAGCTGAAGACTGGCGCGCCCCGCAGGGCGTTGCGCTGCGCTATGCAGGCCGGATGCTGCCCGGCACGATTTTGGCCCCGAACTCGCGCACTAGCTCCTGCACGTAGGGGTCGGCGTGGACGATGGCCTCGGCGCGCCGCTGGCGCTCGGTGGCGGCGTGGGCGTTGCGCCGCGCCGGGCTGTCGCTGATGCGGCCCACCTCCACGCTGATCTGGCTGGCGCAGCCGGCAGCCTCCAGCGCGGCGCGCAGGCGCTCGTGCGCCGCGCCCTGGTTCAGCGATTCGCGCTCGATACGCAGCAGCCAGTGGTCGCCGTCGCGGGCGATCAGTTGCGACTGCAGCGCCAGCTCGCGCGGCAGCGCGGTGATGGCACCCTCATCGACCAGGCGCTGCACGGTGGCGTGCCAGACGTCGCCCTCCTCGGTGCGCACCAGCGGCTCGGATGCCGGCAGGCCGCCCGCGCCGCGCAGGGGCTGCGTGCGCGCGCCCGGCTCGGGGGCGGCACGCACCGGCACTGCTACGGTTTCAGTAGCTGCTTGCGCAACACTGGCGGGCGCTGGGGGCCTTTTTTGTGCAATTTCTTCGGGCGCCCGTACGGGCAGGCGCACGGCCGGATGCGGGTCGGCGGGCGGCGGTGCCTGGGGCGGCTCGGCCGCCGGTGCCGGGGCGGCAGGTGCAGGAGCGGACGGCATCTGCACAGACACCGCCGGCCGTGCCGGTGCCGGCACCACGCCGGTAGCCGGCTCAGCCAGCGCGGGGCTCAGAGTTTTTTTTTCAGCCGGGCCGGGCTGCGGCGTTGGCTGCCCTGGCTCGGGTGCGGGTTTGAAGGCCAGCAGCCGCAGCAGCGCCATGGTCAGCGCGGCGTACTCGTCCGGCGCCAGGCCCAATTCGGCGCGGCCGTGCAAGCAGATGCTGTAGAGCAGCTGCGTCTCGTCGGCCGGCAGCAGGGCGGCCAGGCGGGCGATCTCGGCGGCGTCCGGGTCGCTGGGGTCGGCCTGCTCGGCCATCTGCGGCACGGCCTGCAGCACCGCCATGCGCTGCAGCACGGCGCTCATCTCCTCCAGCGTGGAGGCAGCCGACAGGCCGTGCGTGCGCAGCACCTCGCACGTCTGCAGCACGGCGCCGCCGTCGGCGCGCGCGAGCGCGTCGATCAGCGCGAAGACGTGGCTGCGGTCCACGCTGCCCAGCATCTGGCGCACCGTGGACTCCTGCAGCTGCCCGCCGCCGAAGGCGATTGCCTGGTCGGTCAGCGACAGCGCATCGCGCATGGAGCCGCGGGCGGCGCGCGACAGCAGGCGCAGCGCCTGCGGCTCGGCGGCGATGCCCTCGGTGCCCAGCACGTGGCCCAGGTGCTCCAGCACGACCTCGGGCGCCATGGGCCGCAGGTTGAACTGCAGGCAGCGGCTGAGCACGGTGACCGGCACCTTCTGCGGATCGGTCGTGGCCAGCACGAACTTCAGGTATTCCGGCGGCTCCTCCAGCGTCTTGAGCATGGCGTTGAACGCCGTGTTCGTGAGCATGTGCACTTCGTCGATCATGAAGACCTTGAAGCGGCCCTGCACCGGTTTGTAGACGGCCTGCTCCAGCAGGCCCTGGACCTCGTCCACGCCACGGTTGGAGGCGGCGTCCAGCTCGGTGTAGTCGGGAAAGCGCCCGGCGTCGATGGCCGTGCAGGCCGGGCACACGCCGCAAGGCGTGGCGGTGATGCCACCCTGGCCGTCAGGCCCCTGGCAGTTCAGCGACTTGGCCAGGATGCGCGAGACGGTGGTCTTGCCCACGCCGCGCGTGCCGGTAAACAGGTAGGCGTGGTGCAGGCGCTGCTGGGTCAGCGCGTTGGTCAGCGCCTGCACCACGTGCTCCTGGCCCACCATCTCCGAGAAGGTCCTGGGACGGTATTTGCGAGCGAGCACGAGATACGACATGGGGTGCGATTCTATGTGTCCCGTCCCACGCTGCGGCCTTGCGGGCGCGGGTACAATCGGCGGTGACGGGCCTCCCCGCATGGGGAAGCGGCCAACCGGGTCAGGTGGGGAACCAAGCAGCCCTAACCGTGGAGCCAGTGCCGGGGGTAAGGCTCGTCACCTCTTTCTTCTCTCCTCATTCTCCCAAGCAGCCCCACGGGGCTTTGTCCGACAGACAGGCGCGCCAACCAGCGCCCGCCGCGTGTGGGAGTGCGTCCATACTTTGAGCCAGCCCATCGGCCACTCAACGTGTGAACGCCATGACTGCTCGCCCCACCCTCCCGCTGCCTGCCAGCCCGGTGCTGGCGATCATCGTTTTGGGCCTCTGCGCCAGCATGTCCACTCGGGCCGCCGAAGGCCTGGCCGGCAGCGCCGAGGCGCTGATGCAGCAGCCGGACGAGCTGCCACCCCCCGCCTTCACCCTGCGCAGCGAGGATGCGCCCGCATTTACTGAGCCCGCCGACCCTCGCCGCCAACCAGCCTCCCACTATGGCGAGGTGACGGGTTGGCTCACTCCGTCCAAGCCCGCCAGCGTAGGGCTGACGCTGGGCGTGCTATCCGCCAACCTGCCCGGAAGCGGCAGCCGGGCTGCACCCCTGGCCTATGACCTGGGCGTGCGCTGGCGCAGCCGGCTGGAGCAGCGGGTCCACCTAGACGTACAGGCCTGGACACGCACCCCGCAGCAGTTCGCCGCCTATGACGCCATGGGCATGATCTGGTCGCGCGAGCCTGCCAGCGTAGGCACGCGGCTGGAAGTGCAGTGGAAGCCCTCGCGCACCGGCGGCCTGGTGCCGGAGTTCGGCGCCATCGGCGTGCAGCTGCAGGGCGACGCCAAGCTGCTGCTGCGCGCCAAGCGCGGCGGGCCGATGCTCTATTACCGCGCCAAGTTCTGATCCGCCGCGGCTGCAAGCCAGCGCGCCGCGCCTTGCCCCGCCGCCAGGCCGGTGGCAAAGCAGGCGGTGAGCAGGTAGCCGCCGGTGGGCGCCTCCCAATCCAGCATCTCGCCGGCCACGAACACGCCCGGCAGCGGGCGCAGCATCAGCGCCTCGTCCAGCTGCTCGAAGCCCACGCCGCCGGCGGTGCTGATGCACTCGTCCAGCGGCCGGGGTGCCCCCACGGTGACGGGCAGGGCCTTGATGGCCTCGGCCAGCCGCGCGGCGTCCTGCACCCCCTCCTTGCCCAGCACCTCGTGCAGCAAGGCCATCTTGATGCCGCCCAGGCCCAGGCGGCCCTTGAGGTGGCTGCTCAGGCTGCGCGCGCCCCGCGGGTGGCGCACTTCGGCCAGCACCCGCTCGGGCGAATGGTCGGGCAGCAGGTCGAGGTGGAAGGTGGCATGGCCGTGCGCCGCGATCTCGTCGCGCAGCAGGCTGGAGACGGCGTAGACCAGGCTCCCCTCCACTCCGGTGGCTGTGGCGACGAACTCGCCGCGGCGCTGGAAGTGCCGCCCCTGCCCGTCGGTGAACGACAGCGCCACCGCCTTGAACGGCTGGCCCGCGAAGCGCTCGGCGAAATACGGCGACCAGCCCGGCCGCGCCGCGTCCTGGCGGCCCAGCAGCTCTCGCAAGAAATCGCGCCGCGTCTCGCCCGCGGGCGCCCGCGCGCCCAGCACGTCGAAGCCACAGTTGGCCGGGGCCAGCGGTGCGATGGCCACACCCTGGCTCTCCAGCAACGGCACCCAGGCACCGTCCGAGCCCAGCCGCGCCCAGCTGGCGCCGCCCAGGGCCAGCACCAGGGCGCGCGCCCGCACCATGGCCGGACCAGCGGGCGTGGCAAAGCGCAGCAACTGCGGCTCGCCCACCTGGGGCGCATGCGCCCAGCCCAGCCAGCGCTGACGCATGTGCAGCTGCACACCGGCCGCGCGCAGGCGCTGCAGCCAGGCACGCAGCAGCGGCGCGGCCTTCATGTCGGTCGGAAACACCCGGCCGGAGGTGCCCACGAAGGTCTCTACCCCCAGCTCCAGCGCCCAGTCGCGCAGCTGCTGCGGGCCGAAGGCCTGCACCAGGGGCGCCAGCGCCGCCTCGCGCTCGCCGTAGCGGGCCAGGAAAGGGGCGACCGGCTCGGAGTGCGTGAGGTTCAGTCCGCCCTTGCCGGCCAGCAGGAACTTGCGTCCGACCGAGGGCATGGCGTCGAACACATGGACGCGGCGCACGCCCGCAGAGGCAGCCGCCTCGGCCGCCATCAGCCCGGCGGGGCCGGCGCCGATCACGGCCAGGTCGCACACCAGCGTTTCGTCCTGCGGCATGCCCGGCAGGTGCGAGTTTGAAAGTTGGTCAGTCATCATTCAGTCATCAAAACAGCGCCGCCTGATGCGGCGCGCGCGTCACACCAGGCGCATCCAGCGCCACCAGCCGGCCATCGCCCGTCAGAAACGCCGCCCGCACCGGTTCGCCAGGCAGCAGCGCGTCCAGCGCCTCGCGGTAGCGCTGCATTTGGGCCACCAGGGATTGCTGGCTTTCGGGTTGCGCGGCGCTCTTGTAGTCCAGCACCCACCAGCGCGCGCCGTCCCGGGGCTGGCGCAGGCAGACCAGACGGTCCAGGCGCAGGCCCTGGCCCTGCCAGGTCAGCGGCACCTCGTTCATGGCCTGCTCGACGCAGGCCTCGTCCCAGGCCCACGCGCCCTCGCCCTGCAGGATGGCCCCCGCCAGGGCGGCGGCGCGTGCGGCAGCGTCCGGCGTGATGTCGAAGTCCCGCGCCAGGCGGGCCAGACGCTGCGCGTCCCAGCCGGCGGCTGCGCCGTGGCCACCGGCCTGCTCCAGCAGCTGGTGCATGGCCTCCCCTTGGCGCGACAGCGGCGTGCTCGCCGGCACGGCGCCAGGGCCGGCCGCCGGCGCCACATAGGCCGGCAGCACAGGCAGCACGATGGCAGCTCCCTCGTGTGCGTCGGCAGCGCCCTGCGCATCGGTCAGCACGGCGGGCTGCAGGTCGGGCAGCAGCCGGCTCCACCAGCTGTCCTGCGCGTGGCCGTCGGCCCTGGCCTGCACACACGACAGCGCCAGGGTGTGGCGGGCGCGGGTGGCGGCCACGTACAGGCTGTTGATCTCCTCGCGCTGGCGCTCAGCCAGCTCGGCGGCCAGCACGTCCTGCACGCTGGGCGGAGGGTTTTTCTCGCTGGCCAGAAAAACGAAGTGGCGCGGCACGGGGTGCTCGCCCGGCCAGTCCACCAGCGCGCCCATGGTCTCGGCGCGCTGGGCGCCGGCGTCGGTGTCCAGCAGCAGCACGGCGTCGGCCTCCAGGCCCTTGGCGCCGTGGATGGTGAGCAGGCGCACGGCCTCGCCGTCGACCCGGCCTGGGGCACGCGGGCCGGCGCGCTTCATGGCGCGCACGAAGGCGTAGGGCGTGAGATAGCGCCCGCCGCCCTCGTCCAGCGCGGCAGACAGCAGCGCGCGCAGGTGGGCCAGCACGCTGGCGCGCTGCGTGGCCGGCGCCGCCGCGGCGTAGCGCGCCAGCACGTCGGCGTGCTGGTAGATGGCCTGCAGCGCATCGTGCGGCGGCAGCGTGGCCACCCATTGCTGGTATAGAGCCAAATCGGCCCCTACGCCTTGCAGGTCCTGCGCCAGTAGCTCACTTTTTTGCAGCAGATCGAACCAGCTGCACGGCTCTTCTTCGGGGGCCTGCGCGGCCTGCTGGCGGCGCAGCAGGGCCAGGCGCACCAGGGCTTCGTCGGGCAGGCCGAACAGCGGCGACTTGAGCGCGCGCGCCAGGGCCAGGTCATGGCCGGGGGAGACCAGCGCGTCCAGCAGCGCCACCACGTCCTGCACCTCGGGGGCGTCGGCCAGCTGGGCTTTTTCCGGCTGCACGCAGGGAATGTGCAGGGCGCGCAACGCGTCCTGCATGGTGCCCAAGCGGTCGCGCTTGCGCGCTAGCACCATGATGTCCTGCGGCCGGGTGCCGGCGGCGATCTGCGCCGCCACCCATTGCGCGGCCTGGGCGCATTCGCGCATGCGCAGCGTCTCCTCGGCCTCGTGGCGGGCCTGGGTCAGGCTGTCGCGCCAGGGCAGGAGTTCGTCTTCCTGCGCGGCGGCGTCCCCACCACCGGCCCGGGCAGGCCGCGGGATGGGCGGTAGCTGCAGCAAGCTGCCAGCTTCCGTTGATTCGGTGGTGTGATCGCGGTAGCCGCTGTACAGCCGCGCTGCCTGGGCAGCCTGCATGACGCGGTTGACGCAGCCGATCACGCCCGCGGCGTTGCGCCGCGTGTGGTCGCAGGCCAGCAGGTCGCCGCCCAGGGCGTCCTGCACGAAGGCCTGCGCGGCGCGAAAGACCTGCGGCTCGGCCCGGCGGAAACGGTAGATGCTCTGCTTGGGGTCGCCCACGATGAACACGCTGGGCGCCTGCTGGCCCCCGCCCGCGCCGGCATAGCCCGACAGCCAGGCCTGCAGCGCCTGCCACTGCAGCGGGTTGGTGTCCTGGAATTCGTCGATCAGCAGGTGGCGCACCCGCGCGTCCAGGCGCTCCTGCACCCAGCCGGACAGCACCGGGTCGGACAGCAACACCAGCGCCGTGCGCTCCACGTCGTTCATGTCCACCCAGCCGCGTTCGCGCTTGAGCTGCGCGAACTCGGCGATCAACCGCCGTGCCAGCCGCGCCATCCGCTGCTGGTGCTGCCAGGCCTGGTGCTGACGCTGGGCGGCGCACAGGCGCTGCAGCTCGGCCTCGGCCGCGGCCGCGGCTTCGAACTTCTGCAGGTGGTTGGTCAGCCGGTCTTCCGCCGCGACGAACAGTGCCTTGCGCAGGGCCTGCAGCCGTGCCTGCGCATCCGGCAGCTCGAAGGCGGTGACGATGGCATCGGCCGCCTTGGGCGCGGTCTTGCCGCTTTGCGTGCCCAGATCGCGCGCCCAGGCCTGCCAGCGCGCGCGGGCCGCATCGCCGTCCAGCGCCTGGCTGGGCTGCTCCAGCCCGGCCAGCTCCGGGTAGTGCTGGCCGCAGTGCGGCACCGAGGCATCGACCACGCCGGACTCGTCGGCCAGGGCGAATTCCACGCGCTTGGCCAGCGCCGCCTCCAGCGCCTTGTGCGTCTGCGATCGACCGTGTTCGGCCACGCAGGCGCCGTAGTCGGCGCGCAGCTGCTCGTCCTGCGCCACGGCGCGCAGAAAGGGGCGCCAGACCTCGGCCACCGCATCGGCGTCGTCCTCCAGCAGCTCGTAGCCCGTGGGCAGGCCCTGCTGCTGCAGCACCGACAGCGGTGCCGTAGACAGCAGCGCGGCGAACCAGCTATGGAAAGTGCGGATCTGCAGCGGGCGGCCTGCGTCGAGCGTATGCTGATACAGTTTTTGTAGCTGCTCGCGCTTGTTCCATGCGGCTTGCGGGTCGATTCCCCTTGAAATCAGCTCTGCCGGCAATTCGTCCGCCGGGCGCGCGGCGAAGTCCTGCAGCCACTGCTGCAGCCGCTCGCGCATCTCGCCCGCGGCCTTCTTGGTGAAGGTGATGGCCAGGATCTCGTGCGGCGCGGCGCCCTCCAGCAGCGCCCGCAGCATGCGCGACACCAGCATCCAGGTCTTGCCCGCGCCGGCGCAGGCCTCCACCGCCACGCTGCGCCGCGGGTCACAGGCAATCGCATAAAACGCCTCGCGCGAGACGCTGCGGCCGTTCAATTCATAGGCGGCTTGCACAGTCATTTTTCTCGTCCAGTACGCCATGCAGCACCCACGCCCCACGCAACTGGCGCGACGCAGGCCAGCAGACGCCAAGCAATGGCCGCCCCGCAGCGAAGGCGTCGTCCCCCCCTCCCGGAGCGCGCAGCGCGTAGAGAGAGGGGGGAAGGCGCGCAGCGCCTCACGGGGGTGTCCCTGCTACTCATTCCAGAAGTCCTTGCGGCACAGGCCGCGCGCGGCGCACCAGTCGCACACGGCGCCCTCGCCCAGCGCCTGCAGGGGCGCGCCTTCGGCAATACGCGCCATGTCCTGCTCGATGGAGCGCAGCAGCTGCTGGTGCAGCTGCTGCAGGCCGTCCTGCTCGTACAGCCGGGTCTCGCCGCGCTCGCCCACGTTCAGGTAGGCGGCGCGCAGCGTGTGGCCCGGCGGCATGAGCGCGGCGTAGAAAGCCAATTGAATGTCCTCGCCGCCGGCGCCGATGCGCTCGCGGGTGCGCATGGCGTTTTCGCTCTTGTAGTCGATGATCAGGTGCACGGGCGGCTGCCCCGCGGGCTGGATCACGTCCACCCGGTCCAGCGTGCCGATCAGCTCGACGCCGCTGTCCAGCGGCTGGCGGGCGTGCAGCTCGGCGTGGGTGAAGGCACCACCCTCGCCGGCCTCGTAGCCGCTCAGCCAGCTCAGGTAGCCGTCGCGCAGCAGGGGCCAGCCGCTGGTCCAGGGCAGGAAGTCGCCACCCTCCAGGCGCAACTCGTGTGTGGCGCGCGCCGCGGCCTCGTCCATCAGCGCGACGCGCTCGGCGGCGCTGGCGGCCGTGCCCAGTCCTTCGTGGAAGTGCTGCAGCAGCCGGTGCAGCCAGGTGCCGAAGTCGCGCTTGTCCACCTGGCCGTCCAGCTCACCGTCTTCCTGCAAGCCCAGCTGGCGCAGCGCGAAGAAGCGGTAGGGGCAGTGCCGCAGGTCGGCATAGGCGGACGCAGACAGCCGCGCCAGCGGCAGCGCACGGCCGTCGGCCCGGGGCCGGGCCACGGGTGCGGCAGTGACGGCGCGCGGCACGCAGGCGTCCTGCCCCTGCCCAGCCACGTCCAACAGACGCAGCGCCTGCACCAGCGGGCTGGCCAGCAGCGGCTCGCTGCGCCCGTCGCCGGTGCGCCAGACCAGCTCCACATGCGGCAGACCCAGCGCGTACTGCCAGGCGGCGCGCTGGGCCTGGGCCAGCGCCTCGCGCGTGGGCAGGCCCAGGCCTTCGCGCTGCGCGGCTGTCCACGGGCCGGGCGGCTCGGGGGCGGCCTGCAGGCGCTTTTCATCGCAGCCGGGCACGACCAGCGCTGCGAAGGGCCGCGCCAGCAGCTGCGCCAGGGGCAGCACCACGACGGGCGCGCCTTCCGGGTATTCGGGGCGGTAGCGGGCGCTTTCCAGCACCTCGCCGGCCCAGCGGGTGAACTCGGCCAGGTTCAGGCGCCGGCCCGCACCGTCCACGGCATGCAGGTCGTCGCCCAGGCCGGGCGGCAGACGCAGCTCGGCCAGCACGCGCTCGCCGGCGGCGTCGGCCTGCAGGGCGTCCCAGGCGCCGCAGTCCTGCAGCAGCTGGCGCAGCGCCGCCAGCCAGGCGGCCAGCGGGCGCGCCGCCTGCAGCTGGCTGCGCCAGTGCTCGCACTGCGCGGCCAGCGCGGCCTCGAGCGGCAGGTGGGCGCTGCGCGCGGCCAGCTCGGCGGCGCCAGCGCTCCACTGGCGCGTGCCCTGGCGACGCAGCCAGCGCTCCAGCGCGCGCAGCGCCGATGCATCGGCGCCGGGGCAATGCTTAAGCCAGTCCAGCACCTCGTCGGCCGGCGCGTCCCAGGCACAGGCGCGCAGCAGCGCCATGAGCCGAGCGGCCGCCCGCGTGGTGGACAGCGTCCAACCGGACTCGTCCTGCACGCTGACGCCGGCAGCGTGCAGCAGGGCGCTGATGCGGCGGGTCAGCGCGCGGTCGGTGGCGGCCAGCGCTACTGGGGCGCGGCCGGCCGCCAGGTGGGTCAGCACGCAGGCGGCGGCGCGCTGGGCCTCGGCCTCGCCGTCGTCCACGGTGTGCAATGCGATGCGCGGCGCGTCGGCAACGGGCAGATGCAGGGAGGCGGACCAGCCGTCGTTACCCCAGTGCGCCAGCAGCGCGCGGGCCAGCGGATCGGGCTGCAGACCTTCCAATACCACCAGCAGCCGCGCTGCCTGGCGCGCCAACGGCGTGAACAGCACGTCGCCGGCGTGGCGCGAGGCCAGCACCCATTCCAGCGCGATGCGCGCGGCGGCCGCTTCGAAACGCAGCGCGGCGCCCTCGCCGCCGGCAGGCAGCAGCGCGCGCGCCGCCTCGCCCCACTGCGGGCGCTGGTCGGGCGCGACGGCGGCCACCGCGCTGGCCAGCTGGCCGGCCATCTCGAGCACCAATTGCGCCAGCATCTCGCGGTGCTCGGCCAGGCCGGCGCGCTCCAGCAAGGCGCGGGCGGTGATGGCGTCGCGCGCCCTCTCGCCCGTGTATTCGCTGGCGTGCGGCGCGGGGGCTGCGAACCGTCCCGCCCAGTTGCGCGTGGTTTCAAAACGCGGGGAGAAACCCTGGGAGTACAGGCGCTGCCACTGCCGGCCGGCCTGGGCCATGAGCTGGGCGTAGGGCACCAGCACCACCACGGCGCACAGGCGTACCCCACGCTCGGCGGCGAGAGCCTGCACGCGGGCGAACACCTCGCTCCAGCCCTGCGCCGGGCAATCGTCTGTCGCTATGACTGTCATAGCATCGGGGATACGGCCGCAGCGCCGCGCGGGGTTCGGGTTTCTGTCACAATGACCGGACTTTAAACGCAGCAGACAGCCCCAGACACGGGAAGGAACCGAAGGAAACGCCCATGGCCAGCGAACTCATCAAGCAACTCAGCGACGCCAGCTTCGACGCCGACGTGCTCAAGGCCAGCACCCCGGTGCTGGTGGATTACTGGGCCGAGTGGTGCGGTCCCTGCAAGATGATCGCACCCATCCTGGACGAGGTCGCCAGCGCCTACCAGGGCCGCCTGACGGTGGCCAAGATGAACGTGGACGACAACCGCGAGGTGCCGGCCAAGTTCGGCATCCGCGGCATCCCGACGCTGATGCTGTTCAAGGACGGCCAGCTGGCCGCCACCAAGGTGGGCGCGCTCAGCAAGGCGCAACTCACGGCCTTTATCGACCAGCAACTGGCCTGATATTCGCCGGCCCTGCCGGCACACCGCGGCTGCCTGGCGCAGCCGCTTTGTTTTGCCCCGTAGCCCAGGCCAGGCGCAACGCGCTGCAGGCCTGCGGGGATTTCCTGTCATAATTTGCACGCTGATCGCACCGCCGCACCACCCACAGTCGCGGCGGGCCCGGATCACCGGCTCGTCCTCCACGCCACGCTCCGTGGCACGCATGGAACGCAGCCCCTCCCACCCCAAGACACCTGTCCTCACTCCGCTCAAGGAGTCACTACATGCACCTCAACGAACTCAAGGCTTTGCACGTGTCCGAAGTGCTCAAGCAAGCCGAAGCGCTGGAGATCGAAAACGGCGGCCGGATGCGCAAGCAGGAGCTGATGTTCGCCATCATCAAGAAACGCGCCAAGGCGGGCGAACAGGTGTTCGCCGACGGTGTGCTGGAGATCCTGCCCGACGGCTTTGGCTTCCTGCGCAGCCCGGACACCAGCTACACCGCCAGCACCGACGACATCTACATCTCGCCCAGCCAGGTGCGCCGCTTCAACCTGCACACCGGCGACATGATCGAGGGCGAGGTGCGCATCCCCAAGGACGGCGAGCGCTACTTTGCCCTGACCAAGCTGGACAAGGTCAACGGCATGGCGCCCGAGCAGAACAAGCACAAGGTGATGTTCGAGAACTTGACGCCGCTGTTCCCCAAGGAGCAGATGAAGCTCGAGCGCGACATCAAGGGCGAAGAAAACATCACCGGCCGCATCATCGACATCATCGCCCCCATCGGCCGCGGCCAGCGCGCGCTGATCGTCGCCCCCCCGAAGAGCGGCAAGACGGTGATGATGCAGCACATCGCCCACGCCATCACCGCCAACAACCCGGACGTGCACCTGATGGTGCTGCTGGTGGACGAACGGCCCGAGGAAGTGACCGAGATGCAGCGCTCGGTCAAGGGCGAGATCATTGCCTCCACCTTCGACGAACCCGCGGCGCGCCACGTGCACGTGGCCGAGATGGTCATCGAGCGCGCCAAGCGTCTGGTCGAGCTGAAGAAGGACGTGGTGATCCTGCTGGACTCCATCACCCGCCTGGCCCGCGCCTACAACAACGTCGTGCCCTCCAGCGGCAAGGTGCTATCGGGCGGCGTGGACTCCAATGCGCTGCAGCGTCCCAAGCGTTTTTTCGGCGCGGCACGCAAGGTCGAGGAAGGCGGCTCGCTGACCATCATCGCCACGGCACTGGTGGACACCGGCAGCCGCATGGACGAGGTGATCTTCGAGGAATTCAAGGGCACGGGCAACAGCGAGGTGCACCTGAGCCGGCGCCTCTATGAAAAGCGCGTGTTCCCCGCCATCGAGATGAACAAGAGCGGCACGCGCCGCGAAGAGCTGCTGCTGCCGCCCGAGATCCTGCAAAAGACCCGCATCCTGCGCCAGTTCATGTACAACATGGACGAGATCGAGTCCATGGAGCTGATGATCAAGAAAATGAAGGAGACGAAGAACAACGTCGAATTCTTCGAGGCCATGCGCCGCGGCGGCTAAGGCACCCACGGCGGCATCGGGCCAGCGCACCACCATGCTCGACATCCTGCGCCGCCTGCTGGGGCGCTCGCGCCCAGCGCCCACGCCACCACCGCCGTCGCCCGAGCTGCGCAGCCGACAGCAGTTCGAAGCGCTGGACCGGCTGGCGCCCCTGGCCACGGCCAGCGCACCGGCGGCCACGCCCTCCTTCGTGCGCCGCGAGCCCGTGCTGGGCCGCGACGAGCGCATCGCCGGCTACACCTTCAATCTGCAGAACAACCTGCAGTCGCGCTTGCAGGGCAAGCAGGACCTGCGGCACAAGGTCTATGACGACGTCCTGCTGCGCAGCCTGGCGTCGCTGGGCATCCACAGCCTGCTGGGCCACCGCCTGGCCTTCGTCGGCCTGTCGCCGGTGTCGCTGGACAACCCGCTGCTGGACCGACTGCCCGCGCACAACAGCGTGCTGATGCTCAAACCCGGCCGCCAGCCGCTGCGGCCCGAGCTGCTGCTGCCCCGACTGGACGCCCTGCGCCAGGCGGGCTTTGCCATCGGCTGGGTACTGGACGCCCGCGCGCTGGCCGAGCATCCGGCCCTGGAGCAACTGGCCGCCCAGGGCGAGTACGTGCAGTTCCAGACCGCTGGAATGGATGGCCTGCAACTGGACGCGCTGCGCCAGTCCCTGCAGCGCCAGCACCCGCCCCAGGCGCCTGCCCTGCGGCTGATGGCGCAGGAGCTGCGCGCTTACGAGGAATTCCACCTGTGCTTCCGGATGGGATTCGACTACTTTCTGGGCGATTTCGTCACCCGCCGCGACGACTGGCACCCGCCCCAGAGCGAAACCAATCAGGCGCTTACCCTCAAGCTCTTGAACCTGCTGCGCGGCGATGAAGACCTGCGCAGCATTGCCCGGCAGATCACCACCGACCCGGTGATGACCTTCAAGCTGTTGCGCTACCTGAACTCGCCCGCCATGGGCCTGCGCGAGCCGGTGCTGACCATCGACTCGGCTCTGCAGCTGCTCGGGCGCGAACGCTGCTACCGATGGCTGTCGCTGCTGCTGTTTGACATCCGCCAGGCGGGTTTCCGCGAGCGGCTGCTGTCCGAGCAGGCCCTCACGCGGGCCTTTTTTCTGGAAGGCCTGGCCGGCCAGGGCCGTGTGCCCGACCGCCCGGACGAGCTGTTCCTGCAGGGTCTGTTTTCGATGCTCGACCTGCTGACCGGACAGAGCCTGCCCGCGCTGGCCCAGGCCGCCCGCCTGCCGGACGCCGTGCAGCAGGCACTGCTGGGCCAGCCGGGCATCTACGGCGATGCGCTGGCCCTGGCGCGCGCCCACGAAAACCCCGAGACCGAGGCGCTGGATGTGCCTGCCGCGGCCTGCGGCGTGGACGCGGCCCAGGTGCTGCGCCACGGTATCGAGGCGCTGGACAAGGCCTACGCCACGCTGGCACTGGGTCAGGCGTAGCCCCTCTTGGCGCCGCGCGGTATAATCGCGGGCTTTTCCTGTGCGGCAAGTACGCTGGATGTTTTGCGAAACAAGGGTTGTTTCCCATCCGGCACGGCTGCCGCCGCTGACTGCTGAGGCAAGACCATGAAAGAAGGCATCCACCCCACCTACCGCGAAGTGCTCTTCGTGGACCTGTCCAACGGCTTCAAGTTCGTGACGCGCTCGTGCGTGAACACGAAGGAAACCGACACCTTCGAGGGCAAGGAATACCCCCTGTACAAGCTGGACACGTCCTCCGAGTCGCACCCGTTCTACACCGGCACGCAAAAGTCCGTGGACAACATGGGCGGCCGCGTGGAGCGCTTCCGCAACCGCTTTGGCAAGAGCACCGCAGCCGCGAAGTAAGCACCGCAGGCAGGCTGCGGCAGCGCCCCGCGCGCGCCACAGCCCCCCCCACAAAGGCAGCCCGGCACGCCGCGCTGCCTTTTTTCTTGCTCGCGCCCTGCGCCGCGCGGCGCCTGACATGCGCGTTTTCCCCGCTATCCTCCAGCCGGTCGCGGCAGCCGCCGCCTTGTCCTGCCTCCAGCGTGAACCTGCCCTCCCCCGCCATCGTTGCCCGTAACGCCGTGCGCCCGCTACCGCGCTGGGCGCTGGCGCTGCTGTGCCTGGCCTACACCGTGGCCGGCTACCTGGGCCGCACGCCCTGGCGCGGCGAGGACATGACCGCCTTCGGCTACATGCGCGAACTGGCCCTGGGGCGCACGGACTGGTCCGCGCCGCTGCTGGCCGGCCTGCCGCCGGACACCGACGGCCTGCTGCCCTACTGGCTGGGCGCCTGGGCCATCCAGGGGCTGGACGGCTGGCTGCCAGCGGCCCTGGCCGCGCGCATGCCCTTCATGGCGCTGCTGGCCCTGACCTTTGCCGCGACCTGGTACGCCGTACGCGAGCTGGCGCGCAGTCCCGGCGCACAGCCGGTGGCCTTCGCCTTCGGCGGCGAGGCCAGCCCCGTGGACTACGCCCGCACCATGGCCGACGCGGCCCTGCTGGCCCTGATCGCCTGCCTGGGGCTGATGCAGTACTCGCACGAGACCACCAGCTACCTGACCCAGCTGGCCTGCAGCACCCTGGTATTCGCTGGCGGCGCGCTGCTGCCGGCGCGCCTGGCCTGGGGCGCTGCGGCGGCCGCCTCGGGCCTCGCCGGGCTGGTGCTGAGCGGCGCGCCGACCATGGCGGCGCTACTGGGCATGGGCAGCGCTTGGCTGGCGTGGCAAGCACTGCCGGCCACGCCGCGCCAGCGTACCGTGGGTACCGCCCTGCTGCTGGCGCTGACAGCGGCCGCCGCGCTGCTGGCCACGGCACTGGGGCTGTGGCGCTGGCGCGTCGTCAGCTATGAAGAGGCCAAGCAGTGGCAAAGCCTGGTGCGCCTTTTCATCTGGTTCACCTGGCCGGCCTGGCCGCTAGCGCTGTGGACCTGCTGGCGCTGGCGACAGCAGATCGCCAGCCGCGCCTGGCACCGCCACCTGTGGCTGCCGCTGTGGTTCGCACTAGTTTCGGCCGGCACGGCGCTGCTGACCCAGCCGGCCGACCGCGCCCTGCTGCTGGCCCTGCCGGCCCTGGCCACGCTGGCCGCGTTCGCCCTGCCCACGCTGCGCCGGGGCCTGGCGGCGCTCGTCGACTGGTTCACGCTGCTGTTCTTCAGCATCGGCGCCATCGCCGTGTGGGTGGTCTGGCTGGCGGTGCAGACCGGCGTGCCGGCCAAGCCGGCGGCCAATGTGGCACGGCTGGCGCCAGGCTACGTGCCGCAGTTCTCCATCGTGGCCTTCGCCGTGGCGGTAGCCGCCACGCTGGCCTGGGGCGCGCTGGTGTGGTGGCGCGCTGGGCGCCACCGCGCCGCGTTGTGGAAGAGCCTGGTGCTGCCCGCCACCGGCGCTACGCTGGGCTGGCTGCTGGTCATGACGCTGTGGCTCCCGCTCTTGGACTATGGCCGCAGCTTTGCGCCGCAGATCGCCGGTGTCTCCGCCGTGCTGGGGCCACAGCCGGGCTGCGTGTCCGGCCTGGACCTGAGCCGCGCGCAGCTGGCCGCCCTGTCCTACCACGGCGGCCTGGAGGTGGTGCCCGCTGCGCAGGCCGCCCGCTGCGACTGGCTGATCGCCGACGGCGACGCCCGCGCCCGCCTGGCCGCGGCCGGGCCGGCCGAGCGCTGGGAGCTGGTGGCCAGCGTGAGCCGTCCGACCGAGCGCAGCGACCGCCTGCTGGTGCTGCGCCGCGCCGTGCTGCCCGCCCCTGCAACCGACCACTGATGAGCGAGCTGTCCACCATCGCCCGGCACGCCCTGACGGTGCTGGCCGGGCAACTGGCCGTGATGGCCTTCGGCGTGACGGACACCATCGTCGCCGGGCGCCACTCGCAGGACTCGCTGGCGGCGCTGTCCATCGGCTCGGCGGTGTTCGTCAGCGTCTACGTGGCGCTGATGGGCGTGCTGCAGGCCCTGCTGCCGGTGTGGGCCGAGCAGCGCGGCGCCGGCCAGCACGGATCCATAGGCGCCAGCGTGCGCCAGTCGCTGTACCTGTGGCTGGCCGCCAGTGTGCTGGGCATGGCCGCGCTGCTGGCGCCCGGGCCCGTCCTGCGCGCCACCGACGTACCGCCCGAGCTGCGCGGCCTGGTTGCGGACTACCTGGCCATCCTGGCCTTCGGCCTGCCGCCGGCGCTGCTGTTTCGTATCTACGGCACGCTGAACCAGGCGCTGGGCTGGCCGCAGCTGGTCACCTGGTTGCAGCTGGGCTCGCTGGTCCTCAAGGTGCCGCTGTCCATCTGGTTCACCTTCGGCGGCGCCGGGCTTGAGCCTCAGGGCGTGGTCGGCTGCGCCTGGGCCACGCTGGCCGTGAACTACGCGCTGGCGCTTCTGGGCCTGTGGATGATGCGCCGCCAGCCCATGTACGCGCCACTGGCCCTGTGGCGGTGGCCCGAGCCGCCGCAGGGCGCGCAGCTGGCGCGCTTTCTACGGCTGGGCGTGCCGGCGGGGCTGGCGATCATGGTGGAGGTGACCTCTTTCACGCTGATGGCGCTGTTCGTCGCGCGCCAGGGCGTGCTGGCCTCGGCGGCGCACCAGATCGCGGGCAACCTGGCGGCCGTGCTGTACATGGTGCCGCTGTCGCTGGCCATTGCCACCAGCGCCCGCGCCAGCTTCTGGCGCGGTAGCGGGGACGAGGTCCAGGCAGCGGCCGCGGTCTGGAAGGGTTTTTGGCTTGCAGCGCTGATGGGTATTGCGCTGGCAGCTCTTCTTTTGATAGTACGAGGGCCGATGGCGGCGCTCTACTCCAGCGACGCCGCCGTGGTCGCGCTGACCACTGGCCTGCTGGCCTGGGTGGCGGCCTACCACGTGGCCGACGCGGTGCAGACGCTGTGCATCTTCGTGCTGCGCAGCTGGCACATCACGCTGGCGCCACTGCTGGTGTATGGCGTGATGCTGTGGGGCGCGGGCCTGGGCGGCGGCTACGCGCTGGCCTACCGCGGCGTGGCCGGCTTCGGGCCGCTGCACTCACCCGCGGCCTTCTGGATGGCCAGCGCGGCGGCCCTGGCCGGGGTGGCGCTGGCCTTCTGGGCGCTGCTGGCCTTCGTGCTCAGGGCGCAGTCCCGGCAGCGCTGATCGCTTGCGCGGCACGCAGCCGCGAAGCCGGGAACTCGACGCTGAACGTGGCCCCCTCGCCCAGCAGGCTGGCCACGCGCAGCACGGCGCCGTGGCGCTGCGCCACGTGCTTGACGATGGCCAGGCCCAGGCCGGTACCTCCGGTGTCGCGCGAGCGGCTGCGGTCCACGCGGTAGAAGCGCTCGGTGATGCGCGCCAGGTGCTCGGGCGCGATGCCCGGGCCGCTGTCGGTGACGGAAAAGCGCGCCCCGCCGCCCGGCTGCGCCTCCCAGCGGACGGTGATGGAGCCGCCTGCCGGCGTGTAGCGCACGGCGTTGTTGACCAGGTTGGCCAGGGCGCTGTGCAGCTCGGCGGCGCTGCCCGCGATCTCGCCGGCGGCCTCGGCCTGCGCCGCTTCGGGAAAGGTGATGTGGTGCGCCCGCCCGCCCTGCGCCAGGGCGGTCGACAGAGCCTGCGCCTCGTCCTGGCAGCGGCGCAGCAGCTCGCGCACGCTGACCCATTCGTGGCGGCCGGGCAGCGGGCTGCCCTCCAGGCGCGACAGGGTCAGCAGGTCCTGCACCAGGCGCTGCATGCGCTCGCCCTGGCGCGCCATCAGGCCCAGGTAGTGGGCGCGCTCGCCGGCGTCCAGCGGCAGGGTCTGCAGCGTCTCGACGAAGCCGATCAGCACGGTGAGCGGCGTGCGAATCTCGTGCGAGACGTTGGCCACGAAGTCGCGGCGCATGGCCTCGGCCTGCTCCAGTTGGGTGATGTCGCGCGACAGCAGCAGGCGCCGCCCGTCGCCATAGGGGTGCAGGTGCACGGCGATGCGCACCGGCCGCGAGGGGGTGCTGCCGCGCCCGGGCAGCACCACGCCCTGGGCGTAGTCGCCGCCGGCCAGGTAGGCGGTGAACTCGGGGTCGCGCACCAGGTTGCCGATGGACTGCAGCTCGTCGCGCGCGGCCTCCAGGCCGAAGTGCTCCTGCGCCATCTGGTTGCACCACTCGATGCGCCCGGCGGCGTCCAGCAGCGTCACGCCGTTGGGCGAGGCCTGCAGCGCGGCCAGGATCTCGTCCAACCGCGCCTGGCTGGCCTGCTCGCGCCGCTGGCCTTCGCGCAGCAGGCGGCGGGCGCGGTCCGCGGCCTCGCCCCAGGGGCCGGACAGGCGCGGTGCCTCGGCGGCCGCGCCGCCGCGCAGCCAGGCCAGCAGTCGCGCCGCGGCCCAGCTGTCCCCCGCCAGCCACAGGCAGGCGCCCAGGGCCGCTCCGGCCGCCGCACCCCAGGCGCGCGCCAGCCACCAGCCGAGCGCGGCGCCAGCCAGCTGGCACAGGATCAGGACGAACAGGCGCAGGAGCATGGCGGGATTCGCTATGGTTTAAGGAGCTGCTTGCGCTTGATGGAAGGCGGTTTCAGCATTGAAACGCATTGAAAACCTTGCTCTTCACGCGGCAGCAGCTATTGTTTTGGTAGTACTGCCGCATTCACGCCTGCGCATCGGGCGCGGCCTCGCCGGTCAGGCGATAGCCGGCGCCGCGCACGGTCTGCACCATGCGCCCGGCGCCGCCCAGGGCTTCGCGCAGACGCTTGATGTGCACGTCCACCGTGCGCTCCTCGATGAAGACGTGGTCGCCCCAGACCTTGTCCAGCAGCTGGGCGCGGCTGTGCACGCGCTCGGCGTGCTTCATGAGGTAGTGCAGCAGGCGAAATTCCGTCGGGCCGAGCTTCAAAGGCTCGTCCCGCCAGCTGACGCGGTGGGTGGAGGCGTCCAGCACCAGCGCGCCTATCGTCACGCTGTCGCTGAGCTGCTCGGGCGCGCGCCTGCGCAACACGGCGCGCATGCGCGCCAGCAGCTCCTGGGTGGAAAAGGGCTTGGTCACGTAGTCGTCGGCGCCGGCGTCCAGACCGGCGACCTTGTCGGGCTCGTCGCCGCGCGCCGTCAGCATCAGGATGGGCACGGCCTTGGTGCGGCTGTCGGCGCGCCAGCGGCGGGCCAGTTGCAGGCCGCTCATGCCGGGCAGCATCCAGTCCAGCAGGATGACGTCGGGCAGCACGGCGTCCAGCTCGCGCTGGGCGGCCTCGCCGTCTTCGGCCCAGACGGGTGCAAAACCGTTGTGGCGCAGGTTCACGGCGATGAGCTCGGCGATCGGCGGCTCGTCCTCGACGATGAGCACGCGGGGCAGTTTCTTCATGCGGCGGTAGGGCGGGTGCAGGGTGGACGCGTGGTGGATGGGCGGGCGCTCAGCCCAGCGCGGACTCGATCTCGTGCAGCGCGCGGTGGCGCACGTCGCGGCCTTCGACCAGGTAGATGATCAGCTCGGCCACGTTCTTGGAGTGATCGCCGATGCGCTCGATGGCCTTGGCCAGGAACAGCAGGTCCAGGCTGGGCGAGATCTTGCGCGGGTCTTCCATCATGTAGGTGACCAGCTTGCGCACGAAGCCGTCGAACTCCTCGTCGATCAGGTCGTCCTCCTTCAGGATGGCCAGCGCGGCGCGGGTGTCCAGCCGGGCGAAGGCGTCCAGCGCCTTGCGCAGCAGGCCCGAGGCCAGATCGGCCGCCACGCGCAGGTCGCTGGTGGGCAGGGCGCGGGCGGCGCCGCTGTCGATGATGGACAGGCACATGCGCGCCATGCGCGTGGCCTCGTCGCCCATGCGCTCCAGATTGGCCGTGGCCTTGGAAAAGGCCATCAAGAGGCGCAGGTCGCGCGCCGTGGGCTGGCGCCGGGCGATGATGGTGGTCAGCTCGTGATCGATCTCCACCTCCATGGCGTTCACGCGCTGCTCCAGCGTCTCGACCTCCTGCGCCGCCTCGGGGCTGAAGTGCGACAGCGCGTGGATGGCCTGGCGGATCTGCGACTCCACCAGCCCGCCCAGCTCCATGACGCGGGCGGAGATGGCGTTCAACTCGCTGTCGAACTGTGTGGAAAGATGCTTCTCGGTCATCCGAACCTTCCTGTGATGTAGTCCTCGGTCTCTTTGCGCTGGGGCTTGAAGAACATGGCCTCGGTCTCGCCGAACTCCACCAGGTCGCCCAGGTACATGTAAGCCGTGTAGTCGCTGCAGCGCGCGGCCTGCTGCATGTTGTGCGTGACGATGACCACCGTGTAGTCGTTCTTCAGCTCGGCGATCAGCTCCTCGATCTTGGCCGTGGAGATCGGGTCCAGCGCCGAGCAGGGCTCGTCCAGCAGCAGCACCTCGGGCTTGATGGCGATACCGCGGGCGATGCACAGGCGCTGCTGCTGCCCGCCCGACAGGCTGGCGCCGCTTTGGTGCAGCTTGTCCTTGACCTCGCCCCACAGCGCAGCCTTGCGCAGCGCCCATTCCACGCGCTCGTCCATGTCGGTGGCGTTCAGGCTCTCGAACAGCTTCACGCCGAAGGCGATGTTGTCGTAGATGGACATCGGGAACGGCGTGGGCTTTTGGAACACCATGCCCACCTTGGCGCGGATCAGCGCCACGTCTTCCTTGGCCGTCAGCAGGTCCTGCCCGTCCAGCAGGATCTGCCCTTCGGCGCGCTGCTCGGGGTACAGCTCGAACATGCGGTTGAAGGTGCGCAGCAGCGTGGACTTGCCGCAGCCGGACGGCCCGATGAAGGCCGTCACCTTGTTCTCCGGAATGTCCAGGTTGATGCTCTTGAGCGCATGGAAGCGCCCGTAATAGAAATTCAGGTCGCGCACGCTGAGCTTGGCTCGCGGGGGCTCAAAAGTCCGGGTGGAGGGCATGAAACTCTCGCTTCAGGGGTTTGCTCGTTGCGTTGCTACTACTTCTGCCGCGCCAGCACGCGCGCCAGGATGTTCAGGGCCAGCACGGCCAGCGTGATCAGGAACACCGCGGACCAGGCCAGCTGCTGCCAGTTCTCGTAGGGGCTCATGGCGAACTTGAAAATGGTCACCGGCAGGCTGGCCATGGGCTTGGACAGGTCGCCGTTCCAGAACTGGTTGTTTAGCGCGGTGAACAAGAGCGGCGCCGTCTCTCCGGCGATGCGCGCCACGGCCAGCAGCACGCCGGTGATGACGCCGGCACGCGCCGCGCGCAGCGTCACCAGGGTGATGACCTTCCACTTCGGCGTGCCCAGGGCGTAGGCCGCCTCACGCAGGCTGGCGGGCACCAGCACCAGCATGTTTTCGGTAGTGCGGATGACCACCGGGATGACGATCAGCGCCAGCGCCATGATGCCGGCCCAGGCGGAAAAGCTCTTGAAGCGCGCCACCACCACGGCGTAGACGAACAGACCGATGACGATGCTGGGCGCCGACAGCAGGATGTCGTTGACGAAGCGCGTGACGCTGGACAGCCAGCCGCGCGGGTCGTACTCGGCCAGGTAGACGCCGGCCATGATGCCGATGGGCGTGCCCACAAAGGTGGCCAGCAGCACCATGACAAAGGAGCCGAAGATGGCGTTGGCCAGGCCGCCGGCCTCGTTGGGCGGCGGCGTCATCTGGGTGAACAGGGCCACGCTCAGGCCGCCCAGGCCCAGGCGGACGGTCTCCCACAGGATCCAGATCAGCCAGAACACGCCGAAGGCCATGGCCAGCAGCGACAGCGCCAGGGCCACCTGGTTCACGCGCTTGCGCGCCGCGTAGCGCTGGGCGCGCACCTGGGCCAGGTCGGCGGCGGCGATCAGCCGTTGCGAGGTGCGAATCTCCGTGCGGGTGCTCATGCGCGTGCTCCTTCGCCCTTTTTCAGGCGGGCCAGCAGCAGTTTGGACAGCGACAGGACGATGAAGGTGATGAAGAACAGCACCAGCCCCAGGTAGATCAGCGAGGCCTGGTGCAGGCCTTCGCCAGCCTCGGCGAACTCGTTGGCCAGGGCCGAGGTGATGCTGTTGGCCGCGTCGAAGACCGACAGGGTGTTGAGCTGGTTCATGTTGCCGATGACGAAGGTGACGGCCATGGTCTCGCCCAGCGCGCGGCCCAGGCCCAGCATGATGCCGCCCAGCACGCCCGACTTGGTATAGGGCAGCACGACCTTCCAGACCACCTCCCAGGTGGTGGCGCCCAGTCCGTAGGCCGACTCCTTGAGCAGCGCCGGCGTGACCTCGAACACGTCGCGCATCACCGAGGCGATGAACGGGATGATCATGATCGCCAGGATGATGCCGGCCGACAGGATGCCGATGCCCACCGGCGGGCCCGACACCAGCGCGCCCAGGTAGGGCACACCGGCCAGCAGCGCCTGCAGCGGCTGCTGCACCCAGGCGGCCAGGATGGGGCCGAACACCATCAGGCCCCACATGCCGTAGACGATGGAGGGCACGGCCGCCAGCAGCTCGATGGCCGTGCCCAGCGGGCGCTTGAGCCAGGCGGGCGACAGCTCGGTCAGGAACAGCGCGATGCCGAAGCTGACTGGCACGGCGATCAGCAGGGCGATGAAGGACGTGGCCAGCGTGCCGTAGATCATGACCAGGCCGCCGTACTCGTTCTTGACCGGGTCCCAGACGCTGCTGGTCAGAAAACCCAGGCCGTAGGCCTGGATGGACGGCCAGGCGCCATGCACCAGCGAGGCCATGATGCCCAGCAGTAGCGCCAGCGTGACCAGCGCGGCGCCGCGCGCCAGCCAGCCGAAGATGCGGTCGACGAGCACGCTGGAAATCATGGCGCGGCGCGCAGGCGGGGTGCTTTGGGAAAGCCGGCGAGCCGCATCGAGCGGCGGCACCTGGGGGGCTGGCAGCATGGTGGACACGTCCGTTGCCTAGAGAGGGAGAAAAACAAGCCGGCTGGCCCGCCGGGCGAGGGGCGGGCCAGCGCGCCAGCTTACTTCAGGGAAACGGCCTGACCGGAGGCGTCCTTGATGTCGCCCCAGGACTTCATGATCACGCCCTTGACGCTCTCGGGCATGGCCACGTAGTCCAGGTCGGAGGCGGTCTTGTCACCGCTCTTGTAGGCCCACTCGAAAAACTTCAGCGCCGTGGCGGCTTGCACCGGCTTGTCCTGCTTCTTGTGCATCAGGATGAAGGTGGCCGAGGTGATGGGCCAGGCATCCTTGCCAGGTTGGTCGGTGAGGATCTGGTAGAAGCTCTTGGCCCAGTCGGCACCCGCGGCGGCGGCCTTGAAGGAGGCCTCGTCCGGCGAGACGAAGTTGCCCGCGCTGTTTTGCAGCTGCGCGTAGGTCAGCTTGTTTTGCTTGACGTAGGCGTACTCCACGTAGCCGATGGAATTGGGCAGGCGCGCCACGAAAGCGGCCACGCCCTCGTTGCCCTTGCCGCCCGCTCCGGTAGGCCAGTTCACGGCCGTGCCCTCGCCCACCTTGGACTTCCACTCGGCGTTGACCTTGGACAGGTAGTTGGTGAAGCCAAAGGTCGTGCCCGAGCCGTCGGCACGGCGCACCGGGGCGATCGTGGCGTCCGGCAGGTTCACGCCGGGGTTCAGCGCCTTGATGGCCGCGTCGCTCCACTTGGTGATCTTGCCCAGGTAGATGTCGCCGATGACCTGGCCGTTCAGCTTGAGCTGGCCGGGCTGCAGGCCCTGGATGTTGACCACCGGCACGATGCCGCCGATCACGGTGGGAAACTGCACCAGACCCTTGGCTGCCAGTTCCTCGTCCTTCAGGGGCGCGTCAGAGGCGCCGAAGTCCACCGTCTTGGCCTCGATCTGGCGCAGGCCGGCTCCCGAACCCACCGACTGGTAGTTGATCTTCACCCCGGTGGCCTTGTTGTAGTCGGCGGCCCACTTGGAATACAGCGGCGCAGGGAAGCTGGCACCGGCGCCCGTGGCTTCCTGCTGGGCCCAGGCGCTTGTGACAGCGCCCAACGCCACTACACCAGACACCAGAACCCGAATCGCGGAGAGTTTCATGGAAGAGACCTCTTGGTTGGAAAAATCGCTATGTCGGCAATGTAGGAGCCGTCTGTGACAGGTGCGTGACATACAGCGTGACGGTCACAAATACGTTTTCTCTCTTCGGAACGGGCGCCGCGTCCTTGTCACATGGCTGTCGCAGGCGCTGCTTAGTCTCCCGCCGCCGCCCATGACGGCGCACCGCACGGGAGAAAAAAACCATGTTCCGCCACCCCTCGTTCCAGTCCACCCTCACGGCCCCGGGCCGCCGCGCGCTGCTGCGTGCCGCGGGCGCCTGCGCCGCGGCCGGCGCCCTGCCCCGCGCGCTGGCCCAGGAGGGGCGCCCCATCGCCGTGGCGCAGATCGTCGACCTGTCGGCCCGCCATCAGGACGTGGGCCGCGACTTCCTGATCGGCTCGCGCGCCGCCTGGGCGGACCTCAATACCCGGGGCGGCCTGCGCGGCCAGCCGGTGCAGCATCTGGGGCTGGAGACCGACGGCTCGCCCGCCGCCATACAGGCCGCCTGGCAGGCGGCGCACCAGAATCCGGCCTGCGTCGCGCTCTCGGGCTGCGCCGGCGACAGCGCCGCCGCCGCCGTGGCGCAGCTGCAGGCGGGCGGCAGCACCCTGGCGCTGGCCGCGCCCTGGCTGCACCGCCAGTGGCAGGACGAGGGCGACACCGTGTTCAGCATCTTCCCCGGCTACCAGGCGCAGATCGGCCACGCCGTGCGTTCGCTGGCGGCGATGGGCGTGCAGCAGGCAGGTGTGGTCTTCGCCCATCCCGGCCTGCAACAGCAGCTGCAGGCCGGAGTGCTGCAGGCTGGCACGGCCATGGGGCTGCGCACCCAGGTGCTGACCGCCGCGCAGCGCCGCACCGCGCCGCCGGCCATCGTGCTGTTCGTGGGCGGCACGCCCGAGCTGCACGACTACGTGGCCCGGCTGGAGCTGCCGCGCGGGCGCCAGTGCTACGTGGTCGCCCTGGCCGACGTGAACCTGCAGGTGCTGGCCCAGTTGGGCGGCGCGCGGCACAACGTGCCGGTGATCGCCACCCAGCCGGTGCCTCTGGTCACCGCCGGCCTGCCCATAGTGCGCGCCTACCGCGAGGTGATGGGCCGGCTGTACGACGAGCCGCCCTCGCCCCAGGGCCTGGCGGGCTTCATCGCCGCACGCTACACGGCCGAGGTGCTGGCCTCGGTGGCCGGCCCCCTGACCCGCGCCAGCGCGCTGGCCGCCTTCAGGCAGCGCCGCGAGGTGCACCTGGGCGGCTACGTGGTGGCCTACCAGGGGCGGCGACCGGCCGGCGGACTGGTGACGCAGAGCATGCTGGCGGGGGACGGCCGCATCGTCGGCTGACGCCTACCCGCCCACCCGCGCGGCGGCAGGTACCATGCGGCCCCGCCAAAAGAACCGCGCAGCACGCGCACATCCATGCAAGACGGAACACTGCTTGCGGCCGTGGACCTGGGGTCCAACAGCTTTCGCCTCGAAATCGGCCGCCTCGACCACGGGTTCATCCACCGGGTCGAATACCGCAAGGAAACGGTCCGCCAGGGCGGCGACCTGGACGAGGAACGCAACCTCTCTGCCGATGCCATGCAGCGCGGCTGGGACTGCCTGGCGCGCTTTGCCGAGCGGCTGGCGGGCTTTGCGCCCGCCCGGGTGCGCGCCGTGGCCACGCAGACCCTGCGCGAGGCGCGCAACCGCGAGGAGTTCATCCGCCGCGGCGGCGAGATCCTGGGCTTTCCCATCGAGGTGGTCTCCGGCTCCGAGGAGGCACGGCTGATCTACCAGGGCGTCTCACGCCTGCTGCCGCAGTCGGACGAGCGGCGGCTGGTGGTGGACATCGGCGGGCGCTCGACCGAGCTGATCCTGGGGCGGCAGTTCACGGCCAGCGCCGTGGCCTCGTACCGCGTGGGGAGCGTGGCCTGGTCGGCGCGCTACTTTGCGGACGGCGCCTTCACGCGGGAGGCCTTCCAGGCTGCCGAGACCGCCGCCCGCGCCGTGCTGGACGAGGCGGCCCAGGCCTATCACGGCGGGCTGTGGGACGTGGCGTATGGCTCGTCCGGCACCATGGGCGCGGTGGGCACGGTGCTGGCCGCTGCAGGTCACGGCGAGGGCCGCATCACCCGCGACGGCCTGGACTGGCTGCACGAGCAGCTGCTGCGCGCCCGCCACGCCGACCGGGTGCGGCTGGACGGGCTGAAGGAAGACCGCCGCCCGGTCATCGGCGGCGGCGTGAGCATCGTGCGCGCCCTGTTCGATCTGCTGGGCCTGGAGGAGATCACCGTGGCCCAGGGCGCGCTGCGCCAGGGCGCGCTGTACGACCTGCTGGACCGCGACCAGCCCGGCGCCGACCTGCGCTCGGCCAGCGTGCAGGGCCTGGTGCAGCGCTTCGGCGTGGACGAGGCCCATGCCGCCCGCGTGTCGGCCCTGGCCAGCCGGCTGTTCGCGCAGGCCGCACCCGCCGGCAGCGAGGACGCGACGCGCCAGCTGCGGTGGGCGGCCCGGCTGCACGAGATCGGTTGCCGTATTTCGCACGACGGCTACCACCGTCACGGCGCCTACATCCTGGATCACGCCGACGCGGCAGGCTTTGCCCAGGCCGAGCTGCACGCCCTGAGCCAGCTGGTGCTGGGCCACCGCGGCAAGCTGCGCAAGCTGGAGGCCGCCCTCGCCGACCCGGTGCTGGCCCTGCAGCTGATGTGCCTGCGCACCGCCGTGGCCGTGTGCCACGCCCGCCGCGAGCCTGACGCCGAAGGGCTTGAGCTGCGCCTGCACGGCCGCTGCTGCACCGTGCGCACGCGCCCGGGCTGGGCCCAGGCCTATCCGCAGTCGGCCTACCTGCTGCGCGAGGAGGCGCAGGCCTGGCAGAAGACGCCCTGGGACTATTGCGCCGAGCTGGCGTGAATATGAATGAAAAGTGCCTCTAGCGCCCGCCAGTCAAGCGCTGGAAGCTATCAAAAGGATAGCCGGCTAGAGGAAGTCAGGCGACTGCACCACCATCAGCACAGTCTGCGCCACGTCCTGGCGCTGGCGCTGGCGCAGCCACCACACGGCGCCCTTGCGGATGGCGCAATCCGCCTCGCGCATGCCCAGCAGCCGCGCCGCCGTCTGGCCCAGCAGGGGCTGGTGGCCCACCACCAGCACGGCGCCGCGGGCACCCGGCCACTGCACCAGTTCCAGCAGTTCATCGGGATTGCCGCCGGGCAGCAGTTCGGCGCGCAGCTTGAACTTGCGGCCCAGTGCGCGGGCCGTCTGCTCGGTGCGCCGGGCGGGGCTGGCCAGCACACGCAGGCCCTCGGGCACCTGGCGGTCCAGCCAGGCAGCCATGCGCGCGGCCTGCTTTTCGCCGCGCGGCGTCAGGGCGCGCTGCAGGTCGTCCTCGCCGTCGCGTGCCTCGATCGCCTCGGCGTGGCGCCAGAGGATGAGATCCATCACAGATCCGCCGCGCCCCTGAGGGCCGGCGTGCGCGGCGCGTAGCGCGCCATCAGGGCGCCCTGCGCGCCGTGGCCGTCCAGAGCGCGGGGCGCGCGCGCATAGCTGCCGTCGCTGGCGAGCGTCCAGGCGTCGCGGTCATCGTGCAGGTAGGCCACCAGGCACTCGTCGATGATGCGCTGGCGCAGCTTGCCGTCGGTCACTGGCCAGGCGATTTCCACCCGGCGCAGCATGTTGCGGTTCATCCAGTCGGCGCTGGACAGGTAGACGTCCTCCTGCGCGCCGCTGCGAAAGTAAAACACCCGCGTGTGCTCCAGGAAGCGGCCGATGACCGAGCGCACGCGGATGTTGTCCGTCATGCCCGGCACCCCGGCCGGCAGCATGCAGGCGCCGCGCACGATCAGGTCCACACTGGCGCCGCGCCGGGCGGCGCGCACCAGCGCGGCGATCAGTGCCTCGTCGGTCAGTGCGTTCATCTTGGCCACGATGCGCCCATCCTGCCCGCGCTCGGCGGCCAGGCCGGCAGCGTCGATCTTTTCGATCATGCGCCGCTGCAGATCAAACGGGGCCAGCAGCAGGCGCTTGAGCCTGGGCACCCGGTTCTGGTTGGCCAGGTGGTCGAAGACCGCGTCCATGTCGGCCGTGACGTGCGGGTCGGCGGTCAGGTAGCTCAGATCGGTATACAGCCGCGCGGTGCGCGGGTTGTAGTTGCCGGTGGACAGGTGGCCGTAGCGGCGCAGGCCGCCGCCCTCGCGCCGGGTCACCAGCAGCATCTTGGCGTGGGTCTTCAGTCCCACCACGCCGTACACCACCTGCGCGCCGATGGACTCCAGCGCCTCGGCCCAGTTGATGTTGGCTTCCTCATCGAAGCGCGCCTTCAGCTCCACCACTGCCATGACCTCCTTGCCGCGGCGCACGGCCTCGCGCAGCAGCTCCATCTGCTCGGAGTCGGCTCCCGTGCGGTAGATGGTCTGCTTGATGGCCAGCACCTGCGGGTCGCCCACGGCCTCGCGCAGAAAGCCCAGCACGCCGTCGAAGCTCTCGAACGGCTGGTGGATGAGCAGGTCGCGCCGGCGCACCCGCGCCAGGATGCCGCCAGGCCGCGGCAGCTGCGCCGGCCAGGCCGGCCGCCAGGCGGGAAACAGCAGCGCCGTGTCGCCCACCAGGTCCACCAGCTGCCCCAGCCGCACCAGGTTGACGGGGCCGTGCACCCGATACAGGGCGGCCGCCGGCAGCGCGAACTGCGTCTGCAGAAAATCGGCCAGAAAAGCCGAGCAGCCGGCCGAGACCTCCAGCCGCACGGCCTGGCCGTAGTGGCGGTGCTGGAGGCCCTGGCGCAGCGCGGTACGCAGGTTGCGCACGTCCTCCTCGTCCACCGCCAGGTCAGAGTGGCGCGTGACGCGGAACTGCGAGAACTCCACCACCTGGCGGCCGGGGAAGAGGTCGGCCAGGTGGGTGCGGATGATGCTCGACAGGCTGACGAATTTGGTACCAGAGGGCGCCACCTTGGCCGGCAGTCGCATGACGCGCTGCAGGGCCCGGGGCACCTTGACGATGGCGATCTCGTTCTCGCGCCCGAAGGCGTCGCCGCCGCGCAGGCGCACGATGAAGTTCAGCGACTTGTTGGCCACCTGCGGGAAGGGGTGGGCCGGATCCAGACCCACGGGGATCAGCAGGGGCCGCACCTCGCGCGCGAAGTGCTCGCGCACCCAGCGCCGCTGCGCCGCCGTGCGCTCGCCGTGGGGCACGATGCGGATGCCGAGCGCCGCAAAGGCGGGCATCAGCGAGTCGTTGTACAGCGCGTACTGGCGCGCTACCAGCGCCTGGGCCTTGAGCGCCAGGGCCTCGAAGGAGTTGACGCCGTAGGCGCTTTTGGAACCGCCGTCAGGGGTCGCACCCAGGTGCGCGGCCGCCCGCACCTCGAAGAACTCGTCCAGATTGGACGAGACGATGCACAGGTAGCGCAGGCGCTCGAGCAGGGGTACATCCTCGCGCACGGCCCAGTCCAGCACACGCTCGTTGAAGGCCAGGATACTGTGGTCACGGTCCAGAAGGACCAGGCTGGCGCCACTGGCGCCTCCAGGCGGCAGCCCATTGCCCTGCCCGGCGTGTTCGTCGGAGGGCGAAGGCAGCAGCAGGGACATCATGACGCGAGCAGGGTGGGAGGCACGGGCGCCAGTATTGAAAGGCCTCGTGACATTTTCATGACAGGACCTGCCGCCGCCGGCCGCGCCTTTAGCCCTTGCAGCTACCAGCGACCATGTAACGTTGCTTGCGGATAAAGCAACACTTTGGTACAAATTGCACTTTCCGCCTCTTCTTTTGCGGAGCCTCCCCCAGTCCATGTCTTTTTTGCCTGACGCCCTGGCGCTGGAGCCAAGGCAGTCCTCCACGCTGGCCCTGCAGCGCATCCTGCGCGAGCAGCAGACGTTGCTGGACAGTGCGGGCGTCGGCATCGTCTTCATCCGCCACCGCGCGGTGGTGCGCTGCAATCAGCGCTACGCTGAGATCTTCGGCTTGCGCTCGCCTGATGATGCCGTTGGCCACAGCAGCGAGGGCATGCACCCCAGCCGAGACGCCTTCCGCGAGCTGGGGCGTGCCGCCTTCCCGACACTGGCCGAAGGCTTGGCCTATCGCACGGAGCGCCAGATGCGGCGCGCCAACGGCCGCCTGTTCTGGGCCCACCTGACCGGCCGACTGATCGACCCCGCCGACAGCGCGGAAGGCTCCATCTGGATCGTCGACGACATCGACGAGCAAAAGCGCGCACAGGCCGAGCTGAACGCTGCGGTGCGCGAAAAGCAGATGCTGTTCGACCACGCCATGGTCGGCATCGTGGTGCTGCGCGAACGCCACCTCGCCCGCTGCAACCGACACTTCGAACGCATCCTGGGCTACGAGCCGGGCGAACTGCTGGGCCTGAGTTCGCGCCACTGGTACCTGACCGAGGCGGACTGGCAGCGCGCAGGCGAGCAGTGCTACACCCCCATCAAGCACGGCCGCGACTTCGAGGGGGAGATGACACTGCGCACGAAGGACGGCCGCGCCGTGGTGTGCGAGGTGCGCAGTCGCGCCATCGACCCGCAGGACCTGTCGCAGGGCACGCTGTGGATCGTTCTGGATGTCAGTGAGCGGCTGCGCATCCAGGCACAACTGGCCCACATGCATAGTGCGCTGGAGCAGCAGGTACGCGACCGCACGCAGGAGCTGCGTGAAACCGTGGCCGACCTGCACCGCGAGATCGAGCAGCGCAAGTACGACCAGGAGCGCATCCACTGGATGGCGCACTACGACGCCCTCACCGGCCTGCCCAACCGCGTGCTGCTGGCCGAGCGCGGCCAGCAGGCCGTGCGCACGGCGCGCGAGAGTGGCAGCCCGCTGGCCGTGATGTTCCTGGACCTGGACAACTTCAAGCATGTCAACGATTCGCTGGGCCACCGCGCCGGCGACACCCTGCTGATGGAGATCGCCCATCGCCTGCGCGGTACCGTGCGCGACCGCGACACCGTGGCCCGCCTGGGTGGCGACGAGTTCGTGCTGCTGCTGGTGGGCGCCAACGCCCAGGGCGCCGCCCGTGTAGCCGCCAAAATGCAGGAGGCCGCACGCCAGCCACTGCAGCTGGGCCGCCATGAGCTGTGCATGTCGCCGTCCATGGGCATTGCCCTGTTTCCCGACCATGGCGAAGATTTCGACACGCTGATCCAGGCCGCCGACACGGCCATGTATCACGCCAAGGCCGAGGGCCGCAATGGCTACCGCTTCTTCTCACCGCGCATGCAGGCCCAGTCGGCCCGGGCCCTGACGCTGACCAACGCCCTGCGCCGGGCACTGGAGCGTCAGCAGCTGACGCTGCACTACCAGCCACAGATGTGCCTGACCACGGGCGCAATGTGCGGCGTGGAGGCGCTGCTGCGCTGGGACCACCCCGAGCTGGGCCCCATCGGCCCGGCCGAGTTCATCTCCATCGCCGAAGACAGCGGGCAGATCGTGGCCATCGGCGAGTGGGTGCTGCGCACGGCCTTGGCGCAGCTCAAGCGCTGGCAGGACCAGGGCCGTCCACCGCTGACCATGGCCGTGAACCTGTCGGCCGCGCAGTTCCGCCACCCGCAGCTGCCCGAACTCATCGCCCAGTTGCTGGCCGAGCACGGGCTGCCCGGCGACCGGCTGGAGCTGGAGCTGACCGAGAACGTGGCCGTGGGCGACCCCGGTGCCGCCGCGCAGATCATGGACCGGATGCACGCTCAGGGCGTGCGCCTGTCCGTGGACGACTTCGGCACGGGCTACTCGTCGCTCAGCCAGCTCAAGCGCTTTCGCATCCACCGGCTGAAGATCGACCAGTCCTTCGTACGCGACTTGGGCCACGACGGCAACGATCGCGCCATCGTCAGCGCCATCATCCGCATGGCCCAGGCCCTGGGAATGCGCACCACCGCAGAAGGTGTGGAAACGCCCGAACAACTGGCCTTTCTGCGCGAGCAGGGTTGCGAGGAGGCACAGGGATATCACTTCGCCAAACCGATGCCGGCAGCGGCGCTGGAGCAATCACTGGGGTTGGCTGCCTGTCACTGACACGCCACAAGACAAAAGGCGCTGCAACCTTGAAAGTTGCAGCGCCTTTGTTTATCTGGGGTATCTGGGGTGGCTGATGGGACTCGAACCCACGACAACAGGAATCACAATCCTGGACTCTACCAACTGAGCTACAGCCACCGTAGCCATGCATTATAGCGCGGCAAAAAGCCGATTTTAGGCAAAACGCATCAATTCGCCGATTCGCCCTACTCAGAAGGATTGGCGCTGGGGCGCGGGGCCTTGATCTGAACCTTGAAGTTCTGCTTGAGCACTTCGTAGTACGCAAGCGCTTCGGCCGTGGACCAGGTGCGTTCGTACTGCTGACGTTCCATGGTTTGGCGAGCGTCGTCCACGCCTTCTCGCGGCACGATGCGGTTGACCTTGAGCACGGCGTAGCCGTCCGGCCCCAGGTTCACGCCCACCCAGGCGGGCAGACCATCCACCGGCGCGTGCAACGCGGCATCCACGATGGCGCGCGCCTGGCCCTGGGGCTGTTCGCGCGAGACGATGACCGGCTGGCCGAGGCCCGAGGCGGCGCCAGCGTTTTCCTTCCAGGCGGCAAGCTTGGCCACACCTTCCTCGCGCGCCAGTTCGGCGGACTTGGAGGCCAGGTACAGCGTGCGGGCCTTGCCCTGCGCCTGGTCGAGCGGCAGCGTCATCGCGGGCTGGTAGGCGGTGACGCGACCGGCTGCCAAAGTGCTGGTGGCAATCTCCACGGCTTCGGTATTGCGCTTGCTCTGCAGCGATTCGGGCTGGAACAGCGCCTCCAGGAAGCGCGGGCTGGCCAGTGCGCCTTCGGCGCCGGGCGCAGGCTGGCGAGTCACCCCCGATGCGGTGCGCACCTGCAGGTGGAATTTCTCGGCCACGGCGGTCAGGCTGTCGGACTGCTCGTAGACCCCGTTGGCGAACGCTTCCGCGGCCTCGGCGAACTTGCGCTGCGCCTGTTGCTGCTTGAGCTCCGTTTCCAGCGACGCGCGCAACTCCTCGAAGCTGGGCTGGCGCGGCGTCTTGATGTCGGTCAGCTGGATGATGTGATAGCCGAAGTCGCTTTCCACCACATCGCTGATCTCGCCCTTCTTCAGGGCGAACACGGCGTCCTCGAACGGCTTGACCATGGCGCCACGACCGAAGAAGCCCAGGTCGCCGCCCTCGGGAGCCGATCCGGGGTCCTGCGAATTCTTCTTGGCCACTTCGGCGAAGCTGCCCGGGGCCTTGCGCACCTGAGCCAGCAGTTCCTCGGCGCGTGCCTTGGCCTTCTCGCGCTCGGCCGCCGGGGCGTCCTTGGTGGCGTTGATAAGGATGTGGCTGGCTCGGCGCTCTTCCTGGCCGGCCAGGCGGGCCAGGTTTTCTCTGTAATAGGTACGCAGGTCGTCCTCGCTCAGGGTGATGCCGGCCTTGACTGCGTCCATGTCCAGCACCACGTATTCCACCGTGGCCTGCTCGGCCTGCTGGAACTGTGCCGGGTGTTCCTGGTAGTAGGCCTGCACATCCGCGTCCGTCACCTTCACCTTGTTGGCGAAATCTGCCGCCTTGAAATGCGCCACCTGGATCTCGCGGCGCTGCAGCAGTGCGTCGAAGGCCAGGGCCGCGTCCGCCGGAGCAGGAGTGGCCGTGTTGATGACACTGCCCAGCACCTGGCTGATGGCCAGATCCTGGCGCATGCGCATTTCGAAGCCTTCGGGCGTCAGGCCCTGCGCACCCACCAGGGCGCGGTAGGCCTCTGCGTCCAGCGTGCCGTCGGCGCGCTTGAGGGCGGCGATCTGCGGGATGGCCTGCAGCTCGGCCGCCAGCCGCGCGTCGGAAGCCATGAGGTGCATCTTGCTGGCAGCGGCCTGCAGCACGCGGTCGCGCACCAGGCGCTCCAGCGTGGCGTAGCGCGCCTGGGGCGAATCCAGCAGCCGGCCGTCGATGCCCGGCGACTGGGCGCGCAGGCGGTCACTTTCCATGCGATGGGCGTTGTCCCACTCGTCCTGCGTGATGTCCTTGCCGTCGACGCGTGCCACCACCGGGCTGCCGCCGGTGAAGTAGTTGCTGTCGATGCCCACGAGGACGAACGAAGGAATGATCAGCAAGAACAGCAAGAGCATGACCAGCTTGGAGTGCTTGCGGATGGATTCGAACATGGTCGGTCAGTCTTTCAACGGCGAGGCAAAAACAAAAGGCGAACTCGCGTTCGCCTTGTGATTGATTTTTTCGGGGGATTCGGGTGGTGGGTGCTAACGGGGTCGAACCGCTGACCTACGCCTTGTAAGGGCGCCGCTCTACCAACTGAGCTAAGCACCCCCCTTCAATCTCAAATGTCAGTTCAGGGCATCCTTCAATGCCTTGCCCGGACGAAACTTCGGCACTTTAGCAGCCTTGATTTTAATCGTTGCTCCGGTACGCGGATTGCGGCCGGTGCGCGCTGCGCGCTTGCCCACCGCGAAGGTGCCGAAACCCACCAGCGACACCGTGCCGCCGCGCTTGAGCGTCTTCTTGACCGCGTCGATCGTCGACTCCAGCGCGCGTGCCGCGGCGGCCTTGGAGATGTCTGCATTGTTGGCAATGTGCTCAATCAATTCGGTCTTGTTCACAGGAAGCCTCTCGCGTAAACGGTAGGTGAAAAGGTTGGGTCTCTGGCGTCTTGGTCCGCCTTGGCGGCGCCGTGCGCTGCATCGGCAGAGGCGCGTGGCGAAGGGGATGTGACCGCTTGCAGCCTGTCGACGGCTGCGCAAGTGCAACGGCAAATTCTAGTCGCATTTACAGTCACCGCCGGGCTGTCTCGCAAACGCAAGCGCTAGGGCGCAGCCCGGATTGACAAGCCGGCCGGGCCGCTCAGCGCGACACGCGCGCGCGAATTTCAGGCAGGGCTTTTTGCAGGTAGTAAGCCATGGACCAGACGGTGAGCACCGCCGCCAGCCAGATCAGCCAGGTGCCCCACAGGCGCGTGTCCACGCCCAGCACGCGGGCGTCGTACAGCAGGAAGGGGATGGCCACCATCTGCACCGTGGTCTTGAGCTTGCCCAGCATGTGCACCGCCACGCTGCGGCTGGCGCCGATTTGCGCCATCCACTCGCGCAGGGCGCTGATGGCGATCTCGCGGCCGATGATGATGAGCGCCACGAACACGTCGGCGCGCTGCATGTGCACCAGCACCAGCAGCGAGGCGCAGACCAGGAACTTGTCGGCCACCGGGTCCAGGAAGGCGCCGAAGGCCGAGGTCTGGTTGAGCTTGCGCGCCAAAAAACCGTCCAGCCAGTCGGTAGCGGCGAACACGATGAACATCACCGTGGCCACCAGGTTGCAGGTTTCGGGCCTCAGCGGCAAATAGAACACCCCCACGATCAGCGGTATCGCGACGATGCGCGTCCAGGTCATGACGGTGGGGATGGTGAGAAACATGGAGCGCGATTGTGGCATGGGGGTTTTCCTGAGAAAGGCTCAGCGCAGCGCGCGGTAGATGTCCTCGGCCAGCGCCTGGGAGATGCCCTCCACCGTGGCCAGGTCCTGCACGCTGGCCTCCTGCACGCCGCGCACGCCACCGAAACGCTGCAGCAGACGGGCGCGCTTCTTCGGGCCCACGCCGGGGATGTCCTCCAACCGGCTGCCGCCCACGCGCACGCGGGCACGGGCCGCGCGCATGCCGGTGATGGCGAAGCGGTGCGCCTCGTCGCGGATCTGCGCCACCAGCATCAGCGCGGCCGAGTCGCGCCCCAGCCAGATCTTGGGCCGCCCGTCGGCGAAGACCAGCTCCTCCAGCCCCACCTTGCGGCCCTCGCCCTTCTCCACGCCGACGATGCGCGAGACGTCCAGGCCCAGCTGCGTGAACACCTCGCGCGCCATGCTGACCTGGCCCTTGCCGCCGTCCACCAGCACCAGGTCGGGCAGGCGCGCCTGGCGGTTGGTGACCTCGGCGCCGCCGGCCTCGCGCTGCGCCTCGGCCACGTGCGAGTAGCGCCGGGTGAGCACCTGGCGCATGGCGGCATAGTCGTCGCCGCCGGTGATGCCCTCGATCTTGTAGCGGCGGTACTCGCTGTTTTGCATCTTGTGGTGATGGAACACGACACACGACGCCTGCGTCGCCTCCCCAGCCGTGTGCGAGATGTCGAAGCACTCGATGGTCAGCTGATCCAGGCTCTCCAGCTCCAGGTCCAGCGCCTCGGCCAGCGCGCGGGTGCGCGCCTGCTGCGAGCCCTCCTCGGCCAGCAGCCGGGCCAGCTGCAGCTCGGCGCCGCGCTGGGCCATGTCCAGCCAGGCGCGGCGCTGCTCGCGCGGCTGCTGCACGGCCGTCACGCGCACGCCCGCCTGCTGGCCCAGGGCCAGCAGCAACTCGGGGTCCACCGGCTCGCTGACGATCAGCGTGGGCGGCACGGGCACGCCCAGGTAATGCTGGGCAATGAAGGCCGCCAGCACCTGCGCCGCCACGCCGTGCCCGTCCGGGCCCGGCTGCTGCGCCGCCTCGTCCTCGGCGTGATAGATAGCGGCGGCTTCCTCCACGTGCACGGGGAAGTAGGCGCGGTCGCCCAGGTGGCGGCCGCCGCGCACCATGGCCAGGTTGACGCAGGCGCGCCCGCCCTGCACGCGCACAGCCAGGATGTCCACGTCCTTGTCGCTCACCGTCTCGATGGCCTGCTGGTGCAGCACGCGCGACAGCGCCGTGATCTGGTTGCGCACCTCGGCCGCCTGCTCGAACTGCAATTGCTCCGAATACCCCAGCATGCGCTGCTCCAGCTGGGCCAGCAGCTCCTGCGTTTCGCCGCGCAGCATGGCCTCGGCGCTGGCCACGTCGCCGGCGTACGCCTCGGGCGTGACCAGCTGCACACAGGGGGCGGAGCAGCGCTTGATCTGATAGAGCAGGCAGGGCCGCGTGCGGTTGGCGAAGACCGTGTCCTCGCAGGTGCGCAGGCGAAACACCTTCTGCAGCAACTGGATGGTTTCCTTGACCGCCCAGGCCCCAGGATACGGCCCGAAGTAGCGGTGGCGCTTGTCCGTGCTGCCGCGGTAGTAGGCCATGCGCGGAAAGCGCTGGCCCGGGGCATCGCCCGTGCCGTCCTTGGGCGCGATGCCGGTGATCTTCAGATAGGGATAGCTCTTGTCGTCCCGAAACAGGATGTTGTACTTGGGCCCGAGCGACTTGATGAGGTTGTTTTCCAGCAGCAGCGCCTCGGCCTCGGAGCGCACCACCGTGGTCTCCAGCCGCGCGATGCGGCCCACCATGTGGCCGATGCGCGTGCCGCCGTGCTGCTTGGTGAAATAGCTGGAGACGCGCTTTTTCAGGTTGCGCGCCTTGCCCACGTACAAGAGCGTGTCCTGCGCGTCGAAGTAGCGGTACACCCCCGGAAGCGGGGGCAGCGCCGCCACCTGGGCCAGCAATTCATCGGAATGGGAAGCGGACATGACGCTATTGTGGTGGCAGCCGCGGCAGCTTCAAAAATAATAGCTGCCTGCGCTTGATGGACAAGGGCTGGAGGCCAAAAAGGCTCTCAATCCTGGGCGCGCGGCGGCACCAGCGGCGCAATGCGCCGGCGCGGCGTGGTCGGCTCCGCTTCCACCATGCGCGCGCTGCGTTCGTGCGCGCCCTGCACCAGCTCGCCGATCAGCGCCGCCTCGGGCAGGTTGCGCCGGTAGTGGCGCGGCATTTCCTTGTGCATGGCGGCGGTGTTCAGGCGCGCCGGGTTGAAGATGTGCCGGTAGTAGGTGAGCCACAGCGCCTCGCCGGCGTCGGGCGGCGGCGCGTCGGCGCGCTGCGCGCCCGGGCCCCGGTGCAGCTGGCAGCCGTCCCAGCGCACGCTGGCGTCCGGCGTCAGCAGGGCCCAGTGCATGTGCGTGAAGCGCCGCACGAAGAACGGCGCCGCCGCCTCGGCGATGTAGTGCCGGGGCTCGAACCAGGCGACGTGCACGGTCTGCCCCTGCCCATCCACCACCGGGCGAAAGCGCACGAAGGCGTGCATCTTGTGCAGGTCGCGCGCCACCGCGCGGGCCATGTGCCGCGCCTGCAGCCGGTCGGCGTCCAGCGGGTCGTGGCGCAGCGCGGGTTCGTGCAGCAGGCGCCACAACAGGCGGTACATCAGGGCAAAGCGCGCCGGGTCGCGGTGCAGCACCAGGTGCTGGCACAGACGCACGAAGCCTTCGGGCACGCGCGGGCCGACGACGGGTTGCGGCTGCGCGTGGGAGCGAGTGCCGCACCGGCCGGCGGCTGGCGGCAGCTCCGGGGCCGGCCCGGCACAGTCCCCAAACAGGTCGCACGCCGCGTCCTGCTCAGTGAACCACTGCACGTGCTGCGGCGGCACGCCGGCCTGCAGCAGCGCACGGGCAGCGTGGCGAAAGCCGTCCCAGTCCGTGGCGTGCGCCAGGGTGGCGGTGTGCAGGGTCATGCTGGGCGCTAGTCAAACAGGCCGCGCTGCACGGGCGGCGGGGCCAGACGGGCGGCCAGGTCGGCGGCCTCCAGCGCTCGGCCGGGGCGGTGGTCGGCGGCCTCGACGAAGGCCAGCACCTTCTTGAGCGGCACGTGCAGCCGCGCCAGGTCGGCGTGGCGCAGACGGCGCACGCGGCGCGCGGCCAGCAAACGGTCCACCGAGCCCACGCCCAGGCCGGGCACGCGCAGCAGCAGCTCGCGCGGGGCGGTGTTCACGTCGACCGGAAAGCGCTCGCGATGCGCCAGCGCCCAGGCCAGCTTGGGGTCCATGTCCAGCGCCAGCATGCCGCCCTGCGTGGGCGAGACGATCTCGCCGGGTGCGAAGCCGTAGTAGCGCATCAGCCAGTCGGCCTGGTACAGCCGGTGCTCGCGCAGCAGCGGCGGCGCCGCCAAAGGCAGGCCGCGCGACGCATCCGGAATGGGACTGAAGGCCGAGTAGTACACGCGCCGCAGACGGTGCAAGCCGTACAGACGGGCGCTGGTGTCCAAGATGGTGCGGTCGTCGGTGGCATCCGCGCCGACGATCATCTGCGTGCTCTGCCCGCCCGGGGCGAAGGCCGGCGGCCTCGCGCGCCGCGCAGGCCGCGCCGCGCCCAGCGACACGGCGGGCGCCCTCGCCTGCTCGCGCCGCGCCTGGCGCGCGTCCTCGATGTGCACGGCCATGCGCGCCATCGAGCGCCCGATGGCCGCGCCGTCCTTTTGCGGCGCCAGTGCCGCCAGGCCTGCGGGCGTCGGCAGCTCGATGTTGATGCTCAGGCGGTCGGCGAAGCGCCCGGCGCGCTCCAGCAGCTCGGGCGCGGCGTCGGGGATGGTCTTGAGGTGGATGTAGCCGCGAAAGTCGTGCTGCTCGCGCAGCACGCGCGCCACCTCCACCACCTGCTCCATGGTGTAGTCGGGGCTTCGGATGATGCCGCTGGACAGGAACAGCCCCTCGATGCAGTTGCGCCGGTAAAAATCCAGCGTCAGCCGCACCACCTCGTGCACCGCGAAGCGGGCGCGCGGCACGTTGCTGCTGACGCGGTTGACGCAGTACAGGCAGTCGTACTGGCAGTAGTTGGTCAGCAGCACCTTCAGCAGCGAGATGCAGCGCCCGTCCGGCGCATAGCTGTGGCAGATGCCCATGCCCTCGGTGGAGCCCATGCCGCGCCCGCCGACGGAGTCGCGCGGCGCCGCCCCGCTGGAGGCGCAGGAGGCGTCGTACTTGGCCGCGTCGGCCAGGATGGCGAGCTTGGATTGCAAATTCACTGTACGAATTTACAGGAAATCCAGCCCGCCTGCCACGCCACCTAGGCCTGGGGCGCGGGCCACTCACTATCAAAAAAAGAGCTGCCAGCGCTTGTCGGACAAGCGCTGGCAGCCTATTTGGCTCTTGGTCCGGGATCAACCCGGAAACGCCACCTTACTTACTCAGCTTCGATCTTCGAGCTCTTGATGACGCCCGCCCAATTGGCGTAGTCCGCCTTCACGCGCTCGGCCAGCTGCTGCGGGCCCTGGTAGTCGGCGCTGGCGCCCTGCTCCTGCGCCTTCTTGCGGAAGGCCGGGTCTTCCACCACCTTCTTCAGGTCGGCGGCCAGGCGGTCGACCACCGGCTGGGGCACGGCGGCGGGCGCGAATAGCGCGAACCACGAGGTGGCGTTCACGCCCGGATAGCCGGCCTCTGCGGTGGTGGGCGCGTCCGGCAGGCTGGGCAGGCGCTCCTTGCCGGTGACGGCCAGCACGCGCAGCTTGCCGGCCTGGATGTGCGGCATGAACGGCGGCGCGGTGCCAAACGTCAGGTCCACCTGCCCACCCAGCAGGTCCTGCAGCGCCGGGCCGGTGCCCTTGTAGGGCACGTGCACCATCTTCACGCCGCCCTGTTGTTCCAGCATGGCGCCTGTGACGTGCTGCAGCGAACCGTTGCCCGACGAGGCGTAGTTCAGCTTGCCCGGGTTGGCCTTGGCGTAGGCGATCAGCTCGGGCAGCGTCTTCACCGGCAGGTCGCCGCGCACCACGATGATCTGCGGCGCCGAGATCACGTTGGCGACGGGACGGAAGTCCTTCAGATCCCACTGCGGCGTCTTCATCAGGTGGGGCGAGATGACGTGGTAGCCCGAGTACTGCATCAGCAGCGTGTAGCCGTCGGCCTCGGCGCGCTTGACGATGGCAGCGGCGATGGCGCCGTTGCCGCCGCCCTTGTTGTCCACCACCACCGACTGGCCCAGCACGGGCGACAGCGCCTGCGCGACCATGCGCGCCGACAGGTCGGTGGTGCCGCCGGCCGCCGTGGGCACGACGAAGGTTACGGGCTTGGCCGGATAGGCCTGGGCGGCGGCGCCGCCGGCACAGGCCAGGGCAGCGGCACCCAGGCTGGCGAGCAGAAAGCGTTGGCGAGTCATGTGCATGGTGGATGTCTCCTCTTATGGATAGTGGTGATGTGAATGAAAAAAGGGAATAAGCAATTCAGGCAGCCGCGGCGCGTGCCAGTGCCCGCTCGCGGATGGCCGGCAGCTCGGCCGGCGGCGGGTGCAGGTCCAGCCGCTGGCCGGCCTTGGTGATCTGGCCGGGCACCTCGTGCCCGATCAGCGCCGGCAGACGCCGCGCCGTGTCCAGCAGCGCCGGCAGATCGATGCCGGTGTCATAGCCCATGAGCTGCAGCGCGTGCACCACCTCCTCGGTGCAGACGTTGCCCGACGCGCCCGGCGCGTACGGACAGCCACCCAGGCCACCCAGCGATGCGTCGAAGCGCGTGGCGCCCGCGTCGATGGCCGCTAGCACGTTGGCCAGGCCCAAGCCGCGCGTGTTGTGAAAGTGCAGCGTGAAAGCCCGCTGCGGCCAGCGCGCCAGCGCCGCTGCCACGATCTGCGCCACCTGCGTCGGGTAGGCCATGCCGGTGGTGTCGCACAGCGTGATGCCGGCCACCCCCATGTCGGCGAAGCGCTGCACCCAGGCAAGGGCTTCCTCCTGCGGCACGTCGCCCTCCATGGGGCAGCCGAAGACGCACGACAGCGACACATTCACCGGCACGCCCGCGCCTCGCGCCACAGCGATCACCTGCGACAGCGCCGTGAAGGACTGCGCCCGCGTCATGCGCAGGTTGGCCAGGTTGTGCGTCTCGCTCACCGACATGACCAGGTTCAGCTCGTCGGTGCCGGACTCGATGGCGCGCTCGGCCCCGCGCACGTTGGGCACCAGGGCGGTGTAGGTCACGCCGGGGCGGCGCGCGATCTCGCGCATCACGATCTCGGCGTCGCGCAGCGCGGGAATGGCCGTGGGCGAGGTGAACGAGGTCACCTCGATCTTGCGCACCCCCGCAGCCGACAGGGCGTCCACCAGGGCGATCTTGTCCTCGGTGGGCACGAACTGCGCCTCCATCTGCAGCCCGTCGCGCAGGCCCACGTCGCAGATCTCGATGCGCCGGCCGGCGCCGTTCCATACGTTGTTGGTCTTCACTGGATCACTCCCTTGGCGCGCAGCAGCGCGATCTGCTCGGCCGTCAGGCCGGCCTCGGCCAGCACCGCGTCGGTGTCATCGCCCAGGTTGGGCGCGCTGCTGCGCACGCGGCCCGGCGTGGCCGACAGCTTGGGCACGATGCCCGGCACCAGCAGTTCGTCGCCGTCGCGCGTGCGCTGCGTCAGCAGCATGTCGCGGGCGCGGTAGTGCGGGTCCTCGGCGATGTCGCGGGCGGTGTAGACCTTGCCGGCCGGCACGCGCGCCTGGCCCAGCAGCTGCATCACGTCGGCCACGGTGCGCTGCCGCGTCCAGGCGCCGATGGCGGCGTCGATCTCGGCCACGCGGGCCACGCGGCCGGCGTTGTCGGCCAGCTGCGGGTCGTCGCCCAGGTCTGCGCGGCCAATGGCGGCCATCAGGCGCTTGAAGATGCTGTCGCCGTTGCCGGCCACCAGCACCCAGCCGTCCTGGCAGGGGTAGGCGTTGCTGGGCGCGATGCCCGGCAGCGCGCTGCCCGCGGCCTCGCGCACGGCGCCGAAGGCGCTGTACTCGGGGATCAGGCTCTCCATGCAGTTGAACACCGCTTCGTGCAGCGCCACGTCGATCACCTGGCCGGCGCCGCCGTTCACCTTGCGGTGGTACAGCGCCATCATCACGCCGATGGCGCCGTGCAGCGCTGCCAGCGTGTCGCCGATGGACACGCCCACGCGCACCGGCACGCGCCCGGGCTCGGCCGTGAGATGGCGCAGCCCGCCCATGGCCTCGCCAATCACGCCGAAGCCCGGCAGGTCGCGGTACGGCCCGGTCTGGCCGTAGCCCGAAATGCGCAGGATGACCAGGCCCGGGTTGAGGGCATGCAGCGCCTCGGGCGACAGGCCCCAGCCCTCCAGCGTGCCGGGGCGGAAGTTCTCGATCAGCACGTCGGCCTCGGCCACCAGCTTGCGCACGATGTCCTGCGCCTCGGCCTGGCGCAGGTCCAGCGCCACCGATTTCTTGTTGCGCGACTGCACCTGCCACCACACCGAGGTGCCGTTCTTGAGCAGGCGCCAGTTGCGCAGCGGGTCGCCCGTGCCGGTGGCCTCGATCTTCACCACGTCGGCGCCGAACTCGCCCAGCGTCTTGCCGCAGAACGGTCCGGCGATGAGCTGCCCCATCTCGATCACGCGCACCCCGGCCAGGGCGGCGGGGGCGGCGGTGTCTTGCTTGCTCGTCATATGTCTCCTGCGATAGCCGCGCGCATGATGCGTGGCCGCACCGCGCGTGCAAAACGCTCAAGCGCGACGCTGCCATCGCAAAGCGGCATGGCAGGGCGTAAGGCATTGAACAGGCTCTAACATCGCCGCCCATGAAACTCGACCCGCTCTCGCTGCGCCTGTTCGTCGCGGTGATGGAGGAAAACGCCATCGCCCGCGCCGCCGCGCGTGAGCACATCGCCCCCTCGGCCGCCAGCCGCCGCCTGGCCGAGCTGGAGAGCGTGCTGCGCGTGGAGCTGTTCGCGCGCAGCAACCGCGGCACCGAGCCCACCGCCGCTGCCTATGCCCTGCTGCACCTGGCGCGGGGCGTGCTCAACGACCTGGATGGCATCGGTGCGCAGATGCGCGACTTTCGCGCCGGCGTGCGCGGGCACCTGCGCGTGGTGGCCAACATCTCGGCCATCACGCAGTTCCTGCCGGGCGAGCTGCAGCGCTTCATGGCCGCGCACCCGCAGGTGCAGGTGCAGCTGCAGGAGCAGATCAGCACCGCCGTGGCGCGCTCCGTGGCGGAGAACGCGGCCGACGTGGGCATCCTGCACCACGGCAGCTACGGCGAACGCGTGGAGCTGCTGCCCTGGCGCGAGGACGAGCTGGTGCTGATCGTGCCCGCCGGCCATGCCCTGGCGCGACGGCGCAGCGTGCGCCTGGCCGAGGCCCTGCCCTGGGACTTCGTCGGCATGCACCCGGGCAGCGCCATCAACCACCAGCTGACGCGCGCCGCGGCCGAGCTGGAGGCGCCTTTGAAGCTGCGCATGCAGGTCACCAGCTACGACGCGCTGTGCCTGATGGTGTCCGCCGGGCTGGGCGTGGCCGTGCTGCCGCGCGGCAGCGCGCAGCTGCTGCGCGGCACGCTGGCCATCCGCACCGTCACCCTGGCCGAGCCTTGGGCGCGGCGGCGCCTGTCGCTGTGCGTGCGCGCGGACGAATCGCTGTCCAGCGTGGCGCGGCTGTTCGTCGAACACCTGCGTGCCCCCGCCTCCGAGGACGGTGCATGAGCGGGCTGCGCTGGGACCTCTTCTGCCAGGTCATCGACAACTTCGGCGATATCGGCGTGTGCTGGCGCCTGGCCGCGCAGCTGGGCGCGCGCGGGCACACCGTGCGCCTGTGGACGGACGACACCAGCGCCCTGGCGTGGATGGCACCGCAGGGCGCGCCCGGCGTGCAGGTGCTGCCCTGGCCCGCGCAGGCACCGCAGGGCGGCCCGGGCGACGTGGTGGTGGAGGCCTTCGGCTGCGAGATTGCTCCCGCATTCATAGCTGCCATCGCAGATGCCACAAGGGCCAGGGCCCGAAAACCCGTGTGGATCAACCTGGAGTACCTGTCGGCCGAGGGCTATGTGGAGCGCTGCCACCAGCTGCCGTCGCCTCTGGGCACCGGCCCCGGCGCGGGGCTGACGCGCTGGTTCTTCTACCCCGGCTTCACGCCGCGCACCGGCGGCCTGCTGCGCGAGGCGGATCTGGCCGCGCGCCAGGGCGCCTTCGACCGCGGCGCCTGGCGCGCGCGCCACGGCATCGCGCCGGATGCGCTGGCCGTCTCGCTGTTTTGCTATGAACCACCGGCCCTCGCGCAGCTGGTGCGGCAGCTGGAGGGCCTGGCCGGCGCCCACCTGCTGGCCACGCCCGGCCGGGCCGCCGCGGCGCTGCACGCCGTGCTGGGCGCCGATTTGCATGAAATCGGCCTCAAACCCTTGCTAGACAAGCGCGGGCAGCTATCAGTTTCATACCTGCCGCCCCGCCCGCAATCCGCCTTCGACGAGATGCTGTGGGCCTGCGACCTGAACTTCGTGCGCGGGGAGGACTCGCTGGTGCGCGCCCTGTGGGCCGGCCAGCCCTTCGTATGGCACATCTATCCCCAGCACGACGACGCCCACCACGCCAAGCTGCACGCTTTTTTGGACTGGCTGCAGGCCCCCGCCTCGCTGCGCCAGGCGCACCTGGCCTGGAACGGCCTGGCAGCGCCCGCCGCCCTGCCCGCCTTGCAGCCCGCCACGCTGCAGGACTGGCGCGAATGCACCCTGGCGGCGCACAATCGCCTTATGCAGCAGCCGGATTTGTTGACACAACTGCTGGGTTTTGTTCAGCAGAAAAGTTAGAATCGCAGGCTTTGCGCCACTAACGATCGGCAGCTGCCCCTGGGTAGCGACGCCCCGCCGGCGCCCCCGCCGCGCACGCACCTGGCGCCGGGGTGGAAAAGGCAGCCCGCGCTGCCAGCCCGCCCTGCCCGACGGTGCAGCGGCCCACCCTTCACTACCCAGGCAACCAGCCATGAAAATCGCTCAAGAAATCCGCGCCGGCAACGTGATCATGCAGGGCAAGGACCCCATGATCGTCCTGAAGACCGAATACGCCCGCGGCGGCCGCGGCGCCGCCACCGTGCGCATGAAGCTCAAGGGCCTGCTCAACAACATGGGCACGGAAATCGTCTTCAAGGCCGACGACAAGATCGACAACGTCGTGCTGGACAAGAAGGAGTGCACCTACTCCTACTTCGCCGACCCGATGTACGTCTGGATGGACTCCGAATACAACCAGTACGAGGTGGAAGCCAGCAACATGGGCGACGCCATCAGCTACCTGGAAGATGGCATGACCGCCGAAGTGGTGTTCTACGACGGCAAGGCCATCTCGGTCGAGCTGCCCACCAGCGTCGAGCGCGAGATCACCTGGACCGAGCCGGCCGTCAAGGGCGACACCTCGGGCAAGGTGCTCAAGCCTGCCAAGATCGCCACCGGCTTCGAAGTGCCCGTGCCGCTGTTCGTGGACCAGGGCGACAAGATCGAAATCGACACCCGCACCGGCGAGTACCGCAAGCGCGTCTGATCGGGCTTCGGCCTCTCAGCAGCAAAAAGGCTTCCCTCGGGAAGCCTTTTTTCATGGTCTTTTTGCCCTCCAGCGCTTGACTGGCAAGCGCTGGCAGCTATCAAAACAGAAGCGCGCCAGTCAGACCGGCAGGCCCACCAGGTCGTGGCCCTGCGTGCCGACGATGCGGGCGCGAACGAACTCGCCGGCCTTGTAGGTCTTGCTGGCCTTCTCGGGCGGCAGCAGGTGCACCACGCCGTCGATCTCGGGTGCGTCGGCATAGGTGCGGGCTACGCCGCCCTTCTTGCCCAGGCCGACGGCCTTGTCGGCCAGCACCTGCATGGTGCTGCCCACGCGCTGCTGCAGGCGGGCGGTGGAGACCTCCTCGGCCACCGCCATGAAGCGCGCGCGGCGCTCCTCGCGCAGCTGCACGGGCAGCATGCCGGGCAGCTGGTTGGCCACGGCGCCCTGCACGTCGCTGTAGGCAAAGCAGCCGGCGCGGTCGATCCGCGCCTCGCGCACGAAATCCAGCAGGTGCTGGAATTCTTCTTCCGTCTCGCCCGGAAAGCCGGCGATGAAGGTGCTGCGGATGACCAGCTGCGGGCAGGCCTCGCGCCAGCGCTGGATGCGCTCCAGGTTCTTCTCGCCGCTGGCCGGGCGCTTCATGCGCTTGAGCACGTCGGGGTGGCTGTGCTGCAGCGGCACGTCCAGGTAGGGCAGCACCAGGCCCTCGTTCATCAGCGGAATCAGCTCGTCCACGCTGGGGTAGGGGTAGACGTAGTGCAGCCGCACCCAGGCGCCGTGGGGCTTAGCCAGCTCGCCCAGGGCCTGCACCAGCTCGTACAGGCGCGTGCGCACCGGCTTGCCGTCCCAGAAACCCGTGCGGTACTTCACGTCCACGCCGTACGCGGACGTGTCCTGGCTGACCACCAGCAGCTCCTTGACACCACCCTCGAACAACGCGCGCGCCTCCTTGAGCACGTCACCGATGGGCCGCGAGACCAGGTCGCCGCGCATGGACGGGATGATGCAGAAGGTGCAGCGGTGGTTGCAGCCCTCGCTGATCTTGAGATAGGCGTAGTGGCGCGGCGTGAGCTTGATGCCGGCCTCGCCGAAGGCGCCGGGCACGAGGTCGATGAACGGGTCGTGCGGCTTGGGCAGATGGCGGTGCACCACGTCCATCACCTCCTGCGCGGCGTGCGGGCCGGTTACGGCCAGCACGCTGGGGTGCACGTCCTGGATCAGCGTGCCGCCCTCCTTGCCCGCCTTGGCGCCCAGGCAGCCGGTGACGATGACGCGGCCGTTGCCGGCCAGGGCCTCGCCGATGGTGTCCAGGCTTTCCTTGACGGCATCGTCGATGAAGCCGCAGGTGTTGACGATGACCAGGTCCGCGCCCTCGAAGGACTTGGAGGTGCGGTAGCCCTCGGCCGACAGCTGGGTGAGGATGAGTTCGGAGTCGGTAAGGTTTTTCGGGCAGCCCAGGCTGGCGAAGGCGATCTTGGGCGCCTGCTCGGCAGTGGGGTGGGTAGGGGCGTGTGCTTCGCTCATCGCCCGCATTTTCCCAGGTTGCGCCCGGGCGGCGCTGCCGTGCGGCTTCTGCCCGGGCTTTTCTCAGCGCTTTTTCAGGCCGAACGCCTCCAGCATCTGCTCGGTCTGGCGCTGCATGTGCTCGTTCATCTGGGCGAAGGCGTTTTGCGACTGCTCTGCGTAGCTGCCCATCCAATTTTTCATGAGCGGCGAGTTCAGCTGCATGAACTGGGCCCACTTGTCCGGCGACATCCCCTGCGCCTGCTCGGCCAGGCGGGCCTGGGCCTCGCTGAACATCTGCACGTTCTTCTCCAGGTAGGCCCCCATGAAGCCCTGCATGGCGTGCCCGTAGAAGCGGATGATGTTGGCCAGCGCCGCCTCGCTGAACATGGGCGCGCCGCCGGCTTCTTCCTCCAGGATGATCTGCAGCAGGATGCTGCGCGTGAGGTCGTCGCCGGTCTTGGCGTCGCGCACCATCACGGGCTCGCCGTCGATGACCAGCTGCTTGACCTCGGCCAGCGTGATGTAGGTGGAGGTGTTGGTGTCGTACAGGCGCCGGTTGGGGTACTTCTTGATGATGCGCTCGCGCGGTGCGGCGGCGCCAGCGCTCGGGTCCTGGCTGGGGTCGGGGGTTTTTTCTGGCACCGGGGAATCCTCGCTGAGTCCGGCGGCGCGGGCCGCCGGGGTTTCGTATTGCAGTGCAGCAGATTCTAGGCAGCGCCCCCCGCCGCGGCGGCAGGAATACCCTACATGGAAGCCGCTGCCCGCGCCGCCTGGTCGTACATGCCCGAGAGCATGCGCAGCAGGCGCGCCAGCTCGCCGATGTCGCGGTTCAGGTCGTCGTGCGCATGCAGCGCGTCGATCAGGCAGGCCTCGCGGATGGCGCGGTAGCGCTCCACGTGGGCGCGGCCGGCCTCGGTGGGGGCATAGGTGACCTCCTTGCCGTTCTTGCTGGCGACCACCACGCCCAAAGCCTGCAGCTTCTTGAGCGAGTAGTTAACCACGTGGGTGTCCTCCACGTTCATGATGAAGCAGATGTCGGCCAGGCGCTTGTCGCGGGCGCGGTGCGTGACATGGTGCAACACCACCACGTCCAGCGGCGTCAGGTCGCGCAGCCCGGCGGCGGCCATGCAGTGCACCACCCAGCGGTGGAAGGCGTTGCCGGCCACGATCAGGCCGAACTCGAACTCGCTCATCTCCGCGCTGTGGGTGGACACCAGGTGCGAGGAGGAGACGATGGGCGCACGCGTCTCGCCGGCGGACGGGGCGGTCCGGCGGGCGGGTTTGGCGTTCTTGCCGGCTGCATTCATGGTCCGTCTCCCATGGAGTTGCGTGCCGGCATGCTAAGGCAGCAGCTCACAGGCATTCCTCTCCTTGTGACGATTTGCCAGCATTTTGTTGACATTCAGGTGAATCACCTAGGGCCAGGGCACCGGTGCACCGCTACATTGAACGGGCCCTGACCCCGGGCTGACGGACGACACCCACCTCACGGAGACACGAGATGCAGCGACGATATCTTGCAGCCCTGGCCGTTGCGCTAGCCGGCGCCTTCAGCACCCCCGCCCTGCTGGCGCAGACCAAGTGGGACATGGCCGCCGCCTACCCGGCGACCAACTTCCACACCGAGAACATGGCGCAGTTCATCAGCGACGTGGACAAGGCCTCGGGCGGCAAGCTCAAGATCACGCTGCATGCCAATGCCGCGCTGTTCAAGGCACCGGAGATCAAGCGCGCCGTGCAGGGCGGACAGGCGCAGCTGGGCGAGATTTTGCTGGTCAACTTCCAGAACGAGTGGCAGATCTTCGGCGTGGACGGCCTGCCCTTCCTGGCGGACAGCTACGACGCCTCCATGAAGCTGTACCAGGCGCAAAAGCCCTACCTGGAGAAAAAGCTCGCCGACCAGGGCATGGTGCTGCTGTACGCCGTGGCCTGGCCGCCGCAGGGCATCTACACCAAGAAGCCGGTCGAGACGGCCGCCGACTTGAAGGGCATCAAATGGCGCGCCTACAGCCCGGCCACCGCGCGCATCGCGGAACTGGTGGGCGCCCAGCCCGTGACGGTGCAGGCGGCGGAGTTCTCGCAGGCGCTGGCCACAGGCGTGGTGGAGTCGACCATGACCTCTGGCGCCACCGGCGTGGACAGCAAGCTCTACGAGCACCTGAAGTACTACTACGACACCCAGGCCTGGCTGCCCAAGAACGCCGTCATCATGAACAAGAAGGCCTTCGACGCGCTGGACAAACCCACCCAGGACGCAGTGCTCAAGGCCGCCGCCGAGGCCGAAAAGCGCGGCTGGACCGCCAGCCGCCGCGTGAACGACGACACCCTCGCCAAGCTCAAGGCCGAGGGCATGCAAGTGCTGCCTCCCAGCGCCCAGCTGAAGGCCGACATGGCCAAGGTGGGCGAAACCATGCTCAAGGAATGGCTGGACAAGGCCGGTCCCGACGGCAAGGCGCTGGTGGACGCCTACCGCAAGCAGTAAGCGCCAGCCGTCCCGACGATGCGCCGCCTGCTTGATCAGCTGTATGACAGCACCGCCTTTCTTGCCGCCGTATGCATGGTGGCGCTGCTGGGGGCAGTGCTGCTGTCCATCGCCGGGCGGCAGCTCAACTTCCACATCTCGGGCATCGACGCCTACGCCGGCTACCTGATGGCCGGCGCGGGTTTCCTCGCCCTGGCGCACACGCTCAAGCGCGGCGAGCACATTCGCGTCACGCTGGTGATCAGCAGCCTGCGCGGGCCCTGGCGCCGGGCGCTGGAGCTGTTCGCGCTGGCGCTGGGCACCCTGCTGGCGCTGCTGTTCGCCTGGTACAGCATCCGCCTGGCCTGGCAGTCGCACGAGTTCAACGACATCTCTACCGGCAACGACGCCACGCCGCTGTGGCTGCCGCAGCTGTGCATGGCGCTGGGCGCGGCCGTGATGGCTATCGCCTGCCTGGACGAGCTGGTGCTGGAGATGCGGGGCCGCCGCGTCCAGCCCCAGCCCGGCGAGGCGCTGCGCAACGAATAAAGCGGCCTGCCCACGGCAGGACCCAAAGACAACCAGAAAGAACCGTCCGCATGAGCGACCTCGCCATCACCGGCCTGCTGATCGCATCGCTGTTCCTGATCCTGGCCAGCGGCGTCTGGATCGGCCTGACCCTGTCGGGCGTGGCCTGGATCGGCATGCAGTTGTTCTCGTCGCGCCCGGCGGGCGACGCCATGGCGGTGACCATCTGGGGTTCGTCGTCGAGCTGGACGCTCACCGCCCTGCCCCTGTTCATCTGGATGGGCGAAATTCTGTTTCGCACCCGGCTGTCGCAGGACATGTTCCGGGGCCTGGCACCCTGGGTGCAGTCCTTGCCCGGGCGGCTGCTGCACACCAACGTGGTGGGCTGCACCATCTTCGCCGCCGTCTCCGGCTCCAGCGCAGCCACCTGCGCCACCATCGGCAAGATGACGCTGCCCGAGCTGACCCGCCGCGGCTACCCGGCCCACATGGTGGTCGGCACCCTGGCCGGGGCCAGCACGCTGGGCCTCTTGATTCCGCCGTCCATCATCATGATCGTCTACGGCGTGACGGCCGAGGTGTCCATCAGCCAGCTGTTCATCGCCGGCGTGCTGCCGGGCGTGCTGCTGGCGGCGCTGTTTTCCGGCTACATCATGCTGTGGGCGCTGCGCCATCCGGATCAGGTACCGCAGGCCGAGAACCGCATGTCGTTCATGCAAAAGCTCTCCGAGTCGCGCGCGCTGATCCCCGTGGTGCTGCTGATCGCCGCGGTGCTGGGTTCCATCTACACCGGACTGGCCACGGCCACGGAGGCCGCCGCCGTGGGCGTGGTCGGCTCGCTCGTGCTGTCGGCGGTGCAGGGCTCGCTGAACTGGGGAAGCTTTCGCGAATCGCTCATGGGCGCCACGCGGCTGTACTGCATGATCGCCCTGATCCTGGCCGGCGCCGCCTTCCTGACGCTGTCCATGGGCTACATCGGCCTGCCGCGGCACCTGGCGGAGTGGATCGCCTCGCTGGGCCTCACGCGTGCGCAGCTCATCGCGGCGCTGGCGGTGTTCTACATCGTGCTGGGGTGCTTTCTGGACGGCATCTCCATGGTGGTGTTGACCATGGGTGTGGTCATGCCCACCGTGCAGGCCGCCGGCATCGACCCGATCTGGTTCGGCATCTTCGTGGTGCTGGTGGTGGAGATGGCGCAGATCACGCCACCCGTGGGCTTCAACCTGTTCGTGCTGCAGGGCATGACGGGCCGCCACCTGCCCTGGATCGCCAAGGTGACCCTGCCCATGTTCCTGTTGATGTGCGTGGCGGTGACGCTGATCTACCTCTTCCCCGGCATCGCCACCTGGCTGCCGCAGCAGATGACCGTGCGCTGAGCCGGCACGCCCGCCACCCTCCTCTTCCTACAATCGCAGCCCATGCTGCAAGTTGCCGCCATCTGCATAGGCGCCTGCGCCGGCGCCCTGGCGCGCTGGCGCCTGGCGTTGTGGCTGAACACGCCCGGTGCCTTGCTGCCCTGGGGCACGCTGGCGGCCAACTTGGCCGGCGGCTACCTGGTCGGCCTGGCCCTGGCCCTGCTGCAGGCACTGCCGCAGCTGGACCCAGTGTGGCGGTTGATGGCCATAACCGGCTTTCTGGGGGCGCTGACCACCTTCTCCACCTTCTCGGCCGAGGTGCTGGGCCTGCTGCTGCAGGGCCGGCTGGGCCTGGCGCTCCTGGTGACGCTGCTGCACGTGGCAGGCTCGCTGATGGCGGCCTGGGCCGGGCTGCACAGTGGCGCCTGGCTCTTGCGCAGCCTTTGACCACTACCATTTTCATAGCTGCCACCGCTTGTCCAACAAGCGCTGGAGGCCGATTTCATTAAGATAACCCCATGGACGCCAATACCCAACTGCAGGACAGCCGCCTGGCCCACGCCTGGTCCGAGCTGCACAACTACGCCGTTTCCGGCAACCCGCTGCACGCCGATTCCTACCGCCTGGCCTTCGCCGACCCGGAATTCCTGCTGCGCCGCGAGACGCGCGGCATTCGCTTTCAGCTGGAGCTGCTCAAGCCCGACCTGGGCCAGACCGCCCAGGGTGTGGAAAACACCATCGTGGTGTATGGCAGCGCGCGCTTTCTCGCGCCCGAGGACGCCCAGCGCCTGCTGGAAGACGCGCGCGCCAGCGGCGACGAGCAGCGCATTGCCCTGGCCGAGCGCGCCGTGCGCAACGCCACCTACTACGACGCCGCCCGCCGCTTCGCCGCGCTGGTGGCCACCTTCAGCGAGGCGCGTCCTCTGCCTGAGCGCATGTACATCTGCACCGGCGGCGGCCCGGGCATCATGGAGGCCGCCAACCGCGGCGCCCATGAGGTCGGCGCGCCCAACGTGGGGCTGAACATCACGCTGCCGCACGAGCAAAGCGGCAACCGCTACATCACGCCGTCGCTGTCGTACAAGTTCCACTACTTCGCGATGCGCAAGATGCACTTCATGATGCGCGCCAAGGCGCTGGTGGTCTTCCCCGGCGGCTTCGGCACCATGGACGAGCTGTTCGAGGTGTTGACCCTGGTGCAGACCACCAAGGCCAAGCCCGTGCCCATCGTGCTGTTCGGCAGCGCCTTTTGGCGCGCGCTCATCAACTTCGATGTGATGCTGGAGCATGGCACCATCTCGCCGGCCGATCTGGAGCTGTTCCACATCACCGACGACCCGGCCGAGGCCTGGGACATCATCCGCACCTTCTACGGGCTGTAGAAAAAGCCGGCTTCAGGCCCGCAGCCGCAGGGCCATGCGCGAGCCCACGCCCACCAGGGCACCCACCACCCAGAACAGCCCACTCACGCCGATCACCGTACCCACGCTGCCAAACAGCAGCGGCATGGCGACGCTGGAGCCGTTGATGGCCATCACGCGCAAGCCCAGGGCCTCGCCGTGGCGGTGCGGCGGCGTGATCTGGTGCAGCAGGCTCATGACCATGGGCTGCACCGAACCCAGCGCCAGCCCCAGCAGCACCGAGCACGCACCCATCAGCAGCGCCGTGGGCATGAGCGGGTAGGCGCCGAACAGCACCGCCGCGGCCAGCATGGCGCCTGCCACCACGCTGGCCTCGCGCAGGTGCTTGGCTACCAGCGGGATCAGCACCCGCACCACGGCGGCGGCCACGGCGAAGGCCCCCAGGATGGTGCCGATGACGGAGGCCGACAGCCCGCGCTCGTGCCCCAGCAGCGGCACGACGAAGGTGTGCACGTCCCAGCACGAGGACAGCAGCCAGTTCACCAGCAGCAGCCGGCGAAAGCGCTCGTCGGCCAGCAGGTCCCAGGCGCTGGCGCGCGGCCCGCCCACCGGCGCCAGCACCGGCGGCAGCTCCTGCGTGCGGCGCACCAGCAGCCAGGTGAACAGCGGAAACAGCGCCATCAGCGCGAACGACGCGCGAAAGCCCGTCAGGCTGCCGGCCTCGCTGCCCGCATGGTCGATCAGCAGGCCGGCGCTGAACGGGCCGATGAAGTTGGAGACGGCCGGCCCGATGGCCAGCCAGCTGAACAGGCTGCGCAGCTGCGTGGCGTCGTGCGCGGCGCGGCCCACGTGGCGCTGCAGCGCGATGGTCGCCACCCCGGTGGCCCCGCCCGTGAGCAGTGCGCCCACGCACAGCATCGCGAACACCGGCAGCGCCAGCGCCGCAGCGGCGCCCAGGCTGGCGGCCACCACGGCCAGGCGCACCGGGCGCTTCAGGCCGTGGCGGTCGGCGTAGCGCCCGGCCGGCAGCGCCAGGAACACCTGGGACAGCGCGAACAGCGCCAGCAAAAAGCCCACCGCCGCCGGCCCATAGCCCTCGCGCAGGGCCAGCAGCGGCGCGGCCATGCGCAGGCCGGTCATGGCCGCGTGGATGCAGACCTGCGCCGCGATCAGCCGCGCCAGCGTGCGCAGTGTGGCGGGCTCGTCTTCCGTGGCCCCTGCCGGCGCCGGCGGCGGCGCCGTCATGCGGCGCCGCCTGGCGCCTGGTCACCCACCTCGTCGCCGGATTCGATCTCCAGCTCTTCCTGCGCCAGCGCGGCGGCGGCAGCAGCAGCGACGGCACCGTCGGCCTGCGGCGCGGGCAGCTCCTGCACGTCGCGCAGGCGGCGCTGGATGGCGCGCGTGCGCACGCCCACCTGCTCGAACTTCTTGGCCGCCGCGTCGATGGACTTGCGCGTGGCCTCCACCACGTCGCCGAACTTGGCGAACTCGGTCTTGACCTGGCCCAGCACGCCCCACACCTCGGAGGAGCGCTTCTCGATGGCCAGGGTCTTGAAGCCCATCTGCAGGCTATTGAGCATGGCCGCCAGGTTGGCCGGGCCGGTGATCATCACCCGGCACTCGTTTTGCACCGCCTCCACCAGGCCGGGCCGGCGCATGACCTCCGCGAACAGCCCCTCGGTGGGCAGGTACAGCACGGCGAAGTCGGTGGTGTAGGGCGGCGAGACGTACTTGGCCGAGATCTTGCGCGCCTCGAGGCGAATCGAGGTTTCGAAGGCATTGCCGGCCGACAGCAGCAGCGCCTTGTCGGCCGCGTCGTGCGCGTCCAGCAGGCGCTGGTAATGCTCCACCGGGTATTTGGAGTCGATGGGCAGCCATACCGGCTGCTCGTCCAGGCGGCCCGGCAGGCGGATGGCAAACTCCACCAGGTCCTCGCTGCCGGGCATGGTCTTGACGTTCTTGGCGTACTGCTCGGGCGTGAGTACGTTGTCGATGATCATGCCCAGCTGCAGCTCGCCCCAGGTGCCGCGCGTCTTCACGTTGGTCATGACGCGCTTCAAGTCGCCCACGCTGCCGGCCAGGGTCTGCATCTCGCCCAGGCCCTTGTGCACCTGCTCCAGCCGATCGCTGACCAGCTTGAAGGATTCGCCCAGGCGCTGCTCCAGCGTGGACTGCAGTTTCTCGTCCACCGTGCGGCGCATCTCCTCCAGCCGCACGGCGTTGTCGCTCTGGATGGCGGCCAGGCGCTCGTTGAGCGCGCCGCGCAGGGCTTCTGCGCTTTGCTGGCTGCTGGCGGCCAGCTCGCCCAGCTGGCGCGTGTTGCCGGCCAGCTGCTCCTTGAGCGCCAGCGCCATGGCCGACAGCTGGGTGTGGATGTCGCCCTTGAGCGAATCCAGCGTGCTGTGCGTGGACAGGCTTAAAGCATCGAAACGCTCCTGGATGCGCTGGCCGAAGAGTTGCGTGCTCTCGCCGATGGCCTCGCGCGACTTGGTGCTGCCGTCGGTCAGGGTGCGCGTGGTCTGCGCTAGCTCAGCGCGAAAGGACGCCAGCGCCTCCGACAGCTCCTTGCGGCCGGCGGCGGCGTCCTGGCGGGCCTGCGCCAGGCGCTCGTCCAGCAGCGACTGCGTGGCCTGGGCGAAGCCGCGCAGCTGCTGGTCCATGGCGGCCAGGGCGCCGTCGTTGCGCGCCACGGCCAGCTGGGTGGACTGCACGGCTGCTTCCAGGCTCCTCAGCTGCTGCAGCCATTCGGGAGGCAGCTGCACGCGCGCCGGGCGCAGCAGCAGCGCACCCAAAAGCAGGGCGATCAGCACCAGCAAGGCCAGTGCGGCGATCATTTCAAGGGCCATATGGGACTACTGTTTTGATAGCTTCCAGCGCTTGCCCAGCAAGGGCTGGAGGCCGTTTTTGCTTGCAATTATGGGGCCACCGCATTCACCGGCGTGAGGGCGCCGCGCCCGTCAAAGAAGGCGATCAGGTTGTCAGCTGCCAGGTTGGCCATGGCCAGGCGCGTGGCCACGGTGGCGCTGGCGATGTGCGGGGTGAGCACCACGTTGGGCACCTCCAGCAGCGCCGGGTGCACGCTGGGCTCACCCTCGAACACGTCCAGCCCGGCGGCGGCGATGCGCCGGTCCTTCAGCGCCTGGGCCAGCGCCGCGTCGTCGACGATGCCGCCGCGCGCGATGTTGATCAGCGTGGCCGTGGGCTTCATCTGTGCCAGCTCGGCCGCGCCGATGGAGTGGTGCGACTCGGGCGTGTAGGGCAGCACCAGCACCAGGTGGTCGGCGCGCGCCAGCAGCTCGTCCTTGGAGACGTATTGCGCCTTGCACTCGGCCTCCAGCTCGGGCGACAGGCGCGAACGGTTGTGGTAGATGACCTGCATGCCGAAGCCGTGCGCACCGCGCCGGGCCACGCCCTGGCCGATGCGACCCATGCCCAGGATGCCCAGGGTGCTGCCGTGCGCTTCGCTGCCGGCGAACATGTCATAGCTCCAGTTCTTCCACAGGCCGGCGCGCAGGTAATGCTCGGCTTCCGCCATGCGCCGGGCCGTGGCCATCAGCAGCGCAAAGCCGAAGTCGGCCGTGGTCTCGGTCAGCACGTCCGGCGTGTTGGTGCCCTGCACGCCGGCGGCCGTCATGGCGGCCACGTCGAAGTTGTTGTAACCCACGGCCATGTTGGCCACCACCTTCAGGCGCGGGCACGCGGCCAGGAGCTGCGCGTCGATGCGCTGGCTGCCGGTGGTCAGGGCGCCGTCCTTGTCCTGCAGCTGGGCGGCCAGCTCTTGCGGTGTCCACTGCACGTCGGCGTCGTTGGCCTGCACCTCAAAATGCTGGGACAGGCGCTGCACGACCTCCGGAAAGATCTTCCGGGCGATGAGGATGCGGGGCTTGGTCATGAGGGGGAATGCTCCTGGGCTGGCGGGCATGGCGCTCAGCGCAGCCAGATGAAGGTGATGACGACGAACAGCGGCACCAGGATGCCGACCGACCACAGCATGTAGCCGAAGAAGCTGGGCATCTTCACGCCGCGGTCCTCGGCAATCGCCTTGACCATCAGGTTGGGCGCGTTGCCGATGTAGGTGTTGGCGCCCATGAAGACCGAGCCGGCGGAGATCGCCGCCAGCGTGGCCGCGTGCGTCGTCATCATGGTCACCGGGTCGCCGCCGGCGGTGTTGAAGAACACCAGGTAGGTCGGCGCGTTGTCCAGGAAGGACGACAGCAGGCCCGAGGCCCAGAAGTACATGGCCGGGTCGGGCGAGCCATCGGCGCGCGTGACGGCGGACACGATGGCGCCGAAGGGCCCGTCCACGCCCGCCTTGAGCATGGCGATGACGGGGATGATGGTCAGGAAGATGCCGGCGAACAGCTTGGCCACCTCCTGCATGGGGCCCCAGTTGAACTGGTTGTCCTCGTGCACCTGGCGCGGCGTGAGGGCCAGCGACACCAGCGTGACCAGGACCAGCCCGGCGTCGCGCACCAGGCCCGGCAGGCCCACGGCGGTGCCGGCCACGTCCCATTGCACATCGGACTTCCACACGCCGCTCATCAGCACCAGCCCGACCACCACGGCCAGCAGCAGGAAGTTCACCTTGCCGTCGAAGCCGAAGCGGGCCGGCGGCGTGTCGGGCGTGGGGTCGACGGCCAGGCGCTCGCCGGGCTGGCGCCAGAACCAGCTGTCCAGCAGGAAGAACAGCACCAGCAGCACGCTCACCAGGAACAGCGTCTCCATCCAGATGTGCTGCATCGTCCAGAAGAAGTCCACGCCCTTGAGGAAGCCAAGGAACAACGGCGGGTCCCCCAGCGGCGTGAGCGAGCCGCCGGCGTTGGAGACGATGAAGATGAAGAACACCACCACGTGGGTGATGTGCTTGCGTCCGTCGTTGGCGCGGATCAGCGGGCGGATCAGCAGCATGGACGCGCCGGTCGTGCCCATGAAGCTGGCCAGCACCGCGCCGATGGCCAGCAGCCCGGCGTTCAGCGCCGCGCTGCCCTGCAGGTTGCCGCGGATGTAGATGCCGCCGGCCACGGTGAACAGTGCCCCCAGCAAGATGACGAAGGGCAGGTATTCGGCCAGCAGCGCATGCACGAAGCCGGCCCCCGCGGCCGCCGGCCCGAAGGCGGCGGCAAACGGCACGAGGAAGGCCAGGGACCACGCAGCCGTCACCTTGCCAAAGTGGTGGTGCCAGAAGTGCGGCGCCAGCAGCGGCAGCAGCGCGATCGACAGCAGCACACCGGCAAAAGGCACGCCCCACAGCACGGACAGGCGGGCGCCGTCAATGTCCGCGGCCGCGGCCAGGGCGGGCGCCAGGAAGAACGCGGACAGGGCCAGCGCGCGCAGGGGCTTCATGGATTTCATCTCCTTGGATCTCTCTCTGGTCGTTGTCCTGCCACCGCCCGGCCAGCGTGCGGCTGCAGGACGCTCACGCGCCTTCAGGCACGGATGGAATCTCGAACACCTGGCGCAGGTAGGCCAGGTATTTCTCGTCGTCGCACATGTTCTTGCCGGGCGCGTCCGACACCTTGGCCACCGGCTGGCCGTTGCAGCGCGTCATTTTGATGACGATCTGCAGCGGCTCGTAGCCCAGATCGTTGGTCAGGTTGGTGCCGATGCCGAAGGCCAGCTGGCACCGGCCATGGAACTGGCGATGCAGCTCCACGATGCGCGGCACCGTCAGGCCGTCGCTGAAGATCAGCGTCTTGGTGCGCGGGTCCACGCGGTTGTCGCGCAGGTGCTGCAGCATGCGCTCGCCCCAGGCGAACGGATCGCCCGAATCGTGGCGCGCACCGTCGAACAGCTTGCAGAAATACAGGTCGAAGTCGCGCAAAAAGGCGTTCATGCCGTACACGTCGGACAGCGCGATGCCGAGGTCGCCGCGGTATTCCTTGGCCCATACCTCGAAGCCAAAGACCTGCGTGTCGCGCAGGCGCGGGCCCAGCGCCTGGCAGGCCTGCAGGTATTCGTGCGCCATGGTGCCCAGGGGGGTCAGGCCCAGCTTCATGGCGAACAGCACGTTGCTGGTGCCGGCCAGCTGTTCGGGCGCGCGGGCGCGCAGCACGTGCAGGATTTCCTCGTGCCAGGCGCGCGAAAAGCGCCGGCGCGTGCCGTAATCGGCAATCTTCAGGCCTTCCAGGCCGGTCTGCTGCAGCTGCGCCATCTTCTCGTCCAGCCGGCGGCGGCCCTCCAGGTAGTCCGGCACGTTGTGCAGATGGCGGAAGTACACCTCGTTGACGATGGACAGCACCGGAATCTCGAACAGGATGGTGTGCAGCCAGGGCCCGGCGATGGTGATGTCGATCTCGCCCGAGGGCAGCGCGCTCACGCGGATGTACTTCTCGTTGAGGCGAAACAGCCCCAGGAAGTCCACGAAATCGCTTTTGATGAAGCGCAGCGAGCGCAGGTAGCTCAACTCCGCGTCCTGGAAGGACAGGCTGCACAGCGCGCGGATCTCGTCGCGGATCTCGCTCACGCAGGTCGCCAGCTGCACGCCGGGGTTGCGGCACTTGAAGCGGTACTCCACCTGCGCGCCGGGAAACTGATGCAGCACCACCTGCATCATGGTGAACTTGTACAGGTCGGTGTCGAGCAGGCTGGTGATGATCATGGAAGCAGACGCGGCGGCGCACCGGAGACGAGAACGCGCGCGGGAGAAAAAGAAAGGCACGAGGCTGGCGGCAGCGGCCCCGATTGTTGCACCAACGCCGCGACCCGTCCTGCGGGCACTAGCGAGGCGCCGGGGGCATCTGCAGGGCCTGAAGCACCTGCAAAAGGCGCTCTGGCAGCGGCCGCGGGCGGCGTTCCTGCCGGTCCACGTAGACATGGATGAAGTGGCCGCAGGCGGCGCTCAGGGCCTCGCCCTGGGCGAACAGGCCGACCTCGTAGCGCACGCTGCTGGTGCCCAGGCGCGCCACGCGCAGGCCGGCCTCCACCGTCTGCGGAAAGGCCAGCGGTGCGAAATAGTTGCACTGTGTCTCTATCACCAGGCCAATGGTGTCGCCGCCGTGGATGTCCAGCGCGCCCTGCTCTATCAGGTGGCCGTTCACCGCGGTATCGAACCACGAGTAGTAAACGACGTTGTTGACGTGGCCGTAGATGTCGTTGTCGGCCCAGCGCGAGCCGATGGTGCGAAAGGCGGCATAGGACGAGCGGTGCTGCGGCGCGGGCCGGGCTTGGCGGCCGTCCTGGGCGCTGGCGGATTGCGGAGCGTTCATGGGCGAACGATTGTGCCAGCCAGGCCGGCGCCCGGCCGCGGTACCGTTCAAACCTTGTTACGAAGTAAATTGCTGCACTGCAACAAAATTCTTGCAAGTTCGCCTCAGCATTGTAGAATTCGCCTTATGCTGCACTGCAACATGAGCAAGTGCCTTAGGGCCGGACAGCGCAGCCATCTCAACCCCGCCTCTTTTCGGGGGCATCTCACAGGAGAGAAGACATGACACTGACCCAAGACCAACTGCTCGCTTCCCACAAGGCCAACCTGGAAACCCTGTTCGGCCTGACCAGCAAGGCTTTCGAAGGCATGGAAAAGCTTGTGGAACTGAATGTGGCCGCCTCGCGCGCCGCTCTGACCGAAGCCGCGACCCACACCCAGGCCGTGCTGTCCGCCAAGGACGTGCAGCAGCTGCTGGCCCTGCAGGCCAGCCAGTTCCAGCCCCTGGCCGAAAAGGCCGTGGCCTACAGCCGCCACCTGTACGAGATCGCTTCGGGCACCGGCACCGAGTTCGGCAAGGCTTTTGAAGCGCAGGCTGCCCAGGTCCAGCAGAACGTCAGCAACTTCGTGGACACCGCCGTCAAGAATGCTCCCGCCGGCTCGGAGACTTCGGTTGCCGTGATCAAGAGCGCCGTCTCCGCCGCCAACAACGCTTTTGAGTCGGTGCAAAAAGCCGTCAAGCAGGCCAGCGACGTTGCCGAAGCCAACTTCAACGCCATGGCCACCAGCGCCAGCCGCGCCACGGCCGAAGTGGCCAGCACGCAACGCAAGCGCTGATCGCTGGACAATTCACAGGGTTTACCCGTATAATTGCACCTACCTGATCTGGCTCGCCAGATCCTCCAGTTGTCTCCTTGGATCCTCTCGAAACTCCGTTTCTGGATCCTTTCAAGCCCAGTCCTTGACTGGGCTTTTTTTTGCCCATTTTTTGCCTGCAGAGAGTCCCGCTCAGGCACCGGCTTTTTTGGGAACGATTCTCGTTTGCCTTATCATCCCGACGTTTCTATTTCGCAGAAAGAACCCCGGCCCATGTCCATCCGCCTCAAGACCCTGCTGCTCACCTGCGTCCTGGCTGCCGCCGGCACGGCCAGTGCGCAGGAGGAAAAGGTGCTCAACCTCTACTCCGCCCGCCACTACGCCACGGACGAGGCGCTGTACGAAGGCTTCACCAAGACCACCGGCATCAAGATCAACCGTGTGGACTCGGACGACGCCGGCATCATGGCGCGCCTGAAGGCCGAAGGCGCGGCCTCGCCCGCCGATGTCATCCTGCTGGTGGATGCCGCGCGCTTCTACCGCGGCGAGGTCGAGGGCCTGTTTCTGCCTGTGCGCTCGAAGCTGCTGGAAGACGTCATCCCGGCCAACCTGCGCGCCCAGCCGGCGCCGGATGGCGGCATCGCCTGGTTCGGCCTCTCCACGCGGGCCCGCGTCATCGTCTACAACAAGGCCAAGGTCAAGCCCGAGGACGTGGACACCTATGAAGAGCTGGGCGACCCCAAGAACCGCGACCGCCTGTGCATCCGCTCTGGCTCGCACCCCTACAACCTGAGCCTGTTCGGCGCCGTCATGGAGCACATGGGCGAGCAAAAGACCCAGGCCTGGCTCAAGGGCATGGTGGACAACATGGCACGCTGGCCCAAGGGCGGCGATACCGACCAGATCAAGGCCGTGGCCACGGGTGAGTGCGAAGTGGCCGTCACCAACAGCTACTACCTGGCGCGCATCATGCGTTCCGACAAGGCTGACGACAAAGCCATCATGCAGAAGGTGGGCGTGGTGTTCCCCAACCAGGAATCCTGGGGCACGCACCTGAACATCGCCGGTGGCGGCGTGGCGCGCCACGCCAAGCACAAGGACAATGCCGTCAAGTTCCTGGAATACCTCGCCAGCCCCGAGGCGCAGAACTACTTCGCCAACGCCAACAACGAGTGGCCTGCCGCCAAGGGCGTAGAACTGGAAAACCCGGCGCTGAAGGCAATGACGGGCGGCAAGCCCTTCAAGGCGGAAACCATCCCGATCGGCGCGGTAGGCGCCAACCAGGTCAAGGTGCAGCAAATGCTGGACCGCGTGGGCTTCCGCTGATCACCTACCCTGCTCTCCCAGATGCCCGGCTCTGCCGGGCATTTTTTTACCCATGCGTCGGTGATAATTGACGTTTACGTCAACGGCACCACAGGAGACAGCCACATGGACATCAAAGGCAAGGTATTCATCGTTACGGGCGGCGCATCCGGCCTGGGAGAAGGCACGGCACGCATGCTGGCGCAGGCCGGCGGCACGGTGGTCATCGCCGACATGCAGGCAGACAAGGGCGAGGCCGTGGCGCGCGAAATCGGTGGTGCCTTTGTGCGCTGCGACGTGAGCAGCGAGACCGACGGTCAGGCCGTGGTGGCCAAGGCCGTGTCGCTGGGCAAGCTGATGGGCCTGGTGAACTGCGCCGGCATTGCCCCGGCCGAGAAGACCGTGGGCAAGAACGGCGCCCACGCTCTGGCCACCTTCAGCAAGACCATCACGGTCAACCTGGTGGGCAGCTTCAACATGATCCGCCTGGCCGCCGAGGCCATGAGCAAGAACGAGCCCGAGGCCACAGGCGAGCGCGGCGTGATGATCTCCACCGCCAGCGTGGCTGCCTACGACGGGCAGATCGGCCAGGCGGCGTACGCGGCCTCCAAGGGCGGCGTGGTCGGCATGACGCTGCCCATCGCCCGTGACCTGGCACGCAACGGCATCCGCAACATGACCATCGCCCCCGGCATCTTCGGCACGCCCATGCTGTTCGGCATGCCGCAGGAGGTGCAGGACGCGCTGGCCGCTGGCGTGCCCTTCCCCAGCCGCCTGGGCACGCCCGAGGACTATGCCAAGCTGGTGCGTCACATCTTCGAGAACGACATGCTCAATGGCGAAGTGATCCGCCTGGACGGCGCCATCCGTCTGGCACCGAAGTGATATCGTTTCGATAGCACCTAACGCTTGACACGCCTGCGTTGCAGGCGTTTTTCATGCGCAATGCACAAGCACCAAACAAAACGGGCCACATCGTGCGATGTGGCCCGTTTGCTTGGAACCTATGGCGGAGTGGACGGGACTCGAACCCGCGACCCCCGGCGTGACAGGCCGGTATTCTAACCGACTGAACTACCACTCCGCGTCGGAGCTGCTTTGCGACTCAAGAATGAGTCCAAGTGCAGCCAAACTTGGCGACCCTACGGGGATTCGAACCCCGGTACCTACCGTGAAAGGGTAGTGTCCTAGGCCTCTAGACGATAGGGTCAAAACCTAAGAACTTGCGTTCAAAACAACCAGTGGTGGAGGTAAACGGGATCGAACCGATGACCTCTTGCATGCCATGCAAGCGCTCTCCCAGCTGAGCTATACCCCCACTTAGATGATGTGACTCGTTTTCACTTGCCCGTCATCTGCTGAGCCTCGAATTATAGACAGGTTTTCAGAGGCTTTTCAAACGCGCGAGGATTTTTTCGCGGCCCAGCAGTTCCAGCACTGCATCCACCGACGGCGTGTGGGCCGTTCCCAGGGTCAACACGCGCACGGGCATGGCCAGCTGCGGCATCTTGGCGCCCTGCTCTTTCAGCACCTGCTTGATGGCGGCGGCGATCGACTCGCGATCCCACTGCACCGTTGCGATGGCGGCGGCGAAGGCCTGCAGCAGCGGGGCCGGGGCCTCCGTTAGGTGCTTGGCGGCGTCCTCGGGATTGCGCTCGATGGCGTCCACATAGAACAGCCGCACCCAGCCGGCCAAATCCACCAGGGTTTCGCAGCGGTCCTTGAACAGCGCGCAGATGCGGGGCAGGCGGTCGTCTTGGTCGAGCTGCTCGGCGCTCACACCGACCTGCAGCACGAAGGGGCGCACCAGCGCAGCCAGCTCGGCGTCGTCCAGGGCCTTCAAGTGCTGGGCGTTGACCCAGCGCAGCTTGGCCTCGTCAAACTGGCCGGCGCTGCGTCCCAGATGGTCCAGGCCAAACCATTCGAGGAATTGCGCGCGCGAGAAGATCTCGTCGTCGCCATGGCTCCAGCCCAGGCGGGCCAAATAGTTGACCATGGCGTCGGGCAGGTAGCCCTCGTCGCGGTACTGCGTGACGGCCTTGGCGCCATTGCGCTTGCTCATCTTCTCGCCCTGCTCGTTCAGCACGGTGGGCAGGTGGGCGAAGACCGGCACCTGCGCGCCCAGCGCTTCGAAGATGTGGATCTGGCGCGGCGTGTTGTTCACATGGTCGTCGCCACGGATGACGTGGGTGATGCCCATGTCGATGTCGTCCACGCAGACGCAGAAGTTGTACGTGGGCGTGCCGTCCGGGCGGGCGATGACCAGGTCGTCCAGCTCGCTGTTCTGGAACTCGATGCGGCCCTTGCACTTGTCGTCCCAGGCAACCACGCCACCCTGCGGCGTCTTGAAGCGCAGCACGGGCTTGACGCCCTCAGGGATGGGAGGCAGCACCTTGCCCGGCTCGGGCCGCCAGGTGCCGTCGTAGCGGGGCTTTTCCTTGGCGGCGGTTTGGCGCTCGCGCAGGGCGTCGAGTTCTTCCACGCTCATGTAGCAGGGATAGACGTGGCCGCTGGCTTGCAGCCGGGACAGCACTTCCTTGTAGCGGTCCATGCGCTGCATCTGGAAGAACGGACCTTCGTCGATGTCCAGCTGCAGCCACTGCATGCCTTCCAGGATCACGTCCACGGCGGCCTGGGTGGAGCGCTCCAGGTCGGTGTCCTCGATGCGCAGGATGAAGGTGCCGCCCTGCGAGCGCGCGAACGCCCAGGGGTACAGCGCCGAGCGGATGTTGCCCAGGTGGATGAAGCCCGTCGGCGACGGGGCGAAACGGGTGCGTACTTTGGTGTTCGTAGTCATGCGAGGGTGTCCAGTCCGCGGAGCAAATCCGCCTTCAGGTCGTCCAGGTGCTCCAGGCCCACGGAGATGCGGATCAGCCCCTGCCCGATGCCGGCAGCCTGGCGCTGCTCCTCGCTCAGGCGCCCGTGCGAGGTGCTGGCCGGGTGGGTGATGGTGGTCTTCACGTCGCCCAGGTTGGCGGTGATGGAGCACACGCGGGTGCTGTCGATGACGTGGAAGGCGTTGGCGCGCAGCTGCTCTGCCCCCTGCCCGACCACGTCGAACGCCAGCACCGGCCCGCCCAGCCCGCCCTGCTGGCGCATGGCGAGCTGGTGCTGCGGGTGGCTGGCCAGGCCCGAGTAATGCACGCGGGCGACCTTGGGATGCTGCTCCAGCCACCCGGCCAGCTCCAGCGCCGCAGCGCTTTGCGTGCGCACGCGCAGGCCCAGCGTCTCCAAGCCCTTGAGCACCACCCAGGCGTTGAACGGCGACAGATTCAGTCCCGCGCTGCGCATGAAGGTGCCCATGACCTTGTCCACCAGCGCCCGCGTGCCGCAGACGGCCCCGGACATGACGCGGCCCTGGCCCTCCAGGATCTTGGTGCCGGAATAGACCACCAGGTCGGCGCCCAGCAGCGCCGGGCGCTGCAGCACTGGCGAGCAAAAGCTGTTGTCCACCGCCAGCAGGATGCCGCGGGCGTGCGCAATGTTCGCTAGCGCGGCGATGTCGCACAGGTCGCCCAGCGGGTTGGTGGGCGTTTCGGCAAACAGCAGGCGCGTGTTGGGGCGGATGGCTGCTTCCCAGGCCTGCACGTCGGTCTGCGAGACGAAGGTCGTCTCCACTCCGAAGCGCGCCATCTCGCTGCCCAGCAGCTTCAGCGTGGAGCCGAACATGGACTGCGAGGCCACCACGTGGTCGCCGCTCTTGAGCACGGTGAGCGCCATCAGCAGGATAGCGGACATGCCGGTGCCCGTGGCCACGGCGCATTCCGTGCCCTCCATGGCGGCCAGGCGGCGCTCGAAGCTGGCGACCGTGGGGTTGGCGGTGCGGGTGTAGGTGTAGCCCGGCTCCTCGTTGGCGAAGCGGCGCGCGGCGCTGGCGCAGTCGGTCTGCACGAAGCTGCTGGTCAGGTAGAGCGCCTCGCTGTGCTCGCCGAAGTGGCTGCGGGCGACGGCCTCGCGCACGGCCAGGGTCTCGGGGTGCAGGCCCTCCGGCAGGGTGGATTCGGTCACGGTGGTGATCCTTGCATCAAAAACAATAGCTGCTTGTGCTTGATTGGTGAGGCTTTCAATGTAATTTCATATTGAAGCCCCTACAAATCAAGCGCCAGCTGCTCACTTTTCAGGAGCGCCACGCCGCCTCAGGCGACGTCCGCATTGGGCAGGGACAGGCGCGAAGTGTCCTGCTCATCCTCGTCACCGCCGCGGTTGCGCCCGGCGTTCAGCGCCGCCACGTCCTCATCGGAGATGTCGCCCGTGATGTAGCGGCCGTCGAAGCACGAGGCTTCGAAGCCCTGCACCTGCGGGTTGATGCGGCCCACGGCCTGCTTCATGGCCTCCACGTCCTGGTAGATCAGCGCGTCGGCGCCGATCCACTGGCGGATCTCCTCGACCGTGCGGCCGTGGGCGATCAGCTCCTCGGAGGTAGGCATGTCGATGCCGTACACGTTGGGGTAGCGTACGGGTGGCGCGGCGGAGGCGAGGTAGACCTTCGTGGCGCCGGCGTCGCGCGCCATCTGCACGATCTCCTTGGATGTCGTGCCGCGCACGATGGAATCGTCCACCAGCAGCACACGCTTGCCCTTGAATTCGCTGGCGATGGCGTTGAGCTTCTGGCGCACCGACTTCTTGCGCGTGGACTGCCCCGGCATGATGAAGGTGCGGCCCACGTAGCGGTTCTTCACGAAGCCCTCGCGGTACGGAATGCCCAGCAGCTGCGCCAGCTGCATGGCACTGGGGCGGCTGGATTCGGGCACCGGAATGATGGCGTCGATCTCGCTGGGCGGCACGGTGGAGACCACGCGCTTGGCCAGCGTCTCGCCCATGTTCAGGCGCGCCTGGTAGACCGAGATGCCGTCCATGACCGAGTCCGGCCGGGCCAGGTAGACGTATTCGAACATGCACGGCACCAGCTGGCTGGCGGCAGCGCACTGCTGGGTCTCGATGCGGCCATCGGGGTGCACGAAGATCGCCTCGCCTGGCGCCACGTCGCGCTCCAGATGGTGCAGCGTGCCCTCCAGGGCCACCGATTCGCTGGCCAGCATCACGGTGTTGCCGGGCCCGCGGCCCAGGCACAGCGGGCGGATGCCGAAGGGGTCGCGGAAGGCCAGCAGGCCGTAGCCGGCGATCAGGGCCACCACGGCGTAGGAGCCCTTCACGCGCTGGTGCACGGCGCGCACGGCGGCGAAGACGTCCTCGCTTTGCAACGGCGCGCCCCGGCTGGCGCGGGCCAGCTCGTGCGCCAGCACGTTCAGCAGCACCTCGGAGTCGCTCTCGGTGTTGGTGTGGCGGTGGTCGGTCTCGGCCAGTTCGCGGCGCAGCTGGCGTGCATTGGTCAGGTTGCCGTTGTGCACCATGACGATGCCGAACGGTGCGTTCACGTAAAACGGCTGGGCCTCTTCCTCGCTGGCGGCGTTGCCGGCCGTGGGGTAGCGCACCTGGCCCAGGCCCAGGCTGCCGGGCAGCGCCCGCATGTTGCGCGTGCGGAACACGTCGCGCACCATGCCCTTGGCCTTGTGCATGAAGAACTTGCGCCCTTCCTGGGTGACGATGCCGGCCGCGTCCTGGCCGCGGTGCTGCAGCAGCAGCAGCGCGTCGTAGATGAGCTGGTTCACGGGGTTGGCGCTGACCACGCCGACGATTCCACACATAGATGTTTCTCGCGCTGAAGTGAGAGTGTTGTGTTGCCAAAGGACCGCTTGTGGCCGCCCCGAATAAATTGTCCGCCTCGCCGCCTGCGCTACCAGGCCGGCACATGCCTTCCCATCGCCTGCGGCAGCGCCGGCTGCAGGCCTTGCAGGGCCAGCTGCAGCAGCGGCGCGCCCTGCGACTGGCGCCACCAGGGCGCGTCGCCCAGCTGCATCCAGCCCACCACCAGCGTCGCCGCCAGCAGCAGCACCAGGCCGCGCAGCACGCCGAACAGCGCGCCCAGCGCCCGGTCCGCCGGCCGCAGGCCCACGGCGTCGATCAGCTTCTTGATCAGCCAGGCCAGCAGCGAGCAGGCGAACACCGCCCCGACGAACACCAGCGCGAAGCCGGCCACGTGCCGCCAGGCCGCGTCCGGCTCGCCCATGGGCAGCCAGGCGCCGACGTCGGCCGCGAACCACTGCGCCGCAAAGAACGCCACCACCCAGCCGGCCAGCGACAGCAGCTCGAACACCAGCCCGCGCCACGCGCCGACGAGCAGCGAAGCGCCCAGCACCGCCACGAAGATCCAGTCCAGCGCCGCCATGGGCCGTCGTCGTTGTGCGTGTGCGTGAAAAAAGCCGCGTGGCGCGCGCGCCTACAGGGCCAGCACCGCGCCGGCCAGGCCGGCGCCCTTCACGCGCTCGGCCGCCTTGTCGGCCTCGGCGCGGCTGGCAAACGGCCCCACGCGCACGCGGGTGCGGCGCCCGTCCTTGGTGTCCACCGCCTGGGTATAGGTCTTCAGGCCCGAGCGCTCGAGCTTCTCGCGCACTTCGCGCGCCTTGTCGGCGTCGGCAAAGGCGCCCACCTGCACGATGAAGCGGCCGGCGGCCTCGACTGCCGGCGCGGCAGCGGCGGCCGGCGCTGTGGGCTGGCGCCCTTCGAGCAGCGCGCGGGCACGGGCCGCGTCATCGCTGCGTGCGGCGGGCTTGGGTTCGGCCTTAGGTTCGGGTTTGGGCTCAGGCTTGGGTTCCGGCTTCGGCTCGGCCTTGGGCTGCGGCTTGGGCTCAGGCTTCGCTTCCGGCTTGGGCTCGGGCTTGGACGTGGGTGCCGACTCTGAGGCGGCAGCGGGCTTGGGCGGGATGGCGGGCAGGAATTCCTCGCCCTCGCCCAGGCTGGCCGACGGGGCCTCGCGCGTCGCTGGCGCGGCCGGGTCTGCCGGTGCGGCCTGCGCCTCTTGCGGCACCACCAGAGGCGCGACCTTGTTGCGGTCGGGAATGTCGATGGCCACGTTCACCGGGATGGGGCGTGGCTGGGAGTCGAACAGCAGCGGAAAGCCCACCACGCCGGCCAGCACCAGCACGGCCGCCCCGATCAGGCGGTGGCGAGCGCGCCGACGCATGTCCTCCAGGCTCTCGGCCTGGGAGGTGCGTGAGGCGGAGGACGAGGAGGTGCGCTTGGCCGGCTTGGCCTTGTCGGCCGGGGCCTCGGGCTTGCCGGGCCAGCGGAACTTGAAAAATGCCATGGACAGGGAGAGAGGGACTTAAGAGCGTATCGACGATCTAAGCCCCCAGGTGCTTGGCCTGCAGGCGGGGCACCCCCTGCTGGAGCACGCCACCCACCGTATAGAAGGAGCCAAAGACCACGATTCTATCAGCCGGGACCGCCACTTCCATGGCGGCGGCCAGCGCCTGCAGCGGGCTGGCGTGAGTGCTGGTGGGCACCTCGCGCTTGGCGCCGGCGGCAATCTGCAGGGCGCCCCAGCGCTGCTGCAGCTGCTGCGCCTTCAGGGCGCGGGGCGTGTCCAGGTCGGTGAAGTACCAGCGGTCGATCAGCGGACCAACCTTGGCCAGCATGGGCCCCAGGTCCTTGTCCGCCATGGCGCCGAAGATGGCGTGCGTGGTGGGGAAGTAGCCCATGGCGTCCAGGTTGGCCGTAAGGGCCGCCACCGAATGCGGGTTGTGTGCCACGTCCAGTACCAGCGCGGGCTGGCCCGGCACGATCTGGAAGCGCCCGGGCAGCTCCACCAGCGCCAGGCCGGCGCGCACCGCCTGCGCGGTAATCGGCAGCTGCTCGCGCAGCGCCTCCAGCGCGGCCAGCGCGCCCGACGCGTTGAGCAGCTGGTTGGCTCCGCGCAGCGCCGGGTAGGCCAGGCCGGCGTAGCGCCGCCCGCGCCCGGCCCAGGCCCACTGCTGCTTGTCGCCGGTGTAGTTGAAATCCTGGCCGAAGCGCCACAGGTCGGCGCCGATCTCGCGGGCGCGGTCGATCACGCTGGCGGGCGGCACGGGGTCGCTGACGACCACCGGGCGGCCGGTGCGCATGATGCCGGCCTTTTCGCGGCCGATGCTCTCGCGGTCGGGGCCGAGGAACTCCACGTGGTCCACGTCCACGCTGGTGATCACGGCGCAGTCGGCGTCGATGACGTTGGTCGCGTCCAGCCGCCCGCCCAAGCCGACCTCCAGGATGGCCACGTCCAGCGGCGCCTGTCTCATCAGGCGCAGGATGGCCAGGGTGGTGAACTCGAAGTAGGTCAGCGAGACCTGGTCGCCGCCCTGCGTGCGGGCGCGCTCCACGGCCTCGAAATGCGGCGCCAGGGCGTCGGCGGACACGATCTCGCCGTGGATGCGGCAGCGCTCCTCGAAGTGCACCAGGTGCGGCGAGGTATAGACGCCCGGTCGGTAGCCAGCCTGCAGGCAGATGGCCTCCAGCATGGCGCAGGTCGAGCCCTTGCCGTTGGTGCCGGCCACGGTGATGACCGGGCACTTGAAGGCCAGCTGCAGCCGCCGGGCCACCTCGCCCACGCGCTCCAGGCCCATTTCGATGTTCTTGGGGTGCAGCTGCTCGCAGTGGTGCAGCCAGTCGGACAGGGTCTTGGCAGTGGCGGTTTGCATGGCGGGCGTGATTGTCGCCGAGCCGGGCATGGCCCATGATCGGCGGCCATGAGTACCCACACCGTCACCATCTACGGCATTCCCAACTGCGACACCGTGAAGAAGGCCCGCGCCTGGCTGGCCGAGCACGGCGTGCCGCACGCCTTCCACGACTTCAAGAAGCTCGGCGTGCCGCCGGACCGGCTGCAGCAATGGCTGCAGGCCGCCGGCCCCGAGCGCGTGCTCAACCGCCAGGGCACGACCTGGCGGCGGCTGGACGAGGCGGCCCAGGCGCGCGCCGCCGACCCGGCCGGCCTGGCCGCCCTGCTGGCCGAGCAGCCGTCCCTGATCAAGCGCCCGGTGGTCGAGTGGGGCGACGCCATCACGGTGGGCTTCAGCCCCCAGGCCTGGAGCGAGCGCCTGGCCACGCGATCCGCGGCTTGACCTCGCCCTTTACGCATCTTTACGCCTGGGCACAACGGGCTTGACGGGCTCGGGTGAAACTTCCTTCATCCCTGGCGCGTTATCTGCCGACCGAAAGGAGCTTTTCGCCCATGACCTTGACCAAGAAAACCCTCGTGCTCGCCGCCCTGGCGGCCAGCACCACGCTGGCCGCCCAGGCGCAGGAGATGGGCCGCGTGCTGTCCGCCACGCCCATCACGCAGCAAGTTGCTACGCCCCAGCAGGTCTGCGGCAACGAAACCATCTACAGCGGTGGCCGCGCCCCCAGCGGCGCCGGTGCCGTGCTGGGCGCCATTGCCGGCGGCGCGGCCGGCAACGCCATCGGCGGGGGCAGCGGCAGGGCCGCGGCCACGGCCATCGGGCTGATCGGCGGCGCAGTGCTGGGCAACAGCATCGAGGCCGGCCGCCCCGGCTACGAGAACGTGCAGCGCTGCACCACCGAGACCTACTACGACAACCGCGTGATCGGCTACGACGTGGTGTATGAATACGCCGGCCGCCAGTACAGCACCCGCACCCAGACCGACCCGGGCAGCTGGATCCCCCTGAGCGTGCAGCCCGCCGTCTCCGGCATGGCCCAGTCACCCTACCCTGGTCAGGCGCCCTACCCGGGCCAGGCGCCCGTCTATGGCGACGGCGGCCGCTACGTGCAGCCTGGCGTGGTGGTCGCCACCCAGCCCGGCCCGCCCGTGTACATGTCGCCGCCCGTCACCGTGATCGAGTACCGCGACACCTGGGGCAACCCCTATCGCCCGCCGCGCCACCACGGCGACCGCTATTGGCGCTGAACACGCACACATCGTGCGCACCTCATCCAGGGAGCTCTTCGGGGCTCCCTTTTTTTTGCCCGCCTAAAATCGCTGGTTTTGTCCACTCCCGGGCCCACCCTCTCATGACCACCCAGCAGCTAGCCGGCGCCACCGTCGCCACCCAGGCCAATGTCTACTTCGACGGCAAGTGCGTGAGCCACGGCCTGAGCTGGCCGGACGGCACGAAGAAGTCCGTGGGCGTCATCCTGCCGGCCACGCTCACCTTCAGCACCGGCGCGCCCGAGATCATGGAATGCGTGGGCGGCTCCTGCGAATACCAGCTCGACGGCTCCGACACCTGGGTGAAGGTGGGCGTGGGCGAGACGTTCAGCGTGCCCGGCAACTCCCGGTTCGACATCCGCGTGGCCGAGGTCTTCCATTACATCTGCCACTTCGGCTGATTCCCCTTTACCTCCTCTTCTGACTGCATCCGCCATGGCAACCATCCTGCAAAACCTCCCCGTCGGCCAGAAGGTCGGCATCGCCTTCTCCGGCGGCCTGGACACCAGCGCCGCGCTGCGCTGGATGAAGAACAAGGGCGCCCTGCCCTACGCCTACACGGCCAACCTGGGCCAGCCTGACGAGGAGGATTACGACGCCATCCCGCGCAAGGCCATGGAGTACGGCGCTGAAAAAGCCCGCCTGATCGACTGCCGCACCCAGCTGGCGCACGAGGGCGTGGCCGCCATCCAGGCCGGCGCCTTCCACGTCAGCACCGGCGGAGCCACCTACTTCAACACCACGCCGCTGGGCCGCGCCGTGACGGGCACCATGCTGGTGGCAGCCATGAAGGAGGACGACGTCCACATCTGGGGCGACGGCTCGACCTACAAGGGCAACGACATCGAGCGCTTCTACCGCTACGGCCTGCTCACCAACCCGCAGCTCAAGATCTACAAGCCCTGGCTGGACCAGGCCTTCATCGACGAGTTGGGCGGGCGCGCCGAGATGTCGGCCTTCATGACCCGCGAAGGCTTCGGCTACAAGATGAGCGCCGAGAAGGCCTACTCCACCGACAGCAACATGCTGGGCGCCACGCACGAGGCCAAGGACCTGGAGTTTCTGAACAGCGGCATCCGCATCGTCAACCCCATCATGGGCGTGGCCTTCTGGAAGCCCGAGGTCGAGGTCAAGGCCGAGGAGGTCTCCGTTACCTTCGAGGAAGGCCGCCCCGTGGCCCTGAACGGCCGCCGCATCGACGACCTGGTGGAGCTGTTCCTGGAGGCCAACCGCATCGGCGGCCGCCACGGCCTGGGCATGAGCGACCAGATCGAGAACCGCATCATCGAAGCCAAGAGCCGCGGCATCTACGAAGCCCCCGGCATGGCCCTGCTGCACATCGCCTACGAGCGCCTGGTGACCGGCATCCACAACGAGGACACCATCGAGCAGTACCGCGTGAACGGCCTCAAATTGGGCCGCCTGCTGTACCAGGGCCGCTGGTTCGACCCCCAGGCCATCATGCTGCGCGAGACCGCCCAGCGCTGGGTGGCGCGCGCCGTGACCGGCACCGTGACGCTGGAGCTGCGCCGTGGCAACGACTACTCGCTGCTGAACACCGACAGCCCCAACCTGACCTACGCGCCCGAGCGCCTGTCCATGGAAAAGGTGGAGGACGCCCCGTTCAGCCCGCTGGACCGCATCGGCCAGCTGACCATGCGCAACCTGGACATCTCCGACACCCGCGACAAGCTGGGCGTGTACGCCCGCGCCGGCCTGCTGTCGCTGGGCGGCAATGCGGCGCTGGCGCAGCTGGAAGGCGATTCCCTCACCAACGGCCAATAAGAGCCAAATAGGCCTCCAGCCCTTGCCAGGCAAGCGCCGGCCGCTATTGAAAGAAGAGCAACCGCCCGGCCCGCCAGCCGGGCGGTTTTGTTTTTACGATAGGCGCTTCGATCACTTTCAAGAGACAAGCGATGAGCGAACAACAACGCGTGGCCGTGGTGGTGGCCGGGGGCAGCGGCATGGGCGCCGCCGCGGCCAGGAAGCTGCACGAGGCGGGCTTTGCGCTGGGCATCCTGTCGTCCTCCGGCAAGGGCGAGGCGCTGGCGCACGAACTGGGCGGCGTGGGCGTGACCGGCTCCAACCAGAGCGTGGCCGACCTGCAGAGACTGGTGGATGCCGTGGTGCAGCGCTTCGGCCGCATCGACGTGCTGGTCAACGGCGCGGGCCACGGCCCCAAGGGTGCGCTGCTGGAGATCAGCGACGAGGACTGGATGCGCGGGCTGGAGGTCTACTTCCTGAACGTGGTGCGCGCCACACGGCTGGTGGCGCCACTCATGCAGCGGCAGGGCGGCGGCAGCATCATCAACATCTCCACGGCCTGGGCGTTCGAGCCGTCGGCGCTGTTTCCCACCTCGGCGGTGGCGCGCTCGGGCCTGGCGGCGTTCACCAAGATCTTCTGCGATGAGTACGGGGCGTACAACATCCGCATGAACAACGTGCTGCCCGGCTGGATCGACAGCCTGCCGCAAAAGGACGAGCGGCGCGCTGCCGTGCCCCTGCAGCGCTACGGCCGGGCCGAGGAGGTCGGCGCGACGGTGGCCTTCCTGGCCTCCGAGGGCGCGGCCTACATCACCGGCCAGAACATCCGCGTGGATGGCGGGCTGATGCGCAGCGTGTGATCAGCCGGCCGCCGCGGTGGGCACGCCGTCCTGCGCTCGCATGCTGCGCACGATGGCGGCCAGCACCACGCCGTAGGCGGGCACGAACAGCAGCAGGCTGACGGCCAGCTTGATGGCGTAGTCGACGGCGGCGATCTCCACCCAGTGGGCGGCCATGAAAGGGTCAGTGCTGCGCCAGAAGGCGATCGAGAAGAAAGCCGCCGTGTCCAGCGCCTGCCCGACCACCGAGGCCGCGGCCGGCGCCAGCCACCAGGCCCGGCTCTTCTGGCGGATGCGGTCGAAGACCTGGATGTCCAGCAGTTGCCCCAGCACATAGGCGGCAAAACTGGCAAACGCAATGCGGAACACGAAGGTGTTGAAGTCCTGCAGCGCGCCCCAGCCGTTGAAGCGCCCGTCATGGAACAGCACGCCCACCACGTACGAGGCCGCCAGCGCCGGCAGCATGGCCCGGGCGATCACGCGACGCGCCGGCGCTTTGCCGATCAGCCGCACCGTCAGGTCGGTGGCCAAAAAGATGAAGGGAAAGCTGAACGCCCCCCAGGTGCTGTGAAAGCCCAGCAGCATGACGGGCAGCTGCACCAGATAGTTGCTGGCGATGACGATGGCGATGTGCAGCGCCACCAGAAGGGCCAAGGGGGAGGAAGGCAGGCGCGCGTGCGCTGCCGCAGGGTAAGACATGGTGGTCCTTTTTGATGGATGGGGGCGAGGGAACCCATGGGCGGCCGGCGCTGGTGGCGGCCACGGCGAAAGCCAGCAATTCTAGGTCAGGCGTACTCCGCCTGCGGCGGCACCCGCCAGTCGATGGGGTCTTGCTGCAGCACCACGTCGATGTCCAGGCCCAGCACCACGCCCACCTCGCCGGGGAAGGAGCCAGCCATCTCGCGCTCGCCCATGCCCGCCCCGCGCGCCCGCGCCGCCCAGCTGGCCAGGTGCAGCACGCCGGCCAACGGCTCGTAGCTGGGGTTGTCCAGCGGCAGGGTGTGGTGGCGCACGGCGTCCACCACCACCTCGGGCAGCTGCCAGCGCTCGGCCAGGGCGGCGCTGACCTGGGCGTAGCTGTAGCCCAGCAGGTGCTGCTCCAGCCGGGCGCGACGCACCTGCAGCGGCCGCATCAGGGTGTTGATGGATTCCATGCGGCCCGGATCGGCGGTGTGCAGCACCAGCTCGCCCAGTCCGTGCAGCAGGCCGGCCGTGTAGGCCGCCAGCGGGCTGTGGTGCACCAGCCCGGCCAGCGAACGCGCCAGCTTGGCCGTGTGCACGCTGTAGCGCCAAAACTGCTGCAGATTCATGCCCGGCACCGAACCCGAGGTGGTGCCTACGGCCGATGACGCCACCAGCGCCCGCAGCGCGCCGGCGTCCAGCAAGGCCAGGGCCTCGGCCACGCCGGCAATCTGCCGGTGGGCGCCGTGCGCGGGGCGGTTGGCCTCCTCCAGCAGGCGCGCGGCCAGGGCGGGGTCGGTGGCGAAGAGCTGGTTGACGCGGCGCAGGTCGGGCTCGGGCGCCGCCAGCGCGCTCATCAACAGCGCCACCACGCGGGGCACGCTGGGCAGTGCCAGCGGCTGGGCGAGCAGGGTCGGCAGGTCCATCGGGGCCTCGGCGGCAGTCGGGGAAAGGCGCCGATTATGGGTGCGGCCGCGGCCCCGTCCGGCCTACTTGCGCTCGCCGCGCTGCAGGCGCTCGAAGGCCGAGGCCATGGCCGACTGCTGCGGCGCCTGCGGCCGGGCGGCGCCAGCAGCACGCGCCGGCTGGGCATAGCGGCCGTCCCGGCCCGCGCCCTCGAAACGGTTGCCCCGGCCAGCGCCGCCCCGGTCGCCGCCGCTGCCCTCGGGCTTCATGCTCAGGCTGATGCGCTTGCGGGCGGCGTCCACCTCCAGCACGCGCACCTTGACGATGTCGCCGGTCTTCACCACCTCGCGCGCGTCCTGCACAAACTTTGCACTCAGCTGGCTGACGTGGATCAGCCCGTCCTGGTGCACCCCCAGGTCCACGAAGGCACCGAACTGGGCCACGTTGCTCACCGTGCCCTCCAGCACCATGCCCTCCTTGAGGTCGGCGATGTCCAGCACGCCCTCGTTGAAGCGGGCCACGCGGAAGTCCGGCCGCGGGTCGCGCCCGGGCTTTTCCAGCTCGGCCAGGATGTCGCGCACCGTGATGGCGCCGAACTGCTCGCTGGCGAACTGCTCGGCCTTCAGGCCCTTGAGCACCTCGGTGCGGCCCATCAGCTCCTGCACCGGGCGGCCGGTGGCGGTGATGATCTGCTCGGCCAGCGGGTAGGTTTCGGGGTGCACGCCGGTCATGTCCAGCGGGTTGTCGCCGCCGCGGATGCGCAGGAAGCCCGCCGCCTGCTCGAAGGTCTTCGGGCCCAGGCCGCTCACCTCCAGCAGCTGCTTGCGGCTCTTGAACGCGCCGTGCGTCTCGCGCCAGCGCACCACCGAGCGCGCCACGCTGGCCGGCAAGCCGGACACGCGCGACAGCAGCGGCACGCTGGCCGTGTTCAGGTCCACGCCCACGCCGTTCACGCAGTCCTCGACCACGGCGTCCAGCGTGCGCGCCAGCTCGGCCTGGTTCACGTCGTGCTGGTACTGGCCCACGCCAATGGCCTTGGGCTCGATCTTGACCAGCTCGGCCAGCGGGTCCTGCAGCCGGCGGGCGATGGAGGCGGCGCCGCGCAGGCTCACGTCCACGTCGGGCATCTCCTGGCTGGCGTACTCGCTGGCGCTGTAGACCGAGGCGCCGGCCTCGCTCACCACTACTTTTTCGATAGCTGCCAGCGCTTGCCCCGCCTGGGTTTGCGCCGCTTTTTGGCACATTTTGATCAGTTCGCCTGCCAGCTTGTCGGTCTCGCGGCTGGCCGTGCCGTTGCCGATGGCGATCAGCTGCACGCCGTGCTTGTCCACCAGCCGCGCCAGCGTGTGCAGGCTGCCGTCCCAGTCGCGGCGGGGCTCGTGCGGGTAGACGGTGGCGGTCTCCACCAGGCGGCCGGTGGCGTCCACCACGGCCACCTTCACGCCGGTGCGGATGCCCGGGTCCAGTCCCATCACGGCGCGCGGGCCGGCGGGCGCGGCCAGCAGCAGGTCGCGCAGGTTGTCGGCGAAGACCTTGATGGCGACCTTCTCGGCCTCTTCGCGCAAGCGCGAGAACAGGTCGCGCTCGGTCGACAGGCTGAGCTTGACGCGCCAGGTCCAGGCCACGCACTTGCGGATCAGGTCGTCGCTCTTCCGGCCCTGGTGGCTCCAGCCCAGGTGCAGAGCGATGCGGCCCTCCGCCAGGCTGGGCTGGCCGGCCTCAGGCTCCTGCGGCTGCACCAGCTTGGCCTCCAGGATCTCCAGCGCCCGGCCGCGGAACACCGCCAGCGCGCGGTGCGAGGGCACGCGGCCGATGGGCTCGTCGTACTCGAAATAGTCACGGAACTTGGCGATCTCGGGGTCGTTCTCGTTCTTGCCGTCGACCTTCTTGCTGCGCAAGAGGCCCTCGGCCCACAGCCACTCGCGCAGCGACTGCACCAGGGCCGCGTCCTCGGCCCAGCGCTCGGACAGGATGTCGCGCACGCCATCCAGCACGGCGAAGGTGGTGGAAAAGTCCGGGCCGGGTTTGCCGTCGTCGAGCAGCGTTGCGGGCTGGCAGAAGGCTTGCGCCTCCTCGTGCGGGTCCAGCGTGGGGTCGGCAAACAGCTTTTCGGCCAGCGGCTCGATGCCGAATTCGCGGGCGATCTGGCCCTTGGTGCGGCGCTTTTGCTTGAACGGCAGGTAGATGTCCTCCAGCTCCTGCTTGGTGGCGGCCGCCGCGATCTGGGCGCGCAGGGCATCGGTCAGCTTGCCCTGCTCGTCGATGGCTTTGAGCACCGCGCCGCGGCGCTCATCCAGCTCGCGCAGGTAGGACAGGCGCGCCTCCAGCTCGCGCAGCTGCACGTCGTCCAGTCCGCCCGTGGCTTCCTTGCGGTAGCGGGCGATGAAGGGCACGGTGGCGCCGCCGTCGAGCAGCTCCACCGCTGCGCGCACCTGGGTTTCGGTGATTCGGATTTCTGCGGCCAACTGCCGGACGATCTGCTGCATGTGCCTGGAAAACGCTGGGAAAAAACGAAGCGCGGGAGTTTGCCACAGGGCCTTGCGGCGCCCTCCTGCAAGGCCGCGGGGGCGGCCACCATAATGTTTGCCGCCATGCCGACGCTGCCTTCTCCCCTGCGTACCGAATGCCCGCCCGGCGCGTGCATCTGCCAGCGGGACGCCCTGCTGCGCGACGGCGCCGAAGACGCGCTGCGCGTGCTGCTGCTCACGCGAGAGGAAGAAAACCGCCTGCTGCAGCGCCTGGAGAACGTCGCCAGCCTGGCCGAGCTGCGCCGCCTGCAGCGGCGCCTGCACGAGCAGCTGGGCGTGCGCCTGACGCTGGAGCCCGCCACCCAGGAGGTGCGCAGCCTGCGCGGCATCGCCATCGTGGTGCACGAGCAGCCCGGCCTGTGCCGCAAGACGCGCCAGTCCATCCCCGCTGCCATCCGCAAGGGGCTGGAGCAGCGCCCGCAGATCGCGTGGGCGCTGCTGGATGAAGGCGGCCTGTTCGCGGGGAATGCCTGACATGCAGGAAGACCTCTTCGGCGCCCCGCCCGCGCCGCCGGCCCCGGCCCCCAAGCCCAAGCCGGCCCCGGCCGCCGCGCGTCCCAAGGGCGTGCAGCCGGCCGTGCACGGCGACGAGTTGCGCGCCCTGGCGGCCCGGCTGCCGCCCACGCTGCGCCTGGGCACCTCGTCGTGGGGCTACCCCGGCTGGGATGGCCTGGTCTGGGACGGCAGCTACAGCGAGCAGACGCTGGCGCGCCAGGGCCTCACCGCCTATAGCCAGCACCCGCTGCTGCGCAGCGTGGGCATCGACCGCGGCTTCTACCGCCCCTTGAGCGCCAGCGACTTCGCGCGATACGCGGCGCAGGTGCCGGCCGACTTCCGCTTCGTGGTCAAGGCGCCCAGCATGGTCACCGACGCGCTGGTGCGCAGCGAGGACGGGCGTGGGCGCGAGGCCAACCCGGGTTTTCTGAACGGCGAGCTGGCCGCGCAGCACTTCACCCTGCCAGCGCTGGAGGGTCTGGGCGTGCGCACCGGCGCGCTGGTGTTCCAGCTCAGCCCCCTGCCCTGGCATTTGGTCGAGCGCCTGCCCGAGGTGCTGGAGCGCCTGCGTGCCCTGCTGGCCGCCCAGCCGGTGTTGGCAGGAGCGCCGGACGCCGTGCTGGCCGTGGAGGTGCGCAACGGCGAATGGATCTCGCCCGAGCACGCCGAGCACTTCGCCGACGTACTGAAGAGCACCGGCGCCACCTACTGCCTGGGCATGCACGCCCGCATGCCGCCGCTGTCCGAACAGCTGGCGCTGCTGAGGCGGCTCTGGCCCGGCCCGCTGGTGTGCCGCTGGAACCTGAACCCGGCGCACGGCGCGCACGGCTACGACCAGGCCGAGCGCCTGTACGCCCCCTACGACCGCATCCACGACCCGGCGCCCGAGGACCTGGCCCTGCTGGCGCGCACCCTGGCCGGGGTGTGCGGGCGCGGCGGGCAGAACGCCTTCGTCAGCATCAGCAACCACGCCGAGGGCAGCGCCCCGCTGACGGCGCAGCGGCTGGCGCAAGAGGTGGTGGACAGGCTGGCGTCCGACCCTGGGACGGCCCAGCGCGGCGCATGATGGGGCGCTGCATCCCTCCCACTTCACAGGCAGCCCCCATGAGCCGCAAGAAACATCACCACGCATCGCTGAACCGGACCCTGACCGGCCTGGCCATGGACGCGCCCTTCGTCATCGCCACCCGCGTGTCACGCATGTTCGACCCAGCCACCGCCCTGTCGCCGGCCGTCCAGGCGGAAAACCTGCGCATGGTCTGGGAGAAGCAGGCGGCCGCCTTCGAGGCCTGCAGTGCCCTGATGGCCGCCGGTGCCGTGCAACTGCAGCAAACCTGGCTGGGCCTGTGGATGGGCGCCCTACCCACGGCGCGCCCGCCCAGCGCTGCCAGCATGGCCAAGACGCTGGACAGCGCGCTGCAGCCCTTTCACCGCCGGGCACGCGCCAACGCGCGGCGGCTGCGCAGCGGCAAATAGCCCGCCACCACCTTGGCGTGCAGCAGAGGCAGGCACGGCACGTACACTACCAAATTAATAGCTGCCTGCGCTTGTATGACAAGGGCTGGAGGCTAATTTGACCTGAAACCGGCACAGCCGGCCGGCCTCAGTCCCGCGCGGCCTGCTTCACGCGCAGCGAGCTGGTCACGCCGGCCGCCAGTGCGCAGCCCGCGGCCACCATCAGCGCCAGCGTCTCGGCGCTGCCGTCCTGGCCCGGGCGCAGCGCGAAGATGGCCGCCAGGAGCACGGCGCCCAGGGTCTGGCCCGTCAGGCGCGCCGTGCCCAGCATGCCGCTGGCCGCGCCGCTCCTGTGCAGCGGGGCGGAGGTGACGATGGTGTGGTTGTTGGGCGACTGGAACAGCGCGAAGCCCGCGCCGCTGAGCGCCATGCGCCAGGCCACGTCCCACGGCGCCGGGTGCGCCGGCATCAGGGCCAGCGCCAGCAGCCCGGCCGCAAAGCACACCATGCCCACGCCGCCCAGCGCGCCGTCGGGGTAGCGGCCGATCAACCGGCCGGCCACGGGCGCGGTGAGCGCCGTGGCCAGCGGCCAGGCGGTGATGAGCAGCCCGGCCTCCATGTGGCTGCGGCCCTGGGCCTCCAGCAGCAGGAAGGGCAGCGCCAGAAAGCTCAGCATCTGCGCGCAGAACGCGCCCACCGACGAGGCCATGGACAGCGCGAACACGGGGATGCGCACCAGGTCGACGGGAAACAGCGGCGCCGCCCGTCCCCACTGGCGGCGCAGGTGCAGTGCGCCCACCGCCAGGCCGGCGGCCAGCAGCAGCCAGCCGGCGGCATGGCCGTCGCCGCGCGTGCCCAGCCGCGCCCCGCCCAGGAACAGCAGCGCGAACATGGCGCCGTTCAGCAGCACGTCCACCACCGAAAAGCGCGGCACCGCACCGCCCGCCGGCGGGTTGCCCGGCAGCGAGCGCCGCGCCTGGCGCCACACCAGCAGACCCAGTGGCAGGTTCATGGCGAACAGCCAGTGCCACGAGGCCAGCGACAGGATGGCCGCCGCCACCGACGGCCCGGCCATGGCGGCCGTGGCCACCACCAGCGAGTTGATGGCCATGCCGCGCCCCAGCAGCGCGCGCGGGTAGATCAGGCGCACCAGCGCCGCGTTCACCGCCATCACGCCCGACGCGCCCAGACCCTGCACCGCGCGCGCCGCGATCAGCGCTGGCATGGTGGGCGCCAGCATGGCCCCGAGCGAGGCCACGGTGAACACCGCCATGCCCGCCAGATACACGCGCCGGTAGCCCACACGCTCGCCCAGCGCCGCCAGCGGCAGCAGCGTGACCAGCGTGGCCAGCTGGTAGGCGTTGACCACCCAGATCGAATGCGCGGCGCTGGAGTGCAGCTCGCGCGCGATGCCCGGCAGCGCCAGGTTGACGATGCTGGTGTCCAGCACCGCCAGCGTCAGGCCCAGGATGATGGCCAGCATGGCCTGGCCGCGCGCGGGCTGCGCCAGGCCGTCACTTGTCATTTGATCTGCCGGGGCACTCTTTTCACCGCTCATGCGCACCCCTGCTGCGCCACGCGCCGGCTGCCCGCCGCGCCCAGCGTGGTCCAGGTCAGCAGCACGCCGATGAGCGCGCCCGTGGCCATGCCGACGACCATGGGCAGCGGCCGGTCGGAGGCGAACAGCCCCACCAGCCCCATGGCCGCCGCGCCGATCAGCATCTGCAGCGTGCCCATCAGCGCCGACGCCGTGCCGGCGATGGCGCCGTGCTCCTCCAGCGCCAGGACCGAGGTCGTCGGTATCACCAGCCCCATGAAGGCGCTGGCGATGAAGTACAGCCCCAGCAGCACCGCCAGCTGGTCGCCGCCCGCCAGGTAGAACGCCAGCAGCGCCGTCATGGTGATGCCTGCGCCCGAGGCCGCCGCCTTGACCACCGGCACCAGCCCGAAGCGCCGCCCCAGCCGCGCCGTGAACTGCGCGCTGGCAAAGAACGCCGCCGCATTGACCGAGAACGCCAGGCTGTACTGCACCGGCGACAGGCCGTAGTGGTTGATCAGCACGAAGGGCGAGCCGGCGAGATACACGAAAAAGCCCGCCATCGAGCAGCCGCCGATGCCCACCAGCCCCAGGTAGTGCCCGTCGCGCAGCAGCGCGCCGTAGCCGGCCAGCGCGCTGCCCAGGCTGCTGGCCACGCGCTGCGCGGCCGGGCGCGTCTCGTGCAGCGCGCGGTGCACCAACACCAGCCCGGCCAGCGCCGCCACGGCCACCACCCAGAACACGCCGCGCCAGCCCGCCAGGGCGATCACGGCGCTGCCGGCCAGCGGCGCCAGCAGCGGCGACACGCTGAACACCAGCATCAGCAGCGACATCAGGCGCGCCGCCTCGGTGCCGGTGTGCAGGTCGCGCACCACGGCGCGCGGCACCACCATGCCGGCGGCCGCGCCCAGGCCCTGCACGAAGCGCAGGGCGACCAGCGTGTGCACGTCGCTGGCCAGGGCGCAGCCCATGCTGGCCAGCAGCAACAAGCCGAGGCCGAAGTACAGCGGCGCCTTGCGCCCCGCCATGTCGGAGACCGGGCCGTAGGCCAGCTGTCCCACGCCCAGCGCCAGGAAGAAGGCCGTCAGGCTCCACTGCACGGCGCCCACGTCGGCGCTCAGGCTGGCGCCGATGGCCGGCAGCGCCGGCAGGTACATGTCGATGGCAAACGGGCCGATGGCCGAGAGCAGGCCCAGCACCAGGGCCATGCGGAAAAAGGGAGAAAAAGCCATCGGCCCGATTGTCGCGAGTCGCGCCCCGGCGCGCTGGCGCGCCACCGCATTTCCCCGAGACGGACCGGCCTGGTGGCGCTGATCCTGCGATCGCCCTGCGCAGCGATGGCCGAGAATGGCCGCACCATGCGCACGCCCGCCCTCATCCTCCTTCGCACGCTGCCCGCCCTGGCGCTGGGCTGCGCCGCCCTGGGCGCGCAGGCGGCGCCGGACGGCTGGAGCGTCTCGCCCGACGGCGCGTGGGTGGTGGACGAGCGCGCCCGCCTGGCCTGGGCGCGCTGCGCCGAAGGCATGCACTGGAACGGTGCCACCTGCACCGGCCGGCCCGCGCTGTTCACCTACGGCGAGGCCCAGGCGCGCGCCCGCCAGCGCGGCCAGGCCGAGGGCCTGCGCTGGCGCCTGCCGCGCGTGCCCGAGCTCAAGCGCCTGGTGGCGCAGCAGGACGCGCTGCTGCCCGCCGCGCCGCGCCAATGGCACTGGACGGGCACGGCCAGCGTGAACACCGCGCGTGTCAACCCCTATGCCTACGGCAACGTGGAGCGCGGCGGCGCGGGCGAAAGCCGGCTGTCAGCGTCCCAGGGCTGGGCCGTGGACATGGGCAGCGGCGACGCGCGCGGCGACGTGGGCCGGGGCACGCGGCTGCCCCTGCGCCTGGTGCGGCCCGCACCTTGAAATATCAGTCTTTTTGGCCTCTAGCGCTTACTGGATAAGCGCTGGCAGCTATTGATTCAATAGCAACTCAGCCGCGCAGCGCGGCCGCGTGGCGCGCCAGGGCTTCGATGCCGGCCCAGTCGCCCTCGGCCAGCAGCTTCGGGGGCGTCAGCCACGAGCCGCCCACGCAGGCCACGTTGGGCAGAGCCAGCAGCTGCGCCGCGTTGTCCGCCGAGACACCGCCCGTGGGGCAAAAGCGCACGTCGCCGAACGGGCCGTGCCAGGACTTGAGCAGCGGCACGCCGCCGGCCGCCATGGCCGGGAAGAACTTGAGCACGCGCAGGCCGTCCGCGCCGGCGGCCATGATCTCGCTGGCCGTGGCCACGCCGGGCAGCAGCGGCAGGCCGGCGTCGCGGCAGGCCTGGCCCAGCGCCGGCAGGTAGCCCGGGCTGACGATGAAGCGCGAGCCGGCGCGCGCGGCGGCCTGCACGTCGGCGGCCGTGCGCGCCGTGCCGGCGCCCACCACGGCAGCGGGCACGTCGCGGGCAATGGCCTCGATGCAGGCCAGCGCGGCGGGCGTGCGCAGCGTTACCTCCAGCATGCGGATGCCGCCTGCGACCAGCGCGCGTGCCATGGGCACGGCGTGGTGCGGCTCGTCCAGCACGATGACGGGGATGACGGCGGCGTCCTGCACCACGTCGTCGGCGGTCAGGGGGGCGGTGGGGTGGCTCATGCGGATCTCCTGGGCAAGGGTGCGCGCGGCCGGGGGGCCGGGCGGCACGCGGGATTTCAGGCGTTGGCGACGCGGCCGGCGGGCAGCCGGCCGGCCAGCGCGGACAGCAGATTGTCGGTGGCGAGCACGGCCATGGCTTGGCGCGTCTCGTGCGTGGCCGAGCCGGCGTGCGGCAGCGGCACCACCTGGGGGTGGGTGCGCAGGGGTGAATCCAGCGGCAGCGGCTCGGCCGCGAACACGTCCAGCCCGGCGGCGCGCAGGTGGCCACTGTCCAGGGCGGCCAGCAAGGCGACCTCATCGACGATGGCGCCGCGCGAGCCGTTGATGAAGATGGCGCCGGGCTTCATGGCGGCAAAGGCCGCCGCGTCCAGGCTGGCGCGGGTGTCCTCGGTCAGGGCCAGGGTGCAGACCACGAAATCCGCGCGGGCCAGCAACTCGTCGCGCGGCACGTGCCGGGCCAGGGGCGCCAGCGGACCCAGCGTCTCGGGTGGCACCGGTTGGCGGCTGTGGTAGAGCACCGGCATGCCGAAGCCCAGCGCCGCGCGCCGCGCCAGCGCCTGGCCGATGCGGCCCATGCCCAGGATGCCCACGGTCTTGCCGTGCACATCGTGGCCGTACAGCGACGGGCCGATGTTGCTCGTCCACTGCCCGCTGCGCACCAGCTGCGCCAGCTCGACGAGGCGCCGGCTGGTGGCCAGCAGCAGCGCGAAGATCAGGTCGGCTGTGGTCTCGGTCAGCACGCCCGGCGTGTGGCACAAGGCGATGCCGCGCCCGCGCAAATACGCGAGCGGGTAGTTGTCCACGCCCACGGAGATGCTGGAGACCACGCGCAGGTGCGGCGCGCGGTCCAGCAGCTCGGGCGTGAGCTGGTAGCTGGAGCCGATCAGGCCGTGTGCCGTGGGCAGCGCGGCCTCGAAGGCCGCCCGCTGCTCGGGCCGGCGCGGGTTGGCCATGGTGACGCGGTGCTGCGCCTGGATGCGCGCCAGCTGCTCGGGCGGCAGCTCGCGGAACACCAGCACGTGGGCGGGGCCCGGCATGGCGGTGGCCTGCATGCCCATCAGTAGCCGGCCGCCTGCAGTTCGGCGCGCGTGGGCAGGCCCTCGGAGTCGCCCAGCACCTGCACCTGGCGCGCGCCCAGCCAGCAGCCGCGGCGCACGGCCCGGTCCACGGCCAAGCCGTCCAGCAGGCCGCTGACCACGCCCACGGCAAAGGCGTCACCGGCACCCACGGTGTCCACCACCACGTCCACCGGGCAAGCGGGCACGTAGCCGGTGCCGGCGCGGGCGTCGTCGTAGTAGGCACCCTGCTCGCCCAGCTTCACGGCGACCAGCTGCGCGCCCTGCGCGCGGTAGAAGGCGGCGATGCCCTCGGGCGTGGCCTCGCCGGTCAGCAGCCGGCCCTCGGCCAGGCCCGGCAGCACCCAGTCGGCGCCCGCTGCCAGGGCGTTGATCTCGCGGCGCATGGTGGCCTCGCTCTCCCACAGCGTGGGGCGCAGGTTGGGGTCGAAGGAGATGGTGCTGCCCGCCTCGCGCGCGACCTGCAGCGTGCGCCGGGCCGTGGCCAGCGACGTGGGCGAGATGGCGGCGAACACGCCCGTGGCGTGCAGGTGGCGCGCGGCGCGCAGCCAGGGCTCGTCGATGTCGGCCGGCTGCATCAGGCTGGCGGCCGAGCCCTTGCGGTGGTATTCGATCTCGGGATCGCCGCCGCCGTCGACCCGGCCCTTGAACTGAAAGCCGGTCTTCTGCGCCGCATCCAGCACCACGTGATCGCAATTGACGCCCTCGCCACGCATCTGCCGCACCAGGTAGCGGCCCATGGAGTCGGCGCCCAGGCGGCTGGCCCAGTGCACGTCGAACCCTAGGCGCGACAGGCCGGTGGCCACGTTGATCTCGGCGCCGGCGATGCGCTTGGTAAAGCCCTCGGCATATTCCAGCGGGCCGGGCCGGTCGGCGATCAGCAGCAGCATGGCCTCGCCGAAGGTGGCGATGTCGTAGGTCTTCGCGTCAGGGGTGGTCATGGCGGACGGGCAAAAAGGTTTACACGCGGGTGGCGTGGCGCAACTGCTGCAGCGCCGTGCGTGTGAGGGCGGCCAGGTCGTCGGCGATCAGGGGGTATTCGATGGCGCGGGGCGCGTCCTGCGGCAGTGCGTCCAGCAGCGTGCGCCAGGGCGCGCTGGACTCGGCCAGCGGCACCGCGACCCACTTGCCGCGGTGCTGCACGCCCTTGGCGTGCACGTAGCCCACGCGCTCGCCCAGCTCACGCGCGGCCTGTAGCGGGCATTCGCCCACGTAGTGCCAGTTGCCCATGTCGAAGGTCATGGGCAGCACCAGCCCAGCCGCGTCGGCGGCGGCGAAGAAGCGCCGCAGCGCGCGCAGGCTGCCGGCCTGCGGGGTCTGGTCGTTCTCGATCAGCAGCGTGACGCCGGCCTGCTGCAGCGCCTGCGCCAGCGGGGCGAAGCCCAGGGCGGAGGCCTGCTCGCCCTGCGCGGCGAAGTGGCCGATGGACATCTTCAGCCACAGCGCGCCCAGCGTGCGCGTGGCGGCCAGGGCGTGGGCCAGGGCCGCGGCGTCCAGCTGGCCGTCGGCGGCAAACAGCGGGCGCGGGCAGGAATAGACGCTGCGCAGCGGCGTGCTGCGCAGCCACTCGGCCAGGGCGGGCAGCTCGGCGGCCGGGTCGGTCAACAGCTCTTCGCGCACCTCCACGCCCTGGGCGCCGGCCTCGTGGCACAGGCGGGCAAACCACAGCTGGCCGTGGCGGCACACCTCGGCGGCGCCGAAGGAGGTGAGCGAGACCAGCGCATCGGGCAGCGCGGCGGATTCGGGCAGGAAGGACATGCGAAGGGACAAGGAAAGTGAGAGGGGAGGCAACCCGCCGGCAACCCGCCGGCAACCCGCCGTCAGTGGTTGCTGAGGATCTGCCCCAGGAAGGCCTGGGTGCGCGGGTCGCGCGGGGCGGTGAAGAAATCGCGCGGCGCGCCCTGCTCCACGATGCGCCCTTCGGCCATGAAGATCACGCGGTCGGCCACGCTGCGGGCAAAGCCCATCTCGTGCGTCACGCACAGCATGGTCATGCCGTCCTCGGCCAGGCCGATCATGGTGTCCAGCACTTCCTTGACCATCTCCGGGTCCAGCGCGCTGGTGGGCTCGTCGAACAGCATGATGCGCGGCGACATGCACAGCGCACGGGCAATCGCCACGCGCTGCTGCTGGCCGCCCGACAGCTGGCTGGGGTACTTGTGCGCCTGCTCGGGAATGCGCACCCGCGTCAGGTAGTGCATGGCGCGCTCCTCGGCTTCGGCCTTGGACAGGCCGCGCGAGCGCATGGGCGCCAGCGTGCAGTTCTCCAGGATGGTCAGGTGCGGGAACAGGTTGAACTGCTGGAACACCATGCCCACCTCGCGGCGCACGCTGTCCACGTTGGGGCCGCCGGCTGTCAGGTCGATGCCGTCCACCAGCAGGCGGCCTTTTTGCACGCTCTCCAGCCGGTTGATGCAGCGGATCAGCGTGGACTTGCCCGAGCCCGAGGGCCCGCAGATCACGATGCGCTCGCCGGCCTTCACGTCCAGGTTGATGTCGGTGAGCACCTGGAACTGGCCGTACCACTTCTCCACACCCTGGAACTGGATGATGGGCTGCTCGGTGGTCGTATTCATGCAAAAAACTCCGTCATGCCTGGGGGTCCTGCCGGGCCGGCGCTCGGCCGGCCCTTGTCAAAGTCAGTCCAGCTTGGGCAGGTCGGCGCCCAGCCACTTCTTGTAGCGCTGGTTGAATTCGCCGCTGGCGATGTGCTTGTCGATGGCGGCGTTGATGGCGGCGGCCAGCGCGTCCTGGCCGGGGCGCAGGGCCACGGCCATGTTCTGCTGCAGCAGCGGGAACTTGTTCTCGAAGCGGCCGGCGGGGGCGCGCTGGGCGATCTGCGCGGCCACGGTGACGGAGCAGCCGATGGCGTCCACCTGGCCCGACAGCAGTGCCTGCATGGCCGAGGCGTCGTCGTCGAAGCGGCGGATCTGCGTGCCCTCGGGCGCCACCTTGGTCACCGCCACGTCCTGCGTGGAGGCGCGGGCCACGCCCACGCGCAGGCCCTTCAAGTCGGCCGGGCCGGTGATCTTGGTCTTGGCCTCGCCGTACAGCACGATGGAGGCGGCCGAGTACGGCTTGGAAAACAGCACCTGCTTGGCACGCTCGGGCGTGATGGCCAGCGAGGCGACCAGCGCGTCCACCTTGTTGGTCAGCAAGAAGGGGATGCGGTTGGGGCCGGTGACGGGCACGATCTCCAGCTCCACCCCCAGGTCCTTGGCCAGCAGGCGGGCCACGTCGGCGTCGTAGCCGTCGGGCTGGTTCTTGTCGTTCAGGATGCCGTAGGGCGGAAAGTCCACCAGCATGCCGACGACCAGCTTGCCCTTCTTGCGGATGTCCTCCACGGTCTGGGCCGAGGCAAAGGTGGGCAGCAGGCCGGCGGCAGCCATGGCGGCAGCGGCGGCGGTGAATTGGCGGCGGGTGAATGCCATGACGTGTCTCCTTCGGGGGTTGGGGTTGAAAGCAGGGGTGCCCGGGGCGGTAATGGGCGTCAGCGTGCGCCGGCGCGCAGGTTGCGCCGCTCCAGCCGGCCGGCCCACAGCGACAGCGGCCAGCACAGCACGAAGTACAGCGCCCCGACGGCGCCAAAGACCAGCAGCGGCTGGAAGGTGGCGTTGTTGATGATCTGCCCGGCGCGCGTGATCTCGGTGAAGCCGATGATGGCCGCCAGCGACGTGCCCTTGACGATCTGCACCAGGTAGCCCACGGTGGGCGGCACGGCGATCTTGAAGGCCTGGGGCAGCACGATGGCACGCATGCGCCAGTAGTAGCTCAGGCTCAGGGCGTGGGCAGCCTCCCACTGGCCGCGCGGCACGGCGTCGATGCAGCCGCGCCAGATCTCGCCCAGGAAGGCGCCGCTGTTGAGCGTGAGCGCCACAGCCGCGGCGATCAGCGGGTCGATCTCCAGCCCAAGCACGGGCGCGCCGAAGAACACCAAGAACAGCTGCAGCAGCAGCGGCGTGCCCTGGAAGACGCGGGTGAACAGCATCGCCACGTGGCGCAGCGCGGGCACGTCGGAGGTGCGCGCCAGCGCCACCAGCAGCCCCACCAGGGAGCCGCCGACGAAGGCCAGCACGGACAGCGTGATGGTCCACTTGGCTGCCTCGACGATGAACAGAAATTCGGCCCAGCCGAAGGTACGCATGGCGTGGTGCTCCTGGGGTTGTGCTTCAGCGACGGTCCGGGTAGTTCAGCCAGCGCTCATAAGCCAGGCGGAACAGCGCGGAGAACAGCAGCGACAGCAGCAGATAGATGACCGCCACGACGATGTAGACCTCGAAGCTGCGGAAGGTCTCGGACTGGATGTTGGCCGCCACCGAGGTCAGGTCGTCCGCCGAGATGACCGACACCACGGCCGAGCTGAGCATCAGCAGGATGAACTGGCTGGTCAGCGCCGGGTAGATGGTCTTGAGCGCGGGCTTGAGCACCACGAAGCGGAAAATCTGCCAGGCCTTGAGGTTCAGCGCCTGCGCCGCCTCGATCTGCCCGCGCGGCACGGCCTCAATGCCGGCGCGGATGATCTCCGTGGCGTAGGCGCCCAGGTTCACCACCATGGCCACCAGCGCGGCCGTGTAGGGCGGCCAGCGCAGCCCCACCGCCGGCAGCGCGAAGAAGAAGAAAAACAGCTGCACCAGAAAGGGCGTGTTTCGGATCAGCTCGATGTAGGCGTTGATCACCCAGCGCAGCGCCGCCGGCCCCGAGGTCTTGCCCCAGGCGCAGAACACCGCCACCACCAGCCCCAGCACCGTCGCCGTGAGCGACAGCTGCACGGTGACCAGGGTGCCGTGCAGCAGCGTGGGCCAGGCGGCGAAAACGGGGCCAAACTCGAACTGGTATTGCATGAGGGATGGAACGGTTGACGGCTCACTGAAACCGGTTTCATGATTCTAGAGCGCGTTGTCGCGGCGACGTGTACGGGGTTTACCCGATGCCGCCGCAACGCCTGCGCCCTGCCCCCGCCGCTACATTGCGGCGCCTGCCCTGTCTGCCGCCGCCCTGCCCGCCCGTCTGTCTGCCTGAACCTCCTCTGCCATGCACGAAGAAGAACCCCGCCCCGCCGCCCGCGCGCCCCGCCAGCGCACCACCATCAACGACGTGGCGCGCACCGCGGGTGTCTCCAAGGCCACCGTCTCGCGCTACGTGAACGGTGGCGACACCCTGCTGGCCCCGGAGACGGCCGCGCGCGTGGCGCGCGCCATGCAGCAGCTGGGCTACCACCCCAGCCCCATGGCCCAGTCGCTCAAGCACGGGCGCACGCGGCTCATCGGCCTGGCGGTGGCCGACATCACCAACCCGTTTTCCGTCGCCGTGATGCAGGGCGCCGAGCGCGCCTGCCAGGAGGCCGGCTACCTGCTGGTGCTGTTCAACCTGGGCAACGCCGCCGAGCGCGAGCGCGGCGTGCTGCGGGCGCTGCAGACCTCACAGCTGGACGGCCTGATCCTGAACCGCGCCACCGCCACCGGCCAGCTGCGCCAGCTGGCCCTGGACGCCGGCAAGCCCATCGTGCTGGTGGACCGCCGCCAGCCGGGGCTGGAGGCCGACTTCATCAGCGTGGACAACCGCGGCGCCATGGCGCTGCTGCTGGAGCACCTGGCCCGGCGCGGCTGGCGCCGCTTCGTGCTGGTGAGCGAACCCAGCGCCGGCGTCAGCTCGCGCATCGCGCGTCAGCAGGCCTTCCGCGACTGGCTGGCCCACCCGTTGGCGGGGCCAGAGGGCTGCACCGGCGTGCATCTGGAGATCCCCCGCGGCGCCCAGGAGGAATGCCGGCTGCAGCTGCAGCGCTGGCACGCGCAGCAGACGGCTGGGACGAAGAAACAAGGCGGAGCTGTGGACGGCGGCTGCGCCATCGTCACCGGCAACGCCGTCGCCACCCTGCTGGCCGCCAGCGCCGCCCGCGACCTGGGCTGGCAACTGGGCCGCGACGTGGGCTTTGCCGGTATCGACGAAACCGAGTGGACGGCGCTGATCGGCCCGGGTTTGACCACCATCGCGCAGCCTACCGACGAGCTGGGACGGGAGGCCGTGCGCTGTCTGCTGGAGCGGCTGGAGGGTGATACGCAGCCGGCGCGGACTATCGAGCTGCCGGGGCGGTTAGTGGAGCGGGCATCGTCTGCGGCTTGGGAAGGACGGTCGTAATCAGCCGAATGCAAAGCCGTGATTGCCTCATCGCTCACTTCATCAATCATGCAGACAGCGACCAACTAAATGCTTGAAGCTACACGCCAGCGTTTTGCCACCCTGCAAGACGAAGCTGCGCACGCCGGAGTGCGCCTGCGCCCGCCGCCACCCGAGCCGACCACCTGCTGCGGGCGAGGGTGCAACGGGTGCGTGTGGGAGGGGTTTTATGCGGCGGCGCAGTGGTGGTGTGAGGATGCGCAGGAGGTATTGGAGAAATTGAAAAAGACCCACCCGGCCGACAGATAAGAGCACTGAAGGCTTCCGACCCCTTGCAGCCGCTCGGATCTCGCCAGTCTATGTCTGCTTTTCAGTGTGAATTCAACCAATCGACGAGTCGCTTCCTGCGGACTGGCGGGCACCACACACTGAATTTAGGCCAAGAACTGCTGGTTCAGCGTAAACGACTTCACTACGCGCCCTGCGGGCTTTGGATTAGGCCCACATGCCTCCTGTTGAACTATGCGCGTTGAAGTCGAAAGGTAACGCTGCGGTATTTGTATGCCGGTGTGCCAGGGAATTATTCAAACAGCTCGGTTGAAAAGTGGAAGCCTGTCACCTTCCCTGCGGCAACGGTAGGATGGCTCAACGCTCTTTGTTCGGTTGCTTTCTTGCTTTTGCAAAGTGCTCGCAGAATGCTTTGAGGTCCCCCTCGGGGGCTACGTCACTACGCTCGCATCTCGCCAAAGCGCGTGTAATCCAGTGGGGCAGGACATCTTTACCGAGGATCAAAAATAATCCGCCATCCTCCACCGAAATTCTTTCTTTATGAACGCCTCCAGTTACCCACAGATGGTTCTCATCGATGGAGATCCTTGGCCTTCCAAAATATCGCTTTACCAATGGCAAGAAGTCTTCATCTCTGACGGGACCTTTGATTTTGTTATGAAATAGAATATGCGTGATTTCTCGATTATTGAATCCAAAGTAGTAGGTCACTGAAGAGAAAATTGGATGAGTAACATCAATTGACCAATAGTCCTCATTCTTCTTGTCTATTGGTACATCGAGAAAGGCTGCTTCTACTTCGGTTGGAGTGGACCCAATCCGTATAGTGTCCAACCCCTTTGGATAGCCACTCGGCAAAACAAATGGATTTTCTATGGTCGCCAGGCGGAATTTTTCGGAGATTTTCGTATTTTCATTCTCGATTTTCTGGACCGCCGCCCTTTCCTCAGAGAGCTTGAGGTCCAATCCCTCGATCTGTTTCTTTAAGCCGCCAATCTCTTCGCTTTTCGCATCGACCACTTTACGCAATTCCGCGATCTCAGATGAGAGGTGAGCCGTAAGTAGCGGGAAGACAACACCTCCCATTAAGGTCAGCGTCGCAGCTACGGCAATTGAAGCAACCACGACTGGATGGTCTCGCCAAGAACTTTCTGCTGCGTTCTCACGCACTTGGCTCGGCTTTCTCAACGAACTACGTTTCATTGTTACCATTGCCTCTTACGCCCTCGGAAATTTTGTGTTTAGAGGGGTTGACTGTGATGGTTTGTTCGGCCTTTAACCCCGCAATGCGGTAGTCATTTGCAAAAAACAATCCATCTCAATCGCCATTGCTTATCCCCTCAACCTCTCGTAATAATAATAAGCGAAAGTGCAGGTCACTCGTGCGTTTTGGGGCGCCAGGTTTAGGTGTTATGCTGCAACCTCATATCGAACTTCTACCAAAGTGTCAGTGCATGCTAACGCCAACCTCAAGGTATGCGTGATTGCTAGGAACGGGACCAACTAGCAAGCCTTCCGGCTGGGGTTTGGAGACTCCCGCTACACCCGCCTACAGCACGCTCTCAAACTTCCGGATACTTACAACCAACAACTGAGCCGACTCATGATCGACGATGTCGAATGTCGAATGTCGAATGTCGAATGTCGAATGTCGATCAGGCAGTCTGACGCAGTCGCTTGTGGGAATGCGTTCAAGGACCGCTCCTGGCCGAGAGCCGACGTTGCGAAGAAGGTGGGCCCGCACCCAATGCCAGCCCCTCTTCAAAAGTATCCCAACCTCGCGCGCCTTCTTCTAAAAAGATAGCTACCAGCGCTTATCCAGTAGGCGCTAGAGGCCAATTTGGCTTCGACTTAGCAAGCCCCTATCCCAACACCGCCGCACCCGCCGCCCAGCACACCCGCACACCCTGCGCGATAGTCACGACTTTTCCCCGTCAGCCCCATGACCACCCAGCCGCACAACACCTCCGCCAAGCCCTCCCGCACAGGCGGCCAAATCCTCGTCCAGCAACTCCTCCTGCACGGCGTCCAGCAGCTCTTCTGCGTCCCTGGCGAAAGCTACCTCGCCGTCCTCGACGCCCTGCACGACGCCAGCATTGCCGTCACCGTGTGCCGCCAAGAGGGCGGCGCGGCCATGATGGCCGAGGCGCAGGGCAAGCTGACCGGGCGGCCGGGGATTTGCTTCGTCACGCGCGGGCCGGGGGTGACGAATGCGTCGGCGGGCATCCACATTGCCCAGCAGGATTCGACGCCGCTGATCGTCTTCGTCGGCCAGGTGGCGCGCGGCGCGCTGGGGCGCGAGGCGTTCCAGGAGATCGACTACGGCGCCGTCTTCGGCACCATGGCCAAGTGGGTGGTGCAGATCGACGACGCCCGGCGCCTGCCCGAGCTGATGTCGCGCGCCTTCCACGTCGCCACCTCGGGCCGGCCCGGCCCGGTGGTGGTCGCCCTGCCCGAGGACATGCTGACCGACACCGTGCAGACGGCCGACGCCCTGCCCTACACCGTGCCCGAGACCTACCCCGGCGCCCCCGCGCTGCAGGAGCTGGCGGCGCGGCTGCAGGCGTCCGAGCGGCCGGTGGTCATTCTGGGCGGCAGCCGCTGGTCAGACCAGGCGGTGCGCGACGTGACGGCCTTCGCCGGCCCGTGGCAGCTGCCGGTGTACTGCTCGTTCCGCCGGCAGATGCTGTTTCCGGCCAGCCACGACAGCTACGCCGGCGACCTGGGCCTGGGCGCCAACCCGCAGCTGCTCGCGCGCATCCGCGCCAGCGACCTGGTGCTGCTGCTGGGCGGGCGGCTGTCCGAGGTGCCTTCGCAAGGCTACGAGCTGCTGGACATTCCCGTGCCCGCGCAGCCCCTGGTGCACGTGCATGCCGACGCGGATGAGCTGGGCCGGCTGTACCGCCCCGCGCAGGCCATCCACGCCACGCCGCAGGCCATGGCCGCGGCGCTGGCCGGCCTGCAGCCCCAGGGCGCGCCGCGTTGGGCCGCGCACACCCAGGCCGCCCGCGCCGAATACCTGGCCTGGAGCGACCCGGCCCCCATCTGCATCCCCGGCAGCCTGCAGATGGGCGCGGTGATGCAGCACCTGCGCGAGGTGCTGCCGGCTGACGCCATCTTCTGCAACGGCGCGGGCAACTTCGCCACCTGGGTGCACCGTTTCTGGCGCTTCACCACCTACGGCAGCCAGCTGGCGCCCACCTGCGGCTCGATGGGCTACGGCCTGCCGGCCGGCGTGGGGGCCAAGCGGCTGTGGCCCGAGCGCGAGGTGGTGGTCTTCGCCGGCGACGGCGACTTCCTGATGCACGGCCAGGAGTTCGCCACCGCCGTGCAGTACGGGCTGCCCCTCATCGTGGTGCTGCTGGACAACGCCATGTACGGCACCATCCGTATGCACCAGGAGCGCGAATACCCCGGCCGCATCAGCGCCACGCAGCTGAAGAACCCCGACTTCAAGGCCTACGCCCAGGCCTTCGGCGGGCACGGCGAGCGGGTGGAGCGCACGGAGGATTTCGCGCCGGCCCTGGCGCGGGCGCGGGCCAGCGGCCTGCCCAGCGTGCTGCACTGCCTGATCGATCCGCAGGCGATCACGCCCACGGGCACGCTGGACGGGATGCGCGCCGCAGCGCTGCAGCGGCTTCAAAAAGCATAGCTGCCAGCGCTTGACTGGCAAGGGTTTGAGGCCAAAAAGGCCTCAAACCCTGTGCGCGCTCAGCCCAGTTGCTCGACAGCCATGAAGCGCTCGCGCCAGTCTTCGAACGACAGATTGTCGGCCGCCTCGATGGCGCGCTGGTCGGCCAGGGATTGCTCGGCCAGGGCCAGGTAGCGCTGCTGCTGCGCCTCGGTCCAGGGCTGGGCCAGCAGCACGTCGCGCGAGGTGCGCGAGTGGTCCAGCGCGAAGGCGGTGAAGTCGCTCTCGTGCTGCTGCACCAGCTCGGACAGCACGTGCGCCGACGGCGTGGCGTCGGGGCTGGCCAGGGTGGCGCGGGCCGCCGCCAGGGCCTGGGCGTAGTCGCCACCGCCGTGGGCGGCGTCCAGCGCCTGGGCGATGGGCTCGCACTCGGCCAGCACCTGGTCGCCCCATTCCACCAGCGGCACCTGGGCGCCATTGCGCGACAGCATCAGCCCGGGCTCGCGCCCGCGCTCGGCCGTCAGCTGCTGGTTGTGCTTCAGCACGGCGATTTCCTCGGGCGTGTCCGGCGGGCTGTCGGTCAGCAGGCAGTGCAGCAAGAACACGTCCAGCAGGCGCATGGTCTGGGCCGTGATGCCCACGGGCACGAAGGGGTCCAGGTCCATCAGGCGCACCTCGACGTACTCCACGCCGCGCTCGCGCAGCGCGTGCAGCGGGCGCTCGCCGCTGTGCACGGTGCGCTTGGGGCGGATGGTGCCGTAGAACTCGTTTTCGATCTGCAGCAGGCTGGTGCCAAGCTGGTTGTAGTCGCCGCCCAGGCTGCGCAGGCCGATGGCCTCGTAAGCCGGATAGGGCTTGGTCAAGGCCTCGTGCAGCGAATCGGCATAGCCCTGCAGGCCGTTGTAGCTCACGCGCAGGCTGGCCTGGGCGTCGCTCTGGTAGCCCAGCCGGCCCATGCGCAGCGACGTGGCATGCGGCAGGTACAGGGCGCGGACGGCACCCCCGCCGGCGCTCTCCAGGGGCTGCAGGCTGTGCTGGCGCCCCTGCACGAAGCACGGGCACAGCGCGGGCGAGGCGCCGAACAGGAACAAAAGCACGAAGGCGTTGCGGCGGAAGTTGCGGATCAGCGCGAAGTACTCATCGCTGCCCACGCCCGGCAGCGACCAGTTGTAGTGGATGCCCGAGATGGTCTGCATGCGCCGGCCGTAGCGGTGGCCCAGGCCCATGCGGTAGACGCTCTTGGCGCGCCCGGCGTTGGAGCCGCCATAGCGGCCCAGGGGAATGGTCTCGTCCGGCGGCAGCTGGCAGGGCATGCTGGAGGCCCACATCAGCTCGCCCCCCGGCTGCTGCTGGGCCAGCACGCGGTGTGTGAACTGGTGCAGCTCGGTCAGCTCATCCAGGCACTGCTGCACCGTGCGGTGCGCGCCGGTGATCAGCTCCAGCTGCGACTCGCTGTAGTCGGTGGTGATGGCCGTGTGGGTCAGGGCCGAGCCCAGTGCCACCGGGTGCGGCGTGAGCGCAAGCTGGCCCGTGGGCAGCACGCGCAGCCCCTCCTTTTCGATGCCGCGGCGCATGCCGGTCAGGCGGTCTGCGCTCAGGGCAGCGATTCGCTGGTGCAGTGTGCTCATGGGGTGGGCGCGTTTGTTGTTGTGCGTTCCGTATGAAGGGGCCGGAACTTAGCACGCCCGGCAGTGCCCTGCCCGGTGGCTGGATCAAGCGCCGGTGCCGCGGCGGGGCACTGCCTGCAACCTCTGCCGGCACGCGCCGGGCGTGTCATATGCAATGCAGGCAATGCCCGGCCGGGCTGGCGGCCTGAAGGCAACTAGCGGGCGCCGTGCGCCGCCAGGGCGCGGCCCACCTCGTGCGTGCTCTGGGCGGCGCCGCTTTGCGGCACCTGCTCGTCGGCGCGGTCGGTCACCTCGTCCAGGCGGGCGGCCAGCTGCTCGGGCACGTCCGGGCCCACGCCCAGGTACACGCCCTGGGTCATGGTGATATGGGCGGCCTCGAAGGCGCCGGCGCCGGCGCACAGGATGGTGCGGGTGGGCGCGCTTTCGTGCGCCAGCACCAGCATGGCGGGCACCACGGCCTCGGGCTTCAAGGCGTCCAGCACTTGCTGGGGCATCAGGCCCTCGGTCATGCGGGTGGCGGCCGTGGGCGCCAGGGCGTTGACGTGGATGCCGTGCTTGGCGCCCTCGATGGCCAGGGTCTGCATCAGCCCCACCTGCGCCAGCTTGGCGGCGCCGTAGTTGGCCTGGCCGAAGTTGCCGTACAGGCCGGTGGAAGACGTGGTCATGACGATGCGCCCGTAGCCCTGCGCCTGCATGTGCGGCCAGACGGCCTTGGCACAGTAGGCGGCGCCCATCAGGTGCACCTGCACCACCAGGGCGAAGTCGGCCATGTCCATCTTGGCAAACGACTTGTCGCGCAGGATGCCAGCGTTGTTGACCAGGATGTCCACCCGGCCCCAGGCATCGACGGCCTGCTGCACCATGGCCAGCACGGCGTCGAAGTCGGTCACCGAGGCGTTGTTGGCCAGCGCCTCGCCGCCCGCGGCGCGGATCTCGTCGGCCACCGCCTGCGCGGCCGAGGCGCCCGAGCCGCTGCCGTCCACCGCGCCGCCCAGGTCGTTGACCAGCACCTTGGCGCCACGCGCGGCCAGCGCCAGCGCGTGCTGGCGCCCCAGGCCGCCGCCGGCACCGGTCACGATGGCCACACGGCCCGCAAAGTCGAGAGTCATGGATGAAGTCTCCTGTGGAATATCAAAAACAATAGCTTGCAGCGCTTGTCCTGCAAGCGCTGGAGGACGATTTTGCTGCAATGCAGCGAAGGATGCGGGCCGGGCGCTAGTAGCGCACCGGCGTGCTGTAGCGCGCGTCGCCGTGCCAGGCCCAGTAGGTGTCGACCAGCCGGCGCGTGACGGGGCCGACCTGGCCGTCGCCCACGGGCGCGCCGTCCACCCGCGTGACGGGCAGCACACCGCCGCCGGAGGTGGACAGAAACACCTCGCGCGCGCCGCGCAGCTCGGCGGCGGGCAGCGCGCGCTGCGCCAGGGGCAGGCCCAGCGCGGCGGCCATCTCAATCACCGTGCGGCGGGTGATGCCCTCCAGCACGCCTTCGGCCGGCGTGGCGATGCAGCCCTGCGCATCCACGCAGAAGACGTTGAAGCCCGGCCCCTCGACCACGTTGCCGGCGCCGTCGCTCAGCACCACGGTGTCAAAGCCCGCGTCCAGCGCGCCCAGCAGGCCCATGGTCAGGTCGTTCCAGTGGTAGTTCTTGGCGCGCGGGTCCACGCTGGTGGCGGGGATGCGCTGCACGTCGCTGACCTGCAGGTGCAGGCCGCGCCGGCGCTGCTCTTCGTTCGCGATCCACACGAAGGGCACGGCGAAGGCGTAGAACTGGTTGACCGCCTGGCGCGGGTCGCGCGAGCCCCAGGGCGGCTGGCCTCGCGTGACGATCATCTCCACATAGGAAGCACGGAGGCCGGACAGGCGCACGCACTGCTCCAGCACCTGGGCGATGGCCTGGGGCGACAGGCCGGCGTCCAGCCGGAAGCGCCGGCAGCTGGCCATGAAGCGCTCCAGGTGCGCGTCCAGTCGGAAGAAGGCGCCCTCCCACACCGTCACCACGTCGTAGGTGGCGTCCGAGCGCAGAAAGCCCCAGTCGGTGATCGGGATGCTGGCCTGGCCGATGGGCAGGTACTGGCCGCGAACGTAGGCGGCGCCTTGGGAGTAGTCGTGCTGGTCCATAGGCCGGCCATGTTCCCGGCCGCGGCCAGCGGGCGCAAGCCGGCCGGGGGTTATCCCTGAAGGCGTTGGACAATCGTGTGGATAACTGCGGAGCAGCGCTGTATGGGCCGCGCAAGTGCTTGATTTGCAATGAAAAGCACCGCACTGCCCGTTTTTTACGCAGTGCATGAACCGGTTATCCCAGCCGCCGTTGGACAATCATGGGGATAACTTCGGACAACCGCTGTACGGCGCGCGCAAGTGCTTGATCTGCAAGGCAACCGCCTGTACTGCCTGTTTTTTGGGCACACACGCCGGCCCGCTCAGGCGCCGGCGTTACTTCTGTTTTGATAGCTGCCAGCGCTTGCACAGTAAGCGCTGGAGCCGTTTTTTATCCATATTCATTCAGCGCACCATGACCCACCCCGCCACCCCGCCTTTCTTCATCGCCCGCGTGGGTGACGACGGCACGCAGTGCGACGCCTGGCCCGAGCAGCCGCTGCTGCTGTCGCTGGAGCAAGGCGGCATCGACTGGCCCAGCTCGTGCCGCAACGGCACGTGCCGCACCTGCATCGGCGTGCTGGAAAGCGGCGAGGTGCGCTACCGCGTGGACTGGCCGGGCCTGTCGCCCGAGGAGCGCGCGGAGGGCTGCGTGCTGCCCTGCGTGGCCTACCCGGCCAGCGACGTGACCCTGGCCGCCCCGGCGGTTTGAGGCGGGCGCTTAAAATCGCCCGCTTCGGGATCGACCGACGCATCCCATCTTCTCCTGCCGCGCGGCCCGCGCCTGCGGCAGCGACCCGTTCTTTGGTGGCACCGCGCCGGAGAACGCGCGCTGCCCGGGGCCCGGCCGCAAGGCGCCTGACGAGAGCCCTTCGCATGAACACCCCCCGCACGCCCGCCCCCATCTCGCCGGTTCACGACATCGTGGCCGAGCTGCGCGCCGGCCGCATGGTCATCCTGGTCGACGAGGAAGACCGCGAGAACGAGGGCGACCTGGTCCTGGCCGCCGACCACGTTACGCCCGAGGCCATCAACTTCATGGCCCGCTTCGGCCGCGGCCTGATCTGCCTGACGCTGACGCGCGAGCGCTGCGAGCTGCTCAAGCTGCCGCCCATGGTGGCGCGCAACGGCACCAAGATGGGCACGGCCTTCACCGTCTCCATCGAGGCGGCCGAGGGCGTGACCACCGGCATCAGCGCCGCCGACCGCGCCCGCACCGTGGCCGCCGCCGTGGCGCCCGGCGCCCAGGCCGGCGACCTGGTGCAGCCCGGCCACATCTTTCCGCTGCAGGCGGTGGACGGCGGCGTGCTGATGCGCGCCGGCCACACCGAGGCCGGCTGCGACCTGGCCGCCATGGCCGGCTGCAGCCCCTCGGCCGTGATTTGCGAGGTGATGAAGGACGACGGCACCATGGCCCGCCTGCCGGACCTGCAGCTGTTCGCCGCCGAGCACGGCATCAAGGTGGGCACGATTGCCGACCTGATCGAGTACCGCAGCCGCAACGAGTCGCTGGTGCAAAAGGTGGGCACGCGCAGCATGCAGACGGCGTTTGGCGAATTCACCGCCCACGCCTTCCGCGACGTGCCCAGCCAGGCCGTGCACCTGGCCCTGGTCAAGGGCCAGTGGCAGGCCGATGAATCGGTGCCGGTGCGCGTGCACGAGCCGCTGTCGGTGCTGGACGTGCTGGAGGTCGGGCGCAGCATGCATTCCTGGAGCCTGGACGCCAGCCTGCGCCACATCAGCGAGCACGGGCGCGGCGTGGCCGTGCTGCTCAACTGCAACGAGAGCGCCGACCAGCTGCTGGCCCAGTTCGAGGGCAGCGCCCGCGCCGCCCAGGCGCCCGAACGCGGCCGCATGGACCTGCGCACCTACGGCGTGGGCGCGCAGATCCTGCGCGAATGCGGCGTGGCGCGCATGCAGCTCATGGGCCAGCCGCGGCGCATGCCCAGCATGGCCGGCCACGGGCTGGAGATCACCGGCTACGTCGCCAACGCATAACCACGAACACGAACGAAAGAACAGCCATGTTTGACGCAGAAAAAGGAACGGCCCCGCAACTGAACGGCCAGGGCCTGCGCATCGGCATCGTCCAGGCGCGCTTCAACGAGAGCATCACCAACACCCTGGCCGCCGCCTGCCGCGCCGAGCTGCTGCGCCTAGGCGTGGCCGAGGACGACATCGAGCATGTGCTGGTGCCCGGCGCCCTGGAGGTGCCGCTGGCCCTGCAGGCCATGGCCCAGCGCGCCGAGGATGAGGAAGCCTCCGGCGAGCCGTTTGACGCGCTAATCGCCTTAGGGTGCATCATTCGCGGCGAGACCTACCACTTCGAGCTGGTGGCCAACGAGTCCGGCGCCGGCGTCACCCGCGTGGGGCTGGACTGGCACGTGCCGATTGCCAACGCCATCCTGACCACCGAGAACATGGAGCAGGCCATCGCCCGCCAAAGCGAAAAGGGCTCGGACGCCGCCCGTGTGGCCGTCGAGATGGCCCAGCTGCTGCGAGGCCTGGCATGAGCGGCAACACCCCGGACTCCAAACGCCCGCCGCGCCAGCCGCGCACCGGCACCACCAGCACGGGGGCGCGCAAAGCGGCCTCCAAGTCCACCCGCAGCCGCGCCCGCGAGTTCGCCCTGCAGGCGCTGTACCAGCACCTGGTGGGCGGCAACGACGCCGCCGCCGTAGACGCCTTCACGCGCGACCTGGCGGGCTTTCACAAGGCCGACTCGGCGCACTACGACGCACTCCTGCACGGCTGCATCGAAGGCGCGGCGCAGCTGGACGCGCTGATCGAACCCCACCTGGACCGCAAGCTCTCCGAGGTCTCGCCCATCGAGCACGCCGTGATGTGGATCGGCGCCTACGAGTTCCAGCACTGCCTGGACGTGCCCTGGCGCGTGGTCATCAACGAGTGCATCGAGCTGGCCAAGGAGTTCGGCGGCACCGACGGCCACCGCTGGGTCAACGGCGCCCTGGGCAACCTGGCGCCGCAGCTGCGCGCGGCCGAAGTGGCGGCGGACCGCGGCGCGCCGCCCGCCCCGACGCAGGACGGCGCCCAGGGCTGACCGGCGCGTTCACCCCGCTTTTTTTCTGCCGGCACTGCGGCAGGCTCACCAGGCAGCCTCTTTTTTTATGAAGTTCTCTACCCGCGCCGAGCGCATCGAACCGTTTTACGTGATGGAAGTGGCCAAGGCCGCGCAGCAGATGGCGCGCGAGGTGGCGGCCACGGCCGAGCCGATGATCTTCCTGAACATCGGCGAGCCGGACTTCACCGCCCCCCCGCTGGTGCAGGAGGCCGCCGAGCGCGCCATGCGCGCCGGCAGCACGCAGTACACCAACGCGCTGGGCTTGGACGCTCTGCGCGAGCGTATCAGCGGCTGGTATGCGCAGCGTTTCGGCATCGACGTGCCGGCGCGGCGCATCGTGGTGACGGCCGGCGCGTCCGCCGCGCTGCAGCTGGCCTGCCTGGCGCTGATCGAGGCCGGCGACGAGGTACTGATGCCCGATCCCAGCTACCCGTGCAACCGGCATTTCGTGAGCGCGGCGGAGGGCCGCGCGGTGCTGATCCCGACCACGGCGGAAGAACGCTTCCAGCTCAGCGCCGCCAAGGTCGAGGCGGCGTGGACCGACAAGACGCGCGGTGTGCTGCTGGCCTCGCCGTCCAACCCCACGGGCACGTCCATCGCGCCCGATGAGCTGCGCCGCATCCACGAGGTGGTGTGCGCGCGCGGCGGCATCACGCTGATCGACGAGATTTACCTGGGCCTGTCCTACGACGAGGCGTTCGGGCAGTCGGCGCTGGCCATCGGCGACGACATCATCAGCATCAACAGCTTCAGCAAGTACTTCAACATGACGGGCTGGCGCCTGGGCTGGATGGTGGTGCCCGAGGCCATGGTGCCGGTGGTCGAGCGGCTGGCGCAGAACCTGTTCATCTGCGCCTCCACCATCTCGCAGCACGCGGCGCTGGCCTGCTTCGAGCCGGACAGCATCTCCGAGTACGAGCGCCGCCGCGCCGAGTTCCGCGCCCGGCGCGACTTCTTCATTCCTGCCCTGCAGTCGCTGGGCCTGGATGTGCCGGTGGCGCCGGACGGCGCCTTCTACGCCTGGGCCGACTGCACGCAGGCGGCGCAAAAACTCGGCGTGCAGGGCAGCTGGGATTTCGCCTTCGAGCTGATGCGCCGCGCCCACCTGGCCATCACGCCCGGGCGCGACTTCGGCACGGCCGACACGCAGCGCTTCGTGCGCTTTTCCACGGCCAATTCGATGGCGCAGCTGCAGGAGTCGGTGGCCCGCCTGCGCGCGCTGATCGGCTGACGCGATGGCCTTCCGCTGGCCGGTGCGCATCTACTGGGAGGACACGGATGCCGGGGGCGTCGTGTTCTACGCCAACTACCTCAAGTTCTTCGAGCGCGCACGCACCGAGTGGCTGCGCTCGCTGGGCCTGTCGCAGCAGGCGCTGCGGGAACTCACGGGCGGGATGTTCGTCGTAACCGACGCGCGTGTGCGTTACCTGCGCCCGGCGCGGCTGGACGATGAACTGATTGTTACGGCGCAGCTCGCGGAAAGCGCGCGGGCATCCCTGACAATCGCGCAGCAGGCCCTGGCCCCGCAGGAGCCCGGCGCCGCCCACGGCCCGCTGCTGTGCGAAGGCTCCATCCGCATCGGCTGGGTGGACGCCGCCACGATGCGCCCGGCGCGCATCCCGCCTGCCGTATTGCAACGACTATCCGCATCATGAATTCCCAAGATATGTCCATCCTCAGCCTGGTGCTGGGCGCCAGCTGGGTCGTGCAGCTCGTCATGCTGCTGCTGCTGGGGGTCTCGGTGGCCAGCTGGGCGGCCATCTTCCGCAAGCTGTTTGCCTTGAAGCGCGTGCGCGCCCTGAACGACGAGTTCGAGCGCGAGTTCTGGTCGGGCACCAGCCTGAACGACCTGTACGCCTCGGCCGCACAGGACCCGGGGCGCGTCGGCCCCATGGAGCGCATCTTCGCCAGCGGCATGCGCGAGTTTCAAAAGCTGCGCGAGCGCCGCATCCTGGACGCCGGCACGCTGCTGGACGGCGCGCGCCGCGCCATGCGGGCGAGCTTCCAGCGCGAAATGGACGTGATCGAGTCCAGCCTGTCCTTCCTGGGCTCGGTGGCCTCGGTCAGCCCGTATGTGGGCCTGTTCGGCACGGTGTGGGGGATCATGCACGCCTTTACCGGCTTTGCCGGCATGGAGCAGGTGACGCTGGCGACCGTTGCCCCCGGCATCGCCGAGGCGCTGGTGGCCACCGCCATCGGCCTGTTCGCCGCCATTCCCGCCGTGATCGCCTACAACCGCTTCGCACGCGACATCGACCGCGTGGCCACGCACCAGGAGACCTTCATCGAGGAGTTCTCCAACATCCTGCAGCGCAACCTGGCGGCGCACCCCGCTGCCCAGGGCGCGCACTGAGAAGGAGCGCGGCATGCCCTCCATGGCCTCGCGCAGCGGCAGCCGCCGCCGCTCCATGAACGAGATCAACATGGTGCCCTTCATCGACGTGATGCTGGTGCTGCTCATCATCTTCATGGTGACGGCGCCCATGCTCACGCCCAGCTCGGTGAACGTGCCCTCCGTGGGCAAGGGCGCCAAGGTGCCCAAGACCCGCGCCGACGTGTTCGTGGACAAGGACGGCAGCATCCGCTTCAAGACCGACGGCAACGAGCGCCCCGTGGCGCTGCAGAACCTGGGCGCGACGGCCAGCAACTGGCTCAAGGACCAGCCCGAGGACACGCCCGTGCTGATCAGCGCGGACAAGTCCGTCCCCTATGACTCCGTGATGCAGGCCATGGCCGCGCTGCAGCGCGCCGGCGTGGCGCGCGTGGCCCTGGCGGTCAAGAGCGGTGGTTGACCCGCTGACGCCCCGCATGCAGGCCACCAACGACCGCGACCAGTTCGCCCCGCCGCGCCCGCCCGGGCGCTCGCGCGCCGTCGCGCTGGCGGTGCTGGCGCACCTGGCGCTCATCGGCGCACTGACCTGGGGTGTGCACTGGAAGGCCAGCGACGATGCCCCGGCCGTCGAGGCCGAGCTGTGGTCCGCCGTGCCCCAGCAGGCCGCGCCACGCGCGGTGGCGCCACCGCCACCCCCTCCGCCACCCCCGGCTCCGGCTCCAACACCGGCTCCGGCTCCAACACCGGCGCCAGCCCCCACCCCGGCACCGCCGCCGGCCCCGCCACCGCCCAAGGTGGCCGAGCCGCGCGAGGCCGACATCGCCCTGGAGCGCGAGAAAAAGCGCGCCGAGGAAGAGAAGAAGCGCCAGCAGCAGATCGCCGAGCGCGAGAAGCGTGAACGCGAGCGCAAGGAAGAGGAGCGTCGCGAGCGGCTGGAGCAGGAAAAGAAGGAGCGCGCGGCCCAGCAAAAGGCCGAGCGGGAGAAGACCGAGCGCGAGAAGGCGGAACGCGAAAAAGCCGAGCGTGAAAAAGCCGAGAAGGCCGAGAAGGAAAAGCAGGCCCGCGCCGAGCAGGAAAAGAAGAAAAAGGCCGCCGACGACAAGCGCCGCGCCGAGGCTGAAGAAAAGCGCGCCGAAGAGCTGCGCCAGGAGCAGCTGCGCCGCATCGCCGGCCTGGCCGGCGCCACCGGCGGCGAGACCGCCACCGGCACCGCGCAGCGCAGCAGCGGGCCGTCGGGCAGCTACGGCGGCAAGGTGGCGGCCAAGGTGCGGCCCAACATCGTCTACCCCGACGCGGTGGCGGGCAACCCGCGCGCCGAGGTCGAGGTGCGCGCCGCGCCGGACGGCACCATCGTCGGCGTGCGCGTTGTGCAGTCCAGCGGCAACAAGTCGTGGGACGAGGCCGTGGTGCGCGCCCTGCACAAGACCGAGACCCTGCCGCGCGACGTGGACGGGCGCGTGCCCTCCTCGCTGGTCATCGGCTTCCGGCCCAAGGACTGAGACGCCGGGGCGCGCTAGCAAAAAAAGAGCTGCCAGCGCTTGATTTGCAAGGGTTTGCGATGGTTTTCTATCGCAAACCCGCGCAGCTCAAGCGCTGGCAGCTATTCTTTTAAGAGCACCCAGCGGCGCCCGGAGTTTCAGCTGCGCTGCTCGATCAGCCGGTTGATGCGCAGCGCCGCCAGCGTGCAGACCACGCCCGACAGCAGGTACAGCGACACCGCCCCCAGCCCGAAGCGCGCCGACAGCCCCAGCGCCACCAGCGGCGCGAAGGCCGCGCCGAACAGCCAGGCCAGGTCCGACGACAGCGCCGCGCCGGTGTAGCGGTAGTGCGACGAGAAATTGGCCGTCACCGTGCCGGCCGACTGGCCGTACGACAGCCCCAGCAGCACGAAGCCCAGCAGCAGGAAGGTGTTGCTGCCCGCCACGCTGCCGTCCAGCAGCCAGGGCGCGGCCAGGCTGAACAGGCCGATCAGCACCGCCATGCCGCCCAGCAGGTTGCGCCGGCCGATGCGGTCGGCCAGCCGGCCCGACAGCATCACGGCGCAGGCCGCCAGGAAGGCGCCGGCGATCTGCACGCCCAGCACCTCGGTCATGCTGCGCTCGGAGTACAGCGAGATCCACGACAGCGGGAAGATGGTCACCACGTGGAACAGCGCAAAGCTGGCCAGCGCGGCAAAGGCGCCCAGGAAGACGTTGCCGCCCTCCTCGCGCATGAGCTGTGCGGCGCCGATGGGCTCCAGCTCTTTCTCCTCCAGCAGCTCGGCGTAGGACTGGCCTACCACCAGGCGCAGGCGGGCAAAGAGGGCCACCACGTTGATGGCGAAGGCCACGCAGAACGGGTAGCGCCAGCCCCAGGCCAGGAATTCCTCGCTGGTCAGCTGCCCGTACAGGTAGGCGAACAGCGAGGCCGCCAGCACGAAGCCCGCGGGCGCGCCCAGCTGGCCCACCATGGCGTACCAGCCGCGGCGCTCCTTCGGGGCCGCCATGGCCAGCAGGGACGGTAGGCCGTCCCACGAGCCGCCCAGAGCCACGCCCTGGCCGATGCGCAGCACGATGAGCGCGGCGATGGCGGCCACGCCGGCCGTCTCGTAGCCGGGCAGCAGGGCCATGCTGACCGTGCTGCTGCCCAGCAGGAACAGCGCCAGCGTCAGCTTGGTGCCGCGCCCCCAGCGCCGCTGCACGGCCATGAACAGCGCCGTGCCGAAGGGCCGCGCGATGAAGGCCAGCGAGAAGATGGCGAACGCCGCCAGCGTGCCCGCCAGCGGCGACAAGAAGGGAAACAGCAGCTGCGGAAACACCAGCACGCAGGCAATGCCGAAGACGAAGAAATCAAAGTACTCGGACGAGCGCCCGATGATCACGCCGACCGCGATCTCGGAGGGGGTCACGTCCTCGTCGGTGTGGGCCCGGGCCAGCGAGGCCTCGCTCTCGTGCCCGTAGACGGGCAATGCCATCGAACTGCTGCTGCTCATAGACGAAACGCTCCTTCTGACTGCCTGCATGGCGGTTGCGGCCGGGCGCCCGGGCGCCCCTTGATCCGCCTCAAGTGCGTTCTACACCCGCCAGGGGGCGCCAACAAGCGAACAGGCGCTCTTTGCATGGCCGGAGAAACCCGCATTTCGCCTTGTCCTGCATCAACATCAGGCTTTTTCCTCTTGCGCGGAGCGTCCTACATTGACCCTGGACAAAATGTCCAATCGACAAACGCGCTAGCAGTATTACATTGCCGGGAGTTCCGTAATCCGCGTTTTCCCGCATGCCCGTTCACACTCCAACACCCCGACGGCTGGCTTGGCCGGCGGCCGCGCTGGCCAGCCTGCTGCTGGCCGGCTGCAGCAAGGCCGTCGTGCTCAACCCGGCCGGCGACGTGGCCGCCCAGCAGGGCAACCTCGTCGTCACCGCCACGCTGCTGATGCTGATCATCATCGTGCCGGTCATCATCCTCATCCTGCTGTTCGCCTGGAAGTACCGCCACAGCAACCAGGACGCCGCCTACGAGCCCGACTGGCACCACTCCACCACGCTGGAGCTGATCATCTGGACCGTGCCCCTGATGATCATCATCGCCCTGGGGGCGCTGACCTGGATCGGCACGCACAAGCTCGACCCCTACCGCCCGCTGGACCGCATCGACGCCCAGCGCCCGCTGCCCGCAGGCGTCAAGCCGCTGGAGGTGCAGGTGGTGGCCATGGACTGGAAGTGGCTGTTCCTCTACCCCGAGCAGGGCATCGCCACCGTGAACGAGCTGGCCGCGCCGGTGGACCGGCCCATCCTGTTCAAGCTGACGGCCACCTCGACCATGAACGCCTTCTACGTGCCCGACCTGGCGGGGATGATCTACGCCATGCCCGGCATGCAGACCGAGCTGAACGCCGTCATCAACCAGCCGGGCGTGTTCCACGGCCTGGCCTCGCATTACAGCGGCCCGGGCTTCTCGGGCATGACGTTCAAGTTCCACGGCCTGTCGGACGAGGGCTTCGCTCAGTGGGTGGACAAGGCCCGCGCCGAGGGCAAGGCGCTGGACCAGGCCAGCTACCTGCAGCTGGCCCAGCCCAGCGAGCGCGACCCTGTGCAGCGCTTTGCCAGCGTGCAGGGCGGGCTGTACGACCGCATCCTGAACCGCTGCGTGGAGGACGGCCGCACCTGCATGCACGAGCAGATGGCCATGGACGCGCGCGCCGCCGCCGGCCTGCCGCGCGACATGTGCACCCCGGCCGATGCGCCGCAGATCGTCGCCGCGCTCGGCCTGCGCGCCAGCGACGCACCCTGACCCCCGAGATTCGACATGCCTGAACAAATGACTCCCAACCACTGGCTGCTGGGCCGCATCACGTGGGATTCCATCCCCATGGTGCACGAGCCCATCCTGCTGTGGACCTTCATCGCCGTGGTGCTGGGCGGCCTGGTGGTGCTGGCCGGCCTGAGCAAGTACCGCCTGTGGACACCGCTGTGGCGCGACTGGATCTGCTCCATCGACCACAAGAAGATCGGCATCATGTACATGATCCTCGGCCTGGTCATGTTCCTGCGCGGCTTCGCCGACGCGGTCATGATGCGGCTGCAGCAGTCCATGGCCTTCGGCGAGAGCATGGGCTACCTGCCGCCACACCACTACGACCAGATCTTCACCGCCCACGGCGTGATCATGATCTTCTTCGTGGCCATGCCCTTCGTCACCGGGCTGATGAACTACCTGGTGCCGCTGCAGATCGGCGCGCGCGACGTATCCTTCCCGTTCCTGAACAACTTCAGCTTCTGGATGACCACCGGCGGCGCCGTGCTGATCATGGTGTCGCTGTTCCTGGGCGAGTTCTCCACCTCCGGCTGGCTGGCGCTGTCCAACCTCGGGGCGCAAAGCCCCGGCGTGGGGCTGGACTACTACATCTGGGGCCTGCAGGTGGCGGGGGTGGGCACGACGCTGTCGGGCATCAACCTGATCGTCACCATCGTCAAGATGCGCGCGCCGGGCATGACGCTCATGAAGATGCCCATCTTCACCTGGACGGCCCTGTGCACCAACGCGCTGATCGTGGCGTCCTTCCCGGTGCTGACGGCCGCCCTGGTGCTGATGAGCCTGGACCGCTACCTGGGCACCAACTTCTTCACGAACGACCTGGGGGGCAACTCCATGCTGTACGTGAACCTGATCTGGATCTGGGGCCACCCGGAGGTCTACATCCTGGTGCTGCCGGCCTTCGGCGTGTTCTCCGAGATCGTGCCCACGTTCACGCGCAAGCGCCTGTTCGGCTACACCTCCATGGTCTACGCCACCGTGGTCATCACGCTGCTGTCGTACCTGGTGTGGCTGCACCACTTCTTCACCATGGGCTCGGGCGCCACGGTGAACACCTTCTTCGGCATCACGACGATGATCATCTCGATCCCGACGGGCGCCAAGATCTTCAACTGGCTGTTCACCATGTACAAGGGCCGCATCCGCTTCACGGTGCCCATGCTGTGGACCATCGGCTTCATGTGCACCTTCGCCATCGGCGGCATGACGGGCGTGCTGCTGGCCGTGCCGCCGGCGGACTTCGTGCTGCACAACTCGCTGTTCCTGATCGCCCACTTCCACAACGTGATCATCGGCGGCGTGGTGTTCGCGGTGTTCGCGGGCATCAACTACTGGTTCCCCAAGGCCTTCGGTTACCGCCTGGTCGAGTCCTGGGGCCGCGCCTCCTTCTGGTTCTGGCTGGTGGGCTTCTGGGTGGCGTTCCTGCCGCTGTACATCCTCGGCCTGATGGGCGTGACGCGCCGCGTGAACCACTTCGAGGACCCATCCCTGCAGATCTGGTTCGTGATCGCCGCCTTCGGCGCCGCGCTGATCGCCATCGGCATCGCCTGCTTCTTCGTGCAGCTGTTCGTCAGCTACCAGCGCAGGAGCGAGCTGCGCGACGTGACGGGCGACCCGTGGGACGCGCGCACGCTGGAGTGGGCCACCTCGTCGCCCCCGCCGCAGTACAACTTCGCCTTCACGCCCGTGGCCTATGAGATCGACGCCTGGTGGGACATGAAGAAGCACGGCTACCGCCGTCCGCTGTCGGGCTTCGCGCCCATCCACATGCCGGCCAACACCGGCGCCGGCTTCGTCATCGCCATGCTGTCCACGGTCTTCGGCTTCGCCATGGTCTGGCACATGTGGCCGCTGGCCATCGGCTCGCTGGCCGCCATCATCCTGGCCACCATCGTGCACACCTTCAACTACCAGCGCGATTACTACATCCCCGCGGCCGAAGTGGCCGCCGTGGAAGAGTCGCGCACCCAGCAACTGGCCGCCGCATCGCATGTCTGACGTCACCCTGAACCCCGCCGGCGGCGCTGCTGCTGCCGCCGCCGCGCCGCGCCAGTACCACCTGGCGCACGAGCCGCACCCGCAAAACGGCACCTCGCTGGGCTTTTGGCTGTACCTGATGAGCGACGTGCTCATCTTCGCGGCCCTGTTCGCCACCTATGGCGTGCTGGGTCGGGCCTATGCCGGCGGCCCCACGGGCGCCGAGCTGTTCGACCTGAAGCTGGTGGCCATCAACACGGCCTTCCTGCTGCTGTCGTCCATCACCTTCGGCTTCGCCATGCTGCAAAAGCAGGCGAAGAACGTGGGCGGCACGCTGCTGTGGCTGGCCGTCACCGGCGTGCTGGGCCTGGCCTTCCTGGGGGTGGAGCTGTACGAGTTCGCCCACCTCTTCCACGTCGGCGCCACGCCGCAGACCAGCGCCTTCCTGTCCGCGTTCTTCACGCTGGTGGGTACGCACGGCCTGCACGTGACCTTCGGCATCATCTGGCTCATCACGCTGATGATCCAGATCTCCAAGCATGGGCTGACCCCCGCCAACGTGCGCCGCGTCAACTGCCTGTCCATGTTCTGGCACTTCCTGGACGTGGTCTGGGTGGGCGTGTTCACCTTCGTGTACCTGATGGGAGTGCTGTAAGCATCATGAGCACACAACAACTTCATCCTGCCCACGGCGAGCACCACGACGAGCACCACGACGGCGACGACTTGCACGTCAGCATGTCCGACTATGTCAAGGGCTTCGTGCTGGCCGTCATCCTGACGGTCATTCCCTTCTGGCTGGTCATGGCCGGCGTCATCCAGGACCGTGCCACCCTGGTGGTGGTGCTGGGCGTGCTGGCCGCCGTGCAGATCGTCGTGCACATGGTGTATTTCCTGCACATGAACGGCAAGGTCCAGGGCGGCTGGACGCTGCTGTCCACCATCTTTGCCGTGATCTTCGTGGGCGTGACCATCGCCGGCACCCTGTGGGTCATGTTCCACATGAACGCCCACATGATGCCGGACCACGCCAACCCCATGGCCATGCAGCCTGCGGCCCCGCACGGCCACGCCGCCACGCCTTGACCGCACCACCCTCCAGCGCGACCCACGGCAGGCCGCGCTCCGCCTTCGTGCTGGCCCTGCTGGCGCTGGCAGGGGCCGGCCTGTTTGTATTGTTCGCCGCGCTGGGCTGGTGGCAGGCCGAGCGCCGCGTCTGGAAGCTGGCGCTGATCGAGCGGGTGGAGCAGCGTCTGCATGCCGCGCCCGCCGCCCTGCCCCCGCGCAGCCAGTGGCCGCAGGCCAGCGCCGCCGACCACGAGTACCTGCCCGTGCAGGTGCAGGGCCGCTGGCTGACCGCCAAGACGGTGTTGACCCAGGCCACCACCGAGCTGGGCTCCGGCTGGTGGGTGCTGACGCCTCTGGCAGTGGCGGGCGGCGGCCAGGTACTGGTCAACCGCGGCTTCATCCCCGACACGCTGCGCGCCCAATGGCCGGCACGCGACCCGTTGGCCCGGCAGGCCGAAGGCGCCCCCGCCCAGGTCACCGGTCTGCTGCGCATGAGCGAGCCCGGCGGCGGATTTCTGCGCCGCAACGCACCCGCCGAGGGCCGCTGGCATTCGCGCGACGTGGCCGCCATCGCCCAGGCCCAGGGGCTGGGCGATGCCGCACCCTTTTTCATCGACGCCGGCATTCCCGGCACGCGCCCCGCGGCGGCGCCCGCGGCCGGCAGCGACGGCCCCTGGCCGCGCCCGGGTCTGACCGTGGTGCAGTTCCACAACAGCCACCTGGTGTACGTCTTCACCTGGTGGGGCCTGGCGGCCATGGTGCTGGGCGCGGCCGTGCTTGTGGCACGCTACGAGCTTCGCGTGCGCGCCCGCCAGCCACGATGACCGAACGCCCCACTGCCTCTCCCGTCGCCCCCGGTCACAAGGCCCGCTCGGCCGACGCGGCCGCGGGACTGAAGAACCTGCACCAGCTCATCCAGCTGCGCTGGTTCGCCGTCATCGGCCAGGTCTTCACCATCGAGGTGGCGCACTACAGCCTGGCGCTGCGGCTGCCGCTGGCCGAGATGCTCATGGTGGTCGCCTGCCTGGCGGCCTACAACGCGATGAGCTGGCTGCGCTGGCGCCTGGGCCTGCGCGTGCGGCCGGTGGAGCTGCTGCTGGCCCTGCTGGTGGACGTGGCCGTGCTTACCGTGCAGCTGTACCTGAGCGGCGGCGCGGGCAACCCCTTCATCTTCCTGTACCTGCTGCAGGTCACCCTGGGCGCGGCGCTGCTGCGCAGCCGGCACGTGTGGACGCTGGTGGCCGTGACCACGCTGTGCGTGGCGCTGCTCACGCGCTTTCATCTGCCGCTGCCGCTGACCATCGACTTCTCGCGCGGCCTGGCCAGCCCCTATGTGCTGGGCCTGCTGGCGTGCTTCGTGCTGAACGCCGCGCTGGTAGCCGTGTTCATGAGCCGCATCGGGCGCAACCTGCGCCAGCGCGACGCGCGCCTGGCCGCCATCCGCCAGCGCGCCGCCGAGGAAGACCACGTGCTGCGCATGGGCCTGCTGGCCTCGGGCGCCGCGCACGAGCTGGGGACGCCGCTGTCCACGCTGGCCGTCATCCTGGGCGACTGGCAGCACGACCCGCAGCTGGCGCGTGATGCCCAACTGCAGCAGGACGTGGCCGAGATGCAGGCCCAGGTGCAGCGCTGCAAGGCCATCGTCAGCGGCATCCTGCTGTCGGCCGGCGAGGCGCGCGGCGAGGCCTCGGCGCAGACCACCGTCTGGCGCTTTCTCGACTCGCTGGTGGCCGAGTGGCGCGCCACCCGCTCCATGCCCGACTTCTTCTACGACAACCGCTTTGCGCCCGACCGCGCCATGGTGGCCGATGCCACGCTGGAGCAAATGGTGTTCAGCGTGCTGGACAATGCCCGCGAAGCCTCGCCCGACTGGGTAGGGCTGGCGGCCGAATCCTGCGGCGAAGGCGGCCAGACGCTGTGCATCACCGTGACCGACCGCGGCCCCGGCTTCGCCCCCGACATACTGCGCCAGCTGGGCAAGCCCTACCACTCCAGCAAGGGCCGCGCCGGCAGCGGCCTGGGCCTGTTCCTGGCGATGCAGGTGGCGCGCACCCTGGGCGGGCGGCTGCAGGCCGGCAACCTGCCCGGCGGCGGCGCCCGTGTCACCATCACGCTGCCGCTGGCCGCGGTTTCGATCTAGATTTGACAACCATGGACACCCCTGAGGACCGCCTGCTGCTGATCGTGGAGGACGACGAGGCCTTCGCGCGCACCCTGGCCCGCTCGTTCGAGCGGCGCGGCTGGCGCGTGCTGCACGCCGGCAGCCTGGCCGAGGTGCAGCAGCAGCTGGCCGAGCACCAGCCCAGCCACGCGGTGGTGGACCTGAAGCTGCGCGGCGAGGCCACCGGCCTGGCCTGCGTGCAGGCCCTGCACGCGGCCAGTGCCGACATGCTGATCGTCGTGCTCACCGGCTTCGCCAGCATCGCCACCGCCGTCGAGGCCATCAAGCTGGGCGCCTGCCAATACCTGGCCAAGCCGTCGAACACCGACGACATCGAAGCCGCCTTCGCCCGCACCGAAGGCGACACCGAGGTGGAGCTCACCAACCGCGCCAGCTCCATCAAGACGCTGGAGTGGGAGCGCATCCACGAGGTGCTGGCAGAGACCGGCTTCAACATCTCCGAGGCCGCGCGGCGGCTGGGCATGCACCGGCGCACCCTCACGCGCAAGCTGGACAAGCGGCGGGTTTAGCAGGCAAATTTGCCTCCAGCCCTTGCTGCATAAGCGCTGGCAGCTATTCTTTTCGTAGTACCGAAGGCCGTGGGGAATTAACCGCGCCGCACGCCGGCGCCGGCGCTTCGACGAAAATCGCGCCCCATGACCCTGAAAAGCCCCGAACTGCTGCTGCCCGCCGGCTCGCTGGACAAGATGCGCGCGGCGTATGACTTCGGCGCCGACGCCGTCTATGCCGGCCAGCCGCGCTACTCCTTGCGCGCGCGCAACAACGAATTCCGCATGGAGCAGATTGCCGAAGGCATCGCCGAGGCCCACGCGCGCGGCAAGAAGTTCTTCGTCACCAGCAACCTGATCGCGCACAACGACAAGGTGCGCACCTATCTGCGCGACATCGAGCCGGTCATCGCGTGCAAGCCCGACGCGTTCATCATGGCCGACCCGGGCCTGATCATGATGGTCAAGGAGAAGTGGCCCGAGACCGAGGTGCACCTCTCGGTGCAGGCCAACACCACCAACTGGGCGACGGTGAAGTTCTGGCAGAAGATGGGCGTGTCGCGCATCATCCTGTCGCGCGAGCTGAGCCTGGACGAGATCGAGAAGATCCGCCAGGAATGCCCGGACATGGAGCTGGAGGTGTTCGTGCACGGCGCGCTGTGCATCGCCTACTCGGGCCGCTGCCTGCTCAGCGGCTACTTCAATCGCCGCGACCCCAACCAGGGCACCTGCACCAACGCCTGCCGCTGGGAATACAAGACCCACGACGCGCAAGTGGACCCCAACACCGGCGAGGCGCTGGCCTCCGGCATGGACAAGGGTTTTGACTTCGCCCAGGCGCGCGAGGAGGCCGACAGCCAGTTCACCAGCACGGTCCCGGGCACGTGTGGCAGCGGCCTGCGCCACCCCAAGGCGGACCAGGTCTACCTGCTCGAGGAAATGGGCCGCCCCGGCGAGCACATGCCCATCATGGAGGACGAGCACGGCACCTACATCATGAACAGCAAGGACCTGCGCGCCGTGGAGCACGTGGAGCGGCTGGTCAAGATCGGCGTCGATTCGCTCAAGATCGAGGGCCGCACCAAGAGCCTGTACTACGTGGCGCGCACCGCCCAGGTCTACCGCCGCGCCATCGACGACGCGGTGGCCGGCCGGCCGTTCAACCCGCACCTGATCACCGACCTGGAAGGCCTGGCCAACCGCGGCTACACCGGCGGCCTGCTGGAGCGCCGCCCCGCCAACGACTACCAGAACTACGAGACCGGCAACAGCGTGCTGCAGCGCGCCCACTTCGTGGGCGAGGTGCGCGGCTTTGCGGACGGTATGGCCGAGGTGGAGACCAAGAACCGTTTCTCGGTCGGCGACACGCTGGAGATCATCCATCCCTCCGGCAACCGGCAGATCGAGTTGAAGGAAATGTTCAACCTCGACGGCGCACCGGTGCAGGTCGCCCAGGGCAGCCCCATCCGCGTGCGCATTCCGCTCGACGGCCCGGCCGAGGGCGCGCTAATCGCTCGCCTGCTCTGATTTGCGTAGCTGCCCGCGCAGGATAGAAGCCGAATTGACGGCAAAGCCCTGTTGAAAACCAGGCGCAGCAAGCGCTGGCAGCTATTGTTTTTGAAAAAAGGCCCTCCCGGGCCTTTCGTTTTTCCCTGTTTCCCATGACCTCTGTGAACCCCGAAGACATCATCGTCCTGCCCGAGCTGCAGGCCTACATCGACCCGCTCACCCCCGACGAAGACGAGGCGCTGGAACGCAGCCTGCTGGCCGAGGGCTGCCGCGACGCGCTGGTGCTGTGGGGCAACGTATTGGTGGACGGCCACAACCGCTACCGCCTGTGCACCCGCCACGGCCTGCCCTTCCAGACGGTGCAGAACACGCGCTTTCAGAACATGGAGGACGTGCACCTGTGGATGATCGACCAGCACCTGGGTCGGCGCAGTGTCTCCGAATTCCAGCGCGGCGTGCTGGCGCTGCGCAAGCGCGAGATCATCGCCAGCCGGCGCGCCGCTGCGGCCGCCGCGGTGGTGGCCGCCAAGGCCCAGCCCGCCGATGAAGAGGCGCCGTGGGAGGGCGAGGCCGACCCGGCCGTGACGCGCGCCCTGTCCAGCGTGCCGCGCGTGCCCGACGACGCCCTGGACACGCGCGAGGCGCTGGCCCGCGCGGCGCGGCTGACGGCCGCCCAGGTCAAGATGATCGAGGCCATCCACCACAGTGCCACGCCGGAGGTGGTGGCCGCCGTCAAGTCGGGCGAGCTGTCGCTGAACACCGCCGCCGTGGTCGCCAGCCTGCCGCAGGACGAGCAAAAGGCCGCCGCTGCCGGTGGCGCGCAGGAACTAAAACAGGCCGCGCGCCGCGTGCGCGAGTCCAAGAAGAAGCCCCGCGCCACGGCCGAGGCCGATGAGGCCGCAGCCACCACCCCACCTGCCGACGCCACGGCCCTGCAGGCGCGCGTGGCCGAGCTGGAGGCGGAGAACCAGCGCCTGCGCGAGCAGGTCAAGGCCCTGCAGGACCTGCTGGCCGAACACGGGGGCTGAGCCCTTCAAACTCCAGCCGCACCCCGTGCGCGCGCTGCAGCCGCAGCAGGTCTTCGGGCGTGTCCACATCGGTGGTGCAGCGCGCGTGGTCCATGGGCACCGCCAGCACCTGCTGCGGATGGGCCCGGCGCCACTCGCGCACGCCCAGGCCACCTTCGGTTCGCAGGATGGCGGTGCGCAAAGCCGGACCAAAGGCGATGGGGTGGCCGGGCTGGCCGTCGTGCCAGGGCACGGCCAGCTCCACACCGGCCGGCCGCGTGCGCCACGCTGCCTGTACGGCCTGCACGTCCTGCAGCTCCAGCAGCGGCTGGTCGCCCAGCAGCACCAGGATCTCGTCCACGTCGTCCCCCAGGGCCGCCAGGCCGCAGCGCAGCGAGCCGCCCGGGCCATCCTCCGGCGCGGGGTTCACGGCCAGAGAAACGCCGGGGCCGCACTGCTGCAGCGCGGCACGCAGCGCCGGTGCGTGGTGGCCCAGCACCACGGCGATGCGCTCCACGCCGGCCGCGCGCAGCAGACGCAGCTGGCGCAGCAGCAGCGGCTCGCCACCCCGGCGCAGCAGGCTCTTGGGGATCAGGCCCATGCGCCGGCCGGCGCCGGCCGCCATCACCACGGCGCCGCGCATCAGCCCACGATGCAGGACGAGCCGGCTGCCGCCAGGGCCTGGCTGTCCTTGACGTGCGCCACGTCCACACCGGGCGGCAGCGCCACGCCGTTCTTCACAGCCAGCACCTCGGCCATGATGCTCACGGCGATCTCGGGCGGGGTCTTGCTGCCGATGTAGATGCCCACCGGGCCGCGCAGGCGCGCCAGGCTCTCCTCGGTCTGCTCCAGGTAGTCAATCATGCGCTGGCGCCGCGCGGCGTTATTGCGCCGGCTGCCGATGGCGCCGATGTAGAAGGCCGGCGTCTGCAGCGCCTGCAACAGGGCCAGGTCGTCCAGCTTGGGGTCGTGCGTCAGGGCGATGACGCAGGTGCGCGCGTCCGGCTGCATGTCGGCCACGGTGTCGTCGGGCATGGTCGCCAGCAGCCGCGCCCCGGGCACGTCGAAGCTGCCCCGGTATTCCTCGCGCGGATCGCAGACGGTGACGGCAAAGCCGCAAAACAGCGCCATGGTGGCCAGGTATTCGCTCATCTGGCCGGCGCCGATGATGAGCATGCGGTACTCCGGCCCGAAGGTGTTGACCAGCTGCCCGGCGTCCATCGCCAGCTCGGCCGGCGCGTCGGCCGGCTCCAGCTGCACCTGGCCATCGGCCAGACGCACGCGCCGGTGCATCAGCCGGCCGCCGTCCAGCGCCTGCACCAGCTGCTGCAGCGCGCCGGCGTCGGGGTCGAACTCCAGCAGCAGCTCCAGCGTGCCCCCGCAGGGCAGGCCGAAGCGGTGCGCCTCGTCGGCGCTGACGCCGTACTTGACCAGGCGCGGCGGCTGGCTGCCCTGCGGCAGCGCGTCGGCAGCCTGCGGCTGGGTGTAGCGGGCGATCAGATCGTCCTCGATGCAGCCGCCCGAGACCGAACCCACCACCGCCCCGTCGGCGCAGAGCGCCATGATGGAGCCCACCGGCCGGGGCGACGAGCCCCAGGTGCGCACGACAGTGGCCAGCAGCGCGCCCCGCCCGGCCAGGCGCCAATCGCGCAGCGCGCGCAGCACGGTGACGTCGAGGTTTTCCATGGCGTGGCCCTTTCTTCCCGTCCTTCAGGCGTTCAGGATGCGGCGGACTCGCCGTCCTGCGCCGCGCCATCCTTGCCGCCGCCGGTCAGCTTGCCCCACATCTTTTTCAGGGCGCCGGGCTGCTCAGCCGGCGCCTCCTCCTCGGCCGGGCCGTGGCGGCGCTGCATTTCTTCCTCGAAGCGCTTGAAGAAACTCTCGGCCATGGACTTGGCCACGCCGTCGATCAGCCGCTGGCCGACCTGCGCGATCTTGCCGCCCACGCTGGCGTGCACGGTGTAGGCCAGCTCGCAGCCCTCGCCCTGCGGCGCCAGCGACACCTGGGCGCTGCCCTTGCCGAAGCCAGCGGCGCCGCCGTTGCCTTCAAAACGCAGGGTGTAGCTGCTGGGCGCCTGCACGTCCGCCAGCTCGATGGCGCCCTTGAAGCGCGCGGCCACCGGGCCGACCTTGATGGCGTTGACCAGCGCGTAGGCGCCCTCGCCTGTGGCCTCGATGCTCTCGCAGCCGGGGATGCAGGCCTGCAGCACCTGCGGGTCGTTCAGCGCGTCCCAGGCCTGCTGCTGGGTGACGGGGAGCTGGCGTGTGCCTTGCATGTCCATGGTGGGTCTCCTTTTCTTCTCGGTCTATCTGACGAGCGCCGCGATGGCCCGGGCCAGCTGCTCCAGCCGCGTGACGTCGTGCACGGCCAGCATGCCGTCGGCGGCCCGGTGCAGCGCCTGCGCGCCCTGCGCCAGTGGCGCGTAGCCGCCAAAGCGCAGCAGCGGGTTGAGCCACAGGATACGCCGCGCGTGGCGCTTGAGCCAGGCGAGCTCCTGCGCCAGCGTCTCGGGCGCGCCCGTGTCCAGCCCGTCGCTGACGATCAGCACCAGCGTGCGTCGGCCCACCAGGCGCCGCGCGTGCCGGGTGCGCAGCTCGGCCAGGCATTCGCCCAGGCGGGTGCCGCCGGCGTAGTCGCGGATGCTGCGGCCGGCCTGGGCCAGCATGGCGTCGGTGTCGGCCTGGGCGAAGGCGGGGGTCAGATCGGTCAAATGGGTGCCGAAGGCGAACGCGTCGCGGCGCAGCCGCACCCGGCGCCCGCCCAGGCTGACCTGCCGCGTGGCGGCATGCAAAAAGGCCAGCAGCAGCCGCGCATAGCGCTCCATGGAGCCGGACACATCCACCAGCAGCAGCAACGGCAGCGACTCGCGCCGGCGCTGGCGCCGCGCCAGGGCCAGCAGCTCGCCCCCGCTGCGCCCGGCCGCGTGCAGGCTGCGCGGCCAGTGCACGCGCGCGCCGCGGCTGCCGGCGCGCACGCGGCGCGCGGCCACCGTGGGCAGCGGCAGGGCGATGTCGCGCACCAGCCGCTCGACCAGCTGGTATTCGCTGGCGCTGAGCTGGTTGAAGTCGGCCGCTTTCAGGCGGGCCAGGGCGCTAGCGCTCATGGCAGCGTCCAGATCCATGGCCTGCGGGGCCGCGGCCGGTGTCTGGGCCTTGGGCGGGGCCAGCGCCTCGCGTACGCGCGGGCGCTCGGGCAGCGGCGCGGCGCAGCCATCGGCGCGCGGCAGCATCTGGGCCAGCAGCTTGTGCGCCAGCTGGGGGTCGCGGAAGAAGGAGTCGAACAGCTCGCGGAACACGCCGCGGTCCTGTTCGCGGCTGACCAGCACCGTCTCCAGCGCCGCGCCGACGTCTTCGCGCCGCGCTAGGCCGGTCAGGGCTAGGGCCTGTTGCGCCAGCGCCATGCGGGCGGCGTCCACCGGCACGCCGGCACGGCGCAGCGCGCGGCCGAAGGCGCCCAGGTTGGCCGCCAGCTTGCCGCGCCGGGCGTCGCCCAGCTGGGGCACGTGATGGCCTGATGCGGCTGTCTGCATGCACGCGTCCCTGCGCTCAAATCCCCTGGCCTGCAGCCTGCAGCACCTGTCCGGCCAGGGCGGGATCCAGGGCGGCCACATCGTCACGCTGCTTGAACAGGATGCCGGCGGTGTCGACGACGATCTCCGGGTCCAGCACCAGGGTGTCCAGCGCCACCAGGGCGCGCGCCCATTCCACCGTCTCGGCGATGCCCGGCGCGCGCTGGAAGTGCGCGCCCTGCGGGCCCGTGCGCAGCTGCTGCACGAAGGCGGTGACCTGGGCGCTGAGCGCCTCCGGGGCGTGCGGCACCAGCGCCCGCACGATGGCCAGTTCGCGCTCGCGGTCCGGGTAGTCCAGCCAGTGGTACAGGCAGCGCCGGCGTGTGGCCTCGCTCAGGTCGCGCGTGCGGTTGCTGGTCAGCAACGTGACGGGCGGCATGGCGGCGCGCACCGTGCCCAGCTCGGGGATGCTGACCTGGTACTCGCCCAGATATTCGAGCAGGAAGGCCTCGAAGGGCTCGTCGGCGCGGTCCACCTCGTCGATCAGCAGCACGGCGCCGGGCGCCGGCGCCTGCAGCGCCTGCAGCAGCGGGCGGCGCACCAGGTAGCGGGGCTGGTACAGCTCCTGCTCCAGCGCGTCGGTGGGGGCCGTGCCCTCGGCCGCGCGCAGGTGCAGCAGCTGGGCGGTGTAGTTCCACTCGTACAGGGCCTCGCGCTGCTCCATGCCGTCAAAGCACTGCAGTCGCAGCAGCTCGCGGCCCAGCACGGCCGCCAGCGCCTTGGCCAGCTCGGTCTTGCCCACGCCAGGCTCGCCCTCCAGCAGCAGCGGCCGGCCCAGGCGCAGCGCCAGGAACACCGCCGTGGCCAGGCGCCGGTCGGCAAAGTAGCCCACGCCCTGCAGTGCCGCCAGCAGCCCGTCGATGGAGTCGGTGGCGCCGAGAGAGCCGGGAGAGGCGGCTGCAGGAGCTGTGGGCATGGAAAGTACGCTATCAAATAAAGAGCTGCCAGCGCTTGTTGGGCGGGCGCTGGAGGCCAAAAAGACTATAAATCCAGTGCGTACCCATCGGTGCTGAACTTTGCAACCGGCACGCGCAAGGCCCGCGGACGCCGCGGATCTGGCTTCGCCAGTCCGCCTGCGTCGTCCCCTGCCCGCAGCGCAACGCGCTGCGAGAGCGGGGGGAAGGCGGCGTAGCCGCTCAGGGGGGTGTCACCATTTTTTCCACGGCGCGCTGTGCCATCACGCCGACCAGATGGGCACGGTAGGCGGCGCTGCCGTGCAGGTCGCCGGACATATGGGCCGCGTCCGTGGCCACGCCAGCGATGGCCTGCGGCGTGAAGCTGCCGGCCAGGGCCTGCTCCATCGCCGAGTGGCGGAACACGCCGTTGCCCCCGCCCGTGACGGCCACGCGCACGCTGCCATCGTCCATCTGCGCCACGAACACGCCGACCAGCGCGAAGCGCGAGGCGCTCTGGCGGAACTTGACGTAGGCGGCGCGCCGCGGGATGGGGAAATGGATGGCGGTGATCAGCTCGCCTTCGTCCAGCGCCGTGGCGAACAGGCCCTGGAAGAAGTCGTCGGCCGCGATCTGCCGCTGCGTGGTGTGCACCGTGGCGCCCAAACCCAGCACGGCGGCGGGATAGTCGGCGGCAGGGTCGTTGTTGGCCACCGAGCCGCCCAGCGTGCCGCGCGCACGCACTTGGCGGTCGCCGATGCCGGCGGCCAGCTGCGCCAGCGCGGGGATGGCCGATTGCACGTCCGCGCTTTCAGCCACCTGGTGGTGGCGCGTCATGGCGCCTATGGCCACGGCGTTGCCCTCGCGGCGGATGCCGGCCAGGTCGGCCACGCCGGCCAGGTCGATGACCTGCTCCGGCGCCGCCAGACGCAGCCGCATGGAGGGCAGCAGGGTCTGGCCGCCGGCCAGCAGCTGTCCGCCGGCGCGGGCCAGGCTTTGCGCCGCGTCGCGGCTGGTCGGGCGTTCATAGGTGAAGTCGTACATGTGTGCGTTCTCCCGTTCGGTCGGTCAGGCCTGGGCGGCCAGGATGGCCTGCCAGACGCGGTGCGGCGTGGCGGGCATGTCCAGGTCGCGCACGCCCAGGTCCATGAGCGCATCCAGCACGGCGTTCATGACGGCCGGCGGCGAGCCGATGGCCCCGGCCTCGCCGCAGCCCTTGCTGCCGATGGGGTTGTGCGTGCAGGGCGTGCACACGTGGCCCAGCGTGAACTGCGGGAAGTCGGACGCACGCGGCATGGTGTAGTCCATGTAGCTGCCGGTGAGCAGCTGGCCGGACTCCGGGTCGTACACGCCGTGCTCCATGAGCGCCTGGCCGATGCCCTGCACCAGCCCGCCGTGCACCTGGCCCTCGACGATCATCGGGTTGACGATGACGCCGAAGTCGTCCACGGCCGTGAAGCGGTCCACGCGCACCACGCCGGTCTGCGGGTCCACCTCCACCTCGCAGATGTAGGTGCCTGCCGGGTAGGTGAAGTTGGTGGGGTCGTAGAAGGCGGTCTCGTTCAGGCCGGGCTCGAGCTTGTCCAGCGGGTAGTTGTGCGGCACGTAGGCAGTGAGCGCCACCTGGGCGAAGGGCACCTTCTTGTCGGTGCCCTTGACCGTGAACTCGCCATTGGCGAACTCGATGTCCGCCTCGCCGGCTTCCATCAGGTGCGCCGCGATCTTCTTGGCCTTCGCCTCGATCTTGTCCAGCGCCTTCATGATGGCCGTGCCGCCCACCGACAGCGAGCGGCTGCCGTAGGTGCCCATGCCGAAGGGGACGCGGCCGGTGTCGCCGTGCACGATGTCCACCTGGGACGGGTCCAGCCCCAGGCGCGCGGCCACCAGCTGGGCAAAGGTGGTCTCGTGCCCCTGGCCGTGGCTGTGCGAGCCGGTGAACACCGTCACGCTGCCGGTGGGGTGCACACGCACTTCCCCAGCCTCGAACAGGCCGGCGCGCGCCCCCAGTGCCCCGGCGATGTTGGACGGCGCCAGGCCGCAGGCCTCGATGTAGCTGCTGTAGCCGATGCCGCGCCTCAAACCCTTGGCCTCACTGGCCTTCCTGCGCTCGTCGAAGCCGGCCACGTCGGCCAGCTGCTGCGCCTTGTCCATGCAGGCGTGGTAGTCGCCGGTGTCGTACTGCAGCGCCACCGGCGTCTGGTAGGGAAACTCGGTAATGAAGTTGCGCTTGCGGATCTCGTCCTGCGACAGGCCCAGCTCCCACGCGCAGCGGGTGACCAGGCGTTCGACCACATAGGTCGCCTCCGGCCGGCCGGCGCCGCGGTAGGCATCGACCGGCGCCGTGCTGGTGAACCAGCCGTCAACCTCCACGTAGATCTGCGGCGCGGTGTACTGCCCTGCCAGCAGCGTGCCATACAGGATGGTGGGCACACAGGAAGCGAAGGTGGACAGGTAGGCGCCCAGGTTGGCGTCGGTGTGCACCCGCATGGCCAGGAACTTGCCGTTCGCATCCATCGCCATCTCAGCGTGGGTGACGTGGTCGCGCCCGTGCGCATCGGACAAGAAGGCCTCGCTGCGCTCGGCCGTCCAGCGCACGGGGCAGCCCAGCTGGCGCGCGGCCCAGGTCAGGGCCACCTCTTCGGCGTACAGAAAGATCTTGGAGCCGAAGCCGCCGCCCACGTCCGGCGCGATGACGCGCACCTTGTGCTCGGGCAGCTGCAGCACGAAGGCCGTCATCAGGAGGCGCGCCACATGCGGGTTCTGGCTGGTGGTGTAGAGCACGTACTCGTCGGTGGCGCGGTTGTAGCTGGCGTTGGCCGCGCGCGGCTCGATGGCGTTGGGGATCAGCCGGTTGTTCACCAGGTCGATCCTGGTCACGTGCGCGGCGCCGGCAAAGGCGGCGTCCACCGCGCCCTTGTCGCCCAGCGTCCACTTGTAGCAGTGGTTGTCCGGCGCCTCCTGGTGCAGCGCAGGGCCGTCCTTGGCACGGCGCATGTCGATGACGGGGGCCAGCACCTCATAGTCCACCTCCACCGCCTCGGCGGCGTCCTTGGCCTGCTGCAGCGTGTCGGCCACCACCATGGCCACGTGGTCGCCCACGTAGCGCACCTTGTCGATGGCCAGCACCGGGTGCAGGGGCTCCTTCATGGGCGAGCCGTCGGGGTTGCTGATCAGCCAGCCGCAGGGCAGGCCGCCCATCTTTCCCTCCAGGTCGCGGCCCGTGAAGACGCGCGCCACGCCCGGCATGGCCGCGGCGGCGGCGGTGTCCACGCTGCGGATGACGGCGTGCGCGTGCGGCGAGCGCACGAACACCGCCACCTTCTGGTGGGGCTGCAGGATGTCGTCGGTGTAGTTGCCCACGCCGGTCAGAAAGCGCGCGTCTTCCTTGCGCTTCAGGGATTCGCCGATATGCGGCAGCTTGGCAAAGTCGCTGGCACCCATGGTGTGGCTCCTGGTGGCGCACGCCTTCAGGCGGCGGTGGTTTGCTGCTGCTGCGCTGTCTGCACGGCGCGCACGATGTTCTGGTAGCCGGTGCAGCGGCACAGGTTGCCGTCCAGCTGCTCGCGGATCTCGGCCTCGCCGGCCTGCGGGTGGCGCTCCAGCAGGTCCACCGTGCTCAGCACCATGCCGGGCGTGCAAAAGCCGCACTGCAGGCCGTGGCACTCCTTGAAGGCCGCCTGCACCGGGTGCAGCGTGCCGTCCTCCTGGGCCAGGCCTTCAATGGTGGTGATCTCGCAGCCCTGCATCTGCAGCGCCAGTGCGTTGCACGACTTGATGGCGCGGCCGTTGGCCAGCACCGTGCAGGCGCCGCACTGGGCGGTGTCGCAGCCCACGTGCGTACCCGTCAGGCGCAGCTGCTCGCGCAGCAGCTGCACCAGCAGCATGTTGGGCGGCACGTCCACGCTGACGGGCTGTCCGTTGACCTTGAGCTCCAGCTTCATCGCACGTTTCTCCTTGTCGTTGGTCGCAAACGGTGGGGTTTGCGTTGCATTCTTGAGACAGGGAGCGCACGAACATAGCTAGGTAAAACCCTCGGCAACGACCTTCCGGGTCAGGCCGCAGCCAGCCGCACGGCGCCGCGCGTGGCGCGCAGGCCCATCCACTGCAGGTCGGCCAGCAGCACGACCACCACGGCCTGCAGCGCCAGCCAGACCACGCCCCAGCGCGTCAGCGCCAGCCAGCCGCCAGTGGCAAGGGCCACGCAGCCGACCGCCCAGGCCAGGTTGCCCAGCGCCACCAGGCCGATCAGGGTGCGGTGCGCGCCCTGCCCGCGTGCCAGCCACGCCGCCACCAGGGCATAGGCCAGCAAGAACACGCCCGTGCCGCTGAGCAGGGCCTGCGGCAGGCCGGTCAGCGCGGCCAGCGGCCCGGCGGCGGCCAGCTGCAGGGCGCCCGTGGCGGCGCAGGAGGCGGCATCGAGCGCCATTACGCGAGGCAGGAAACGGGGAGAAGCGAAGAGGGACGAGGTCATGAAAAAACTCCTGTAGCCAAGGCCAATGCCGCCAGCCCTGTGCCAGCGGCTGGCCCCCATGATTGGGGCGCGGGTGCGCGCCGTCGATAACCCCGCAGGTCATTGCCGCCCTGCCCGGCCGGACCCTAGGATGCGTCGCATGACCGCCAGCCCTGCCCTCGCGCCCCCGCCCGCGCCGCCCGGCGCTCAGGCGCCTTTCGGCGCCCATCTGCGCCACTGGCGCAGCCACCGCCGCCTGAGCCAGCAGGACCTGGCGCTGCAGGCCGATGTCTCCACGCGCCACCTGAGCTATGTGGAGACCGGCCGCTCCCAGCCCAGCCGCGAGATGGTGCTGCGCCTGGCCGAGCGGCTGGACGTGCCGCTGCGCGAGCGCAATGCGCTGCTGGTGGCCGCCGGCTTCGCGCCGCTGTACCGCGCCCGCGCGCTCGACCACCCCGACCTGGCCGCCGCGCGCCAGGCCGTGGAGCAGGTGCTGCACGCCCATGAGCCCAACCCGGCCCTGGCCGTGGACCGCCACTGGCACCTGGTGGCGGCCAACGCCGCCGTGGCGCCGCTGCTGGCCGGCGTGGCGCCCCATCTGCTGGAGCCGCCCGTCAACGTGCTGCGCCTGAGCCTGCACCCCCAGGGCCTGGGCCGGCGCGTGGCCAATGCCGCGCAGTGGCGCGGCCACCTGCTGCACCGGCTGCAGCAGCAGTTCGCCGCCACGGCCGACGCGCAGCTGCAGGCGCTGCACGACGAGATCGCGGCCTACCCGCTCGCGCTCGCGGACGCCGGGCAGGGCCGCAGCGAACCGGCGCTGGCGGCTGGGGCCATCGCCATGCCGCTGCAGCTGCGCACCGATGAGGGGCTGCTGAACCTGATCAGCACCGTGACCCTGTTCGGCACGCCGGTGGACGTGACGCTGCAGGAGCTGGCCATCGAATCCTTCTTCCCCGCCGACGAGGCCACCCGGCAGGCGCTGCGGCGGCTGTGCGAGCGCGTGCAGCAATAGGCATCAAAAACGCCTCCAGCGCCCGCCAATCAAGCGCGAACAGCTATTGAAATAACAGCAAAAAAGAACAACCCCGCCGAACTCGCGTCCGGCGGGGTTGTGCCTTGGCGGGCGCCTGGCGCCCGCGCGCGTCAGCAGGCCATCAGGCCGTGGCGACGCCCCGGGCGACTTCCGCGTATTCCTCGATCTGGTCGAAGTTCATGTAGCGGTAGACGCTGGCCTTGTCGGCGTCGATCACGCCCATCTCGGCCAGGTACTCCTCCTTGGTGGGCAGCTTGCCCAGGCGCGAGGCGATGGCGGCCAGCTCGGCCGAGCCCAGGAACACGTTGGTGTTCTTGCCCAGGCGGTTGGGGAAGTTGCGGGTCGAGGTGGAGATCACCGTCGCGCCTTCGCGCACCTGCGCCTGGTTGCCCATGCACAACGAGCAGCCGGGCATTTCGGTGCGTGCGCCGGCCGTGCCGAAAGCGGCGTAGTGGCCTTCCTTGATCAGCTCGCTCTGGTCCATCTTGGTGGGCGGCGCGACCCACAGCTTGACGGGGATGTCGCGCTGGCCGCCCAGCAGCTTGGCGGCTGCGCGGAAGTGGCCGATATTGGTCATGCACGAGCCGATGAAGGCCTCGTCGATCGGGGTGCCGGCCACTTCGGACAGGAACTTGGCGTCGTCCGGGTCATTGGGGCAGCAGACGATGGGCTCCTTGATGTCCGCCAGGTCGATCTCGATCACGGCGGCGTATTCGGCGTCCTTATCGGCTTCGAGCAGCTCGGGCTTGGCCAGCCAGGCTTCGACCTTCTCGATGCGGCGCTGCAGCGTTTTCGCATCCTCATAGCCGTCGGCGATCATGTTCTTCATCAGCACGACGTTGGAGGTCAGGTACTCCTTGACCGGCTCGGGGTTGAGCTTGATCGTGCAGCCGGCGGCCGAGCGCTCGGCCGAGGCGTCGGACAGCTCGAAGGCCTGCTCCACCTTCAGGTCCGGCAGGCCCTCGATCTCGAGGATCTTGCCCGAGAAGATGTTCTTCTTGCCGGCCTTGGCCACGGTCAGCAGGCCGGCCTTGATGGCGTACAGCGGAATCGCGTGCACCAGGTCGCGCAGCGTCACGCCGGGCTGCATTTCGCCCTTGAAGCGCACCAGCACGGACTCGGGCATGTCCAGCGGCATCACGCCCGTGGCGGCGCCGAAGGCCACCAGACCGGAGCCGGCGGGGAAGCTGATGCCGATGGGGAAACGCGTGTGCGAGTCACCGCCCGTGCCCACGGTGTCGGGCAGCAGCAGGCGGTTCAGCCAGCTGTGGATCACGCCGTCGCCCGGGCGCAGGGCCACGCCGCCGCGGTTGCTGATGAACTGGGGCAGCTCGCGGTGCGTCTTCACGTCCACGGGTTTGGGATAGGCGGCCGTGTGGCAGAAGGACTGCATCACCATGTCGGCCGAGAAGCCCAGGCAGGCCAGGTCCTTCAGCTCGTCGCGCGTCATGGGGCCGGTGGTGTCCTGGCTGCCCACGGTGGTCATGCGCGGCTCGCAGTAGGTGCCGGGGCGCACCCCCTGGCCTTCCGGCAGGCCGACGGCGCGGCCGACCATCTTCTGCGCCAAGGTGAAGCCGGCCTTGGATTCGGCAGGCGCCTGGGGCAGGCGGAAGGCGGTCGACGCGGGCAGGCCCAGGGCCTCGCGCGCCTTGGCCGTGAGCGAGCGGCCGATGATCAGGTTGATGCGACCGCCGGCGCGCACTTCGTCCAGCAGCACGTCGCTCTTGAGCGCGAACTCGGCCACGGTCTCGCCGTTCTTGACGATCTTGCCGTCGTAGGGCAGCACGTCGATGACGTCACCCATTTCCAGCTTGGACACGTCCACTTCGATGGGCAGCGCGCCGGAGTCTTCCTGCGTGTTGAAGAAGATCGGGGCGATCTTGCCGCCCAGCGTGACGCCACCGAAGCGCTTGTTCGGCACGAAGGGAATGTCCTGGCCGGTGGCCCAGATCACGCTGTTGGTGGCCGACTTGCGGCTGGAGCCGGTGCCCACCACGTCGCCCACATAGGCCACCAGGTGGCCCTTGGCCTTCAGGTCCTCGATGAACTGCATGGGGCCGCGCTTGCCGTCTTCCTCGGGCTTGAAGGCCGCGTCGGGGCGGGTGTTCTTCAGCATCGCCAGGTAGTGCAGCGGGATGTCGGGACGGCTCCAGGCGTCGGGCGCGGGCGACAGGTCGTCGGTGTTGGTCTCGCCGGGCACCTTGAACACGGTGACGGTGATCTTCTTTTCGACCTCGGGGCGGCTGGTGAACCACTCGGCATCGGCCCAGCTTTGCATCACCTCGCGGGCCTTGGCATTGCCGGCCTTGGCTTTGGCGGCCACGTCGTTGAAGAAGTCGAACATCAGCAGCGTCTTCTTCAGCGCCTCCGCCGCCACGCCGGCCACTTCGGCGTCGTCCAGCAGCTCGATCAGCGGGTGCACGTTGTAGCCGCCGACCATGGTGCCCAGCAGCTCGGTGGCCTTGGCGCGCGAGATCAGGGCGACCTTGACATCGCCATGGGCCACGGCAGCCAGGAAAGAGGCCTTGACCTTGGCGGCGTCGTCCACGCCTGGCGGCACACGGTGCGTCAGCAGGTCGAGCAGGAAAGCGTCCTCGCCCTGCGCTTCGGGGCTTTGCGGGTTCTTGATCAGCTCGATCAGCTCGGCCGTCTGCTTGGCGTCGAGCGGCAGCGGGGGGATGCCCAGTGCGGCGCGCTCTGCCACGTGGTCGCGGTAGGCTTTCAACATGTCTTCGTTCTCCGGAGGATGGTGGACAGGGTTTTCGTTCAAGGTGGGGGTGACCGGGCGCAAGCCAAGCTGGCGCGCCGCCGCTGTGCGCGGCGCGCCAGCCGGGACTGCTGCCCGGTCAGGGTCGGGATGGGTGGCCGGTCAGCGGCTGCCTGCGGGGGTGTCGATCAGGCTGGGCGGTGGGTTCTTCTTGAAGCCTTCGGCCACGTCGAACTGCTGCGGGCTCATGCATTCGTCGGCCAGACGCTGGCCGAGCTTCTGGTTCATGAGCATGGACTTGTTGGCGATCTGCAGCCAGACGGCACCGGCGCGCACGTCCTCCAGGCGCACGGCGCCGGTGGAGGTGGCCACGGGCGTCATGCGGTACTTGAAGCCTTTGCCCTCGATGTTGAAGTGGCCCGGCGCCTGGGCGTCGGCCTCGATGTTCACGAAGGCGCCCAGTTCGCAGGGAATGCGGCCCGTGTGCACGCGCTCGGCGATGGCCAGTTCTTCGGGTGTGAGGGCAGCCTCGGCCGCGGCCAGCCCCGATGCCACCTGCTTGGCACCGTTGTGCAGCTGCTGGCGGCTGCTGGGCGGTGCGGCCTTGGCCACAGCGGCTGACTTTGCGGCCGGCTTGGCGGCGGGTTTGGCCGCAGGCTTGGCGGCGGCGGGCTTGGGCGCGCTGGCCTTCTTGGCCTCGGGCTTGGCCGCTGCGGGCTTGGCGGGGGCCGCGGTCTGCGACCAGGCCCAGGCGGGCGCCAGCAGTACGAGGGCGGAAGCGATCAGGGTCTTCATGGTGATTCCTGCGGCAAAACGGTGGTAGGCGGCGATCCGGCCGATCAATGCGGGGCCGACATTGTCGCCGCCCTGGAAAACCAGGCCCGGGCCGCGTCGGGTAGCGGCTGGCCGGTGTGGTGCGCACGCTCCAGTACCTGCCAAAAATAGCGGTAGCTGGCGCGGTCGTGCAGTACGCCCTCGTCCCCGATAGGGGCCCAGTCGGCGGCGACGGCAGCGGCGATGATGCGCGCGGCACGATCCACCTCTTGCTGCTGCGGCGCAAAGGCCGCGAGGATGGGACGGATTTGCGCCGGGTGGATGCTCCACATGCGCGTGTAGCCGAACTCGCGCGCGGCGCGGCCGGCGGCGGCCTGCATGGCGGCCATGTCGCTGAACTCGGTGACTACGCAATGCGCAGGCACCTTGCCGTGGGCATGGCAGGCGGCGGCAATCTCCAGCTTGGCACGCACCACCAGCGGGTGCTCGAACTGCCCCTGGGAGGACATGCCGGCAGCAGGAATGGCTCCGCCGTGCGCGGAGACGAAGTCCATCAGACCGAAGCTCAGGCTCTGGATGCGCGGGTGGGCGGCGATCTCGAAAGCCCGGTGCACGGCCGCGGGCGACTCGATCAGCGCGTGCAGCGGCAGGCTGGTCGCGCCGGCGGCCTGCAGCGCCCGCTCGGCGCGCAGCACGTCGTCCACCGATTCCACCTTGGGCAGCATGACGTGGCACAGCCGGTCGCCGGCCTGGCCGGCAATGATGTCGATGTCGGCGGCAAACGCCGGGTGGTCCACGGTGTGCACGCGAGCGGCCACGCGCGTGCCGGGCGCGGCTTCACGGGCCAGACGTGCCACCAGCTCGGCGTGCTCCCGCTCCTGGCCGACGGGAGCGCCGTCCTCGCAGTCCAGCGTCACGTCGAATACGCAGTGGCCGAACTCGCGCGCCATGTCCTGCTGCAGCTGCAGGCTCTTGCGCATGCGCGGCTCCACGCCGCTGTAGTGGTCGCACACTGGCAAGCTGCCCGCGGCGGCCTGCGCGCCCAGCAGGACCTGAGCCGGGTGGGCGGCGGTTTCGTTCTTATTCATGGCTGGCGCTGGGCGACGATGAACAGGCGAGGAAAGGCCAACAGGCGCCTGCCGTCGGCACGCGGGCCGTAGGCGGCGCCCACGCGGCGCTCATATTCGGCGATGAACTGCGGGCGCAGGGCCTCGGGCAGTGCCTCCACGAACGGCTTGAGGCCGGTCGCGCTCAGCCACAGGGTGATGGCGGCCGGCGACTCCATGACGTGCTGATACACGGTGTGCCAGACGTCGATGGCTGCCACCTGCAGGCCGGGCGCCGCCAGCAGGTCGTAGTAGGCCTGCGGCGCCAGGATGGGGGCGCGCACGCCGGCAGCATCGCCGAGGTGTGGTGCGAACTGGGGCAGGCCGGCCACCTCGCGCATCAGGCGGTGCGAGGGCTCTTGCAGGTTGTCCGGCATCTGGATGGCCAGCACGCCTCCCGGCGCCAGGGCCGCAAACAGCCTGGGAATCAACTGCTGGTGCTGGCCGACCCACTGCAGCGAGGCATTGGCGTAGATCAGGTCGTACGCAGGCTGCCCGGCGGGCGGGCTCCAGCTGGCGATGTCGGCGTGCGCGAAGGTGGCGCCGGGCAGGCGCTGGCGGGCGGCATCCAGCATGCCGGGCGAATGGTCTACGCCATGCACCTGCGCTCCCGCGAAGCGCTGCACCAGCAGCTCGGTGGAATTGCCCGGCCCGCAGCCCAGGTCCACCACATGGCGGGCCTGTGCCAGCGGCACGCGCGCCAGCAACTCGGCTGCGGGGCGCGTGCGCTCATCGGCGAAGCGCAGATACAGCGCCGGGTTCCAGTCCTGCATGGCCAGCTGTTGCTGTTGCGCTGGCTTACAGCAGGTGCTTGACGCCGTCCTGCTCGCCTTGCAGCTCGGCCAGGGTCTTGTCGATGCACTCCTGCGAGAAGGCGTCGATCTCCAGGCCTTCCACGATCTTGTATTCGCCGTTTTCCGTGGTCACGGGGAAGCCGAAGACGATGCCGGCAGGGATGCCGTATTCACCATTGGAAGGCACGCCCATGGTGACCCACTCGCCCTGGGTGCCCAGCGCCCAGTCGCGCATGTGGTCGATGGCGGCGTTGGCGGCGGATGCTGCCGACGACAGGCCGCGGGCGGCGATGATGGCGGCGCCGCGCTTGCCCACGGTGGGCAGGAACACGTCCTTGTTCCAGGCCTGGTCGTTGATCATGTCCTTCACGGACTTGCCGTCGACGGTGGCGAAGCGGTAGTCGGCGTACATCGTGGGCGAATGGTTGCCCCACACGGTCAGCTTGCGGATGTCGCCAACCTTGAAGCCGGCCTTGGCGGCCAGCTGCGAGGCAGCGCGGTTGTGGTCCAGGCGCAGCATGGCGGTGAAGTTCTTGGCCGGCAGGTCAGGGGCCGACTTCATGGCGATGTAGGCGTTGGTGTTGGCGGGGTTGCCCACCACCAGCACCTTGACGTTGCGCGAAGCCACGGCGTTCAGGGCCTTGCCCTGGGCCGTGAAGATCTGGGCGTTGGCGGCCAGCAGGTCGGCGCGCTCCATGCCGGGGCCACGCGGACGGGCGCCGACGAGCAGGGCGTAGTCGGTGTCCTTGAAGGCCTGCATGGGGTCGCTGTGGGCCTCGATGCCGGCCAGCAGGGGGAAGGCGCAGTCTTCCAGTTCCATGATCACGCCCTTGAGCGCGTTCTGGGCCTTCTCATCCGGAATCTCGAGCAGTTGCAGGATGACGGGCTGGTCCTTGCCCAGCATTTCGCCGGAAGCGATACGGAACAGCAGGGCGTAACCGATCTGGCCGGCTGCACCGGTAACTGCAACGCGGACGGGTTTCTTGCTCATGGGAAAAACTCCAGATGACAGACAGGGATGGGTGTGGTGCAAGGCAGCACCAGCGCCGGTCATCAGCAGCCTCGTGCCCCGCAAACAGCCAGCGATTTTACTGCCGAATCCGGCGCCCGGTCAATTTGTCTTATGTCTTATATAAGATTATGATGCCCCGTCCGCGCCGCGGTGCACGACACGTTTCCAGCCTTCCCCCACCCCCGCGACGATCGCCCCGCCCCCGCCGCAACCGATGTCCTCCATCCCCCCCTCCGCCGACGGCACCCCTGCCGCGGGCGTCACCTTGACACCGGCCTTCAGCCCTCTGTATCAGCAGATCAAGGGCCTGATCCTGCACAGCCTGCAGCATGGCGAATGGAAGCCCGGCGAAGCGATTCCCAGCGAGACCGAACTGGCAGCGCGCTTTCGCGTCAGCCAGGGCACGGTGAGAAAGGCCATCGACGAGCTGGCCGCCGAGAACCTGGTCATGCGCCGGCAGGGCAAGGGCACCTTCGTGGCCACCCATGCCGAGCGGCAGGTGCAATACCGCTTCCTCAAGCTGCAGCCCGACAACGGCGACGTGCGCGAAGAGGCCCCCGCCGAGCGCACCGTCGTGGAATGCCGGCGCGTGCGCGCCAGCGCCGAAGTGGCGCGCGCCCTGGCGTTGCGCACGGGCGATGCGGTGATGCAGGCCCGGCGCGTACTGTCGTTTTCCGGCGTGCCGACCATCCTGGAAGACATCTGGCTGCCCGGCCAGGCCTTCAAGGGCCTCACGGCCGAACAGATGGCTGGCTACCAAGGCCCCACCTACGCCATGTTCGAGCTTGATTTCGGCGTGCGCATGGTGCGCGCCGAAGAAAAACTACGCGCCGTGCTGCCCGACCCAGCGCAGGCGCAATGGCTGGCGGTAGACACATCCACACCGCTGCTGAGCGTGGAGCGGCTGGCCTACACCTACAACGACATTCCCATGGAGCTGCGGCGCGGCCTGTATCGCACCGACACCCATCACTATCACAACGAGCTGAGCTAATCCACCCGCATTTGCGGCATTGCGTACGCAGTCGCCGCAGCCCGGGGCTGCAGCATTGCAATAGAATTTTGGGCTGTCCGCCTGCGCCCGATTACAAAGCAGTTACATCCACGAAAGCACCCGCCATGACAGAGCTTGCCAAGAAGCGTCCCGAATTCCGCAACATCAACATCTTCCACGACGTGCGCACGTACCGCATGCCGCTGGCGGCGCTGGTGTCCATCCTGCACCGCATCAGCGGCATGATCATGTTCATCCTGCTGCCGTTCGTGATCTGGATGTTCGACACGTCGGTGTCCTCGGAATTCTCTTTCGCGCGCTTCACTTCGGCGTTCGCGGCGGGCGTGGGCTTCGTGCCCGGCTGGCTCGTCAAGCTGGTGGCGCTGGCCCTCATCTGGGCCTACCTGCACCACCTGATCGCCGGCCTGCGCCACGTGTGGATGGACGTCAGCCACTCGGCGGTGAACAAGGACTTCGGCCGCCAGTCGGCCGCCTTCACGCTGGTCGTGAGCATTGCCCTGACCCTGGTGCTGGGCGCCAAGCTCTTCGGCCTGTACTGAGCGGCCGACGCGCCACCTGCAACCCCTTTTTTGAAGAACAACGAGGAAACCCCATGGCTGTGACCTATGGCTCCAAGCGCAACGTCGTCGGTGCCCACTACGGCGTGCGCGACTGGATCGTGCAGCGCGCCACCGCTGTCATCATCACCCTGTTCACGCTGGCGCTGCTGGCGCAGGTGATCTTCTCTCACGGGCCCATTGGCTACGACACCTGGGCCGGCATCTTCAGCCGCCAGTGGATGAAAGTGCTGACCTTCGCGGTCATCGTCTCGCTCGCCTGGCACGCCTGGGTGGGCGTGCGCAACGTCTGGATGGACTACGTCAAGCCCGCCGGCATCCGCGTCACGCTTCATGTGCTGACCGCTGCCTGGCTGGTGGCCTGCGCCGGCTGGGGCGCGCAAGTGCTGTGGCGTCTGTGATCCCCTGGAAAGAAAGAAAACAATGAGCTACTCCAAAGCCAACATCACCAAGCGCAAGTTTGACGTCGTCATCGTGGGAGCCGGCGGCTCCGGCATGCGCGCCTCGCTGGAGCTGTCGCGCGCCGGCCTGAACGTGGCCTGCCTCTCCAAGGTCTTTCCCACCCGCTCGCACACCGTGGCTGCGCAGGGCGGCGTCTCTGCGTCGCTGGGCAACATGAGCGAGGACAACTGGCACTACCACTTCTACGACACCATCAAGGGTGGCGACTGGCTGAGCGACCAGGACGCCGTGGAATTCATGTGCCGCGAGGCGCCCAACGTGGTGATCGAGCTGGAGCACTTCGGCATGCCGTTCGACCGCAACCCCGACGGCACCATCTACCAGCGTCCCTTCGGCGGCCATACCGCCAACTACGGCGAGAAGCCCGTGCAGCGTGCCTGCGCCGCGGCCGACCGCACCGGCCACGCCATGCTGCACACGCTGTACCAGCAGAACGTGGCTTCGCGCACCAACTTCTTCGTGGAGTGGATGGCACTGGACCTGATCCGCAACAGCCAGGGCGACGTGGTCGGCGTGACAGCCATCGAACTGGAAACCGGCGACCTGTACGAGCTGCACGCCAAGGCCGTGCTGCTGGCTACCGGCGGCGCGGGCCGCATTTTCGCGGCCTCCACCAACGCCTTCATCAACACCGGCGACGGCCTCGGCATGGCCGCGCGCGCCGGCATCCCGTTGCAGGACCTGGAGTTCTGGCAGTTCCACCCCACCGGCGTGGCCGGCGCGGGCGTGCTGCTGACCGAGGGCTGCCGCGGCGAGGGCGCTATTTTGCTCAACAGCGAAGGCGAGCGCTTCATGGAGCGCTATGCCCCCACCTTGAAGGATCTGGCGCCGCGCGACTTCGTGTCCCGCTCCATGGATCAGGAAATCAAGGAAGGCCGTGGCTGCGGTCCCAACAAGGATTACATCCTGATGAAGCTGGACCACCTGGGCGCCGACACCATCCGCAAGCGCCTGCCCTCGGTGGAAGAGATCGGCCACAACTTCGCCAACGTGGACATCACCAAGGAGCCTATTCCCGTGGTGCCCACCATCCACTACCAGATGGGCGGCATCCCGACCAACATCCACGGCCAGGTCGTGACCTGGGACGGCGAGAAGAACAACGTGGTGAACGGCCTGTACGCCGTGGGCGAATGCGCCGCCGTGTCGGTGCACGGCGCCAACCGCCTGGGCACCAACTCGCTGCTGGACCTGCTGGTGTTCGGCAAGTCCGCCGGCAAGCACCTGGTGCAGTTCGTCAGCGGCCATGGCGAGCATCAGCCGGTCCCGGCCGATGCATCCGACCGCACGCTGGCGCGCCTGAACCAGCTGGACGATTCCAAGGAAGGGGTCTACGCGCAGGACATCGCCAATGAGATCCGCCAGACCATGCAGCAGCACGCCGGCGTGTTCCGCACACAAAAGAGCATGGACGAAGGCGTGGTCAAGATCAACGCCATCCGCGAGCGCGTGGCCGCCATCGGCCTGAAGGACAAGTCCAAGGTCTGGAACACTGCCCGCATGGAAGCCCTGGAGGTGGACAACCTGATCGAGGCCGCCCAGGCGACGATGACTTCCGCCGCCGCCCGCCACGAATGCCGCGGCGCCCACACGGTGGACGACTACGAGCACCCGGCCGACCACCCCGACTTCCCCCTGGGGCGCAACGACCGCGACTGGCTCAAGCACACGCTGTGGCACAGCGCGGGCAACAGCCTGACCTACAAGCCGGTCAACATGAAGCCTCTGAGCGTGGAAAGCATCCCGCCCAAGGTCCGCACGTTCTGATTCCGCCGTCGCAGCCCACGAGAGAACACACCATGCAACGCACTTTCAAGATCTACCGCTACGACCCGGACAAGGACGCCAAGCCCTACATGCAGACGCTGCAGGTGGAGCTGGACGGCCATGAGCGCATGCTGCTCGACGCCCTGATCAAGCTCAAGGCGCAGGACCCGTCTCTGTCGTTCCGCCGCTCCTGCCGCGAAGGCGTGTGCGGCTCGGACGCCATGAACATCAACGGCAAGAACGGCCTGGCCTGCCTGACCAACATGAAGACGCTCTCGGGCGACATCGTGCTCAAGCCCCTGCCCGGCCTGCCGGTGATCCGCGACCTGATCGTGGACATGACGCAGTTCTTCAAGCAGTACCACTCCATCAAGCCGTACCTGCAAAACGACGAGCCGGTCTCGCCCTTCAAGGAGCGGCTGCAGTCGCCCGAGGAGCGTGAGGAGCTCAACGGCCTGTACGAGTGCATCCTGTGCGCCAGCTGCTCCACCAGCTGCCCCAGCTTCTGGTGGAACCCGGACAAGTTCGTCGGCCCGGCCGGCCTGCTGCAAGCCTACCGCTTCATCGCCGACAGCCGCGACCAGGCTACCGAGGAGCGCCTGGACAACCTGCAGGATCCCTACCGCCTGTTCCGCTGCTACACCATCATGAACTGCGTGGACGTGTGCCCCAAGCACCTCAATCCCACGCGGGCCATCGGCAAGATCAAGGAACTGATGGCACGCCGTGCCATCTGATCCCCTCGCCGCCATGCAAGAAGAAGAGTCGTCAGCCCTGCTCGGCGAGCGCGAAGCGGCGGTGCTGCGCTGGCGCTGCCGGCGCGGCCTGGTCGAGAACGACCTGTTCATCGAGCGCTTTTTCGCCCGCCACGGCGACCGGCTCACGCTGGGCCAGGCGCGGGCGCTGACGGCGTTGATGGACCTGTCAGACAACGATCTGCTGGACCTGCTCATGGCCCGCAGCGAGCCGACCGGCGACATTGCCACCGACGAGGTGAAGGCCGTGCTCGCGCAGATGCGCGAGCGCTCCGCCTGACCGCACGCCCTCACCTGCACAACCCACCACCATGTCACAGGCCGCGGCGGGCAGCATGCCCGCTTGGCGCGGCTCCACGGTCAACCACCAAAAGGAAACTGGAAATGAAACTCGCAGACAACAAGGCGACGCTCTCGTTCAGCAACGGCAGCCCGAGCGTGGAGCTCCCCGTCTATCAGGGCTCCATCGGCCCGGATGTGGTGGACATCCGCAAGCTGTACGCGCAAACGGGCATGTTCACCTATGACCCGGGCTTCCTGTCCACGGCGTCGTGCCAGTCGTCCATCACCTACATCGACGGCGACAAGGGCGAGCTGCTGTACCGCGGCTACCCCATCGAGCAGCTGGCCACCAAGTGCGACTACCTGGACACCTGCTACCTGCTGCTCAACGGCGAGCTGCCGGGCGAGGCCCAGCGCGACGAGTTCCACCGCCTGGTGACCAAGCACACCATGGTGCACGAGCAGATGCAGTTCTTCCTGCGGGGCTTCCGCCGTGACGCGCACCCCATGGCCGTGCTGACCGGCCTGGTGGGCGCGATGTCGGCCTTCTACCACGACAGCACCGACATCAACAACCCGCAGCACCGCGAGATCGCCGCCATCCGCCTGATCTCCAAGATGCCCACGCTGGTGGCCATGGCCTACAAGTACGGCAAGGGCGAACCGTACATGTATCCGCGCAACGACCTGTCCTACGCGGGCAACTTCCTGCGCATGATGTTCGGCACGCCGTGCGAGACCTACAAGGTCAACCCGGTGATCGAGCGCGCGATGGACCGCATCTTCATCCTGCACGCCGACCACGAGCAGAACGCCTCCACCTCCACCGTGCGCCTGTGCGGCAGCTCGGGCACCAACCCGTTCGCGGCGATCGCGGCCGGCGTGGCCTGCCTGTGGGGCCCCGCCCACGGCGGCGCCAACGAGGCCTGCCTGAACATGCTGGAGCACATCCAGGCCAACGGCGGCGTGGCCAAGGTGGGCGAGTTCATGGAGCAGGTTAAGGACAAGAACAGCGGCGTCAAGCTGATGGGCTTCGGCCACCGCGTGTACAAGAACTACGACCCGCGCGCCAAGCTGATGCAGGAAACCTGCAACGAAGTGCTGGCCGAGCTGGGCCTGGAGAACGACCCCCTGTTCGCTCTGGCCAAGCAGGTCGAGAAGATCGCCCTGGAGGACGACTACTTCGTGCAGCGCAAGCTCTACCCGAACGTGGACTTCTACTCGGGCATCGTGCAGCGCGCCATCGGCATCCCGGTCAACCTGTTCACCGGCATCTTCGCGCTGGCCCGCACCGTGGGCTGGATCGCGCAGCTCAACGAGATGATCAGCGACCCCGAGTACAAGATCGGCCGTCCGCGCCAGCTGTTCGTGGGCTCGCCCCGCCGCGACGTGCCCGACCTGACGCAGCGCTGACCGGACGCACCGGCTTTGCAAGGGCCCCGGCCCTTGCCCCCCGGCCCGCAGGTGGATTGCCTGCGGGCTTTTTCGTTTTCGCAGCCCGTGGCCTACAGTCGGACGCACGGGTTTTCCCTCCAATCCCCCTACATACAACGAAAGGCCCCCCATGAAATCACGCGCCGCCGTCGCCTTTGCTGCCGGGCAACCGCTTGAAATCGTCGAGATCGACGTCGCACCGCCCCAGGCCGGCGAGGTGCTGGTGCGCATCACGCACACCGGCGTGTGCCACACCGACGCCTTCACCCTCTCCGGCGACGACCCGGAAGGGGTCTTTCCCGCCGTGCTGGGCCACGAAGGCGCGGGCATCGTGGTGGAGTGCGGCGAGGGCGTGACCAGCCTCAAACCCGGCGACCACGTCATCCCGCTGTACACCGCCGAATGCGGCGAATGCCTGTTTTGCAAGAGCGGCAAGACCAACCTGTGCGTGGCCGTGCGTGCCACGCAGGGCAAGGGCCTGATGCCCGACGGCACCACGCGCTTCAGCTACAACGGCCAGCCCATCTACCACTACATGGGCTGCTCCACGTTCTCCGAGTACACCGTGGTGGCCGAGGTCTCGCTGGCCAAGGTCAGCCCCGACGCCAACCCTGAGCAGGTCTGCCTGCTGGGCTGTGGCGTGACCACCGGCCTGGGCGCCGTGAAGAACACCGCCAAGGTGCAGCCGGGCGACAGCGTGGCCGTGTTCGGCCTGGGCGGCATCGGCCTGGCCGTGGTGCAGGGCGCAAAAATAGCCGGCGCCGGGCGCATCATCGCCATCGACACCAACCCGGCCAAGTTCGAGCTGGCCCGCACCTTCGGCGCCACCGACTGCGTGAATCCCAAGGACTACGACAAGCCCATCCAGCAGGTCATCGTGGAGATGACCGGCTGGGGCGTGGACCACAGCTTCGAGTGCATCGGCAACGTCAACGTGATGCGCGCGGCGCTGGAGTGCGCGCACCGCGGCTGGGGCCAGAGCGTGATCATCGGCGTGGCCGGCAGCGGGCAGGAGATCAGCACGCGGCCCTTCCAGCTCGTCACGGGGCGCAAGTGGCTGGGCACGGCGTTCGGCGGCGTCAAGGGCCGCAGCGAGCTGCCGGATATGGTCGAGGACGCCATGGCCGGGCGCATCCAGCTGGCGCCCTTCGTCACGCACACCATGCCCCTCACCGGCATCAACGAGGCCTTCGACCTGATGCACAAGGGCGAATCCATCCGCTCGGTGGTGCACTACGTCGACTGAGTCACTATCAAAACAGGAGCTGCCACTGCTTATCCACCCTTGTATTCAATAGGTTTTTATATTGAAACCAAGGTACAGCAAGCGCGAGCAGCTATGAAAAATGGAGCAACCCATGACCGCCACGCTTGAACTGCTCAGCACCCACGCCTGCTTTGGCGGCGAGCAGCGCTTTTACCGCCACGCCTCGGACGCAACCGGCCTGCCCATGCGCGTGTCCATCTACCTGCCGCCCAAGGCCCTGGCCGGCGCGCCCGTGCCGGCCGTGGTCTACCTGGCCGGGCTAACCTGCACCGAGGAGACCTTTCCGACGAAGGCCGCCGCCCAGCGCCTGGCCGCCGAGCTGGGCCTGGCCCTCATCTCGCCCGACACCAGCCCGCGCGGCGCCGATGTACCGGGCGAGGCCGACGCCTGGGACTTCGGCGTGGGCGCCGGCTTCTACCTGGACGCCACGCAAGCCCCCTGGTCCGCCCACTGGCGCATGGAAAGCTGGCTGATGGCCGAGCTACTGCCGGCCGTGGCCGACGAGCTGCCGATCGACGGCACGCGCCTGGGCCTGACCGGCCACAGCATGGGCGGCCACGGCGCGCTGACTCTGGCGCTGCGCCACCCCGGCCGCTTCAAGAGTCTGTCGGCCTTCGCCCCCATCTGCGCGCCCACGCGCTGCCCCTGGGGCGAGAAGGCCTTCACCGGCTACCTGGGCCCCGACCGCGCCGCCTGGGGCGCGCACGATGCGTCCGAACTGATGAGCGGCCAGCAGGCCGCGCCCTACCCGGCCGGCATCCTGGTCGACCAGGGCCTGGACGACAAATTCCTGGCCGAGCAGCTGCACCCGCACCTGCTGGAGGCCGCCTGCCAGGCCGTGGGCCAGCCCCTGACCCTGCGCCGCCACGAGGGCTATGACCACGGCTACTACTTCGTGCAGACCTTTATGGACGACCACCTGCGCCACCACGCGCGCCAGTTGCTGGGCAGCTGAAGGGCGGCCATTTCAGGGTGTTGCGGCCGGCGTACCTTCCGTGCGCTGCCGGCCGGTCGGGCGTTGAGCGCGTTCGCGCAGACCCAACGCGCCCGACGCACAGCATCTTTGACAGCCCCGGCTCTCAGAACAGCGCGCCCTGCCCGCGCGCCAAACCCGGCTGGTACTGCGACAGGTCCAGCTCAAAGCGCTCGCGGTTGAGGCCCAGCCGTGCGCAGGCCTTGTGAAAGCGCTGGCGCAGCAGCTCGCCCCAGATGCCCGTGCCGCTCATGCGCGTGGCGTGGCGGCTGTCGTAGCTCTTGCCGCGCTGGCGCGCCTGCGCATCGTCGATGCCGTGCAGGTCCTGGATGCGCGCCATGACGCGCGCGGCGCGGTCGGGGTAGTGCAGCTGCAGCCATTCGCGCATCAAGGGGTCCACCTCCCAGGGCAGGCGGATCACGGTGTAGAAGGCGCGCGTGGCGCCGGCCTCGCGCGCGGCGGCCAGCACCTGCTCCATGTCCTCGGTGATGAAGGGGATCTGCGGGGCCACGCTCACGCCCACCGGCACGCCCGCATCGGCCAACGCGCGCAGGGTGCGCAGGCGCCGGTGCGGCGCGGCGGCGCGCGGCTCCAGAATGCGGGCCAGCTTCGCGTCCAACGTGGTGATGGTGACGTAGACGGCGGCCAGCCGGTTGGCCGCCAGCGGGGCGATCAGGTCCAGATCGCGCTCCACCCCGCTGGACTTGGTGATCAGCGAAAAAGGGTGGCGCGCATCGCCCAGCACCTCGATCAGCGCGCGCGTCAGGCGCAATTCGCGCTCCACCGGCTGGTAGCAGTCGGTGGCCGAGCCGATGTTGATCACGCTCGGCTGGTGGCCGGGCCGCGCCAGCTCGGCGCGCAGCAGGGCGGCGACGTTGCGCTTGGCGATGATGCGCGTCTCGAAATCCAGCCCCGGCGACATGCCCAGGTAGCTGTGCGTGGCCCGGGCGTAGCAGTACACACAGCCGTGCTCGCAGCCGCGGTAGGGGTTGACCGAGTGCGAGAAGAAGATGTCGGGCGAGTCGTTGCGCGTCAGGGCACTGCGCGCGTCCTCCCAGATGACCTCCGTGCGCACGGGCAGAGGCGCGGCATCAGCGCCCTGCTCCAGCCCGGCCCAGCCGTCGTCGAAGGCCTCGCGCTGGTCCACGCTGAAGCGGTGCGCCAGGCGTCCGGCCACCCCCCGGCCCTTGACGGCCTGCGCCGGGATGCGGACGGCGGGAGCTTGCCCAGCACCATCGTGCTCATTGGGGAAGGGGTTGTGGCTCATGGCAATAACTGTACAAACATACAGATTTTGCCGCAATGCCCGCCTACGCCGTTTGGCCGCCCTTGGCAAGCCTGGCGCAATTCGCAGCGCGTCCGTATGAGATTGCTTGGCAAAGCGCAGGCCCGGCCGCACAATGGACGGCATCGCGCCCTCGGGTGCCCACCCACCGCTCTGGCCCGGACAACCCCGTTGCCCGGGCTTTTGTCCGTCTGGGTCGGGTCGCCGCGGCCGCCGCCGGGGGACTTTCTTTGTCCCTCCTACACGAACAAACAAACCGTCTCACGGAGCCTCATCATGCTGCGCAAGCCCGCCATCACCCTGTCGTCCCTGGACATGGAGCGCCTGGAAGCGCTGTTGGACAAGACCGCGGCGCCTTTCCCCGGCCGCGACCAGCTGGAGGCCGAGCTGGACCGCGCCGACGTGCTTGCCCCCAAGGACATGCCGCCCAACGTGGTGACCATGAACTCCACCGTGCAGTTCACCATCCTGGAGACCGGCAAGGCCAACACGCTGACCCTGGTTTATCCGCGCGAGATGGACGGCTCGGGCGACAAGGTCTCGGTCTTCGCGCCAGTGGGCATAGCCCTGCTGGGCCTGGCGGTGGGCGACGAATTCCAGATGCCCAGCCCGACCGGCCAGGTCACGGTGCGCGTGGACTCCATCACCTTCCAGCCCGAGAGCGCGGGCGAACTGCACCGCTGAAAACCGCTCCGCGGCCACCAGTGACAAGGCAGCCCGCGGGCTGCCTTTGTTTTTCCCTTTCAGCGCAGCGCGGCCAGCAGCGCCGTCGCCAGCCCCGCGCCCACCAGCCCCAGTTGCCAGCGCAGCGCCTTGTGCCAGGTGGGCACATGGCGCTCCACCCGCTGATACAGCACCCATCCGGCCAGCAGCGACAGCGCAAAGCCGGCCAGCAGGCCCAAAGCGGCAGCCGGCACCGAGTCCGGCCACAGGTTGCTCACCAGCGCATTGACCAGCAGGCACACGGCGAAGTGCACCAGGAAGACGGAGTACGAGATCTGCCCCAGCCAGCGCAGCGGCGCCACACCCTGCCAGCGCGCCACCGCCGGCAGGCGCATCAGCCCACCCAGGGCCAGCGCCGTGGCGCCCGCCAGTGCGATGCGGTCGCGCCAGTCGAGCAGCAGCGCCGCCGCCACCAGGGCGGCCATGGCCAGCAGCCAGCCGCGGGATTCGCTTTGCTCCGCATGCGCCGCCCACCAGGCCATCATGCCCAGCCCGTACGCGCCGAAGAAGTACAGCGCCCACACGTCCCAGTCCGCGTCGCGGTTGAAGACCAGCAGCGACGCGGCTGCCAGCACCGCCGCCAGCGCCTGGCCCGCGCGGGCGCGCAGCGCTGGCGGGACCATGGCGCGCACGCCGGCCAGCAGCAGCACGGTGAGCGCGAACAGCTGGAAGTCGATGGCCACGTACCACACGCCGGCCGACAACGACTCCTCGCCCGCTACGCCGTGCAGCAGCAGCGCGTGGGCCAGCAGTTGGGGCAGGTCCGGGTCGGGCGACACGGCCGGGTCGTCGAACCACGGCCGCACGGCCGCCGACGTGGCGATGACCACCACCAGCGCCACCGCATAAGGCACGACCAGGCGCACGAAACGCTGGCCGATCTTGGCCGCCGGCGCGCCAAAGCGCGCGCTGCCCTGCGGCGCCAGGCTGGCGGCGGCCAGGTAGCCGGCCAGTACCAGGAACACCTGCACGGCCATGCGCGCGTAGTCCACCAGCGCCGCCATCAGGCCCGGCACTGCCTGCGCCACCAGCTGCGGCAGCGGGCCGTAGAAGGCCAGGTGGTGGGCCACGATGGCGGCGCACGCCACGGCCTTGGTGCAGTCGATCAGCGCACTGCGCGAAGCGGAGGACATGGGGGTGGAAAGGGAAACGGGATCAAAAAAGCCGGCCCCTGAACAGGGGCCGGCTGGCCGTGCGGTTGCGGTCGGCGCGGTCCGCATTGTGCGCCTGCTGCACATTTTCTGCAGGCGGCTTGCGGGCGCCACGGGCGTGGCGCGCCGCGTCAGGCGGCGGTCAGCAGACGCTTGCGGGCGGCTTCGTATTCGCGGCGCAGGCGGGCCACCAGTTCGGCCGCGGGCACTACGGCGTCGATGGCGCCGATGCCCTGGCCGCAGCCCCAGATGTCCTTCCAGGCCTTGGCCGCTGCGCTGCCACCGAAGTTCATCTTGCTGGGGTCGGACTCGGGCAGCTTGTCCGGGTCCAGGCCGGCGGCGCGGATGGACGGCGCCAGGTAGTTGCCGTGCACGCCGGTGAACAGGTTGCTGTAGACGATGTCGTCGGAGTTGCACTCGACGATGGCCTGCTTGTAGGCCTCGCTGGCGCGCGCCTCTTCGGTGGCAATGAAGGCCGAGCCGATGTAGGCGAAGTCGGCCCCACAAGCCTGCGCAGCCAGCACCGCGCCGCCCGAGGCGATGGAGCCCGACAGCGCCAGCGGGCCGTCGAACCACTGGCGGATCTCCTGCACCAGCGCGAACGGGCTCTTCACGCCGGCATGGCCGCCGGCGCCGGCGGCCACGGCGATCAGGCCGTCGGCGCCCTTCTCGATGGCCTTGCGGGCGAACTTGTTGTTGATGATGTCGTGCAGCACCACGCCGCCCCAGCCGTGGACGGCCTGGTTCACGTCCTCGCGCGCGCCCAAGGACGTGATGATGATCGGCACCTTGTACTTGGCGCAGACCTGCATGTCGTGCTCCAGCCGGTCATTGCTCTTGTGCACGATCTGGTTGATGGCAAAGGGCGCTGCGGGGCGGTCGGGGTTCGCCTTGTCCCAGGCGGCCAGGGTTTCGGTGATCTCGGCCAGCCAGTCGTCCAGCTGCTCGGCCGGGCGCGCGTTGAGCGAGGGCATAGAGCCGACGATGCCGGCCTTGCACTGCTCGATGACGAGCTTGGGGTTGCTGATGATGAACAGCGGCGAGCCGATGACGGGCAACGTGGTTTTCTGCAGGGCTGCGGGCAGGGCCATGGGGGTGTCTCCAGAAGAAATTTTTAATGAAATACGGCTCCAGCGCTTATGCAGCAAGCGCTGGCAGCTATCTTTTCAAGAGCAGGTCAAAACGCTTCCAGCGGCAGCTGCATGACGCTGGCGCCGCCGTGCACGATCTCGTCGCGCAGCGCCGGGGCGCGCACCAGGATGTGCTCGGCATAGAAGCGCGCGGTGGCGACCTTGGCCTGCATGAAGGCCGCGTCCTGCCCCGTCGCGGCCAGGCGCTCGGCCACCAGCAGCGCGCGCGCCATCTGCCAGCCGGCCACCAGGTTGCCGGCCAGCATCAGGTAGGGCACGCTGCCGGCGAACACGGCGTTGGGGTCCTGCTTGGCGGCGCCGACGACGAAGTCCACCACTTCCAAAAAGGCCGTGCGCGCGGCGGTCAGGCGCTCGGCCATGGAGCGGGCGGCGTCGCTGGCGCTGGCGCGCAGCTCGCTCTCGGTTTTCTCGATCTGCGCGGCGATGGCACGGGCCGTGGCCCCGCCGTCGCGGCCGGTCTTGCGGCCCACCAGGTCATTGGCCTGGATGGCGGTCGTTCCCTCGTAGATGGGCAGGATGCGGGCGTCGCGGTAGTACTGGGCGGCGCCGGTCTCCTCGATGAAGCCCATACCGCCGTGCACCTGCACACCCAGGCTGGTCACTTCCAGGCTCATCTCGGTGGAGAAGCCCTTGACCAGCGGCACCATGAATTCATAGAAGGCGGCGTTGTCCTTGCGCACCTCGGCGTCCGCGTCGTGGTGCGCGGCGTCGTAGGCGGCAGCGGCCACGGTGGCCATCGCGCGGCAGCCCTCGGTGTAGGCGCGCATGGTCATCAGCATGCGGCGCACGTCGGGGTGGTGGATGATGGTGGCGCTGCCCTTGACCGAACCGTCGACCGGACGGCTTTGCACGCGCTCGCGGGCGTATTGCACGGCGTGCTGGTAGGCGCGCTCGGCCACGGCGATGCCCTGCACGCCCACGGCGTAGCGGGCGGCGTTCATCATGATGAACATGTACTCCAGGCCGCGGTTTTCCTCGCCGACCAGGTAGCCCACGGCGCCGCCATGGTCGCCGAACTGCAGCACCGCCGTGGGCGAGGCCTTGATGCCCAGCTTGTGTTCGATGGACACGCAGTGCGCGTCGTTGCGCGCGCCCAGCGAGCCGTCCGCGTTCACCAGGAACTTCGGCACCACGAACAGGCTGATGCCCTTCACGCCCTCGGGCGCGCCGGCCACGCGGGCCAGCACCAGGTGCACGATGTTCTCGGCCATGTCGTGCTCACCGTAGGTGATGAAGATCTTGGTGCCGAAGACCTTGTACGTGCCGTCACCTTGCGCCTCCGCGCGGGTGCGCACCAGCGCCAGGTCGCTGCCGGCCTGGGGCTCGGTCAGGTTCATGGTGCCGGTCCACTGGCCGGAGATCAGCTTTTCCAGGTAGGTGGCCTTCAACTCGTCGCTGCCGGCCGTCAGCAGCGCCTCGATGGCGCCGTCGGTCAGCAACGGGCACAGCGCGAAGCTGAGGTTGGCGCTGTTGAGCATTTCCACGCAGGCCGCGCCAATGGTCTTGGGCAGACCCTGGCCGCCGAAGCTGGCCGGGTGTTGCAGGCCCTGCCAGCCGCCCTGGGCGAACTGCGCAAAGGCGTCCTTGAAGCCGGGCGTGGTGGTGACCACGCCATCCTTCCACGACGAGGGGTTCTGGTCCCCCGGCACGTTCAGCGGCGCCACCACGCCCTCGTTGAAGCGGGCGCACTCCTCCAGCACGGCGGCGGCGGTGTCCAGGCCGGCGTCCTCGAAGCCGGGCATCTGCGCGACCTGCTCGATGTTCGCCAGGTGCTCGATGGCGAACAGCATGTCCTTGACGGGGGCGGTGTAACTCATGGGGTCCTCAACGACGCAAACGAATGCAGCAAAGTAGTCAAAAAAAAGGCATCGCAAGCGATGCCTTCACGCTCCGGGGCCGGCGTTACAGCGCCTTGACCAGCTCGGGCAGCGCCTCGAACAGGTCGGCCTCCAGGCCGTAGTCGGCCACCGAGAAGATGGGCGCCTCGGCATCCTTGTTGATGGCCACGATGACCTTGGAGTCCTTCATGCCGGCCAAATGCTGGATGGCGCCGGAGATGCCGACCGCGATGTACAGCTGGGGCGCGACGATCTTGCCCGTCTGGCCCACCTGCAGGTCGTTGGGTGCATAGCCGGCGTCCACTGCAGCGCGCGAAGCGCCGATGGCGGCGCCCAGCTTGTCAGCCAGGGGGGTGAGCACGCTCTGGAACTTCTCGGCGCTGCCCAGGGCGCGGCCGCCGGAGACGATGACCTTGGCGGCCGTGAGCTCGGGGCGGTCGCTCTTGGTGACCTCACGGCCCACGAAGCTGCTCTTGCCCGAGTCGCCCGCGGCCTGCACGGTCTCGACCTGCGCGCTGCCGCCGCTGGCGGCGGCGGCGTCAAAGCCCGTGCCGCGCACGGTGATGACCTTCACGCTGTCGCCGCTTTGTACCGTGGCGATGGCGTTGCCGGCGTAGATCGGGCGCTCGAAGGTGTCGGGGCTGACCACCTTGGTGATGTCGCTGATCTGGGCCACGTCCAGCTTGGCGGCCACGCGCGGAGCCACGTTCTTGCCGCTGGCGGTGGCGGGGAACAGGATGTGGCTGTAGCTGCCGGCCTGTGCCACGGCCAGCACCTGGGCGGCCAGGTTCTCGGCCAGACCGTCCTTCAGGGACGCGCCATCGGCGTGCAGCACCTTGGCCACGCCGGCGATCTGCGCAGCGGCCTGTGCGGCGGCGCCGGCGTTCTCGCCGGCCACCAGCACGTGCACATCGCCGCCACAGGCAGCGGCGGCGGTGACGACGTTGAGGGTGGCGGGCTTGAGCGACGCGTTGTCGTGTTCAGCAATAACGAGTGCAGTCATGGTGTGTCTCTATCCCTTGTAACTTCAGATGACCTTGGCTTCGTTGCGCAGCTTGTCCACCAGCGCGGCCACGTCGGCAACCTTGACGCCGGCGCCGCGCTTGGCGGGCTCGACCACCTTCAGCGTCTTCAGGCGCGGGGCGATGTCCACACCCAGGTCCTCGGGCTTGACGGTGTCCAGCTGCTTCTTCTTGGCCTTCATGATGTTGGGCAGCGTGACGTAGCGCGGCTCGTTCAGGCGCAGGTCGGTGGTAATCACGGCGGGAAGCTGCAGGGCGACGGTTTCCAGGCCGCCGTCCACTTCGCGCGTCACGCTCACCTTGCCGTCTGCGGCCTCGACCTTGCTGGCAAAGGTGGCCTGGGGCAGGTCCGCCAGGGCGGCGAGCATCTGGCCGGTCTGGTTGGAGTCATCGTCAATGGCCTGCTTGCCCAGGATGATGAGCTGGGGCTGCTCCTTGTCCACCAGTGCCTTGAGCAGCTTGGCCACGGCCAGGGGCTGCAGGTCGGCGTCGGCAGGGGTCTCCACCAGGATGGCGCGGTCGGCGCCGATGGCCATGGCGGTGCGCAGGGTTTCCTGGCACTGCGTGGGGCCGCAGGAGACGGCGATGATCTCGGTGGCGACGCCCTTTTCCTTCAGGCGTACGGCCTCTTCGACAGCGATCTCGTCAAAGGGGTTCATGCTCATCTTGACGTTGGCGATGTCCACCCCGCTGCCGTCCGATTTCACGCGGACTTTCACGTTGTAGTCCACCACGCGCTTGACAGGGACCAAGACCTTCATTGCTGCGGCTCCTTCGATGTTGATTGGATGATTGATTGACGTTGACGTAAACCGGACCATTCTATTGCGCAGCGCAGCATGAGGCCGCGAAGCAACTAAAACGAACGATCGTGCTTTTTCTGAATTATGCCAGCCTCGCCGCAGCGGGTCGAGCTCGGCGGGTCCGGCAGGCGACAGGCCAGGCGGCCGGGCTCAGCCGCCGTGCGCCGCCTTCCAGGCCGGCTGGCGCTTCTCGGCGAAGGCGCGGGCGCCTTCCTGCGCCGCGTCGTCCATCATGTTGGTGGCCATGGCCTGCCCGGCCAGCTGGTAGGCACCCTCCAGGCCCAGCTCGCGCTGCTGGTAGACCAGCGCCTTGCCCATGGCGACGGCCACGCGGGGCTTTTCCACGATGGACTGCACCAGCGCCTGGACTTCGGCATCGAGCCGACCCGGCGCCACCACGCGGTTGACCAGGCCCTGGTCCAGCGCCGTCTGCGCGTCGATGAAGTCGCCGGTCAGCAGCATCTCCATGGCACGCTTGGCCGGCACGTTGCGCACCAGCGGCACGCTGGGCGTGGCGCAGAACAGGCCGTAGTGGATGCCGCTGGTGGCAAAGCTGGCCTCGTGTGTCGCCACGGCCAAATCGCACTGCGCCACCAGCTGGCAGCCCGCGGCCGTGGCCATGCCGTGCACGCGGGCGATGACCGGCACGGCCAGCTTGTGGATGGACAGCATGACGCGGCTGCACTGGGCGAACAGCTGCTGGTACCAGGCCAGGTCGGGGTTGGCGGCCATGTCCTTGAGGTTGTGGCCGGCGCAAAACGCCTTGCCATTGGCGGCCAGCACCACGGCGCGGGCCTCGTCGTCGTGCGCCACCTCGTCAAGGGCGTGCTGCAGGGCGTCCAGCATCTCGCTGCCCAGGGCGTTGAAGCGCTTGGGGTCGTTCAGCGTCAGGGTGTAGACGCCACGCGCGTCGCGCTCGACCAGCACCAGTGCATCGGGGTTCGTCGTCATGTGTATTTACTCCTTTGAGGCGCTGCGCGTCATCATCACGCAGCGCGCGAATCTAGGCGCACCCCATGCCAGCAGGCGCCGTGGATCCGGCTTCGCCGGTCCAGTGGCGCCGTCCCCTTTCCAGCGCGCTGCAAGCGCGCGCCAGAGAAGAAGGAAGCCGCGCAGCGGCACAGGGGGTTGTCACAAGTCCGCCAATACGCGCAGGTGCGCCTCCACGCTGCGCGACAGCGGCCCCATCATGTAGCCGCCTTCCAGGCAGGACACGATGCGGTTTTTGGCAAAACGCCGCGCTACATCCTTGATGCGCATGGTGATCCAGGTGTAGTCCTGCTCGGTCAGGCCCAGCTGGCCCATGTCGTCGTCGCGGTGCGCATCAAAGCCGGCGCTGATGAAGATCATCTCGGGCTTGAAGGCCTCCAGGCGCGGCATCCAGATCATCTCGACGATGTCGCGCACGTCCATGCCTTTGGTGTAGGCCGGCACGGGCACGTTGAGCATGTTCTCGGCCGGGTGCTGGTCGCCGCTGAAAGGATAGAACGGGTGCTGAAAGATGCCCACCATCAGCACCCGCGGGTCGCCCGAGAGGATGTTCTCCGTGCCGTTGCCGTGGTGCACGTCGAAGTCGACGATGGCCACGCGCTTCAGGTGGTGGCGCTCCAACGCATATTTGGCAGCGATTGCCACGTTGTTGAAGAAGCAAAAGCCCATGGCCTTGCCCTTCTCGGCGTGGTGTCCGGGCGGGCGCACGCTGCAAAAGGCGTTCTCCAGTTCGCCGTCCACGACCGCGTCGGTGGCGGCCAGGGCCGCGCCCGCGGCGCGCAGCGCGGCCGTCCAGGTGTGGCGGTTCATGGCCGTGTCGGTGTCGATCTGCACGTGCGCCGGGCCGCCCGCCTCTTCTTCCTCGATCAGCCGATCGCTCATGCCGCGCAGCGAGGCGATGTACATGCGGTCGTGCGCCAGCTCGATGTCGGCCAGCGACGCCAGCGGCACGTCACGCCGCTCCAGCGCATCGGCCACGCCGCTGGCCAGCAGCCGGTCCTCGATGGCGTCCAGCCGCGCCGGGCACTCGGGGTGTCCCACGCCCATGTCGTGCAGCCAGAAGTCGCGATGGGAGTAATAGCCCGTCTTGCCCGCACTCATTGCTCTTGCCCCCAAATTTTTCGGATAACGTCGCGCCATGCATGCACAGCACCAAATCAAAGCGCTTCTGGACCAGCTTAACACGGTGATCGTGGGCAAAAACAGCCAGGTTCAGGACTGCGTGGCGTGCCTTTTGGCCGGCGGCCACCTGCTGATCGAGGACGTGCCGGGCGTGGGCAAGACCACGCTGGCGCACGCCCTGGCGCGCACCTTCGGACTGCAATTCGCCCGCGTGCAGTTCACCGCTGACCTGATGCCCAGCGACCTGACCGGCGTGTCGGTGTACGAGCGCGGCAGCCAGGCCTTCGCCTTCCACCCCGGCCCGGTCTTCACCCAGGTGCTGCTGGCCGACGAGATCAACCGCGCCAGCCCCAAGACGCAAAGCGCGCTGCTCGAAGCCATGGAAGAAAAGCAGGTCTCGGTCGAAGGCGCCACGCGCGCCCTGCCCGATCCCTTCTTCGTCATCGCCACGCAGAACCCGCACGACCAGCTGGGCACTTTCGCCCTGCCCGAGAGCCAGCTGGACCGCTTTTTGATGCGCATCTCCCTGGGCTACCCGGACCGCGCCGCCGAGCGCCTGCTGCTGGCCGGCAGCGACCGGCGCGACATGGTCGAGAGCCTGCAGCCACTTTTGATCGGCCCGCAGCTGGCGCAGTTGCAGCAGCGCGTGCTGGGCGTGCACGCGGCCGAGCCGCTGCTCAACTACGTGCAGGACCTGCTGGAGGCCACACGCTCGGGCCGCTGGTTCCTGCAGGGCCTGTCGCCGCGCGCCGGCATCGCCCTGATGCGCGCGGCCAAGGCGCAGGCGCTGATCGAGGGCCGCGACTACGTGGCGCCGGACGACGTGCAGGCCATCCTGCCCCAGACCGTGGCGCACCGCCTGGTGCCCGTGGGCGACGCCGGGCGCGGCGCCGTGGAGCAGGTGCGCGCCATGCTGCAGGCCGTGCCCCTGCCCTGATGGCCGGCCACACCGCCCCCACACCGCACGTCCCGCACGTCCCGCGCGGCCCGCTCGCCGCCCTGGCCGCGCGCTGGCGCCGCTGGTGGCTGGCCCGCCTGCACCGCACCGACACGCTGACGCTGACCCAGGGCAACATCTACATCCTGCCCACGGGCGCGGGTTGGGGGCTGGCCCTGACACTGCTGGTGCTGCTGATCGCCTCCATCAACTACCAGCTCAACCTGGGCTACCTGCTCACCTTTTTGCTGGCCGGCAGCGTGGCGGCCAGCGTGCACCTGAGCCACGGGACGCTGCGCGGCCTGTCGCTGCACCTGCTGGCGCCCGAGCCGCAGTTCCTGGGCACGGCGGCGGTGCTGCAGGTGCAGCTGCACAACCGCCGCCGCAGCCCGCGCCACGCCATCGCGCTGGCGGTGCACGGCAGCGGCCAGTGGGCCGTGGCCGACGTGCCGGCGGGTGGCAGCGCCACGCTGCAGGTGGCCTTCTCGCCCGCCCGGCGCGGCCTGCAGGACGTGCCGGTGCTCACGGCGCAGACCCTCTTCCCCCTGGGCACCTTCCGTGTCTGGACGCTGTGGCGGCCCGCCGCCCAGGTGCTGGTCTACCCGCGCCCGGAGCTGCCGGCCCCGCCCCTGCCGCCCGGCCAGCCGCAGGCCGGCGGCGGCGCCAGCGCCAGCGCGCGCGGCATGGGCGAGTTCGAGGGCGTGCGCGCCTATCAGCGCGGCGACCCGATGAAGCTGGTGGTCTGGAAGAAGGCCGCGCGCGCGCTGGCCACCGGCTCGGACGATCTGGTCAGCCGCGACACGCACCAGAGCCAGCGCCACGAGCTGTGGCTGGACGCCGCCGCCACCGGCCTGCCCGACCCGGAGGCGCGCGCCTCGCGCCTGGCCAGCTGGGTGCTGCAGGCCGACCGCCTGGGCCTGGACTACGGTCTGCGCGTGCCCGGCCAGGAGATCCGCCCGGCCCAGGGCGCCGCCCACCGCCGCCGCTGCCTGGAGGTGCTGGCGCTGTGCTGACCGTTATTTACATCAAATTAGCCTCCAACCATTGCCAGGCAAGCGCCAGCAGCTATCAATCAAATAGCACGATGCGGGGAGGCAGGCCATGAACGCCCGCGCCGCCCAGCTGCCGCGCGAGACGCGCGATACGCTGTTTTTGCTGCTGGTGGTCGCCTGCTGCCTAGCCCCGCTGGCCGCGCACATCCCCATCTGGGGCGTGGCCATGGCCGCTGCCCTGCTGGGCTGGCGCGCCTGGCTGGCCTGGCGCAGCCGGCCGCTGCCCGGGCGCTGGGTGACGGCCGTGCTGCTGGCCGCCACCGTGGCGCTGACGGCGGCCACGCACCGCACCGTGCTCGGCTATGAGGCCGGCGTGACCCTGATCACCATGCTGCTGGCCCTCAAGACGCTGGAGCTGCGCGCCCGGCGCGACGCCATGGTGGTGTTCTTCCTGGGCTTCTTCACGCTGCTGGCCAACTTCTTCTTCTCGCAGTCGCTGCCCACCGCCGCCGCCATGCTGCTGGCGCTGCTGGGCCTGCTGACGGCCCTGGTCAACGCCCACCTGCCGGTGGGCCGCCCGCCGCTGACGGCCAGCATGCGCATCGCCGCGCGCATGGCGCTGCTGGGCGCGCCCGTCATGGTGGCGCTGTTCCTGCTGTTTCCGCGCCTGGCACCGCTGTGGGGCGTGCCGGCGGATTCGGCCAGCGGGCGCAGCGGCCTGTCGGGCCAGATGAGCGTGGGCAGCGTGGCCGAACTGGCGCTGGACGACAGCGTGGCCTTTCGCGTGCGCTTTGACACGCCTGGCGGTGAGGCGCCGCCGCAAAGCGGCCTGTACTTCCGCGGGCCGGTGCTCAGCGCCTTCGACGGGCGCGACTGGTACGCCCTGCCCCAGGCCGAGGCACGTGGCCTGGTCCCGTGGGCGCACCCTACCCAGGCCGAGCTGCGCGTGCAGGGCGAGCCGCTGGCCTACGAGCTGACGCTGGAGACCTCGCGCCGCCCCTGGCTGCTGACGCTAGACGCCGTGCGCCAGCGCCCCGAAATGCCCGAGGGCTACGGCGCCGTGATGACACCCGAGCTGCAGTGGATGGCCAGCCGCCCCCCGACCAGCGTGCTGCGCTACCGCGCGCACAGCTACCTGGACTTCAGCCACGGCCCGCTGCAGGAAACGCGCGCGCTGAACACCTACCGCCAGCTGCCCGAGGGCTACGACCCGCGCACCCAGGCCCTGGCGCAGCAGATGCTGCAGCAGGCGGGCGGCGACCCCGCCGTACTGGTACAGGCCACACTGGCGCGCCTGCGCACCGGCGGCTACCGCTACACCCTGGAGCCGGGGGTGTACGGCACGCACACCGCCGACGAGTTCTGGTTCGACCGCAAGGAAGGTTTTTGCGAGCACATCGCCTCGGCCTTCGTGATCCTGCTGCGCGCGGCCGGCGTGCCGGCCCGCATCGTCACCGGCTACCAGGGCGGGCAGGTCAACAGCGTGGATGGCTACTGGACGGTGCGCCAAAGCGACGCCCACGCCTGGGCCGAGGTCTGGCTGCAAGGCCGCGGCTGGGTGCGCGTCGACCCCACCGGCTCGGTCGCCCCCGACCGCATCGGCCTGCCCCTGCGCCTGCAGGCGCCGCGCAGCGGCTTCGGCAATGCCATGGATCTGGTCATCAGCCCCACGGCGCTGCAGCGCCTGCGCGCCGTCTGGGAGGCGGTGGACAACCGCTGGAACCAGTGGGTGCTGAACTACACGCAGGGCCGGCAGATGGACCTGCTCAAGCGCCTGGGCGTGCGCTCGCCCAGTTGGCAGGACCTGGTGCAGCTGCTGGGCCTGCTCACCGCACTGGCCGCCGCCACAGGTGCCGCGTACGCTGCCTGGCAGCGCCACCGCCAGGACCCCTGGCAGCGCCTGCTGGCCAGCGCGCGCCAGCGCCTGGAGCGCGCCGGCCTGCCGCTGCCCGCCCACCTGCCCCCGCGCGGCATGGCCGAGGCGGCGCGTGCCCACTTCGGCGAAGCCGCCACGCCCGCCGCGCGCTGGCTGCTGCGTGTGGAGCAGGCGCGCTACGCCCGCCAGCCGGGCCGGGCGCTGGCGCAGCTGCAGCGCGAGCTGCGGCGGCTGGACTGGCCCCGGCGGCCGTGACCGCGGTCCCAAGCCGAGGCGCTATCGTTTGAATAGCTACTTGCGCAGCAGGGACGGGCGCTGGAGGCCTAAAACACTTGAATCGTCAGGGCCGCTGCATGCGGCAGCTTGAGGGTTGTGCCGCCTGCTCCGCCGCGATCTGGCGCACCACGCGAAAGCCGTAGCCCGAGCCTTCCACGTCGAACTCCACGCCCGGCGCGCCCAGGCGGTCCATCACGCCCACCACCAGCGTCTGCTGGAACTGGTGGTCCTGCGCGCGCATGCGCCCGCCCTGGCCGTGCAGGCTGACCTGGGCGCCCTCCAGCGCACGGGCCACGGCCGCGGCGTCGGTGCTGCCGGCACGCTCGATCGCCTGGGCCAGCGCCTCCACCATGAGCTGCATGCGCATGTGCACATAGTCGTCCTGGGGCTTGGGAAAGCGCTCGCGGAAGGACTGATAGAAGGCGCGGCTGCCGGCCGTGGGCACGTTGGGCAGCCAGTCGGCCACGGCCACCACGCGGCCCACGCCGGCGTCGCCCAGCGCCGCCGGGGCGCCCAGGGCGTTGCCGTAGAAGGTGTAGAACATGCCGTCGTAGCCCACCTCGCGCGCGGCCTTGACCAGCAGCGTCAGGTCATTGCCCCAGTTGCCCGTCACCACCGCCTGCGCGCCGCTGGCTTTGATCTTCACGGCGTAGGGCGCAAAGTCCTTGACCCGGCCCACGGGGTGCAGCTCGTCGCCGACGATGGCCACGTCCGGGCGCTGGGCGCCCAGCTGGCGCCGGGCCTCGCGCAGCGCGGCCTGGCCGAAGCTGTAGTCCTGCCCGATCAGGTAGACGCGCTGCAGCGCCTTGTCCTCGCGCATCACGTCCATCAGCGCGGCCATGCGCATGTCGGCGTGAGCATCGAAGCGGAAGTGCCAGAAGCTGCACTTCTCGTTGGTCAGGATGGGGTCGACGGCGGAGTAGTTCAGGAACAGCACGCGCTTGTCCGGCTCGCGCTGGTTGTGCTTGTTGACGGCCTCGATCAGCACCGCGGCGGTGGCCGAGGAATTGCCCTGCAGGATGACGCGGGCGCCATCGTCGATGGCCGCGCGCAGGGCCGACAGTGCCTCTTCGTTCTGGCCCTTGCTGTCGTAGCGCACCAGCTGCAGCGGCCGGCTGCCGCCAGCGGCTGCCGGAAGCGCCACACCACCGCGGCCATTCACGCGCTCGATGGCCCAGGCGATGTTGCGGAACACCGCCTCGCCCGTGTTGGCGAAACTGCCGGAGAGCGACTCCACCAGCGCCACCTTGATGGGAGCGCCGGCGGCTTGCGGCGCTGACGCATGGGCAAGCATCGGCGCAAGGACCGCAAAAGCCAGCGTGCAGGCAGCCAAGGCGGCACGGCGAGACAAGGAAATGAGAGTGTGCATGCGGCAAGAACGGAAATAGGGAATAACAAGCGCCAAGGCGTCTAACGCGGCAGCGGTGATTGTTGGCCCGGCCGGCACCGGAAGAAAGATTCGCGCCCACAGAAAGTGAGCACCAAAGAAATGACCGCAAATGTGGGCAACTAGTGCATTTTTTATAGAAAGATAGTTGTAGATGCATGTCGATACATGAAAGATCAAAGCACTGGCAGTCTCGCTTTATAACTTCACCCAAATTGCATTCAAAAGAGCTTAACTTTCTTCATTTTTTATTGTTAACGCGCAAAAATTGCACGCAGATGCGAGCAGAAATAAAAAAGCCAGGCACATGGCCTGGCTTGGGAAGTAAAACGGCAAGCGCCGGCGCCTACTGCGCTTGCTGCTCTATCGCTTCCCGTTCCTGCAGTGGCACGCTCTGCGCAGCGGTGGCCTGAGGGGCCGGCATCACCCGCACATAGCGCTCAAACAGCTGGAAGAAGCGTTCGTAGAACTGTGCGTCGGAGATGGTCTCGCTGCCCACCTTGACCAGGGTGTCGTCGGTGGCGCTGAAGGGCAGCGACACCGAGCCGATGCCACCCACCCCGAGCGAAGCGGAGTTGTTGACCTTCTTGATGACGTAGCGGTCCTGCAGCGCGCTGGCGAACGCCGAGGTGCGCTCATCCTGCACGCCTTCGGGAGCGCATACCACGCGCATCTCCACTTCGTAGTGGATGTCCGGATGCGGCTGGTAGTACTTGCGTCCGGCCACCAGTTCGCGCGTGGCCGTGTTCACCAGATAGCCCTGGCTCAGCAAAGCGCGTCGCGCCGCTTCGCAGGTGCGATCCTGCGAGGCGGCGATGTGGCGCATGTGCGTGTTGGAGCTGTCGAAGTCATTGGGCGTGAAGGACGTGCCGCTGCGCTCCAGCCCCGGCATGGTGTCGGACACGCTGCCGCAGCCGGCCACAAAGGCGGCGCAGGCCAGGGAAAGAAAGCGAAGCGGAAGGCGGAAGGTGGGCAGGAGCGGCATCGTGGCAACGCAACACGGAGGGCAGCCATCCATTGTGCAACGCGGCAAGGCCGGCAGCCGCGAAAACCCCATGGCCGGTCGTTTCACTATTGAAACAATAGCTTTCAGCGTTTGCTGGTCAATGGTTTGAAGCCGAAATCTCTTCCAGCGGCCAGCGCGGCTTGACGTCGAAGGCGTAGTCGCGCCGCAGCTGCGCCACCCCCGCCTGCAGGCGCATGGCGGCGGCCATGGCGATCATGGCGCCGTTGTCGGTGCACAGGTGCAGCTCCGGGTAGTGCACGCGCACGCCGCGCTGGGCACAGGCGGCGTCCAGCTGCTCGCGCAGCAGCCGGTTGGCGCCCACGCCACCGGCCACCACCACCCGCTGCAACCCGGTGGCGGCCAGGGCCGCCAGGGTCTTCTTGACCAGCACCTCGACAATGGCCGCCTGGGTGCTGGCGGCCAGGTCGGCGCGGCGCTCGGGCAGCGCGTCGCCCAGGCGCTGGGCCTGGGCGAGCACGGCGGTCTTTAGCCCGGCGAAGGAGAAATCCAGGTCGCCGCTGTGCAGCAGCGGGCGCGGCAGCTTGAAGGCGCGCGCGTCGCCCTCGCCGGCCAGGCGCGATAGCGCCGGCCCGCCGGGGTAGCCCAGCCCGAGCAGCTTGGCCGACTTGTCGAAGGCCTCGCCAGCCGCGTCGTCGATGGTCTCGCCCAGCAGCGCGTAGCGGCCCACGCCGTCCACGCGCATCAGCTGGGTATGGCCGCCGGAGACCAGCAGCGCGACGAAGGGAAACTGTGGCGGGTCGGCGCTCAGGAAGGGCGACAGCAGATGCCCCTCCAGGTGGTGCACGCCCATGGTGGGCCGGTCCAGCGCCGCGGCCAGGGCGCTGGCCACGCCGGCGCCCACCAGCAGGGCGCCGGCCAGGCCCGGCCCGCGCGTGTAGGCGACCACGTTCACCTGGTCCAGCGCCACGCCGGCCTCGCGCAGCACCGCGCCGGTCAGGGGCAGCACGCGGCGGATGTGGTCGCGGCTGGCCAGCTCGGGCACCACACCGCCATAGGCCTGGTGCATCTCGATCTGGCTGTGCAGCGCGTGCGCCAGCAGCTGCGGCGTCTGCCCGGGCGCGCCGGTGCGCACCAGGGCGACGCCGGTTTCGTCGCAGGAAGATTCAATACCCAGGATCAGCTCGCTCATGGCGGCGAGTGTAGTGGGCGGCCCCTGCCCCGCGCCGGGGCAGGGAGGACAGCGGGCGTGCCCCTACCAGCGGTCGGAGCGCATGCGCAGCTCCCAGCTGGCCTTGCGCAGCTCGTACACGCCGACGGCGCCGTAGCGCTGCTCGCCCGTCTCATCCCAGGTCATGGTGCCGGTCACGGGGGCGTAGCCGTTGATGCTGCGCAGCACCTTGGTGATGGCCGCCGGGTCGGCCGAGTTGGCCTTGCGGATGGCCTCGCTGACCACGTACATCGCGTCATACGTGTAGTGGCCGCCGTAGGCCGGGGGCTTTTGGTAGGCGGCGATGTACTTTTCCAGGAATTGGCGGCCGGTGGTGAATTCAGTCACGTCCAGCACGGGCGAGGTGGCGTAGATCTGCTCCACCATGTCCATGCCCTTGGCCATGTCGGCGGTCTTGACCAGGTCGCCACCCAGCAGGGCCATGCGGGTGTGGCCGATCTTTTTTAGCTCCTGCAGCAGCGCCAGGGCCTGGAAGTCGTTGAGCATGCAGACGAACACGCCGACCTGGGCCTCCTTCAGCTTGGCCGCCAGGTCCTTGAAGGCCACGGTCTTGTCGTCAAAGCTCTGGTGCAGGGCGACGTTCTTGTTGGCCTTCTTCAGCTCGGCGACGGCGCCGTCGGCCAGGCCCTTGCCGTACGGCGTGCCGTCATCGGCCACGGCGTAGGCCTTGGCGTCCAGCTGCGCGGCGGCGAAGGCCCCGATGGCGCGCGCCTGCAGCGCGTCGTTGGCGACGATGCGGAAGGTGGTGGGCAGCCCCAGCTGGGTGATCTTGGGGTTGGTGGAGATGATGAGCTGCGGCACGTTCTTGGCCGCGTACAGGGGCGCCGTCTCCAGGCTCACGCCGGAGTTGAGGTGGCCGATGACGGCGGACACCCCCGCCTCCAGCAGCTGCGCCGCTGCCGCCCGCCCGCCGGCGGCGTCGGCGCGGTCGTCCTGGGCAATGACCTCGAAGGTCACACGCTTGCCGTCCACCGAGTAGCCGGCCTTGTTCAGCTCGCTCACGGCCAGGCGTACGCCGTTGAGCAGGTCCTGGCCCAGCGCCGCCAGCGGCCCGGACAGGGGTTGCGCCACGCCGATCTTCACCACGTCCGGCACCTTGCTGCAGCCGGCCATCCAGGGGCTGAGGCCCAGGGCGGCGGCGCCGGCTGCGAACTGCCGGCGATTGATTTCAAGCTTCACGTGACCCTCCTTGTGTGTACACGTTGGTTTTGTGAGCGAATGTTAATCCAGAAGGCAAAAAAAATGCCACGGGATAAGCCCGGATAAGGCTCATCCCGTGGCGCTGGCGCCGGGTGCGGGGCTTCAGCGTGCGCCGGTGATGTATTGCTCCATCTGTTCGATGATGAATTGCTGGTGCGAGATCACGCTCTTGACCAGATCGCCGATGGACACCAGCCCGATCAGCCGGCCGCCCTCCACCACGGGCAGGTGGCGCAGGCGGTTTTCGGTCATCAGGGCCATGCACTGCTCCGTGCTGTGCGTGGGATGCACGAAGCGCACCGCGTGCGTCATCACCTCGCGCACCGGCGTGTCTCCCGAGGCACGGCCGTGCAGCACCACTTTGCGCGCGTAGTCGCGTTCGGTGAAGATGCCCACGATGTCGCCGCCCTCCATGACCATCAGCGCGCCGATGCCCTTGTCGGCCATGCGCTGCAGGGCCGTCAGCACGGTGTCGGACGGCGCCACGCTGTGCACCTGGGTGTCGGGTTTGGACTTGAGGATTTCGGCGACGGTTGTCATGGCAGCCTCCCAGGCGTAGTGGATGTATGGGCGCAGTGTCCGCCGAATCCGGGGCCGGGCGCAACCACAGTGCCCCGTGGCCACACGTTGTTACGAAAAACGGCCGCGGCGCCCGCCACACCTGCGCAGGCAGCTACTAATACAGGAGCATCCAGGCAGCTCAGCGGCGCCCGCCCAGCAGACTGCCGCCCAGCTTGAGGAGATCGCCCAGGTCCACGCGGCCGTTGCCGTCCTGGTCCAGCACCTGCGACAGCAGGTCGCCCGCAGGGGATCCGCTGCTGCGCGCACGGGCCTGTTCCTGCCCCAGCAGGCTGCCCAGGTCGCCCGCGCCCATGCCGCCGGCGCGCACGCGCTGCGCCAGGAAGGCCATGACGATGGGCGCCAGCAGGCCCAGCAGCTTGCCGGCCCCCTCGCCCAGGCCCGTGGCCTGGCCCAGCTGCGCCTCGGCCTGCGGGCGCTTGCCGCCCAGGATGTGGCCCAGGATGGCTGCGCCGTCGCCCCCCAGGCCTGCGCCGCCACCGCCACCGCCACCGCCACCGCCACCGCCACCGCCGCCGCCCAGCACCGAACCCAGCAGGCCGCCCAGGTCCAGGCCCCCGGCGGCGGGCTGCATGTGGTCGCGCTGCAGGGCGCCCAGCAGCGCCTGTGCGCCCTGGGGCTGCTCGGCGTTGCGGCCCATGGAGCCCAGCAGCAATGGCACGGCCATGGCGGCGGCGCTCTGCGCCTGTTCGGCGCCTATGCCCAACTGGGCGGCGATCTGCGCCAGGGGCGCACCCTGCAGTTGCTGCAGCAGCTGGTCGGCTAGCGGTTCGGAGGAAGAGGGGTTCATGGCGATGCCTTTCGGTGGTCCGGCCCGGCCGCAGTCAGCGCAGGCCCGAAAGGCCGATGGTAGGGCGCCGCGCCGCCCGCCTGCGCCCAGACGGCCACGGGGACACCAATGTTGACGATGGGCGGATGGATGGCGCTCCTGAAAGAAGAGCTGCCAGCGCTTTTCCCATAAGGGCTGGAGGCCTATTTGGCCGGTATTTCGCGGACGGCACGGCGCAGCGCCACGGCGTCCACCCTGGGAGCGGCGGCGCTGTCTTCCAGGCGGAACACCTGCACCGCCTCGGTCACGGTCTGGGCCTGCAGCTGCACTTGGCCCGCCAGCTCGGCACTGCGCTCGACCAGCGCGGCGTTGTGCTGGGTGATGGTGTCCAGCTGGGCCACCGCGGCGTTGATCTGCGAGATGCCGGCCAGCTGCTCGCTGGAGGCACCATCGATCTGCCCGATCAGCGTGCCCACCCGCTGCACCAGGGCCAGCGACTCCTGCATCGCCTGGCCGGCGCTGTCGCTGCGCCGCTGGCCTTCACCCACCTGGGCGACGGCGGCGTCGATCAGGGTGTGGATCTCGCGCGCCGCCTGCTGCGTGCGCTGCGACAGGGCTCGCACCTCGCCGGCCACCACGGCGAAGCCCCGCCCATGCTCGCCGGCACGGGCGGACTCCACCGCCGCGTTCAGCGCCAGGATGTTGGTCTGGAAGGCAATGCCATCGATCAGCTGGGTGATCTCGGCGATACGCCGCGAGGCCTGGTCGATCTGCTGCATGGTGTCGGCCACGCCGCCCACCGCCTGGCTGCTGCGCCCGGCCGCCGCCGTGGCGTGCGCGGCCAGGGCCGCCGCCTGGTGCGCGGCCTCGGCGGTGTGGCGTACCGTGCCGGTCATCTGCTCCATCGAGGCGGCCGTCTGCTGCAGGCTGCTGGCCTGGCTCTCCGTGCGCGCGGACAGGTCCTTGTTGCCCTGGGCGATGTGCCCGGCGGCCTGGCGCATCTTCTCGCTTTCCTGGCGCGCGTCGCGCACGATGGACAGCAGGTTCACGTTCAGCTGCTTCAGCGCCTTTTGCAGCTCGCCCACCAGATCGGCGCGTGTCTGCGCCGGCGGGTGCCCCAGGTCGCCGCCGGCCATGCGGTTGGCCGCCACCACCAACTGCGCCAGCGGCGCCACCACGGCGCGGCGCGCATAACCCAGCGCCAGCAGGGTCGCCGCGGCGCTCGCGGCCCAGGCCAGCAGCCGCATGGCCCAGCCCTGCCCGGCCGACAGAGCGCCAGCAGCCAGCCCCGCAAGCGCCACCGCCGCGAAGGCCAGGGCAAGGCGCCCGGTAAGCCCGGGCGCCAACCCGCGGCGCAGTCGCCCGGCCAGGGTATTGCGCTGCAGCCGGCCCTGGCGGAAGACGTGCACCAGGCGCCCGGCCTGGCGCTCGGCGCGCATGCGCGCATACAGCGCCTGCGCGGCGCGCACCTGGGCGTCGGCGGCCTCGGTGCGCACCGACATGTAGCCCACCGGCCGGCCCGCCTCCATGAGCGGCGTGACGTTGGCCATGACCCAGTAGTAGCTGCCGTCCTTGCGCCGGTTCTTGATGGGGGCCGACCAGGGCAGGCCACCCTGGATGGTGCGCCACATGTCCTCATAGGCCTGCTCGGGCATGTCGGGGTGGCGGATCATGTTGTGCGGCTGGCCCAGCAGCTCTTCGCGGGTGTAGCCGCTGACCTCGATGAACATCGGATTGCAGTACAGGATGCGACCCTTGAGATCGGTGGTGGACACCAGGGTCTGCCCAGGGGGAAACGGGTACTGGATATCGTGGACGGGCAGGTTGACGCGCATGGTGGCTCTTCGGTCAGAGAGGGCGGATGGCAGCGTATCCGCACTTTCCCGTCGCGTCGGCTGAGGCCGGCTGAAGGTTTTCCCACTTGCATGAATGGACAACACATGCTTACACCTGGGCATGCCGCGCCCTGCTAGGGAGCTGTCATGTAAAGAAGCATGAAGATCACTACCATCTGCATCGGTGTGCGGTGCCAGCATGCGAAAGTACGGGGCTGTGAGCCCCGTGCGGCCCCTGTCCTCCCCTTCGTTTTTTCGACGCCCCGCTCTTTCTTTTTTGAGAGCGCGGCCGTCCCGCCCTTGCGCTTGAGCTTCCATGACCACAGCGATCCGTGACCGCCTCCCTCCCCCTTCGGCCAACGGCTCGGCCCGGGCGCCGGCCATCGCAGCGCGCAGGGCAGGCGTGGCGCTGGCCTTGGCGGCGGCACTGCTTGGCTGCGGCGGTGGCGGCGGCAGCAATGGCGCGGCCCAGCCGGCCGCCCAGTTGCCCGAGGTCGGCGTGATCACCCTGCAGCCCGAGCGTCAGGTGGTGACCAACGAACTGCCCGGGCGCACCAGCGCCTGGCTGGCCGCCGAAATCCGCCCGCAGGTCGGTGGCATCGTGCAAAAGCGCCTTTTCACCGAAGGTGCGCAGGTCCAGGCAGGCCAGGTGCTGTATCAGCTTGACGCGGCCAGCTTCGAGGTCGCACTGTCCGCCGCCCGTGCCCAGCTGGAGCGCGCCCGCGCCAACCTGGGCACGGCCCAGACCAACGCCCGGCGCAACGCCGAGCTGGTGAAGATCGACGCCATCAGCCGGCAGGCCTATGACGACAGCCAGGCCGCGGTCACGCAGGCGCAGTCCGACGTGGCGGTGGCGCAGGCGGCCGTGCAGGCCGCGCAGATCAACCTGGGCTACACCCGCATCAAGTCGCCCATCGCCGGGCGCACCAGCACCTCCACCGTCACGCCCGGCGCCCTGGTCACGGCCAACCAGGCGGCGGCGCTGACCACCGTGACCCAGATCGATCCGCTGTACGTGGACGTGACGCAGTCCAGCACCGAGCTGCTGCGCCTGAAGAACGACCTGGCCAGCGGCCGCATCCAGCGCGCCGAGGGCGGCAAGAACGGCGAGGCGCGCGTGACGCTGCTGCTGGACGACGGCAGCCCCTACCCGCACGCCGGGCGGCTGCAGTTCAGCGGCGTGCAGGTCAACCCGGGCACCGGTGCCATCTTGCTGCGCGCCGTGGTGCCCAACCCCGACGGCGTGCTGATGCCTGGCATGTACGTGCGCGCCGTGCTGGAGGCCGGCGTGAACGAGCAGGCGCTGCTGGCGCCCCAGCAGTCCGTGCGGCGCGACCCGGCGGGCAACGCCAGCGTGCTGGTCGTGACGCCCGAGGACAAGGTGGAGACGCGGCGCATCGTCACCGGCGCGGCCGTGGGCAGCCGCTGGGAGGTGCTGTCCGGCCTGGCCGCCGGCGAGCGCGTGCTGGTGGACGGCGCGCAGCGCGTGCGCCCGGGCGACAGCGTCAAGCCCGTGCCCTGGGTGCCGCGCGCCGCGCCCGCGCCCGCGTCCGCCGCCCCGGCCGCCGCCGCTGCTTCCGCCGCCTCCACCGCCGGCTGATCCGCCATGGCCCAGTTCTTCATCAACCGCCCCGTCTTCGCGTGGGTGCTGGCCATCGTCATCATGCTGGCCGGCGCGCTGTCGATCTTCACGCTGCCGCTGGAGATGTACCCGGACATCGCCCCGCCGCGCGTGACCATCAACACCACCTACACCGGTGCCTCGGCCGAGACGGTGGAAAACTCGGTTACCCAGGTCATCGAACAGCAGCTCAAGGGCCTGGACAACCTGCTGTACATGCAGTCCACCAGCGACTCGGCCGGCCGCTCGCGCACCACGCTGACCTTCGCGCCCGGCGCCAACATCGACGTGGCCCAGGTGCAGGCGCAAAACAAGCTGCAGGGCGCCGTCAACCGCCTGCCCGAGGCGGTGAAAAGCCGCGGCGTGTTCGTGAACAAAGGCGGGCAGGACTACCTGGTCACCTACGTCTTCACCTCGCCCGATCCGCACGTATCGCAGGTGACCATCGGCGACTACCTGACCAGCAACGTGGTGGACGTGATTGCCCGCGTGGACGGCGTGGGCGACGTGACGGTGTTCGGCACCAACTACGCCATGCGCATCTGGATGGACCCGGCGCTGATGGAGAAGTACGCCCTGGTGCCCTCCGACCTGGTGGCGGCGCTGAACACGCAGAACGTGCAGGTCTCGGCCGGCCAGCTGGGCGCCCTGCCGGCCGTGCCGGGCCAGATGCTCAACGCCACGGTGACGGCGCGCTCCAAGCTGCAAACCGTGCAGGAGTTCCAGGACATCGTGCTCAAGGCGCAGAGCGACGGCTCGGTGGTCACCATGGCCGACGTGGCGCGCGTGGCGCTGGAGGCGGACAACCTCACCGTGCGCTCCATCCTGAACGGCCAGCCCGGCGCCGGCCTGGGGATCGTGCTGGCCGACGGCGCCAACGCCATGGCCGTGGCCGACGCGGTGGCGGCAAAGATTGCCGAGCTGGCGCCCTACTTCCCGGACGGCATCACCGGCTTCGTCAGCTCCGACACCACGCCCTTCGTGCGCGCCTCGCTGCACGAGGTGGTCAAGACCCTGGCCGAGGCCATGGTGCTGGTCACGCTGGTGATGTTTTTGTTCCTGCAGAACTTCCGCGCCACGCTGATCCCGGCCATCGCCGTGCCGGTGGTGCTGCTGGGCACGCTGGGCGTGCTCTCGGCCATGGGCTACTCCATCAACATGCTCACCATGTTCGCCCTGGTGCTGGCGATCGGCCTGCTGGTGGACGACGCCATCGTGGTGGTGGAGAACGTCGAGCGCGTGATGAGCGAGGAAGGCCTGCCCGCCAAGGAGGCCACGCGCAAGTCCATGGCCGAGATCACGCCAGCCCTGGTGGGCATCGGCCTCACGCTGTCGGCGGTGTTCGTGCCCATGGCTTTCTTCGCCGGATCGGTGGGCGTCATCTACCGCCAGTTCTCGGTGACCATCGTGGCGGCCATGGCGCTGTCGGTGCTGGTGGCGCTGACGCTGACGCCGGCGCTGTGCGCCTCGCTGCTGAGGCCCGTGGCCCACGGCCAGCACGGGCGCACGCCGCGTCCCGGCCCGCTGGGGCTGGTGGACCGCTTCTTCAACGGCTTCAACCGCCACTTCGACCGCAACGCCACACGCTACCAGGGCAGCGTGGGCCGGCTGCTGCGCCGCACCGGGCGCATGGCGGTGCTGTTCGGCGTGGTGCTGGCGGCGGTGGCCTTCATGTTCCGCACCCTGCCCACGTCCTTCCTGCCCAACGAGGACCAGGGCTTCGTGCGGGTCAACGTCACGCTGCCGTCCGGAGCGACCGACGCGCGCCTGGCCGACGTCATGGACCAGGTGCGGCTGTACTTCAAGGACCAGCCCGAGGTGTTCAGCACCAACGCCATCCTGGGCTTCAACGGCAACCAGAGCTCGGGCAGCATGTTCGTGCGCCTGACCTCGTGGGACGAGCGCCCGCTGCCGCACCAATCCGCCGAGGCCATCGCGCGCCAGGCCAACCGGGAGCTGGCCAGCATCCGCGACGCGCGCATCTTCGTCACGCTGCCGCCGCCGGTGCGCGGCCTGGGTTCCAGCGCCGGCATCAACTTCGTGCTGAAGGATCTGAACGGCCTGGGCCACGAGGCACTGATGAAGGCCAGGGACGACCTGATCGCCGCCGCGCGCGAGGTGCCGCAGCTGACCAACATGCGCACTACGGGCTTCGACGACACGTCTGAGCTGAAGGTCGAGGTGGACGACCGCAAGGCCGCCGCCCTGGGCGTGTCCACCGGCGACATCAACAGCGTGCTGTCCGCCGCGCTGGGCGGCAGCTACGTCAACGACTTCATCCACCAGGGCCGCGTCAAGCGCGTGTACATCCAGGGCGACGCGCCGTACCGCATGCTGCCCCAGGACATCGGTCAGTGGGCGGTGCGCAACAAGACCGGCGAGATGGTGCGTTTCGCCTCCTTCGCCACCACGCACTGGACCAGCGGCTCGCCCCAGCTCATGCGCTACAACGGCAGCCCGGCGCTGGAGATGGAGGCAGGCACCGCCCCTGGCGCCAGCTCCGGCGACGCCATGGCCGCCGTCGAGGCCATCATGGCCAAGATGCCACCTGGCATCGGCTTCGAGTGGACGGGTGCGTCGCTGCAGGAGCGCCAGTCCGGCTCGCAGGCGCCCCTGCTGTACGCTGTGTCCATCCTGTTCGTGTTCCTGTGCCTGGCCGCGCTGTACGAGAGCTGGAGCGTGCCGGTGTCGGTCATGCTGGCCGTGCCGCTGGGCGTGATCGGCGCATTGATCGCCACCTACACCCGCGGCATGGCCAACGACGTGTACTTCCAGGTGGGCCTGCTGACCACCGTGGGCCTGGCCTCCAAGAACGCCATCCTGATCGTCGAATTCGCCGTGCAGCTGCAAGAGCGCGGCCTGGGCCTGATCGATGCCACGGTGCAGGCCGTGCGCCTGCGCCTGCGGCCCATTTTGATGACCTCGCTGGCCTTCGGCTTCGGCGTGCTGCCGCTGGCCATCGGCACCGGCGCGGGCGCGGGCGGGCGCCAGGCCATCGGCACCGCCGTGCTGGGCGGCATGGTGTTTTCCACGCTGCTGGGCATCTTCTTCGTGCCGGTGTTCTTCCTGGTGGTGCGCCGGCTGTTCAGCCGCCGCGCGAGCGCCTCTGCCACGGAGGCCCACACCGCCACGCCATGACGACGATAACGACGACGATCCCGATGCTTCGCCCGCTTTTTCTCGCGCGCGCCCCGCTGGCCGCCGCGCCGCTGCTGCTGCTCAGCGCCTGCATGTCGCTGGCGCCGCCGCACGAGCTGCCGGCGCCGCCCGTGCCGGCTACGCTGGATGCCCCCGCGCCCGCAGAGGCCGCGCTGGCTCCTGAGCCCACCGGCCCCGCCTTCGTGCTGGACGCGCGTCTGCGCACGCTGCTGGGCATGGCGCTGGCGGACAACCGCGATCTGCGCGTCGCCGTGCTGGCCGTGGAGCGCGCCCGTGCGCAGTACGGCATCGCCCAGGCCGACCGCCTGCCCACGGTGACTGCCACGGGCAACGCCGCCCGCACCCGCACGGCCGACGACCTGACCACCGCCGGGCGCGGCAACGTCGCCGGCCAGTACAGCGCCAGCGTGGGCCTGGCGGCCTATGAGATCGACTTCTGGGGCCGCGTGCGCAACCTGAACGAGGCGGCGCTGCAGGAGTTCCTGCGCAGCCAGGACAGCCGCGACAGCGCACGCATCGCCATCGCCTCGGACGTCATGCTAGCCTGGCTGAACCTGGACGCCGATGCACGCCGCCTGCTGCTGGCACGCGCCACGCTGCGCGCGCGCCAGCAGCAGTTCGCGCTGACGCAGCGCACGCACGCGCTGGGCGCAGCCTCGGGCCTGACCCTGGCGCAGGTGCAGACCACGGTGGATGGCGCACGCGCCGACGTCGCCGCCTACCAGGCGCAGGTGGCGCGCGGGCGCAATGCCCTGGCGCTGCTGGTGGGCAGCGCAGTGCCGATCAACCTGCTTCCGCCCAACGTCGAGCCAGCGGTGCGCGAGCCCGCCGCGGCGCAGCCGCAGCCCCAGGGAACGGCGCCCGCAGGGGAGCCGCGCACCGCCGAGCCGCCAGCCACCGCCACCGCCCTGCCCTCCATCGCGCCCGGCCTGCCCTCCAGCGTGCTGCTGCGGCGGCCCGATGTGCGCGCGGCCGAGCGCTCGCTGGCGGCGGCCAGCGCCCAGATCGGCGTGGCGCGCGCGGCGTTCTTTCCGTCCATCAGCCTGACGGCCAGCGTGGGCACGGCCAGCAACGAGCTGTCCGGCCTGTTCGGCGCCGGCAACGGCACCTGGAGCTTCGCCCCGCAGATTCGCCTGCCCATCTTCGACGCCGGGCGCAACCGCGCCAACCTGCGCGTGGCCGAGGTGGCGCGCGAGACGGCCATCGCCCAGTACGAGCGCGCCATCCAGGCGGCGTTCCGCGACGTGGCGGACGCGCTGGCCGACCGGGCCACGCTCACCGAGCGGCTGGACGCCCAGCGCTCGCTGGTGGACGCCACCCAGCGCACGCTGGAGCTGTCGCAGGCGCGCTTTCGCCTCGGGGCCGACAGCTACCTGGCGGTGCTGGACGCCGAGCGCTCGCTGTACACCGCGCAGCAGGCGCTCATCGCACTGCAGCTGGCCGAGCAGGCCAACCGCGTGCAGCTGTACAAGGCGCTGGGCGGGCAGTGGCAAGGGGTCGCCACGCAGTAGCCCCGCCGGCGCGCCGGCCCGCGCGGCGCGCCTTTTGAAATGCAGCTTGCGCGCATCGGCGCCTGCCGCCGTGCGCGCACCGCAGCAGGCGCCAGCGCACGTGCTTGGGCGCCGGTGTGCACCATTGCAGTGCACCATGCACTGCCGACCTCACTATATTTTTCATAGCTGCTCGCGCTTGCTGTACAAGCGCTGCAGCCCTTTTTGCCTTGAATTTTCCGCGCTGGCACAGCCGTTGCAATAACAGGTTGGCAACCGGCGCGGCAGGCGCCGGCCCGATCCGCGACATGGGGCTACGCCCCTGGGAGATGCAAGGTGAAAAGAAACCGGCTGGTCATGGTGGGCAACGGCATGGCGGGGGTGCGCACGATCGAGGAGCTGCTCAAGGTCGCTCCCGATCTGTACGACATCACCATCTTCGGTGCCGAGCCGCACCCCAACTACAACCGCATCCTGCTGTCGCCGGTGCTGGCGGGCGAGCAGCAGCTGCCCGAGATCGTGCTCAACGACTGGGATTGGTACGAGCAGCACGGCATCACCCTGCATGCCGGCTGCACCGTGACACACGTGGACCGGCAGCGCCGCCTGGTACAGGCCACCCGCGCCAACGGACAGACCATCAGCGCGCCCTACGACCGCCTGGTGCTGGCCACCGGCTCCGTGCCCTTCATGCTGCCCATCCCGGGGGCGCAGCTGGACGGCGTGCTGGCGTACCGCGACATCGCCGACACGCAGGCCATGATCGACGCCGCCGCACACCAGCGGCACGCCGTGGTCATCGGCGGCGGCCTGCTCGGGCTGGAGGCGGCCAACGGCCTGATGCGGCGCGGCATGCAGGTCACCGTGGTGCATGCCGGCGAGTGGCTGATGGAGCGCCAGCTCGATGCCACGGCCGGCCGCATGCTGCAGGCCAGCCTGGCCGCGCGCGGCATGCGCTTTTTGATGCAGGCGCGCACCCAGGCGCTGCTGGACGACGGTGCCGGCCGCGTGTGCGCCGTGCGCTTCGAAGACGGCAGCGAGGTGCCCGCCGAGCTGGTGGTCATGTGCGTGGGCATTCGCCCCAACACGCAGCTGGCCGAGCGCATGCGCCTGCACGTGGACCGCGGCATCGTCGTGAACGACACGCTGCAGACCACCACCGACGCGCGCATCTACGCTGTGGGCGAGTGCGTGGCCCACCGGGGCGTGGCCTATGGCCTGGTGGCGCCGCTGTTCGAGCAGGGGCGGGTGGCGGCCAACCATCTGGCGGAGCTGGGCATCGGCCGCTACACGGGATCGCAGACCTCCACCAAGCTCAAGGTGACGGGCATCGATCTGTTTTCCGCCGGCGACTTCCAGGGCGGCGAGGGCACGGAGAGCCTGGTGCTGAGCGACCCCGGCAGCGGTCTGTACAAGAAGCTGGTGCTCAAGGACGGCAAGCTGGTGGGCGCCTGCCTGTATGGCAACGCGGTGGATGGCGGCTGGTACTTCCGGCTGCTGTGTGAAGGCAGGCCGGTGGGCGACATCCGCAACGCGCTGCTCTTTGGCCAAAGCAACATCGGCGAGGGCGGCCACGCCGGTCAGAGCCACGCCGCCAGCCTGCCGGACGACGCCGAGATCTGCGGCTGCAACGGCGTGACCAAGGGCACGATCTGCCGGGCCATCCGCGACAAGGGCCTGTTCACGCTGCAGGAGGTGCGTCGGCACACCAAGGCCAGCGCCAGCTGCGGCTCGTGCACCGGGCTGGTGCAGCAGATCCTGGTGGCCACGGTGGGTGGCGACCACTCGACCACACCCGCCGCGCAGCCGCTGTGCAACTGCACGCAGCACGGGCACCAGGCCGTGAGGGGAGCCATCCGCACGCACCGGCTGCTGAGCAAGGAAGAGGTCTTCGCCTTTCTCGAATGGAGCACCCCCGACGGCTGCCCCACCTGCCGCCCGGCCATCAACTACTACCTGATCAGCACCTGGCCCAAAGAGGCGCGGGACGACCCGCAAAGCCGCGCCATCAACGAGCGCAGCCACGCCAACATCCAAAAGGACGGCAGCTACAGCGTGGTGCCGCGCATGTGGGGCGGCGAGACCAGCGCGGCCGAGCTGCGCCGCATCGCGGACGTGGTGGACAAGTACCGCATCCCGGCCGTGAAGGTCACGGGCGGCCAGCGCATCGACCTGCTGGGCGTGAAGAAGGAGGACCTGCAGGCCGTGTGGCGCGACATCGGCATGCCCAGCGGCCACGCCTACGCCAAGGGCCTGCGCACGGTGAAGACCTGCGTGGGCAGCGAGTGGTGCCGCTTCGGCACGCAGGACAGCAGCCAGCTGGGCCGCGACCTGGAGCGCGCGCTGTGGCGCATGTACGCGCCGCACAAGGTCAAGCTGGCCGTCAGCGGCTGCCCGCGCAACTGCGCGGAAAGCGGCATCAAGGACGTGGGCGTGATCGGCGTGGACTCGGGCTGGGAGATCCACATCGCCGGCAACGGGGGCATCAAGACCGAGGTGGCGCACTTCTTCACCAAGGTCAAGACCGCGCAAGAGGTGCTGGAGGTCGCCGGCGCCTTCCTGCAGCTGTACCGCGAGGAAGGCTGGTACCTGGAGCGCACCACGCACTACGTGGCACGCGTGGGCCTGGAGCACGTCAAGCGCCAGGTGCTGCAGGACGCGGCGCACCGCCAGGCGCTGTGGCAGCGCCTGCAATTCGCGCTCGATGGCGAGCCCGACCCCTGGTTCGAAGGCGAGCAGGCCCAGGTGGACGCGCGCCAGTTCATCCCCATCGCCGTGGCCTGAAGGCCGGATTTCTTTCAATCAAAAACGCCTCCAGCGCATACCCACCAAGCGCTGGCAGCTACTGAAAGCATAGCAATGACGCACTGGACCTACATCTGCCGGATCGAGGACATCCCCCGCCAGGGCGCGCGCCGCGTGGCCCGGCCGCTGGGGCTGGAGGTAGCGCTGTTTCGCACCGCGGAGGACCGCATCTACGCCCTGCTGGACTGGAGCCCGTACCGGGGCGGCCCCCTGTCGCAGGGCCTGGTGTTCGGCACGGCCGTGGCCTGCCCGCTGCACGGCTGGACCATCGGCCTGGCCGACGGCCAGGCCCAGGCGCCCGACGAGGGCAGCACGCCGTGCTTTCGCGTGCGCACCGACGAGGACGGCGCCGTGCACCTGGATGCGCAGGAGCTGGCGCACCACGCCCTGGAGCCCAGGCGAGAGCGCGCCGGCCCGGCGTTGCGCGCCACCGCGGCGGCGGCGCTGACCGCGGCGGGCGCCGGCGCGCCCACCCTGTCGGCCTGAGCCGGCGCCGCACGCACCGCCTTCTTTCGCTTTCTTCCACGCAACCAGGAGCGCCCGCCATGGCCTATCTCTCCCCTGCCGAGTTCGTCACCAAGATGGTGGACACCGGCGAAGCCAAGATCCACATGTCCACGCGCGACACGCTGATCCGCGCCTTCATGGCCGGCGCCATCCTGGCGCTGGCGGCGGTGTTCGCCGTGACGGCCAGCGTCATGAGCGGCTCGGCGCTGGTGGGCGCCATCCTGTTCCCGGTGGGCGTGTGCATGCTCTACCTGCTGGGCTTCGATCTGCTCACGGGCGTGTTCATGCTCACCCCACTGGCATGGCTGGACCGGCGCCCCGGTGCCACCTGGCGCGCCATCGGGCGCAACTGGGCGCTGGTGTTTGCCGGCAACTTCCTGGGCGCGCTCACCGTGGCCTTCATGATGGCCTTCATCTTCACCTTCGGCTTTTCCGTGCCCCCGGGCGAGATCGGGGAAAAGATCGGGCACATCGGCGAGGCGCGCACGCTGGGCTACGCGCAGTACGGGCTGATGGGCTGGCTGACCATCTTCATGCGCGGCGTGCTGTGCAACTGGATGGTCTCCACCGGCGTGGTCGGCGCGATGATCTCCACCACCGTCGGCGGCAAGGTCATCGCCATGTGGATGCCCATCATGCTGTTCTTCGCCATGGGCTTCGAGCACTCGGTGGTGAACATGTTCCTGTTTCCGTCGGGGCTGATGATGGGCGGCAACTTCTCGGTGCTGGACTATCTTTTGTGGAACGAGATCCCGGTGGTTCTGGGCAACCTGCTGGGCGGCCTGGCCTTCACCGGCCTGACGCTCTACACCACGCACCTGCGCACTGCGCCGCAGCGCCTGCCCGGCTGAGACCCTGCCCTTCGCGGGGCCGGATAAGCCCATTCCTGCTAGGCATAAGACCTGCCCGAAAATTCCCGCTTTCGCCCTATCAGCATCGACCGCAGCATGGCCATCAGCCACTACATCAAGGAGATCGGGCGCGGCGCCCGTGGTGCCCGCGCGCTGGACCACGCGCAGGCGGCCGATCTGTTCGGCCAGCTGCTGGACGGGCGCGCGAGCGACCTGCAGGTGGGCGCCTTCTGCGTGGCCATGCGCGTCAAGGGCGAGACGGCCCAGGAGATGTGCGGCTTTCTCGATGCCGCGCAAGCCCGCATCGCCCGCGTGCCTGCCGCAGGTGGCGGCCTGCCGCTCATCGTGCTGCCCAGCTACAACGGCGCGCGCCGGCTGCCGGTGCTCACGCCGCTGCTGGCGCTGCTGCTGGCGCGCGAGGGACTGCCGGTGCTGCTGCACGGCATGCGCACCGAGGAGCGCCGCGTGCTGGCAGCCGACGTGCTGGAGGCGCTGGGCACGCCTGCGCTCGCAGCCATCGACAACGTGGCGCCAGGCACGGTCGCGCACGTGCCCACCGCCGCGCTGCACCCGGGCCTGGCCCGCCTGCTGGCGGTGCGCCAGGAGATCGGCCTGCGCACGCCGGCGCACAGCGTGGTCAAGCTGCTGGCACCGTGCGACGGTCCGGCGCTGGTGGTGTCCAGCTACACCCATGCCGAGTACTTCGAGCTCAGCAGCGCCGTGGCGCAGCAGCGCGCCATGCACCTGCTGCTGTCGCGCGGGCTGGAGGGCGAGGTGGTCGCCGACCCGCGCCGCCAGCCGCGCTACGACGGCTTCGTGGCCGGCCGGCACCGTCTGCTGGCCGAGCAGCAGCCCGGCACCGCCGCCACCGTGCCCGGCCTGCCCGAGGCCATCGACGTGGCCAGCACCGCGCGCTACACCCGCGCCGTGGTGGCCGGCGAACTGCCGGTGCCGCCGGCCATCGCCGAGCAGGTGCGGCACATCGCGCGGCTGGCGCACGATATTTCTCAGGAGACCACGGCATGACCGCGACCCCCACCACGCCAAAACAAGGCAGCTGCACCCTGGTCGGCGCCGGCCCGGGCGATCCGGAGCTGCTGACCGTCAAGGCCGCCCGTGCCATCGCTGCCGCCACGGTGCTGCTGGTGGACGACCTGGTCAGCGACGCCATCGTGGCCCTGGCCTCGCCGCAGGCGCGCATCGTGCGCGTGGGCAAGCGCGGGGGCTGCCGCAGCACGCCCCAGGCCTTCATCGAAAGGCTCATGGTCGCCGAGGTGCTGGCGGGCGAGACGGTGGTGCGCCTGAAGGGGGGCGACCCCTTCATCTTCGGACGCGGCGGCGAGGAGGTGGAGATGCTGCGCGCGGCCGGCATCGAGCCCATGGTGGTGAGCGGCATCACCGCTGGCCTGGCCGGCATGACGGCGCTGGGCGCGCCGCTGACGCACCGCGCGCATGCCCAGGGCGTGCTCTTCATCACCGGCCACCAGCAGCCGGGCAGCGGCGCCACGGACTGGCCGCTGCTGGCTGCCACGGCGCGCGACGCGCACCTGACCCTGGTCATCTACATGGGCATGGCCGGCTGCGCCCACATCCAGGCCGGCCTGTTGGCCGCGCTGCCGGCACACACCCCGGCGGTGGTGATCCAGCACGTCAGCCTGCCGCAGCAGCGCCACGCGCTGACCACCCTGGGCCAGCTGCACGCCACGGTGCAGCGTGAGCAGCTCGGCAGCCCCTCGGTCATCGTGGTCGGCGACGTGGTGCGCGGCGTGGCCGCGCTGGGGGAAGGCGGCGGCGCCATGCGGGCGGACGCCCCGCTTGACCAGGCGCAGATGTCGCGCTGAAAAGGGCGCGACGCGCGCCTGCACTGTCACGCGCGCGGCACGATTGCCGGGTTAGTCCTCAGCACGCGCGGGGTCATCGCAGAAACAATGCCGGCCGCACCCGCCCTCCACCACGACCGCTCGAGGAAGACCGCGTGACCCTTTTCATTCGCCCGCGCCGCCCTGCCCCCTCCCTGCCCAGTCGCCGCCGGGCGCTGCGCGGCCTTGCTGCCGGCGCCGTGGCCCTGGCGCTGCCGCCGCTGGCCCGCGCGCAGGGCACGCCGGCGGGCAAGGGCGAAATCCGCATCGGCCGCTCCACCGCCCTGTCGGGTCCGCTGGCGCCTTTTCTGGCGCCCATCCATGAAGGGCAGGAGGCGGCCCTGGCCGACCTGAACGAGCGCGGTGGCGTGGCCGGGCGCAAGGTGCGCCTGGTGACGCTGGACGACGGCTTCAACCCCCAGCGCACCCTGGCCAACGCCCGCTCGCTGATCGAAAGCGAGGGCGTGGTTGCCCTGTTCGGCCAGGCCGGCACCTCGCAGGTGCTGACGCTGCTGCCCTACCTGGCCCAGGCCCGCGTGCCGCTGGTGAGTGTCTACACCGGCAGCCCGGCGGTGCGCGCGGCCGGCAGCCCCTGGCTGTTCACCACCAGCGTCAGCTACGCCGACGAGCTGACCAAAATCGTGCGCAACCTGGTGGCCGTGCAGAGCACACGCATCGGCGTGGCCTTCGAGAACAACGACTTCGGCAAGCTCGCCCTGCCCCTGGTGGAGCAGGCAGCCGCCGCCGAGGGGGCCACGCTGGTGGGCAGCCAGCCCATGGACAGCAGCGGCAGCGATGCGGCCGCCGCCGCCCGCGCCCTGCATGCGCTGAAGCCCCAGGCCGTGATCATGGTGGCGGCCGGGCCGTCCGTGGTGGCCTACGTGCGCGCCCACCGCGCGCAGATGGGCGTACCGGTGTACACGCTGTCGCTGGGCGCGGGCGAGCAGGTCATCAAGGCGTTGGGCGACGACGCCCGGGGCCTGGCCGTGGCGCGCGCCACACCTTCGCCGCTGCGCACCAGTCTGGCCGTCACGCGCGAGTTCCAGGCGTCCATGAAGCGCCGCGGGCTGGAGCCGAGCTACGACCGCTATGTCGGCTACCTGGATATGCGCGTGCTCGCCGAAGGCCTGCGCGCCGCCGGCCCCGGCGTGACCGGCCCCAGCCTGGTGCAGGCCATGGAGGGCCTGGGCCGGCTGGACCTGGGCGGGCACGCCTACCAGTTCAGCGCGCAGAACCACCACGGCTCCAGCTTCGTGGACATCGCCGTGATCGGCCCCGGCGGACAGTACCTGCGCTAGCCGCCGGCCCGGCACGCGCGGCGGCTGGGGGAGAATCGCCGGCTTTGCCCTCCCGCTCCGCCCTGTCCGTGCCCTCTTCCTCCTCCAGCTTTGATGCCGTCATCGTCGGCGCCGGTGCCGCCGGCCTGTTTTGCGCCGCGCAGGCGGGCCAGCGCGGCCTGAAGGTGCTGTTGATCGACCACGCGCCGCGCGTGGCCGAGAAGATCCGCATCTCCGGCGGCGGGCGCTGCAACTTCACCAACCGCGACCTGGACCTGCACGCGCCGCAGCGCCACTTCGTGGGTGGCAATCCGCAGTTCGCCCGCTCCGCCCTGTCACGCTACACGCCGGCGCACTTCATCGCGCTGGTCCAGCGCCACGGCATCGCTTTCCATGAAAAGCACAAGGGCCAGCTGTTTTGCGACCGCTCGGCCGAGGACCTGATCGCCATGCTGCTGGCCGAATGCGCCGATGGCGGCGTGCAGCGTTGGCAGCCCTGCGGCGTGAAAAATATAGTCTTTTCGGCCTCCAGCCCAGGCGGGGCAAGCGCTGGAAGCTATCAAATCGATACCGACCGGGGACGCGTGGAGGCGCGCAGCCTGGTCGTCGCCACGGGCGGACTGTCCATCCCCAAGATCGGCGCGACGGATTTTGGCTACCGGCTGGCGCAGCAGTTCGGCCTGCCGCTGGTGGAACGTCGCCCCGGCCTGGTGCCGCTGACCTTCGACGGCGAAGCCTGGGCGCCCTACGCCCAGCTGGCCGGCCTGGCGCTGCCGGTGGAGATCAGCACCGGCAGCAAGAAGTCGCGCACCAGCTTCCACGAGGATCTGCTGTTCACCCACCGCGGCCTGTCCGGCCCGGCGGTGCTGCAGATCTCCAGCTACTGGCGGCCCGGCACGCCGCTGGCCATCAACCTGGCGCCGGGCACCGACATGCACCAGGCGCTGGCGCAGGCCAAGGCGCGCTCGTCGCGCAAGCTCATCGCCAACGAGCTGGCCGCCCTGGTGCCCGCCCGCCTGGCCGACGCCTGGGCCGGTCGCAGCGCCGACTGGCAGCGCCCCGTGAACGAGGCCGCCGACAAGGCCCTGGCCCGCCTGGCCGAGCAGCTGGCGCGCTGGGAGCTGACGCCCAGCGGCACCGAGGGCTACAAGAAGGCCGAGGTGACGCTGGGCGGCGTGGACACGCGCGCCCTGTCGCAGCACACCCTGGAGGCCAAGTCCCAGCCCGGGCTGTACTTCATCGGCGAGGTGGTGGATGTGACGGGCTGGCTGGGTGGCTACAACTTCCAGTGGGCCTGGGCCAGCGCGCACGCCTGCGCGCAGGCGCTGCCGGCTGGCTGAGCGCACCGCGCCACCCTGGCCGGCTTCAGGCCGCGCCCGCCTCCACCACGTCCTGCCAGCGCGCCAGGCCCAGCCAATCGCGCAGCACCCGCGCGCCCGGCGGCGTGATCTGCAGCGCGCGCGAGCCCGGCAGGCGGCGCAGCCAGCCGCTGTCCAGGCAGTGTGCGCACAGCAGCGTGCCCAGGCGGCCGGCCAGGTGCGGGCGCCGCTCGCTCCAGTCCAGGCACGGGCGGCAGGCCGGGCGCCGCGCCGCGGGCAGCTCGGGCAGCGCCAGCCCCAGCGGCTGCAGCAGCGCCGCGGCGCGCCCGGTGACGCGTCCGCCGTCCTCGCCGTCGAAGGCGATGGCGCCCTCGTGCAGCAGGTGAGCGGCAATCGCCACGCCCAGGCGCCCCGCCAGGTGGTCGTAGCACGTGCGCGCGGTGCGCAGCGCGGCGTCGCGCGGGCCCGTCACCACGGCGCGGTGCGCCCCGGAGGCCGGGGTGGCCAGCTGCATCAGGCCTTCGAGCATGCGCGCCACCTCGGGCGAGGCCAGGCGGTGGTAGCGATGGCGGCCCTGACGCTCCAGCGCCAGCAGCTGCGCCTCCACCAGCAGACCCAGGTGCCGGCTGGCCGTGGCGGGCGACACGCGCGCCGCCTCGGCCAGCTCGCGCGCGGTCAGCGCCCGCCCGTCCATCAGGGCCAGCAACATGGCGGTGCGGGCCGGCTCGCCCACCAGGGCGGCGACGTGGGCGAGCCGGTTGGTGTTCATGGCGCCAGTGTGCCGCAGGCCGCGGCGCGCACGCTTCGCTCCCGAGCGAAGCATCGGCCGCCCGGCGCCGCGCACCATGGCGGGCATCAACCACCACCGGAGCCCGACCGCCATGACCGTCACCTGCTTCATCCGCTACGAGATCGACCCGTTCCAGCGCGAGGCTTTCCGCGCCTATGCCCAGGCCTGGGGCCGCATCATTCCGCGCTGCGGCGGCCACCTGGTCGGCTACTTCCTGCCCAGCGAGGGCACGAACTACGAGGCCTGGGGCCTGATCGCCTTCGACAGCTTGGCCGCCTACGAGGCCTACCGCGCCCGCCTGCGCAGCGACCCCGAAGGCCGCGCCAACTTCGAGCGGGCGCAGCAGCAGCGTTTCATCGTGCGCGAGCAGCGCACCTTCACCGAGGTGGTGGACGGCACTTTCGCCCGCGCCGCCCTGCAGCCATGATCGCCGTCATCTTCGAGGTGCAGCCCGCCGCCGGTCGGCTCCAGACCTACCTGGACACGGCCGCCGATCTGCGCGCGCAGCTGGAGGCCATCGACGGCTTCCTCTCCGTGGAGCGCTTCGAGAGCCTGTCCACACCGGGCAAGCTGCTGTCGCTGAGCTTCTGGCGCGACGAAGCGGCCGTAGCGCGCTGGCGCACGCTGCCCGAGCACCGCGCGGCCCAGGCCGCAGGCCGCGCGAGCGTGTTCGCCGGCTACCGCCTGCGCGTGGCGGCCGTGCTGCGCGACTACGGCCTGCGCGAGCGCGACGAGGCGCCGGCCGATTCGCGCACGGCCCACGCGGCGGGAGCGGGCTAGCAACAGCGCGGCGGCCGCCTGCTCTCTCCCACACGGGAAACGCTATAATTTCGGGCTTTGCTGGCAAACGCCCGTCGGCCAATACTAGTTAGAGACGGGCACACCCGCCGTGCAAGGCTGCCGGGCCCGATCTTCCCGGCCGCCCTCTGACGGCAAAATTTTGGACACATTAGCTAATGACCACCATCCGTGTAAAAGAGAACGAACCCTTTGACGTGGCCCTGCGCCGCTTCAAGCGCACCATCGAAAAGCTGGGCCTGCTGACCGACCTGCGCGCCCGCGAGTTCTACGAGAAGCCCACCGCCGAGCGCAAGCGCAAGAAGGCCGCCGCCGTCAAGCGCCACTACAAGCGCGTGCGCAGCATGCAGCTGCCCAAGAAGCTGTACTAAGCACCGCTTCGGCGCCGTCCTTCACAGGAATCGCCCACAAAACCCGCGCTAGGGACGCCGAGCGCGGGTTTTTTGTTTTTTACCGAAAGCCACAGACATGAGCCTCAAGGACCAGATCACCGAAGACATGAAGACCGCCATGCGCGCCAAGGACAGCGAGCGCCTGGGCACCATCCGCCTGCTGCAGGCGGCGATGAAGCAAAAGGAAGTGGACGAGCGCATCGTGCTGGACGACGCGGCCGTCGTCGCCATCGTCGACAAGCTCATCAAGCAGCGCAAGGATTCCATCACCGCCTTTGAAGGCGCGGGTCGCCAGGACTTGGCCGACAAGGAAAAGGCCGAGCTGGCCGTGCTGGCCGCCTACCTGCCCGAGCGCATGTCTGAGGCCGAGGTGCAGCAGGCCGTTCAGGCCATCGTGGCCGAGCTGGGCGCCGCCGGGCCCGGCGACATGGGCAAGGTCATGGGCGCGGTCAAGGCGCGCCTGGCGGGCAAGGCCGACATGGGCCTGGTGTCGGCCGCGGTGAAGGCCGCGCTGGCCCGCTGACGCTCTCTTATTCATAGCTGCTGGCGCTTTTCAGGCAACGACTTCAGATCGTTTCGAACCTGAAACGCTTATGAAACAAGCGCTGGTAGCTCATCTATCCATAGCAAACGACCCAGGAGACAAACCCATGCCACAGCCCTTCCAGATCGCAGTACTCGCCGGCGACGGCATCGGCCGCGAGGTCATGCCCGAAGGCCTGCGGGCCGTGCAGGCCGCCGCCGAGCGCTTCGGCATCGCGCTGGAGCTGCACACCTTCGACTGGGCGCACTGCGACTACTACGCCCAGCACGGAAAAATGATGCCCGACGACTGGAAGGCGCAGCTGTCCGGCATGGACGCCCTCTTCTTCGGCGCCGTGGGCTGGCCGGCCACGGTGCCGGACCACGTTTCGCTGTGGGGCTCGCTGCTGAAGTTCCGCCGCGAATTCGATCAGTACATCAACCTGCGCCCCGTGCGCCTGTTCGAGGGCGTGCCCTGCCCGCTGGCCGGCCGCAAGCCCGGTGACATCGACTACGTGGTGGTGCGCGAGAACACCGAGGGCGAATACACGTCGCTGGGCGGCGTGATGTACGAAGGCACGGACCGCGAGATCGTCATCCAGGAATCAGTCTATTCGCGCCACGGCGCCGAACGGCTGCTCAAGTTCGCCTTTGATCTGGCCGCCAGTCGCCCGCGCAAGCACGTGACCCTGGCCACCAAGAGCAACGGCATCGCCATCAGCATGCCCTGGTGGGATGCGCGCGCCGACGAGGTGGCGCGTCAGTACCCGGGCGTGGCGCTGGACAAGCAGCACATCGACATCCTGGCCGCGCGCTTCGTGCTGCAGCCCGGGCGCTTCGACGTGGTGGCGGCCACCAACCTGTTCGGCGACATCCTGTCCGACCTCGGGCCGGCCACCACGGGCACCATCGGTCTGGCGCCTTCGGCCAATCTGAACCCGCAGCGCAACTTTCCGAGCCTGTTCGAGCCGGTGCACGGCTCGGCGCCGGACATCTACGGCAAGGGCATCGCCAACCCGATTGCCATGATCTGGTCAGGCGCGCTGATGCTGGACTTCCTGACCCGGGGCGAAGGGGCCGGGCGCGCCGCGCACGACGCCATCGTGGCGGCCATCGAAGAGGTGATCCGCAGCGGCCCGCGCACGCCCGACCTGGGCGGCAGCGCCAGCACCGCCGAGGTGGGCCAGGCGGTGGCCGCCGCCATCAGCCGGGGCTGAGCGGGCGCGGCGGCGCCGGCGGACGCGTCAGAGGGAGTATTTGGCGCAGTCGAGGGGCCGCTCGTCCGTGGGCACCGGGCAGCGGTTCATCTCGAAGGGCGAGAGCGCCAGTAGCGTGGTGAGCGCGCTGGAGGCCATGATGATGGCCCAGAAGGCGAAGAAGGCCAGCGTGTAGATGCCTTCGCGCGACACCTGCAACGGCTGGTCGAACCAGTACAGTGTCCCCGGATCGACGAACGCGAACACGACCATCTCCATCACGCCCGCCATCAAAAAGGCGGGCCAGGCGATCCACATCATCCGTTGCATCAGCATTCGAGAGCCTCCTTGCGATGGATCAAAGCCTAGCACCGCGAATGTGCCGTGCAAAGGTGGCTCACCCGAAGTTGTGTCGGACCTGGGCGCGTTTACCTCCGCCTGCTCCCGCTCAGCGCGGCTGGTCCTTCTCCGGCGTGGCAGCGTGGTTGCGACCCTTGACGGCCGGCTGCATGCTGGCCTGGGGGTTGTCGCTGTTCAGGGTTTTATTGATGTCCAGGCCGCGCTGGTAGTAGTCCTCGGCGATGACCGGGTCGGGGTCGTGCACCGCCAGCCACAGCGTGAAAAAACCGGCCACGACGACGATGGCCGGCCCGGCAATGATCAGCCAGACGTGGCCGTACTTCCACCAGGGCTTGGACTGTGGGGGTTGCTCGGGCGCGGCGGAGGGAGACGAAGAGATGGACATGATTTCTCGAAGTTTTTTCAGGCCCCGGCAGCGGGGCCGCAAGGGCCGGGGCGGCGCACGGCCGCCCCAGAGGCCGCGTCATCAGCGCGGCACGAGGAAGGCCGATTTCTCCGAGACCTGGGCGCCGGTTTCCTCGGCGCGGATGTCGAAGTACACGGTGTGCGAGCCCGGCTGCGCCGAGCCGTAAGGGATGTGCAGGCGCACAGACACCCAGCGCGAGTCGGCCGCGTCGATCTCCACCTGCGGCTCGGAGGCCAGCTCCAACCCCTCCAGCCCGCGCGCGCCGATGGTGTAGTGCTGCGGTTTTTCGGTGGCGTTCATGATCTGCAGCCGGTAGACGTTCTCCAGCTTGCCCCCGGCCACGATGCGCGACAGCGCCGCGCGGTCGCGCACGATGTCGACCTTGAAGGGCGTGCGCACCACTAGGCTGGCCAGCATGCCCAGGCACAGCGCCACCAGCACGCCGCTGTACAGCAGCACGCGGGGACGGAACACCCGCTTGATCATCTGCGACTGGGTCCAGTGATTGGCCACGCCGTTTTGCGTGGAGAACCGGATCAGCCCGCGCGGGTACTTCATCTTGTCCATGACGGTGTTGCACGCGTCCACACACAAGCCGCAGCCGATGCACTCGTACTGCAGGCCGTTGCGGATGTCGATCCCCGTGGGGCAGACCTGCACGCACAGCGTGCAGTCGATGCAGTCGCCCAGGCCCTTTTCCTTGTGATCGATGTTCTTATTGCGCGGCCCGCGCGGCTCGCCGCGCTCGGGGTCGTAGGTCACGACCATGGTGTCCTTGTCGAACATCGCGCTCTGGAAACGCGCGTAGGGACACATGTACTTGCACACCTGCTCGCGCAGGAAGCCGGCATTACCGTAGGTGGCGAAGCCGTAGAACACCACCCAGAACAGCTGCCAGGAGCCTTGCAGCGCCATCAGCTCGCCACCCAGCTGGCGGATGGGAACGAAGTAGCCTACGAAGGTGAAACCCGTCCAGAAGGACACGGCGATCCACACGGCCTGCTTGAGCGTCTTCTTCCAGATCTTCTCGAACGTCCAGGAGCCGTTGTCCAGGCGCATGCGGGCGCTGCGGTCGCCCTCGATCTTGTGCTCGATCCACATGAAGATCTCGGTATAGACCGTCTGCGGGCAGGCAAAGCCGCACCACAGCCGCCCTGCCACCGCCGTGAACAGGAACAGCGACAGCGCCGAGATGATGAGCAGGCCCGTCAGGTAGATGAAATCCTGCGGGTACAGCACCAGCCCGAAGATGTAGAAGCGCCGCGCGCCCAGATCGAACAGCACCATCTGCCGCTCGCCCCACTGCAGCCACGGCAGGCCGTAAAAGACCAGCTGCGTGAGATACACCATGGCCCAGCGCCAGCGCGCGAACAGCCCGCTGATGGAGCGCGGATAGATCTTCTTTTGCGCCTCGTACAGCGAGATCATCTCGCCCTGCGAGCTGTCCTGCGCGGCAGGCACGATGGGAATGATCTTCTTGCGGGGTTGGCCGTCGTCTGGCTTCATGGACGCTATCTCTGCAGGGCAAGCAGGGCGTCAGTTCCCTGGCTTGCGGAAACGAAAAAGGGCCGGCGCCCCGCCACAGCGGGTGCGCCGGCCTGGCGGCAGGCCGTCAGCGGGCGGCGGCCTTGTTGGACAGGCCCCAGACGTAGGCCGTCAGCACGTTGATCTGCGCATCAGTCAGCTTGTCCTTCTGCGCCGGCATTTCATTGGTTTTGCCGTTGTTGATGATATTCACGATGGCGGCTTCGCCCCAGCCGTGCAGCCAGATGTCGTCGGTCAGGTTGGGCGCGCCCAGGGCCGGGTTGCCCTTGCCGTCCATGCCGTGGCAGGCGGCGCAGGCCGTGAACTTGGACTTGCCCAGCGACGCCTTCAGCGAGTCGTGCGGGCTGCCCGACAGACTCAGCACATAGTGGGCCACATTGCGCACGTCCTCGGACGAACCCACGGCGGCAGCCATCGGCGGCATGACGCCCACGCGCCCGTCCTTGATGGTCTGGTGGATGTTGTCAGTGGTGCCGCCGTGCAGCCAGTCACCGTCCGTCAGGTTGGGAAAGCCCTTGCTGCCGCGTGCGTCGGAGCCGTGGCACTGGGCACAGTTGTTCATGAACAGGCGGTCACCGATTGCCATGGCGGCCGGGTCGCCGGCCAGCTCCTCGGTCTTCATGCTGGCAAAGCGGGCGTAGATGGGCTCCAGCTCGGTCTGTGCCTTGCTGACTTCCGCGCGGTACTCGTCCAGCTGCGTCCAGCCCAGCTGGCCCTTATAGGTGCCCAGGCCGGGATAGGCGATCAGGTAGCCGGCGCCGAAGACCAGCGTCAGCACGAACAGCCACATCCACCAGCGCGGCATGGGGTTGTTCATCTCCGTCAGGTCTTCGTCCCAGACGTGTCCGGTGGTGTTGTCGGCCGCCGACTCGATCTTCTTGCGCGAGGTCAGCCACAGCAGCAGGCCGCAGCCGACGACGCCGGCAATCGTGATGCCGGCCACATAGAGGGACCAGAAATTACTGGTGAAATCGCTCATGGGTTATCTCTCTTGTTGTGTTTGCCGAGTCCCTCAGTCCTCGGCGAAGGGCAGCTGCGCCGCCTCGTCGAAGCGGCTCTGGTTGCTGCGCCGCCAGGCCCAGAACCAGATGCCCAGGAAGCACGCGAGCGAAGCCAGCGTGGCCACGATGCGCATGGTGGTGATGTCCATGACTTGCTTTCCTTTGTTGCTTCGCTGGCTTCAGCGCAGCGCGCGGCCCAGCACCTGCAGGTAGGCCACGACGGCGTCCATCTCGGTCTTGCCCTTGACGTCGGCGCTCGCCTTGGCGATCTCGTCGTCGCTGTAGGGCACGCCCACGGTACGCAGCGCCTTCATGTGGCGCGGCATGGCCTCGGCGTCCACCAGGTTCTTTTCCAGCCAGGGGTAGGCCGGCATGTTGGACTCGGGCACCACGTCGCGCGGGTTGTTCAGGTGGATGCGATGCCACTCGTCGCTGTACTTGCCGCCCACGCGGTGCAGGTCCGGGCCGGTGCGCTTGGAACCCCACTGGAAGGGGTGGTCGTAGACGAACTCGCCGGCCACCGAGTAGTGGCCATAGCGCAGCGTCTCGGCGCGGAAGGGGCGGATCATCTGCGAGTGGCAGTTGTAGCAGCCCTCGCGCACGTAGACGTCGCGCCCGGCCAGTTGCAGCGCGGTGTAGGGCTTGAGGCCCTGCACGGCCTCGGTCGTGGACTTCTGGAAGAACAGCGGCACGATCTCCACCAGGCCGCCGATGGCGACCACGATGAGGATCAGCACGATCATCAGGAAGTTGCTGGTCTCGACCTTCTCGTGCGTGAAGCCGGTGCTTTTATTCGTGTTGGACATGGTTCAAGGCTCCTCGGCGCTCAGGCGTGCGCAGCGTTCACGGCGGGGATGGGCAGGCGGACGGAGCGGCCCGAGATGGCGGTCACCCAGACGTTCCAGGCCATGATGCACATGCCGGTCAGGTACAGCACGCCGCCGGCGAAGCGGATGGCGTAGAAGGGATAGGTGGCCTTCACGCTCTCGACGAAGGTGTAGGTCAGCGTGCCGTCGGCATTCACCGCGCGCCACATCAGGCCCTGCATCACGCCAGCGATCCACATGGCGGCGATGTACAGCACGATGCCGATGGTGGCCAGCCAGAAGTGCAGCTCGATGGCCTTGATGGAGTGCATCTTCTCCTTGCCGAACAGGCGCGGCACCAGGTAGTAGAGCGAACCCATGGTGATCAGGCCGACCCAGCCCAGGGCGCCGGCGTGCACGTGGCCCACCGTCCAGTCGGTGTAGTGGCTCAGGGCGTTGACGGTCTTGATGGACATCATCGGGCCCTCGAACGTGGACATGCCGTAGAACGACAGCGACACGATCAGGAAGCGCAGGATGGGGTCGTCGCGCAGCTTGTGCCAGGCACCCGACAGGGTCATGATGCCGTTGATCATCCCGCCCCAGCTGGGCGCCAGCAGGATCAGCGAGAACACCATGCCCACGGACTGCGTCCAGTCGGGCAGCGCGGTGTAGTGCAGGTGGTGCGGGCCGGCCCACATATAGGTGAAGATCAGCGCCCAGAAGTGCACGATGGACAAGCGGTAGCTGTACACCGGGCGGCCGGCCTGCTTGGGGATGAAGTAGTACATCATGCCCAGGAAGCCCGTGGTCAGGTAAAAGCCCACCGCGTTATGGCCGTACCACCACTGCACCATGGCGTCCTGCACACCGGCGTAGGCCGAGTAGCTCTTCATGAAGCCGGCCGGGATGGCGGCGCTGTTGACGATGTGCAGCAGGGCCACGGCGATGATGAAGGCGCCGAAGAACCAGTTGGCCACGTAGATGTGCCGGACCTTGCGCGTGCCGATGGTGCCGAAGAACACGATGGCATAGGACACCCACACGGCGGCGATCAGGATGTCGATGGGCCACTCCAGCTCGGCGTATTCCTTGCCCGAGGTGTAGCCCAGAGGCAGGCTGATGGCGGCGGCCACGATGACCAGCTGCCAGCCCCAGAAGGTGAAGGCGGCCAGCTTGGGCAGGAACAGCCGGGTTTGGCAGGTGCGCTGCACCACCCAGTAGCTGGTGGCGAAGAGGCCGCAGCCGCCGAAGGCGAAGATGACCGCGTTGGTGTGCAGCGGTCGCAGGCGTCCGTAGCTCAGCCACGGGATGCCGAAGTTCAGTTCAGGCCAGGTCAGCTGGGCGGCGATGAACACCCCCACCAGCATGCCGACCACCCCCCACACGACCGACATGATCGTGAATTGGCGCACGACGGTGTCGTCGTAATGCGCTACTTTCGTATTTGCAGTTTCCATCGGAGACCTCTTGTAATTGCGGCAAAAGTGTTAACCAGACAGCTGGTATGGGATTTGACCCGGGTCAACCATCCCTCAATATGCGTTCACCTTCCTGCTCCACGTTCTCGAACTGGCCGCGATACACGGCCCACCACAGCCCGGCCAGTACAAACAGCACCAGCACGACGGACAGCGGGATCAGGAGGTAAAGAATGTCCATTCAGGCCATCTCCAACGGAATGGGCGCCGGCTGCGGCGCGTCAGAGGGTATTGCGAGGGCGCGGGCATTGCCTTGATCGCGGGCCAGGCGGGCGGCATTGGCCACCACCAGCAGCGAGCTGAGTGCCATGCCCAAGCCGGCCAGCCAGGGCGGCATGAGCCCGGCAATGGCCAGTGGCACGCCCAGGGCGTTGTAGCCGGCCGCCCACCACAGGTTCTGGCGCACGATGCGCAAGGTGCGGCGCGACAGCGTCAGGGTCTGGGCGACCAAGCCAAGATTGTCGCCCATAACCACGAGATCGGACTTTGACTGGGCCAGGGGCACGGCCCGCCCGAAGGCAAACGACACGTGAGCGCCGGCCAGCACCGGGCCGTCGTTCAACCCGTCGCCCACCATGGCCACGCGGTGGCCGGCCTGCTGCAGCGCTCGCAGGCGTTCCAGCTTGTCCTGAGGCGTGCAGTCGCCCTGGGCGGTGTCGATGCCCGCACGGGCGGCCACGCGCTGCACGGCGCCGCCGCGGTCGCCCGACAGCAGCTGCACCGCCACGCCGGCCTGCTGCAGCTGCCGAACCACGGCCACGGCCTCGGGGCGCAGCTCCTCCGCGAAGGCAAAGCGCGCCAGCTCGATCACTTCTTCGCCACGCTGCAGCGACAGCGCGGCCTGCTGGCCCTCTCCCTGCGGGGCCAGGCGCGCATGCGCGGGCGAGCCCAGGCGCAGCGTGCCGGCCAGCGGCCCCTGCACGGCGGCGACGAGGCCGGCGCCGCCGATCTCCTGCACCTCGCCCAGCGACCAACCGGTCAGGTCAGCGCCACCCGCGGCCGCCACGGCGCGCGAGACCGGGTGCAGCGAATGGCGCGCCAGCAACGCCGCCAGGCCTAGCACGTCGTCGCGCGCCAGGCCGGCCTGCGTCGCCACGTGCGCCTCCTGCAAGGACAGGCCGTCGCGCGTCAGCGTGCCGGTCTTGTCGAACACCACCGTGTCTACACCCGCCAGCGTCTCCAGCGCCTGCAGGTTGCGTACCAGCACGCCACGGCGCGCCAGGGTGCCGGCGGCGGTGAGCATGGCCACTGGCGTGGCCAGCGACAGCGCGCAGGGGCACGTGACGACCAGCACGGCCACGGCCACCATCAGTGCGTGGCTGGGGTCGGTGGGCCACCACCAGGCGGCGGCCAGAGCGGCCGCCAGCAGCACGCCGATGAGGAACGGCCGGGCGATGCGATCGGCCAGCTGCGCCAGGCGCGGCTTTTGCAGCGAGGCGCTTTCCATCAGCGCGACGATCTGGCCGAAGCGCGTGTCCTCGCCCAGCGACTGCACGCGCACCTGCACGGCGGCGCGCAGGTTGTAGCTGCCGGCCGTCACGGCCGCACCCTGGGGCTTGTCCACGGCGGTGGATTCGCCCGTCAGCAGCGCCTCGTCGGCCTGGGTGCTGCCGGCGACGATGCAGCCGTCGGCCGGGAAGGCCTCGCCCGGCAGCACGCGCACCACGTCGCCCACCCGCAGGCGCCGCGTGGCCACGCGGGTGAAGCCACCCTTCTCCCCGTCCAGCCGCTCCACGCTGTCGGGCAGGCGGTTCATCACTGCCTCCAGAGCGCCGGCGGTGCGATCGCGCAGGCGCAGCTCCAGCCAGCGGCCGGTGAGCAGGAAGAACACGAACATGGTCAGCGAGTCGTAGTACACCTCGTGCCCGAACGGCCCGGTCGGGTCGAAGGTGCCCAGCATGCTGACGACGAAGGTGATCAGCATGCCCGCAGCCACCGGCAGGTCCATGCTGACGCGGCGCTGGCGGATGTCGCGCAGCGCGCTGGAGAAGAACGGCCCGCAGGCGAACAGCACCACCGGCAGGCTGATGACCCAGGAGGCCCAGCGCAGCAGCTGCTCCATCTCCATGCTCAGGTCGCCGGGCATGGCCTGGTAGGCGGGCCAGGCGTACATCATGACCTGCATCATGCAAAAGCCGGCCACCAGCCAGCGCCACAGGGCGCGGCGGTGCTCGCGCACGCGGTGCTCGCGCGCCAGCGCATCCATGGCCGGCATGGCCTGGTACCCGGCGCGACCCACGGCCCGCATCCAGTCGGAAGGCAGCACCTGGCCCGGCTGCCAGACCACGCGGGCGCGGCAGGTGGCGGCGCTGACGTCGGCCTCCAACACGCCGGGCACGCGGCGCAGCGCTTCCTCGATGGTCAGCGCGCAGGCGGCGCAGTGCATGCCGCCCAGCACCACGTGCGACTCCCAGGCCGTGTCCTGCGGCGCGGCGCCGGCTGCGCCTGCGCCGTGCGGGCGGCCGAAGGCGGACCACTCCTGCGGATCGTCCAGCAGGGCCAGGGCCTGCGGTTCGGGCGCGGCATCGGCCACGGCGGACGCTCCAGCGTCTGCATACGGGCCGGATGAGGGAATTGACATGAGGCAAAGATTACCCGCCTCGCGTGACAGGCTCATTGACTTGAATCAAGATTGCAGGGGCCAGCCATCCTATGCTCGAAGCACACCAAGGCCAAATCAATCACCCACAAACGAGGAGCCACTCCATGTACCAGCGCATCCTGATTGCCACCGACGGATCCGAACTGTCCGAAAAAGCCGTGCAAAGCGGTCTGGAGCTGGCCCGCCTGTGCGGCGCCTCGGCGGTGGCCCTGAAAGTCGTGCCGCGCTACCCGCGCAGCTACTTCGAGGGCGGCGCCGCGGTCGACCCGGCCGAGATCAAGCGCGTGGAGGCGCAGTGGAGCGAGGCGGCGCTGGCCATGGTGACGGCCATCAAGACCCGCGCGAAGGCCGATGGCGTGATCGTCAAGCCGGTGGTGGTCAAGTCCGACCTGATCGCCGAGGCGGTGATCGCCGCCGCCAAGAAGCACGACTGCGACCTGATCGTCATGGCCTCACACGGGCGCAAGGGCATCAAGCGGCTGCTGCTGGGCAGCGAGACGCAGCACGTACTGACGCACTCGCACATTCCGGTGCTGGTGCTGCGTTAAGGGTCAAATTGGCCTCCAGCGCTTATCCATCAAGCGCCGGCAGCTCCTCTTTCAATAGCAAAACGGGCCCGGGAGCCCGTTTTTCCTCTCCGCCGCAGGCGGGCGTTCAGGCGAACAGCCCCCGGTACTGCTCGCGCAGCAGGTTCTTCTGCACCTTGCCCATGGCGTTGCGCGGCAGTTCGGCGGCGATGAAGCAGCGCTTGGGCACCTTGTAGTTGGCCAGCTGGGTCTTCAGCGCCTCCAGGATGGCATCGGCCTGCGGCTGCGCGCCGGGGCGCGGCACGACGACGGCCACGCCCACCTCGCCGAAGTCCGGGTGCGGCACGCCGACCACGGCGCTCTCGGCCACGCCGGGCAGTTCGTTGATGGCGCCCTCCACCTCGGCCGGGTAGACGTTGTAACCGCCGCTGATGATCAGGTCCTTGCTGCGCCCGACGATGGTGACGTAGCCCTGCGCGTCCTGCAGGCCCACGTCGCCGGTGCGGAACCACCCGTCCGCCGTGAACTCCTCGGCCGTCTTCTCGGGCATGCGCCAGTAGCCCTTGAACACGCCGGGCCCGCGTACCTGGATGTGGCCGGTCTCACCTGCAGACAGCGGCGCGCCCTGCTCGTCCACCACACGCAGGCCTACGCCCGGCAGCGGAAAGCCCACGGTGCCGCCGCGGCGCTCGTTGCGCCCTTCATAGCGGGCATCGGCCTGGTAGGGGTTGGACGTCAGCATGATGGTCTCGCTCATGCCGTAGCGCTCCAGGATGGTGTGGCCGGTGCGCTCCTGCCACAGGCGGAAGGTCTCGATCAGCAGCGGCGCCGAGCCGGAGATGAACAGGCGCATGTGCCGCGCCGCCTCGCGCGTCAGGCCGGCTTCGGCCAGCAGGCGCACGTACAGCGTGGGCACGCCCATGAAGACGGTGGCGCGCGGCAGGGCCTCGACCACGGCGCGCGGCTCGAACCGGGGCAGCCAGATCATCTTGCTGCCGTTGATCAGGGCGCCGTGGATGGCCACGAACAGGCCGTGCACGTGGAAAATGGGCAAGGCGTGGATCAGCACGTCGCCGCCCTCCTCGGGCGTCCTCCAGCCCCAGTAGCCCTTGAGCATCAGCGCGTTGGACAGCAGGTTGCCGTGCGTCAGCATGGCACCCTTGCTGCGGCCGGTGGTGCCGCTGGTGTAGAGGATGGCGGCCACGTCGTCGGCTGCGCGCGCGACCGGCAGGTGCGTGTCGCCGAAGTGCACGGCGCGCTCCAGCAGGCTGCCCGTGCGGTCGTCGCCCAGGGTGAAGACGTGGCCTGTGCCGGCCACAAAGGCGATGCGCGAGACCCAGCCGAAGTTGCCCGGCGTGCACACCACCACGGCCGGCTCGGCGTTGCCGATGAAGTACTCGATCTCGGCGCTCTTGTAGGCGGTGTTCAGCGGCAGGTACACGTGGCCGGCGCGCAGGGTGGCCATGTACAGGACCAGCGCCTCCACCGACTTCTCGACCTGCACGGCGATGCGGCTGCCCGGCGGCAGCTGCAGCGAGGCCAGCAGGTTGGCCATGCGGGCGCTGGCGTGCTCCAGGTCGCGCCAGCTATAGGCGAGGGGACGGCCATCGGGCGCCACGGCCTCGATGGCGACGGCGTCCAGGTCGGCAGGAAAGGCGGCGCGCAGGGCGGCAAACAGGTTCTGGCTGGGCGGCGAAAGGGTGTCCGGCATGGCTGGCGGTCGGTGAATCAGTCGATCAAACAAACAATCCATCAGAAAACGGGCTTGCGCTTGGCCAGAAAGGCGCCGACGCCCTCGCGGTGCTCGGCGCTGCTGGCATAGGCATAAGGGTCGGCCGCTACCTTTTCGATAGCTGCCACCGCTTGACTGGCGGTCGCTGGAGCCATTTTTGACTCGCGCCAGGCGCGCAGCGTCTGCTTGTTCAGGCGGGCCGCCTGCGGAGCCAGTGCGGCGATGCGCCGGGCGCTGGCCAGGGCCTGCTCGCGCACGTCCTGCGGCGCCGCCACGCGGCTCAGGAAGCCGGCGCGCACCATCTCTTCGGCGCCGAAGGTGGCCGCCTCCAGCAGCATCTGCCGGGCGATGGTCTCGCCCACGGCGCCCGCCACCAGGGCCGCCTCACGCGGCGCCATGGGAAAGCCCAAGCGCGCGATGGGCGCGCCGAAGCGCGCGTCGGCGGCGGCAATGCGCACGTCGCAGCAGCTGGCGATCTCCACCCCCGCGCCCATGCAGGCGCCGGCGATGGCGGCGACGATGGGCACGTCGCAGGCCAGCATGGCGCCCAGGCCGCCCCAGACGTCGCCTTCGTGAAAGTCGCGCAGCTGCTGCGCGTCGAAACGGAAATCGGGGTATTCGGAGATGTCGCCGCCGGCGCAGAACGCGCCGCCCTCGCCCTCGATCAGCACGCAGCGCAGGTCGGCGCGCGCCTGCGCGTCCTCGAACACCGTGCGCAACTGGCGCCACATGGCGCGGGTCATGGCGTTCAGCCGGCCGTCGTGGCGCAGCACCACGCGCAGGATGCCCGGCTCCTCCTGGGTTGCGGCGACGGCCGCCACACGTGTGTCGCCCGCCACGCCGCTCAGCCCTTGCACAGGCCGTCGATCTCGCTGGACACGGGGATGCGCCCCTCGGCCAGCTGCGCGCGGTGGCGGTCCAGGCGCTTGAGGTCGTACAGGTAGTTGACCATCAGGCCGAAGGACTGCTTCACGCCCTTGGCCGACGGGTCGCCGGCCCAGTTCAGCCGCTCCACGCGCGCGCCGTTGCCCAGGTGGAAGCGCGCCACCGCGTCCAGCGGGCGGCCGTCCTTCGTCTCGCGCCCCAGGTACAGGGCGGCGCAGCGGGTGACGAACTGGCGCACCGGCGACTTCGGCGTCAGCTGCAGCCCGCCGTCGGCCGCGACGGCGATCACCTGGGCGATCTCGGGTTCGCCCGGGGCCTGCAGCGCGCGGGCCAGCTCGGCGCGCTCCTTGGCAGGCAGCTGGGCCAGCTGCGCAGCGCCCTGCTTGGCGAGCCAGGAGCGAAAGCCGGGGATGGGCGAGAGCGTGGCGAAGGTGCGCAGGCGGGGGAATTCCTCGGTCAGCGTCTCCACCACGTGCTTGATGAGCGAGTCGCCGAAGCTCACGCCGCGCAGGCCCACCTGCGTGTTGCTGATGGAGTAGAAGATGGCGGTGGTGGCGCGCTTCAGATCAGCGGGCGCGGCGTCTTCGTCCAGCAGCGGCGTGACGCTGTCGGACATGGCGTCCACCAGCGCCACCTCCACAAAGATCAGCGGTTCATCGGGCAGACGCGGATGGAAGAAACCGTAGCAGCGCCGGTCGCTGTCCAGCCGGTTCTTCAGGTCGGCCCAGCTCTTGATGTCGTGCACCGCCTCGTACTTGATGAGCTTTTCCAGCAGCGACGCGGGCGAATCCCATGACAGGCGCCTGAGCTGCAGGAAGGCCACGTCGAACCAGGTGGAGAACAGCTGCTCCAGCTCCGCGTCCAGCGGCAGCAGGCGCCGGTCGGCCTTGAGTTGCGGCAGCAGCTCGGCGCGCAGGTCCACCAGGAAGCGCATGCCTTGCGGGAACACGGCAAAGCGCTGAAGCAGCCGCGTGCGCGGCGAGACCAGGGCGCGGCGCAGGTGGGCCTCGGCCTGCGGCGCGTCCTGCGTGCCGGCGGCCTCGCTGTAGCGCTGCTGGGCGGACTGCACCTGCGAGGCGTCAGGGGCGAACTGCTCGCACATCAGCAACCACAGGTCGCGCCGCTCCTCGGGCGCGGCGGCGGCATACCAGTCGGCCACCGCCTGGGCCCGGCGGCCGGCCTCGATCTCACTCACGCGCGGCGCCACCACTTCCTGCAGGTCCGTCAGCACCCGGCGCAGCGCCCGCGGAGCCAGTGCTTCGCTGCCGCGGCGCAGCGTGGCCTGCAGGCGCTCGTGCGTGCTGCGCTCGGGCGGCGCGGGCTTGTCACCCTTTTCCGCCCGCAGGCTGCCGACCTTGCGCGAGATCCAGGAGGACGAGGAAGACGGCGAAGCAGAGGAATCGGGGGTGGTGGCGGAAGCGGTCATCGTTCCTTCAAGGGGTGGGTGGATGGGAATGGATGGCGATTGAAATATCAAAAATCATAGCTGCCAGCGCTTATTTGGCAAGGGCTGGAGGCCATTTTGGCTATATATGCGCCGGCCGGGGCTGGCGCTGCGCGCCCAGCCACAGCGCCACGCCGGCGACCACCATGGGCACGCACAGCCACTGACCCATGGACAGGCCCAGGCCCAGCAGGCCCAGGAAGGCGTCGGGCTCGCGGAAATACTCGGCCGTGAAACGCAGCACGCCATAGCCCACCAGGAAGGCGCCGGCCACCTCGCCGCGCTTGCGCGGGCGGCGGGCATACAGCCACAGCAGCACGAACAGCAGCAGGCCTTCGAGCAAAAACTGGTAGATCTGCGAGGGGTGGCGCGCCAGCATCGAGCCGCTTTGCGGAAACACCATGCCCCAGGGCAGGTCCGGCGGCGCAAAACGCCCCCACAGCTCGCCGTTGATGAAGTTACCGATGCGCCCCGCCGCCAGCCCCGTGGGCACGCAGGGGGCGACGAAGTCCGCCACCTCCAGCCACGGCCGGCGGCGCGAGTGGGCGAACCACAGCATGGCGCCGATCACGCCCAGCAGCCCGCCGTGAAAGCTCATGCCGCCCTGCCAGATGGCGAAGATCTCCAGCGGGTGCGCCGCGTAGTAGCCCGGCTTGTAGAACAGGCAGTAGCCCAGGCGCCCGCCCACCACCACGCCCAGCACGCCCAGAAACAGGATGTCCTCCACGTCCTTTCGGGTCCAGCCCTGGGCGGCATAGGGCACGTGGCGCAGGCGCAGCGTGCCCAGCAGCATGAACAGGGCAAAGGCGGCCAGGTAGGTCAGGCCATACCAGTGGATGGCCAGGGGCCCGATCTGCAGGGCCACGGGGTCGATCTGCGGGTACATCAGCATGGCGGGCATTGTGACGCAGCGCATTGGCACCCCGAGCCGCGCGGGCGATACTCCGGCCATCACCTCCGCCCTTTTTTCCAGAAGAAGATCCCACCATGCAAGGCCACCCCGACGTCATCGCCTGCCTCGTAGCGCTGCTGCGCGGCGAACTGGCCGCGCGCGACCAGTACTTCATCCACTCGCGCCAGTACGAGGACCAGGGCTTCATGCGCCTGTACGAGCGCATCGACCACGAGATGCAGGAGGAAACGCAGCACGCCGACGCCATCCTGCGCCGCATCCTGATGCTGGAGGGCCGTCCGGACATGCGCCCCGAGCCCTTCACGCCGGGCGAGACGGTGCCGGACATGCTGCGCATCGACCTGGAGACGGAGTACCGCGTGCGCGCCAACCTGAGGGAGGCCATCGCCCTGTGCGAACGCCAGCGCGACTACGTCACCCGCGACCTGCTGCTGGCCCAACTGCGCGACACCGAGGAAGACCACGCCTACTGGCTGGAAAAGCAGCTTTCGTTGATCGAGCAGGTGGGCTTGCAGAACTATCTGCAAAGCCAGATGGGCGCAGGCGCCGATCCAAGCTAAAACAGCCCCAAACACCCGCCAGGCAAGCGCTGGCAGCTCACATTTTTGATATACGGGGGGCGCAGGCACAGCGTTCCACCGATGCAACGCTGAAACCTGCCGCCCGCCCCTACCCGGTCACTCCGGCGGCCCCATCTGCAAGTCATGTGCCTTGGCGGCCTGCCCGCCGCTTGCATCCAATGAGGAGCCCATGACCATGCTGCGAACCGTCCAATCCGTTCACAACGCCCCGCCCCGCCACTGGGTGGGCGACGGCTTTCCCGTGCGCTCGCTGTTCAGCTACGGCGACCACGGCCGCGCGCTGTCGCCGTTTCTGTTGCTGGACCACGCCGGCCCGCACCACTTCGAGCCCGCCGCCCGGCCGCGCGGCGTGGGCGTGCACCCGCACCGCGGCTTCGAGACCGTGACCATCGTCTACCAGGGCGAGGTGGCGCACCGCGACTCCACCGGCGCCGGCGGCACCATCGGCCCCGGCGACGTGCAGTGGATGACGGCCGCCTCGGGCATCCTGCACGAGGAGTTCCACTCCGAGGCCTTCACCGCCCGCGGCGGGCCGCTGGAGATGGTGCAGCTGTGGGTCAACCTGCCTGCCAAGGACAAGCAGGCCGCGCCCGGCTACCAGACGCTGCTGGCCGGCGACATCCCGTCGGTGCAGCTGCCCGGCGGCGCCGGCCAGGTGCGCCTGATCGCCGGCGCGCTGCAGGGCGCCAGCGGCCCGGCACGCACCTTCACGCCGCTGCAGGTGTGGGACGCGCGCCTGTCCGCCGGCGCCCAGGCACGGCTGCCGGTCACGTCCGGCCACACGCTGGCGCTGGTGGTGCTGCATGGCGCGGTGCGGGTGGGCGACGAGTCTGCCAGCGCCGGCCAGTTGGTGCAGCTGGGCCGCGAGGGCGACGAGGTGCTGATCGAGGCCGTCAACGGCCCCGCCACGCTGCTGTGGCTATCGGGCGAGCCGATCAACGAGCCGGTCGTGGGCTACGGCCCGTTCGTGATGAATACCCGCGCCGAGATCGAGCAGGCCGTGGACGACCTGCGCAGCGGCCGCTTCGGCGGCATGCGCGCGACAGGCGCCGCCGCGCACTGAATCAACGGCAGCGGGGCGCCTCAGCCGCCGCGCGGCTGCACGTAGACCATGGTGGCCTGCATCATGGCCACCACCTTGGGCTCGGCTGCGCCGGCGGCGTAGGCCAGCACCTCGCCGGTTACCACCGCCAGCTGCCGCCCAGCGTTGGCCACCCGGCCCACGGCGACGAAGCGCTCGCCGATGGCCGGGCGCAGGAAGTTGGTCTTGAACTCGGCCGTCACCACCTCGCAGTTCTCGGGCCCGCGCGTCAGCGCAGCGTAGCCGCAGGCGCTGTCCACGACGCTGGTGATGGCACCGGCGTGCACGTAGCCGTGCTGCTGGGACAAGGCGGCGGCAAAGGGCAGCTCGATGCGCACTTCGCCGTCTTCCACGAGGATCAGACGCGCGCCCAGCGTGGCCATCAGGCCCTGGGCGTCGAAACTGGTGGCGATGCGCTGGTGCAGGTCGTTCATGGTCGCATTTTTTACAGGCAGGGGTCAGGTGAGATTCAGTCCGCCGTCCAGCAACAGGACTTCTCCCGTCAGGTAGTCGCTGGCGGCCAGCAGGGCGACGGCCTGGGCAATATCCTGGGGCTGCGCGGCGCGGCGCAGGGGCGCACGCTCGCGCCACAGGGCCTGCGCCTGCGTCCAGTCGGCCGTCAGCGGCGTATCGACCAGGCCCGGCGCCACGGCATTCACGCGGATGCGCGGCGCCAGTGACACGGCCAGCAGCCGCGTCACGTGGTTCAGCGCCGCCTTGGTGGCGGCATACGGGATGGACGCGCCCTTGGGCCGCACGCCTGCGTGCGAGCTGACGTTGATGACGCAGCCGGCCCGGCCACGCTCGGCCGCCGCCTCCAGCGCGGTGCGCGCCTCTGCCACCAGGCGGAACGGGGCCACCACGTTGACCTCGTGCAGCGCGTGCCAGAGGTCCGGCGTGGCGGCGAACAGGTCGTCGTGCGGCACCACGCGGCTGATGCCGGCGTTGTTCACCAGCACGTCCAGCCGGCCCCAGGCGGCCACGGCTTCGCGCACCAGGCGCACACGGTCCGCATCCACCGCCAGGTCGGCCTGGATGTAGACCGCGCGGCCCAGCTCGGCGGCCAGTGCCTGGCCGGCCTGCGCGGAACTGCGGGAATGCACGATGACCGCGTAGCCCTCGCCCGCCAGGCGCCGCGCGACGGCTGCGCCGATGCCCGACGTCGACCCCGTGACCAGGGCAACGGGCGCAGAGGCGCTCAATCGAGCAGCGACAGGTCGCGCACGGCGCCCTTGTCGGCGCTGGTCACCAGCTTGGCGTAGGCCTTCAGCGCCGCGGACACCTTGCGCGGGCGCGGCTCGGCCGGCTTCCAGCCCCGGGCGTCCTGCTCGGCGCGTCGGCGCTCCAGTTCCTCGTCGCTGACCAGCACGTTGATGGTGCGGCCCGGGATGTCGATGCGGATGCGGTCGCCGTTTCTCACCAGGCCGATGGCGCCACCCGAGGCCGCCTCGGGCGAGACGTGGCCGATGGACAGGCCCGAAGTGCCGCCGGAAAAGCGCCCGTCGGTCAACAGCGCGCAGGCCTTGCCCAGGCCCTTGGACTTCAGGTAGCTGGTCGGATAGAGCATCTCCTGCATGCCGGGGCCGCCCTTGGGACCTTCGTAGCGGATGACGACCACGTCGCCAGGCTGCACCTGATCGCCCAGGATGTGTTCCACGGCATCGTCCTGCGATTCGACGACGTGCGCCGGACCTTCAAACACCAGGATGGATTCGTCCACGCCCGCTGTTTTCACCACGCAGCCATCCACCGCAATGTTGCCATGCAGCACGGCCAGGCCGCCTTCCTTGCTGTAGGCGTGGTCGTAGCTGCGGATGCAGCCGTGCTCGCGATCCAGGTCCAGGCTGGGCCAGCGCGCGTCTTGGCTGAAGGCCACCTGCGTGGGGATGCCGCCGGGGCCGGCCAGGTACAGGCGCCGCACGGCCTCGTCCTGCGTGCGCGTGATGTCCCACTGCTCCAGCGCCTCGCCCAGGGTGGGCGCATGCACCGTGGGCACGTCGGTGTGCAGCTTGCCGGCGCGGTCCAGCTCGCCCAGGATGGCCATGATGCCGCCGGCGCGGTGCACATCCTCGATGTGGTACTTGTCGGTATTGGGCGCCACCTTGCACAGCTGCGGCACCTGCAGCGACATGCGGTCGATGTCCTTCATGGTGAAGGCGATCTCCGCCTCCTGCGCGATGGCCAGCAGGTGCAGGATGGTGTTGGTGGAGCCGCCCATGGCGATGTCCAGCGTGATGGCGTTCTCGAACGCCGGCAGGCCCACCGAGCGCGGCAGGATGCGCTCGTCATCCTGCTCGTAGTACTGGCGCGCCAGTTCCACGATGCGGCGGCCGGCGCGCTTGAACAGCTCTTCGCGGTCGGCGTGCGTGGCCAGCAGCGTGCCATTGCCCGGCAGCGACAGGCCCAGGGCCTCGGTCAGGCAGTTCATGGAGTTGGCGGTGAACATGCCCGAGCACGAGCCGCAGGTCGGGCAGGCCGAGCGCTCGACCTCGGCCACGTCGGCGTCGCTGACCTTGTCGTCGGCGGCCATGACCATGGCGTCCACCAGGTCCAGCTTCTTGGTGAAGCTCACCGTGGCCTGGCCCGGCACGGCCAGCTTGGCCTTGCCGGCCTCCATGGGGCCGCCGGAGACGAAGATCACCGGAATGTTCAGCCGCATGGCGGCCATCAGCATGCCAGGGGTGATCTTGTCGCAGTTGGAGATGCAGACCATGGCGTCTGCGCAGTGCGCGTTCACCATGTATTCGACGCTGTCGGCGATGATCTCGCGGCTGGGCAGCGAGTACAGCATGCCGTCATGGCCCATGGCAATGCCGTCGTCCACGGCGATGGTGTTGAACTCCTTGGCCACGCCGCCGGCGGCCTCGATCTCGCGCGCCACCAGCTGGCCCAAGTCCTTCAGGTGCACGTGGCCCGGCACGAACTGCGTGAACGAGTTGACCACCGCAATGATGGGCTTGGCGAAGTCGGCATCCTTCATGCCGGTGGCGCGCCACAGCGCGCGTGCGCCCGCCATGTTGCGGCCGGCGGTGGAGGTTTTGGAACGGTATTCGGGCATCGTGGGACCTGCGCGGGAAAAGAGAAAAAGGGGAACGGCGTATTCGCTGGTGTGGAGTGAAGCAAGCAGTCCGGCCTGTCGCGCCGGCATGACCGGCCTGGACAGGCGACGCGCCTCGTGGGCTGCGCCGCGCGCCAGTACCGCGGGTCGATAGCAATTCATTATGTCGCAGCCCCAACCGCCGCACCGGCCTGCGGGAAAGGGCCCGCGCGGGCATACTTGGCGCCCCGTTCCAGCCCGCCGCCGCCCGTGTCCGTCCTGCCGCACCCCCAGCCTTCCGCCCAGCAACCCATCGGCGTATTCGACAGCGGCATCGGCGGCCTGAGCGTGCTGGCCGCACTGCGCCGCGAGCTGCCGCACGAGCGCTTCGTCTACCTGGCCGACAGCGGCTGCGCACCCTATGGCGAAAAGGGCGACGCCTACGTCACCGCGCGCTCGCTGGCCATCGCCCGCTGGCTGCTGGCGCGCCATGGCATCAAGGCCCTGGTGGTGGCCTGCAACACGGCCACGGCCGCCGCGGTGGAAGCCCTGCGTGCGGAGCTGCCCGGCCTGCCCGTGATTGGGGTGGAGCCCGCCCTGAAACCCGCCGCCGCCCTGACGCGCACCGGCCACGTCGGCGTGCTTGCCACGCGGGGCACGGTGCACAGCGGGCGCTTCGCGCGCCTGCGCGGCGCGCACGAGGGACGGGAGGTGCGGTTCTCCGTGCAGGCCTGCGACGGGCTGGCCCATGCCATCGAGCAAAGCACCGATGCCGAGCCCGCCCCGGCCGCCGCGGCCCAGGCCCGCACCGCCGCCCTGTGCGCGCGCTACGTGCAAGCGCTGGGCCGCTTCGGCAGCGAGCCGGGCGCTATCGACACGCTGGTGCTGGGCTGCACCCACTATGTGTTCGCGCGCGAGCAGTTGCGCAGTCTGGTCGGCCCGCAGGTGCAACTGATAGACACCGGCGAGGCCGTGGCGCGGCAGACGCGGCGCATGCTGGAAGCCACCAACACGTTGGCGCCGGATGCACCGCGCGATGAACCCGCGGCCCTGCTGTTCACCACCGGCGTCCTGCCCGCGCTGCAGGCTGCGGCCGGACGCTGGCTGGGCCTGCCGCCGCAGGCCTGCACACTTCTGCCAGAGTTATAAAGAAAAACGGGCCCTAAGGCCCGTCCATCAAGCGCTGGCAGCTATTTTTTCAATAGCACGCGCAATGCCTCCTATCACTCAGTGCAAGTGGCGCGGACGGCGCCCGCCGCCATGTCCGCTGCCGCCCGCACCGCCGGTGCCGCGCGGCGGCTTGCCGATCTCCAGCGAGCTGACCAGCGCGTCGAAGCGCTCGGAGAACAGCTTGTCGATCTCGCCCACCACGCCGCCCAGTTCTGCGCCGTCGAAGTGGCGCTCCATGAGATTCACCACGTCCTGCACCAGCAGGTCGCGCTGCACCTGCATGATGGCCGCAGGCGTGGGGCCGACGAACAGCATTAGGAAGTCGTCGCGCGATTCGTCCTCGTCCTCGGCCTCTTCCTCGTCGAACTCGGCGTCGTAGAAGGTCACCTCGATGGCGGCGCCCTGCTCGGCCAGTTCGTTCAGGCTCATGCACATGTCGTCCAGCGACTGGCGGAAGTCCTCATCGCCGCGCACCGTCCAGCACATTTGCAGCACGCGCTCCTTGGGGTCGAACTGGATGCCGGGCTCGTCCTCATAGGCGCTCTCGGCGCCATCGGCCAGCGAACGGGCGCCAGCGTAGGTCCACAAGGGTTTGAGGGCGTCCTGCAACTGGTTGAAGTCCACGTCGGGGCGCAGCTGCACTTGGCCATGCACGTGGATCTCGAAAGGCGCGTTGTAGTCTGACATGCGAAATCTCCCTGGTGCCCCGGGCCGGGGTCGAACCGGCACGCCCCTTTGCAGGAAAGCGGCGGATTTTAAGTCCGCAGTGTCTACCAATTTCACCACCGGGGCGCTGGCCGGCATGGCCGGCCGGCTGAGGGCCAGCGTAACCGCGCCGGCGCCTGCATGCAATGGCTGCCAGACCGCATTGCGGGGTATGGCAACGGCCTGGATGCGACCAATAAAAAAGGGAAGCCGAGGCTTCCCTTGCGAAATATGGAGCGGGAAATCGGTCTCGAACCGACGACCTCAACCTTGGCAAGGTTGCGCTCTACCAACTGAGCTATTCCCGCATTGTTCTTTCCTGCTACAGCACTTTCGCGCTGCATTTCGGAAAGAAAGAAATTCTAGCACTTTTTCCAACCTTCACCGCGAAGTGCAAACGTTTTTGCTACCTCAGGGTGAACAAGGCTGGAGGCGCGGGCCGGAGTCGAACCGGCCTCAACGGATTTGCAATCCGACGCATAACCGCTTTGCTACCGCGCCAAACCTTTTTCTTCGAAAAAAAGGGGAGCCTTGGCACCCCTTTTTTCAAGAATCTGGAGCGGGAAATCGGTCTCGAACCGACGACCTCAACCTTGGCAAGGTTGCGCTCTACCAACTGAGCTATTCCCGCATTTATCGAAGCCTCACATTGTACAACGTTTGGTGTCGATGAGAGAAGTTTAACGCATTTTTTGGCCCGCGCCGGCAAATGCGTCAAATTCTTCGCCGTCAGTGCGGCGCGGCGCCCGCGCCCGCGACATGTGCGCTCTGGGCCGCGCGCTGCGCGGCCTGGGCCGCCACCTCTTCGTCGGTCAGGGGCTCGGGGCTGCGCTCCAGCGCGACGTCCAGCACTTTGTCGATCCACTTGACGGGCACTATCTCCAGGCCGCTCTTCACGTTGTCCGGTATGTCCTGCAGGTCCTTGACGTTCTCCTCGGGGATCAGCACCGTCTTGATGCCCCCGCGCAACGCCGCCAGCAGCTTTTCCTTCAAACCGCCGATGGCAGTCACTTCACCGCGCAGCGTGATCTCCCCGGTCATGGCCACGTCCGCACGCACGGGAATGCCGGTGAGCGCCGAGACGATGGCCGTCGTCATGGCCGCGCCCGCGCTTGGGCCATCCTTCGGCGTGGCGCCGTCAGGCACGTGGATGTGCAGATCGCGCTTTTCAAAGGCCTCGTCCTTGATGCCGAGCATGCGTGCGCGGCTGCGCACCACCGTACGCGCGGCCTCCACCGACTCCTTCATCACGTCCCCCAGCGAGCCGGTGCGGGTGATCTGGCCCTTGCCGGGCATGGTCGCCACTTCGATGGTCAGCAGGTCGCCGCCCACTTCTGTCCAGGCCAGGCCCACCACCTGCCCGACCTGGTTGTCATGCTCGGCGCGGCCATAGGTGTATTTGCGTACGCCCAGGTAGTCGTGCAGATTCTCCGGCGTGACCTCCACCGGCCCGTTGGTCTGCTTGAGCTGCACGGCCTTGACGACCTTGCGGCATATCTTGGACAGCTCGCGCTCCAGCGAACGCACGCCGGCCTCGCGGGTGTAGTAACGCACGATGTCGCGCACCGTGGGCTCGGTTACCGTCAGCTCGCCGTCCCGCACGCCGTTGTTTTCCATCTGCTTGGGCAGCAGGTATTTGAGGGCAATGTTGGTCTTCTCGTCTTCGGTATACCCCGACAGACGGATGACCTCCATGCGGTCCAGCAGCGCGGGCGGGATGTTCATGGAGTTGGACGTGGCCACGAACATCACGTCAGACAGGTCGAAGTCCACCTCCACGTAGTGGTCGCCGAACTTGTGGTTCTGCTCGGGGTCCAGCACCTCCAGCAGCGCGCTGGAGGGGTCACCCCGGAAGTCGGTGCCCAGCTTGTCGATTTCGTCCAGCAGGAACAGCGGATTGCGCGTGCCGACCTTGTTCAGGTTCTGCAGCACCTTGCCCGGCATGGCGCCGATGTAGGTGCGGCGGTGGCCGCGGATCTCCGCCTCGTCGCGCATGCCGCCCAGGGCCATGCGCACGTACTTGCGCCCCGTGGCCTTGGCGATCGACTGCCCCAGCGAGGTCTTGCCCACGCCAGGCGGCCCGACCAGGCACAGGATGGGCGCCTTGAGCTTGTCCACGCGCTGTTGCACGGCAAGGTATTCGAGGATGCGGTCCTTGACCTTCTCCAGCCCGTAGTGGTCTTCGTTCAGCACCTCTTCGGCCAGCGCCAAGTCGTGGCGCACCTTGGTCTTCTTGCTCCAGGGCAGGCCCACCAGCGTGTCGATGTAGTTGCGCACCACGGTCGCCTCGGCGGACATGGGCGACATGAGCTTGAGCTTCTTGAGTTCGCTCTCGGCCTTCTTGCGCGCCTCGGCAGGCATCTTGGCGGCCTTGATCTTTTTCTCGATCTCCTCGATGTCGGCGCCCTCGTCGCCTTCGCCCAGTTCCTTCTGGATGGCCTTGACCTGCTCGTTCAGGTAGAAGTCGCGCTGGTTCTTCTCCATCTGGCGCTTGACGCGGCCGCGGATGCGCTTGTCCACGTTGAGGATGTCCACCTCGCGCTCGAGTTGCCCGAACAGGTTCTCCAGCCGCTCGCGCACGTTGCCAAGGCCCAGCACGGATTGCTTGTTCTCCAGCTTCAGCGGCAGGTGGGCGGCGATGGTGTCGGCCAGCCGGCCGGCATCATCGATGCTGGCAATCGACGTGAGGATCTCGGACGGGATCTTCTTGTTGAGCTTGACGTACTGGTCGAACTGCTGCATCACGGCGCGGCGCAGCGCCTCCACCTCGCTGGTGTCACCCTCTTCCTGCGATTCGGGCAGCAGCGGGCGCACGGTGGCGGTGAAGTGGCTATCGTTCTCCAGCACGGCCACCACGGCTGCGCGCTGCTGGCCCTCCACCAGCACCTTCACCGTACCGTCGGGCAACTTGAGCATCTGCAGGATGGTGGAGATGCAGCCGACCTCAAACATGTCGGCTACCTGAGGCTCGTCCTTGGAGGCGGCCTTCTGGGCCACCAGCATGATGCGGCGGTCGCCTTCCATGGCCTGTTCCAGCGCCTTGATGCTCTTGGCACGGCCGACGAACAGCGGAATCACCATGTGGGGGAAGACCACCACGTCGCGCAGGGGCAGCAGCGGCAGGTCGATGGGCGTGTCAGGCAGGGGCGTGTGTCCGGACATGGGCAATCCTTGAAAAGCTCCATGGAATATGGTCCATGGGCGGGTTATTTCAACCGGTGCGGCTTGCGCGCCGGGCTCGACCGGTTGCTGCCCGCTTTGGCGCAGCCGGTGCTCAGGCGGTTTTGGCGGCCTCGCGGTAGACCAGCAGCGGCGCCTTGCTTTCCTCGATCGTGGCCTCATCCACGACCACCTTCTCCACGTTGGTAGCGGTAGGCAGGTCGAACATCGTGCCGATGAGCGCGTGCTCCAGGATGGAGCGCAGGCCGCGAGCGCCGGTCTTGCGTGCAATCGCCTTGCGTGCGATGGCCTTGAGCGCCGCCGGGCGGATTTCCAGGTCCACGCCCTCCATGGCCAGCAGCTTGCTGTACTGCTTTACCAGAGCGTTCTTGGGCTCGGTGAGGATCTGCACCAGCGCATCCTCGTCCAGCTCGGCCAGCGCCGTAACCACCGGCATGCGGCCCACCAGCTCGGGAATTAGGCCGAACTTGATCAGGTCCTCGGGCTCGATGTCCTGGAACATCTCGGTCAGCGAGCGCTGCGACTTGGCTCGCACCGTGGCGCCGAAGCCGATGCCCGAGGCCTCGGTGCGCGCCTCGATGACCTTCTCCAGCCCTGCAAACGCCCCGCCGCAGATGAACAGGATGTTGGTTGTGTCGATCTGCAGAAAGTCCTGATTGGGGTGCTTGCGCCCGCCCTGCGGCGGCACGCTGGCCATGGTGCCCTCGATGAGCTTGAGCAGGGCCTGCTGCACACCCTCGCCCGACACGTCACGGGTAATGCTGGGGTTGTCGGACTTGCGAGAGATCTTGTCGATCTCGTCGATGTAGACGATGCCACGCTGGGCGCGCTCCACTTCATAGTTGCAGCTTTGCAGCAGCTTCTGGACGATGTTTTCCACGTCCTCGCCGACGTAGCCGGCCTCGGTCAGCGTGGTGGCATCGGCCATGACGAAGGGCACGTCCAGCTGGCGCGCCAGGGTCTGTGCCAGCAGCGTCTTGCCCGAGCCGGTGGGGCCGATGAGCAGGATGTTGCTCTTGGACAGCTCCACCTCGTCCTTGCCGGCCTTTTCCTTGTGGCGCAGGCGCTTGTAGTGGTTGTAGACGGCCACGGCCAACGTGCGCTTGGCCTTTTCCTGGCCGATGACGTAGTTGTCCAGGTTGGCCTTGATCTCCGACGGGGAAGGCAGGTCGCCGCGTGCATCCTGCCCCGTCTCGCCCGTAGGCAACTCGTCACGGATGATCTCGTTGCACAGGTCAATGCATTCGTCGCAGATGAAGACGGAGGGGCCGGCGATCAGCTTCTTCACCTCGTGCTGGCTCTTGCCGCAAAAGGAGCAGTACAGGGTTTTCTCGCCGGAGGAGCCTTTTTTCTCGGCCATGGATGCAGTTGCCTTAGATCAAAACAGTTGTCAAGGATGATAACGAAATAAAAAAGGCGCTTCCCGTGTGGGAAACGCCGTTTTCAGCAGCCGCCGGACAGCGGCTTTTGCTCAGGGGCGCTTGGCGATCACCTGGTCGACGATGCCGTAGTCCTTGGCTTCGTCGGCGGTCATGAAGTAGTCGCGCTCAGTGTCGGTCTTGACCTTTTCCAGCGACTGTCCGGTGCGCTCGGCCAGGATACGGTTCATCTGCTCCTTGGTGCGCAGGATGTCGCGGGCATGGATCTCGATGTCGGTGGCCTGGCCGCGCGCCCCGCCCAGCACCTGGTGGATCATGATCTTGGAGTTGGGCAACGAGAAACGCTTGCCCTTGGCGCCAGCGGCCAGCAGGAAGGCGCCCATGCTGGCGGCAAAACCGCAGCACAGTGTGGACACGTCGGGCTTGATGAACTGCATGGTGTCGTAGATCGCCATGCCGGCCGTCACGCTGCCGCCCGGGGAGTTGATGTAGAACGAGATGTCCTTGTCCGGGTTCTCGCTTTCCAGGAACAGCAGCTGCGCCACCACCAGGTTGGCGGTCTGGTCGTTGACCTCACCCACCAGGAAGATCACGCGCTCCTTGAGCAGGCGCGAATAAATGTCGTAGGACCGCTCGCCGCGGCCCGACTGCTCGATGACCATGGGAATCATGCCCAGGGCCTGGGTGTCCAGTGCGCTCATGTGTTGCTTTCTCCGTTGCGGTACAGATTCACCAAAGGAAATGGGGCTTGCGCCGCAAAGCACAAGCCCCGCAAGGCCGCTGCCAGCGGCAGGCTGACGACGCGAGCCTCAGGCCGGCTGGCCGCCCATCAGTTCGTCGAAGGACACGGCCTTCTCCGTCACCTTGGCCTTGCCCAGGACGAAGTCCGTGACGTTGTTCTCGACCACCACGGCCTCGACCTCGCCCAGACGGTTGCGGTCGCTGAAGTACCAGCGCACCACGTCCTCGGGCTTTTCGTAGCTGGCAGCCAGCTCGTCCACGTGGGCCTTGAGCTGCTCGGGCTTGGCCTGCAGTTCGTTGGCGCGGACCAGCTCGGCCACCACCAGGCCCAGGCGCACGCGGCGCTCGGCCTGCGGGCGGAAGATGTCGTCGGGGATCTCAGCCTTGTCGGCGTCCTTGATGCCGCGCTGCTTCAGGTCGGCGCGGGCGGCGTCACGCAGACGCTCGATCTCGCCTTGCACGGCGGCGTTGGGCAGGTCCAGCTCGGCCTTGGACAGCAGCGCCTCCATGGCAGCCTGCTTGTTGCGCGCCAGCAGGCGGAACTTGACCTCGCGCTCCAGGTTCTTCTTGATGTCGGCGCGCAGGCCCTCGACCGTGCCGGCCTCGATGCCCAGCGACTTGGCCAGCTGCTCATTCACTTCGGGCAGGTGAGCGGCTTCGATGTTCTTCACGGTGACCATGAAGTCGGCCGTCTTGCCGGCCACGTCCTTGCCGTGGTAGTCCTCGGGGAAGGCCAGCGGGAAGGTTTTGCTCTCGCCCACCTTCATGCCGCGCACGGCATCCTCGAACTCCTTGAGCATCTGGCCTTCGCCGACCAGGAACTGGAAGTCCTCGGCCTTGCCGCCGGCAAAGGGTTCACCGTCGATCTTGCCCTCGAAGTCCACCGTCACGCGGTCGCCGTCCTCGGCAGGCGTGCCCTTGGCGCGCTGGGCGAAGGTGCGGCGCTGCTTGCGCAGGATGTCCACGGTCTTGTCGATGGCCTCGTCGGTCACCTCGGCAGACAGCTTCTCCACCTCGGCGTCTGCCAGGTCGCCAATCTTCACTTCGGGGAAGACCTCGAACACGGCGTCAAAGGAGACCTCGCCCTCGGGCGCGCCTTCCTTTTCGGTGATGCGCGGCTGGCCAGCCACACGCAGCTGCGCCTCGTTGGCGGCCTGCGAGAAGGCCTGGCCGACCTTGTCGTTGAGCACCTCGTACTGCACCGAGTAGCCGTAGCGCTGCTGCACCACGCTCATCGGCACCTTGCCGGGGCGAAAGCCGTCCATCTTCACGGTGCGCGCCAGGCGCTTCAGGCGCGCGTCGACTTCGTTCTGGATGGAGGCAAGGGGCAGGTTCAGCGTGATCTTGCGCTCGAGCTTGTCAAGGGTTTCAACGTTTACGGCCATGGTGTTTCCTGGTGTCGGAGGCAGGGGGTCGTGACAGCGAGCCGCGCTGGCGGTGGGCTGCGTGCGTCAGTGTCACGTTGGTGCGCGGGGGGGGACTCGAACCCCCACACCATTGCTGGCGTCAGGACCTAAACCTGGTGCGTCTACCAATTTCGCCACCCGCGCGGTTCTTTTCGTGCCACCAGGCTGCGCCATTGCCGCAAGCCCGGTGAAACTGGTCAAACGGCGGATTTTACCCTGACGCCGGCAGCCCGCCGCCAGTTTCAGGCCTGGCCGCCTCCTCTTCGGTGGGCCGGCGCACGCGGAACCAGGCCGCGTACATGGCCGGCAGGGCCAGCAGTGTGAGCACCGTCGCCACGATCAGCCCGCCCATGATGGCCACCGCCATGGGGCCCCAGAACACACTGCGCGACAGCGGCACCATGGCCAGCACGGCCGCCGCCGCCGTCAGCGCGATGGGGCGCAGCCGGCGCACGGCCGCATCGGCGATCGCATCCCAGGCGGGCACGCCGGCGGCCCGGTCCAGCTCGATCTGGTCCACCAGAATGACCGAGTTGCGCTGAATCATGCCCATCAGCGCCACCACGCCCAGGAGCGCGACGAAGCCGAAGGGCCGGTTCAGCAGCAGCAGTGCCGCCGCCACCCCGGCGATGCCCAGCGGCCCGGTGAGGAACACCAGCATCGAGCGGCTGAAGCTGTGCAGCTGCAGCATGAGCAGCGTGAAGACCAGGAACAGCATCAGCGGCACACCGGCCACGATGGCGCTCGAACCCTTGCTGCTTTCCTCCACCGCGCCGGCGACGTCGATGCGCGTGTCGCCCTGGCCCTGCGCGCGCCAGTGCTGCTCCAGCTCGCGCAGCTGCGGCAGCAGCTCGGCCGTGACGGTGGCGCCCTGCAGGCCCTCGACCACGTCGCCCTGCACGGTGATGGCGTAGTTGCGCCCGTAGCGCCACATCACGCCCGGCTCCCAGGCCAGCTGCGCGCGGGCGATCTGCGCCAGCGGGATGGAGCGACCCGAGGCCGTGGCCACGTACACGCCTTCGATGCCGGACGCGCCCTCGCCCTGCCCCGGCGCCTGGCGCAGCACGATGTCGATCAGCCGGTCGCCCTCGCGGTACTGGCCCACGGTGGTGCCCGTGAACTGCGTGCGCGTGGCCTGGGCAATCGCCTGGCTGGACACGCCCAGGGCGCGCGCCTTGTCCTGGTCCACCTCCAGCCGCAGGGCTTTCACGGATTCGTTCCAGTTGTCGTTCACGCCGCGCATGTGGCTATTGCCGCGCAGTACGGCCTTGACCTCCTCGGCGTGCAGGCGCAGCTGCTGCGGGTCGCTGCCGACCACGCGGAACTGCACCGGATAGGGCACGGGCGGCCCGTTGGGCAGCAGCTTGACGCGGGCGCGCGCCTCGGGCACCTCCTGCGCCAGCAGCTCCGGCAGGCGCTGGCGCAGCAGCTCGCGCTGGTGCAGGTCCTGCGCCAGCACGATGAACTGCGAAACGTTGGACTGCGGGAACACCTGGTCCAGCGGCAGATAAAAGCGCGGTGTGCCCGAGCCCACCCAGGTGGCCACGCTCTGCACGCCGTCCAGCCGCATCAGTGCGCTTTCCGCACGGCGCGTGACATCCTCGTTGGCGGACAGCGGCGTACCTTCGGGGAACCACAGCTCCACCATGACCTCGGGCCGGCTCGAATCGGGGAAGAACTGCTGCTGCACCCGTCCCATGCCCACCAGGCCCAGCGCGAAGATGGCCAGCGTGGCGCCTATCGTCAGCCAGCGGTGCTCCACGCACCAGTGCACCGCGCGGCGAAAGCGGTTGTAGAACGGTGTGTCGAACAGCTCGTGCGGCGGTGCATCCGGGTCGTGCGGCTTCACCTTCAGGATCAGCGTGCCCAGGTAGGGCACGAAATACACCGACACGATCCACGACAGCACCAGCGCGATGACGGTGACGGCGAAGATGGCGAACGTGTATTCGCCCGTCACCGACTTAGCGATGCCGATGGGCAGAAAGCCCGCCGCCGTGATCAGCGTGCCCGTCAGCATGGGCTTGGCCGTCAGCTCGTAGGCAAATGTCGCGGCACGCGGCTTGTCGTAGCCCTCCTCCATCTTGCGCACCATCATCTCCACGGCAATGATGGCGTCGTCCACCATCAGGCCCAGGGCGATGATGAGCGAGCCCAGCGACACCTTGTGCAGCCCGATGCCCAGGTAGTGCATGGCCAGGAAGGTCACGGCCAGCACCAGCGGGATGGTGATGGCCACCACCAGCCCCGGGCGCCAGTCCACGTACCAGCCGAAACGCCCGCCCTTGTGCAGCCCCAGCGACACGAAGCTCACCGCCAGCACGATGACCACCGCCTCGATCAGCACCTTCACGAACTCGTTGACCGACGCGGCCACCGACGCCGGCTGGTCCTGCACCTGCGCCAGCTCCACGCCGGCGGGCAGGCGCGCCTGGATGCCGTCCACGGCCGCGCGCAGCGCCTTGCCCATGGCGATGATGTCGCCGCCCCGGGCCATGGAGATGCCCAGAGCCACCACCTCATGGCCCTGGAAGCGCACCTTGACCGACGGCGGATCGACGTAGCCGCGCCGCACCTCGGCGATGTCGGACAGGCGCAGTTGGGCGTTGGACTGCGCGCCGCGGATCGGCATAGCGCGCAGCTGCTCCACGCTGGTGAACTGCCCGCCCACGCGTACCTGCACCACGTCGTGCGGAGAATCGATCTGGCCGGCGCCCTCCACCGCGTTCTGGCCGGCCAGCTGCTGCAGCACGGTGTTCATGCCCAGGCCCAGCTGGGCCAGACGCTGCTGCGAAACCTCGACCCAGATGCGCTCGTCCTGCACGCCGAACAGCTCCACCTTGGCCACGTCCTTGACGCGCAGCAACTGCTGGCGCACGTCGTCGGCGAAGTCCTTCAGCTCGGCCGGCGTGAAGCCCTCGCCTGACAGCGCGTAGATCACGCCGTACACGTCGCCGAACTCGTCGTTGAAGAACGGCCCCTGCACGCCTGCCGGAAGCTGCCAGCGCATGTCGCCGATCTTCTTGCGCACCTGGTACCAGACCTGGGCCACCTCGGCCGGTTTGCTGGAGTCCTTGATCTCGAAAATGATCTGCGACTCGCCCGGCTTGCTGTAGCTGCGGATGCGGTCGGCGTAGGGCACCTCCTGCAGCGTGCGTTCCAGCTTGTCGGTGACCTGCTCGGCCACCTGCTGCGCCGTGGCGCCGGGCCAGTAGGTGCGCACCACCATGGCGCGGAAGGTGAACGGCGGGTCCTCGTCCTGCCCCAGCTGGAAGTAGGCGGCCACGCCCAGCAGCATCAGCACCACCATCAGGTAGCGCGTCAGCGCGGCGTGCTCCAGCGCCCAGCGCGAGAGGTTGAAGCCCTGGTTGCGGGCGGGCTGCGGCGCGGCGTTCATGTCGGGCGCCCCGCTTTCAGCGCGCGGCCGGGGCCGTGGCACCGTCCGCTGCTTCGCTATTGATAGCTGCTGACGATTGCCCTGCCTGGGCTGGAGCCGATTTTGGCTTGTAAACGGACACCTTCTGCCCCGGCGCCAGCACGTGCACGCCGGCGGCCACCACCTGCATGCCGGGCTCCAGCCCCTGGCTGATCAGGGCGTCGCCGCCCTGCAGGCCCTGCACCTGCACCGCCTGCGAGCGCACCGTGGCGCTGGCCGGGTCGTAGACCCACACGGCGGTCTGGCCCGCGTCCTGGCGCAGCGCGCTGCTGGGCAGGTGCACCAGCCGCGCCACGCCCGCCGGCGCACCCTGTGCGGCCTCGTCGGCCAGCGTGACCTGCACCGTCGCGCCCAGCGGGGGCGGCTCGCCGCCCTCCAGCGCCACCTTGACCAGGAAGGTGCGCGTCACCGGGTCGGCACTGGCCGCCACTTCGCGCACGCGCGCGGCCAGCGGCGCGCCGCCGGCCCAGGCGGCCACCTGCACGGCCTGGCCGACGCGCACGCCGGCCACGCGATCCTCGGGCACGGCAAACACCGCGTCGCGCGCGCCGTCGCGGGCGATGCGCACCACGGGGGTGCCGGCGGCCACCACTTGGCCGGCCTCGGCGTCCACGCTGGTGATCACTCCAGGCGCGTCGGCCAGCAGGCGCGTGTAGCCGGCCTGGTTGCCCTGCGCGGCCAGCTGCGCCTGGGCCTGGGCCAGCTGCGCCTGGGCCGACTTGAGGGCGGCCTCGCGCCGGTCCAGCTCGGCGCCGCTGATGAAGTTCTGCGCCCGCAGGCGCGAAAAGCGCTCCAAGTCCGCCGCCGCCAGGTCGCGCTGCGTGGTCGCGGCGCTGACCTGGGCGCGGGCCGCCTGGGCGGCCAGCTCGTAGTCGCGCGCATCCAGTTCGGCCAGCAGCTGGCCGGCACGCACGTGCTGGCCGGCCTCCACCGGGCGCTGCACGATCTTGCCGGCCACGCGGAAGGACAGGCGCGACTCCACCCGCGCCCGCACCTCGCCCGCGTACTCATGCTGTGCCTGCACTGCCTGCGAACCCACGGTCACCAGCTTCACGGCGCGCAGCGGCTCGGGCGGCGGCGCCGGGCGCGAGCAGCCGGCCAGCGCCAGCACCGCGGCGCCCGCGGCCGCGGCACGGCCGACCCACAAAAAAACCCCGGGCTGGGGCGAGGGCGAAGGCCGTGCGGCTGCACCCGAGGAGCGCAGGAGGAAATCAGGAAAAGGCATGGTGGACAGCCCGGGGCTGGTTACTGACTGACTGGTTAGTAAATTTTGGAAGAGGCAGCCCGGGCCTGTCAAGCACGACAATCGCGGCCGTGAACTCCCCAGCCCCCCGCGCCGCGGCCGCACCCGCCCTGCCGCCGCCCGTCACGCATTACGAGAACTTCCCCGTCGCCTCGCTGCTGTGCCCGCCGGCGCTGCGGCCTCCCATTGCGGCCATCTACGCCTTTGCCCGCACCGCCGACGATCTGGCCGACGAGGGCACGGCCAGCGCCACGCAGCGCCTGGCGGACCTGCAGGCCTACCGCGAGCAGCTGCACGCCGCGGCGGCCGGCCAGCCCCCTGCGCCGCGCTGGGCCTTTGTTTTCGCCCCCCTGGCGGCCGTGCTGCGCAGCCATGCCCTGCCTGTGCAGCTGCTGGACGACCTGCTTTGCGCCTTCGAGCAGGACGTGGCCATGACCGAGGCCGGCGCCACCCACGCCGATCGCGCGTCCCTGCTGCGCTACTGCGCCCTGTCGGCCAACCCGGTGGGCCGGCTGCTGCTGCACCTGTACGGCGTGCACGACGACGGCGCGCTGGCGCACAGCGACGCCATCTGCAGCGCGCTGCAGCTCATCAACTTCTGGCAGGACCTGAGCGTGGACCTGCCGCGTGGGCGCCACTACCTGGCCGACGCCGACTGCGCCGCCCACGGCGTGGCGCGCGCCGACCTGGCCGCGCTGCGCCGCACGCCGCACAGCGACGCCCTGGTCCTGGACTGCGCCGCCTGGGCGCGCGCGCTGATGCTGGAGGGGGCGCCGCTGGTCCATCGCCTGCCCGGGCGCGCCGGCTGGGAGCTGCGGCTGGTGGTGCAGGGCGGCCTGCGCATCCTGGACAAGGTGCAGGCCCTGGGCGGCGCCAGCCTGGTGCGGCGCCCGCGCCTGCATGCCGGCGACTGGCTGCTGATGCTGGCGCGCGCGGTGCGCATGTAGAAGGCGCTCACCTATTCATAGCTGCCGGCGCTTGTTCCACAAGCGCTGGAGGCCTTTTTGGCCATTAATCGCAAGGCCGCCGGCGCTGCGCCCCGCCATGGGACAATCCACGCCCACATGACCCCCGAGCAGTACGTCCAGCAAAAGGCTGCCGCCTCCGGCAGCAGCTTTTATTACGCCTTTCTCTTCCTGCCGCGCGAGCGGCGCGCGGCCATCACGGCGTTCTACGCCTTCTGCCGCGAGGTGGACGACGTGGTGGACGAGGTCACCGACCCCGGCGTGGCCGACGCCAAGCTGTCGTGGTGGAGCGGCGAGATCGCCAAGGCCTTCGCCGGCACGCCCACCCACCCGGTGACGCTGGCGCTGGCCCCGCACATCCAGCCCTTTGGCCTGCGCCAGGAGCAGCTGCAGGCCGTTATCGAAGGCTGCCGCATGGACCTGACACAGACGCGCTACCTGGACTTTGCCGGCCTGGCGCGCTACTGCCACCTGGTGGCCGGCGTGGTGGGCGAGGTCGCGGCCCGCATCTTCGGCCAGACCGAAGCCGCCACCACCCAGTACGCACACAAGCTGGGCCTGGCCTTCCAGCTCACCAACATCATCCGCGACGTGGGCGAGGACGCCCTGCGCGGGCGCATCTACCTGCCGATCAGCGAGCTGCAGCAGTTCGACGTGAAGGCGCACGAGATCACGCAGCGCCAGTACTCCGAGCGCTTCACGGCGCTGATGCGCTTTCAGGCGCAGCGCGCGCACCAGCTCTACGACGAGGCCCTCGCCCTGCTTCCTGCGGCCGACCGGCGCGCGCAAAAGCCCGGGCTGATGATGGCCAGCATCTACCGCACGCTGCTGCGCGAGATCGAGGCCGACGGCTTTCAGGTGCTGCACCAGCGCACCAGCCTCACCCCGCTGCGCAAGCTGTGGCTGGCGTGGAAGGTGCAGGCGTTGGGCAAGCTGTGACACACCCCCCTGAAGGTGTGAAGCACCCCCCTGAGCGGCTGCGCCGCTTCCCCCCTCTTTGTCCGCGCTGCGCGCGGGAGGGGGGACGACGGCAGCGCTGCGGGGCGGCCCTTGCGCGCCGTCCGCTGGCAAAGACGCGCCCGCCGCACAGGGCACATGATCCCTTCGACCTGCTGGGAGCGGCATGAAGGTCGCCGTCATCGGCGCTGGCTGGGGCGGCATGGCCGCGGCCGTGCATGCGGCGCAGGCCGGGCATCGGGTCACCGTGCTGGAGGCCGCGCGCACGCTGGGCGGGCGGGCGCGGGCCGTGCCGGCCACGCTGGCGGACGGCAGCCAGGTGCTGCTGGACAACGGCCAGCACATCCTCATCGGCGCCTACGCCGCCTGCCTGGCGCTGATGCGCACGGTGGGGGTGAACACGGGCGCGGCGCTGCTGCGCATGCCGCTGGCGCTGCGCTTTCCCGACGGCAGCGGCATCGCCCTGCCCGACGCTGCCCCGCCCTGGGACGCGCTGGCCGGCATCGCCCGCGCGCGCGGCTGGAGCCTGGGCGAGCGCCTGGGCCTGCTGCGGCGCGCGGCGCGCTGGCAGCTGGCCGGCTTTTCCTGCCCGCCCGGGCACAGCGTGGCCGATTTGTGCATCGGCCTGCCGCAGCGGCTGGTGCAGGAATTCATCGATCCGCTGTGCGTGTCGGCGCTGAACACACCGGCGCAGCAAGCTTGTGGCCAGACCTTTCTGCGCGTGGTGCGAGACAGCCTGTTCGCCGGGCGCGGGGGCTCGCACCTGCTGCTGCCGCGCACCGACCTGGGCGCCCTGCTGCCCGAGCCCGCCGCCGCCTGGCTGCGCGCGCGCGGCCACGCCGTGCACACCGGCCGGCGCGTGCAGGCGCTGCAGCGCGACGCGAGCAGCCCGGGCTGGTGGGTCGATGGCGAGCCTTTCGACGCCGTGTTGCTGGCCACCAGCAGCACCGAGGCCGCGCGCCTGGTGGGGGACGCCAGCGCCTTCGCACACGAGCACGCCGCGCTGCAGCGCTGGGCCACGCTGGCGCGCCAGCTGGCCTTCGGCGCGATTGCCACCGTCTATGCCGAGCAGCCCGGCGCGTCCGGCCCGCTGCTGGCCTCGCCCATGCTGGCGCTGCGCGCCGGGCCCGGACGCCCGGCGCAGTTCGCTTTCGACCGCGGCCAGTTGGGGGGGCCGGCCGGGCTGCTGGCCTTCGTCATCAGCGCCCACCAGGGGGAACGCGCCGCGCTGGAATCCGCCGTGCTGGCCCAAGCCGCGCAGGACATGGCCCTGCCCGGCCTGCGCCTCGTGCAGACCGTGGTGGAAAAGCGGGCCACCTTTGTCTGCAGCCCCGGCCTGCAGCGCCCGCCGCTGCAGGTGGCGCAGGGCCTGCTGTGCTGCGCGGACTATGTCGCCGGGCCCTACCCGGCGACGCTGGAGGGCGCCGTGCTGCACGGCGCCGCGGCGGCGCAGGCACTGGGCCGGCAGGGTTGAAGCCCTTGCACGGCCGCGCCGATGGGCTACGGCCAGGCGATCCATCCCGACCGGGCGCCGCAGGCGACACGCCCCCCGAAACGGGCTATGGCTTGAGCAGCATGGACGGCGGCGGGCGCATGGCCTCGGGGCGCTGCAGCACATCGGCCAGGGTCAGCATCTCCATGCCGGTGTGGTGCCAAAAACGCTCCAGCGGCTCGGTGCGTGCCAGCAGCAGGCGCTGCACCAGCGGCTGCATGGCCGTCTCGGCCGGCGGGGCCAGCAGCACGTAGCGCGCGTCCACCGCATCCGACTCGTTGGCCGCGGCCTCGCTGATGCGCGCCACCCAGTCCAGCGCGGTGAGCGCGTCCAGCACGGGTTCGAGGTGCAGCACGTCCACGCGCAGCCGCCAGGCCAGCTGCACGGCCGTCAGGCCGTGGTCCGGCTCCTGGCGCGCGGCGTGCAGCTGCTGCAGCACCTCCACCGCCAACTGGAACAGCCAGCCCTGCCCGCCCACGGGGCGCGCCACGCCGGCCAGCAGGCTGGGCAGGTAGGCGGCCACCACCGCGCCCAGCAGCACCACCACCCAGGCCACGTAGATCCACAGCAGCAGGATGGGCAGCGTGGCAAAGGTGCCGTACAGCACCGAATAAGTGGGCACCGAGGCCAGGTACAGCACCAGCACGTTCTTGGCCAGCGAGATGCCCGCCGCCACGAACACCCCGCCGGCCCAGGCGTGGCGCCAGTGCACGTGCGTGTTGGGCACATAGTGGTAGAGCGCCGCCATGCCGCTGGTCAGCACCAGGAACTCGATGCCGTCGAACAGCAACCGCGCCCCGCCGGGCAGGGCCTCGCCCAGGCCGCGCGAGGCGGCCGAGGCCACGGCGCTGGTCAGCGCCAGGCTGCCACCCAGCACCAGCGGGCCCAGCGTCAGCACGGCCCAGTAGATCAGCACCCGCTGGCCCAGCGGGCGCAGGCGGCGCACGCGCCAGATGTTGTTGAGCGTGCGGTCGATGGTCAAAACCAGCGCCAGCGCCGTCAACGTGAGGATGGAAAAGCCCACCGCCCCCAGCCGGCTGGCCTGGGCGGCGAACTGGGTGATGTAGTCCAGCACCTGGCGCGAGATGGTGGCGGGGATCAGGCTGTCCATCAGCCAGCGCTCCAGCCCGCGCTGCATGGTGCCGAAGATGGGGAACGCGGTGAACACCGCCAGCGCCACCGTCATGAAGGGCACCAGCGCCAGCAGCGTGGTGAAGGTCAGGCTACTGGCCGTCAAGCCCAGACGATCCTCGCGGTAGCGCTCGCGCAGAGTGTGCGCGGTGGTGCGCCAGGGAAATTGCGACAGTTGCAGCAGCCATGCCTCCAGGCGCTGCACGGCGGACTGTAGGGTCAACGGCATGGCCGATATGATGCCAGCCCCATGCCCGCGTCCGCCCCTTTGTCCCCCGCACAGCCGGCCGCCGACGTGGCCGCCACCCGCTGGCTGGCCGTGGCCAGCCTGCTGGGCCTGATCGTGCTGAGCCTGGCCTGGGAGCTGTGGCTGGCGCCGCTGCGCCCGGGCGGCTCGTGGCTGGCGCTCAAGTGCCTGCCGCTGGCCCTGCCGCTGGCCGGGCTGCTCAAGCGGCGCATGTACACCTACCGCTGGGTCAGCCTGCTGGTGTGGCTGTACTTCACCGAAGGCGTGGTGCGCGCCTGGAGCGACGCCGCGCCCGGCCGCTGGCTGGCGCTGGCCGAGGTGGGCCTGTGCCTGCTGCTCTTCGTTGCCTGCGCGCTGCACGTGCGGCTGCGCCAGCGCGCCGCGCGCGCCGCCGCCCTGGCCGCCTGAGGGCCTCTCTGCTGGAATCCACGACATGACCGCTGCCCTGCTCGACACCCTGCGCCAGATCGTCGGCGCCGCCCACGTGCTGACCGATGGCGACCTGGCGGCCTATGAGCAGGACTGGCGCCGGCGCCAGCGCGGCCGCGCGCTGGCCGTGGTGCGCCCGGCCAGCACGGCCGAGGTGGCTGCCGTGGTGCGCGCCTGCGCCGCCGCCGGCACATCGATCGTCCCGCAGGGCGGCAACACCGGCCTGTCGGTGGGCAGCACGCCGGACGCCAGCGGCACCCAGGTGGTGCTGAGCCTGGCGCGCATGAACCGGGTGCGCGGCATCGACGCGGACAACCTCAGCATGACGGTGGAGGCCGGCTGCGTCCTGCAATCGGTGCAGCAGGCCGCCGCCCAGGCGGGCCTGCTGTTTCCGCTGTCGCTGGCGGCCGAGGGCAGCTGCACCATCGGCGGCAACCTGGCCACCAACGCCGGCGGCACGCAGGTGCTGCGCTATGGCAATGCGCGCGAGCTGTGCCTGGGCCTGGAGGTGGTCACGCCCCAGGGCGAGGTGTGGGACGGGCTGTCGGGCCTGAGGAAAGACAACACCGGCTACGACCTGCGCGACCTGCTGGTTGGCAGCGAAGGCACGCTGGGCATCATCACCGCCGCCACGCTCAAGCTGCACGCGCAGCCGGTGGCGCGGCTCACCGCCTGGGCAGCCGTGCCGTCCATGCAGGCCGCCGTGCAGCTGCTGGGCCTGGCGCACCGCCACCTGGGCGCCGGGTTGACGGGCTTCGAGGCCATGGGGCAGTTCGCCCTGTCGCTGGTGGTGCGGCATATGCCGCAGCTGCGCGTGCCGTTCGCCGGCCTGGAGGGCGCGCCCTGGTGCGTGCTGCTGGAAAACAGCGACAGCGAGTCGGAGGAGCACGCCCGCGCGCGCTTTGAGCACCTGATGGAGCTGGCCTTCGAGGACGGCTGCGTGCTGGACGCCGTGGTGGCCGAAAGCATCGCCCAGGCACGCGAGCTGTGGCACGTGCGCGAGAGCATCCCCCTGGCCCAGGCGCAGGAGGGGCTGAACATCAAGCACGACATCTCCGTGGCCGCCTCGCGCATCCCTGAGTTCGTCGCGCACACCGATGCGCTGCTGGCGCGCGAGGTGCCGGGCGCGCGCCTGGTCACCTTCGGCCACCTGGGCGACGGCAACCTGCACTACAACGTGCAGGCGCCCGAGGGCGGTGACGCCGCCGCCTTTCTGCGCGAGCAGGAGCCGCGCGTCAACGCGCTGGTCTACGACGCCGTGGCGGCGCACGGCGGCTCGTTCTCCGCCGAGCACGGCGTGGGCGCGCTCAAGGCCGGGACGCTGGTGCGCTACAAGTCACCCGTGGCGCTGGGCATGATGCGGGCCATCAAGCAGGCGCTGGACCCGCAGGGCATCATGAACCCGGGCTGCGTGCTATTGAAAGAATAGCTGTTAGCGCTTTTCCAACAAGGGTTAGAGCCGTTTTTGACCATTATTCCTGCGGGACATCGTCCCGCTGCCCCATCCCCATGACCAGCCCCCCCGTCCGCACCCAGTACGAAGACTTCATGCGCCACGTGTTCGAGCACGGTTGTCCCAAGGGCGACCGCACCGGCACCGGCACGCGCAGCGTCTTCGGCCACCAGATGCGTTTCGACCTGCGCGAGGGCTTTCCGCTCGTCACCACCAAGAAGGTGCACTGGAAGAGCATCGCGCTGGAGCTGCTGTGGTTTTTGCGCGGAGACAGCAACGTGCGCTGGCTGCAGGAGCGCGGCGTGACCATCTGGGACGAGTGGGCGCGCGCGGACGGCGAGCTGGGCCCCGTCTACGGCGTGCAGTGGCGCAGCTGGCCGACGCCGGGCGGCGGCCACATCGACCAGATCGCCCAGGTCATCGACACCCTCAAGGCCAACCCCGACTCGCGCCGCATCATCGTCAGCGCCTGGAACGTGGCCGAGCTGGACCAGATGGCCCTGATGCCCTGCCACGCGCTGTTCCAGTTCTATGTGGCCGAGGGGCGGCTGTCGTGCCAGCTGTACCAGCGCAGCGCCGACATCTTCCTGGGCGTGCCCTTCAACATCGCCAGCTACGCGCTGCTGACGCACATGGTGGCGCAGCAGTGCGATTTGGAGGTGGGCGACTTCATCTGGACCGGCGGCGACTGCCACATCTACGACAACCACGTCGAGCAGGTGCGCACCCAGCTGGCGCGCACGCCCTACCCGTTCCCGCAGCTGCACATCAAGCGCCGACCGGCGTCGGTCTTCGAATACGAGTACGACGACTTCGAGATCTTGGGCTACGAACACCACCCGGCCATCAGGGCGCCGGTGGCCGTCTGACACCATGGAAATCGCCCTCATCTACGCCCGCGCCGCCAACGGCGCCATCGGCCAGGGCGGCACCATGCCCTGGCACCTGCCCGAAGACCTGGCGCACTTCAAGGCGCTGACCCAGGGCGGCCCGGTCATCATGGGCCGCAAGACCTGGGACTCGCTGCCCCCGCGCTTTCGTCCCCTGCCCGGGCGCGCCAACATCGTCGTCACGCGCCAGGGCGACTGGCAAGCCGACGGCGCGCGGCGCGCGGCCAGCCTGGACGAGGCGCTGGACATGGCCCGGCGCGAGGGCGCGCCCACCGCCTGGGTCATCGGCGGCGCCCAGTTGTTCGACCTGGCGCTGCCCCTGGCCAGCCGGGTGGAGGCCACCGAGATCGAGCGCGACTTTGGCGGCGACACCTTCGTGCAGCCGCTGGGCAGCGACTGGCTGGAGGCCGCTCGCAGCCGGCACGTCAGCGCCCAGGGCCTGCCTTTCAGCTTCGTGCGCTACCAGCGCCGCGGCACCTGAAGCACTCTTTTTTTGATAGCTGCCAGCGCTTGATCAGCAAGGGCTAGAGGCCAAAAACATGCAAAGAATCGCCACCTGGAACGTCAACTCCCTGTCCGTGCGCCTGCCCCAGGTGCTGGAATGGCTGCAGGCCAACCCCGTGGATGCGCTCGCCCTGCAGGAGCTCAAGCTGGTGGACGAAAAATTCCCGCACGAGGCCTTCAACGCCCTGGGCTACCAGGCCGTCAGCTTCGGCCAGCGGACATACAACGGCGTGGCCATCGTCAGCCGCGCGCCGCTGCGCGACGTGGTGCGCAACATCCCCGGGCACGACGACGAGCAGGCGCGCGTGATCGCCGCCACGCTGGACCTGCCCGGCGGGCCGCTGCGCCTGGTCAACGGCTACTTCGTGAACGGGCAGGCGCCGGACAGCGACAAGTTCACCTACAAGATGGGCTGGCTGGACGCGCTGCGCGCCTGGCTGCAAGGCGAACTGGCACAGCACCCCCGCTTGGCGCTGGTGGGCGACTTCAACATCGCGCCGGAAGACCGCGACTCCTTCGACCCGGTGGGCCTGGCCGGCACCATCCACCACACGGAGGAAGAGCGCGCCCATTTCCGCGCGCTGCTGGAGTTGGGCCTGACGGACGCCTTCCGCCTGTTCGAGCAGCCGGACAAGACCTTTTCCTGGTGGGACTACCGCATGCTGGGCTTTCAGAAGAACCGTGGCCTGCGCATCGACCACATCCTCGTCAGCGACGCCCTGCGCCCGCAGGTGACGGCCTGCCACGTGGACCGCGCGCCGCGCAAGAACAAGCAGCCCAGCGACCATGCCCCGGTGGTGGCGACGCTGGGCGGCTGACGGCCTCAACTCCCCCCAGGCGCAGAAAAACCAGCCCCGTCGGGGCTGGTTTTATCATGGGCGCTTCAGCGCTTTGGCGCTGTAGCAGGCGCTTACGAAGCAGCCTGATAACGGTCGCGCAGGGCCTTCACCTCGTCGTGGTTGCGCTGCACGCCCTGGGCCTGGCGCTCCACCAGCGCGCGCACGTCGGCCGGCAGCGTGGCCTTCAGGGCCTTGCGGTAGCGGGCCACGGCGGCGTCCTCGCCGCGCTCGCACTCGTTCAGCACGGCCTTGTCGTCATTGGTGCTGAGCGCCGTCTTGACCGACACCCAGCCGCGGTGCAGCGCGCCGCTGACCGTGCCGCCCGAGGACGGCTCGCCGCCGCGGGCACGGATCTCGCGCTCCAGCTCGGCCGCGGCGCTGGCGCACTCGCTGGCGTGGCGCTGCAGGATCTGCTTGAGCTCAGGGCTGTCGGCCCGCTCGGCGGAGGTGCGAAAGCCATATTCACCATCGCGGCTGCACTCCAGCAGGTCGTCCAGCACGTCCACCACGTCATCGTTGCTCACGGTGTCGGTGACGGGCGTGTTGGGGTTGTTGCCGGTGATGGGCATGGTGGTGGCACCGGTGGCCACGTTGCGGCGGGCGCGCTCCCAGGCGGCCTGTGTGGCCGGGCGGGCGTGCTCCCATTCCAGCGAGCTGGTGCCGCGGCGCGTGCCCCAGTCACGGGACAGCTCGGGTTCGACGGCGGCGAAGTCGCCTTCGTAGCGGCCTGCCGAGCTCCAGCCCAGCTCATAGGCGGGGCGGTACTCGTCATAGGTGCGGCCAGCCTGGTAGTAGGGCTCGCGTTCGTAGCTTTCGCGCCAGTAGGCGTCCTCGGCCGTGGGGTTCACCGACTCGGCCGCAGCCTTGCCAGCCAGGCCGCCGACGATGGCGCCGGCCACGCCGCCCACTGCCGCGCCGATGGGCCCACCGAACGAGCCCGCCGCAGCGCCGGCAACGGCGCCTCCGGCGGCGCCCACGCCGGTCCCCACGGGGTGGGCACCCGGCTCATTGGTCAGGGGGTCGCGGTTGGCATCCTTGAAATCCGACATGTGTTTGACTCCGGTTGGTTGAACAATGAAATTCATTGTCAAAGCCGGGTTGCGGCGGTCGGGTCAGCAGGCGGATCGGCGGGTTGTAGGACGCCTGCTGTCGCAAGCGGTAAGCCAGGCGCATACGTTTAGCTCATCTATTGATAGCTGCCAGCGCTTGCCAGACAAGGGCTGGAGCCCTTTTCGGCTTGCTTAGTCCTGCGTGTCGTCGTTCTCGTCTTCGCCCGCCGGCCGCAGCTTGCGCGCCAGCGTGTTGCGACCCACGCCCAGGCGCTGCGCCGCCTCGGCCCGCCGGCCCTGGGTCAGCGACAGGGCGGCGCCGATCAGTGCCGACTCGAAGCGGCGCGCCAGCTGGTCCCACACCTGCGTCTGGCCGTCCCGCATGCGCTGCACGGCCTCAGCTGCCAGGGCCTGCTCCCAGCCATCGGGGGCGCTACTGGCCGCCGGCTGCAGCAGCTGGGGCGGCAGATCGGCGGCAGCGATGCGCTGGGCCGGCGCCATGACGGCCAGCCAGTGGCAGACGTTTTGCAGCTGGCGCACATTGCCGGGAAAGTCGAAGCGTTCCAGCCGGGCCAGGGCGTCGGGCTGCAGCTGCTTGGGCGCCACGCCCAGCTGGCGCGCGCTGTGCGCCAGGAAGTGGCGCGCCAGCGCCGGAATGTCCTCGCGCCGCTCGCGCAGCGGCGGCAGCTGCAGGCGAATCACGTTCAGGCGGTGCAGCAGGTCTTCGCGGAAGGTGCCGGCGCGCACGCGCTGCTCCAGGTCCTGGTGCGTGGCGGCGACGATGCGCACCCGCGCGCGCACGGCGCTGTGTCCGCCCACGCGGTAGAACTGGCCGTCCGAGAGCACGCGCAGCAGCCGCGTCTGCAGCTCCAGCGGCATGTCGCCGATCTCGTCGAGGAACAGCGTGCCACCCTCGGCCTGCTCGAAGTGCCCGCGCCGCTGGGTTGCCGCGCCGGTGAAGGCGCCGCGCTCGTGGCCGAACAGTTCGCTCTCCAGCAGCTCGCGCGGAATGGCGGCGGTGTTGATGGCCACGAACGGCCCCGCCGCCACGGGCGAATGCCGGTGCAGGGCGCGCGCCACGAGTTCCTTGCCGGTACCCGATTCGCCTGTCACGAGCACGGTGGCCGTGCTCTGCGACAGCCGGCCGATGGCGCGGAACACCTCCTGCATGGCCGGGGCCTGGCCCAGCATCTCGGGCGCGGCAGACTGCGCCGGCTCGGGCGGCAGCGTGGCCGCACGCTCGTGCAACGCACGGCGCACCAGGGCCACGGCGTGCGTCACGTCGAAGGGCTTGGGCAGATATTCGAAGGCGCCGCCCTGGAACACGGCCACGGCACTGTCCAGGTCCGAATACGCCGTCATCACGATGACCGGCAGGCCGCTCTGGCGCTCGCGCAGCCGGGCCAGCAGCTCCAGTCCGCTCATGCCGGGCATGCGGATGTCGGTTAGCAGCACCCGCGGCAACTGCCCGGCCGCGTCGTCCAGCGCGGCCAGGACATCGGCGGCGGCCTCGAAGCTGCGCGTGTCCAGCCCTTCGCGCGCCAGCGCGCGCTCCAGCACGAAGCGGATGGAGGGGTCGTCATCCACGATCCAGACAGGCGCCATGGCTTTTCTTGAGGAGGTGTGGAGGTGTGTTTATGAAGAAGTGGCCAGCGGCAGCACCACGCCGAAGCGCGTGCAGCCGGGCCGGCTTTCGCATTCGATGATGCCGCCGTGGCGCTGCACGAAGGCCTGGGCCAGCGTCAGCCCCAGGCCCGTGCCCTCGGCGCGGCCAGTGACCAGGGGCACGAAGATGCGTTCCTGCAGATGAGGCGGCACGCCGGGCCCGTTGTCCACCACGTCCAGCAGCAGCGCCAGCCGGTGGCGCTGGCGCCCCAGGGTGAGCTGGCGCGCCACGCGGGTGCGCAGCTCGATGCGGGCGTCGCCAGCCGCAATGCGCGCCTGCAGCGCCTGCGCGGCGTTGCGCACGATGTTCAACACGACCTGCACCAGCTGGTCGCGGTCGCCGCGCAGCTCGGGGATGGAGGCATCGTAGTCGCGCACCACCTCCAGGCCGCGCGGGTGCTCGGCCAGCACCAGGTCGCGCACGTGCTCGCAGACTTCGTGAATGTTCACGTCGGCCATGTGCTGGGGATGGCGGTGTGGCTCCAGCAGACGGTCCACCAGAGATTGCAGGCGGTCGGCCTCGCGAATGATGACGCGGGTGTAGTCGGCCAGGGCGGGGGCGGGCAGCTCCAGCTCCAGCAGCTGGGCTGCGCCGCGGATGCCGCCCAGCGGGTTGCGGATCTCGTGCGCCAGGTTGCGGATCAGCTCCTTGTGCGTCTCGCCCTGTGCGCGCAGCTGCTCCTCGCGCTCGTGCCGGGCCTGGGCGTACAACGGCCACAGCTCCAGCAGCACGCCGCCCGTGGGCTCGTGCAGGCTGGCTGTGGCCTGCACGGGCAGCAGCTGGCCGCGCGCGCCATGCAGTTCGACGGTGAAGTGCAGCGCGGCAAAATCCTGCGCGCGCACGCCGGCCAGGGCCTGGCGCAGCGGCGCGGGGTCGGCCAGCAGCGGGCAGAAGTCGGCCCCGCGCAGCGCGCGGCGCGACAGCCCCAGGGCGTCTTCCAGCGCGGCGTTGACGAAAAGGGTGGTGCCGTCCGGCGCCAGCACGGCGACCAGGGTGCGCACCCAGTCCAGCGGCTGGTAGGGTTCGGCGGCGCGGACCTGCGCCGGGGCGGGGGTGTTTGGCTGCTGCGCGATGGTGCCCTGCCCCTGCCGGCGCTGCCGGCTATTTGTTCAGGCGCGCCAGTTCGCGCTTGATGCCGGCCACGTCGGCTTCGGCGCGTGTCACCGAGGCTTTCAGCTCGGCCGTGCGCTCGATGTAGCCCTGCGGGTTGCGCAGCTCCAGCGCCGTGCGCTGGGGCGAGCCGTCGTTGTATTCGGTGCGCAGTTCGGCCAGCCGCGCCTCGGCCTTGCGCAGTTCGGACTCCAGGATGGCGCGGGCGTCCGAGTCGCGAGCGCGCTGGTCGGCGGCGTTGACGCGCGGCGCATTGGCCGGCGACGCCGCGGCCGCGCCGCCCGAGGGCGCTGCGGCGGGCGCGGCGGCCGAGGCCGGGCGCGACCCCTGCAGCACGGTGACGTTGCCGCCCTCCACCAGGCGGCAGCCGCGCTCCTTGGCCTGGCTGGCGTTGTTGGTGTATTCGTTGCCGCAGCGGTAGATGCGGTCCTGGGCCCAGGCGGGCGTCAGCGCCGCACAGGCCAGGGTCATCAGGATCAGGGTGTGCTTCATGGAAAGAGTGGTCCTCGCTGGGCCCGTGCCACCAAATGGAGGGCACGGGCACGTTGCGGGCGAGTATCCCCTAATCACATTCCGCCGCAAAAAACCGCCTTATAGCGAGTAGTACATGTCGTACTCGACCGGATGGGGCGCCATGCGGAAGCGCTGCACCTCGGCCATCTTGAGTTCGATGTAGGCGTCCAGCATGCCATCGGAGAACACGCCGCCCTTGGTCAGGAAGGCGCGGCCCTTGTCCAGCGCTTCCAGCGCCTGGTCCAGGCTGTGGCAGACGGTGGGCACCAGCTTGTCCTCTTCGGGCGGCAGGTGGTACAGGTCCTTGGTGGCGGCCTCACCCGGGTGGATCTTGTTTTCCACGCCGTCCAAGCCGGCCATCATCAGCGCCGCAAAGCCCAGGTAGGGGTTCATCAGCGGATCGGGGAAGCGCGCCTCGATGCGCCGGCCCTTGGGGTTGGCCACGTAGGGGATGCGGATGGAGGCCGAGCGGTTGCGCGAGCTGTAGGCCAGCTTGACCGGCGCCTCGAAGCCGGGCACTAGTCGCTTGTAGCTGTTGGTGCCGGGGTTGGTGATGGCGTTGAGCGCGCGAGCGTGCTTGATGATGCCCCCGATGTAGTACAGCGCAAAGTCCGACAGGCCGGCGTAGCCGTCGCCGGCGAACAGGTTCTTGCCATCCTTCCAGATGGACTGGTGCACGTGCATGCCCGAGCCGTTGTCGCCGGCGTAGGGCTTGGGCATGAAGGTGGCCGTCTTGCCGTAGGCGTTGGCCACGTTCCAGATGACGTACTTCATGGTCTGCGTCCAGTCGGCACGCTGCACCAGGGTGGAAAACCGGGTGCCGATCTCGTTTTGGCCGGCGCCGGCCACCTCGTGGTGGAACACCTCGACGGGGATGCCCATCTGCTCCAGGATCAGCACCATCTCGGCGCGCATGTCGTGCGTGCTGTCCACGGGGGGCACGGGGAAGTAGCCGCCCTTGGTCGTCGGACGGTGGCCGCGGTTGCCGCCTTCAAGCTTGGTGCCGGTGTTCCACGGCGCCTCGTATTCTTCGATCTCGAAGAAGGTGCGGCCGGGCTCGTTGCTCCAGCGCACGCCGTCGAACACGAAGAACTCAGGCTCCGGACCGAAATAGGCTGTGTCGCCCAGGCCGGAGGCCTTCAGGTAAGCCTCGGCACGCTTGGCGATGGAGCGCGGATCGCGGTCATAGGCCTTGCCGTCGCCGGGCTCGACCACGTCGCACTGCAGGATCAGTGTCGTTTCCTCAAAGAACGGGTCGATGTTGGCCGTGTTCGCATCGGGCATGAGTTGCATGTCCGAGGCCTCGATGCCCTTCCAGCCGGCCATGGACGAGCCGTCGAAGGCGTGGCCATGGTTGAATTTGTCTTCGTCGAAATGGGATACGGGCACGGTGACGTGCTGCTCCTTGCCACGGGTGTCGGTGAAGCGGAAGTCCACGAACTTGACTTCGTTCTCCTCCACCATGTTCATCACGTCAGCAACGGTCTTTGCCATCAGGGTTCTCCAGGGTTGAACGGCTCATCCAGGGGGATGTCGAAACGGTATTTGCATTTTGCGTGCCAGGGGCGACAACCTGCCATTGTGCCGCTGGCCTGCGCCAAACCGGGGTGCGGATCAGCGCCGGCGCACCAGTTCAGGGCCCAGGGCTGCACCAAATTGGTGCAAAGCCGCCTGTAGCGCCTGCCAGGCCGCGGGCACCAGGGCGGCGTCGCCCTTCACGCCCAGCTCGATGTGGCGACCGTGCACGGGATGGTCCACGCTGGGCAGACTGAACACCTTGATGCCGGGGTGGGCGGCCTCGATGCGCTCCATCAGCGGCGTCAGAGCCGACTCCATCGCGCCGTAGAGCACCACGGAGTGCTCGGTCTGCGGTGCCCGGCCGAACCACTGGGCATAACTGCCGTCCAGCACCCACTCCAGCATCGGCCAGGCCATGACGGGAAAGCCCGGCACGAAGTGCACCGCGCCGCCGCCGGGCCCGTCGCACGAGAAGCCCGGGATCTTGTTGTAGGGGTTGGGGATGAGGCGCGCGCCCGCCGGCAGCACGCCCATCTGCAGGCGCTGCAGGTTGTCGGGGCGTTCGGGCTCGAAGGGCTGACCCTGCTCGCGCGCCATGTCCTGCATGCGCTCGCGGATCAGCGCCTGCGCGCCGGCATGAGGTTGCAGCGCCACACCCAGCGCCGCGGCGGCGCACTGGCGGGTGTGGTCGTCCGGCGTGGCGCCAATGCCGCCGCAGCAAAACACCACGTCTGCCGACGCGAAGGCCTGGGCCAGCAGGGCCGTCAGGCGCGGCGGGTCGTCGCCCACGCACGTGGCCCAGGCCAGGCCCAGGCCGCGCGCGGCCAGCAGTTCGATGACCTTGGGCAAGTGCTTGTCGGCGCGTTTGCCCGAGAGGATTTCGTCGCCGACGATGATCAGGCCGAAGGCTGGAGGTGTCATGGGGTTGAGGGTTCGGAAGCTGCCTCTTCGCTGCGCAGCCGCTGCAGCGCGGCTAGGCAGTAGTGGGTGAACCACAGCGAGGAAAAGGCGAAAACCAGGGTGTAGATCCAGATGGCCACCGGCACCAGAATGAGGAAGGCCGCGGCGAAGACCACGCCCGAGATCCACACCACCCCGGGCGCCGCGCCCAGAAAGCCGCAGACCACGCCAATCGCCAGCAGCTGCCAGCGGTGGCGGCGCAGCAGGAGCTGGCGCTCCGGCCGGCTGGCGTGCTCGGCCAGGGCGTCGAAGGCCATGATGCGGTAGTTCAGCCAGCCCCAGATGAGCGGCGGGAGCACCAGCACCAGGGGCGGTATCAGCCACAACGGTATGGACGCGATCAGCGCCGCCAGTGCGGCAATGGTGCTGCCGGTGGCCCACACCAGGCTGCCCAGCAACGAGGCGCCATGCCTGCGCTGCAGCTGGGGAAAGCGCCGCTCGGCCACTAGGCGCACCAATGCCGGCGTCATGAGGGCAGCCACGGCCAGCACGCAGACGATGACGATGACCGGCGTGGCGCCCATCACCACCAGCAGCGGCGCCAGCGCCACGGGCAGGTCGCCCACCCCCACGTGGCCGAGCCAGCCCCACAGGGAGGCGAGCCAATGCGTGCTCTCCAGCACCGATTGCACCCAGGCCACGGCACTGCTCCACAGCAGCCAGCCACTGCCGGCCGCCACCAGAGCGATCACCGCCAGCGGCAGCAGCGACAGCAGGATGACGCGCGGCGACAGGCAGCCCGCCGCGGCGCGCCAGAAGGAATCAATGAGCGGGCCCATGGCGGCAAGCATAGCGCCCGCTTTGGCTATGCCTGCGTCAGCCGGCACCGAACAGGCGTCGCAGCCCGAGCCACTGCTGCTGCCACAGGCCGCGCCCGTAGTCCCGCACCCGGCCGTCACGGCCAGGCTCGACCTGGTCGCGCACGCCCGTGGGGTCGTAGCGCCGGGCGAAGTCCGCCGTGCCCAGCAGCATGTCCCACCAGGGCAGCAGCACGCCGAAGTTGCAGCCGCCGAAGACGTTGCGGCGCGGCCCCTGCGCCGGCTCGCCAATGCCGATGGCGTGGTGGCGCCGGTGAAAGCACGGGCTGACCCACAGCCGATCACCCAGCCGGCCAAAGCCGGTTCGCAGGTTGGCGTGGTGCAGGTTTTCGCTCAACTGCGTGAGCGCCACGATGGCCACGAACTGCCCCGGGGCCACGCCGATGGCCTGGGCCACCAGCACGATGATGATGGAGCGCAGCAGGTCGTCCAGCAGGTGGTTGCGGCTGTCGCTCCACAGCGTCATCTGGCGCTGCGAGTGGTGCAGCGAATGCAGCCGCCACCACCAGCCGAAGCGGTGCTGGGCGCGGTGGATGCAGTAGTCGACGAAGTCGAACACCAGCAGGTACAGCAGCAGGCTGACGATGGGGCGGTCGGTCACGCCGGGCCAGAGCGCGTCCAACTGCAGGCCGTGCCAGCCCTGCACGCGCAGCGCGCCGAAGAGGTCGTCCCACAGCGGCTGCACGGTGAAAAACAGTGCCACACGAAACAGGCCCAGGCGGTGAATGAGGCTGTAGGCCATGTCGGTGCGCACCGCGGCACGGTCATGCACTGGCTCCACGGGGCGCCATCGCTCCAGCGGCGCGATCACCGCCAGCATGATGGCCAATTCCAGCACACCCACCAGCAGCCAGCCGGTGGCGGTGTAGCCGTCCTCCAGCAGATTGCCCAGGCCCAGGGCGAACATCAGCGGCTGCATGGCCGCTTCAAAGAGCCACTGCTGGGCGGCATCGAAGCCGCCCGCCAGCCAGGTCAGCACGTCGGTCATGGGCGTGGGCCGCTCAGCAGCGGCGCGTAGGCAGGGTGCTCGGCCAGCGTGCGAAAGCACAGGCCGCGGGCCTTGAGCCCCTCGATCAGCGGCTCCAGGACCGCCGGGGCCCAGGGGTCTTTGCGCGACCAGATGCCCAGGTGGGCCAGCAGGATGTCGCCGTCTCCGATGCTGCGCAGGCTGCGCGCCAGCAAGGCCTGGTGGGGGTGGCTGTCACTGGGCAGTTCATCACCCAGGAAGCCGGCGCTGGACCAGCCAACGTGGGTGTAGCCGCAGCGCTTGGCGGCGGCCAGCAGCGCGGGCGAGGTCTTGCCGCCGGGCGCACGGTACAGCGGCAGGGGCTCGCGGCCCGTGATGACCCGCAGGCGCTGCGCGGCTGCTTCGATCTGCTGGCAATAGGCGGCCGGTGTGAGGGTGAAGCTCTGCCCGGCGCGTGGACCGGCCGAAGGCTTGACGCGAAAAGCCGTCGCGCCGCCCTGCCGGACGTCCGCCTGCCAATAGGTGTGGTGCAGGGTGTGGGAGGCAAACTCGTGCCCCTCGGCCGCCCTGGCGCGCCACCACGGCGCCCAATGCTCGTCCAGGCTGCTGCCACCGTCCTGGGTGCGCTCATCGGCTGCAAAGAAGGTCACCCGCACCTGCTGACGCGCCAGCACTTGAGCCACCAGCGGCGCGATGCCCATGTGGCCGGTGTCGAAGGTGAGGTAGACCGCGCCCTTGCAGCCATTTTGGGCTATAGAGCCCGTGGATAAAGCGCTGGCAGCTATCAATACCAGAGCAGCACTGCTACGCAGCAGAGGCCCATGGGTTTTAGCGCTGCGCATGCCTGAGCGTCCACACCCCGTGGGGCGACTTGCCCACCCGCACCTCGTGCGCCACCTTGCGCTGCTGCGTGTCGATCACCAGCAGCTTGCGTGCCCAGCGGGCACTTACGTACAGGTAGCGGCCGTCGGCAGAGACGTCCATGCAGTCGGGCCCGCCGGGCGCGGGGTAGCTGTCCACCACGCGCAAATCCTGCATGTCGATCTTGCTGATGGTGTTGGCCACACGGTTGCTGACGAACAGGTGGCGGCCGTCGCCCGCCGCGCGGAAGGCATGCGCCCCCTTGCCGGTTTGGATGCGCTGCACGCTGCGCGGCTGTGCCCCGCTGATGTCGAACACTTCCACGCTGTCGCTGCCGGTCAAGCCGACGAAGAGCAGCTTGCCGTCCGGGCGGCCATAGACGTCGGCCGGCATGGCGCCGGTGGGCGTGCGCCAGCGGATGGTCTGCGTGGGAATGTCGATGGCCACCAGCTCGTCGCTGTCCTGCATGGAGGAATACACGGTGCGGCTGGGGGCGTCGATCCACAAATGGCTGGGCGTGCGGCTGGTAGCCAAGCGCTTGACCAGGGTCAGATCACTGCCGTCCCAGCGGTAGAAGTCCACATGGTTCAAGCGGTTGGCGGCCGTCACCAGCCATTTCATGTCGGGTGAGAAGCGCAGGTGGTACGGGTCGACGATGCCATTGACCGTACGCTGCACTTGGGCGGTGCGAGGATCGACGAAGGTCAGGCTGTCACCCAGCGCGTTGGCGATGATCAGGGACTTTTCGTCCGGCGTCAGGTACAGGTGGTGGGGCTCCTTGCCGGTGGCGATGCGCGCGCGCTCGGCCCAGGTGACGGGGTCGACCACACTGACGTCCGCTTGCAGCGAGTTGAGCACGAAGACAGGCGGCTCGTCAGCGGCATGCGCCCCACTCGGCACTGCCATCAAGGCGCTCATTGCCAGAGCAGCTATCCATCGTCCGTTGCTTTTCACACTGTTCCCATTCGTTGTCGAAGCCGCCGACGATTGCCGGTGTTTACCGTGCTGTGCCGAAAAGTGACGCACCGTTCTGCTGCTGCACAGGTCACCATTTTCCGTAATCCGCAGGCTGGAGCGTGTGTCAACGCGCTGTTGCATGCACGGGTTGACGCCTGCTTACACCTACAGGCTTATCCCTGCAGCAAGCGCAGCTCATCGGCGGCAAGCCAACGCCACTGGCCAGGTACCAAGTCGGCCGGCAATTCCAGCGCTCCGATCTGCGAGCGGTGCAGGCCTTCGACGCGATTGCCTACGGCAGCCACCATGCGCTTGACTTGGTGGTACTTGCCCTCGGTCAGCGTAAGGTCGATGCGGCACTCGCCCGTTTGCACGCAATCGGCCGCCTTGACAGGCTTGGGATCGTCGTCGAGCACCACCCCGGCGAGCAGGCGTTCCACCTGCTGCGTGGTCACGGGATGCTTGGTCGTCACTTGGTAGACCTTGGGCATGCGTTTCTTGGGCGAGCTCATGCGGTGGATGAACTGACCGTCGTCGCTGAGCAGGAGCAACCCTGTAGTGTCCTGATCAAGTCTGCCGATAGCCTGCACACCCGCCATCGCGCTTTTGTTGGGTCGCTGGCGCAAAGGCGCTGGCAGAAGGGTGTAGATGCTGGGGTGAGCGGAAGGTTTTTGCGAGCATTCAAAACCTGCCGGTTTGTTGAGCACAAGATAGGCCTTCGCATGGTAGGGCCAGTCCACTCCCTGAACATTCAGCATCAGGTCTTGGGTATCGAATTCCTGCGTCGCATCAGCGCAGACGACATCGCCCACAGCTCCGGCCTCACGCACCGCCACCCGCCCCTGCTGTACCAGACCGGCGCAAATGCGACGTGTGCCGAAACCTTGCGAGTAAAGAATGTCTTGAAGCTGCACGAATTGATCCTTCATTCTTTTCATCCCCCCAAAGCCGAAACCCCCCT
>DJJU01000007.1 GCA_002434305.1 Alicycliphilus sp. UBA6560 | reverse complement strand
AGGGGGGTTTCGGCTTTGGGGAGGTGAAAACCACGCAGGCAAGAAGAGAGCAGTTCCGGGATGGCTGGGGTAATATTGACGTACACGTCAACGCCAGCCTTGGAGCGATAGCGCGGCTGGCGCTTTTGATCCTTTCTCCTAGCCATGGCCACCTACACCATCAGCGACCTTGCCCGGGAATTCGACCTCACTACACGGGCAATGCGTTTTTATGAAGACATGGGTTTGCTATGTCCAGAACGCAGCGGTCCCGGCGGACGTACGCGCGTCTACAGCAGTCGTGATCGCGCCCGCTTGCGCCTGACCTTGCGGGCCAAGCGCCTTGGGTTGTCACTGACCGAGGCCAAGGAGATCATCGACCTGTACGACAGCCCTCGCGACACCGGCGTACAGCTGCACCGTTTCCTGGAGGTGCTAGGCACGCACCGTAAGCAACTCGAGGCCCAGATGACTGATCTGCAGGCCAACCTGGACGAAGTGCGTGAGCACGAGCGCGAAGCACGGGAGCTGCTACGAAAAATTGACCTCGCATCGGCGCAAAGTCATGGATAATTGACGTTTACGTAAACGTCACTACTTTCCCTCGCACATCTCACAGGAGCCGATTCATGAGCATCAACCAGTTGCCTGGCCTGAACTTCCAGTTGGGCGAAGACATTGACGCGCTGCGCGACACAGTGCGCGAGTTCGCGCAATCGGAGATCGCCCCGCGTGCTGGTGAGATCGACCACAGCGACCAGTTCCCCATGGACCTGTGGAAGAAGATGGGCGACTTGGGCGTGCTGGGCATCACGGTGTCTGATGAGTACGGCGGCGCTGGCATGGGCTATCTCGCACATATGGTGGCGATGGAGGAAATCTCCCGCGCCAGTGCCTCGGTCGGCCTGTCCTACGGCGCCCACAGCAACCTGTGCGTGAACCAGATCAACCGCAACGGCAACGAGGCACAGAAGGCCAAGTACCTGCCCAAGCTCATCGGCGGCGAGCACGTCGGTGCCCTGGCCATGAGCGAGCCCGGTGCCGGCTCCGACGTGATCAGCATGAAGCTGAAGGCCGAGGACAAGGGCGGTGTTTACCTGCTCAATGGCAGCAAGATGTGGATCACCAATGGCCCCGACGCCGACACACTGGTGGTTTATGCCAAGACCGAGCCAGAACTGGGCGCGCGCGGCGTGACGGCCTTCCTGATCGAAAAAGGCATGAAGGGCTTTTCCATAGCGCAAAAGCTCGACAAGCTGGGTATGCGCGGCAGCCACACGGGCGAACTGGTATTCGACAACGTCGAAGTGCCGGCTGAAAACGTGCTGGGCCAGGTCAATGGCGGCGCCAAGGTGCTGATGAGTGGCCTGGACTACGAACGCGCCGTACTCACCGGCGGCCCGCTGGGCATCATGCAGTCCGTCATGGACAACGTCATTCCCTATATCCACGACCGCAAGCAGTTCGGCCAGAGCATCGGCGAATTCCAGCTCATCCAGGGCAAGGTGGCCGACATGTATACCGTGCTGCAGGCCGGCCGCTCGTTTGCCTACACCGTTGCCAAGAATCTGGACATGCTGGGCACCGAACACGTGCGCCAGGTGCGCAAGGACTGCGCCAGCGTCATCCTGTGGTGCGCCGAGAAGGCCACCTGGATGGCTGGCGAAGGCATCCAGATCTTCGGCGGCAACGGCTACATCAACGAATACCCGCTGGGCCGCCTGTGGCGCGATGCCAAGCTGTACGAGATCGGCGCCGGCACCAGCGAAATCCGCCGCATGCTGATCGGCCGCGAACTGTTCGCGGAGACCTGCTGACCGGCGCGGCCAGCCATATGCGGGGCGCACGCCGCCCTTTTCTTTCAGCCAACCAAGGATCCCCGATGACCACCGCTTCCATCGAAGAACTGTTCGTACACAACCGTGAATGGGCGCAGCAGATGGAGCGTGATCGACCGGGCTTCTTCACCGGCCTGATGGCGCAGCAAAAGCCGCGCTACATGTGGATCGGCTGCTCCGACAGTCGCGTGCCGGCCAACCAGATCACCGGCCTGGAGCCTGGCGAAGTCTTCGTGCATCGCAACATCGCCAATGTGGTCGTGCCCAGCGACCTGAATGCGCTGTCCACCATCCAGTACGCCGTCGACCAGCTGCAGGTGCAGCACCTGATGGTCGTTGGCCACTACGGCTGTGGTGGCGTGCGCGCGGCGCTGGAGGACATGCGCGTGGGCCTGGCCGACAACTGGATTCGCCACGTGAAGGACGTGCGCGACAAGTACGCCTCCGTGCTCGAAAGCCTGTCGCCCCAGTGGCGGCTGGACGCGCTGTGCGAACTCAACGTCATCGAGCAGGTGGCCAACGTGGCGCACAGCACCGTGGTGCACGACGCCTGGGCGCGCGGGCAGGACCTGACGCTGCACGGCTGGTGCTACAGCCTGCAGAACGGCCTGATTACCAACGTCGAGGTGACGGTGCCCGGAGCCGGCGGACTGGACGAGGTGCAGCGGCGCGCCGTCGAGCACGTCGCCAGCCGCCAGCGCGGCTGAGCGGCCGCCGCCCCGGCAGGGCAGCGGTAGCCCCGGCCTGACCGACCGACCATGTTCCCCGAACGCCTCGACGCCCCGCAGGCCTATGCCATCGCCCGGGCGATGATGGACGGCTTCAACCGGCACTACCGGCTGTTCCGCGCGGAATCGGCCCGGGCCAAGCACCGTTTCGAAACAGCCGACTGGCACGGCCAGCAGCGCGCCCAGCGCGAGCGCATCGAGTTCTATGACCTGCGCGTGAAGGAGTGCGTGCGCCGGCTGGACAAGGAGTTCGGCGCCGGCGCTCTGCCCATGGAGGTGTGGCACGAGGTCAAGCTGCACTACATCGGCCTGATGGTGAACCACCTGCAGCCCGAGCTGGCCGAGACCTTCTTCAACTCGGTCACCACCAAGATCCTGCACCGCACGCACTTCCACAACGACTTCATCTTCGTGCGCCCCGCCGTCAGCACGGAATACATTGAAAGCGACGACCCGGCTGCACGGCCCACCTACCGCGCCTACTACCCCCAGGGCGACCGGCTGCACAAGACGGTGGTTCGCATCGTCGAGGACTTCGCGCTGCAGCGGCCCTTCGAGGACTTGCCACGCGACGTGGCGCTGGTGATGCGCGCCATCCGCGAGCGCCTGGGCGCGGCCAAGCTGCGCACCAACTTCCAGGTCCAGGTGCTGGCCAGCCTGTTCTTTCGCAACAAGGGCGCCTACCTGGTGGGCAAGGTCATCAATGGCTATGTGGAGCTGCCCTTTGCCCTGCCCATCCTGCATGGTGAGCAGGGAGGCCTGATCATTGATGCTGCCCTGTTCGGCGAGAGCGACCTGCAGATGCTGTTCAGTTTCGCGCGGGCCTACTTCATGGTCGACATGGAGGTGCCCAGCGCCTACGTGCAGTTCCTGCGCAGCCTCATGCCGCGCAAGCCGCGCGGCGAGCTGTACACCGCGCTCGGCCTGGCCAAGCAGGGCAAGACGCTGTTCTACCGCGACTTCCTGCACCACCTGAAGTACTCCAGCGACCGACTGCGCATCGCCCCCGGCATCAAGGGCATGGTCATGCTGGTGTTCGACCTGCCCAGCTTCCCCTACGTCTTCAAGCTCATCAAGGACCGCTTCCCCGCGCCGAAGGACACCACGCGCGAGCAGGTGCAGGCCAAGTACCTGCTGGTCAAGCAGCACGACCGCGTGGGCCGCATGGCCGACACGCTGGAATACAGCCTGGTGGCCTTCCCCCGCGAGCGTTTCGAGGACGCGCTGATTGAGGAGATCCAGCGCCACGCGCCCAGCCAGATCGAGATCAGCGACCGGGACGGCGACGGTCACCAGGAGGTCATCATCCGCCACCTGTACATCGAGCGGCGCATGATCCCGCTGAACATCCACCTGCAGGAGTGCTTTGACACCGGGCTTCAACAACCCGAGGCACGCCACGCGCTGGAGCACGCCGTGGTCGAATACGGCAACGCCATCAAGGACCTGGTGGCCGCCAACATCTTCCCTGGCGACATGCTGTGGAAGAACTTTGGCATGACCCGCAATGGCAAGGTCGTGTTCTACGACTACGACGAGATCGAATACCTCACGGACTGCCACTTCCGCCGTGTGCCGCCCCCGCGCAGCGAAGAAGATGAAATCTCGGGCGAAGTCTGGTGGCCCGTCGGCCCGCGCGACGTGTTCCCCGAAACCTTCGTCCCCTTCCTGCTCGGCAACCAGGCCGTGCGCGAGATCTTCCTGCGCCACCACGCCGACCTGCTGGACGTGCAGTTCTGGCAGTCGCACCAGGAGCGCATCCGGGCCGGCCACGTCTACGACGTGTTTCCCTACGACGTGCAGCGCCGCTTCCAGGCGGGCGGAGCCGCATCTTCTTTCTTCTCCCAACCCTCATCCGTTTCAGGAGCCATGCCATGACTTCCCCGCAAACCAATCACGACCCCATCGTCATCGTCGGCGCCGCGCGCACGCCCATGGGCGCCTTCCAGGGCGACTTTGCCGACCTGCCCGCCTGGGAGTTGGGCGGCGCCGCCATCCGCGCCGCCGTCGAGCGCGCCGGCATCGCACCGGAAAAGGTCGATGAAGTGCTGTTCGGCAACTGCCTGATGGCCGGCCAGGGCCAGGCCCCCGCACGCCAGGCCGGCCACGCCGGCGGCCTGCCGCGCAGCACCGGCGCCGTGACGCTGTCCAAGATGTGCGGCGCCGGCATGGAGGCCACCATCCTGGCCCACGACCAGCTGGTCGCCGGCAGCCGCGACGTGATGGTCGCCGGCGGCATGGAGAGCATGACCAACGCCCCCTACCTGCTGAAGAAGGGCCGCGGCGGCTACCGCATGGGCCACGACAAGGTCTATGACCACATGATGCTGGACGGCCTGGAGGACGCCTACGAGCCCGGCCGCTCCATGGGCACCTTCGGCGAGGACTGTGCGGCCAAGTACCAGTTCACGCGCGAGCAGCAGGACCAGTTCGCCATCGCCAGCGTGCAGCGCGCGCAGGAGGCGGCCAAGAGCGGCGCCTTCCAGGAGGAGATCACGCCCGTCACGGTCAAGACGCGCAAGGGCGAGGTCACTGTGAGCGTGGACGAAGGCCCGGCCAAGGCCAAGCTGGACAAGATCGGCAGCCTCAAGCCCGCCTTCAAGAAAGACGGCACCATCACGGCGGCGTCCAGCTCCAGCATCAACGACGGCGCCGCCGCCCTGGTGCTGATGCGCGAATCCACCGCCTCGGCCCTGGGCGCCAAGCCCCTGGCACGCATCGTGGCCCACGCCATGCACGCGCAGGAGCCCGAGTGGTTCACCACCGCCCCCGTGGGCGCAACGCAGAAGGCGCTGAAGAAGGCCGGCTGGAAGGTCGAGGACGTGGACCTGTGGGAGATCAACGAGGCCTTTGCCGTCGTCCCCATGGCGCTGATGGCCGACCTGAATGTGCCGCACGACAAGGTCAACGTGCACGGCGGCGCCTGTGCCCTGGGGCATCCCATCGGCGCCAGCGGCGCGCGCATCCTGGTCACGCTGCTGCACGCGCTCAAGACGCGTGGCAAGAAAAAGGGCCTGGCCACGCTGTGCATCGGCGGCGGCGAGGCCACGGCCATGGCCATCGAGCTGGTCTGAGTGCGGGTTGCCTGCACTCATTTTTCGATAGCTGCCAGCGCTTGTGGGACAAGCGCTGGAGGCAGATTTGACCTAAAACCACACCCATGCCTACAGCCCTGGTGATCGGCGCCTCGCGCGGCATCGGCCTGGAGTTCGTGCGCCAATACCGCGAGGCCGGCTGGCGCGTGCTGGCCACCGTGCGCGATCGGGCCGGCGCCGAGCGCGTGCAGGCCCTGGGCGCGCAGGCGCTGACCGTGGACGTGGCCAACCCGGCGAGCGTCAGCGGCCTGGGCTGGCTGCTCGACGGCGAGCGGCTGGACCTGGCCTTGTACGTGGCCGGCATCATCCGCCGCCCGGACGCGCGCACGCCGCCCACGCGCGAGGACTTCGACGCCGTCATGCACACCAACGTGCTGGGCGCCATGCAGGCCCTGCCGCAGGTGGCGCCGCTGGTCGAGGCGGCCGGCGGGACGTTCGCTTTCCTGTCGACCTCCATGTCGCAGATCGGCACCGTGGCCGCAAGCAACGCCTGGTTGTACCGCACGAGCAAGGCGGCGCTGAACATGGCCGTGGCCGCCGCGCAGCACGACTATCCCGGCGCCACGCTGGTCACGCTGGACCCTGGCTGGGTGCAGACCGACATGGGCGGCGAGACCGCGCCGCTGTCGGTGCAGGGCAGCGTGCAGGGCCTGCGCGCCGTGCTGGCCAGCCTGCGGCCCGAGGACCGTGGCTGGCTGCTGCACCACGACGGCCGGCGCGCCAGCACCTGGTAGCCGGACGCGCTTTCAAACTTCAAAAGTCAAAGAGACAAGGAACACAGCCATGCTGCTGACCCAGGACCAGGAAATGATCCGCGATGCCATGCGCGACTTCGTGCAGGGGCAGATCGCGCCGCACGCCGCGCAGTGGGACCGCGAGCACACCTTCCCGCGCGAGGTGCACCGCGGCCTGGCGCAGCTGGGGGCGTATGGCATCTGCGTGCCCGAGGAATGGGGCGGCGCCGGGTTGGACTACGTCAGCCTGGCGCTGGTGCTCGAAGAGATCGCCGCCGGCGACGGCGGCACCAGCACGGCCATCAGCGTCACCAACTGCCCCGTCAACGCCATCCTGATGCGCTATGGCAACGATGCGCAAAAGCGCCAGTGGCTGGAGCCCCTGGCGCGCGGCGACATGCTCGGAGCCTTCTGCCTGACCGAGCCGCACGTGGGCTCGGACGCATCGGCGCTGCGCACCACCGCGGTCAAGCAAGGCGATGAATACGTCCTCAACGGCGTCAAGCAGTTCATCACCAGCGGCAAGAACGGCCAGGTGGCCATCGTCATCGCCGTGACCGACAAGGGCGCTGGCAAGAAGGGCATGAGCGCCTTCATCGTGCCCACCGACACGCCCGGCTATGTGGTGGCGCGGCTGGAGGACAAGCTGGGCCAGCACAGCAGCGACACGGCGCAGATCAACTTCGACAATTGCCGCATCCCGGCCGCCAACCTGATCGGCGTCGAGGGCGAGGGCTACAAGATCGCCCTGGGCGCGCTGGAGGGCGGGCGCATCGGCATCGCCGCGCAAAGCGTGGGCATGGCGCGCGCGGCCTTCGAGTTCGCACTGCAGTACAGCAAGGAGCGCGAGAGCTTCGGCCAGCCCATCTTCAACCACCAGGCGGTGGGCTTTCGCCTGGCCGACTGCGCCACGCAGATCGAGGCCGCGCGCCAGCTCATCTGGCACGCCGCCGCGCTGCGCGACGCCGGTAGGCCGTGCCTGAAGGAGGCTGCCATGGCCAAGCTGTTCGCCAGCGAGATGGCCGAACGCGTGTGCAGCGCCGCCATCCAGACCCTGGGCGGCTATGGCGTGGTGAACGACTTTCCCGTGGAGCGCATCTACCGCGACGTGCGCGTGTGCCAGATCTACGAAGGCACCAGCGACGTGCAGAAGATCATCATCCAGCGCGCGCTGGCCTGAGGGCCTTCCCTCGGCCCGTCACTCGCTGCCGCGCCGGCGCAGCACCACGGTGATGTTGCCGTTGGCCTCGATGGTGGCGCGCTCCACCTCGCGCAGGTGCAGGCCGCCGCCGGACCGCAGCGCGGCCATCAGGTCCTCGATGGTCAGCAGCTCCTTGCGCATCAGCCGGTCGTTGACCTGGCCGTTGCGCACCAGTACCCGCGGCGAGCCGTCGATCAGCCGCTCCAGCCGGGGGACGCGGTAGGTCAGGTGCGCCAGCAGCACGTGGCACGACAGCAGTGTGGCGGCCGAGATCAGGCCGCCGACCAGCGAGTTGTCGCCTGCGTTCATGGAGTTCTGCACGGCGTTGGACAGGATCAGCAGCAGGACCAGGTCGAATGGCGCCAACTGCCCCGTCTGGCGCCGCCCCGTCAGGCGCAGGAACACCAGCAGAAATACATAGACCACCACGCCGCGCACAATGAATTCCCACCACGGCACCTCCATGTCGAACATGGTCCTACCTCCCATCTCTGCGGACCCCTGCCGCAGCTACCTTCGAGCATAAAAAGCCCTGCGCCGCGCCATGCGGGACGAAAAGCCGACTGCCTGCCGGCGGCCATCCATGGCGTCGGGGCCGCGGACAATGCCGGCATGACCGCACGTCACGACGACCACCCCGCCACCGCGCCTTGCCCCTGCGGCCGCGCGCTGGCTTACGCCGCCTGCTGCGGCCGCTACATCGATCACTGGGCCGACACGCCCGCACCGGATGCGGAGAGCCTGATGCGCTCGCGCTATACGGCCTTCGTGCGCGAGCAGGCAGAGTATCTGCTGGCCACCTGGCATGCCTCGCGCCGGCCGGCGCAGCTGGACTTCGAGCCCGGCGTGCGCTGGCTGGGCCTGCAGGTGCGCGCGTACCACGTGTCTGCGCCACAGCGTGCCGAGGTGGAGTTCGTCGCCCGCTCGCGCACGGGCGGCGGCCCCGCCCACCGGCTGCACGAGCGCAGCCGCTTCGTGCGCGAGGACGACGGGCGCTGGTACTACGTGGATGGGGAGATTTTTGGGTGAAATCGGGCTCTAACGCTTGCCAGTCAAGCGCTGGCAGCTATTGATATGGGAGCGTCCGTCATTCCCACCACAGCGCGCCGATGTCGTGGGCGAAGATGGGGTAGTTCATCCAGGCGCCGCGCAGGCCCTTGCGCACCACGGTGACCAGGTCGGGCGTGAAGATCCACGCGTTGACCGCGTCACGCGCCAGGTGGCGTTGCAGCTGGGCGAATAGCTGCTGGCGTGCGCGCGGGTGTTCGGCCAGGGCGTGCTGCTCGGCCAGCGCCCGGAAGGCCGGGCTGTCGTAGCCGAAGTAGTAGCCGGGGTCGGTGTAGATCAGGTAGTCCAGCGGCTCGACGTGGTTGATCAGCGTGATGTCGAAATCGCCACGGAAAGGGCCGTCCAGCCATTCGTGCCACTGCATGCGCCGCAGCTCGGCCTGTATGCCGACCTTGGCCAGGTACTCGGCCACCACTTCGCCGCCCAACAGTGCATAGGGCACGGGCGGTAGCGCCAGCTGCAGGCGCAGCGGCGTGCGCACGCCGGCCTCGCGCAACAGTGCGCGGGCGCGTGCCGGGTCGTATGGGTACAGGCTCTGCATGTGCAGGTAGCCGGCGTCGGTGGGTGCGAAGTGGCTGCCGATGGCCGTGCCATGGCCGTCCAGCGCCCGGCGGATGAAGCCTTCGCGGTCGATGGCGTGGGTGATGGCGCGGCGCACGCGCACATCGTTCAACGGAGGGCGGCGGTGGTTCAGCGCCAGCATGCCCTTGCCGCTGGAGTTGCCGATCAGCACCTGGTAGCGCCTGTCGCCGCGAAAGCGCCGCACGCTGCTGGTGGCGAACTGGAAAAACAGGTCCACCTCGCCCGCCTCCAGCGCGGCCTCGCGCGCCTGCAGGTCGTGGATGAAGCGAAAGACAGCGCCGTCCAGAGGCACCTGCTGCGCCGCCCGCGCATGAGGCGCACGCGCCAGCGCGATGCTGTGCCCGCGCTGCCACCCGGTGACCTGATAGGGGCCGGTGCCCACGGGTGCGCTGGCGGCCTGGGCTGCGCTGGCCGGGTGGAGGATGACGGCCGTGGCCTCGCCCAGGCGAAAGAGCAGGTGTGCGTCCGGACGGTGCAGCGTCAGAGTGACGGTGTGCGCATGCGGCGTCTCAATGGCGGCGATGTTGTCGAACAGCGCGCGCCGCGCCTTGTTGCTGGAGCCCGGCGCCTGAGCCCGCTCGAAGGAAAAGCGCACGGCCGCTGCGTCCAGCGCGCTGCCGTCATGAAAGCGCACGTCCGGGCGCAGCCGGAAGCTGAAGGCACGCCCATCCGGGCTGGCCTGCCAGCTCTCGGCCAGCAGTGGGGAGACGGAGCCGTTTTCCTCCACGCGGGTCAGGCCCTCCAGCACGTTGTAGTGCACCACCTCGCCCACTGCGGCCGCCGCGGCCACGGTGGGATCCAGGCTGTTGGGCTCCAGCGAGAGATTCAGCGTCGCCGGGCGCTGGCTTCCCGCGGACGGCTGGGCCTGCGCGGCCGCTGTGCCCGCCGCCCACAGCGCGGCTGCCCGTGCGATGGATTCGCGCCGGGTGAGGAGCGCCGTGGCGGGCTGCGGTGGGTCGAAACAGGGCGGATAAGAGAGGCTCATTCGGGAAAACCTATGGTGAGCAACGGGCCGTCAGCAGACAATGGTAGTGCCAGTAACTAACCGCAACCTCGGGCGCATCTCGTCCAGCACTCGCCCACCTGACACGCACTACATGCAGCCCTCCATTTCACCCAACGGTCCCGCCGCGCCCTCGCGCGCGTGGTGGCTGCTGCCGCTGGTGGCCGTGCTGGGCTGCCTGGCGCTGGGCTGGGGCGTGCGCACAGCATGGCAGGAGCGTGAGCAGCGCTACCGCCACGTGATCGAGGGCAGCCTGGCCGCCATCAACCAGCTGCAAGTAGGCAGCGTGGCCGCCTGGCGTCAGCGCCGCATGGGCGAGGCCGCATCGCTGGCCGACGACCGCCTGTTCGCTGCTGCCGTCTCGCGCTGGCGCCGCGCACCCGCCCCGGCCAATGCCGCCGTGCTGCGCGAGCGCCTGCGCGGGTTGGTCGAGCACCTGGGCTACACCGGCGCCTATCTGGTGGACCCGCAGGGCCAGCTGCTGCTGGGGCCAGACGGCTCCCTGCAGGGCCAGATGCCAGCGCCCGCGCGCGAATCGCTGCGGGCCTCGCTGGCGCTGGCCCAGCCCGCGGGCACGGGGCTGCAGCGCGACGCCAGCTTCGCCTTCCCGTACTTCGGCCTGCTGGCGCCGCTGTACGACGGCAGCCAGCCGCTGGGCGCGGTGTGGCTGGTGGTGGACGCGCGCACCACGCTGTACCCGCTGCTGGCCACCTGGCCCAGCAGCAGCCACACGGCCGAGTCGCTGCTGGTGGAGCGCCAGGGCGACTTCCTGGTGTTCCTGAGCCCGCTGCGCCACCGCAGCGACGAGGCGCTGACCCTGCGCATGCCCTGGCGTCCCGACAGCGGCGAGCCCGTCGCCCTGGCCGCAGGCGGCTCGCGCGGCACGCTGTACGGGCGCGACTATCGTGGCAAGCAGGTGCTGGCCACCGCCAGCGCCGTGCCCGGCAGCAACTGGCTGCTGGTGTCCAAGATTGACACCGACGAGGCCTTCATCGAGGCGCAGCGGCGCGAGTGGCTGGCGCTGGGCCTGGTTGCCAGCCTGGCGCTGCTGCTGCTGGGGGGCGCGGTTGTGCTGTGGCGCTGGCGTGCCTGGCGGCGCGAGCGCACCCTCAAGGACCGGCTGGAGCACAACATGCGCTGGCTGGAGACGGCTCAGCGGGCCGCCTCGGTGGGTTACTTCGCCTATGACGCGGGCAAGCGCGTGTTCACCATGTCGGCCATGGCCAACGTCATCTTCGGCGTCCCAGCGGACACCGAGCTGACGCTGCGCCAATGGATCGACATGGTGCACGCCGACGATCGCGAGGAGATGCTGCAGAAGCACGGCGATGCCATGGCACAGCGCGGCCCGCTGCGCGCCCAATACCGCATCCTGCGCGCCAGCGACCGCCAGATGCGTTGGCTGGAGGTGCGCGCCGAGTACGGCGACGCCAACGGCCCCGAGCGCTCGCGCATGACGGGCACGGTGCAGGACATCACCGAGCGCCGCCAGGCCGAGGAGCAGCTGGAGCGCTACCGCGCGGCGCTGGAGGCGCAGATTCGCATCGACCCGCTGACCCAGCTGGCCAACCGGCTGGCGCTGGACGAGCAGGTCGCCTTCGAGTGGGAGCGCGCCCTGCGCGGCGGCACGCCGCTGGCCCTTCTGATGATCGACGTGGACCGCTTCAAGGCTTTCAACGACCACTATGGCCACGTTGCCGGCGACCGCTGCCTGCAAAGCGTGGCGGTGGCGCTGTCCACCGCCACCGGGCGTGCCGGCGACGTGGTGGCCCGCTATGGCGGCGAGGAATTCGCCGTATTGCTGCCCGGTGCCGGCGAAGACCAGGCCTGGGCCGTGGCCGAGCGCCTGCGCGAGGCCGTGCGCGCGCTGGGCATCGAGCATGCGCGCGGCTGCGAGGACGGCATCGTCACCATCAGCGTGGGCGTGGCCAGTCTGCAGCCGGCCGGGCGCGAGGTGACCACCGGTGCGCCACGCGTCGGCGTGGACATGGCCCACGCCCTGTTCCGCCAGGCGGACGCGGCCCTGTACCGCGCCAAGCAGTGCGGCCGCGACCAGACCATGGTCTATGGTCCGGAGTGCGACATTGCACTGCACGACGCGCCGGACAGCCTGCTGTAGGCCCGGCCCCCACCTCTCCCTTTTCCTCATGAATGCAACAACCCTGCGCACGGCGCGCTTCGACGCCGTGCTTTTCGACTGCGACGGCGTGCTGGTGGACAGCGAGCCCATCACCAACGGCGTGCTGTGCGCCATGCTGAACGAGGCCGGCTGGCCCATCACGGCGGCCGAATGCATGGCCACCTTCGTCGGCAAGACCGTGCGCAGCGAGGCCGCGCGCATCGAGGCGCACACCGGCCGCCCGCTCACCGATGCCTGGATGGCCGAGTTCTACGCCCGGCGCAATGCGCGCCTGGCGGCCGAGCTGCAGCCCATCGACGGCGCGCTGCAGGCCGTGCGTGCCGTGCACGAGCGGCTGGCCGGGCGCATCGCCTGCGCCTCGGGCGCCGACCGGCAGAAGGTGGAGATGCAGCTGGCCCAGGTCGGCTTGGCGCCGCTGTTTGCCGGGCGCGTGTTCAGCGGCCACGAGATGCCGGCCACCAAGCCCGCGCCGGACGTATACCTGGCGGCCGCCGCCGCCGTGGGCGTGCCGCCCGCGCGCTGCCTGGTGGTGGAGGACACGGTGACCGGCGTGACGGCCGGCGTGGCCGCCGGCGCCACCGTGGTGGGCTACAGCCCGTCGGCCATCGGCCACGGCTCGCCCGAGGCCCTGCGCGCGGCCGGCGCCGTGCACGTCATCGCCGACATGGTGCAGCTGCCGGCGCTGCTGGGCTGATTTGCTCAGATTTTGATAGCTGCTCGCGCTTGACTGGCGGGCGCTGGGGCCCGATTTTGCTTGAATTTCAGGCGCGCAGCGCGGCCAGCAGCGCCTGGGCCCGGTCGGTGCGCACGTCCTTTTCCTGGGCCATCTGGCGGGCAATGGCGTCAATCTCGGGGCCCGTCGCGCCGGCCACGATGGCGATGTTGCGCGCGTGCAGTGCCATGTGCCCGCGCTGGATGCCTTCGGTCGCCAGCGCGCGCAGGGCGGCCAGGTTCTGCGCCAGGCCCACGGCCACGGCCGCCTCGCCCAGCTCCTGCGCTGTGGCCACGCCCATGATCTTGAGCGACAGCTGCGCCAGCGGGTGGGTCTTGGTGGCGCCGCCCACCAGGCCCACGGGCATGGGCATCTCCAGGCTGCCGACCAGCCAGCCGCGCGCGTCCTTCTCCCAGCGCGTCAGCGAGCCGTAGTGCCCGTTGCGGCAGGCCCAGGCGTGGGCGCCGGCCTCCACCGCACGCCAGTCGTTGCCGGTGGCGACGATGACCGGGTCGATGCCGTTCATGATGCCCTTGTTGTGCGTGGCCGCGCGGTAGGGGTCGACGGCGGCGAACTCGTAGGCGTCCAGGATGCGCTCGATCATGTCGCCGCCGTCGTAGTCGGCCGTGGCCAGCGCCTCGGGCGACAGCGCCACGCGGGCGCGCGACAGGCGCAGGTCGGCCAGGTTGGACAGGATGCGCAGCCGCACCTGCCCGCCGGTGATGGCCTCGACCAGCGGCGAGACGGACTCGGCCATGGTGTTCACGGTGTTGGCGCCCATGGCGTCGCGCACGTCCACGATCAGGTGCATCACCAGCATGGCACCGCGCCGCGTGTTCTCCAGCACGTGCACCTCGATGTCGCGGCAGCCGCCGCCCAGGCCGATCAGCACCTTGTCGCGCTGGTTGGCCAGGTCGATGACCTCCTGGCGGCGGCGCAGCAGCGACTGGCGCGCGCCGTGCGGGTCGGTCAGGCCCAGCACCTGCACCTGGGCGCGCATCAGCGGCGCAGTGCTCGACGTCTCGAAGCCGCCGCACTCGCGCGCTATCTTTGCCATGAAGGAGGCGGCGGCCACCACGGAGGGCTCCTCCACCGCCATGGGGATGAGCACGTCCTTGCCATTGATCTGGAAGTAGCCGGCCACGCCCAGCGGCAGCTCGAAGGTGCCGATGACGTTCTCGATCATGCCGTCGGCCACGGCGGGGTCCAGCGCGCCGGCGTGGGCGAGGCGGCGGGCGTCGTCGTCGCTCAGGTGCGCCGCGGCCGCGAGGTGCGCGAGGCGCTGCGGCACGGTCATGGAGCGGAAGCGGGGCAGGCGGGAGTCAATGCGGGTCATGGTGGATGGAGCAGGAGCGGGTGAGGAAAACGAAAGGGATGGCGGCCGTTCGCAGGCAGGCGCCCAGGTACAGTGCGGGCGCATGAGCGCTCCATCTGATCCCCTGTTCATCGCGCTGGCGGATTCGCTGGAGCGGCAGATCCGCGACGGCGTGTACCGCAGCGGGGACAAGCTGCCTTCGTTGCGCGAGATCGCCGCGACGCGCGGCTACGGCAAGAACACGGTGGTGTCCGCCTTCGAGCTGCTGGTGGCCCGGGGTCTGGTGGAGCCGCGGCGCGGCTCGGGCTTTTTCGTCAAGGAGGCCGTGCCCGAGGCCGGCGAGAGCGCGGACAACCCGTCGCGGCGCCGGGCCATGGACATCGTCTGGCTCATGCGCATGCAGCTGCGCAACGAGCCGGGGCAGCTGACCGTGGGCGACGCGTTCCCGCCGTCCGAATGGCTGGCCGGCGCGCGGCTGGACCGCTCCCACCACAAGGTGGCGCGCGGCGGGCTGGGCGCGCTGTTTCGCTACGGCGACCGGCTGGGCTATGCCCCGCTGCGCCACCGCCTGGTGCGGCGCCTGGCGGACGTGGGCATAGCCGCCCACCCGCAGCAGATCGTGCTGACCCACGGGGCCAACGAGGCCATGGACCTGATCGTGCGCTACTTCGTGCCGCCCGGCGGCGTGGTGCTGATCGACGACCCGGGCTACTACCCGCTGCTGGGCAAGCTGCACCTGGCCGGCGCCCGCATCGTGGGCGTGCCCCGCCTGGCGGACGGCCCCGACCTGCAGGCCCTGGAGCAGGCGCTCAAGGCCGAGCGCCCACGCCTGTTCTTCACGCAGTCGCTGGCCCACAACCCCACGGGCTCGGACCTGTCGGCGTCCAAGGCGCAGGCCGTGCTGCGCCTGGCGGAGCAGCACAACCTGCTGCTGGTCGAGAACGACGCGCTCTCTGACTTCCGCCCCGCCACGGCGCCGCGGCTGTCGGCGCTGGACGGCCTGGAGCGCACGCTCTACCTGGGCAGCTTCTCCAAGTCGCTGTCGGCCGCGCTGCGCGTGGGCTTCGTCGCCTGCAGTGCCGACCTGGCGCAGGAGCTGGCGGACCTCAAAATCCTGACTGCTGTCAGCAGCTCGGAATATGCCGAGCGCGCCGTCGAGACGCTGCTGGCCGAGCGGCGCCATGCCCGGCACCTGGAGCAGCTGCGCGCCCAGCTGGCCGAGGCCACGCAGAGCGCCTACGCGCTGCTCGACCGCATGGGCGCCGAGGTCTTCGTGCGCCCCGCCCACTCGCTGTTCATCTGGGCGCGCTGGCCCGGTTTCGACGACGCCCAGGCGCTGGCCCAGTCCATGCTGGACCTGGACATCGTCATGGCGCCCGGCAACATCTTCAGCGTGGACAGCACGCGCATCAGCCCCTGGTCGCGCTGCAACCCGCACGCGGTGCAGGACCCGCGCTTCGCGCGCGCGCTGGAGCGGTTGCGAGGATGACATTTCATCCATAGCGCTGTGCGCTGCGTGAAACCGATGAAACTGGCGCGACCCACGCGCGGGCAGCCGCGCAAGGGCCGCCCCGCCGCGCTGGCTGCGTCCCCCTGCCCGCAGCGCGCAGGGCTGCGAGAGCGGGGGGAAGGCGCGAAGCGCCTCAGGGGGGTGTTGTTTCATTTTTTGCGTTTTTTCCATGCGCGCAGGTCGTGCATGCCGGGCAGGGTGCGCGGGTCCACACCGGCACCGAAGATGCTGTGCTTCTGGATCTTCTGCGTGCCCGTGGTCGGGATCTGGTCGCTGAACCAGACCCAGCCCGGCGTCTTGAAATAGGCCAGGCCGGCCTCGCAGTGCGCGAACAGCGAGCGCAGCAGGACCTCTCTGTCTTGCGCCTGGCGTGCATGGGGCTTGAGCACGATGCAGGCCAGCACTTCCTCTTCGCGGATGTCGTCGGGTACGGCCATCACGGCGGCCAGCTCCACGTCGGGGTGGGTCAGCAGCCAGGCCTCGACCTCGGCGGCCGCGATGTTCTCGCCCGAGCGGCGGATGATGTTCTTGCGCCGCTCCACGAAGTGCAGCATGCCCGTGGCGTCGCGCGTGACCACGTCGCCGGTGTGGAACCAGCCGCCGCGCCACGCGGCCTCGGTGGCGGCCTCGTCATCGAGGTAGCCCGAGAAGAAGTCCTTGCGCGGCGTGGCGGCCGAGTGGCGGATCAGCATCTCGCCCGGCGTGCCGTCGGGCACGTCGCGCCCCGCGTCGTCCGCCACGCGTACTTCGATGCCCGGCGTGGAGCGGCCGAAGGCGCGCGTGCCCACCTGGCGCGGCGGGTGGCAGTCCACCAGGATGCGCACGTTCTCCGTCATGCCCCAGAGTTCGAGCAGCGGAAAGCCGAAGCGCTCTTCGAACGCGGCGTGCAGCTGCGGCTCCACGCCCGCGCCCATGCCGAAGCGCACGCAGTGGTCACGGTCGGCGGGCGAGGGGGGCTGCACGCAGAGCATCTGCACGATCACGCCCAGGTAGTGGACGATGGTCGCCCGCGTCTCGCGGACCTCCTGCCACCAGCGCGTGGGCTGGAAGCGGTCGGTCTGAATCTGGCAGCTGCCGGTGAGCAGAGCCGCTTGAAACGACAGGATGGAGGCGTTGACGTGGAACAGCGGCAGCGGGTTGTAGATGCGCTCGCCCTCGGGCCGGAAATCGACGAGCCCGCCACGCGTGGCGTAGTAGGCGCCCGCGGCCAGCTCGTAGCGGTGCGAGAGCACGCAGCCCTTGGGCCGGCCCGTGGTGCCCGAGGTGTAGAGGATGCTGGCGGGCGTGTCGGCCTCGGGTGTCCAGTCCGTCGTCGGGATGGGTGCCGGGGGCAGGTCGGTGTCGAACTGCTCGAAGAGCACGGCGGGCGGCTGCCACGTGGCCTCGCGCGCCCCGGCCTGCCAGTCGGCTTGGCGCGACTGCAGCACCACGGCCAGATCCACGTGCGCATGGTCGATCAGATAGGCCAGCTCGCGCGGGCGGTAGTCGGGGTTGACGGGCACGCAGCAGATGCCCAGCGCGTTCATGGCCAGCTTGTGCAGCATGTGCTCCAGCCGGTTCTCCAGCAGCAGGGCGATGCGGTGGCCCTGGCCATAGCCCGCTTGGCGGTAGAGGGCCATCAGCTTCTGCACGGTGTCAGCCGCTTGCGCATAGGTGATGGTGCGGCCCTCAGGGTCGTAGGCGCGCGTGAGGTTGGGCGGGGCCACGAGCAAGGGCCGGTCGCCGAACGCGGCGGCGGCCTCTTGCAGCACACCGCCGATGGTGGCGCTCTCGTGCGGAGTCAGCATGGGTTTCTTCCCAGAATGAGGTCGGCCGCCTTCTCGCCGATCATCATCGAGGCGGCGCAGATGTTGGCCGAAGGAATGGCCGGCATGACCGACGAGTCGGCCACGCGCAGGCCCTGCAGTCCGTGTACGCGCAGCTGCGCATCGACCACGGCGCCCGGGTCGTCGGCGGGCCCCATGCGTGCCGTGCCGCACAGGTGGTACGACGACACGCCGTAGCGGCGGATGTAGGCGAGGATGTCTTCGTCGCTCTGTGCATCCTGGCCCGGCATGGCCTCGGCTGCGAAGAAGGGTGCGAGCGCCTGGGTGCGCAGCAGCCCGCGCGCCAGGCGCACACCAGCGGTGAGCACACGCACGTCCTCCTCGTGCGACAGGTAGTTGGGGCGGATCAGCGGGTCGGCCCAGGGGTCGCTGGACCGCAGCCGCACCTCGCCCTCGCTGCGCGGGCGGTGCGCCCAGACGCCGCAGGTCATGCCGGGGTAGGTGTCGAGCTGGCCGACATAGCCCTCGCGGTAGCTGGCCGGGGTGAACACGCCCTGCAGGTCGGGCCTCACGCCGTCGCCCAGGCCCGAATGCCAGAAGAAGTGCACCAGCGACGGGCTCAATGCCAGGATGTTGGGCTTGCCCGCGAGCCAGCGCGCCGCCTGGCCCCACAGGCGCGGCATGCGCGCCAGTTCGTTGATGGTGAGCGCGCTGCCGCGCCGCACGTGCCCGACCACGCGCACCGAGAAGTGGTCTTTCAAATGCGAGCCCACGCCTGCGAGGGAATGCACCACGGGCAGGCCCAGCGCCTGCAGGTGGTCCTCCGGGCCGATGCCCGAGAGCTGCAGCAGCCGGGGCGTGTTGATCGCGCCCGCGCAGACGATGACCTCGCGCCGCGCGCCCACCGTTGTGGCTTGTCCCTGCGGGCCACCGCGCGTGTACTCCACGCCCGTGGCGCGTGTACCTTGGAGCACGATGCGCGTGGCCTGCGCATGGGTGCGCACTGCCAGATTGGATGGAGGCGAGCGCAGGTAGCCGCGCGCCGTGCTATGGCGCCAGCCGCGGTGGATGGTGCGCTGGAAGTAGCCCACGCCGGCCTGGGTGTCGCCGTTGTAGTCGGGGTTGCGCGGCAGGCCCTGCTCCTGGGCGCCGGCGATGAAAGCCTCGCAGATCGGATGCGTCCAGTCGATGGGCGTGACCGGCACCCGGCCTGCGGTGCCGCGCCGCGTGCTGCTGCTGCCCATGGAGTTGTTAGGGCCCAGCCAACGCTCGTTGCGCTGGAAGTAGGGCAGCACCTCGGCGAACGACCAGCCCGGGTTGCCCAATGCGGCCCAGCCGTCGTAGTCCTCGGCCTGGCCGCGGTTGTAGATCAGGCCGTTGATCGCGCTCGATCCGCCCAGCGTCTTGCCCTGGGGCAGCGGCACGCGCCGCTCCAGCGTGCGCGCATCGGGCTCGGAGCCGTAGGTCCACGTGTACTTGGGATCGAACAGCATCTTGATGAAGCCGGCCGGCAAATGCAGGTAGGGATGGCGGTCGGGCGGCCCGGCTTCGAGCAGGCAGACACTGACGGTCGGGTTGGCTTCGGCCAGCCGCCGCGCCACGATGGCGCCGGCCGCGCCCGCGCCGACCACCACGTAGTCGAAACTTTCCTGCACCTCAGTGCTCCCCGATGCTGCGCATCGTCCGCGGCCGATAAAACTGGCACGCGCAAGGCCAAGGCAGCCGAGCAAGGGCCGCCTCGCAGCGAGGGCGGCGTCCGCCCTCCCGCAACGCGCAGCGATGCGAGAGAGGGGGGAAGGCGCGAAGCGACTCAGGGGGGTGTTGCATGTCAGTGCCCCCCGAGGTAGGCGGCGCGCACCTTCGGGTCGCGGCGCAGCTCGCGGCCGGGGCCCTGCAGCGTGATGCGGCCGGTCTCCAGCACATAGCCCCGGTCGGCCACGGCCAGGGCCTGGTTGGCCATCTGCTCCACCAGCAGGATGGTCACGCCCAGCGTGCGCAGGCTGCGGATGGTGTCGAAGATTTCCTTGACGATCAGCGGCGCCAGGCCCAGCGAGGGTTCGTCCAGCAGCAGCAGCTTCGGCCGCGCCATGAGGGCGCGGGCGATGGCCAGCATCTGCTGCTCGCCGCCGGACATGGTGCCGGCCATCTGCAGCTGGCGTTCGCCCAGGCGCGGAAAGCGCTCGAACTGGGCCTGGATGTCGGCCTCGATCTCCGCCGCGCTGGCGCGGCGGTGGTAGGCGCCCAGCACCAGGTTGTCGCGCACGGTCTGGTCGGCAAAGACCTGCCGGCCCTCGGGCGACTGCGCGATGCCCAGGGCCACGCGCCGGTGGCCGTGGATGGCTGCCAAGTCCTGCCCCTGGAACAGCACGCGCCCGGCCTTGGCGGGCTCCAGGCCCGAGATGCAGCGCATCAGCGTGCTCTTGCCGGCCCCGTTGCCACCGATGATGGTGACCACCTCGCCCGCCTGCACGTGCAGCGAGACACCCTTCAAGGCCTGTACCGCGCCGTAGTGCACGTGCAGGTCGTCGATGCGCAGCAGTTCATCGGACATGGGCACCACCTTCCTGTTCCTCGTCTTCTTCTTCGCCGTCGGCCGTGCCCAGGTAGGCCGCGATCACGCGCGGGTCGCTCTGCACCTGCGCGGGCGCGCCCTCGGCGATCTTCTGGCCGTAGTCCAGCACGATCACGTGGTCGGACACGGCCATCACCAGGTCCATGTGGTGCTCGATCAGCAGCACGGTGACGCCCAGGTCGCGGATGCGCAGGATGACCTGCGCCAGCTCCTGCGTCTCCTGCGGGTTCAGGCCGGCGGCGGGCTCGTCGAGCAGCAGCAGGCGCGGGTGCGTGGCCAGCGCGCGTGCCAGCTCCAGGCGGCGCTGCACGCCGTAGGGCAGGCTGCCGGCGATCTCCTGCGCCTTGTCCTTCAGGCCCAGGGCGTCGAGGATCTGCAGCGCCTCGTCGCGCGCGGCGCGCTCGGACGCGCCGCCGCGCCCCAGCAGGCTGCCGAAGAAGCCCGTGGGCATGTGCGCATGCAGGCCCAGCTTGACGTTGTCCAGCACCGACATGCCGGCAAACAGCTTGAGGTTCTGGAAGGTGCGGCCCAGGCCCGCGCGGGCGATGCGCCAGGGCGCCAGCCCCGTCACGTCGCGGCCGTCGAAGCGGATGCTGCCGCGGTCCGGCGGCACGATGCCCGAGAGGATGTTCAGCAGCGTGGTCTTGCCCGCGCCGTTGGGGCCGATCAGCGAATGCACGTGGCCGGCGCGGATGTCGATGTCCACCTCGTTGGTGGGCACCACGCCGCCGTAGGCCTTGTACAGGCCCTGGGCCTGCAGCAGCATCTCGTCGGCGCCGGCCGCGCCGCGCGGGCGCCAGGGCGCGAGCTGCCCGGGCAGGCTTTCAGCGGGCAGCAGGCCGGGCGCCCAGCGCCGCGCCATCTTCTTCACGAAGCCGGCCAGCCCGTCGGGCATGGCGTAGAGCGCGAACAGCAGCAGCGCCCCGTAGGTGAAGTGCTGCACGCCCGGCCAGCGCGAGAGGACGGCGTCCAGCAGCGTCAGCACCACGGCGCCCAGCAGCGGCCCGTAGATCGAGGGCCCGCCGAACAGCACCATCAGCAGGATGAAGATCGACAGGTTGAAGGTGATGAAGTCGGAGTTGATGTACTGGTTTTGCTGCGCGATCAGCGCGCCGGCCAGGCCGCAGGTGACGGCGCTGATCACGAAGGCCAGCACCTTGAAGCGGTAGACGCTGATGCCCACGCTCTCGGCCGCCACCTCGGCCGTGTTCACGGCCATGAAGGCGCGGCCGAAGCGCCCGCGCAGCAGCAGGCGCAGCATGACGTGCAGCGCCACGGCCAGCAGCAGCACGAACCACACCCAGTGCTTGGAGCTGAACATGGTGCCGCCCAGCGACAGCGGCAGCACGCCGTAGATGCCCTGCTGGCCGGCGAACACGTCCTGCCATTCGGAGACGATCTTCTCCACCACGATGCCGAAGCCGATGGTCACCATGGCCAGCGCCGGGCCCTTGACGCGCAGCGCCGGCAGCGCGATGACGACGCCGAAGATGCCGGCCATGACCCCGGCGGCCACGAAGGCCGGCCAGGGGTTCCAGCCCCAGCGCGCGGTGAGCAGGGCCACGGTGTAGGCACCCACGGCGAACAGGCCGGCATGGCCCAGCGATTTCTGGCCCGTGTAGCCCACCAGCACGTTCATGCCCGCGGCGGCGATGTAGTTCACGCCGATCAGGAACAGCACGCGCAGGTAGAAGTCGTTGTCGGTCAGCAGCGGCACGGCCGCCGCCAGCGCGACGACAACGATGAGCCACAGGGTGTGCTGTTGTTTGTGCGCGCCGCCCATCACACCTTCTCCTCGATGCGCTGGCCCAGCAGCCCCTGCGGACGCACCACCAGCACGATGATGATGAGAAGGAAGATGCTGATCTCGCGCAGCTCGGCATGCCACAGGCCCACCAGCGCCTCGATCACGCCCAGCAGTACGCCGCCCAGCATGCAGCCGCGCGGGCTGGTCAGCCCGCCGACGATGGCCGACGAGAAAGCCTTGAGCGCCAGCGTGAGGCCCATGAACACCGAGGCGGTGGTGATGGGCGCAATCAGCAGCCCGGCCAGCCCCGCCAGGCTGGAGCTGATGACGAAGGCCAGTACCACGATGGCGCCGACGTTGATGCCCATCAGCGTGGCGGCGCTGCCGCTTTGCGCCACGGCGCGCACGGCCTTGCCGATGCGTGTGGCGCGCATCACCCAGTCCAGCGTGAACAGCACGGCCACGCTGGCCACCAGCACCAGCACCTCCTGCGGCAGCACGCCGGCGCCGCCGATGCGGATCACGTCGTTGCCCAGCGGCGAGGGCATGACCAGCGGCGAAGGGCCCCAGATCGCCAGCGCCGTGTTCTGGATGATGATGCCGAAGCCGATGGTGCTCATCACCCAGGCCATGCCGCCCTGGCCCACGAAGGGCCGCACGGCGGTGTAGTACAGCAGCACGCCCAGCAGCGCCAGCACCACCATGGAGCCGACCAGGCTGAGCAGGTAGCGCGTCAGCGTCACCTCGGCGGGCAAGAGCGCGTCGGTCATCTGCTTGCCGGCCAGCAGCAGCAGCACCGAGACCGCGACGAAGGCGCCGGCCACCAGGAACTCGCCCTGGCCGAAGTTCAGCGTCTTGGTGGTGTTGAAGGTGATGTTGAAGCCCACGGCCACGAGCGCGTAGATGCTGCCCAGGGCCAGGCCGCTGAAGATCGCCTGGAGTATCGATTCGGCCATGCGCCGCCCTCCACTAGCACTGAGGCTGGAGATATCAAAAAAGTGAGCTGCTGGCGCTTGTCCAGCAACGGTTTCAGGTGGTTTTTATGCTGAAACCCTTGCCAGTCAAGCGCTGGCAGCTCCTATTTTTAAGAGAGGCCGGGTGCCCAATGCCCCCGGCGCCGGCGATCACTGCTTGAGATCGGCGGGCGTGAGGGACTTGTAGACCGGGTCCTCGAAGCGCTGCACCTCGGTACCATTCTTCCAGCGCGCCAGGTAGAAGTCGCCCACGTGCAGGCCCTCGTGCATGGTCTTGCTGAAGGGCTTGTCGTAGGTCTTGATGACGCCCTGCACGCCGCTGACGTTCTCGAGCGCGGCGGCGACCTTCTCGCCGTCGGTGCTGTTCGCCTGCTTCATCGCGGCGGCCAGCAGCATCACCGAGTCATAGGCCTGCGCGGCGCAGGGGAAGCAGGTCAGCGCCGGGAAGTTCTTGCGCACGCGCTCGCCCAGCGACTTGGTCTTGTCGGAGGTGTCCTCGGTGGTGGAGGCGGCCATGATCAGGTGCTCGGACAGCTTGGGCCCCGTCATCTTCGGGAACAGCGAGCTCAGGTTGCCCCAGGTGCCCAGCGTGGTGGGCATGTAGTTGATCTTCTCCATGCTGCGCACCACCTGCGCGGCACCGTCGGCGATGCCGTAGATGATCACGGTGTCGGCCCCCGCGGCCTTGATCTTGTTGAGCTGCGAGGTCATGTCCGTGTCCTTGGGGCCGTACTTCTCGACGGCCACGGGTTTCACGCCGTGCAGCGCCAGCACCTCGGTCGCGTCCTTGATGCCGCCCTGGCCGTAGCCGGTGGAGTCGGCCAGCACGGCGATCTTCTTGTCCTTGGACGCCTTGACCGCGTAGGCGGCCAGCAGCGAGACCTGCTCGCGGTCCACCATCGACACGCGGAACAGGTAGTTCTGCGGCTCCTTGGCATAGCGCGTGGTGATCTCGGTGGCCGTGCCGATGGGCACCACCACGGGAATCTTCTTTTGCTGCGGGATGTGCAGCCAGGCCAGCGCGTTGCCCGAGTTGGCCGGGCCTACCAGGGCCTGCACCTTCTCGCTGTCGAGCAGGTCCTGCACCGTCTGGATGGCCTTCGGCGGCGTGCCCTGGTCGTCGCGGATCACGCCGACCACCTTCTTGCCCAGGATGCCCCCGGCCTTGTTCACGTCCTCGATGGCGGCCTCAAAGCCCCAGCGCCCGGCAATGCCCAGCTCGGCCACGCCGCTGCCGGACTGGTCGGCCGTGTAGCCGATCTTGATGTCCTGCGCCTGGGCGGTGAAGGCGCATGCCACCGTGAGAGCCGTGGCCGCGGCCTTGGCGATCTGGCGAATTCCTGTCATGGCTTGTCTCCTGTTGTCGTCGCCATTGCTGGCGGTGCGGATCTGGTGATCCATCTGTACCCGCCGCTGGCCGCACCGGTAAAGCGGGGCAGCAGGCGAATCTCTACCCACTGTAAGCCTGCTGTACCTGCCGGGACAGGTACAGTTGGTGCCAACAGCTGGCATTCGGGCGCTGCGCCGCTCACAAGCGCAGCAGCAGGTCGGCCGCCTTCTCCGCGATCATCAGCGTCGGGGCGCCGGTGTTGCCCGAGGGCATAGCCGGCATCACCGAGGCGTCGGCCACGCGCAGCCCGTCCAGGCCGTGCACGCGCAGCTGCGCATCCACCACCGCCGACGCGTCGTGCACTGGCCCCATGCGGCAGGTGCCCATGAAGTGCCAGGCGGTGCCGCCGCGCTGGCGCGCGTACTCCAGCAGGTCCTCGTCGCTCACCGCGTCGGCGGGCGGCGCCTCGTCGCGCAGCACGTAGGGCAGCAGCGGGGGCGCGTGCAGGATGCGGCGCGTGAGCCGCAGCCCGTCGACCACCACGCGGCGGTCTTCCTCGCGCGCCATGTAGGCAGGCTGGATCTCGGGCGACTCGAACGGGTCGGCCGAGAGCGCCCGCACATGGCCGTGGCTGGCCGGCCGCATCTGGTAGAAGCCCAGCGTCATGCCTGCAAAGCCGTCGAGCCGGCCCGCGATGCCCGAGGCGTAGCTGCCGGGCGAGAAGTGGAACTGCAGGTCCGCCGCGTCCAGCCCCGGCCGCGAGGCCGCGAAGGCATAGGCCACCGACGGGCTGATGGCCAGCACGCTGGGCCGGCCCAGCGCCCATTTGGCGATCTCCAGTCCCAGGCGCCAGCCGCGCGCCGTGCTGTTGATGGTGGCGGTGCCCTGCACGCGCACCACCGAGCGCACCATGAAGTGGTCCTGCAGCCGCTGGCCTACGCCGGGCAGCACGTGCACCGGCGCCACGCCCAGGTCCGCCAGCCAGCCGGCCGGCCCCACGCCCGACAGCTGCAGCAGCTTGGGGCTGTTGATGGCCCCGGCGCACAGGATGACCTCGCGCCGCGCGCGCACCGTGCGCTGCGCGTTGCCCGGCTGCATGCGCACCTGCACGCCCACGGCGCGCCTGCCCTCGAACACGATGGCCGCGGCGTGCGCGCCGGTGCGCACCGCCAGGTTGGGGCGCCCGCGCGCGGGCTTGAGGAAGGCGGTCGCCGCGCTCACGCGGCGGCCCTGGTGGATCCAGCGCTGGTAGTAGCCGGCGCCGTCCTGCACGCCCGCGTTGTAGTCGCCCGCCGGGCCGATGCCCAGCGAGTGCGCGCTTTCGATGAAACCGTCGCACAGCGGGTGGCGCCAGTCGCAGTCGGTGATGGGCAGCAGGCCGTCGTGCCCGCGGTGCGGTTCGTCGCCGCCGCCGATGCGCCGCTCGGTGCGCTGGAAGTAGGGTAGCACCTCGGCGTAGCTCCAGCCCGGGTTGCCCTGGGCGGCCCAGCCGTCGTAGTCGCGTGCGGTGCCGCGCGTGTAGTTGAAGCCGTTGATGGCGCTGGAGCCGCCCAGCGTGCGGCCCAGCCGCATGGTCACGCGCCGGCCCGCCGTGCCCTCGCCGGGCGCGGTCTCGAAGGGCCATGTGTAGCGCGGGTCATAGCCTACCTTGATGAAGCCGGCCGGGATGTGGATGAAGGGGCTGCGGTCCGGCGGCCCCGATTCCAGCAGGCAGACGGTGTGGCGCCCGTCCTCGCTCAGGCGGTTGGCCAGCAGGCAGCCGGCCATGCCGGCGCCGACGATGACGTAGTCGAAGGTGTCGGCATTCATGCCGGGCGCAGGTCGGGGGAAGGGGTCGGGTCCACGCCCTGCTCCAGGGCCGCGCGGTGCTGGGCCTGCAGCGCCCGCTGGAACGCCGGGCGCGCCTGCAGCCGCTGCCAGTAGTGCGCGACGGCGGGCGGAAACTGCCCGTCCAGCTCCAGGTGCTGCGCCAGCTGCAGGGCATAGGCGACGGCCACGTCGGCGGCGGTGAAGCGGCCGGCGCACAGGAATTCGCCGTGCTGCACGGCGGCATCCACGGCGCGCAGCCGCGCCAGGAACCAGCGCGCATAGTCCTGCGCCACCTGGGGCTGGCGGCGCTCTGGCGGCTCGAAGTGGGTGTAGCGCAGCACCAGGGTCTGGGGAAAGGTGAGCGTGGCGTCGCTCATGTGCAGCCAGTTCAGGTAGCTGCCGTAGGCGGGATCGTCCACGGCCACGTCCAGCCGCCCGGCGCCGTGGCGCGCCGCCAGGTACTGGCACATGGCGGCCGACTCGGTCATGCGCGTGGCACCGTCCTCCAGCAGCGGCACGGTGCCCAGCGGGTTGTCCTCCAGGAACGGGCGGGCATGCACCCGGGGCGGAAAGGGCAGGGCGCGCAGGCGGTAGGGCAGGCCCAGCTCCTCCATCATCCACAAGGGGCGGAAGGAACGGGCGCTGACGCAGTGGTGTAGAACGATCATGGCGGATGCATCGTGGCCGCCGCGCAAGGGGGCTGTCAAGCCGCCGGGCCGCGGATCAGTCAGCGGGCCGGCTGCGGTGCCGGAACTCGGCGGGCGACTGCCCCGTCCAGCCCCGGAACGCCCGGATGAAGCTTTTTTCGTTGGCAAAACCCGCCGCCTGGGCCACTTGCTTGATGGGCCGGTCGCTGCGGTGCAGCAGCTCGGTGGCCCGTGCGCGGCGCACCTCGTCCTTGAGCTGCTGCAGCGTCGCGCCCTCGGCGGCCAGCTGGCGGTGCAGCGTGCGCGGCGACAGGTGCAGCTGCTGGGCCACGGTCTGCGCGCTGTGCATCGCCTGGGGTGCGGCCGCCAGCAGCTGGCGCACGCGCTGCACCAGCAGGCGGTCGCGCCGGTACTGGCGCACGGTGAGCGGCAGGGCGTGCTGCAGCATCTGGTCCATGGCGGCGGCGTCGCGCACCAGCGGCAGCTGCAGGTAGCGCGCATCGAACTGCACGGCCGCCTCGGCCGCGCCGAACTGCGCGGGGCCGGCGAACAGCACGGCATAAGCGTCGGCATGCGCCGGCGCCGCGAACGGGAACTGCGCTCCCAGCACCGGCAGGCGCGAATCGATGAACCAGCTGGCCAGCCCCAGCGCATTGCGCAGCACCGAGACCAGGCAGAACTCGCGCAGGCCGCCCAGGTCGCGTTGCTCGGCGATGGCGAGCTGGGCCTGCCCGCCCTCGGTCGTCAGGCGCAAAGCGATGGCCTGGGTCAGCAGGCCGTGGTGGCGGCACCAGCGCGCCAGCGCCAGGCCCAGCGTCGGCGCGGTGAGCGAGGCGCGCGCCAGCAGGCCGTAGCTGCCCCAGGGCAGGCGCCGCTCGAACCAGCCCAGGGCCTCGTCGTCCAGTTCGCGCATGGCGGCGTCGCACAGGGCCTCCATCTGCCAGGCCGTGATGCGTGCCCGCGGGTCGGCCCGTTGTTCTGGCGCGATTTGTGCCTGGGCCAGGGCGCCGGCCGGGTCCATGCCGCGCTGCGCGTAGGCCTGCGCGATGGCCTGCACGAAGGCCATGGGCGTGGCCGCCACGGCCCCCTGGCGGGCCGGCGCGGGGCGGTGCGAGGGCAGGGACGGGGTGTACATGGCGTGGCAATTATTGCAACCTTGCTGGCCTCATCGGGGACGGGGTGGGGCTTATCCTGCGCCCAGGCGGCCTGCCTGCGCAGTGCGCGGGCGCGCCCGGCCCTTTCTGCGGAGACAGCACACACCATGGACAGCGCATTCCCCTCCCGCCAGCGCTACACGCTGAGCCACGCCAGCGGCGCCACCGAGACGCCGCTGATCGAGCAGACCATCGGCGACTTCTTCGCCGGCATGGCGCAGCGCCAGCCGCAGCGCGAGGCGCTCGTCAGCCGCCACCAGGGCCGGCGCTATACCTATGCCGAGCTGCACCGCGAGGTGCGCCGCCTGGCCAGCGCGCTGCTGGGCCTGGGGCTGCAAAAGGGCGACCGCATCGGCATCTGGTCGCACAACAACGCCGAGTGGGTGCTGATGCAGCTGGCCACGGCGCAGGTGGGCCTGGTGCTGGTCAACATCAACCCGGCCTACCGCGTCGCCGAGCTGGAATACGCCTTGACCAAGGTCGGCTGCAAGGCGCTGGTGACCATGGCGCGCTTCAAGACCAGCGACTATCTGGGCATGCTGCGCGAGCTGGCGCCCGAGCTGAACCGGTGCCTGCCCGGCAAGCTGGCCGCCAAGCGGCTGCCCGATCTGCGCGCGGTGGTATGGATCGACGTGGCCGGCCAGGGCGAGGAGCAGTCCGGCATGCTGCGCTTTTCCGAGCTCATGCAGCGCGGCAACCCCGAGGATGCCCAGGTGGACGCGGTGGCGGCGGGCCTGAAGAACACCGACCCCATCAACATCCAGTTCACCAGCGGCACCACGGGCTTCCCGAAGGGCGCCACGCTGACGCACCGCAACATCCTGAACAACGGCTTCTTCATCGGCGAATGCATGCGCCTGACGCCCGAGGACCGGCTGTGCATCCCCGTGCCGCTGTACCACTGCTTCGGCATGGTGCTGGGCAACCTGGCGTGCTTCACGCACGGCAGCGCCATCGTCTACCCCAACGACGGCTTCGACCCGCTCACGGTGCTGGAGACGGTGCAGGCCGAGCGTTGCACCGGCCTGCATGGCGTGCCCACCATGTTCATCGCCGAGCTGGACCACCCGCGCTTCAAGGAATTCGACCTGGGCACGCTGCGCACCGGCATCATGGCCGGCTCGCCCTGCCCGACGGAGGTCATGAAGCGCGTGGTGGGCGAGATGCACCTGTCGCAGATCACCATCGCCTACGGCATGACGGAAACCAGCCCGGTCAGCTGCCAGAGCAGCGTCGACACGCCGCTTGAAAAGCGCGTCTCCACCGTAGGCCAGGTGCAGCCGCACCTGGAAGTGAAGATCGTCGACCCCGAGACCGGCTCCACCGTGCCCGTGGGCACCAGCGGCGAGCTGTGCACGCGCGGCTATTCGGTCATGCACGGCTACTGGGGCGACGAGGCCAAGACGCGCGAGGCCATCGACGCCGAGGGCTTCATGCACACCGGCGACCTGGCCACCATGGACGAGGACGGCTATGTGAACATCGTCGGCCGCATCAAGGACATGGTGATCCGCGGCGGCGAGAACCTGTACCCGCGCGAGATCGAAGAATTTTTGTACCGCCACCCTCTGGTGCAGGACGTGCAGGTGGTCGGCGTGCCCGACGAGCGCCTGGGCGAGGAGCTGTGCGCCTGGATCATCGCCAAGCCCGGCACCGCGCCCACCGAGGACGACATCCGCGCCTTCTGCAAGGGCCAGATCGCGCACTACAAGGTGCCGCGCTACATCCGCTTCGTGGCCGAGTTCCCGATGACCGTCACCGGCAAGATCCAGAAATTCAAGATCCGCGACGCGATGAAGGACGAGCTGGGCCTGCGCGAAGCCAAGACGGCCTGAGCCAGCCCCGCACTCTTATTGGATTTGGACGGAAAAACCCATGATTCTCGAAACCCAACTCAACCCGCGATCGGCGGACTTCCAGGCCAACGCCGCGGCCATGTGCGCCCTGGTGGACGACCTGCGCGTTCAGGTCGAACGCGTGTCCCAGGGCGGCGGCGAGGCCGCCCGCGCCAAGCACCTGGCACGCGGCAAGCTGCTGCCGCGCGACCGCGTGCAGATGCTGCTCGACCCCGGCACGCCCTTCCTGGAGATCGCGCCCCTGGCGGCGCTGAACATGTATGACAACGCCGCACCCGGCGCCGGCCTGATCGCCGGCATCGGCCGCGTGGCCGGCACGGACTGCCTGATCGTGTGCAACGACGCCACCGTCAAGGGCGGCACCTACTACCCCATGACGGTGAAGAAGCACCTGCGCGCGCAGGAGATCGCGCAGCAGAACTGCCTGCCGTGCATCTACCTGGTGGACTCGGGCGGCGCCAACCTGCCCAACCAGGACGAGGTCTTCCCCGACCGCGACCACTTCGGCCGCATCTTCTACAACCAGGCCAACATGAGCGCGCAGGGCCTGGCGCAGATCGCCGTGGTCATGGGGTCGTGCACGGCCGGCGGCGCCTACGTGCCGGCGATGAGCGACGAGACCATCATCGTCAAGAACCAGGGCACCATCTTCCTGGGCGGCCCGCCGCTGGTCAAAGCCGCCACGGGCGAGGTTGTCTCGGCCGAGGATCTGGGCGGCGGCGACGTGCACACCCGCCTGTCCGGTGTGGCCGACCACCTGGCGCAGGACGACCTGCATGCCCTGGCGCTGGCCCGCGCGGCCGTGAAGAATTTGAATGGAAATCGGCCTCTAGCGCCCGTGGAGCATGCGCCAGCAGCTCCTAAATTTGCAGCAGAGGAGCTCTACGGCGTCATCCCCACCGACACGCGCAAGCCCTTCGACGTGCGCGAGATCATTGCCCGCATCGTGGACGGCAGCGAGTTCGACGAGTTCAAGGCGCGCTTCGGCTCCACGCTGGTCACGGGCTTTGCCCGCATCGAAGGCATGCCGGTGGGCATCATCGCCAACAACGGCATCCTGTTTTCCGAGTCGGCCGTCAAAGGCGCGCACTTCATCGAGCTGTGCTGCCAGCGCAAGATCCCGCTGGTGTTTTTGCAGAACATCACCGGCTTCATGGTCGGGCGCAAGTACGAGAACGAGGGCATCGCCCGCCACGGCGCCAAGCTGGTGACCGCGGTGGCCACGGCCAATGTGCCGAAGTTCACCATCATCATCGGCGGCAGCTTTGGCGCCGGCAACTACGGCATGTGCGGGCGCGCGTACTCGCCCCGCTTCCTGTGGATGTGGCCGAACGCCCGCATCTCCGTCATGGGTGGCGAGCAGGCCGCCAGCGTGCTGGCCACCGTGCGCCGCGACGGCATCGAGGCCAAGGGCGGGCAGTGGAGCATGGAGGAAGAAGAAGCCTTCAAGGCCCCCATCCGCCGGCAGTACGAAGACCAGGGCCACCCCTACTACGCCACTGCGCGCCTGTGGGACGACGGCATCATCGACCCGGCCGACACCCGCCGCGTGCTGGCCCTGGGCCTGGCCGCCGCGCGCCACGCGCCGGTGCCGGACGTGAAGTTCGGCATCTTCCGCATGTGACGGGCAGCAACGGGAGGATGTCCATGAGCGCTCTGAAGATTACCTACGGCGAACATCGCGCCACCATCACGCTGACCCAGCCCGAGGTGCGCAACGCCTTCAGCGACGAGGTCATCGCCGAGATCACCGCCGCCTTCCAGGAGGTGGGCGCGCGCGACGACGTGCGCGCCGTGGTGCTGGCGGCCGAGGGCCCGGCGTTTTGCGCCGGCGCCAACCTCAACTGGATGCGCCGCATGTCCGACTACACGCGGGCCGAGAACCTGGCGGACGCGGGCAAGCTGGCCGAGATGCTGCGCGTGATTTACGAGTGCCAGAAGCCGACCATCGCCCGCGTGCAGGGCGACGTGTACGCCGGCGGCATGGGCCTGGTGGCCGCGTGCGACATGGCGGTGAGCGTGGACACGGCGGGCTTTTGCCTGTCTGAAGTGAAGCTGGGCCTGATCCCGGCCACCATCAGCCCCTACGTGATCCGCGCCATGGGCGCGCGTGCGGCGCACCGCTATTTCCTGACGGCAGAGCGCTTTGACGCGCAAGAGGCGCTGCGCATCGGCTTCGTGCACGAGGTGGTCGCTGCCGACCAGCTGGATGCGCGCGTCGATGCGCTCGTCAAGGCCCTGGCCAGCGCCAGTCCCAACGCCGTGCGCGCGTGCAAGCGGCTGGTGCAGGACGTGGCCGAGCGCGCCATCGACGGTCAGCTCATCGCCGCCACGGTGGAGGGCATCGCCGACATTCGCGCCAGCGACGAAGGCCGCGAGGGCGTGCAGTCGTTTCTGCAAAAACGCAAACCGGCCTGGGTCGCGGGCTGACGCAGCGGTAGACCGGCCATGGACCAGCTCTGGCTTGCCTTCGTGCAGTGGCTCCACACCGTGGGGCTGCATGTGGACGCCGGCACCTCGCGTGCCGTGGCCGAGAGCGCCGCGCGCGCCACGCAGCAGCTGGACATGCCGGCGCTGCTGGCGCTGGCGGCGGCCCTGGGCTGGGCCAGCGGCTTTCGGCTGTACGCGGTGGTCTTCATCGTGGGCCTGATGGGCGCGGCGGACTGGCTGGCGCTGCCTGCGGGCCTGAGCATGCTGGCGCACCCGGCGGTGCTGGCCGTGAGCGGCTTCATGCTGCTGGTGGAGTTCTTCGCCGACAAGGTGCCCTGGCTGGACAGCGCCTGGGACGCGCTGCACGCCTTCATCCGCGTGCCCGCCGGCGTGGCGCTGGCGGCCGGCGTGTTCAGCGCCGACAACGCCACCATGGCCGTGGTGGCGGGGCTGCTGGGCGGCTCGCTGTCGGCCACGGCGCTGGCCACCAAGATGACCACGCGGGCGGCGGCCAACACCTCGCCCGAGCCGTTCTCCAACTGGGGCCTGTCGTTCCTGGAGGACGGCCTGGTTGTGGCCGCGGTCTGGCTGGCCACGCAGCATCCGGTGCTGTTTGGCATCGCGCTGGTGCTGGTGCTGGCGCTGTCGGTGCTGCTGCTGGTGGTGCTGTTCAAATTTTTGCGCGCCGTGCTGCGGCGCATCTCTTCGCTTTTTTCCCGTTCTGCCAAGGTGGCCTGAATGTTCCAAAAAATCCTGATCGCCAACCGCGGCGAAATCGCTTGCCGAGTCGCCGCCACGGCTCGTCGTATGGGTATCAAAACCGTCGCCGTCTATTCCGACGCCGACGCCAATGCCAAGCACGTGGCCGCCTGCGACGAGGCCGTGCACATCGGCGGCAGCGCGCCCAAGGACAGCTACCTGCGCTGGGAGCGCATCCTGGACGCCGCGCGCGCCACCGGCGCGCAGGCCATCCACCCGGGCTACGGCTTCCTGTCGGAGAACGAGGACTTCGCCCAGGCCTGCGCCGCGGCCGGCCTGGCCTTCATCGGCCCGCCGGCGTCGGCCATTGCCGCCATGGGCCTGAAGGCCGAGTCCAAGCGCCTGATGGCCCAGGCCGGCGTGCCGCTGGTGCCCGGCTACCAGGGCGAGGACCAGGACCCGCAGCTGCTGCAGCGCGAGGCCGACGCGATCGGCTACCCCGTGCTCATCAAGGCCAGCGCCGGCGGCGGCGGCAAGGGCATGCGGCTGGTGGAAAAGAGCGAGGACTTCGCCGCGGCCCTGGAGTCGTGCAAGCGCGAGGCCATCAACAGCTTCGGCAACGACGCCGTGCTGGTCGAGAAATACGTGCTGCGCCCGCGCCACATCGAGATCCAGGTCTTCGGCGACACGCAGGGCAACGTGGTCTATCTGTTCGAGCGCGACTGCTCCGTGCAGCGCCGCCACCAGAAGGTGCTGGAGGAAGCCCCCGCCCCGGGCATGCCGCCGGCGTTGCGCCAGCAGATGGGCGAGGCGGCCGTGGCAGCGGCCAAGGCAGTGGGCTACGTGGGCGCCGGCACGGTGGAATTCATCGTCGAGCAGCCGGGCGGCTATGAGCAGCCGGAGGCCATGAAGTTCTACTTCATGGAGATGAACACCCGGCTGCAGGTGGAGCACCCGGTGACCGAGGCCATCACCGGCGAGGACCTGGTGGAGTGGCAGCTGCGCGTGGCCGCCGGCCAGCCTTTACCGAAGCGCCAGGACGAGCTGCGCATCGTCGGCCATGCCATCGAGGCGCGCATCTGCGCCGAGAACCCGGACAACCAGTTCCTGCCGGCCACCGGCACGCTGTATGTCTATCGCAAGCCGGACGCCGCAGCGTTCGAGCGCGGCACGCCACGCATCGACGATGGCGTGCGCCAGGGCGACGCCATCAGCCCCTTCTACGACAGCATGATCGCCAAGCTGATCGTGCATGGCGACACGCGCGAGCAGGCGCTGGCGCGGCTGGACGAGGCGCTGGCGCAGACCCACATCGTCGGCCTGGCGACCAACGTGCAGTTCTTGCGCCACGTTGTGGCCAGCGGCGCCTTCCGCGAGGCCAAGCTCGACACCGCGCTGATCCAGCGCGAATCCGCCGTGCTGTTCGAGCAGGAGCGCGTGGGCCTGCCCCTGGCCGCCGCCGCCGCCGTGGCCGCGCTGCTGGCGCGCGAGCAGCAGGCCGAGCGGGCGGGTGACCCGTTCAGCCGCCGCGACGGCTGGCGTTCGCTGGCCGGCCACCGTCGCCGCTTCGCCTTCGATTTTGGCGGCCAGCCGGCGACGGCCTGGCTGACCTATGGCCAGCGCGGCCAGGCGCACCAGCTCGCCGTGGGCACGGAGGCGGACGGCAGCGAAGGCGCCGTGCAGGGCGCGCTGTCCTTCGCGGCGCTGGCGGACGGCAGCGTGGACCTGCAGTTCGCCGGCCAGCGCATGCGCGCCCACATCTACGCCCAAGGCGAGGCCTTCGAGGTCTTCACCCCGCGCGGCGCCACGCGCATCGGCGTGGCCGACCCGCTGGCGCATGCCGGCGAAGCGGCGGGCGAGGGCGGCCGGCTGACGGCGCCCATGCCGGGCAAGGTCGTGTCGTTTGCCGTGCAGGCCGGCGACAAGGTCACCAAGGGCCAGCCCCTGGCCGTGATGGAAGCCATGAAGATGGAGCACACCATCGCCGCGCCGGCCGACGGCGTGGTGGCCGAGCTGCTCTACGCCCCTGGCGACCAGGTGGCTGAGGGCGCCGAGCTGCTCAAGCTGGCGGCCGCCTGAGGCCGGCATGCCGCCAGGATGCTGCATGGAAAGCTTCTGTTTTGATAGCTGTTCGCGCGTGACTGGCGGGCGCTCAGGGGCATTTTTGCTTGTAGCCCTGTCAGCGCGGCCCTGGTGCTAGGCTCGGTTGCCATGAAGATCGCCTTTTGTTGTACCGGCACCCGGCCGGAGCCCTGGCTGGAAGGCCTGTCCGCCGCGCTGCCGCAGGCCCAAATACAGGTCTGGGAGAGCGGCGCGCCGCAGGCCGACTACGCCGTGGTCTGGGCCCCGCCCCAGCAGTTCATCGACGAGCAGCCCGGCCTGCGTGCGCTCTTCAACATCGGCGCCGGGGTGGATGCCCTGCTGCGCCTGGCGCTGCCGCCCGGCCTGGCTGTGGTGCGGCTGGAGGACGCCGGCATGTCGGTGCAGATGGCCGAGTACGTCTGCCATGCGCTGGTGCGGCATTTCCGCGAGTTCGATGCCTACGAAGCTGCCGCCCGGCAGGGGCAGTGGAGCTTTCGCAAGCCGCGGCTGCGCAGCGACTTTCCCGTCGGCATCATGGGCCTGGGCGTGCTGGGCCAGCGCGTGGCGCGGGCCGTGGCGCAGTTCGATTTTCCCGTCAACGGCTGGAGCCGCTCGCCGCGCACGCTGCCGGGCGTGCGCACCTTCAGCGGCGCGCAGGGCCTGCGCGACTTTCTGGCCGCCAGCCGGGTGCTGGTGAACCTGCTGCCGCTCACGCCCGAGACGGACAACATCCTGAACCGCGAGACCCTGGGCGCGCTGCAGCCGGGCGGCTATGTGATCAACGTGGCGCGCGGCGCCCACCTGGTGGAGGCCGACCTGCTGGCCCTGCTGGACGAGGGCCACCTGGCCGGCGCGACGCTGGACGTGTTCCGCACCGAGCCGCTGCCGGCCGACCACCCGTTCTGGCAGCACCCGGCGATCACCGTCACGCCCCACACTTCGGCGCGCACGCTGCGCGACGAGAGCATCGCCCAGATCGCCGAGAAAATAGCCCGGCTGCACCGCGGCGAGGCCGTGGGCGGCGTGGTCGACGTGGCGCGCGGCTACTGACACCGACGGACCATTCTTTTTCTGCCCCGGAGGGCCACAGACATGCAGCTACCCACCCGCGTGAAGATCATCGACGTAGGCCCGCGCGACGGCCTGCAAAACGAAAAGCAGCCCGTGCCCGCCGAGGTCAAGGTGGGGCTGGTGCAGCGCCTGCAGGACGCCGGCCTGGCCGAGATCGAGGTCACCAGCTATGTGTCACCGAAGTGGGTGCCGCAGATGGCCGACAACCACGAGGTCATGCAGGCCATCGCCCGCAAGGCCGGCGTGCGCTATTCGGTGCTGACGCCCAACCTGAAGGGCTGGGAAGCGGCCGCGCAGGACGCGCCGGACGAGATCGTCGTCTTCGGCGCCGCCAGCGAGGCCTTCAGCCAGAAGAACATCAACTGCTCGATCGCCGAGAGCATCGTGCGCTTCGCCCCCGTGGTGGAGGCGGCGCGCGCCGCCGGCGTGGCCGTGCGCGGCGCCATGAGCTGCACCGTGGGCTGCCCCTACGAGGGCGAGATCGCCCCCGAGCGCGTGGCCTACCTGGCCGGGCTGATGAAGGACATCGGCGTGCAGCGCGTGGACGTGGCCGACACCATCGGCGTGGGCACGCCGCGCAAGGTGCAGCGCGCCATCGAAGCCACCCTCAAGCACTTCGCACTGGACGAGATCTCGGGGCACTTCCACGACACCTATGGCCAGGCGCTGGCCAACACGCTGGCGGCGCTGCAGCTGGGGGTGTGGAACTTCCAGTCCTCCGTGGCGGGCCTGGGCGGCTGCCCCTACGCCAAGGGCGCCACGGGCAACGTGTCCACCGAGGACCTGGTCTTCATGCTGCATGGTATGGACATCGAGACCGGCATCGACCTGGACCGGCTGGTGGACGCCGGCGTGTTCATCAGCGATTTCCTGGGCCGCAAGCCGAATTCGCGCGTGGCCACGGCGCTGCTCAACAAGCGCGCAGGCTGAAGGCGCGCACCATGGATGACATCGTCCGCCAGGCCATGGCCAAGTGGCCCAACGTGCCGCACTGCCACGGCTGGTTGGGGCTGGACAGCCGCGGGCGCTGGTTCCTGCGCGACGAAGCGGTGCAGGCCCGCGGCCCGTTCCCGCGGGACAAGGGCGAGGAGATCCGGCACGAGGCGCTGCTGGCCTTCATCGCCCGCAACTACGGCGCCGACGCGCAGGGCCGCTGGTTCTTCCAGAACGGCCCGCAGCGCGTCTTCGTCGAGCTGGAGCTGACGCCCTTCGTCTGGCGCGTGCAGGGCGACGGCAGCGTGGCCGCGCACACCGGCCAGGACGCCGGTGCGGTGCGTGAGTGCCTGCTGGACGAGCACGGCCGGCTGCTGCTGGCGTGCGAGTTGGGGCTGGGCCTGGTGCACAGCCTGGACATGGAGCGCGCGGCCGCGCAGATCGAGGCCGGGCGCTGGACGCCGGAGCCGGTGGACTGTAGCGCGCTGGAGCAGCGCTTCGGCTACGTGCGCAGCCCCGCGCTGCAGGCGCTGCCCGAGGGCGTGCGGCGCGTGGCCGCCGCGCTGGCCGCCGCCGGCCATCCGCACGCGCCGCGCCTGCTCGATGGCGCTGCGCGCACCGCGCAGCAGGCGGCCGACGCTTTGGGCGTGGCCGTCGGCCAGATCGCCAAGAGCATCATCTTCCGGCGCGAGCGTGACGGTGCGGCGGTGCTGGTCATCGCTTCGGGCGACCGGCGCGTGGACGAGGCCAAGGTGGTGGCACGGGTCGGTGCCATCGGCCGCGCCGACGCGGCCTTCGTCAAGCAGGCGACGGGTTTTTCCATCGGCGGCGTGGCGCCCCTGGCGCACCCCCATGCGCCGGTGACGCTGATCGACGCCGACTTGTTTCGCTTCGACGTGGTCTGGGCGGCGGCGGGACACCCGCATGGTGTGTTCGCGCTGCAGCCGCAAGACCTGGTGCACCTGACCGGCGCGCCGGTCGTGGACGTGGTGCAGGAACCGCATGACTGATACTACTGAATTGATAGCTGCTCGCGCTTGCTCGGTAAGCGCTGAAGGCCATTTCTACCCTGAAAACCCGGGGCCGGTCGCCTCGCCCTGCGTTTCGGTGTGCCGCATGACCGCCGACCGCAGCCACTGCCAAGGGTGCTTTCGCACCATCGACGAAATCCGCGCCTGGGCCGGCGCCGATGCCCAACAGCGCCGCGCCATCTGGGCCGCGCTGCTGCAGCGCGCCGGCGTGGCCTGTCCCGAGGAGCTTGCCCGGCCATGAAGCACATCACCTTCTACCTGGACTTCGTCTCGCCCTACGCCTGGCTGGCCTTCGAACGCCTGCCGCAGGAGCTGGAAGGGCTGAGCTTTCACGTCAGCTACCGCCCGGTGCTGCTGGGCGCGCTGCTGCAGCAGCACGCCAACCCCGGCCCGGCGGGCATCGCCCCGAAGCGCGACTGGACCTACCGCCATGTGTCCTGGCTGGGCCATGCCCTGGGCTGCGGGCTGGACATGCCGGCGCGCCACCCCTTCAACCCGCTGCCGCTGCTGCGTCTGGCGCTGGCCTGCAGCGACGACGGCAGCATCAACCGCTTCGTTGCCGGCAGCGTGCTGCGTCACGTCTGGCTGGGCGGGCAGGATGCGCTCGACCCCGCGCGGCTGCAGGCGCTGGAGGAGGTGCTGGCCGAACAGCGCCGCCCCGACCCCGATGGCCAGCAGGCCAAGGCCCTGCTGCGCGCCAATACCGAGGCCGCCGCCGCGCGCGGCGTGTTCGGCGTGCCGGCGTTCGAGACGGACGGGCGCCTGTTCTGGGGCCTGGACGGCCTGCCCATGCTGCGCGCCAGCCTGCAGGGCGACGCCTGGTTCGACGGGCCGGCCTGGCAATCCGCACCGGCCGTGCCATCCGGCCTGCCGCCAGCGCGCTGACGGCGCTGCGCACCATCGCCGGCTGGCCCTTTTGGGCCTTGCTGTCCATTCAGGGTTTGTCCTATGCGGGGCAAACCCTTGTTTTTTATGGCGGGTTAACCCTGGTTTTCTGACGCCGGCGGGACTCGCCCGCTGGCCCGGGCGGGGCATTTCCCGCATGAAGAAAAGCAACCCAAGGGTTGCCACGGATGTTGTCAGGACGGCGTAAGCGAGGCGCCCGGAAGCCCTGCCCGCATGTCAGTTTTCGGTCAGATCGCCCATCGATATTGCGCCACCGAGCACTACAGCGCACGTTTCCGCCCTGGATGTGGCGCGTGTCTGCAGGCATCAATTTTTGGACATTCATCCTTACAACGCAGGAGACAACGCATGGCTACCCACACCGCAACGCTGGCCGCCAAGCCCGCGCACCGGCCGATGTCGGCGGAAGAGAAGAAGGTGATCTTCGCCTCGTCCCTCGGCACCGTCTTCGAGTGGTACGACTTCTACCTCTACGGCTCGCTGGCGGCCATCATCGCCAAGCAGTTCTTCAGCGGGCTGGATGCGGGCGCGGCCTTCATCTTCGCGCTGCTGGCCTTTGCGGCCGGCTTCCTGGTGCGGCCGTTCGGTGCCCTGGTGTTCGGCCGCCTGGGCGACATGATCGGGCGCAAGTACACCTTCCTGGTGACCATCCTGATCATGGGCGTCTCGACCTTCGTCGTCGGCGTGCTGCCCTCCTATGCCTCCATCGGCATGGCCGCACCGGTGATCCTGATCGTGCTGCGCATGCTGCAGGGCCTGGCCCTGGGCGGTGAGTACGGCGGCGCCGCCACCTACGTGGCCGAGCACGCGCCCAACGGCCGCCGCGGCGCCTACACCTCCTGGATCCAGACGACGGCCACGCTGGGCCTGTTCCTGTCGCTGCTGGTCATCCTGGGCACCCGCACCATCATGGGTGAAGCGGTGTTCAACGACTGGGGCTGGCGCATCCCGTTCCTGGTCTCCATCCTGCTGTTGGGCGTGTCGGTGTGGATCCGCCTGTCCCTGTCCGAGTCGCCTGCCTTCCAGAAGATGAAGGCCGAGGGTAAGACCTCCAAGGCACCTCTGTCCGAGTCCTTCGGCCAGTGGAAGAACCTGAAGATCGTGATCCTGGCGCTGGTGGGCCTGACCGCCGGCCAGGCCGTTGTCTGGTACACGGGCCAGTTCTACGCGCTGTTCTTCCTGACGCAGCAGCTGAAGGTGGACGCCGTCACGGCCAACCTGATGATCGCCGCGGCCCTGCTGATCGGCACGCCCTTCTTCGTGATCTTCGGCTCGCTGTCGGACAAGATCGGCCGCAAGCCCATCATCATGCTGGGTTGCGTGCTGGCCGTGCTGACCTACTTCCCGGTGTTCAAGGCGCTGACCGAAGCCGCCAACCCCGACCTGGCCCGCGCCCAGGCCACGGCCGGCGTGGTCGTCACGGCCGACCCGACCACCTGCTCCTTCCAGGGCAACCCCGTGGCCCGCGAGATCGACTTCAAGAGCTCGTGCGACATCGCCAAGCGCTACCTGGTGCAGAACTCGGTGAGCTACGACAACGTGGCCGGCCCCGCAGGCTCGCCCGCGGTGGTCAAGATCGGCGACAAGACCGTCACCGCCCCCGTGGGTACGGTGGTCAACCACAAGTTCGACGCTGACAGCACCGCCGCCATCGCCGCCTTCAAGAAGGAAATGGCCGAGGACCTGAAACTGGCCGGCTACCCGACGAAGGCCGACCCGGCCAAGATCAACAAGCTGATGGTGCTGGTCATCCTGAGCTACCTGGTGATCCTGGTGACCATGGTCTACGGCCCCATCGCCGCCATGCTGGTGGAGCTGTTCCCCACCCGCATCCGCTACACCTCCATGAGCCTGCCCTACCACATCGGCAACGGCTGGTTCGGCGGCCTGCTGCCCACCACCTCGTTCGCCCTGGTGGCCTCGGCCGGCAACATGTACAGCGGCCTGTGGTATCCCATCGTCATCGCCGGCATGACGGCCGTGATCGGCACGCTGTTCCTGCCCGAAACCAAGGACGTGGACATCTACGCGGACGACTGAGATCGTTTCCAATACTCCGGGGCGCGTCGCCGCGCCCCGGCCGCAACGGGCCCCGCAAGGGCCCGTTTTCTTGTCACAGCCGGCTGAAAGACGGTGGCTGTGGCGGTAAAACATCACGCCCGTGATCAGCTGGACATTCCAGTGTGATAGCCCGGGGTCTAGCACCTAGAATTTGTGCCGTAGTCGCACATGGCGCAAACCGGCCCGATGCAGGCGGCAAAGCAGTGCCTACCACCCGATGGACACAAGCAATCAAGGAAAGCAAATGCAAAAAGCAAATCGTCTGCTGCTGGCAGCCGTCGCCCTGCTGGGCACCTCCGCCGTCTTCGCCCAAAGCAGCGTGACGCTGTATGGCCGCGTGAACACCTCCGTCGAGCGCCAGAAGGTTGGTGACGACAGCCGCACCGTGATGCAGAACAACTCCTCGCGCTTCGGCTTCAAGGGCACGGAAGACCTGGGCGGCGGCCTGAAGGCCGGCTTCCAGCTGGAAAGCGGCTTCAACTCCGACGACGGCACGGGCTCCGGCTGGACCCACCCCACGACCGGCATGTCCTTTGCCCGTCAGAGCGAAGTGAACCTGTCGGGTGGTTTCGGCATGATCCGCCTGGGCAACTTCACGCCCGAGTCGTACTACGCCACCGCCGACTACGTGAGCATGCACAACCATGACACGGGCACGTCCTCCGACGCCTTCTACTACGACCCCGTGTGGTTCGGCGGCCTGAGCACCAAGAACAAGATCGGCTACCGCACCCCCAGCCTGGGCGGCTTCACGCTGGACGCATCCGTGAACCTGCATGAGCAGACCTCCGGTGGCAAGAACGGCTACGACCTGGCCGCCAACTACAACATCGGTGCCCTGAACCTGGGCGCCGGCTACAGCCAGGTCGACGACAACAAGCAGCTGGGCCTGCGCGCCCTGTACACCATGGGTCAGTTCGTGGTTGGCGGCTACTACCAGCGCAATGACCAAGACGTGCTGGGCACCCGCAACAACTATCGCGTGGCTCTGGCCTACATGATGGGCGCCTCCGAGTTCCACGTGAACGTGGGCCGTGCTGCCAAGTGGGAAAACCTGGCTGACAGCTCCGCCACGCAGTGGACCCTGGCCTACAACTACAACCTGAGCAAGCGCACCAAGGCCTACGCCTTCTACACGAAGGTGGACAACAAGTCCGGCGCTGATTACATGACCGGCGCTGCTGGCGCTGACTTCAGCTCCTTCGCCGTGGGCGTTCGCCACAACTTCTGATGCCGCGGCAGCGCAAGCTGCCCGCAACGCTGGTCTGAGCCGCTCGCGGCCGGATCGGCTGGCAACGAGGCCTCACACGCATGTGTGAGGCCTTTTTTCATGCCGTCGCACCATCTGGCAAGCGTGGGCGGCCAGGATCGTAAATACCAGCCTTTTTGGCCCCCAGCCCTTGTCCAGTAAGCGGCAGCAGCTATTGTTTCAGTAGCCTTTCAGTGGCTCCACCTCTGGGCGTTGGCAGGTACCTGACCGGAACGCAGGCAGGGGTCGACCGGCGCCAGCGCCCGCACGTCCGGCGCGACGGGGCCAGCGCGGGGCGCACGCCCGTCTCAGGCCGCCAGCACGGCGGAGGTGGGCAGCAGGACCCGCAGGCGGCGGCGGGGCAAGAGGGTTCGGGCTTGCATGAAGCGGCTGCTGCCTGCGGGCAGGCGGGACGGCCAGCCGCCGGGCGGCGCCCGTCAGCGCTGGAAGCGCCCGTCCATGCCGATGATGGACAGGTCGGCGAAATCCAGCCCGGTGTGGTCCGCGCTGCTGTAGCTCAGCTCCAGCCCGCCCAGGTCGTAGCGGCTCAGGCTCTCCAGGGCGGCGTGCAGGCGGGAGCGGTCCGGCTTGGGGCCGGCACGGCGCAGGCCTTCGACAAGAACCTTGGCGTTCACGAAGCCCTCGACCATCGCCGGCGTCAGGTCCTTACCCTGGGCGCGTGCCAGGCCAATGGCCTCCTTGATGACGGCGTAGCTCAGCGAGCGCTCGGACGGGAAGACCTGCGACACCACCACGCCGCGCGCCTGGTCGCCCAGGGCCTGGACGAAGCCGCCCGAGGCGTTGTTGGACAGCGTCACGATCTGGCCGCCCACGCCCGCGGCGCGCAGGGCCTTGATGCCATCCACCACCGCCGCGCCGGTGCCGATGAAGATCACGGCCTGCGGCTCCTGGGCACGCACGCGCGGCGCGATGGCGGAAAAGTCCGGCTTGGCGCGGTCGAACTTCTCCACGAACAGCGCCTGCAGCCGGTTGGCGGCAAAGCCCTTTTGCGCGCCGGCCAGGGCGTCTTCGCCGAAGCCGTCGTCCACGTGCACCACGCCGATGCGCTGCACACCCAGCAGCGACAGGTGGGCGATGGCTTTTTGCACCTCGCGCTGGTAGGGCGCGCGGATGTTGAAGATGTTCCTGCGTACCGGCTCGTGCAGTGCCATGGCGCCGGTAGAGGGGCCCACCAGCGGCACGCCGTGCTGGTCCAGCAGCGGAAGGATGCCCAGCGTGTGCGGCGTGCCGCGCGTCATGAACAGCGCCAGCACGCCCTTGTCCTCGATGAGCGTGCGGGTGTTTTCCAGCGTCAGCTTGGGGTCGAACTTGTCGTCCAGCGTGACCACTTCGATGGTCTGGCCGTTCACACCGCCGCGGGCGTTCACCTGGTCCAGGTAGAGCTGGGCGCCCAGCATCGATTCCTTGACCGTGGCCGCCGCCGACCCCGTGACGCCCACCGACTGTCCCACGAGCAGCTGGGCCTGCGCCAGCGGCGCCGCCAAGGCAGACAGGCCCAGCGCCAGGGCGGCGCCGACCAGCTGCCGGCGCAAGAGGTGATTCCAAGACTTCGTCTTCATGGGAGGGTCTCCGTTGCCGCAGGAAAGGGATTGCGCAGAGTGTAAGAGAGTGTGTGCGATACCGCTTGCGCTCGCGGCACATGAGTCCGGCAGGGACTATGGTGTTTCCATAGAATTTTCGCCCCTCGCCCCCATAACTGCACTCATGACCCACGGACTGATCCGCATCCACGGTGCACGCCAGCACAACCTCAAGAACATCGACCTGGACATCCGCACCGGCGAACTCACGGTAGTCACCGGGGTGAGCGGCTCAGGCAAGTCCAGCCTGGTGTTCGACACCCTCTACGCCGAAGGCCAGCGCCGCTACGTGGAAACCTTCAGCGCCTACGCGCGCCAGTTCCTGGACCGCATGGACAAGCCGGCCGTGGACAAGGTGGAGGGCGTGCCGCCGGCCATTGCCATCGACCAGACCAACCCGGTGCGCAGCTCGCGCTCCACCGTGGGCACGATGACCGAGCTGAACGACCACCTGAAGCTGTTGTTCGCCCGCGCCGCCCAGCTGTTCGACCGGGCCACCGCCCTGCCGGTGCGCCACGATTCGCCCGACAGCATCTACGCCGAGCTGCTGGAGCGCGCCCGCCAGGCCGGCGACCCGCGCTTGGCCGTCACCTTTTCCGTCGAACTGCCGGCCGGCACCACGGCCGACGAGGTGCAGCAATGGCTGTCCGCCAGCGGCTACACCCGGGTGCAGGCCGAGCGCGAGCTGGCCACGCCCAGCGGCCCCAAGAAGGTGCTGGACGTGGTGGCAGACCGCTTCCGCGTGCTGGGCGCCGAGCGCGCCCGGGTGTTGGAGGCCATTGAGGCCGCGCTGCACCGTGGCGGCGGGCGCCTGGCGGTGTACGTGCTGGACGAAGGCAAGGAGGGCGGCGAGCCTCCGGTCTGGAAGTTCTCCACCGGCCTGCACTGCCCCGAGAGCGACCTGCGCTACGCCGAGCCCATTCCCTCGATGTTCAGCTTCAACTCGCCCGCCGGCGCGTGCGAGACCTGCCGGGGCTTCGGCCGCGTGATCGGCGTGGACTGGGGCCTGGTCGTGCCCGACCAGCGCCTGACCCTGCGCGCCGGTGCCATCAAGACCATCCAGACGCCGGCCTGGAAGGAAGCGCAGGACGACCTGATGCGCCACGCCGAGGTGGCCGGCATCCCGCGCGACACGCCCTGGTACAAGCTGACCGACGAGCAGCGGCACTGGGTCATCGAGGGCACGCCCGGCTTCAAGAATGGCAACTGGAACAAGCAGTGGTACGGCATCCGCCGGTTCTTCGAATACCTGGAGAGCAAGGCCTACAAGATGCACATCCGCGTGCTCTTGTCCAAGTACCGCAGCTACACCACCTGCCCGGACTGCGCCGGCGCCCGCCTCAAGGGCGACAGCCTGCTGTGGCGCGTGGGCGGCAAGCAGGACGCCGACGCCGTGCTGCCGCCGGACCGGCGCTTCCTGCCGCGCGGCACGGCGTGGACGCGTGGGCAGCTCGAAGCCCTGCCCGGGCTGTGCCTGCACGACCTGATGCTGCTGCCCATCGAGCGGCTGCGGCGCTTCTTCGCCCTGCTGGGCGCGCAGGCGCAGCAGGCGCCGGCGGCCGACGAGGCCGGCGACCAGCAGGCGCTGCGGCTCATCCTGGAGGAGATCCAGGCCCGCCTGCGCTACCTGACCGACTCCGGCCTGGGCTACCTGACGCTGGACCGCCAAAGCCGCACCCTGTCCGGCGGCGAGGTGCAGCGCATCAACCTGACCACGGCCCTGGGCACCTCGCTGGTCAATACCCTGTTCGTGCTGGACGAGCCCAGCATCGGCCTGCACCCGCGCGACATGCACCGCATCACCGAGGCCATGCTGCGCCTGCGCGATGCCGGCAACACCCTGGTGGTGGTCGAACACGACCCGGCCGTCATGCTGGCCGCCGACCGGGTGCTGGACTTCGGCCCCGGCCCGGGCGAGCAGGGCGGGCGCATCGTCTTCGACGGCCCGGTGGCCGCGCTGCGCCGTGCCGACACGCTGACCGGCCAGTACCTGGGCGGGCGCCGCCAGGTGGGCGCCGGCGTGCGCCGCCAAGTGGCCGAATCCACCCCGCGCCTGGTGCTGGAGGGCGCGCGCGAGCACAACCTGCAGGACGTGACAGTGGACTTCCCGCTGCAGCGCCTGGTCACCGTGACCGGCGTGTCGGGCTCGGGCAAGTCCACGCTGATCCAGGACGTGCTGGCGCCGGCGCTGATGCGCCACTTCGGCAAGGCCACCGAATCGCCCGGCGTGCACGACCGCCTGCTGGGCGCGGACCACCTGGCCGACGTGGTGTTCGTCGACCAGTCGCCCATCGGCAAGACGGCGCGCTCCAACCCGGTCAGCTACGTGGGCGCGTGGGACACCATCCGCGAGCTGTTCGCCGTCTCGCCGCTGGCGCGCGAGCGCGGCTACACGGCGGCCAAGTTCAGCTTCAACTCCGGCGACGGGCGCTGCCCGACCTGCGGCGGCTCGGGCTTCGAGCACGTGGAGATGCAGTTCCTGTCCGACGTCTACCTGCGCTGCCCCGACTGCGACGGCAAGCGCTACCGGCCCGAGGTGCTGGAAGTGCGCATCGAGCGCGGCGGCCGGCTTCTGAGCGTGGCCGACGTGCTGGAGCTGACCGTGGCCGAGGCGGCCCAGTGCTTCGCCAGCGACCGCGACGTGATCCGCGCCCTGCAGCCCATCGTCGATGTGGGATTGGAATACGTGCGCCTGGGCCAGCCCGTGCCCACGCTGTCCGGCGGCGAGGCGCAGCGCCTGAAGCTCGCCGGCTTTTTGGCCGAGGCGGCGCGCAGCGCGTCCAAGTCGCGCCAGGCGCTGTCGAAGAAGGGCACGCTGTTTTTGTTCGACGAGCCCACCACCGGCCTGCACTTCGACGACATCGCCAAGCTGATGCGCGCGCTGAGGAAGCTGCTGGACGCCGGCCACTCGCTGGTGCTGATCGAGCACAACCTGGACGTCATCCGGGCCAGCGACTGGATCATCGACCTGGGGCCGGACGGCGGCGACGCCGGCGGCCGGCTGGTGGCCGAGGGCACGCCCGAGGACGTGCGCCAGCACCCCACGTCGCACACCGGCGCCGCGCTGCGCGAGTACGAGCAGGCCCTGGGCGAAGGCGGGCACAGCGCGCAGGAAGCCGCAGCGGCGCTACAAAGAAGTGAGCTGCTGGCGCTTACCAGCAAAGCGCCAGGGGCCGAAAATGCCATTGAAATCGTCAATGCCAAGGAGCACAACCTCAAGCACCTGAACGTGTCCATCCCGCGCGGCAAGTTCAACGTGGTGACCGGCGTGTCGGGCTCGGGCAAGTCCACGCTGGCCTTCGACATCCTGTTCAACGAGGGCCAGCGCCGCTACCTGGAGAGCCTGAACGCATACGCCCGCTCCATCGTGCAGCCGGCCGGTCGGCCGGAGGTGGACGCCGTCTACGGCATCCCGCCCACGGTGGCCATCGAGCAGCGGCTGTCGCGCGGCGGCCGCAAGAGCACGGTGGGCACGACCACCGAGGTCTGGCACTACCTGCGCCTGCTGTACGTGAAGCTGGGCGTGCAGCACTGCGTGCACGACGGCGCGCCGGTGCAGCCGCAGACCATGGAGAGCATCGCCGCGCAGCTGCTCACGCAGTTCCGCGGCCAGTGCATCGGGCTGATGGCGCCGCTGGTGCTGAACCGCAAGGGCGTCTACACCGAACTGGCCGACTGGGCGCGCCCGCGCGGCTACACGCACCTGCGCGTGGACGGCGAGTTCCTGCCCACCACGGGCTTCCCGCGCCTGGACCGCTTCAAGGAGCACACGGTTGAGCTGCCCGTGGCCAGCGTGCGCATCGATGCCGCCCACGAGGACGAGCTGCGCACCCACCTGGCCAAGGCCCTGGAGCTGGGCAAGGGCGTGGTGCACGTGCTCAGCGGCATCGAAGGCCTGGAGGCGGCGCTGCACGACGGGCTGCCCACGGCCGGCATCGGCCGCGTGGCGGCCTTTTCCACCAAGCGCGCCTGCCCGGTCTGCGCCACCAGCTACGCCGAGCTGGACCCGCGCCTGTTCTCCTACAACAGCAAGCACGGCTGGTGCCCCGATTGCGTGGGCACGGGCGTGCAGCTGACGCGCGAGCAGCGCTCGGTGCTGGACGACTCCGCCCCCTTCGACAAGACCCAGGGGCGCGAACAGACCTTCGCCGAGCCCGAGGTGGACGACCTGGAGGACCGCGCCTGCCCCACCTGCGAGGGCACGCGGCTGAACGCCGTGGCGCGCGCGGTGCTGTTCGCAGGCACGCCGATCACCGGCGTGGCGCGGCTGTCGGTGCACCAGGTGCGGGCGTGGATCGACACGCTGCAGCTGTCCGGCCGCGAGCAGGAAATCGCCCGCGACCTGATCCCCGAGATCAAGAGCCGGCTGGACTTTCTGCAGGAGGTCGGCCTGTCCTACCTGACGCTGGACCGGGGCGCGCCCACGCTCTCGGGCGGCGAGGCGCAGCGCATCCGCCTGGCCGCGCAGCTGGGCAGCAACCTGCAGGGCGTGTGCTACGTGCTGGACGAGCCCACCATCGGCCTGCACGCGCGCGACAACGGCATCCTGCTGAATGCCCTCACGCTGCTGGGCGACAAGGGCAACACCCTGGTGGTGGTGGAGCACGACGAGGACACCATCCGCCGGGCCGACCACATCATCGACATCGGCCCCAGCGCCGGCAAGCGCGGCGGGCGCCTGGTGGCGCAGGGCAGCGTGGCCGACATCGAGGCTGCGCCCGATTCGCAGACCGGCCGCTATCTGCTGCACGCCATGCGCCACCCGCAGCAGGCCCGGCGCCCGGTACTGCCTGGCGCGGCTGCTGCAAAAAGCATAGCTGCCAGCGCTGATGAACCGGGCGCTTCAGCTTCGAAGCCCACCAAAAGCCGCAAGAAACAAGCGCCAGCAGCTACTGAAACTATAGCGACCGAGGCCGCGCCTGCCTGGCTCACGGTGTATGGCGCCCGCCTGCACAACCTGCAGCAGGTCGACGCCCGCGTGCCGCTCAAGCGGCTGGTGGCCGTCACGGGCGTGTCGGGCTCGGGCAAGTCCACGCTGGCGCGCGACGTGCTGCTGGCCAACGTGCAGGCCTGGGTGCAGCAGCGCGCCACCAAGGCCGGGCGCGACGCGATGGACGCCGGCAAGTCCCCGCCGCTGGTCGGCTGCACCGGCCTGTCCGGCTTCGAGAGCATCGACCGCGTGCTGGAGGTGGACCAGACGCCCATCGGCAAGACGCCGCGCAGCTGCCCGGCCACCTACATCGGCTTCTGGGACACCATCCGCAAGCTGTTCGCCGAGACGCTGGAGGCGAAGGCGCGCGGCTATGCGGCCGGGCGTTTTTCGTTCAACACCGGCGCCGGCCGCTGCCCGGCCTGCGAAGGCCAGGGCATGCGCACCATCGAGATGAGCTTTCTGCCCGACGTGAAGGTGCCCTGCGAGGTCTGCCACGGCGCGCGCTTCAACCCCGAGACGCTGGCCGTCACCTGGCGCGGCAAGAACATCGGCGACGTGCTGCAGATGGAGGTCGACGAGGCGGTGGAGTTCTTCGCCAGCATGCCGGCCATCGCGCATCCGCTGCAGCTCTTGAAGGATGTGGGCCTGGGCTACCTGACGCTGGGCCAGCCCAGCCCCACGCTGTCGGGCGGCGAGGCGCAGCGCATCAAGCTGGTGACGGAACTGACCAAGGTGCGCGACGAGGTCGGCCGCCGCGGCCAGAAGGCGCCGCACACGCTGTACGTGCTGGACGAGCCCACCGTGGGCCTGCACATGGCCGACGTGCACCGGCTGATCCGGGTGCTGCACCGGCTGGTGGACGGCGGGCACAGCGTGCTGGTCATCGAGCACGACCTGGACGTGATCGCCGAGGCCGACTGGGTCATCGACCTGGGGCCCGAGGGTGGCTCGGGCGGCGGGCGCATCGTGGCCGCCGCCACGCCCGAAGAGGTGGTGCGCCTGGGCACGCACACCGGCGTGGCCCTGGCGCCGGTGCTGGCGCGGGCCTGAAAAGCGGGGTGATCGGCGGCCCGGCGGGGCGCCGATCTCCTACACGGTCATCAGCGCCGCGCGCACAAGGGCGGGAAAAACACGTTTCTAGGATCACGCCAGCTTCTCCGATCCACCCCTTCCTTACGACTGCCCGCAGCAACATGAAGAACAACATCACCTCCAAGACCTGGGCCTGCCTGGCCGTCACCGCGGCCGCTCTGACGCTCACCGCCTGCGGCGGTGGCAACGACGACGATCCCGAACCCAGCGAGCGCACTGGCGTGCTGACGGTCACCAGCGCCACGGCGCCCGGCTTCGACGGCGTCTATGGCGATGGCAACGTCAACCTGACGGACGTGGACAAGAAGAACCCCGTGGGCTCCTACCCCGAGGTCTGCACCTTCAAGTTCGACGGCATCAACCGCGTGGCCGGCAGCGGCCAGGCCTCGGGCGACGTGCGCTACCGCCCCGACTCGGCCGTGGTCTACGAGGCCTTCATCAGCTTCATGGGCAGCGAATTCGGCGCCAGCGACTGGGGCGACGTCCAGGTCGTGCGTTCCACCGACCGCATCCGGCTGGTCAACAAGGTGCTCGAGAACGACCAGGGCGTGCGCATCACCGTTTCCGGCGTCATCCCCATGCGCGGCAACCGTCCCGGCGGCTGCTGATTCCCAACCCCTCGCCCCTTCACAGGGGTTTGCCCCGGCTGCCGTCAGGTGGCCGGGGTTTTTTATCGCCGGTCGGATGGGACAATCGCCGCCATGACCACCCCTTCTGCCGACACCCTGACCCTCGTCCGCCCCGACGACTGGCACCTGCACGTGCGCGACGGCGCGCCCCTGGCCACCGTGGTGCCGCACACGGCCGCCCAGTTCGCCCGCGCCATCATCATGCCCAACCTGCGCCCGCCGGTGACCACCGCCGCCCAGGCGCTGGCGTACAAGGCGCGCATCCTGGCCGCCGTGCCCGAGGGCCTGCAGTTTGAGCCCCTGATGACGCTGTACCTGACCGACAACCTGGCGCCCGAGGAAATCGCCCGCGCCCGGGCCGCCGGCGTCGTCGCCGCCAAGCTCTACCCGGCCGGCGCCACCACCAACAGCGACGCCGGCGTGACCGACCTGCGCAAGATCTACCCCACGCTGGAGGCCATGCAGAAGGCCGGCATGCTGCTGCTGGTGCACGGCGAGGTGACCAGCCCGGACATCGACCTGTTTGACCGCGAGGCCGTCTTCATCGAGCAGCAGCTCATCCCGCTGCGCCGCGACTTCCCCGAACTGAAGATCGTCTTCGAGCACATCACGACGAAGGAGGCGGCGCAGTACGTGACGCAGAGCGACGCGCACACGGCCGCCACCATCACCGCCCACCACCTGCTGTACAACCGCAACGCCCTGTTCACCGGCGGCATCCGCCCGCACTACTACTGCCTGCCGGTGCTCAAGCGCGAGACGCACCGCCTGGCGCTGGTACAGGCGGCCACGGGCGGCAGCGGCAAATTCTTCCTGGGCACCGACAGCGCCCCGCACCCGGCGCAGCTCAAGGAGCACGCCAGCGGCTGCGCCGGCTGCTACACCGCCCACGCCGCCATCGAGCTGTATGCCGAGGCCTTCGACAACGCCGGCGCACTGGACCAGCTCGAAGCTTTCGCCAGCTTCAACGGCCCGGCCTTCTACGGCTTGCCGCGCAACCAGGGCACCATCACCCTGCGCCGCCAGGCCTGGACGGTGCCCGACAGCTACCCCTTCGGCGACGCCGAGTTGAAACCCCTGCGCGCCGGCGAGTCGCTGGCCTGGCGGGTGGACGCCGGCCGCTGACAACGCCCCTGCACCCCAGACGAAAGGCCGCCCATGCCGGATTCCGAACGCGGATTGCGCATCGCCCTGCTGATCGACGCCGACAACGCACCGGCCGAGAAGATCGACGAGATCCTGACCGAGCTGTCCACGCTGGGCGAGATCAACATCCGCCGTGCCTACGGCAACTGGACCAAGCACGGCCTGCAGGGCTGGCAGAGCCGGCTGCTGGAATTCGGCATCCGGCCCATCCAGCAGTTCGACTATTCCAGGCGCAAGAACGCCACCGACATGGCCATGACGGTGGACGCCATGGAGCTGCTCTACACCGACCGGCCCGACGCCTTCGGCATCGTCTCCTCGGACGCCGACTTCACGCCCCTGGTCATGCACCTGCGCGCCAAGGGCTCGGCTGTCTACGGCTTCGGCGCCGAGCAGACGCCCAAGCCCTTCGTCAACGCCTGCTCGCGCTTTCTGTACCTGGAGTCGCTCACCGGCGAGCCGGAAGGTGAGGCCGATGCCGCGCGCTCCGCCGGCCAGCCCGCCGACGCGCTGCCCGCCGAGCCCGCCGAACCCGTGCCTCCGCCGCAGGAGCTCCCCGCCCCCGGCGTGCCGGCCCGCCCGGCCACGCTGCGCGTGCCCACCACCGCGCTGCGCCAAGACACCCGCCTGCTGAACCTGCTGCGCCACGCCGTGCAGGCCTGCCAGGACGAGGACGGCTGGGCCCGCGTGGGCGCCCTGGGCACGCAGATCGGCAACAAGACCTCGTTCGATGCGCGCAACTACGGCTACGCCACGCTGTCCAAGCTGCTGGCCGCCACCCAGGCCTTCGAGCTGCGCGACGAGGGCACGCCGCGCGTGGCCGTGCGCGACAAGCGTAGCGCCCGCACGCCGCAGCCGCCGCTGCATGGCGCCGCCGGGTAACTTGGCCCCTATCGACTGGCAGCGCCCCTGGCTGGCCGACCTGGCCGCGCTGGGCCGCCGCGCGGCGGCGCTGGTGGAGCAGGGCGCCTGCGTCGCCGAGGCGCTCAACGCCCTGGTGGCCGCCGGCCATGCGCCCGACCCCGGCGTGCGCTTCGTGCCCCAGCAGGCCCTGCCGCCCGGCCTGGCCTACGAGCAGTTCGTCTTCGAGCGCCGCCGCGTGCCCACGCGCGACAACCTGCACGACTTCTTCAACGGCCTGGCCTGGCTGCGCTGGCCGCAGGCCAAGCGCCGGCTGAACGCCTGGCAGCACGGCGCCATCGTCCGGGCCGGCGTGGGCGCGGTGCGGGGGCCACTGCGCGACGCCATCACGCTGCTGGACGAAAACGGCGCCCTGCTGTGCGCACCCGCGCCGCTGCACCAGGCGCTGGCCGCGCGCCAGTGGCGGCATGCCTTTGTCGATCTGCGCCCGCTGTGGCGCCAGGCCCGGCTGCTGCCCTTCGGCCACGCGCTGCTGGAGAAACTGGGCGAACCGCGAAAAGGCATCACAGCCCATGTCCTGCAAGCGCCGCAAGCTATCGAAACAGTAGCGGAGGCGGATGCCTGGCTGGCCCACGGCCTGGGTGCCGAGGCCCTGGCCGCCAAGCCGTTCAATCCGGTGCCGGTTCTGGGTGTACCCGGCTGGTGGGCGGGGAACGAAAGCCCGTGCTTTTATGATGACCCGCTCGTTTTCCGGCCGCCGCGCGGGGCTTGAACCGCCGGCCGGGCGCCCCATCTCTGCCGGGCGCGCCAGCGCCGATTTCCTTCTTTCGTGGAGCTCTCCTCTCAAATGAAACGCATAGCGCTTTTCCTGCTGACCAACGTCGCCGTGGTGGTGGTGCTGGGCATCGTCGCCAGCCTGCTGGGGGTGAACCGCTACCTCACCGCCAACGGCCTGAACCTGGGCGCGCTGCTGGGCTTCGCCTTCATCATGGGCTTTGGCGGCGCCATCATCTCGCTGCTGATGAGCAAACCCATTGCCAAGATGAGCATGGGCGTGCAAATCATCAACAACCCGCGCAACCAGGACGAGGCCTGGATCGTGGAGACCGTGCGGCGCTTTTCCGAGCAGGCCGGCATCCAGATGCCCGAGGTCGGCATCTACCAGGGCGAAGCCAACGCCTTCGCCACCGGCGCCTTCAAGAACTCGGCCCTGGTGGCCGTCTCCACCGGCCTGCTGCAGGGCATGACGCGCGAGGAGGTCGAAGCCGTCATCGGCCACGAGGTGGCCCACGTTGCCAACGGCGACATGGTCACCATGGCGCTGATCCAGGGCGTGATGAACACCTTCGTGGTGTTCCTGTCGCGCGTCATCGGCTATGCGGTGGACAGCTTCCTGCGCAGGAACGACGAGAACAACTCCGGCCCCGGCATCGGCTACATGGTCACGACCATCGTGCTGGACATCCTGCTGGGCTTTCTGGCCGCCATCATCGTGGCCTGGTTCTCGCGCCAGCGTGAATTCCGCGCCGACGCCGGCGCCGCCCGTCTGATGGGCCGCAAGCAGCCCATGATCAACGCCCTGTACCGCCTGGGCGGCATGGTGCCCGGCGAGATGCCCAAGAGCCTGCAGGCCATGGGCATCACCGGCGGGCTGGGCAAGCTGTTTTCCTCGCACCCGCCCATCGAGGAGCGCGTGGCCGCGCTGCAGAACGCGCAGCAGCTCTGACCCGCGCTTGCACAGTAGTCAAACCGCCGCAGGGTTCGCGCCCTGGGGCGGTTTTTTTCTGGCCTGAATGTCAGGGTGCTATTGGAAAAATAGCTGCTGGCGCTTAACTGGCGCGCGCTAGAGCTCGTTTTGGCTTGAAGTTTCCTGCCCGCCTCCCCGGCGGCGCCACAGCAGCTCGGTGGCCAGCAGCGCCACGGCGGCGGCCACCAGCGGCGCCAGGTAGTACAGGGCACGAAACGCCAGCACCACGGCCAGCGCCTCGCTGACCGGCATATAGGCCGACAGCACGGCCGTGCCCACGGCCTCCAGCACACCCAGCCCGGCGGGGATGCGCGAGATCAGACCCGCCACCGCGCCCAGCAGCACGGTGGCCAGCGCCGCCGGATAGGGTGCATGACCACGCGCCAGCGCCCACACGGCCGCACCCATCAGGCCCCAGCTGGTGCACGACAGCGCCAGCTGCGACAGCGCCACCGGCCAGCGAGGCAGGGGCAGACTGTGCCCGCGCAGCGTGAGTGCCTGGCCGCCGCGCCAGGCGCACAGCAGCACGTAGCCGGCGCTCAGCGCCGCCAGGGCCAGGCCCAGCCAGCGCAGCTGCCCGCCGTCCAGCGACCAGCTGGGCGGCAGCGGCGGCGCCCAGCGCCAGAACACCAGGCAGGCCAGCGCGAAGTAACCCACCCAGTTGGTAACAATGGAGACCACCACCACCTGGGCGATCTGGCCCACGTTCAGCCCCAGGCGCGAGTACAGCCGCCAGCGCACCGAGACCCCGCCCACCAGCGAGCCCAGGTTCAGCGTGAACGGGTAGGCGATCAGCGTGACCGCCATGGTGCGCGCGACCGACAGCCGGTGGCGCACCAGGTAGCGGCCAAACAGGTCGAAGCAGCCGTAGGCCAGATGCCCGGCCCAGCCCAGCAGCGCTGCCAGCGCCAGCGTGGCCGGCGGCAGGCCGCGCAGGGCGCGCCACACGGCCGGCCAGTCCACCTGCATGGCGCCGCGCACCAGCAGCCAGACGATGAAGAGCGCCACGGCCGCCATGGCCGCGCCGCCGGCCCAGCGCCAACCCGGGCGCGCCAGCAGCGCGCGCCAACGGCCAGCGCCAGGAGCAGGCGCCGCAGCGGCAGTGCGGGAGGGTGAGGCGGTCACGCTGGCGGCTCCTGGTGGGGTCATTGCGCGCCGGGGCGCACCAGCGAGATGGTGGGCTGGTGGCGTGGCAACCAGCCGGCCCAGGTGGGGAACCAGCGCATCAGGTGGTACACGCAGTAGCCGCGCAGCAGGCGCAGGCCCTCGAAGGCGCCTTGCGGCTCGGGCCGCACCTGCTTGCAGCTGTCCTGCATCAGCCGCTGCAGCCGGTCGTACAGCAGGGCGTTGAAGGCCTCGTCGCGGATGACCACGTTGGCCTCCAGGTTCAGCGACAGGCTCAAGGGGTCGAGGTTGCTGGAGCCCACGGTGGACCACTGCCGGTCCACCAGCGCCACCTTGCCGTGCAGCGGGCGCTCGCAGTATTCATAGATGCGCACGCCAGCACGCAGCAGGTGGTCGTACAGCAGGCTGGCGGCCGTCTTCACGATGGGCATGTCCGGCTCGCCCTGCAGGATCAGGCTGACCTGCACGCCCCGGCGCGCGGCGCGGCGCAGCGCCCGCACCAGGCGCCAGCCGGGAAAGAAATAGGCGTTGGCGATCACCACACGCTCGCGCGCGGCGCGCAGGGCGATGCGGTAGTGGCGCTCGATGTCGGTGGTGTGCAGGTCGTTGTCGCGGGTGACGAAAAGCGCGTCGGCGCCGCCCGCGTGCGGCAGCTCGGGCAGCGGCGTGCGCCGCTGGCGTTTTTGCTCATGGCGCGGCAGCACGGCGCGCCGGGCAAAGCGGTGCATGTGCGCCACGATGGGCCCGCGCACGGCCACCGACCAGTCCTGCTTGGCCTGCGGGCCGAAGTCGGCCACGTGGTCGGCCGAGTAGTTGATGCCGCCGATGAAGGCCAGCTCGCCGTCGACCACCACGATCTTGCGGTGCATGCGCCGCAGCAGGTTCAGCCGCTGGCCGAACAGGCGCCGTCCGCCCGGGTCGAACACGCGGAAATGCACGCCGGCCTGCACCAGGCTGGCGATGAACTCGGGCGGCAGGTCGGGCGAGCCGAAGCCGTCCACCAGCACATGGACCTGAACGCCGCGCTGTGCGGCCTCCAGCAGGGCGGAATGCAGGGCCTGGCCGATCTTGTCGTCGAACAGGATGAAGGTCTCCAGCAGCACCTCGCTGCGCGCGTTGCGGATGGAGTCGAACACGCGCGGAAAGAACTCCTCACCGTTTTCCAGCAGCTCAAAGTGGTTGCCCGGCACCCAGCGTGAGGAGCGGCGCGGCCGCTGGGCCCGTGCCGTCGGCGAGGCGGTCACAGCGCGATCTCCGCGGCCAGCGGCGCATGGTCGGACAGTCGGTTCCACGGCTGGCGCGGCAGGGCCAGCGGCGTGTGTACGGCCGCGCCGCGCACGTAGATGCGGTCCAGCGGCAGCAGCGGCATGGGCGCCGGGAAGGTGCGCACGGCGCGGCCCAGCGAGTGCACGAAAACCTCGCGCAGCCCGGCCTCGCGCGACAGCAGGTTGTGCGCCCGGCCGCGCCAGTCGTTGAAGTCGCCGGCCACTACCACCGGATCGCCCTCGGGCAGCGAACGCACCAGCGCCGCCAGCCGGTGCAGCTGGCGGTGGCGGTGCGCTTCCTGCAGCCCCAGGTGCACGCAGATGGCATGCACCGGCATGGCCAGGGTGGGCGGCTGCAGCACACAGTGCAGCATGCCGCGGCGCTCCGGGCCCGACACCGAGATGTCGTGGTTCTCAAAATGCATGATGGGGAACTTGGACAGCAGGGCGTTGCCGTGGTGACCCTTGTCGTAGACCGCGTTGCGACCGTAGGCGTACTGGCTCCAGATCGAGTCGGCCAAAAATTCGTAGTGCGGCTGGGCAGGGAAGTTGGCCACCCGGCTGGCGTGGCGCTCGTGCGTGCCCAGCACCTCCTGCAGGAAGACGATGTCGGCCGAGACCTCGCGCACGGCCTCGCGCAGCTCGTGCAGCATGAAGCGGCGGTTGAAGGAGGTGAAGCCTTTGTGCACGTTCACGGTGAGCACCGTGAAGGCCATGCGGTCGGGGGAGGGGTTGGGAGTGGGATGTCTCATGGCAATGCAGCGCGCCGGCCGTTGCTCGGGGCGTGGCGTCGATTTTTGCCAGCGGCCCGTCGATGGCCTGTAGGACGGTGGGCCAAGGCCCTGCATGTGCCCGGCGCGAAAGCTCGTCCCTGCAGAGAGCATGAAAAAGGGCCTCCGCTGGAGGCCCTTGGGGTGGTTGGCTGGCTGCGACCCGCTCAGCCGGGCAGGAAGCCTTCCACCGACAGATAGCGCTCGCCGGTGTCGTAGTTGAAGCCCAGCACGCGGCTGCCGGCCGGCAGCTCGGGCAGCTTCTGGGCGATGGCGGCCAGCGCGGCGCCCGAGGAGATGCCCACCAGCAGGCCTTCCTCGCGCGCGGCGCGGCGGGCGTATTCGCGCGCCGGCTCGGCGTCCACCTGGATCACGCCGTCCAGCAGATCCACGTGCAGGTTCTTGGGGATGAAGCCGGCGCCCAGGCCCTGGATGGGGTGCGGGCCGGGCTGGCCGCCGGAGATCACGGGCGAGCCCGTGGGCTCGACGGCGAAGACCTTCAGGCTGGGAAACTTGGCCTTGAGCACCTGGGCCACGCCGGTGATGTGCCCGCCCGTGCCCACGCCGGTGATGACCGCGTCCAGCCCGTCGGGGAAGTCGGCCAGGATCTCCTGCGCCGTGGTGCGCGCGTGTACCTCGACGTTGGCCGGGTTCTCGAACTGCTGCGGCATCCAGGCGCCGGGCGTGCTGTCCACGATCTCCTGGGCGCGGGCGATGGCGCCCTTCATGCCCTTTTCCTTCGGCGTCAGGTCGAACGTGGCGCCGTAGGCCAGCATCAGGCGGCGGCGCTCGATGGACATGCTGTCGGGCATCACCAGCACCAGCTTGTAGCCCTTGACGGCGGCCACCAGCGCCAGGCCGATGCCGGTGTTGCCGCTGGTGGGCTCGACGATGGTGCCGCCGGGCTTGAGCGCGCCGCTGGCCTCGGCCGCCTCGACCATGGCCAGGGCGATACGGTCCTTGATGGAGCCGCCAGGGTTGGCGCGCTCGGACTTGACCCAGACGTTGGCGCCCGGCCCGAACAGCCGGTTGATGCGCACGTGGGGGGTGTTGCCGATAGTCTGCAGGATGTTGTCGACTCGCATGGTGTCTCCAGGAGGGTTCGGTTGGAAAAGCCGGCAAAGCGGGTTGAGGCCGCCCATTGTGGAGAAATCGTTCTGCGGTGTCGCGATATGGATATTCCGCCCGCGGCCCGCCGTGCCCGCGCCGCAGCAGGGTGGCGGCGTTGACCTGCGTCAAGCGGTGGATGCGAAGCGGCGCACGGCGCGGGCGGGCGGGGCGGACAATGCACGCATCCACCGCCCCTTGCCGCTTTGTGCCATGACCCTGCTGCACACCACCATGCTCATGCTGACCGCCAGCTGCGCGCTGCTGCTGGTCGGCTTTTCCGCGCGCGAGTCGCGCTGGGGCCCGCTGCTGATGATGGCGGGCATCGTCGGCGCGCTGCTGCTCATCGCCTACAACATCTTCCAGCTGCTGCCGGAGCACTGAAGTCCGCCTGCGAAAGCCCCGCGGCCGCCGCCGCGGCGCGCCAGGCCCGATAATCGCGCCCGTGAAGCACGCCAGACCGCCGCTGGTGCAAGCTGGGAAACCAGGCACTGGAGGAACGTCCGGACTGCACAGGGCAGCGTAGCAGCTAACGGCTGTCCACCGTGAGGTGAGGATCAGAGCAACAGAGACGAGTTCGAGCGTAGAAGCGCCCACCCGGGGTGTTCTGCGGTTCGCCAGCGCAAGCTGGCGCGGCTGGCGCAAGCCAGACGGTGACGGGCGATCAGCCCGGCACGACGCAGCCACTTCGGGCGCTTCGCGCCCGAAGTGAAACGGGCAATCTCTACGCGCAGCAATACCAAGTAGGCCAGCGTTGACGTGGCTCCGCGGAGCTGGCGGGTAGGTAGCATCGAGCCGAGGTGGCGACACCCGGCCCAGAGTAATGGCGGTCACGCCGCGGGCAACCGCGGTGCACAGAATCCGGCTTATCGGCGTGCTTCACACTTTTTTTCCGCATTCATAGTCAAAATCGGCTCCAGCGCTTATGGGATAAGCGCTGACCGCTCTCTTTTTAGGAGCAATGTGGCGCCTGGCCGGCGCGCAGCTGGCGCGCCCGCTCGGCCGTGGCGGGGTGGCTGCCCAGCCAGTCGGTCCAGCCCGCCCCTGCGTCGGCCGTGCCCTCGCCCTCGCTTGGGCGCGCTTCCCTCTTCGCCTTGCTGTCGCCGCCAATGTGCAGCAGCAGGTCGGCCATGGGCGCGCTGGGCAGGCCGGCCTGGCGCAGCAGGGCCAGGGCGTGGCAGTCGGCCTCGCGCTCGTGGCTGCGCTGGTAGGCCAGCCCGGTGAGGGCCGAGCTGCCTGTGGCCAGCAGCCCGGACACGTCGCCCAGCGCCAGCCCCAGTCCCATCTGCACCACGCCCTGCTCGACCAGCATGCGCGTGGTGTGGCGGTGGGCCACGTGGCCGATCTCGTGCGCCAGCACGCCGGCGATGGCGTCATCCTGCAGCCCGGCCGCGCGGGCCGCCTCCACCAGGCCGTCGGTGACGACGATGGCGCCGCCGGGCAGGGCAAAGGCGTTGGCGCCCAGGCCGCGGCGAAAGTCCAGCGTGTAGCGCGGCGCGTAGTGCGCATAGCGCGCCGGCAGCGCCGGCATGTGCGCCACGAGGGCCTCGAAGCGCGCGCGCAGCGCCGCCTGCCGCTCGGGCGCCAGGCGGCTGGGCTCGAGCACGCCGTCGTCCATCTCGCGCAGGGCATGGCGCGACAGGGCCTGCTCCCACGGCAGCGGCACGTGGCGCGTCAGTTGCGCGGCCAGCCAGGGCGTGGCGTGGCGGTAAAACAGCGTCACGATCACGGCTGCCAGCAGCAGGCCGACCAGCAGCGCCGGCCAGCGCGTCTGCAGCCGCTCGCGCACGCTGGCGCGGCCGCCGGCGGCGCGGCGTGCGGCATGCCAGGCCGCGGCATCGTCGATCTCCAGGCTGCCGGCCTCGCCCAGGTCCACGACCGCGCCCTGTTGGGGCGCGGTACGCGCGCTCCACATCTCGGGCCAGCCGATCTGGCGCCCTTCCAGGCGCAGCGGAGCGGCGCCGCTGGCGTGCAGCACCAGGGCCGGGCCGCCGCGGGCGGGCACCAGCGCCACGTGCACGGCGCGCGGCTGGCTGCTGCGCCCGTCGTACCAGCGGGCGCGCAGCAGCTGGGGCGCGGGCGGCGGGGCGGTCATGGCGCTCAGCCGATCAGGTCCAGCCCGGCCGCGTCGGCCAGCGCGTCGCCGATGCCGCTGGCCTGCTGGCGCTCCAGGCGGCCGGCGACCTGGTCGACGCCGCCCTTCACGTGCACGGTGACGGACTGTAGCTTCATGCGGTACTCGCTCACCCGCGCGAAGGGGCGGTACAGGCCCAGCGTCAGCAGCGTGAAGAGCGCGTTGCGCAGGCGCAGCAGCACGAAGCCGCCCACGCGCAGATTGCATTTGAAGCGGGCGATGCCGCTTACCCCGGTGTGGCCCCAGGTCAGGCGAAACAACGCCGCCTCGCGGTAGGCGCGCGCCGGCGCCGTGGCCAGGGCCAGCAACAGCAGGCCCAGCACCATCGCCGCCACGATGAGCAGCACCGCGCCCATGCCGGGCCGGGCCGGCACCAGGGCCTTGAGCAGCGCCCACGAGCCGCCCAGCACGGCTGCCAACAGGGTCGACAGCACCAGCACCGAGACGATGAACACCGCCAGCGTGGCCAGCCACAGCCAGACGAAGTCGCGGTAGCGCAGCTTCAGCCGCCCGGCTTCCTGGCCGATGCTGGCGCGGCGCACCATCAGGCTGCGGTAGTTGTATTCGAGCCGGATGACGCACAGCACGGCCAGCACCAGGCCCAGGGCGATCAGGCCTCCCATAGGCGCGGTGAAGGCGGGCAGGCGGCGCTCTTCGGCCGGGGGCACCTCGGGCGCCAGCAGCTGCAGGCCGCCGCCCACGGCCAGCACCACCAGCGCCAGCGCGAAGACCGGCCAGCTGGCCACATAGACCTCGCGCCAGGAGGCGTTGAAGGCCAGGCGCACGCCACGCCAGCGCGTGTTGCCCAGGCGAAAGCGCATGGCGCTGCCCCAGATCAGCGGCGACAGCAGCGCGCCGCCCAGCAGCAGCAGGCCCAGGGCCAGGTCCTGCCCGGTCTGCGCGGCCAGCTTGTAGGCCAGCGTCAGCAGCGCCACGGCGATGAAGCCCACCACCATGCGCCGCTGCTGCGCGGTGAACTCCAGCGCGCTGCCGGCCACCAGGCTGTGGCCGTAGAAATACTGGGCCGTGCGCCGCCGCGCCCAGGGCGTGTACAGCCCCAGCGTCAGGATGGACAGCAGCACGTTGACGATCCACACCCGGAAATAGCCGCCGCCGCTGCCGGTGAAGCGCAGCGGGTGGGCCTCGATGTCGTGCGAGGCAAAGGACGCGCGCAGCGCGCCGCCACCACCCAGGGTCTGGGCATCCATAGATTTCCCCTCTCTCTTTCTTTTTTGTGCCCGCCACAGGCGGCGGTGGCGCAGTGTATCCGGGTGTTTCCACGGCACACAAGCAAAGAGTGAAATCTGCCTTCAGCCCTTATCCAGCAAGCGCTGACAGCTATTGTTTCAGGAGCTAAAAGCGCTCCCAGGGCAGCAGATAGCGCCACTGGCCCTCGGGCAGCTTGGCCAGCGCCACGCGGCCGATGCGGATGCGCCGCAGGGCCGTAACCTGCAGTCCCACCGCCGCGCACATGGCCGGCACCTGGCCGGGGCGTATGCCCTTGAGGGCAAAGCGCAGGCGCTGCTCGCTTTGCCAGCTGACCTTGATGGGCGGCAGCGCCCGGCCGTTGAAGGACAGGCCGTGGCACAGGCGCTGCAGGCCGCCTTCGGCGATCTGGCCTTCGACCTGCACGATGCATTCCTGCTCCAGCGTCTCGATGTCCTCCACCAGCCGGCGCGCCATGCGCCGGTCCTGGGTGTAGACCACCAGGCCGCTGGCCTCGGTGGTCAGGGGCGTGTGGCACACCAGCTGGCGGAAGTGCCGCTGCAGCACGCGCACCGGCGGGCCGCCCTCAGCGTGGCGGCTGTCCGGGTGGATCAGCGTCAGCGCATCGGGCGCGCCGCGGCTGCGGCTGGCGTGCGCATCGCCGGGCGCGGCGCCCAGGCCGGCCTCGTAGCCGGCCGGTTTGTGCAGGACCAGCGTGATGGGCGGCACCTCCTCGGCGCGGGCGCGCGGGGCCAGTTCCACCTGCTGGCCCGGCGCTACGCGGGTGCCCGGCTGCTCGACCACCTGGCCGTCCACGCTGACCCAGCCGCCCTCGATGTACAGCTCGGCCTCGCGGCGCGAGCACTGCTGCTGCTCGGCCAGGCGCTTGGACAGGCGGACGGTGTCTTGGTCTTCTTCGGTCATGCGGGGCAATTCAAGCGATGGCTAAGGCAGCCAAGCTTACGCAACTGGCGCTCGCCCAAGCCAGCAGACGCCGCGGATCCGGCTTTGCCGGTCCGCTGGCGTCGTCCCCCTGCCCGCCATGCGCAGCATGGCGAGAGCGGGGGGAAGGCGCGCAGCGCCTCAGGGGGGTGTTCAATCATTCCCTGGTTCGAGCATGCGGATGCGCTCCACGTGGGCCAGCAGCGAGCGCTGGGCCAGCGGCCACATGCGCGGCGGCACGTCGGCGTAGGCCAGACGGGTCCAGTCCTCCATGCTGCCTTCGGGGCGCGCCTGCATGGCGGCCAGCACCTTGGCCTCGCGCGCCAGGCGGTGGGCGGTGAGCTGGGCAATGGCGCCGCGCGCATCGCACAGCACGTAGCCGTGGGCCGGGGCGATGAACTCCACGCCGTGCTGCACGCACAGCGCGTCCAGCCGGGCCAGCGAGTCCAGGTAGTGGGCCATGTTGCCGTCGGGCGGGTCGATGATGGTGGTGCTGCCGTTCAGGATGTGGTCGCCGGAGAACAGCAGCCCGTCCTCGCGCAGGATCAGGCACAGGTGGTTGGCCGCGTGGCCGGGCGTGTGCACCACCTCCAGGGTATGGGTGATTTCGCCCTCCAGCCCTTGTCCTGTCAGCGTCAGCAGCTCTCCATCTGATAGCGCCCGGTCAGGCACGAAATGGCTGGCCGCGCGCGCCGTGGGGGCCGAGGGCAGGCCCAGCACCGGCGGGGCAGCACGGCCGTGCGCGACCACCAGGGCCTGCAGCGGCGCGGCGCCAGGGGAGTGGTCGGCGTGCGAGTGGGTGCAGACGATGGCGCGGATGTCGCCGCCGGCGGCGCGCCACAGGCGCTCCAGGTGCTCGCCGTCCTGCGGGCCGGGATCGATGGCGATATAGCCGGTGGCCGGCTCGCCCACTAGGTAGCTGTTGGTGCCGGGGCCGGTCATCACGCCGGGGTTGGGGGCCGTCAGGCGCTGCACGTTCTTGAGCAGCGGCACGGGCCGCTCGCACTGCCAGTCCAGCACGTGCTGGCCGAGGCCGTCGGGGCAGACCAGGGCCAGCTCGCCAAACGGCGCCTCGTGCTCCATGTAGCGGGCCTCCTTGCCGGCCAGCAGGCCCGAGCGCGGGCTGCTGACCCACAGCGGCTGCTCGTGCGCCACGGCGTCCAGCACGGCCTGCACGTCGGCATACTGCGCCAGGCGCTCCAGCGTGCGGATGGTCGGGTAGATCATGAAGAACTGCCCTGCCTCGTGCCGGGCCAGGGCGTCGGCGGGACTGACCCAGACGGGCTCGAACTGCTCGGACTCGTCGGCCACGGGCTCCTGGCCGGGCGGCATGCGCGCCACCAGGAAGGGCACGGCGAAGCGCTTGGGCAGGTTGCGGTCGGCCGTCCAGTGCGCCAGCGGGTACATGGCGTCCGCCGCCAGGCGCAGGCCGCGCGCGGCCACCTGGGCGGCGAAGGGCGCCTTGCGGTCCAGCGCGGCGATGTCCTCGGGGCCGGCCCAGCGGCCGTCGGCGCGCCGCGCCAGCAGGATGCCCAGCTCCTCGAAGCTCTCGCGCAGCGCGGCCAGGGCCTCGGTCAGGCGCTCGCCGGCCTGGGCCGGGCGGTGGTCGGCCAGGGCGTGGGAGGCGGGCGCGGCGTCCTGCGCCTCGATGCCGCCGCCGGGAAAGACGTAAGCCCCGGGCACGAAGCTGGCCGTGGCCGAGCGGCGCGTCATCAGCACCTGCAGCGTGCTGGCGCTGCCATCGGGTGCGGGCGCGTCGCGTAGCAGCAGCACGGTGGCCGCATGCAGCGGTGTGACGGGGGGGCGGCGGGGGTGGAGGTGCTGGCTGTCGCGGGGCATCGGCTCATTATCGGCAGGCTCCGGGCGTCACCGGGCTCAATTGCGACAGGCGCTCCAGCACCGGGCCGACCAGCGCCGGGGCGCGGGCCACGCCGGCGCTCCACAGCAGCTCCAGCAGCTCGATCAGCGCGGCGCCGTCGCCGCTTTGCCGCACCAGCGCGGCGGCGGCATGCTCGTCGTCGGCGTGCAGGTGGTTCAGTACGTTCAGGGTGAGTGTCATGGGGGTCTCGTCCATCCGTTCATCGCAGGGCCGCCATGCTGCGCAGCCCGGGCGCGGCGGGGTTGCGGCAGGTCAAATCCGAGAAAAAAACTCAAGTTCTCGCCCCTGGGGTTTTCCCGCGTGCGGTGCGCCCGGTGCTGCGCCCCGGGCCGGCGCCGGATAATCCCCGCCATGCACATCCGCTTCACCAAGATGCAGGGCGCCGGCAACGATTTTGTCGTGCTGGACGAGACGGCGGCCCCCCTGGGCCTGCAGCCGGCGCACTACCGCCGCCTGGCCGACCGGCACTTCGGCGTGGGCGCGGACCAGGTGCTGACGGTGCGCCCCTCGCCGGCGCCTGGCATCGACTTCGAATACCTGATCCACAACGCCGACGGCGGGCAGGTCGAGCAGTGCGGCAACGGCGCGCGCTGCTTTGCCCGCTATGTGCACGACAAGGGCCTGACGGACAAGGACGTGCTGCGCGTGCAGACCCTGGCTGGCGTGATCGAGCTGCGCCTGGCGCCGGACGGCCGCGTGCGTGTGGACATGGGCCGCCCCGCCTTCGACCCGGCCAGCGTGGCCTTCGACGCCGGCGGCCTGCAGCCCGTGGCCGAAGGTTTGGGGCAAAAATGGCCTCTGGCCCTTGAGGGGCAAGCGCAGGCAGCTATGGTTTGGATAGCGCTGGTATCCATGGGCAACCCGCATGCCGTGCAGCTGGTGCCCGACGTGGACGCCGCCCCCGTGGCCCTCGTGGGCCCGCTGGTGGAGGGTCATCCGCGCTTCGCCGAGCGGGTGAACGCCGGCTTTCTGCAGATCGTGGACCGCACCCGGGCACGCCTGCGCGTGTACGAGCGCGGCGCCGGCGAGACGCTGGCCTGCGGCTCGGGCGCTTGCGCCGCCGTTGCGGCAGGCATCCGCCTGGGGCTGCTGGACACGCGCGTGGATGTGCACACCCGCGGCGGCCTGCTGACCATCGAATGGAGCGGCGAGCCACACGCCAGCGTTTTCATGACCGGCCCCGCCACCACGGTGTTCGAGGGCGAGATCGACCTTCCCGCGGACGCCAGCGCGTCCGCCTGACCGCCATGACCCTGCCCATCACTCCCATCACCGAAGACGACATCGCCCAGTACCTGGCGGCCACGCCGGGTTTCTTCGAGCGCCATGCCGAGCTGCTGGCCTCCGTTACCTTCGCCAGCCCGCACGGCCAGCGCGCCGTCAGCCTGCACGAGCGCCAGGCCGAGATGCTGCGCGACAAGATCAAGCTGCTGGAGCAGCGCGTCATGGAGATGGTGCGCCACAGCAACGAGAACGCCGCCATCGCCGGCAAGGTGCACCAGTGGGCGCGCCAGCTGGCCGGCGTGCGCTGGGCGGCCGAGGTGCCCCAGGCGGTGGAGCAGGGCATACGCACCCTGTTCGACGTGCCCCAGGTGGCGCTGCGCGTGTGGGGCGTGGCGCCGGCCCACCTGAACGCGCCCTTCACCCAGGGCGTGAGCGAGGACGTGCGCGCCTTCGCCTCGTCGCTGACCATGCCGTTTTGCGGTCCCAATCTGGGCTTCGAGGCCACGGCCTGGCTGCCCGACGCGCAGGAGGCGCGCTCGCTGGCGCTGCTGCCGCTGCGCGAGGGCGCCATCGACAGCGCCGACAGCCCGGCCTTCGGCCTGGTGGTGCTGGCCTCGCACGACGCGCAGCGCTTCGAGGCCACCATGGGCACGGACTTCCTGGTGCGCATGGCCGAGCTGGCCAGCAGCGCCCTGTCGCGCCTGCAGTGAGCCCCGAGGCAGTGCCCCCGGCCGACGGCGGCCTGCCCGCCGAGGCGCTGGCCTACCTGGATTACGCGCGGGTGCAAAAGCGCTTGGCCGCGCGCACCCTCATCCTCTACACCCTGGACCTGCAGCGCCTGTGCGCCCATGCGCGCGAGGCGCAGCTGCCGCTGCTGCAGCTGGGCAGTGGCCACATCCGCCGCTTCGCCGCGCAGATGCACGCCGGCGGGCGCAGCGCGCGCGGCATCGCGCTCATCCTGTCGGGCTGGCGGGGTTTCTATGCCTGGGCGGCGCGCCAGGGCCTCATCGCGCACAACCCGGTGCAGGACGTGCGCGCGCCCAAGGCGCCCAAGCCGCTGCCCAAGGCCCTGCCGGTGGACGACGCCGTGCGCCTGGCCGAGCACGAGCAGCCCGGGGCCGACCCCTGGCTGGAGGCGCGCGATGCCGCCGTGGTGGAGCTGCTGTACGGCTGCGGCCTGCGCGTGGGCGAGCTGGTCGGGCTGGACGTGGCCGCTAGCAGCGCCGCCCAGCAGCAGGGCCGCGGCTGGGTGGACCTGGATGCGGGCGAGGCCCACGTCTTCGGCAAGGGCGGCAAGCGCCGCAGCGTGCCCCTGGGCGGCGCGGCGGCGCGGGCGCTGGCGCACTGGCTGTCGCAGCGGGCGCTGCCCTTCGGCGGCGGCGCTGGACGACTGGACGACTGCGCCCTGTTCGTGGGCCGGCGCGGCGCGCGCATCACGGCGCAGACCGTCTGGCTGCGCCTGCGCGAGCGCAGCAGCGTGGCCGGCCTGACCACGCCGGTGCACCCGCACATGCTGCGCCACTCGTTTGCCAGCCACCTGCTGCAGTCCAGCGGCGACCTGCGCGCCGTGCAGGAGCTGCTGGGCCACGCCAGCATCACCACCACCCAGGTCTACACGCGGCTGGACTTCCAGCACCTGGCCCAGGTGTACGACCAGGCGCATCCGCGCGCGCACAAGAAGAGCGGGGACTGAAGGGCCGGGCCTGGGGCGCTGCCTTGCGGCCGGGCGGCAGGCGTGGGAAAGTGTCACCTCCCGTGCACTTTTCCATCCCCCCACGAAAGGAGCGACTCATGGCCGATACCTGGCTGCCTTCCCTCATCACCGACACGCCCCAGCAGGGCTTCGAGCTGGCCATCACCCTGAGCCGGCGCGGCGTGAAATACACCCAGCCCGACCCCGAGGTGCTGCACCGCCTGCGCCCCGAGTACGCCGAGGACCACCAGGCGCTGACGGCCGCCTCGCAGGTGGTGGCCCTCAACTTCCAGACCGTAGCAGCCGCCAACAATTACTGGCGCAGATAGACTGATTGCTATTGAATAGATAGCTGCTGGCGCTTGGCTGACAAGCGCTGGAGGCCAAAAAGGCTTGAATATCAACCCCGCAGGCCGGGGCTTGGCGGCTTCGCTACAGTCAGGCCCCGAATCGGCCCGCGCGCGCCCCTGGCGGCGGCGCGGGCGCTTTTGTTGCAAGCCATTCCCGCAAGGCGCCTTCCATGTCCCTGATCCCCGTCACCATCCTCACCGGCTTCCTCGGGGCCGGCAAGACCACTTTGCTCAAGCGCGTGCTGACCGAGGCGCATGGCCAGAAGATCGCCGTGATCGAGAACGAGTTCGGCGAGGAGAACATCGACAACGACATCCTGCTCACCGAGTCGAAAGAGCAGATCGTGCAGATGAGCAACGGCTGCATCTGCTGCACCATTCGCGAGGACCTGCGCGAGACGCTGCAACTGCTGGCCGCCAAGCGGCGCAAGAAGATGCTCGACTTCGAGCGCGTGGTGATCGAAACCACCGGTCTGGCCGACCCCGGCCCGGTGGTGCAGACCTTCTTCATGGACGACGAGATCGCCGAGACCTACCTGGTCGATTCCATCATCACGGTGGTCGACGCCAAGCACGCGGACAGCCAGCTCAACGAGCGCCAGGAGGCACGCCGCCAGGTGGGCTTTGCCGACCAGATCTTCCTGTCCAAGACCGACCTGGTGAGCGAGGCTGAGAAGGACGCGCTGATCCACCGCCTCAAGCACATGAACCCGCGCGCGCCCATCAAGGCCGTGCACTTTGGCGAGGTGCCGCTGGCCGAGGTGCTGGACCTGCGCGGCTTCAACCTGAACGCGCGGCTGGACATCGACCCGGACTTCCTCAAGGAGGACGACGGGCACGACCACGGACACGTGCATGACGAGCACTGCGGCCATGACCACCACGACCATGGCCACGAGCATGGCGAGCATTGCCACCACCCGCACCACCACCACCATGACGACGACGTGAAGAGCTTCGTCTACCGCGCCGATCGCCCGTTCGATCCGGCGCGGCTGGAAGATTTCCTGGGCGCCATCGTCAACATCTACGGCCCGCGCATGCTGCGCTACAAGGGCGTGCTGGACATGAAGGGCACCAGCCGCAAGGTCATTTTCCAGGGCGTGCACCAGCTCATGGGCAGCGACCTGGGACCCGAATGGACGGCGGATGAGCCGCGCGTCAGCCGCATGGTCTTCATTGGCATCGACCTGCCGCGCGACATCTTCGAGCAGGGCCTGGGCCAGTGCCTGGCCTGAGGCGTGCGCCGGCCATGGCGCAGTGACCCCGTGCGGTATGCGTTGCTCCCTGGCCCCCGCCTGCCATGGTCTATACAATCGCGCCCCGGCTCGAACGCCCCCGCCAAATCACGCTAGTGGCCGCAGGGGCGTGCCACCCGCGCCTGGCGCGGCGTAAGCGCTGGTTGCTGTTGCAGGCCGGTCGTCCGACAGGCGCACAGCAGCTGGCACTACACCGCGCATCCGGTTCCGCAGGCAGCATGGGCAGCTTCCCCGCTGCGCCCTGCGGCCGGCGGAAATTCGAACAACCTACGACGGCCGGCAGCGTGCAAGCGCTGTCCGCTACGCCAGCTTCATCATTCAGACCATGACTACGACCCTGCAAAAATCTGTGGCGGCCGCCAAGAAAGATCCCAAGCTGGCCAACAACTGGAAGACCAAGCCCGCCGAGGAGCTGACCGACGCGGAAGTGCTGGCCATGCCCGAGAGCGAGTACATGAACGACAAGCAGATGGCGTTCTTCCGCCACAAGCTGGTCGAGCTCAAGCAGGCCATGCACGAAAACGCCGGCGAGACCACCGAGCATCTGCGCGAGGACACCGTCGTCGTGCCCGACCCGGCCGACCGCGCCACCATCGAGGAAGAGCACGCCCTGGAGCTGCGCACCCGCGACCGCGAGCGCAAGCTGCTCAAGAAGATCGAGCAGTCCATCGCCCGCATCGACGCTGGCGACTACGGCTATTGCGACGAGACCGGCGAGCCCATCGGCGTGCCCCGCCTGCTGGCCCGCCCCACGGCCACGCTGTCGCTGGAGGCCCAGCAGCGCCGCGAGCTCAAGCAGAAGATGTTCGGCGATTGACCGTCGCCCCTCCTGCTTTTCCCGCAATCGCCACAGCCGCGCACGAGGCACAATGGGCCGCATGAGCAAGGACGAATCTTCCTCCTCATCGCCGCCGTCGTCCTCCACGCGCGGGCTGCTGTCCAAGGTGGTGCGCTTCGTGCGCAACCCCACCGTGAATTGGTCCGAGCTCGACGCCATGGATGAAGAGCGCGAGAGCCAGTACAGCAAGCAGATGCTCAAGGAGATGATCGAGCGCAAGCGCCGCAACGATTTCGTGCGCCGCCGCGAGTTCGATTACCTACGCAAGCTGCGCCGCAGCGAAGGGGCTCGCGCCGAGCGCACCGACGATGCGGGCCCGCGCAGTTCGGCTTTTCAGACCAGCATGACCTCGCCCGACGACCGGGCCGACACGCTGCGCAAGATCGACGAGATCGAGGCGCAGATGTCCCAGCAGTGGTGGAAGGGCAAGGGCGCCCCCCCGGGTAGGCCGGCCATGGCGCCTGCTCCGCTGCCGCCGGCCGCTGATGCTCCAGCGCCGCGCATCGACCCCGACCAGCCAGCCCCGGCATCGGCCGCCATGGCCTCGGCTTTGGCCGGCTCGCCCTTTGCCGCCGGCGAGCACGGCCGCGCTTTCGCGCCGACCGCGCCCATGACCATGCCGGCGCCGGTCGCTCCCCCGGTCGCCGCACCGCCCCCCGCGCCGGCCATGGTCGAGCCGCTGTTCCCGCCGGCCGTGGCACCCGAGCCCGCGGCTGCTCCCGCGCCCCACGCCGCGCCGGCGCGCGAGAAGTTCGTGCACGACCCCGACCTGGAAGAGGCCGCCATCCGCTTCGCCAATGCCGACTACGACGGCGCCGAGGCCGCCCTCAAGGACGTGTTGGCCCAGCGCGAGGGCACACCCCCGGCCGAGCAGGAGCACATCTGGTACACGCTGTTCGACCTGCACCGCGCCACCGGACGCCAGGAGCAGTTCGAGACCCTGTCCATCGATTACGCCGCCCGCTTCGGCCGCTCGGCGCCGACGTGGTTCTCCATTCCGCTGCAGCTGGGCCTGAAGGTGGACGTGGCCGGCAGCGGCACGGCCGTCGCCGCGCAGCAGCGCGAGCTGACCTGGAACGCCCCGCCGCTGATCACCCTGCAGTCCATCGCTGCGCTGCAGGCCTCGCTGGCCCGCGCCGCATCGCCCTGGACGCTGACCTGGAGCCGCCTGACCGGCATCGAGCCGGCAGCCGTTCCGGCCCTGGCCGAGCTGCTGGAGCGCTGGGCCGGCCAGGACGTGCAGCTGCGCTTCATCGGCGTGCCTGCGCTGCGCGCGCTGGTGCAGGCGCAAACGCCTTCGGGCGAGCGCTCGCGCGACCCGCAGTGGTGGCGCCTGCGCATGGCGCTGCTGCGCGTGATGGGCTGGGCCGACGAGTTCGAACTGGCCGCGCTGGACTACTGCGTCACCTACGAGATATCCCCGCCGTCCTGGACGGCGCCGCGCTGCGGCTTCAGCGGCGACGCGGACGCCCCGGCTGCGCCGGAAGCTGACGGCGCCCCGATGCGCGACGCGCCCGACAGCGACCTGTACATGACTTCGGGGTTCGCCCTGTCGCAGCCGGCTGGCATCGACGAGCCGCCCCTGCCGGCTCTGGTCGGCCACATCGAGGGCGACGCTAGCGCCGCCCTGCAGGCCCTGCAGTCCTTCGCCCGGCCCGGCGCGCCGCTGGTGGTGGAATGCGGGCAGCTGATCCGCATCGACTTCGCGGCCGTGGGCGGCGTGCTGAACTGGGCGGCCACGCAGCAGGCTGCCGGCCAGGAGCTGGAGTTCCGCCGCCTGCACCGCCTGGTGGCCGTGTTCTTCAACGTGATCGGCGTCAACGAACACGCCTGGATCGTGCCGCGCCAGGACTGAAGCGGCCCGCCCGGCGCGCCGGCGTGGTTGCAAACGCGCGGCCCCGCCCCATTTCCTCTCCCATGGAACAGTTTCACGGCACCACCATCCTCAGCGTGCGGCGCGAGCGCCCGGACGGCAGCGTCCAGGTCGCCATCGGCGGCGACGGCCAGGTCACCCTGGGCAACATCGTCGTCAAAGGGTCGGCCCGCAAGGTACGCAAGTTGCACCACGGCAAGGTGCTGGCGGGCTTTGCCGGCGCCACGGCCGACGCCTTCACCCTCTTCGAGCGTTTCGAGGCCAAGCTGGAAAAGCACCAGGGCCACCTGACGCGCGCGGCCATCGAGCTGACCAAGGACTGGCGCACCGACCGGGTGCTGCGCCGCCTGGAGGCCATGCTGGCCGTGGCCGATCACAGCGCCTCGCTGATCATCACGGGCAACGGCGACGTGCTGGAGCCTGAACAGGGCATCGTCGCCATCGGCTCGGGCGGCGCCTACGCGCACTCGGCGGCCAAGGCGCTGCTGGACAACACCGATCTGCCGGCCGAGGACATCGTCCGCAAGTCGCTGGCCATCGCCGGCGAGCTGTGCATCTACACCAACATGCACCACACCGTCGAGACGCTCTGAGCGGCCGGCGGTTGCTTCTCTTTTGATGGCTTCCAGCGCTTGACTGGCAAGGTCTGGAGGCCAATTTGGCTCTATTTTTTCAGGCAGGCCGCAGCATGTCCTTGTCCATGACTCCCCAGGAGATCGTCTCCGAACTCGACCGCCACATCGTCGGCCAGGCCGGCGCCAAGCGCGCCGTGGCCATCGCCCTGCGCAACCGCTGGCGGCGCCAGCAGGTCGACAGCAGTCTGCGCCAGGAGATCACGCCCAAGAACATCCTGATGATCGGCCCCACGGGTGTGGGCAAGACCGAGATCGCCCGCCGCCTGGCGCGCCTGGCGGACGCCCCCTTCATCAAGGTGGAGGCCACCAAGTTCACCGAGGTGGGCTACGTGGGCAAGGATGTGGACGCCATCGTGCGCGACCTGGTGGAGGTCGCCGTCAAGCAAACGCGCGAGACCGACATGAAGAAGCTGCGTGCCCGCGCCGAGGACGCGGCCGAGGAGCGCATTCTGGACGTGCTGCTGCCCAGCGCCCGCACCGGCGAGCCGCCGGCCGACAGCACGGCGCGCCAGGTGTTCCGCAAGAAGCTGCGCGAGGGCCTGCTCGACGACAAGGACATCGAGATCGAACTGGCCGAGGCCCGCCCGCAGCTGGAAATCATGGGCCCGCAGGGCATGGAGGAGATGACCGAGCAGCTGCGCGGCATGTTCAGCCAGATGGGCCAGGAACGGCGGCGCACGCGCAAGCTCAAGATCGGCGAGGCCTTGCGCTTGCTGACCGACGAGGAGGCCGCCCGCATGGTCAACGAGGACGAGGTGCGCCAGCGCGCTCTGGCGAATGCCGAGCAAAACGGCATCGTCTTTATCGACGAAATCGACAAGGTGGCCGCCCGCCAGGAGGCTGGCGGCGCCGAGGTCTCGCGCCAGGGCGTGCAGCGCGACCTGCTGCCGCTGGTGGAGGGCACCACCGTGTCCACCAAATACGGCATGGTCAAGACCGACCACATGCTGTTCATCGCCTCGGGCGCCTTCCACCTGGCCAAGCCCAGCGACCTGATCCCCGAGCTGCAGGGGCGCTTTCCCATCCGGGTGGAGCTGGCCTCGCTGTCCGCGCAGGACTTCGAGGCCATCCTGACCCAGACGGACGCCTCGCTGGTGCGCCAGTACCAGGCGCTGCTGGCCACCGAGGGGGTGCAGCTGCAGTTCACCCCCGAGGGCATCACCCGGCTGGCGCAGATCGCCTGCGACGTCAACGAGCGCACCGAGAACATCGGCGCTCGCCGCCTGGCCACGGTGATGGAGCGGCTGCTGGACGAAGTCAGCTTCGGCGCCACCCGCCTGTCGGGTCAGACGGTGGTGGTGGACGCGGCCTACGTAGACGAGCGGCTGGCGTCTTTGAGCCAGGATGAGGATCTGTCCCGATACATCCTGTGATGAAGGCGGGCAAGGCCCGCCGGTGCTTCACAAACCACTTCCATAGCAGCAGCTAACTGCTTGGCTGGCAAGGTTTTTTTGCCAGGCAAGGGCTGAGCTTTGCCGGCTAAGTCCTTGATTTCATTGCAAAATGTTATGGCATGCCCCCTTGCCTGGTGTGCTTTTCCTGCTACAGTGCAAAAAAGTGCAATGAAGTGGTGAAAAGTGGCCTCCGACGCGCTTTTTTCGTCATCGCGCTGTGAAGGCCATACCGACCGAGGGGTTCAGTTTCCGTGTTTCAAGGGGCGTCATCGCTGAGTCTGGATGCCAAGGGGCGGCTGTCCGTGCCGACCCGGCATCGTGACGCCCTGGGCGGCGAACTCACCATCACCAAGCACCCCGACGGCTGCCTGATGGTCTTCCCGCGTGCGCAGTGGGAGCAGTTCCGCGAACGCATCGCCCAGCTGCCCATGTCGGCTCAGTGGTGGAAGCGCATCTTCCTGGGCAACGCCATGGATGTGGAGGTGGACGGCACCGGTCGCGTGCTGGTCTCGCCCGAGCTGCGCGCCGCCGCCGGCCTGTCCAAGGAGGCAGTGCTGCTGGGCATGGGCACCCATCTCGAGTTGTGGGACAAGAGCACCTACGAGGCCCGCGAAGCCGAGGCCATGCAGGCGCAGATGCCCGATGTCCTTCGGGATTTTTCGTTTTAAGGGGCCCACATGAACGCGCCCCTGCGGCACACCACAGTCTTGCTGGGCGAGGCTGTCGATGCATTGCTCGGCGGCCCGCTGGGCGCGTACGGCACCTTCGTGGACGGCACCTTCGGGCGCGGCGGGCATTCGCGGCTGATCCTGTCGCGCCTGGCGCAGGACGGGCGGCTGGTGGCCTTCGACAAGGACCCCCAGGCCATCGCCGAGGCCGAGAGCATCCAGGACGCGCGCCTGTCCGTCCGCCACGAGGGCTTTTCCCACCTGGGCGAGCTGCCCGCGGCCAGCGCCAGCGGCCTGCTACTGGACCTGGGTGTGAGCTCGCCCCAGATCGACGAGCCCGGGCGGGGCTTCAGTTTTCGTTTTGACGGCCCGCTGGACATGCGCATGGACCCCACGCGCGGCCAGAGCGTGGCCGACTGGCTGGCGGCGGCCGATCCGGCCGCGATAGCGGAGGTGATACGTGACTATGGCGAAGAACGGTTTGCTGGCCCCATTGCAAAGGCGATTGCTGCTTGGCGCACAAAGCAGGGCCCGATCACGCGAACTGCCGAGCTGGCCGACCTCGTGGCTGGCACGGTCAAGACCCGCGAGCCTGGCCAGCACCCGGCCACGCGCACCTTTCAGGCTTTTCGGATTTTCATCAACGCCGAGCTGGAAGAGCTGCGCCAGGCGCTAGCAGCCAGCCTGCAGATCCTGGCGCCGGGCGGGCGGCTGGTGGTCATCAGCTTCCATTCGCTGGAAGACCGCATCGTCAAGCAGTTCATTGCCCAGCACACCAAGGAGGTCTACGACCGGCGCGCGCCCTTCGCCCAGCCGCAGCCCATGCGGCTGGCGGCCGTGGCGCGGGTGAAGCCGGGCGCGGCCGAAGTGGCCGCCAACCCGCGCGCGCGCAGCGCCGTCATGCGCGTGGCCGAGCGCACGGAGACCCCGGCATGACCCGGCTCAGCGTGGTGCTGCTGCTGGCCGTGATGGCCAGCGCCCTGTATCTCGTGCACACGCAGTACGAGTCGCGCCGCCTGTACACCGAGCTGCACCGCGCCCTGGCCGAGTCGCGCCAGCTGGCCACCGAGCAGCAGCGCCTGCAGGTGGAAAAGCGCGCCCAGGCCACGCCGTTGCGCGTGGAGCGCCTGGCGCGCGACCGCCTGAACATGCGCATGGCCACGCCCGCCATCACCCAGTACGTCACGGATGACGGCCGCGCCGGTGCGCCGGCCGCTTCCGCCGCTGTTGCGGCAGGCCCCGGGAAGGCCCCCTCGTGAGCAGCCGCGCCGTCGCCTACACCTCCAGCCCGCTGCTGGCGGCCAAAACGCCCGTGTGGCGCAGCAAGTTCATCGTTGCGCTGGTGGCGCTGGGCTTTTTTGCGCTGGCCGGGCGCGCGGCCTACGTGCAGGTCATCGGCAACGACTTCTTCCAGCGCCAGGGCGAGGTGCGCTTCGCCCGCACGCTGGAGCTGCCGGCCAACCGCGGCCGCATCCTGGACCGCAACGGGCTGATCCTGGCCTCCAGCGTGCCGGCGGCCAGCATCTGGGCCATCCCCGAGGACGTGGACAACGACAGCGCCGAGGGCCGCGCGCGCCTGAAGGCCCTGGCGCGCCTGCTGGACATGCCGTTGCCCGCGCTGATGGCCCGGTTGGCCAATGAGGACAAGACCTTCGTCTGGATCAAGCGCCAGCTGGACTGGGACGTGGGCCAGCAGGTGGCGGCGCTGAACATCAAGGGCATCTACCAGCGTAAGGAATACAAGCGCCAATACCCCGAAGGCGAGCCGGCGGCGCACATCGTGGGCTTCACCAACGTGGAGGACCACGGCCAGGAAGGCATGGAGCTGGCCTTCGACAAGGAACTGGCCGGCAAGCCGGGCTCGCGCCGCGTGATCAAGGACCGCCTGGGCCGGGTGGTGGAGGGCGTTGGCGCCGAGGTACCGCCGGTCGACGGCCGCGACCTTCAGCTGTCCATCGACAGCAAGGTGCAGTTCTTCGCCTACCAGAAGCTGCGCGACACGGTGCAGCTGCACAAGGCCAAGGCCGGCAGCGTGGTGGTGCTGGACGCCCGCAGCGGCGAGGTGCTGGCGCTGGCCAACTACCCCAGCTACTCGCCCAGCGACCGCACCAAGCTCAGCGGCGAGCAGCTGCGCAACCGGGCGCTGACCGACGTGTTCGAGCCCGGATCGGTCATCAAGCCCATCACCATCGGCCTGGCGCTGGAAAGCGGCCGCGTGCGCCCGGATACCCTGGTGGACACCACGCCCGGGCGTCTCACCATCACGGGCTCGACCATCAATGACACGCACAACTACGGCGTGCTCACCGTGGCCGGCGTGGTGCAGAAGTCCAGCAACGTCGGCACCACCAAACTGGCCATGCAGATGCCGGCGCAGGAGATGTGGGAGACCTTCTCGGCGCTGGGTTTCGGTCAGAAGCCCGCGCTCACCTTCCCCGGCGCCGTCAGCGGCCGCCTGCGCCCCTACAAGAGCTGGCGCCCCATCGAGCAGGCCACCATGAGCTACGGCTACGGCCTGTCGGCCAGCCTGTTCCAGATGGCGCGCTCGTACACCGTGTTCGCCAACGAGGGCCGCATCATCCCGGCCACCATGCTCAAGACCGACCACCCGCCCGCCGGGGTGCCGGTGTTTTCGGCGCGCACCGCCAACGAGGTGCGCAAGATGCTGCAGATGGCCGCTGGCCCCGGCGGCACCGGCCAGAAGGCGCAGACCGTGGGCTACTCGGTCGGTGGCAAGTCGGGCACGGCGCGCAAGCAGGTGGGCAAGAGCTACGCCACGGGCAAGTACCGCGCCTGGTTCACCGGCCTGGCGCCGGTGGACAACCCGCGCATCATCGTCGCCGTCATGGTGGACGAACCCGGCGCCGGCGTGATCTACGGCGGCGCCGTGGCCGCGCCGGTGTTCAGCGAGGTGGTGCAACAGACCCTGCGCCTGATGGGCGTGCAGCCGGACGTGGCTGTCAAGCCGCTGATCGTCGCCAACCCGGTGGAGGAATCCCTATGACCGCGCAGCCGCTCGTGCTGGCATCGCTGCAGCAGGCCGTGGACTGGCTGCGCGAGCGCGTGGCCGGCACGCTGCAGACCGACAGCCGGCTGGTGGCGCCCGGTGACGGCTTCATCGCCTGGCCCGGCGCCGCCACCGACGGCCGCGCCCACGTGGGCGATGCGCTGGCGCGCGGCGCCGCCGCCTGTCTGGTGGAAGGCGAGGGCGTGCAGGCGTTCGACTTCAGCGGTGCGGGCGACGCCGTCGCGGCGCTGCACGGCCTGAAGGCCGCCACGGGGCAGATCGCCGCCGAGTGGTTCGGCCAGCCCAGCCAGCGCCTGCAGGTGCTGGCAGTCACCGGCACCAACGGCAAGACCAGCACCTCCTGGTGGCTGGCAGAAGCCCTCAACGTGCTATCGAAAGAGAAGCTGCCCGCGCAGGCTGGATGCGCTCTGGTGGGCACTTTGGGCATTGGCGTGCCGCCGGACCTGGCCTCTACCGGCCTGACCACGCCCGACCCGGTGCGGCTGCAGCGCGCCTTCGCCCGCTTCGTGCAGGACGGGCACGGCGCCTGCGCCATCGAGGCGTCGTCCATCGGCCTGGCCGAGCACCGCCTGGCCGGCACGCACATCCGCGTGGCGCTGTTCACCAACTTCACGCAGGACCACCTGGACTACCACCCCAGCATGGCCGCCTACTGGCAGGCCAAGAGCCAGTTGTTCGACTGGCCCGGGCTGCAGGCAGCGGTGGTCAACGTCGACGACGCGCGCGGCGCCGAGCTGCACCAGAGCCTGTCCGGGCGCCCGCTGGACCTGTGGAGCGTGTCCATGCAGGGCCCGGCCCGGCTGCAGGCGCGCGACGTGGTCACCACCGGCGCCGGCCTGGCCTTCACTGTGGCCGAGGGCGTGCACAGCGTGCCCCTGCAGACGCAGCTGGTGGGCCTGTTCAACGTGTCCAACCTGCTGGGCGTGATCGCCGGCCTGCGCGCCCTGGGTGTGCCGCTGGAGGACGCCGTGCGCGCCTGCGCCCGGCTGCACCCGGTGCCCGGGCGCATGCAGCAGATCACCGCGCCCGACCAGCCGCTGGTGGCCGTGGACTATGCCCACACGCCGGACGCGCTGGCGCAGGCGCTGGCGGCGCTGGCGCCCATGGCAGCGCAGCGCGGCGGGCGGCTGTGGTGCGTGTTCGGCTGCGGCGGCAACCGCGACGCGGGCAAACGCCCGCTGATGGGCGCCGTGGCGCAAAAGGGCGCCGACCAGGTCATCGTGACCAGTGACAACCCGCGCGGCGAGGAGCCCGCGGCCATCATCCACCAGATCCTGGCGGGCACCATCGCTGGCACCAGCGTGCGCGCCGAGCCTGACCGCGCCGCCGCTATTCGGCTGGCGCTGGCCGAGGCCGATGCGCGCGACGTGGTGCTGATCGCCGGCAAGGGCCATGAGGATTATCAGGAAACACAGGGCGTGCGCCGGCCGTTCTCCGACCTGGAGCAGGCCCGTGCTGCGCTGGCCCTGCGCCCCGCCGCGCCGCAGATGACGCTGGCCCAGGCCCACGCCCTGGTGCAACGGCGCCTGCCGCAGGCGCGCCTGGTGGGCGACGGCGCCACGCCGATCGCCCGCGTGCACACCGACACCCGCACCCTGGCCGCCGGCGACCTGTTCGTGGCGCTGGCAGGCGAGCGCTTCGACGCGCACGACTTCCTGCCCCAGGCGCGCGTCGGCGGCGCCGTGGCGGCGCTGGCCGCGCGCGGTCTGCAAGAGGCCGGCCTGCCGGGCATCGAGGTGCAGGACACCCTGGCCGCCCTGGGTGCGCTGGCCGAAGGCTGGCGCGCCCAGCACCCGCTGCCGCTCATCGCCGTGACGGGCAGCAACGGCAAGACCACCGTCACGCAGATGACGGCCGCCGTGCTGCAGGCCTGGCTGGGCGATGCGGCCCTGGCCACGCGGGGCAACTTCAACAACGAGATCGGCGTGCCGCTGACGCTGCTGCGCCTGCGCTCCACGCACCGCGCGGCGGTCGTGGAGCTGGGCATGAACCACCCGGGCGAGATCGCCCGCCTGGCCGCCATGGCGCAACCCACGGTGGCGCTGGTCAACAACGCCCAGCGCGAGCACCTGGAATTCATGCACACCGTGCAGGCCGTGGCGCAGGAGAACGGCAGCGTGCTGGCCGCCCTGCCGGAGGGCGGCACGGCCGTCTTCCCGGCGGGCGACGCCTTCGCCCCGCTGTGGCGAGGCCTGGCCGGCGCGCGCCGCTGCCTCACCTTCGGCGACGGTAGCGACGTGTACGCCACCCGGGCGGACTGGCAGGACGGCGGCTGGCAGGTGCATATCGCCACCCCGGCCGGCGACTTTGCCATCCGGCTGTCCATCGCCGGCCGGCACAACGTGGCCAACGCCCTGGCCGCCACGGCCTGCGCGCTGGCCGCGGGCGCGCCGCTGGCGGCCATCGCGCAGGGGCTGCAGGCCTTCCGGCCGGTGACCGGCCGCTCCCGCGCCTTCGCGCTGCAGCGGGCCGGCCGCGCCATCACCGTGGTGGACGACAGCTACAACGCCAACCCCGACTCGGTGCGCGCCGCCATCGATGTGCTGGCCGAGCTGCCGGCGCCGCGCGTGCTGGTGCTGGGCGACATGGGCGAGGTGGGCGACCAGGGTGCGCAGTTCCACGCCGAGGCAGGCGCGCATGCGCGGGATGTGGGCATCGAGCAGGTCTACGCGCTGGGCACCCTGAGCGCCCATGCCGCAGTCGCCTGCGGCGAGCGCGCCCGGCATTTCGAAGACATGGCGGCGCTGCTGGCAGCGCTGCGCAAGGCCCTGCCCGAGGCGGGCAGCGTGCTGGTGAAAGGATCGAGATTCATGAAGATGGAGCAGGTGGTGCAGGCCATCCAGGAAGAAGGGGTGGTCGCATGCTCCTGATGCTTTCCCAGTGGCTGCAGGGGCTGTCGCCCGAGCTGAGTTTCCTGCGCGTGTTCCAGTACCTCACGCTGCGCGCCGTGATGGCCGCCATGACGGCGCTGGTGATTGGCCTGGTGGCCGGCCCGCGCGTGATCCGCATGCTGGCGGCGCTCAAGATCGGCCAGCCCGTGCGCGGCTACGCCATGCAGACCCACCTGGCCAAGAACGGCACGCCGACCATGGGCGGGGTGCTGATCCTGCTGTGCATCTCCATCTCCACCCTGCTGTGGTTCGATTTGTCCAACCGCTTCGTGTGGATCGTGCTGGCCGTCACGCTGGCCTTCGGCGCTATCGGCTGGGTGGACGACTGGCGCAAGGTGGTGCGCAAGGACCCGGAGGGCATGCGCTCGCGCGAGAAGTACTTCTGGCAGTCCGTCATCGGCCTGCTGGCGGCGCTGTACCTGGTGTTCTCCATCTCCGAGAACTCCAACGCCCGCGTCTTCGAGCTGTTCGTCAGCTGGGTGCAGTCGGGCTTCTCGCTGGACCTGCCCCCGAAGGCCGGCCTGCTGGTGCCCTTCTTCAAGGAGGTGAGCTACCCGCTGGGCGTGCTGGGCTTCGTCATCCTGACCTACCTGGTCATCGTCGGCTCCAGCAACGCCGTGAACCTGACCGACGGCCTGGACGGCCTGGCCATCATGCCGGTCATCATGGTCGGCTCGGCGCTGGGCATCTTTGCCTACGTCACGGGCAGCGCCAGCTATTCCAAATACCTGCTGTTCCCGCACATCCCTGGCTCGGGCGAGCTGCTGATCTTCTGCGCCGCCATGGCCGGCGCCGGCCTGGCCTTCCTGTGGTTCAACACCCACCCTGCCCAGGTCTTCATGGGCGACGTGGGCGCGCTGGCCCTGGGCGCGGCCCTGGGCACCATCGCCATCATCGTGCGCCAGGAGATCGTGCTGGCCATCATGGGCGGCATCTTCGTGGTTGAGGCCCTCTCGGTCATGCTGCAGGTGACCTGGTTCAAGTACACCAAGCGCCGCTACGGCGAGGGCCGGCGCCTGCTGAAGATGGCGCCGCTGCACCACCACTTCGAGAAAAGCGGCTGGAAGGAGACGCAGGTCGTCGTGCGCTTCTGGATCATCACCATGCTGCTGTGCCTGATCGGTCTGTCCACGCTAAAGCTGCGATGAACGACGAGCCCGTCCAACCCCCCGTGCCACCGGACGCCGCCGCGCCCGCGCTGACCGCCGCCGCCGAGGCGGCGCGGTTCGTTGCGCGCATCTTCGCCGAGGTCGGCCAGGCGGACGGCGAACAGCCGGCCGGCGTGCCGGCCACCCTCCAGGCAGAACAGACGGCCGAGCCAGCCGCCGCTCCGCTGGACTACGCCGCCGCGCAGCAGGCCCTGGCCACGCTGCTGACCGGCCGGCGCGTGCTGGTGCTGGGCCTGGGCGCCTCGGGCCTGGCCATGGCGCGCTGGTGCGCCCGCTGCGGCGCCGAGGTGCTGGTGGCCGACACGCGCGACAACCCGCCCCAGCTGCCCGCCCTGCGCGCGCAGCTGCCGCAGGCGCAGTTCGTCGCCGGGCCGTTCGACGAGGCTCTGGTGCAGAGCCGGGAGCTGTATGCCGTGCTGCGCTCGCCGGGTCTGGCGCCCAGCGATATTGCTCCTGTATTGAGAGCTGCCGGCGCTTGCCAGGCAAGCGTTTGGGGCGAAATTGACCTATATTCCCAGGCGCTTGCCGCACTGCGCGAGGCCCAGGGCTACGCGCCCGCCGTGCTGGCCGTCACCGGCACCAACGGCAAGACCACGGTGACCTCCCTCACCGGCCAGCTGCTGGCGCACGCCGGCCTGGACGTGGCCGTGGCCGGCAACATCGGCCCCACGCTGCTGGACACCCTGGCCGCGCGCCTGGACGCGCACGAGCTGCCGCAGGCCTGGGTGCTGGAGCTGTCGAGCTTCCAGCTCGACGGCGCGGCCGGCTTCGAGCCCACCGCCGCCACCGTGCTCAACCTAACGCAGGACCACCTGGACTGGCACGGCAGCATGCAGGCCTACGGCGCCGCCAAGGCGCGCATCTTCGGCCGCCACGGCCTGATGGTGCTGAACCGCGAGGACTCGGCCGTCATGGACATGCTGCCGCCGCCCGAGCGTGAAACCGTGCGCGGGCGGCCGGCGGTGCTGCGCCAGCGCGAGCACGTCACCTTCGGCGCCGACATGCCGCGCCGGCCCGGCGACTTCGGCATCGAGGTGGTCAACGGCATGGCCTGGCTGGTGCGCGCGCACGAGGCCGACGAGACGGCACGCCGTGGCCGCGCCGGCCGCCCGGAAGGCGAAGAGCTGCACATCCAGCGCCTGATGCCGGCCGACGCCCTGCGCATCCGCGGCCGGCACAACGCCACCAACGCCCTGGCCGCGCTGGCTCTGGCGCAGGCGGCCGGCTGCACCCTGGCCCCGCTGCTGCACGGCCTGCGCGAATACCGCGGCGAGCCGCACCGCGTGGAGCCCGTGGCCATCGTGGCCGAGGTGGAGTATTTCGACGACAGCAAGGGCACCAACGTGGGTGCCACGGTGGCCGCGCTGTCGGGCCTGGGGGCCGAGCGGCGCCTGGTCGTCATCCTGGGCGGCGACGGCAAGGGGCAGGATTTTTCCCCGCTGGCCGCACCGGTGGCACGCCACGCCCGCGCCGTGGTGTTGATCGGGCGCGACGCGCCGCAGATCCGCGCCGCGCTGCAGGACACGGGCGTGCCCCTGCTGCATGCGGCCACGCTGCCGGACGCGGTGCGCGAGGCCGCGGCGCGCGCCCACGCCGGCGACGCCGTGCTGCTGTCGCCGGCCTGCGCCAGCTGGGACATGTTCGGCGGCTACGAGCACCGCGCCCAGGTGTTCCGCGAAGCCGTGCAGGCGCTGGCCGAAGAGGCCGGCCAGATGATCGGCGGAGGCATGGCATGAGCAGCAGCAGTAGCGGCGCCGCCACCGCCCGCACCACGGCCACGGGACTGCTGCAGCGCCTGCTGCCGGGGCGCGAGCCGCGCGCCGCGGCCGACGTGCTGCCGGTGCGCGTGGGCGGCACCGAATACCGCCAGACGGCGGCCACACCGGCGCGCGTGCTGGGCTTTGACCAGGCGCTGCTGTGGGTGGTGGTGCTGCTGCTGGCCGCCAGCATCGTGATGGTGTATTCGGCCTCCATCGCCATGCCGGACAACCCGCGCTTCGGCTCGATCGCGCCCACGCACTTCCTGGTGCGCCACACGGTGGCCATCGGTGTGGGCTTCGTGGCGGCGCTGATCGCCTTCCAGGTCTCGATGAACGCCTGGGAGCGCATGGCGCCATGGCTGTTCGTGGTGTCGCTGGTGCTCTTGATCGCGGTGCTGATCCCGCACGTGGGCACGGTGGTCAACGGCGCCCGCCGCTGGCTCAGCCTGGGAATCATGAACTTCCAACCGTCCGAGCTGGCCAAGTTCGCCGTGCTGATCTACGCCGCCGACTACATGGTGCGCAAGATGGAGGTCAAGGAGCGGTTCTTCCGCGCCGTGCTGCCCATGGCCGCCGCCGTGGCCGTGGTGGGCGCGCTGCTGCTGGCCGAGCCCGACATGGGCGCCTTCATGGTCATCGCCGTCATCGCCATGGGCATCCTGTTCCTGGGCGGGGTGAACGCGCGCATGTTCTTCGTGATCGCCGCCATCCTGGTGCTGGCCTTCGCGGCCATGGTGTGGCTGTCGCCCTGGCGGCGAGAGCGCATCTTTGCCTACCTCGATCCGTTCAGTGAAGCGCACGCCCTGGGCAAGGGCTACCAGCTGTCGCACGCGCTGATCGCCATCGGCCGCGGCGAGATTTTCGGCGTGGGGCTGGGCGGCAGCGTGGAGAAGCTGCACTGGCTGCCCGAGGCGCACACCGACTTCCTGCTGGCCGTGATCGGCGAGGAGTTCGGTCTGGTGGGCGTGCTGGTGCTGATTCTGGCCTTCCTGTGGATGACGCGGCGCATCATGCACATCGGTCGCCAGGCCATCGCGCTGGACCGGGTGTTCTCCGGCCTGGTGGCGCAGGGTGTGGCCATCTGGATCGGCTTTCAGGCCTTCATCAACATGGGCGTGAACCTGGGCGCGCTGCCGACCAAGGGGCTCACCCTGCCTCTGATGAGCTTCGGCGGCTCGGCCATCCTGATGAACCTGGTCGCCATCGCGGTGGTGCTGCGGGTGGATTACGAAAACAAACTTCTCATGCGCGGAGGCCGCGCATGAGAAGTTTGTTTCGCCAAAACAAGTTGCGCCCGTGCGCCAGCGCGGGCCAGCGCGCAGCGCTGATGCGCGGAGGCCGCGCATGACGCAGAAAACTGCCCTCATCATGGCCGGCGGCACCGGCGGCCACATCTTCCCTGGCCTGGCCGTGGCCGAGGAGCTGGCCGCGCGCGGCTGGCGCGTGCACTGGCTGGGCACGCCCGGCAGCATGGAGTCGCGCATCGTGCCGCCCAAGGGCTTCGCCTTCGAGGCCATCGATTTCTCCGGCGTGCGCGGCAAGGGTGTGCTGACGCTGGCGTTGCTGCCGCTGCGCCTGCTGCGCGCCTTCTGGCAGGCATGGGGCGTGCTGCGCCGCGTGCGCCCGGACGTGGTGGTAGGCCTGGGCGGCTACGTCACCTTCCCCGGCGGGCTGGTGGCCTCGGCCGCGGGCTGCCCGCTGGTCCTGCACGAGCAGAACTCCGTGCCCGGCATGGCCAACCGTGTGCTGTCGATGGTGGCCCACCGCATCTTCACTGCTTTTCCCGGGGTGCTGAACAAGGGCCAGTGGGTGGGCAACCCGCTGCGCGCCGCGTTCACGCAGCAGGACGGCCCGGCCGAGCGCTTTGCCGGCCGCAGCGGCCCGCTCAAGCTGCTGGTGGTGGGCGGCAGCCTGGGCGCGCGTGCGCTCAACGAGATCGTGCCGCAGGCGCTGGCGCTGATCCCCGAGCAGCAGCGCCCCATCGTCACGCACCAAAGCGGCGCCACGCAGATCGAGCAGCTGCGCGCCAACTACCAGGCGGCAGGCGTGCAGGCCACGCTCACCCCCTTCATCGACGACACGGCCGAGGCCTTCGCCCAGGCCGACCTGATCGTCTGCCGGGCCGGCGCCAGCACCGTGACCGAGATCGCGGCCGTGGGCGCGGCGGCAGTGTTCGTGCCTTTCCCCTTCGCGGTGGACGATCACCAGACCACCAACGCCCGCTTCCTGGTCGACGCGGGCGCCGGCTGGCTGGTGCCGCAGGACCGGCTGACGCCCGAAGGGCTGGCGCAGATGCTACAAAATACAGAGCGGCCTGCGCTTGTACAGCGGGCGCTAGAGGCCAAAAAGATGCAAAAAACCCAGGCTGCCCGCGAGGTGGCGATGGCCTGCGAGGAGCTCGCTGCGCGATGAAACACGCCATTCGCCACATCCATTTCGTCGGCCTGGGCGGTTCGGGCATGTGCGGCATTGCCGAGGTGCTGCACAACCTGGGCTACCGCGTCTCCGGCTCCGACCTGGCGGACAGCAGCACGCTGTCGCGCCTGGCCGCCATGGGCATCGCCACCCACGTGGGCCACGCCGCCGCGCACATCGATGGCGCGGACGCGGTGGTCACCTCCACCGCCGTGCAGGCGGACAACCCCGAGGTGCTGGCCGCCCGCGCCGCCGGCATCCCCGTGGTGCCGCGCGCCCTGATGCTGGCCGAACTGATGCGCCTGCGCCGCGGCATCGCCATCGCCGGCGCCCACGGCAAGACGACCACCACCAGCCTGGTGGCCAGCATCCTGGCCGAGGCCGGGCTGGACCCGACCTACGTCATCGGCGGGCGCCTGAACAGCGCTGGCAGCAACGCGCGCCTGGGCCAAGGCGAATACATCGTGGTGGAGGCCGACGAGTCCGATGCGTCGTTCCTGAACCTGCTGCCCGTGCTGGCCGTGGTCACCAACATCGACGCCGACCACATGGAGACCTACGGCCACGACTTCGGCCGCCTCAAGCAGGCCTTCGTGGACTTCTTGCACCGCATGCCGTTCTACGGCCGCGCCATCCTCTGCGTGGACGACGCAGCCGTGCGCGACATCGCGCCGCAGGTGGGCCGGCCCATCACCACCTATGGCCTGGCCGAGGGCGCCCAGGTGCGCGCCACCGATGTGCGTGCCGTGGGCACGCAGATGCATTTCCAGGTGCAGCGGCGCATCGGTGCCGAGGTGCTGGCGCCCCTGTCCGTGGTGCTGAACCTGCCCGGCCTGCACAACGTGCAGAACGCCCTGGCGGCGATTGCCGTGGCGGCCGAGCTGGAGGTGTCCGACGCGGCCCTGCTGCGCGCTCTGGCCGCCTTCACCGGCGTGGGCCGGCGCTTCCAGAGCCACGGCGAGCTCCCGGCCGCCGGTGGCGGCAGCTTCACGCTGATCGAGGACTACGGCCACCACCCGGTGGAGATGGCCGCCACGCTGGCCGCGGCGCGCGGCGCCTGGCCGGGGCGGCGCATCGTGCTGGCCTTCCAGCCGCACCGCTACAGCCGCACGCGTGACTGCTTCGAGGATTTCGTGGCCGTGCTGGGCCAGGCCGACGCCGTGCTGCTTGCCGAGGTCTACGCCGCCGGCGAGGCGCCCATCGTGGCCGCCGACGGCCGCGCCCTGGCCCGCGCGCTGCGCGTGGCCGGCCGCGTGGAGCCGGTCTTCGAGCCCGACGTGGGCCAGCTGCCGGCGCGCATCGCCGCGCTGGCGCAAGGCGGCGACGTGGTGCTGTGCATGGGCGCCGGCTCCATCGGCGCGGTGGCCGGCGAGACCGCACGTTTACTACAAAAAGATGAGCTGCCAGCGCAGGAGGGACGGACGTTATGAGCCAATTTGACCAAAAAATCGACGTGGCCGGCCTGGGCAAGGTGGCGGTGCTGATGGGCGGCGCCTCCAGCGAGCGCGAGGTGTCGCTGATGTCCGGCGGCGGCGTGCTGCAGGCGCTGCGCGCGCGCGGCGTGGACGCGCACGCCTTCGACCCCTCGCAAAGCGATCTGTCTGAGCTGAAGTCCCATGGCTACGCCCGCTGCTTCATCGCGCTGCACGGCCGCCACGGCGAGGACGGCACGGTGCAGGGCGCCCTGGAACTGCTGGGCATTCCCTACACCGGCCCGGGCGTAATGGCTTCCGCCATCGCCATGGACAAGATCATGACCAAGCGCATCTGGCGCTTCGAAGGCCTGTCCACGCCCGACTGGCGCCTGGTGGCCAGCGCCGACGAGACCGCGCAGGCCTTCCAGGCGCTGGGCGCGCCCATGATCGTCAAGCCCTCACGCGAGGGCTCCACGCTGGGGCTGACCAAGGTCACGTCTATCGGCCAGTGCCAGCAGGCCTACCAGCTGGCCGCGCGCTTCGACCCCGAGGTGCTGTGCGAGCAGTTCATCGACGGCGACGAGACCACCTGCCCGGTGCTGGGCCAGGGCGAGGGCGCGCAGGCGCTGCCGGTGATCCGCATCGTGGCCCCCGAGGGCAACTACGACTACCAGAACAAGTACTTCACCGACGTCACGCAGTACCACTGCCCCAGCGGCCTGCCCGAGGCCGAGGAGCGCGCCATCCAGGAACTGGTGGTGCGGTCCTTCCGCACCCTGGGCTGCCGCGGCTGGGCGCGTGCCGACGTCATGGTGCGCAAGAGCGACCGCCAGCCCTTTCTGCTGGAGATCAACACCTCGCCGGGCATGACCGGCCACTCGCTGGTGCCGCTGTCGGCACGCAGCGCCGGCATCAGCTACGAGGACCTGTGCCTGCGCATCCTGGCCGACGCCTCGCTGGACGCGCTGCAGGGCCGCGCGCAGCCGCAGGACTAAAGAGGACGCAAAGGACATGAGCGCCACGCTGCCCGCACCGCTGGACGTACGCCTGATGAACGTGACCGCCACGGTCCTGTTCGCCGGCGTGGCCGTGGCCGTGCTGTGGGCCTGCGGCGGCTGGGTGCTGCGCCACCCGGCCTTCGCCGTGGGGCGCATCGCCGTGCAGGGCGAGCTGGTGCACACCAGCGCCATGAGCCTGCGCGCCAACGTGGCGCCGCAGCTGGTGGGCAACTTCTTCACGCTGGACCTGGACGCCGCGCGCCGTGCCTTCGAGCAGGTGCCCTGGGTGCGCCGCGCCCAGGTGCGGCGCGACTTCCCCAGCGGGCTGCTGGTGCAGCTGCAGGAACACGACGTGGTCGCCCACTGGGGCCCCGAGGGCAGCGGCATGCTGGTCAACAGCCACGGCGAGGTTTTCGAGGCCGCCGCCGACGACCTGGAGGCCGACAACCTGCCGCGCCTGGTGGGTGCGCCCGAGCGCTCGGCCGAGCTGCTGCACCTGGCCCGGCGCCTGGCGCCGGCGCTGGCGCCGCTGGGCTCGCCCATCGACACGCTGGAGCTGACGCCCCACGGCGGCAGGCGCGTGCTGCTGGACAGCGGCGCCGTGCTGGAGCTGGGTGCCGGCGACGAGGCCGCTCTGCTGGAGCGCGTGCGCCGGCTGGTGGCCACGCTGCCGCGCGTGGCGCAGGAGCAGGGCGGACGCACCGTGGCGGCACTGGAATACGCCGACCTGCGCCACGCCAGCGGCTACGCGCTGCGCCTGCGCGGGGTCACCACGGTGATGAGCGCCGAGGCGGCGCAGCAGGCCGCCCGCGCGGCACGCGCGCCCGCACGGCCGGCGCAGGCGCGCCGCGCGGTACAGAACAACTGAGGGCAAGGACTGGGTACAAGCGATGGCAAAAGAATACAAAGACGTGGTTGTGGGGCTGGACATCGGCACCGCCAAGGTCATGGCGGTGGTGGCCGAGGTGCTGCCCAGCGGCGAGCTGAAGCTGGCCGGCCTGGGCGTGGCGCCGTCCAACGGCCTCAAGCGCGGCGTGGTGGTGAACATCGAGGCCACCGTGCAGAGCATTCAGCAGGCCTTGAAGGAGGCCGAGCTGATGGCCGACTGCAAGATCCAGCGCGTCTACACCGGCATCACCGGCAGCCACATCCGCGGCCTGAACTCCAGCGGCATGGTGGCCGTCAAGGACAAGGAGGTCACCCCCACCGACGTGGCCCGCGTGGTGGAGACGGCCAAGGCCATCAACATCTCCAGCGACCAGCGCCTGCTGCTGGTGGAGCCGCAGGAGTTCGTGATCGACGGGCAGGACGTGCGCGAGCCCATCGGCATGAGCGGTATCCGCCTGGAGGCCAAGATCCACATCGTCACCGGCGCGCAGAGCGCCGCCGAGAACATCATCAAGTGCGTGCGCCGCTGCGGCCTGGAGGTGGAGCAGCTGCTGCTCAACCCGCTGGCCTCCAGCCAGGCCGTGCTGACCCCCGACGAGCGCGAGCTGGGCGTGGCCGTGGTGGACGTGGGCGCCGGTACCACCGACGTGGCCATCTTCACCGGCGGGGCAATTCGCCACACGGCGGTGATCCCGATCGCCGGCGACCTGATCACCAGCGACATCGCCATGGCCCTGCGCACGCCCACCAAGGACGCGGAGGACATCAAGGTCGAGAGCGGCTACGCCAAGCAATTGCTGGCCGAGCCCGAGGCGCAGGTGGAGGTGCCCGGCCTGGGCGACCGCAGCCCGCGCATGCTGAGCAAGCAGGCGCTGGCCGGCGTGATCGAGCCGCGCGTGGAGGAGATCTTCTCGCTGGTGCAGCAGGTCATCCGCGAGTCCGGCTACGAGGAAGTGCTGTCCTCGGGCATCGTGCTCACCGGCGGCAGCGCCGTCATGCCGGGCATGGTCGAGCTGGGCGAGGACATCTTCCTCAAGCCCGTGCGCCGCGGCCTGCCCAAGTATTCCAGCGCGCTGTCCGACATGATCGCCCAGCCGCGCGCAGCCACCGTCATGGGTCTGCTGGAGGAGGCGCGCATGGCGCGCCTGCGCGGCTTCAAGGTCGCGGCCAAGAGTGGCTCGGTGAAGACGGCGTTCGGCCGCTTCAAGGATTTCATCGTGGGGAACTTCTGACATGAAGAACCCTTACCTGCACCGCAAACGGGCACGCTGGCGGCACGCCAGGCCACCGCCTGCAACGACCGTCCTTTTTCATCACTTCCACAGAACCCCCCAACCCCTTACGGCCATCCCCGACTACAACGCAAAGACAGGAGCACCTTCATGAGCATCGAAATGATCGAAACCGACGAGTTCAACCAGGGCACGCACATCAAGGTGATCGGCGTGGGCGGCGGCGGCGGCAACGCCGTCGAGCACATGATTACCCGCGGTGTGCAGGGCGTGGAATTCATCAGCGCCAACACCGACGCGCAGCAGCTGCTGCGCAGCTCGGCGCACCGCACCATCCAGCTGGGCCACAACGGCCTGGGGGCGGGCAACAAGCCCGAGCGCGCCCGCGAGGCGGCCGGCCAGGCCGAGGAGGAAGTGCGCCAGGCGATCGCGGGGGCCAACATGCTGTTCATCACCGCCGGCATGGGCGGGGGCACGGGCACGGGCGCCGCGCCCGTGATCGCCCGCGTGGCCAAGGAGATGGGCATCCTCACCGTGGGCGTGGTCACCAAGCCCTTCGAGTGGGAAGGCAGCCGCAAGATGAAGAACGCGGAAGAGGGCCTGGCCGAGCTGGAGGCCAACGTGGACTCCCTCATCGTGGTGCTCAACGAGAAGCTGCTGGAGGTGCTGGGCGACGACGTGGGCCAGGAAGAGGCCTTCGCCCACGCCAACGACGTGCTGAAGAACGCCGTGGGCGGCATCGCCGAGATCATCAATGAGTACGGCCAGGTCAACGTGGACTTCGAGGACGTGCGCACGGTGATGGGCGAGCCCGGCCGCGCCATGATGGGCACGGCCGTGGCCACCGGCCCGGACCGCGCCCGCATCGCCGCCGAGCAGGCCATTGCCTGCCCGCTGCTGGAGGGCATCGACCTGTCGGGCGCCAAGGGCGTGCTGGTGCTGGTGACGGCCAGCAAGGGCAGCCTGAAGCTGGCCGAGTCGCGCTTGGCCATGACCACCATCAACGCCTACGCCTCGCCGGACGCGCATGTGATCTTCGGCGCCGCCTACGACGAGACGCTGGAGGACGCCATCCGCGTGACCGTGGTGGCTACCGGCCTGGCACGCACCGGCGCGCGCCGCCAGCCCATGCAGGTGGTGCAGGGCAGCCTGCGCACCGGCACCGACAACGTGGCCTACCACATGCCGGTTGCTGGTGCGGCCGTGGCCGGCGGCGTGGTCGGTGGTGCCAGCGGCACGGACTACGGCAACATGGCCGTGCCCAGCGTCTGGCGCACCAATCGCACCCAGGCCACGGCACGCGTGGATGCGCTGTCCTCGGGCGGCATGGACGAGCTGGAAATCCCGGCCTTCCTGCGCAAGCAGGCGGACTGATCGCCGGGCACAGGCCACTCAAACAAAAAAACCCGCTGGTTTGTGCCAGCGGTTTTTTTTCATGCCTGTTTGCTTTTTTAGAAAGATTCCCAGTCGTCCTGGGTGCCTGCCGGCACCTTGGCTGGCGCGGTGGTGGGCACCGCAATGGCCGGGCGCGGTGCCGCTGCCCTGGCAGGGGGGGCCGCCTGCCGGGTCGCCAGAGGCTGAACGGCGGCCGGGCGCGGCGTCGGCACGGCCGCGGGGCGGTGGGCAGCAACGGGCGCGGCATCCGCTTCCAGGCGGAACAGCGCCACCACCTGGGTCAGCCGCAGCGCCTGCTCGCGCAGGCTCTCGGCTGCGGCGGTGGACTGCTCGACGAGCGCGGAGTTCTGCTGCGTCATCTGGTCGAGTTCGCTCATGGCCGTGCTGACCTGGGCAATGCCCTGGCTTTGCTCGGAGGTGGCTGCACCGATCTCACCAATGATGTCGCTCACGCGCTGCACACTGGCCACGATCTCGTCCATGGTGCTGCCGGCGCTGCCCACCAGCTGCGTGCCCGTCTCCACCTTGTCCACCGAGGCGCTGATCAGCGTCTTGATCTCCTTGGCGGCCTCGGCGCTGCGCTGGGCCAGTTGGCGCACCTCGCCGGCCACCACGGCAAAGCCGCGGCCCTGTTCGCCGGCGCGGGCCGCCTCCACGGCGGCGTTCAGCGCCAGGATGTTGGTCTGAAAGGCGATGGAGTCGATCACGCTGGTGATGTCGCTGATCTTGCGGCTGCCGGCGTTGATCTGCTGCATGGTGTCCACCACCTGCGCTACCACCTGGCCGCCGCGCCCGGCGACCTGCGCGGCCGAGCTGGCCAGCTGGTTGGCGGTCTGGGCAGAGTCCGAGGTCTGGCGCACGGTGCCGGTCAGCTCCTCCATGCTGCTGGCCGTGGCCTGCAGGTTGCTGGCCGTGTCCTCGGTGCGGTGGGCCAGGTCGTTGTTGCCCTGGGCGATCTCGGCGGCGGCGGTGGCGATGCTGTCCGAGGCCGAGCGCACCTCGGCCACCAGCCGGCGCAGCGAGGCCACCATGTGTGCCAGGCCGTCCAGCAGCGAGCCGGGTGTGCTGGCAGGCACGGGCGCGTCCAGGCGGCCATGGGCTACCTCGGCCATGACGGCCATGGCCTGCGCCGGGTCGCCGCCGATCTGGCGCAGCACCGAGCGCAATACCGCCCAGCCCACAGCGCTCACCAGCAGCATGACCAGGGCCACGAGCGCCATATCCTTGAGCAGCGCCTGGCGCACGGCCGCGTCCACATCGTCGGTGTACAGGCCCGAGCCGACGAACCAGTTCCAGCCGTCCACGCGCATGGCGTACTGCAGCTTCGGGGACAGCTCCTGCTGGCCCGGCCGCGGGAACATGGCGGCGACGAAGGCCTTACCATCGGTGCTGGCGGCCAGGGCACTGGTGATCTGACGCAGCAGGTCCATGCCCGTGCCGTCCTTGAGCTTCCCGTCCATATTCTGGCCTTCCCATTCCGGCTTGATGGGGTGCATCACGCCATGGCTGTCCAGCGTCCAGATATAGAAGTACTCGGTGCGGCCGTCCGGCCCGCCGTAGCGCGACAGGCGCAGCGCCTCCCGGGCAGCGTTCTGCGCTTCCTCCTTGGGCACGGCGCCGCTGTCGGCCCGGGCCTTGTAGGCCATCACGATGCTGTGCGCGGATTGCACGGCTGTGGCCAGGGTGTCCTGCCGCGCCTGGATGATGAGTTGGCGCGCCTGCAGCAGCGCCATGGTGGCCATGGCCAGCAGCGCCAGCAGCGCGGTGGCCAGCATGAGGACGATCTTGGCCTTGAAGCTGAGTTTGTTCATGACGGAAAAAAGGAGAGGCACTTATTGCCTACGTTTGCTTACACAAGAGTCGTATTGTGCCTTTTGCCCGTACCCACGCCCTATCGGCGCCATAGCCGGGCGTTGGCCGTGCAGCGGGCCACCGGCCGCCTAAAATCGACCGATGCTTCAGCAACGCACCATCAAGACCCTCACGCGCGCCGTGGGCGTGGGGCTGCACAGCGGCCAACGGGTGGAGCTGACGCTGCGCCCCGCCGCGCCCGATACGGGCATCGTGTTTCGCCGCGTGGATCTGCCCGAGCCGGTGGACATTCCCATTCGCGCCGATTCCGTGGTGGATACGCGCATGGCCTCCACCATCGGCGTGGGCGGGGCCAAGGTGCACACGGTGGAGCACCTGATGTCGGCCTGCGCCGGCCTGGGGCTGGATAACCTGTATGTGGACATCACCGCCGAGGAGGTGCCCATCCTGGATGGCTCCTCCTCGTCCTTCGTCTTTTTGCTGCAAAGCGCCGGCATCGAATTGCAGAACGCGCCCAAGCACTTCATTCGCGTGACGCGACCCGTGGAGGTGCGCGAGGGCGAGGGGAGCAACCTGAAGTGGGCCCGGCTCGACCCGTACCACGGCTTCAAGCTGCGCTTCGAGATCGATTTCGCCCACCCGGCGGTGGACTCCACCGGCCAGAGCGTGGAGTTCGATCTGGGCGAGGGCAACTATGCGCGCGACATTGCCCGTGCCCGCACCTTCGGCTTCACCCGCGACGTGGAGATGCTGCGTGCCAGCGGCCTGGCCTTGGGCGGAGGGCTGGACAACGCCATCGTCATGGATGACTACAAGGTGCTCAACGCCGATGGCCTGCGTTACGACGCCGAGTTCGCCCGGCACAAGATCCTGGACGCCATGGGCGACCTGTACCTGGTGGGCCGCCCGCTGCTGGCGGCCTACAGCGCGCACCGCTCGGGCCACGCCATGAACAACCAGCTGCTGCGCGAGCTGTTGGCGCAGCAGGATGCCTGGGAGTTGATGGCCTTCGAGCACGAGCGCCAGGCGCCGCGCGGCTTTGCCCAGCCCGTGCGGGCCTGGTGAGCGGGGCGCGCCATGCTGCTGTTTCGCTGGCTCGTGCTGCTGCTGTTCCTGGCGGCGGCCGTCTCGTTCGCCTTCTTCGCCGCCACCGGGCAGCAACGCTACAAGCGTTTTGGCGTCGTGATCGTGAAGTGGACGCTCATCGCCGGGCTGGTGTTCTTCGCCGTTCTGGCCCTTGAGCGCCTGGCCTGAAGGCCGCCTGCCTATACTCGCGTCTGCTCCGGGGTGCACGAACGACAAATGGCGTGCTGAGATGGCGGACCGACCGCCAAAACCGCGAACTTGATCTGGTTAGTACCAGCGTAAGAAGAGCTGCAGCCATGGCCGGCCTGCGTCCCCCCTGCGGGGTGTACTAGGCCTTCATGGCCGATTGCGGAGCATTTCATTCATTCGTCCTGATGAACTGGAGTGCCCGTCATGAACGCCCCCGACCTCGACCGTTTCGCCCAGCTGCTGTCCAGCGCCCGCGAGCCTTTCCCTGCCTCGCGCAAGGCCTATCTGTCCGGCAGCCGCGCCGACCTGCGCGTGCCTGTGCGCGACATCACGCTGACCAATGGCGAAGTGGTCAGCGTCTATGACACCTCGGGCCCCTACACCGACCCGGCCGTGCAAATCGACGTGCGCCGGGGCCTGGCCGGCGTGCGCAGCGAATGGATTGCGGCGCGCGGCGACACCGAGGGCTACGAAGGCCGCGTGCGCAAGGCGCTGGACGACGGCCAGAAGGCTGAGGAGGGCGAGCGCCTGGCGCAGCTGCGCGCCGAGGCCGCGGCCCTGCAGCGCCGACCGCTGCGCGCCAGCAGCGGCGCCAACGTCACGCAGATGCACTACGCCAAGAAGGGCATCGTCACCCCCGAAATGGAATACGTGGCCCTGCGCGAGAACGGCCGGCGCGAGTGGATGCAGCCCTACCTGCAGGACGCCGCGCGCGAGCAGCGCCTGAGGGGCAACGGCCTGGGCGCCAGCATCCCCAACATCATCACGCCCGAATGCGTGCGCGATGAGGTGGCGCGCGGCCGCGCCATCATTCCGGCCAACATCAACCACCCGGAGGTGGAGCCGATGGCGATCGGGCGCAACTTCAAGGTCAAGATCAACGCCAACATCGGCAACTCGGCCGTCACCTCCAGCATCGAGGAGGAGGTGGAGAAGCTGGTCTGGGCCATCCGCTGGGGTGCGGACAACGTGATGGACCTGTCCACGGGCAAGAACATCCACACCACGCGCGACTGGATCATCCGCAACAGCCCCGTGCCCATCGGCACCGTGCCCATCTACCAGGCGCTGGAAAAGGTCGGCGGCATTGCCGAAGACCTGACCTGGGAAATCTTCCGCGACACGCTGATCGAGCAGGCGGAGCAGGGCGTGGACTACTTCACCATCCACGCCGGGGTGCGCTTGGCGTTCATCCACCTGACGGCGCAGCGGCGCACGGGCATCGTCTCGCGCGGCGGTTCCATCATGGCCAAGTGGTGCATGGCGCACCACAAGGAGAGCTTCCTGTACGAGCACTTCGAGGACATTTGCGACATCATGAAGTCCTATGACGTGAGCTTCTCGCTGGGCGACGGCCTGCGTCCGGGGTGTGCGTCCGACGCCAACGATGAAGCCCAGTTCGCCGAGCTGCACACGCTGGGCGAGCTGACTCAAACGGCCTGGAAGCACGACGTGCAGACCATGATCGAAGGTCCCGGCCACGTGCCCATGCATCTGATCCAGGCCAATATGGCCGAGCAGCTCAAGACCTGCCACGAGGCGCCGTTCTACACGTTGGGGCCGCTGACCATCGACATCGCACCGGGCTACGACCATATCGCCTCGGCCATCGGCGCGGCCATGATCGGCTGGATGGGCACGGCCATGCTGTGCTACGTGACCCCGAAGGAGCACCTGGGCCTGCCCGACCGCGACGACGTGAAGCAGGGAATCATTGCCTACAAGATCGCTGCGCATGCGGCCGACGTGGCCAAGGGCCATCCGGGCGCCCGTGCGCGCGATGACGCCCTGTCGCAGGCGCGCTTCGACTTCCGCTGGCAGGACCAGTTCAACCTGGGCCTGGACCCCGAGACCGCGCAGGAATACCACGACGAAACCCTGCCCAAGGACAGCGCCAAGGTGGCGCACTTCTGCTCCATGTGCGGGCCGAAGTTTTGCTCGATGAAGATCACGCAGGAGGTGCGCGAATTCGCGCGCCAGGGGCTGCAGGCCAAGGCCGAGGAGTTCAACCGCTCGGGGGGGGAGCTGTACGTTCCCATCCTTCCCGTCGGCTGAGCGGGCCTGTGGCGTGGGCTAGTGGGCCGGCAGCAGCGCGGTTGTGCTGCTGGGAAGCGTCCTCCCGGCTGGCTCGTCGGGCAGGCGGAACTGGCTCACCTGCGCGGCCAGGTCGTGGGCCTGGCCGCGCAAGCTTTCGGTGGCTGCAGCCGATTCCTCGACCAGCGCCGTGTTCTGCTGCGTTGCCTGGTCGAGCCGGGATAGCGCGGCGTGGATGGAGAGGATGTCCTGTTGCTGCGTCTGGTGGCTGGTGCGCATGTCGGCCATGGTGCGGGCGGCGCCCTGGATGGCCGTGACCACGTGCTCCATGGTGTGGCGTGCGTCTGCGGCTAGCGTGGCGCCGGTATCCATCTGTTCGACCGATGCAGCGATCAGCGCCCGGATCTCACGGCCCGCCGCGGCAGAGCGGTTGGCCAGGCTGCGCACCTCGCTGGCCACCACGGCAAAACCCCTGCCCTGCTGGCCTGCGCGGGCCGCTTCCACCGCCGCGTTGAGCGCCAGGATGTTGGTCTGAAAGGCCAGCCCGTCGATAACGCCGGTGATGTCGCCGATCTTGTGCGCCGTGTGAGATATCTGCTGCATGGTTTGCGCCACGCGCGCCGCGACGTCGCTGCCGCTGCGTGCCACGGCGACAGCCTGGGCCGCTTGCGTCTCGGTGAGCTGCGCTGTTTCCACCGATCGCTGCACGGCGCGCGTCACTTGCTCGAGGGCGGCCGCTGTCTCCTGCAGGCTGGCGGCCGTTTCCTCTGTGCGGTGGGAAAGACGTGCGTTGCCGTTGGCAATGTCGGTCGAGGCATGGTGCAGGCCATGCACGGATGTGCTCACCTGCCAGACCAGGCGCCGCAGCGCACCCTGCATGGCCGACAGCGAGTTCAGCATCTGCCCCGTCTCATCGCGGTCGTGCCCGACGATGTCCTGGCGCAGGTCCAGGCCGGCGACGCGGTGGGCCGTGTCGCTGGCCAGGGCGATGGGCCTCGTGATGCGGCCCACCAGCCACAGCGCCAGGAGCGTGCCGAGCACCAGCGACAGGACACCGAAAGCCAGCAGCGACAGGCGGGCACGGGAGCTCCAGTCGGCCACTACCAATGCCGACGAATCAATGGCTTGGCGCTGGGACTGCGTCAGGGCGGCAAGGCCTTCCATGAGTGCTTTGGAGGCAGGCATGAAGCGTTCGCTGTAGACCTGCCGGATGCGCGAGGTGAGCCCGAAGTCCCGGGCCTGCAGCAGCTCCGCGCGGGCTTGGCGGAAGACCGTGGCGCGGCGGTATACCTGCGCCAGAAGCTCCTCGTCCGGCGTGCCTGAGAGGCGCTGCGCCAAGGTGGCGATCAGCACGTCGTATTGGCGCTGCGTGGCGTCGATGTCGGCACCCAGGATGTCGCCCACCTCGGGTTCCGAGCTCAGGGCGACAGCCTTGTAGCGTTCGGCGTTGAGGGCCTGCAGGCGATAGGCATCCGCCACCAGGCGCTCGTTGGCCACGCTGCGCTGGACCATGTCGTCGGTGGAGCGGCCAATGTGCTGCAGCGACCAGAAGCCGATGGCCGAGCCTGTCAGACTCAAAGCCAGCATGGCCAGAAACAGGCCCAGCAGGCGCCGGCCCAGCGGGCCGATGGCCTGCCGGCTGGAGGGAGATAAAGGCGGAAACATGGGAAGGATGTCGTCGATGCCGGAAGTAATGGTCTGGCATGCACTTTTCCTCATAAGTGTGTCAATTTGTTTTCAATTTCCATTTCCGAAAACACTTGCTTGCACATGTTCGTGAGGAAACTTGATCGTGAATACCCTCTATCGAACGTTTTTTTTGCCACATAAAGTGGCGCCACCGGCAGACGAAGCGGCGATACCCAGGCCGTAGACCAGGCTCGGCAGAGGAATTCCATGACGATCACGGGGCGACTTTCCATCCGCGCGCGGCTTTATTTCGCGACCGTTTTTTCACTGCTGCTCCTGGCCGTTGTTGGCGCCATGGGCTACGTGGGGCTGGACAGAGCCCGATCGACCATGCACGAGCTGTTCGCCCGGCAGGTTCAGACCCTTACCTCCATGAGCGAGTTGCGCACCGGTCTGGGACAGCTGCGCCGTGTGGAGAAGGACATCGTTATCAACTTCAACAACTCCGTGGAGGTCAGCGCGCTGCGCGAGACCTGGACGGTGCAGCTGGGCGCGCTGCGTGAAGGCCTGGCCACCGTCCGCCGCTCGCATGTGGGCGACGGGCCTTTTGCCGCCGCCATCGACCAGGCGCTGGCGGAGATCAAGGCCTATGCCGACGGCATCACGCCCATCTTTGAGCAGATCGAGCGCGCCCAGCTCGACGGCGCCGGCGCAGGAGCCTATGCCGACCGGCTCAAGGCGCATATGGAATCCACCGACAGCGTGCTGGCCACCCTGGGCACGCAGGCGCGCGAGCGCATGGACGAGGCGCGCGCGCAACTGGACGCGCGCACGGCCACCATGTCGCTGCTGATCGCCGCTGCCGTGGTGCTGGCCCTGGCGGTTCTGGTGCCGCTGACGCTGGTCACGGTGCGCTCCATCGCCCGCGCCTTGCACCAGGCCAGCGGCCTGGCCGAGCGCATCGCCGCCGGCGATCTGTCGCAAGCCGTGCCCGCGGGCCAGCGCGACGAGATCGGCAGCCTGATCGACGCCATGGCGCGCATGCAGCAGTCGCTGCGCACGCTGGTGGGGCAGGTGCAGCAGGCGGCGGGCAACATCACCACCGCCAGCGCCGAGATCGCCACCGGCAACCAGGACCTGAGCCAGCGCACTGAGCAGGCTGCCGCCAGTCTGCAGGAGACGGCTTCTTCCATGGAGATGCTCACCGGCACGGTGCAGCACAGCGCCGAGTCCTCGCGCAGCGCCAGCCGGCTGGCCGCCGAAGCGGCCAGCGTGGCCGAGCGCGGCGGCGCCGTGGTGGCGCAGGTGGTACACACCATGGGCGAGATTTCGGAGAGCTCGCGGCGCATCGGCGACATCACCGGCGTGATCGACTCCATCGCCTTCCAGACCAACATCCTGGCGCTCAACGCCGCCGTGGAGGCCGCTCGCGCCGGTGAACAAGGCCGCGGCTTTGCCGTGGTGGCCGGCGAGGTGCGTAGCCTGGCGCAGCGCAGCGCCGAGGCCGCGCGCGAGATCAAGACGCTGATCCAGGCCTCGGTTGAGCGCGTGGCCGGTGGCGCACGGCTGGTGGGCGAGGCCGGCGAGACCATGACACAGATCGTGGGCAGCGTGCGCCGCGTCTCCGGTATCGTGACCGAGATTACCGAGAGCACGGCCCAGCAGAGCGACAACCTGGGACAGATCAACCAGTCGGTGAGCCAACTGGACCAGATGACGCAGCAGAACGCGGCGCTGGTGGAGCAGTCCACGGCCGCCTCGGAGGCGCTGAACGAGCAGGCCCGCCAGCTGGCCCAGGCCGTCAGCCGTTTCCGTGTGCAGGAGGGACACGGCGAAGTACGCAGTGCGGTGTCCACACCCGGCCATTCGCCGCGCCAGGCCGTGTCGCTGATGCCGGCAGTGCCCGCCCTGGCTGGCTGAGTGGCAGCTCCACACAGCAAAACGCCCGGCAGTGCCGGGCGTTTTTGATGGGGCGGGGCGCTTCAGCGCGTCAGAAGCTCACCGCCATGGCAGGCACGTCCACACGCACCATCGGGCGCGACAGCGCGGCGACCGTGGCCTGCCCGAACTGCGTGGCCCACTGCGGATCGGCGAAGTGCCGCGCGCCGGCGGCCTGCGCCACGGTGAGCACCTTGTCGGCCAGCAGCACCTTGCCGCTGGGGCGCAGGGGCTCGCACTCCAGCCGGGTGAATTCGTCGTCCAGCCAGCGGCGGGCCTGCTCATGCTCCATGGGCTGGCTGCCTTGCAGGTCCAGGCGCATCTCATCGCCGGGGGTGAGGGTGACGAACACTTCGCTTTGCATGGTGACTGCCTTTGCCTTGAAAAAGGGTTGGATGAAGGGCCTGGCCGAGCTTACACCGCGGCGGCGCGGCGGGCCTTCACGGCGGCGGCCAGCTCGGCCAGCGTGGCGACCGAGTCGTCCCAGCCCAGGCAGGCATCGGTGATGCTCTTGCCGTACTCCAGCGCCTGCGGGTCGTCCGTGCCCGGGGTGAACTTCTGCGCGCCGGCCACCAGGTGGCTCTCGATCATCACGCCGAAGACGCTGCGCGATCCGCCGCCGATCTGAGCGGCGATGTCGCGCGCCACGTCGCGCTGGCGCTCGTGCTGCTTGGCGCTGTTGGCGTGGCTGCAGTCCACCATCAGCGAGGCGGGCAGGCCGGCCTTCTCCAAGTCCTGGCAGGCGGCCTGTACGCTGGCGGCGTCGTAGTTGGGTGCCTTGCCCCCGCGCAGGATGACGTGGCAGTCCTGGTTGCCCTTGGTGTGCACGATGGCAACCTGGCCGTTCTTGTGCACCGACAGGAAGTGGTGCCCGCGCCCGGCCGACTGGATGGCATCGGTGGCGATGCGGATGTTGCCGTCGGTGCCGTTCTTGAAGCCGATGGGCGCAGAGATGCCCGAAGCCAGCTCGCGGTGCACCTGGCTCTCGGTGGTGCGCGCGCCGATGGCGCCCCAGCTGATCAGGTCGCCGATGTACTGCGGGCTGATCACGTCCAGGAATTCGCTGCCCGCCGGCACCCCCAGGCGGTTGATGTCGATGAGCAGCTGGCGGGCGATGCGCAGGCCCTCGTCGATGCGGTAGCTGCCGTCCAGGTAGGGGTCGTTGATCAGACCCTTCCAGCCCACCGTGGTGCGGGGCTTTTCGAAGTACACGCGCATGACGATCTCCAGCTCGCCCGCGTGTTGCTCGCGCACAGCCTGCAGCTGGCGCGCGTACTCCAGCGCCGCCGCCGGGTTGTGGATGGAGCAGGGGCCGATCACCACCAGCAGGCGGTCGTCCTCGCCATTCATGATGCGGTGGATGTTCTGGCGCGTGCGGGCGATGAGCGATTCCACTTGCGAGCCCTGGATGGGGAAGAAGCGGATCAGGTGGTCTGGAGGCGGAAGCACGGTGATGTCCTGGATACGTTGATCGTCGGTCTGGCTGGTTTTCTCGACGTTCGGGTACCAGGCATCGCTGGTGGGGACTCGGGCGTTCATGGCTGCTTCCTCTCGGGTATGGGTGGGATCGGTTGAAAAAGAAGAAAAAGGCCAAAAAAAACCGCCGGGCTGCTGGAGCTTCGGCGGTTTCTTGGGAGGGGTTCGGTTGTCAGTCGGGGTGCGCGCGTGCCTCTCTCATCCGCCTAGGATAGAGAACCAAAAGTAAAAGTAGGACGCGCTACGGCTGTGCATGCGGACCAATGTAGCAGGTTTGCGGCGCCGCAGCATAGGGCGGCGTTGCCCAGGCGCTACAGGCCGCGGGCCGCCAGCCAGCTGCGCAGGCGTGCCAGCAGGGGCGTGCGGGAAGGCCGCGGCGGAGTGGACAGGGCCTGCAGCGGGCTGCCGCCCTGGTGCTCGTAGATGTCCATCACCAGCAGCGCCTCGCCCAGGGTGCGCCAGGCCAGGCGCTCGAACTGGCCAAAGCGCTCGGTCTCGGCGGCGGCATCGCGCGCGGCCAGCGCCTGCCTCCAACGCGCCAGCGCATCGCGCAGTTCGCGCAGGGCGCGCTGGTAGGCGCCGAACTCGTACAGCGCGTGCCAGGCCGAGTCCATGCCCGTCAGCAGCCGCTGGTGTTCCTGGACGCAGCGCGCCAGCAGGGCCAGCTGGCGCTCGATGGCGTCCGCGTCCTGGTGCGCGCGCCGTGCCTGCGTGGCCTGTTCGATGTGCCCCGACAGCGTGGACAGGTGCTCGCGCAGCGGCCGCGTATCCTCATGCGCCGCGCCTTCACTCAGGAACTGGCTGAGGGCCGCAAAGCTGTGCAGCGAGCCCTGGCGCAGCTGGACGAAGGCGGTGGAGGTCTGCGGCATGCGTGTCGCGCTCCACCGTCGGCCAGGCCGTTTCAGGCCGTGCCGCCCACAGTCAGGCCTTCGATGCGCATGGTCGGCTGGCCCACGCCCACCGGCACGCTTTGGCCCTCCTTGCCGCAGGTGCCCACGCCGCTGTCCAGGCGCATGTCGTTGCCGATCATGGTCACGCGCTTGAGCGACTCGGGGCCGCTGCCGACCAGGGTGGCGCCCTTAACGGGGTAGAGGATCTTGCCGTTTTCCACCCAGAAGGCCTCGCTGGCGGAGAACACGAACTTGCCGCTGGTGATGTCCACCTGCCCACCGCCGAAGTTGGTGGCGTACAGGCCCTTCTTGATGCTGGCGACGATTTCGCCCGGGTCGCGGTCGCCGCCCAGCATGTAGGTGTTGGTCATGCGCGGCATGGGAATGTGGGCATAGCTCTCGCGCCGGCCGTTGCCGGTGGGGGCCACTCCCATCAGGCGCGCGTTCATCGCGTCCTGGATGTAGCCCTTCAGGATGCCGTCCTCGATCAGCACGTTCTTCTGCGTGGCATGGCCCTCGTCGTCCACGTTCAGCGAACCGCGCCGGTCCGCCATGGTGCCGTCGTCCAGCACGGTCACGCCCTTGGCGGCCACGCGCTCGCCGATGCGCCCGCTGAACGCGCTGGAGCCCTTGCGGTTGAAGTCGCCCTCCAGCCCGTGGCCCACGGCCTCGTGCAGCAGCACGCCGGGCCAGCCCGGGCCCAGCACCACGGTCATCTCGCCAGCCGGTGCCGGGCGGGCGTCCAGATTGGTCAGCGCCGCGCTCACGGCCTCGTCCACGTACTGGCCGATCTGCTCGTCGGTGAAGTAGGCCAGGCCGAAGCGCCCGCCGCCGCCGGACGAGCCCACCTCGCGCCGCCCGTTCTGCTCGGCGATCACCGTCACCGACAGGCGCACCAGCGGGCGCACGTCGGCGGCCAGCAGGCCATCGGCGCGCGCCACCAGCACCACGTCGTATTCGCTGGCCAGGCCGGCCATGACCTGCACCACGCGCGGGTCCTTGGCGCGGGCGCGCTGCTCGGCGCGCTCCAGCAGCTGCACCTTGGCCGTGCTGTCCATCGAGGCGATGGGGTCGATGTGGGGGTAGAGCGAGCGGCTTTGTGCTACTCTTTTAGGAGCTACTCGCGCTTTACCCGCCTTGCCTGCGGCCGAAATCGACCGAACCGTCGAGGCCGCGTCCATGAGCGAGGCCAGGGAGATGTCGTCTGAATACGCGAAGGCCGTCTTCTCGCCGCTCACGGCCCGCACGCCCACGCCCTGGTCGATGGAGAACGAGCCGGTCTTGACGATGCCTTCCTCCAGGCTCCAGCCCTCGTGGCGGGTGTACTGGAAGTACAGGTCGGCGTCGTCCACCTGGTGCGCGCGGATGTGCGCCAGCGCCTGGCCCAGATGGGATTCGTCCAGCCCGAAGGGGGTCAGCAGCAGGTCGCGGGCGACGGCCAAACGCTCGATGGTGGGTTCGCGGGAGATCATCGGGTCATTTTAGGCAGCGCCCCGTGACCCTGCCGGCGCCCGGCTACTGCACGCCGCCCTCGGTGGGTTGGTGCTGCGCGCGCGCCACCGACATCAGCACGCCGAGCGCCAGGCCCAGCGTGGTCATGGCCGTGCCGCCGTAGCTGATGAAGGGCAGGGGCACGCCCACCACCGGCAGCAGGCCGCTGACCATGCCCATGTTCACGAAGGCGTAGGCAAAGAAGATCATGGCCACGGCGCTGGCCATCAGGCGCTCGAACAGCGTGCCGGCCTGCGCCGCGATGGCCAGGGCGCGCCACACCAGCAGCAGAAAGCACACGATCAGCGTCAGGTTGCCCACCAGGCCGAACTCCTCGGAAAAGGCGGCGAAGATGAAGTCGGTGGTGCGCTCGGGGATGAACTCCAGGTGCGTCTGCGTGCCGGCCATGAAGCCCTTGCCCCACAGCCCGCCCGAGCCGATGGCGATCATGCCCTGGATGATGTGAAAGCCCTTGCCCAGCGGGTCGCGCGTGGGGTCCAGCAAGGTGCAGATGCGCTGCTGCTGGTAGCTGTGCAGCACCGGCCAGCGCACGCCGTCGGCGCACAGCTGCGGCTCGAACCACACCACCAGCGCGATGCCCACGGCGCCCAGCAGCACCGGTGGCACCACCAACTTCCAGGGCAGGCCGGCGAAGAAGATCACCGCCATGCCCGCGGCCATCACCAGCAGCGAGGTGCCCAGGTCGGGCTGCTTCATGATCAGGGCCACGGGCAGCGCCAGCAGCAGCCCGGCGACGACGAAGTCCAGCGCGCGCAGCTGGCCCTCGCGCTTTTGGAACCACCAGGCCAGCAGCAGCGGCATGGCGATCTTCATCAGCTCGCTGGGCTGCACCACCACGCCGATGTTGATCCAGCGCTGCGCGCCCTTCTTGGTGATGCCGAACAGCGCCACCGCCACCAGCAGCCCCACGCCCACCGCGTACAGCGGCACGGCCAGGGCCATCAGCCGCTGCGGCGGCACCTGCGCCACCACGAACAAGATACCTGCCGCCAGCAGCATGTTGCGGCCGTGGTCGACGAAGCGCGTGCCGTGATCGAAGCCGGCCGAATACATGGCCACCAGGCCGATGCCCGCCAGCGCCAGCAGCAGCAGGATCAGCGGCCAGTCGAAGCCGCGCAGCAGCGGCGCGATGCGCTGCGCGAGGGTGGGCGAGTGAAACGAAGCGCGGGTGCTGGCGACCATGGGGGCGCAATTATCGGGCCGCAGGGCTTTTCAAGGCATTTCCTGGGGGCGGCGCCGCACAATCGCCGCCATGCCCAACACCCATCTGCTGTACCTGCACGGCTTTCGTTCCTCCCCGCGCTCGGCCAAGGCGCAGCTGGTGGCCGCCCACGTGGCGCAGCACCACCCCGGTGTGCGCCTGTGGTGCCCGCAGCTGCCGCCCTCGCCGCGCGCGGCCATGGCGCTGGTGGCCGAGGGCATCGCCGCCTGGCCGCACTCGCGCATGGCCGTGCTCGGCTCCTCGCTGGGCGGCTACTACGCCAGCTGGGTAGCGCAGCACGCGCGTTGCGCCAGCGTCATGCTCAACCCGGCGGTGGACCCGGCGCGGGATCTGGCACGCTACATCGGTGAGCAGGCCGCCTGGCACGACCCCGAGGAGCGTTTTTTCTTCCGCCCCGAGTTCATCGACGAGCTGCGCCAGCTGGACGTGCGCGAGCAACCCCCCGCCGGTCCCCAGCTGCTGGTAGCCGCCCAGGGCGACGAGCTGCTGGACTGGCGCGAGATGGTGGCCCGCTACCCGCAGGCACGCCAGCGCGTGCTGCCCGGCGGCGACCATGCGCTGAGCGACTTTCCCCGCCTGCTGGACGAAGTCATCGCCTTCTGCGATTTGGCCTGAGTGTCTCTCAAGGCGTGCTGCTGGCTGGCAGGCCCCGGCTGAAGCGCGCCCAATCCCGCGGCCAGGCGCGGCGGTAGCGGTCGGCGTGCAGCGCGGCCTCGTCCTCGCGCCCCAGCAGGCGGGCGCTGGCGATCAGCTTTTCGATCACCCGCGGCTCGGGCGAGTAGTGCAGCAGCCGCGCCGCGGCCTCGTGCACGGCGGCGGCGTTGGCGGCATCGACCGGCGTGGTGGTCAGCCAGGCGAACAGCGCCGGGCCGCCGAACACCGGCCAGCGCCGCGCCACCTCGCGCCCATCCAGCGTGCGCAGGTCGGCCGGGCGTTCGGCCGCCGGGCGATACAGGGCGGCGACCGGGCGGTAGCCCTGCGCCAGCAGAAGGCCGGCGGCCGGCGCCAGCAGCAGCGCCGCCACGCCCGCGGCGCGCAGCGGCCCGCGCCAGGCGGCGGGCAGGGGCGGCAGCAGCGCGGCCACGGCCAGCGCCGCGGCCAGCTGGAAGGGGCCGTACCACAGCGGAAACTCCAGCAGGCTGTGCGCGGCGATCAGCGCCAGCACCCCCCAGGCCAGCTGGCGCGCCGGATCGCGCTCGGCCCACGGCCGGGCGCGCCAGGCCGCCCACAGGGCGCCGCCCACCAGGGCCAGCGCGGCGGGCAGGCCCAGCTCCACCGCCAGCTGCAGCGGCAGGTTGTGTGCGTTGTCCAGCAGCACGCAAAAGCGCAGGCCCTCGAAGGGGGTGATGTAGTGGCCGTACTTCAGCTCGCCCCAGCCCCAGCCCGTCCACGGCCGGGCGGCGATCAGTTCCAGCACGTTGCCCCACAGGGCCACGCGGCTGGTGCAGGCCTGGTGCGCGCCCTGGGCCAGCCGGGTGAACAGGCCCTCGGCCTGCACGCCCGTCCACTGCGCCAGCAGCAGCGGCAGGCCCCAGGAGGCCAGCAGATACGCCGCCAGACCCGCGGCATACACGGCCGGCGCCAGGGCGCCCGCGCCGCGCCGCCACATCAGCAGCAGCGCCGGCACGACCAGCAGCCATTGCAGTGCCCCGGTGCGCGAGGCCGTGGCCGCCCCGGCGGCGGCCAGCAGTGCCAGTGCCCAGGGCGTCGCCGCGGCCAGCAGCAGCGGCGCCAGCCGGCGCGCCGGGTGTGCCAGCGCCCAGGGCTGCAGCCGGGCCATCCACCACAGCAGCGCCCACAGGGCCAGCGACACCAGGGTCGCCTGCTGGTTGCGCTGGCGCAGGTTGCCCATGGCCTGGCCCAGGCTGGAGGCACGCACCCATGGCGACAGGCCGGCGTCGCCCAGGAAGTACTGCGCCAGGCCGATGGCGCCGCCGACCAGGCCGGCCGCGAGCAGCCCCGCCGCCAGGCAGGGCGCCAAGTGGCGGCGCGCCAGGGCCCCGCTCCAGGCCAGCAGGGCGACGAGCCAGGCGCAGGCGGCACTGGCCATCAGTGGCCAGAAGTTGCTGTTGGGCGCTTCGGTGAACGGAAAGACGAAGGGCAGGGCCACGGCCAGGGCGGCCAGCAGGCAGGCGGCCCGGCGCGCGGGCGGGGTTTCGGGGCGGTCGGTGGGCGCGCGCGTCATGGTCGCGGCCATGATAGGGCGGGCAGTGGCGGCTGCTGGATTGGGCGCAAAATCGGCCTCCATCGCCCGCCAGACAAGCGCCTGCAGCTATTTTTTGCATAGCAACCCTGCAACCGCCCGGGCGGGCCGGCCGCATGGGGGAAAATCGCGCCCTTATGCATGCACTGTTTGACGACGCCGGCAAGTTCCTGGCCGGGCGCATCCTCTCGGAGGCCGAAAATTCCGCGCAGATCGAGCTTGACTCGGGCAAGCGGGTCAAGGTCAAGGCCGCCAACATCCTGCTCAAATTCGACAAGCCCGCGCCGGCCGAGCTGCTGGCCGCCGCGCGCGAGCAGGCCGGCGGCATCGACCCGGCGCTGGCCTGGGAGTTCGCGCCCGAGGAGGAGTTCGGCTTCGCCGAGCTGGCGCGCGAGTATTTCTCCGCCTCTGCGCCGCCCGCCGAACAGGCCGCCATGCTGCTGGCGCTGTTCGAGGCGCCGCACTACTTTCGCCGCGCCGGCAAGGGTCGCTTTCGCAAGGCCTCGGCCGAGGTGGTGCAGCAGGCCCTGGCCGCCATCGAGAAAAAAAAGCAGCTGCAGGCGCAGATCGACGCCTGGGCCGGCGAGCTGGCCGCCGGCAGCTGCCCGCAGCCCATCCGCGACCAGCTCTACCGCATCCTGTTCAAGCCCGACAAGAACGCGCCCGAGTACAAGGCCGTGGTGGAGGCCAGCCGCATCGCCCACGAGGCGCCGCTGGCCCTGCTGACGCGCGCCGGGGCCATCGCGTCGAGCTACCAGTTCCACTGGCAGCGCTTTCTGTTCGAGCACTTCCCGCGCGGCACGGGCTTTCCGGACCTGGCCGCGCCCGAGCCGCCGGCCGACCTGCCACTGGCCGAGGTGCAGGCGTTTTCCATCGACGACTCGGCCACCACCGAGATCGACGATGCCCTGTCGCTCACCGGCCTGGGTACGGGCACGGTGCGTCTGGGCATCCACATCGCCGCGCCCGGCCTGGCGATACAGCCCGGGGGCGAGCTGGACCGGCTGGCGCGCACGCGCCTGTCCACCGTCTACATGCCCGGCCACAAGCTCACCATGCTGCCGGACGAGGTGGTGCAGCGCTACACGCTGGACGAGGGCCGCGCCAACCCAGCCGTGTCGCTGTACGTGAGCATCGACGAGCAGACGCTGGCCATCACCGCCAGCGAGACGCTGCTCGAGCGCGTGCCCGTCGCCGTCAACCTGCGCCACGACCAGCTGGACCACATCGTCACCGAGGCCTGGCTGGCCGACCCGGCCATTGAGCATGAAAACACGCCCCGGGCCTTGTCCGGCCTGCGCGAGCAGCTCACATTTTTATATCGCCTGGCGCGGCACCTGAAGGCCCAGCGCGAGGTGGTGCGCGGCAAGCCCGAGAGCTTCACCCGGCCCGACTACACCTTCCGCCTGCAGGGGCAGACGGGCGACGAGCCGGACGGCAGCGAGACGGTGGTCATCGGCACGCGCAAGCGCGGCGCGCCGCTGGACCTGATCGTGGCCGAGGCCGCCATCGTCGCCAACAGCCACTGGGGCCAGATGCTGGCCGAGCACGGCGTGCCCGGCATCTACCGCAGCCAGGCCAGTCTGGCGCCGGGCGTGAAGGTGCGCATGGGCGCCAAGGCGCTGCCGCACGCCGGCATCGGCGTGAAAAGCTACGCCTGGGCCACCTCGCCGCTGCGCCGCTACGTCGACTTGGTCAACCAGTGGCAGGTGATCGCCTGCGCGCGACACGGCCGCACGGCGGCGCTGGCCGCGCCCTTCAAACCCAAGGACGCGGAGCTGTTTTCCGTCATCAGCAGCTTCGACGCCACCTACGGCGCCTACAACGCCTACCAGGCCGGCATGGAGCGGCTGTGGACGCTCAAATACCTGCAGCAGAACGGCATTGCCGAGATCGACGCCACCGTGGTGCGCGACGGCATGCCCGGCGGCGGCTTTCTGGTGCGCGCGGATGCGCTGCCCCTGGTGCTGCCGGTGCTGGGCGCACAAAACCTCGCGCGCGGCGCCCGGGTGCGCGTGCGCCTGGGCGAGATCGACGAGATCGCGCTGGACGTGAACGGCACCGTGCTGGAGCGCCTGGACGACCCGCTGGATGCGCGCGACGACGGTCCGGTGGACGAGGGCGATGGCGGCGAGGACGACGACGGCGCCGTGGCCGGCCCGCTGGCCATCGCTGTGGACGTGCAGGGCGACGGCGAGGGCAGCGGCGAGGCCGCGGCCGGGGAGGGCGCCGCCGCGGGCGGCAGCGCCGATAATCCGGCGCCGTGAAAAACGCCGCCGCTTCTTTGCCCCAGCGCCTGTCCACGCTGCAGATCGCGCTGGGCCTGTCGATCGCCGTGCATGCGGTGCTGCTCACCGTGCGCTTCGTCGACCCCGAGGGCTTCAACCGGGTGTTCCAGGACACGCCGCTGGAGGTCATCCTGGTCAACGCCAAGTCCACCGGCGCGCCGGACAAGGCCCAGGCCATCGCCCAGTCGGCCCTGGCCGGCGGCGGCGACGCCGCGCAAGGGCGCGCTACCAGCCCGCTGCCGTACTCGGCCCTGACGGCCATCGGCGAAGACCTGGAGGACGCCCAGCGCCGCATGGACCAGATGCTGCAGCAGCAGACCCAGCTGCTGGCCCAGGTGCGCAAGGAGCTGGCCGTCATGCCCGTGCCCGACCCGCGCGCGCCCAGCGACAGCGCCCAGCAGCAGACGCAGGAGCAAAAGCGCCTGCACCTGCAAAAGCTGCTGGCCGAGATCGAGCGACGCATCAACGAAGAAAACGCCCGCCCGCGCAAGCGCTACGTCAGCCCCGCCACCATGGAGGGCGTGCACGCCGTCTACTACGACGCGCTGCGCCGCAAGGTGGAGGACAAGGGCACGCAGAACTTTCCCGAGCACGGCGGCAAGAAGCTCTATGGCGAGCTGGTCATGATCCTCACCGTCAACCACGACGGGCGCGTGCTGGAGACCGAGATCGCCCAAAGCTCGGGCAACCGCCACCTGGACCGCCGCGCCGAGGCGATCGCCCGCGCCGCCGGGCCGTTTGGCAGCTTCGGCCCGGCCATGCGGGCCCAGATGGACCAGCTGGCGCTGGTCGCGCGCTTCAAGTTCACGCGCGAGCAGACGCTGGAAACGGATTTGCGCTGATGAGCACCACCCCCGACCTGTACTGCGTGGTGGGCCACCCCATCGCCCACAGCCGCTCGCCCTGGATCCATGCCCGCTTTGCCGAGCTGACCGGCCAGGCCCTGGTCTACGAGCCGCTGCTGGCGCCGGTGGACGGCTTTGCCGACGCCCTGGCCGCGTTTGCGGCGCGCGGCGGGCGCGGCTGCAACGTCACCGTGCCCTTCAAGCACGAGGCCGCCCAGTGTGCCAGCCAGATCAGCCAGCGCGTGCAGCTGGCCGGCGCGGCCAACACGCTGACCCTGCAGCCGGACGGCAGCTGGCACGCCGACAACACCGACGGCCTGGGCCTGGTGGCCGACATCGTGCAAGGCGCCGGCAGGCCCATCGTTGGCTGCGACCTGCTGCTGGCCGGCGCCGGCGGCGCGGCGGCCGGCGTGCTGGGCCCGCTGCTGACGCAGCAGCCGCGGCGCATCGTCGTCACCAACCGCACGGCGGCACGCGCCCAGGCCCTGGTGGCGCGCCACGCCGAACTGGCGGCGCTACACAAAGTAGAGCTGCTGGCGCAGGGCCAGCAAGGGCTGAAGGGCGATTTCGACATCGTCATCAACGCCACCGCCAGCAGCCTGGAGGGCGGCGCCATCCCCGTGCCGGCCGGCGCCCTGCGCCCCGGCGCCCTGGCCTACGACATGATGTACGGGCCCGCGGCCCAGGGCTTCCTGGACTGGGCGCGCGCGCAGGGCGGCCAGCCGCGCGACGGGCTGGGCATGCTGGTGCACCAGGCGGCGGCCGCCTTCGCGCTGTGGCGCGGCGTGCAGCCGCCGGCCGAGCAGGTGCTGGCCGAGCTCCGCAAAACCCTGTTTTGACGGCTGCCATGCGGGGGCTGCTGCGCTGGCTGGGCCTGGTGCTGTGCGCGGTGCTGGCGCTGCAGCTGTTCTTCGTGCTGCGCATCGCCGCCATGGCGGCCATCGACCCCGAGTCCACCGCCTTCCAGCGCTCCGAGGCCTGGGCACAGGTGGCGGGCGGCGGCGGGCTGCGCTGGCGCCGGCAGTGGGTGCCGTACGCGCAGATCTCCGACCACCTCAAGCGCGCCGTGGTGGCCGCCGAGGACGACGGCTTTGCCACCCACGAGGGCGTGGACTGGGAAGCCATGGAAAAGGCCTGGCAGCGCAACGCCCGGCTGGCCGCGCAGGCGGACAGCCCCCGCGCCGGCACGCGCGCGCCGCGCATCCGCGGCGGCTCCACCATCACCCAGCAGCTGGCCAAGAACCTGCTGCTGTCGGGCGAGCGCACGCTGCTGAGGAAGGGCCAGGAGCTGGTGCTGACCTTCGCGCTGGAGCGGCTGCTGACGAAGCGCCGCATCCTGGAGATCTACCTCAACAGCGTGGAGTGGGGCGAAGGCGTCTTCGGCGCCGAGGCGGCGGCGCAGCACTACCATCGCAAGAGCGCCCGCCAGCTGTCCGCCGGCGAGGCGGCGCGCCTGGCCGTCATGCTGCCGGCGCCCAAGCGCTTCGAGAAAACGCCGGGCTCGGCCTACCTGGCCGCGCGCAGCCGCAGCCTGCAGGCGCGCATGGGCCGCTCCGAGCTGCCGTGACGCGTGGAATAAGCATCAAAACGGCCTTCAACCCAATACCAGCAAGCGCTGGCAGCTATCAAAAGCATAGTTCATGAGAATCCTCGGCATCGACCCCGGCCTGCAGACCACCGGCTTCGGCGTGGTGGACGTGCAGGGCCAGCAGCTGGCCTACGTGGCCAGCGGCACCATCCGCACCACGGGGCTGGCGCTGGGCGACCTGCCGGGCCGGCTGAAGGTGCTGTTCGACGGCATCGGCGAGGTGGCGGCGCGCTACCAGCCCGAGGCGGCGGCGGTGGAGATCGTGTTCGTCAACGTCAACCCGCAGTCCTCGCTGCTGCTGGGCCAGGCGCGCGGCGCAGCGCTGACGGCGCTGGTCAACGCGCAGCTGCCGGTGGCCGAATACACGGCGCTGCAGATGAAGAAAGCCGTGGTGGGCCACGGCCGCGCGGCCAAGGCCCAGGTGCAGGAGATGGTGCGCCGCCTGCTGCAGCTGCCCGGCTTGCCAGGCCCCGACGCGGCCGACGCGCTGGGCATGGCCATCACCCACGCCCATGCCGGCGCCGCCATGGCCCGCGTGGGGGCGGTGGCGCAGCTCAGCCGCCGCCAGCACGCGCTGTACAAGGGCGGGCGCAGCTACTGATCGACGTCCGCAGCGGCGGCCAGGAAGTCCGCCACCCGCTGCGCCACCTGCGTGGGATGCTCGCGGTGCGGCACGTGCCGGGTGTCCGCCAGCACCTCCAGCCGCGCTGGGCCGGCCACGCGGGCGGCGATGGCCTCGGGGTGGGCGCGCGAGCCGTATTCGTCGTCGCTGCCGTGCAGCACCAGCGTGCGGCAGCACACCCGGGGCAGTACGTCGTTGAGCGACCAGGAGGCGAACTGCGGCGACAGCCAGGTGCCGATCCAGGCGTCCAGCACCCACTCCGCCTTGTCTGCGTGGTAGCGGCGCAGGCGCTCGCGCTCCTGCGGGTCCTGGAAGGCCGCCTGGGCCTGCAGGATGCCGTCCCGTGTGCGGTCCTCCACGAAGGCCTGGGCCGATTCGGTGATGAGCGCCTCGCAGCCATCGGCGTGCAGGGCCGCGCAGTGCACGGCCATGCCGCCGCCCACGCTGTGGCCGAACAGGGCGAAGCGCTCCAGGCCCAGCTGCTCGCGCAGCCGGGGGAAGAATTCGCGTGCCTCCTCTTCGATGAAGTCCGGCGCCAGCCGGTCCGTGCGCCGGTCGGACTGGCCAAAGCCCAGTCGGTCGTAGGCGATGACGCTGCGCCCGGTCTGGCGCGCCAGCAGGGCGGGGAAGTCGCGCCACAGGGCCACGCAGCCCAGCGAGTCGTGCAGCAGCACCAGCGGCGCCGCGGCCGCGTCGTTGCTGCCTGCCCAGCGCCGCGTCAGCAGGCGGCCCCGGCCGGTGGCGATCCACCGATCCTGCGGCGCGGCGGCTGCGGCGCCTGGGCTGCCGCTCATGGCGCGGCCAGCAGCTGCAGCAGCCGGGCATGGATGCCGCCGAAGCTGCCGTTGCTCATGCACACCACGTGGTCGCCCGGCTGCGCGGCGGCCGCCACCTGCGCGGCCAGGGTGGCCACATCGCCGGCTGTCTGCGCCCGCACGCCCAGGGGCGCTAGCGCGGCGGCGGCGTCCCAGTCCAGCCCGCCGGTGTGGCAAAACGACAGGTCGGCCGGCTCCAGCGCCCAGGGCAGCTGGGCGGCCATGGTGCCCAGCTTCATGGTGTTGCTGCGCGGCTCGAACACGGCCAGGATGCGCGCGTTCGGCCCCAGGCGCTGGCGCAGACCATGGAGCGTGGTGCGGATCGCCGTGGGGTGGTGGGCGAAGTCGTCGTAGACGGCGATGCCGCGCACGTTGCCGCGCAGCTCCATGCGCCGGCGCACGTTCTGAAAATGCGCCAGGGCCGCGCAAGCCTGCGCTGGCGCCACGCCCACGTGTTCGGCGGCGGCGATGGCGGCCAGGGCGTTGAGCTGGTTGTGTACGCCGCTCAGGGCCCACTGCACGCGGCCGGCCGGCCCGGCCTGGCCGCGGCGCAGCACGGCGAAGTCGTGCGGCGGCCCGTCGGCGGTGAAGTCGCTGTCGGCCGCGCCGAAGCTGGCCACGCTGCTCCAGCAGCCCTGGTGCAGCACGCGCGCCAGGCTTTCCTCCAGCCTGTTGACCACCACCCGCCCGGACGGCGGCACGGTGCGCACCAGGTGGTGGAACTGCCGCTCGATGGCGCCCAGGTCGTCGAAGATGTCGGCGTGATCGAACTCCAGGTTGTTCAGCACCGCCGTGCGCGGGCGGTAGTGCACGAACTTGCTGCGCTTGTCGAAAAACGCGGTGTCGTACTCGTCCGCCTCGATCACGAACAGCGGGCGCTGCTGCCCCGCCACCTGGCGGCCCAGCCGGGCGGAGACGCCGAAGTCCAGCGGCACGCCGCCGACCAGGAAGCCGGGCGCCAGGCCGGCGCTCTCCAGGATCCAGGCCAGCATCGAGGTGGTGGTGGTCTTGCCGTGCGTGCCGGCCACGGCCAGCACGTGGCGGCCGGCCAGCACGTGCTCGGCCAGCCACTGCGGGCCGCTGGTGTAGGGTGCGCCGGCGTCCAGGATGGCCTCCATCAGCGGGAACTTCGCCGTGCTGTCCGCCAGCCGGGCGCGGCTGACCACGTTGCCGATGACGAACATGTCGGGCTTCAAGGCCATCTGGTCGGCGCCGTAGCCCTCGATCAGTTCGATGCCCAGGGCGGCCAGCTGGTCGCTCATGGGCGGATAGACGCCCGCGTCGCAGCCGGTCACCCGGTGGCCCGCCTCGCGCGCCAGCGCCGCCAGCCCGCCCATGAAAGTGCCGCAAATGCCCAGGATGTGTATGTGCATGGGGGCATTCTAAGAAGGCCGCAGGGCCATGCGGAATATGAGTCAAATCAGCCTCCAGCGCTTGCTGCACAAGCGCTGGCAGCTATTGAAAGCGTAGCTGACCGGGCTGCAATGCCCCTGCCGGGCGAGCGCATTGGGCTGCCCCCGGGGCGCCGCGGCAGGCCACAATGGCCGCTGCCCCCGCACCCTGCCCGCATCGCTATGTCCTCCAGCGCACTTGCCATCGAGATCGCCAACGCCGCCGCCCGCATGGCCGTGGAGGAGGGCCTGGAATGGGGCGCCGCCAAGCGCCGCGCCGTGCGCGAGCTGGGCCTGCCCAGCCGCACCGCGCTGCCCGACAACGACCTAGTGGAAGACGCCGTGCGCGCCTACATCGGCCTGTTCTGCGCCGACACCCAGCCGCAGGAGCTGCGTGCCCTGCGCCAGCTGGCCCTGATGTGGATGCAGCGGCTGCAGGCCTTTCGCCCCTACCTGGGCGGCGCCGTCTGGCACGGCACGGCCACGCGGCTGTCGGACATCCACCTGAGCCTGTTCTGCGACGACAGCAAGAGCGCCGAGATCGCCCTGATCGACCACCGCGTGAGCTACGAGCCGCGCGCCGTGACGGGCTTTCGCGGCGAGCCGGTGGAGATGCTCAGCCTGTCCAGCCATTCGCCCGAGCTGGGCGAGGCCATCGGCGTGCACCTGCTGATCTACGATCTGGATGATCTGCGCGGCGCCCTGCGCCCCGACGCGCGCGGCCGCGCGCCGCGTGGCGACGCCCAGGCCGTGCAGCGCCTGCTGGAGCAGGACGACGCACCCACCCCGCATGACTGACCCATTCACCCGCCGCGCATGACCGAAACGACCCCTCCGCCTTCCCTCCTGTCATCAGGCCGACGCCGCTGGCTGGCCATCGGCGTCGGCGCCCTGGCCGGGCTGGGCGGTGCCGGCCTGGCCGCCTGGCGGCTGTCGCCCGGCCCGGCGCAGCCGGACGCCGCCGCGCAGCTGTGGGGCGCCACCTTCGAAGGCCTGCAGGGCGAGGCGCTGCGCATGGCCGATCTGCGCGGCCGCCCGCTGCTGCTGAACTTCTGGGCCACTTGGTGCCCGCCCTGCGTGCAGGAGCTGCCGCTGCTGGACCGCTTCCACGCCGAGCAGCGCGCGCGTGGCTGGCAGGTGGTGGGGCTGGCCATCGACCAGGCGGCCAACGTGCAGAAATTCCTGCAGCGCGTGCCGCTGCAGTTTCCGCTGGCGCTGGGCGGGCTGGCCGGCTCGGACATCGGCCGCGCTCTGGGCAACGAGCGAGGTGGCCTGCCCTTTACCGTACTTTTTGCGGCAGATGGCAGCATCTTGAAGCGTAAAATGGGCGAGCTGACATCCGAAGACCTGGCTCTTTGGGCCACGTTGGCCTGAGCCACAGCACTGCATCAAAGAAAAAGCAGTAATTTGCGGCAATTTCGGTGCAATAGACCACCGTTGTGTGAATTTCGGGTAAATTCGCGCCCTTCCCGTTTTTAGCCGCTGGAGCTCCCATGGATTTGCGAAAACTCAAGACCCTCATCGACCTGGTCTCCGAGTCGAATGTTTCCGAACTCGAAATCACCGAAGCCGAGGGCAAGGTGCGCATCGTCAAGGCCGGCACCACCGTGGTGCAGCAGGTCATGGCCGCGCCCATGCAGGCCGTCGCCGCTCCGGCCGCAGCCGCCGCCGCTCCTGCCACCGCCGTGGCCGAAGCCGCTGCGCCTGCGGCTGCTGCCGCGCCCACCGGCCATGTCGTCAAGTCGCCCATGGTGGGCACCTTCTACCGCGCCTCCAGCCCGGGCGCCAAGCCGTTCGTCGAGGTCGGCAGCCAGGTCAAGGAAGGCGAGACGCTATGCATCGTCGAGGCCATGAAGATCCTCAACGAGATCGAGGCCGACAAGAGCGGCACCGTGACGCGCATCCTGGGCGAGAACGGCCAGGCCGTCGAATACGGGCAGCCGCTGTTCGTGATTGAGTAAGAGAACAACTCCCTGAGCCGCTGCGCGGCTTCCCCTTCTCTGGCGCGCGCTTCGCGCGCTGGGAAGGGGGACGACGCTGGCGGACCGGCGAAGCCGGATCCGCAGCGTCTGCTGGCACGGTGTGTGCCAGGTTTTAAGGCTGCGGGCGGTGCGCGGCGCAATGGAAGACTTCTATGGTTAAGAAAATTCTGGTGGCCAATCGCGGCGTTCCTACCGCAGGCGGGGCGAAGCAAATGGCCCTGGCACGCGCCAGCGTGCAGGCGATGAGCCGCGGGGGCGCTTATGTTTAAAAAGATCCTGGTCGCCAATCGCGGCGAAATCGCCCTGCGCATCCAGCGCGCCTGCCGCGAGCTGGGCGTGAAGGCGGTGATGGTCTATTCCGAGGCCGATCGCGACGCCAAGTACGTCAAGCTGGCCGACGAGGCCGTGTGCATCGGCCCGGCGCCCTCGCCTCTGTCCTACCTGAACATGCCGGCCATCATCTCGGCCGCCGAGGTGACCGACGCGGAGGCCATCCACCCGGGCTACGGCTTCCTGGCCGAGAACGCCGACTTCGCCGAACGGGTGGAAAAGAGCGGCTTCCAGTTCATCGGCCCGACGCCGGACTCCATCCGCATCATGGGCGACAAGGTCTCGGCCAAGCAGGCCATGATCCGCGCCGGCGTGCCCTGCGTGCCGGGCTCGGAGGGCGAGCTGCCCGACGATCCGGTGCAGATCCGCCGCACCGCACGCTCCATCGGCTATCCCGTGATCATCAAGGCCGCCGGCGGCGGCGGTGGGCGCGGCATGCGCGTGGTGCACACCGAGGCAGCCCTGGTCAACGCCGTGCAGATGACCAAGGCCGAGGCCATGGCGGCCTTCGGCAACCCGGCCGTGTACATGGAGAAATTCCTCCAGAACCCGCGCCACATCGAGATCCAGGTGCTGGCCGACAAGCACCGCAACGCCGTCTACCTGGGCGAGCGCGACTGCTCCATGCAGCGACGCCACCAGAAGGTGATCGAGGAGGCGCCGGCGCCGGGCATCCCGCGCAAGCTGATCGAACGCATCGGTGAGCGCTGCGTGGCCGCGTGCAAGAAGATCGGCTACCGCGGCGCGGGCACCTTCGAGTTCCTGTACGAAAACGGCGAGTTCTACTTCATCGAGATGAACACCCGCGTGCAGGTCGAACACCCGGTGACGGAGCTGATCACCGGCGTGGACATCGTGCGCACGCAGATCATGGTGGCTGCGGGCGAGAAGCTGCCCTTCACCCAGCGCCAGATCCAGATCAAGGGCCATGCCATCGAATGCCGCGTGAACGCGGAAGATCCCTACAAGTTCACGCCGTCGCCCGGGCGCATCACCATGTGGCACGCGCCGGGCGGCCCCGGCGTGCGCGTGGACTCGCATGCCTACACCAACTACTATGTACCGCCGAACTACGACTCCATGATCGGGAAGATCATCGTGCACGGCGACACGCGCGAGCAGGCCCTGGCGCGCATGCGCACGGCCCTGACCGAGACGGTGGTGGAGGGCATCAGCACCAACGTGCCGTTGCACTGTGAGCTGATGGTGGACGCCAACTTCGTGGCCGGCGGCACCAACATCCACTACCTGGAAGAGTGGCTGGCCCAGCGCAAGCGCTGAGCGGGCCGCACACCTTTCGCACGCTGGCACCTGGCGACGGGTGCCAGCTTTTTTGTGGGCCCCGAGTGCCCGTTTTCGTGAGGGATGCGCCATGTTCGAGCTGACCCTGCTGTGCCCCGAAGAGCGCGTGGAAGTGCTGGGCGAGGCCTTTGATGCGCTGGACGCCCTGAGCGTGTCGGTGGAAGACGCCGATGCCCAGACCGAGGCCGAGCAGGCCCTGTTCGGCGAGCCCGGCATGCCGGCCCCGCGCGAGGCCTGGCAGCGCAGCCGCGTCACCGCGCTGTTTTCCAGCCAGGCCGCGGCCGAGGAGGCCGCCACGCTGCTGGCGGCGCAGGACTTTTTTGCCGGCTGCCAGGTGCTGGGCATCGCCGCCGTGCCGGAGCAGGACTGGGTGCGAATGACGCAGTCGCAGTTCGACCCGGTGGAGATCACGCCCGAGTTCTGGATCGTGCCCAGCTGGCACGAGCCGCCCGCCGGCGCGCGCCAGACACTGCGGCTGGACCCCGGCATGGCCTTCGGCACCGGCACCCATCCCACCACGCGCATGTGCCTGCGCTGGATCGCCGGCCAGGGCAGCACCCGGGGCTTGGGCACGGTGCTGGACTACGGCTGCGGCTCGGGCATCCTGGCCATCGGCGCGGCCAAGTTCGGGGCTGAAGCCGTGGACGCCGTGGACATCGACCCGGCCGCCGTGCAGGCCACCGAGGACAACGCCCGCGCCAACGGCGTGCAGCTGCGTGCCGGCCTGCCTGACCTGGCGCGGGGTGAGTACGGCACCGTGCTGGCCAACATCCTGGCCACGCCGCTCAAAGTGCTGGCGCCGCTGCTGTGCGCCCACGTGGCGCCGGGCGGGCACCTGGTGCTGGCCGGCATCCTGGAGCGCCAGGCCGACGAGCTGAAGGAGGCCTACGCTCCGTGGCTGCAGCTGTCCGTGGCCGACAGCGAGGACGGCTGGATCCTGATGGCGGCGCGCCGCTGAGCGCCGCCGCCCGTACAGGGCGGGCGCCTAGAATCCTCCGCCGATGAGCCAGATCACACGCTGCCCGCATTGCGCGACCGCCTTCCGGGTGGTTGCCGACCAGCTGCGCATCTCGGACGGCTGGGTGCGCTGCGGCCAGTGCAAGGAGGTGTTCGACGCCACCGAGCAGCTGGGGCCGGAAGAGCCCGCGCCGCTGCTGGCCGACATGCCGATGGACCGCCTGGCCACGCCGCATGCGGCGCCGACGCGCGCCGCACCGCCGGCCGAGCCCAGCGTCTGGAGCAGCGCCCGCGCCGCGCCGGCGCCCGTTCAGCCATCCATTCAGGCGCCCGCGTCGGCCCCTGTCACTGTGCTGGCGCCCCAGCCCGCGCCAGCGGCCGCAGCCCCCGCGCCGTGGCAGCAACTGCCGCCGCCACCCGTGCCCGCCTTTCTGCTGGCCACGCCCGTGCCGCCGGCGGTGCAGGAGGAATCCGCCGCCAACGCGCCGGCGCCGGCCGATGAGGTCCAAGCGCCTGTCGCCAGCGAGCCGGCGTTGTCTGAAGAGCTGCCGCAAGAGATCGAAGAAGCGCCGGAGGCATTGCCCGAGCCTGCTGCGCAGGTGCTGCCGCTGGACGAGGGGCCTGTGGCAGACGCCGATGAGGCGGAGCCACCGCTTGCCGCGCCCGCCGAAGAAACCGTCCCGTCGCCACCGCTGCGCACCTACCCGGCCGAGGACGAGGATGAAGAGATCCCGCTCGGCCCCGAGCCCGAATTCGTCCGCATCGCCCGCCGCAGCGCCTTCTGGCGCCAGCCGGCCGTGCGCGGCCTGCTGGCGCTGCTGGTGCTGGCGCTGGCGGCCCTGCTGGCCGGGCAGGCGGCGCTGCACTACCGCGATGCGCTGTCGGCCCGCTACCCGCAGGCGCGCGTGGCGCTGCAGCAGCTGTGCGCGCGCCTGGGCTGCATGCTGCAGCCGCCGCGCGACATCTCCGCCGTGGTCATCGACAGCTCGTCCTTTTTGAAGGCGCGCGGCGACGCCAGCCGCTACGAGCTGCAGGTGGCGCTGAAGAACACGGCAGCCCACCCCGTGGCCATGCCGCTGCTGGAACTGACACTGACCGACGCCCAGGACCAGCTGCTGGTGCGCCGCGTGCTGCGTCCGGAGGGCGAGCTGGGCGCCGCCCCCGAGCTGGCGCCCGCGGCCGTCTGGAGCGCCACCGCGCCCGTGCAGCTGGAAGGCGGCACGCCGGTGGCCGGCTACCGGCTGCTGGCCTTCTATCCCTAACCACTCTTTGATTCGACACACCACATGGCAGCACTGATCTGCGGCTCCCTGGCCTTTGACACCATCATGACTTTCGAGGGCCGCTTTGCTGCGCAGATCCTGCCCGAGCAATTGCACATCCTGAACGTGTCCTTCCTGGTGCCCACGCTGCGGCGCGACTTTGGCGGCTGCGCCGGCAACATCGCCTACAGCCTGAAGCTGCTGGGCGGCGACCCGCGCCCCGTGGCCATGCTGGGCAGCGACGGCGAGGACTACCTGGCGCGCCTGCGCGATCTGGGCATCGACACCCGCCACGTGGCCCAGGCGGGCGACGCCTACACCGCCCAGGCGATGATCATGACGGACCAGGACAACAACCAGATCACCGCCTTCCACCCCGGCGCCATGCTGCACGCGCACCGCACGCGCATCGCGGCCGGCGAGGCGGGCGCGGCCATCGGCATCATCGCCCCGGACGGGCGCGAGGCCATGCAGGAGCACGCGGCGCAGTTCGTCGCCGCGCAGATCCCCTTCGTGTTCGACCCGGGCCAGGGCCTGCCCATGTTCGACGGCGAGGAGCTGCGCCGCTTCATCGGCCAGGCCGGCTGGGTGGCGGTGAACGACTACGAGGGCAAGATGCTGTGCGAGCGCACGGGCTGGAGCCTTCAGGAGATTTCGCAGCGCGTGCGTGGCTTGGTGGTGACGCTGGGCGGCGAGGGCTGCGAAGTCTGGGAGCAGGGCGAGCGCACCCACGTGCCCGCCGCGGCGCCCGCCGAAGTGGTTGACCCCACGGGCTGCGGCGACGCCTGGCGCGGCGGCCTGCTGTACGGTCTGGAGCGCGGCTGGCCCCTGGCGCGCTGCGCCCGGCTGGGCAACCGCCTGGGCGCGCTGAAGATCGCCCGGCGCGGGCCGCAGAACTACGAGCTGGACTTCGACCCGGAAAGCGTGTGAGCTTCTGGTAGACGCTACAAAATTAGGAGCTTTTGGCGCTTTCCTAGAGCCGGTTTACGATATATTTCTATCGCAAAGCCGTGCCAATCAAGCGGCAGTAGCTCTCTTTTTTGAAGCAGCAGGACAAGAAAAAACCCGGCGCAGGCGCCGGGTTTTTCGTTGGAGCGCTAGCCCGTCCTCAGGGCTTGCCGCCGGTGGGGAAAGGCCAGGCCGCCTGCGGGCTCAGCGTGGTCTGCGCGGCGGGTGCCGGCGCGGGCGCTGCGGCCTTCTTCGCAGGGGCGGCCTTCTTCGCCGGGGCCGGTGCCTTCTTAGCGGGCGCCGCTGCCTTCTTGGCCGGTGCAGGCGCTGCGGCCTTCTTCGCGGCCGGGGCTGCCTTCTTGGCCGGCGCCGCCTTCTTCGCTGCCGCCGGCGCTGCCTTCTTGGCGGCGGGCGCTGCGGCCTTCTTCGCCGGTGCCGCTGCCTTCTTGGCGGGGGCTGCGGCCTTCTTGGCGGGTGCGGCCGCCTTCTTGGCTGGTGCCGCCTTCTTCACGGCAGCGGTCTTGCCCGTGGTCTTCTTGGCCGGCGCTGCGGCCTTCTTGGCCGGCGCTGCGGCCTTCTTGGCCGGCGCTGCGGCCTTCTTGGCCGGTGCCGCCTTCTTCACGGCGGTGGTCTTGGCGGTGGCCTTCTTGGCGGGCGCTGCCGCCTTCTTGGCCGGCGCCGCAGCCTTCTTCGCGGGGGCTGCTGCAGTCTTCTTCACGGCGGCCTTCTTGGCCGGCACGGCCGCCTTCTTGGCGGGTGCTGCTGCTGCCTTCTTGGCCGGTGCGGCGGCCTTCTTGGTGGCAGCGGCGCCCGCGCCTGCGGCGGCCTTCTTGGTGGCCGGCGCCTTGGCGCTGGCGGTCGTGCCCGTCGTCTTCTTGGCGGGGGCGGCTGCAGGTTTCTTCGCAGCGGGTTTCTTCGCAGTTGCCATCATTTTCTCCTTGGGGTCGGTTGGCAGAGAGCACCCGGCGCCTGCATTGGGCGGCGGGCGATCCATGGCAACGACGCTTGCGTCCGCCACCACGAATGCGACAAAACGCTCCGGCGCTGCGGCGCATGGCGCCTGGTGCGGAGGGAGCGTGAAAGAAAACCCATGGCCGTCGTGCGCTGGCGCGTGTCAGTCCCAGGACAGCGCCCCGCCGGTCTGGTACTCGATGACGCGCGTCTCGAAGAAGTTGCGTTCCTTCTTCAGGTCGATCATCTCGCTCATCCAGGGGAAGGGGTTTTCCTCGTTGGGGAACAGCTCCGGCAGGCCGATCTGCGTGGCCCGGCGGTTGGCGATGTAGCGCAGGTAGCCCTTGAACATGGAGGCGTTCATGCCCAGCACGCCGCGCGGCATGGTGTCTTCGGCGTAGCGGTATTCCAGGTCCACGGCGTGGTGAAAGAGCGCCGCGATCTCGTCCTTGAACTCGGCCGTCCACAGGTGCGGGTTCTCCAGCTTCAGCTGGTTGATCAGGTCGATGCCGAAGTTGCAGTGCATGGACTCGTCGCGCAGGATGTACTGGTACTGCTCGGCCGCGCCGGTCATCTTGTTTTGCCGGCCCAAAGCCAGGATCTGCGTGAAGCCGACGTAGAAGAACAGGCCTTCCATCAGGCAGGCGAAGACGATCAGGCTCTTGAGCAGCGTCTGGTCGGCCTCGGGCGTGCCCGTCTTGAACGACGGGTCCATGATGGCGTCGATGAAGGGGATCAGGAACTGGTCCTTGTCGCGGATGGAGGCGACCTCGTTGTAGGCGTTGAAGATCTCGCCTTCGTCCAGGCCCAGCGACTCGACGATGTACTGGTAGGCGTGGGTGTGGATGGCTTCCTCGAAGGCCTGGCGCAGCAGGAACTGGCGGCATTCGGGCGCGGTGATGTGGCGGTAGGTGCCCAGCACGATGTTGTTGGCCGCCAGCGAATCGGCCGTGACGAAGAAGCCCAGGTTGCGCTTGACGATGCGGCGCTCGTCTTCGGTCAGGCCGTTCGGGTCCTTCCACAACGCGATGTCGCGCGTCATGTTGATCTCCTGCGGCATCCAGTGGTTGGCGCAGGTGGCGAGGTATTTTTCCCAGGCCCACTTGTACTTGAAGGGGACGAGCTGGTTGACGTCGGTCTTGCCGTTGATGATGCGCTTGTCGACGGCGGCGACGCGCCCTGCGCGGGCCGGCAGGCGCGGCTCCTGCGGGAGGCCGCTGTGCTGGCCGCCCTGCGGGAGATTTTGCGATGGGGTCTTGACTTCTTCGTCCCAGGTAAGCATGGCTTTTCCAGTGCTCGGATTATGGAAGCAGTGCTTCAAAAAGGAAAGCACCGAAGCGTTGTGCAGCCGCGTTTGTTGCGTGGTCGCCTGCTGCGTGTGGCTTCGATGCGGCGGTTTGTGCGCGGGCCGTCGCGCCGTTACTGGCAGGCTTCGCAGCCGGGGTCGTCGATGGCGCAGAACTTCACGTCGGTGGCAGGCTCGGCCATGGCCGCCGCGCCCTCGTGCGCATCGGTGGGCACGGCGTTGAGCTGGCGCTTGTTCACCGTGCTCATCTCGACGTGCGTAGCGCTTTGCGTGCGCAGGTAGTAGGTGGTCTTCAGGCCGCGCAGCCAGGCCAGCTTGTAGGTCTCGTCGAGCTTTTTGCCCGAGGCGCCGGCCATGTAGATGTTCAGACTCTGCGCCTGGTCGATCCACTTCTGGCGCCGTGCGGCAGCCTCCACCAGCCATGCGGGCTCGACCTCGAAGGCCGTGGCGTACAGCCGCTTGATGTCTTGCGGCACGCGGTCGATGGGAGCGAGCGAGCCCTTGAAGTGCTTGAGGTCCATGACCATCACGTCGTCCCACAGCTTCAGGCGTTTCAGGTCGCGCACCAGGTACTGGTTGATGACGGTGAACTCGCCCGAGAGGTTGGACTTGACGGACAGGTTGCCGAACGAGGGCTCGATGGACGCGTCCACGCCCACGATGTTGGAGATGGTGGCCGTGGGCGCGATGGCCACGCAGTTGGAGTTGCGCATGCCGTGCTGCGCTATCTGGCTGCGCAGGGCCTCCCAGTCCAGGCGCGTGCTGCGGTCCACTTCCACGTGGCCGCCGCGCTCGCGCGCCAGCAGCTCCAGCGAGTCCAGCGGCAGGATGCCGCGCGACCACAGCGAGCCGTCGTAGCTCTCATACGTGCCGCGCTCGCGCGACAGCTCGGTGGAGGCCAGGTAGGCGTAGTAGCAGATGGCCTCCATGGACTCGTCGGCGAACTGCACGGCCGCGTCGCTCGCATACGGCACGCGCAGCTCGTACAGCGCATCCTGGAAGCCCATCAGCCCCAGGCCCACCGGGCGGTGGCGCAGGTTGGACTGGCGCGCCTTGTCCACGGCGTAGTAGTTGATGTCGATGACGTTGTCCAGCATGCGCATGGCCGTGGCGATGGTGCTGCGCAGCTTGTCGTGGTCGATGCGGCCGTCCTTGAGGTGGCGCGACAGGTTGACCGAACCCAGGTTGCACACGGCCGTCTCGGTGTCGCTGGTGTTCAGCGTGATCTCGGTGCACAGGTTGCTGGAATGCACCACGCCCACGTGCTGCTGGGGCGAGCGGATGTTGCACGGGTCCTTGAAGGTGATCCAGGGGTGGCCCGTCTCGAACAGCATCGAGAGCATCTTGCGCCACAGATCCACGGCCGGCACGCGCTTGAACAGCTTGAGCTGGCCGCTGTCGGCCTGGGCCTCGTAGGCGGTGTAGGCGCGCTCGAAGGCCTGGCCGTACAGGTCGTGCAGCTCGGGCACGTCGGACGGCGAGAACAGCGTCCACTGACCCTTGTCCATGACGCGCTTCATGAACAGGTCGGGGATCCAGTTGGCGGTGTTCATGTCGTGCGTGCGCCGGCGGTCGTCGCCGGTGTTCTTGCGCAGCTCCAGGAACTCCTCCACGTCCAGGTGCCAGGTTTCCAGGTAGGCGCAGACGGCGCCCTTCCTCTTGCCGCCCTGGTTCACGGCTACGGCCGTGTCGTTGACTACCTTGAGGAAGGGCACCACGCCCTGCGACTCGCCGTTGGTGCCCTTGATGCGCGCGCCCAGGGCGCGCACGCGCGTCCAGTCGTTGCCCAGGCCACCGGCGAACTTGGACAGCAGGGCGTTTTCCTTGATGGACTCGTAGATGCCACCCAGCTCGTCGGGCACCGTGGTCAGGTAGCACGAGGACAGCTGCGAGCGCAGCGTGCCGCTGTTGAACAGCGTGGGCGTGCTGCTCATGAAGTCGAACGACGACAGCAGCTCGTAGAACTCGATGGCGCGGGCATTGCGGTCGTCCTCCTTCAAGGCCAGGCCCATGGCCACGCGCATGAAGAACGACTGGGGCAGCTCGATGCGCGCCTTGTCCACGTGCAGGAAATAGCGGTCGTACAGCGTCTGCAGGCCAAGGTAGTCGAACTGCTGGTCGCGCTCTGCCTTCAGGGCTGCAGCCAGGCGAGGCAGGTCGAACTGCAGCAGGGCGGGGTCGAGCAGCTCGTGATCCACGCCGCGCTGCACGAACTGCGGGAAGTGCTGCACGTAGGCGGCGGCCATTTCTGCAGGCGCCACGTCGCGGCCCAGCACCTCGCGCACGATGGTGTGCAGCAGCAGGCGCGCGGTAGCGTAGGTGTAGCCAGGGTCTTTCTCGATCAGCGTACGCGCGGCCAGGATGGAGGCCTTGTACACCTCGCCCATGGGCACGCCGTCGTACAGGTTGCGCAGCGTCTCGGCGGCGATGGGCGCTGCCTGCACGTCCTCGCCCAGGCCGGCGCAGGCAGATTCGATCAGCGCCTGCAGGCGCAGCACGTCCAGCTCGACACGCTGGCCGCCGTCCTGCACGAACAGGGCCGGCATCTGCGGCATGAGCTGCTCGCGCTGGTGCGCGCGCTCCTGCGCGCGGCGCTCGCGGTACAGCACATAGGCGCGCGCCACCTCGTGGTGGCCGCCGCGCATCAGGCCCAGCTCCACCTGGTCCTGCACGTCCTCGATGTGGAAGGTGCCGCCCGCCGGGCGCGAGCGCATGAGGGCGCGCATGACCGTCTGCGTCAGCTCGTCCACGATCTCCCGCACACTGGCCGAGGCCGCGCCCTGCGCGCCATGCACGGCCAGGAAGGCCTTCATCATGGCGACGGCGATCTTCTGCGGCTCGAAGGGCACGACGGCGCCGTTGCGCCGGATGATCTGGTAGTGCTCGAGCGCGCTGCCCATGCCCGCAGGCTGGACCGTGGCGGGGGACGCCTGGGGGGCGCGCGGAGTGTCGGCCAGGGCCGAGGGAGAGACAACTTGCATGGTTTTCCTTTCCGGGGAGGGCGTCGGACGGGCGGCGCAAGGCGGGCGCGGCAGCGCGCCGGCCAGGCTGCAGGCCGGGTGCCGCGACCTGTACGTCGGGCACTAGATTTAGCGTGGTCTGCTAGTGTAGAACACTATAGGTAGTGTTCTGGCGGTGCAAGCGTCAAACCCCGATTGGCGAAGTTTTCTGACACTGGGGCGTGCCCGGTTGACAGCGCCCGGGCGGGGAGTTGGCCGGCCGTCAGGGGCGCGCGGCCGTGCCGGGCGGCAGCAGCACGCCGCTGCCGGCCAGGGCGCGCCACATGCGGTGCCATTCGAAGCCGCTGCCCGGGTCGTCCTTGCGCTGCGGGGCGATGTGTTCATGGCCGGCGATGAAGCGGATCGGAAAGCGCTGCATCAGGGCCCGGCACAGCCGCAGCAGGGCGGCGTACTGGGCCGGCTCGAAGCGCAAGCCCTCCAGCCCTTCCAGCTCGATGCCTACCGAGTCATCGTTGCAGTTGTCGCGCCCGCGGTAGTGCGAGCGTCCCGCGTGCCAGGCGCGCCGTTCGGCGTCCACGAACTGCCAGACCACGCCCGTGCGCTCGATGAAGAAGTGGCTGGACACCTGCAGCCCGGCGATCTGCATGAAGTAGGGGTGGGCGTCCCAGTCCAGCCGGTTGGTGAACAGCCGCTGCACCTGCCCGCCGCCGTAGCTGCCCGGCGGCAGGCTGATGGAGTGCACGACGATCAGGTCCACCTGGGCACCGGCGGGCCGCTCGCCCTCGTTGGGCGAGGGCAGGCGGCGCGCGCCGGCCAGCCAGCCGCCGCGCCACGGGCCGCTACTGCGCGTCGCCATGCTCGTCGCCGCCCTGCGGCACGGCGATGTCCAGCCGCGCGATGCGGTAGCGGATCTGCCGCAGGCTGATGCCCAGGCGCGCCGCGGCCGCCGTGCGGTTGAAGCCTGATTCGTGCAACGCGCGCACTAGGATTTCGCGCTCTTGCTGGTCCAGCCAGGCCTGCAGGTCGCCCGGCATGTCGGCCGGGGCGGGGCCCGCAGGGGAGACGGCAAGGGTGCCTGTGGGCGCGGCAGCGGCGCCCGGCTCGGGGTCCTCGATGTGCAGCTCGCGCCCGTCGCTCAGGGCCACGGCGCGGTGCAGCAGGTTCTCCAGCTCGCGCACGTTGCCGGTCAGCGGATGGCGCGCCAGCTGCTGCAGGGCGGCGTCCGTCAGGGGCGGCACGGCAATGCCGCCTTCCTCCTGGATGCGCGCCAGCAGCGCCGCGCACAGGGCCGGCAGATCCTCGCGGCGTTCGCGCAGCGGCGGCACCACCACCTCGATGACGTTCAGGCGATAGTACAAATCCTGGCGAAAGCGCCCGGCCTGCACGTCGGCGGCCAGGTCGCGGTGCGTGGCGCTGACGATGCGCACGTCCACCGCCTCCTCCTGCGTGGAGCCCAGCGGGCGCACGCTGCGCTCCTGGATGGCGCGCAGCAGCTTGGACTGCATGGGCAGCGGCAGGTCGCCGATCTCGTCGAGGAACAGCGTGCCCCCGCGCGCCGCCTGGAAGAAGCCCTCGCGATCCTGGCTAGCGCCAGTATAGGAGCCCTTGCGGGCGCCGAAGAACTCCGCCTCGAGAAGGTTCTCGGGGATGGCGCCGCAGTTGACGGCCACCAGCGGCCCGCCAGCGCGCTGGCTGCTGGCATGCAGGGCGCGTGCCACCAGCTCCTTGCCCGTGCCCGACTCGCCGCGCACCAGCACCGGCGCCATGCTGCGCGCCACCTTGGCGATGCGCTGCTTGACGGCGCGCATGGCGCTGGATTCGCCGATCAGGCGCTCCAATGCATCCTGAGCTTGCGCCGGGACCTTGGCGCGCACGCCGCGCTGGGGCGCCGGCACGCCGCCCATGCCCTGGATGGCGGAGGCCACCACGGCGCGGAACTGCTTCAGGTCCACCGGCTTGGTCAGGTAGTCGAAGGCGCCGGCGCGCAGCGCCTCCACGGCGTTCTCGGCCGAGCCGTAGGCGGTCATGACCACGCAGCGCTCGCGCCGCTGCTGCTCGCGCAGATGGTGCAGCAGGTCCATGCCGACGCCGTCGGGCAGGCGCATGTCGCTGATGACCACGTCGAACTTTTGCGCCGACAACTGCTCGCGCGCCTCGGCCACGCTGGCGGCGGCCTCCACCCGGTAGCCCTCGCGCAGCAGCGTCAGTTCGTACAGCGTGCGCAGGTCGGGTTCGTCGTCGACGACAAGGATGGAGGCGGCGGCAGGTGTGTTCATGGGCGTTGCTTCAGTGCCCGATTGTGTCAAACAGCGACGGCGTGCTGGCCGAGAGGTTGCTGCCACGGAACAGGACCGTAAAAGCGTTGCCCGGCACTTCGCCACGCGACAGGCTGCGGCTGGTCCGCTGGTAGCTGATGGCGGCGCCGTGGCGCTGGCACAGCTCGCGGCAGATGTACAGGCCCAGGCCGCTGGAGCGACTCTCGGACGAAAAGAAGGGTTCAAACAGGTGGCGCTCCACGCTCTGGTCCAGCGGCGCGCCGTCGCTCCAGATCTGCAGCCCGGCCCGACCGCTGGGCGTGGTGCGCGTGGACACGCACAGCGAGTTGGCATGCGGGCTCATGTAGCGCAGGGCGTTGTCCAGCAGGTTCACCAGCACGCGGCGCAGGTGCTCCGGGTCGAATTCCACCTGGACGCTACCCGCCTCCAGCTTGAGCTGCCCCTGCCGCCTGGCCGGATCATGGGCCTGCCAGTCGACCCAGATCTGGCGCACCGCCTCGTCCAGCGCCACCATGGCCGGTTCGGCGTGCTGCGGCCGGTGCTGCACGCGGGCGATGTCCAGCACCTCTTCGGTGATGCGCACCAGGCGCTCGGCGTTTTGCCGCACCATGCTGGTCAGCCGCTGGTGGGCCGGGTCGGACAGGTCTTCGGCCAGCAGCTCGTTGGCCTGGGAGATGGCGGCCAGCGGGTTGCGGATCTCGTGGGCCACGGCGGCAGACATGCGGCCCATGGCGGCCAGCTTCTCGGTGCGCAGGCGCGCCTCCATCTCGCGCAGGTCGTGCAGGAACATCACGCACAGCGGCTCCTCGTCGGCGCTGAGGGCGGCGGCGCGCGTGTGGGTGGGCCAGCTGCGCACGCGCAGGGCCATGGGGGCCACGCCGCCGTGCAGTATGTTCACGTCCACCGTCTGCGGCACCTGCAGTGCGAAGGTTTCGCGCGCCAGCGCCAGCAGTGGCGCCCAGGCGCCGTGGTGCCCCAGCGCGAAGGGCACGCCGCCTTCGGCGTGCGGGCCCAGCAGCAGCAGAGCGGCCGGGTTGGCCAGTCGCACCTGACCCTCGGTGTCCAGTACCAGCACGCCGTCGGCCACGTGCTGCATGACCAGGGCGCTCACGGCGCGCTGCGTGCGGGCGTCCATCTGGCTGCGCTGGGCCGTCTCCTGTTCGCTGATCAGCCGTGCGGCCAACAGGTGGGTCAGGTAGGCGACGACGAAGTAGCCGGTGCCGGTCAGGGCCGCCTGCAGGTACATGGGGGCGTTGTCGGTGCCGCCAGCCCCTACGGCCCAGCCCAGCAGCAACAGCGTGGCGCAGGCGGCCGTGCCCAGCGCCAGGGTGAGCGTGCCCAGCACCGAGGCCAGCAGCAGCGGCAGCCCGAACAGCGGCGTGAAGTTCACCGAGCTGCCGCTTTGCAGCGCCTGCAGCACGGCGATAAGCACCAGATCCACGCCAATGGTGGAGAGCCAGTGCAGCCCCGGTTGGGGCGGCGGCGGCGTACGCCGGCCGAAGGCGCGCAGCGACAGCGTGGCGATGAAATACAGGCCGCTGGCCAGAAGCAGCAGCGGGCTGGCCAGCTGGTTCACGGCCGAGCCCGTCAGCACCAGCAGCACCAGGGCCAGCGCCACCATGACGCGCGCGGTCAGGAAGGCGTGCCACAGCCGCGCGAAGGGCAGGTTGCCCTGCGCAAGCGTGGGCGGCGAGCGCACGCGCCTCAGCCCTCGCGCTGGTGCGCGGGGCTGCAGTAGCAGCGCCCGTCCTGCTGCAGGGCCTGCGAACGCGGCAGGTGCACGCCGCAGCGCGCGCAACGCACCATGGGTTCGGGCAGAGGCTTGCTGGCAGGCGGTGGAGGCGGGGCCGCCCGGCGCTGGCCGCTGCGCCACAGGCCGTAGACCACGGCCACCACGGCCAGCAGTACCAGGTATTTCAGCATCAGGTCACCCGCTCCAGCACCACTTCCATGACGAAGCGCGAGCCGGCGTAGGCCAGCAGCAGCAGCGCCGCGCCGGCGTAGAGCACGCGTACTGCCTTGCGCCCACGCCAGCCGAAGCGGGCGCGGCCCAGCAGCAGCACGGCGAAGGTGATCCAGGCCAGTACCGAGAACACGGCCTTGTGGTCCCAGCGCCAGGCGCGGCCGTACAGCACCTCGCTGAACAGCCAGCCGGCGGCCAGGGTGGCCGACAGCAAAACGAAGCCGGCGGCCACGAAGCGGAAGGTGAGGCGCTCCAGCGTCAGCAGCGGCAGGCTGCTGGACAGCTCGGCCGCCTGGCGCATTTGCCGCTCGGCCCGGCCCATGAGCCAGGCGTGGATCACGGCCGCCGCGAACAGGCCGTAGCAGGCAATGCCCAGCGTCAGGTGCAGTGCCAGCCAGGGCGAAGCCGACACGTGCAGTGCCCGGCCAGGAAATATTGCTGCCAGCACGACGGCCGCGGCCCCCAGGGCACTGAGCATGGCGCGGGCGCGCATCTGCGGGAACAGCTGGTGCTCCACGGCATAGGCGGTGAGCACCAGCCACGCCGTCATGGACAGCGCTGGCGCAAAGCCGAAGTGCGGCACGTTGCCCAGCAGGCTCCAAGCCAGGGCGGCTGCGTGCAGCAACCAAGCCGGTGCCATGGCCCAGGGGCTGCGCGTGCCGCCGGTGCGTGCGGCAGCGGCCGCCGCCGCACCATAGGCCAGAGCCGCGGCGCCTGCCAGCAGCCAACTGGCCAGGGATGCGCTGGGTAAAATCATGGGTTCGCAGTTTAGCCGTCCGCCACCGGGCGGCGCCCGCCCGGCCGGCCGCTGTCGCAGCGCTGCCGGCGCCTCTGGAGCAAGCAGCCATGGCCTCCGCGCTTACCGACAAACTCACCCGTCTCGTCAAGGAGATGCGCGGCCAGGCCCGCATCACCGAATCCAACGTGCAGGACATGCTGCGCGAGGTGCGCATGGCCCTGCTGGAGGCCGACGTGGCCCTGCCCGTGGTGCGCGACTTCATCGCTCGCGTCAAGGACAAGGCCCTGGGTCAGGAGGTGCTGGGCAGCCTGAAACCCGGCCAGGCGCTGGTGGGCATCGTCAACAAGGAACTGGCCGCCACCATGGGCGAGGGCGTGGCCGACATCAACTTGGCCGCCCAGCCGCCCGCCGTCATCCTGATGGCCGGCCTGCAGGGCGCGGGCAAGACCACCACCACGGCAAAACTGGCCAAGCACCTGCAGGAAAAGCGCAAGAAGAAGGTGCTCACCGTCTCGGGTGACGTGTACCGCCCGGCGGCCATCGAGCAGCTCAAGACCGTGACCAGGCAGGCCGGCGCCGAGTGGTTCCCCAGCAGCCCCGACCAGAAGCCCCGCGACATCGCCGCCGCCGCGCTTGACTATGCAAAGAAGCACTATTTCGACGTGCTGCTGGTGGACACGGCCGGGCGCCTGGCCATCGACGAAGTGCTGATGCAGGAGATCCAGGATTTGCACGCCGTCCTCAAGCCCGTGGAGACGCTGTTCGTCGTCGATGCCATGCAGGGCCAGGACGCGGTGAACACCGCGCGCGCCTTCAAGGAGGCACTGCCGCTCACGGGCATCGTGCTGACCAAGCTGGACGGCGACTCGCGCGGCGGTGCGGCGCTGTCGGTGCGCCAGGTGACGGGTGCCCCCATCAAGTTCGCCGGTGTGTCCGAGAAGATCGACGGGCTGGAGGTGTTCGACGCCGAGCGCCATGCCGGGCGCATCCTGGGCATGGGTGACATCGTGGCGCTGGTCGAGCAGGTCAGCGCCGGGGTGGACATGGAGGCGGCGCAAAAGCTGGCCGCCAAGGTCAAGAGCGGTGACGGCTTCGACCTGAACGACTTTTTGTCGCAGCTGCAGCAGATGAAGCAGATGGGCGGGCTGTCCAGCTTCATGGACAAGCTGCCCAGCGAACTGGCGGCCAAGGCCGGCCAGGTGGACATGGACCGCGCCGAGCGCGACATCCGCAGGAAGGAAGGCATCATCTGCAGCATGACGGCGCAGGAGCGCCGCAAGCCCGAACTCATCAAGGCCACGCGCAAGAAGCGCATCGCCGCCGGCGCCGGGGTTCAGGTGCAGGAAGTGAACCGCCTGCTCAACGAGTTTGAGCAGATGCAGGGGATGATGAAGAAGATGAAGGGCGGCGGCCTCATGAAGCTCATGAAGAAGATGGGCGGCATGAAGGGCATGAAAGGCATGAAGGGTCTGCCCGGCATGCCCTTCTGAGATTTATGGTCTTTTTGGCCTCCAGCGCTTATGGATAAAGCGCTGGCAGCTATATAAAAGATAGCGACTGGTGCCTGCGCGGTGCGCGGCCGCGTGACGTGCAGGCCGTCACGTCGATCTCCACTCCGCTGTCGATCATCGGTGCTGCCTTCAGCCGGGCGACCTGCCCAGCCCAGCGAATCTCCCTTCGGACAGTGTGGCTCGCACCCGCTGGCGCGACGATGGAAAGGCATGATGACCGTGGCTGTTGCTGATTTTTTTCTCGACCCGTCCTTCAAGGGCTTTCCGGCGGCGGCTGCGCCAGGCCCTGCCAGTGCCATTGCCCAGCGTGGCTGGAACGTGCTGGCGGACGATCTGCCGCTACCGCTGGCGGTGCTGCGCCGCTCGGCTCTGCGGCACAACCTGGCCTGGATGCAGGACTTCGCCCGGCGCAAGGGCATCCTGCTGGCGCCGCACGGCAAGTCCACCATGTCCCCCGAACTGTTCGCGCTGCAGCTGCAGGCCGGCGCCTGGGGCCTGACCCTGGCCACGGCCTTCCAGGTGGGCATAGGGGTGTCAGCCGGCGCACGGCGCATCATCATTGCCAATCAGGTCGTGTGCGACGCCGACTTGGACGCGCTGGATGCGCTACTGGCCCGTCAGGCGGACTTGCGCCTGTGGTTCCTGGTGGACTCTCTGGCGCAGCTGGCCCTTATCGAGGACTGGGCCGCGCGGCGCGCCAGCGCCCGGGTGTTCGACGTGCTGCTGGAGATGGGCATCCCCGGCCAGCGCACGGGCTGCCGCAGCCTGGAGCAGGCGCTGCAGCTGGCGCGGGCACTGGCTGCCTCACCGGTGGTGCGCCTGGCAGGCATCGAGTGCTACGAAGGCGGCGTGGCGCGCTGCGACAGCGAGCACGACGTGCGTGAGGTGACCGGCCTGGTGCGACGCGTGGTGGAGGCGGCGCGCGCTTGCGATGCCGAAGGGCTGTGGAGCGCCGACGCGGACGTCATCCTGCTGACGGCCGGTGGCTCGGCCGTCTTCGACCTGGTCGTGCCCCTGCTGCAAACCCAGGGGCTGTCGCGCCCCGTGCGGGGCGTATTGCGCTCGGGCTGCTACATCACGCACGACCATGGCAACTACCGGCGCTTCCTCGCACTGGTGCAGCAGCGTGAGGGCCTGCAGGAGGCTCTGCGTCCGGCGTTGACCGTCTGGTCCATGGTGCAGTCGGTGCCCGAGCCCGGACTGGCGCTGCTGACCTGCGGACGGCGTGACATTTCCTACGATCTGGAGATGCCCATTCCCGTCAGGCTGGCGCGGCGCAGTGCGCTCGCGGCGGAGGCGGTGCCCGGTCACTGGAGCGTCAGCGCCCTCAACGACCAGCACGCTTATCTGTGTTTCAACAGGGAGGCGCCTTCGGCGCAGCAGCCGCGGGTGGGCGACCGGGTGGAGCTGGGCGTCTCGCACCCCTGCACCACTTTCGACAAGTGGCGCTGGATGCCGGTGGTGGAGGACGATGGCCGTGTCACCGGAGCCATCCATACCTGCTTTTGACCCCGGTCGGGCGCTGGCCGACCTGGCTCGCAGGCCGGAAACCCCGTTGATGTTTGAGGGGCCGGCTGCCCGGCCCAGACGCACCGCATCGTCTGCTTAGGCAGCGCCGTGCCGCGCCGGGCGGCCGGCGTGCAGCCAGGCGCGGCGCAGCACCTGCGGCGACCAGGCTTCCTCGGGGATCAGCAGCCAGCGGTGCTCGCGCACGCTGCGGCCCAGCGCAGTCTGGCTGGTCAGCACCGTGAGCGGCACGGCCAGCACCAGGGGCAGGCCGATGGGTAGCAGCCACACCAGTGCGCTGCCGTCCAGGGCCGCCACGGCCAGGGCCAGGGCCAGCACCACCAGGCTCATGGGTGCCAGCCTGCGGGCGGCGTCCTTCCACGGCACGGCGGCGGCCTCGCGCGGAGGCGACTTCCAGTCCAGCGACAGGCCGGTCAGCGCCGCCAGCACGAACAGCGAATGCGCCAGCATGCGGATGGGCGCCTGCAGAATGGCCAGCGTGCTCTCCAGCAGCGCCCCTGCGAGGAGGTTGCCGGCGCCGCCGAACTGGCGTTGCTCGCCCTTGAGCAAAATGGCCAGCACGCCCATCACCCGGGGCAGAAACAGTACGCACAGCGTCAGCGCCCACAGGGCCAGCAGCTGCCCCGATACGGCGCTCCAGCCAGCCGCCAGCGGAGCGCCCGAGAGCCACAGCGCCGTGCCCAGCGTGATGAAGGCCAGCCACAGCGGCGCTGACAGGTAGGCCATGGCGCCTGTCAGCAGCATGGCGCGGTGCACCGAATGCAGGCCGGGCTCGGCGATGAGTTGCGCGTTCTGCAGGTTGCCCTGGCACCAGCGGCGGTCACGCTGCAGTTCGGCCAGCAGGTCTGGTGGCTGCTGCTCGTAGCTGCCGCCCAGGTCAGGCACCAGCCAGACTTCCCAGCCGGCGCGGCGCATCAACGCGGCTTCCACAAAGTCGTGCGACAGGATGCCGCCCGACAGCCCCCCCTTGCCCTGGATGGGTGCCAGGGCGCAGTGGCGCATGAAGGGCTCGATGCGGATGATGGCGTTGTGACCCCAGTAGTGCGACTCGCCCAGCTGCCAGAACTGCATGCCCAGGGTGAACAGTCGGCCGGTCACGCGCGAGGCAAACTGCTGCGCGCGTGCATGCAGCGTCACGTGGCCTATGCCTTGCGTGGCCGTTTGGATGATGCCGGCGCGGGGATGGGCCTGCATCAGCTTGGCCAGGGTGACCAGGCAGTGGCCGCTCATCACGCTGTCGGCGTCCAGCACCACCATGGATTCATAGTCGCGACCCCAGCGGCGGCAGAAGTCGGCCACATTGCCCGCCTTGCGCTGCGTGCGGCGCTGGCGCAGGCGGTAGTACACCTCCACCTGGGGCTGCTGCGCCTGCGTGGCCAAGGCCGTGCGCAGCTCCTCCCAGGCAGCGCGCTCAGCCGCGGCAATCTCAGGGTCGTAGCTGTCCGAAAGCACGAACACGTCGAAGCTGCGTGCATTGCCCGTCGCCGCCAGCGACTCACAGGTGGCGCGCAGCCCGGCGAACACGGTGGTCACGTCCTCGTTGCAGATGGGCATGACGATGGCCGTGCGCGCCTGCGGCGACAATTCCCGGCCCGCCACGCTGCGTGCCGACAGGGCGTGGGCATCCCCGCGCAGCAGCACCCAGGCGCCCATCATGGCGGTGTAGAAGCCCGTGGTGACCCACAGCGACAACAGGGCGAAGAGGGCCAGCTGACCGTATTCCAGCCAGGCGCTGCCATAGGCCGGCTGCACGCTGGCGAACAGCGCCGTGGCCACGGCGCTGGTGACCAGCGACAGCAGCACGAACACCTGGCGCCGCCGCGTGGCCGCCTGCTGCCAGACGGGCGCCTGCTGCGGTGCCCGCGCCGGGGCGCGGCCCGTCAGGCGCATGAGCGCCGCCGTGCCCAGGCTGTTCCAGAAGCCCCGCCATGGCACCGGCACCATGGAGCCGCGGTGCAGGGGCGGCGCCGTGAAGGCGTTCGGATGGCGTTGCTCGCGCTCGGCCCAGGAGCGCGTCTCATGCAGGCTTACTCGGGAAGAAGAATGTGCGTCCATGTTTCGCTCACTGCGTCGTTGTCGTGTTGAAGGAAGGCGCGCAGCTCGACCGGCTGGCTCGCGTCCAGTCGCTGCACGCGCAAGGTCATGCGCCAGCCGCCGGTGGCGGGGTTGGGGTAGGCCAGGCTCTCCAGCACGCGGCCGTTGGCATCGCTGCTGACGCGGGCTTTCAGCTGCGCGCCGGCAGGCAGCGCCTGCAGGGCGGGGCCGGTGAAGTCCAGCACGTACTGCACCTGGCCGCGCAGTTGCTCGGGGCTTTGGCGCGTGTAGCCCATGCCACGGCGTGTCTGCGTCACCCAGCTGCCCGGGGGGCGCTGCTGGGTGTCCCCCTGCCAGAGGATTTCGTAGTCGAACTCCAGTGCCTGGCCGGGTTGGGGGCGCTGCTCGGGCACCCAGTAGGCGACGACGTTGTCGTGGGTCTCGTCCGGGGTGGGCAGCTGCACCAGTTCCACTCGGCCCGGGCCCCAGGCGTTGAGAGGCCGCACCCAGGCGCTGGGACGGCGCTCATAGCGCGCCTCCACGTCCTCATAGCTCGACCACTGCCGGTCGCGCTGCATCAGGCCGAAGCCCTGAGGGTCGCGCAGCGCAAAGGAGGTCACGCTGAGCGTGCGTGGGTTCTGTAGCGGGCGCCACAGCCACTCGCCATTGGCAGCGGCCACCATCAATCCGTCGGAGTCGTGCACTTCGGGGCGGAAGTCGCCAGGGTGCGGCTGGTTTTCCCCGAAGAAGAACATGCTGGTCAGCGGTGCGATGCCCAGCGTCGCGATCGGAGCGCCTTCGCCGCGGATGAACAGGCGGCTGCGCACGCGCGTCACTGTCTGTGCACCGGGCTGGATGTCGAAGCGGTAGGCACCCGTGGCACGGGGGGACTCCAGCAGCGCGAACAGGGTCACCTGCTTGGCCTGTGCCGTCGGGCGCACCAGCCAGAACTCCGTGAAGCGGGGAAATTCCTCCGCCTTCCCGCCAACGGTGTCGATCGCCAGGCCCCGGGCTGACAGGCCGTACTGCTGGCCCTGGCCCAGTGCGCGGAAATAGCTGGCACCCTGGAAGACCGCCAGCTCGTCCTTGTAGCCAGACGAATTCAGCGGGTAGTGCAGCCGCAGGCCGGCAAAACCCAGGTCGCCCCAGCGCTGGGGCTGCAGGCGGTTGGCGCCGAAGTCGAAGGCCGAGCGGTCGTAGCCGATGTGGCGTACCGAACCATCGGGCGCCACCTCGTTCACCAGCACGGGCTGGGGCTGCAGGGCGCCACGGTGGAAGAACATGACTTCGTAGGGCAGGCCCTGGTCGCGCCACAGGGCGCGCTCGGGGCGCCAGCGGATGTCGCGCAGGCCGTCGTAGTCCAGTCGCGCCAGCTCAGTCGGCAAGGCTGCGTCAGCAGCCTTGAAGGGCTGGGCGGCGCGCTCACGGGCCAGCCGGGTGAGGTCCTCGAAGTCGAAGGCCGCGGCAGGTCCGGCGGCGCAGGCCAGCAGCACTGCCGCAGCGGCCAGCCAGCGTGGGGCCATGCGGCAAGGGACAGGAGAAATGGGCGTCATGCCCTGGTAGGGCAAACCCTGTGCCAGAAAGAAAAAACGCTGGCCTGATAGTCACTTGGCACTGATACGCCAGGTAACTGGATGCACAAGACCCTTAGATGCGCCTCTGATAGGCCCTCACGTCGTCAGCGGGCGACGGAAAAATGTAGGACTGCAGCGAAAATCTATTGAAAATCAATAGGTTATTCATGTCGCTCATTGGCGACAGGTGGGTTGGGGCCTTCTTCTCCCTTGAAATGGCCGGGTGTCAGGGCGTGCTTTTGCAGCAGCCGGTAGAACTCCGTGCGGTTGCGCTGCGCCAGCCGGGCGGCATCGGCCGCGTTACCGTCCGTCATCTTCAGCAGGCCCACCAGGTAGTCGCGCTCGAAGCGCTGGCGCGCCTCGGCCAGACTGAGCACCTGCACCGCCGGGATGCGCAGAGCACGCTGCACCAGACTCAGCGGCACCAGGGGCGTGGTGGACAGGGCGCAGACCTGCTCGACCACGTTGTAGAGCTGGCGCACGTTGCCCGGCCACGGCGCGGCGCCCAGGGCCTTCAGCGCTTCGGGCGAAAAGCCGGACAGGCGCTTGCCGTACTTGCGTGCCAGCGCGCTCAGGAAGTGATTGGCCAGGAGCGAAATGTCCTCGCGGCGCTCGGCCAGCGAGGGTAGGCTGAGCGTGACCACGTTCAGGCGGTAATACAGGTCTTCGCGAAACTGGCCCGCGGCCATGGCCGCCTCCAAGTCGCGGTGCGTGGCCGAGAGGATGCGCACGTCCACGGCGATCGACTGGCTGGAGCCCACGGGCCGCACGGCCCGCTCCTGCAGCACGCGCAGCAGCTTGACCTGCAGGGCCGGCGGCATGTCACCGATCTCGTCCAGCAGCAGCGTGCCGCCCTCGGCCGCCTGGAACAGGCCCTTGTGGTTGCTCACGGCATCGGTGAAGGCGCCCTTGACGTGGCCGAACAGCTCGGACTCCAGCAGCGCCTCGGGAATGGCGCTGCAGTTGACGGCTACGAAGGGCTGGCCCGCGCGCGGGCTGGCGCGGTGGATGGCCCGGGCCAGCAGTTCCTTGCCGGTGCCGCTCTCGCCCAGCAGCATCACGCTGGCGTCCGACTGCGCCACCATGCGCGCGTCGGCCAGCAGGTCGGCCATGCGGCTGGAGCGGCTGACGATCTCGGCGCGCCAGCCCTCGTCGGCCTGCGGCATCGGCGCGGCGGCAGGGGCCGCCAGGGTCAGCGCCTGGGCGACCTTGTCCATCAGTTCGCGCGCGTCGTAGGGCTTGGTCAGGTAGGTGAACACGCCGCGCGCCGTGGCCTCCACGGCATCGGGGATAGTGCCGTGCGCCGTGAGCAGGATGACCGGCATGGCCGGGTGGCGTGCGCGGATGTCGTCGAACAGCGCCAGGCCGTCGCGGCCGGGCAGGCGCACGTCGCTGATCACCAGCTGAGGGCGCTCGGCCTCGAACTGCGTCAGCGCCGCCTCGGCCGAAACGGCCGTGCTGACCGCGTAGCCGGCCGCGTTCAGGCGCAGCGACAACAGCCGCAGCATGTCTGCGTCGTCATCCACCACCAGGATGCGCTGGCGCGCGGTGGGGGTCTCGCTGGCTGGTTTGGAGGGGCGGGATGGCATGAGTGACAAGCCTTCAGCGCGGCGCATTCAGGCTGCGCTCCAGGGTGCGCATGGCCTCCAGGCGCTCGCTCAGCTGCTCGTTGCGCTGCTGGGCCTCGCGCAGCTGGCGGGACTGGCGGTCCAGCTGCTCTTCCAGCCGCCGCTGCTGTAGCAGGCGCTCCTCCAACAGGCGCGCCAGTGGGTGCAGCGCGGCCAGGGCGCCGTCTTCCAGCACGCGCTGCGTCAGGCCCAGGGCACGGGCGGTGTCCGCCGGTTGGTGGGTGTGCATCAGTGCCAAGGCCAGGTAGAGCCGGCGCTCGGGAGGGCCATCCTTGGCCTTGTCCAGGCTGGAGATCTCTGCGGCCAGGGCGGGGGCGTCGGCGCCGCGCACGTGGTCCGCGTATTGCAGCGCCTCCTGCAAGGCGGGGTTCAGGGTCTCTCGCGGGGCCTCGAGCGGCTCCTCAACCGGTTCGGGCTCGGGCTCGGGTGGCCGTGGCACCGCGGGTGGCGGTGGCGGGCTGCAGCCCACCGCCGGCGCCGGTTGCACGGCTTCCGGTTGGTGGGTGGGGGCGGCGCAGCCCGCCACGGCCAGTAGGGCGGCGGCGAGCAGCAGGCATCTAGGAATCATCGGGTAGTTCGATACGGAAGGCAGTGTGCGGGCCCGTGTCCAGCAGCATGGCGTCGCCGCCATGCGCCATGGCATATTCGCGCACGATGGACAGCCCTATGCCCGTGCCGCGCGCCGTGTCCTGCGGCTGGCGCTGGCCCCGGTAAAAGGGTTCGAAAATATGCAAGCGGTCATTGTCATGGACGCCCGGGCCCTCGTCGTGTAGGTCGATCCGCACACGACCGTCCATCCGCGCCAGCTCGATGCGGATGGTGCCGCCACGCGGCGAGAAGCGGATGGCATTGGACAGCAGATTGGCCACGGCCGAGCCCATCTTCTCCGCATCCACGGTGAGCCGCACCGGCCCGCCCACCACCTGCACCTGCAGATCCTTGGCCTGCAACTGCAGCCGCTGCGCCTGCACCTGCGCCTGGACGAGGTCCGAAAGCTCTGTCGGGCTGCGTTGAAGCTGGCGCGCCTCGAAGGCAGCGGCGTTGAAGCGCAGTAGCGCTTCGATTTCGGCTTGCAGCGCCAGCGTGTTCTGACGCAGGATCTCCACCACTTCGCGCTGGCTGTCGCCCAGTTCGCCCGTGACGCCCTCCTGCAGCAGTGCCACGCCCTCGCGCAGCGAGGCCAGGGGCGTCTTCAGCTCGTGCGAGATGTGACGCAGAAAGCGCGCCTTGTCCGCCTCCAGCTCCAGCAGCCGCACGCGCAGCCACTCCAGCTGCTGGCCCAGACGCCGCACGTCCACCGGGCCGGCGATCTCCACGCTGCGCGACAGCTCGTTCTCGCCCAGGCGGCGAATGGCCCGCTCCAGCCGCTTGAAGGGCCGCGCCAGCCACACGCCCAGCGCCAGCGCCAGCAGCGCCGCCAGCGCCAGCGTGGCCACGACGCGCCGGGTGACGGCGCGGCGGCTGGCCTCGACGCGCTCCATCAGCTCGCCGCTGCGCCGGGCATTGAGTTCCTGCACCGCCTGGGCAATGGCGGCGTTCAGCGTGTCGATGTCCAGGAACAGCGCAGCCACGGCACGCTCGCTGTCCAGCGACTGCGCCGCCGGGCCCTGCAGCAGCGCTGCGACCTGCGCCAACCGGCCGTTCCACTGCTCGCCCAGCTGCGGCGGCAGGCCGCGCTGCTGCAGCGACTGCAGCGTGGCCTGCGCGTCCTGCCGTGTCTCATCGAAGTGCCGACGTAGCTGCGCGTCGCCCAGGATGAGCGACTGGCGCGCCGCTCGCTCCAGCGCCTGGCTGCGGCTGCCCAGGTTTTGTGCGGCGGCAGCCAGGGCGATGGCCTCGGCCGCACCCGAGCGGCTTTGCGCCATCAGCTGCTCGAGCGTGGCCAGGGCCTGCAGCGAACTGGCACCCAGCAGCGCACCGATGGAGAGAAACGCCAGCAGCAGCAGCTGCTGGAACGACAGGCCGCCCCGGGGTGGACGGCGCTTGCGAGCGGCGGCTTGCGATGTGGGCACGGCCTGCCTGCCGCCGCTGCGGTTCAGCGCACCAGCTCCGGTTGCGGCTCGCGCACCTGCACCTGGCCGCGCAGCGTGTAGGTGCGGGCCTCGGTGATGCGCACATCGATCATTTGCCCGATCAGCCGGGCGTTGCCCGCGAAGTTGACCACCCGGTTGCACTCCGTGCGGCCCATCAGCTCGCTGCCGTCGCGCTTGGACACACCTTCCACGAGGATGCGCTGCACCGTGCCGACGCGCTCCTGGCTGATCTCCAGGATGTTGCGGTTGATGACGGCCTGCAGCTCCTGCAGGCGGCGCAACTTGACGTCGTGCGGCGTGTCGTCGTGCAGGTTCGCCGCGGGCGTGCCGGGGCGCGGGCTGAAGATGAAGCTGAAGGAGTTGTCGAAGCGCACATCGTCGATCAGCTTCATCATTTTCTGGAAGTCTTCCTCGGTCTCTCCGGGGAAGCCCACGATGAAGTCGCTGCTCATGGCCATATCGGGCCGAATGGCGCGCAGCTTGCGGATGGTGCTCTTGTATTCCATGGCCGTGTAGCCGCGCTTCATGGCCATCAGGATGCGGTCGCTGCCGTGCTGCACCGGCAGATGCAAGTGGCTGACCAGCTTTGGAATGTGCGCGTAGGCCTCGATCAACCGGGGGGTGAACTCGTTGGGGTGGCTGGTGGTGAAGCGGATGCGCTCGATTCCGGGAATCTCGGCCACATACTCCAGCAGCAGGGCGAAGTCGGCCTTCTCGGCCGTGTCGCCCATGGCGCCCAGGTAGGCGTTCACGTTCTGGCCCAGCAGTGTGACCTCCTTCACGCCCTGGTCGGCCAGGCCCGCCACCTCGACCAGCACGTCTTCGAACGGGCGGCTGACCTCTTCGCCGCGCGTGTAAGGCACGACGCAGTAGCTGCAGTACTTGGAGCAACCCTCCATGATGGAGACGAAGGCGCTGGCGCCCTCGACGCGCGCGGGCGGCAGGTGGTCGAACTTCTCGATCTCGGGAAAGCTGATGTCCACCTGCGGCCGGCGCTGTGCCTCGCGGGCGTTCAACAGCTCGGGCAGGCGGTGCAGCGTCTGCGGGCCGAAGACCACGTCCACGAAGGGCGCCCGGCGGATGATCTCCTCGCCCTCCTGGCTGGCCACGCAGCCGCCCACGCCGATGAGCACGCCGCGTTCCTTCAGGTGCTTGACGCGGCCCAGGTCGGAGAAGACCTTCTCTTGCGCCTTCTCGCGCACCGAGCAGGTGTTGAAGAGGATCAGGTCGGCCTCGTCCGGGTCCTGTGTGGGCTCATAGCCCTGCGCGGCTTTCATCACGTCGGCCATCTTGTCCGAGTCGTACTCGTTCATCTGGCAGCCGAAGGTTTTGATGAAGACTTTCTTGGTCGTCATGGTGCAGTTCCCAACCTCACAGCGCCGTGGCCGGCTGGGGCGCCGGGGCGCTGCCCTTGCGCGCCTTGCTTTTGGCCTCCGCGGGCGTGAGCAGCCAGGCAGTGAGCAGCCGGCCGGTACTGGCCTCCATGACGTAGTTCACCGTGAGCGGCTCGCCAGCCAACGTGTGCGCGAACACCAGGGCGTTTTGCTGGTTGAAGATGCGCAGGCCCGGCGCCAGGCGCACGGCCTTGCCGTTGAGCTCGCCCTGGGTGCGGCTGAGGATCTTCAGCGTGCCACGTTCGGCGTTGGCGGGAAAGGTGCGCTGGCCGGCGGCCACCGGGGCCTGCTGGGCCGATGCGGCGGCCGGCATGCCGGCCAGCAGGGCGGCGCCGCACAGCAGCAGCGCGGCGCGGGAATGCGAAGGAAAACAGCGTTGCATGGTGTCTATCCAGAGGCTGTGGAAATGGGGAAAGGCAGCGATTGTGCCCAAGGCACAAAGACCGTCGGGACGCCCGGACGGCGAAATGCCCCCGTATTGGCTATGTGTTGCTAATTGCTACAGAATTTCGGGTTTTGCACCATGAGGCCCGGCGGCGTTCCCGACCGGGCCGTCAGTAGAGGATTGGATGAACTTCTCCCGCATCACTGTCGGCGCTCGCCTGGGACTCGGGTTTGCGCTGGTCATTCTGGCCGGTCTGGCCGTGGCCGTCTTCGGCAGCGTCCAGCTGCAGAGCGTTCAGGCCAGCACCACGCTGCTGGTACAGGACCGCATGGTCAAGATAGAGCGGCTCAACAACGTGCTGGACAACCTGAACATCGTGGCCCGCGCCGTGCGCAATCTGGCCATGATGGATGACGACGAGGCCCGCGAGGCCGAGAACCGCCGCATCGACCAAGCCCGCGAGGCCAACCAGACACTGCTGAAGCAGATAGGCGACAGCCTGGAGACGGACGAGGGCCGCAAGATCTTCGAGCAGCTGGAAAAGGTGCGCACGGGCTACAACGCCACCATCGACAAGGCCGCCGGCCTGGCGCTGGCCGGGCAAGGCACCATGGCCTCGGACGCCCTGCTGCGCGAGAACCGACCCCTGCAAGCCGCCTATTTCGGCGCGCTGCGCCAACTGATCGAGCTGCAGCAGGCAGCCATGCTGGAGACGGCGCAGGAGGTGCAGGGCCGGGCCAGCTCCGCCATGTGGCTGATGGGACTGGTGGCCGTGCTGGCCGCCGCCGCAGGCGCCGTGATGGCGTGGCTGCTGACGCGCTCCCTCATGCGCCAGCTGGGTGGCGAGCCCGACTACGCCACGCGTGTGGCGCGCGAGATTGCCCAGGGCAATCTGGCCGTGGAAGTGAACCTGCGCACTGGGGACGACGCCAGTCTGCTGGCCGCCATGCGCGCCATGCGCGATAGCCTGGCCCAGGTGGTCACCCGCGTACGCCAGGGCTCGGAATCGGTGGCCTCGGCCAGCACGCAGATTGCCCAGGGCAACCAGGACCTGTCCGGCCGCACGGAAAGCCAGGCCAGTGCGCTGCAGCAGACGGCAGCGTCGATGGAAGAGCTGGGCGCCACCGTGCGCCAGAACGCCGACAACGCGCGCCAGGCCAACCAGCTGGCCGTGAACGCCAGCACCGTCGCCACCCAGGGCGGCGAGGTGGTCGGCCAGGTGGTGGACACCATGCGCGGCATCAATGAATCGAGCCGCAAGATCGCCGACATCATCCAGGTCATCGACGGCATTGCCTTTCAGACCAACATCCTGGCGCTCAACGCGGCGGTGGAGGCGGCCCGCGCTGGCGAGCAGGGCCGGGGCTTCGCCGTGGTGGCCGGCGAGGTGCGCAGCCTGGCGCAGCGCAGCGCGGAGGCTGCCAAGGAGATCAAGCAGCTCATCACCGACAGCGTGGGTCGGGTGGAGCAGGGCAGCGCCCTGGTGGACCGTGCCGGCGCGACCATGCAGGAGGTGGTGGGTAGCATCCGCCGCGTGGCCGACATCGTGGGCGAGATCAGCGCTGCCAGCAGCGAGCAAAGCGCTGGCGTGTCGCAAGTGGGCGAGGCCGTCACGCAGATGGACCAGGCCACGCAGCAGAACGCCGCGCTGGTGGAAGAAATGGCCTCTGCCGCCGCCAGCCTGAACCAGCAGGCGCACACGCTGGTGCAGGCGGTGAGCGTGTTTGACCTGGGTGGCCACGCGGCCGTGCCGGCCCTGACGCACGCGGCCTGAAGACTTCAGGCAACAAAAAAGGCCCGGACTGGTTGGTCCGGGCCTTTTTGCTGGTGCTTTCGCGGGTGTTTGGTGGTGGTACCGGGACTTGAACCTGGGACATCAGCATTATGAATGCTGCGCTCTAACCAACTGAGCTATACCACCGAAGCCGCAAATTATAGAACAGAAATTTGCGGCCAGGCAATCACTGGTGCGTGAAGTTCGCGGCGCGCTTGTTCACGAAGGCGTCCATGCCTTCCTTTTGGTCGGCGGTGGCAAACAGGGCGTGGAACAGGCGGCGCTCATACATCAGGCCGTCGCTCAAGGTGCCCTCGAAGGCGCGGTTGACGGTCTCCTTGGCGGCCATCACGGCGACCTGGGAGAAACCGCAGATGACGAGGGCCGCGCCCAAGGCTTCCTCCATCAGTTTGTCCAGCGGCACCACGCGGCTGACCAAGCCGGCGCGTTCGGCCTCGGTGGCGTCCATCATGCGGGCGGTGAGGGCCATGTCCATGGCCTTGGACTTGCCCACCGCGCGCGGCAGGCGCTGCGTGCCCCCGGCGCCGGGGATCACACCCAGCTTGATTTCGGGCTGGCCGAACTTGGCATTGTCGGCGGCGATGATGAAGTCGCACATCATGGCCAGCTCGCAGCCGCCGCCCAGGGCGTAGCCCCTCACGGCGGCGATCACGGGTTTTCTGATCTGGCGGATCTGCTCCCAGTTGCGGGTGATGTAGTCGCCCTTGTAGGCATCCGCGAAGCTGTACTTGGCCATGGCGCCGATGTCCGCGCCGGCGGCAAAGGCCTTTTCGCTGCCCGTCAGCACGATGCAGCCGATCTTCTCGTCCGCGTCGAAGGCCTTCAGGGCCTCGCCCAGTTCGTCCATCAGCTGGTCGTTCAGGGCGTTGAGTTGCTTGGGCCGGTTCAGCGTGATGACGCCGACCTTGTCCGCCTCGGTGCGGACCTCGATGCATTCGTAGGCCACGGGGTATCTCCGTTATGTAGTGGTTGACTGAAAGAAAAAAAGGGCAGGCGAACGACTATAGCGGCCCTCGGGGCGAACTCAGGCTGGCCCCAGCCAGCGCCCGGCGGCCTGGGCGTCGGCCACGTCCAGGCGCACGGTGTCCGTGGCGGCATCGGCTGGCGGCAGGGACAGTGGCAGGCGCAGCAGGCGCCGGTCGCGCGCCAGCAGGGCGGTGAACTGGGTGTGCGTGCCGGCGTACAGCAGCACATCGTCCAACTGCTGCAGGCGCCAGGCCTCCCCGGGCAACTCCACACCCAGCCATTCGTCACCGGCCATGAAGCCCGCCGCCTCGGCGGCGCCGCCGCGCAGCACGGTCTTGACCTGCACGCCCGCCGGGCCCTCGCCGGCGCGCAGGCCCAGGCGCTGGGCCAGAGGCGCGGCTTGGTGGATGAGGGTGATGCCGTGGGCGGCCAGCAGTTCGGCCAGCGGCAGCTCCCCCGTGCCGTGCACCCAGGCGGCGATCTGCGGCGACCAGTCGCGGCCCGTGAGCTGCCGCAGCACGGCTAGCAGGTCGGCTTCGTCCATGGGACCGGCCTGGCAACGCTGCCACAGGGCGCGCATGACATCGTCCAGCGTGGCGCGGCCGCCTTGGCGCAGCGCCAGGTCCAGACACAGGCCGACCAGCGCGCCCTTGGTGTAGTAGCTGACGGTGGCGTTGGGCGTGTTCTCGTCCTGGCGGTAGTACTTGACCCAGGCGTCGTAGCTGGCCTGGGCCACGCTCTGCACGTGGCGCCCGGGGGTCTGCAGCACCTGGTTGATGGTCTTGGCGAGCACGCGCAGGTAGCTGGCGTGGTCGATCAGGCCGGCGCGGCGCAGCAGCAGGTCGTCGTAGTAGCTGGTGAAGCCCTCGAAGAACCACAGCAGCTGCGTGTAATTTTCCTGCGCGTAGTCGTAGCGGGCGAACTGCGCGGGGCGCAGGCGCTTGACGTTCCAGGTGTGGAAGTACTCGTGGCTGATCAGGCCCAGCAGCGTCTGGTAACCCTCGCCGGCCTGCAGCTCCTTGTCGTTCTGGCCCAGGCGCGGCAGGTCGCGCCGGCCGCAGATGAGGGCGGTGGAGTTGCGGTGCTCCAGCCCGCCGTAGCCGTCGGCCACCACGTTGAGCAGGAAGATGTAGCTGTCGAACGGCGGGCGACCCTCGCCGTGCCACAGGCGGATGGTTTCCTGGCAGATGCGGCGCACGTCGCGCACCAGGCGGTCGCTGTCGAAGCTGGCGGCGGCGCCGGCCACCACCAGGCGGTGCGGCACGCCGCAGGCGGTGAAGCGGATGCTCCAGAACGGGCCCATCTCCACCGGGCAGTCGACCAGCTCGTCGTAGTCGCGCGCGCGGTAGGTGCCGAAACCCGAGCGCGCCACCTTGTGCGGCGGCAGGCCCGTGGCCAGCGACCAGCCGGCCAGCGCCTGCGGGCGCTCGATCTCGATGTCGTGGGCCGCGTCCTCCAGCCCGTGCACGCGCAGGCAGACGCTGGTGCCGTTGAAAAAGCCTCGCGACGCGTCCAGCCAGGCCGTGCGCACCGAGGTGTCGTAGGCGGCGACTTCGTAGCTCAGCACCAGCGGGCGGCCGGCGGCGCATTCGGCGCGCCAGCTGCACTTGTCCAGCTGCGTCAGCGCCACCGGGCGACCGTCCTGGCTGGCGCTGAGCGACTGCAGGTTCTTGGAGAACTCGCGCACGAGGTAGCTGCCCGGGATCCACACCGGCAGCGACAGCCGCTGTCGCGCCGCCGGCGCATGCACGGTGAGCGTCACCCGGTACAGGTGCTGGTGCACCAGGGAGGGATCGATGCGGTAGTGAACGGCGGCCGAGGTGGGGCGCAGGGTGGTCATTGGGCTATCAAAAGATGAGCTACTGCCGCTTGCTAGACGGGTATTTGCGATGGTTTTCTATCGCAAAGCCGCCTGAAACAAGCGCTGGAAGCTCTTAAAACAGGAGCAAACGCGGTGCGGCCGTCACTTGCCCGCGGCCACCTCGGCCAGGCGCTTTTCCAGATCGGACGCGCCGATGGCGCCGGGCACGCGCGAGCCGTCGGTGAAGATCAGCGTGGGCGTGCCGGTGATCTTGTGTTTGCGCCCGAAGGCCAGGTTGCGCTGCAGCGCGGCGGTGTCGCAGCTGCTGGCCGCGGGCATCTTGTCGCGCAGCATCCAGTCGTCCCAGGTGGCGGCCGGATCCTTGGCGCACCAGATGTTGCGCGACTTCTCGGCCGAGTCCGGGCTCAGGATGGGGTACAGGAACAGGTACACCGTCACGTTGTCGACGTTCTGCATGTCCTTCTCGAAGCGTTTGCAGTAGCCGCAGTTGGGGTCCTCGAAGACCGCCAGCTTGCGCTCGCCCTTGCCGTGCACGATGGTCACCGCGTCCTGCAGCGGCAGCGACTTGAAGTCCACCGCCGTCAGCTTGTTGATGCGGTCCTCGGTCAGGTTGCGCCGCGCGCGGGTGTCGATCAGCTCGCCCTGGATCAGGTAGTTGCCCGCGGCGTCGGTGTAGAACAGGTCGGTGCCGATGCGCACCTCGTACAGCCCCTTCATGGGCGTTTGCCGCACCTCGTCGATCTGCGACAGCTGCGGAATGCGCTCGCCCAGCGCCTTGCGGATGGCCGCGTCCTGCGCGCTGGCCTGCGCGCCGAAGAGAAGAAGGGCCGCCGCGGCGAGCAGGGCGTGAAGGGGTTTCATGGTGGTGATCATCGTGTGGTGGTCAGGGGCCGCGGGCGCGGCGGCCGGCGCGGGTATCGGTGGCGGGTAAAGAAGATAGGGGTAAGTCAGGCGCCCGAGCCCATGGCCTGGCGGGCCACCCAGGCCTTCAGCGGGCCGCTGCGCTCGAAGCCGTTCATGCCCCAGTTGCGCAGCGCCGCCAGGCCCGCCTCGCGGCGGGAAAACAGCTGCTGCAGCCCGTCCATGACCAGGCTGGCCGGCAGCAGCGCCGCCTTGCGCTCGCGCTCGTAGCGGCGCAGCAGGCGCAGGTCGGACAGCTGACGCCAGCTCTCGCGCCGATGCAGCACGCGCGCCAGCGCTTGTGCATCGGCCAGGCCCAGGTTCAGGCCCTGGCCGGCCAGCGGGTGCACGTTGTGCGCCGCATCGCCGGCCAGCGCCCAGGCCTGCTGCGGCTGGCCGGGCAGGTGGCCGCACCAGCGACGCGCCTGCGCCTGCTGCAGCGGCCAGCTGGCGCGCGGCCCGCTCACGTGCAGTGCGCCCAGCGCGCCGTGGCTGGCCTGGGCCAGCTGCTGGGTGAAGCTGTCGTCATCGAGGGCAAGAGCCTGAGCCGCCTGGTCATGGGAGACAGACCAGACCACGGCCACCAAGTTCCCCTGCGGCCCGCCCAGGGGCAGGAAGGCCAGGATGCTGCCGTCCGCGCCGAACCACTGGCGCGCCACCTGGCCGTGGGGCAGCTCGCACTGCAGCCGCGTGGCCACGGCGGTCTGGCCGTAGGGGGTGACGTCGAAATCCACGCCGAACTGCTCGCGCGTGCGGCTGGCACGGCCTTCGCAGACCACCGTCAGCGGCGCGGCCACGGGCGCCGGGACCACCTCGACCTGGGGCTGAAAGCGCACGGCTTCCACCAGCCGCGCCTCCAGGGCCGGCACGTCGACGATCCAGGCCAGCGCCTCGCGGCCCTGATCCGCGGCGTCGAAATGCACGGCGCCGTCCTGGTCGGCCGCCACCTGCATGCGCAGCACGGGCGTGGCGTGTTCGGCGTCAGGCCAGGCGCGCAGCGACTGCAGCAGCGCCTGTGAGGCGCCGTTCAGCGCATAGGCGCGCACGTCGGGCGCGGCGTCGGCGGGGGCCGGCGGCGCCACCAGCGCCACGCGCAGCCGCTCGCGCGCCAAGAGAAGGGCCAGCGTGCGGCCCACCACGCCCGCGCCGCGGATGCATATGTCGAATGTCTGCGCCATGCGGCGGATTGTAGGAGCCGCCCCGGGAGCCCCGTGCGGGCGCCCGCGGGCGCTCAAGAAGGGGCTTTGGGGCCGGCGTCCTAGAATCGCGGGTTTCCCCAGACACCCAGAAAGCCTGAGCGCCATGAGCCTGAAATGCGGCATCGTGGGCCTGCCCAACGTCGGCAAGTCCACCCTGTTCAACGCCCTGACCAAGGCCGGCATCGCCGCCGAGAACTACCCGTTTTGCACCATCGAGCCCAACACCGGCGTGGTCGAGGTGCCCGACCCGCGCCTGGACCAGCTGGCCCAGATCGTCAGCCCTGAGCGCACCGTGCCGGCCATTGTCGAGTTCGTGGACATCGCCGGCCTGGTGGCCGGCGCCAGCCAGGGCGAGGGCCTGGGCAACCAGTTCCTGGCGCACATCCGCGAGACGGACGCCATCGTCAACGTGGTGCGCTGCTTTGAGGACGAGAACGTGATCCACGTGGCCGGCCGCGTGGACCCGATCGCCGACATCGAGGTCATCCAGACCGAGCTGTGCCTGGCCGACCTGGCCACGGTGGAAAAGGCCCTGAACCGCTACGCGAAGGCCGCCAAGAGCGGCAACGACAAGGAAGCCGCCAAGCTGGTCGCGCTGCTGACGCCGATCCAGGCGGCGCTGAACGAGGGCAAGCCGGCGCGCACGGTGGAGGTGTCCAAGGAGGACGCGCCGCTGCTCAAGCAGTTCTGCCTGATCACCGCCAAGCCGGCGATGTTCGTCGGCAACGTGGCCGAGGATGGCTTCGAGAACAACCCGCTGCTGGACAAGCTGAAAGAGTACGCCGCCGCGCAAGGCGCGCCGGTGGTCGCCATCTGCGCCAAGATCGAAGCCGAAATGGCCGAGATGGACGACGATGACCGCGCCATGTTCCTGCAGGAGATGGGGCTGGAGGAGCCCGGCCTGAACCGCCTGATCCGCGCCGGCTATGACCTGCTGGGCCTGCAGACCTACTTCACCGCCGGCGTGAAGGAAGTGCGCGCCTGGACGATTCACAAGGGCGACACCGCCCCGCAGGCCGCCGGTGTCATCCACGGCGACTTCGAGCGCGGCTTCATCCGTGCCCAGACCATCGCCTTCGACGACTACCTGCAGTTCAAGGGCGAGCAGGGCGCCAAGGACGCCGGCAAGATGCGCGCCGAGGGCAAGGAATACGTCGTCAAGGATGGCGACGTGATGAACTTCCTGTTCAACGTATGACGGCGCCGCACGACCAGGGTACGCCGGCCGACGGCTGGTTGGTGGACTGCCTCGCGCACGGCGAGGTGTTTTTTGCCTCGCCCACGCTGCAGCAGCGCTCGCACGGCCTGGAGGGCGCCGTGCGCGCCCACGAGCCGGTGAGCGCCGAGGGCATCCGCCGCCTGTTCGGGCGGGCGCGCGAGGCGGGCATCGCCGAGCCCGTGCTTTTCGGCCTGGTGCCGTTCGACACTGCGTGCAAGGCCAGCTTTACCATTGCGCGCGACCTGCAGGCGGCGCCCGTGCCGCCGCGCGGCGCCGCGCCCGCACCGGCCGGCCGCCGGCCCGCGGTAATGCAGCGCCAGCCTGTGCCCGCACCGGAGGTCTATGGCGACATGGTGCGCCAGGCGCTGGACCTGTATGCGCAGGGCGATGTGCGCAAGATCGTGCTGTCGCGCGCCATGGACGTGGAGCTGGACGCGCCCATCGCCTGTGCCGACGTGCTGCGCGATCTGCTGCGCCGCAACGCGCACGGCTACACCTTCGCCGTGCCTGCCTGGGAATGCGATGCGGCCGCCGACAAGCCCGCCGCCGTCATGCTGGGCGCCAGCCCCGAGCTGCTGGTGCGCCGCGAGGGTGACCGGGTGTTCATCAACCCGCTGGCCGGTTCCATCCCGCGCGTGGCCGATCCGGCCGAAGACCAGGCGCGCCGCGAGGGCCTGGCCGTCTCCGAGAAGGACCTGCGCGAGCACAGCTACGTGGTCAGCGACATCATGCGCATCCTGCGCGCGCACTGCGACGATCTGGACGTGCCCGATGGGCCGTCGGTGATCGGCACCGATGCGCTCTGGCACCTGTCGACCTTCATCACCGGCCGCCTCAAGGATCCCGCCATGTCGGCGCTGGAACTGGCCTGCGCGCTGCACCCCACGCCGGCGATCTGCGGCTTTCCGACGGCGCAGGCGTTCGCGCACATCCAGGCGCTGGAGCCGTTCGACCGCGAATACTTCGCGGGGCTCGTGGGCTGGCAGCGCGAGGGCGGCGACGGCGAATGGGCGCTGACGCTGCGCTGCGCCAGGTATGACGGCGACCGCCGCCTGCGCCTCTACGCGGGCGCGGGCACGGTGGCCGGCTCCGACCCGGACAGCGAGATCCGCGAGACGGCGATGAAGATGGAAACCTTCATGCGCGCTATTGCCTGACGGCGCGGCGCTCCAAAAAAAGGGCCTGCCAGCGTGTTGCGCTGGCAGGCCCTTTTTGCTGACGCGGCGGATCAGTTTTCCGCGAGGTTCAGGCGCTTGATCAGCGGCGACCAGCGCTGCAGCTCCTCGGTCATGTACTGGCCGAAGGCCTCGGGCGAGGTCGGCGCCGCTTCCATGTGCATGGTCTTGAGACGCTGGCCCACGGCCGGCGAGGCGAGCGCCTGGGTGAGCGCGGCGTTCAGGCGGGCCTTCACGTCGGCCGGAATGCCGGCGGGGGCCACGAAGCCGATCCAGCCCGAACCCTCCACGCCGGGGTAGCCCAGCTCGGCCACGGTGGGCGTGTCGGGCAAAAAGGCCAGGCGCTTGGCGGACACGGCGGCGATGGCGCGCAGGCGCCCGTCCTGCACCATGGGCATCACTGCCACGGGCGGCAGCGCGGCGAAGGTGGTGTCGCCGCTCAGCAGCGATGTGACGGCGTCGGGCGAGGACTTGTAGGGCACGTGCAGCGCCTTGCCGCCCACGCGGTCCAGCAGCAGCTCCACCGCCAGGTGCGACACGGTGCCCGCGCCGGTGCTGGGGAAGTTCAGCTTGGCGCCGGGCTTCTTCATTTCGGCCACCAGGTCGGGCAGCGACTTGATGGGCGAATTGGTGGGCACCACGAGCACGTTGTACTGGTGCACGGCCAGCGTAAGCGGCGTCAGGTCGGTAGCGGGCTGGTAGGGCAGGTTCTTGTAGATGACCGTGTTGTTGACCAGCGGGCCGGTGATGGACACGCCGAAGGTGTAGCCGTCGGGCTTGGCCTTGGCGATGGCGTCGGTGCCGAGGTTGCCGCTGGCGCCGGGCTTGTTCTGCACCACGATGCTCTGCTGGAGAGTCTTGCCCGCTTCCTCGGCCACTGCGCGGGCCAAGGTGTCGGGGCTGGAGCCGGGTCCGAAGGGGACGATCAGCGTCAGGGGTTGCTTGGCGGGCCAGGCGGCGCTCTGAGCGCTGGCGACCGCCATCAGGCCTATCGACAGCAGGGCAGACAGGCTGCGCAGGGCAAGTAGTTTCATCTCCAAGGATCTTTCTGATGGTCAAGGAAGGGCGGTTCAGGCGGAATGGAGCGCTTGCAGTCGAGATGATCCGCGCTGGCCAGCATTGCAACAAGCCGGCCTAGCGCTCCACCAGTCACAGATGCTAACGCCTGCCTCGCGCGGCATCCGGCCCGCGTGGCACCCGCGCCGTTCATCCGCTGCGCGACGTGGCACGTCAGTCTATTTGCGCAGCGCCGGGCAGGGCGCGAAACGCCGGGCGCGCGAACAGGTAGCCCTGCATCAGCGTCACCCCTTCGGCCAGGAAGAAGTCGCGCTCGCCCGCGGTCTCTATGCCCTCGGCGATGACCTGGATGTCCAGCTCCTGGCAGATGCGCAGCAGCCCGCGTGCGATGGCCTGGCGGGCGCGGCTGGTGTCCACGCCGCGCACCAGCGCCATGTCCAGCTTGACGACGTCGGGCTGGAAGTCCGCCAGCAGCGCCAGGCCGGCGTAGCCGGCGCCGAAGTCGTCGATGGCCGTCAGGAAGCCGAAGCGCTGGTACTCGCGCAGGATGGTCGCCAGCCACGGGCCATCCTCGACGCGTTCGCCCTCGGTGACCTCGAAGACGATGCGTTCCAGCGCCAGGCCGTGCTGGCGCGCGGCGGCCAGCGTGGTGCGGATGCACAGCTCGGGCCGGTAGACGGCGTTGGGCAGGAAGTTGATCGACACCCGCGCCTGCAGGCCCAGACTGGCGGCGGTGGCGATGGCCTTGACGCGGCAGGCCTGGTCAAAGCTGTAGCGGTTGTCGTGGGTGACCTGGCCCAGCACCCAGCCGGCACCCTGGCCCGCGCTGCCGCGCACCAGTGCCTCCTGCGCCCAGACCTGGCGCGTGGCCAGGTCCACGATGGGTTGGTAGGCAAAATCGAAATCGAAGGGCAGCGGGGCGGCATTCATGCAGCCGGCGCAGCCCGTGGCGGGCTGCTGCGCCGCGTCCTGGGGCATCTGGATCAAGGTCATGGGGAGGGGCCTGCAGGGCGGGGCGTTCGTTGGCATGCGGATGCACGCACAGGGCAGGCATGGTGGCACAGGTGGGCGCGGCCTGCCGGCCTGCCCCGGCTGCGCCCTACGGGGCAAAGGGTTCATGCGCGGCCACGGCCGGGTAGCGCGGCGCAGAGCACAATCAGCGCCGGATGTGGGCCAGGGTTTCCGGTTCGCGCCCTGCCCGTGCGGCACACCCGCCAGTGCCGCAGCCCCGCACCGGGGCGGGCTGGCCGATCCGCTTTGCTCCCTCAACCCACGGCCCTGCATGCACCCCGGCATCCTCTACGCAACCCTGGCCTATACCGCCTGGGGCCTGTTTCCCCTGTACTTTCGCCAGCTGGCCAGCGTCTCCGCGCTGGAGGTGATCGCCCATCGCACGCTGTGGTCGCTGGTCTTCGTGGCCGTGGTGCTGGTGGCACGGCGGCAGCTGGGCTGGATAGCGCCGGCGCTGCGCCAGCCGCGGCTGGTGGGCGTGTTTGCGCTGTCGGCGCTGCTGCTGGCGGCCAACTGGCTGGTCTACGTCTGGGCCATCAACGCCGGACACGTGCTGGACGCCAGCCTGGGCTACTTCATCCTGCCGCTGCTCAACGTGGCGCTGGGCTACGCCGTGCTGCACGAGCGCCCGCGCCGCGGCCAGTGGCTGGCCGTGGGCGTCGCCGCGCTGGGCGTGCTGTGGCTCACCGTGCAGGCCGGGCAGCTGCCGTGGATCGGCCTGTTCATCGCGCTCACCTTCTGCGGCTACGGCCTGCTGCGCAAGATGGCGCCGCTGGGGGCGCTGCACGGCCTGGCGCTGGAAACGGCGCTGCTGGCGCCCCTGGCCGTGGGCCTGCTGGCCTGGTGGGCGTGGCTGGGCCAGGCCGCCTGGCCGCACGCTGGCGTGGCGGATGCGCTGTGGCTGCTGTCGGCCGGGCCGGTCACGGCCGTGCCGCTGTTGCTGTTCGCCGCCGGGGCGCGGCGCATTCCGCTGGCCACCATGGGGCTGCTGCAGTACATCGCGCCCAGCCTGCAGTTTCTCAGCGGCATCTGGCTGCTGGGCGAATCGGTGCAGCCGGTGCGGCTGGTGGGCTTTGTGCTGATCTGGGTGGCGCTGGCGCTGTTCACGCTGGAAGGCGTCTGGCAGCACCGTGCGGCGCGGGTTGGATGAAAAGAATGCCAGTCAAACGTGGCTCAAACGCTCGCCAGTCAAGCGCTGGAAGCTATCAAAACCATAGTCAGCCGTGCAGCCAGCGGACCCACTCCGCCGGCACGGCGTGCAGCAGCGCCGCAGTCATGAGCAGGTAGCGCAGGAACTTGCCCACCGCCATATAGGCCAGGCAGGGCCAGAACGGCAGGCGCAGCCAGCCGGCGACGGCGCACAGCGGGTCGCCCACCACGGGCAGCCAGCTCAGCAGGCAGGCGCGCGCCCCCCAGCGGCGCAGCCACACGCGCAGCAGGCGCTCATTGCGCGGCAGCTGGCGCGGCATGCGCCGGACGGCGCCGCTTTGGCTGCGCGCGGCATGCCAGGCCTTGTGCGCGCCCAGGCCCATCCACCAGCTCACGGCGCCGCCCAGCGTGTTGCCCGCCGTGGCCGCCAGCACGGCGGGCCAGAACAGTTCGGGGTTGAGCTTGATCAGCCCGAACACCGCCGGTTCCGAGCCCACCGGCAGCAGCGTGGCCGAGACGAAGGCCACCAGGAACACGGTGGTCAGGCCGAACTGCGGCAGCGCCAGTGCGCCAAGCAGCTGTTGCATCCAGGCTTCCATGGGAGGGCGAGTTTAGGGGCTGGCAGGCGGGCCCGGCTTGCCCGGCGCGCCCGGCCTCTTGTATGGTGCGTGGTCACAAGAACGTAGGAGGGCAGCGATGGTTCGCAGGTTTTGCACGGGGATGGGCGCCGCAGCGGCGGGGGTAGTACTGATGCTGGGCGGTTGCGCACTGCCCGGCGCAGGCAGCGGCGGCGCGGCCGACGGCCTGGTGCCGCTGGCCAGCGTGGCGCCGGGCGTGCAGCAGGACATGCGCTACCACGGCAGCGACAACTTCCTGGGCCGCCCGGTGGCCGGCTACGAGGCGGCGCGCTGCTGGCTCAGCCCGCCCGCGGCGCAGGCGCTGGCGGCGGTGCAGCGCGAGGTGGAGCCCCTGGGCCTGCGCGTGAAGGTCTTCGACTGCTACCGGCCGCAGGCCGCGGTGGACGATTTCGTGCGCTGGGGCCGCGACCTGCAGGACCAAAAGACCAAGGCCGCCTACTACCCCCACGTGCCCAAGGAAGCGCTGTTCCAGCGCGGCTACATCGCCGAGCGCTCCGGCCACAGCCGCGGCAGCACGGTGGACCTGACGCTGGTGGTCGTCGACGGCGTGCGCGCCCGCCAGGTCCTGGCCGGCCCGCTGGCCGACGGCAGCGAGGCCGACATGGGCACGCCCTTCGACCTGTTCGACGAGCGCTCGCACACCGACAGCACCGACCAGCCGCCCGACGTGCAGCACAACCGCCAGTGGCTGCGCGCGCTGATGCAGCGCCACGGCTGGCGCAACCTGCCCGAGGAATGGTGGCACTACACGCTGGAGCGCGAGCCCTGGCCGCAGCGCTACCTGAACGTGCCGGTGCGCTGAGCGCACACGATTGCCAGGGAGACACGCCATGCCCGCCGCCCTGCGATGGATGCCCGCCGCCTTCCTGCTCGCCGCCCTGTGCCTGACGGCCTGGGCGCACCCGGCGCGGGCGGTGACGCTGCAGCTGGAGGGCCCGCGCGGGCCGGCGCAGCTCGATGGCGCGGCGCTGGCCGCCCACCCCCAGGCGCGCGACATCGACGTGCCGCAGGACGTGGCCTATGGCCGCGCCATGCGCTACCGCGCCGTGCCCCTGGCCGTGGCGCTGCGCGAGCTGGGCCTGAGCCGTGCCGACACGCTGGAGGTGGTCGCCACCGATGGCTTCGTGGCCCAGCTGCCCGGCGCCCTGGTGCTGGACGGCACCGCCGGTGGGCGCAGCCAGCCCTGGCTGGCCATCGAGCCGGCGCAGGCGCCCTGGCCGGCGCTGCCGGGCAAGGCGCATTCGGCCGGGCCGTTCTACATCGTCTGGCCCGTGGCCGAGGGCGTGAGCAGCGAGCAGTGGCCCTACGCCGTGGCCCGCCTGGCCGTGCGTGAGGCGCCCGAGCGCCGCTGGCCGCAAATCGCCGTGGCGCCGCAGCTGGCCGCCGACCACCCGGCGCGGCGCGGCCAGCCCGTGTTCATCACCCAGTGCCTGGTCTGCCACACCCTGAACGGCGCCGGCGGCGCCACCATGGGTCCAGATCTGAACCGGCCCATGAACCCTACACAGTACTTCCAGCCCCAGGCGCTGCGCCGCCTGCTGCGCGACCCGAAAAGCGTGCGCATCTGGCCCGCGCACACCATGCCGGCGTTCACTCCGGAGCAGCTGAGCGAGACGCAGATCGACGAGCTGATCGCGTACCTGGCCCATATGGCCGAGCGGCGCTGACGGGCGTCGTCAGGGGCTGAAAGGCGCGGCCCGCTTTTCGGCTGCTGAAAATTTGGGCAGGTACAATCGCCTCCCCCTTCCGCCCGTTTTGCCCCTGTACTGCGCCCCCAATGTCCGACCTGCGCATCGGCTCCCATGCCCTGCCCAACCGCCTGTTCGTCGCCCCCATGGCGGGCGTGACGGACCGGCCCTTCCGCCAGCTGTGCAAGCAGCTGGGCGCGGGCTACGCGGTCAGCGAGATGGTGACCTCGCGGCGCGACCTGTGGGACAGCCTGAAGACCAGCCGGCGCGCCAACCACGACGGCGAGAGCGGGCCGATCGCCGTGCAGATCGCCGGCACCGACGCGGACATGATGGCCGAGGCCGCCGTCTACAACATCGACCGCGGCGCGCAGATCATCGACATCAACATGGGCTGCCCGGCCAAGAAGGTCTGCAACAAGTGGGCCGGCTCGGCGCTGATGCAAAACGAGCTGCTGGCCGTGCAGATTGCCGCCGCCGTGGTGGCCGCCTGCGCGCCGCGCGGCGTGCCCGTCACGCTGAAGATGCGCACCGGCTGGTGCGACGAACACAAGAACGCCGTGCAGCTGGCGCGCCAGTTGGAGGACGTGGGCATCCAGATGCTCACCGTGCACGGACGCACGCGCGAGCAGGGCTACCGCGGCCAGGCCGAGTACGACACCATTGCCGCCGTGAAGGCCGCCGTGCGCGTGCCCGTGGTGGCCAACGGCGACATCGACAGCCCCGAGAAGGCGCGCGCCGTGCTGGCCGCCACCGGCGCCGACGCCCTCATGGTGGGCCGCGCGGCGCAGGGCCGGCCGTGGATTTTTCGCGAGATCGGCCACTACCTGGCCACGGGCCAGCACCTGGCGCCGCCGCTGGTGGCCGAGGTGCGCCGCCTGCTGCTGGCGCACCTGCAAGACCACTACCGGCTCTATGGCGAGGACACCGGCGTGCGCAGCGCGCGCAAGCACATCGCCTGGTATGTGCGCCAGCTGCCCGGCGGCGAGCAACTGCGCCAGCACATCAACGCCACGCTGGATGCTGCCGCGCAGTGGCAGACCGTGGCCGATTACTTTGACGCCCTGGGTGCGCGCATGGACCGGTTGCCGGCCGCCGCGGCCACGGCCAGCAACGAGCAACAGATACCAGCATGAGCAGCACCCCAAACCAAGGCGGCGGCAGCGGCCTGCAGCAGTGCGTGCGCGACAGCCTGCACAGCTACTTTCGCGACCTCGGCGGCGAAGCGCCCGACGGCGTGTACGACATGGTCGTGCGCCTGGTGGAGAAGCCCCTGCTGGAGGTGGTCATGAGCCAGGCGGACAACAACCAGTCGCGCGCCGCCCAGTGGCTGGGCCTGAACCGCAACACGCTGCGCAAGAAGCTGGTGGAGCATCAATTGCTCTGAAGAGCTATTCAATTTGATAGCTTCCAGTGCTTGCCCAGCAAGGGCTAGAGCCCGATTTCATTCATAAAACTGCCAGGGGCTACCCATGAAGACTGCACTCATCTCCGTCTCCGACAAGAGCGGAATCGTCGAATTCGCGCGTTCGCTGCATGCCCTGGGCGTGCGCCTGTTGTCGACCGGCGGCACGGCCCAGCTGCTGGCGCGCGAGGGCCTGCCGGTGACGGAAGTCGCCGAGGTCACGCAGTTCCCCGAGATGCTGGACGGGCGCGTGAAGACGCTGCACCCCATGGTGCACGGCGGCCTGCTGGCGCGGCGCGATGTGCCGGCGCACATGGCGGCCTTGCAGGAGCACGGCATCGGCACCATCGACCTGCTGGTGGTCAACCTCTACCCCTTCGAGGCCACCGTGGCCAAGGCCGGCTGCACGCTGGCCGATGCCATCGAGAACATCGACATCGGCGGCCCGGCCATGGTGCGCAGCGCCGCCAAGAACTGGAAGGATGTGGGCGTGGTGACGGACGCCGGCCAGTACGAGGCCGTGCTGGCCGAGCTGAAGTCCGCGGGCCGGCTGTCCGACAAGCTGCGCTTTGCCCTGTCGGTGGCGGCCTTCAACCGCATCGCCCAGTACGACGGCGCCATCAGCGACTACCTGTCGTCGGTGGATTTCGAAGAGGGCAAGCCGGCCGAGGCCTATGTGCCCACGCGCCACCTGTTCCCCGGCCAGAGCAACGGCATCTTCACCAAGATTCAGGATCTGCGCTACGGCGAGAACAGCCACCAGCAGGCCGCGCTGTACCGCGACCTGCACCCCGCGCCCGGCTCCATCGTCACCGGCGTGCAGCTGCAGGGCAAGGAGCTGTCGTACAACAACATCGCCGACGCCGACGCGGCCTGGGAATGCGTCAAGAGCTTTCGCCTGCCCGCCTGCGTCATCGTCAAGCACGCCAACCCCTGCGGCGTGGCCGTGGGCACCAGCGCGCTGGAGGCCTATTCCAAGGCCTTCCAGACCGACCCCACCAGCGCCTTCGGCGGCATCATCGCTTTCAACCGCCCGGTGGACGGCCCCGCGGCCCAGCAGATAGCCAAGCAGTTCGTCGAAGTGCTGATGGCGCCGGACTTCACGCCCGAGGCGCTGGAAGTCTTCAAGGCCAAGGCCAACGTGCGGCTGATGAAGATCGCCCTGCCGGCCCCCGGCGGCGACACCGCCTGGAAGCAGGGCCGCAACCTGATGGACGCCAAGCGCGTGGGCTCCGGCCTGCTGCTGCAGACGGCGGACAACCACGAACTGCAACTGCCCGACCTGAAGGTGGTCACCGCCAAGCAGCCCACGCAGGAAGAGATGCAGGACCTGATGTTCGCCTGGAAAGTGGCCAAGTACGTCAAGAGCAACGCCATCGTGTTCTGCAAGGGCGGCATGACCATGGGCGTGGGCGCGGGGCAGATGAGCCGCCTCGACTCCGCCCGCATCGCCAGCATCAAGGCCCAGGCCGCCGGCCTGTCGCTGGCCGGCACGGTGGTGGCCAGCGACGCCTTCTTCCCCTTCCGCGACGGTCTGGACGTGGTGGTGGACGCGGGCGCCACTTGCGTGGCGCAGCCGGGCGGCTCCATGCGCGACCAGGAGGTGATCGACGCCGCCAACGAGCGCGGCGTGGCCATGGTCTTCACCGGGGTGCGCCACTTCCGCCACTGAGTTGGCGCCAAGCGCATCGCGACATGAATCGGCCCCTACCGGACGACGAGGACGAGGGCGCATCCCGGCCGCGCTGGCTGGGCTGGGCCATCGTGGTCTTCATGGTGTTGGTGGTGCTGGGCGTGCTCAACGTGGGCTGGCGCATCCTGCAACCGGGCCCGGCCGCGCAGGCGCTGGACGCGGCGCAGCAGGCCCGTCCCGGGCTGGCCGCGGGCCGGGCTCTCGTCGAAGGCTCGGACTGCATGCGCTGCCACGGGCTGGTGCGGCGCTACGTCGGCCCTTCGTTCGGTCAGATCGCGGCGCGCTATGCCGGCCGCGCCGATGCGCCCGACTACCTGGCCCGCAAGATCCGCGAGGGCGGCGGCGGCGAATGGGGCCGCGCGCTGATGCCGCGCCACCCGCAGATCACCCAGGCGCAGGCGCTGCAGATGGCGCAGTGGCTGCTGGCCGTGCCGCCGGTCGCCACCACGGACGGGTCGCCGTGACCATGCTATTCAAACAATAGCTGCCGGCGCTTGATGGGCGGGCGATTGGGCCAGATTCAGGGTTGCGAGCGCGACCGCGCCGGTGTGGCGCCATGGAGCGCGGGCCACAGGTCTTTTTTGAGGGTTTTTGGGCTTCAGCGCTTGACCAGCAAGCGCTGGCAGCTCCTCTTTTTATAGCTTCCTGAACACGTCGCGCGCGACGGCGACGGTGTCGGCGATGTCCTGGTCGGTGTGGGCCGCGCTGACGAACCCGGCCTCGTACAGTGCCGGCGCGATGTACACGCCGCCGTCGAGCAGGCCGTGGAACAGCGCGTTGAAGCGCGCGCCGTCGGTCTTGAGCACTTCGGGATAGTTCTGCGGCAGCGCGGGGAGCAGGAAGAAGCCGAACATGCCGCCCTCGGTGTCGGCGCAAAAGGGCACGCCCGCCGCGCGCGCGGCGCCGGCCAGGCCGTCCACCAGGGCGCGGGTGCGCTCGGCCAGCTGCTCGTAGAAGCCGGGCTTAGCGATCTCGCGCAGCGTGGCCAGGCCGCAGGCCGTGGCCACCGGGTTGCCCGACAGCGTGCCGGCCTGGTAGACGGGACCCAGCGGCGCCAGTTGCTCCATGACGCTGCGCGGGCCGCCGAAGGCCGCCAGCGGCATGCCGCCGCCGATGACCTTGCCCAGCACGGTGAGGTCGGGCACAAAGCCGGGGATCTCGCGCGCGTAGACGCTCTGCGCGCCGCCCAGGGCGACGCGAAAGCCCGTCATCACCTCGTCCAGGATCAGCAGCGCGCCGTGCTGCGAGCACAGCTCGCGCGCGCGGCGCATGAAGGGCACGCTGGCGCGCACGAAGTTCATGTTCCCGGCGATGGGCTCCATGATCACGCAGGCCAGGTCCTTGCCGTGCAGGGCGAAGGCTTCCTCCAGCTGCGCCACGTCGTTGTATTCGAGCACCAAGGTGTGCTGCACCACCTCCGGCGGCACGCCGGCGCTGGTGGCGTGGCCGAAGGTGGCCAGGCCCGAGCCGGCCTTGACCAGCAGCGAGTCCGCATGGCCGTGGTAGCAGCCGTTGAACTTGATGATCTTGCTGCGCCCGGTGGCGCCGCGCGCCAGGCGGATGGCGCTCATGCCGGCCTCTGTGCCGGAGCTGACCAGGCGGATCATCTCCATGGAGGGCACGTGGCGCAGGATCTCCTCGGCCAGCTCCACCTCGCGCTCGGTGGGCGCGCCGAAACTGAAGCCTTCCAGGGCGGCCTGCTGCACGGCCTGCAGCACGGCCCGGTGGCCGTGGCCCAGGATCATCGGGCCCCAGGAGCCGATGTAGTCGATGAAGCGCTGGCCGTTGGCATCCCACATGTAGGCGCCCTGGGCGCGTTCGATGAAGCGCGGTGTGCCGCCCACGGCGCGGAAGGCCCGTACGGGGGAGTTGACGCCGCCGGGGATGAGCGCCTTGGCGCGGTCGAAGAGGAGCTGGTTGCGGTCAGTGCTGTGTGTCATGAGGGGGCAGATCAAAGCCCGCCGCGTCCGTCGGGTCGGCGGCGGAGGATTCGTCGTCTTCGGGGTCGTCCTCGGGCTGGGCCCAGAACATGCGGTCGGGCAGCACATGGCCCATGCCGGGGCGGAAACCGCACTCCAGGGTGCCGTCCAAGTAGCTCAGCGCCTCGCCCAGCGCCTCGCCCAGGTCGCAGCCGCTGGCCACCAGGGCCGTGAGGGTGGCGCTGAGCGTGTCGCCGGCGCCGGTGAAGGTGGCCTCGATGCGCTCGAAGCGCCCGCTGGCCAACACCGCCTGCGCCGAGGTCAGTACGTTGTCGATGTGCTGATCGGGCAGGGGCACGCCGGTCACCAGCAGGTAGGGCACGCCGTGTTCGGCGGCGGCGATGGCCAGCTCGCGTGGCGTGGGGTTGCCGCTGCCGGCCCACTCGGGCAGCAGCCAGCGCCACAGCACGCTGTGGCTGCCGACCAACACCGAGGTCTGTGGCAGCAGCAGCTCGGCGGCGGCGTCCAGGTACTGGTCGATCAGGTCGTCGCGCCACCACGACAGGTCGGGCATGTAGCTGATGACGGGTACGTCGGCGTAGTCGGCGGTGATCTCGGCGATGACGGCCAGGTTCTCCGGGCTGCCGGCGAAGCCGACCTTGATGGCCTGCACCGGCATGTCCTCCAGCGCGGCGCGCGCCTGCTCGTCCACGGCGTCGCTGTCGAAGGGGAAGTGGTCGAAGATGGCGGTGCTGTCGCGCGCGTAGGCGCCGGTCACAACGCCCAGTGGATGGCCGCCCACGGCGGCGATGGCCATGATGTCTGCGGTCAGGCCGCCGGCGCCGCTGGCGTCGCCGGCGTTGAAGGTCATCACGCAGACCGGGCCGGCCACGGCCTCGTCGTCTTCAGGAGTGCTCAGGGGGGAAGGTGTCATGGAGAAGTGCCAGCCTACCCGGTGGCACGAAAGCCGCGTCCTGCAGTGATCACTAGATACAATCGTTGCATTCTATGTGAAGGCCTCTTAAGCTGTGACCGACCTGACAACCTGGATGTGCGCCGTGTGCGGCTGGATCTACGACGAGGCCGCCGGTGCGCCCGACCATGGTCTGGCCCCCGGCACCCGCTGGCAGGACGTCCCTGCCGACTGGACCTGCCCCGAGTGCGGTGCCGGCAAGGATGCCTTCGAGATGGTCGAGATCTGAAATTCCGGCCTGCCGCCCCAGCTGTTTACCTCTCCCGCGAGGAGCATTGAATAAATTGGCTACGACGACAACCGCTCCCACGTTCAGAGTACTCGTGGTGGATGACAGCAACACCATCCGGCGCAGCGCCGAGATCTTCCTCAAGCAGGGTGGCCACGAGGTGCTGCTGGCCGATGACGGCTTCGACGCGCTCGCCAAGGTCAACGATTACCAGCCTCAGCTGATCTTCTGCGACATCCTGATGCCCAAGCTGGACGGCTACCAGACCTGCGCCATCATCAAGCGCAACCCGCGCTTCGCCGATACCCCGGTGGTCATGCTCTCGTCCAAGGACGGAGTGTTCGACAAGGCGCGCGGACGCATGGTGGGCTGCCAGGAATACTTGACGAAGCCCTTCACCAAAGACCAGTTGCTGCAAGTAGTGCAGCAATTTGCCAACGCTCAACAAGGAGTGCAGTAATGCCTATCCGCAAGGTTCTGGTCGTTGACGACTCGAAAACCGAACTCATGTTCCTCACCGACCTGCTGCAAAAGCAGGGCATGCAGGTGCGCACTGCCGAAAACGCCGACGACGCCCTGCGCCGCCTGGCCGAGGAAAAGCCCGATCTGATCCTGATGGACGTGGTCATGCCCGGCCAGAACGGCTTCCAGCTCACGCGCACCATTTCGCGCGATCCTCAGTTCGCCGACGTGCCCATCATCATGTGCACCAGCAAGAATCAGGAAACCGACCGCGTCTGGGGCATGCGCCAGGGCGCACGCGGCTACATCACCAAGCCGGTCGACCCTGCCGAGCTGCAGGCCAAGATCGACGCCCTCGGCTGATTCCGGGGACCGCACCCATGGCCAAACGTGAAGCGCTCAAGGAGCTCCAGACGCGCCTTGCCGTGCGCCTGCAGGCAGCAAGATCGGAAGGCGTTTCCGGCTCGTCCTGGCTGGCGGTGCAGTCCGGCGGGCGGCAACTGCTGCTGCCGCTGTCGCAGTCCGGAGAGATCTTTCCCTGGAGCGGCGTGCAATCCGTTCCGTATACGCAGCCCTGGTTCCTGGGCGTCGCCAACCTGCGCGGCGCGTTAGCGGGCGTGGTGGACCTGGCCGCTTTGCTGGGCACGCCCGCGGCGCGCAGCGAGCAGGCACTGGCCGAATCCAGCGTGCTGGCGCTCAACGCCGGCCTGGAGGTCAACGCCGCGTTGCTGGTGGACCGCTTGGCCGGCCTGCGCGGGCAGGACGCCTTCACGGCGTCCGAGCCGCGCGGGGAGGATGAGGCTCCTTACTTCGGCAGCATCTACATCGACGCGCAAGGCCTGCGCTGGCAGGAAATAGACCTGCAGGCCCTGGCGCAGCATCCCGCATTCCTGAGCATCAGCGCTTGAGCGCGTGTTTCCCTCCGTAAGGCAGAACCATGTCCGTCGTCAATCCCTTTGGAAAACTGTTCAATCGCAAGCCGGCCGCGCCGGAGGACGGCGTCACGGATCTGCCGGATGGCAGCCCGGATCCGCTGGCTGCAGGCCTGCTGCCCGAGACCTATGCGGCTGATGCCGTGAACAGCGTCCAGGGTGACCCGGGCATGCTGAGCCAGGACGTCGAGGGCGAGTTCGTCGATGAAGACCTGGTCAGTCTGCCGCTGCTGGGGCGTGCCGCGACGGCGGTACATCAGCGGCGCCTGCTGCTGCTGCTGGCCGTCGGCCTGGTGGTGCTGGCGCTGATCGCCGGCTGGGTGCTGCAGCAGGCCAACCGGTCGGCCGCGCAGCTGGCCGCCACCGGCCAATCGCTGATGCAGTCGCAACGCTTGGCCAAGTCGGTGACACAGGCCCTGGTGGGCAACCCGCAGGCCTTCCCCGATGTGGTGGACAGCTCGGGCGTGCTGGCGCGCAACGTGCGTGCCCTGGCCAACGGCGACGGCGACCTGGGCGTGCAGGCGCTCGGCGACCGTTACGGCAGCGAACTGCAGGCCATCATGCCGCTGGTGGACCGCGCCGAGCGCAATGCCGGCATCGTGCTGGGCCAGCAAAAGATCCTGACACAGGTCGGCGACGCCCTGCGCACCATCAATCGTCAGTCCTCCGACCTGCTGGAGATCGCCGAAACCGTGTCCTCGCTCAAGCTGCAGCAGGGCGCGCCGGCCACCGAGGTGTCCGCCGCCGGCCAACTGGTGATGCTGACGCAGCGGATCGGCAAGTCGGCCAACGAATTCCAGACGACCGAAGGCGTGAGCCCCGAGGCCGTGTTCCTGCTGGGCAAGGACTTGAACTCCTTCAAGGAAATTGCGCAAGGCCTGCTGGACGGTAGCGCCGACCTGCGCCTGGGCGCCACCCGCGACGGGCAGACGCGCGAGCAGCTTGATGCGCTGATCAAGCTGTACGAGCAGACCCGCACGCAGGCCGGTGCCATCCTGGGCAACCTGCAGGGTCTGGTGTCTGCGCGCGAAGCGCAGTCCACCATCATTGCCGACAGCGAGCCGCTGCGCCGCCAGCTCGAAGGGCTGCAGGAGCAGCTGTCCACGCAGTCTGGCATGAGCCTGGGCCAGCTGGCCGCGCTGGTGGCCGCCGGCCTGTTCGTGCTGCTGTGCGGCGTGGGCATTTCGCGCGTGCAGCTGCTGGACAGCCGCAACCGCCAGGCCTCGGCCGAATCGCAGCAGCGCGATGCCCGCCGCCAGGAGCAGGAGGCCAAGCGCGTGAACGACGCCAACCAGGCCGCCATCTTGCGCCTGATGAACGAACTGCAGGCAGTGGCCGAGGGTGACCTGACCCAGGAAGCCACCGTGACCGAGGACATCACCGGGGCCATCGCCGACTCGGTGAACTACACGGTGGAAGAGCTGCGCATGCTGGTGGGCAGCGTGCAGAACACGGCCACCCGCGTGGCCCAGACGACGGCACAGGTGGACAGCACATCCACGGAGCTGCTGGCCGCCTCCACGGAGCAGCTGCGCGAGATCCGCGAGACTGGCCGTTCGGTGCTGGACATGGCCGCGCGTATTAACGACGTGTCCTCGCAAGCGCAGGAATCGGCCTCGGTGGCACGCCAGTCGCTGCAGGCGGCAGAGCAGGGCCTGCAGGCCGTGCAGAACACCATCGGCGGCATGAATGCCATTCGCGACCAGATTCAAGACACCTCCAAGCGCATCAAGCGGCTGGGCGAGTCCTCGCAGGAAATTGGCGAAATCACCGAGCTGATCTCCGACATTACCGAGCAGACCAACGTGCTGGCCCTGAACGCCGCCATCCAGGCCGCCTCCGCTGGCGAAGCCGGCCGTGGCTTCTCGGTGGTGGCTGAAGAAGTGCAGCGGCTCGCCGAGCGCTCGGCAGACGCCACGCGCCAGATCGCGGCGCTGGTGAAAGCCATTCAGACCGACACCCAGGACGCGGTGGCCGCCATGGAGCGCTCCACCCAGGGTGTGGTCGAAGGGGCTCGCCTGTCCGACAGTGCCGGTACGACGCTGACCGAGATCGACCGCGTGTCGCGCCGCTTGGCCGAGCTGATCGAGCAGATTTCCTCTGCCGCTTCGCGCGAAGCGGAGTTGGCCAACACCGTGGCCGACAACATCCAGCACATCTTTGCCGTGACCGAGCAGACCGGCGAGGGTACGCGCATGACGGCCCAGCAAGTACGCGAGCTGTCGCAGATGGCCGAAGAACTGCGCCAGTCGGTGTCGCGATTCAAGATCGCCTGACCGGCTTCCACACCCTTCAACGAGCCGGCTGCGCGGCAGCCCAGGACGAACGCATGTCATCTACGGACGTCGCAAACGCAATGGGTCAGGACTGGACCCAGGGCGAGCAGGACCTTGGCCCCCTGGCCTGGGTCTTGGATGAACTCCGCAAATCACTGGAAGGGTCGGTCAAGGCCATGCGCCGCTTCGTGCGCGACGCCGAGGTGGCCCGGGAATCCGATCTGGCCTCGCTCGATGCGAGTGCCCTGCGCATCGCGCGCCAGCAGCTGCACCAGGCAGGGGGCGCGCTGGAAATGGTGGGCATGGGCCAGCCGGCGTTGATCGTGCGGGCCCTGGAAAATGCCGTCCAGCGGTTCGTGCAGCGTCCCGAGCTGTGCAGCGATGAGGCGGCCGCCGTCATCGAGCGCGCCAGTTTTGCTCTGATCGAATACCTGGAGCATGTGCTGGCGGGCAAGCAGGTCTCGCCGGTGGCGCTGTTTCCCCAATATCGCCAGGCGCAGACCCTGGCGGGGGCCGACCGTGTGCACCCGGCCGACCTGTGGCCCGTGGAGCGGCGCTTCCGCGAGCCCGAACTTCACCTCAGTGCCGAGCCGCAGGCCTATGACAGCACCGCCCGCGCCCATCTGGACAGCGCTGTGCTGCGCATCGTCAAGAGCGGCGACAGGCAGGCGGCGGCAGAGCTGCACGGCACCAGCCTGGGATTCGCCGCGGCGCAAACCGAGCGCCACGCGCGCTCCTTCTGGAAGATCTGCGCCGGCTTCTTCGAGGCGCTGGCCCAGGGCGTGCTGCAGGCGGATGTCTACGCCAAGCGCGTGGCCTCTCGCGTGCTGCTGCAGTACGCCTCGTTGGCCAAGGGCGACCCGGCGATCAACGACCGCCTGGTGCAGGACCTCCTGTTCTTCTGCGCCCAGGCAGTGCCCCCCGAGGGCAGGGCCATGCCGGCCCTGGCGGCCGTGCGGCAGGCCTTCGGCCTATCCCAGCACAAGGCCGTGGACTATGAGCAGGCCCGCTTCGGCCTGCACGACCCGGCCATCCTGGCCCAGGCCCGCAAGCGCATCGCCGCCGCCACCGAGACCTGGTCGGCGCTCGCGGGCGGCGACCGCAACAAGCTCAAGCCGGCCACTGACCAGTTCAGCCTGGTGTGCGATTCGCTGCGCAAGCTGCATCCCGACAGCGAAGGCCTGGCCCAGGCGCTGACCCGCGCCATGGATGCCACCACGCGGACGGGCGAGCCGCCCTCGGCCGCCCTGGCCATGGAAGTGGCCACGGCGGTGCTGTATCTGCAAGCCTCGTTCGAGGAACTGGACGCGGCACGCGAGCACATGGACCAGCGTGCCGATTGCCTGGCGCAGCGCCTGGACGGCGTGATCGGCGGAGGTGAGCCCCAGCCGCTGGAACCCTGGATGGAGGAGCTGTACCGCCGCGTCAGCGACCACCAGACCATGGGCAGCGTGGTGGACGAGTTGCGCGCCTCGCTGGCCGACGTGGAGAACTGTATGGACCAGTTCTTCCGCGATCCCACCCAGACGGCCGTCCTGGGCACGGTACCCGCCAAGCTCCAGCAGATGCGCGGCGTGCTGTCCGTGCTAGGCCTGGATCAGGCCTCGCTGGCGGTGGCCCGCATGCGCGACACCACCGAGCGCCTGATGACCGGCGCCGTAGCCGCAGAGGACCAGGCGCCGACCTTCGAGAAGCTGGGCAGCAGCCTGGGAGCCCTGGGTTTCCTGATCGACATGCTCAGCTACCAGCGGGCCATGGCACGCAAGCTGTTCGTGTATGACGAGGAACTGGGCGAGCTGCGCATCCTGATGGGGCGCGCCCGTCCTGCAGAGGCGCACGAGCCGGCGTCTGCCGAGCCGGTGCGAGACGAGGAGCCACCGCAGCTGCAGGCCGAGGCGCTGCCATTGCCGGAAGTCGTACGCGACCTGCCTGAGCAGGCCGAACAGGCGACGGAGCCGGCACAGCCGCTCGCTGCAGCGCCCGCGCCACCGCCACCGCCCGCCGCGGCTCCTATATCTACCGATGAGGACAGCGACGACGAACTGCTGGACATCTTCCTGGAGGAAGCCCGCGAGGTCGTGAACACGGGCTTTGCCGCCATTGACGCCTTGCACGCCGCCCCCGGCGAGCTGAGCGAGCAGACCACGTTGCGCCGAGCGTTCCACACGCTCAAGGGCAGCTCGCGCATGGTGGGACTGGCCGAATTCGGCGAGGCGGCCTGGGCCATGGAGCAGGCGCTCAACGCCTGGCTGGCCGAGCAAAAGCCCATGCAGCCACCACTCCTGCAGCTGTCCAGGCAGGCGCTCGAAGCTTTCGCACGTTGGGCGGCTGACATCGGCGCCGGCCGGGCTGATGACTGGCAAGCCCAGCCTTTCCGCGCAGCGGCCGACGCCATGCGCCTGGACGGTACGCTGGTGGCGCTGGCGCCTCTGCCGCCCGGAGGCACGGAGGAGCAGATCGCCGGGTCTGCCCCCCTGGTCGATGAGGCACCCCTTGCGGACCTTCCGGTCACGGACGTGCTGGAACTGCCTGCCGATGCGTTGGATTTCCAGGTGCCAAGCGTGGCCGAGGTTACGGCCGCATTGCCCGATGCAGCCCTGAGCGCCCCTGAAGAACTGCCGCTGCTCGACTTCGATCTGTCCGAGCCGGCGCCGCTGGATCCGCCGGCCGCCTTCGTGGAAGAGGAAGAGCCTGAGCCTCCGCTGGACTTCGCCGACACCTCCATCGACGACGGGCAGGACGATACCCACGCGCCGCCCGATGTGGCCGCAGCGGAGGAGATCGACTTCGCCTTCTTCGAGCAGGCCCTGGACTCGACGGAGGCTGCGCACGCCGCTCCGGCAGCGGAAGCATCTCCGTCTGCTGCAGCGCGTGAGGACACTTTCTTCCTGGGCGCGGCCGACCTGGATGCCGACCTGACGCTGGAGGCAGGCGATGAACCTCTGCCGGCAGAGGAGGCAGTCGAGGCGGCCGCCGAACCTGCCTTTGCCGCTGATGTGCCGCAAGAGCCGGTGCCGCAAGAGCCGGTGCCGCAGGACGAAGCGCAGGTACAGGCCGAAGAAGCTCAGCCATTGCCGCAGGAAGCTGAGGCGCAAGCGGCACCGGAGCCCGAGGCTGTCGGCAGCGACGACGCCGTCAAGGTCATTGAGCATCTGCGCATCGGCATTCCGCTCTACAACGTCTATCTCAACGAGGCGGACGAATGGTCGCGCCGGCTCGTCACCACCCTGCAGGAATGGTCGCTGGAGCTGCCCAATCCGCTGCCCGACATCGCCGTTGCCCTGGCGCATTCGTTGGCCGGCAGTTCTGCCACGGTGGGCTTCACGGCGCTGTCCGAGCTCGCCCGTACGCTGGAGCACGCGCTCACGCACCTGCAGCTGTTGCCGGAGGGCCTGCCTGAGCACGCCCAGGTGGCCAACGCGGCGGCGGAGGACATTCGCCGGCTGCTGCACCAGTTCGCTGCCGGCTTCCTCAAGGAACCCAACCCGCAGGTGCTCGCGCAGTTGGGCGAAATTCTGGATGCGGAAATCACCAGCACCCGCGCTCCGCTGCAGGCGGCGGACGACGAAATGGCCGGCTGGCAGGACGACCTGGCGGACGAGGCCTTCGTGCCGCCGCCCGCTGCGCCCCAACCGGCGTTGGAAGATGGCGCCGCAGGTGCGCGCTTGGCCGAGCGCGAACGCGAGATCGATGCCGCCATCGCCCACGCCGTGGCTGCGGCCGTGGATATCGACGACGACATCGACGCGCTGGACATCATCGACCCCGACCTCTTCCCCATCTTCGAGGAAGAGGCCGTGGAGCTGCTGCCGCGCATCGGCGGCGCGCTGCGCCAGTGGGCCGCCCGGCCGGACAACCTGAGCGCGCGCAGCGAACTGCTGCGTGCCCTGCACACCCTCAAAGGCAGCGCGCGGCTGGCAGGAGCCATGCGGCTGGGCGAAATGTCGCACCGGCTGGAGAGCGCCGTCGAGCAGATCGACCTGGAGGGCGTGCAGTCCGCGCATGTCGAGCCACTGCTGGCTCACCTGGATGCCCTGCAGGCCGACTTCGACGCCCTGCGCACCATTGGCGCCCAGCCCCTGACCGAAGCCGTGGCGGTGCCTCACGCTGAGGCATTGGCTGCTGCGCCCGAACAGGCAACCACCGACGTGCAGGCCACCCCGGCCCTGCGCCAGCCCCTGGCCCGGCCCATTGCGGCCGCCGCTCCGGTGCGTGTCGGCAGCGGCCAGACGATGCGGGTGCGTGCACAGTTGCTGGACCGTCTGGTCAACCAGGCTGGCGAGGTGATGATCGCCCGCTCGCGCCTGGAGGCGCACATGGGTCAGCTGCGCGGCTCGCTGGGCGATCTGACGGGCAACCTGGAGCGCCTGCGCCAGCAGCTGCGCGACATCGAGGTGCAGGCCGAGACGCAGATGCAGTCGCGCCTGGCCCTGTCCAAGGACATGGCCGCTGGCTTCGATCCGCTGGAGTTCGACCGCTTCACCCGCGTGCAGGAACTCACGCGCATGATGGCCGAGTCGGTCAACGACGTGGCTACCGTGCAGCGCAACATGCAACGCGCCATGGAAGGCGCCGAAGACGACCTGATCGCCCAGGGCCGCCAAGCCCGCGAGCTGCAGCGCGACCTGCTGCGCACCCGCATGGTGGAGTTCGACAGCATTTCCGAACGCCTGTACGCCGTGGTGCGCCAGGCGTCCAAGGAAACCGGCAAGCAGATCAAGCTGGACATCGCTGGCGGCTCCATCGAGATGGACCGCGGCGTGCTGGACCGCATGACTCCCGCGTTCGAGCACCTGCTGCGCAACTGCGTGGGCCACGGCATCGAGGATGCCCAGGCGCGCACCGCGGCCGGCAAGCCGGCGGCGGGCACCATCACCATCGGTCTGGGCCACGAGGGCAACGACGTGTCGGTGGCCTTCCACGACGACGGCGGCGGCCTGGACGTGGACCGCATTCGCGCCAAGGCCGTCTCCCAGGGCCTGATCCAGCCGGATGCGCAGATCACTTCGGCCGAGGCGGCCAACCTGATCTTCATGCCGGGCTTTTCCACGGCAGCCGAAGTCACCGGCCTGTCGGGCCGGGGCATTGGCATGGACGTGGTGCGCTCGGAGGTAAGCGCGCTGGGCGGACGCATCGAGACCGAGTCCGAGCGCGGGCGGGGCACCACCTTCCGCATGGTGCTGCCCCTGACCACCGCGGTGACGCAGGTGGTCATGCTGCGCACCGGCGATCTGACCTTCGGCGTTCCCGCCAACCTGGTGGAGATCGTGCGCCGCAGCAGCAGCGCGGAGGTCGATGCCGCCTACGCCAGCCAGTCCTTCGAGCACGGCGGCGAACAGCTGGCCTTCTACTGGGGCGGCGCGCTGCTGCAGTCCTCGCGGGGCAGCGCCGAAACCGGCGGCCGAAGCCGGCCGGTGGTCATCCTGCGCAGCGCGTCGCAGCGCATCGCCATGCACGTGGACGAAGTGCTGGGCAACCAGGAAGTGGTGGTGAAGAACCTGGGCCCGCAGCTGTCGCGTCTGCCGGGCCTGGCGGGCATGTCGGTGCTGGCCTCCGGCGCCGTCGTGCTCATCTACAACCCGGTGGCCCTGGCCACGGTGTACGGCGAGCAGCTGCGCGCGGTGGCCGAACAGGCGCCGCAACAGCAGGATGCCGGCACGGCGCTGCCCCTGTCGCCCGCGATCGCCGCGGCGCCCCAGGTGCCGCTGGTGCTGGTGGTGGACGACTCCATCACCGTGCGCCGCGTCACCCAGCGCCTGCTGGCCCGCGAAGGCTATCGCGTGAGCCTGGCAGCCGACGGCCTGCAGGCCCTGGAGCGGCTGCAGGAAGAGCGCCCCGCCGTGGTGCTGTCGGACATCGAGATGCCACGCATGGACGGCTTCGACCTGGCGCGCAACATCCGCGCCGACGCCGAGCTGCACGACCTGCCCATCATCATGATCACCTCGCGCATCGCGCAAAAGCACCGTGAGCACGCCATGGAACTGGGCGTGAACCACTACCTGGGCAAGCCGTACTCCGACGAGGAACTGATGAGCCTGGTGCAGCATTACGCCCGCCAGGCAACGCTGGCGCAGGCCGAGGAGGCCTGAAGGGCCGCCCTGGGCCGGCCCCGTCCCTGAACCACGGCCCGGCAGGCGCGTCCTGCCGGGCCGTTTTCACGTGCGGCATCCAGGGACATGGCGAGCGGCGGGCGGCAGGTCAAGGCCGTAAAATCGGTGCATGTCCGCCTCCAGCATGCCCACGATGAATCTGACCCACCACTTCCTCATCGCCATGCCGGGTCTGGAGGAAAGTGAGTCGTTCTTCTCGCGCAGCGTGGTCTATCTGTGCGAGCACAGCGAGCGCGGCGCGCTTGGGCTGGTGATCAACAAGCCCATGGGCATCAAGCTGGAAGGCCTGCTGGAGAAGGTGGACCTGACCTTGGGCCGCAAGGACCTGGCCGCATCCCCCGTCTTCCACGGCGGCCCGCTGCAGACCGAGCGCGGCTTCGTGCTGCACGACGTCATGCAGACCGAGCAGGCGGTGCAGGATGACGGCGACCAGTCGCCCTACGCTTCCACCCTGTCGATCGCCGGCGGCTATCTGCAGATGACTACCTCCAAGGACGTGCTCGAAGCCCTGTCCCACGGTGTGGGCCCGCGGCGCGTGCTGGTCACGCTGGGCTATGCCTCCTGGGGCGAAGGGCAGCTCGAATCCGAGCTGGCGGAAAACAGCTGGCTGACCGTGGAGGCCGACCCGCAGGTCATCTTCGACGCCCCCGTGCCGGAGCGCTACGACCGCGCTTTGGCCCTGCTGGGCCTGCAGTCCTGGATGCTCTCGCCCGAGGCGGGGCACGCATGAGCGGCCAGTCCGCCGCCGTCATCACCCCTGCCGCTGACGCGGTCCCCCCGCACTTCCAGAGCTTCCTGGCCCTCGACTTCGGTGCCAAGCGCACGGGCGTGGCCGTAGGCACGCGCATGCTGGGCACGGCCACGCCCCAGCCCACCATACGCGCCGAGGGGGCCGACGCCCGCTTCGCCCAGGTGGCCGAGCGCCTCCGCGAATGGCAGCCCGACGCGCTGGTGGTGGGTATTCCCGTCCACCCCGATGGCACTGCCCACGAGAACACCGCCCGTGCCCTGAAGTTCGCCCGCCAGCTGCGTGGCCGCTTCGGCCTGCCCGTGTACGGCGTGGACGAGCGCTACAGCACCACCGCCGCGCTGGAGGACGGTGCGCGCGACGCCGATGCCGGCGCGGCCTGCATCATCCTGGAACAGTTTCTGAGGAGCCTTTCCCAATGACCACCCCTGACGCCACCCGCCCCGGCCACCTGCTGCTGGACGCCGAGGCGCTGTACGCGGAGCTCGCGCGCGGCGTGCGTGCGCTGCTTGCCCCCGGAACGCGCCTGGCCGGCATCACCTCCGGGGGCGCCTGGCTGGCCGCGCGGCTGCAGCGCGACCTGGGCCTGGCGGAGGCGCCCGGCGTGCTGTCCTCGTCGCTGCACCGCGACGACTTCGCCCGCCGCGGCCTGGCCGCCAGCGCGCAGACCCAGCTGCCCTTCGACGTGAACGGCGCCGACATCCTGCTGCTGGATGACGTGCTCTACACCGGCCGCACCGTGCGCGCCGTGCTCAACGAGCTGTTCGACTATGGCCGCCCGGCCCGCGTGCGTCTGGCAGTGCTGGTGGACCGCGGCGGGCGCGAGCTGCCGATCGCCGCCGAGTTCGCCGCCGCCCGTGTGGCGCTGCCGGCCAGCCAGTCGCTGGCGCTGGCGCGCACCGAAGCGGGCGCCTTCCATTTCGACGTCAAAGAGGCCTGACGGTGCTGTACAAGCGCAACCCCCAACTCAACAAGAACGGCGAGCTGATCCACCTGCTGTCCATCGAAGGGCTGCCGCGCGACACGCTGACCCACATCCTGGACACGGCCGCCAACTTCGTCAGCGTCAACGACCGCGAGGTGAAGAAGGTGCCGCTCTTGCGCGGCAAGAGCGTGTTCAACCTGTTCTTCGAGAACAGCACGCGCACCCGCACCACCTTCGAGATCGCCGCCAAGCGCCTGTCGGCCGACGTGTTCAACCTGGACATCGCGCGCAGCTCCACCGCCAAGGGCGAGACGCTGCTGGACACCATCGACAACCTCTCGGCCATGGCGGCCGACCTGTTCGTGGTGCGCCACAGCGAGTCGGGCGCGCCCTACCTGATCGCCCAGCACGTGGCGCCGCACGTGCACGTGGTAAACGCCGGCGACGGCCGGCACTCGCACCCCACGCAGGGGCTGCTGGACATGTACACCATCCGGCACTACAAGCGCGATTTCTCCAACCTGACGGTGGCCATCGTCGGCGACGTGCTGCACTCGCGCGTGGCGCGCTCGGACATCCACGCCCTGACCACGCTGGGCGCGGCCGAGGTGCGCGTGGTCGGCCCGCGCACGCTGGTGCCCGGCGACCTGTCGCACATGGGCGTGCGCGTGTTCCACAGCCTGGAGGAGGGCATCAGGGGCTGCGACGTGGTCATCATGCTGCGGCTGCAAAACGAGCGCATGAGCGGCGCGCTGCTGCCCTCCAGCCAGGAATATTTCAAGAGCTTCGGCCTCACACCGGAGAAGCTGCGGCTGGCTAAGCCCGACGCCATCGTCATGCACCCCGGCCCCATCAACCGCGGCGTGGAGATCGACTCCGCCGTGGTGGACGGCCCGCAGGCGGTGATCCTGCCGCAGGTCACCTTCGGCATCGCGGTGCGCATGGCCGTCATGTCCATCGTGGCGGGGAACGAGGCTTGAACCCCCCTGAGCCGCAGGACGGGGAACACCCCCCTGAGTAACCGTCTTCAAAGTCAAGCCCTATGAAGCGAAGCATCCCAAGGCTTGCCCGTTCTGACCATGGCGTTGAGCATGGTCAGAAGCTTGCGCATGCATGCCACCAGGGCCACCTTGGGCAGCTTGTCGGCACCCTTGAGGCGTTCGTAGAAAGCCCGAATGGCAGGGTTGTAGCGCGCAGCAGTCAGCGTAGCCATGTACAGCACACGCCGTATCTCAAAGCGCCCGCCTTGCACCCTGCGGCGGCCTTTTCGGTTGCCCGAATCGTTGGACATGGGAGCTACGCCCACCAAAGCTGCGATCTCGCGGCGGTTAAGCCGGCCCAGTTCGGGCAATTGCGCAATCAGCGTGGCACTGGCCACCGGTCCAATCCCGCTGGCCGACTGCAGCAGCCGGTCGAGCTCGCCGAAGTGCTCGCCCACGTGGCCCACCATCTGCGCCTCCAAGTCATCGAGTTGCGCTTTGATTGCAGCGACGATGGCCTGGATGCTCGGGTGCAGCTTTCTTGGGGTGATCTGCAGGCGCTGGCGCTCACTGCCCAGCATGGCCAGCAACTGGCGCCGGCGCGTGACCAGAGCAGACAGCCACTGCTGGCATTCATCGGCCAGGGGGCGAACAAAGCGCGCCAGGTCCTCACGGCGCACGAGCACCGCCGCCATCTCGGCCAGCATGCGCGCATCCACCGCATCGGTCTTGGCCAGGCGCCCCATGCTCTTGGCAAAGTCCCGCGCCTGGCGCGGGTTGAGCACCGCCACGGGCAGGCCCGAGGCTTGCAGCGCACACGCCAGGGCTGCTTCATAGCCACCGGTGGCCTCCATCGCCACAAGCCCTACGCCCAAGGGCTGCAAGGCAGCGGCCAGCGCCGAGTGGCCATCGGCATCGTTGGCAAACCGCTGGACAGCGCCGTTGGCGTCCAGCACACAGACATCCACGTGGGCCTTGGCCACGTCGATGCCCACCGTCACTGACAAAGCAGACATGATCTTCAACTCCCATGCTTGTACATGCGCGCTCAGCGAAGGCGCGCGTAACCGTTCGGGATCAATGAAGACCAGCGCGGCACACGTGCGTTGTGTACTCAGGGACGGGCCTGAATACCCAAGTCGCTACCAAACTGCACGGGCCGGTCTGGCTGCCTCAAGGGCTGTCAGACTTTACCGCGGTGGTCAGGTAGAAGATACAAGGCGCTGCGCGCCTTCCCCCCTCTTTGTCCGCGCTGCGCGAGGGAGGGGGGACGCCGCTGGTGGACCGGCGCAGCCGGATCCACGGCGGCTGCTGGCTTGACGGGTGCGCGAACGAGCGGACCCGGAAAGCAAGGTTTGCTATATGTTTTATAGCTGCTCGCGCTTATCCAGAAAGCGTTAGCGGCCACTTTGGCTGATAAACCATGAAAATCCTGATCGAGAACGGCCGCGTCATCGACCCCGCCAGCGGGCTGGACAAGGTGTGCAGCGTGGCGCTGGCGGCCGGGCGCATCATCGCCGTGGACCGGCTGCCCGAGGGCTTCATGCCCGCGCGGCGCATCGACGCCAGCGGCTGCCTGGTCCTGCCCGGCCTGGTGGACCTGGCTGCGCGGCTGCGCGAACCCGGCTACGAGCACGAGGGCATGCTCGAATCCGAAATGGCCGCGGCCGTGGCCGGCGGCGTGACCAGCCTGGTCTGCCCGCCCGACACCGACCCGGTGCTGGACGAGCCCGGCCTGGTGCAGATGCTGAAGTTCCGCGCCGAGAAGCTGCATCAGGCGCGCCTGTTCCCGCTGGGGGCGCTCACGCGCGGCCTGGCCGGCGAGGTGCTGACCGAGATGGCCGAGCTGACCGAGGCCGGCTGCGTGGGCTTTTCCCAGGCCGAGGTGCAACTGCCCAGCACCCAGGTGCTGCAGCGCGCGCTGCAGTACGCCGCCACCTTCGGCTACACCGTCTGGCTGCGCCCGCAGGAACTGCACCTGGGCCGCGGCGTGGCCGCCAGCGGCCCGCTGGCCACGCGCATGGGCCTGTCGGGCGTGCCCGTGGCGGCCGAGACCATCGCGCTGCACACCATCTTCGAGCTGATGAAGAGCACCGGTGCGCGCGTGCACCTGTGCCGCCTGTCCAGCAGTGCCGGGGTGGAGCTGGTGCGCCAGGCCAAGGCGGCGGGCCTGGCCGTCAGCTGCGACGTGAGCATCAACTCGCTCATGTTCACCGACACCGACATCGGCTACTTCGACAGCCGCGCGCGCCTCACGCCCGTGCTGCGCCAGCAGCGCGACCGCGAGGCGCTGTCCGCCGGCTTGGCCGACGGCACCATCGACGCGCTGGTTTCCGACCACACGCCGGTGGACGATGACGCCAAGGCGCTGCCCTTTGCCGAGGCCGAGGCCGGCGCCACCGGGCTGGAGCTGCTGCTGTCCGTGGCCGTCAAGTGGTCGCAGGACGCCGGCGTGCCTTTGGCGCGCGCGCTGGCGGCCATCACCGCCGAGCCGGCACGGGTGCTGGGCGCGTCGCTGGGCACGCTGCAGGCCAGCGTGGGCCGCATCGCCGAGGGCGGCGTGGGCGACCTGTGCGTCGTCGACCCCGGCGCCCACTGGACGGTGCAGGCCGACGCCCTGGCCAGCCAGGGCCGGCACACGCCGTTCTCCGGCTACGAATTGCCGGCGCGCGTGCGCACCACCCTGGTGGGCGGACAGATCGCGTTCGAGCGCTGAGAAGGTGGGCCGTCTCGGCCTGCGCGCTGGGCGCACGCTGCGCGCGCTGTGGCGGCTGGCCCGCATCGCCGCCCACCTGCTGCAGGGCCTGGCCATTGTGGCGCTGCGCTTTCCCCGGCTGCAGGAGGACCAGCGCCAGGCCCGCGTGCAGGCCTGGTCGCTGGCGCTGCTGGGCCGTGCCGGCATCCGGCTGCAGGTGCGCGGCACGCCGCCCCTGGCCGGGCCGGTGCTGCTGGTGGCCAACCACTCGTCCTGGCTGGACATCCCCATGCTGCACGCGGCGCGCTACTGCCGCTTCGTCTCCAAGGACGACGTGCAGGACTGGCCGCTGGTGGGCACCCTGGCCACCGCCGCCGGCACGCTCTACCTGGCGCGCGAGTCGCGCCGCGGCATGCTGCGCACGCTGGAGCTGATGCGCGGCGCGCTGGAGCAAGGCCAGGTGCTGGCCGTCTTTCCCGAGGGCACGACGGGCGACGGGCGAGCGCTGCTGCCTTTCCACGCCAATTTGCTGCAGTCGGCCATCGCCAGCGGCGCGCCGGTGCAGCCCGTGGCCCTGGGCTTTGCCGACGCCGCCAGCGGCGCGCCCAGCTACGCGCCCTGCTGGCCGGGCGACGAGAGCCTGTTGCGCGCCGTCTGGCGCACCCTGGCCGCGCCAGCGCTGGTGGCGCAGGTGCACTTTGGCGAGCCCGAGCCGTCGGCCGGCCGTGACCGACGCGCCTGGGCGCGGTCGCTGCAGGCGGGCGTGGAGCGGTTGCGCCAGGGCTGACGCGTAGGCGCCACGAGCAGGCTGTAACTTTCTGTTTGCATGGGCGCAGGTGTCACTGTGCTGGGCTAAGGTTCGCGCCTCGCCAAGCGCGGCTTGGCGCTTGGCATCGGTAAACCGCAAACAAATGGACAAGGAGGGGACACCATGGGACTCGTAGAACGCGCAACCGCCATCTTGCTCAGGCCACGCGAGGCCTGGGCCGCCATCGACACCGAGCCGGCCACCACCGGTCAGCTGTTCACCGGCTACCTGATGATCCTGGCGGCCATCCCTGCCGTGTGCGGCTTTATCGGCTTGTCGCTGATCGGCGTGGGCGGCATGGGGTATCGCTTTCGCGTGCCATTCGCCTCGGGGTTGGCCAGCATGGTGCTGTCCTATGTGCTCAGCATCATCGGGGTGTACGTGCTGTCGCTGGTGATCAACGCACTGGCGCCCACGTTCGGCGGCACTCGCAACCCGCTGCAGGCGCTGAAGGTGGCGGTGTATGCCAGCACGGCCGCCATGCTGGGCGGTGTGTTCAGTCTGTTGCCACTGCTGGCCATCCTGGGCCTGGTGGCGGCGCTGTATTCGCTGTACCTGCTGTACCTGGGTCTGCCGGTGCTGATGCGCAGTCCTGCCGCCCGAGCGCTGCCTTACACGGCCGTGGTGGTGCTGGCAGCGCTGGCCATGGGCCTGGTGATGGGCGCCGTGGTGTCGCTGGTCACGCCCAGTGCGCCGGGGCTGATGGGCGGCTCGGGCGGGGCGCCCGCCGTGTCCATTGACACGCCGCAGGGCCGGGTGACGGTGGATACCGCCCGACTGGAAGAGATGGGCAGGAAAATGCAGGAGGCCGCGGACAAGGCCACCCAGGCGGCGCAATCAGGCGGCGCGCCCGGCGCGGGTGCCGCTGCCGCTGGTACTTCTTCGGCAGGCGTGGCGGCCCTCAAGGCGGCCCTGCCTGCCAGCGTGGCCGGACTGCCGCGCACCTCTTTCAACGTACACGACGGCGCGGCCCTGGGCCTGGCCATCAGCCAGGCCGAGGCCGAATACGGCAGCGGCGAGCGCACGGTCAACGTTTCCATCGTGGATGGCGGTCCCATGGGCCAGCTGGCGCAGATGGCCGGCCTGGTGCAGGGCGAGAGCGAGACGCAGGATTCGGTGGAGAAGACCTGGCAGGACAACGGCCGCACCATGCAGCAAAGCTACGCCAAGGACGGCAGCCACGCCGAGCTGCGCGCCATCCTGAAGAACGGCGTGCTGGTCAGCGTGGAGGGCACGAACGTGCCCTTCGATCAGGTGCAGGCCGCCATGGCACAGATCGACCTGGGCGCGCTGGAGCGCCTGCAGCGCCCGGCCGCCAAGCAGCCCTGATGGGGGTTCCCGCCCGCGCCCGGCTCAGGTCCGGGCGAAGGTGACCACGTGGTCCACCTGCGGGCGGATACCTATCCACTCGCCCACGGCGTGGTCATGGTGGCTGGGCACGTGGGCCATCACCGTCAGGCCGCCGGCCAGCTCCAGCGTGTACAGGAACTCCGCCCCGCGAAAGGACTTGCGCAGCACCCGCGCCTGCACCGGCGCGCCGTCCTCGTGCACCACATCGTCCGGGCGCAGCAGCACGTCGCACAGGCCCAGGTCGTAGGCCGAGGGCAGGGGGCAGCCGTCGATGTCGGTCAGGTCCCCCAGCGGCGTGCGCGCCACCACGTGACCGCCCTGGCTCACCAGTTCGGCCGGGGCGAACACACCGTGGCCGATGAAGCTGGCCACGAAGCGCGTGGCCGGACGGTGGTACAGGGCATAAGCGTCGTCCCACTGGTGCAGGTGGCCGCTCTCCAGCACACCGATGCGGTCGCCAATGGCAAAGGCTTCCATCTGGTCGTGCGTGACGAACAGCGCCGTGGCGCCGGCCGCCTTCAAGATGGCGCGCACCTCGTGCGCCAGGCGCTCGCGCAGGTCCACGTCCAGGTTAGAGAAGGGCTCGTCCAGCAGCATCAGGCGTGGACGCGGCGCCAGGGCGCGCGCCAGCGCCACGCGCTGCTGCTGCCCGCCCGACAACTCGTGCGGAAAACGGCCCTGGCTGCCCTCCAGGCCGACCAGCGCCAGCGCCTCGCGCACGCGCTGCTCCTGCTCGGGCCGGGGCAGGCCGTGCACGCCGAAGGCCACGTTGCGGCCCACGGACAGGTGCGGGAACAGGGCGTAGTCCTGGAACACCATGCCGATGCGCCGCTCCTCCGGCGGCAGGCTGCGCCCCGGCGCGCCCACCAGTTCGCCGCCCAGCCGGATGCTGCCGCCGGCCACCGGCTCCAGCCCGGCCACGGCGCGCAGCAGCGTGGTCTTGCCGCAGCCCGAGGGGCCGATCAGCACGCCGATCTCGCCGGCGGCCAGGCCCAGGGTCACATCGTGCACGGCGGCCTGCGCCCGCGCGCCGTAGCGCACGTCCAGTTGGGAAACTTCCAGGAACATGGGCCGGATTCTAGGCGCCTTGCCGCGTAGAATCGTTCCCATTTGCATTGCCCGGCCGCCGCGCCGGCGTGCCGTGCGGGCGCCGGGCGCCCGTCCTTTCTCCACCTCCCGCTTTTTCCTTTGCACCGCTCCCTCGCCGCGCCGCTGCGCACTGTCTTCCTGATGCTGCTGGCGTTGGCTCTGGTGCTGCCGGTGCTCACCGTGTTCTCGGCCTGGCTCCCCGGTACGACCGCAGGCCAGCAGGCCGGCGCCATCGTGCGTGAGATGGCCGCCACCGTGCTGCCCGAATACCTGTGGACCACCGTCTGGCTGGGCCTGGCCGTGGCCCTGGGCGCGGCCGTGGTGGGCACGGCTGGCGCGGCCGCCGTGACGCTGTTCGACTTTCCCGGCCGTCGCCTCATGGAGTGGCTGCTGCTGCTGCCCCTGGCCATGCCGGCCTACGTGACGGCCTACGCCTATACCGACTTCCTGCAGTTCAGCGGCCCGCTACAGGTCTGGCTGCGCGAGACCTTCGGCCTCGAAGGCCGGCTGCTGCCCGAGGTGCGCAGCCTGTGGGGGGCCGTGTGGGTGTTCATTTTCTCGCTCTACCCCTACGTGTATCTGCTGGCGCGCACGGCGTTGTCCGAGCGCGCGGCGCACCTGATGGAGGCGGCGCGCCTGCTGGGTGCTTCGCCCGGGCGGCGCATCATGCAGGTGGCGCTGCCGCTGGCGCGCCCGGCCGTGGCCGCCGGCGTGGCGCTGGTGCTGATGGAGACGCTGGCGGACTTCGGCGTGACCAGCTATTTCGGCATCCAGACCTTCACCGTGGGCATCTACAAGGCGTGGCTGGCCATGGACGACCGCCTGGCCGCCGCGCAGCTGGCAACCATCTTGCTGGTGCTGGTGGCGCTGCTTTTGCACCTGGAGCTGCGCGCCCAGCGGCGCATGCGCTTTGCCGCCGGCGGCGTGGGACGCGCGGGCTCGGCCGAGGCCCAGCCGCAGCCGCTGGCCGGCTGGGGCGTGGCGCTGGCCTGGGGCGTGTGCCTGGTGCCGGTGGTCATGGGCTTTTTTGCGCCGGTGCTGTTCATGCTGCGTCCGCTGGCGGCCGACTGGTCGGTGCTGCCCTGGGGCCGCTTCATCGAATGGGCCGGCAACAGCGTGCGCTTGGGGTCCATCACGGCGGCCCTGGCGGTGGCCATCTCCTTCGTACTGGCCTTCGCCGTGCGCCGAAGCCGCGACACCTTCACCCGCGCCGTGGTGCGGCTGGCCAGCCTGGGCTACGCCGTGCCCGGCGCCGTCATCGTCGTCGGCCTGCTGCTGCCCGTGGGCTGGGTGCAGGCGGCCTGGCCCGAGGCGCGCGTGCCTGCGCTGCTCACCGCCACGGCCGTGGGCATCGTCTGGGCCTACCTGGTGCGCTTTTGCGCCGTGGCGCTGCAGTCGGTGCAAAGCGGCTACGCGCGCATTCCCATGAGTCTGGACGACTCCTCGCGCATGCTGGGCGTGGGCGGCACGCGGCTGCTGGCGCGCGTGCACTGGCCGCTGCTCAAGCGCTCGGCCGCGGCGGCCGCGCTGCTGGTCTTCGTGGACGTGATGAAGGAGCTGCCCGCCACCATGGTGCTGCGCCCCTTCAACAGCGACACCCTGGCCGTAGTGGCCTACCAGCTGGCGCGCGACGAGCGCCTGGGCGAGGCGGCGCTGCCCTCGCTGGCGCTGGTGGCCGTGGGCCTGGTGCCGGTGATCCTGCTCAGCCGCACCCTGCGCGCCGCGCGGCGCTGAACCTACACTGGCCGGCATGACGAGCACGACGACCCCGGCCACCGCCCGGCCCGACATCACCATCTACCACAACGCCCGCTGCAGCAATTCGCGCGGCGCGCTGGCGCTGCTGCGCGAACGCGGCATCGAGCCGACTATCGTGGACTACCTCGCCCAGCCGCTGGACGCGGCGCAGCTGCGCGCCCTGGTGGCGCGCCTGGGCGTGCCGGTGCGCGAGCTGCTGCGCAGCAAGGAGGCCGCCTACGCCGACCTGGGCCTGCAGGATGCGGCGCGCAGCGACGAGGAGCTGATCGCCGCCGTGGCCGGCCACCCCGAGCTGCTGAACCGCCCCATCGTCGTCACCCCGCGCGGCGCGCTGCTGTGCCGCCCGCCCGAGCGGGTGCTGGAGATTTTGTAAGCAAAATCGGCCTCCAACCCTTTCTGGACAAGCGCTGGCAGCTATCAATTTTGAATAAACCTGGGTTTCGCCGCCACCTAAGATTGGCTTAAGCGCCGCCGCGCACACTGCCTTTCATCGTGATCACCACGCTTGAAAGGCAGGCCATGAACACCCTCACCTCCACCCCCCGCAGACTGATCCTGGCCCTGGTGGCCGCCGGCGCGCTGGGCGCCACGGGCGCCGGGCTGATCGGCAGCCACCCGGCGCGCGCCATGGCGGCGCCCCCGGCCATCGCCCCCGTGCCCGCCCTGCAGGCGGGCGGCGAGGCCCTGCCCAGCTTTGCCGCCATCACGGCCCAGAACGGCCCGGCCGTGGTCAACATCAGCGTCAGCGGCACGCGCCGCACGGCCCTGGCCGCGGGCGACGATGACGAGGACAGCGGCGTGCCCGACCCCATGCAGGAGTTCTTCCGCCGCTTCGGCATGTCGCCGCAGGGCCCGCGCATGCCGCAGAACGTGCCGGTGCGCGGCCAGGGCTCGGGCTTCATCGTCAGCCCTGACGGCGTGGTGCTGACCAACGCCCACGTGGTCAAGGGCGCCGACGAGGTCACCGTCAAGCTGACCGACCGGCGCGAGTTCCGCGCCAAGGTGCTGGGCGCCGACCCGCAGACCGACGTGGCCGTGCTCAAAATCGATGCGACCCATCTGCCCACCGTGCGCCTGGGCAGCACCAAGTCGCTGGCCGTGGGCGAATGGGTGCTGGCCATCGGCTCGCCCTTCGGCTTCGAGAACAGCGTGACGGCCGGCGTGGTCAGCGCCAAGGGCCGGGCCCTGCCCGACGACAGCGCCGTGCCCTTCATCCAGACCGACGTGGCGGTGAACCCGGGCAACTCCGGCGGCCCGCTGTTCAACGCGCGCGGCGAGGTGGTGGGCATCAACTCGCAGATCTACAGCCGCTCGGGCGGCTACCAGGGCGTGTCGTTCGCCATTCCCATCGAGGTGGCCGAGCGCGTGCAGCAGCAGATCCTGGCCACCGGCCAGGTCAGCCACGCGCGGCTGGGCGTGACGGTGCAGGAGGTCAACCAGACCCTGGCCGACTCCTTCGGTCTGGACAAGCCGCAGGGCGCCCTGGTGGCCGACGTGCAAAAGGGCGGCCCGGGCGACAAGGCGGGCCTGCAGTCGGGCGACGTGATCCGCAGCATCGACGGCCAGCCCATCGTGGGCTCGGGCGACCTGCCGGCCTACATCAGCCAGTCCCAGCCGGGGGCCCGGGTGCGGCTGGAGGTGTGGCGCAAGGGTGCGAGCGAGACGCTCACTGCCACGCTGGGCAACGCCGCCGACAAGAAGGCCGTCGCCGACGCCGGCGCCGGCCAGGGCGCCGCCCAGGGCCGCCTGGGCCTGGCGCTGCGCCCCCTGGAGCGCGACGAGCAGCGCCAGGCGGGCGTTGAAGGCGGCCTGCTGGTTGAGCAGGCCAGCGGCCCCGCCGCCCGCGCCGGCGTGCAGGACGGCGACGTGCTGCTGGCCATCAACGGCACGCCGGCGCGCGACGTGGCCCAGGTGCGCAGCGCCGTGGCCAAGGCCGGCAAGTCGGTGGCGCTGCTGGTGATGCGTGACGGCAACCGCATCTTCGTGCCTGTGCGCCTGGGCTGACAGGGCAGGGCGGGGCGTGCCGTTATCCTCGCCGGCATGCCCCCCCGAGCTGTGAGGACCGCGCCATGCGCCTGCTGCTGGTCGAAGACGACGCCATGATCGGCGAGGCCGTGCAGGACCTGCTGCGCGCCGAGCACCACGCGGTGGATTGGGTGCGCGATGGCCCGCAGGCCGACGCCGCCCTGGCCGCCCAGGCCTACGACCTGGTGCTGCTGGACCTGGGCCTGCCCGGGCGTGACGGCCTGCAGGTGCTGCGCGACCTGCGCGCACGCCGCGACCGCACGCCCGTGCTGATCACCACCGCGCGCGACGCCGTGGCCCAGCGCGTGCAGGGCCTGGACGCCGGCGCCGACGACTACCTGCTCAAGCCCTTCGACATGGACGAGCTGCTGGCCCGCATCCGCGCCCTGGCGCGGCGTGCCGCCGGCGGCGACGAAACCTACGAGCGCGATGGCGTGGCCATCCACCCCGCCACGCGCCAGGCCAGCGTGCACGGCCAGCCGGTGCTGCTGTCGGCGCGTGAATGGGCCGTGCTCACGCCGCTGCTGGCGCGCCCCGGCGCCGTGCTGTCGCGCGCCCAGCTGGAGGACAAGCTCTACGGCTGGGGCGAGGAGATCAGCAGCAACGCCGTCGAGGTCTACATCCACGGCCTGCGCAAGAAGCTGGGCGCGGGCCTGATCGTCACCGTGCGAGGCGTGGGCTACATGGTGCCGCCAGCGGCGGCGCGAGCGCCATGAGCGGCCGGGCCACGCACTCGCTGCGCGCGCGGCTGCTGCTGACGCTGCTGGTGGCCATCGCCCTGGGCGTGCTGGCGCAGGCGGCGCTGGCTTGGCGTGCGGCGCTGGCCGAGGCCGACGCGCTATTCGACCGCCAGATGCAGCAGACGGCGCAGGCGCTGCGCCCGGGCCTGCCGGCGTGGGGCCTGCGCGAGTACAGCGACCCGCTGGTGCCGGGGCAGGAGAGTTCGGAGTTCGTGGTGCAGGTCTGGACGGCCGACGGCCTGCGCATCTTCGAGTCCAACATCGGCCTGGGCCTGCCGCAGCGCGCCGTGCTGGGCTTTTCCACCGTGCAGGCGGGCGGCAGCACCTACCGCGTGCTGTCCGTGGCCACGCCGTTGCAGGTCATCCAGGTGGCGCAGGACATGGCCGTGCGCCGCGCGCTGGCGCGCCAGCTGGCGCTGGGCACGGCCTGGCCTATTGCGCTGATGGCGCCGCTCTTGGCGCTGGCCGCCTGGTGGGCCGTCAGCGGCTCGCTGGCACCGGTGGAGCGGGTGCGCCGCCAGGTGGCCCAGCGACGGGCAGACGAGCTGTCGCCCGTGGACGGCGCCGGCCTGCCGGCCGAGGTGCGGCCACTGGTCGATGAGCTGAACCTGCTGCTGGCGCGCATGCAACAGGCGTTCGAGGCGCAGCAGCACTTCGTGGCCGATGCGGCGCACGAGCTGCGCTCGCCCCTGGCGGCGCTGCGGCTGCAGGCCCAGGCACTGGCGCGCGCCGACGACGAGGCCGCGCGCGAGCGCGCCGCCGCGCGGCTGACGGCCGGCATCGACCGGGCCACGCGCCTGGTCGAGCAGCTGCTGGCCCTGGCGCGCCAGGAGGCGCAGGCCAGCGGCGCGCCCCCGCAGCCCCTGGTGCTGGCCGAGCTGGTGCAGCGCGCGGTGATGGACGCCGCCCCGGCGGCGCACGCGCGCGGCATCGACCTGGGCCTGGTGCCGCTGGAGGGCGAAGCGGCCGGCGCCCAGGTGCGCGGCCACGCCGAGGCGCTGGCCATCCTGCTGCGCAACCTGCTGGACAACGCCGTCAAGTACGCACCCGAGGGCGGCACCGTGGACGTGGCGCTGCAGGCGCAGCCGGATGCTGTGGTGCTGACGGTGGACGACGACGGCCCCGGCATCCCCGAGGCCGAGCGCGAGCGCGTGCTGCAGCGCTTTCACCGGGCGCAGGCCGGCAGCGGCACGGCCGTGGCCGGCAGCGGCCTCGGCCTGGCCATCGCCCAGGCCATCGCCCGCATGCACGGCACGCAGCTGCAGCTGCAGACGGCGCCACAGCTGGGCGGCCTGCGCGTGCGGCTGGCGCTGCCGCGCGCGCCATAAAAGAAGCGGCGGCCCGCCTAGGACCGCCGCTGCAACTCCTGTTTTGATAGCTGCCAGTGCTTGACTGGCAAGCGCTGGAGCCTGTTTTGACCTTGAAAAGCGGCAGGGCCTCAGCGACCGGCGCCGCCCACCTTGTAGACGCTGTCGTCCTTGGCGCCCGTCACCTCCAGCACCCCCACCGCACCCTTGCCGGCACGCGACAGGGCGTGGTCCACCAGGGCGTACTGGCCGGGGTACTCGACCTTGAACTCGACGATGGTCGCGCCGCCGGGGGCCACCAGGGTAGTCTGCACGTCCTTCTTGACCGAGCTGATGGAGCCTTCGCTGTAGACCTTGTCGAAGATCTCGCCGATCACGTGGAAGGACGAGATCTTGTTCGGGCCGCCCACGCCGAAGTAGATGCGCACCGTCTCGCCCACCTTGGCCGTCAGCTTGTGCTCCTTGGTCAGCGAGCCCACGGCGCCGTTGAAGACGTAGTAGTCGGGCAGCTCGGCGGCCATCTTGTCCAGATCGGCCTCCTGGTGCGTCTTGGCGCCGTGCGGGCGGGTGGTGTACATGTCGCCCTGCATCACGTAGTACTCGCGGTCCACCTTGGCCAGGCCTTCCTCGGGTTCGACCAGGATCAGGCCGTACATGCCGGCGGCGATGTGCTGGGGCACCAGCGGCGTGGCGCAGTGGTAGACGTACAGGCCGGGCTTCAAGGCCTTGAAGGTGATGGTCTTCTCCTGGCCCGGGGCGACCTGGGTGTGCTCGCCGCCGCCGTGCCCGCCGGTGACCGAGTGCAGGTCGATGGAGTGGATCATCTTGCTGTCGCGGGCGTTGGCCAGGGTCAGCTCGACGCTGTCGCCGACGCGGGCGCGCAGCATGGGGCCGGGCACCTTGCGGTCGAACGTCCAGTAGGTGAAGCTGGTGCCGTTGTCCAGCTTGCCGTTCAGCTCCACCGTCTCCATGCGGTACTTGAGCAGCTGCGGGGCGCGGTTGCCGATGGGGGCGGGCACGGCGGCCGGATCCATGGCGACGCTGATGGCGGCGGCATCCGCCGGGCGCGAGGCCGGTGCGGTGTACAGCTGCGCGCCGCTCAGGGGCGAGACCTTGGCGGCCGTGGGCGCGGCGCTCTTGCCGTTGCCAGGCACGGCCTCGAAGGTGCCTTCCATGCCGATCTGGCGGTGGCCCGGGATGGTGCAGTAATACGTGAAGCTGCCGGCCTGCGTGACCGTGAAGCGCACCGTGACGGTGCCGGTGCTGGCGTCGAACTTGGGCGACTGCACGCCCAGCTCGGCAATGGCCAGGTCGTGCTGGGCGCCTTCGCCGCTTTTCAGCACGATCTCGACCGTGTCGCCCACGGCGGCGCGCAGCACCGGATTGGCCACGCCGTGGTCATCGACGAACACCATCTTGCCGTCGACGATGCCGGTCTCCAGCACGAAGCGTTTGGCGGCGGCGTCTGCAGAGGCGGTCTCAACGGGTGCGCTGACGGCGGCGGGAGCGGGGTGGCCCTGGCTGGCGTGTTGCCCGGCCAGTGCTGCGAAGGCCAGCGTGCCGGCGCACAGGGCGGCAGCGGCAAAGGCCAGGGGCTGACGGGGGAACGAACGGGGGGCTTGCATGGTGACCTTCCTTGTGAAGATGAACTTTCGGTGTCCCCTCTGGCCGGCTGCGTGTGCATCGGTGGAGACGGTTGCTATGGTATTTAAATGTGAATGAAAAATGAACATTAAGACGCGGATTGCTTGATCTTCGTCAAGCAAGATGCTGGGCGGCAGTGAGCGGTTTTTACCAAAAAGTGCCTGAAATGCTTGATGGACAAGCGCTGGAAGCTATGTTTTGAATAGCAGCCGGCGCGGGAACTGCGCGCTCCTTTGAGCGGCCGGCGGGGCCCGCTATGCTCGGTGGCCATGCCTGCGCTCGCCTGCCCGTGCCATCCCCATCGCCGGTCCCCGCCCGGAGGCCGGGCGTGATCCGCATCGCGCTGCTGTCCGGCCTGGGCCACACCATCGTGGTCGTGCTGGGCCTGCTGATCTACGTGCTGGCCACGCGCATCAACCACCAGCGGCGCCATCCCTCGGCGGCGCTGGGCTGGGTGCTGGGCATGGTCATGCTGCCCTACGTGACGCTGCCGCTGTTCTTGCTGTTCGGCGTGCGCAAGTTCGCCCGTCCCGGGCGCCGCCACCATTGGCAGGAGGCGCCGCCCGTGGGCGAGGGCCCGCCCTGGGCGGCGCAGCTGCTGGCCGGCATGGAGGTGCCGCCCGCCGTGCGCAACACCCACATCGTGTTGCACCGGGACGGCGCCGACGCGCTGGACGGGTTGCTGGCCACCATCGCCTCGGCGCGCCAGCAGCTGGACGTGAGCACCTACGTCTTCGCCCACGACGAGATCGGCCGCCAGGTCTCGCGCGCGCTGCTGAGCGCCGTACACCGCGGCGTGGCCGTGCGCCTGCTGGTGGATGCCGTGGGCAGCCTGCAGACACCCCCCGGCCTGCTGCGCGCGCTGGCGCGCCAGGGCGTGCAGGTGCGCCGCTTCATGCCGCTACTGCACAACCCGCTGCAGGGTCGCACCAACCTGCGCAACCACCGCAAGCTGGTGGTGGCCGACGGCAGGCGCCTGTGGAGCGGCGGGCGCAACCTGGCCTGCGAGTACTTCCTGGACCGGCCCGGCCGCCCGGCCTGGGTGGACCTGAGCTTCGAGGTGCACGGCCCCGTGGCCGGGCACGCCCACATCCAGTTCGGCACCGACTGGCGCATCGCCCAGGGCCGCATGCTGCGGCGCATGCGCCGTGCCCCGCACATGCCGCTGCTGCCCGCGCCCGAGCACGGCGCGTTGGCGCAGTGGATCGCCAGCGGCCCGGACCATGCCGATGACACGGTACATGCCCTGCTGATGGCCGGCGCCTTCCATGCGCGCCAGCGCATCGTCGCCGTCACGCCGTACTTCGTGCCCGACGACGGCCTGCTGGACGCCTGGTGCCTGGCCTGCCGGCGCGGCGTGCAGGTCAGCCTGCTGGTGCCGGCGCGCTCCAACCACCGCCTGGCCGACATCGCCCGCGAGCGCGCGCTGCGCCAGCTGGCGGCCGCCGGCGCGCGCGTGTGGCTGTCGCCGGCCATGCTGCACGCCAAGGCGGTGCTGATCGACGACGACCTGGCCCTGGCCGGCTCGCTCAACCTGGATGCGCGCAGTCTGTTCCTGAACTACGAGGCCATGACCGCGTTCTACGGCCAGGACGAACTGCGCTGGCTGTCCGGCTGGTGCCAGCGGCTCATCGCGCAGGCCCGGCCCTATAAGGCCCACGCCCCTTCATTGCCGCGCGATCTGCTGGAAGGCGTGGTGCGGGCGCTGGGCTTTCAGCTGTAGCGGCGCCGGCCTACAGCCGGGGCGGCGGGGCGCTCCTAACGTGCGGCTGCCGCGCACCGCCGCACCCCGAACAAAGGCCTGCCATGAGTCCCGCCACCCCTCCGCCGCCGCGCAAGGACGCGGCCCCGCCACCGCCTCCCACTGTGCGCGACGAAAAGCGCATCAAGCGCTACGTCGCCATCCTGCTGGTGGTCGTCGTGCTGGCGGTGCTGGCGTTCAACATGATGGCGCCGCGCGACCGCCTGCGTGCTCCGGACGAGGCCGGCACCCCGGCCGCGACCGAGCAGCGCCAGCAGCCCGCCACCACCGCCCCGGGCGACGGCACCTCGCAGCGCGTGACGCCCGAGGGCACCGACAGCCCCACGCCGCCCGGTCGCGAAGGCATGGGCGCGCCGGCCGGCGCCGCACCGACAACCCGCTAACGGGCCGCAGGCCGGCCGGCCGCCCCGCTGCCAAAGGCCGGGCGCACCGTGCAGTCGAACGGCCCCTGCAGCTGCTGCACGGCCGCCGCATAGCGCGCGGGCGTTTCGGCGGCGATGCAGTCGCGCGGCACCCAGACCTCGTGCCCCAGCATGCGCGCGTCGGTGGCCGAGAGCATCACGCACATGTCCGCCGCCCAGCCCACGATGACCAGCCTGCGCGTGCCCATGCGCGCCAGCAGGTGCTGCAGCGGCGTGGAATGAAACGCCGAGTGCTGGGGCTTCAGGATGACCAGGTCCTGCGGCGTGGGCGTGAGCAGCCGCGCGATGGCGCCGCGCCGGCCCGGCAGCATCTGGCAGGCGGCCAGGATGTCGCGGAACTCGCTGTGCCAGGTGCCGTAGTTGTCGTTGGCGTAGATGGCCGTCGCGCCGCGCGCGGCCAGGCGTTTTTTGAGCCGCGCCACGCGCTGCGCCGCATCCCAGGCACTGGGCAGCAGGTTCTCGGCCGCAGGAAAGTTCATGGGGTTGATGACGTCCACCAGCAGCAGGACCTGCTCGCTGTGGGGCAGCGGGGTGCTGGTCAGCGCGCGTGCGCGGCTTGGGGGCATGCGAAAGAACTCCGAAAGAGAGAGAAAACCAGGCGGGCTGTCCAACATAAGGCCGAGCCCGCGCACGCTCTGTAGGAAGGCCGCCATCGCCTGCCGGCGTGGTAGCGCGCGCAATGACGGCGCGCGCCTACGCGCCGCGCGCCGGCCCGCGGCTCCAATGGCCGCTGCCGGCCCGTCGGGCCATTCACCCCACGTAAAGGAGATTCCCATGGCCAAGCCCCGCTATGACCAAGCCCAGCTCAAGGATTTGCTGCTGCAGATGATGGAGACCGAACTCGGCGGCGAACAGGTCTACCGCGCCGCCATCGAATGCGCCATCAACGACGACCTGCGCAAGGAGTTCGAGGAATACCTGGAAGAGACCCTGACGCACCAGAACGTGGTGCGCAGCACCTGCGAGGCGCTGGGGATCGACCCGGACGAACAGGTGCCCTCGCGCGCCGTGGTGCGGCACATCGGCGAGTCGCTGGTGAAGGCCATCGCGCTGGCCCGCCAGGGCGGCGACCCGGCCGCCGCGCAACTGGTTGCCTGCGAGTGCGTGGTGCACGCCGAAACGAAAGACCACGCCAACTGGGAGCTGCTGGGCAAGGTCGCCGAGGTGGCCACGGGCGATGTCGGCAAGGCCCTGAAGCAGGCGCACGAGGCGGTGGAAAAGGACGAGGACCACCACCTGTACCACTCCAAGGGCTGGTGCCGCGAGCTGTGGATCGAAAGCCTGGGCATGCCGGCCGTGCTGCCGCCGCCGGAAGAGGTCAAGCAGGTGGAGACGGCCATCGGTGCCTCGCGCGCCGAGCAGCAGCGCGACGCCATGCTGTAAAGGCCGGCTTAGGGGCGCCTGATCGCCCCGCCGCCCTGGCCGCATCGCCCACAAAAAAAGCCCGCACTTGGCGGGCTGGTGTCAGGGCAGGGGCGCGTCACTTGGATTGGTTCTGGCCCTGGCTGCGCTGGCTGTTGCTGCCCTGCGCAGACTGGTTGCTGGCCTGATTGCCTTGCTGGCTGTTCTGGCCGGCGGCCTGCTGGGGCTGCTGCTGGCTCTTGGCCTGGTTTTGATTCTGCTGGTTCTGCTGGTTTTGCTGATTCGACTGGTTCTGATCTTGCTGTGCCATGTGGAACTCCTTGGTTGCCGCAGGCGGAAGTGCCTGCAGGTCTTCATTGAAGGCTCTTCAAAGGCAGCCGGTTGCCGGAGTGGTCCTACGAGGCGGTAGGAGGAGCGCAGTGCAGATGAGTAGTCACGCTCGACGGGCATGCCGGAAGGGTACCGGCCACAAGCACCAAAGCCCGCGTCAACGGGCTTTGTTTTGGGCGATCCGGGTGGCCGCGGCGCAGTGCCTGAGCGACCTTTGTGGGGACGCCCTATGGATACGCTATCTGGTCCCCCCGACAGGAATCGAACCTGTATCTGGCGCTTAGGAGGCGCCCGTTCTATCCATTGAACTACGGGGAGCGGCAAAGCCGGCGATTGTAAGCGGCGCGCAAAGGCCCTCATCGATGGGCTCGTTTGCTACGCTTTTCATAGCTACCAGCGCTTGCCGCACAAGCGCTGGAGCCACTTTTCATTGCCAATCAGTCGTAGCGCACCGTATAGATCAGGTCCACTGCGCTCTGCTCGCCCGTCTGCCCGCGCAGGGTCAGGCGCTTGGACAGGTCGTAGAAGATGAACAGGGTGCCCATGACGCCCGACAGGCTGCGCTCGTAGGTCACATACAGGTCGCGCGACAGGCGTTTGCCGAAAGTCAGGGCGGCGCTGGCGGCGCCTTCGCCCTGGCCGGGGCCCTTGAAGCCGATCTCGTCCAGGCCGATGCGCTGGGCGATGCCGCCGCCGCTCTTGTCGCCGCCGCCGCTCAGGAAGGCCAGCGCCGCCTGCTGCAGCAGCGCAGCCTCGGCGCCACCGGCCGCGGCGCTGCGGCCCAGCACCACCCAGGACAGCTTTTCCGCGTCCGGCAGCTCGGGCTCGGAATACAGACGCACGCGCGGCGCCTGGGCGCTGCCGGTGACCTGCACGCCCGCGCGCACGGCGATGTTGGGACGCAGGGCCAGCACGTCCAGGGCCGGATTGTCGTAGGGGCCGTTGAAGCGCAGCAGGCCGCTTTCCACGTCAAGCGCCTGGCCCCAGGCGCGGTAGCGGCCCTGGTCGGTGCGCACCTCGCCGGTCACGCGCGGGGTGCCACCGGTGGCGGCGCTGGAGCGGATGTCCAGCTGCCCGGTCAGCCGCGTGGTGATGCCGTGGCCCTGCAGGGCGAAGTCGTCGCCCAGGTTCAGGGTCAGGGCGATGTCGGGCGTGCGCGCGGCCTGCACGCCGCCTTGCTCGCGGGCCTGGGCGGCCTTGGCGTTCTTTTGCGCCTTCTCGGCGGCGGCGCGGTCCAGCGCGGCCGAGCGCACCACCACGTCGTCGCCCAGCGTGGGCGCGCCGGCCTCGGGCAGGATCAAGGTGGCGCGGTCGGTGGTCAGCTCGCCGCGCAGGGTGAACTGGCCGCCCTCCAGCCGTGCGCGCAGCTGGCCGGAGACGCTGACCTGCCGGTCGGCGCGCACCAGCACCTGCAGCGCCCGCGCCTGGGCGCGCACGTCCATGCGGATGCCGGAGGCGCCTGCCTGCTCGCCCGCGCCGGCCCAGGACACGGTGCCGCTGCCGCTCAAGGTGCCGCCGTCGGCCGGTGCGGCCGTGCGGTTGCCGCTGAAGCCGGCGATGCGCGCGCGGCTGCCGTGGCCGCCCTTGAGGTGCAGCTCGGTGATCTCCAGCTGCTGGCCCTGCAGCGTGGCGCGCAGGCGGCCGTCCTGCAGGTCCACGCCGTCCAGCAGCGAGCGCACGGCGAAGCGGTCGGCCGCCAGCTGGCCCGTCCAGCGCGGCGCGGCGCGGCTGCCCGACAGGCGGGCGTCGGCCGACAGCGTGCCCTGCACGCGCCAGCCCGGCGGGGCCAGCAGCGACCACACGCCGACCTCGGGCAGCTCGGCGTGCACGGTGGCGGCCAGGGGCGCGTCCTCGGGCCACAGCCAGCCACCCTCGGCGCTGCGCGCCAGCTGGGTGCTGCCTTCGGCCTGCACGCGGCCGGCGCGTTCGCTGTCCCAGGCCAGCCGGGCGCGCAGCGCCTGGCCCTCGGCCGACAGCTCCAGCACCGCTTCGCGCAGGCCGGCGGCGGTGGAGGCGCTGGTTTGCTCCTGCGGGCGGCCTTCGCCCTGGCCTTCGCCGCTGCTGCGCACCACGGTGACGGCCGGCGCGTCCAACGATTCGCCGGTGGCGATGCGCAGGTCGCCGCCGGTGCGGCGCACGCTGGCCTGGGCGCGCAGGCCGGCGGCGGTGGCGGCCACGTCCCAGCGTGCGGCCAGCAGCAGGTCGCCCGACACACCCAGGCGCGCCAGCGCGCCCTGGCCGTCGGTCTTGAAGGCGTCGGCCCAGGCCAGGGGCACGCCCTGCAGCTCGCCCTGGCTGGTCAGTTCCATGCCGCCCTGGGCGTCCTGGGCGTAGCGCAGCGGCTGCCAGCGCAGCGTGGCCTGGCCCGGCTGCGGGCCGCTCAGGCGCGCGGCGCCGGCGCCGGCCTGCACGGCCAGGCGCGGCGACTGCTGCAGGGCCAGGGTGATGGGCTCGTCCAGCTGCAGCGTCCAGGGGCCGGGCTGGCCCTTGGCGCTGGCTTGCACGCGCAGCTCGTTCACCTGCGCCTGCCACTCCCCGCCGGCGCCGTTGCCTGCGCGATGGCCGCCAGTGGCACGCAGGTGCAGCTCGGCCTGCTGATCCGGGCTGGGGCGCACCTGGCCGTCCAGCGCCAGCGTCAGGCGGGCCAGGCTGCCGCCGAGCGCTGCGCTGGTGCGCAGCAGCTCGATGGCCAGCGGGCCGGCGTCGGTGCCCGGCTGGGGCGCGCGCGACAGCTGCAGGCGCGGCGCCTGCAGCTGCGCCTGCAGCGTGAAGTCGCCGGCGCGCGCCTCGGGCTGCTGCGGCGCGGGCAGCAGGCCGGCGGCCTGCAGCTGCTGCTGGGCGGCGCGCCAGCCGCCGCGCCACTGGGCGTCCAGCGTGGCGTTGCCGTCCAGGCTGAAGCCGGCCAGCGGCACGGGCAGGGCGGCCAGCCAGGCCTGGGCGCGCGCGGCGTTGGCCAGGCGCACGGCCAGCGTGCCGCTGCCGCTGGCCGGGGCCAGCCGGCCGTCCACCTGGGCGGTGGCGCCGGGCACCTCGGCCTGCACGCGGCCGCGCGCGGACAGGGCCTGGGTGTCGATCTGCAGCCCGCTGGCGCGCACCTGGGCGCCCTGGGCCTGCAGCAGCAGCTCGGGCAGCTCGATGCTGTGGCCTTCCCAGCGGCCCTGCGCGGACAGGCGCTGCAGTAATAGCGGCGCGGGCTGATTGCCGCCGCGCGCGCGCTGGCGCGGGGCGCTGGCGCGCAGGTCGGCGGCAAAGCGCACGGCGCCGCCCTGGGCGCTGCCGCTGGCGCTGGCCGTGCCGGTCAGCGGCGCCGGCGCCAGGCGCGTGTGCAGCTGCGCCGGATCGACCCCCTGCACGCGGGCCTGGCCCTGCAGCGCGCCGCTGTCCGGGGTGAAGCTGCCCTGCAGGCTGACGCGGCCGCCGCCGGCCTGCAGCTCGGCGCCGGGCACGCTCCAGGTGCTGCCGTCGAAGGTGGCCTCGCCGCGCAGGGACTGCAGCGGCAGGTGCTGGCGGTCCCAGGGGCCGGGCTGGGCGTTGGCCAGGTCGGCGCTGATGTGCCAGCCGCCGCCCTCCACCGGCTCCACGCCGGCCTGGCCGGCCAGCCGGGTGACGGGCGCCTGGGGCCACAGCAGCGCCAGGTCCACGGCCTGCAGCGCGGCCTGGGCCTGCTGCAGCGGCTGGCTCGCCCAGGGGGCGATGCGGGCCTGCACGTCGGCCTGCATGGGGTCATCCTTGCCGGGCTCCTGCGGGCCGCTGCGCAGCTGGGCGGTGGCGGCCAGCAGCGCGTCGCGCCCGGCCAGGTTGCCGCTGACGTTGGCACTGGCCTGGGCGTGCAGGGTTTCTTCGCTGCCGGGCACGGCGGTGCGCAGGGCGCCCTGCAGGCTGGCGGCCAGCGGCATGGGGGCCAGGGCGCCCAGCGTGGCCTGCAGCGAGTAGCGGCCCTGGGCAACGGTGACGTGGTCGATGGTCAGCTGGTGCTCGTCGCCTGCGTAGCGGTAGCGGCCGGCCAGGTCGTCGATGACGAGGGGCTGGGCCGGCTCGCCGCGCCCGGCCCAGACCAGGTGGTCCACGCGAAAGGGCAGGTCCACCTGCAGCGGCAGCACCAGCTGCTGCAGCGGCTCGGGCGGGCCTTCGTCCTCCTGGGGTTCGCCGCGCGGGGTGAGCACGACGCTGGCGGCGTGCACCTCGCCCAGCTTGAGCTGGCGCGACAGCAGCGGCGCCAGCTGCCAGCCGATCGTGGCGTCGTTGACCTCGACGGCCAGCGTCTCGCTCTGCCAGCGCAGCCAGCCGATGTGCCCGCCGGTGCGCACCGAGCCGGTCACGTCCTTCATCTGCAGCTGCTGGCCGGCGGGCAGGTAGGCGGCGGCGCGGGTGAGCGCCGTGGCCAGCGAGGTGCTGCTTCCCGTCCACCACCAGGCCAGCGCGAGCAGCGCCACCAGCAGTACCAGCAGCAGCGCCAGGCCCCGGCGCACGAAGCGCCAGCGGCTCTTGCGCGGCGGCGCGGGCTTGGGAGCCACGGCGGCGGCGTAGGGGTCGGGGGACTGGTGCTTGGGCATCAAGGAAGAATCAAAATGAGGAGCTGCTGGCGCTTGTCTGGTGCGGGTTTGCGTTTGAAAAGCATTGCAAATTGGCTTGGATCAAGCGCTGGCAGCTATGCAAACCATAGCGGCCATGTCAAAAGCTGAAACCCAGCCGCAGGTGCAGGCGCAGCTGCTGCTCCTGCACGCCGTAGGCCAGGTCGGCCTGCAGCGGACCCACGGGGCTGCGCCAGCGCAGGCCGGCGCCCACGCCCACGCGGGCGCGCAGGTCGCCTAGGCGGTCGGCCACCGCGCCCACGTCGATGAAGGTGGCGCTCTCGAAGTCCGAGCGGTTGCCGCGCACGGTAATGGGGTGCTGCCATTCCACGCTGCCCACGGCCAGGTAGCGGCCGCCGTAGAGCGTGTCGTTCTCGGTGCGCGCGCCGATGCGCCGCCAGCCGTAGCCGCGCACGGTGGTGTCGCCGCCGGTCAGGAACAGCTGGGTGACGGGGATGGGCGCGTCCGAGCGGGCCAGGACGGCGCCGCCCTCGGCGCGCAGCGCCAGCCGGCTTTCGCGGCGGATGCCCTCGCCCAGGTCCACCCGGCCCATGGGGCGAAAGCCCTGCCAGCGCACGTAGGCGCGGGTGAACGGCCGGCGCACCGGGTGCAGCGTGGTGCCCACGCCCAGTTCGGCGGCCACGCCCCAGCCGCGCGTGGGGTTGGTGCTGTTGTTGAAGTAGCGGCCCGTCCAGCCGTAGTTGGCGGTCAGCGCGCTGCTGGAAGGCGGGGCGCCCTCGCCCTGGCTCTTGGCTGTGTCCAGCTGCAGGAAGTAGCTGCGGTCGATGCGGTCGCCGCTCTTGGTGCGCCCGCCGCGCAGGCGGCTGCTGTTGACCTCGTAGTCGCCAGTGGTCTCGCGCTGCAGCCGCAGGCCGCTGAACCAGCGCCAGCCGTCGTCATCGGGCAGCGCCGTCCAGTCGGTGGACAGCAGCTTGTGCTTGCGGTCCAGCTCGATCTTGGACAGCGCCCGCCAGCCGATGCCGGGCAAGCGATTGTGCGTGTGGTCCAGCGACAGGCGCGGGCCGCTGTCGGTGGACAGGCCGACGCCGAAGACGGCCTTCTTCAGCGGCGCCTCGCGCACCTGGGCGGTGACGGGGGCTACGGCGGCGGGGGCGTCCTGGTCGATGGCTTCGGTGTCCAGCGCCAGGAACACGGCGTCGTAGTAGCCGCTGCTGGCCAGGCGCTGCTGCGCGTCCAGCAGGCCTTGCTCGCTGTACGGGGCGCCGGCGGGCACGCGGGCGATGCGGCGCGCGCCCTCCGGGTCGTAGCGCTCGCTGCCTTTGATCTGCACCTCGCCGAAGCGCACGTCCGGCCCCGGCGCGTAGCGCACCTGCAGGGCGGCCTCGGCGCGGTCGGCGTCGACCTCGGCACGACTTTGGTCCACGCGCGCCAGGGGGTAGCGGCGCGACTGCAGCTGGCGCAGGCCCTGGCTCTTGGCGTCGTCCCAGTCGTTTTGCGTGAAGGGCGCGCCCGGCTGCAGCCCGAAGCCGCGCTGCAGCTGCGCCTGGCGCCGCGCCAGGCCCTTACCGTCCGGCCGGGCCGGGTCGCCGCTGCCGGCGACCTCGATGGCGGCGCTGGCGATGTGCGTGCGCTGGCCGGGCGTGACGCTGACGGTGATGGTGCGCGCCGGGGTGTCGCGGCGCGCACCGGCGCCGGGCGCGGGGTTGTCGTGCAGGGCGACGGCGATCTCCGGGCTGAAGTAGCCCAGCGTGGACAGCAGGGCGCGCACGTCGGCCTCGGCGGCCCCCAGCAGGCGGCGCAGCTCGGCATCCTGCAGGTCGGGCAGGTGGCGAAAGCGCTGCAGCTGCATGTGGCGCGACAGGTATTCGCGCACCTGGGCGTCATCGGTCTGCACCTCCAGCGCGAAGGCGTCGGGGCCGCTGCGCTCGGAGGCGTCGGAGGCGATGGCGCCCTGGCGCTCGTCGGCCGGCTGCTGCGCGTCGCCGCCGCGCAGCAGGCCGCAGCCGGTCAGCGCGCCGCCCGCCAGCAGCAGCGAAAACAGCAGCGCCGGCCATCGGGCCGGCGCGCGCTGGGAGGCAGAGGAGGAGAGGGGGCTTGTTTTCGTCGGCACTGCGCTTTATTTTGACAAAAGGCGCATCGCGTCCTCCAGCCCTTTGAGTGACAAAGGGAACATGCGCCCACCCACCAGCTGCTGGATGATGGCGATGCTCTGGCGGTACTGCCACACGCCTTGCGGCTCGGGGTTGATCCAGGCGTGCCGGGGGAAGGCGTGGGTCAGGCGCTGCAGCCATTCGGCGCCAGCCTCCTCGTTGTTGTATTCCACGCTGCCCCCGGGTTGCACGATCTCGTAGGGGCTCATGGTCGCATCGCCCACAAAGACCAGCTTGTAGTCCTTGTTGTACTTGCGGATGACATCCCAGGTCGGAAACTTCTCGGCGAAGCGGCGGCGGTTGTTCTTCCACATGAAGTCGTAGACGCAGTTGTGGAAGTAATAGAACTCCAGGTGCTTGAACTCGCTCTTGACGGCGGAAAACAGCTCTTCGACGCGCTGGATGTGCTCGTCCATGGTGCCGCCCACGTCCATCAGCAGCAGCAGCTTCACGTTGTTGTGCCGCTCGGGCACCATCTTGATGTCCAGCCAGCCGGCGTTGGCGGCGGTGGAGCGGATGGTGTCGGGCAGATCCAGCTCCAGGTCGCTGCCGGTGCGGGCGAACTTGCGCAGGCGGCGCAGCGCCACCTTGATGTTGCGCGTGCCCAGCTCCTGCGTGTCGTCGTAGTCGCGGTAGGCGCGCTGCTCCCAGACCTTAACGGCGCTCTTGTTCTTGCCGGCGCCGCCGGTGCGGATGCCCTGCGGGTTGTAGCCGCCGTGGCCGAACGGGCTGGTGCCGCCCGTGCCGATCCACTTGCTGCCCCCCTCGTGGCGCTCCTTCTGCTCCTCCAGGCGCTTCCTTAAAGTCTCCATCAGCTCGTCCCAGCCCATCTTCTCGATGGCGGCCTTTTGCTCGGGGGTGAGTTCGCGCTCGAGCATCTTGCGCAGCCAGTCGGCGGGGATGTCCTTGGTGATGTCGGTCAGCAGCTCCACGCCCTTGAAGTAGGCGGCAAAGGCGCGGTCGAACTTGTCGAAGTGCTTCTCGTCCTTGACCAGGGCGGTGCGGGACAGGTGGTAGAAGTCCTCCATGCTCCAGGCATCCTGGGAGCGCGGGCCGGCCACGCCGGCCTGCAGGGCTTCGAGCAGGGTGAGGAACTCGCGCACCGACACCGGCAACTTGGCGGCGCGCAGGGCATAGAAGAAGTCGATTAGCATGAAAAATGCCGCCAGCGCCCGTCAGGCAAGCGCATGGCGCTCCAAAAGATATAGCAACTGGGCGCGCGCCTCGGGCCACTCGCCAGCGCGCATGCTGTACATGACGGTGTCGCGGATGGTGCCGTCGCGGCGCAGCGCGTGGCCGCGGATGACACCGTCCTTCCTGGCGCCCAGCCGCTCGATGGCGCGCTGCGAGGCGAAGTTGTAGTTGTCCGTGCGCCAGCCCACCACGTGGCAGGCCAGCTGGTCGAAGGCGTGGCCCATCATCAGGAGCTTGGCGGCGGTGTTCACATGCGTGCGCTGCACGCTTTGCGCGTACCAGGTATAGCCGATCTCCACGCGCCGCACGGCGGGCAGGATGTCGTGGTAGCTGGTGCTGCCCAGCACGCGGCCGGTGGCGTCGTCCAGCACGGCGAAGGCGAAGCGGTTGCCGGCCTCGCGCATGGCCAGGGCGGTCTCGATGTAGGCGCGCGTGTCCTGGGGCTCGGGCACCGAAGTGACGCGCAGCTTCCACAGCTGGCCATCGGCCGCGGCGGCGGCCAGGCCCGCTTCGTGCGCCAGGGCCAGGGGCTCCAGGCGCACGCAGCGGCCCTGCAGGGTGACGGGCTGCACGAAGGTCATGCTCAGGCCCCGCTGGCGCCGCGCGCCGTGCGGGCGTTGCGCCAGCGCCGCGCCAGGTTCAGCCCCAGTCCGCCGCCCAGGCCGACCAGGGCGATGGCGGCGATGCTGCCCGGGCCGTAGCCCTCGGCGAAAAGGTCCAGGCCCAGCAGCAGCGCTGCTCCGTAGCCGGTGAGCGCGCCGACGACGAAGCCCACCGCGTCGCTCACGCCTTCCAGCAGCAGCCGTCGTGCAGCGCTCATGGTGAACCCTCCTTCAGCGGTTGCGCTGGTTCATGAAGACCAGCTTTTCGAACAGGCTCACGTCCTGCTCGTTCTTCAGCAGGGCGCCCACCAGCGGGGGCACGGCCACCTTGCTGTCGGCGGACTGCAGCGCTTCCAGGGGGATTTCCTCGGCCAGCAGCAGCTTCAGCCAGTCGATGAACTCGCTGGTGGACGGCTTCTTCTTCAGCCCGGGCAGGCCGCGCACGTCGTAGAACGTCTTCATCGCCGCCGTGAGCAGCTCGCTCTTGAGCGTCGGGAAGTGCACGTCGACGATCTTCTTCATCGTCTCGGGCTCGGGGAACTTGATGTAGTGGAAGAAGCACCGGCGCAGGAAGGCGTCGGGCAGTTCCTTTTCGTTGTTGGAGGTGATGAACACCAGCGGGCGGTGCTTGGCGCGGATCATTTCGCGCGTCTCGTAGCAATAGAACTCCATGCGGTCGAGCTCGCGCAGCAGATCGTTGGGAAACTCGATGTCGGCCTTGTCGATCTCGTCGATCAAGAGGGCCACCGGCTGCTCGGCCGTGAAGGCCTGCCACAGCACGCCACGGACGATGTAGTTGTGGATGTCCTTGACGCGCTCGTCGCCCAGCTGGCTGTCGCGCAGGCGGCTCACCGCGTCATATTCATACAGGCCCTGCTGCGCCTTGGTGGTCGACTTGATGTGCCACTGCAGGAGCGGCATGCCGAGCGCACCGGCGACCTCTTCGGCCAGCAGCGTCTTGCCGGTGCCGGGTTCGCCCTTGACCAGCAGCGGGCGCTGCAAGGTGATGGCGGCGTTCACGGCCAGCATCAGATCCTGCGTGGCCACGTAATTCTGGGAACCCTGGAATTTCATGAAATCTGGAAGAAGGAAGAGAAGAAAGGAAGAACGAGGGAAATCGTTGATGAAGTCGCTTGACAGGCGCTCGCTATAATCTTTTGGAGTTACTGCTGAGACAACCAATCATCTGATTGTGCGCGCAAAATGAAAAAAACACGGACCACGATATTCGGCCTGGCTGTCGCTCTGGCGACCAGCATGGCAACCGCCCAGGACGTCAAGGGCGATGTGAAGGCAGGTGCCGGCAAGGTCGCCATGTGCATCGGCTGCCACGGCATTCCGGGCTACAAGGCCAGCTTTCCTGAAGTGCACAAGGTGCCCATGATCTCGGGCCAGAGCGCCGGCTACATCTCCGCCGCGCTGCACGCTTACCAAAAGGGCGAGCGCCGCCACCCCACCATGCGCGGCATCGCCGACTCTCTGAGCGACCAGGACATCGCCGACGTCGCGGCCTACTACTCCAGCCAGGTGCAAGGCGAGGGTGGCGCTGCTCCGGCACGCCAGCCCAGCGCCAGCGTAGCGCCGCTGCTGCAAAAGGGCGCCTGCGTGTCCTGCCACGGCGACAACTTCTCCAAGCCCATCGACGGCGCCTATCCCAAGATCGCCGGCCAGTACGCCGACTACCTGTTCGTTGCCCTGAAGTCCTACAAGGTCGATCACGGCAGCTATGTGGGCCGCAGCAACGGCGTGATGGCCGGTATTGCCAAGCAGTTCACCAACGCCGAACTCAAGGAAATTGCCAAATACGTCGGCTCGCTGGACGGCGATCTGCGCGTGGTGCCCCAATCGCGCTTCAGATAAGCGAGGCGCCTGGGCGCCTGCAGCCAAATGATGGCAAAAGCCCGCGAAAGCGGGCTTTTTGCTTTCTTCGGCTTTCATAATTCGGTACGCGGGGGTGCGGTATTGGAGCTTTGAGCAAACCCTTTCCTACAATAGTTGCCCTTTATGCGTTTTCCGGCTTCCATTTCCTGCGTGCGTACAGCCCGGCTGGCCTGTTGTGCCGCCGCGCACGCCCGTGCGCTGCGTCTGTGCGGGGTGGGGCAGCCGGTCCTGCTCGCCGCACTTGTCTGCGCCCGGCGGCCGCTCCTTCAGCCCTGAATCCTTTTCGGGGCCAGCCTCATCCAGCGCTGCCGGGCCCCAGCCGGGCACGGCCGTGCCGCCGCCTCCAGCGGCCTCTCCAGGCCTTCCCCTTAGCGATGACACCGCCGCCGCCCGACCAGTTCCCTGGCCGGTCTGCCCCCCGACACCGCCCTGCAGGAGCCTTGCCATGCGCATTCAGACCATCGTTGCCCTCACCGACTTCTCCACCCTGGCCGAGCACGCCCTCGACCGCGCCGCGCTGCTGGCGGCGCACCATGGGACGCAGCTGGAGCTGCTGTATGCGGCCGAGAAGCAGGATGCGAAGTTCTACGACCCGCAGGCGCGCCTGGAGCAGCGCGCCCGCCAGCTCGCACGCCGGCATGAACTGGCTGTCCAAGCGTGGCCGGAGGCCGGGGTGGCTGCTGTCCTGGCTGCGACGCGGCGGGCAGACCTGCTGGTGATGGACTCGCGCCTGCATGGCCGCCGGGCGTGGCCAGCGCGCGCCACGGGCCTGCTGGCGCGGGTGCTGCGTGCAAGCCCGTGCCCGGTGCTCGTCGTGCAGGCTGCGGCGCAGCAGCCCTATGCTCACGCGCTGGTACATGCCAGTGGCGACGCCGGCGGCGCGCTGCAGCGCAGCGCCACGGGTCTGCAGGCCAGCGCGACGGTGGAGCTGTTTCATGCCGCACGGACGCTGCGCGGCTTGCGTCTGGCCTGCGGCGAGGCGTTCGGCCGGGCACTGCGCAGCCGGCGGCAGCCGGCACAGCCGCAGCAGACCCGGCTGCGCGTCTCGGATGCGTTTGAAGCCCGGCGCAACCGCGTCGGCCTGGCCACGGGCGGGCTGGACGCCGTGCGCCAGTTGGTCGTGCAGCAGCAGAGCACGCGCGCCGACCTGCTGGTGCTGGCGCATGTGCGGCGCAACCTGCTGCGGGATCTGCTGCAGGCAGGCAAGGCGCATCGACTGCTGACCGGCCCGGACGGGGTGGCCTGCGATGTGCTGCTGGTGCCTGGCGCGGCCAGCGCCGCCGTGGTGCGGTGGTCGACTATGGGCGGCGGCTGGACGCGGGCGGCTTCCTGAGTCTGGCGCCTGCGCGCTACGAATCCGCCGACGCGTGAATGGCTAGGGCCTGCCGTCCTGCGTGGCCCGGCGCTGCACGCAGGCCACATAGGCCTGGCCGTCGGGCGCGCGGCCGGCGCGCTGCGCCTCCCACAGCATGGTGCCCAGGCATTCCATGGCCACGTGGTGCGCGTCGTGCAGCGAGCCCAGGCGGTGCGCCAGCAGCTCCACCGCCTGGCGGATGCCGCGCGGCTGGTCGATGCTGCACTGCTCGCTGATGGACAGGTGCATGGACAGGTGCAGGAAGGGGTTGGTCTGGTCCGAGCCCTCGGCATAGACGCGCGCCAGCGCGGCCTCAACGTCGGCCAGGTCGGTGTGGTATTCGGGGTGCTCGGCGGTCCACAGTCCGGCCAGGGTCTCGATGGCCTCCATCGGTTGGCCGGCCTGCTGCTTGGCGTGGGCGGCGCAAAAAAAGCGCCGTACGTCGGCTTGCGAAGGGTTGAACATGGTGCCGGGCAGCGTAGCACGGGCCTCCAAGGCCACGCCTTTGCAGGGTGTTGTGCCTCGACGCACGGCGCCCGATCCCCTGACGGAGCCAGAACGTCCACCTGCTGTCACCTGGAGAGAGCGAATTTCAGGACCTGCGCGTGCCCAGCGTGCGCGAGATGGCCTGCGAGGTCTGCAGCAGCGCCGGCAGCAGCTGCTCGCGCATGGCCGCCTCGCTGGTGCGGTTGGCTTGGCCGCTGATGTTCAGCGCGGCCACGGTGTGGCCCGCGCGGTTCTTCAAGGGCGCGGCGATGGAGATCAGTCCTTCTTCCAGCTCTTGGTTGACCAGGCACCAGCCCTGCTGGCGGGCCTGGGCAATGCGCTCCAGCAGCGCGTCGTCCTGCAGCAGCGTGTGCGGGGTGAAGGCGTGGCGCGGTGCGGCGGCCAGGCGCTGGCGCAGCTCGTCCTCGGGCAGGGCGGCCAGCAGCACGCGGCCCATCGACGTCCAGAACGCCGGCAGGCGCGAGCCCACGCCCAGGTTGGTGCTCATGATCTTGTGCGTGTGCACGCGCAGCACGTAGACGATGTCCAGACCGTCCAGCACGGCGGCCGAGCAGGACTCGCGCACCTGGTCCACCAGCGCTTCCATCTCGGGCTCGGCCAGGTCCCAGATGGGCATGGACGACAGGTAGGCAAATCCGAGGTCCAGGATGCGCGGCGTGAGATGGAACAGCCGCCCGTCGCTGTCCACGTAGCCCAGCGTCTGCAGGGTGAGCAGGATGCGCCGCGCGCCGGCGCGCGTCAGGCCCGTGGCGGCGGCCACCTCGCTCAGCGTCTGCTGCGGCGCCTGGGCGCTGAACGAGCGGATGACCTCCAGCCCGCGGGCGAATGACTGCACATAGCTGTCGCCAGGCCTAGGGTTAACACTGATTTCCCCACAGTTTTCATGCATGGCTGTTCCGTCCTAAAATTCATTGTACGAACAAATGTTCTATATGCGAACAAATCGCGTTGACTGGTTGGGATTGTCTCCCCAGCCTGCCCCCTCGCTTCTTCGTTTCCGTACTTCTATTTCCCTGACGACATGACCAACAAGATTGCCCAGTCCGTCGCCGCCGCGCTGGCCGGCGTGCAGGACGGCGCCACGGTGCTCATCGGCGGCTTCGGCACCGCCGGCATTCCCGGCGAACTGATTGACGGCCTCATCGAGCAGGGCGCGCGCGACCTGACGGTGGTCAACAACAACGCCGGCAACGCCGACGCCGGCCTCGCCGCGCTGCTCAAGACCGGGCGTGTGCGCAAGATCATCTGCAGCTTTCCGCGCCAGGTGGACAGCTGGGTGTTCGACGAGCTGTACCGCAGCGGCCAGCTGGAGCTGGAGCTGGTGCCCCAGGGCAACCTGGCCGAGCGGCTGCGCGCCGCGGGCGCCGGCATCGGTGCGTTCTTCTGCCCCACGGCCTATGGCACGGAACTCGCCAAGGGCAAGGAGACGCGCGAGATCAACGGGCGCCAGTACGTGCTGGAGTACCCCATCCACGGCGACGTGGCGCTCATCAAGGCCGAGCGCGGCGACCGCTGGGGCAACCTGACCTACCGCATGTCGGCGCGCAACTTCGGCCCCGTGATGGCCATGGCCGCCCAGCACACCGTGGCCACTGTGCACGAGGTGGTCGAACTGGGCGCGCTGGACCCCGAGGCCATCGTCACCCCCGGCATCTTCGTGAGCCAGATCGTGCGCATCGAGCGCGTGGCCACACAGGCCGGCGGCTTCAAAAAATCTGCATGAAATCGGCCTCCCGGGCAGAAGGAACAAGCGTGAGCAGCTATCAAAAGAGAAGTAAAGACGAGCTGGCCCGGCGCGTGGCGCAGGACATCCACGACGGCGCCTACGTCAACCTGGGCATCGGCCAGCCGACCCTGGTGGCCAACCACATCCCCGAGGGCCGCGAGGTCATCCTGCACAGCGAGAACGGCATCCTCGGCATGGGCCAGGCACCGGCCGCGGGCGACGAGGACTACGACCTGATCAACGCCGGCAAACAGCCCGTGACGCTGCTGCCAGGCGGGGCGTACTTCCACCACGCCGACAGCTTCGCCATGATGCGCGGCGGCCACCTGGACATCTGCGTGCTGGGTGCCTTCCAGGTCTCCGCCACGGGCGACCTGGCCAACTGGAGCACGGGCGAGCCCGGCGCCATTCCCGCCGTGGGCGGCGCCATGGACCTGGCCATCGGCGCTAAGCAAACCTGGGTGATGATGGATTTGCTGACCAAGCAGGGCGAGCCCAAGGTCGTCGCCCAGTGCAGCTACCCGCTCACCGGCATCGGCTGCGTCAAGCGCATCTACACCGACCTGTGCACGCTGGCCTGCACGCCCCAGGGACTGCGCCTGATCGACGCTGTGCCCGGCCTGTCGCTGGACGAGCTGCAGCGCATCGTCGGCCTGCCCATCGCAGCCGCAGAGGCGGCCGCGAATTGAGCACCAAATAGGCCTCCAGCGCTTGTCAGATAAGCGCTGCCAGCTCACTTTTTTGACATTTTCCCCACCGGAGACACCATGAGCCAAGACCGCCAGGCCTTCATCTGCGACGCCATCCGCACGCCCTTCGGCCGCTATGGCGGCGCCCTGTCCAGCGTGCGCGCCGACGACCTCGGAGCGCTGCCCATCCGCGCGCTCATCGAGCGCAACCCCGGCGTGGACTGGACGGCCGTGGACGACGTGCTGTACGGCTGCGCCAACCAGGCCGGCGAGGACAACCGCAACGTGGCGCGCATGAGCGCGCTGCTGGCCGGCCTGCCCATCGACGTGCCCGGCGCCACCATCAACCGCCTGTGCGGCTCGGGCCTGGACGCCGTGGGCACCGCCGCGCGCGCCATCAAGGCGGGCGAGGCGCGCCTGATGATCGCCGGCGGCGTGGAGAGCATGAGCCGCGCGCCGTTCGTCATGCCCAAAGCCGAAAGCGCCTTCAGCCGCAGCAACGCGGTGTACGACACCACCATCGGCTGGCGCTTCGTCAACCAGCTGATGAAGGAGCAGTACGGCGTGGACTCCATGCCCGAGACGGCCGAGAACGTGGCCGATGACTTCCGCATCGAGCGCGAGGCGCAGGACCGCATGGCCCTGGCCAGCCAGCAAAAGGCCGCCGCCGCCATCGCCGCCGGCCACCTGGCGCGCGAGATCGTGTCCGTCACCATCCCCCAGAAGAAGGGCGAGCCCCTCGTCGTCAGCCAGGACGAGCACCCGCGCGCCACCACGCTGGAGGCGCTGGCCAAGCTCAAGGGCGTGGTGCGCGAGGGCGGCACGGTGACCGCCGGCAACGCCAGCGGCGTGAATGACGGCGCCTGCGCCCTGCTGCTGGCCAACGAAGCGGCCGCGCAGCAATACGGCCTGACGCCGCGCGCCCGCGTGGTCGGCATGGCGGTGGCCGGCGTAGCCCCGCGCATCATGGGCTTCGGCCCGGCGCCGGCCGTGCGCAAGGTGCTGGCGCAGACCGGATTGAGCCTGGAGCAGATGGATGTGATCGAGCTGAACGAGGCCTTTGCCGCGCAGGGCCTGGCCGTGCTGCGCGACCTGGGCCTGCAGGACGACGACAAGCGCGTCAACCCATGGGGCGGCGCCATTGCCCTGGGCCACCCGCTGGGCGCCTCGGGCGCGCGGCTGGCCACCACGGCCGTGAACCAGCTGCACGCGCTGGGCGGTCGCTACGCGCTCGCCACCATGTGCATCGGCGTGGGGCAGGGCATTGCCGTGGTGCTGGAGCGCGTATGAGCACCCCTTTGAAGGAGCGCGTGCTCATCACCGGCGGCGGCGCCGGCATCGGCGCGGCCACGGCCGAGCGCTGCCGCGCCGACGGCTACGAGCCGGTGGTCATCGACCGCAATGTGGAGCATGTACCCGGCGGCATCCAGGCCGATCTGTCCGACCCGGCCGAGACGGCGCGCGCGCTGCAACAGGCGCTGGCCGGCGGCCCCATCACGCGCCTGGTGAACAACGTCGGCATCGTGGTGCCGGCCGAGGCCGCCGAGCAGACGCTGGCGCAGTTCGACCTGGCCGTGGCGCTGAACCTGCGCTGCGCGCTGCAGTGCATGCAGGCGCTGCTGCCTGGCATGCAGGCGGCGGGCTTCGGACGCATCGTGAACATGTCCTCGCGCGCCGCGTTGGGCAAGGAGCTGCGCACGGCGTATTCCGCCACCAAGGCCGGGCTGGTCGGCATGACGCGCGTGTGGGCGCTGGAGCTGGGACGCTGCGGCATCACCGCCAACGCCATCGGCCCCGGTCCCATCCGCACCGAGCTGTTCGACCGCGCCAACCCGCCCGGCGCGCCGCGCACGCAGGCCATCGTAGACGCAGTGCCCGTCAAGCGCGTGGGCACGCCCGAGGACGTGGCGCACGCCGTGTCCTACCTGCTGGATGCGCGCAGCGGCTTCGTTACCGGCCAAGTGCTGTACGTGTGCGGTGGCATGACCGTCGGCGTGGCCGGGGTGTAGCGCCAGCCCGCTTTTGCTTTGCTTTCCTTCTCCGCCGCGACGGCGCCCCCTTCATTCCCAAAAACCGACCCCAAGGACACGATATGACTTCCATCCGCCCTATTGCCCGCCGCACGCTGCTGGCCACCAGCCTGGCCGCCCTGGCCTCCGGCGCGCTGCCCCTGGGCGCCGCCGCGCAGGACTTCCCTACCAAGCCCATCACCATCGTGGTGCCGTTCTCCGCCGGTGGCACCACCGACATCCTGGCGCGCGTGATCGGCCAGGGCCTGCAAAAGGAGCTGGGCCAGTCCGTCGTGGTGGACAACCGCGCTGGCGCCGGCGGCAACATCGGTGGCGCTTTGGCTGCCAAGGCGCCGGCCGACGGCTACACGCTGTTCATGGGCACGGTGGGCACGCACGCCATCAACGAGGCGCTGTACAAGAAGATGCCGTTCGACCCGGTCAAGGACTTCGCCCCGCTGACGCGCGTGGCCAACGTGCCCAACCTGCTGGTGGCCAATCCCAAGCAGCCGTTCAAGACGGTGCAGGAGCTGATCGCCTATGCCAAGGCCCATCCGGGCGAGGTGAACTTCGGCTCCTCGGGCAGCGGCAGCTCCATCCACCTGTCGGGCGAGCTGTTCAAGACCATGGCCAAGGTGGACATGGTGCACGTGCCCTACAAGGGCAGCGCCCCGGCCGTGACCGACCTGCTGGGCAACCAGATCGGCATCATGTTCGACAACATGCCCTCGGCCATCCAGCACGTGCGTGCCGGCAAGCTGCGCCCGATCGCCGTGACTACGGCCCAGCGCTCGCCCGAGCTGCCCGACGTGCCCACCATCGCCGAGGCCGGTGTGCCCGGCTATGAGGCCACGTCCTGGTTCGGCATGTTCGCCGTGGCCGGCACCCCGAAGCCGGTGCTGGACAAGCTGCACGCCGCGCTGGCCAAGGTGCTGGCCCAGCCCGACGTGAAGAAGAAGATCGCCGAGCAGGGCGGCGAGGTAGTGATCGAGACGCCCGAGCAGTTCGCCGCCTTCATCAAGACCGAGACCGCCAAGTGGGGCAAGGTGGTGAAGGAGTCGGGCGCACGCGCCGACTGAGTCCTTTTGCTACTGAATTAGGAGCTTGTAGCGCTTGCCTGGCGGGCGCTGCAGGCTCTTTTCTTTCAAGGCTGGAAGGGCGGCCGCTCAGCGCCGGCCGCGGCCATGCGCTCCTGGCGCTCCTTGGCCAGCTGCTCGACCAGCTGCTGGCGGCCCTGGCGGGCGACGGCCAGCATGGCCTCGCGGTCGCCCTGGTGCGCGTACATGCGCTCGGACAGGGCCATGTTGTGCGCCGTGAAACGCTCGGCGAAGGCAGCGGCCTCCTGCGGGCTCTCGCCCATCAGCTCCAGCACCGTGCGCGCGCTCAGCACGCTGGCGCGAAACAGCTCGCGCTCGACGTGCTGCACGCCCAGGTCGCGCAGCGCGTGCCAGTGCGTCACGTCGCGCGCGCGGGCCACGATCTGCAGGTGCGGGAAGTGCTTGCGCGCGGCCTGCACGATTTTCAAAGACTGCTCGGGCGCATCCACCGCCACCACCAGCACGCGCGCGCTGCCGGCGCCGGCCAGGCGCAACAGCGGCACGCGGGTGGCGTCGCCGTAGAAGACGCGGTAGCCGAAGGTGTGGGCCACCTCCAGCATCTCCACGCTGTGGTCCAGCACTGTGGCTTCCAGCCCCTGGGCCAGCACCATGCGGGCGACGATCTGCCCGTAGCGGCCGAAGCCGGCAATGATGATGGGCGCGCTTTGCGGCGGCTCCGACAGGGTGCGCTCGTCGGGCACGGGCGGGGTGGCCGGCGGGCCCAGGCGCGCGTGGCGCAGCAGCAGCGCACGGTCCACCGCCACCAGCAGCAGCGGCGACAGCAGCATGGACAGCGCCACCGCGCCGATCAGCATGGAGGCCGCGTCGCCACCGATGGCGCCGAAGTTGGCGCCGGTCTGAAAGACCACGAAGGCGAACTCTCCGCCCTGCGCCAGCACCAGCGTGAACACCGGCCTCTCGCGGTAGGGCATGCCGCTGGCGCGCGCCAGCAGCCAGATGACCACGCCCTTGACGACCAGAAAGCCCAGCAGCAGCCCCAGCATGGCCCAGGGCGCGCGCGCCAGCACGCCGAAGTCGATGCTCATGCCCACGGCGATGAAGAACAGGCCCAGCAGCAGGCCCTTGAAGGGCTCGATGTCGGTCTCCAGCTCGCGCCGATACTCGCTGTCGGCCAGCAGCACGCCGGCCAGGAAGGCGCCCAGGGCCATGGACAGGCCCACCCACAGCATCAGCATGGCGATGCCGACCACCAGGAACAGCGAGGTGGCGGTGAAGATCTCCGGCTGCTTGCTGCGCGCGATCCAGCGCAGCACCGGGCGCAGCAGCAGGCGCCCGCCCAGCACGATGGCGCCCACCACGGCGGCGGTGCGCAGCGCCTCCAGCCCCAGGTCGCCCGGGCCGTGCGGATGGTGCGCGGCGGCGGCGCCCAGCAGGGGCAGCAGCGCCAGGATCGGAATCGCCGCCACGTCCTGGAACAGCAGAATGGAAAACGCCTTCTGGCCGCTGTCGGTGCGCATCAGGTTGCGCTCGGCCAGCACCTGCAGGGCGATGGCCGTGGACGACAGCGCCAGTCCCAGGGCCGCCACCAGCGCCACACGCCAGGGCAGGCCCAGCGCCCAGGCGATGGCCCACAGCACCACGGCACAGCCGGCCATCTGCGCCAGCCCGAGGCCCAGAATGGGACGGCGCAGGCTCCACAGCCGGCTGGGCTGCAGCTCCAGCCCGACCAGGAACAGCATCAGCACCACGCCGAACTCGGCGAAGTGCAGGATGTCCTGCACGTTGCTCACCAGGCCCAGGCCCCAGGGCCCGATGGCGATGCCGGCCGCCAGGTAGCCGATGATGGCGCCCAGGCCCAGGGCGCGGGCGATGGGCACGGCGATCACCGCCGCGGCCAGGTAGGTGAAGCCGTAGGTGAGCCAGACGGGCGCTTGGGCCATGGTGGAAGTAGGGAGAGGGGAAACGCGCGGCCGGATGGCCGGGGGAAATTGTGGCACCAGCGGGCGCGGCCGAGGGGCGGCCCGGGATTTGCTATGTAATAAATAGCGGCTGTCGCTTGTGTGGAAAGGGCTGGAGGCCCATTTGGCTTGTATGCTGCAGCCGCCTAGGCGCTGCATGGCAAAGCGGTGCGCCCGTAGAATCGCGGCCTTCTTTCCCCGTTCCCTTCTCTTTTTTACTGGCGTCGCGCACTATGGACTGGCATACCTGGATGGCATTTTTCGCGGCGTCGTGGGTGATTGCCATCTCACCCGGCTCGGGCGCGGTGCTGTCCATGAGCCATGGCCTGTCCTACGGCGTGCGCGGCGCGGGCGGCACCATCGTCGGGCTGGAGCTGGGCCTGCTGTTCATCCTGGTGGTGGCGGGCGCCGGCGTGGGCTCGCTGCTGATCGCATCGGAGCTGGCTTTCAGCGTGGTCAAGGTGCTGGGCGCCTGCTATCTCATCTACCTGGGCTGGTGCCAGTGGCGCGCCGGCAGCGCTGGTACGCTGGGCGGCGACGTGGCTGCCGCACCCATGAGCCTGCGCCGGCGCGTCTTCACCGGCGCGCTGACCAACGCCACCAACCCCAAGGGCATCCTGTTCATGGTGGCCGTGCTGCCGCAGTTCATGACCGACACGCGCCCGCTGTGGCAGCAGCTGATGGTGATGGCCGCCACCCTGGTCGTGGTGGACCTGATCGTGATGAGCGGCTATGCCGCCGGCGCCAGTGCGCTGCGCCGCCTGATGCAGAGCGCCAGCGCCATGCGGGCGCAAAACCGCGTCTTCGGCTCGCTGCTGATGGCGGTGGGTGCGGGCCTGTTCTTCGTCAAGCGGGGCGGACAGGGCGCCTGAGTGGCGCCGCCGGGCCGGGCGCAGTCGCCCACTGGACAGAGGCCCGCCAGGGCACTCGCTACAGTGGCCGGCCATGAAAAAGACCTTCCGCAGCTATTCCGAGGTCACTGCCAGCATCGGGCAGGAAGTGGCCGTCACCGACTGGATCGACGTCACTCAGGCGCAGATCGACCTGTTCGCCCAGGCCACGGGTGACCACCAGTGGATCCACACCGACCCGGCGCGGGCGGCGGCCGGGCCGTTCGGCACCACCATCGCGCATGGCTTTCTGACGCTGTCGTTGCTGCCGCGCTTCATGGAGGCGGCCTTCGAGGTCGAGGGCACGAAGATGGGCGTCAACTACGGGCTGAACCGGGTGCGCTTTCCGGCGCCCGTGCCCGCCGGCAGCCGGCTGCGCGCACGCCTGGCGCTGACTGCCGCCGAGGCGGTGCCGCCGGACGGCATGCAGATGACCTGGGAGGTGGCCGTGGAGCGCGAGGGCGGCGACAAGCCGGTGTGCGTGGCCGAGGCGCTGGTGCGCAGCTACGGCGCCAGGGCCTGAGGGCCTGCGGCCGCGGTGGCCGACAGGAAGCTGTTTTGCCGCCAGGCCTCATACACCGTGATGGCCACGGCGTTGGACAGGTTCAGGCTGCGCTGCGCCGGCATCATGGGCAGGCGCAGGCGCTGCGTGGGCGGAAAGGTCTCGCGCAGCACGGGCGGCAGCCCGCGCGACTCGGCGCCGAACACCAGCCAGTCGCCTGGCAGGAAGGCTGTGTCGTACACCGACTGCGTGCCGTGCGTGGTCAGTGCGAACATGCGCGACAGGTCGGGCTCCTCCTCGCGCAGCAGGGCTGTCCAGCCAGCGTGGCGGCGTACCTCGGCGTATTCGTGGTAGTCCAGTCCGGCGCGGCGCAGCAAGCCGTCGTCCATGGAAAAGCCCAGCGGCTCCACGAGATGCAGCGTGCAGCCGGTGTTCGCCGCCAGGCGGATCACATTGCCGGTGTTGGGCGGGATCTCGGGTTCGACCAAGACGATGTGAAACATGTGCACTATTGTGATTGGGAACCCTTGCCTATATAGAGGGTTGCGGCGTGCCTTGCCCCTCTTTTGGTAATCAATCGTATCGAGAGGGCGTACGCGCCATTACCAGCGCATCGACATGGGCCGCGCCGGCGGCGTGCAGCGCCAATGCGGCCGCGTGCAGCGTGGCGCCAGTGGTCATCACGTCATCCACCAGCAGGACGCGCCGGCCCTGCACGGCGCCGGCGGCCAGCGGCTGCAGTGCGAAGGCGCCGCGCAGATTGCGCAGGCGGGCGGCACGGCCCAGGCCGCTTTGCGCGTCGGTGTCGTGCAGCCGCAGCAGCAGGCCGGAACGCAGGCGGGAGCCCACCTGCAGGGCGCGGGCCAGCAGCAGCGCCTGGTTGTAGCCGCGTTCGCGCAACCGCCGGGGTGCCAGCGGCACGGGCAGCACCAGTTCGGCCTGCTGGAGCAGGTCGGACGCGCCGGGCGCGGCCCGCATCAGCGTTGCCAGCGTGGCGGACCAGCCGGGATCGGCCTGGAACTTGAATTGCCCGATCACGCCGGCCCAGGGATAGCCGTATTCCACCGCGGCCACGCAGCCCTGCAGCGGCGGTGGCTCGCGCAGGCAGGCGCCGCAGCGGTCGACGCCGGGCGCCACCGGACTGGCGCAGCTGCCGCAGCGCGCCGCAGGCGCCGCGAACTGCAGCCGGCAAGCCGCGCACAGCCGCTGCGCCGGCCAGGCGTGGCACAGCGCGCACTGGCTGGGCACCAGCGCTGCAGCGTGCCGCGCCAGGGCGGACAGGACCGGGGCAAAGGGCATCGGATCAATATACTCGTCGGCCTCAGCGGCCGTCCCTGTCTTTGTCCCCATGCCCGAGCAACTGCCTCCCACCATCGACCCCCAGGCCGCTGCGCGCTGGCATGCCAGTGTGGCGCCCGAGTCTCCGTGGCTGCATGAGGAAGTGGCGCGGCGCATGTACGAGCGGCTGCAGTGGATCGTGCAGCCGCCAGCCGCGTGGTGCGACTGGGATCCGCTGCGCGGCGGCATGCAGGCCCATGCGCTGGTGGCGCAGCACTTCCCGCAGGCGGTCAGCCACGTGGCCGAGACCTCCTCGCCCCAAGGTCTGGCAGCGGCCCAGGACCGGCTGGCGCGGCCCTGGTGGAGTCCGGCGCGCTGGTCCGGCGCCGCCCCGCGCTTCGGCGTGCCGCCCGACGGCGGCGTGCAGATGCTGTGGTCCAGCATGGCACTGCACATGGCGGCCGACCCGCAGGCGCTGATCAAGGCCTGGCACCGTGCACTGGCGGTGGACGGCTATCTCATGTTCTCCTGCCTGGGGCCGGACACGCTGCGCGAACTGCGCGCCCTGTACGGCAGCCTGGGCTGGCCCGAGCCCGCGCACGCCTTCACCGACATGCATGACTGGGGTGACATGCTGATGCACGCCGGTTTCTCCGAGCCGGTGATGGACATGGAGCGCATCACCCTGATCTTCGCCACGCCCGAGCGGCTGCTGCAGGAACTGCGCGGCCTGGGGCGCAATCTGCACCCGCAGCGCTTTGCCGGCCTGCGCGGCAGGCGCTGGCACCGGCAACTGCAGCAGCAGCTGGCCGAGCGGCTGGCCGATCCGGCGCAGGGCGGCCAGCTGGCGCTGACCTTCGAAATCGTTTACGGCCACGCCATCAAGCCCGCGCCGCGGGTGCGTGTGGATGGCGAGAGCGCCGTGTCGCTGCAGGACATGCGCGCCATGCTGCGCGGCAAGCGCTGAAGGCCGTGGATGGGCGTGCGACGCCTGTCAATGATGCCGATCAATGCGAGCTACAATAAATTTTGCTTGCGGATTGGGAACTTCCTGCGGCCCGGTAGCGCCGGGCCTGTTTGTCGCATCTGACGGGCCTGGTGCGGGCGTTTTTTCGCTCGGTCAGGCCTTTGATTTGCGCCATTAACTATTACCCACTGCTCGGGACTAACGCGGATTGCCGCGTCTTGTGGCCCTGGGCATGCTGGGTGCAGCGGGAGGTTTCGTCCCAGCGCGTGGCGGCAGCCCCGCACCGCATCATGGAGACAACAGGACGCCCGGGAGCGGCCTGGACTGATGAGCCGCTGAATGCATCACATGCGTGCGGGCAGCAGGGAATTGGTCAATTGGAGCTTAGGAAAAAAGTGAGAACGATGAAGCGCATATCCAACAAGCTGGGTTCGTTGCTGCTGGCAGGCTCAGCCTGGGTCGCCACCGCGGCCCACGCCGTGCAGGACCTTCCCGGCGGCCCTGCCGTCAATCAGCTCAACCTGCCACCGCCGGTCACCAGGATCGCCGAGGAGCAGCACTTCCTGCACTGGATGATGCTCATCGTCTGCACGGTGATCTTCCTCGGCGTGTTCGGGGTCATGTTCTATTCCATCTGGCACCACCGCAAGTCGCGCGGCGCCAAGGCAGCGAACTTCCACGAGTCCGTCACCGTCGAGGTTGCCTGGACCATCATCCCCTTCGTCATCGTCATCCTGATGGCGCTGCCCGCCACCAAGGTGCTGGTGGCCCAGAAGGACACCACCAACGCCGACCTGACCATCAAGGCCACCGGCTACCAGTGGAAGTGGGGCTACGACTACATCGCCGGCGAGGGCGAAGGCCTGGCCTATATCTCCACGCTGGACAGCAGCCACCGCCAGATGTCCGACAGCGGCGACGTCTCCAAGGCGCCGCCCGACTACCTGCTGAAGGTGGACAACCCGCTGGTTGTGCCCGTGGGCAAGAAGGTGCGCGTGATCACCACTGCCAACGACGTGATCCACTCCTTTATGGTGCCGGCCTTCGGCATCAAGCAGGACGCCATTCCCGGCTTCGTGCGCGACACCTGGTTCCGCGCCGAAAAGGTGGGTGACTACTACGGCCAGTGCGCCGAGTTGTGCGGCAAGGAGCACGCCTACATGCCCATCCACGTGAAGGTGGTTTCCGCGCCGGAGTACACCGCCTGGGTGGCGGAGGAAAAGAAGAAGGCCGCCGCCAAGCAGGATGACCCGAACAAGGTCTGGACGCTGGAGGCCCTGATGCCGCGTGGCGAGAAGGTCTACGCCGCCAACTGTGCCGCCTGCCACCAGGCCAACGGCAAGGGCGCAGGCCCCATCAAGCCCCTGGACGGCTCGGCCGTGGTGCTCGATCAGGACCACACCAAGCAGATCCACATCGTGCTCAACGGCGCGGCCGGCGGTGCCATGCCGCCGTGGAAGCAGCTGAGCGACACCGATCTGGCGGCCGTCGTCACCTACACCAAGAATGCCTGGTCCAACAAGAGCGGCCAGCTGGTGCAGCCAGCCGAGATCGTGGCCCAGCGCGGCAAGTAAAGCCGCCCATTGCACGGATTGAAGAGGACCTTAGTCATGAGCGCAGTTCTGGACAACCAGGGACACGGCGGAGCGGGCCACGCCCACGGGCACGACGATCACCATCACCACGGCCCTACCGGCTGGCGGCGCTGGCTGTACGCCACCAACCACAAGGACATCGGGACGCTGTACCTGCTGTTTTCCTTCACCATGCTGATGATTGGCGGCGTGCTGGCCATGCTGATTCGCGCCGAGCTGTTCCAGCCCGGTCTGCAGCTGGTCAACCCCGAGCTGTTCAACCAGCTCACCACCATGCACGGCATCATCATGGTGTTCGGCGCCATCATGCCGGCCTTCGTGGGCTTCGCTAACTGGATGCTGCCGCTGCAGATCGGTGCCTCGGACATGGCGTTTGCGCGCATGAACAACTTCAGCTTCTGGCTGATGGTGCCTGCCGCCTGCATGCTGGTGGGCTCGTTCTTCATGCCCGGCGGCGCGCCCGCCGCGGGCTGGACGCTGTACGCGCCGCTGACGCTGCAGATGGGCCCGTCCATGGATGTCGGCATCTTCGCCATGCACATCCTGGGCGCCAGCTCCATCATGGGCTCGATCAACATCATCGTGACCATCCTGAACATGCGCGCTCCCGGCATGACGCTGATGAAGATGCCCATGTTCTGCTGGACCTGGCTGATCACCGCCTACCTGCTGATCGCCGTCATGCCCGTGCTGGCCGGCGCCATCACCATGACGCTGACGGACCGCCACTTCGGCACCAGCTTCTTCAATCCCGCCGGCGGCGGCGACCCGGTGATGTACCAGCACATTTTCTGGTTCTTCGGCCACCCCGAGGTCTACATCATGATCCTGCCGGCCTTCGGCATCGTCAGCCAGGTCGTGCCCGCCTTCAGCCGCAAGCGCCTGTTCGGCTATGCCTCCATGGTGTACGCCGTGGCGGCCATCGCGATCCTGTCGTTCATCGTCTGGGCGCACCACATGTTCACCACCGGCATGCCGGTGACGGGTCAGCTGTTCTTCATGTACGCCACCATGCTGATCTCCGTGCCCACGGCCGTGAAGATCTTCAACTGGACGGCCACCATGTGGCGCGGCTCGATGACGTTCGAGACGCCGATGCTGTGGGCCGTGGGCTTCATCTTCGTGTTCACCATCGGCGGCTTCACCGGCCTGTTCCTGGCCATGGCGCCGCTGGACATCCAGCTGCAGGACACCTACTACGTCGTGGCCCACTTCCACTACGTGCTGGTGGCCGGCTCACTGTTCGCCATGTTCGCCGGCTACTACTACTGGAGCCCGAAGTGGACCGGCCACATGTACAGCGAGACGCGCGGTCGCATCCACTTCTGGGGTTCGATGATCACCTTCAACCTCACCTTCTTCCCCATGCACTTCCTGGGGCTGGCCGGCATGCCGCGTCGCTACGCCGACTACCCCATGCAGTTCGCCGACTTCAACATGATCGCCTCCATCGGCGCCTTTGGTTTCGGCCTGATGCAGGTGTACTTCTTCCTGTTCGTGGTGCTGCCGGCCATGAGCGGCCGCGGCGTGCCCGCGCCGCAAAAGCCCTGGGAAGGTGCCGAAGGCCTGGAATGGGAAGTGCCCTCGCCGGCACCCTTCCACACCTTCGTCGAGCCCCCGAAGCTGGATGCCACCGCCACGCGCGTGATCGGCTGATGGCCGACCAGCAGCACCGGAGCGCAAGCATGGCCCTGCCTGAAGACAAGCGAAAAGCCAACGTCCGCCTGGGCCTGATCCTGGCGTCCCTGGCGCTGGTGTTTCTGCTGGGCTTCGTCGTGCGCATCGTCTGGCTGCACTGAGCGAACGCCATGCTTACACGCGGGCAGGCCGGGTAATCAATGAGGAGGCATTGGCGATGGGTGTGAAGGGTGAAAACCTGAAGATGGTGGGCAAGCTGGGCGTGGTCGCCCTGGGCATGTTTGCCTTCGGCTACGTGCTGATCCCCATCTACAAGTCCATCTGCGAGGCCACGGGCATCAACATCCTGTCGCTGTCCGAGCGGCTGGTGCCGGGCAACGGCTCGGCCGGTCCCAACGCCCGCATACCGGCCAACAGCCAGGTGGACAAGAGCCGCACCATCACCGTGCAGTTCGATGCCAACGCACGCGGCCCGTGGGACTTCAAGCCGGCGCAAAGCTCCATCCAGGTGCACCCGGGCGAGCTGACCACCGTCATGTACGAGTTCCAGAACGTGCAGAACCGCCGCATGGCGGCCCAGGCCATCCCCAGCTACGCGCCGCGCCAGGCCGCGGCGCACTTCACCAAGCTGGAGTGCTTCTGCTTCAACCAGTACACCCTGGAGCCGGGCGAGAAGAAGGAGTGGCCCGTGGCCTTCGTGATCGACCCGCGCCTGTCCAAGGACGTGACCACCATCACGCTGTCCTATACCTTCTTCGAGGTGGGCGGCAAGACGCCGGCCGCGCCGCAGTCCACCGCGGCGGCGCCCGCAGGCGCTGGCGCAGGAGGCGGTGCATGAGCGGCGGCGCGTCCCGGCCGGGCTCGCAGCAGGGCAAGACCTCGCTGCTGCGCTCGCTGCGCGCCGTGGCCTGGTCGCTGATCGGCCTGCGTGCGGGCGACGAATACCGGCGCGACCTGCAGAGCATCCAGCCGCTGCACGTGCTGCTGATTGGTTTGATCGCGCTGTTTGCCTTCGTGCTGATACTGATCGGCATCGTCAAATGGGTGACCTGAACGTCTGCCCCGGACCGGCCGCCAAACGACACGACGACACAACAACGGGAACACCCGGAACTTTGAGAAATACTGAGATCGAGGAGCTGACATGAGTGCAACCACGCCGGGCGCCACGCCCTACTACTACGTCCCCGCGGAGTCGCGCCACCCCATCTTCGCGGCAGCCGGGCTGTTCTTCGTGATCCTGGGGGCCAGCCAATGGATCAACGGCACCGAATGGGGCATGTACTCGTTCTGGTTCGGCATCGCCTGGTGGCTGTTCGTGCTGTTCCAGTGGTTCCGCGAGGCCGCGCACGAGAGCGAGCGCGGCCTGTACGGGCGCAAGATCGACCTGTCGTACCGCTGGAGCATGAGCTGGTTCATCTTCTCGGAGGTGATGTTCTTCGGCGCCTTCTTCACCGCCCTGTGGTGGGCGCGTGCCCACTCGTTGCCGGCGCTGGGCAGCGTGGACAACAGCCTGCTGTGGCCCGGCTTCAAGGCCGTCTGGCCCAGCCTGGCGGCCGGCGCCACGGGTTCGCCGGCCGGCACGGTGGAGCCCTTCCAGACCGTCGGCCCGTTCTGGCTGCCCACCATCAACACCGCGCTGCTGCTGACCTCCGGCGTCACGCTGACCATCGCCCACCACGCGCTGCGCCTGGGCCAGCGCGGCCGCACCATCGCCTTCATGTGGATCACCGTGCTGCTGGGCATCACCTTCCTGTGCGTGCAGGGCTACGAGTACTACCACCTGTACACGGACCTGAACCTGAAGATGAGCTCCGGCGTGTTCGGCTCCACCTTCTTCCTGCTCACGGGCTTCCACGGCTTCCACGTCTTCGTGGGCATGCTGATGCTGCTGTTCATCACGCTGCGCCTGCAAAGCGGCCACTTCACGGCCGAGCGCCACTTCGGCTTCGAGGGCGCCGCCTGGTACTGGCACTTCGTGGACGTGGTCTGGCTGGGCCTGTACATCCTGGTGTACTGGATGTGACACGCCAGCCGATCGAGGCCCCAAAAAAAGCGCCGCAAGGCGCTTTTTTTACGGGCTGGCTTACGGGCGGCAGGTAGCTATCAAAATGAGAGCTGCTCGCGCTTTATGCTAGCCAGTTTGCGTATGAAAAAAGGTCGAAAGCCGCACCACACAAGCGCTGGCAGCTCCTGTTTAAATAGCGCCGTCACTGCGGCGCGGCCGGCAGGCCCGTGGGCTGGATGTAGCCCAGCTTCCACGCCAGCAGCAGGCACAGGAACAGCACCACCGACAGCCCCACGCGCAGCGCCAGCGACCACTCCATGCGCGCGCTACGCTTGCGGTCGTCCTCGCCGGGCCGGCTGCCGCGCATCATGAAAAACAGCGCCGACGCCAGGCTGGCGATGATGGCGAGAAACGCCAGGGCCACGAGGATCTTCATGGAACGCATTATCCGGTGAACACCGACCGCCGCACACGCCTGGGCTGGCGCTTCTGGCTCATCACGCTGGCCGCTCTGGGGGCCATGGCGCTGACCGCCTCGCTGGGGCGCTGGCAGCTGTCGCGCGCCGCGCACAAGCTGGCCGTGCAGTCCGCCATCGACGAGCGCGCGGCCCAGCCGCCGCTGCCCCTGCCGCGCCTGGCCGAGGTGCGCGACGCGGACGGTCTGCAGCCGCTGCTGCACCGCCAGGTACAGCTGCGCGGCCAGTGGGTGGAGGACGCCACCGTCTTCCTCGACAACCGGCAGATGTACGGCCGCCCGGGCTTTTTCGTGCTCACGCCGCTGCGGCTGGCGCTGCCCGCCGGGGCGGGGCAGGGCGCCGTCGTGCTGGTGCAGCGCGGCTGGGTGCCGCGCGACTTCCTGGAGCGCACCCGTCTGCCTGAAGTGGTCACGCCCGCCGGCGACGTGCAGCTGCCGGGCCGCGTGGCCGGCCCGCCCTCGCGGCTGTATGAATTCCAGGCCCCGGCCGGCACCGGCCCAGGGTCTTCGCGCATCCGGCAAAATCTCGACGTGGCGGCCTTTGCCGCCGAGACCGGCCTGCCGCTGCTGCCCCTGTCCGTGGTGCAGACCGGCGCTGGCGCCGATGGCCTGTCGCGCGACTGGCCCGCCGTGGACAACGGCGTGGACAAGCACTACGGCTACGCATTCCAATGGTTCGGGCTGTGCGCCCTGGTGGCAATCCTCTATGTCTGGTTCCAACTCGTCCGACGCTTCGCTCGCCCGCGGCCCTGATCTTTCCGCCCGCAGCGCGGGCGCCACCGCCCCCGACGAGCCGCTGGGCCTGACGGTGCACACCCTGCCGCAGGCCGGCGACGCGCTGGCCGCGATGCAGCGCTCGCGTCGCGGGCGCTGGCAGATGCTGGGCCTGCTGCTGGTCTGCGCGGCGCCGGTCATCGCGTCCTACTTCACCTACTACGTCATTCGGCCCGAGGGGCGGCGCAACTTCGGCGAGCTGATCGAGCCGCAGCGCCCGCTGCCCGCCACGCTGCGCGCCACCAGCCCTGACGGCGCCCCGCACCTGCTGGACGAGCTGCGCGGCCAGTGGCTGCTGGTCAGCGCCGCCGGCGGCGCCTGCGCCGACAACTGCCGCAACAACCTGTACCTGCAGCGCCAGCTGCGCGAGAGCATGGGCCGCGACAAGGACCGCATGGACTGGGTCTGGCTGGTCACCGATGACGCCCCGCTGCCCGCCGACATCGGTCCCGCGTTGGCCCAGGCCACGGTGCTGCGCGCCCCGCAGCAGGAGGTGCAGCAGTGGCTGGCCCCGGCCGAGGGCCACGCGCTGGACGAGCACGTCTACGTGGTCGACCCCCAAGGCAACTGGATGATGCGCTTTCCCGCCCAGCTCGACCGCGCCGGCGCCGCCCGCGCCAAGCGCGACCTGGAGCGCCTGCTGCGCGCCTCCTCGTCCTGGGACAAGGCCGGCCGCGAGCCGCTGGAGCCGCGCTGATGGCGCCTTCGTCCGTGCAGCCGCTGTACGACCTGGCGCCGGTGCTGGAGCTGATGGCGCTGGGGCTGCTCATCGCCGCACTGCCGCTGGCCTGGGTCTGGCGCAAGCACCGCGGCCGCACCCCGGCCGCGCGCATGCAGGCGCTGCTGGTGCTGACGCTGTTTTTGACGTTCGATCTGGTGCTGTTCGGCGCCTTCACGCGGCTGACCGACTCCGGCCTGGGCTGCCCCGACTGGCCGGGCTGCTACGGCAGCGCCAGCCCGGTGGGCGCGCGCGCCGAGATCTCCGCCGCCCAGGCAGCCCTGCCCAGCGGCCCGGTCACGCACGGCAAGGCCTGGGTCGAGATGATCCACCGCTACCTGGCCACCGGCGTGGGCGTGCTCATCATCGTGCTGGCCGTGCTGGCCTGGCGCGAGCACCTGCGCCGCCGGCGCACGGGCGGCGCCGAGCCGGCGCTGATCAACCCCTGGTGGCCCACGCTCACGCTCATCTGGGTCTGCCTGCAGGGCGCGTTTGGCGCGCTCACCGTGACCATGAAGCTGTTCCCTGCCATCGTCACCCTGCACCTGCTGGGCGGCGCCGTGCTGCTGGCGCTGCTGTGCGCGCAGGCCGTTCGTGTGGGCCAGCGCGTGCAGGGCCTGGCGGCCCAGCCCCTGCCGCGCGGCCTGCGGCTGGCGCTGGGCGGCACCATGGCCCTGGTGGTGGCGCAACTGCTGCTGGGCGGTTGGGTCAGCACCAACTATGCGGTGCTGGCCTGCAACACCTTCCCGCAGTGCCAGGGCTCGTGGTGGCCCGACATGGCCTTTGCCGAGGGCTTCGAGCTGTGGCGTCCGCTGGGTCTGCGCGGCGACGGCAGCCACATCAGCTTTGCCGCCCTCACCGCCATCCATTACACGCACCGGCTGGCCGCCTACGTGGTGCTGGCAGCGCTGGGCCTGCTGGCCTGGCGCCTGGCGCGCGTGGCCGCGCTGCGCGCGCAGGCCCGCTGGCTGGCGGCCCTGGCCCTGGCGCAGCTGGCCACGGGCCTGTCCAACGTGGTGCTGGGCTGGCCCCTGGCTGCCGCCGTGCTGCACACCGGAGGCGCCGCGGCGCTGGTGGTGGTGCTGACCTGGGCCCTGGCCGCCAGCCGCAGCCAGGCTACGGCCAGGACCGTCGCCGCAGCCGCTGCGCCCCTTTCCGCAAAGAGAGCTTCCGCATGAGCGCCGCACCCGCACCCTCGACCGTCCACGCCGCCCACACCCTGCCGCCGCGGGTGGCGCAGTTCTACGCCCTGACCAAGCCGCGCGTGGTGCAGCTGATCGTGTTTTGTGCCTTCATCGGCATGGTGCTGGCCGTGCCCGGCCTGCCCTCGGCCTTGCAGTGGGGCCAGATGGCGCTGGCCAGTGCCGGCATCTGGCTGGTGGCCGGGGCGGCGGCCGCCTTCAACTGCCTGGTGGAGCGCGGCATCGACGCGCGCATGAAGCGCACCGCTTGGCGGCCCACGGCGCGCGGCGAGCTGTCGAGCACGCAGGCGCTGGTGTTCTCGGCGCTGCTGTGCGCGGCCGGCTCGGCGCTGCTGTACTTCTTCGTCAACCCGCTAACCATGTGGCTGACGTTCGCCACCTTCGTGGGCTATGCCGTCATCTACACCGTCATCCTCAAGCCGCTGACGCCGCAGAACATCGTGATCGGCGGCGCTTCCGGAGCCATGCCGCCGGTGCTGGGCTGGGCCGCCATGACCGGCCAGGTGAGCCCCGAGGCGCTGATCCTGTTCCTGATCATCTTCCTGTGGACGCCGCCGCACTTCTGGGCCCTGGCGCTGTACCGCGTGGAGGACTACCGCAAGTCCGGCCTGCCCATGCTGCCCGTCACGCACGGGAACGAATTCACGCGGCTGCAGGTCTTCCTGTACACGCTGATCCTGTTCGCCGGCTGCCTGATGCCCTTCATCTACGGCATGAGCTCGTGGATCTACCTGGTGGCCGCCATCGGCCTGGGTCTGGGTTTTTGCGGCTACGGCTTCGTGCTGTGGCGGCGCTACTCCGACCAGCTGGCGCGCAAGACCTTCCGTTTTTCCCTGATCCACCTGAGCGTGCTGTTTGCCGCGCTGCTGGTGGACCACTACGTTCTGTAATGCCGACCATCAACCGCCGTTTTGCTCTTAAAAAAGTAGCTGCCTGCGCAGTATCTACGGGCGCTGCAGCCGTTTTTCTTGCTGCTTGCTCGCCCAAGGCCGCGAGCTTCCAGGGCGTGGACGTCACCGGTGCCGATTACGCCCGCGACCTGCCGCTGACCGACCAGCACGGCCAGCGCCGCAGCTTGAAGGACTTCGCTGGCAAGGTGGTGGTCGTCTTCTTCGGCTACACCCAGTGCCCGGACGTGTGCCCCACCTCGATGAGCGAGCTGGCCGAGGTCAAGCAGGCCCTGGGCGCCGATGGCGAGCGCCTGCAGGGCATCTTCGTCACCGTGGACCCCGAGCGTGACACGCCCGAGGTGCTTAAGGCCTACATGGCCAGCTTCGACCCCAGCTTCATCGCCCTGCGCGGCACGCCCGAGGAGCTGGCCGCCGTCGCCAAGGACTTCAAGATCTACTACAAGCGCGTGGAGGGCAGCACGCCCACCAGCTACACCATGGACCACTCGGCCGGCAACTACGTCTACGACCCGGCCGGCCGCCTGCGCCTGTACCACCGCTACGGCAGCGGCGCCCAGGCCCTGGCCGCCGACGTGCGCGCGCTGCTGGACGAGGCGGGCAAGTAGCCGGCACCGTGGCTGCCGGCCCACGCTGCCGGGTGGGCAAACTGCCGGCGGCGTCACCTTCGGCGCCTGACGGGCCTGCCGTGGCCGCCGCCGCACCCTACAGTGGCCGGCATGCACACCGCCGCCGCTGCCGCCCTCGACGGTTCCCCTGACCCCGCGCCCATGCCGCTGGTCCTACCCGCCACCTCGCTGGAGCGGGCCGCCATGGACGCCGCGCCCGACGGCATGCTGGCCGTGGATCGCCAGGGCCGAATCGTGCTGGTCAACGCGCAGATGGAGAGCATCAGCGGCTACTCCAGCGCCGAGCTGCTGGGCCAACCCGTGGAGCTGCTGCTGCCCCAAGCCCTGCGCCAGGCGCATGCCGCGCACGTGCAGCGCTACCACGCCCGTCCGGCCCGCCGCGCCATGGGCCAGGGGCGGGACCTGTGGCTGGTGCGCCGGGACGGCAACCACGTGCCGGTGGACGTGGCCCTGGGCCACTCGCCGGCGCATGGCGGCACCGTGGTGGCCTTCGTGCGCGACATCTCCGAGCTGCGCCTGCTGCAGGCGCGCATGCACTACCAGGCCACACACGACACCCTGACCGGCCTGGCCAACCGCTGGCAGTTCGGCCAGCAGCTGGCCCAGGCCATCGGCGCGCCCGAGCGCCGGCCCTTTGCCCTACTGCTGCTGGACCTGGACGACTTCAAGGCCATCAACGACGGCTATGGCCACGCCGCCGGCGACCGGGTGCTGCGCGAGGTGGCGCAGCGCCTGCAGGGCGAGCTGCGGCCGGGCGACGTCATGGCCCGCCTGGGCGGCGACGAGTTCACCGTGCTGCTGCCGGACGTGCGCCACCGCCACGAGGCCGAGTGCGTGGCCGCGCGGCTGCTGCAGCGCCTGTGCATGCCCTGCCGGGTGCAGGGCTTCGAACTGAACTTCGGTGCCAGCATGGGCATTGCCCTGTGCCCCGGCGACGCCGCCGACGCCGAAACCCTGCTGCGCTACGCCGACATGGCCATGTACCAGGCCAAGCAGCTGGGCCGTGCGCGCCACGCCTTCTACACGCCCGAGCTGGGCGAGAAGGTGGCCGAGAAGATCCAGGTGCACGAACGCCTGCGCCAGGCCCTGGCTGAAGGCTCCGGCCTGAGGCTGCTCTACCAGCCCCAGGTGGATGTGGCCAGTGGTCGCATGGTGGCCGTGGAGGCGCTGCTGCGCTGGAGCGACGCGCAGCTGGGCGAGGTGCCGCCGGCGCGCTTTGTGCCCGTGGCCGAGGCCACCGGGCTGATCCTGGAGCTGGGCGCCTGGGCCATGGCCGAGGCCTGTCGGCAGATTGGCCGCTGGCAGCGCGCCGGCGTGGAGCTGCGCGTGGCCGTCAACCTGTCGGCCCAGCAGCTGCGCCAGAGTGATCTGGTGGAGCAGGTGGCGCGCAACCTGCGCGAGCACGGCGTGCCCCCCGGCCGGCTGGAGCTGGAGGTGACCGAATCCCAGGCCATGGCCGACCCGCAGCAGGCGCGCCAGGTGCTGGCCGAACTGCACGCCCTGGGCGTGGTGCTGGCGCTGGACGACTTCGGCACCGGCCAGTCCTCGCTGGCCTGGCTGCGCGAGCTGCCCGTCACCCACATCAAGGTGGACCGCGAATTCCTGCGCCGCGTTCCGCACGACGCCGCCGACGCCACCCTGGTGCGCGCCGTGCTGGCCCTGGCCCACACCCTGGGTCTGCGGGCGGTGGCCGAAGGGGTGGAGCGCGACGAGCAGCTGCAGTGGCTGCGCGCCCTGGGCTGCGAGCTGTACCAGGGCTGGTTGTTCGCCAAGGCGCTGCCGCCGCAGGAGGTGCAGGCCCTGCATGCCCGCCAGCAGGGCGAGCACGGCGCCGTGCCGGCCTGAGGGCCGCTTGTCAGGCTGCCGCCGCAGGCCTGCCGCGCCCGCCCTCGGCCCAGGCGGACAGCTGCGCGCGCTCGATCTCGCAGTGCCAGCGGTCGCGGCGCAGCAGCGCCTGCTCGCGCGCCAGCAGGGCCAGGGCGCGCGCCACCGATTCGCGCGTGGTGGCCAGGAGTGCCGCCAGCACCGCTTGGCTGGGCAGGCGCACCAGCGTGCTGCGCTGCAGCTCGGCCAGCTGCAGCAGCGCCCCCGCCAGCTGGGCGGCCACGCCGCGCACCCGGGCCATGCGGCCCCAGTCCGCCAGGCGCGCGCCGGTCTGCAGCTGCTCACGCGCCAGTTCGCGCATGACCTTCGCTGGCAGACCGGCGTCGCCCTGGCACTGCGGCGCCAGTGCCACGCGGCACAGGCGCCCGGGCGTCACCGCCACAAAAGACAGCGGCGCCGGCAGCTCCAGCAGCGCCGGCAGGCCCAGTACCTGCCCGCAGCCGGCCAAACCGACGGGCCGCTCACCCTCGCGCCCGGCGCCGCCGCGCTGCATGAGAAGCATGCCCACCTTGACCATGCGCAGCTCGCCGGCAGCGCCATCGCCCTGGCGCTGCAGCACCTCGCCCTTGCGAAAGGGCGCTTCGGACACCGGGGCGCGCCAGGCCGGGGGCAGCTCCCGGTCCAACCGCCTCAGCATGCATTGCTGCTGGCAGGCGCAGTGTTCGCAACGGCTGCCGTTGCTGCGATTTGCACGAGGGCAGGCTTTAGACATGAAAAAGGCCTCCAGCCCTTTCCGGGCAAGCGCTGGCAGCTATCAAAACGGGAGTTACGGCGGCAGCCGGGCGCTGCGCAAGCGCCAGTGTGCCGCCGCTGCCCGCGGCGCCGGATGACCTCGGTCAACGTCCGAGGCAGGGCTGCCCCCAGGGGCGGGGCCTACTGCGCAGTGATCTTCTGCTCGCGGATCACCCGGCCCATGGCGGCCGTGTCGGCCTGCATGCGGTTGGCCAGGCCCTCGGCGGACGAGCCCACGGCCTGCCAGCCCTGGGCGAACAGCTTGGCGCGCACGTCCGGGCTGCGGGCGATGTCGGCCAGCAGCGCCGACAGGCGCTCGCGCACGGGCGCGGGCATGCCTGCGGGCGCGGCAAAGGCGTTCCAGATCTCCAGCTGGAAGTCGCGCACGCCGGCCTCGGCCAGGCTGGGCACCTCGGGCGCCAGCGTGCTGCGGCCGGCGGAAGTCACGCCAATGCGGCGGATCTTGCCGGCCCGCTCCTGCGACAGCGCGAGCGCCGGTGGCAGCAGCGCCATCTGCAGCTGCCCGCCGCCCATGGCAGTCGCCACCTGCGGGTAGCCGGGGTAGGGGATGTGCACCGGGTTGATGCCGGTGCGCGCCTTCAGCAGCTCCGTGCCCAGGTGGCCCACCGTGCCCACGCCGGGCGTGCCGTAGCTCCAGCGGTCGCCCGCAGCGCGCGCCGCGGCCAGGAAGGCACGCGCGTCGCCCGTGGATGGCACGCCTTCCTGGCCCACGGGAGCCGTGAGCACCAGCGGCGATACGCCGATCAGCGACAGCGGCGCCAGGTCGCGCGCCGGGTCGTAGGGCACCTGCGGGTTGATCAGCTTGGCAATGGTCAGGTTGCCGTTGATGAACAGTCCGATGGTGTGGCCATCCGTCGCCTTGGCTACGGCGTCGGCGCCGATGTTGCCGCCCGCGCCGACCTTGTTCTCCACGATGACCGGCTGGCCCAGGGCCTGCGACAGCGGCTCGGCAAAGGTACGCGCCGTCAGGTCGGGCGAGGAGCCGGGCGGAAAGCCCACGACGATGCGCACCGTTTTAGCCGGCCAGCCAGGGGTGGCGGTGCCCTGGGCGATGCCCAAGGCAGGCGCGAGGGCGAGGGCGGCCAGGGCAAGCAGGCGGCGGCGAGCGGTCATGGGATGCATCTCCTGTAATGGTGCGGCACGCGGCGCAGCAGAGGCCGCGGGCATGAAAAAAGCGCGCCGCCCGGGAGGGCAGCGCGCCTTGGATTATCCGCCCGGCTGCAGCCGGGCGAGTGAGCGGGTGCGAAGGTCAGGCGTACTCGGCCAGCGCCTTGCGCATCTTCTTCATGGCTGCCACCTCGATTTGGCGGATGCGCTCGGCGCTCACGCCATACTCGGCGGCCAGCTGGTGCAGCGTCATGCCGCCCGAGCCGTCGTCGTTCACGTGCAGCCAGCGCTGCTCGACGATGCGGCGGCTGCGCGCGTCCAGGCTGTCCAGCGCCGTGGCGATGCCGTCGGTGGCCAGCTCGTCGCGCTGGCGCGACTCGATCATGGCCGTGGGCTCGTGCGCCGCGTCCGCCAGGTAGGCGATGGGGCCGAAGGCGTGCTCGCCATCGTCGCTGGGCGCAGGGTCCAGCAGCACGTCGCCGCCGGACAGGCGGGTCTCCATCTCGATCACGTCCTCGCGCTTGACGTTCAGCTGCTCGGCCATCAGGTCGATTTCCTGCTCGGACAGGGTGTCGCGGTGGGTGTCGGACGCGTCGGCCTTGAAACCCTGCTTCATGGAGCGCAGATTGAAGAACAGTTTGCGCTGCGCCTTGGTGGTGGCCACCTTGACCATGCGCCAGTTCTTCAGGATGTACTCGTGAATCTCGGCCTTGATCCAGTGCATGGCATAGCTGACCAGGCGCACGCCCTGGTCGGGGTCGAAGCGCTTGACGGCCTTCATCAGGCCCACATTGCCTTCCTGGATCAGGTCGCCGTGCGGCAAACCGTAGCCGAGGTACTGGCGCGAGATCGACACCACCAGCCGCAGGTGCGACAGCACCAGCCGGCCGGCCGCGTCCACGTCGCCGTCCTCCCGCAGCTGGCGCGCATAGCGCTGCTCCTCCTCCTGCGTCAGCAGGGGGATGCGGTTGGCGGCAGAGATGTAGGCGTCCAGATTCCCCAGCGGTGGCACCAGGGCCCAGGCGCTGACGGGCGCCAGCGAGGTCGCGGAAGGGGCAGTCTGGAGGGTCATGACAGATGTCCTTTCATGTAACTTGAATCTCATATTAGCACTCAGTTAGAGAGAGTGCTAAGGCCATAAGTTCCTGCAATGGCGTAGGAGGGAAGAGCATCTTGACGCTGTTGTCGATTTCCGCTGAGTTTTGTACTTTTTTCATTGAGTTTTGTACTTCTGACGCATGTTGTGGCACCGCTAACTCTATGAATTTCAATAGGTTTTCTCTCAGATGCTCAGTTTTATGAGCAGAGCTTTGCTTGAATTTTGAGCAAAATTCAAGAATGCTCCTAGGCATCGCTGGCTGCTTTGGCTCTGGGGGCTTCGTAGGCCGGGCTAGCCCACTACGTTGACGCTAGTCCGGACGGACTGCTTGTCGGGCAACTCGGGTTCATATGGTTGCCATTGGTGCACTTCTGCACCTTGCGATTACGAACCTCAACATGTCATGGTTGCGATCTGCGTGGTCACCGCGCCAAAAAGACTAACCACGTGTCCACGTGGCCCTGCGTCGCGAGCAGCTTGCTCATGACCGTGACTGCTCACAGATGAGACGGCCAGTTACTGCGGCCAAATGCGCGCGTTACAGGAACAGTCGTGAGGGGCTGCTCACGACCTGTTACATCCACTGAGCCTGACGCCTCGGACTGCCGCTGTGCAGCGATTGCAGTCGCTCGCGTGTGAGCGCCGAGTTCACGGGCTTGGCGCAATTGCGGTCATTGAGCCACCGCGCCCCATAGATGGAAAAATGCCAGCGAGGGGCCAAAAAACTCCCGTCGTCCGCAGGTGACTCTTTTGTGACGCAGCGGCCCAACACGCAGAGCGGTGCGCTTTGCGTCCGAGATTTTGTCGGCAGAGCCGATCCTTGAGCGAACGAAATTCGGAGGTGCGAACGCAGCGGAGCTGCTGTCGAGGTGACCCAGCGTGTACACCTCGCTTTCGCTATACCTGCTTAGCATCGCGTCTGAACGTCAACGACCCCGAAGGCACGGGTCCACAAATGAACAGCGCCGGGCAATTGGGGCAGCTGAAAGCTGAAGGCTTGGCTTGGAATGCACCTGCTCGAATGGTTCGCAGGTGTGACTCCATGTTCCTTCGCCGCGTGTCCATTTCCTTGGACTTGAGAGCGAGCGCAGTCGAACTCCTGTCAGCCAAGTAGACCAGTTCGACCGTCGCGCCCGGGAAAGCCTCACCGGCAGCTGCCAGAAATGCGGCCGCGCTGATGGACTTGGCGTCTTCACCGCGGCTGTGGCCGGTCGAGACCCGGCGCAGCGTGATCCTGCCGTCCGCTGCAACAAGCACGTCGTCCGGCGTCACCACAATCTCTTCCCCAGCATAGCTGACGTGCAATGCCTGCGGCTCTCGCGCCTCATAGCCCCTGCGCGTCGACGCGAAGTACTCGATCATGGCGACGGCGAACTGCGTGTAGTGCTCGAAGTACCCATGTTCACCGAGGCCTTCTTCCGTCAGGGCCTGGCAGACGTCCTCTCGCAGATGGGTACCGGTGGAGGTGAGTTCGCCCTTCACGACCTTCTTGAACAACTTCCGGACACATTCATGCATCTGCATGAAGGCCGTGACGGCGCGCTTCCCGCCGGTCTGCAGGATGTGCGTGTAGAAGAATCGCCGCGGGCAGCGTATGAACAATTCGACCTGGTGCACATCGAACCGCAGCGGTCCCTCGACTTGAAGCGGTACAGTGGCGTCTTCAGGCGCGTCAGGAAGTTGCCGCTCTGGCGTGATCGGACGCCGAACAAGCCCTTCACCCAAGCGGCCCAGGTACTCCGATTCCTTGCGTGCGTTCCCGCTCTTGTTCGCCGCTGCGGCATACAGGACCAGGCGGTCCTTCGCACGTGAAAGCGCAACGTAGAGCAGGCACTCTTTCTCTTCGAGGCGACTGGTTTCACGAAACTCTTCGTAGGTGCCGCTTGCCCCCTCGATCATCTTGTTGGGTGGAGGGCACGCAGGCGCAGCCTGCCTGTTGCCGGGGAGCGTGTCCTGGTTCAAGCCAGGCACGTGAACCGCCCGGAACTCGAGCCCCTTCGCACCGTGGATCGTCATGAGCCGGACTGCGTCGATGCCTTGCGCAGCCGCCGGTAGCTGAGTGCCGAACACGTGCTCAACGTGCTCTCGCGCTTGCAGGAGCGGCGCGTTCCCGAGCCACCGGTGGCAACGATGCTCACGCTCAACACGCCGCCACTGGCCAACCTGCACCGCTACGACGCACTGCGCAACGCCCAGCCTCACGAGGCCTCACCGGAGTCCGACCATGCATGACCTCATGGATGCCTTCAAGGCGCTGGGCTTGTACGGCATGGCCAGTGCCTGGCCGGAGGTGCTGGGCACTGCACGCATGAAGTCGCTGGATCACGAGGCCGTGCTGCACCAGCTCATCAAGGCCGAGACCGCGCAGCGCGAGGTGCGCTCCATGGCTTACCAGATGCGCGTGGCGCGGTTCCCGTCGCATCGCGATCTCGCCGGCTTCGACTTCGCCCACACGCCCATTGATGAGGCCTTGGTGCGCCAACTGCACACCCTTGGCTTCGTGGACTCGGCCCATAACGTGGTGCTGGTGGGTGGCCCCGGCACAGGCAAGACCCACCTGGCCACCAGCCTGGGGATCGAGGCCATCCGCCTGCATGGCAAGCGGGTGCGCTTCTTCTCCACGGTGGAGCTGGTCAACGCCCTGGAACTGGAGAAGGCGCAGAACAAGTCCGGGCAGTTGGCACACCGGTTGATGTACGTCGATCTGGTGATCCTGGATGAACTGGGCTACCTGCCGTTCACGCAGTCGGGCGGCGCGATGCTGTTCCATCTGCTGTCCAAACTCTACGAGAGAACGAGCGTGGTGATCACAACAAACCTGACCTTCTCGGAATGGAGCAGCGTCTTCGGCGACGCCAAGATGACCACCGCATGGCTCGACCGCCTCACGCACCATTGCCATATCGTGGAGACGGGCAACGAGAGCTGGCGATTCAAGCATTCCAGTGCCGCTGGCGCGGCACCACCAAAGCAACGCAGCAAAGCTCAGAAAGGAGATCGAAAAACAGCAGACCCGATAGACTTATCCACAACCGTGTAGCCAGAACATCCATCAACCCAGTGGCTCAGTATTCGACGTGATCACTGGCTCAGTTGTGCTGATGAATCAACACCTGGTCTTCCAACACCAGGTTCATTTGGCACTTGGGGCAGCGCCCTGGGTGATCCTGGCGCACTTCAGGGAGCATGGGGCACACATAGAGCGCGCCGGCATTTTATGTACCGACCGGTGCCTCGCTCACCCTATAGCGCACAGGGTCTGCAATGAACTTGTCGCGGCAGTGCGTGCCGCAAAAGCGGTAGTGATGATCGTCATGCATGGCCTGATGAGGCGATTGGGAGGTCACGCTCATACCGCACACAGGATCCTTCAAGTCGTCCGCCTTCGGTGAGATGTCGTCAAGGGCAGCCGACTGGCCCCCGAGGGCTGGTGATGTGGGTGATGGGTGATGGGTGATGGTTCATGTCAATGCCTTTCAAGACGCTTGTTCTATTTTTTGCCTTCCCATGATGTCAAGGTCAAGTCTTTCATCATGTTGAAGCGATTCAGTCTGCTTCTGCCGTCGTCCCGACAGCTAGCGAGGCAGGGACTTGCGGTATTGGGCGTTGATCTCGTCATGGCGCTGCTGTACCTCCAGCGGCCATTGCGCTTTGATCCAGGACAGCACGGCCACGATCTCGTCATCGCTCAACACGCCGTCGTAGACCGGCATGGCGGTGCGATAGTCAGGCTGGTCGATGAGCTTGGCAAGGCCATGCTTGGTGATGGCAAAAAGTTGCGCATCAGGATGGTGCCAGGTGTGGCCGCTGGGATCGTGCGGCGGCGCAGGAAGCAAGCCATCCGATCCGCGATCACGCCAGTTGGGCTGGCCTTCGCCCTTGGTGCCGTGGCAGGCGACACAGTTCTGAGCGTATATGCGAGCGCCTACTTGCAAGACCTGAGGATCATCAGGACGCAAGGTATGCGTCAACGCTGCCTCCCGCCTGCCACCGGCACTCAAGAAGAAATAGAGGATTCCAGCCACCACGAGCAAGACCAATCCCCCTCCCACGCCAAGGACAAGTGGTCTCAATTTCATTTCAAATTCTCCGACGCCACGCCTGCGGTCATCGACCGATAGAATGGCGCACGCGCTATCGTAAAAAAAGATTCGTCGCGCGCATTCGGGCTCCGCGCAGGCGAATCGCTGAGTGCCCGCAGATCCCCTATCTGCCCACTTTTTGCATCATGGTCAAACTCGGTCTCCTCTAGGGCGAACCCCACTTCGATGTGGGAAAGACGATCAAAAAGCGCCATGTTTTGGTGATTTTCCACACGTTCAAACAAGAGTACTTCGATCGGGCGCCACATCGCCACCCAGCCAACAATCAACAGCCCTTCGCTGATGGCCGTAAGCACCTGGCTGTTGCCAGGATTACCCAATAAGGCCCGTACAAGCAGCGTCGTACCCAGAACGGCGAGTCCCGTTAACAGGAAGTGCCCTGTCGCATCCTTCGTCGATACCGGCGCCTGCACTGCGCATATTGCGCTTGAAAGTGCGCATGGATCGCTCCTGCAATTTCCACCTCGTACTCTCTGATCGACGTCGGGACATGAACAATGAGACGAAGCGATTCATCTAAACCATACTCGCCCGCACAGTCAACGATATAGTTTTCCACAGCACGGCTCAGTGTTTTCTCATGGAGCGGCGAAGGGTCCAATGAATCGTAAAGCTGCGTGATTCGTTGAATGCGAATATCGATGACCGTCATTTCTGTAAACGCCCAGGTTGTCTTGTTTTACTTTTTTTGCACCTTGCCGGACAGCTGCAAGCGACGGACAAACCGTCAAGGCGTAATGCTGATGCCGTTGGGAGTCTTGCCTACCGGAACGGTCTTCACAACCTTGCGATCCTTCACATCAAGCACGGAAACCGAATTGGCGTACATGTTGGTAACGTAGGCGTACCGGCCTTCACGGTCGACAACCACGCCATGAGCACCGGCGCCGGTCACGACGGTCTTGGTAACCTTGAAACTCTCCAGCTCCATCAGGCTGACGGTTTTGCCAGGCTTCTTGGGCGTGCCCTGATTGGCCACCAGCAGCGTGCGCGAATCCGGCGTGACATACAGCTGGATGGGGACTGTTCCGACGGCAACCTTGCGAATCACCTTGCGCGTAGCCGGGTCGATCACGGCGACCGCGTTTTCCTCCGACAGCGACACCAAGACAAGACTCCCGTCCGGCGTGAAGCCCACTTGAGCCGGCCCCTTGCCTGCAGGAACTTGCGCGATCTCCTTCTGGCTGGCGGTATCGATGACCGACACCGTTCCGCCCTTGAGGTTGGCGACGTAGGCCTGCTTGCCGTCCGGACTGATGCGAAGACCGTGGGGAAACTTGCCGACCGGAATAGTCGCCACGAGGCTCCGCGCCGCTGTGTCGATCACACTGACCGTGTTGTCGCCGCCGTTGGTGATGTAGGCGAAGCGGCCGTCGGGCGACACCACCACATGGGCCGGGTGCATGCCAACCGGCACCTTGGCGACGACTGCGTTAGTCGCGGTATCGATGGCCCAAACCGCGCCGGGCTTTCCCATCGCATCGTGGCTGCCTTGGGCCATCTCCTTGTGCTCCGACGCGTCGGCCGTTTGAGCAGGCTCCCCGTTATTGGTCACCCATACGACCTTGCCGTCGGGCGATACCTGCACGTTGTGCGGTGCCTTGCCGACGCGCACGCTTGCCAGTGTCTTGAACGACGCAGCATCGAGCACGCTCACCGTGTCAGCCCCCTCGTTGGCCACATACACCTTGTCGGCGGCCAAGGTGGCGCCGGACCAGGCCAATAGGCCCATCTGCACCGCTGTCAAAAGCCAGTTGTTTTTTCTTGTCATCATGATCTCTCTTGGTTGGAAAATAAAACTTCTATCAGGGCTCAGTCGGCGTTGGGGCGCACTGAATTACCGTTGCCACCCTCTTTACCCACCATCCCCAGGACGCCTGCGAACAAGACAGGGTTTTGAAACATCAGGCGAAACGCCTGCTCGCTCGCAGCGTCTCGGCCTTCGCGCAGCCTTCCCAGCGCATGGGTCACTTCCCCTGCAGCTTCACGCTCACGCTCGATCAACGGGTGATGCGGCGCAAGCGGCTGGCGGTTCTTGCCAAGCGGCTCGGCCAGCAAGGCAACGCCGCGCATCCACGGACTGAACGTTTCCGAGAGCAAATACCGACTGGTGCGCATCGGATGGAGCCACTTGAGCATTTGGGCTGTCCAGGGTGTGGACAGCGCTTGCGCCCAAGGACTGACGAATGCCCGGTAAAGCGCCTCGTTGAATGTCGAGACCTGTTTCACCCGCTCAAAAGCTTCCTGCGGGTAATCCGTTTTCAGGTCTTCAACCTGACGAGGTTCAAAGCGGATGCTGTAGGTGGGCTTATGGCAGTCCGGGTCACCCGACGGGTTGTCGATCTTCATTTCATAGAGGCCCGGGGCCAGCGCCTCAATCTCAGCCAGGCTCTCCAGGATCGCCCGGTGCTCCAGACGCGCCACCCCGGCGGAGACAAAAATGCCGAGATGGCCGACGTGCGGGTTCGTGAGGTAGACGATGCGCTGTCCGGCCTGCTTGAGATCCTCGGTGTCTTTGTAGACTGCCGGAATCCATCCGAGCGCCTGGTGTGGTGGCGTAATGTTGTCGCCGTAGGACGCAAAGATGACGATTGGATTCCTGATCCGCCTGAGGTCAGCAGTGCAACCCTGGCAAATCTGGAAAAGACCCTGTTCAAGCTGGTTGCCGATGAACAGGTTTTCAACAATCGCAAGGATCTCTTCCCGACTCAGGAAATAAAAACCGTTCCACCAACGCTCGAACTCCAGAAAACGCGCCTGCTCACTGTCGACGTTGGTGAAGAGTTGGGCGTACTTCTCCCAAACAGCCTTTTCGGGCTTGAGGTTCTCGAAATTCTGCGCCAGCCAGGCTCCATCGAAGCGGCCATTGCCCAGGTCGGCCGTCAGATGCGCCAACCAGCTGCCGCCAAGGAGCCCTCCGGAAAGACGCATCGGATTGACACCGGACTCGCCAGCCCAATATGACAAGGGTGAGCCATTGAGCACCACCGGTCCGACCAGACCGGCGCAGTCTGCGGACAGCAGCGTCAGCGCCCACCCGGCCTGGCAGTTGCCATAAAGCACAGGAGGATTGCCAGGATGGCGTTGCGCAACTTCTTCGGCGAAACGCCGCAGCACATGCAACACGTCTGCCAGGGTCTGCCCCAGAGTCGGCTCGGGAAAGAAGATCACGAAATAAACCGGATGGCCCTCGCGCATGGCCATCCCGACTTCGGAGTCGCGCTTGAAGCCGCCAATGCCGGGGCCGTGGCCAGCGCGTGGATCGACAATGATGACTGGCGGTTTGTCAGAGTCGACGCAGTCGTCCCAGCAATGCCCGTCGATTTCCGTGATGCGCAGCAGTGCATAGTTGACGGACCGTTCGAAGCTGCGCGCGTCCAACAGCGTTTCATACTTGAAGTCCAGAAGCGGCGGCAATCCGGCTCGCTCGTGCTCCAGCATGTTGTTCGCGCGCTGGCGAAGCGTGTCCCAGAACAGAATGGTGCGTTCGAAGAAGTCGCGCTGGTAATCGAAATAGTCCTGCGCCGAAGGTGCTTCAGCTGCTCTTTTCATGCCACTAGACGCATCCTGTGGCGCAGGCTTCAACAACTCCTCGGAATGATCCAAGACGGTCGGTGGTAGATCCTTTGTCTGGCGGTGCGTCCATTGCACCGCTGCTTCCTTACCCACCGCCGTGGTGCGTTGAGAGGTCCGAGGCTTTTGTGGTGACGTGGGGATTTTCATCATTCCTCCGAACTACGGGGTCATTTTTTTCCGCGCCGTAAACGCAGAGCATTGAAAATCACCGAGGCCGAGCTCAGACTCATGGCCAGCGCCGCGATCAGCGGGGACAACAACCACCCAGTGAATGGGTACAGCACGCCTGCCGCAATCGGCACCCCAATGCCGTTGTAAACGAATGCGAACAGGAGGTTCTGGCGCATGTTTCGGACGGTGTCGATAGAGATGTCGCGTGCGGCGGTGATGCCGCGCAAATCGCCTTTGACCAGCGTGATCTGGCCGCTGTTCATGGCCACATCGGTCCCCGTGCCCATGGCCACGCCGACATCGGCCTTTGCCAACGCAGGCGCATCGTTGATGCCATCGCCGGCCATGGCGACAATGTGGCCCTCTTTCTGGAGCCGTTCCACGAGCGCCAGCTTGTCTGCGGGCTTGACTTCGCCATGCACCTCGTCGATGCCAAGTTTTGCACCCACTGCCTTGGCGGTGGTCAGACCATCGCCAGTTGCCATCACGATGCGCAAGCCGCTGGCGTGCAAAGTCCTAATGGCTTCCAGCGTGGTGGCCTTGATGGGATCGGTCACAGCCAGGATGCCAGCCAGTTGTCTGTCCACGGCCAGATGCATCACGCTGGCGCCTTCACTGCGCAGACGCTCGCCATCGATCTTGAGCGCATCAGTGGCCACGCCCTCCTGCTGCATCAATGCGGTGTTGCCCAGCACCAGATGCTTCCCATCGACCATGCCGCGCACGCCAATACCGCTGCCAGATTCGAAATCTAGCGGCTTGATCAGTTCCAGGCCCTTGGCGCGTGCTGCGCTGACGATGGCCTCTGCCAAAGGATGCTCGCTGCCTTGGTCCAAACTGGCCGCAAGGCGCAGTACTTCGTCCGCTGTATAGCCGGGTGCGGCAACTGCGGTGTCGAAAGCGGGCTTACCTTCGGTCAAAGTTCCTGTCTTGTCCACTATCAGCGTGTCCACCTCGCGCATTTTCTCGATGGCGCCAGCATCGCGGAACAGCACCCCCTGTGTCGCGGCACGCCCTGTGGCCACCATCACCGACATCGGCGTGGCCAGCCCCAGCGCACAGGGGCAAGCGATGATCAGCACGGCCACTGCGTTGATCAAGCCAAACACCCAGCTAGGTTCCGGACCGAACCAACCCCAGACAAAGAAGGTGGCAATGGCGATGAGCACCACCACGACCACGAATTGGCCTGCGACCACGTCCGCCATGCGCTGCATGGGCGCCTTCGAGCGCTGGGCATTGGCCACCATCTGAACAATCTGCGACAGCATGGTGGCCGCACCGACCTTCTCGGCGCGCATTACCAGGGCGCCACTGGTGTTCATCGTGGCGCCAATCACCTTGTCACCAAGGCGTTTGGTCACCGGCACAGGCTCACCGGTCAGCATGGATTCATCGACCGCACTGCTGCCTTCAGTCACAACGCCGTCGACCGGCACTTTCTCGCCGGGGCGGATGCGCAACAGGTCACCGACGTGAACATGGTTCAGCGGTACGTCTTCTTCGTTGCCATCCGCATTGATCCGACGTGCCGTCTTGGGTGCCAAACCGAGCAGCGCCTTGATGGCCGCAGAAGTTTGCGAACGGGCCTTCAACTCGATGATCTGGCCCAGCATGGTCAGCGAGATGATGACCACTGCCGCCTCGTAGTAGACCGCCACGCGCCCCATGGAAATGAATGAATCCGGGAACACGCCCGGCGCCACGGTAGCCACGAGGCTGTAGAGAAAGGCCGCGCCCGTACCCAAACCGATCAAGGTCCACATGTTGGGGCTGCGGAGGACGAGAGACTGCCAGCCGCGTACGAAGAAGGGCCACCCCGTCCACAACACGACGGGTAAGGAAAGCACCAGCTCAACCCAGGTTTGCACCTTCATGTCAAACCATCCAAGACGATGGCCGAACATTGCAAGAACGGTGACAATGACTGTGAATGGCAGCGTCCACCAGAAGCGATGCTGAAAATCCTTTAACTCATGGTTGTCTTCCTCGTCCAGTGGAATGATGGGCTCCAATGTCATGCCGCACTTGGGACAGACTCCAGGATGATCCTGCCGCACCTCGGGGTGCATAGGGCAGGTGTAGATGGTGCCGGCCGGCTCTGGCGCGGTGTCCTCGGGTGCAGTAGATACAAGGTATTGCAGTGGGTTCGCTGCGAACTTGCCTTGGCACTTGGCGCTACAGAAATAGTAGGGCCGCCCTTCGTGCGTCAATTTGTGTTCAGACTGCTCCGTAACGGTCATGCCGCACACCGGATCCTTTAGATCCTTTGGCGAGGCTGGCTCGGCAGGGGGGTGACTGCCGTGATGGTGGTGTGCATGCATGTCCATTGCTTATTCCTTGTTGTTGTTGGTGCGCCGTGGCGGCTGCGCATGGTTGCCGTGCCCACCATGGCCGCCGTGGCCGTGCATCAGGTGCATTAGCGGACAGGCGAGCAGCAGCAGGTAGGGCCAATAACCCAGAACATGGCCCCAGTGCTCTCGCAGCAGATAAAAACCAGCGATCACGGCAGCCGTTGCCAGCGCCATGCCGGCTGGGCGGCGCCAGAACGATGGCGCATGGGAGTCGTTGTCAGGCTGATCCATGGCGTTGCTCCTTCAAAGTTGCCAGCAAAAGGTGCGGGCGCGGACGCGCCCAGCCGGTCGACCCTGAATCAAATACCGTGGCCGTCATCGGCAACCACAGCCCCCCGCACCGCCGCTGTGGCAGCCCGAGGCTTTAGGCTGCGAGGTCGCAGCGGGAATGGGCGTGTCTGTGGCCAGCTTTGCGGGGTAACCCGCATCCGTCAATGCCATCAACAATGGGGCGCTGCCCTGCGCCAGTTCCCCGCTCACCCGGACATGCCCAGACTGGAGATCGACCTCCACCCCACTGACACCCGGCAGCGGTTGCAATGCGTGCGTGACGTGCTTGACGCATGAGCCGCAGCTCATGCCCTCGACTTGCAGATCAATCGTTTTCATATATCAAACTCCTAAAAATTGAAACGTATACCGCCGGGGAAATATTCCAGATCATCTTTTTGACACCGAGTCAGTCGTCGACTGGGCCTTGCCCATGCGAGGGATAAACCGGGGTGTGCGCTGGGCGTATGTGTCGTACGTTGCACCGAACTGTTTGTGCATTTCGTTCTCTTCGGTGATTGCCAGACGTCCGTACATCAGGAGCAAGACAGGGAACATGGCCAAGGTCAGCAAGGTGGGCCACTGCAGCAGGAAGCCCAGCAGAATCATCACAAAAGCCACGTACTGCGGATGGCGAATGCGCGCGTAGGGGCCTGTTGTTGCAAGCGATTGGCCACGCTGAGCGTGGTAGAGCACATTCCACGCTGTGGACAACAGGTAGAAACCAAAGCCCAGAAAAACGTAGCTGGCGATGTGCAGTACGCCGAAATGCGGGTCGCCCTTTTCGCCCAACAGGGTGGACCACAAGTGACCCGAGGTGTGGGAGAGCAGATCCAGATTAGGGAACTTGGTTTGAAGCCAGCCCGATATCAGATAAATCGTCAGCGGGAAGCCATACATCTCTACGAACAAGGCAACTATGAAGGCTGCGAATGCGCCAAACGTCCTCCAGTCACGGGCCGTTGCAGGCTTGAAAAAGCTGAACGCAAACATGATGAAGATCGCTGAATTGATGATGACCAACGACCACAGACCATAAGCAGATTCGGTGTGGTTCACTGGGGATCTCCTTCTTTGCGCGATTCGGCAGTCTTCGACACATCAGGCTTGCTCTGGCCATGGTGACCATGCCCACCGTGGCTGCCGTGCATGAAAACATGCATCAGCGGGCAGGCGAGGAGCAGGAGAAAAGGTAGCGCCCCGACGACATGCGCGAGGTGTTCTGTCAACAAAAAATACGCCGCCACGGCACCAATCGCCACGTAGCCGATGGCGTATCGAGAACTCCAGAAACTGGGGGGCGACTCGTGTCCGTCGTGTTGATGGCTCATGGTGACTCGCAATCAGGTGGGTGCGTTACTTGGTCGGCGTGGCAGGCAGGCGGTCCATCATCATTTGCATCATGGACTGCATCATTTCCATGCGCTTTTCCATCATCTGATGACGCTCGGCCATGTTGGAGGACATGCCCTTTCCACCTTGCATGCCACCCATGCCCTGCATGCCTGCGCCCATCTGCTGCATCATCCCCATGCCGTCCTGCATGAGCCTCATGTGCTCGTCCATGAGTGCCTGCCGCTCCTCCGGCGTTTTGGCCGCCATCATCTTTTCGTGCATCGCTTGCATGGACTTCATATGCTCGTCCATCTTGGCCATTCCAGCCATCGGCCCCGTACCCATTGGCTTTGCGGAAGTCTTCATTTGGGTGGACGCGGGCTGCGTGCTACCTGCAGGGTGATGGGCCTTGTGCTCATCGGCGGCTTGCGCCATCACGCTCAGTGAGGCCGCAGCGACACAGACCCCGATCAAGGTATGGTGAATTTTTGACATAGTGCTCTCCTTCTCCAGATTACAAAACCGTCGCAGTCAGCAATCAATAAATCCATCCGCGACGACACAGCACGCCCAAGCAGCGCGTTCTTACTGAGCGGGATGAATGTCAGTGACAACCATCTTCCCGCCCTCGTTGACGACCATGAACTTGACCTTGTCGCCAGGCTTCACGTTGGACAACAGGCTCTTGTCCTTCGCGGTGAATACCATGGTCATACCGGGCATGTCCATGTGCTTGATTTCTCCGTGCTTGATGGTGACCTTGCCAGTGGACTGATCGACCTTCTTGATTTCGCCGTCGGTCATGGATGCCGATGCTTGGGACATATCCATCTTGCCGTGATCCATCATGGTCTGGGCGAAGCTGCCCATGGGCGTTAATGTGCCCATGGCAAGGGCGGAGATAGCAAGAATGTTTTTGATGGTGTTCATGATTTCCTCAGGAATGAGAGTAAAAAAGTGGATTACTTCTTGGCCATTTTGACGGCCCACTTCATGCCGGCCTCGTAATGACCAAGCATCAGGCACGCGAAGTTGACAGTGCCCGCCTTGGCGAATTGCCAGACGATCTCACCTTGCTTGCCAGGGACCAGCGTGACCTTGCTGGGCACATCACGACGAATGACCGATCTCATGGAAGAGATTCTGAAGAGCGACCCTGTCAGAAAGCTGTGCGCCAGATTACATATTTGTTATCTGCATGTCGGGAACGCAGAAACTCGTCAATCTCACGTCTACGCCAGATAGCGGAGAGTGACCATGAAGATATTGATCGTCGAAGATGAGCCTAAAACCGGTGAATACCTTCGCCAGGGATTGAGCGAGGCCGGATTTGTGGCCGACCTGGCTCAAAACGGTAGCGATGGGCTGCACCTGGCACTCCAAGGTGAGTACGACCTCGTGATCCTGGATGTCATGCTGCCCGGACTGGATGGCTGGCAGGTGCTGCAGTCCCTGCGCAATCGCGGCTTGCAGATGCCCGTGCTGTTCCTGACGGCCCGGGATCAGGTGGAAGATCGGGTCAAAGGGTTGGAACTGGGCGCTGACGACTATCTGGTCAAGCCCTTTTCATTCGCCGAGTTGCTGGCCCGTGTACGCACAATTCTGCGCCGGGGCCGAGGAGGCACCGAAACCAACACACTGCGCGTGGCTGACCTGGAGCTTGATCTGCTGCGCCGACGGGTCTGGCGGGGTGGCCGCCGCATTGACCTGACAGCCAAGGAATTTGGTTTGCTAGAGTTGCTGATGCGCAGGCATGGAGAAGTGTTGCCTCGCTCGCTGATTGCCTCCCAGGTGTGGGACATGAACTTCGACAGCGACACCAACGTGATCGAAGTGGCGATGCGCAGCTTGCGTCTGAAGATCGACGAAGGCCAGGACGTCAAGTTGATCCAGACCGTGCGAGGCATGGGCTATGTGCTGGAAGCGCCGGAGAGCGTTTAAATGTTCCGGTTCTTTTCGCTTACCCATCGTTTGGCCATCTTTTTCACGATGGTGGCTGCAGCCATGGTGCTGGGGCTTGGAATGTTGTTCCTGGTTCCGACCGAACGCCACTTCCTGGAACTGGATCGAATCACGCTGCAAGACAAACAGCACCTGATCGAGAACATAGTAGTCAATACCAACTCCATCGATGACATCCCATCGCGCTTACGCGAGTCATTGAACAATCACCACGGCTTGTCTGTCATTGTCAAAAACGCTAAAGGGGATGTTCTTTTCAAGACTGAAGGGTTTCAACCTCCAGCCACTTTAGATGCGCCAACACCAGAGCATCGGATTTCCGAGATTCAGAGTTGGAAAAACCAAGGCCGTGAATTTCGTGCGTTGAACTTGCGCGTCAACCCTGCCCACAGTGCGGCGCCACCGCTGGATTTCCTGATCGCTATTGACATGGAAGATCACATGCAATTCATGGCGCAGTTGCGGCGCACGCTGGCGCTTTACGCCATTGGTGCCATCTTCGTCAGCGGGATGCTGGGGTGGTTCGCAGCCTACAAAGGCATGGCACCGTTGCGCGCCATGAAGACCCGAGCCACAACGGTCAGCTCCCATCGTCTCGATAAGCGAATGCCCGTCGAAGCAGTTCCTGTGGAAATGGCTGACTTGGCGCAGGAACTCAACAAGATGCTGGACAGACTGCAAAATGACTTTCAGCGACTCTCCGATTTCTCCTCGGACTTGGCGCATGAACTTCGCACGCCCATCAGCAACCTGCTGACGCAAACCCAGGTCGCACTCTCCACCAGGCGAGACGCTGACACATATCGAGACATACTGGCGTCGAACGCGGAGGAGTTCGAACGCTTGGCGCGCATGGTGTCGGATATGTTGTTCCTGGCCAAGACGGATCGTGGGGTTGACTTGCCGAACAAGGAGCGGTTTTCCGCCGCGAAGGAAGCCCAGGCGTTACTGGAGTTTTACGAAGCCGTCGCGGAAGAAAAGAGCGTCACACTACGCCTGTTCGGTGACGGAGACGTCTTGGGTGACCGACTGATGTTTCGAAGAGCGTTGAGCAATTTGCTATCGAACGCATTGCGCCATTCCAAAAACCATAGCGATGTAACGATTGACATCAGCGATACAGCGCAAGCCGTTATCGTGACGGTCGAGAACACAGGGGAGGACATTGATCCTCAAATCATTCCTCGCCTGTTTGACCGCTTCTACCGTGCCGACCCGTCTCGATTGCACCCACAATCCGATGGTGCTGGCCTAGGACTATCAATTACCCGGGCCATCGCACAAGCTCACGGGGGCCGTGTGACGGTTGAATCCGGTGCGGGGAGAACAAAGTTCAGTCTGGAATTTCCGAGCAGGTTGCTGTGATAGAAATAACCAACGCCAACAGGGCTCCCATCGGCACTACAGTACCTTATCCCTCTTATGTTGCCGCCGGTGAAATTGACCAGCCTATCAATCGTTCGTTGATCAGGCGGAATTACCGGAGACATCCAACACAGCAAAGGCTTTCGGCCTCATAAGCTGATCAGATCCTGAGGTTTCCCCTCAAATTTCGCTTGCAAATCAATAGCATGGGGGCTAGATTGGCTGTCCAAAACAGCGCCTGAGTGCATGCATGGTTAGTTGAGTCCCCACTGGTGTTTCCACACAAGCCACGAGGAGACACCGCCATGCATGCCATAGAGATTTTGCGCGATACGCTGGCCCGCAGTTGCCCGGGCCTACACAAGCGCAGGCTGCAGACTCTGATGGGGGCCGTCGAGGCGGCGTTGCATGCGCGCAGCCATACCCTATCGAACCTGGCCCGCGCCTTGAACGGGCGCACCAGCGTGCGCCAGCGCGTCTAATGCATGGATTGAATCGCCCCGGATTCCCTA
>DJJU01000011.1:263238-523884 GCA_002434305.1 Alicycliphilus sp. UBA6560 | reverse complement strand
CTGGCGCAGCGGCTGGATCGATGGCCCGCAGCTCGAGCGCCTGGCCCAACCCCTGGCCAAGAACGGCTACGGCCAGTACCTGCAGCGGCTGCTCAAAGAGAAGGTGTATTGACGATGAAAGCCACCCGACTGGCCATCCCCGACGTCGTGCTGATCGAGCCCAAGGTCTTCGGCGACGCACGCGGCTTCTTCTTCGAGAGCTTCAACCAGCGCGCCTTCGACGAGGCCACCGGTACGAGCCACCAATTCGTGCAGGACAACCACAGCCGAAGCAGCCGCGGCGTGCTGCGCGGGCTGCACTACCAGATCGAGCAGCCCCAGGGCAAGCTGGTGCGCGTGGCGCGCGGCGCCGTGTGGGACGTGGCGGTGGACATCCGCAAAAGCTCGCCCACCTTCGGGCAATGGGTGGGTGTGGAGCTCTCCGAAGACAACCAGCGCCAGCTGTGGTTGCCGCCAGGGTTCGCGCACGGCTTCGTGGTGCTGAGCGAGACGGCGGATTTTCTGTACAAGACCACGGACTACTACGCGCCGGAGCACGAGCGCTGCATTGTTTGGAACGATGCGCGGCTGGGCATCCAGTGGCCGTATCAGGGGCAGCCCAGCCTGTCGGCCAAGGATGCGCAGGGCGCGGCGCTGGCGCGGGCGGAGGTGTTTGTTTGATGCAGAACTTCTCTATTGCCCCCCGGGAGTTGTTTGCAAGCGCGTGGCGTCATCGGGAGTTGATTGCAGCTTCGACAAAAAGAGAAGTCTTAGGGCGCTACCGAGGCTCAGTCCTCGGCATCTTTTGGTCTTTTGCCAACCCGCTGTTCATGCTAGCGGTATACACGTTCGTTTTTAGTACGGTTTTTAAGGCGCGTTGGGTTGGGGGGAATGGGTCCAAGATTGAATTTGCACTGGTCCTCTTTGCTGGATTGATTGTTTTCAACCTGTTTGCGGAATGCATTAGCAGAGCGCCCACTTACATTGTTTCCAATGTGAATTATGTGAAGAAAGTGGTTTTCCCCCTGGAAATACTGCCATCTGTTGGCTTGTTATCTGCACTGTTTCATGCTGCAGTCAGTTTGGCGGTCTGGCTGCTGGCATATTTTTTTTTGGTAGGTATTCCTCACGTTACTGTCCTGTATCTACCATTGATTGTGATGCCGCTCCTGTTATTCATCATGGGCTTGTCTTGGATATTGGCGTCACTGGGTGTATTTTTGCGTGACGTTGCGCAGTTTGTCAATATAGTGATAACTGTCATTATGTTTTTGAGCCCGATTTTCTATCCTGTCACTGCTCTGCCTGAAGCATATCGTGAAATACTGTTGCTCAATCCGTTAGTACCGGTAATCGAGCAAACCAGGGCGGTTCTTTATTTTGGGGTTCCGCCAGATTTCCAGGCCCTTCTAATATGTTGGATTGTTGCCCTGCTTATGGCTTGGTTTGGATTTGCTTGGTTTCAGAAGACGCGCAGAGGGTTTGCTGATGTTCTCTGAAGTTGCCATAAAAGTCGAGAATATCACAAAATGCTTTCATATTTATGAACAGCCCCGTGATCGCCTTAAGCAGTTTTTGTTGCCGGCGCTGCAAAAAATGGCTGGAATGCCACTGGGAAAGTATTATCGTGAATTCTTGGCGCTTAACGGCGTAAGTTTCGAAGTGCGAAAAGGTGAGACTGTTGGTGTTATTGGGCATAACGGCAGTGGTAAGTCGACACTTTTGCAAATCATCTGCGGCACTCTCGATGCGACGAGTGGTAGCGTGCAGACCCAAGGGAGGGTTGCGGCGCTGCTGGAGTTGGGCTCTGGATTTAACCCGGAATTCACAGGTCGGGAAAATATATACCTAAATGCAAGCGTGCTCGGGCTGAGTCGTGAAGAAATCGATGACCGCCTTGCCAATATAATTGACTTCGCAGATATCGGTCAGTTTGTCGATCAGCCTGTAAAAACCTATTCAAGTGGCATGGTGGTGCGATTGGCATTCGCGGTGCAGTCGCAAATCGATCCTGATATTTTGATTGTTGATGAGGCACTGTCGGTAGGGGATGCAAAGTTCCAGGCAAAATGCTTCGATAGGCTCAAGAGTCTAAAAAAACGTGGGACCAGTATATTGTTGGTAACGCACGCAAGTGAGCAAATCGTTACCCATTGTGATCGGGCCATTTTGTTGAGTGGTGGGTCGATGCTGGAGATTGGTGAGCCGCGCCATATCGTGAATCGTTATCTTGATTTGCTATTCGGGCGCGTGCGCAATTCTGCCGAACCGTTAAAAGACAGTAGCGGTTTGGCGGAAAGCAGGGCTGTTCAGCCCAATGCCTCGATCAGCTTGACTGAAGATATCTTTTTCACGCACCATGGCTATAACCCTCATGAATATCGATGGGGCGATGGGTCGGCACGTATCTTGGATTTCTTTTTGTCGGCCGATGGCGAACCCTATCCATCCACTGTTAAAACTGGCCAACAGATCGTCTTGGCGGTATCGATCCAGTTTGAGGCAGCGTTGATCCGCCCCATACTTGGTGTCACTATAAAAACAAAAGAGGGTGTAACGGTGTATGGGGTCAACTCTGAAACCTTGGAAGTCGATGCCTTCGGCACCCTAGGTGAGGCTAACTCTGTCGTCGTCCCCGAACTTAGGTTTTGCTGCCGCCTCGCTCCGGGTGACTATTTTGTTTCTTTGGGCATAGCTACACGCCAGGGTGCGGATATTGTTCCGCATGATCGCCGGTACGATGCCATTCACCTGCACGTATCTCCCTGCGCTAGTTTTTTTGGACTTGTGAATCTCGACGCCACACTGAGTGTAAATTAAAAAATGAAAAATCTATTAGAACAGGCCGGTTACGTGAGGGAACCTGAAGTAAACATTTGGGTAAAACCAGGTTTTACAAGCATTGCCTACAGCGATGGTGATGAAGTGGAACAACGGCTGGCGCGCATAATGACCGAGGTGCCAGATCTGAGCGTATTGTCAGATAGTTTGAAAAAACATATCACCGATTGGCCATCGCTTTACCATTTGAGCAGTAGCCGCGCAAATATTTTGCGGCCGTTCGAATCCCGTCTGGCTGGAGCGCGGGTATTGGAAATAGGCGCAGGTTGCGGTGCAATTACACGGTACATGGGTGAAAGTGGCGCCTGCGTGCTCGCACTGGAAGGATCTGTCCGCCGAGCGAATATTGCGCGCAAACGCACTCATGACTTGCCCAATGTGGAGATCTTGGCTGAAAGCTTCGATCAATTCGGCGTTAACACGCAATTTGATATTGTTACCCTTATTGGGGTGCTTGAATACGCAAATATGTTTGTGCCCAGCACGCAGCCGGCGCTGACCATGCTGGAGCGCGCACGGTCATTGCTGAAGCCGGGCGGTTTGCTATTGCTTGCAATTGAAAATCAGTTAGGGATGAAATACTGGGCTGGCGCCCCTGAAGACCACTTGGGGGTGCCAATGTACGGTATCGAGGGGCGCTATCGCACGGATCAACCGCAAACCTATGGGCGTAAAAAGCTGCAGGATCTGATTGCAGCAGCAGGCTTTATGCATGCCGAATTTCTATCTGCCCTGCCAGATTACAAACTGCCTATCTCCATCGTTACCGCCAGCGGTTTTGAAAACCCCAACTTTGACCCGGCGGCGCTGGCATCACAAAGCGTGAGGCGTGATCCGCAGTTGCCACAGCAACTGGCCTTCGCGCCCGAATTGGCGTGGCCTGCCGTAGTGGAAAACGGTATGGGTGTGGACTTTGCCAACTCATTCCTGGTGGCTGCAAGTGTCTCGGAGGCATCTGCGCTCAACCCTCATGTATTGGCCTTTCACTACAGTACTGGGCGCAAACGTGAGTTTTGCAAAAAAACTGTTTTCCAAAAAAATGCGCACGATGAGATTGGTGTTTATTGCGAATTGATTGAGCCTGGGGCAGAAGAAAATTCCAAAATACTGCTGCAATTAGAAGTTCCGAAATATACAAAATATATCAAGGGACGAACGCTCGCTGACGAATTGGTGCACCTTGTTTCAGACGATGGATGGTCTCTCGAAAGTCTTGGTCAATATTTGCGGTCATATATTGAAATAGTCAGATCCATCGTTTCCTGCGATCGATCTTTAACGCTGCCTTTGACAGTGGATTCCGTTATTCCTGGGATATCTTTTGATTTATTGCCGCAAAATATAATCCGCGACTCGAGCGGCAATTGCTATGCCATAGACAGAGAGTGGAGATTGAAGGAGGATATGCCTGTTGGGTGGCTCCTTTGCCGTGCACTTCAACTATTGGTGCGCGACGTCACTCGTTTTGGAGCAGCAAGGGATTTGTTTGAGAAAACAGTATCCGGTTTTATTTTGGCGGCTATTAAAAGCGCTGGATATGAAGTCGATTTGGCGGCTCTAAAGAAATTCTCGGCCATGGAAAGGCAAGTCCAAGCAGAGGCCGCTGGGTTACCTGTGGAGCTGGTACCCGAACTACTTTCCAGTGCGCCCTTGCAGATTGGCGTGTCCGGACCGGTATCTCTTGCCCTTGCCCATCGCGTAGAGCAGCTCGAAGGCCAGTTCTCTTCGCGTGATCAGCAGTTGATCAATCTGACGCAGACCCTGACCTCACGGGATGAGCAGCTTGGAACACTCACTCGGACGCTGGCCTCGCAAGACAAGCAATTGGCGAGCCTCACAAAAACTCTCTTGGCCTTCCAAGATCGGCACATCACAGGCGTGGCAGAAGAACTGCTGCAGTCGCAAAAGCGGCAACTATCAGAGATGACAGATGCCTTGGCAGCGCAGCAGCAGCAATTAACCCACCTCGCCCACGCGTTGGCCGCCAAAGATATCCAAATCAACGCGCTATACAACTCCGCGAGTTGGCGAGTCACTGGCCCTGTGCGCTGGGCTGCCCAGCCGCTAGCGCACGTCCGCGCATCCGCACGGGCGATCAATACAGTCCTTCAACGCAATGGAGGGTTGCTGCGCACAGCCAAGTTGGCACACCGGGTGTTGCGCCAGCAAGGCATGCCTGCTTTGCTGCAGACCGTCAAGACAGCGGTCAAACCGCTTGAGTTACCGCATGCCAACTTGCTAGCGCTCCCGCAGCCCGCAGACGGTATGGCGGGTGACGCCTCAGCCCATCAAGCCCCCGTGCAAGATCGCAATGACTACACCGAATGGGTGCGCCGCTATGACACCTTGACCGCCGCTGACCGGCAGCGCATGCGCGACGTTCAAGCTGCATTTGCACTCCAGCCGTTGGTATCAGTGGTAATGCCCACGTACAACCCCAAGCCGGAATGGTTGGTGGAGGCCATCGAATCGGTGCGCGCACAGATCTACCCCCATTGGGAGTTGTGCATTGCCGACGACGCGTCCACCGACCCCGCGATCCGCCCCATCCTGGAGCGGTATGCCGAACAGGACAAGCGCATCAAGATTGTGTTCCGAAAGGAAAACGGCCACATATCGGCTGCGTCCAACAGTGCGCTTGAATTGGCGACAGGCGAATGGATTTCACTGCTGGATCACGATGATTTATTGAACGAAAACGCCTTGTTTTGGGTGGTTGAAGCGATCAATCGGGCGCCTGATGCGCGCTTGATTTATTCCGATGAAGACAAAATCTCTGAGAATGGGCGCCGCAGCGACCCTTATTTCAAGTGCGACTGGAATCCTGATCTGTTCTATTCCCACAATATGATTTGCCACTTGGGTTCATATAAGGCCAGCTTGGTGAAATCAGTGGGAGGTTTTCGTGAGGGATTCGAGGGCTCACAAGATTATGACATTGCACTGAGGTGCATAGAAAAGATCGATCCAGCGCAGATCGTTCATGTGCCCAGGGTGCTTTATCACTGGCGTGTGCATTCAGAAAGCACGGCCATGTCTGGGGACAGCAAGCCCTATGCGGCCTTGGCGGGCGAACGCGCGATCAATGAACACTTTGCCAGAACAGGTGTCAATGGTCGTGTAACGTATGCGGGTTATGGCTATGCGCCTTCTTATGATTTGCCTACGAATCTGCCTTTGGTCTCCATCATCATCCCTACGCGCAATGGTAAAGCACTCCTGAAGCAGTGCATAGACAGTATTATTAATAAAACAACCTATAAGAATTATGAAATTTTAGTCATTGATAATGGCTCCAACGAACCAGATGCTTTGGCCTATTTTGACCAATTGGCTAAAAAGAAAAATACTCGTGTTGTGAGGGATGATAGTCCGTTTAATTATTCCCGCTTGAATAATGAAGCTGTCAAAATGGCTCGGGGGGATGTGATCGCGCTTGTGAATAACGATATTGAAGTCATCTCTCCGGGCTGGCTGAGTGTGATGGTGGCACATGCCTTGCGTCCTGGGGTGGGGGCAGTGGGCGCCAAGCTTTGGTATCCCGATAAGACATTGCAGCATGGCGGTGTTATCTTGGGCATCGGCGGCGTGGCTGGTCATTCGCATAAATACTCAAGAGAAGGCGCGCATGGATATTTTTCACGCCTGCTCATAACGCAATCATTATCTGCAGTCACCGCAGCCTGCCTTGTGATCAAAAAGACCGTTTTCAATGAAATAGGTGGCTTGGAGGAAAAAAGGCTGCAGATTGCATTCAACGACATAGATTTCTGCTTGCGCGTGCGAGAAGCTGGATATCGAAATATATGGACACCCTTGGCGGAGCTTTTTCACCATGAAAGCGTGAGCCGGGGTCATGAGGACACACCAGAAAAGCAGGCGCGTTTTGCCGCCGAAGTTGCCTACATGAAGGAGCGCTGGGGCGAGCAGTTGCTGAACGATCCGGCATACAGCCCAAATCTCACATTGGATTATGAGGATTTCAGCTACGCGTGGCCTCCTCGGATGCCTGCTGTTCAGTGAGCTGATTTCTGGAGATTGAATGATGTTGCGCGTTTCTGAACGTAAGGAGACCTTCTATGATTTCAATGGTGGTGCAGAATTTTTTGAGAAGATTTCGATAGGTATTGTCATAGTTACTTTTGGATGCTTTGTCCTTTGGTACGCAGCAAGCGGGCCGACAATGCCATTTTGGGATGACTGGAGGTATTTTTTGAAGAATTCAATGAATGCCTTTGGTGCCGGTAAATGGATCTATGTCGGAAATGATACTTTAACTATTGCCACTTTTTTCGATGTGACGATATTTAAGGCTGTGAACTTTAATTTTGCATTTGCTAGATATCTTTCCCTCGTTTGGTTGCTTTTTTATCTGTTCTTTGCTGTTTTCGCCCTGCGATTGGTCTATGAAGGATATGCGCGTGCGGCAGCCACGTTGCTTTTGATGATGCCGCTGTCAATAAATGGATATTGGGATGATGGCACATATATCGCATATCACCAGGGGCTTCCGGTTGTTTTTGCCGTTGTTTCTTTTTATCTGGTGATGTCGGCATTGCGGAAGAGTGAAGCATCTCTTTTAGGGACGCTTGTTGTAGCGCTGCTTAGTGTTGTTTCTGGCTTGACGTATATATCTGGGTTTATTCCTGTTCTCGGTCTCGGGGCTGCTTTGCTAATGGGCGCATTTCTCGAGGCTGAAGGGGAGAGTTTTAAGAAGAAGCTACGGCGCCTTGGCGTTTTCCTAATTCTTCTTGCGTTGGGTGTTCTGGCCATCCAGTTTTTTATGGTTAGTACGGCTCAGGGGAGTCTTTTGGAAAAAAGTCACGCATCTTCTGTTGTTACGCCATTTGATGCGAGATTTTGGATATTCTTTCTTGGGGTTATTGGTAAGGGGGTTGGTTTTCGTGGAACTGCTATCTGGTTTGATGCCCTGATTGCAGTTGTGTTATTTTCTCCTATGGCTGTGATCGGTTATCAAATAGTTTTAGAGAAAAAATCTTTGAAAGGTGCGCCGCAGCATGATCTTTTGTTGATTACTTATGTCTATTCATCGGTAATTATTCTGATGTATGCGGCAATGGTTTCTTATGGAAGAGGTGGGTTACTCCCAGTCCATGACTATCACTCTGCCTCGATCGTTTCCAAGGCGAGATTCCATCATTGGTGGGTATCTGCTCTTGCTCCTTTTTGGATTTCTGGTTTAGTGTGGGTTTTTCTATCGAAGTTCCGATTGCGATTTTTCTCGATTTTTTTGTTTCTTACTGTTGCTCTTTGTTTGTTAAAATTTTGTGATTTGGGATTGTGGGGCTACGAAAAGGTTTTTTCATACCAAAAAAATAGGGAGCTGAATGGTATTGCATGTGTGAGAGATAATATTGACCGTAAAGAAATATTATGCCGTGATTTTTATCCTTCGAATATCAAGTATGCGATCGATCTGGTCATTGAAAAGAAAATTTGGATTGGAAATGCATTTGATAGTGCGTTGAGAAGGTGGAGGAGGGGGGATATTGTTGATGTGGAGACAACTGTAGGCGGGGGTCATGTAGATGTGCTGGAGGTGGATGGAAGAGATGTGAGGGTTTTGGGTTGGATTCCGCTGAATGCTGCTGAATCTGATGTGGCCCTGCATGTGAGTAACCGGTTAGGCGATGTTGATGTGAGTGAATATGAGTATGGAATTGTCAACCGCCCGGATGTTGCAAAAGCACTGCAAAATGACAGATTGATTAATTCTGGATTTTCTGTCGTATTCAGAGCGTCACGTCCGCTTGACGTCGACGTGGTGAAGAAACACTTCTGCATTTACGGCGTTAAAGGGCGTCAAGCGGTTTCTCCGACTTATTCGGATGGCTATCGCTGCAAATGAATTATGTTTGATGCTGGGGCTGGATTCGGTATAAATTGAGAAGTTTATGCTAATTATTAAAGTGAGGCCATTCCATGTTTTTGTGTTTTGCCTTCTGTCTTATGCCTTGATGTATTGGTTGGTGGGATTCATTCCCGTGGGGGATGGCATGGGATGGGATGGTGGAGCTTATCTTGGGTACATTATGAAGTTGACTTTGGGCGACCATATTCATGGCGACCCATATCGTCTCATACGAATTTCAGGTTTCCTGCCAAGCGTTCTGATGGCTCGTCTCAGTGTTGAGCCGCTGGGAATCATCTTTTTTCAGATGGTGGTCAATGTAATTATCTTGTCTGCGGCGGCTGCATTGTTTTTCAGGGTAATAAAATATCTGATAAATAATTCTCTCAAGGCGGTTGTTTTAACGGGGTGCCTGTTTTTTAGTTGGCCCTACCTTGTACTCCCTGTTTATTATCCAATTCTCAGTGATCATCTGGCCTTGGCCCTCACGATTTTTGCGATATGGGCATGGGTTGAGTCTCGGTTCACGATTCTTTTGGTGCTGATTTTTTACGCATGCTGGGTGATGCCAGGATTATTTTTTGTTCCGCTTGTATTGGCAGTTATGCCTTTTAATGAGCCAATCCGTCCTTTGTGTAATGAGGGTGTGAGAAAATATTTCTCTGTGTTTGCTTTTGCGGGGGCTGCATGCGCAGGTTATTATTTTTTATCCAGTATTGCAGCCCTCACTGATGATGAAATTATCGGCCGTCCTATGGGTGTTGCTGTGGGGTTTCCTGAGCTTAGATATTGGACGCTTCTTGCACTTGCTCTTTGCTTTGTCTGTGTGGCATATATATTTTCTAGAGTCTTTGCCCCAGTGCTTTCTGTAATTGGAGGTGTGAATATCAAGAGGGGTGCGCTTGCTTTGGGTGTGCTCTTGGTTGGCTTTTTCTCTATTCGCACCTTGATTGACTGGGATCATGGATTTCAAGGGCCGCCGTTGTTTTATTTTCTTAGAATGCAGGCGTCATCTGCCCCGCTCAAGCCATTGGTCGCTCATTTTCTCTACTTTGGACCAGTTTTTATATTAGCATTAATGTCGTTGATATTCGCTGGCAGAAATTTTGAAAGGGATCGGAGTTTCCCCCTTTTTCTAATTTTGGCGGCGTATCTCCCGGTTCTTATCGTTGGGTCTGAAAGCCGTCAGTGGATTGCTGCTTTTCCTGTGGCTGTCGCATTGGTTGCGATGAGTAATTTTAATATTAGAACTCTCTTGTTATTTTTGTTTTTTGCTCTGGCATTGTGTGTGCCGGCTATTTATCTTCGTGATGGGGTGAACGCTGCATTTTCTAGTGGGGCGCAAGATTATTTTAGTACTGGGTGGCAATTATATTTCGGTCGGCAGGGGCCATGGACTTCACGGAATACCTATGTGATCGGTCTTGTTTCTATATTTGTGTTTTTTATGGCATATGCTTGCATTCCGAAGTGCAAGGATAAATAATATTCTTTTAAAAATGGAATTTTATGCTTATTAATGATTTATCGGCGCACATCAATGCTTATGATGAAGCTATCAAGACTGCAGTAGGCCGCGTGATTAACAGTGGCTGGCTGGTGCTGGGGCCAGAAGTGAAGCAATTTGAGCAATCTTTTGCCGACTATATTGGGGTTGCACATTGCATCAGCTTGGCCAATGGCACGGATGCCATTGAATTGGCTCTAAGAGCGTTAGATGTTGAAAAGGGTGACAAGGTTGCCACGATTGCAAACGCCGGTATGTACACCACGACGGCGATGCTGGCTATTGGGGCGGTGCCGTTCTTTCTTGATGTGGATTTGTCTTCGCACAATGTGACTTTGCTCGAGGTGGAGCGTGCGCTGGCTGCAGGGGTAAAAGCCGTCGTGGCCACCCATTTATATGGCCTGGCGGTGCCAGAGATTGAAGCAATTGCCGAGCTTTGCGCGCGGCGGGGTGTCCCTTTACTGGAGGACTGCGCGCAGGCACACGGCGCCAGTGTTAATGGGCGGCGCGTTGGGTCGTTCGGCGATGCTGCTTCATTCAGTTTTTATCCCACCAAGAACTTGGGCGCCTTGGGTGACGGCGGCGCAGTGGTCACAGGCAGGAAGGCCGTTGCCGAGAAGGTCGCGCGCTTGCGACAGTACGGATGGACTGCCAAATACCAGGTGGAGGTCAGTGGTGCGCGCAACAGTCGCCTTGACGAAATGCAGGCGGCGATTCTGTCCGTGTTCTTGCCTGATCTTGATAGCACGAATGACCGCAGGCGTGCCATCGCGGCGCAGTATTCGGCTGAGATCACTCATCGGAGTGTGCAACTCCCTGCACAGGGCGGACCAGAGTACGTGGCGCACCTGTATGTGGTGCGCAGTGCTCGGCGCGACGCTTTGCGCGCGCACCTGCGCGAGATGGACATTGCAGCCGAAATCCATTACCCCATTCCGGACTATCGTCAGCCCGTGTTTGGCACTCGTTTCGAAACTGTCTGTTTGGAAAACACAGAGTGCCTCAGCCGCGAAGTCCTGACCTTGCCTTGCTATCCAGAAATGACGGATGCACAGGTCGGGCAAGTAATCGCAGCGGTCAATGAGTGGCAGCCATGAAATTCTCGGTCGTCATTCCCGTTTACAGGAACGAGGCTTCTATTCCGCGCCTGCTGGTGGCATTGTCAAGCATGGGCCGCCAGTTGGATGGCCGCATGGAGGCAGTGTTTGTCGTCGATGGCAGTCCCGATCAATCCTTTGCATTGCTGCGAGCTGCGCTGGATGGGCTGGAGTTTCCAGCGCAGCTACTTGCCCATTCGCGCAATTTCGGCTCCTTTCCAGCGATCCGAACGGGCCTGGCCGCCGCGCGGGGCGAGTACTTCGGGGTCATGGCTGCCGATCTTCAGGAGCCGCCTGAGTTGCTGATTGCTTTCTTCCAGGCGCTTGAATTGGATGAATGCGACGTGGCCATCGGTACTCGCACAGGGCGTCATGATCCCTACACATCAAGGCTGGCATCAGCGCTTTTTTGGGGCCTTTATCGTCGGCTCGTGGTTCCTGAAATGCCTGAAGGGGGGGTGGATGTATTTGGATGCAACCGAATTTTCCGTGATCAGTTGCTCAAGTTGGAAGAATCTCGGTCATCACTGATTGCACTGATTTTCTGGCTTGGATTTCGTCGCAAGTTGGTCAGCTATGAACGGCTCGAACGCCAGGAAGGTAAGTCGAGTTGGACTTTCAGGAAGAAAGTCGATTACATGATGGACAGCGTTTTTGCGTTCACGGACTTGCCCATCCGTTTGTTGATCCGGATTGGAGTGGCGGGGTGCGTGCTATCTGCTTTATTGGGTGTGCTGGTCTTGATTGGGAATTTGTCGGGGCGAATTACCGTGCCAGGCTATGCCGCGACGATGTTAACTGTCCTCTTTTTCGGAATGCTTAATTTGCTTGGTCTTGGTCTGGTTGGTACATATTCATGGCGGGGTTATGAAAATAGTAAAATAAGACCGCTGGCAGTGCTTGCATCGGTTATAAGAAATAATAAGGATTCACAATGATAAATACTATTTCTTCAGAAAGGGCTTTTTTCTATTCTCCCTTTGGATTTTTGAAAGGTGCTGACGATATTGGCGTGGCGTGGCTGTCAGAGCTCAGCCAGGCTATTTGTAGCGGGGTGGAGGTTTTTGAGGGAAATTCTGGTGTTTTAATTTATTTCCGAAAACTTGACTGGGATACGCAGTTTTTTGGTGTGCCGTTTTTTAGAATAGAGTTTGTGGATTTTTCTGAAAATGCTGATGCCTATGACCTTCGGCAGGCTTTTTTGAGTTTTAAAAATTATATAAGTGCATCTTGTTCAGAGTATTATATTTTTTCGGAAATACCCTGTGAAGATATAAGAATTATTGCGGGTATTACGTTATCAGGATGGCGACTGGTTGAAACAAGAATCACATGCTACCGAGATGACTTGCAGAGTTTTTCCTACCCTAGGCGAATTCCGATTCGCAGTGCTACGATAGACGATATCGAGGATCTGAGAAGGGTGGCCGTAGAGGCGGTGAATCATTATGATAGATTTCATGCGGATGATTTTTTTTTAAAAAAGGAGGCCGATGATTTTCTTGCAATTTTTATTGAGAACTCTGTTAGAGGGTTCGCTGATGAGGTAATTGTCCCGAGGGATGGTCCGGCAAATGCTTTCCTGACAGGTAATTACTTGAAATCGCCTCCCTCTCTTTCTAAAAGAAAAATTGGGAAAATGGTTTTATCTGCGGTAAGCAGTGAAAGGAGTGGTTGGTATGTCAGGCTTATTGCTGAATTGAGCTATAAATTTAAAGAAAAGGGGCTTGATACAGTTTTTATGACGACTCAGGCAACAAATAGGACGGTTTTGAAAGTGTGGCATCGGCATGGATACCAGGTTGGCAGATGCTCGCATATATTTTCAACTTATGTGAGAAATAGATAAATGCCTGTTTCAAGTTCTGCGCTGCTTCATGGGAATGTATTTATTCCTGCTTCCGCAAAAATTGGGGATTTTGTATCTGTGTATGAGGGGGCCTGCATTTCAGAGCATTGTGCTATACATGGATTTACACAAATTTGGTCGAATGTCAGGCTGGGTGCTGGCAGTAGTCTTGGCTCGGGTGTTATCTTGGAGGAGCCATCTAGGGTAAATAGTCAAGGCATTTCGCTTGGCGCGGGAGCGCAGGTAGGTGCAGGGGTGATTATTTGTCAAGGGGTAGTGATTGGTGAGGGGTCTATTGTTAAGCCGGGCTCAGTTGTGGAGCAGGGCGTTCCCCCATATGCAATTGTTTCAGGGGTTCCGGCAAGGGTGACAGGGTATGTGGAAAACCTTGAAGGTGGTAAATTAAGTCCTTGGCATCTTCAGGCTAATTTTCCAGCTTCGATCGATGCTCACCCATTGGGGGTTGGTGGTGTGACCCTACATCGACTAAAGAAGGTTTGTGACCCGCGAGGCGATTTGTCTGTTGGGGAATTTCCCAAGGACATTCCTTTTGACCCCAAGCGCTATTTTCTAGTGTTCAACGTCCCCAGTGAAAAAACGCGTGGAGAGCACGCACATCATCAGTGCCATCAGTTTTTGATTTGCGTTAAGGGAAGCTGTGCGGTGGTGGTGGACGATGGAAAATCTCGCTGCGAGGTTCTGCTTGAGTCTCCAGATATGGGCATTCATTTGCCTCCCATGACCTGGGGGATTCAATATAAGTATTCCAATGATGCGGTTTTGCTGGTCTTTGCTTCGCATGTATACGATTCCGCTGATTACATTCGAAACTATGCAGAGTTCATTGACATTGTGAATGGGCAAGCTGGCGTGTCATGAAATCGGCCAAAAAGGCAAACCTCGCGCGTGGGTTGCGATTTATTGTTGGCGGTGGAGCCAACACAGCCTTTAGCTATGTGATATATCTACTGCTGAAAACTACTATGCCCTACCAGTGGGCATATCTAATTGCCTATACAATGGGTATAGTTTTTGCGTATTGGGTTAATGCGCGCTGGGTTTTCCGGGTCCCACTGTCTTGGCGGGGGCTTCTGTCTTATCCTATTGTCTATGTGGTGCAGTATTTGATATCTGCTCTACTTCTTGGAGTGCTTGTTGAGGTGTTAGGCATTAACGTGACTTTTGCCCCTATATTTGTCGTTGTCGCGTCATTGCCACTTACCTACTTGATGAATCGTTTTGTCCTTAATTCTGGAATCAAAGAAAAAGGGCGCAAAAATCACGATTCCACAAACGTTGTCGATGCGGAGCCAAGATCCTGAGAGATTCAGGCTATCAATTCCTTGCGTTGTTCGGTGCTGTATGCCCACGCCGCCCATGCGCGATGCTGAGCAGCGAAGACACGGCCACATACCGCACGGCATTGGCCCATGAGCGAAAAATCCTGGACCGGTCCACCTTGGGCGTGTGCATGGCCAGTGCCACTTCCGTGATGCGCAGCCCCTGGCGGCGCATCAGCAGCAGGGTGCCGATGTCCTGGTAGTCCAGCAGGGTGGCTTCGGCGGATGCGGCCACTTCCATCGCCGCGCGGTTGTACAGCCGAAAGCCCGAGACGAAGTCGCGCAGGCCCAGGCCCGTGATCCAGCGGAACCATTGCCACGCGGCGCGGCGCGGCAGGCTGTCGCGCGCGGCGAAGTAAGCCACGGCCATGTCGGCCTGGCCGCGCGCGGCCAGCAGCGTGGGCAGTTCCTCCACTTCGTAGCGGCCCTGGGCGTCGATGGTGACCACGGATTCGTAGCCCTGTGCCAGCGCGTGCCGTATGCCGGTTTGCAGGCTGCCCCAGGGCGTCATGGCCAGCAGGGGGCGCAGCACGCGGGCGCCGTTGCGCTCGGCCAGGTGGTCGGTGGCGTCGGTGCTGCGGTTGTCCACCACCAGCACGGGGGCGTTGACGAGCGCGCGCACCCGCTGCAGCAGGTGGGCGATGTCGGCGGCATTGTTGTGGGTGGAGATGACCACCATCAACCCCCGCGTGGGCGGCGCGATGGTGGAGCCCGGCGCCAGGCCGCGGTAGTGGCGGGCGGTGACGCGTTCGCAGGGCCCGATGCCGAAGTGCCGGTGCAGGGCCTTAGCGCCCGCTTGGCCGAGGCGGGCGCGCAGGCCGGGGTCGTGCTGCAGGCGGGCGATGGTGCTGCGCCAGGCGTCCACATCCTCATACGGCACGTGCAGGCCGCAGCGTGCGTGTGACACGACCCACGGCATGCCCGAGCCGGGCAGGTCGGTCACCAGGCAGGGTTTGGCATGCTGCATGGCCTCCAGCAGCACGATGCCGAAGGCCTCGGTGCGCTCGCGCGATGCCAGGCAGAACAGGTCGCACTGTGCCAGCAGGGCGTGCTTCTGCGCCTCGTCCACGGCGCCCAACAGGCGTGTGGCGGGCAGGGCGCCGGGCGGGGTGGCGCTGGCGATCAGGACGTGCAGGGCGTCGTGCAGCTCGCCATCGCCGGCGATCAGCAGTTCCACCCCGGGCAGGGTAGCCACCGCACGGATCAGGGTTTCAAACCCTTTGTAGTAGGTCAACCGGCCGATGGACAGCAGGCGCAGCTGCATGCCGGCGCGCCACTGCATGGATTCGGGCAGGTCGGAGTTGGGCGGCGCATTGCGCAGGTCGATGCCCAGCGGCACCACTTCGCACTTGCCCCGCCAGCGGCGCAGCGCAGCGCTGGCCTCCAGATAGGGCGGCGACGTGGCGAACACCTGCTGCGCGCGCTCCAGCAGCGCCTGCTCGAACGGCCGGTACAGCATGTACGCCAGTGCCACCGACCATTTGATGTTGGACACCACCACGTCCGAATGCCAGTGCACCACCCACGGCACCTTGCGCGCGCCGGGCAGCGTCAGCGCCCATAGCGCCGAGTTGTTGGGCATGTGCAGGTGCAGCACGTGGGGCTTGACGCGGTCGATGGCCTGGTTCAGTGCGCGCCTGAAGCCCAGCGCCATCGGCGCATAGACCAGGTTGAACTGCACCGGCACGCGCTGCACCCAGGGCGGGTCATCGGGCAGGGGTTCGCCATGCACCAGCGCGTGGGCGTCGATGCCCTGGCGCCGCTGCTCGCTGATGAGGTCGGCCAGAAACACCTCCATGCCGCCCCGATAGGGGGGATAGAACTTGCCGACGTGCAGGACGCGCATGTAGTGGGGCTCCGCTGACCAGCGCTGGCTGCCGGCTCAGCGCTGCGGGCCGCGTGCGGCCTTAGTGCCGGCTTCAGCGACCACTTGCTCGCGCACCGCGCGGTATTGCGGGTTGCGTGGGTCCAGCTTCAGGGCCCGGTCCAGGTCTTTCAGGCTCTGGGGCAGGTTGCCGGCGGTGCGATAGGCCATGGCGCGGCCGTAGAAGGTGCTGGCCGTGGGGGCACGCGCCAGCAGCTGGTCGAACAGGGCGATGGCGCGCTCCGTCTCGCCCTTGCCCACCAAGGCCATGCCCAAGCCCATCTCCAGGCGCGGGTTGCCGGGGCTTTCCTTGAGCAGTTCGGTGAAGGCCTCGATGGCCGCATCGAACTGGTTGGCGCCGATGGCCGTCTCCGCCCGGCGCAGGCGGATGAGCTGCTGAAGCTTGTCGCCGCCGTCCAGCGCGTCGCTGGCCTCGCGGTGGGCGGCGTCGAAGGCCTGGAAGGCCAGCGCATAGTTGCCCTTGGCAAAGGCCGATTCACCGCGGTGGTAGTGCAGCGACTGCCCGGTGAAGCCCTGGGCTTCGGCGGCGGCGAAGGCGCTCAAGGCTTCGGCATGCTTCTTTTGCTGCTGCAGCGTCACGCCAATGTTGAAGCGGGCCTTGCCGCCCGTGTCGCCCAGGGCCTCGGCCATGGCAAAGTCGCGCTCGGCCTGGGCGTACAGGCCTTTTTCCAGGTGGTGCGCGCCCAGGTTCAGATAGGCGCGGCTGCGGCCCACGGCGTTGGCTGGCGCCTTGCGGTCGATCTTCTCGGCGGCGTCGGCCCAGGCGGTGCCGGCGTTTTGCAGCGACAGCACGCGCTCCAGCGCCAAGGCGCCGAAGGCCAGCCCGGCCACCACGCCCAAGATGTAGATGCTGCGCGGCCGAAAGCCGGTCAGCACGATGGCAGCCAGCCCCGGCAGGGCCACGGCCCACAGGTAGCTGCGGTACAGCACGAACGGGTCCTGCACCCACACGGAGGCAAATTCGGTGAAGTACCACAGCAGTGGCATCAGCAGCAGCAGCGCCGCCAGGCCCCACAGGTTGCTGCGGCGCAGCACCAGCCAGCCAGCGCCCAGCAGCAGCGCCAGGTAGCCCAGGGCGCCCAGCAGGTGCCAGGCAGAGGCAAAGCCCAGCGGGAAGGGCGGGCGCACGTCGATGGACATCCACTGCACGTTCGGCAGCACCCACAGCAGGCCGTAGAAGAAGAACAGCGCCGCTTCGTTGAGGATGCTCAAGGGATAGATGCGCTGCGCGACGCCGGGGCGCAGGGCGTCGAGCTGCTGCACCAGCTCCTGCGATTGCGCGTCAAACACCTGGCCGATGACGCCGCCATAAACGCGCCATAGCACGGCCACGGCTGCGGCGACGAGCAGCAGCGCCGCCGCCGCCACCTGTGCCACCTGCTTGTACGGCGGGCGGCGCACGTACACGTACAGCGGCACGGCCAGCGCGGCGGTCATCACCGCGTATTCCTTGGACAGCAGTGCCAGCACATAGGCCAGCAGCGCCCCAGCGAACCATGCAGCGGCACGCGTCTGCAGGCCGCGCACGAACATCCAGCACGCCAGCAGCGCGAACAGCGTGGCCATGACGATGGAGCGCTGCACCAGGTACGCCACCGCATACACCGCCACCGGGTTGAGCGCGAACAGAGCCACGCCCACGCGCAGCGCGGCAGTGCGCGACGCGGCGAAGTGCGCCTGCTCCTCGAAGCTGGCCGGAAAGCGCGCCGTCAGCAGCAGCGAGCGCAGCAGCGCATACAGCGCCGCCACCACGCCCAGGTGCAGCAGCACGTTGACCAGGCGCTGCTTCCACCAGCCCTCGCCGAAGACCTCCTGCACCCAAACGAAGCTGCCATACGACAGCATGCGCTGGCGTGGCTCGAGCAGGCTGCCGTAGGCCTGGAAGATCGTGCCGTCCTCCAGGCGCAGGTCATCGAACAGCAGGCCGTTGTGCAGGCCGGGCAGATACACGCCCAGCACGGCCAGGACGAGCAGCGCGGCGAACAGCCAGCGGGAGGCGGAGGGAGAAACCATGGGAAGCGGCGGCAAAAAACGGTCGCGTGAGTCTAAGCCACCGGCTTGACCGGGCCCTGACGCCGACGGGCCGGCCTTGTTGTTGGGATAAAAAAGGCATACAGCCCTTGCCAGTCAAGCGTGGGCAGCTATCTATTTTGATTCAACCCGGGCCAGAAACCCGTCCACCAGTGCATAGTGCGCCGGCACGTTCAGCGCCGGCGCATGCCCGCAGCCGGGCACTTCCACCACCTCCAGCAGGCCGCGCGCCCCAGGGCCGCGGGTGCGCATCTCGGCCACGGTCTCGGGCAGCACCAGGTCGGACGATTCGCCGCGCAGCAGCAGCACCGGCAGGCGCAGCGCGTCCCAGTGCGGCCAGATCAGGTAGTCGTTCTCGTGCGCGGTGAACTGGCGCACCATGGCCGGGTCGTAGTGCGGCGTCAGGCGGCCGTCGGGCAGGCGGCGGGCCGAGGTTTCGGCCAGGCGGCGCCACTGATCGTCGCTCAGCCAGCCGTAGGGCGCGTAGACCTGGCGAAAGAACGTCTCCAGCTCGGCCATGGTGGCAAAGCTGGGGGGCTGGCCCGCGTAGGCGCGGATGCGCTGCAGCGCGGCCTCGGCCAGGCGCGGGGCGTTGTCGTTGAGCAGCAGGCTGCGGATGCGCCCGGCCAGGGTGCTCTCCTGCAGCCCGGCCGCGCAGACCGTGCCGATGGCCCCGCCCATGGAGGTGCCGACCCAGTGGGCGTGCTCCACGTCCAACCGGTCGAACAGCTCGGCCGTCAGGCGCGCGTAGAAGGCCAGGCTGTACTCGGTGTCTGGCCGGCCGGCCCACTGGCTCAGGCCCCGGCCCAGGGTGTCGGGGCAGATGACGCGGTAGCGGTCGGACAGGTGGGCGGCCAAGTCGTCCATGTCGCGCCCGGTGCGCGCCAGGCCGTGCCAGGCGATGACCACCGGCGCGTGCGGATCGCCCCACTCCATGTAGTGGATTTCATAGCCGGCGCAGCTGGCGTAGCGGGATCGGGGTGCGGTCATGGGAAGAAGCCTTCAGGCGTGGGATGCATCAGCGCACGAGCCGCCCGCTGCTGCCGATGACAGTGACTTCAACCATGCGCGAGCCGACGCGGTTGCGCGGCGAATAGCTGACGGTCATGCCCCCTAAGTCGAACTCCTGCAGCGACTCCAGGCTCCTGAGCACCTTGGCGCGCGTGGGCTGCGGGCCGGCGCGGCGCAGGGCCTCGACCAGCACCTTGGCGCCCAGGAATTCCTCGAAGCTGGTGTAGTTCACCTCGGCGCCGGGCGCGTACTCCTTCAGCAGCTTCTGGTACTCACGCACCACGGGCAGCATGGGCCGGTAAGGGTAGGGCACGACCTGGGTGATGCCCACGCCGTGGGCGTTCTTCAGGCCGGCCAGCTGCACGATCTCGGACGGGTCGACCACCGAGATGTTGTACAGCTGCGCACCGCCGCCCAGCTCGCGGTAGCGCTTGATGAAGGCTGCGGCCGGGCGGTTGATGGCGATCAGGATCACGGCCTGCGCGTCGGCCGCCTTGATGGCCTGCACGGCCGATTCGACCTGGTCGGTGTTGCGCTCGTAGGGCGCCTCGGCGATGGCCGTGCGCCCGCGCTTGGCCAGCGCCGCCTGCACACCTGCCAGGCCGGCCTTGCCGAAGCCGTCGTCCTGGTACATCACGGCCACGCGTTCCACACCGATGGTAGTCAGCTGCTGCACCATGTGTTCGGCCTCGTCGGCGTAGCCGGCGCGCACGTGGAAGATCCACGGGTTGAACGGCGTGCGCAGCGACTCGCCGCCGGTGTAGGGCGCCACCAGCGCAGCGCCGCCCTGCTCCAGCACGCCGTCCGCCAGCAGCTGCGTGATGTTGGCCGTGCCGGCGAAGCCGAACAGCGCCACCACCTCGGGGCGGGACAGCAGTTCGCGCGTCAGGCGCACGGTCTCGGGCACCTTGTAGCCGTCGTCCACCACCTCCTGGCGGATGGTGGCGCCGTGCACGCCGCCCTGGGCGTTGACCCAGTCGAAATAGATCTTGCCGCCCAGCACCATCTGCTGGCCGGTGGAGGCCAGCACGCCCGACAGCGGCGCTACCTGGCCTACCACCACCTCGGCCGCCAGGGCCGGCCGGCCCGTGGCGCCGAGGGCGCACAGCGCCAGGGCGGCCAGCAGCCTCCTGGCGCGCCTGCCGATGGGCAGTGCTTGCTGCATGCCGGCCTCAGCGGGGCACGGTGAGGGACGAGCCGGCAAAGCCGATCTGCTCGCCCGCTGCCGGCGCGGCCACGAAGGGCGGCACGTTGGCCGCGGTGATCGCGGGCGCCGCACCGGGCGTGCCGCCGCGCGGCGTGGTGCGCACCACCTGGCTGGCGGGCAGGGCTGCGCCGTTCTTCAGGTGGGCCCACATCGCGTCCATGGCCTGGTTGAAGTACGGGTGCAGCGGCACGAAGCGGGTGTCAAAGCCCGCAAACGGCAAGAAAGCGTCGAAGTGCTGGCCGTTCACGACCTCGATGTAGCGCAGCTTGCTCGACGTGCCTTCGATCGTGCGGTTGAGCGCCGTGTAGGCGCGCGCGTTGTTGTTCACCGGCACCAGCGCATCGCTGCGGCCGGCCACGATGATGGCCGGCTTGCCGCGCAGGTTGGCGCTGTGCAGCACCTCCTGGATGCCGGCACGCACCTTGTCGCTGTCGGCCTTGGTGGGCGTGCTCGAGGCCGTGAGCGCGACACCCGTCGCCAGGTCCTTGCCGCTGACCAGCGCGTGCTGGCACAGCGCGTTGTCCAGCCCCAGGTCGGCCGCGCCGGTGGAGGGCGAGACGGCGAACTGCCAGGCCTTGGCCCCGCCCACCGAATCGTTGTAGATCACCGTGGCCGGCGTGCCGTTGGCCGTGCCGTTGGCGGTGGCAAAGCTCTGCGCCAGCGCGGTGGGCGTGGCGGCGACCACGTCGCCCGTCAGGCTGGCGGCCGCGAAGCTGGTGGCGCACAGGTTGGCGTCGGCGGCGAAGCGGCCGTAGGCCATGGTGTACATGGCCGACAGGATGGGCCCGTTGCCCAAAGCGTAGTGGGCGTTGTGCATGGTGTCGTTCTCGGCTGACCAGCCGTAGGTGTGCAGCCGGGCCAGCGCATCGGCCGCGCGCTCGGCGGTGGTGGCGCCGCTCACCAGACCCTTGGCGGCCAGGCCATCGCAGCGCGCGGTGGCGCGCGCCGTCATGGACGTCAGGCCGATGTAGTTGTAGATCGAGACCTCGGTCAGTGCCGCGTCGGCCGCCAGCGCGGCGCAGGGCTGGTAGATGTTGCCGTAGGTGGTGTACTCGGCCAGCGTGCGGCCGTAGCCGGCCACGGGCGCGCCGCCGAACTGGATGCCATAGCCGCTGGCGGTGGGCATCTCGGTGACGGGCTCGGAGGCCACCACGCCGTCGATCAGGCCTTCGCCGTCCTGCTCGGCCGCACGCAGCGAGGCCGCGCCGCCATTGGAGGCCGAGCCCGCGATGACCACCGTGTTGCCCTTGGTGAACGGCACCGGATTGGCGGCCGTGCCGTAGCGCGCATTCAGCACGTACAGCGCGTAGCGGCCGGCGGCCAGCGTGTCGCTGCCCCAGTCCTTCTCGGGGTTTTGCTGCGAATGCGCGTGCTTGACGGCGATGCGATTGGGGAAGGCTGCGTTGTAGGCCGCACGCGCCGCGTCGCCCAGGGCGGTGAAGAAGCTCTGGTTGCCGGCTGCGCTGCGCGTGGCGCGCGTGCCGTCGAGCTGGTTTACCGTGTCGTCGGCCAGGTTGTGCAGGCCCACGCCCTTGCCGGCGTCGGTCAACGCCACGGCGCAGCCCTTCTTCAGGCCCCACTCGCCGGCCGTGCCGATGGCGCCGTAGACGCCGCGCGAGCCCGAGGAGGCGCCCAGCACGATGCAGGGGTTGGCGGCGCTGAAGCTGTCGGGCACCTGCACCGCGATCACGGTCTGCTTGCGGCTGGAGCCGTCGTCGAGCACCGCCAGATATTCGTGGCCGGGGATCAGGCCTTCGCTGCTGGTCACCTGGCCGTCGGCCGTGACGTTGGGGCCATACAAAGTGCCGTAGCCACCGCCGGGCAGCGGGTCGAGGATGCCGCGGTAGTTGGAGTACAGGGCGTTGCGGCGCAGCTCGGCGGCCGTCGGGTGGGCCGGGTCGGCGTAGGCCGGCGCGGCGGCAGCGCCCAGGCCGGTCTTGCCGATGCCGCCCGTCAGCAGGTCTTGCGTGGCGGCGGTGCTGCCACTGCCGACGGTGGTGGCCGGGTAGGCGGTGGCGCTGATCTCGCGCACGCCCGCCGGCAACTCGTTGGATGGCCCCAGGGAGCCGCCGCTGCCGCCGCCGCAGGCGGCCAGGACGGCGGCTGCGGCGGCCGTCAACGCCCAGCGCGCTGCGCTGTGGTGGGAAAGGTGGGTCTCTTGCATGCTTGTCTCCTGGTAGTAGTGGGTTTCAATGGCGTGAACGCAAGCGCCCCACCACGCCGGTGGGGAAGTAATAAACCGACAACACGAACAGCAGGCCCAGCCACAGCAGCCAGCGGTCGGGGCTGAGCAGGGCGGACAGCCAGGGCAGGCCTGTGGTGGCCTCGCTCCCCAGGCGCAGCAGGTCCTGCAGATAGCTTTGGGCGACGAGGAACAGCACGGCGCCGATGGCCGAGCCGTACAGCGTGCCCATGCCGCCGATGACCACGATCAGCAGCACATCCATCATGATTTCGAAGGACAGCGAGGTGTCGGGCCCGTTGTAGCGCAGCCAGAGGGCCAGCATGCAGCCGGCCAGGGTGGCGAACAGCGCCGACAGCACCGACGACAGGGTGCGGTACACCACCACCCGGTAGCCGATGGCCTCGGCGCGGAACTCGTTCTCGCGGATGGCCTGCAGCACCCGGCCGAAGGGCGAATTGACGATGCGCAGCAGCGCCAGCACCAGCAGCGTGGCCATCACGAACAGCAGGTAGTACGAGATCAGCCGCCCGTCGATGGACACGCCCAGGAAGGGCTCCTCGAACGGCTCGAAGCTCGGCGACAGCAGCTCGGGCACGCGGAAGGTGAGGCCGTCCTCGCCGCCCGTCAGCTCCGACAGCTGCGAGGCCAGCGTCTGGAACGCCGCCGCCACGGCCAGCGTGATCATGGCGAAGAAGATGGCACGCACCCGCAGCGAAAACAGTCCCACCGCCAGCGACAGCAGCAGCGACAGGGCCAGCGCCCCGGCCGTGCCCGCGGCCAGTGCGCCCCAGGTGGCGCCCATGCGTGTGGTGGCGATGGCGATGCCGTAGGCGCCGATGCCGAAGAACATGGTGTGCGCAAAACTGACGATGCCGGTGTAGCCCAGCAGCAGGTCGAAGCTGGCCACCAGCACCACGAAGATCAGCACCTTGGCCGCCACGTTCAGCGCCTTGACGCCGGGAAACAGGAAGGGCGCCAGCAGCAGCCCGACGAAGATGGCCACCAGAAGGGCCGCCAGCACGCGGTTGCGCGGGTAGTCGCCGGAGAGAAGGCGGTTCAGCATGCGGATGTGCCTTTCTTCTGTGCCCCGGTGCGCCCTGCGCAGGGCTGCGGCGCCCTGCTTGGGCGCCACCTGGGCCAGCGGCCACCGTGCAAGGGCCGCCCCGCCGCACGGGTGGCGTCTCCCTTGCAGGGTGAAGGCGCGAAGCGACTCAGGGGGTATCTCATCGGCTCGTGACTGGAAACAGGCCCTGCGGCCGCCACAGCAGGATGGCCACCATCAGTGCGATGTTGGAAAACAGCGCTACCTTGGGCAGCAAAAAGCCCGTGTAGTTGGCCATCAGCCCCACCAGCAGCGCGCCGATCAGCGCGCCGGAGGTAGAGCCCAGGCCGCCGATGATGATGACGATGAAGATCAGGATGTTGACCTGCGCGCCCATCTGCGGCACCACGCTCTGCTGGTACAGCCCCCACATCACGCCGCCCAGGCCGGCCAGCGCCGAGCCCACCACGAACACGCCCACGAACAGCCGCCGGATGCGGTAGCCCAGGCTCTCGACCATCTCGCGGTCCTGCACGCCGGCGCGAATCAGCAGGCCGACCTTGGTGCGCGCCAGCGTCCAGGCCAGCAGGGCGAACACCGCCAGGCCCACGACCACCGCGATCAGGCGGTACTTCTCGATGGCCGCGTCACCCACCAGCAGCGAGCCACGCATGCCCGCGGGCAGCGGCAGCGGGATCTGCTGCGGGCCCCAGACCACCTTGATCAGCTCCTCGCCGATGATCATCCCGCCCATGGTGATGAGGATCTGCTTGAGGTGCTGGCCGTACACGGGCCGCACGATGAAGCGCTCGAAGGCCAGGCCCACGGCGCCGGCCACCAGCATCGCCACCACCATGGCCGGCAGCACCGCCACCAGGTTGCGCCACAGCGCGGCTGAAGCTGTCCAGTCGCCCATGGCGCCCAGCACGCTGGTGGCCACGAAGGCGCCCAGGGCGATGAACACGCCGTGGCCGAAGTTCAGCACGTCCATTAGGCCGAAGACCAGCGTCAGGCCCGAGGCGATGATGAAGATGATCATGCCCATGGCCAGCCCGGCCACGGTCAGCGTCAGCCAGGTCGAGGCCGAGCCGACCAGCGGCGCGGCGATCAGCGCCAGCAGCGGCACCAGGGCCAGGGGGCGCCAGTCCAGGTCGCGGGCGCTCATCTCGCTGCCTCCTGGAATGCTATGGTTCGAATAGCTGCCAACGCTTGTCTGGCAAGGGCTGGAGGCCAAAAAAGTTTGAAGTTCATAGGGCCAGCCCCAGCAGCGAGCGCTGCAGCTGCTCGTCGGCCGCCAGCGCGGCCATGCGGCCTGAATGCACCACGCGGCCGTTGTCCATCACGGCCACGCCGTCGCCCAGCTGGCGCGCGAAGTCCAGGTTCTGCTCCACCAGCAGGATCGTCGCGCCGCCGGCTTTCAGCTGCGCGAAGGCGTCGATCATGTTGTCGATGATGGCCGGCGCCAGGCCCTTGCTGGGCTCGTCCACGATGAGCAGGTCGCGTGGCTCGACGATGGCGCGGGCCACGGCCAGCATCTGCTTTTGCCCGCCCGAGAGCTTGCCCGCCGGGTGGCGCCAGAACTTCTCCACGGCCGGGAAGAGCTGGAAGATCCACTGCAGCCGCGCCTGGTCCATCTGCGCGGCGCGCTGTGCGCCGCGGGCGGCCAGCAGCAGGTTTTCCTGCACCGTCAGGTCCGCGAAGATGCCCATGTTCTCGGGCACGTAGGCGATGTTCGAACGGGCGATCTGCGGCGTGGCCAGCTGCGTGATGTCCTGCCCGCCAAAGCGCACGCTGCCCTGCGAGGCCCGCCACAGGCCCATGATGGTGCGCAGCGTGGTGGTCTTGCCGGCGCCGTTGCGCCCCAGCAGCATGGTCAGCTCGCCGCGCGGCACGGCCAGGTCGACGCCGTGCAGGATGTGGTACGCGCCGATGTGCGTGTGCACGCCTTGCAGGGTCAGCAGGTCGTCGTTGCCGCTGCTGCTGCTCATGCGGCCTCCTGCCGGCGGCGGCCCAGGTAGGCCTCCTGCACCACGCTGCTGGCCATGACCTCCTCGGGCGGGCCGTCGGCCACCAGCTGGCCATTGGTCAGCACCACGATGCGGTCCGCCAGCTCGCGCACCACGTCCATCTTGTGCTCGACCAGCAAAATGGTCTTGCTGCGGTCCTGCTTCAAGCGGCGGATCAGGTCGAGGATGACGGGCGCCTCATCGTGGCTCATGCCGGCCGTGGGCTCGTCGAACATGTAGACCTGCGGCTCCAGCGCCATCAACAGCGCCACCTCCAGCTTGCGCTGGTCGCCGTGCGGCAGGCTGGCCACGGGGCTGTCGGCGCGCGATTGCAGAGCGACGGATTCCAGGATGCCCCTGGCGCGGTCGGTCAGCTGGCGGTGGTCGCTCCACACGCTCCACAGGTTCAGACCGCGCCGGTGCGCGCCGCGCTGCGTGGCCTGCACGGCCAGGCGCACGTTCTCCAGCACGGACAGGGACGGGAACAGGTTGGTCAGCTGAAAGGCCCGCCCCAACCCGGCGCGCGTGCGCGCCGAGGCCGGCAGCCCGGTCAACTCGCGCCCGCCCAGCCGCACCCGGCCGCTGCTGGCCTTGAGCTGGCCCGAGATCAGGTTGAAGTACGTCGTCTTGCCGGCCCCGTTGGGCCCGACGATGGCGGTGAGCGTGCCCGGCTCGAACGAGCAGCTCACCCCATCCACGGCCACGTGGCCGCCGAAGCGGATGGTCAGGTTCTCGGTGGTCAGTGTGCCCATGGATGCATCTGCAGGAGGAAACGGCCGCGTGGCTCAGCCGCAGGTGCCGATCACGTAGTAGTCGGGGCCGGTCTGCTTGAGCGGGGTGGTCACGAAGACGTTCCACAGCCCCATGTTCTGCCCGGAACCTTTGGCGATGGCGTAGCCGCCCTGCAGCACGGCGCGGCCGGCCTGCACGTGGGCGTAGTTGCTGGCCGTGGTGCAGGTTCCGGGGGTGACCGGAGGCGCCAGCGTGGCGGCGCTGACGGCGGCGGACGCCGCACCCTCGGCGCCGCTGCCGTCCAGCGCGCGCACCGTCCAGCTGTAGGTGGTGGCGGCGGCGAGGGCCGAATCGGTGTAGGCCGTGGCGTGGACGGTGAGCGCATTGGCCTTGCTGCCGTTGCGGTAGACGTTGTAGCCGCTGGCGCGGGGCACGGCGCTCCAGGCCAGGTCCATGCTGGTGGTGGTGGCGTTGGAAGCGCTCAGGCCGGCCGGCGCGGGCAGGACCGGGTCGGGCGGGTTGGTGCCCCCGCCGTCATCGCCGCCGCCGTTGCCGGGGCCGGAGCCCGGGCCCGAGGCGATGCGGTCCACCATGGCCTTGATGGCGGCCATCTGCGTGCCGCTCTTTTGCGCGAAGTTGCCGCCGTACCAGCCCACCCAGTCCCAGCAGGCATTGGGGTTGGGCAGCATGCCGCTCTTGGCCGTGGAGCGGCTGTTATTGTCGATCTTGGCCTGTGGGTACAGCACCACGATGTTGTTGGTGTCGGCCCAGCGGCTGAAGCCGGTGTTCTTCACGAACTTGTCGCCGATCTTGTCCGTGCTCTGCTGGCAGCCGTGCAGCACGACGTGCAGCTTGCACTGTGTGCCCGTGGCGCAGTTGTGCGGCACGTACAGCCAGCCGTTGCTGGCCATGCCGGGGTTGGCCTGGGTGTAGGCGGCCTGGTCGAACTCGACGTAGTTGCCGGCCGCCGGCGCGTTGCTGCGCGCGTTGAGCGGGCCGTAGAAGTGGCTCAGGGCGGCCTTGGCGCCGTCGTAGCCGCAATTGCTGATGTAGGGCGAGGTGCTGCTGCTGCAGGCGTTGTTGCCCGTGCTGTCGAAGTCGGTGGGCAGCACGTGCGCCGTGCCGGGGCGCTTGACGTATTCGATGTTGCCCGCCGGCACGCCGTTGTTCAGGTACTGGGTCTGCAGCGCGTCCGTCAGGTTGGGGCCGACGGTGTAGTCGCTGGTGCCGGTGAAGAGGTAGATCTTCTGCCGGGCCAGCTGCGCCTTGGGATCGATGGCGCCGCTGGCGGCGTAGCCGTCCAGGCTGGACTGCATGCCGCTGAGCTGCGCGGCGCTGATGGTGGCGTTGTACATGCACGCCGTGTAGTTGCTCTGCCCGGCGCACAAGTACGGCCCGGCCGCGAAGATGCCCACGCCCATGAAGGTAGCCGAGTAGGCGGTGCCCAGCTGGTTGGCCATGAAGCCGCCCGAGGACAGGCCGGAGACGCTGATGCGGGTCGTGTCGATGTTGTACTGACCCAGCGGCGGCGCGGCGTGCGCCAGGCCGGCGGCGGCCAGTGCCGCGGCCGCCACATACTGATGCAAAGACATGGCTGATCTCTCCTGTGCAGTGGGAAATGGGAGCGACGCTGCGCCCCAGGAGCGGTGCCCAGCGCCCGTGGGCTGGGCCGGTACAAGCCGGGCGGCGTGTGCGGCCCGGGCGCGGCCGGTTCAGCGCGTGTTGCGGATCGGCACCTGCATTTCCGCAGGCTTGATTTCGCGCACCAGCTCGGGCACGCCCCAGGCGAAGGCCGGGTCGTCCTTGATGCGGAAGTGGTACATGCTCTGCATGGCCTGGTGATCCTCCTTGCGGAAGGTCATCGTGCCCTTGGGCGTCTCGAAGCTCATGCCTTCCATGGCCTTGATGAGCTTGTTCGTGCCCGTCTCACCGTTCGTGCTCTTGAGCGCCGTGACCAGCGCCATGGCGGCCGAGAAGCCTCCGGCGGTGAAGAAGTCTGGCGGCGTCTTGTACTGCTTGTAGTGCATGGCGACCATGGCGTCGTTCACCGGGTTCTTGGGGATGCCGAAGTAGTAGTACGTCGCGCCTTCCATGCCGGGGAAGTTCTTGTACGCGGCCATGGCCGGCAGGATGTTGCCGCCGGTGAAGACCTCGATGCCGAAGCGCTTCTTCAGGTCCTGCGCCGCCAGGGCGTTGAAGGGCGGGGTGCCGCCGGCCCAGATGACTTCGATGGCCTTGCGCCCGGGCTTGTCCTTGAGCGCATCGACAATGCGCTGGATGCCGGCCGTGAAGTCGGTGGTGTTTTGCGGCAGGTATTCCTCGTGCGCGATCTTGGCGTGCTTGAGCGCGTCCTTGAAGGCTTTCACGCCATCGCGGCCGAAGGCGTAGTCCTGCGCCAGCGTGGCCACGGTGACGCCTTCCTTGTCCATGGCCACGGCGTTGCTGATGGCGTCCTGGCTGCTGTTGCGGCCGGTGCGGAAGATGTACTTGTTCCACTTGTCGCCGGTGATGGCGTCGGCCACGGCGGGCTCGACCAGCAGGATTTTCTTGTACTCCTCGGCCACCGGCAGCATGGCCAGCGCCACGCCGGAGGACGTGGGGCCGACGGCGATGTCGGCCTTGTCATCGGAGTAGGCCGCCGCCAGCAGGCTCTTGCCCAGGTCGGGCTTGCCCTGGTCGTCGCGCTCGAGCACCAGCAGCTTCTTGCCGGCCACGGTCATGGTGCCGCCGGTGGCGTAGTCCAGCCCCATCATCAAGCCGGCCTGGGTCTGCTTGCCGTAGGCCTCCAGCGGGCCGGTCTTACTGTAGACGTGGGCGATGCGGATCTCGGACTGCGCGAAGGCGGGGGCAGACAGCGTGGCGCTGGCGAGGGCGGCCAGAGCCACCAGGGTGCGGCGTTGCATGGCGGTTGTCTCCTGTAGTGATGCACGAGAGACTGCACAAGCCGTGCCAGGAAGCAAGCCGTTGATTTATTATGGAATTTTCCGTTGCAGCGACGGGATTGTCCGAATTTCAGACAATTGCATTGCCTGAAAAACAGACAGTTGTCTGTTCAGCGATCAGGGTTTTCCAGCCGTTCGTAGAGCTTGGCGCGCGAGATGCCCAGGGTGCGCGCGCTGGCCAGCTTGTTGCCGCCGTGGGCCCGCAGGGCGGCGGCGATGGCGCGGCGCTCCAGCTCGGCCACTTGCACGGCCAGCGGGCGCAGCCACTGCTCGTCGCCGGCGTCGGCGCGGGCCTCCATAGGCTCCAGCGGGGCGGCGGGCTCCACGCCGGCCTCGCGCAGCACGCGCGCCAGCTGCTCGGCGTCCAGGCTCTGGCTGTCGCTGCGCATGGCGGCCTGCTCCAGCACGTTGCGCAGCTCGCGGATGTTGCCGCGCCAGGGCTGGCCGGCCAGCAGGGCCAGAGCGCCGGGCAGCAGTTCGGGCGGGGCGTCGCCGCCCCGCAGGGCCAGGTCTTCGCACAGCGCCTCGACCAGCGCCGGGATGTCGCCGCGCCGCTCGCGCAGCGGCGGCACGCGGATGGGCAGCACATGCAGCCGGTAGAACAGGTCTTCGCGGAAGCGCCCCTCGCGCACCAGCGCGGCGAGGTCGCGCGAGGTGGCGGCCAGCACGCGCACGTCGAACGGCACCAGGCGGTTGCTGCCCAGCGGCTCGGCCTCACCCTCCTGCAGCGCGCGCAGCAGCTTGGCCTGCAGGCTGGCCGGCATGTCGCCGATCTCGTCCAGGAACAGCGTGCCGCCATCGGCCAGCTTGAACTTGCCGTCGCGCCCGCGCCGGTCGGCGCCGGTATAGGCGCCCGGGGCCACGCCGAAGAACTCGGCCTCCAGCAGCGTGTCGGGGATGGCGGCGATGTTCACGCTGACGAACGGCCCGCCGGCGCGGCTGGAGGCGGCGTGGATGGCGTGCGCCAGCAGCTCCTTGCCGGTGCCGGTCTCGCCCAGCAGCAGCACCGGGCTGGCCGACTGTGCAGCGCGCCGCGCCTGGCGCTTGACCTCGGCCGCCGCGGGGCTGGAGCCGATGAAGCTGGCAAAGGTGTACTTGGCGCGGCGCTCGCCCGTGCCCGGCGCCGCCAGGCTGCGGTTGCGCTGCGCGGCCAGCTCGCGCCGGGCGTCGTCCAGGTCGCGCTGCATCTGCGCGAACTTGCTGATCAGCGGGCGCAGCGTGGTCTCCGGATGGTCGAAGAACACGATGCCGATGGCGCCGATGACGCTGCCGCCCTCGTCGCGCAGCGGGATGCGGCTGACCACGAAGGTGCCGGCACGGTTGGTGAGCAGGTCGATCAGCTCCGGCTTGCCGGTCTCCAGCACGCGGCGCATCTGGGTGCCGGGGATGGCGTCCTCGACCATCTGGCCGACGAAGTCCTGCACCGAGCCCAGGCCCAGGGCGGGCAGAAAGCGCTGGTAGCTGTCGTTGACCCAGACGATGCGCCCCGAGCGGTCGATGAGGAACATGCCCTCGCTGATGCTGGAAAACAGCTCGAACATGGAGCGCGCCGCCAGGGCGTGGATGCTCTCGGCATCCAGCGGCAGCGAGGCGGTGGGCAGGGAGGCTGTCATCGGCGGCATCGGACGATGGTAGCGCCGGCCGCGGCGCTCACAAGGGCGGCGTCAACCCCAGGAAGTGGTCCAGGATGTGGAAGTGGTCGTCGTGGAACTGGGGCTCCATGGCGCCCAGCTGCGCCAGCGGCACCCAGCGGGCCTCGCTGGCATCGTCGGCGGCCTGCACGGCGGGCAGCGGGCCGCTGCCTTCCAGGTCGAAGTAGTGCACGTGGCTGATGACGCGCCCGCGCTGGCTGCGGTCCGGGTGGTCGAACACGGCCACGCCGCGCAGCGCGGCGCGCAGCTGCGCCTCGGGCAGGGCGCACTGCGTCTCCTCGGCCAGCTCGCGCAGGCAGGACTGCCACAGCGTCTCGCGCTGCTCGATGAAGCCGCCGGGCAGCGCCATCAGGCCGCGCCCGGGCGCCTGGGCGCGGCGGATCAGCAGCACCTGGTCCTGGCAGCGCAACAGCGCGTCCACGGTGACGAACACGGGCGGGTAGGGCGCACCGGCCCAGGCGGCGCGGTACGCGCGCAGCATGCGCCACTCCTGCTGCAGATCGGCGTAGTGGGGCGTGGCGGCCAGCGCCTGCAGCTGGGCGCGCGTGGCCTCGGGCAGGCTGGCGGCCAGCGGCGCCAGGGCGGCGTCCAGCGCGCCAGGGGCAGCACCCAGCCAGGCGTCGCGGATGCGGGTGGCGTCGATGTCGCCCTGGCGCGGCAGGTCGACCAGCTGCCAGTCGGGGAACCACGCCAGATAGCTGCTGCTGGCGTCCTTGAAGTGCCCGACCAGCGCGATGCGCGCGCCGGCTTCCACATGCGGCGCCACGGCTGCGCGCACGGCCGACACCCAGCGCGCCTGGTCGTAGTAGTCGCGCACGGGCAGCACGCGCAGGCGCGCAGCCTCCTGCGGCGCCAGTGCGCCGCGCAGCATGGCCGCGCGCTCTTCCCAGGTGAAGGGGTTCTTGGGTGTGCGCGCCTGGAAGGCCGAGCCGGCGATGACGATGACCTGGCGCGCCTGCGCCAGCGCCTCGCGCAGCAGGGCCAGGTGGCCGCTGTGCACGGGCTGGAAGCGGCCGATCAGGATGGCGGTGTCGAGCATGCGGGATTGACTATCAAAAAGAGAGCTGCCAGCGCTTGATGGGCAAGCGCTGGAGGCCATTTTGGCTGTTATTTTGCGGCGGGCTCAGCCCAGGCGCGCGGCGATCGGCATCTGCCGACCGTAGGCGCCGAAGGGGCGCGGGCGCAGGCGCAGCACGGGCGCGGCCTGGTGGCGCTTGTACTCGCTGATGGCCATCAGGCGGCGCACGCGCTGCACCAGGGCGCGGCCTTCCTCGCTGCGCTGCTGCTCCTCGACGAAGGCGCGGGCGGCCTGGTACTGCGCCGGCGGCAGAGCCGGGCCTTCGACCAGGAACTTCAGCACCTCGTCGAGCACCGGGTAGGGCGGCAGGCTGTCGTCGTCGCGCTGGCCCGGGGACAGCTCGGCCGATGGCGGCTTGTCGATGACGGCCTGTGGTACCAGCTCGCGCCCGGCCCGGGCGTTGAGGTGGCGCGCCAGCTCGAAGGCCTCGGTCTTGTAGATGTCGCCGATCAGGCCCAGGCCGCCGCAGGTGTCGCCGTACAGCGTGCAGTAGCCCACGGAGATTTCGGACTTGTTGCCGGTGGTCAGCAGCAGGTGGCCGAAGGTGTTGGAGTACTCCATCAGTACCGTGCCGCGGATGCGCGCCTGCACGTTCTCCAGCGCCAGGCCGGCCAGCGGCTGGCCGAAGCTGCCCTGGAACTGCCCGCCATAGGCGGCCACCAGGTCGGCGATGGGGTGGCTGAGCAGCTCGATGCCCAGGTTGCGGCCCAGCGCCAGCGAATCCTGAACCGAGCCGGCGGTGGAAAAACGCGAGGGCATGGTGACGCCCACCACGTTCTGCGCGCCCAGCGCCTGCACGGCCAGGGCCAGGGTCAGGGCGCTGTCCAGCCCGCCCGAGCTGCCCACCAGCACCTTGGCAAAGCCGCAGCGGCGCGCATAGTCCTGCAGGCCCAGCACGATCTGGCGGCGGTAGAACTCCATGAGCGGCAGGCCCTGGGTCAGCACGTCCGCCAGCGCCTGGCCGCGCGCGCCGCTCAGGCGGCCGCCGTCGTGCAGCTCCAGCAGGGGCGCGTCCTCCTCGAAGCGCAGCGCCTCGAAGACCACGCCGGCGCCCGGCACGGCGGCCAGCGAGCCGCCGTCGTAGACCAGGTCATCGTGCCCGCCCACCTGCTGCACGCTGACCAGCGGCGCGCGCAGGCGCTCGCTGGCCTGGGCGCACTCGGCATGGTGCCGGGCGCGCCGGCCCAGGCAGCTGCTGCGCGCGCCGATGTGCACCACCAGCCCGGGGGCTGCGCCGGCCAGGGCGGCGGTGGTTGCCTCGTCCTGAAGGTCCTCGCCCACCACGAAGCCCACCCGCACGCCGCCAATGTCCAGCAGTTGGGGCGCGCCGGCCGGGCCTGGCGCGAAGTGGCGGCGCAGGTCCGGATCGCCCTGCGCGGCCAGTTGCCGGCGCGCCACGGACAGGCGCAGCTGTCCGCCCTGCAGCACCAGCAGGCTGTCGTGCGGCAGGGCGTTCGGACCGCCCGCGTGGGCCGTGGGCGCGCCCAGCACCCAGTGCAGGTCGGGCAGGGCCGCGCTTTCGCGCTGCAGCAGGGCCAGGGCGGCGTCCACGCGGTCCAGGAAGCCGGGTTCGGCCAGCAGGTCGCCGGGCTGAAAGCCCGTGACGGCCAGTTCGCCGAACACGATGAGCTGGGCGCCTTCGCCAGCCGCCTGCCGCGCGGCGGCGGCCATGCGCTGCGTGTTGCCTTCGATGTCGCCCACGGTCGGGTTGAGCTGGGCCAGGGTGATGCGGAGCATGGTGTGACTCGTTGATTCAGTCGTTGACGTTGAAGACCTGGCGCAGGTAGGCCAGGAACGTAGCATCGTCGCACAGCGTCTTGCCGGGCGTATCGGAAAGTTTCGCCACCGGTTGGCCGTTGGCGCGCACCAGCTTCATGACGATGTTCAGGGGCGTGAGGCCCAGGTCGTTGGTCAGCTGGGTGCCGATGCCAAAGCCCAGCTGCACCCGGTCGCCGAAGTGGGCGTACAGCTGCAGCGCGCGCTCCAGGTTCAGCCCGTCGGAGAACACGAAGCGCTTGGTGGAGGCGTCGATGCGCAGTCGCGCGTAGTGCGCCAGGGCCTTTTCACCCCACGCGACGGGGTCGCCCGAGTCATGCCGCAGGCCGTCGAAGAGCTTGGCAAAGTACAGGTCGAAGTCGGCCAGGAAGGCGTCCATGCCCACGGTGTCCGTCAGCGCGATGCCGAGGTCGCCGCGGTATTCCTGCACCCAGTCCTCCAGCGCGGCGATCTGGAAGTCGCGCAGCCGCACGCCCAGCGCCTGGTAGGTCTGCAGGTATTCGTGCGCCATGGTGCCGATGGGCACCAGCCCCAGGTCGCGCGCCAGCAGCACGTTGCTGGTGCCCTTGAACCAGGCGGGCGCTTGTTGCGCGAAGGCCTGCACCACCTCGCGCTGCCAGGCGCCGCTGTAGCGCCGGCGCAGGCCGAAGTCGAACATCTCGAAGGGGTGGCGCAGGCGCGGGCCTTGCGCTGCGCAGCGCTGCAGGCGGGCCACCTTGGCGGACAGGCGCGCGCGGCCCTCGGCGAGCGCCGCTGCGCTGTCGAACTGGCGGAAGTACAGCTCGTTGACGATGGCCAGCACGTAGATCTCGAAACCCATCACGTGCACCTGCGGGCCGCGCGCCACGATGGTGAGCTGCTCGCCCTGGGCCCGCGCCTCGATGAAGCCGCGCTGGAACTGGAAGATGCGCAGGAAGTCGATGAAGTCGCTCTTGATGAAGCGCAGGCCGGCCAGATAGTCCAGCTCATCGGGCGCGAAGCGCAGGCGGCACAGCGCGTCCAGCTCGGCGTTGACCGCGTCCACCAGCGAGGCCAGCGGGTAGGCCGGCTGGTTGCGGCAGACGAAGCGGTACTCGGCCTGCGTCTGCGGGTGGCGGTGCAGCAGCGCCTGCCACATGGTGAACTTGTACAGGTCGGTGTCCAGCAGGCTGGTGATGATGGGGGCCATGGATCACTCCTTGTTTGATAGCTGCTGGCGCTTGACTGGAGCGCGTTAGAGGCTGATTTCGCTTGAAACTGCCAGCCGTGCGCCCTGGGCCTGCATGGCCTGTAGGAAGGCGGCGTGCTGGGCCTCGAAGCCAGCCACCGGACTCATGCAGTCGGTCAGCAGCACCAGGCGGCTGGGCTGCCATCCGGGCACGCGCTGCGGCAGGTGGCGCAGCAGGTCCTCGGTGGTGGCGCGCACGCAGTGGCTGCTGGCCTGGCCGGCGACCAGGAGCAGCTCGGCCTGGCCCAGCGCGTCCAGCAGCCGGGTGTTGGTGTCGGTGCCGGGATCGAGCGGGTCGGGCACTTCGGCAAGCACGGCGCTGTAGTGCTCGGTCCAGGGGTTCATGCCCTTGAAGACGTTGGCGACCGCACGCTGGCGGCGCGCCTGCCATTGGCCGCAGGCGGCCAGAACATCGGCGTGCACGCCGTGGCCCCAGCTGCCGATCTCGCAGTGCACGGGCCAGACCATGAGCGTGTAGCGGCCCTGGGCCTCCAGCGCGTCCATGTAGGCCAGCACGCGCCCGCGGGCGCTGGCGTCGCACGGGGCGTATTCGCCGCTGCGCACCTGCGCCGCCGTGATCGGCGTGAAGGGCGCCACCGGGGCGCCGCCCTCGCGCTGCCAGAACAGCGGGTGGGCCACGTCGTAGCGCTGGTGCGAGTCCAGCGTGACGGTGATCTGGTCGATGCGATCGCCCTGCGCAGCAATCAGGGCGGCCAGGCGCTGCAGGTCGGCATGGGCGCCCGCCACGGGCAGGGTAGGGGCGATGGCCGCGCCGCTAGCGGCGTCGCGCCCGTGCCAGCTGGCGGGCAGGTCGCAAAAGTCGTTCTGGGGGTCGATGGCGAGCAGGTGGATGGCGGTCATGTCGGCTTCCCGGTGCGATGGGGCCAGTGTAGTGGCGTTAGTTTATGTGCGCAACTAACTGGCGCGTCCGACCTTTGCCCAGCGGCCGGCGGGGCGCCGGTGGTAGTCTTGTTAGTCCATGCCTGATCCAAAGTCCTCAAACCCAGCTTCCGGCACCGTGCTGTGCACGGTCGATGCCGTCCTGCTCACGCTGCAGCAGGGCGCGCTGCAGGTGCTGCTGGCACGCCGCGAACGCGCGCCGTTTGCAGGCACCTGGGCCCTGCCGGGCGGCTTCATCCATCCCTGGGAAGACGCCGACGCGCAGGCCAGCGCCCTGCGCGTGCTGCAGGAGAAGGCAGGCGTGCGCCCGCCCTACCTGGAGCAGCTGGCCACCTTCTCCGGCCCGGCGCGCGACCCGCGCGGCTGGTCGCTGGCGGTGGTGTACTGCGCCCTGGTGCCGGCCGAGCGGCTGCAGGGCTTGGGTGAAGGTGTGTGCCTGGCTCCGGTGGACGGCCTGCCGGCGCTGCCCTTCGACCATGGCGACATCGTGCGCCAGGCGGTGGGGCGGGTTCGCGGCAAGAGCCAGTATTCGTCGCTGCCCGTGCATCTGTGCGGCGAGCAGTTCACGCTGCCGCAGCTGCAGGCGGTCTACGAGGCGGTGCTGGGCGAGCCGCTCAACAAAGTGAGCTTTCGCCGCAAGATGGACGAGCTCGCCATGCTGGAGCCCGTGCCCGGGGCGCTGCAGGGCGGCGGCGCCCACCGCCCGGCCCAGCTGTACCGGCTGCGGCCGGCGTTCCGGCGCAGCCTGTCGCTATCGGCGCGCGGCCTGTAGCCTTATCGCAGTGCCTTGCGCGCCGCGCCCACGCCCAGCATGGCCAGCACCACGAACAGCACGGCGAGGGCCACGAAGATGAAGAACAGGACCTTCGCGATGCCGGCTGCGCCGGCGGCAACGCCGGTGAAGCCCAGGGCGCCCGCGATGAGCGAGATGATGGCGAAGATGAGGGCGTACTTGAGCATGTGGAGCCTCCTTGTGCAGTAAGCCGACGGCGGGTGCCGCGGTGTTGCCTAAGGTAGGAGCTGCCCCGATCCAATCCCGTCGGCCGCTGAAGTCGGCCTGCGTAGGAGCCTGCTGATAACGCTACCGGTTTGCGCGAATAAGCTCCTGAGGCCACGGCCACGCCGCCACTCGAGCGGGCCGCGGGGCCTTACAGCCCCGCCGCTGCACGCAGCGCCTGGGCCTTGTGCCGCAAGGCTGCCGAACCCGCTGGCGCGGGTCGCCGGGCCTTACAGTCCGGCCGCTGCCCGCAGCGCGGCAGCCTTGTCCGTCCTCTCCCAGGTGAACTCGGGCTCCTCGCGGCCGAAGTGGCCGTAGGCGGCGGTCTTGGCGTAGATGGGGCGCAGCAGGTCCAGCATCTGGATGATGCCCTTGGGCCGCAGGTCGAAGTGCTCGTGCACCAGCGCGGCGATCTGCTCGTCGGGGATGACGCCCGTGCCCTCGGTGTAGACCGTGATGTTCATCGGCCGCGCCACGCCGATGGCGTAGGCCACCTGGATCTGGCACTGGCGTGCCAGGCCCGCGGCGACGATGTTCTTGGCCACGTAGCGCGCGGCGTAGGCGGCCGAGCGGTCGACCTTCGTCGGGTCCTTGCCCGAGAACGCGCCGCCGCCGTGCGGGCAGGCGCCGCCGTAGGTGTCCACGATGATCTTGCGGCCGGTGAGACCGCAGTCACCCTGCGGGCCGCCGATGACGAAGCGGCCGGTGGGGTTGATCAGGTACTTGGTGTCCTGCAGCCACTCCTTGGGCAGCACGGGCTTGATGATTTCCTCAATGACGGCCTCGGTGAAGCTGGCCTTCATCTTGGTCGCGCTCTCGCTCTGGTCGGGGCTGTGCTGGGTGGACAGCACCACGGTGTCGATCGAGTGTGGCTTGCCGTCCACGTAGCGCATGGTCACCTGGCTCTTGGCGTCCGGGCGCAGGAAGGGCAGGCGGCCGTCCTTCCTCAGCTGGGCCTGGCGCTCGACCAGGCGGTGCGCGTAATAGATGGGCGCGGGCATCAGCTCGGGCGTTTCGTCGCAGGCGTAGCCGAACATCAGGCCCTGGTCGCCGGCGCCGGTGTTCAGGTGGTCGTCGCTGGCGTGGTCCACGCCCTGGGCGATGTCGTTGCTCTGCTTGTCGTAGGCCACCAGCACCGCGCAGCCCTTGTAATCGATGCCGTAGTCGGTGTTGTCGTAGCCAATGCGGCGGATGGTGTCGCGCGCCACCTGGATGTAGTCCACGTGGGCGTTGGTGGTGATCTCGCCCGCCAGCACCACCAGGCCGGTGTTGGTCAGCGTCTCGGCGGCCACGCGCGAGCGCGGGTCCTGTTCGAGGATGGCGTCAAGGATGGCGTCCGAGATCTGGTCAGCCACCTTGTCGGGGTGGCCTTCGGAGACCGATTCGGACGTGAAGAGGAAGTCGTTCGCCATTTGAATAAACTCCGGTGTTTGTCGTCAGCAGCTTGTTTGGGCGTTGCCCAAAGCCCTGCGGGAGCTTCATGGCGAACGCTTTAGCAGTTGTGTTTAACGTCGCCCTGCAAGTTGCTCATTTAACTCGGCGACCCCGTCATTTTAATGCCAACCGTTTTTCGCCTTTTCTCTGCGCTGCCTTTGTGGCTGCTGCATGCCGTCGGCGCGGCGCTCGGATGGGTGGTGTTTTTCGTCTCGCCCACCTACCGGCGCCGTTTCATCGACAACGCCGCGGGCGCGGGGTATTCGCTCGCCGACGTGCGCGCGGCCGTGGCCCATGCCGGGCGCATGGTGGCCGAGGCGCCACGCCTGTGGTCCGCCCAGAAGCTGCCGCCCTGCGAGATGCGCAACGCCGAATGCGTGCAGCGCGCCTGGGCCGCCGGCCGGGGCGTGGTGTTCCTCACGCCGCACATCGGCTGCTTCGAGCTGTCGGTGCAGGCAACCGCCCAGCGCTGGTCACCGGTGCACGGCCCCATCACCATCCTGTACCGCCCGGCGCGCCAGCCCTGGCTGGCCCGGGTGATGGAGACGGCGCGCAACCGCCCCGGCATCGAGGCCGTGCCCACCACGCTGCAAGGCGTGCGCCAGCTGCTCAAGGCGCTGCGCCGTGGCGAGGCCGTGGGCCTGCTGCCCGACCAGGTGCCGCCGCTCGGCCTGGGCGTGTGGTCGCCCTTCTTCGGCCGCGAGGCCTACACCATGACGCTGGCCGCGCGCCTGGCGCAGCAGACGGGCGCCGCCGTGGTGCTGGTGCGGTGCGAGCGGCTGCCGCGCGGGCGCGGCTACGTGCTGCACTTCGAGGACATGCCGCAGCAGCCCCTGGCGCCCGAGCTGGACGCGGCCGTGCTGCAGATCAACCAGGCCATGGAACACCTGATTCGCCAAAGTCCCGGGCAGTACCTGTGGGGTTACGCCCGCTACAAGCACCCGCGCAGCGAAAAGCATGCCGGCGCCCCGGCGCCGGAGGCCGGCGCGTGAGCGTGGCGCTGTCGCGCCTGGGCGTGGCGCTGATGGGGCTGCTGGCGCGCCTGCCGCTGCCCCTGCTGCGCGCCTTGGGGGCCGGCATCGGCCGGGTGCTGTTCGTGCTGGCCGTGCCGCGCCGCCGCGTGGCACTGCGCAACCTGGAGCTGTGCTTTCCCGAGGTGCCGGCGGCGCAGCGCCGCGCCTGGGCGCGCGAGTCCTTCGTGCTGTTTTGCCAGACCTTCCTGGACCGCAGCTGGCTGTGGTCGGCGCCAGAGGACGTAGTGCGCAGCCGCCTGAAGCTGGTGGGCGCCACCTCGGAGCTGGAGGGCGACACGCCCACCATCATCTTCGCGCCGCACTTCTACGGCATGGACGCCTGCGGCCTGGCGCTGCTGCTGCAGGCGCCGCGCCCCTCCACCTCCATCTTCGCGACCCACCCCAATCCCGTGCTGGACGCCTGGTTCATGGCCGGGCGCCAGCGCTTTGGCAACGTGCGCATGCTCAACCGCGCCGCCGGGGTCAAGCCCATCGTCTCCTGCCTGCGCAAGGGCGGCATGTTGTACCTGCTGCCCGACATGGACTATGGCCGCCAGGACTCGGTCTTCGTGCCCTTCTTCGCCGTGCCCGACGCGGCCACCATCCCGTCGCTGTCGCGCTTTGCGCGGCTCGGCAAGGCCAAGGTGGTCGCGCTGTACAGCCGCATGACGCCGGACGGCTACGTGGCCGAGCTGACGCCCGCCTGGGAGAACTTCCCCACCGACGACCACGTGGCCGACACCGCCCGCATGAACCGCGAGCTGGAGGCGGCCATCCGCACCATGCCGGCGCAGTACTACTGGGTGCACCGGCGCTTCAAGACGCGGCCCGAGGGGCAGCCGCCGCTTTACTAGCAAAATTGGCCTCCAACGCCCGCCATTCAAGCGCGAGCAGCTATCAAAACGGGAGTTATTCGGCCAGAAAACCGGCCAGCGCGGCCTGTACCAGGTCGGGCTGCTCGTGCACGATCCAGTGCGAGGCGCCGGGCACGGGCTGCACCCGCAGGCGCGGCACCCAGGCGTCCAGTCCGTCTAGCAGACCGGGGAGCAGGGCCGGGTCGTCCATGCCCCACAGCACCAGCGTGGGCCGGGCCACGGTGAGCAGCTGCGGCGGCAGCTGCACGGCGTGGACGCGCTCGTCGCCGTCGCGCGGCGGCGCCAGCGGACTGGCGCGGTAGTAGTGGCAGGCGCCCGTCAGCCCGGCGCTCCACACGGCGCGGTACTGCGCGCGCAGCGCGGGCGTGAGCCAGTCGGGCGCGCTGCCGTCCGGCCGGTCGAAGAAGCCGAACAGGCGCCGGAAGCCGTCCTCGGCCAGCAGCTGTTCGGCGTCCGGGCGGCGCAGGAAGTGCATGTAGGCGCTGGCCGCCTGCTGCGCCGGGCTGTGCTGCAGCTCGCGCAGGAAGGCGCCGGGGTGGGGCGCGTTCAGGATCATCAGGCGCTGCAGCAGCTGCGGGTGCAGCGCGGCCAGATTCCAGGCCAGGGCGCCGCCCCAGTCGTGCGCCACCACCGCGGCGGCGCCGGCCGGGCCCGCCTCGGCGGCGATCAGTGCCGCCAGGTCCTGCACCAGGGGTTGGGCGCGGTAGCTGGCTTCATCGGCCGGGCTGCTCGACGGTGCATAGCCGCGCAGGTAGGGCGCCACGCAGCGGTAACCGCCGTGGGCGGCCTGGGCGAAGTGCGCGGCCAGCGCGTCCCACACAAAGGCGCCTTCGGGAAAGCCGTGCAGGAATAGCAGCAGCGGGCGGCCCGGCGCGCCCGCCACGCGGCAGTGCAGGGTGATGCCGTGCGGCAGGTGGTGTTCGATGGTGTCCATCATGCGCTATGCCTTTCGTAGCTGCCAGCGCTTGATGGGCAAGCGCTCAGGGCTGATTTGGTTCGGAGTCTGGTTCGGCTTCGGGCGCGGGCTCGACCGGCGGGTGTGCCCACTGCCACAGCAGCTGGGCCACCTCGTCCACGCCCTGGCGCTTGAGCGCGGAGAACATCCTGACCTCGCCACCGCCCGCCTGCAGTCGCGTGATCGACAGCGCCTTGGCCTGCTCGGCGCGGGTCAGCTTGTCGGCCTTGGTCAGCAGTACCAGGAATTTCAGGCCGGCTTCGACGCGCGGACGCACGGCGTCCAGCAGCGCCTCGTCCAGCTCGGTCAACCCTAAGCGCGGGTCGCACAGCAGCACGATGGCCGTCAGGCTCTCCCGCTGCAGGAGGTAATTGAGCATCACGCGCTGCCAGCGCTGCTTGTCCTCGCGCGAGACGGCGGCGTAGCCGTAGCCGGGCAGGTCGGTCAGCACGGCGTCCATGACGCCCTGGCGGCCCAGGGCGAACAGGTTGATGTGCTGGGTGCGGCCGGGCTTCTTGGAGGCGAAGGCCAGCTGGCGCTGCTGCGTCAGGGTGTTGATGCAGGTGGACTTGCCGGCGTTGGAGCGGCCGACGAAGGCGATCTCCGGCACGTCGATGGGGGGCAGCTGGTGCAGCTGGGCGGCGGTGGTCAGAAAGCGCGCGGTGTGCATCCAGCCGAGGGCGACCTTGGCGTCAGGCTCGGGTGCGGCGGCTGGCGCGGCGGGTGGGGTCGTCATCACGGGGCGGGTTTAATCCAGGACAAGGTTTGGCGCGCAGGGGCGCCGTGGCGTGCATTGTAGAATCGCGGGGTTTTGCGCCCTTCACACAAGAACCAGTCCACGTTATGAAGTTGCTCGCCTCCCTGCTGATGGCTGCCGCGCTCGCAGCCCCCGCCCTTCCGGCCGCCGCTGCCGACGCCGCTGCGGCCCCGGCCGCGTCAAAGGCTCCTGCGAAGCCCGACCTGGCCAAGGGCGAGGCGACCTACGGCACGGTGTGCGTGGCCTGCCATGCCGCCGACGGCAACTCCACCATCGCCGCGAATCCCAAGCTGGCCCAGCAGCACCCCGAGTACCTGGTCAAGCAGCTGCAGGAGTTCAAGTCTGGCAAGCGCGCCGACCCGGTGATGCAGGGCATGGCCGCCATGCTGAGCGAGGACGACATGCGCAACGTCTCCTGGTGGCTGGCCTCCAAGGCAGCCAAGGACGGCTTTGCCAAGGACAAGGACCTGGTCGCCCTGGGCGAGCGCATCTACCGCGGCGGCCTGCAGGACCGCAACATCGCCGCCTGCGCCGGCTGCCACAGCCCCAACGGTGCCGGCGTGCCCGCCCAGTACCCGCGCCTGTCGGGCCAGCATGCCGACTACACCGTCAAGCAGCTCAACGACTTCCGCGCCGGCAAGCGCGGCAACAGCGCGCAGATGACGGACGTGGCCTCCAAGCTGAACGACCGCGAGATCCGCGCCGTCTCCGACTACATCGCCGGGCTGCGCTGACCGGCAGGTTGATTCACATCAAGCCAGTGGGGGCTCGCTAGGCCCTGCTGGAACCTGCGGCCGATAATGCCACCCAAGACGGGCGGGCCCATCTGAACGGATGGCCCGCCCTTTGTTCGTTTGCACCACCCGAACGCCCGAGCCTTCGTCTTCCTCTTCCATGTCTGACACCACCCTGGGCGCGCGCAGCGCCCCGCGCCTGCAACAGGCGCTGCGCCCGGTCACCGAGCTGCTGGCGTCCATGCGTTTCGCCATCGCGCTGCTGACGGTGATCTGCATCGCCTCGGTCATCGGCACGGTGATGAAGCAGCATGAGCCGCTGAACAACTACGTCAACCAGTTCGGCCCGTTCTGGGCCGAGCTGTTCCTGGCGCTCAAGCTCAACGCGGTCTATAGCGCCTGGTGGTTCCTGCTGATCCTGGCCTTCCTGGTCATCAGCACTTCGCTGTGCATCGCCCGGCACGCGCCCAAGTACCTGGCAGACATCCGCAACTACAAGGAAGACATCCGCGAGAAAAGCCTGCAGGCCTTCGGCATGAAGGCCAGCGGCAGCCTGGCCGCCGAGGCCCCCGAAGCCGCGGCCAGGCGCATCAGCCACCAGCTCGCGCACCGCGGCTGGAAGGTGCGCGTGCAGCCGCGCGAGACCAGCGCGGGCCACGGCTTCATGGTGGCGGCCAAGGCCGGCGCGGCGCACAAGCTGGGCTACATCGCCGCGCACAGTGCCATCGTGCTGATCTGTCTGGGCGGCCTGCTGGATGGCGACCTGATCGTGCGCGCCCAGATGTGGCTGGGCGGCAAGACGCCCTACCAGGGCGGCGGGCTGATCTCCGAGGTGGCGCCCGAGCACTGGCTGTCTCCTCGCAACCCCACCTTCCGCGGCAACCTGGTGGTGTCCGAGGGCACGCAGTCCAGCACCGCCATCCTGAACCAGTCGGACGGCCTGCTGCTGCAGGAGCTGCCGTTCTCCGTCGAGCTGAAGAAGTTCATCGTGGAGCACTACTCCACCGGCATGCCCAAGCTGTTCGCCAGCGAGGTGGTGATCCACGACAAGGCCACGGGCGAGGCCACGCCGGCGCGCATCGAGGTCAACCATCCGGCCAGTTACAAGGGCGTGGAGATCTACCAGTCCAGCTTCGACGACGGCGGCTCGCAGGTGCGCCTGCGTGCCCGCCCGCTGGTGCCCGGCGTGGCGCCGTTCGAGGTGGACGGCGTGATCGGCGCGTCCGCCCAGCTCGAGCGCGGCAAGCTGCCCGAGGCGGCCACGCTGGAGTTCACCGCGCTGCGTGTGCTGAACGTGGAGAACATGGGCGAGGAGGGCCCGGGCTCGGGCGCCGACGTGCGCAAGGTGGATCTGCGCGGCTCCATCGAGTCGCGCCTGGGCGCCGGCAACAAGACCGTGACGCGGCGCGAGTTGCGCAACGTCGGCCCCAGCATCGGCTACAAGCTGCGCGACGCCTCGGGCCAGGCGCGCGAGTTCCACAACTACATGCTGCCCGTGGACATGGGCGACGGCCAGCTGCCGGTGTACCTGCTGGGCGTGCGCGACACCCCGACCGAACCGCTGCGCTACCTGCGCGTGCCGGTGGACACCGAGGGTGGCATGGACGGCTTCGTGCGCCTGCGCGTGGCCCTGGCCGATGCGCAGCTGCGCGCGCAGGCCGTGCGCCGCTACGCCGCCCTGGCGGTGGACGAGTCCCGCCCCGACCTCGCCGAGCAGCTGATCCAGTCCGCCACACGCGCGCTGGCGCTGTTTGCCGGCGACGGCCAGGACGCCCAGGGCCGTGGCAACGGCGGGCTGCAGGCGGTCTCGCAGTTCATCGAGGCCAACGTGCCCGAGGCCGAGCGCGAGCGCGCCGGCGAGGTGCTGGTGCGCATCCTGAATGGCGCGCTGTTCGAGCTGGCCCAGCTCACCCGCGCCCAGGCCGGCCTGGCGCCCATGCCGCTGGACGATCGCACGCGTGCCTACATGACGCAGACCGTGCTCTCGTTGAGCGACGCGCAGGCCTACCCGGCGCCGGTGGCGCTGGAGCTGGTCAACTTCAAGCAGGTGCAGGCCAGCGTCTTTCAGGTCGCACGCGCGCCGGGCAAGAACGTGGTCTACCTGGGCTGCGCGCTGCTGATCCTGGGCGTGTTCGCCATGCTCTACGTGCGCGACCGGCGCCTGTGGGTCTGGCTCACGCCCGAGGGCGGCGGCGCGCACGCCACCATGGCCATGTCCACCAACCGCAAGGTGCTGGACAACGGCCGCGAATTCGCCCAGCTCACCACTCAGGTCCTTGGCTCGCCGCCTTCCGGAGGTACATCCACATGAATACCGCTGCCACCTCAACCACTCCCGCCGCCTACACGCTGGACCAGGGCTACTTCGCCCGGCGCACCTGGGTGGACTGGCTGTTCGCCCTGGTCGTCACGGTGGGCGGGCTGTTCGCGCTGCAGCGCTACGGCGCGCACATGGACGTGTACGAGAAGGGCATCCTGCTGGGCTCCATCCCCACCGCCGTCTGGCTGGGCTGGTTCTGGCGCCCGCTCATGTGGCTGATGGTCGTGGTGGCGGCGCTGTCGCTGTCCGCCATCGGGCTGTACCAGGGCGACGCCGGCGGCGACCTGGCGCGCGCCGACACCGTGTTCGGGCTCAAGTACTTCCTGTCCAGCCAGTCCGCCATCCTGTGGATGAGCATGCTGTTCTTCATGAGCACGGTGTTCTACTGGATCGGCATTTTCGCGGGCGGCGAGCGCCAGACCATGATGCGCATCGGCTCGCGCGTGGCCTGGGTGGCCGTGGGCCTGGCGCTGATCGGCACCATGGTGCGCTGGTACGAGAGCTACCAGATCGCTCCCGATATCGGACACATCCCGGTGAGCAACCTGTACGAAGTGTTCGTCATGTTCTGCTGGATGACGGCGCTGTTCTATCTGTACTACGAAGAGCAGTACGGCACGCGCGCCCTGGGCGCCTTCGTCATGCTGGTGGTGAGCGCCGCCGTGGGCTTCCTGCTGTGGTACACGGTGGTGCGCGAGGCGCACGAAATCCAGCCCCTGGTGCCGGCCTTGAAGAGCTGGTGGATGAAGCTGCACGTGCCGGCCAACTTCATCGGCTACGGCACCTTCGCGCTGGCGGCCATGGTGGCCTTCGCCTACCTGATCAAGCAGCAGGCCAGCGAGACGCGCTGGTGGAAGCTGGCGCCGCTGTGGCTGCTGGGCATCGTGCTGTGCTTTGAGCCGCTGGCCTTCCGCCAGGACGCGGCGGCCGGCGGCGGCAGCAGCTACTGGATGGTGTACTTCGGCATCTCGGCGCTGATCGTGGGCGGCATCCTGCTGGCGCGCAAACGCATCGCCGCGCAGCTGCCGGCGCTGGAGGTGCTGGACGATGTCATGTACAAGGCCATCGCCGTGGGCTTTGCCTTCTTCACCATCGCCACCGTGCTGGGCGCCCTGTGGGCGGCCGAGGCCTGGGGTGGCTACTGGAGCTGGGACCCCAAGGAAACCTGGGCCCTCATCGTCTGGCTGAACTACGCCTCCTGGCTGCACATGCGGCTGATGAAGGGCCTGCGCGGCACCCTGTCCGCCTGGTGGGCGCTGGGCGGCCTGGCCGTCACCACCTTCGCCTTCCTGGGCGTGAACATGTTCCTGAGCGGCCTGCACAGCTACGGCACGCTATGAATACAGGAGCTGCCAGCGCTTGACTGGCAAGCGCTGGCAGCGGTTTTCATTGGTATTTTTTCGGAATCGGCGCGGTTCAACCCATCTGGGCACCCAGGAAATGCGCCCGCCGCCCGCACCGCGGCGCGCCTTGCGGCAGACTGGTCTCCTTGCTGCCTTTTCCAGAGAGCCTGCCATGCGCATTCCTAGCCACGACAACGGTTTCACGCACCCGCACGCCAGCGAGATCACGCCCCGCGCCACCTATGAAAACCGCCGCACCCTGCTGCGCCAGCTGGCCGCGGGCGCCGGCGGGGCGGCGCTGGCCGTCTGGGCCGGCCGTGCGGCGTTGGCGGCCGATGGCGCGCTGGTGGCGCCGCCTGGCAAGCTGGCGCCGCTGCCCGCGCGGGCCTCGGCCGTGCCGGGGGCGATGACCATGGAAAAGCTCACCGACTACCAGGACGCCACCACCTACAACAATTTCTACGAGTTCGGCACCGACAAGGGCGACCCGGTGAGGAACGCAGCCACCCTGAAGACCCGGCCGTGGACGGTGGCCGTGGAGGGCCTGGTCAACAAGCCGCGCAGCTTCGACATCGACGAGCTGCTGAAGCTGTCGCCGCAGGAGGAGCGCATCTACCGCCTGCGCTGCGTGGAGGGCTGGTCCATGGTCATCCCGTGGGTGGGCTATTCGCTGGCCGAGCTCATCCGCCGCGTGGAGCCGCAGGGCAGCGCCAAGTACGTCGAGTTCGTCACCCTGGCCGACAAGCCCGCCATGCCCGGCGTGAACAGCCGCGTGCTGGACTGGCCCTACACCGAAGGCCTGCGCATGGACGAGGCGCTGCATCCGCTCACGCTGCTGGCCTTCGGCATGTACGGCGAGGTGCTGCCGAATCAGAACGGCGCGCCGGTGCGCATCGTCGTGCCGTGGAAGTACGGCTTCAAGAGCGCCAAGAGCATCGTGAAGATCCGCTTCGTCGAAAAAGAACCCGGCACTGCCTGGAACAAGGCCGCGAAGAACGAGTACGGTTTTTATTCCAACGTGAACCCGGACGTGGACCACCCGCGCTGGAGCCAGGCCACCGAGCGGCGTATCGGCGAGGGCGGCCTGTTCGCCAAGCGGCGCAAGACGCTGCCGTTCAACGGCTACGAGGCGCAGGTTGGCCAGCTGTACGCCGGCATGGACCTGAAGAAGTTCTATTGATGGCGGCGCTGCAGGGCCGGGCGGCGGCGCGCGGGCAGTGGCTGCTGACGCCCTGGGCCAAGCCGCTGCTGTTCACCCTGTGCCTGGCGCCACTGGCCTGGCTGGTGTGGGGCGCCGCGGCCGACCGCCTGGGCGCCAACCCGGCCGAGGCGCTGATCCGCTCACTGGGCGACTGGACGCTGCGCCTGCTGTGCCTGACGCTGGCCGTCACCCCCGTGCGGCTGGCCTTGAAGGCGCCTGCGCTAGCGCGCTTTCGGCGCATGCTGGGCCTGTTCACCTTCTTCTACGCGCTGCTTCACCTGATGAGCTATGCCGTGTTCGACATGGGGCTGGACGCCGGCGAGATCGCCCGCGACATCGCCAAGCGCCCCTTCATCCTGGTGGGCATGGCGGCGTTCGCGCTGCTCACGCTGCTGGCCGCCACCTCGTTCAACCGCGCCATGCGCTGGCTGGGCGGGCGCAACTGGCAGCGCCTGCACCGCAGCGTGTACCTGGTCGCCGTGCTGGCGGTGCTGCACTTTTGGTGGATGCGCGCGGGCAAGAACGACTTTGCCGAAGTGGTGGTCTACGGCGTCATCCTGGCCGCGCTGCTGGCCGCGCGACCCCTGTTGCGCCGGCGTAGCAATACTCAAAAAAGATAGCTGCTCACGCTTAATTGGCGGGCGCTGGAGGGTGATTTGGCTTGTAAAGCTCTTTATCGTCCCACAGCCTGCAGGGCCGGGCGCACCTGGCGCGTGGCCGGGTCGATCTGGGCCGTAGGCAGCTGGTAGGCGCGCTCGTCGAACAGGTCGATGCCGCAGGCCAGGCCGTCCAGCCATTGGTAGAAATCCTCGATGGCCTGCTTGCCCAGGATGGGCGCGCCGTGCTGCGGCACGAGCATGGCCACGTCCAGTTGGCGCGCCATGCGCGTCCACAGCCGCAGAATCTTGTTGGAGACCATGTAGCGGCGGTGAAAGCCCTCCATGCGGGCGATGTGCGGCGCCAGCTCGGTAACGGGCACGCGCGCCTCGGCGCCGCTGGTCATGGACACGCCCAGGTCGCCGGTAAACAGGATGCGGCTGACCGGGTCATAGAAGTGGAAGTTGCCCTCCGAGTGCATGAAGTGCGCGGGCAGCAGCACCAGCTCCTGCCGGCCCAGCGGCAAGTGGCCGCCGCCGTCAGGCACGGCAATGACGCGGTTTTCCGTCTTGCCGGCCTTGGTGAAGTGGGGCGCAAAGCGCTCCCAGATGCGCGAGATGACCAGCTTGGCGGGCGTGCTGGTCAGCCAACGGTCCAGCGAGGCGATGATGTCCGGGTCGGCGTGCGAAGCGATCAGATAGGACAGCTTGTGCGGAGGGAAGTGCTTGGTCATCCCCATGAACAGCTCGTTGAACGCGAGGTTACCGCCGGGGTCGATGATGGCGCCGGTGTCGCCGTCCACGATCAGGAACTGGTTGGCCTGCACCGCCTGTCCGTCTTCCTCGACGAGGTCGGTGAACATCAGGCAGGCGTGGTTCCTGTCGCGGTATAGCTCGATGGGTTCCAGGGACATGCGGCACTTCCAGAAGGGGAAAGCCCAAATAGTAGGGCCGCCAGGATGGTTAATCCTTGATGGGCATCAAGCTTCGCCGTCCACCAGTCTCTCGTTGCGAAACAGCTCCACCACACCCTCGCGCGCGCGCACCAGATGGGCACGGGCGCCGTCGACAAGCACTTCAGCCGGGCGCGGGCGGCTGTTGTAGATGCTGGCCATGGCGCTGCAGTAGGCGCCGGCGGACAGCACCGCCAGCTGGTCGCCGGCGGTCACGGCCAGGCTGCGGTCGCGCCCCAGCCAGTCGCCGCTCTCGCACACCGGGCCGACCACGTCATACAGCGTGCCCTCGGCGCCTGGTTGCTGCTGCAGCGGCACGATGGCGTGGTAGGCCTGGTACATCGCCGGGCGGGGCAGGTCGTTCATGGCGGCGTCGACGATGCAGAAGTTCTTCTGCTCGCCGGGCTTGAGGTACAGCACCTCGGTCAGGCACACGCCGGCGTTGCCCACCAGCGAGCGGCCGGGCTCGATCATGAGCTGGCGGTCACCGTAGCCGCGCGCATCCAGGCGCGCCAGCAGCTTGGCCCACAGGGCGTCGGCAGCGGGGGGTGTGTCGCCGTTGTAATTGATGCCCAGGCCGCCGCCGAAGTCGATGTGGTGGATGGAAATGCCCGCGGCCTCGACGGCGGACACCAGGTCCAGCATGCGCTCCAGCGCATCCATGAACGGCGTTTCCTCGGTGATTTGCGAGCCGATGTGGCAGTCGATGCCCACCACGCGCAGCCCGGGCAGCTGCGCCGCACGCTGGTAGGTGGCCAGCGTGCGCTCGTGTGCGATGCCGAACTTGTTACCCTTCAGGCCGGTGGAGATGTAGGGATGGGTCTTGGCGTCCACATTCGGGTTGACGCGGATGCTGACCGGCGCGCGCAGGCCCATGGCGACGGCCACCTCGCTGAGCACCTCCAGCTCGGCCTCGCTCTCGACATTGAAGCAGCCGATGCCGGCCTCCAGCGCCTGGCGCATCTCGGCGCGGGTCTTGCCCACCCCGGAGAAGATGACCTTGGCCGGATCGCCGCCGGCGGCGAGCACGCGCTGCAGCTCGCCACCGGAGACGATGTCGAAGCCGCAGCCATGGCGCGCGAACAGCTGCAGCACGGCCAGCGAGGAATTGGCCTTCATGGCGTAGCAGATCTGCACCCGGCGCCCGGCAAAGCCGCGCTGGTAGGCAGCCAGCGCGTCCAGCATGGCGCCCTGGGAGTAGACGTACAGCGGCGTGCCGTGCTCGTGCGCCAGATCGGCCAGGCGGCAGTCTTCGAGATAGAGCGACTGGTCGCGGTAGTGCAGCTGGGGCTGGCCGGGCAGGGGAGAGGGGATCATGGACGTGTGGAGATGGAGGAGGCAGGAGCTGTCGGCGCCACGGCGGCGGCAGGTGCCGGCCGTAGCGTGTCGGGCAGGCTGGCACGCTGGGCGGCCGCCGGCTCGGTAGGAAGGTAGAGCGGGCCGCGCTGGCCGCAGGCGGCCAGGGATGCCACGGCGGCAGCAAGGCAAAGGGTGCTGGCTAGAATGCGGCGGCTTGTGAGCATCTGCAAATTGTAGTAATGACCGACCTGGAATTCATGGACCGCGCCGAACAACTGCTGCTGGCGGTGGAGCGCGGCTGCGACCGCATCAACGACGAGACGGACTGCGACCTGGACAGCCAGCGCACGGGCGGCATGGTCACCGTGTCGTTCGCCAACCAGAGCCAGATCATCGTGAATCTGCAAAAGCCCCTGCACGAGATCTGGATGGCGGCGCGCTCGGGCGGCTACCACTACCGGTGGGACGGCGAGCAGTGGCGCGACACCAAGACTAGCAGCGAATTCTTTGCCGACCTGAGCCGCGCCGCCAGTGACCAGAGCGGCCAGGCGCTGCGGTTCGCGTCCTGACCCCCTTGCTCTTTTCTTTTAATTCCTGAACAGGTCGAGGATGCGGTTGCGCTCCTCGGCAGGCGGCGGAGCGGTGGGTGCCAGGGCGGGCGGGCTCTCGCCCGAGGAAGGCATGCTCGCCTCTAGGCCGACGCTGGATACGCCGCCGGTGCGCACGTATTCGTCGTAGTACCACTCGCCGCTGACGTTGGTCACTCCCGCAGGCACCGTGGGCTCGGCCACGGGCACACCTTTAAGCGCCTTCTCCATGAAGCTGATCCAGATGGGCAGGCTCAGGCCACCGCCGGTCTCGCGGCTACCCAGGTTGCGTGGCGTGTCGTAGCCGATCCAGGACACGGCGGCGATGGTGGGCTGAAAGCCGGCGAACCAGGCGTCCACCGCGTCGTTGGTGGTGCCGGTCTTGCCATACAGATCGGGGCGCTTGAGCGTCGCCTGAGCGCGCGCTGCGGTGCCGGAGCGGGTAACCTCCTGCAGCAGGCTGTTCATGACGAAGGCGTTGCGCGCATCGATGGCGCGCGGGTTGTCCGCCGTGGCCGGTGGCTGCACGTTGGACAGGATGCGCCCCTTGTGGTCGGTGACGCGGGTAATCAGGTAGGGATTGACGCGGTAGCCGCCGTTGGCGAACACCGAAAAGCCTGCCACCATCTGCATGGGCGTGACCGAGCCCGCGCCCAGCGCCATGGGCAGGTAGGCCGGGTGCTTTTCAGCATCGAAGCCAAAGCGCGCCACCCACTGCTGGGCCACCTTCGGCCCCACGGCCTGCAGGACGCGGATGGACACCAGGTTCTTGGAGCGCGCCAAGCCCGCGCGCATGGTCATCGGGCCGTCGTACTTGCCGTCGTAGTTCTTGGGTTCCCAGGGTTGGCCGCCCGTCACGCCGGCGCTGAAGAACAGCGGCGCATCGTTGATCACGGTGGCCGGGGTGAAGCCCTTTTCCAGCGCTGCGGAGTAAATAAAGGGCTTGAAGGCGGAGCCCGGCTGGCGCCAGGCCTGGGTGACGTGGTTGAACTTGTTCTTATCGAAGTCGAAGCCGCCCACCAGCGCCCGGATGGCACCCGAGCGTGGATCGATGGCGACGAAGGCGCCCTCGACCTCGGGCAGCTGGGTGATCTCCCAGGTCTTCTTGGGCGTTTGCACCACGCGGATCACGGCGCCGCGCCGCACGCGGATGTTGGGCGGCGCCTTGTCGGAGAGCCCGGACTGGGCGGGCTTGAGCCCGTCGCCGGTGATCTCCAGCTTCTCGCCGTCGGCGCGCGCCGCGACGATCTTGCGCGGGGAGGCCTCCAGCACCACGGCGGCCAGCACGTTGCCGTTGTCCGGGTGGCCAGCCAGTGCGTCGTCGATCGCATCCTCGGCCTCGGCGGCGGAGGTGGGCAGATCCACAAAACGCTCGGGTCCGCGATAGTGCTGGCGGCGTTCGTAATCCATGATGCCCTTGCGCAGCGCCAGGTAGGCGGCCTCCTGCTCGCCGGCATTGAGCGTGGTGTAGACGTTCAGGCCGCGGGTGTAGGCCTCGTTGCCGTACTGGGCAAAGATCAGCTGGCGCGCCATCTCGGCCACGTACTCGGCATGGATGCGTGTGTTGTCGCTGGGCGAGCGCAGGCGGATGGGCTCAGCCTTGGCTTCAGTGGCCTCCTGGGCGGTGATAAAGCCGTTTTCCTGCATGCGCTCGATGATGTAGAGCTGGCGTACGCGCGCGCGTTTGGGGTTGCTGATGGGATTGTAGGCCGACGGGGCTTTGGGCAGACCAGCCAGCATCGCAGCCTCGGCAATGGAGATGGATTTCAGTGGTTTGCCAAAATAGGTTTCGGCGGCCGCCGCGAAACCGTATGCGCGATTACCCAGATAAATCTGGTTCATGTAAATCTCGAGAATCTGGTTTTTTGATAGCAGATGTTCGAGCTTGAATGTGAGTAATATTTCGTAAATCTTTCTGGTAAATGTTTTTTCCGAAGAAAGATATACGTTGCGTGCTACCTGCATGGTAATTGTGGATGCGCCCTGGCTCTTGACCCGACCCAGGTTGGCCAGCGCCGCGCGCAGTACGCCCTTGTAGTCCACCCCGCCATGCTGGAAGAAGCGTGAGTCTTCAATCGCCAGCACTGCATTGGTCATCACCGGCGGGATGTCTTCGATGGGGGTCAGGTTGCGCCGCTCCTCGCCAAACTCGCCCAGAAGGGCGCCTTCGGTCGAGTACACCCGCAACGGCAGCTTGGGCCGGTAGTCGGCCAACTCGGAGATATCCGGCAGATTGGGGTAGGCCACCGCCAGTCCCAGCGCCACGGCCAGCACCGCGACGGCGGCCCCGGCCGCCGCGAGGCCCAGCAGCCAGGCCAGCGCAAGCAGAGGCCAGCGCACCCAGCGCGGCAGTCTGGGGGAGGGCGGAGGGGATTTTTTGGTGGGTGGCGTCGTCGTCATGAGGGCGGGATCTAGCGAACCGACCATTATAAAAATGTGGCGCGAAGGGCTGCTGGGCGCCGCCTTCTTTGCCCTCCCCATTTCTAGTCACGCCGGGGGCTGTGGTCCTCCTTTTTAACCCAACTTCAAGCGTCTGCTTTTGACAACGCCCAGACCGGCGCTGGCGGGAGAAATGCTTGGTTGCTCAAGTACCTTGCTGCTAGCATTGAAGCGAGCTGTTAAGTTTCGTTGCATGACTCAAGAATTAAGTTACAGGGGGACGCCTTGATCGAAGTGGGGTCGTTATTCAGTCGCAAGGCTGTCCCGTTGTTGGGAGTGGACGTGAGCTCCTCCAGCGTCAAGCTGGTGGAGCTGGGACGTGACAGTACTGGCAAGCTGGTCCTGGAGCGATGCGCCATTGAGCAGCTCGAGCGTGGATGGGTTACGGACGGCAACATCGAGAAATTCGATGAAGTCGCCGACGCGGTGCGCCGTCTGGTCAAGAAAAGCGGTACCAAGACCAAGAACGTGGCCATGGCGCTGCCGCCATCGGCCGTGATCACCAAGCGCATCAACCTGCCCGGCGGCATGTCCGAGCAGGAACTGGAGGTGCAGGTCGAATCCGAAGCCAACCAGTACATCCCCTTTTCCCTGGATGAGGTGAGCCTGGATTTTTGCGTCATCGGTCCCGCCAAAGGTGCGCCGGACGATGTGGAGGTGCTGATCGCTGCCTCGCGCAAGGAAAAAGTGCAGGATCGTCAGGGCCTGGCCGAGGCGGCTGGCCTCAAGTCAGTGATCATGGACATCGAGTCGCATGCGGCGCGACTGTCGGCCAGCCGTCTGATCCAGGCGCTGCCCGGCAATGGCGTAGACGCCGTGGTGGCGCTGTTCGAGGTGGGCGCATTCACCACCAGCATGCAAGTGATCCGCAACGATGACGTTCTCTATGAACGCGACCAGGCCTTTGGCGGTGCGCAGCTGACGCAGCTGATCGTGCGCCAGTACGGCTTTTCCCAAGAGGAAGCTGAGGCCAAGAAGCGCAACGGCGATCTGCCAGAGGATTACCAGTCCGCCGTGCTGCGTCCCTTCGTGGACAGCCTGTCGCAGGAGATTGCCCGCGCCCTGCAGTTCTTCTTCACCAGCACTCCCTATCACCGGGTGGACCACATCATGTTGGCAGGCGGCTCCGCGCCCTTGGCTGGACTGACCGAGCAGGTCATCAAGAATACGGGCTTTGCCTGCGTCACCGCGAACCCGTTCGACGGCATGGAGATCGGCAGCGGTGTGCGGCTGAAGAACCTGGTGCGTGAGGCGCCTTCGTATCTCACCTCCTGCGGCTTGGCCATGCGGAGGTTCCTGCAGTGATTCTGATCAACCTGCTCCCGCATCGGGAGGCGGCGCGCAAGCGCCGGCGTGAAGCCTTCCAGGCCGTGATGCTGATGTCGGCATTGGTGGGCCTGGCCATTGCCGCCGTCATTTACTGGTGGTTCCAGGTCATGATTGACGACCAGCAGGAACGCAATAACTTCCTGCGCAGCGAAATCAAGGTGCTTGAAAGCCAGATCAAGGAAATCGCCACCATCGAGGCCGAGATCGCAGCCCTGCAGGCGCGCCAGAAGGCCGTGGAGGACCTGCAGTCCGACCGCAACCTGCCCGTGCACCTGCTCAACGAGTTGGTGATGCAGCTGCCCGAAGGCGTGTACATCACCAGCCTGAAGCAGCAGGACCAGGTGGTGACCATGCAAGGCATGGCCCAGTCCAACGAGCGCGTTTCAGAAATGCTGCGCAACCTGGCCAGCAATACACCCTGGTTCTCCAAGCCTGAACTGGTGGAGATCGTCGCGGCCAACGTGGCGCTCTCGCCGAAGGATCAGCGCCGTGTCGCTTCCTTCAATCTGCGCTTCCGGCTGGTTCGTAGCTCCGAGGCGCAGCAGGCCGCCGACGCCGCCAGCGCAGCGGCAGGGAAGTAACAAACATGGCTACGAAGAAAAAAGCGCCCAAGATGGACTTTGCGCGCCTGCAGAACAACCTGCAGGGGCAATTCCAGAATCTAGACCCCAAGGATCCGTCCTTGTGGCCCATCGTGCCTCGCGTGCTGCTGTGCCTGTTCATCGCAGGTGGCGTGGCTGCAGCACTGTGGTTCTTCAAGCTGACCGAGTATGAGGAGCAACTGGCAAGCGAGCGGGCCACGGAGGAGCAGCTGCGTCAGGACTACCAGAAGAAGCTGGTCAAGGCAGTGAGCCTGGACCTGCTCAAGAAGCAGCGCGAACAGGTTCAGCAATACGTCACCCAGCTCGAGAAGCAACTGCCAAGCAAGGCGGAAATGGCGGCGTTGCTGTCCGATATCAATCAGGCCGGTTTGGGCCGAAGCCTGCAGTTCGAGCTGTTCAGGCCGGGTCAGGTCGTGGTCAAGGACTACTACGCCGAGCTGCCCATCGCCATCAAGGTGGCTGGCAAGTACCACGACATCGGCTCGTTTGCCTCCGATGTCGCCAATCTCTCGCGCATCGTCACGCTCAATAACATCGCTCTTGCGCCCTCCGCAAGAGATGCAGCGGGCGGACTGACGCTGGAAGCCACGGCACGCACCTTCCGTTACCTCGATCCCGAGGAAATTCAAGCCCAGAAGGCTGCAACGCAAAAAGCAGGCGCGAAGAAATGATGGGTTCTTTGTATAAAGCCGCGCTTTGTGCGGCAGCGCTCACGCTGGCAGGTTGTGGTCCCAGTGGCGAAGATGAATTGCGCCAATGGATGCAGGATTTGCGCGCAACGACCAAGCCGCGCGTAACGCCCTTGTCCGAACCCAAGCAGTTCACACCCCAGAATTACGTGGCGCAGGGGGGCGTGGAGCCCTTCGATCCGCAGAAGCTCACGCAGGTTCTGCGCCGTGACTCCGCGCAGTCGGCCGCCAATGCTTCGCTGATCGCGCCCGAAATGGCGCGCCGCAAGGAGCCTCTGGAGGCCTATCCGCTGGACGCTATGAAGATGGTGGGCAGTATGAACAAGAGCGGCACGCCCACCGCGCTCATCAGCGTGGACAAGCTGCTGTATCAGGTACGCGCCGGCAACTACCTGGGCCAGAACTACGGAAAGATCACAGCCATCAATGAAACCAACGTCCAGCTGCGCGAGATCGTGCAGGACTCCTCGGGCGACTGGATCGAACGCATGGTGACGCTTGAATTGCAAGAGGGAAGTGGGGGGAAGAAATAATGATTCGAATCAAGACAGGTCTGCAGCAGCGCCTCTGGGTGGTGGCCATTGCCCTGGCCACCACCTTGGGCGCCGGCGCAGCGAATGCACGCCCCAGCATTGAATCCGTTTCCGGCTTCCTCCAGGGGGGATCGGAAACGCTGCGCATTGAGCTGTCGGAACCCATCGCCGAGCCGCCGCCGGGCTTCGCCACGCAAAGCCCGGCGCGTATCGCACTGGACTTTCCCGGGGTGGGCAACGCCACGGGCCGATCGCTGATCGACATCAACCAGGGCAACGTCAAGTCCGCCAACATCGTCCAGACGGATGAGCGCTCACGCGTCGTGCTCAACCTCAAGCAGCCCACGTCGTATCGCGCCGAGGTACAGGGCCGTACCGTGGTGGTGGTGCTGGATGCGGTGACGGGTGGCGCCCTGGTGCCCAGCGCGCCGCGCACCGTCTTTGCCGAAAGTCACAACGCGGACGTACTGCCGCTCAAGGATCTGGACTTCCGCCGCGGCACCGATGGTGCTGGCCGTGTTGTCGTCGCACTGGCCAGCAACCAGGTCGGGGTGGACCTACAGCAGCAAGGCAAGGGCCTGGTGGTGGAATTTTTGCGCTCGTCGCTGCCCGAGGGCTTGCGCCGCCGCCTGGACGTGTCCGACTTCGGCACGCCCATCCAGACCATCACCGCCACCCAGCAGGGTGAGCGCGTGCGCCTGTCCATCGAGCCGGTTGGCGAGTGGGAGCACAGCGCCTACCAGAGCGACAGCCAATTCGTGGTGGAAGTGCGTCCCAAGAAGGTGGACCTGAACAAGCTGTCTCAGGGCCCGCATTACACGGGCGAGAAGCTGTCGCTGAACTTCCAGAACATCGAAGTGCGTTCGTTGCTTCAGGTGATCGCGGACTTCACCAACTTCAACATCGTCACCTCGGATACGGTCACGGGCTCCCTTACCCTGCGTCTCAAGGATGTGCCCTGGGACCAGGCGCTGCAGATCATCATGGACGCCAAGGGTCTGGGCATGCGCAAGTCCGGCACCGTGCTGTGGATCGCACCCAAGGACGAGATCGATGAGCGCGTGCGCAAGGACTATGAAGCGGCAGCAGCCATTCAAAAACTGGAACCCACCCGCACGCAGGCGTATCAGCTGAACTACGCCAAGGCGGCCGACATCGTCGCCCAGTTGACGACGTCCAATGCGTCGGGAGGTGGCTCGTCGCAGAACGCCCGCTTCCTGTCCGAGCGCGGCAGCGCGATCGCCGAGCCGCGCACCAATCAGCTGTTCGTCACGGACACGCCCGCCAAGCTGGAAGAAGTGCGCCAGCTGCTGCTGACCCTGGACGTACCCGTGCGCCAAGTCATGATCGAAGCGCGCATCGTCGAGGCGCGTGATTCCTTCGGTCGCTCGCTGGGGGTACGACTGGGCGGTGGCGACCTGCGCGCCAACCGCGGCGGTGACGGTGGCTATGGCATTGGTGGCGGAAATCGACTGGCCCTGGGCACCAATTACGGCAACGCCACCAACTCGGCCGGCTTTGGCGGCAACGTGGACGTGGGCGGCAGTTTCGTGAACCTGCCTGCCTCTCTGTCCAATGTCACGGGGGTGGGGTCGTTTGCACTGTCCATCTTCAATTCCGCTGCCAACCGCTTCCTGACGTTGGAGCTGTCGGCCATGGAGGCAGACGGGCAGGGCAAGATTGTCTCCAGCCCGCGCCTGATCACCGCCGACCAGACCAAGGCGCTGATCGAGCAGGGCACCGAATATCCGTATTCGGTCACAGCACCCAACGGCGCCACCACCATCGCTTTCAAGAAAGCCGTGTTGAAGCTGGAAGTCACGCCGCAGATCACGCCCGAGGGCAACATCATCCTGGACCTGGACGTGAACAAGGATAGCCGTGGCGAGAGCACCGAGCAGGGTGTTGCCATCGACACCAAGCACGTCAAGACCCAGGTGCTGGTGGAAAACGGTGGGACCGTGGTCATCGGCGGCATCTTCGAAATGGAAGAGACCAATCAGGAAAACAAGATTCCGCTGCTGGGGGATGTGCCGGTGGTGGGCAATCTGTTCAAGAACCGGACCAAGGAGTCCTCCAAGCGTGAAATGCTGGTGTTCATCACGCCCAAGGTCATTACTGACCGTGGTCCCGTGCGTTGAGTTTCGTAGGTAGATCAATCATGAAAATTGCAAAGATTTCCATTTTTTCTGCAGTCGTGGCTGCGGCGCTGACTGCTTGTGGCGGCGGCGGAGGGAGCGGGGGAGAATCCAGTGCTCCCTACAACATCACGTTGAGAGCCGACAAGACTCTGTTGCCGGTAAACACGGCCAATATCGGGCCTGGGCAAGGCGTCTATGCGCCTTACTCGACCACGCTGTATGTCAACGCAACAACCGGTGGCAATCCCATTCCTGGGGGCGAAGACATCTTCGGCTGCAATGTCGAGGGCGGGCTTGATACGGGTTCTCTGTATTACCTCGACGGCGACGATGAGCACGTCGAGGAAGTGGACGATGGCAATGGCGGAAAGGTGAAGATTCCCAAGGCCTATCGCAGCATTACCCTGGGCGCCAACTCCGGTGGTAACTCTTTCCATTTCCACGCGGGTAATCAGGCTGGAACGGCAAAGATCACCTGCTCGGTGCAGGACCCCCGCGACAAGAAGAACTACTCGACCAGCGTCAACATCACCGTGGGCGCAGCCAGCGGCAAGGCGGCGAGCATCCGTACCTATGGCCAGTCCAACCGGCTGGGAACGCAGGGGAATTTCAGCAATCTCGCCACCTCCACCGTCGTGGACGTGCAGGTGCTGGACGACGCCGATCAGCCGCTGCCCAACACCACAGTACAGAACGTGCAGGTCAGCCTTCGCTCCACTACGGGTGCGGCCACGGGTGCGCGTCTGATGGCTGGTGGCAAGGACGGCAGCACGCTGTGGGTCAGCACGGTGGGCGGCATCGGCAAGTTCACGCTTTCCAGCGGCTTGAATGAAGGTCCTATCGTCGTGGATGTGCTGGCAGACCGCAGCGACAACGACGTGACCAATGGCATCAAGGATCCGATTGCTGGCGCATTCGTGATCTCGGCCGTGTCGCGCATTGCCCCCGTCCTGGAGCCGTTGGTGATTTCGACTGCAACGATTCCGGCTGCTACCAATGGCCAGCCTTACAGCTATGTGCTTGAGGCTACCGGTGGTCAGGCGCCCTACACCTGGGCTGCTCTCAGCGCCCTGCCGGCAGGTCTGTCGCTCAGCTCTTCGGGCATCATTTCGGGCACGCCCAATGTGAGGATCACGGGTCCTGTCAGCTTCGCGGTGCGGGTGAGCGATGCCGCAGGCAATGTCCGGACAGCCAATTTCACCCTGACCGTGGGTGGCAACGCGGTGGTCGACCCCCTGTCCATCGTGGGCTGCAGCACGGCAGCCAATGCGGCTTGCAAGGTTGCGGACGCGACGCGTGGACAAGCCTTCTCCGGTTATGCCTTCACGGCGGTTGGTGGCTCTGCGACAGGGGAAGTCAAGTGGACCGGCACTGGTCTGCCCACATGGCTCACACTGACCGATACCGGCATCCTGACGGCTGCCGCTGGCGTGCCGGCGGATGCGCAATGCGGCGCGAACGACTTCTTCGTCACGGCTACCAAAGGCACCTCGACGGTGACCAACAAGATCCGCGTCGTTGTGACGGGTACAGGCTGCTGAGCCTATGCTGAACTCTGGCGGAGCCGGCAAGGCTCTGCCTCAGGGGCTCCAGGGCACCGCCTTGGAGCCCTTTTCGTCTGGCAGAACCACTGACTTTATATTCAGCATCATGCAGGCTGACCCGAATCCCACAGTCGTGCGCATCAACCTGGGCGCGCGCAGCTACCCGATCGCTATTGGTAGCGATTTCGCGGCGTTAGCCGCAGGCGCAGCTGGTCTGCCTGCCGGCACCGCTGCATTGATCGTCACCAACGACACCGTTGCCCCGCTTTACAACCAAACGCTGGTCGATAGGCTGGTTGCCCACTATTCCCACGTCCACACCGTCACCCTTCCCGACGGCGAAGAGCACAAAACCTGGCCAACCCTGAACCTGATCTTCGACGCCTTGCTCACCCACGGCTGTGACCGCAAGGTAGTCCTCTACGCCCTCGGTGGCGGCGTGATCGGTGACATGACGGGTTTCGCCGCTGCCTGCTACATGCGCGGCGTGGACTTCGTGCAGGTGCCCACCACGCTGCTGGCGCAGGTCGACTCCAGCGTGGGCGGCAAGACCGGCATCAACCATCCGCTGGGCAAGAACATGATCGGCGCCTTTCACCAGCCGCGGCTGGTGCTTTGCGACCTGTCCACCCTCGACACCCTGCCGGCGCGCGAACTGGCGGCCGGCATTGCGGAGGTCATCAAGTACGGCCCCATCGCCGACATGGAGCTGTTCGCCTGGCTGGAGGCGAACATGGACGCGCTGCTGGCGCGTGAGCCGCAGGCGCTGGCACACGCCGTCAAGCGCAGCTGCGAGATCAAGGCCAGCGTGGTGGGCGCCGACGAGCGCGAGGCCGGCCTGCGCGCCATTCTCAACTTCGGCCATACCTTTGGCCACGCCATCGAGGCTGGCATGGGCTACGGCGTGTGGCTGCACGGCGAGGGCGTGGCGGCGGGCATGGTCATGGCGGCGGAGCTGTCGCGCCGGCTGGGCCTGGTGGACGCTGCTTTCGTGCAGCGGCTGCGCACGCTGACCGAGCGCGCCGGCCTGCCCACGCGCGGCCCGGTGCTCGATGCGCAGGACAACGCCGGCCGCTACCTGCAACTGATGCGTGTGGACAAGAAGGCCGAGACCGGGGAGATCCGCTTCGTGCTCATCGACGGGCCGGGCAGGGCGGTGCTGCGCGCGGCGCCCGATGCGCTGGTGCGCGAGGTCATCGACGCGTGCTGCGTTGCGTGACCGCTTCCTTTACTATCATTTAAAGAGCTGCTCGCGCTTGCTGTATAAGGGCTAGAAGCCGATTTGACTCAAAACTTGTCACTCGCCCCCTACGCCTGCGACCCGGCCCAGTCGCGCGGGCGCCGCCACGCGGAGCCGCCCGCGCCCACGCGTACCGACTACCAGCGCGACCGCGACCGCATCGTGCATTCCAGCGCCTTCCGGCGGCTGGTCTACAAGACGCAGGTCTTCCTGAACCACGAGGGCGATCTGTTCCGCACGCGCCTCACGCACTCGCTGGAGGTGGCGCAGCTGGGCCGCGCCATTGCCCGCTCGCTGGCGCTGAATGAAGACTTGGTGGAGGCCATCAGCCTGGCGCACGACCTGGGCCACACGCCTTTCGGCCATGCGGGGCAGGATGCGCTCAACGGCTGCATGCAGGGCTTTGGCGGCTTCGAGCACAACCTGCAGAGTCTGCGCGTGGTCGATGCGCTGGAGGAGCGCTACCCCGCCTGGGACGGGCTGAACCTGACGTTCGAGACGCGCGAGGGCATCCTCAAGCACTGTTCGCGGCGCAACGCCGAGCTGCTGGAGGCGCGCGAGCCGCACGGCGTGGGCTGGCGCTTCCTGCACGGGCAGCAGCCCAGCCTGGAGGCTCAGCTGTGCAACCTGGCCGACGAGATCGCCTACAACGCGCACGACATCGACGACGGCGTGCGCTCCGGCCTGGTCACCCTGGCACAGCTGCGCGAAGTACCGCTGTTCGACCGCTACCGCCACGCCGCGCAGCAGCAGTTCCCGCAGCTGGGCGACGAAGGCCCGGGTCAGCGGCGCCTGCTGCACGAGGCCATCCGCCGCATGCTCAGCGACCAGGTCTACGACGTGATCGATTCCACGCGCGCGGCTCTGGCGCGCCACCAGCCCGCCAGCGTGCAGGACGTGCGCCGCCTGCCGGCCATGGTGTGCTTTTCCGACGGCATGCGCGAGCAGTCGCAGGCGCTCAAGCAGTTCCTGATGCGCTCGCTGTACCGCCATCCGCAGGTCACGCAGACCATGGACGCGGCCAAGCAGGTGGTGCAGGAGCTGTTCGACGCGTACATGGACGCACCCCAGCAGATGCCGCCTGCCCAGGCCGATGGCGCCGAGCAGGGCGACCTGCAGCGGCGAGCACGCACCGTGGCCGACTTCATCGCCGGCATGACCGACCGCTATGCGCTGCGCGAGCACGAGCGCATCACCGGCCAGCGCCTGCTGGGGTGATTGCGGCGTTTCCTAGAATTGGCGGCCTACGCACGCCCGCCGGTGTGCCCACGCCGCAAGGCCTGCCATGACAACCGAACACCCATCCCCCCCGACCTACGAACCCGCGCGCGACGATGCCGTCGTCGTGCAGGACATGGTGCGCTGGCTCGAGCGTGCCGTGATCGACCTGAACCTGTGTCCCTTCGCCAAGGGCGTGCACACCAAGGGCCAGATCCACTACGTGGTCAGCCACGCCGACGACGCGCGCGGGCTGCTGCAGGATCTGCAACGTGAACTGGAGGCACTGGCCGAGGCGCCTGCCGAGCAGCGCGACACCACGCTGCTGATGGCGCCGCTGGCCATGGCGGATTTCCTGGACTTCAACGATTTCCTGGAGCTGGCAGACGAGCTGGTCGAGGCCATGGACCTGGCCGGCATCCTGCAGGTGGCGTCCTTCCACCCGCAGTTCCAGTTCGCCGGCACCCAGCCGGATGACGTGGGCAACGCCACCAACCGGGCCCCATACCCCACGCTGCACTTGCTGCGTGAGGAAAGCATCGACCGCGCGGTCGAGGCCTTCCCCGAAGCCGAAGAGATCTTCGAGCGCAACATCGAAGTGCTGGAAAAGCTGGGTGCCGACGGTTGGAAGGCCCTGGACGTGGGTGCGCGCTGCCCTGTGCACCACAACGCGCCCAGCAGCAACGGCGGCGGCAAGGCATGAGCCGGGCACAGCGGCCACAGCAGCAGGGCCACGGCCGGGGTGCCACACCAAAGCTTGGCGTCGCTGGCATCGGGCAGGATGCCGCCGTGCTGGCCGAGTTGCGGCCGGGACAATCCATTGAGCTGCTCAAGGAGCTGCACATCCTGACCCGCGAAGGGCGGTTGAACCAGGATTCGCGGCGCAAGCTCAAGCAGGTCTACCACCTGTACCAGTTCATCGAGCCGCTGCTGGCCGAGCTGTCGGCCGACGGCCACGCTCCCTTGCTGGCTGACCACGGCGCGGGCAAGTCGTACCTGGGCTTCATCCTGTATGACCTGTTCTTCAAGCAGCTCGGGCGCGGCGAGATCTACGGCATCGAGTGGCGCGCCGAGCTGGTGCAGCGCTCGCGCGAATTGGCCGCGCGCTTGGGCTTTGAGCGCATGCGCTTTCTCGACATGTCGGTCGCGGACGCCGCCACTGCCGCGCAGGTGCCGCTGCGCTTCGACATCGTGACGGCGCTGCACGCGTGCGATACCGCCACCGACGATGCCATAGCCTTCGGCCTGCAAAAGCAGGCGCGTGCCATGGTGCTCGTGCCGTGCTGCCAGGCCGAGGTGGCTGCCACATTGCGCCAGAACAAGGCATTGAGCCTGTCGCGCACGCCTCTGGCCGAGCTGTGGCGCCACCCCATCCACACGCGCGAGATGGGCAGCCAGATCACCAACGTGCTGCGCTGCCTGCACCTGGAGGCCTCCGGCTACCAGGTCACGGTGACCGAGCTGGTGGGTTGGGAACACAGCCTGAAGAACGAACTGATCCTGGCGCGCTACACGGGCCAGAAAAAGCGCAGCGCCGCAGAGCGCCTGGCGGCGATCCTGGACGAGTTCGGCCTGCGCCAGAGCCTGTCCGCGCGCTTCGGCCTGTCCGCCTGACGGCAGCCGGCCACTCAACCGGCCCCTTGGGCTCTGACTCCAAAAATTGCCAAAAATTGGGGTCGGATTCCAATTGTTCCTACCATGGGCACTCTTTGCACCTGACCAGGAGCACTTGCCATGGCCCGCCTGCCTCGCCTCACCGTCCCCGGCTATCCGCACCACATCATCCAGCGCGGCAACAACCGCCAGATGATCTTCAAGGACAAGGCTGACTACGAGCGCATGCTGGCGCTGCTGGCCGAACAGGCGCGGCAGTGCAAGGTGGCCATCCACGCCTATGTGCTCATGGGCAACCACCTGCATCTGCTGGCTACGCCGGAGACGACAGAGGGCCTGCCGCGCATGATGCAGGCCGTGGGGCGCAGCTACGTGCGCTACTTCAACCGTCGCCACCAGCGCACGGGCACGCTGTGGGAGGGGCGCTACCGCTCGACCATCGTGCAGTCCGAACGCTACCTGCTCGCCTGCATGGCCTATGTCGACCTGAATCCCGTGCGCGCGGGCCTGGCCGGCCGTCCGGTGGACTACCCCTGGTCCAGTCATGCGCACAACCTCGGCCTGCGGGCTGATCCGCTCGTCACTCCGCATGCGCTGTACTGGGCGCTGGGCAACACGCCCTTCGCGCGCCAGGCTGCCTATGCCGAACTGGTGAAGGCCGGCCTGGGTAGCCACGAGCGCGAAGCCCTGGGCCGTGCCGCCCATGCCGGCTGGGCGCTCGGCGAGCCTGCTTTTATTGCTGCGTTGCAACAAAAAACGGAGCGCCGCGTCGCAAAAAGCCAGGCCGGACGGCCTGCTGCATCTGCTCTGGATTAGGTATAAAAATGGGCTCTATCGCTTAACTGGTGGGCGCTAGAAGCTCCTATTTTTGAACTGTCCCTTATTTAAAGCGCTGCTCTTGAATCCATCTTTAATTGGAATCTGACCCCAATTAATATGCTTGAAGTGCATGGAGTCATGCATTAATCTGCGTCTCCCACGTTTTCTGACTTGAGGAACGCGCCATGACTACGGCCGCCGAAATCCAGCATCTGCAGCAGCACGGGCTGTATGCATCCAGCAATGAACACGACGCCTGTGGCCTGGGCTTCGTGGCCCACATCAAGGGTGACAAGCGCCACGACATCGTCACCGGCGCGCTCAAGATCCTGGAGAACCTCGACCATCGCGGCGCCGTGGGGGCGGACAAGCTCATGGGCGACGGCGCGGGCATCCTGATCCAGATCCCCGACCGGCTGTACCGCGAGGAGATGGCGGGGCAGGGCGTGGAGCTGCCTCCGGCCGGCGAGTACGGCGTGGGCATGGTCTTCCTGCCCAAGGAACACGCCTCGCGTCTGGCCTGCGAGCAGGAGCTGGAGCGCGCCATCAAGGCCGAGGGCCAGGTGCTGCTGGGCTGGCGCGACGTGCCGGTGAACCGCGCCATGCCCATGTCGCCCGCCGTGCGTGACAAGGAGCCCATCCTGCGCCAAGTGTTCATCGGCCGCGGGGCCGACGTGATCGTGCAGGACGCGCTGGAGCGCAAGCTCTACGTCATCCGCAAGACGGCCAGCGCCGCCATCCAGAACCTCAAGCTCAAGCACAGCAAGGAGTACTACGTCCCCAGCATGAGCAGCCGCACCGTGGTCTACAAGGGCCTGCTGCTGGCCAACCAGGTGGGCGAGTACTTCCTGGACCTGGCCGACGAGCGCTGCGTCTCGGCCATCGGCCTGGTGCACCAGCGCTTCTCGACCAACACCTTTCCCGAGTGGCCGCTGGCCCACCCGTATCGCTACGTGGCGCACAACGGCGAGATCAACACCGTGCGCGGCAACTACAACTGGATGCTGGCGCGCGAGGGCGTGATGGCCTCGCCCGTGCTGGGCGAGGACCTGAAGAAGCTCTATCCGATCAGCTTCGCCGGCCAGTCCGACACCGCCACCTTCGACAACTGCCTGGAGCTGCTGACCATGGCCGGCTACCCCATCAGCCAGGCCGTGATGATGATGATCCCCGAGCCGTGGGAGCAGCACGAATCCATGGACGAGCGCCGCCGCGCGTTCTACGAATACCACGCCGCGATGATCGAGCCCTGGGACGGCCCGGCCTCCATCGTGTTCACCGACGGCCGGCAGATCGGCGCCACGCTGGACCGCAACGGCTTGCGCCCCTCGCGCTATGTGGTGACGGACGACGACCTGGTCATCCTGGCTTCCGAGGCCGGCGTGCTACCCGTGCCCGACAGCCGTGTGGTGCAAAAGTGGCGCCTGCAGCCCGGCAAGATGCTGCTCATCGACCTGGAGCAGGGCCGCCTGATCGAGGACGACGAGCTCAAGGCGAACGTGGTCAACACCAAGCCCTACAAGCAGTGGATCGAGAACCTGCGCATCAAGCTCGACGACGTGAAGGGCGAGGCACAGCCGCTGCCCGCGCCGACGCTGCCGCTGCTGGAGCGCCAGCAGGCTTTCGGCTTCACGCAGGAGGACATCAAGTTCCTGCTCGCCCCGATGGCGCAAAACGGCGAGGAGGGCATCGGCTCCATGGGCAACGACAGCCCGCTGGCCGTGCTGTCGGACAGGAACAAGCCCCTGTACAACTACTTCCGCCAGATGTTCGCGCAGGTGACCAACCCGCCGATCGACCCCATCCGCGAGGCCATCGTGATGAGCCTGGTGTCCTTCGTCGGCCCCAAGCCCAACCTGCTGGACATCAACCAGGTCAACCCGCCTATGCGGCTGGAGCTGCAGCAGCCCGTGCTGGACTTCGAGGGTATGGCCCGGCTGCGCCAGATCGAGCGCTTCACGCACGGCAAGTTCAAGAGCGCCACCGTCGACATCACCTACCCGCTGGCCTGGGGCAAGCAGGGCGTGGAGGCCAAGCTGGCCTCGCTGTGCGCCCAGGCCGTGGACGAGATCAAGGGCGGCGCCAACATCCTCATCATCAGTGACCGCAACCTGTCGGCCACGCAGGTTGCCATCCCCGCGCTGCTGGCCCTGTCGGCCATCCACCAGCACCTGGTGCGCACGGGCCTGCGCACCACCACCGGCTTGGTGGTGGAGACCGGCACGGCGCGCGAGGTGCACCACTTCGCCGTGCTGGCCGGCTACGGCGCCGAGGCCGTCCACCCCTATCTGGCGCTGGAGACGCTGGCCGGCCTGCACCAGGAGCTGCCCGCCGACCTGTCGGCCGACAAGGCCATCTACAACTACATCAAGGCGGTGGGCAAGGGCCTGTCCAAGATCATGTCCAAGATGGGCGTGTCCACCTACATGAGCTACTGCGGTGCGCAGCTGTTCGAATGCGTGGGCCTGAACGCCGACACCGTGGCCCAGTACTTCACCGGCACCGCCAGCCGCGTGGAGGGCATGGGCGTGTTCGAGATCGCCGAGGAGGCCATCCGCAACCACCTGGCTGCCTTCGGCGGCGACCCGGTGCTGGCGCAGATGCTGGACGCCGGTGGCGAATACGCCTGGCGCGTGCGCGGCGAGGAGCACATGTGGACGCCCGACGCCATCGCCAAGCTGCAGCACAGTGCGCGCTCGGGCAGCTTCAGCACCTACAAGGAATACGCGCAGATCATCAACGACCAGTCCAGGCGCCACATGACGCTGCGCGGCCTGTTCGAGTTTCGCTTCGACCCGGCGAAGGCCATCGCCGTCGAGGAGGTCGAGCCCGCCAAGGAAATCGTCAAGCGTTTCGCCACCGGCGCCATGTCGCTGGGGTCGATCTCCACCGAGGCGCACGCCACGCTGGCCGTGGCCATGAACCGGATCGGCGGCAAGAGCAACACGGGCGAGGGCGGCGAAGACCCGGCGCGCTATCGCAAGGAGCTCAAGGGCATTCCCATCGTGCAGGGCGAAACGCTGGGCTCCATCATCGGCGCCGACAAGGTGGCCAGCGACATCGCGCTGCAGGACGGCGACTCGCTGCGATCCAAGATCAAGCAGGTGGCCTCCGGCCGCTTTGGCGTGACGGCCGAATACCTGTCGTCCTCCGACCAGATCCAGATCAAGATGGCCCAGGGCGCCAAGCCCGGCGAGGGCGGCCAGCTGCCCGGCGGCAAGGTGACCGAGTACATCGGCCAGCTGCGCCACAGCGTGCCCGGCGTGGGTCTGATCAGCCCGCCGCCACACCACGACATCTACTCCATCGAAGACCTGGCCCAGCTCATCCACGACCTGAAGAACGTGGCGCCGCACGCGGACATCTCGGTCAAGCTGGTCTCCGAAGTCGGCGTGGGCACCATCGCCGCCGGCGTGGCCAAGTGCAAGAGCGACCACGTGGTCATCGCCGGGCATGACGGCGGCACGGGCGCCTCGCCCTGGTCGTCCATCAAGCATGCCGGCAGCCCCTGGGAGATCGGCTTGGCCGAGACGCAGCAGACCCTGGTGCTGAACCGCCTGCGCGGGCGCATCCGCGTGCAGGCCGACGGACAGATGAAGACCGGGCGCGACGTGGTCATCGCGGCGCTGCTGGGCGCGGACGAGGTGGGTTTTGCCACCGCGCCGCTGGTGGCCGAGGGCTGCATCATGATGCGCAAGTGCCACCTGAACACCTGCCCGGTGGGCGTGGCCACGCAGGACCCGGTGCTGCGCGCCAAGTTCTCGGGCAAGCCCGAGCACGTGGTGAACTTCTTCTTCTTCGTCGCCGAGGAGGTGCGCCAAATCATGGCCCAGCTGGGCCTGCGCCGCTTCGACGAGCTGATCGGCCGCACCGACCTGCTGGACACGCGGCGCGGCGTGCAGCACTGGAAGGCCCAGGGTCTGGATTTTTCGCGCCTGTTCGCCCAGCCCCTGGTCGAGCCCGGCGTGGCCCGCTTCCACCAGGAGCACCAGGACCACGGCCTGGCCCGCGCGCTGGACGTGCGCCTGATCGAACGCTGCCAGCCTGCCATCCAGCATGCCGAGAGCGTGCGCATCATGGAGGCGGTGCGCAACGTCCACCGCTCGGTGGGTGCCATGCTGTCGGGCGCCGTCACGCGCGCCCATCCCGAGGGGCTGCCGGATGACAGCATCCGTATCCACTTCGAGGGCACGGGTGGGCAGAGCTTCGGCGCCTTCCTGTGCCGCGGCATCACGCTGAACCTGACGGGCGAGGCCAACGACTACACCGGCAAGGGCCTGTCGGGCGGGCGCGTCATCGTGCGGCCCAGCCACGAATTCCGCGGCGACACGGCGGCCAACACCATCGTCGGCAACACGGTGATGTTCGGCGCCACCAGCGGCGAGGCCTTCTTTGCCGGCGTGGCCGGCGAGCGCTTTGCCGTGCGCCTGTCGGGCGCTACGGCAGTGGTCGAGGGCGTGGGCGACCACGGCTGCGAATACATGACCGGCGGCACCGTCGCCGTGCTGGGCCGCACGGGCCGCAACTTCGCCGCCGGCATGAGCGGCGGCGTGGCCTACGTCTACGACGAGGACGGGCGTTTTGCCTCGCGCTGCAACACCGCAATGGTGCGGCTGGAGCGCGTGCTGCCGGCGCACGAGCAGATGGCCAGCAGCGACCGGGGCCACTGGCACCGCGGGCAGACCGACGAAGAGCAGCTCAGGAAGCTGCTGGAGGACCACAGCCGCTGGACGGGCAGCCGCCGTGCCCGCGACATCCTGGACAACTGGGCCGCCTCCCGGGCCCGCTTCGTCAAGGTCTTCCCGTCCGAGTACCAGCGCGCCCTGGCCGAGATCCATGAGCGAAAAGTGCTCGAAGAGGGCGCCACGCCTGCGCCAGCAGCTATCGAAAAAGAAGCAGTGGCAGCGGCCGTGCCGGCCAAGTGAGCGCAACGCGGACACCACGATCACCACAGGACACACGCATCATGGGCAAGACCACGGGTTTCATGGAATACGAGCGCATCGAGGAGGGCTACGCCCCGCCTGCCGAGCGCGTCAGGCACTACAAGGAGTTCGTCATCGGACTGGACGAGGCGCAGGCCCGGATCCAGGGGGCGCGCTGCATGGACTGCGGCACGCCGTTCTGCAGCAACGGCTGCCCGGTGAACAACGTCATCCCCGACTTCAACGACCTGGTGTACCGCCAGGACTGGCACGGCGCCATCGGCGTACTGCACAGCACCAACAACTTTCCCGAGTTCACCGGCCGCATCTGCCCCGCGCCCTGCGAGGCGGCCTGCACGCTGAACATCAACAGCGCCCCGGTGGGCATCAAAAGCATCGAGCACGCCATCATCGACCGGGCATGGGCCGAGGGCTGGGTGCGGGCGCACCCGGCGGCGCGCAAGACGGGCAAACGCGTGGCCATCGTCGGCTCCGGCCCCGCAGGCCTGGCGGCGGCGCAGCAGCTGGCGCGCGCCGGCCATGCCGTGACGGTGTTCGAGAAGAACGACCGCGTGGGCGGCCTGCTGCGCTATGGCATTCCGGACTTCAAGCTGGACAAGGCGCACATCGACCGGCGCGTGCAGCAGCTGGTGGCCGAGGGTGTGGAGCTGCGCACCGGCGTGCTGGTGGCCGAACCGCAGCGCGGCCTGGGGCAGGACTCCAAGGTCACCAACTGGGCCAGCGAGGTCATATCCCCGGCGCAGCTGCAGGCCGAGTTCGACGCCGTGCTGCTGGCCGGCGGGGCCGAGGCCTCGCGCGACCTGCCCGTGCCCGGACGCGAGCTGAAGGGCGTGCACTTCGCCATGGAGTTTTTGCCGCAGCAAAACAAGGTCAACGCCGGTGACAAGCTCAAGAGCCAGCTGCGTGCCGACGGCAAGCACGTCATCGTCATCGGTGGCGGCGACACGGGTAGTGACTGCGTAGGCACCAGCCGCCGCCACGGTGCGGCCAGCGTCACGCAGTTCGAGCTGATGCCCATGCCGCCGGAAGTCGAGAACAAGCCCCTGGTCTGGCCCTACTGGCCGACCAAGCTGCGCACCAGCTCCAGCCACGAGGAGGGCTGCGGGCGCGAGTTCGCCATCGCCACCAAGGAGTTCCTCGGCAGCAAGGGCCGGCTCACGGGCGTCAGGACCGTGCAGGTCGAGCTGAAGGATGGCAAGTTCGTCGAACTGCCCGGCACCGAAAAAGACCATCCCGCCGACCTGGTGCTGCTGGCCATGGGCTTCACCAGCCCCGTGCCTGCCGTGCTGCAGGCCTTCGGCGTGGACACCGACGCGCGCGGCAACGCCCGCGCCAGCACCGATTTCACCGGCGGCTACGCCACCAGCGTGCCCAAGGTCTTCGCCGCGGGTGACATGCGCCGGGGCCAGTCGCTGGTCGTCTGGGCCATCCGCGAGGGCCGCCAGGCCGCGCGGGCGGTGGACGAGTTTCTGATGGGGCATTCGGACCTGCCGCGCTGAAGGGGCAGGGCCAAGCCGTCAGGAGGCGGCTTGCGGACGGTGCGGGAAAGCACCGGTCGCGCCGCGCGGCGTGCGCCTTACAGTGTTTCCACGGTTTTTCCGCCCCGGCCCGCGCGTTCGGAGCGCCCAACTTCCCAGGAGACACGGCCCATGCCAATCCACGGTTTCTCGCTGCGCCGCAGCTTCATGTGCACGCTGGCCGGCTTGGCCGCGGCCTGCACGCTCGGCGCGCACGCCCAGCAGCCCGCCTACCCGTCCAAGCCCGTGCGCATCGTGGTGGGTTTTTCCGCCGGCGGCACCACCGACATCGTGGCCCGCCTGATGGCGCAGGAGCTGACCGAGTCGCTGGGCCAGTCGTTTGTGGTGGACAACCGTCCCGGTGGCGGCAGCAACATTGCCACCGACCTGGTGCGCCAGGCCCCGGCCGACGGCTACACGCTGCTGTTCGTTGCCGTGACCAGCACCATCAACCAGACCCTGTACCCGAACGTCAAGTTCGACCTGATGCGCGACTTCGATGCCGTGGCGCTGGGCGCCAAGGTGCCCAACATCCTGGTGGTGAACCCCAGCGTACCGGCCAAGACCGTGCCGGAGCTTGTCGCCTGGGCGCGCGCCCACCACGACACGGCCGCCTACGCCTCGTCGGGCAGCGGCACCTCCATCCACATGGCCGGTGAGATGTTCAAGGTGCGCACGGGCCTGCAGACCCAGCACGTGCCCTACAAGGGCAGCGCCCCGGCCATGACCGACCTGATCGGCGGGCAGGTGCATTTCATGTTCGACAACATGCCCTCGGCCTGGCCGCACGTGCAGTCCGGCAAGCTGCGCGCGCTGGCAGTGACGACACGCAAGCGCTCGCCTTCGGCGCCAGATGTGCCGACCATGGAGGAAAGTGGCATTGCGCCGTTCGACGTGACGTCCTGGTTCGGCCTGCTCGCGCCCAAGGGCACGCCGCCGGAGATCGTCGCGCGGCTGAACAAGGCCATGAACGAGGCCTTCGACAAGCCGGCCGTGCAGCAGGCCTATGCCAAGCTGGGCGCCGTGGCCGAGAAGAACACGCCACAGGACTTCGCCCGTTTCATCGACGCTGAAGTCAAGGGCTGGGCGCCGGTGGTCAAGGCCTCGGGCGCACGGGTGGACTGAGCGGCGCAGCGGCGCGCCCCGAGCGCTGGCCGGCCGCCTGGCTGCAAAGGTGGGACAATTACGGGTTTGCCCGGGCCCCAGGGCCCGTTTTTCCTGTTCCTTTTCCACCTCCTTACCTTTGCATCCCATGAAGAAGTTTGCTGCTGTCGCCCTGCTGACCCTCGGGGCCGTGCTTGCCGGTTGTTCCAAGCAGGAGCCGGCCACGCCTGCCGCTGCCGCGCCCGAACCCGCTCCCGCCGCCGTGACGAAGATCGTCGTCGGCCTGGACGACAACTTCCCGCCCATGGGTTTCCGCGACGACAAGAACGAGCTGGTCGGCTTTGACATCGACATGGCCAAGGAGGCCGCCAAGCGCCTGGGTCTGGAGGTCGAGTTCAAGCCCATCGACTGGAGCGCCAAGGAGGCCGAGCTGTCCGGCAAGCGCGTGGATGCGCTGTGGAACGGCCTGACCATCACCGAAGCGCGCAAGCAGAACATCGGCTTCACCGCGCCCTACATGGAAAACCACCAGATCATCGTGGTGCCCGCAGGCTCGGCCATCAAGACCAAGGCCGACCTGGCCGGCAAGGTGGTCGGTGCGCAGGAAGGCTCCAGCGCCGTGGACGCCGTGAAGAAGGAAGAGGAAGTCTTCAAGTCCCTGAAGGAGCTCAAGACCTTCGGTGACAACGTGACAGCGCTGATGGACCTGTCCACCGGCCGCCTGGAGGCCGTGGTGGTCGACGAGGTGGTGGGCCGCTACTACGTGGCCAAGAAGCCCGACCAGTACGCCGTGCTGGACGACAACTTCGGCACCGAGGAGTACGGCGTGGGCGTGCGCAAGGACGACACCGAACTGTTGGCGAAGCTGGACAAGGCCCTGACCGAGATGAAGGGTGACGGCGCCGCCGCCAAGATTGCCGAGCAGTGGTTCGGCAAGAACATCATTAAATAAGGCACAACCCCCTGTGTCGCTGCGCTCCTTCCCCCTTCTCTCGAATTGCTGCGCAATTCGGGAAGGGGGACGACGCCGGCGCCGCGGGGCGGCCCTTGCGCGGCGTCCGCTGGTTTGGCGTGTGCCGGTTGCTGGGCGCGCGGGCGCTGCGAAGCGCTGAGCCGTCCTGATTCATGGACTACGTTCTTTCTCTTTTTGCGCCGCTGGCGCAGGGCGCGGCGGTCACGCTCAAGCTGTTCGCCATCACGCTGGCGCTGGCCCTGCCGCTGGGCCTGGCGCTGGCGCTGGCGCGGCTGTCGCCCATCAAGGCCCTGTCGGGCGCGGTGAATGGCTATATCTGGCTCATGCGCGGCACGCCGCTCATGCTGCAGATGCTGTTCATCTACTTCGCGCTGCCCTTTGTGCCGGTGGTGGGCGTGCGCCTGCCGGACTTTCCCGCGGCGGTGGCGGCCTTTGCGCTGAACTACGCGGCCTACTTCGCCGAGATCTTCCGCGCCGGCATCCAGTCGGTGGACCGCGGCCAGTACGAGGCCGCCAAGGTGCTGGGCATGAGCTACCCGCAGACCATGCGCCGCATCGTGCTGCCGCAGATGGTGCGCACCATCCTGCCGCCCATGAGCAACGAGACCATCACCCTGGTCAAGGACACCTCGCTCATCTACGTGCTGGCCCTGAACGATCTGCTGCGCGCCGCGCGCGGCATCGTGCAGCGCGACTTCACCACCACGCCCTTCATCGTCGCCGCCGCGTTCTATCTGTTCATGACGCTGGTGCTGACCTGGGGCTTCCAGCGCCTGGAGCAACGCTATGCCAAGTTCGACCAGTGAGGCCGGCGCGCCGCAGCTGATGATCGAGGCGCGCGACGTGAAGAAGCGCTTCGGCAGCCACGAGGTGCTGCGCGGCATTTCGCTGTCCGTGCGGCGCGGCGAGGTGGTGGCGCTGATCGGCCCCTCTGGCTCGGGCAAGAGCACCTTTCTGCGCTGCCTGAACCACCTGGAGACCATCGACAGCGGCCATGTGGCAATTGCCGGCGATACCCTGGCCACCACCGACGCCCAGGGTCGCTGCGTGTACGTGCCCGATCCGCAGCTGCGGCGCATCTGCGCGCGCACCGGCATGGTGTTCCAGCACTTCAACCTGTTCCCGCACCTGACGGTGCTGGAAAACCTCATCGAGGCGCCCATGGTGGTGCAGGGCCTGGCGAAGGGCGCCGCCATCGCCCGGGCCGAAGAGCTGCTGGACAAGGTCGGCCTGGCCCAGAAGCGCGACAACTACCCCGGCCGCCTGTCCGGCGGGCAAAAGCAGCGCGTGGCGATTGCCCGCGCGCTGGCCATGCAGCCCGACGTGATGCTGTTCGACGAGCCCACCTCGGCGCTCGACCCGGAGCTGACCGGCGAGGTGCTGCGCACCATGCGCGAGCTGGCCGACGGGCGCATGACCATGCTGGTCGTCACGCACGAGATGGGCTTTGCACGCGAAGTCGCCAATACCGTGGCCTTCATGGACCAGGGCGAGCTCATCGCCGCCCGCGCGGCACGCGAATTCTTCGCTGACCCCGGCCACGAGCGCGCCCGGGCCTTCCTGAACCACATGCTCTGAGAGCGTATTTACGATCTCCGCGCGGGTGTGCAGTCGCGACCTCGGGCGCCCTGCATCGTTGCAAATCCTCGCGATAGCACGAGCTATCGCTGCGGTTTGCGCCTCGCAGTCCATCCCGATTCGCATCCCGCACCCCTTCGCGCGGAAATCGTAAACACGTTCTTACCGACGCGGCCGGCCAGCCGCGGGTGGCATGATGGCCCGCATGCGTGCCTGGATCGACACCCACGTCCACCTGGACGAATTCATCCACCACGGCGGCGCCGCGCATGCCGATGCCGAACGCCGGCGCGCCGCGCAGGCCGGTGTGGCGCATTGCGTGCTGCCGGCGGTGGAGCGTGCCAACTTTGCCGCCGTGCGCGCGCTGGCCGAGCGGCATGGCGACAGCTACGCCCTGGGCATCCACCCGCTGTTCACCCGCAACGCCGGCGATGGCGACCTGGCGGCGCTGGAGCAGGAGCTCATCCAGCGCGCCGATGACCCGCGCCTGGTGGCTGTTGGCGAGATCGGGCTGGACTACTTCGACAAGTCACTGGATGACGCGCGCCAGCAGCACCTCTGGCGCGAGCAGCTGCGCCTGGCGCGGCGCTTCGACTTGCCGGTCATCGTGCATTCGCGCCGCTCGGTGGACCAGATCCTGAAGGGCCTGCGCGCGCTGCCAGTGCGTGGCGGCATCGCCCACGCTTTCAACGGCAGCGAGCAGCAGGCGCGCATGCTGATCGATATGGGCTTCAAGCTGGGCTTTGGCGGCGCCGCCACGTTCGATCGTGCCCACCAGATCCGCCGGCTGGCTGCCAGCCTGCCGCTGGAGGCCCTCGTGCTGGAGACCGACGCGCCGGACATCCCGCCGCACTGGCTGTACGTGACGGCCGCCGAGCGCGAGGCTGGCGTGCCGCCGGCGCGCAACAGCCCGGCCGAGCTGCCGCGCATCGGCGCCGCCATCGCCCAGCTGCGCGGCATGCCCGTGGACGAGCTGGCTGCCGCCAGCCACGCCAACGCCTGCGCCGCGCTGCCGCGCCTGGGCGCGCTGCTGGCGCCATGAGGTTTTGGGGTGTTTTTGGCCTCCAGCGCCCCCCAGTCAAGCGCTGGCAGCTATTAAATTGATAGTTCCGCGATCCGCTACCCTACGAAGCCCGTATTTTCTGGACCACGCCTTGACCCGCAAGAAGAACCCCGCCCCAGCCGAACTGCCCGAAGTCAGCGTCTCCGACGACGGCGAGGTGCGCCACCTGCACCTGGGCACGCCCTGGATCCAGGGCTCCATGCGCATTGCCGAGCCGTTCGCCATCGAGCTGGAATACGTGCAGCGCATGATGGCCTGGCTGCTGTTCGTGCCGCCCGAGAGCGTGTCCAAGCGCAACGCCATGCAGCTGGGCCTGGGGGCCGGGGCCATCACCAAGTTTTGCCACAAGGCACTGCGCATGCGCACCACGGCCGTCGAGCTGAACCCGCACGTGGTGGGCGTGTGCCGCGCCTGGTTCAAGCTGCCGCCCGACGGCCCGCGCTTGGGCGTCGTGCTGGCCGACGCGGCCGAGTACATCCGCCGGCCGGAGCTGGCCGGCACCGTGGACGCGCTGGCCGTGGACCTGTACGACCACGAGGCCGCCGCCCCGGTGCTGGACAGCGCCGAGTTCTACGCCGACTGCCGCGCGCTGCTGACCGATGACGGCTGCCTCACCGTCAACCTGTTCGGCCGCGCCAGCAGCTACGAGCGCAGCCTGGCGCAGATGGCCGAGGCCTTCGGCGAGCAGGCCCTGTGGGCCTTCAAACCCACGCGCGAGGGCAACACCGTGGTGCTGGCTCAGCGCACGCCCAGCCGACCCAAGCGCACCGAGCTGCAGGCGCGTGCCGAGCACATCCAGGCGCGCTGGGACCTGCCCGCCACCAAGTGGCTGCGCGTATTCAAGCCCGTCGCCGCCTGACATTTCCTCCCAAACCCCGTACCCGCCATGAGCACCGCGCCCGACTCCGACAGCAAGTCCGCCACCCCCGCCGAGGCGCCCACACCGCCCGGCGGGCCGCTGCACTGGCGCCAGGTGGTGGACTGGCTGCGCGCCGACGGCATCCTGACCGCCGAGGAGGCGCACCGCACCATCACCCGCTGCGCCCATGCCGAGAGCCACCAGCACCCGCTGGTGCGCCTGGGCGCCGTGGCCATGCAGCGCGCCTCCGACGGCAAGCCGCTGGACACCGAATGGCTGGCCGAATACGTCGCCGGCCGCGTGGGCCTGCCCTATCTGCGCATCGACCCGCTGAAGGTGGACGTGGGCCGCGTGGCCGACGTGATGAGCGCCGGCTACGCCGAGCGCCACCGCGTGCTGCCGGTGCAGGTCACGGCCAAGGAGGTGGTGGTGGCCACGGCCGAGCCCTTCATCGACGACTGGGTGGCCGAGGTGCAGCGCCAGGCCAAGCGCGAGGTGCGCCGCGTCATGGCCAATCCGCAGGACATCACGCGCTACACGGCCGAGTTCTTCGCGCTGGCCAAGTCCGTGCGCGCGGCGCAGAAGGCCGGCGGCGGCGCTGGCGGCAGCAGCTTCGAGCAGCTGGTGGAGCTGGGCAAGGCCGGCCGCCAGCTGGACGCCAACGACCAGGGCGTGATCCGCGTGGTGGACTGGCTGTGGCAGTACGCCTTCGACCAGCGCGCCAGCGACATCCACCTGGAGCCGCGGCGCGAGCAGGGCGTGATCCGCTTTCGCATCGACGGCGTGCTGCACCCGGTCTACCAGATGCCCATGGGCGTGCTCAACGCCATGGTGGCGCGCATCAAGCTGCTGGGGCGCATGGACGTGGTGGAGCGCCGCCGCCCGCAGGACGGACGCATCAAGACGCGCAACCCGCGCGGCGACGAGGTGGAGATGCGCCTGTCCACACTGCCCACGGCTTTCGGCGAGAAGATGGTCATGCGCATCTTCGACCCCGACAACGCCGTGAAGGACCTGGACGCGCTGGGCTTTGCGCCGCACGACGCGGGACGCTGGGAGCAGCTGGTCACGCGCCCGCACGGCATCATCCTGGTGACCGGGCCCACGGGCTCGGGCAAGACCACGACCCTGTACTCCACGCTCAAACGCGTGGCCACCGAGGAGGTCAACGTCAGTACGGTGGAAGACCCCATCGAAATGATCGAGCCCAGCTTCAACCAGACCCAGGTGCAGCCGCAGCTGGACTTCACCTTCCCCGAGGGCCTGCGCGCACTGATGCGCCAGGACCCGGACGTGATCATGGTGGGCGAGATCCGCGACCTGCAGACGGCCGACATGGCCGTGCAGGCGGCGCTCACCGGCCACCTGGTCTTTTCCACGCTGCACACCAACGACGCGCCCAGCGCCGTCACCCGGCTGATGGAACTGGGCGTGCCGCCCTACCTCATCAACGCCACGCTGCTGGGCGTGCTGGCCCAGCGCCTGGTGCGCACGCTGTGCAAGCAATGCCGCCAGCGCGACCGCGAGGCCAGCCCCGACGAGCTGGCCGCGCTGATCCGGCCCTGGAAGCTGTCCGGTGGCCACCGCGCCTACAAGCCCGTGGGCTGCGTGGACTGCCGCATGACCGGCTTTCGCGGCCGCATCGGGCTGTACGAGCTGCTCACGGTGAGCGAGGCCCTGAAGCACCAGATCAACGAGGCACCCTCCATCGACGCGCTGCGCCGGCAGGCCGTCAAGGACGGCATGCGTCCGCTGCGCCTGGCCGGCGCACTGCGCGCGGCCGAAGGCCTGACGACGCTGCAGGAAGTGATCGCCGCCACCCCGCCGCTGGAGGGGTGAAGCGCCTCCCATCTAAGGGTTTTGCGGTAGGTGGAATCCACATCGAGGCGCAGGGGTCTGCGCCGCACAATCGCCGCTCACGTGCAATGTGGGAGACGTTTGTGCAAATCAAGAGTCAGAAAGACTTCTTCTCGGGCCTGCTGTATCTCGCGGTGGGCGGCGCCTTCGCCTGGGGTGCGACCAATTACAGCATCGGCACCGGCGCCCGCATGGGACCGGGCTATTTTCCGCTGCTGCTGGGCATTCTGCTGGCGCTGATCGGTGCGGTCATCATGTTCAAGGCCACGGTCGTGGAGACCGAGGACGGCGAGCCGGTGGGCCGCTGGGCCTGGAAGCAGATCGTGTTCATCATCGGCGCCAACCTGGCCTTCGGCGTGCTGCTGGCGGGTCTGCCCAGCTTCGGCATCCCGGCCATGGGGCTCATCGTGGCGATCTACGGCCTGACGTTCATCGCCAGCCTGGCGGGCGATCACTTCCGCTTCAAGGAAGTGTTCATCCTGGCCACGGTGCTGGCTGCGGGCAGCTACGGGGCCTTCGTGTGGGCGCTGAAGCTGCAGTTCCCCGTCTGGCCCAGCTTCATCGTGGGCTGACAGCCCGCCTAAGGAATCCCGATCATGGAATTGTTTGACCATCTCTCCATGGGGTTCGGCGTGGCCTTCACGTTCCAGAACCTCATCTACTGCTTCGTCGGCTGCCTGCTGGGCACGCTGATCGGCGTGCTGCCGGGCGTGGGCCCCGTGGCCACCATCGCCATGCTGCTGCCGGCCACGTATGCGCTGCCGCCGGTGTCGGCCCTGATCATGCTGGCCGGCATCTACTACGGCGCACAGTACGGCGGCTCCACCACCGCCATCCTGGTGAACCTGCCGGGCGAATCGTCCTCGGTGGTCACGGTGATCGACGGCTACCAGATGGCGCGCAAGGGCCGCGCGGGCCCGGCGCTGGCCGCTGCAGGCATCGGCTCGTTCTTCGCCGGCTGCGTGGGCACCATCATCCTGGCCGCGTTCGCGCCGCCGCTGACCGAAGTCGCCTTCAAGTTCGGCCCGGCTGAATATTTCTCCCTGATGGTGCTGGGCCTGATCGGCGCCGTGGTGCTGGCCTCGGGCTCGCTGCTGAAGGCCGTGGGCATGATCGTGCTGGGCCTGCTGCTGGGTCTGGTGGGTACCGACGTGAACTCGGGCGTGGCGCGCTACAGCTTCGACATTCCCGAGCTGACCGACGGCCTGAACTTCGTGGTCATCGCCATGGGCGTGTTCGGCTACGGCGAGATCATCGCCAACCTGTCGCGCCCCGAGGATGAGCGCGAGATCTTCGCCGCCAAGGTCACCGGCCTGATGCCAACCAAGGAAGACTTCAAGCGCATGTTCCCCGCGATGGTCCGCGGCACGGCCCTGGGCTCGGCACTCGGCATCCTGCCCGGCGGCGGCGCGCTGCTGTCGGCCTTCGCGGCCTACACCATCGAGAAGAAGACCAGGCTGAAACCCGGTGAGGTGCCGTTCGGCCAGGGCAATATTCGCGGCGTGACGGCGCCGGAATCCGCCAACAACGCCGGTTCGCAAACCTCCTTCATCCCGCTCTTGACGCTGGGCATCCCGCCCAACGCCGTGATGGCGCTGATGGTGGGTGCTATGACCATCCACAACATCCAGCCCGGCCCGCAGGTCATGACCAGCAACCCCGAGCTGTTCTGGGGCCTGATCGCCTCGATGTGGCTGGGCAACCTCATGCTGATCATCCTGAACCTGCCGCTCATCGGCATCTGGATCAAGCTGCTGACGGTGCCCTACCGCTGGCTGTTCCCGGCCATCGTGCTGTTCTGTGCCATCGGCGTGTATTCGACCAACAACAACACTTTCGACGTGTGGCTGGTCGGTGCCTTCGGCTTCATCGGCTACCTGTTCTACAAACTGGGCATGGAACCCGCACCGCTGCTGCTGGGCTTCATCCTGGGTCCGATGATGGAAGAAAACCTGCGCCGCGCCCTGCTGCTGTCGCGCGGCGACTGGAGCGTGCTGGCCACCCGGCCCATCTCGGCCGGCCTGCTGGTGGCGGCGCTGCTGCTCCTGATCATCGTGCTGCTGCCGGCGGTGAGCAAGAAGCGTGAGGAGGCGTTCGTCGAGGACTGACGACGCCGGCACTCCACGAAAAAGGCGCCCGGGAGGGCGCCTTTTTTCATGTCTTGACCGTGCGGCGCGGCTGGCGGTCGGTCAGTCGGCCACGGCCTCCACCACAAACTGCACGCGCCGCTCGCCGCGCCACTCGTTCACGTCCAGGCGGAAGGCCAACAGGGCCTCGCCGGGCAGCGGCTCGGTGCGGCCGAACCAGATGGCATCCACCGCTTGCCCCTGATGCAGCAGCTTGAGCGACAAATGCCTGCCTTCGCCCACCAGCCGCTGGCTGACCACCTGCACCTCTTCGCTGAAGGTGGGTGGGGCGAAGCCCTGGCCCCAGACCTCGCGCGCCAGGGTGTCCACCAGGTCGGGGCGGCGGTATTCCGGGGCCAGCGGGCCGTCGGTCTCCAGGCGGCGGGTGAGGGTGGCGGCGTCCAGCCACTCCTGCGCCACCTGGGCGAAGGCCTGCTCGAAGGTCTCGAAGTGCTCCTCGGCCACAGTGCAGCCGGCTGCCATGGCGTGGCCGCCGAACTTCAGCAGCACGCCGGGGTGGCGCTTGGCCACCAGGTCCAGCGCGTCGCGCAGGTGAAAGCCGGGGATGGAGCGGCCCGAGCCCTTCAGCTCGTGCTCCTTGCCCGGTGCGCCGCTGGGGGCGAAGACGAAGGTCGGCCGGTGCAGCCGGTCCTTCAGGCGCGAGGCGACGATGCCGACCACGCCTTCGTGGAAGTCCGGGTCGAACACGCTGATGGCCGGCGGCGGCTCCTCGCTCTCGCCCGCCAGGCTCTCGGCCAGCGCCAGCGCCTGATCGCGCATGCCGCCTTCCAGCTCACGCCGCTCGCGGTTGATGGCGTCCAGCTGGCGCGCCAGCTCGCCGGCGCGGCTGCCGTCCTCGGTCAGCAGGCATTCGATGCCCAGCGTCATGTCGGCCAGCCGGCCGGCGGCGTTGATGCGCGGCCCCAGGGCAAAGCCGAAGTCGAAGGTGGTGGCAGCCTCGGCGCGGCGGCCGGCCGCCTCGAACAGCGCGCGGATGCCCGGCTGCATCTGCCCGGCGCGGATGCGCTTCAGGCCCTGGGCGACCAGGCGGCGGTTGTTGCCGTCCAGCCGCACCACGTCGGCCACGGTGCCCAATGCCACCAGGGGCAGCAGCGGCTCCAGGCGCGGCTGCGTGGCCTGGTCGAAGCGGCCGCGCGCGCGCAGTTCGCTGCGCAGCGCCATCAGCACGTAGAACATGACGCCTACGCCGGCGATGCACTTGCTGGGAAAGTCGCAGCCGGGCTGGTTGGGATTGACGATGGCGTCGGCCTCGGGCAGCTGGGGGCCGGGCAGGTGGTGGTCGGTCACCACCACCTTCAGGCCCAGCGCGCGCGCCTGGGCCACGCCCTCGCAGCTGGCGATGCCGTTGTCCACGGTGATCAGCACGTCGGCGCCGCGCTCGGCCACGCGCCGGGCTATTTGGGCTGTGAGGCCGTAGCCGTCCACCACCCGGTCGGGCACCAGGTAGTTGACGTGCCGCGCGCCCAGCAGCCTCAGGCCGCGCACGGCCACGGCGCAGGCGGTGGCGCCGTCGCAGTCGTAGTCGGCCACCACCATCAGGCGCTGGTCCTGCTCCATGGCGTCGGCCAGCACGCGGGCGGCCTGGGCCGCGCCGTGCAGGCCGGCGGGTGGCAGCAGGCGGGCCAGGGCGTCGTCCAGCTCCTCGTGCCCGCTCACGCCGCGCGCGGCGTACAGGCGCGCCAGCAGCGGGTGCACGCCAGCCTGCTCCAGCGCCCAGGCGGTGCGGGGCGGGCAATCTCTTACTATTATTTTCATAGCTGCTCGCGCAGGTCAGATAAGCGCTGGCGGCCAAAAAGACCTTGAATCCTCTGGCGCAGGCTGCGCGGCGCCGTGTCCCATTGCAGGGCCGAGCGCTCGCCGCACAGCGTCAGGCGTGCCTGGCCGCCGGCGGCCACGTGGGCGGCCAGGCGGGCGACGGGGCCGGCGTCCAGCTGCTGCCAGGCTTGAACCCAGGCGTCCCAGTCTTCGCGCAGCGCAGCCTGGCGCAACTGTTCAGGCATCTCGGGCGAAGCCACGGGCGCGGGCCGCTCGGCCAGGGTGCCGGCGCCGTGCAGCCAGAAGGCGTTGACGGCGGGCAGGCCGCGCGCCGCGCGCTCGTCGTTGAAGGGGTGGGTGTACAGCAGCATCTGCATCTCGCTGTGCAGGCGGTGCAGTGCGCGGGCGCTGGCGGCGTCGGGCATCCAGGTACGCACGTCGCGGCCGACCACGCGGTCCAGCGACGCCGTGGCCAGGCCCCGCAGCGCCACGCCGCGCGCCAGCCAGCGGGTGGGGGCGTCGTACTCCAGCGCGATGCCGTCCTGGGCGAACCACGGGGCCAGCACGTCCAGCAGCGCGCGCGAATCGGCCTCGTCCAGGCCCAGCTGCTGCGGGTCGGCCAGGGTGACGTGGTCCGCGCCCACCTGCCACTGGCAGGGCGTGACCCAGGCGCAGGCCTGGCCGGCGGGCACGTCGGCGCGGCTCCAGGCGGCCCAGGGCGTGGTGCCGGCGCGGCCCGCGGGCAGGCCCAGGTGACGCGCCAGGGCGCGTTCGTGCGGGGGGGAGAAGTCGGTTTCCTCGCCGGCGTCGGTGCCGGCGGGAGTCAGGCGGACCAGCAGGCGCTCCAGCTGCGGCAGCTGCAGGCCCTGCAGCGCCTGCTGGCAGCCGGGCGCGGGGCTGGCGGCCAGCGGGATCAGCAAATGGAGTTTGTCTGGCATCGGGCGTATTGTCCGGGATGCCACAATGCGCCCGCCCCAACGGGCTGCCGTGCCCCTACGGCGGGCCACGGCAAGACCCCTTTCCTCCTGCATGCAAATTCCCTACGAACTGGCCCTGGGCTGGCGCTACACGCGCGCCGGGCGCGCCACGCGGCGCAATGGTTTCATCTCGTTCATCTCGGGCGTGTCCATGCTGGGCATCGCCCTGGGCGTGGCGGCGCTGATCATCGTGCTGTCCGTCATGAACGGCTTTCAGAAAGAGGTGCGCGACCGCATGCTCAGCGTGGTCTCGCACATCGAGATCTTCGCCCCCGACGGTGGCGCGCTGCCCGACATGGAGCGCACCATGGCCGAGGCGCGTGCCAATCCCAACGTGATCGGCGCCGCGCCCTTCGTGGCGGCGCAGGCGCTGCTGGCGCGCGGCGAGGACATGAAGGGCGCCATGGTGCGCGGCATCGACCCCAGCCGCGAGGCCGAGGTGACCGACCTGGCCGCCGAGAACGTGGAGGGCCTCAAGGCCCTGGTGCCGGGCGAGTTCCGCGTGGTGCTGGGCAGCGAGCTGGCGCGCCAGCTGGGCGTGGTGGCCGGCGACGTGGTCACGCTGATCGCGCCGGCCGGCCAGGTCACCCCGGCCGGCGTGGTGCCGCGGCTCAAGCAGATGACGGTGGCCGGCACGTTCAACTCAGGCCACTACGAATACGACGCCGCCCTGGTGCTGCTGCACCACGAGGATGCAGAGCGCATCTTCCGCCTGGAAGGCCCCACCGGCGTGCGGTTGAAGCTGCGCGACCTGCACCAGGCGCCCCAGGTCACGCAGCAGCTGGCGCACAGCCTGTCGGGCCACCTCCTGATCCGCGACTGGACGCAGCAGAACAAGACCTGGTTTGCCGCCGTGCAGCTGGAAAAACGCATGATGTTCATCATCCTCACGCTGATCGTGGCGGTGGCCGCGTTCAACCTGGTCTCCACCCTGGTCATGACGGTGACGGACAAGCGCGCCGACATCGCCATCCTGCGCACGCTGGGCGCCAGCCCCGGCAGCATCATGGGCGTGTTCGTGGTGCAGGGCGCCATGGTGGGCGTGATCGGGACGCTGGGCGGGCTGGCCCTGGGCCTGGCCGTGGCCTTCAACATCGACGTCATCGTGCCCGCCATCGAGCAGCTGCTGCGCACCAGCTTTCTGCCCAAGGACATCTACCTGATCAGCCGCATGCCCAGCGAGCCGCTGGCGTCCGACATCGTGCCCATCGCGCTGATCTCGCTGGTGCTGGCCTTCGTGGCCACCCTGTACCCGAGCTGGCGCGCCAGCCGCGTCAACCCTGCGGAGGCCCTGCGCTATGAATGACAACGTGGTGCTGCAGGCGCGCGACCTGACCAAGCGCTTCACCGAAGGCCGGCTGGACGTGACCGTGCTGCGCGGCGTGGACCTGCAGGTGCATGCCGGCGAGACGCTGGCCATCGTCGGCGCTTCGGGCTCGGGCAAGAGCACGCTCCTGCACCTGCTGGGCGGGCTGGACGCCCCCAGCAGCGGCACGGTGCTGCTGGCCGGGCAGGGCCTGGCCACGCTGTCGGCGGCCGCCCAGGGCCGGCTGCGCAACGAGCAGCTGGGCTTCATCTACCAGTTCCACCACCTGCTGCCCGAGTTCAGCGCGCAGGACAACGTGGCCATGCCGCTGCGCATCCGCCGCCAGCCCTACGAGCAGTGCCTGGCCCAGGCCGTGCAGATGCTGCAGGCCGTGGGCCTGGGCGAGCGCGTGCTGCACCGCCCGGCCGAGCTGTCGGGCGGCGAGCGCCAGCGCGTGGCCATTGCCCGGGCACTGGTCACGCGGCCGGCCTGCGTGCTGGCCGACGAGCCCACCGGCAACCTGGACCGCAGCACGGCCGACGGCGTGTTCGCGCTGATGCTGGAGCTGGCGCGCAGCCGCGGCACGGCCTTCGTCATGGTCACGCACGACGAACAGCTGGCAGCGCGCTGCGACCGCGTGGTGCGGCTGGGTTCAGGTGCGCTGGTCTGACAGAGCCCTGCTTTTGCTATTGAAAGAAGAGCTGCTGGCGCTTGCCCTGCAAGGGTTTGGGGCCAAAAAGGCATAAAAAGCCCCTCCGCGCGTGCGCCGGAGGGGCTTTTTTGGGCGCTGTGCGCGGCGGGCGTTCAGCCGGCCGTCACCGTCACCGGCGGCAGCTGCGCCGGGTCGCGCACGTCGCCCAGCACGTCGCCGCTGTGGATGGGCCGGGCAGGGCGGGCCAGCAGCTCGCGCACGAAGTTCGGCTGCGCCAGCAGCGCGTGGTGCATGGCGCCGTTGTACAGCTGCAGGTCCTTGAGGCCGCGCGCGGCGATGCGCGCATCCACCTCCTGCGCCGACAGCGTCGCCGGGTCGGTGCTGTCCGAGGCCATGCCCATGCACCACAGCGTGCCGTACAGCGGCACGTACTGCAGGTAGGGCCGAAAGACCGGGAAGACTTCGCGCACCGAGGCGGCGATGCGCGCCATGCTGTCGGCCAGGTGCACGGGCGAGCCTAGGTGCAGCGACAGCACGCCGCCGGGGTTCAGCGCCTGCCGGCAGGCCTGGTAGAAGGCCACGGTGTACAGCTCGATGGCTGGGCCAAAGGGGTCGGTCAGGTCCAGCACGATCTGGTCGAAGCGCTCGCCGGTCTGGCCCAGAAAGGCGCGCGCGTCACCCAGGCGCACCTCCATGCGCGGATCGTCGAAGGCGCCGCGGTGGATGCCGGGCAGCCATTGGCGCGCCATGTCGACCACGTCGCCGTCCAGCTCGGCCAGCACCACGCGCTCCATGCCCGGCAGCTTGAGCAGCTCCTCGGCCGCACCGCCATCGCCGCCGCCCACCACCAGCGCGCGCTTCACGCCCGGGTGAGCGATGGCGGGCAGGTGCACCATGGGCTCGTGGTAGAAGAATTCGTCGCGCTCGCTGGTCATGAACACGCCGTCGATGCGCATCACGCGCCCGAACTGCGGGTTGTCGAAGACCTCGATGTGCTGCCACTCGGACTGCTTGTGCGCCAGCGTGGCGCTGCTGGACAGGTACAGGCCGAAGTCGGCGCTCAGGCGCTCGGCCACGAAGCGCGTCGTCATGCCCGGTCGACGCTGTGCAGGTGGGGATCGTTGGGGTTGAAGGCCGCCAGCAGGTCGTCGAACAGCTTTTGCGCCTTGGGGCGGTTGTTCTCGGTGTAGTTGCACACGTACACGTCCAGCGTGACGTAGCCCGACTCGGGCCAGGTGTGGATGGCCAGGTGGGACTCGGCCAGCACCACGGCGCCGGTCACGCCGCCGCCTTCGCCGAAGCCGTGGAACAGCGCGCCCACGGTGGTCAGGCCCGCGGCAGCCACGCGTTCCTTGCAGAAGTTCTCCAGGTACTGCGCATCCAGCATCAGACGGCTGTCGCACAGGCAGCCGTACAGGTCGCCGATGAGGTGCAGGCCGGTGGCGTGGCGCTGCGCCGTGGGTGTGGCGATGGGGACGACGGTTTGGTAGTTCTTCATGGTGCAACCCTTTCTGCGCTCGGCGCGAGCGCGTCAAACATGGCTAGGCCAAAGGGTGTGCACCCCCGGCGGTCGCCGACCGGCACGCTGCAAAAAGCGCCCAGGCACGATCTGGAAGGGGAGGAGGCGGGAATGTCGCTGACGGGCCGGTCGGGCCCGTCATTGCCGCGCCCTTGGGTTTCCGTCGTGCGCTTTCAAGGGCGCTTCAGGCAACGCTGACAGCAATCCGCTCGGCAAGGCGAGCGTGACATTTTCGAGAACCCGCGATTATAGCCAATCGTCATATCCAAACTACAAACGTTGCCAGTTGTGGATATCAAAGCCCGGGGTTTGCCCCTATCATGGCGGGTTCCCTGCGGCTGCCCGGAGTGCGGCCGCGCCCCAACCTCATGCCCCCAGCCTCCGCCACCCCCAGTCCCGACAGCGCACACGTGCAGCTGGACCGGGTCACGTTTGGCTACGGCGAGCGCGTAGTGCTGCGCGAGCTATCGCTCACCGTGCCACGCGGCAAGGTCACGGCCATCATGGGCGCTTCCGGCGGCGGCAAGACCACGGTGCTGCGCCTGATCGGCGGGCAGCACCGGGCCCAGTCCGGACGGGTGCTGGTGGACGGTCAGGACGTGGGCGCCATGGACCAGGCGCAGCTGTACGCCATGCGCCGGCGCATGGGCATGCTGTTCCAGTTCGGCGCGCTGTTCACCGACATGAGCGTGTTCGAGAACGTGGCCTTCCCGCTGCGCGAGCACACCGACCTGCCCGAGGCGCTGATCCGCGACGTGGTGCTGATGAAGCTGGGTGCCGTGGGCCTGCGCGGCGCGCGTGACCTCATGCCCAGCCAGATCTCCGGCGGCATGGCCCGGCGCGTGGCCCTGGCGCGCGCCATTGCGCTGGACCCGCAGCTGGTCATGTACGACGAGCCCTTCGCCGGGCTGGATCCGATCTCGCTGGGCACGGCGGCCCAGCTCATCCGCCGCCTGGGCCAGGCCATGGGCCTGACCAGCATCGTGGTCTCGCACGATCTGGAGGAGACCTTCCGCCTGGCCGACCACGTCATCATTCTGGGCCCCGGCAACGTCGCCGCGCAGGGCACGCCCGAGGAGGTGCGCGCCAGCGAGGACCCGCTGGTGCACCAGTTCGTGCGCGCCCTGCCCACGGGACCGGTGCCCTTCCACTACCCGGCCGCCAGCGTGGCCGAGGATTTCGGAGCCCTGCCATGAGCTGGTGGCGCCCCTCCGACGTCGGCTACGCCGTGCGCAGCCAGCTGGCCGGCCTGGGCGCTGGCGCGCGGCTGTTCGTGCGGCTGCTGTCGCTGGCCGGCGCGGTGGCGCAGCGCCCGGCGCTGCTGCGCGACCAGATCCACTTCCTGGGCAACCATTCGCTGTCCATCATCGCCACCTCGGGTCTGTTCGTGGGCTTCGTGCTGGCGCTGCAGGGCTACAACGTGCTGCAGCTGTACGGCTCGGCCAATTCGCTGGGCCTGGTCGTCACGCTGGGGCTGGTGCGCGAGCTGGGGCCGGTGGTCACGGCGCTGCTGTTTGCCGGGCGCGCAGGCACCTCGCTCACCGCCGAGATCGGTCTGATGCGCGCGGGCGAGCAGCTGTCGGCCATGGAGATGATGGCGGTGGACCCGGTGCGCCGCATCCTGGCGCCGCGCTTTTGGGCTGGCGTGATCGCCATGCCGCTGCTGGCGGCCGTGTTCAGCGCCGTGGGCGTGCTGGGCGGCTGGCTGGTCGGCGTGGTGCTGATCGGCGTCGACAGCGGCGCCTTCTGGGGGCAGATGCAGGCCGGCGTGGACGTGGTCAAGGACGTGGGCAACGGCGTGGTCAAGAGCGCCGTGTTCGGCGTCACGGTGACCTTCGTGGCGCTGCTGCAGGGCTTTGTCGCCAAGCCCACGCCCGAGGGCGTATCGCGCGCCACCACGCGCACCGTGGTGATGGCCTCGCTGGCCGTGCTGGCGCTGGACTTCGTGCTCACGGCGCTGATGTTCAGCATCTGATGATCAATCGATGAAAAGAGCCCAACGGGGCGCCCGAGCGGGCGCCCGGAGGTAAGCAACCATGCAGCATTCCAAGAACGACATCTGGGTTGGCCTGTTCGTCCTGCTGGGGGCCGCCGCGCTGGTCTTCCTGGCCTTGCAATCGGCCAACTTGCTGCAGCTGAACTGGCGCAGCGGCTACACCATCACGGCGCGCTTCGACAACATCGGCGGCCTGAAGCCCCAGGCGGCGGTGCGCAGCGCCGGCGTGGTGGTCGGGCGCGTGCAGTCCATCGGTTTCGACGACACCACCTACCAGGCCCGGGTGACGCTGGACATGGACAAGCGCTACGTCTTTCCCAAGGACAGCTCGCTGAAAATCCTGACCAGCGGCCTGCTGGGCGACCAGTACATCGGCATCGAGGCTGGCTTCGAGGAAGCCCACCTGGCGGAGGGCGATACGGTCACTGCCACGCAATCCGCCGTAGTGCTGGAAAATCTCATCGGCCAGTTCCTCTACGGCAAGGCCGAGGAAGGCTCCGGAGCCAAGAAATGACACTTACACAGCACTCCGCTTCACCCCTGCGCACGGGCGGCGCGGCCATGGCACTGGCCGCGGCGCTGCTGTCCGGCTGCGCCACGGGGCCGGGCGCCCATCCGGCCGATCCGCTGGAGCCCTACAACCGGGCCATGACCACGTTCAACGAACGCGTGGACGACGCCGTGCTCAAGCCCGTGGCCACCGTCTACCGCGACGTGACGCCCCGCCCGCTGCGCACCGGGGTCGGCAACTTCTTCGGCAACCTGGGCGACGCCTGGACCTTCGTCAACAGCCTGCTGCAGCTGCGCGGGCGCGAGGCCTACGACAGCCTGGTGCGCTTCAACGTCAACACCGTCTTCGGCCTGGGCGGTGTGCTGGACATCGCCAGCGAGATGGGCTTGCCACGGCGCAAGCAGGACTTCGGCCTGACGCTGGGCCGCTGGGGCGTGCCCACCGGCCCCTACCTGGTGTTGCCGCTGCTGGGGCCTTCCACCGTGCGCGACACGGCGGTCCTGCCAGTCGACCGCTGGGGCGACCTCGCGCGGCAGGCCGACCCCGTGTCGGCGCGCAATGCGCTGTACGGCTTGCGCATCGTGGACAAGCGCGCCCAGCTGTTGGGCGCGGGCTCGGTGCTGGACAGCGCGGCGCTGGATTCCTACACCTTCACGCGCGACGTATACCTGGGCGTGCGCAACCGCAATGCACCCGATGGGCGCGCGGGCGCAGGCGACGACGGCCGCCTGTCCGACGACTATTGAACGCGGTCCGCTTAGGGCGCTGTTGCAGCCGCTTGCATTCGTGCATCAACGCGTTGCACGGCCGGTGCATGCTGTCGGCACAATCGGCGTTTTCCCTTAGCCGCTCTCTCATCCAAACCTCTTGAGGACCCCCGCCATGACCATGACCCGCCGCCAGCTGATCGAGACAGCCACCCTGCTGGCTGCCGGCCTCGGCCTGCCCGGCTGGGCGCTGGCCGCTGACGAGGCGCCCGACGCACTGGTCAAGCGCCTGTCCGCCGAGGTGCTGAACACCGTGCGCAGCGACAAGTCCATCAAGGCCGGCGACGTCGACCGCATCATGGCCCTGGTGGATCAGCTGATCATGCCGCACGTGAACTTCCGCCGCATGACGGCGGCGGCCGTGGGCCCGGGCTGGCGCAGCGCCACGCCCGAGCAACAAAAGCGCCTGCAGGAGGAGTTCAAGCAGCTGCTGGTGCGCACCTATGCCGGTGCACTGGACCAGGTGGTCGACCAGACCGTCGTGGTGCGCCCGCTGCGCGCCGCGCCCGAGGATAAAGACGTGCTGGTGCGCACCGAGGTGCGCGGCCGGGGCGAGCCCGTGCAGCTGGACTACCGCCTGGAGAAGACGCCCGGCGACGGCGCCGGCTGGAAGATCTACAACCTCAACGTGCTGGGCGTGTGGCTGGTCGATACCTACCGCACCCAGTTCGCGCAGGAGATCAACAAGGAAACCGATGTCCGCAAGGGCATTGACCGCCTGATCGAAACCCTGGCCGCGCGCAACAAGTCCAACGCCGGCACCTCGTAAGAGCAAGCCATGCTGGTCCTCCCCGCCGAACTCACCCACCGCCAGGCGCGCGCCTGCGTGCAGCTGCTGCTGCAAGGCCTGAAGGGCGAGCGCGATTCCCAGGTCGTGGTGGACGCGGGGCCGCTGGTCACCTTCGATTCCTGCGCTCTGGCGGTGCTGCTGGAATGCCGCCGCGCCGCCGTGCTGGAGCAAAAGGGCCTGGTGGTGAAGTCCATGCCCGCGGGCCTGACCAGTCTGGCCGGGCTGTACGGCGTGCAGGAGCTGCTGCCCACGCTGTAGAGGGGCAGGCGCCCGCGGCTTAGAATGCCCGGTTCCCATGGCCGCCGTCTCTTTCCAGTCCGTCTCCAAAATCTTCCCCACGCCCAAGGGCCCTTTCCAGGCGCTGGACGGGGTGAGCCTGGATATCGAGGAAGGCGAGTTCTTCGGCCTGCTGGGCCCCAACGGGGCCGGCAAGACCACCCTGATCAGCATTCTGGCGGGGCTGGCGCGCGCCAGCAGCGGCAGCGTCTCGGTGCTCGGGCACGACGTGCAGTCGCAGTTTGCCGCCGCTCGCCGCCAGCTGGGCGTGGTGCCGCAGGAGCTGGTCTTTGACCCCTTCTTCAACGTGCGTGAGACGCTGCGTCTGCAGTCAGGCTACTTCGGCGTGAAGAACAACGACGCCTGGATCGACGAGCTGCTGGACGCCCTGGGCCTGGCCGACAAGGCCACGGCCAACATGCGCCAGCTGTCGGGTGGCATGAAGCGCCGCGTGCTGGTGGCCCAGGCCCTGGTGCACAAGCCGCCCATCATCGTGCTGGACGAACCCACGGCTGGCGTGGACGTGGAGCTGCGCCAGACCCTGTGGCAGTTCGTCGCGCGCCTGAACCGCGAGGGCCACACCGTGCTGCTCACCACCCACTACCTGGAGGAGGCCGAGGCGCTGTGCACGCGCCTGGCCATGCTCAAGCGCGGTCGCGTGGTGGCCCTGGCGCGCACCTCCGAGCTGCTGCAGGCGGCCTCCACCAACGTGCTGCGCTTCAAGACCGATGACGCGCTGCCGCCCGACCTGGCGGCGCTGGCGCGCGTGACCGGCCGCGTGGCCCAGCTGCCGGCGCAGGACGCGCAGGAGATCGAGCGCCACCTGAGCGCGCTGCGCGCCGCCGGCGTGCGCGTGGAGGACGTGGAGATCCGCAAGGCCGACCTGGAGGACGTCTTCCTGAACGTGATGGCCGAGGCCCAGCAGGAGCGCGTCGCATGACCGGCTGGCAGACGCTGCTCTACAAGGAGGTGCTGCGCTTTTGGAAGGTGGGCTTCCAGACCGTGGCCGCGCCGGTGCTCACCTCGCTGCTGTATCTGCTGATCTTCGGCCACGTGCTGGAGGGGCGCGTGCTGGTCTACGACCGCCTGTCCTACACCGCCTTCCTGGTGCCCGGCCTGGTGATGATGGGCATGCTGCAGAACGCCTTCGCCAACAGCTCGTCCAGCCTGATCCAGAGCAAGATCATGGGCAGCCTGGTGTTTTTGTTGCTCACGCCGCTGTCGCACCGCGCCTGGTTCGCGGCCTACGTGGGCGCATCGGTGCTGCGCGGGCTGATGGTGGGGCTGGGCGTGTTCATCGCGACGCTGTTCTTTGCCGCGCCACAGTTCGCCGCGCCCTGGTGGATCATCGCCTTCGCGCTGCTGGGCACGGCGCTGCTGGCCACGCTGGGCGTGATCGCCGGGCTGTGGGCCGACAAGTTCGACCAGATGGCGGCGTTCCAGAACTTCCTGATCATGCCCATGACGTTCCTGTCGGGCGTGTTCTATTCCATCCAGTCGCTGCCGCCCTTCTGGCAGGCAGTGAGCCACCTGAACCCGTTTTTCTACATGATCGACGGCTTCCGCTACGGCTTTTTCGGCGTGAGCGACGTCTCGCCGTGGACCAGCCTGGGCATCGTCGCCCTGGCGTGGGCCGGTGTCAGCCTGCTGGCCCTGCGCCTGCTGCGCACGGGCTACAAGATCCGCAACTGATTTCCCTCTTCTCTTCTTTTCAGGATGCCGTTCCCATGACTGCTGACCAACTCAAGGACATCATCCACGCCGGCCTGGCCTGCGAGCACCTCGAACTGGAAGGCGACGGCCGCCACTGGTTCGCCACCATCGTCTCGCCCGAGTTCGAGGGCAAGCGCCAGATCCAGCGCCACCAGCGCGTGTACGCCACCCTGGGCAGCCGCATGCAGACGGACGAGGTGCACGCCTTGTCCATGAAGACCTTCACCCCCGCCGAGTGGGCCCAGGCGCAGCAGGGCGAGGCCTGATCCGCATCCTTCGGCAACTACGATTTTGATAGCTGCTGGCGCTTGCCTGGCAAGCGCTAGAGGCCTTTTTGGCATCCCATGACCCAGCAGATCACACTGGCCCTGTCCAAGGGCCGCATCTTTGAGGAAACCCTGCCGCTGCTGGAGGCCGCTGCCATCCAGGTGCTGGAGGACCCGGAAAAGTCGCGCAAGCTCATCCTGGCCACCAGCCGCCCCGAGGTGCGGGTGGTGCTGGTGCGTGCCACCGACGTGCCCACCTACGTGCAGTACGGGGGCGCCGACATCGGCGTGGCCGGCAAGGACTCGCTCATCGAGCATGGCGGCCAGGGGCTGTTCCGCCCGCTGGACCTTCAAATCGCCAAGTGCCGCGTCAGCGTGGCCGTGCGCGCCGATTTTGACTACGCCGCCGCCGTGCGCCAGGGCGCGCGCCTGCGCGTGGCCACCAAGTACACATCCATCGCCCGCGACTTCTTCGCCGGCAAGGGCGTGCACGTGGACCTGATCAAGCTGTACGGCAGCATGGAGCTGGCGCCGCTGACCGGTCTGGCCGACGCCATCGTGGACCTGGTCTCTACCGGCAACACCCTCAAGGCCAACCACCTGGTCGAGGTGGAGCAGATCATGGACATCAGCTCGCACCTGGTGGTCAACCAGGCGGCGCTCAAGCTCAAGCAGGCGCCGCTCAAGCGCATCATCGACGCCTTCGCAGGCGCCATCCCACGGGGCTGAAGTCCGGCCTTATTACTATGAAATTCGTAGCTGCTCCCGCTCACCTGTCAACGGTTTCAGGCACTTTTGAAGCAGATTTTGCCGCCCGCCTGCACTGGTCGGCCGAGCAGGACGCGGCCATCGAGCAGCGCGTGACCGACATCCTGGGCGACGTGCGCGCGCGCGGCGACGGGGCGGTGCTGGAGTACACCCAGCGCTTCGACGGCCTGCACGCCGACGGCATGCAGCGGCTGACCCTGCAGCCCGGCGAGCTGCAGACCGCTTATCGCGGCCTGCCGCCCGAGCAGCAGCAGGCCTTGACCACCGCCGCCGAGCGCGTGCGCCGCTACCACGAGGCGCAAAAGCGCGCCAGCGGCGAGAGCTGGAGCTACCGCGACGAGGACGGCACGCTCTTGGGCCAGAAGGTCACGCCGCTGGACCGCGTCGGCATCTACGTGCCCGGCGGCAAGGCCGCCTACCCGAGCAGCGTGCTGATGAACGCCATTCCGGCCCAGGTGGCCGGCGTGGCCGAGATCATCATGGTCGTGCCCACGCCCCAGGGCGCCAGGAACCCGCTGGTGCTGGCCGCCGCCCACGTGGCAGGCGTCACGCGCGCCTACACCATCGGTGGCGCGCAGGCCATCGGCGCGCTGGCCTACGGCACCGAAACCATCCCCAAGGTGGACAAGATCACCGGCCCCGGCAACGCCTACGTGGCCAGCGCCAAGCGCCGCGTGTTCGGCACCGTGGGCATCGACATGATCGCCGGGCCCAGCGAGATCCTGGTGCTGGCCGACGGCTCAACGCCACCCGACTGGGTGGCCATGGACCTGTTCAGCCAGGCCGAGCACGACGAGCTGGCGCAGAGCATCCTGCTGTGCCCCGACGCCGAGTACATCGCCGCCGTGCAGCGCGAGATCGACCGCCTGCTGCCCGAGATGCCGCGCGCGGCCATCATCGCCAAGAGCCTGACCGACCGCGGCGCGCTGATCCACACGCGCAGCATGGAAGAGGCCTGCGCCATCAGCAACCGCATCGCGCCAGAGCACCTGGAGGTCTCCAGCCGCGATCCGCACCGCTGGGAGCCGCTGCTCAAGCACGCCGGCGCCATCTTCCTGGGCGCCTATACCTCCGAGAGCCTGGGCGACTACTGCGCCGGCCCCAACCACGTGCTGCCCACCAGCGGCACGGCGCGCTTTTCGTCGCCGCTGGGCGTGTACGACTTCCAAAAGCGCAGCAGCCTCATCGAGGTCAGCGAGGCCGGCGCCCAGGTGCTGGGCCGCGTGGCCAGCGTGCTGGCGCACGGCGAAGGCCTGCAGGCGCATGCGCGGGCGGCGGAGATGCGGCTGAAGTGATCAGCTGACGCTGCCCGCCGGCGCGCGTGCGCCTGCCAGCGCCTGGGCCAGCGCCTCCAAAGCCGGCGCGCACGGGCCGGCGTGCTTGAGGGTGAAGTCGCCGTCGGCACGCGTTGCCCCCAGGTTGATGGCCACCACCGGCAGGCCCTGCGCCCGTGCCGCGCGCACGAAGCGCAGGCCCGAATACACCATCAGCGAACTGCCCACGACCAGCAGCAGCTGGCTTGCCAGCAGGCCCTGCAAGGCGGCGTCCACGCGGGGGCGGGGCACGTTCTCGCCGTAGAACACCACGTCGGGCTTCAGGATGCCGCCGCAGCGCGGGCAGGGCGGCACCTGGAAGGTCGAAAAGTCCACTCCATGCAGGTCGGCGTCGCCATCGGGCGCGGCCGGGGCATGGCGGTGCCGCCAGCCGCCGTTGGCCTGCAGCAGTGCGTCCTGGTAGCTGCTGCGCGGCTGCAGCTGCCGGCAGTCCATGCACACCACCTGGTCCAGCCGGCCGTGCAGATCCACCACCGCGCGGCTGCCCGCCTGCTGGTGCAGGCCGTCCACGTTCTGGGTGATGAGCTGGTGCACATGGCCGGAATGCTCCAGCCGCGTCAGCGCCTGGTGCGCGGCGTTCGGCCGGGCCTGACTGAACACCGGCCAGCCGATCAGGCTGCGCGCCCAGTAGCGCTGGCGCGTGGTGGCCGAGCCCATGAAATCCTGGAACTGCACGGGGGCAGGGCGCTTCCAGGCGCCAGCGGCGTCGCGGTAGTCGGGAATGCCGCTGTCGGTGCTGATGCCCGCGCCGGTCAGCACCGTCCAGCGCGGGTGGCTGCGCAACAAGTCCTCGAGCTCGGCGGTGCAGTGCGTGACGGTGGAAGAGGGCTGCATGATGGGTGCATTGTGTGCGCCGTCCGTCGCAGCACTCAAACACGAAATTCGTGCAACACGAAGTTCGTGTACTATTCGGCCTATGAAGAACGTCACCATCACCGTCGATGACCCCGTGCTCGAATGGGCGCGGATCGAGGCGGCGCGGCGCGGCAGCAGCGTGTCGCGCATGGTGGGCGACTTCCTGGGCGAGATGCAGCGGCGCGAGGACGCGTACGAGCGCGCCTATCTGGCTTGGCGCACGGACGAGCGCACATGGCGCTCCAGGCCCCAGGGCGACGGGACCGCAGCCATCTGCGGCTTCGGCCGGACCCGCGCCGAAGCGGATGCGAGCGGCGGCGCCATGCTGCAGCGCACGCTGGCCCAGCCCGTGTTCGTTGATACCGCCGTGCTGCTGGCGGCCGAGGACGGCTGCGACGCGCCCCTGCACAACCAGGTGCGTGCCGCGCTGGACCTGCTCTGGCGCGAGCGCGCCGGCCGGGTCAGCAGCCTGGTGCTGGCCGAGTTCTACGAGACCGCCACCTGCCGCGCCACACCGCCCATGCCGCTGGGCGACGCGCGCGCCGCCATCCGGCGCTACAACGCCTGGACGCCCTGGCAGGTGGATGCCGCCACGCTGGAGACGGCCTGGGCCGTCGAGGCGCGCCACCAACTGGCCTGGGGCGACTGCCTGTCAGTGGCCGCCGCGCAGCACAGCGGCTGCGCCAGCCTGCTGTCGCTGAGCCTGCCGCACGGCGGGCTGTTCGGTGGCATTGAGGTGCTGCACCCGCAGCGCTGCGTGTTCACGCAGCCGGCATAGCCGGCCGCTTGCGCAAGACGAAAAACCTGAGTCCGGTGGATGAAAGACGATGACCACTTCTGAGCTGTCCCCTCTGGCGCGCCTCCGCGACGACGTGCGCGCCATGCATGCCTACCCCGTGGCCGACGCCACCGGCTACCTGAAGATGGACGCGATGGAAAACCCCTTCGGCCTGCCGCCCGCGCTGCAGGCCGCGCTGGGACAGCGCCTGGGCGCGCTGGCGCTGAACCGCTACCCCGGCACGCGCCAGAACGACCTGAAGGCCGCATTGGCCGCCTACGCCGGTGCGCCCGAGGGCAGCGCCGTCATCCTGGGCAACGGCTCGGACGAGCTCATCAGCCTGGTGCAGCTGGCCTGCGCCCGGCGCGACGCGGGCGGCCCGGCCAAGGTGCTGGCGCCGGCGCCGGGCTTCGTGATGTACGCCATGTGCGCGCAGCAGCACGGGCTCCAATACGTGGGCGTGGAACTGGACGAGGAATTCCAGCTGCGCGAGCAGGCCATGCTGGACGCGATCGCCGCGCACCGCCCGGCCATCACCTTCCTGGCCTACCCGAACAACCCCACGGCCACGCTGTGGGACGAAGCCGTGGTGCAGCGCATCGTCGATGCGGCGGGCGCGCAGGGCGGCATCGTGGTCATGGACGAGGCCTACCAGCCGTTTGCCAGCCGCAGCTGGATCGATCGCATGCGCGCCGAGCCGGCGCGCAACGCCCACGTGCTGCTGATGCGCACGCTCAGCAAGTTCGGCCTGGCCGGCGTGCGCCTGGGCTACATGATCGGCCCGGCGGCGCTGGTGCACGAGATCGACAAGCTGCGTCCGCCCTACAACGTGAGCGTGCTCAACTGCGAGGCCGCGCTGTTCGCGCTGGAGCATGCCGAGGTGTTTGCGCGGCAGGCCGCCGAGCTGCGCGAGGCGCGCACCGATCTGCTGGCCGCGCTGCGCGCCATGCCCGGCATCGACAAGGTTTGGGACAGCCAGGCCAACATGGTGCTGGTGCGCGTGCCCGACGCCGCCCGGACGTTCGAGGGCATGCGCGCGCGCAAGGTCCTCGTCAAGAACGTTTCTACAATGCACCCGCTGCTGGCCGGCTGCCTGCGCCTGACCGTGGGCAGCCGCCAGGACAACGCCCAGATGCTGGCAGCGCTTGAGGCCTCGCTATGACTTCTTCCGCACTCGTTCCCTCCACCGCCCCCGAGCACTTCGCCGAGCGCACCGCCGAGGTGTCGCGCAGTACCGCCGAGACCCGCATCCGCGTGCGCGTCAACCTGGACGGCACCGGCCAGGCCCGCCTGGGCACCGGCATCGGCTTCTTCGACCACATGCTCGAGCAGATCGCCCGCCACGGCCTGATCGACATGGAGGTGGACTGCGACGGCGACCTGCACATCGACGGCCACCACACGGTGGAGGATGTGGGCATCACCCTGGGCCAGGCCTTCGCCCGCGCCGTGGGCGACAAGAAGGGCATCCGCCGCTACGGACACGCCTACGTGCCGCTGGACGAGGCGCTGTCGCGCGTGGTCATCGACTTCTCCGGCCGCCCGGGCCTGCACCTGCACATTCCGTTCACGGCGGCCAGCATCGGCGGCTTCGACACCCAGCTGACCTACGAGTTCTTCCAGGGCTTCGCCAACCACGCGGCGGTCACGCTGCACATCGACAACCTGAAGGGCATCAACGCCCACCACCAGTGCGAGACGGTGTTCAAGGCCTTCGCCCGCGCCCTGCGCGACGCCCTGGCGCGCGACCCGCGCGCCGCGGGCACCATCCCGTCCACCAAGGGCGCGCTCTGAAGTTTTTCGTCAAATAGGCCCTCAGCGCTTGTCCAGCCTGCGCCAGCAGCTATGAAAAAAGAAGCAAACACCGTCGCCGTGATCGACTACGGCATGGGCAACCTGCGCTCGGTGGCCCAGGCCGTGCGCGCCGCGGCCGAGGGCACGGCCTGCTCCGTGCTGATCACCTCGCGCCCGGACGAAGTGGCCGCCGCCGACCGCCTGGTGCTGCCCGGCCAGGGCGCCATGCCCGACTGCATGGCCGAACTGCGCGCCAGCGGTCTGCTGGAGCCGCTGCTGCAGGCCGCGCGCACCAAGCCGCTGTTCGGCGTGTGCGTGGGCATGCAGATGCTGCTGGAGCGCAGCGCCGAAGGCGACACGCCCGGCCTGGGCCTGATCCCCGGCGAGGTGCTGAAGTTCGACCTGGCGGGCCGCACCCAGCCCGACGGCAGCCGCTACAAGGTGCCGCAGATGGGCTGGAACCGCGTGCGCCACGCCCGCCACGGCGGCCAGGCGCACCCGCTGTGGACGGGCGTGCCGGACGACAGCTATTTCTACTTCGTGCACAGCTTCTACGCCCGCCCGGCCGATCCCGCGCACGTGGCCGGCGAGGCCGACTACGGCGGCCCCTTTGCCGCCGCCATCGCGCGCGATAATGTTTTTGCCACGCAGTTCCACCCGGAAAAGAGCGCCGGGCACGGGCTGCAGCTGTATCGCAATTTCCTGTCCTGGAAACCCTGATCCTTCGCCTTCCCACCCCACCGGCCCAGCCGGGTGCCCTCGCGACTACGACGACCATGCTGCTCATCCCCGCCATCGACCTCAAGGACGGCCACTGCGTACGCCTCAAGCAAGGTGACATGGACCAATCCACCACCTTCGGCGAAGACCCGGCCGCCATGGCCCGCAAGTGGGCGGACGCCGGCGCACGCCGCCTGCACCTGGTGGACCTGAACGGCGCCTTCGCCGGCCAGCCCAAGAACAAGGCGGCCATCAAGTCCATCCTGGCCGAGGTGGGCGATGACATCCCCGTGCAGCTGGGCGGCGGCATCCGCGACCTGGACACCATCGAGCGCTACATCGACGCCGGTCTGTCCTACGTCATCATCGGCACGGCCGCGGTCAAGAACCCGGGCTTCCTGAAGGACGCCTGCACCGCCTTCGGCGGCCACATCATCGTCGGCCTGGACGCCAAGGACGGCAAGGTGGCCACCGACGGCTGGAGCAAGCTGACCGGCCACGAGGTGGTGGACCTGGCCAAGAAGTTCCAGGACTGGGGCGTGGAGTCCATCATCTACACCGACATCGGCCGCGACGGCATGCTCTCGGGCATCAACATCGAGGCCACCGTGCGCCTGGCCCAGGCCCTGACCATCCCCGTGATCGCCTCTGGCGGCCTGGCCGGCATGCAGGACATCGAGCGGCTGTGCGCCGTCGAGGACGAGGGCGTGGAGGGCGTGATCTGCGGGCGCGCCATCTATTCGGGCGACCTGGACTTCGCGGCCGCCCAGGCGCGCGCCGACGAGCTGGCTGCCTGACGCCCGCCGGCCCGGCACTGTCGGCCTGCGTCCATCTCTCTCCCACGAAATCTTTTTCTATGCTGGCCAAACGCATCATTCCCTGCCTCGACGTGACCGGCGGCCGTGTCGTCAAGGGCGTCAACTTCGTGGAGTTGCGCGACGCCGGCGACCCGGTGGAGATCGCCGCGCGCTACAACGAGCAGGGCGCGGACGAGCTCACCTTCCTGGACATCACCGCCACCAGCGACGGGCGCGACCTGATCCTGCCCATCATCGAGGCCGTGGCCAGCCAGGTCTTCATCCCGCTCACGGTGGGTGGCGGCGTGCGCACCGTGCAGGACGTGCGCCGGCTGCTCAACGCCGGGGCGGACAAGGTCAGCTTCAACTCCGCCGCCATTAGCGACCCGGATGTGATCGAGGCGGCGTCCGCCAAATACGGCGCGCAGTGCATCGTGGTGGCCATCGACGCCAAGCGCCGCCAGGGCGACGAGGTGGCCGCGCGCGGCGAGGGATGGGACGTGTACAGCCACGGCGGGCGCAAGAACACGGGGCTGGACGCCGTGCAGTGGGCCTCCGACATGGCGCGCCGCGGCGCCGGCGAGATCCTGCTGACCAGCATGGACCGCGACGGCACCAAGAGCGGCTTCGACCTGCAGCTGACGCGCGCCGTGAGCGACGCGGTCAGCGTGCCCGTCATCGCCTCGGGCGGCGTGGGCAACCTGGAGCACCTGGCCGACGGCGTGAGCATCGGCGGGGCCGATGCGGTGCTGGCCGCCAGCATCTTCCACTACGGCGAGTTCACCGTGCGCCAGGCCAAGGAGCACATGCGCGCCCGTGGCATTGCCGTGCGGCTGTGACTGGGTTTTTAGAAAAATCGGCCTCCAGCCCTTGCTGGACAAGCGCTGGCAGCTCTCTTTTTCATAGTATTACGGGCCTGAACACATGACCACCGAAGCCGCCGTGCCCTGGCTCGACCAGGTGCGCTGGGACGCCCAGGGCCTGGTGCCCGCCATCGCCCAGGAAGCCGCCACGGGCGACGTGCTGATGCTGGCCTGGATGGACCGCGAGGCGCTGCAAAAGACGGCCGAGCTGGGCCGCGCCGTGTACTTCAGCCGCTCGCGCGGCAAGCTGTGGTTCAAGGGCGAGGAGTCGGGCCACGTGCAGACGGTGCACGAGATCCGCCTGGATTGCGACGCCGACGTGGTGCTGCTGCGCGTCACGCAGCAGGGCCACGAACCCGGCATCGCCTGCCACACGGGGCGGCACAGCTGCTTCTTCAGTGTGCTCAAGGGCGGGCAGTGGCAGGCCGTCGATCCGGTCTTGAAAGACCCGGCTTCCATCTACAAGTAAGACTGACCTCATGCCCAGCAGCAACGACTCCCTGGCCCGCCTGGCCGCCATCATCGAAAGCCGCAAGCCCGCCAACGGCGGCGACGCCGGCACCAGCTACGTGGCGCGGCTGCTGCACAAGGGGCCGGACGCCTTCCTCAAGAAAATTGGCGAGGAGGCCACCGAGGTGGTCATGGCCGCCAAGGACGTGCAGCACGGTGCCGACCCGGCGCAGCTGGTCTACGAGGTGGCCGACTTGTGGTTCCACAGCATGGTGGCGCTGGCCCACTACGGCCTGCAGCCGGCCGACGTGATTGCCGAGCTGGAGCGCCGCGAGGGCACCAGCGGCATCGAGGAAAAGGCCCTGCGCAAGGCGCGCGCGCGCGAGCAGGAAGAACGTTCAGGAGGAAACACGCCATGAACCGCGACATCATCGACGTCGAGCCCAACCAGCGTGCCGACTCGCTCAAGGCCGTGGGCTGGGTCAGCTACCTGCTGCACCTGGTCGTCGCTCTGGGCGCCGTGCTGCCGGGCGCGCAGCCGGGCGCGGCGCTGCTGCTGGTGGCGCTGATCATCGACCTGGTCAAGAAGAGCGACGCCGAGGGCACCTGGCAGGCCAGCCATTTCTCCTGGCGCATCCGCACCGTGATCTGGGCCGGGGTGCTGTACATCGTCACGGCGCCGCTGTGGTTCCTGTTCTTCTTCCCGGGCTGGATTGCCTGGTGCCTGATTTCCCTGTGGTTCCTCTATCGCATCGTGCGTGGCATGGTCGCCATGAACAAAAGCGAGGCCATCCAAGCCTGACTCCCCATGACACACGATCCCCACTGCCTGTTTTGCAAGATCGTCGCCGGCGAGATTCCGGCCAAGAAGGCCTACGAGGACGAGCAAGTCCTGGTTTTCCACGACATCAGTCCCTGGGCGCCGGTGCACCTGCTGGTCGTGCCCAAGCAGCACATTCCCTCCATGGCCTCGGTCACGCCCGAGCACGCGCCCCTGCTGGGCCACATGATGACGCTGGCCCCCCGACTGGCGGCCGAGCACGGGTGCAACCCGTACCCGGAAGGCGGCTTTCGCCTGGTGATCAACACCGGTGAGGAGGGCGGGCAGGAAATCCACCACCTGCACATGCACGTCGTCGGCGGCCCGCGTCCCTGGAAAAAGGGGTAAGGCGCAGGTAGGGGATATGCGCCTGGTTGCCATGCCCGCCGTCTAGAATGGCTCGTATTCGTTAGGAGATTTCCATGGGTTCGTTTTCCATCTGGCACTGGCTGGTCGTGCTGCTGATCGTGGTGCTGGTCTTCGGCACCAAGAAACTCAAGAACATCGGCACCGACCTGGGCGGGGCCGTCAAGGGCTTCAAAGACGGCATGCGCGACGGCGCCACCGACGCTGACGGCAACAACGCCAACGCCAGCGCCGCCCATCCCCCCGTCGGCCAGGTGACGGGCACGCCCGCCGCACCCGAGCGCGACACCATCGACGTCGAAGCCCGCCGCAAGGGCTGAGCCGGACCGCTGCCCGACGCACCGCATGATCGACATCGGCCTGTCCAAGATGGCGCTGATTGGCGCCGTTGCGCTCATCGTCATCGGCCCGGAGAAGCTGCCGCGCGTGGCCCGTACGGTGGGCACGCTGCTGGGCAAGGCGCAGCGCTACGTGGCCGACGTGAAGGCCGAGGTCAACCGCTCCATGGAGCTCGATGAGCTGCGCAAGATGAAGGACAGCGTGGAAAGTGCCGCGCGCGACGTCGAGCAGAGCATCCACGCCGGTGCCAGCGACCTGCAAAAGGGCCTGGACGACACCGTGGCCGGCCTTGAGTCCGCCGCCGATGGCGGCAGGAGCGACGCGGCCGGCTCAGGGTTCGAATCCGCCAGCACCATCGTCCCCGCCTACAGCCACCCCGGCAAGAACTGGCGCCTCAAGCGCGGCGCCGTGCCGCGCTGGTACAAGGCCCGCGCGGGTGTGCGCACGCACGTGCAGTCCGGCGCGGCGCGGGTGGCGCGTTTTCGGCCCAAGAAATTCCATTGACCGCCTGAACTGCCTGTTGTTCTGACGGCGCCCGCCGGCGCGTGCGGCTCGCCTGCGCACACACCGGGCAGCCGCCGCCACGCCTATGTCCCAACCAACGAATTCCGAAGACGAACTGGCCGGCACCGAGCAGCCTTTCGTCGCGCACCTGATGGAGCTGCGCGACCGGCTCATGCGCGCCATCATCGCCGTGGGCATCGTCGCCGCCGTGCTGTTCTTCTGGCCCGGGCCAGGCCGGCTGTACGACCTGCTGGCCGCGCCGCTGGTGGCGCACCTGCCGCAGGGCGCGACCATGATCGCCACCTCGGTCATCTCGCCCTTCATGGTGCCCCTGAAGATATTGCTGCTGGCGGCCTTCCTGGTGGCGCTGCCCGTCGTGCTGTACCAGGTATGGGCCTTTGTCGCGCCCGGGCTGTATTCCCATGAGAAGCGCCTGGTGCTGCCGCTGGTCATCTCCAGCACGGTGCTGTTCTTCCTGGGCGTGGCGTTCTGCTACTTCTTCGTCTTCGGCCAGGTGTTTGCCTTCATCCAGAGCTTTGCGCCCAAGAGCATCACCGCCGCGCCGGACATCGAGGCCTATCTCGGCTTCGTCATGACCATGTTCCTGGCCTTCGGCCTGGCCTTCGAGGTGCCGATCGCCGTGGTGGTGCTGGCCCGCCTGGAGGTGGTGACGGTGGAAAAGCTCAAGAGCTTCCGCGGCTACTTCGTTGTCGCGGCTTTCATCATCGCCGCCATCGTCACGCCGCCGGACGTGGTCTCGCAGCTGGCTCTGGCCATTCCCATGTGTCTGCTGTACGAGCTGGGCATCTGGGCCGCGCGGCTGTTCATCCGCCACACCAAGGCGCCCGAGGACGCACCCGACCGGGCGACCTGATTCCCTGCTTTCCAGCTCGGATATAAAAAGAGCTGCCAGCGCTTGTGCACCAAGCGCTGGCAGCTCTTTTTTTGATAGCTACATGGCCTGCCTAGCGGCGGCGCTGCTGCTGGCGCGGGCGGGTGCCGGCGGTCACGGCGATCTCCAGCCGCGTGTCACCGCGCTGCACTTCGAAGGGCGAGGCCTCGCCGGGCTTGAGCGCGGCCACGGCGGTCAGCAGCTGCGGCACATTGCGGATGGCCTTGCCGGACACGCTCAGGATCACGTCGCCCGGGCGCATGCCGGCCTGCGCGGCCGGGCCGGCCTGCAGCACGCCGGTGATGATCACGCCCTCGGTGGCATGCACGCCGAAGGTCTGCGCCAGCTCGGGCGACAGCTCGCCCGGCTCCACGCCGATCCAGCCGCGCGTCACCTGGCCGTCGCGCACGATGCCGTCCAGCACCAGCTTGGCGGTGGACACGGGAATGGCAAAGCCGATGCCCATGCTGCCGCCCGAGCGCGAGTAGATGGCGGTGTTGATGCCCATCAGGTTGCCGTTCACGTCCACCAGCGCGCCGCCGGAGTTGCCGGGGTTGATGGCCGCGTCGGTCTGGATGAAGTTCTCGAAGGTGTTGATGCCCAGCTGGCTGCGACCCAGCGCCGAGACGATGCCGCTGGTCACCGTCTGGCCCACGCCGAAGGGGTTGCCGATGGCCAGCACCTGGTCGCCCACGGCCGCCTGGTCGGAGTCGCCCAGCACGATGACGGGCAGCTTGTCCAGCTCCACCTTGAGCACGGCCAGATCCGTCTCCGGGTCGGTGCCGATCACGGTGGCGCTGGCGCGGCGGCTGTCGGTGAGCGTCACCTCGATCTCGTCGGCGCCCTCGACCACGTGGTTGTTGGTCAGGATGTAGCCGTCCGGGCTGATGATCACGCCGCTGCCCAGGCCCATCTGCGCCTGCGTGCCCTGATCGCCGAAGAAGAACTGGAACCACGGGTCGTTGCTGCGCGGATGGCGCACCGCCTTGCTGGTGTTGATGCTGACCACCGCTGGCGCCGCCTTGCGCGCCGCGGCGCTGAAGCTGCCCGCGGCCGGCTGGGCCCCGGGCGTGGCCGGCGCCTCGATCAGCGAGATGCCGGCGGGCGTGGTGGTCATGCCGCCGCGCAGCCACGACGGCTGCAGCGTGGCGACGACGAAATACGCGGCAACGAGTACCGTCACGGCCTGGGAAAACAGCAACCAGTAGCGCTTCATGGCAAGGGGAGGGTGTGGGCTGGCAAAGGCTTCGATTGTCGCGCCAATGCAGTGCGCCCACAGCGGGCGATGGCGGCAAGGATGGCGGCACAATCAACAGGCATGAGCATTGACAGAGACGATCTCCTGGGCCGCTTCGACGAGCTGCTGCAGCCGCAGCGTTTCAAGGACTACGGCCCCAACGGGTTGCAGGTGGAGGGCAAGCCCACCATCGGCCGCATCGTCAGCGGCGTGACGGCCAGCCGAGCGCTGATCGACGCGGCCATTGAACTGAAGGCCGACGCCGTCTTCGTGCACCACGGCCTGTTCTGGCGCGGCATGGACGGGCGCATCACCGGCTGGTTGAAGCAGCGCATCCAGCGCCTGCTGGCCCACGACATCAACCTCTTCGCCTACCACCTGCCGCTGGACGCGCATTCCGAGCTGGGCAACAACGCCCAGCTGGGCACGCGCCTGGGCTGGCAGGCCGACGCGCACTTCGGCGAGCAGGAGCTGGGCTTTGTGGCGCCCTGCGACGTCAGCAGCGCCCAGGCTCTGGCCGGCCACGTGCAGCAGGTGCTGGGACGCACGGTGACGCTGGTGGCGCCGGGCGGCGCGCCGCGCCCCATCCGCCGCGTGGCCTGGTGCACGGGCGGCGCCCAGGGCTTCTTCGAGGGCGCCATCGCTGCCGGGGCGGATGCCTTCATCACCGGCGAAATCTCCGAACCCCAGGCCCACCTGGCGCGCGAGACCGGCGTGGCCTTCATCGCCGCCGGCCACCATGCCACCGAGCGCTACGGCGCCCCGGCCGTGGCCGGGCACGTCGCCGCCGAGCTGGGCTTGGACCACCAGTTCATCGATATCGACAACCCGGCCTGAGCCTGGATACTATTATTTTCATAGCTACTAGCGCTTGTCGGGTGGGCGCTGGAGGCTGATTTCATTGGAAGACCGACGCCATGCATTCCACGCTGCCACTGGCCATCACGCAGGGCGACCCGGCCGGCATTGGTCCCGAGATCGTCGCCAAGGCGTTTCGCGACGCGCCCGACGTGCTGCAGGGCTGCTTCGTTGTGGGCGACGCCCCCACACTGGCGCGGGCCGCGGCCATCACCGCGCAGCTGGGCCGGCCGGAGCTGGCCGTGCAGCGCATCGCCCGCCTGCAGGATCTGACGCAGCTGCCACCGCAGGCGCTGCCGGTATGGCAACTGCCAGGCCTGGGCAGCCCGCCGCCCTTCGGCGCCGTCAGCGCCGAGGCCGGCCGTGCGGCGGCCGACTGCGTGGTCTGGGCGGCGCGCGCCGCGTTGGCCGGCGAGGTGGCGGGCCTGGTCACCGCGCCGCTGCACAAGGAGGCGCTGGCCGCCGCCGGCGTGCCCTTTCCCGGCCATACCGAGCTGCTGCAGGCCGAGGCCGCGCGCCACGCTGGCGTGTCCGTGGCGCAGATGCCGGTGCGCATGATGCTGGCCAGCGACGAGCTGCGCACGGTGCTGGTCAGCATCCACGTGGCGCTGCGCGAGGCCATCGAGGCCGTCACGCAGGACGGCGTGCTGCAGACCCTGCGCATCACCCACGCCGCGCTCGCGCGCAGCCTGGGCCGCGCGCCGCGCATCGGCGTGGCCGGGCTGAACCCGCACGCGGGCGAGGGCGGCCTGTTCGGGCGCGAGGAGATCGAAACCATCGCCCCGGCCATCGCCACCGCCCGGGCCGAGGGCATCGACGCGCACGGCCCCTATGCGCCCGACACGGTCTTCATGCGCGCCCGCCATACCGCCGCACGTCCGGGCGAGTTCGACGTGGTGCTGGCCATGTACCACGACCAGGGTCTGATTCCGGTCAAGTACCTGGGCGTGGACAAGGGGGTGAACGTGACGCTGGGCCTGCCGCTGGTTCGCACCAGCCCGGACCACGGCACGGCGTTCGACATCGCCGGCAGCGGCGCCGCCGACCCGGCCAGCCTCATCGAGGCCGTGCGCATGGCCCGCGCCCTGGCGCACGGCTGAGCGCCCATGAAAAAGCCCGCCGGGCGGCGGACGGGCATGCGGCTGCGTGGCACACCTGCCAACCTGTGCGGTATTGATTTCTCATCATCCGCCATGGCGCGTGTGGTGTGAAACCGGCGCACCCCAAGCCCGTGCAGGGGCCGCCCCGCAGCGCCTCAGGAGGAGGTCTTTTTCAGGCTATCGCGAATCTCGCGCAGCAGCTGGATGTCCTCCGGGGTCGCAGCCGGCTCCTCCACCTTCTTTTCATGCTCGCGCTTCAGGCGGTTGATCTGCTTGACCATGACAAAGATGATGAAGGCCAGGATGAAGAAATTCAGGCTGATGGTCAGGAAATGCCCATAGGCAAAGACCGGAACGCCCGCCTTGCGGACGGCCTCCAGCGTGTGCGGTACGTCTGCAGGCACGCGCGCCAGCGGGATGAACAGGTTGGAAAAATCCAGCTTGCCGAACACCAGGCCTACCACGGGCATGATCAGGTCGTTCACCACCGAATCCACGATCTTGCCGAAGGCACCACCGATGATCACGCCGACGGCCAGATCGATCACGTTGCCCTTGACCGCGAATTCTTTGAATTCTTGTGCGATACCCATTTGCCAATCCTTTGTCCTGGATGAAAGACCCGAAGTATTGTCCAAGCCACTGCGCTCGCGCATCTGGGGGGAACCTTTTTCGCTCCGCTACAATTTGCAGTTGACCTTTTATAACGATGCATACCGAGGATCCCCATGAGTGATACTCCGATCGACTCCAGCAAACGGACGTGGCTCATCGCGTCCGGCTGCGCTGGCGCGGCGGGCGGCGTGGCAGTAGCCGTCCCCTTTGTGAGCACGTTCCAGCCGTCCGAGCGGGCCAAGGCGGCCGGCGCTGCGGTCGAGGTGGATATCTCCGGGCTCAAGGCCGGCGAGAAGATCACGGTGGAGTGGCGCGGCAAGCCGGTGTGGATCGTCAAGCGCACGCCCGAGCAGCTGGCCGAGCTGCCCAAGCTGGACGGGCAGCTGGCCGATCCCCAGTCCAAGCGCAACCCCGCGGAGCTGACGCCCGAGTACGCCCGCAACGAGCACCGCTCCATCAAGCCCGAGATCCTCGTGGCCGTGGGTATCTGCACCCATCTGGGCTGCTCGCCGGTGGACAAGTTCACGACCGGGCCCCAGCCCTCGCTGCCCGACGACTGGCACGGCGGCTTTCTGTGCCCGTGCCACGGCTCCACCTTCGACCTCGCCGGCCGCGTGTTCAAGAACAAGCCCGCGCCGGACAATCTGGAGGTGCCGCCGCACATGTACCTGTCGGACACCCGCCTTTTGATCGGCGAAGACAAGAAGGCCTGAGGGGACTGACACATGGCTGCTTACCGCGAATTCAAGGAAGTCTCGCCCAACGCCTCGGCCGGCGCGAAGACCATGAACTGGCTGGAGAACCGTTTTCCTACGGCCTTCGACGCCTACAAGGTTCACATGTCGGAGTACTACGCTCCGAAGAACTTCAACTTCTGGTACATCTTCGGCTCGCTGGCCCTCCTGGTGCTGGTGATCCAGATCGTCACCGGCATCTTCCTGGTGATGCACTACAAGCCCGACGCCGCCAAGGCCTTCGAGTCGGTTGAGTACATCATGCGCGACGTGCCCTGGGGCTGGCTGATCCGCTACATGCACTCCACGGGTGCCTCGGCGTTCTTCGTGGTGGTCTATCTGCACATGTTCCGCGGCCTGCTGTACGGCAGCTACCGCAAGCCGCGCGAGTTGGTCTGGATCTTCGGCTGCGCCATCTTCCTGGCGCTGATGGCCGAGGCCTTCATGGGCTACCTGCTGCCCTGGGGCCAGATGTCCTACTGGGGCGCACAGGTGATCGTGAACCTGTTCTCGGCCATTCCCTTCATCGGCCCTGACCTGGCCCTGCTGATCCGCGGCGACTACGTGGTGGGCGACGCCACGCTGAACCGCTTCTTCAGCTTCCACGTCATCGCCGTGCCGCTGGTGCTGTTGGGCCTGGTGGTGGCGCACCTCTTGGCGCTGCACGACGTGGGCTCCAACAACCCTGACGGCATCGAGATCAAGGGTCCGGGCAAGGCGGTGGACGACAAGGGCCATCCGCTGGACGGCATCCCTTTCCATCCCTACTACACGGTGCACGACATCTTTGGCGTGTGCGTGTTCCTGTTCATCTTCTCGGCCATCGTCTTCTTTGCGCCCGAGTTCGGCGGCTACTTCCTGGAGTACAACAACTTCATCCCGGCCGATCCACTGAAGACGCCCGCGCACATCGCGCCCGTGTGGTACTTCACGCCCTTCTATTCAATGCTGCGCGCCATCACGAGCGAGATGATGTATGCGCTGATCGCCTGCGTGGTTCTGGGTGCCGGCTTTGGCGTCCTGAAGGCACGACTGCCGGGCATCATGAAGGGCATCGTCGTGGTGGCCGCCGTTGTCGCCATTGCCCTGATGCTGGCCATTGATGCCAAGTTCTGGGGCGTGGTGGTCATGGGTGGTGCCGTGGTGATCCTGTTCTTCCTGCCTTGGCTGGACCACAGCCCGGCGCGCTCCATCCGCTACCGTCCCGACTGGCACAAGTGGATGTACGCGGTGTTCGTGATCAACTTCGTCATCCTGGCCTACCTGGGCGTGCAGCCGCCGTCGCCGATCGGCGAGCGCGTCTCTCAAGTGGGCACGCTGTTTTACTTTGGCTTCTTCCTGCTCATGCCCTGGTGGAGCCAGCTGGGCACGCCCAAGCCCGTGCCCGAGCGCGTGACCTTTGCCGCCCACTGAGCCGAGCTGGAGAACACCAACATGAAGAAGATCATTTTTGCGCTGCTCACCGCAGTGGGCCTGGTTGCCGGCGCGCATGCCGCTGGCGGCGGCATTGCATGGGACAAGGCGCCCGTCAACACCAGCGACACCGCCTCGCTGCAAAACGGCGCCAAGCTGTTCGTCAACTACTGCCTGAACTGCCACTCTGCCGCCTTCATGCGCTTCAACCGCCTGAAGGACATCGGCCTGAGCGACGAGCAGATCAAGGACAACCTGCTGTTCACCACCACCAAGGTGGGCGACACCATGAAGGCGGCCATCGATCCGCTGCAGGCCAAGGCCTGGTTCGGCGCCAACCCGCCCGATCTGACGGTGATCGCGCGCTCGCGTGCCGGCTCGGGTGGTACGGGCGCCGACTACCTCTACACTTTCCTGCGCACCTTCTACCGCGACCCGGCGACCGGCACGGGCTGGAACAACCTGGCCTTCCCCAGCGTCGGCATGCCGCACGTGCTGTGGCAGCTGCAGGGCGATCGTCGTCCGGTGTTCGAAGAGCGCACCGTTCACGGCGCGACCGAGCACATCTTCAAAGGCTGGGAGCAGGTTTCCAGCGGCACCATGACGCCCCTGCAGTACGACCAGGCCGTGGGCGACCTGGTGAATTACATCCAGTGGATGGGGGAGCCGGCGCAGAACACCCGTGTGCGCGTGGGCGTCTGGGTACTGGCCTTCTTGGGGGTGTTCACGCTGATCGCCTGGAGGCTGAACGCCGCCTTCTGGAAAGACGTCAAGTAATTTCCGTTTTTTACAGGGCCCGGTCCGCGTGCGCGAGTACGCTGCCGGGCTGCATGCCAGAGTGGGCGCCTGAGCGCCCACTCTTTTTGATTTTCAGGAGCCGCCTACCATGATGGTGCTTTACTCGGGCACGACCTGCCCTTTCTCCCATCGCTGCCGTTTCGTTCTGTTCGAAAAGGGCATGGACTTCGAGATCCGGGACGTGGACCTGTATAACAAGCCCGAGGACATCAGCGTGATGAACCCCTACGGCCAGGTGCCCATCCTGGTCGAGCGCGACCTCATCCTGTACGAGTCCAACATCATCAACGAGTACATCGACGAGCGCTTCCCGCATCCGCAGTTGATGCCGGGCGATCCCATCGACCGCGCCCGCGTGCGGCTGTTCCTGCTCAACTTCGAGAAGGAACTGTTCGTGCACGTCAACACGCTAGAGTCGCGCGCCACCAAGGGCAATGAGAAGGCGCTGGAAAAGGCCCGCGCCCACATCCGCGATCGCCTCACGCAGCTGGCTCCGGTGTTCCTGAAGAACAAGTACATGCTGGGCGAGGGCTTCTCCATGCTGGACGTGGCCATCGCTCCGTTGCTGTGGCGCCTGGATTACTACGGCATCGAGCTGTCCAAGAACGCTGCGCCACTGCTCAAGTATGCCGAGCGCATCTTCTCGCGCCCGGCCTACATCGAAGCGCTGACGCCCTCCGAGAAGGTGATGCGCAAGTAAGTACCAGGCACTGCGGGCGCCGCGGCGCCCACTCTCAAAGCACGATGATGAACGACGACGCTGCCGCACCGACCTTGCCCTCCACGCGGCCCTACCTGATCCGCGCCCTGCACGAATGGTGCACGGACAACGGTTTCACACCCTACCTCGTGGTGCGGGTGAACGAATCGGTCCGCGTGCCGCGTGAGTACGTGAACAACGGCGAGATCGTGCTCAACGTCAGCCACGACGCCACCAGCGCGCTGCAGCTGGGCAACGATTTCATCGAGTTCAAGGCGCGATTTGGCGGCAAGCCGCACGAGATCATCGTGCCGGTGCGTCGCGTCATCGCCATCTATTCGCGCGAGAACGGCCAGGGCATGGCTTTCCCGCTGGAGGACGAGCCCGAGGTGCAGCCTGGAGCGTCCCTGGCCGCGGCCGAACCTGTACGGCCAGCAGGAGCGGCAACGCTGCAACCCGTGGAGGCCAGCGGCGGCGAACAAACTCCCGAGGACGGGCCGCGCCCGCCCTCCGGCGGCGGACCGCGCCCGTCACTCAAGCGCGTCAAGTAACTCGGCATCAAGCCGCCTTCGGGCGGCTACAATGCGCGCTTTGCCGGTTTAGCTCAGTTGGTAGAGCACCCGCCTTGTAAGCGGTAGGTCGTCAGTTCGAATCCGACAACCGGCACCATCTTTCACGTCTCCTCGCGCCAGTCCCGGCGGCCCTGCGGCTCAGCCCTGGATCTTCAGGCGGATGGAGTTCACCTCCCACCCCCGACTGCGCAGATGCGCCTGGAACGCAGGCAGCAGTTGCCGCGTCTTGGCAGCCGCGGCGTTGCTCTTGACCAGCAGGCACCAGCAGTCGCCCTCGATGGGGCCGGCCTGCAGGGCAGGGCGCAGCAGGGGGGGCACCAGGGCCTCGATGGCCTTCAGGCGCTGGCTGGATTCCTGTGTGAGCGCGGCCAGGCGCGCCAGGGTCGGAGATTCCTGGCTGGCTTGCTGGACGGTAATGGGGTGGTGGCGACGGTTCATGGCGGGCGGGCATTATCACGGATGGTGTGTGTCTCGCATGGCTGCCAGCGGCGCGGACCGTGCCGGAGACGCAAAGGTAGAATGTTCCGTTTTGCTGCCCGTCACAGATCCGGGCTGGCAGCCCCTTCCAGAACACCCTACCTATCCTAGGACACGGGTCGCCCTGGCGCCTCTTCCTCCGGCGTGCAGCGCGGTCCTGCTCGCATGGCCACCAACTTCCTCACCAAGATATTCGGCAGCCGCAACGACCGGCTGCTCAAGCAGTACCGCAAGACCGTTGCGCGCATCAACGCCATGGAGCCGGAGTACGAAGGCTTCAGTGACGAGGCGCTGCGCGGCAAGACCCAGGAGTTCAAGGACCGCATCGCCAAGGGCGAGGCCCTGGATGCGCTGCTGCCGGAGGCGTTTGCCGTCGTGCGCGAGGCCTCCAAGCGCGTCATGAAGATGCGTCACTTCGACGTGCAGATGCTGGGCGGCATGGCCCTGCACTACGGCAAGATCGCCGAGATGCGCACGGGCGAGGGCAAGACCCTCACAGCCACGCTGCCGGTGTACTTGAATGCGCTGTCGGGCAAGGGTGTGCACGTGGTCACGGTGAACGACTACCTGGCCAGCCGCGACGCGCAGTGGATGGGGCGGCTGTACAACTTCCTGGGCCTGTCGGTGGGCATCAACCTGCCTCAGATGCCGCGCGAGGAAAAGCAGGCAGCCTACGCCAGCGACATCACCTACGGCACCAACAACGAGTACGGCTTCGACTACCTGCGCGACAACATGGTCTACGACGCGCGCGAACGCGTGCAGCGCGGGCTGAACTACGCCATCGTCGACGAGGTGGACTCCATCCTGATCGACGAGGCGCGCACGCCGCTCATCATCAGCGGCCAGGCCGACGACCACACGGCCATGTACGTGGCCATCAACAAGATCGTGCCCCTGCTCACCCGCCAGGAGGGCGAGGCCGACCCCCGCACCGGCGAGGGCGTGACCAAGCCGGGCGATTTCACGGTGGACGAGAAGACCCACCAGGTCTTTTTGACCGAGCAGGGCCACGAGAACGCCGAGCGCATCCTGGCCAGCGCCGGTCTGATCGCCGAGGGCGCGACGTTGTATGACCCGGCCAACATCGCACTGGTGCATCACCTGTATGCCGCACTGCGCGCCCAGCATCTGTACCACCGTGACCAGCACTACGTGGTGCAAAACGGCGAGATCGTCATCGTGGACGAATTCACCGGCCGCCTGATGGCCGGGCGCCGCTGGAGCGAGGGCCTGCACCAGGCGGTGGAGGCCAAGGAGGGCGTGAACATCCAGGCCGAGAACCAGACGCTCGCCTCCATCACCTTCCAGAACTATTTCCGTCTGTACGCCAAGCTTGCCGGCATGACCGGCACGGCCGATACCGAGGCCTATGAGTTCCAGGAGATCTACGGTCTGGAGACCGTGGTCATTCCGCCCAACCGCCCCAGTCGCCGCGATGATCAGCTGGACCGCGTGTACAAGACCACGCGTGAGAAGTACGACGCCGCCATCGCCGACATCCGCGAGTGCTACGAACGCGGCCAGCCAGTGCTGGTGGGCACCAGCTCCATCGAGAACTCGGAAATCATCGCGCAGCTGCTGACCCAGGCCAACCTGCCGCACCAGGTGCTCAATGCCAAGCAACACGCACGCGAGGCCGACATCGTCGCCCAGGCCGGCCGCCCGGGCATGATCACCATCGCCACCAACATGGCGGGCCGCGGCACCGATATCGTGCTGGGCGGCAACGTCGAGAAGGCGGTGGCGGCGCTGGAAGAAGACGAGTCCCTCAGCCCCGAACAGCGCGCCGCCCGTGCCGAGGAGCTGCGCCGCGAGTGGAAGGTCGAGAACGAGAAGGTCTCCGCCCTGGGAGGTCTGCGCATCATCGCCACCGAGCGGCACGAGTCGCGTCGCATTGACAACCAGCTGCGCGGCCGCTCCGGCCGTCAGGGCGACCCGGGCTCCTCTCGCTTTTACCTGAGCCTGGACGACCAGCTCATGCGCATCTTCGCCGGCGATCGCGTCAAGGCCATCATGGACCGCCTGAAGATGCCCGACGGCGAGGCCATCGAGGCCGGCATCGTCACGCGCAGCATCGAGTCGGCCCAGCGCAAGGTGGAGGCGCGCAACTTCGACATCCGCAAGCAGCTGCTGGAGTACGACGACGTCGCCAACGACCAGCGCAAGGTCATCTACCAGCAGCGCAACGAGATCCTGGACGCGCCCCAGCTGGCCACCCTGATCGAGGGCATGCGCGACGACTGCATGGCCGACCTGGTGCATCAGTTCGTACCGCCCGAGTCGGTGGAGGAACAGTGGGACCTGCCGGCCCTGGAGAAGGCGCTGGCGACCGACTGGCAGATCGAGCTGCCGCTGCAGCAGCTGGTCGAGGGCTCGGAGGCCATCACCGACGAGGACATCCTGGAGATGGTGCAAAAGGCCGCCCGCGAAGCCTTCAATGCCAAGGTCAGCCAGGTCGGCGAAGAGAATTTCACCCAGTTCGAGCGCATGGTGCTGCTGCAGAGCTTCGACACCAACTGGCGCGACCACCTCTCCGCGCTGGACTACCTGCGCCAGGGCATCCACCTGCGTGGCTATGCGCAAAAGCAACCCAAGCAGGAGTACAAGCGCGAGGCCTTCGAGCTGTTCCGCCAGCTGATCGACCAGGTCAAGAACGAAGTCACCCGCGTCATGATGACGGTGCAGGTGCAGTCGCCCAGCCAGCTGGACGAGGCCGCACAGGCCCTCGAGCAGCGCGGCGAAGGCAGCATTGCCAACGTGACCTACACCGCTCCCGGTGAGGACGGCAATCCGCAGTCCCAGGACGGCGCAGCGGAGGCTGGTGACGATGGCCAGGCGCTGGCGCTGCCCGGCGTACGCGTCGGCCGCAACGACCCCTGCCCCTGCGGCAGCGGCAAGAAGTACAAGCAGTGCCACGGCAAGTTGAACTAGACATTCGGAGCAACCCCCTGAGCGACTTCGTCGCTTCCCCCTTCTCTTGAATGGCTGCGCCATTCGGGAAGGGGGACGACACCAGCGCGGCGGGGCGGCCCTTGCGCGGTGTCTGCTGGCATTGGGGCGCGCCGTTCATAGCGCCTGGTGTTCCTATTTGCCCTCTCAAGAAAGACGATCTATGCCCGTGAATCTCTCCGCTCCCGTGGCCCAGGACCTGCACCCCATTGACGGCGTGCGCATCGGCGTGGCCGAGGCCGGCGTGCGCAAGGTCGGGCGCAAGGACCTGACCGTCTTCCTGCTCGATGAGGGCGCCACGGTGGCCGGGGTGTTTACGCAAAACCGCTTTTGCGCCGCGCCGGTGCAGGTCTGCCGCGAGCACCTGGACGGCGGCCAGGCCATCCGCGCCATGGTGGTCAACACCGGCAATGCCAACGCCGGCACCGGCGCCGATGGCTTGGCGCGTGCCCGCGCCACCTGCCAGGCACTGGCTGATCACCTAGGCCTGCAGCCGTCGCAGGTGCTGCCGTTTTCCACCGGCGTGATCATGGAGCCGCTGCCGGTCGAGCGTATCCAGGCCGGCCTGCCCGCGGCACTGGCCGATGCGCAGCAGGAGCACTGGGCGCGTGCGGCCGAGGGCATCATGACGACCGACACGATCCCGAAGGCCTTCAGCACGCAGCTGCAGATCGGCGGCGTCACGGTATCAGTCACCGGGATCTCCAAGGGCGCGGGCATGATCCGACCCAACATGGCCACCATGCTGGGCTTCCTGGCCACGGACGCCTGCATCGCTCCGGCACTCATGCGCCAGCTGGTGCGCGAGCTGGCCGACCAGTCCTTCAACCGCATCACCATCGACGGCGACACCAGCACCAACGACTCGTTCGTGCTCCTTGCCACGCACAAGGCGCAGCACGCGCCCATCACCTCGCTGGACAGCGCCGAGGGCAGCGCATTGAAGGCCGCGCTGCTGCAGGTGTCGCAGCAGCTGGCCCAGGCCATCGTGCGCGACGGCGAGGGCGCGACCAAGTTCATCACCGTGCGCGTGGAAGGTGGCAAGACAGGCGAGGAGTGCCGCCAGGTAGCCTACGCCATCGCGCATTCGCCGCTGGTCAAGACGGCCTTCTTCGCCAGCGACCCGAACCTGGGCCGCATTCTGGCGGCCGTGGGCTACGCCGGCATCGCCGATCTGGACCAGACGCTGATCGATCTGTACCTGGACGACGTGCACGTGGCCGTGCAGGGTGGGCGCAACCCGGCCTACCGCGAGGAAGACGGTCAGCGCGTGATGAAGCAAAGCGAGATCACGGTGCGCGTGGTGCTGGGCCGTGGCGATGCAGCGGACACCGTGTGGACCTGCGACCTGAGCCACGACTACGTGACCATCAACGCCGACTACCGCTCCTGATACCCCGCCGGGCAGGCTATTGAACTATTGTTTTGATAGCTGCTCGCGCTTGCTGGATAAGGCTTAGAGGCCAAAATGAGTGAGAAACTGGATCGTTTGCTGCTGCGTGCCGAGCAGCTGATTTCCCGCATCGAAGCCGTGCTGCCCCAGCCTCTGGCCGCGCCGGACTGGTCTGCTGCCATTGCCTGGCGCTACCGCCGCCGCAGCGGTGGCCAGGGCCAGCTGGTCCCGGTGCGACAGGTGGCAGCCATCGCCCTGCAGGACCTGCAGGAGATCGACGCGCAAAAGGACAAGATCCGCCGCAACACCGAGCAGTTCGTGCAGGGCCGCACGGCCAACAATGTGCTGCTGACGGGCGCGCGCGGCACTGGCAAGTCGTCGCTGATCCGCGCCTGCCTGCAGGCCTATGCGGCGCAGGGGCTGCGCCTGATCGAGGTGGACAAGAGCGACCTGACGGACCTGCCCGACATCGTGGAGGTCGTCGCCGGCCGGCCCGAGAAGTTCATCATCTACTGCGACGACCTGAGCTTCGAAGAAGGCGAGGGCGGTTACAAGGCGCTCAAATCTATCCTGGACGGATCCGTGGCCGCGGCCACGCCCAACGTGCTGATCTACGCCACCAGCAATCGCCGCCACCTGCTGCCCGAGCAGATGAAGGACAACCTCAGCTACACCACGGCGGCGGATGGCGAGATCCACCCCGGCGAGGTGGTGGAGGAAAAGATCTCCCTGTCCGAGCGCTTCGGCCTGTGGGTCAGCTTCTACCCCTTCAGCCAACACGAATACCTGACCATCGTCGCCCAGTGGCTGTCCGCTCTCGGTGTGCCGGCGGCGGACATCGAGGCGGCGCGGCCCGAGGCGCTGGTCTGGGCGCTGGAGCGCGGCTCGCGCAGCGGGCGCGTGGCGCACCAGTTCGCTCGCGATTACGCCGGACGGCTGCACCAGGCGTGACGGTGGCCGAGGTGCCCTCCCGCGAGCGCGTCGAGGTGGCCGTTGGCATCCTGCTGCGCGGCGACGACGCCTTCCTGCTGGGCTCGCGGCCGGCGGGCAAGCCCTATGCCGGCTACTGGGAGTTCCCGGGCGGCAAGGTCGAGCCGGGTGAAACCGTCGAGCAGGCGCTGCGCCGCGAGCTGCAGGAGGAGCTTGGCGTGGACGTGCAGCAGATCGAGCGGTGGCAGGTATCTGAGCATGACTACCCGCATGCCCTGGTGCGGCTGCACTGGTGCAAGGTTCGCAGCTGGCAGGGCGAGTTCGAAATGCGTGAAGGCCAGGCGGTCAGCTGGCAGACTTTTCCCCTGACCGTTGCGCCCGTGCTACCGGGCTCTTACCCCGTGCTCGATCTGCTGGCGCAGGAGCGCGGGACCACCTTCGAGCGCGGCTAGGGACCGCCGCGCCGGTGCGTCGCCTCATCGCGCAGGCGGCGCCTGAAGTGTGCCGGAATTGCCGGCAAGCCTTTAAGGGGCGATTTCATCGTCTTTTGCCCGATAAAAACTTACATATGCCTGACTGTTTACTGTTCAGGACGGGTTTCCACGATCTTCTTACGTCTGTCTGACAAAACGACTTTCCCTGACGCTAATTTGTTCAGGGTTTTCTCGTCTTGGGAGTTGATGTGGGTCACGTTAAATTGATTTCGCGCCATGAATCGTCGGTGGCGTTAGTTCTCGTGAGCAGTGATGCACTTGGACAGGTGTCAGTTTAATTCCTGATGTCAGCGGGCTTGCCCCCAAAGTCGCCTCACCGTTTCTCAAACCAACGGGTTCCGCTTGGCCCGGTCGGCACCATAAGCCGAAAGAAGGAGACACATGTCAAAGACGCAATTCACGGAAGGTTCTGCCCCCTACATTTCCCGCCGCAGCGCGCTGCAGGCGGGCGCAGGCCTGGCGCTGACCGGGGTGGCAGGGGTGCGCTGGGCCTTTGCTGCTGACAAGCCTGCCATGGGGACCTGGCCCGCGGGCTCGCAGGGCAGCACGGTCTACATCGGCGCCGCGGTGCCTCTGACGGGTGCCTATGCCGTGCAGGGCGAGGACGAGCGCAAGGGTATGGAACTGGCCATCGAGCACATCAATTCGAATCACGAGCTGATGAAGAAATTGGCGCCCAAAATCAATAATGGGGTATTGGGAAAGAAGGTCGGTTTTCTATCGGCCGACTCCGCAGCAAAGCCGAATCAGGCCTTGCAGGTCGAGCAGACATTCATCAATCAAAACAAGATTGTTGCGATGATCGGCTCGACATCGTCCGCAGTGGCGGTGGCTCTGAATAAATTCGCTCAGCGCGAGAAGATTCTCTATATGGCCGGAATCTCCGGGTCAAATGACACCACCGGCAAGGATTGCGTGCGCTATGGTTTTCGCCAGGGCGTTTATGGGGAGATGTGCGCCAATGCCATCGGCCCCATTTTGGTCAAGCAGTTCGGCAAGAACCGCAAGGCGGCCTTCATGACGCCGGACTACACCTATGGCCACACCACCACCGAGTCGGTGCGTGACTTCCTGGTCAAGCAGGCTGGCTGGACCATGGTCACCAACCAGGTCTCCCCGCTGGGCACGCAGGACTTCAGCCAGTACCTGACCAACATCGCCAATGCCGGCGCCGACTTCCTGATCAACGTGAACTGGGGCCGCGACGCCGTGCTGTCGAGCCAGCAGGCCAAGCAGTTCGGCCTGCTGCCGAAGATGACGCTGGTGCTGCCCTACCAGATCCCGTTCTTCGCCCGCGAGGCGGGGGTGGATATCAGCGAGGGGGTGTTCGCTGCCACCGACTTCTGGTGGACGCTGGAGGACCAGTACCCGCTGGCCAAGCAGTTCGTCGAGTCCTTCCAGAAGAAGTACGGCTACCGCCCCGAGTGGGGAGCTGAGAACGGCTACATGAGCTTCGCCCACTGGGCCCGCATGGTGACGGAGGCCGGCAGTTTCTACCCGCCCGACGTGATCAAGCAGTGGGAGAAGGGCGAGCCCGTGCCCCACCTGCTCGGTGACTTCCACTACCGCCCGCAGGACCACCAGTACGTGCGCCCCGTCATCATCGTGCGCGGCAAGGCCAAGAAGGACATGAAGAACCCAGAGGACTTCTGGGATGTGGTGGAAGTGGTGCCCGGCGACAAGGTGATCCAGGCACCCGACGCCTTCGGTTGCAAGCTCGGCGACTACACCTGACCGGTCGGGGCAGGCGCCGGCTTCTGCTGGGCGCCTGAGCCCCCGCTTCTGCCGTTTTCGTTCTCTGCAGATACCCGCGCCGCCAGCGGTGGGGCGGGTATCTGCCGCCCGAAAACCATTCTTCATCATTCTCGATCAAGGCAGGTCAGCGTGATCAACTGGGCCAACTTCATCTCACAGTGTTTCAACGGGCTGGTGCTCGGCGCTTTGCTGGCGCTGATCTCCTCCGGCCTGACGATCATCTATGGCACGCTGGGCGTGCTCAATCTGGCGCACGGCGCCATGTTCATGCTGGGTGGCTACGCCGGCTGGCTGGCCTATACCTACACCAGCTCGTTCATCGTCGCGGTCGTTGCCGGGGCCTTGTTCGTGATGGTGGTGGGCCTGATCACGGAGCAGTTGATCATTCGCCACTTCTACTCCCGACCGCCGGAGGACCAGCTCCTGGTGACCTTTGGCCTTGGCATCGTCTTCGTCGAGGCCGTGCGGTTCTTCTTCGGCAGCCTGTCCAAGACCGTACCGCCGCCGGCGCCGCTCACGGGCATCACGCAACTGGGCTTCATGGTCTATCCGACCTACCGGATCGGCCTACTGGCGATCATCGCGGTGGCGCTTTTTCTCCTGTACTGGGTGCTGTACCGCACCCGCATCGGGATGATCGTGCGCGCCGGCATCGAGGACTCCGTGATGGTCGACTCGCTCGGTATCAACGTCTACCGCATCTTCATGCTGGTGTTCGGCATCGGCGCCATGGCGGCGGGCTTTGCCGGCATCGTCAATGCGCCGGTGGTCTCGGTGGCGCCAGACGTCGGCGACGCTATCCTGGTGCAAACCTTTGTCGTAGTGGTGATTGGCGGCGTGGGCTCGTTCCCTGGGGCCATCCTGGGTGGGCTGATTGCTGGCGAGATCATCAGCCTGACCTCGATGGTCAACCCCGCTTACTCCTACGTCATGCTGTTCGTCGCCATGACGCTGGTGCTGGTGCTGCGCCCGCGCGGGCTGCTGGGCAGTGTTGGTCGTGAATGAAGGGAATCACACAATGACAAGACAGCGTCCCTTCCTCGTCGAGGGATTGACCATCCTCGCGCTGATAGCGGCCCCCTTCGTGCTGCCGCACCTGGGTTTTTCTCCGGCCACCATCAATCGCATCCTGATCTGGGGGCTGGTTGGCATTGGTTTCGACCTGCTGTTCGGCTACACCGGCCTGCTGTCGTTCGGCCAGTCGGCCTTCTTCGGCTCGGGTGGCATGTTCGCGGCCTATCTGCTTACGCAGACGTCGTTCACCAACACCGTCGGGGCGCTGTTGCTCGGCACCGTCTTCGCTGGGGTGATCGGCTACGTCATCGGGCTGATAGCGCTACGGCGTACCGGCATCTATTTCGCGATGATCACCGTTGCGATCGCCGAAGTGTTCTTCTTCGTGGAATTCAACCCTCTGTCGCAGTACACCGGCGGCGAGAACGGCCTGCCGGGCGTGCCGTCGCCCAACCTGAGCCTGGGTTTCACCACCCTGGAGTTCAAGAGCAACCTGGAGATGTACGCCTTCTTCGCGTTCTGGTACTTCGTAGGGCTGGTGATTGCACTACGCATCGTGCGCTCGCCTTTTGGCCTGGTCATGCGTGCCATCCGCGAGAACCCGCTGCGCGCCCAGGCGCTGGGGCACAACGTCCATGGCTACAAGCTGGTCGTGTTCGTCATCGCGGCGATGTACGCCGGCTTTGGCGGCGGTCTGCTGGGCATGATGCAGGGGTTTATGCCGCCAGACGCATTCATGTTCGCGACCTCGGGTGAGATCGTCATGCAGACCGCCATCGGCGGCGCGGGCACGCTGTTCGGGCCGTTGCTGGGTGCCATCGTCTGGCTGTACCTGAGTGACTTCTTCCAGACGGTGCTCAACCTGGGAGCGACGTGGCGGCTGATCCTGGGTATCGTGTTCGTGCTGCTGGTGTGCTTCCTGCGCCGCGGCCTGGCGGGTGCCATTTCCGACCTCTACCACATGCTGCGCAATCGGCGGCAAGTTGCTTCGCCTGCGGTGCCGGCACCCGCACCCGTGGCTGCACCGGCTGGGCGCATGGACGCCGGGGGCGATGCGACAGTGACCATCAAGACCACGGCCGGCAAGACCGGTCCCATCCTCAAGGCTACCGGCCTGACCAAGCGCTACGGTGGTCTGCTGGCCAACAGCAACATCGACTTCACCGTCGATCATGGCGAGATCCGCGGCATCATCGGCCCCAATGGCGCCGGCAAGAGCACCTTCTTCAAGATGCTGACCTGCGAGGTCGAACCCACGGCGGGACGCATCGTCTTCGACGGCAAGGACATCACGGAGATGAACGTCACGGATGCCTGCCAGATGGGTTTGACCAAGAGCTACCAGATCAATCAGCTTTTCGAGCGGCTGACGGTGCGACAGAACCTGTCCATTGCCGCCCTGGGCGAGCTGCGCGGCAAGTTCAAGCTCGACCTGTTCCGCAGCCTGAACAAGGTGCCCAAGCTGAACCGCCTGGTGGAGCAGACGGCCACGCTGGTGAACCTGACCGCCCGCCTGGATGCTCCGGTGTCCGAGCTGGCCTATGGCGAGAAGCGCCGGCTGGAGATCGGCTTGGCACTGGCAACCTCGCCCAGCCTGCTGCTGCTGGACGAACCCCTGGCCGGCATGAGCCCGCAGGAGCGCGTGGAAACCGTGGCTCTGCTCAAGTCCATCGCACGCGGGCGCACCCTGGTCATCATCGACCACGACATGGACTCGCTGTTCGAACTGGTCGGCAAGGTCACCGTGCTGCAAGAGGGGAGCTTGCTCGTAGAAGGCACACCCGAAGAAATCAAATCCAACCCCAAGGTCCAAGAGGCCTACCTCGGGGGTGTTTATGAGGAGGTGGCATGAGCTTGCTCGAAGTCACTGGCCTGAACAGTTACTACGGCGACAGCCACATCCTGTTCGACGTTGCCATGCACGTGGAGCAGAACGAGGTGGTCGCCCTGCTGGGCCGCAACGGAGCCGGAAAGTCGACCACCTTCAAGAGCCTGATGGGCGTGGTCAAACCCAGGAGCGGCAGCGTCAAGCTGGACGGCGTGGAGCTGGCCGGCAAGAAGGCGCATGTAATAGCACGCCACGGTATGCAGCTCGTGCACGAAGAGCGCCGGGTTTTCGGCAGCCTTACCGTGGAGGAGAACATCATCCTGGCGGGGCTGACGGCCGATAACAAATGGCCTCTAGCCCGCATTTACGAGATGTTCCCCCGACTCAAGGACCGCTGCCGCAGCCGCGGTACCGATCTTTCAGGCGGGGAGCAGCAGATGCTGGCCATCGCCCGGGCACTGGTGCGCGACCCGAAAATTGTCTTGTTGGATGAGCCTTTCGAAGGGCTTGCGCCGGTGATCGTCAAGGACTTGGTGCGCATCTGCCGGGAGCTGGCCCAGCAGGGACAGACCATCGTGCTGATCGAGCAGAACCTCGCGGCCACACTTTCGCTGGCCAAGCGGGTCTACATACTGAACAACGGCCATATTGCGCATGAGGGTACGGCAGCCGATCTCAAGGCCCAGCCGGAGATCATCCAGCGTTATCTGGGCGTTTGAGAGGTTCCGGACATGCCTGTTGCCTATGCCGTTGGGCGCATCAGTGTCAAAAATGCGCAGCTGTGGGCCGAGTACCGCAGCCGCGTTCCGGCCACGCTGCTCTCCTGGGGTGGGGAGTTGCTGCTGCGTGGCAAGGCCGTAATGGCGTTATGCGGCGCCGAGTCCCACGAGGATATCGTTGCGATCGCCTTCCCCGACGTGCAGGCAGCACAAGGCTGGTTTGCCTCGCCGGGCTACCAAGCGCTCACTGCATTGCGCAGCGAGGCGGCCGACGTGGTGCTGACGATCTACGAAGCCTGATCGCCAGCGCCAGGGTCGGCCGGTTCATGGCCAGGCATGCGGAATTCTTCGTTGGCCCACGCTCCCAGATCGATTTTCTTGCAGCGCTCGCTGCAGAAGGGCCGGAAAGGATTCGCCGAGCTGTACAGGCTGGGGCCGCCGCATGTTGGGCAGGGGACCTGCTTGGCTGACGATGTGTCGGTGGAAGAGGGTATCTGCGCCATGGTGGGTCGATTCAGGCACACAGCGTGAGTTCAAAGGCTGCGTCTTCGCTAGTGGGCACTAGTCGGCCGCTTTCTTCCTGACGCATCAGTCGCACGGAGACGATCAGCCGGTTGCCGCTGATCTCCGGGATCAGCTGCAGGGCCGGGTCAATCGCCAGTCGCAGCAGCTGGAAGGTGCGCCCTTGCGGCAGGTTCTGCTGGAATTGTCCGCGTTCGGCGGCCACCTTCTGGGGCGTACCCGTATCCCGCAGCAGCCGAAGCAGTAGGAGTATGGCCTCGGCCAGCGGGGCCAGGTTGGCGGTCCAGCGGTCCAGGTCATGCTGGCGCTGTGGTGCTGGCAGATGCTGCCAGGCGTAATAGGCTGGCAGATCAAACCCGCAGGTGCCACCCGGAATGCCCACGCGGCTGCGGATGCTCATCAGCCACTCGTTTTCGGTCAGCGTCTGGCCGGCTTTGCCGCTTTGCGAATTCAGCGCGGAAAAGCACTGATCCAGCTGGCTGATCACGCCGTTCAACGCAGCCTCGGAAATCGAGGGATTGCCGCGAAATCCCTCCAGCTGGTGCTTGTGCTTTTCCAGATCCTTGAGCACGTCGGCCTTGAGGTCGGCGCGTGCAGCCACGTCCATCACCTCAAAGATGGTGACCAGTGCGTAGTGATGGTCCAGCGGATGGCTGCGGCTGGCCAGCTCGCCCAGTCGGCGAAACAGCTGCTCCAGACGCAGGTAGGTTCTCAGGCGTTCGTTGAAGGGGTATTCGTAGAGGATCACGCTGCGGACTTTCCGGGCAGGCACGCGGCCGCATCGCCGGCGCCCTGTGCATCATAGTCCCAAGCTTGCACCGATCTGACGGGCTACGGCCTGTAGCTCTGGCAGTCCAAGCCCCTCGTTGAAAACCACCCAGTCGGCCGCCGCGCGCCTTGTGGCGCGGCTGCTCTGCGTGGCCATGATGGCACGCACCGCCTGCTCGTCCAGGCCGCTGCGCGAGCGCACGCGCTCGATCTGCGTGTGTTCGCTGCAATCCACCACCAGCACGGCATCGAGCTGGCGCGGCCAGCGGGCTGATTCGGTGAGCAGGGGAATGTCCAGTACCACTACGCGGTGGCCGGCATCCTGGGCATGCTGCTGTGCCTGCGCGATGGCCTGGCCCACCAGCGGGTGGATGATGGCCTGCAGCTGCTCGCGGGCATGCGGCTGGGAGAAGGCGAGTGCTCGCATCCGTGCGCGATCCATGGCGCCATGGGCGTCAATGAAATCTTTGCCGAACTGCGTTCGTATGGCGTCAATGGCGCTGCCGCCGCTCTCGGTCACGGAGCGTGCCAGCTGGTCCGCGTCCACTAGCGCTGCACCGCAGGCCTGCAGCATGGCGGCGAAGGTACTCTTGCCGCTGCCGATGCCGCCCGTCACGCCCAGCCGCAGGGGGCGGTGGCGTGCATGTGTCATGCCAGGCCCAGGGCGGAGAACACCGCCTGCATGATGCGGCCCGGCCCCCACAGCAGTGCAGCGAAGCCGCCGCCGGCCAGAAAGGGGCCAAACGGCACGTACTTGCCATCGCGCAGGCTGCTGGCGAATTTCATTGCGATGCCGACAAGGGCTCCGATGACGGATGCGAGCAAGATGATGGGCACCAACGCCTGCCAGCCAAACCACGCGCCCAGGGCGGCAAAGAGCTTGAAGTCGCCATAACCCATGCCTTCCTTGCCCGTGGCCAGCTTGAAACTCCAGTAGACGGTCCACAGCGACAAGTAGCCGGCCGCTGCGCCCGCCACGGCCTCCGTCAGCGGCACAGCGGTCAGCCCCGCGGCCGATGCCAGCAACCCTCCCCACAGCAGGGGCAGGGTGATATCGTCGGGCAGCAGGGTGGTGTCCCAGTCAATGAAGGTTAGCGCTACCAATGCCGCACAAAACGCACACCAGGCCACCGTCGTTGCCGTCCAGCCCCATTTGGTGCCGCAGGCATAGAACAGCGCACCCGTTGCCAACTCCACCAGGGGATAGCGCGCGCTGATGGGGGCCTTGCAAGAAGAGCAACGCCCACGCAGGGCCAGCCAACTGAACACTGGCACGTTTTCAAACCAGCGGATGGCGTGTCCGCAAGATGGGCAGCGTGAGCGGGGTGTCCAAAGATTGAAGCGTTCTGCCTTTTCCTCGGCAGCCTGGCTGTCTGCAGGCAAAAGGCCGCGGTCCTGGGCGTATTGCACGCACTCGGCAGCCCACTGTTGCTCCATCATCAATGGCAGCCGATGGATGACCACGTTCAGAAAGCTGCCCACGAGCAGTCCGACGATGCCGATGAATACGGCATCGGCGATGGGAGACCCCGTCATCAGACCACTTGTCCCAGCTTGAAGATGGGCAGATACATGGAAACCACGATGCCGCCAATGAGGGTGCCCAGGAATACGATGATGATGGGCTCCATCAGGCTGGATAGGCCAGCCACCATTTCATCCACCTCGGCTTCGTAGAAGTCAGCCGCCTTGCCCAGCATGTGGTCCAGGGCGCCGGACTCCTCGCCGATCGCACACATCTGCAGCACCATGGAAGGGAAAACGTTGGCGTTGCCCATGGCCGCTGTGAGGCTGGTGCCGGTGGACACCTCCTGCTGAATGCGTTCGGTGGCCGACGCATAAACGTAGTTGCCCGCGGCCCCGCCGACGGAGTCCAGAGCCTCGACCAGCGGCACGCCTGCGGCGAACATGGTGGACAGGGTGCGCGTCCAGCGTGCGACGGCTGACTTGTCGATCAGTGCGCCGAAGATGGGCAGCTTGAGCAGCAATCGGTCCATGGTCGCCTGCATCTTCTCGCTGCGCTTCCAGGCCTGCATAAAAAAGTAGAAGCCCCCCCCGATCACGCCGAAGATCAGCCACCAATAGGCGACAAAGAACTCGCTTATGGCCATGACCAGCAGCGTGGGTGCCGGCAGGTCTGCGCCGAAGGAGGTGAACACTTCCTTGAACGCAGGAATCACGAAGATCATGATGATGGTCACCACCACGAAGGCCACCACGATCACGGAGATGGGATACATCAGCGCCGAGCGGATCTTGGACTTGATGGCCTCGGTCTTCTCCATGTACAGCGCCAGCCGGTCCAGCAGTGCCTCCAGAATACCGGCTGCCTCGCCCGCCTCCACCAGATTGCAGTACAGGCTGTCGAAGTACATGGGGTACTTGCGAAACGCTGCGTTCAGCGAAGTGCCTGTCTCCACATCTGCCCGGATGTCATTGAGCAGTTTGGTTACGCTAGGGTTGCTGTTACCCCGGCCCACGATGTCGAAGGACTGCAGCAGGGGTACGCCCGCCTTCATCATGGTCGCCATTTGGCGGGTGAAGAGCGCAATGTCCTTGGGTTTGATCTTCTTGCCCGAACGCGTGCGGCGTTTTTTGATCTTGGTGGCCAGCACGCCCTGGCGGCGCAGTGTGGCTTTGACCTGGTTTTCCCCAGAGGCGCGCACCTCGCCGCGCACGATCTTGCCGCTGCGGTCTTTCCCCTCCCACTCAAAGACTGCGTCCTTGATCCCCCTCGATGCAACCGTAGCCATATCTCAACCTCTCTGTTGGCGGTCTTTATTCATTGGTGACGCCCAGGACTTCTTCCAGCGACGTCAACCCTGTTTTTACTTTGTGCAGGCCGGACTGGCGCAGCGAGCGCACTCCCTCCAGCCGGGCCTGGGCCGCGATCTCCAAAGCGCTGCCGTCGGCCAAAATGATGCGTTGCAGGTCTTCGGTGATGGGCATCACCTCATAGATGCCCACCCGGCCCTTGTAGCCGTTGTTGCAGGCCGAGCAGCCAACGGGTCGGTAGGGCGTCCAGGACCCATCGATCTCCTCCTCGCTGAAGCCGGCGTCCAGCAAGGATTCGTGCGGAATGTCCGCAGGCTCCTTGCAATTGGGGCACAGGCGGCGCGCCAGGCGTTGCGCGGTGATCAGGATCACGCTGGAGGCAATGTTGAATGGGGCGATGCCCATGTTGCGCATGCGCGTGAGCGTGGTGGGCGCGTCGTTGGTGTGCAGCGTGGAGAGCACCAGGTGGCCGGTCTGCGCAGCCTTGATGGAGATGTCTGCCGTTTCCAGGTCGCGGATTTCGCCCACCATGATGATGTCCGGGTCCTGGCGCAGGAAGGCCTTGAGCGCGGCGGCGAAGGTAAGCCCCGCCTTTTCATTCACGTTGACCTGGTTCACGCCGGGCAGATTGATTTCCGACGGGTCTTCGGCCGTGGCGATGTTTACGCCGGGCTTGTTCAGCAGATTCAGGCAGGTGTAAAGCGACACCGTCTTGCCCGATCCGGTGGGACCCGTCACCAAAATCATGCCGTAGGGGCGGCCGATGGCCTGCAGTAGTCGTTCTTTCTCTTCGGGCTCGTAGCCCAGCGCATCGATACCCAGCTTGGCGCTACTAGGGTCCAGGATACGGATCACAATCTTCTCGCCGAACAACGTAGGCAGCGTGCTGACGCGGAAGTCGATCACCCGGTCAGGACCGACTTTTAGCTTCATGCGCCCGTCCTGGGGTACACGCTTTTCGGAAATATCCAGTCGGGAGATCACCTTGATGCGCGAGGCCAGCTTGTCCTTGATGGCGATCGGCGGCGAGGCAATCTCACGCAATTCGCCATCGATACGGAATCGAACGCGGTAGTGATGTTCGTAAGGCTCGAAATGCAGGTCGGACGCACGCATGTTGAACGCGTCCAGCAGCATCTTGTGCAGGAACTTGACGATAGGCGCGTCTTCGACCTCGTTCGCCTGGGTGTCCTCCTCTTCGGTCGCCGCCTCCATAGCGGTGTCGTCGAACTCGAAGTCACCGCCGCTGACGATGGCATCCATCGACTCAGGCCCGCCCTTGGCGGTGGCATCAATCAGGCTCAGCAGCTTGTCATGCTCAGCGATCACCCAGTCCACGCCCATCTGCGTGGTGAACTTGATCTTCTCCGCGGCCTCTTGGTTGGTGGGGTCCGCTGTGGCAACGATCAGGCGGTTGCTGCGCTTGCTCAGCGCCACGACCCCATAAGCCTGGCACAACTTGATGTCCAGCAGCTCCTTGGAAATGCGCAAAGGGTCCAACGCCTCGATGTCCAGTAGCGGTGCACCAAAGACGGCAGATACGGTGTGTGCGACATCAGCGGGCGAAATACTGCCGCTGGCTGTCAGAGTCGCGATAAAACTGGTGCGCGAAGCTTGTGATTTTTTGTAAACTTCTTCAGCTGTTTGTTGCGTCAGCTTGCCCACCGACATCAACGCGCGCGCCAAGCCCGGCAGTGCGACGGGCTGGGCTTCTTTTTGAGGGGTGTTGACGGCAGCCATGTAACCAGCGGAGTCTTGTGCGGGAAAAGGAAACCATCCTATCACTGCACCTCTCGAATACTCGCCCCGCCAACCCGGCCGGCGCCGGGCGGATGCGTTTCCACCTCTCGAAGGGGGTGCATAGGCCAAAAAAAGCCCCTGGCCAATGTTGGCCAGGGGCTACATATCTGGAATAAAAGAATGAATCCTGGTCGGGGTGAGAGGATTCGAACCTCCGGCCTCTACGTCCCGAACGTAGCGCTCTACCAGGCTAAGCTACACCCCGAAAGCTCCTTGCATCCACGCACTTCAAGTGCGCCGCTCAAGCAGCTGAGCCGCCAATTGTAGCAAACCTTCAGCATAAGAATTGGCTGGCAGCTTGCGTGCCGCATCGATTGCCAGCTGTGCCTGGGTCGCTGCGGCCTGACGGGTGGCGTCCAGCGCACCCGTCTCGCGGATGATGGCTACCACGTTGGGCAGCTCGTCGGTCGAGCCGGTTTCGATCACTCTGCGCAGCAGCTGTTGCTGCTCAGGATTGCCCCGCTGCATGGCGATGATGAGGGGCAAGGTCACCTTGCCCTCGCGCAGGTCGTCGCCCAGGTTCTTGCCCATTTCGCCGGCATCGCCGTCATAGTCCAGTACGTCGTCAATGACTTGGAAGGCTGTACCTAACGCCTGTCCATAGTCAGCGCAAGCCTGCTCAATGTCGGCGTGGCTGCCTGCCAGAAGGGCCGCCAGGCGCGCGCTGGCCTCGAACAGCTTGGCGGTCTTGGACCGGATCACTTCGAGATAGCCAGCTTCGTCCAGCGAGGCATCGTGGGTGTTCATGAGCTGCTGCACCTCGCCCTCTGCGATGACATTGGTGGCGTCGGCCAGCACTTGCATGACACGCATGTTGCCCGTGTCCACCATCATCTGGAAGGCGCGCGAGTAGAGGAAGTCACCCACCAGCACGCTGGCCGGGTTGCCGAAGTTCTCGTTGGCGGTAGCGCGGCCACGGCGCAGGGTGGATTCGTCCACGACATCGTCGTGCAGCAGCGTAGCGGTGTGGATGAACTCGACCACTGCCGCCAGTTTGAAGCGTTGCGCGCCCTGGTAGCCGAGTGCACCGCTGACCAGCAGCAGCAGGGCGGGGCGCAGGCGCTTGCCGCCTGCAGAGATGATGTAACGGGCCACCTGGCCCACCAGCGGCACGCTGGACTGCAGACGGGTGGCGATGACCTTGTCCACCTCCTGCATGTCTTCGGCGATCAGAGCGAGGGCGGCGGCGGTGCTGGGGGATTGGACTGCCAAGATGGTGGCCGGTTGGTGGCAAAACCCGGGATTATAGGAATGCCCGAGCGCTGGCCCCGTGTGCATGCAGCCCTGCGGCGGCGTGCAAGTGGGCGCGGATAGTGGTGTTTTTGCCGGCCCGTAGTACAATCCTGGGTTCTGCAAAAATTCGTTTGCGGAACTCCAACTGAACGAGGTTTACATGTACGCGGTCATAAAAACCGGTGGCAAGCAGTATCGCGTTGCCGCTGGCGAAAAAATTAAGGTAGAACAGATTGCTGCGGAAGTAGGCCAGGAGATCGTGATCGACCAGGTTCTGGCTGTCGGCAACGGCGCTGAACTCAAGATCGGTACGCCCCTGGTATCCGGCGCAAGCGTGAAGGCCACCGTCGTGGCACACGGCAAGCACGACAAGGTTCGCATCTTCAAGATGCGCCGTCGCAAGCACTATCAGAAACGTCAAGGCCATCGCCAGCAGTTCACCGAGCTGCAGATCGAGGCGATTGCCGCTTAACTACCAGGAGCAGATCTCATGGCACAGAAAAAAGGCGGCGGCTCTACGCGAAACGGGCGCGATTCCAAGCCCAAGATGCTCGGTGTGAAGGCTTACGGTGGTGAGCTGATCAGCGCTGGCTCCATCATTGTGCGTCAGCGCGGCACGCGCATGCACCCCGGCCTGAACGTGGGCATCGGCAAGGACCACACGCTGTTCGCCCTGGTGGACGGCCACGTGTCCTTCGGCACCAAGGGCGCACTGTCCAAGCACACCGTGAGCGTGACTCCGGTCTGACCGCAGTCGCTCCGGCGTGATCCGCAAAGCCCCGCATCGCCGGGGCTTTGTCGTTTGCGCGCCAGGGCGGCGCGCTTTTGTAAACTGCACAATCATGAAATTTGTCGACGAAGCCTTTATCGACATTGCCGCCGGCGATGGGGGCAATGGCTGCGTGTCGTTCCGCCACGAGAAGTACAAGGAGTTCGGCGGTCCCAACGGCGGGGACGGCGGGCGGGGCGGGCATGTGTTCGCGCTGGCCGACCCGAACCTGAACACGCTCGTCGACTACCGCTACTCGCGCCGCCACGAGGCCAAGCGTGGCGAGCACGGCATGGGCTCGGACATGTTCGGTGCGGCCGGCAGCGACATCACGCTGAAGATGCCCGTGGGCACCATCCTGAGCGATGCCGAGACGGGCGAGGTGCTGTACGAACTGCTGCAGCCGGGCGAGGTCATCATGATCGCCAAGGGCGGCGATGGCGGCTTCGGCAACCTGCGCTTCAAAAGCGCCATCAACCGCGCCCCGCGGCAAAAGACGCCCGGCTGGCCGGGCGAGCGCAAGAACCTCAAGCTGGAGCTGAAGGTGCTGGCCGACGTAGGCTTGCTGGGCATGCCCAACGCCGGCAAGTCCACCTTCATCGCCGCCGTCTCCAATGCACGGCCCAAGATCGCGGACTACCCCTTCACCACGCTGCACCCCAACCTGGGCGTGGTGCGGGTGGGGCCGGAGCAGAGCTTCGTCGTGGCCGACATTCCCGGGCTGATCGAAGGCGCCTCTGAGGGTGCGGGCCTGGGCCACCAGTTCCTGCGCCACCTGCAGCGCACTCGGCTGCTGCTGCACGTGGTCGACCTGGCGCCGTTTGACGAAGGTGTGGACCCGGTGGCGCAGGCCAAGGCGATCGTCGCCGAGCTGAAGAAATACGACGCCCAGCTCTACGCCAAGCCGCGCTGGCTGGTGCTCAACAAGCTGGACATGGTGCCGGCCGAGGAGCGCGCCGCACGCGTGCAGGACTTTGTCAAGCGCTTCAAATGGAAGGGGCCGGTGTTCGAGATCTCCGCCCTGACGCGCGAAGGTTGCGAGCCGCTGATCCGCGCCATCTACCAGCATGTACACGCCGAGCAGCGGGCAGCGAACGCCGAGCCGGTCGAGGTGGATCCGCGCTTTGCCGGCGACCAGGACCAGACGGCGTAAGCTTGCCGCCGCTGCAGTACTATTGTTTTCATAGCTGCCAGCGCTTGCCAGATAAGGGCTAGAGCCCGATTTCATTCAAATATGAACTCCAGTGTGTTGCGTGATGCCCGGCGCATCGTGGTCAAGGTCGGCTCCAGCCTCGTCACCAACGAGGGGCGCGGGCTGGACGAGTTCGCCATTGGCGAATGGAGCCGCCAGCTGGCGGCCCTGGTGCGCGGCGAGGCCGGTGCGCCGCGCGAGGTCATCATGGTCTCCAGCGGCGCCATCGCCGAGGGCATGAAGCGGCTGGGCTGGGGCAAGCGTCCGCGCGAGATCCATGAGCTGCAGGCCGCCGCCGCCGTCGGCCAGATGGGGCTGGCGCAGATGTACGAGACCAAGCTGCGCGAGCAGGACATGGGCAGCGCCCAGGTGCTGCTGACCCACGCCGACCTGGCCGACCGCGAGCGCTACCTGAACGCGCGCTCCACGCTGCTGACGCTGTTGCATCTGGGCGTGGTGCCGGTCATCAACGAGAACGACACGGTAGTCACCGACGAGATCAAGTTCGGCGACAACGACACGCTGGGCGCCCTGGTGGCCAACTTGGTGGAAGCCGATGCACTGGTCATCCTGACGGACCAGAAAGGCCTGTATACGGCCGACCCGCGGCGCGACCCGTCCGCGCAGTTCGTGCACGAGGCGCAGGCCGGCGACCCGGCGCTGGAGGCCATGGCCGGCGGCGCAGGCTCCAGCATCGGCAAGGGCGGCATGATCACCAAGATCATCGCGGCCCGCCGAGCCGCGGGTTCGGGCGCCTCCACCGTGATCGCCTGGGGGCGCGAGAGCGACGTGCTGCTGCGCCTGGCGCGCGGCGAGGCCATCGGCACGCTGCTGGTGGCGCAGACTGCCAAGTACCACGCGCGCAAGCAGTGGATGGTGGACCACCTGCAGCTGCGCGGTGCGGTGACGGTGGACGCTGGCGCCGCCGCCAAGCTGCGCGGCGAGGGCAAGAGCCTGCTGCCCATCGGCATGGTGGCGGTGGAGGGCGACTTCGATCGGGGCGACGTGATTGCCGTGCGCGACGCGGCCGGCAGCGAGATCGCCCGCGGCCTGGCCAACTACGCCAGCGCCGAGGCTCGCCTGCTGTGCCGCAAGCCGTCCTCGCAGTTTGAACAGCTGCTGGGCTACGCCGCCGAGCCGGAGATGGTGCATCGCGACAACATGGTGTTGTCGCCGCAGCACTGAACAGTCAGTCCTTGTCGCCCGGCTGGGGGCCACGCGTCAATGGCGCCAAGGGCTCCAGCGGGGCCGGCACGCCGTTTTGCGGGTCCGGGTCGAAGCTGGCGCCGGGCGGCAGCTCCACCCCGGGTCGGACCAGCATGCTGCCGCCGCTGCGGTGAGAAGGCATCTGCAGGCCGTCGTATTCTCTCGAGCGCATACCGCTGCGCAGGTAGCGGTTGCGCTGTTCGTGGCGAGGGATGAAGCGGGCCAGCTCGGTCAGCGCCATCTCATAGACGCCGCGCTTGAACTCGACCACCACGTCCAGCGGCACCCAGTATTCGTTCCAGCGCCAGGCGTCGAACTCAGGGTGGTTGGTGGCACGCAGGTTTAAATCCCAGTCGTGGCCTAGCAGCTGCAGCAGATACCAGATCTGCTTTTGGCCGCGGTAGTGTCCGCGCGCATCGCGGCGGATGAACCGGTCTGGCACCTCGTAGCGCAACCAGTCGCGGGTGCGAGCAATGACACGTACCTGGCTGGGCTGCAGTCCGACCTCTTCGTGAAGCTCCCGGAACATGGCCTGTTCGGGGGTTTCGCCGCGGTCGATGCCGCCTTGCGGGAACTGCCAGCTGTGGGTGCGTATGCGCTTGCCCCAGAACACCTGGTTCTTCTGGTTGAGCAGGATGATGCCGACGTTTGGGCGGAAACCGTCCCGGTCGAGCATAATCTGACCCCAAATTTTTCAAACTGTAGTCATTATGCACGCACCCCCGCGTGCAGCAAGCGCACCCGCCGCGGTGGCCAGGCCCGTTCGATGAAAGCTTCCCAATTCTTTGTTTCCACCCTGAAAGAGGCGCCGGCGGACGCCGAGGTCGTGAGCCACCAGCTCATGACCCGCGCCGGCATGATCAAGAAGCTGGGCGCCGGCATCTATACCTATATGCCCATGGGCCTGCGCGTGATCCGCAAGGTGGAATCCATCGTGCGCGAGGAGATGAACCGCGCGGGTGCCGTGGAGTGCACCATGCCCGTGGTGCAGCCCGCCGAGCTGTGGCAGGAGACCGGCCGCTTCGAGAAGATGGGCCCGGAGCTGCTGCGCATCCAGGACCGGCATGCGCGCGACTTCGTCATCCAGCCCACCAGCGAGGAAGTGGTCACTGACATCGCCCGCCAGGAGCTGCGCAGCTACAAGCAGCTGCCCAAGAACCTCTACCAGATCCAGACCAAGTTCCGCGATGAGCGCCGTCCGCGCTTCGGCCTGATGCGCGGGCGCGAGTTCATCATGAAGGACGCCTATTCCTTCGACCGCGACCAGGCCGGCGCCAAGGCCAGCTACCAGGTCATGGCCCAGGCCTACCGCCGCATCTTCGACCGCTTCGGCCTGCGCTACCGCGCCGTGGCGGCCGACTCGGGCGCCATCGGCGGCGACCTGAGCGAGGAATTCCAGGTCATCGCCGCCACCGGCGAGGACGCCATCGTCTATTGCCCCACCAGCGACTACGCAGCCAACCTGGAAAAGGCCGAGGCACTGGCACCCGCCGGCCCGCGCTCTGCCGCCAGCCAGCAGTGCACGCTCACTCCCACGCCCGGCAAGGCCACGTGCGCCGACGTGGCCGAGCTGTTGGGCGTGCCGCTGGCGCGCACCGTCAAGTCGCTGGTACTGGCCACGGACCTGCTCAACGAGGCCGGCGTGCCGGCGGGCGTGCAGGTCTGGCTGCTGCTGCTGCGTGGCGACCACGACATGAACGAAATCAAGGTTTCCAAGGTCCCGGGGCTGGACGCAGGCTTCCGTTTTGCCAGCGTGCCCGAGATCGAGGAGCACTTCGGCTGCAAACCCGGCTACCTGGGTCCGCTGGGCCTGAAGAAGCCGGTGCGCATCGTCGCCGACCGTGAGGTGGCGGTGATGGCCGACTGGATCTGCGGTGCCAACCAGGAAGACCACCACATCACCGGCGTGAACTGGGGCCGTGATCTGCCCGAGCCCGAGGCTGTCGCCGACCTGCGCAACGTGGTGGCTGGCGACCCCTCGCCCGACGGCAAGGGGGAACTTGCCATCGAGCGCGGCATCGAAGTCGGCCACGTGTTCTACCTGGGCACCAAATACTCCAAGGCCATGAACGCCACCTTCCTGGGTGAAGATGGCAAGCCGGCGCATTTCGAGATGGGCTGCTACGGCATCGGCGTGACGCGCCTGCCTGCCGCCGCCATCGAGCAGAATCACGACGAGCGCGGCATCATCTGGCCCGACGCCATCGCCCCTTTCACCGTGGTGCTGTGCCCCATCGGCATGGACCGCAGTCAAGAAGTGAAGGCGGCTGCCGAAAAGCTCTATGCCGAGCTGCTGGCCGCAGGCGTCGATGTGCTGCTGGACGACCGCGGCGAGCGCCCGGGCGCCATGTTCGCGGACTGGGAGCTGATCGGCGTGCCGCACCGCGTGGTGCTGTCCGACCGGGGCCTCAAGGAGGGCCAGGTGGAATACCAGCACCGCCGCGACAGCAGTGCCACCAAGGTGGGCGCGGACGACATACTTGCGTACGTGAAGGAACGTTTGACAGCATGACATTCGAGGGGATCGAGACGGCAGCGGCGCCCGCGCCGCGCGGCGCGCTGTCGCGCCGCGCCTGCCTGACATCGCTGGCGGCCGGGCCGGCCGCGTGGCTGGGCCTGCCCGCGGCGGCGCACGCCAGCAGCCAGCTGGAGGAGCCGCTGATCGACTCCGTGCGCTCGGCGCTCAGCTCCGCCGTGGCCGACCTGGCGCCGCCGGAGCCGCTGTTTGCCAGCACCGAGGCGCGGCTGCTCTATCTGCGCTGGCTGGGCACCATGAGCGAGCGCCTGCGCAGCCGCAAGCCCGACTGGGAGGTGCGCCGCGACTTCCTGCAGACCGTCTGGTACGAGGCCAAGCGCGCCGGGCTGGACGTGTCCATGGTCATGGGCCTGATCCAGGTGGAGAGCGCCTTCCGCAAGTTCGCCGTGTCCTCCGTGGGCGCGCGCGGCTACATGCAGGTCATGCCGTTCTGGACGCGCGTGATTGGTGATGGCGACCCGGCCAAGCTGTTCCACATGCAGACCAACCTGCGTTTTGGCTGCGTCATCCTGCGCCACTACCTCGACCGCGAGCAGGGCGATCTGTACCTGGCCCTGGGCCGCTACAACGGCAGTCGCGGCCGCGCGCCGTACCCCAACGCGGTATTTGCCGCGCAGCGCAACTGGTTCTTTCAGGAACGTACGTCGGCCGCCTGAGGCTCCTGCCCCGCCGGCGGGAGATCATCGGCGCTGGCGCGCAGCGGACTCAGCCGTGACACCAGCACCTGGTCGACCCGGTAGCTGTCCACGTCGATCACCTCGAACTTGTAGCCGCTGAGCGTCACGCTGTCGGTGCGCCGCGGCACGCGGCGCAGCATCACGGTCAGAAAGCCGGCCAGCGTCTCGTACTCGTCCGCGTGGGGCAGCTCGTCGATGGCCAGGGTGCGCAGCACGTCGTCGATGGGCGTGATGCCGTCCACCAGCCAGGAGTTCTCGTCGCGCCGCACGATCTGCTCCTCGTCGTCCGAGCCCGGCCCCACTAGGTCGCCCATCACCGTGCTCATCACGTCGTTGAGCGTCACCACGCCCACCACCAGGCTGTATTCGTTGACGATGACGGCGAAATCCTCGTGCACCTGGCGGAACTGCTCCAGCACCTCGGCCAGCGACAGGCGGTCGGGCACGATCAGCACCTTGCGCACCAAGCCTTCTTCGGCCAGGGAGATGGGCTGGTTGTTCAGCGCGCGCTGAAACAGATCCTTGGCATCCACGTAGCCCACCACGTGGTCGATATCGTCCACGCACACCGGGTAGGTGGAAAACGGCTCGTTGGCGATGCGCGCGCGGATCACGTGGTCCGGGTCGTCGCGCAGGAAGTAGGCCACGCGGTCGCGCGTGGACATGGCACTGACCACGCTGCGCGTGTCCAGTTCGAACAGGTTTTCGATGACCTGCTGCTCGCGCGCCGCCAGCACGCCGGAACGCGCGCCGGCCTCCATCATGGCCAGGATGTCGTCCGAGGTGACGCGCTCGTCGCGCTGCGAGGGCAGGCCCGACAGGCGCAGCAGCGCATCGGCCGCACGGCTGTACAGCCAGATCAGCGGCTTGAACAGCCGCATGCACCACTGCATGGGCCTCACGACGAGCACCGCCATGCGTTCGGAGTTCGCCATGCCCAGCCGCTTGGGCAGCAGGTCGGCGAACAGGATGAACAGCGAGGTGACCAGCAGGAACGAAGCCCAAAAGCCCATCGTCTGCGCCTGTGCCTGCGGCAGCCACAGCTCCAGCACGGCGGCGAAGTAGGGGCTCAGGGCGCTTTCGCCGACGATGCCGCCGAGGATGGCCACGGCGTTCAGCCCCACCTGCACCACCGTGAAATAGTCGCCCGGCTGCTCCTGCATCAGCAGCACGCGCGCCGCGCGTGCATCACCTTCGTCGGCCATCTGACGCAGCCGCAGCCGGCGCGAAGCGGCCAGCGACAGTTCGGCGACCGAAAAGAAGGCGCTCGCGGCAATCAGCAGCGCGATGACGAAAAGGCTCTGGAACAGGGTCATACAGGGGCGGGAGGGCGTGCCACCCGCGGGCTGTGGCGGTCACGCGAGTGTAGCGGTCGCCCCGGCCCCTGCCGTCCGCTGCGCCCGGCCGCCCCGGCCCTACTGCATGAAGCCGATGCGGGCCTTGCGCCCTGCGGCCTGCGGCAGGTCGGCGGCTTCGATCTGCTCGCGCCGGGCCAGCCGGGCGTTGCCGAAGCCGGTCATCAGCGCGCGGCGCATCTCGCGCGGCGGCATCTCGGCCAGCAGGTCCAGCACGTCGGCCGGGGGCTCGGGCGCGAAATGCCGGCCCCAGTCGTGCTCGGCGCGGATGCCCCGGTACATGCGGCTGGCGATGGCGCGGGCCTGCTCGGGCGAGGGCGGCTGCACCTCGAACACGTTCATGCGGTTCAGGATGGGGTCGGGGATGCCGCGCTCGTCGTTGGCGGTGGTGATCCAGATGACCTGGCTGGCATCGATGGCCACTTCGGCGAACTCGTCGGTGAAGCTCTGCGCCGTATCGTGCTCCAGCAGGCCGTACAGCGCGCCCAGCGGGTCGTACTGCGCGTCGCACGCGGCCTTGTCGATCTCGTCCACGACGATGACCGGGTTGGCGTACTCGCCCTCCACCAGCGCCTCGAAGACCTTGCCCGGGCGCGCGCCCTTCCACTGCGACGAAGCGCCCGACAGCAGCCAGCCGGCCGTCATGGAGCTCATGGGCACCAGGCTCATGCCGGTGCCCAGCAGCTCGGCCAGCTGGCGCGCGAAATGCGTCTTGCCGATGCCCGGCGGGCCCAGCAGCAGCATGGGTGTGACCTCCAGCCCGTCGCGGCTGTCCTGCGCCAGCGCGACGTGGCGCTTGACGTCGTCCAGCACGTCGGTGAAGTTGGGTAGCTGCTCGTACAGCGCCGCCATGTCGGGCACGCCCGAGGGCTTGACCTGGAAGCGCTCGGGCCCGCGCTCGAGCATGCGCTCGTACACGGCGCGCAGAGGGTCGTGGTCGCGCGCGGCATTGCCCTCCTGCAGCCGTGAGAGCTTGCGCTCGACCTCGACGGGCTGGAACACGCTGCGCATCTGCGCCACCGGCAGCGACAGGGCCGGGGTCTGGGGCACGAGGCTGAGACTCGTCGTCATGCAACACTCCTTCGAGAAACCGTGCCTGTAGGAGCATGAACAGGCTCCAAGGACGGATTCATTCAAGCATGCGTGCCGGACGCCCCTCGTCGGAACAATCCCGCATTCATCGGCCAGAAAAAAACCGCTCCTGGGGAGCGGTCCTGTCTTGCGCCCGTGTGCGGGCAGGGCGGGGCTCAGCCGGCGGACTGCTGGCCCGAGACGACCTGCTGCAGCTCGCCCGACTCGTACATCTCCATCATGATGTCCGAGCCGCCGATGAACTCGCCGCGCACATACAGCTGCGGGATGGTGGGCCAGTGGCTGTAGTCCTTGATGCCCTGCCGGATCTCCTGGTCGTCCAGCACGTTCACGGTGGCGATGTCCTTGGGCTCCACTCCGCAGGCCTTGAGGATCTGCACCGCGCGGCCGGAAAAACCGCACATGGGAAAACTGGCGCTGCCCTTCATGAACAGCAGGATGTCGTTGGTCTTGACCAGTTGGTCGATGCGTTGCTGGACGTCGCTCATGATGGTGGTGCTCCTGGTGGGTGGGGCGCCCCGGCGCGGGGCGAGTGAAGGGGATTATTTCATCCGGGCTGGATGTTTCGCCGGCATTGTCCCGCCGCTGCAGCGGGCTATGCCAGCCAGATCGTGCCGGCTTTGTACCTGATCGAAACCGGCCGCTTGCAGTAGTGCCTGCACGGCGCTGGCTTGGTCCCAGCCGTGCTCCAGCAGCAGCCAGCCGCCGGCGGCCAGGCGTGCGGGGGCCTGGGCGATGATGGCGCGGATATCGTCCAGCCCGTCGGCGCCGCTGGCCAGCGCCGACAGCGGCTCGTGCGTGAGGGCGGCCAGGTGCGGATCGGCGGCGGGAATGTAGGGCGGGTTGCTGACGATCACCTCGAACGGACCGGCGATGCCCTCCAGCCAGTTGCCCCGGGTGAACTGCACAGGCAGGCCCAGTCGCGCGGCGTTGGCGCGGGCGACGGCCAGGGCGTCGGCGCTGGCGTCCACCGCCAGCACCCGGGCCTGCGGGCGCCGGCTTTGCAGGGCCAGGGCGATGGCGCCGCTGCCGGTGCCCAGATCGGCCATGCGCGCCGTGGACGCGGCCAGCTCCAGCGCCCAGTCCACCAGTGTCTCCGTGTCGGGGCGCGGGTCGAGCACGCGGGCGTCCACCTGCAGCGCCAGGCCGTAGAACTCCTTGTGGCCCGTGAGGTAGGCCACCGGTTCGCCCGCGGCGCGGCGGGCGCATAGCCCCTGGTAGCGGGCCAGGGCATCGTCGGGCAGGGCGTCGCCGTCATGCGTCAGCAGCCAGGCGCGGTCGTGCAGGGGACGCTGCAGCAGGTGCAGCAGCAGCATCTGTGCGTCGATGCGGGCCAGGCCGCCGGCCTGCGCCTGCGCCAGGGCACGGGCGATGGTTGCTTCTGTATTCATAGCTGCTGGCGCTTGTCTGGTAAGGGCTGGAGGCTGATTTGGCTTAAACGGCCGTTTCCAGCTCGGCCAGCAGCTCGGCCTCGCGGGCGTGCTGCAGGGCGTCCAGCACCTCCTGCAGATCGCCCTCCATGATGGCCAGCAGCTTGTACAGCGTCAGGTTGATGCGGTGGTCGGTGAGCCGCCCCTGCGGGAAGTTGTAGGTGCGGATGCGGTCGCTGCGGTCGCCGCTGCCCACGAGGCCCTTGCGCATGGCGGCCTCCTTGGCGGCGCGCTCGCTGCGCTCCTTTTCCTGGATGCGCGCCTGCAGCACGGCCAGCGCCTTGGCCTTGTTGCTGTGCTGGCTGCGCCCGTCCTGGCATTCGGCCACGATGCCCGTGGGCAGGTGCACCACGCGCACGGCCGAGTCGGTCTTGTTGATGTGCTGGCCGCCCGCGCCGCTGGCACGGAAGGTGTCGATGCGCAGGTCGGCCGGGTTCAGCGTGATGGCCTGGCTCTCGTCGGGCTCGGGCATCACGGCCACGGTGCAGGCGCTGGTGTGGATGCGGCCTTGCGTCTCGGTGGCCGGCACGCGCTGCACGCGGTGGCCGCCGGACTCGAAGCGCAGCCGGCCGTAGGCATGGTCGCCCTCGACGCGCAGCACCACCTCCTTGTAGCCGCCCAGTTCGGCCTCGTGCGCGCTCATGATCTCCACGCGCCAGCCGGCCTGCGCGGCGTAGCGGGTGTACATGCGCGCCAGGTCGCCGGCGAACAGGGCGGATTCGTCACCGCCCGTGCCGGCGCGGATTTCCAGGAACGCGTTGCGCTCGTCATCCGGGTCCTTGGGCAGCAGCAGGCGCTGCAGCTCGTCCTCCAGCTGCGCCAGTTCCTGGGTCGCGGCGGCGATCTCGTCCTGCGCCAGCTCGGCCATGTCGGGGTCTTGCAGCATGTCCTGGGCGCCGGCCAGGTCGGCCTGGCGCTGCTGCCAGCGGGCCCAGCGGCCGGCCACGGCCGTCACCTCGGCGTGCTCGCGCGACAGCACGCGGTACTGCTGCATGTCGGCCATGATGTCCTCGCGCGAGAGCAAAAAGTCCAGTTCGGCCAGGCGCTGCGCGTAGCGCTCCAGCTGGGTGCGGAGAAAGGGTGGCATGGGCGGGTGGAAAAGAGGTTGGTTTGCTACATTTTCAGTAGCTACCCGCGCTTGTTTGGCGGGCGTTTCAGGCCGATTTGGCCTGTAATGTGCGGCGGGCGCCGCTACAGCGCGCTCTTGGCTTTCGAGCGCAGGAACAGGCGCGAGACGGCCTGGGCCGTCTGCTCGCGCGCATCGGCGTCGCCGGCGCGCAGCTCGGCCATGGTGCCGTGCAGCATCTTTTGCGTCAGGCCGCGCGAGAGGGCCTCCAGCACCGTGTCCACGTCCTCGCCGCGGGCCAGCAGCTTTTTGGCGCGGGCGATCTCCAGCTGGCGCCACTCGTCGGCCTGGCGGTTGAGCTGCTGGATGAGCGGCACTACGGCGGCGCCCTGGGCCGCGGGGCGGCGCAGGTCCATCCAGTGCATGAAGCTCTGCACGCCGGCGTCGATGATGGCCTCGGCTTGGGCCACGGCCGCCTGGCGGTTGGCCTGGGCGGTCTGCACCACGCCGGCAAGGTCGTCCACGGTGTAGAGGTAGACGTCTTCCAGGCCCTTGACCTCGGGCTCGATGTCGCGCGGCACGGCCAGGTCGACCATGAAGATGGGGCGGTGGCGGCGTTTTTTGAGCGCCCGCTCCACGGCGCCCAGGCCGATGATGGGCAGCTGGCTGGCGGTGCAGCTGACGATGGCGTCGAACTCGTGCAGGTGGTCCGGCAGGTCGGCCAGGCGCATGACGGAGCCGCCAAAACGCGTGGCCAGCGCCTCGCCGCGCTCCAGCGTGCGGTTGGCTATTGATATGTGCTTAGGGCTCTTGGCCGCGAAGTGCGTGGCGCACAGCTCGATCATCTCGCCCGCGCCCACGAACAGCACGCGGATCGTGGACAGGTCCTCGAACAGCTGGCCGGCCAGGCGCACGGCGGCGGCGGCCATGCTGATGCTGTGCGCGCCAATGTCGGTGCTGGAGCGCACCTCCTTGGCCACGGCAAAGCTGCGCTGGAACAGCTGGTTGAGCGTGCTGCCCAGGGCGCCGGCGCCTTCGGCTGCGCGCACGGCGTTCTTCATCTGGCCCAGGATCTGGGCCTCGCCCAGCACCATGGAGTCCAGCCCGCTGGCCACGCGGAATGCGTGGCGCGCGGCCAGGCCGTTTTCCAGGGTGTAGGAATGCGAGCGCAGCAGCTGGGGGCTGACGCCGCCGCTGTGGGCCAGCCAGTCCAGCGTGTGCTCCATGGCCGAGGCAGGGGCGGCGCAGTAAATCTCGGTGCGGTTGCAGGTGGACAGCAGGGCGGTTTCGACCTGCGGATGCTGGCCGCCGCCGGCCAGCGACTGGCGCAGGCCCTGCAGCGTGGGCGCGATCTGGTCCAGCGCGAACGCGAAACGGCCCCGCAGGTCCAGCGGAGCGGTCGTGTGGTTGATGCCCAGGGCCCAGACTGCCATGGGGCGGGATTATAAAATTTGCCGCGCAGACGGCCAGCCCAGGGGGCATAGGCCTTGATCTGCGTCATGCCCGTATGAGTCTGCTTGCCCTCGTCATCCACCTGCTGAACCTGTTCGCGCCCGCCCTGGGCGTGGCGCTGTTGCTCGTGCTGGCCAGCCATGTTTTCATGCGAAAAAGGGCTAAAGGCCGCGGCTGGCTTGCGCCAGCAGCTATCAATTTCGTAGTTGGCGGGGCCGTGCTGGCGGCCGGCCTGGCGCTGCTGGGGCGCGACGGCCGCATGCTGACCTACGCCGCCCTGGCCGTGGCCTGCGCCACCAGCCAGTGGCTATGGCTGCGCGGCTGGCGCGCCTGACGCACCTGGCGCGGCGGGTGCCTCGGCCTGCTCGAGCAGCCAGTCGCGCAGCGCCGGCAGGGCCGGGTGGGCGGGCCCGGCGCTGGCGTGGCACAGGTGGTAGCCGCGCTCGGTGGTCACGGGCAGGTCCAGGGCGATGGCGATGCGCCCGGCGGCCAGCTCGGCCTCCACCAGGCAGCGCTGCACCACGGCCACGCCCAGCCCGGCAATCACCGCCTGCGTGAGCAGGGCTACCTGGTCGAAGTCCGCCGCCGGCGCCAGAGGCCCGTGCGCGCAGCCCACGCCGGCGAACCAGTGCGCCCAGTTGCCCGGATAGTGGGTGTGAAACAGCAGCGGCCGCGCCAGCAGGTCGGCCGGCCGGCGTATGGCCTGCGGGCCGTGCAGGTCCTGCGGGCGGCAGATGGGCACCAGCTCGCGCCCGACCAGGTAGTGCGCCGTGATGCCCGCCGGCCAGGCCTGGCCGCCCACGCGGATCCAGGCGTCGATCTCCGGCGCCGTGAGCGGGTCGTCGCGCTGGTAGGGCGCAAACGACAGGGCGACGCCGGGGTGGCGCGCGCTGAAGCAGGGCAGCCGCGGGATCAGCCACTGGCTGAACAGCGTGGGCGCCACCGACAGGCGCAGCGGCCGCGTGCTGCGCCCGGCGCGCAAGGCCTGCGAGGCCGATTCGATGCTGGCGATCGACGGACCCACCACGTCCAGGTACTGCAGGCCCTCGGCCGTGAGCACGCTGCGCCGGCCCTCGCGCGTGAACAGCAGCACGCCCAGGTGCTCCTCCAGCCGGGCGATGGCGCGGCTGATGGCGCCCTGGGTGACGGCCAGCTCGCCGGCCGCGCGCGAAAAGCTGCCCAGCCGCGCCGCGGCGGCAAAGGCGTGAAGCTCGGGCAGGGAGGGCGAGTGCATGCGCATGGGTCAGGGCGGCCGCAAGTATGAGCAGTGGTAATGGGTGAGGGTCATTTTGTCGCTTTTCACAAGGCCCGCCCGTGGCCAAGAATCGCGGCGCCCTCGCGGCACCTTGTTACACCCGCATATTCCAATTTCTCAGGAGATGACCATGGCGCTGCGCCGTACCCTGCTGTCCACCCTGGCCGCCTGCGCTGCGGCCGCGGCCTTCGCCCCGCTGGCCAACGCCCAGGCGGGCGACTACCCCAACCGGCCCATCAAGCTGATCGTGCCGTTTGCACCCGGCGGCTCCACCGACATGGTCGCGCGCATGCTGGCCGACAAGATGACGCAGGTGCTGGGTCAGCCCGTGGTGGTGGACAACAAGGGCGGCGCCGGCGGCTCCATCGGCGCCGACGCCATCGCCAAGTCCGCGCCCGACGGCTACACCATCGGCATGGCCACGGTGAGCACGCACGGCGCCAACCCGGCCATCTACGCCAAGCTGCCCTACAACGCGGTGAAGGATTTCGCACCCATCACCAACGTGATGAGCGTGCCCAGCGTGTTCGTGGTGCACCCCAGCGTGCCGGCCAAGACCATGCAGGAGTTCATCGCCCTGGCCAAGGCCAAGCCGGGCAAGTACACCTTCGCCTCGCCCGGCACCGGCTCGCTGGGCCACGCCAACATCGAGAACTTCATGAACCTGGCGGACATCCAGCTGCTGCACATCCCCTACAAGGGCGCGGGCCAGGCCATTACCGACGCGCTGGGCGGCCAGGTGGATTCGATGACCGACAACCTGCCCTCCACGCTGTCCAACATCCAGTCGGGCAAGCTGCGCCCGCTGGCCGTGCTGGCCCTCAAGCGCAGCCCTGTGCTGCCCGACGTGCCCACCTACAGCGAGCTGGGCTACCCCGGCATGGGCGACGGCGGCTGGTTCGGCCTGGTGGCGCCCGCGGGCACGCCAAAGCCCATCATCGACAAGCTCAACGCCGCGGCGCACAAGGTCATGGCCATGCCCGACTACCTGGAAAAGCAAAAGGGCATCTCCGGCGAATCCATGGCCAACACGCCCGAGCAGTTCGCCAAGCAGATCCAGGCCGCCATCGAGCGCTACACGGCCGTGGCCAAGCGCGCCGACATCCGCCTGAACTGATGGCACAGCCGCACGAGCCGGTACGGGTCTGGCAGCCCGAGGGCCAAGCGCTGCCGCTGGTGTGCGACTCGCCCCACAGCGGCACGCACTACCCGCAGGACTTCGGCCACGCCGTGCCCCTGGCACTGCTGCGCCGGGGCGAGGACACGCACGTGCACACGCTGTGGCAGCGCGCGCCGGCCCACGGCGCCACGCTGATCGCCGCCACCTTCCCGCGCACCTACATCGACCCCAACCGCGCCGAGACCGACCTGGACCCGGCGCAGATGGATGGTGAGTGGGACGGCCCGCCCCTGGCCCCCGGCCCGAAGACCCGCCAGGGCCTGGGGCTGGTGTGGCAGCAGGTGGTGCAGGCCGGCGTGGCCACGCCGCTGTACGACCGCCGCCTGCGCGTGGCCGAGGTGCGCTCGCGCATCGAGCGCTACTGGCGCCCCTACCACGCGCAGCTGCAACGCGCCATCGACGAGAGCGTGGCCCGCTTTGGCGGCGTGTGGCACCTGAACCTGCACTCCATGCCCGGCGACGTGTACCAGCGCCTGGGCCGCCAGGACGCGCCGCCGCTGGCGGACTTCGTGCTGGGCGACCGCGACGGCACCACCTGCGCGCCCGAGTTCATCCACCTGATCGGCGACACGCTGCGCGGCTTTGGCTACAGCGTGGCCTACAACGAGCCGTACAAGGGCGTGGAGCTGATCGGGCGCATCGGCCAGCCGCAGCTGCGCCGCCACAGCCTGCAGATCGAGATCCGCCGCCCGGTCTACATGGACGAGGACACGCGCGAGCCCAATGCCGGCTTCGCGCCCCTGCAGCAGCACCTGGACAGCCTGCTGGGCACCGTGGCCGCGTATGTGCGCGGACAGGCTGGTCTATAGCAAAAAACGGCTCCAGCGCTTAGCTGACAAGCGCTGGAAGCTATCAAAAAGGTAGTATTCAGCTGGTGAAGGGTGGCGTGGCCGGCGGCTCGCCTCCGTCGCCCGCCATGGCCGGGCCGCTGCCGGCGTGCGTGACGAAGGTGGTGGCCGGGGGCGACAGGTGCAGCCCCTCGGCCCGCAGCGCGTCCAGGATGGAAAACAGGATGTCGCTGCGCGCCCCGCCCACGCTGCGCGGGTTGGCCACCCAGCCAGTGGCGGTGAAGGTCAGCGTGCCGTTCTGGATGCCGTCCAGCTGCACCACGGGCGCGGGCTCCGGCAACATGGCCGGGTGCTCGCGGAAGGCCGCCAGGATCAGCTCGCGCATGCGCTTGGCGTCGGTGTTCAGGGGCGCCGGCAGGCTCAGCTGCACGCGGCCCTGGGCACCGGTCAGCGTCATGTTGCGCACGGTCTTGGTAATGAACTCCGAGTTGGGCACGATGACGGTGGAGCGGTCGCCCAGCTGGATCTCGGTGGCGCGCACGTTCACGCGGCGCACGTCGCCCTCGGTGTCGCCCAGCTTGACCCAGTCGCCCACGCGCACCGGGCGCTCGGCCAGCAGGATCAGCCCGGAGATGAAGTTCTGCACGATGGCCTGCAGCCCGAAGCCGATGCCCACCGACAACGCGCTGGCCACCCAGGCGATGCGCTCCACGCTGATCCCCAGGCCGGCCAGGGCGATGGCGATCACCACCACCCCGCCCACATAGCCCAGCAGCGTGGTGATGGAGCTGCTCATGCCCGGCTCCAGCGCGGTGCTGGGGAAGTAGCGGTCGCTCAGCCAGCGCTTGAACAGGCGGATCGCCACGAAGCCGGCCACCAGCACCAGCGCCGCCGTGGCCAGTGCTTGCGGGGCGAGGGTGAAGTCGCCGATCTTCAGGGCGCCGTCGAAGCGGCTGCCGCGGCGAAACAGCTCGTCCGGACCGGTGCCGAACGGCGCCATCAGCGCGATCACCATGTAGAAGAACAGCAGCACGCGCAGCAGGCCCGAGGCCAGGACGGCCAGCTGGTCCAGCAGCCGCGCCTCCAGCCCCAGGGCGCTGTGCAGGTGGCGGCCCACGGCGCCGCGCGAGGACAGCAGCGCCTCACTCAGGTCGTCGGCCAGCATGAACAGCAAATAGGCCGTAGCGAAGACCACGCCGAACCACACCGTCTGGCGCGCCAGCATGCTGGCCAGCGCGATGAAACCCAGTGCCAGCGTGGCCACCGAGGCCAACACGGCCAGGGCGGCGGCGGCCAGCAGCGCGCCCAGCCACAGCGGACGCACGTTGGCCAGGGGGACGGGCTCACCCGCCTCGGCGGCCGGCGCCTCGGGCGCCTCGCGCCGGCGCGCCTGCGCCAGCAGCAGACCCACGGCCCAGGCGAGCAGCAGCGCCAGCAGCGCGTGGGTGAAGACCTCGGCCGCCAGGCTGGCGCCGATGATGGCGTTGACCTCCACCGCCATCGTGCCCACGCCCGACAGCAGGGCGATCCACCAGGGGTAGGGCGCCATGCGCCGCGCCTGCGCGTCGGCCAAAGGCAGCAGGCGCCAGCTGGGCCGGCGGCGCGCCAGCAGCGCGTGGCCCAGGGTGATGACGAAGGTGGCGTACGCCGCGGCGCGCACGCTGGCATGCTCCAGCGCCTGCAGCGGCGCGCTCAGTTCGCCCGGCAGCGACAGCGCGCCCCAGGCCAGTTGCATGGCCGTGCCCACCAGCAGCACGTTGACCGCGATGGCGGCGGCCACCAGCAGCGTGCGGCGCAGCCGCGTGGTCGGCAGGTGCACGGGCAGCAGCCGCACCAGGATGCGCTCGGCCGCCCAGGTGCCGGCCACGATCAGCAGCAGTGCCGCGACCAGCGAGCCCACGAAGCCACCGCGCCGCGGCGGCTGCACGGCGGCCTGCACGGCGTCGCGCAGGTCCAGCGCCAGCGACTGCAGCCGTGCCTGGTCGCCCGGCCAGGCGTTGCGCAGGTTGCGCCAGAAGGTGGCGCTCAGGGGCGAATCGGTGCGCGAGGTCAGGGCGGCCTGGAACTGTGCATGCCGCTGGCGCGTCAGGTCGCCAGCGCGCTGCTCGGCATCCACGCTGATCAGGCGAGCCAGCTTCAGCTCGCCGTCGACGGCGGCGCGCTGTTTGGCCAGGGCGGTGCGCTGCTGCGCCACATCGGGCGCGTCGGCCGGCGCGCCCTTCTCAGGCGCCGGGCCCAGGCCCTGCAGGCGCAGGTCGATGTCGGCCAGGTCGGTGGTACGCTGGGCGGCCAGGCGGTCGGCCGCGGCGCCGATGGCGTTGGCCTCGGCCACCAGCTTGCGGCCGTCGTCCTCATCGGCCAGCTTTGGCGGTATGGCGTCCAGCCGACGGCGCAGCTCGTCCACTGAGGGCAGGGGCTGGCCGTCGCTGCTGGAGGCGGATGCCGCGGAGGCGGGGGGCGCCGGCGCTGCCCAGGCGGGCAGGGCCAGCGTACAGGCCAGCAGCAGTGCGATCAGCAGCGGCAGAAAGAAGGCAGGGCAGCGGGAGCGGTGGCGCGGCATGGCCGGCATTGTCCGCGAGCCCCTGGCGTGCCCAGGGGGACGCCTGCTGGGATTTGTGAATGGCGGCAACCAGATGCTGGCGCGCCGCCTGGGCCTGCTGCTTGGTGGTCAGCGCGCGGGGCTGAACAGGTCCACGCGGTCGCTGATGATGCCGTCCGTGTCCAGCTCGATGAGCCGCTCGGCCGCCCATTCGTCGTTCACGGTGTAGCTCAGCGCACGCAGGCCGGCCCGGTGCACGGCCTGTACGTGGTCCGCGGTCCACAGTGCGTGGTTGCAGACGATGGCCACGCAACCCAGCTGCAGGGCAGTGTCCAGCCAGCCGTCATGCAGCTTGTCCAGCAGCAGCCCGCGCGGCAGCTGCGGCGCGGTCTCGCGCGCGCCCGATAGCGCCAGCGGCTGGAACGAGGTCAGCAGCGGCGGCACGTCCTGGCCGTGCCACAGCCGCGCGGCCAGGGCGGCCACGGCGCGGCCAGTGACCTCTTCGGCGCCGGGCGTGGGCTTGATCTCGATGTTCAGGTAGTAATGGTTGGCGATGCACCAGCGCGCCAGGCTCTCCAGCGTGGGGATGGGCTCGCCGGCGTACTGGCGCGAGTGCCAGGCGCCCGCGTCCAGCTGCGCCAGCTCGCCCCAGGTCAGTTCGCCGGCCGTGCCGCGGCCGCTGGTGGTGCGGGGCAGCGTGGCGTCGTGCAGCAGAAAGGCGACGCCGTCGGCGCTGAGCTTGGCGTCGCACTCGAACATGCGCCAGCCGTGCTGCGCGCCCAGGCGGAAGGCGGCCAGGGTGTTCTCGGGCGCCAGGCGCCCAGCGCCGCGGTGGGCGATCCAGCGCGGGTAGGGCCAGGGCGCGGTGGGGGCGTTCATGGCGACTCTCCCCCTTAGCCGATGCGCTTGCCGCTCGTGGCGTCGAAGGCGTGCACGCGGCCGGCGCGCGGCATGACGTGCAGGGTGGAGCCGAGTTCGGGTGCATGGGCGCCTTCTTCCACGCGCACGACGATCTGCTCGCCGTTGAGGCGGCCGTAGATCAGGCGTTCGGCGCCCAGCATTTCCACGGTTTCCACCAGCACCGGCCAGCCCTCGCTGCCCACGTCCAGGTGCTCGGGGCGGATGCCCAGGATCTGTCCGGCCGTGGCGCCCGGCGCCTGCTGCAGCAGGTTCATGGGCGGCGAGCCGATGAAGCTGGCCACGAAGGTGGAGGCGGGCGTGTGGTAGACCTCCTCGGGCGTGCCGAACTGCTCCATGTTGCCGGCGTTCATGACGATGATGCGCTCGGCCAGCGTCATGGCCTCGACCTGGTCGTGGGTGACGAACAGGCTGGTGATGCCCAGCTCGCGGTGCAGCTTCTGGATCTCCAGGCGGGTCTGCACGCGCAGCTTGGCGTCCAGGTTGGACAGTGGTTCGTCGAACAGGAAGACCTGCGGCTGGCGCACGATGGCGCGGCCCATGGCCACGCGCTGGCGCTGGCCGCCCGAGAGCTGGCGCGGCTTGCGGTCCAGCAGGTGCGACAGCTCCAGGATCTTGGCGGCCTTGTCCACGCGCTGGCGGATCTCGTCCTTCGGCACGCTGGCGATCTTCAGGCCGTAGGCCATGTTGTCGAACACGCTCATGTGCGGGTACAGGGCGTAGTTCTGGAACACCATGGCGATGTCGCGCTTGGCCGGCTCCAGGTTGTTGACCACGCGCTCGCCGATCTTCAACTCGCCGCCGGTGATCTCCTCCAGGCCGGCGACCATGCGCAGCAGCGTGGACTTGCCACAGCCGGAGGGGCCGACGATGACGACGAACTCGCCGTCCGCGATCTCGGCGTTCACGCCGTGGATGACCGGCACAGCCAGCTTGCCGGTGCCATAGATCTTGGTGATGTTCTTGAGGGAAATGGAAGCCATGGTTGCTATTGAATCAGGAGCTGCTGGCGCTTGATGGACAAGCGATGGAGCGGTATTTGATGCTTATTTCTCGGTGTCCACCAGGCCCTTGACGAACCATTTCTGCATCAGGATGACCACCGCCGTGGGCGGCAGCATGGCGATGATGGCCGTGGCCATGACGATGTTCCAGTCCACGGCGGCCTCGCCACCGGCCAGCATGCGCTTGATGCCGATGACCACCGGGTACATGTCCTCGCTGGTGGTCATGAGCAGCGGCCACAGGTACTGGTTCCAGCCGTAGATGAACTGGATCACGAACAGCGCCGCGATCGAGGTGCGCGACAGCGGCACCAGCACGTCCACGAAAAAGCGCATGGGCCCGGCGCCGTCGATGCGCGCAGCCTCCACCAGCTCGTCCGGCACCGTCAGGAAGAACTGGCGGAAGAGGAACGTGGCCGTGGCCGAGGCGATCAGCGGCAGCGTCAGGCCGCCGTAGGTGTTCAGCAGGCCCAGGTCGGCCACCACCTTGTAGGTCGGCAGGATGCGCACTTCCACCGGCAGCATCAGCGTCAGGAAGATGGCCCAGAAGCACAGCATCTTGAACGGGAAGCGGAAATACACGATGGCGAATGCCGACAGCAGCGAGATGGCGATCTTGCCCACCGTGATGACCATGGCCACCACGAAGCTGACCCACATCATGCGCACCACGTTGGTGTTGGAGCCCAGCTTGCCCGAGCCGAACAGGGCGGCCTGGTAGTTCTCCCACAGGTGCGTGCCCGGCAGCAGCGGCATGGGCGACTGCACGATGGTCTGGGCCGTGTGGGTGGAGGCGACGAGCGCCAGGTAGAGGGGAAAGGCGACGATGGCCACGCCGAGCACCAGCACGGCGTGCGACAGGAAGGTCAGCCAGGGATTGCGATCAATCATTTATTTTCTTCACAGGAATGCCAGAGCCCGCGACCCAAAACACTGGCGCGACCCGTGCCAGGGCCGCCGTGCAAGGGCCGCCCCGCAGCACCGGCGGCGTCCCTCTGCCCGCAGCGCGCAGCGCTGCGAGAGCGGGGGGAAGGAGCGAAGCGACATAGGGGGGTGTTCCTAGTACTGCACCTTCTTTTCGACGTAGCGGAACTGCACCACGGTGAGCGCCACCACGATCAGCATCAGGATCACCGACTGCGCGGCCGAGCCGCCCAGGTCCAGCGCCTTGAAGCCGTCCTGGTACACCTTGTAGACCAGGATGGAGGTGGACTGGCCGGGGCCGCCCTGCGTGGCCGCATCGATGATGCCGAAGGTGTCGAAGAAAGCGTAGACGATGTTGATGACCAGCAGGAAGAACGTGGTGGGCGACAGCAGCGGCAGCTGGATGTTCCAAAAGCGCCGCCAGGCGCCCGCGCCGTCGATCGAGGCGGCCTCGATCAGCGCCTTCGGGATGGATTGCAGCCCGGCCAGGAAGAACAGGAAGTTGTAGGAAATCTGCTTCCAGACCGAGGCGATGACGATCAGCGCCATGGCCTGGCCGTCATTCATCATGTGGTTCCAGCCGTAGCCCAGGCGGCCCAGGTAGTAGGTGATGACGCCGATCGAGGGCGAGAACAGGAACACCCACAGCACGCCGGCGATCACGGGCGCCACGGCGTAGGGCACGATGAGCAGGGTCTTGTAGACCATGGCAAAGCGCACGATGCGGTCGGCGAAGATGGCCAGCGCCAGCGCCAGGCCGATGCCTATGCCCGCCACCAGGATGGAAAACAGTGCCGTGCGCTTGAAGGAGTTCAGGTAGGAGGGGTCGTCCAGCAGCTGCTGGAAGTTCTGCAGGCCCACCCATTCGACGCTCATGCCGAAGGCGTCTTCCATCTGGAAGGACTGCAGCACCGCCTGCCAGGCGGGCCAGAAGAAGAAGACGCTGATGATGAGCAGCTGCGGGGCGATCAGCACCCAGGGCAGCCACGCCGAGCGGAAAAGTACGCGTTTTTCCATGACGGTCCAAAAAGCAAAAAACCGCCGGTGCAGTCCATGCAGCCGTCGGGAAAGAGACGGCCCGCACGGGTGGGCGGGCCGCGGCCCCGGCGCGCCCTCTTGGGGCACGGCGCGGGGCAGACAAGGCGATTACTTCTTGTAGGACTTCTCGAAGCGGGCCAGCAGCTCGTTGCCGCGGCTGACGATGGAATCCAGGGCCTCCTTGGCGGTCTTCTTGCCGGCCCACACCTGCTCGAGCTCTTCGTCCTCGATGGTGCGGATCTGCACGTAGTTGCCCAGGCGGATGCCGCGCGAGTTGTCGGTCACCTTGCGCACCATCTGGTTCACGGCCACGTCAGTGCCGGGGTTCTGCTGGTAGAAGCCGGACTTGTCCGTCAGCTCATAGGCGGCCATGGTGATGGGCAGGTAGCCCGTGCGCTGGTGGCTGGCGGCCTGCACCTTGGTCTGCGACAGGAACTCGAAGAACTTGGCCACGCCCTTGTATTCCTCGGGCTTCTTGCCGGCCATGACCCACAGCGAGGCGCCGCCGATCACGGTGTTCTGCGGCGCGCCCTTCACGTCGGCGTAGTAGGGCAGGGGAGCGATGGCGTAGGCGAACTTGGCGTTCTTGGCCACGTCGCCGTAGAAGCCCGACGACGTCTGGATCATGGCGCACTCACCCGAGGTGAAGGACGCCTGGGCGGCCGAGCCGCGGCCCTTGTAGACGAACTCGCCGTTCTTGGCGGCCTGCGACAGGTTCTCGATGTGCTTGACGTGCAGCGGCGAGTTAACCTTCATGCGGGCCTTGTAGCCGTTGGCCGACAGGCCGTTCTTCTCGGTGGCGAACTCCACGTTGTGCCAGGCGGAGAACGACTCCAGCTGCGTCCAGCCCATCCAGGCCAGCGTCATGGGGCAGCTGTGGCCGCTGGCCTTGAGCTTCTTCGCGGCTTCGAACACCTCGGGCCAGGTGGCGGGGGCCTTGTCGGTGTTCAGACCGGCCTTCTTGAAGGCGTCCTTGTTGATGTAGAAGACCGTGGTCGAGCTGTTGAACGGCATGCTCAGCATCTCGCCGCTGGGAGCCGTGTAGTAGGCGGCGACGGCGGGGATGTAGCCGGCGGGGTTGAAGTCCGCACCCGCATCCTTCATCACCTTGCCCACGGGCACGGTGGCGCCCTTGCTGGCCATCATCGTGGCCGTGCCCACTTCAAACACCTGCAGGACGTGCGGCGCGTTGCCCGAGCGGAAGGCGGCGATGGCGGCCGTCATGGATTCGTCATAGGTGCCCTTGAAGGTGGGCACGATCTTGTAGTCCTTCTGGCTCTCGTTGAACTGCTTGGCCAGGTCGTTGACCCACTCGTTGTTCACGGCTGTCATCGAGTGCCACCACTGGATCTCGGTCTGCGCCTGCGCGGCGACGCTGACGGCGAGCATGGAGGCAGCCAGTGCCAGATGTTTGACTTGCATGGGGTGAAAGCTCCTTTTTGGGGAATGGACGGAAGGCGAAAGCGCACCATGGTGGCGCCGCCTTGTGACGGAAACATGACGTTGTGGCACAGCGAAAAGCACTCAACAACGGGGATTACCCGCCAGCCGAAAGGTGCAAATTGTGACACTTCCATTACGGTTTTCTGACATACCGGGGACTTTGCCCTTGCATCGTGCAGGTCTGTGGTGCTCACCCCGCACCATTCGCCTTCTGACAGTAAGGATTTGTGCACTGCACAATGATGAGCCTCCCTTCACTCCACCGGTGTTCCTCCATGCCCAAGACCTCCCTGGACAAAAGCAAGATCAAGTTCCTGTTGCTCGAGGGGGTGCACTCCTGCGCCGTCGACGCCCTGGCCGCCGCCGGCTACACCAACGTGCAGCGGCTGACGGGCGCGCTGGAGGGGCAGGAGCTCAAGGACAAGCTGGCCGACGCGCACTTCGTGGGCATCCGCTCGCGCACCCAGCTCACCGCCGAGGTGCTGGCCGCCGCGCCCAAGCTGGTGGCCGTGGGGGCGTTTTGCATCGGCACCAACCAGATCGACCTGCCCGCGGCGCGTGCGCGCGGCATCGCCGTGTTCAACGCGCCGTATTCCAACACCCGCTCGGTGGCCGAGCTGGTGCTGGCCGAGAGCATCCTGCTGCTGCGCGGCATTGCCGAGAAGAACGCCGTGGCGCACCGCGGCGGCTGGCTCAAGAGCGCCGAAGGCGCCTTCGAGGCGCGCGGCAAGACGCTGGGCATCGTCGGCTATGGCGCCATCGGCTCGCAGCTGTCGGTGCTGGCCGAGAGCCTGGGCATGCACGTGATCTTTCACGACGTGGTGGCCAAGCTGCCGCTGGGCAACGCGCGCCAGGCGCCGTCGCTGGCCGCGCTGCTGGGCGAGGCCGACATCGTCAGCCTGCACGTGCCCGAGCTGCCCTCCACCCAGTGGATGATGGGCGCGCAGCAGATCGCCGCCATGAAGCCCGGCGCCATCCTGATCAATGCCTCGCGCGGCACCGTGGTAGAGATCGAGCCGCTGGCCGAGGCCATCAAGAGCGGCCGCCTCGCGGGCGCCGCCATCGATGTCTTCCCCAAGGAGCCCAAGAGCAACAAGGACGAGTTCGTCTCGCCCCTGCGCGGGCTGGACAACGTCATCCTCACGCCGCACATCGGCGGCTCCACCATGGAGGCGCAGGCCAACATCGGCCTGGAGGTGGCGCACAAGCTCATCCGCTACAGCGACAACGGCACCAGCACCTCGTCGGTCAACTTCCCCGAGGTGGCGCTGCCCGCACACGAGGGCAAGCACCGGCTGCTGCACATCCACCAGAACGTGCCGGGCGTGCTGTCGCAGATCAACCGCATCCTGTCGGACAACGATGTGAACATCGCTGCCCAGTACCTGCAGACGCGCGAGGACCTGGGCTATGTGGTCATCGACCTGGACGCCCGCTCCTCCGACCTGGCGCTGGAAAAGCTGGCCCAGGTGCCGGGCACGCTGCGCACGCGCGTGCTTTTCTGATGCGGCGCGCATTGCGGTTTTTGCTATTGAAAGGGGAGCTGCCAGCGCTTGCCAGGCAAGGGCTGGAGCCGTTTTTTGCTTGAGAAACAGGCTCCGCCCCTCGCGCGGCGCGTGCGCGGGGGGCGTCGCTTAAAATCGCCAGCCCCCGAGAGCCCCAGCGGGCGCAGACCCGCCCGACCCCAGGTTGACCCCATGAACGATCCGATTGCGCTGGCTGCCCTGCAAGGCGCGCAGGGCGGGCAGACTGCCCGGCTGCGCGAGATTCCGTACAACTACACCTCGTTTTCCGACCGCGAGATCGTCATCCGCCTGCTGGGCGAGCCGGCCTGGGCCGTGCTGGACGAGCTGCGCCGCGAGCGGCGCACGGGCCGATCCGCCCGCATGCTCTACGAGGTGCTGGGCGACATCTGGGTCGTGCAGCGCAACCCCTATCTGCAGGACGACCTGCTGCACAACCCCGACCGGCGCAAGCTGCTGGTGGATGCGCTGCGCCACCGCATGGCCGAGATCGACAAGCGCCGCCTGCCGCACGAGGACCCCGAGCGCGACCGCCGCGTGGGCGTGCTGGTGCAGGCCGCGCAGCGGGCGATCGCCGAGTTCGACGCCACGCTGGCCGAGGTGGCCAGCATGCGCCGCGCCGCGCAAAAACGCTTCGCCCGGCTGACGGCCAAGGACAACGTCAAGTTCGACGGGCTGTCGCGCGTCTCGCACGTCACCGACGCCACCGACTGGCGCGTGGAGTTCCCCTTCGTCGTGCTCACGCCCGACACGGAGGCCGAGATGGCCGAGCTGGTCAAGGCCTGCATCGAGCTGGAGCTGACCATCATCCCGCGCGGCGGCGGCACCGGCTACACCGGCGGCGCCATTCCGCTGACCTGGCGCAGCGCCGTCATCAACACCGAGAAGCTCGAGGCCATGACGGCGGTGGAGATGCGCCGCCTGCCCGGCCTGGAACACGAGGTGGCCACCGTCTGGACCGAGGCTGGCGTGGTCACCCAGCGCGTGGCCGATGCGGCAGAAAACGCCGGCTTCGTCTTCGCCGTGGACCCGACCAGCGCCGAGGCCAGCTGCGTGGGCGGCAACATCGCCATGAACGCCGGTGGCAAGAAGGCCGTGCTGTGGGGCACGGCGCTGGACAACCTGGCCAGCTGGCGCATGGTGACGCCTGAAGGGCAGTGGCTGGAGGTCACGCGCATCGGGCACAACCTGGGCAAGATCCACGACGCTGCAGTTGCCAGCTTCGAGCTGCAGTACTTCCAGGCCGACGGCAGGACGCCGATCCGCACCGAGCGCCTGGACATCCCTGGCCACACCTTCCGCAAGGAAGGCCTGGGCAAGGACGTGACGGACAAGTTCCTGTCGGGCCTGCCCGGCATCCAGAAGGAGGGCACGGACGGCCTGATCACCAGCGCCCGCTGGATCGTGCACCGCATGCCCGAGCACACGCGCACCGTGTGCCTGGAGTTCTTCGGCAACGCCAAGGACGCGGTGCCCAGCATCGTCGAGATCAAGGACTTCATGTTCTCCGAGCAAAAGCGCTCCGGCGTGCTGCTGGCCGGCCTGGAGCATCTGGACGACCGCTACCTGCGCGCCGTGGGCTACACCACCAAGAGCAAGCGCGGCGGGCTGCCCAAGATGCTGCTGGTGGGCGACATCGTGGGCGACGACCCCGACGCCGTGGCCCGCGCCGCCGCCGAGGTGGTGCGCATCGCCAATTCGCGCTCGGGCGAGGGCTTCACGGCGGTGAGCGCCGAGGCGCGCAAGAAGTTCTGGGCCGACCGCAAGAAGACCGCGGCCATCAGCCGCCACACCAACGCCTTCAAGATCAACGAGGACGTGGTGATCCCGCTGCCGCGCATGGCCGAGTACACCGACGGCATCGAGCGCATCAACATCGAGCTGTCCCTGCGCAACAAGATCGAGCTGGCCGACGCGCTGGAGGATTTCCTGGCCCAGGGCCAGCTGCCGCTGGGCAAGCCCGAGGCGGTCGGCGAGGCGCCGTCGCCCGAGCTGCTGGAGGAAAAGCTGGCGCTGGCCCTGGCCCAGGTGCGCGAGACGCGCGCGCTCTGGCAGGACTGGCTGCGGCGGGTGGAGGAGCTGTTCCCGCAGCTGCAGGACCACCGCCTGCGCGCCAGCTGGAAGGCGCAGATTCGCGATCCGCTGCGCAACATCTTCACCGGCAGCGACTTCGAGCCGCTGATGCAGGCGCTGGGCGACGTGCAGCAGCGCGTGCTCAAGGGCCGGGTGTGGGTGGCGCTGCACATGCACGCGGGCGACGGCAACGTGCACACCAACATTCCCGTGCACAGCGATAACTACGACATGCTGCAGACCGCGCACGAGGCCGTGGCGCGCATCATGGTGCTGGCGCGCAGCCTGGGCGGCGTGATCTCGGGCGAGCACGGTATTGGCATCACCAAGCTGGAGTTCCTGACCGACGAGGAGCTGGCGCCGTTTGCCGCCTACAAGCAGCGCATCGACCCGCACGGGCGCTTCAACCGCGGCAAGCTGCTACGCAATCAGGAGCTGCTGGCGCAAGCTGAGCAAGGGCTGCAGGCCGATTTGGCTCACAGGGGCGCGCGCGCATCGCTGATGTTCGCCGACCTGACCAACGCCTATACGCCCAGCTTCGGGCTGATGGGGCACGAGTCGCTGATCATGCAGCAGAGCGACATCGGCGACATCGTCGCCAGCGTCAAGGACTGCCTGCGCTGCGGCAAGTGCAAGCCGGTGTGCGCCACCCACGTGCCGCGCGCCAACCTTTTGTACAGCCCGCGCAACAAGATCCTGGCCACCTCGCTGCTGGCCGAGGCCTTTTTGTACGAGGAGCAGACGCGCCGCGGCATCTCCAGCCACCACTGGCAGGAGTTCGAGGACGTGGCCGACCACTGCACGGTGTGCCACAAGTGCTACAACCCCTGCCCGGTCAAGATCGACTTCGGCGACGTGACCATGAACATGCGCAACCTGCTGCGCAAGATGGGCAAGAAGAGCTGGCGCCCGGGCAACGCCTTGGCCATGACCATGCTCAACGCCACCGACCCGCGCACCATCGGTGCGCTGCGCGCCGGCATGGTCAACGTCGGCTACAAGGCCCAGCGACTGGCCGTGGACGCTTTGCAGGCCGTGGCCCGCAAGCAGACGGCCCACCCGCCCGCCACCGTAGGGCCGGCGCCCATCAAGGAACAGGTCATCCACTTCGTGAACAAGAAGCTGCCCGGCGGCCTGCCCACGAAGACGGCGCGCGCGCTGCTGGACATCCAGGACAAGGACTACGTGCCCATCATCCGCAACCCCGAGACGGGCGCGGACAGCGAGGCGGTGTTTTACTTTCCCGGCTGCGGCTCCGAGCGGCTGTTTTCCCAGGTCGGCCTGGCCACGCAGGCCATGCTGTGGCACGCCGGCGTGCAGACGGTGCTGCCGCCCGGTTACCTGTGCTGCGGCTATCCGCAGCGCGGCAGCGGCCAGTTCGACAAGGCCGAGAAGATGATCACCGACAACCGGGTGCTGTTCCACCGCGTGGCCACCACGCTGAACTACCTGGACATCAAGACGGTGGTGGTCTCGTGCGGCACCTGCTACGACCAGCTGCAGGGCTACCAGTTCGACAAGATCTTCCCCGGCAGCCGCATCATCGACATCCACGAATACCTGCTGGAAAAGGGCATCACGCTGCCGGCGGGGCAGGGCGGCTACCTGTACCACGAGCCCTGCCACAACCCCATGAAGCAGGGCGACTCCATGCAGACCGTGCGCGCCCTGGTGGGCGACAAGGTCCTGAAGAGCGAGCGCTGCTGCGGCGAATCCGGCACGCTGGGCGTGACGCGGCCCGACGTGGCCACGCAGGTGCGCTTTCGCAAGGAAGAAGAGATCCGCAAGGGCGAGGCGCAGCTGCGCGCCAGCGGCGCCGTGGGTGCGCAGGACAACATCAAGATCCTGACCAGCTGCCCCAGCTGCCTGCAGGGCATCTCGCGCTACCAGGGCGACCTGCAGAACGGCTTGCTCGAAGCCGACTACATCGTCATCGAGATGGCGCGCCAGATCCTGGGCGAGAACTGGCTGCCCGAGTACGTGCAGCGCGCCAACGCCGGCGGCATCGAGCGGGTCCTTGTATGACCGCCGGCCCGCAATGCCCCCTGTGCGCCGCCGACGGCGGCACGCTGATCTGGCGCGGCCAGCAGCTGCGCGTGATCCATGTGGACGAGCCGGGCTTTCCCGCCTTCTACCGCGTGGTCTGGAACGCGCACGTGGCCGAGTTCTCCGACCTGGACGAGGCCGCGCGCCTGCACTGCATGCAGGCCGTCACCCTGGTCGAGCAGGCCCTGCGCGAGCAGGTGCAGCCGGACAAGGTCAACCTGGCCACCCTGGGCAACGTGGTGCCGCACCTGCACTGGCATGTGATCGGCCGCTACACCTGGGACAGCCACTGGCCCGCGCCGCTGTGGGCCGTGCCCCAGCGCCCCCGCAGCGCCGAGCACGAGGCGCAACTGGCCGAGCACTTGCCTGCCCTGCACCAGGCGCTGCGCGAGCGGCTCGCCGCCTGGGGCGGCGAGAGCGTTCAGGTGCAATCGATTTGATAGCTGCCGGCGCTTGCTGCATAAGCGCTGGCGGCCTTTTTTGCTTGAAACAAGGCACGAGGTGAACCCATGGCCCAACCGCTCGACAACACTCCCGCGCCGCAGGCCATCACCGTGCACGAGCGCTCGCGTGTGCTGGAGGTGGCGTTCAGCGATGGCGCGGTCTTTCGCATCCCCTTCGAGCTGATGCGCGTGTACTCGCCCTCGGCCGAGGTGCAGGGCCACGGCCCGGGCCAGGAGGTGTTGCAGACCGGCAAGCGCGACGTGGCCCTGGTGGGCCTGGAGCCCGTGGGCCACTACGCCGTGCGCCCAGCCTTCTCCGACGGGCACGACAGCGGCATCTTCACCTGGGCCTATCTCTATGAGCTGGGCCGCGACCAGCAGCAGCTGATGCGCGAGTACGAGCGCCGCCTGGCCGAGGCCGGCGTGGACCGTGACGCGCCCATGGGCGGCAAGGCGGCCCACGGCGGTGGCGGCTGCAGCAGCGGCGGCTGCGGCGGGCATTGAGCCCGCGGCCTTGTCCCCCATTTGTCCGAATAGCGACACAAGCCCCACGCTGGCGCGGGGTTGTCCCTGTACGCGCCGCCAACCCCTGACCTAGCATCACGCCATGAGCACCACCCACTTCGGTTTCCAGTCGGTCGACGAAAGCGACAAGGCGCGCCGCGTACGCGGCGTTTTCGACTCCGTCGCGCCCAAGTACGACCTGATGAACGACCTGATGTCCGGTGGCCTGCACCGGGCCTGGAAGGCCTACACGGTGATGGTGGCCAACCTGCGCGAGGGCGACCAGGTGCTGGACATTGCCGGCGGCACGGGCGACCTGGCGCTGGCTTTCTCCAAGAAGGTCGGCGCCACCGGCCGCGTGGTGCACACCGACATCAACGAGGCCATGCTGCGCACCGGCCGCGACCGGCTGATCAACGCCGGCGTGGTGCTGCCCACGGCGGTGTGCGACGCCGAGCACCTGCCCTTTCCCGACAACCACTTCGACCTGGTCAGCGTGGCCTTCGGCCTGCGCAACATGACCCACAAGGACGCGGCGCTGGCCGAGATGTGCCGCGTGCTGAAACCCCGCGGGCGCCTGCTGGTGCTGGAGTTCTCCAAGGTCGCCAAGCCCCTGTCCAAGGCCTACGACTGGTACTCCTTCAAGGTGCTGCCGCGGCTGGGTTCCATGGTGGCCGGCGACGCCGCCAGCTACCAGTATCTGGCCGAGTCCATCCGCATGCATCCGGGTCAGGAGGAGCTCAAATCCCTCATGAAACAAAGTGGCTTTGGGCATGTGGACTATCACAACATGACGGGCGGCGTGGTGGCGCTGCATGTTGGAATCAAGTGCTGAACGAATACCAAGCGGGCGAAATCCGCTTCCGGGGCGCTCGCCGCTCACACCTTCCTTGGGAGATGACATGAACAGCAAACTGTGGTCCGTGGCGCTGGTGGCCGTGCTGGCGCTGGTGCACCTGGACGCCGACGCGCGCCGCATGGGCGGAGGCAAGTCCTTCGGCCGCCAGTCCTCCAACGTCACGCAGCGCGAGGCCACGCCGCCGCGCGCGCCCGGCACGCCGGCGCAGCAGGGCGCCGCGCCCAACCAGGCCGCCAACGCGGCACCGGCAGCGGCTGGCGCCGGCGCCGCTGCGGCCGCCACACGCAAGCCCTGGGGCGCCATGCTGGGCGGCCTGGCTGCCGGCCTGGGCCTGGCCTGGCTGGCCAACTCGCTGGGTCTTGGCGCGGGCTTTGCGCAGTTCCTGATGTTCGCGCTGCTGGCGCTGGTGGTCATGGCCGTGGTGGGCATGGTCATGCGCTCGCGTCGTCCGGCGCAGACCGCGGCCGCCTCGCCCTTCGCCTTCCAGGGTGCGGGCGCAGGCACGCCGCCGGCGGACGTGCAGATGCCGCGCCAGTACAACCCCGAGAAGGTGGGCAACGACGCCTCGGCCCGCCCCTGGGAGCGCGCCGGCGCGGCCTTCCAGGCGCAGCCCGGCGCGGCGGCTGGCGGCTCCATGATCGGCTCGGCCCTGGCCGGCTCGCAGAACTGGGGCGTGCCCGACGGCTTTGACACCGAGGGCTTCCTGACGGCGGCCAAGCGCAACTTCGTGACGCTGCAGGCCGCCTGGGACCGCTCGGACATCGCCACGCTGCGCTCCATGATGACCGACGCCATGGTCGGCGAGATCCGCACCCAGCTGTCCGAGCGCGAGCAGCACCGCGGCGGCGCCGAGCCCAACCACACCGACGTGGTCATGCTGGAGGCGCAGCTGCTGGGCATCGAGGACCTGGGCGATGGCTACATGGCCAGCGTGGAGTTCTCCGGCATGATTCGCGAGGAGGCCTCCGCCGGCCCCAGCCCCTTCCGCGAGGTCTGGAACATGACCAAGCCCAAGAGCGGCTCCAGCGGCTGGCTGGTGGCCGGCCTGCAGGCACTGCAGTAATCCATCCACCAATCACAGCGAAGAAGGCGCCGCACTCTCGGCCAAAAAGCCGACAGTGCGGCCGCCACTTCGGGGAATAATCGGGGGCTATGTCTAAGCAGTCCCCTTTTTCGTTTCTGGACGGCCTCATGGAACGCATCGTTTCCGGCCCGCAGCCGCCGGCCTGGCTGGTGCACGAGGTGCAGCACCGGGCGGTGCTGTTCCTGAACCACGTGCTGATGCAGGAGCGTGAAGCGATGGACCGCCTGGCGCGCCAGGCCGGGCGCACGGCGCACGTGCAGTGGCGCAACTTCTTCATGACGCTGCAGCTCACCCCCGCCGGCCTGCTGGACCTGGCACCCGAGGGCGCCCAGCCCGACCTGCGGCTGCAGGTGTTCGAGGCGTCACCGCTGTCGCTGGCGCGCAGCGCCCTGGCCGGTGAGCGGCCCTCCATCCGCATCGAGGGTGACGTGCAACTGGCCGCCGACATCAACTGGGTGGTGGACAACGTGCGCTGGGACGTCGAGGATGATCTGGCACGCGTGATCGGCGATGCGCCGGCGCGGGCTGTGGCCTCGGTGGCCGAGCGCGTGGCTGCGGCCCTGCGCCGCTTCGTGGGCGCGCGCATGGGCGGCGCCGGCGACCTCGGCGCCCACGGCGCCGACAACAGCACAGCGCACCGTTCGCCGCCATGAGGCGCTTCGTGCGGGGGTTCACCATCCTGCGGGTGGTGCTGGGCCATGGCCTGGACGAGGTCGTGCTGTCCAATTTTCGCCACCCCTGGCTGCATTTGCTCACGCGCGTCATCACCTTCGGACGGCGCCTGGATGCGCCGCGCGGCGTGCGCCTGCGCCTGGCGCTGGAGCGGCTGGGGCCGATCTTCGTGAAGTTCGGCCAGGTGCTGTCCACGCGGCGCGACCTGATGCCGCCGGACATCGCCGACGAGCTTGCGCTGCTGCAGGACCGCGTGCCGCCGTTCGACCCGGCTATTTCAGTGGCCACCATCGAGCGGGCCTTTCGCCGGCCGATCGACGAGGTGTTTGTCTCGTTCGACCGCACGCCGGTAGCCAGCGCCTCCATCGCCCAGGTGCACTTCGCCGTCATCCGCGATCGGCATGGGCGCGAGCGCGATGTGGCCGTGAAGGTGCTTCGCCCCGGCATGCTGCCGGTGATCGACCAGGACCTGGCCCTGATGGGCATGATGGCCCGCTGGGTGGAGCGCCTGTCGGCGGACGGCAAGCGCCTCAAGCCCCGCCAGGTGGTGGCCGAGTTCGACAACTACCTGCACGACGAGCTGGATCTGATCCGCGAGGCGGCCAACGCCGCCCAGCTGCGGCGCAACATGAAGGACGTCGGGCTGGTGCTGATCCCGGAGGTGTTCTGGGATTTCTGCCACCCCGACGTGCTGGTGATGGAGCGCATGAACGGCGTGCCCATCAACCAGGTCGCTCGTCTGCGCGAGGCCGGCGTAGACATCAAGAAGCTGGCCCGCGACGGCGTGACCATCTTCTTCACCCAGGTGTTTCGCGACGGCTTCTTCCACGCCGACATGCACCCCGGCAACATCCAGGTCAGCCTGGACCCGGACACCTTCGGGCGCTACATCTCGCTGGACTTCGGCATCGTCGGCACGCTCACCGAGTACGACAAGGAATACCTGGCGCAGAACTTCACGGCCTTCTTCCGGCGCGACTACAAGCGTGTGGCCGAGCTGCACATCGAAAGCGGCTGGGTGCCACCCACTACGCGCGTCAATGAGCTGGAGTCGGCGATTCGCGCCGTCTGCGAGCCGTACTTCGACCGGCCGCTCAAGGAGATCTCGCTGGGCATGGTGCTGCTGCGCCTGTTCCAGACCTCGCGGCGCTTCCAGGTGGAGATCCAGCCGCAACTGGTGCTGCTGCAAAAGACGCTGCTCAACATCGAAGGCCTGGGCCGCCAGCTCGACCCAGAACTGGACCTGTGGAGCACGGCCAAGCCCTTCCTGGAGCGCTGGATGCTCGAGCAGCTGGGTCCGCAGCGCCTGTGGCGCGAACTGCGCATGGAGGCACCGCGCTACGCCAAGATCCTGCCCGAGCTGCCGCGCCTGATGCACGAATACCTCAGCCACCGCGGCCAGGGCGACGGCCGGGCGGAGCTGCAGGCGCTGCTGGCCGAACAAAAGCGCACCAACCGCCTGCTGCAAGGCGTGATCTACGGCGGCGTCGGCTTCCTGCTGGGGTTGATCGTGATGCAGATCATTGCGCGCCTGCGCGTGTTCTGAGCCGGGCACGCCTTCGGTTTTCTTTTCCCTTCCCACCCTTCTTCGTCAACCACTTTTCCTTCCTTCAGGAGTTGCCACGTGTTGCTCTTCATGGTGATCGCCTATCTGTTTGTCACCATCGGCATCGGCCTGTGGGCCGCCAGGCGTGTGCAGAACACGGCCGACTTCGCCATCGCCGGTCGGCACCTGCCCATGTACATGATCATCACCACCACGTTCGCCACGTGGTTCGGCTCGGAGATCGTGCTGGGCGTTCCCGCCAAGTTCATTCACGGCGGCTTGAACGCCGTGGTGGAGGACCCCTTCGGGGCCGGCATGTGCCTGATCCTGGTGGGCGTGTTTTTCGCCGGCAAGCTGTACCGCATGACGCTGCTGACCATCAGCGACTACTACCGCGAGCGCTATGGGCGCGGCATCGAGGTGATCTGCTCGCTGATCATCATGCTCAGCTACCTGGGCTGGGTGTCGGCCCAGGTCACGGCGTTGGGCCTGGTTTTCCACCTGCTGTCGGGCGGGGTGATCTCCATCCCCTGGGGCATGGCCATCGGCGTGGGCTCCATCTTGGTCTATACGCTGTGGGGCGGCATGTGGTCCGTGGCGGTGACGGACTTCATCCAGATGATCATCCTGGTGGTGGGCCTGCTGGTGCTGTCGTTCTTCGCGGCCGACATGGCTGGCGGCGCCGGCAAAATCATTGACCTGGCCGTGAGCCGCGACATGTTCCGCTTCTGGCCCGAGCCGACCTGGCACGAGATCATCTTCTTCTTCGGCGCGGCCATCACCATGATGCTGGGCTCCATCCCGCAGCAGGACGTGTTCCAGCGCGTCATGTCGGCCAACAGCGAAAAGGCCGCCACGCATGGCACGGTCATCGGCGGCACGGCGTACATCCTGTTCGCCTTCGTGCCCATGTTCCTGGTGGCCAGTGCGCTGATCATCATGCCCGAGCAGACTGCGGCGCTGCTGGAAGACGACCCGCAGAAGGTGCTGCCCACGCTGGTCATGGACCGCATGCCGGTCATGATGCAGGTGCTGTTCTTCGGCGCACTGCTGTCGGCCATCAAGTCCTGCGCCTCGGCCACGCTGCTGGCGCCGGCCGTCACCTTCACCGAGAACATCTGGCGCCAGTTCCGTCCCACCTACATCAGCGACGACGAGAACCTGCGCATCATGCGCATCAGCGTCTTCGTGTTCGCCATCTGCGTGCTGATCTACTCCATCAAGATGGAGGGCACGCCCATCTTCGAGCTGGTGTCGGGCGCCTACCAGGTGCCGTTGGTGGGCGCCTTCGTGCCGCTGGTCTTCGGCCTGTACTGGAAGCGCGCCAACACCCAGGGAGCGCTGTGCGCCGTGGTGCTGGGCATCGGCACCTGGCTGCTGTTCATGGCCACGCCCGCGCTCGGCGAGGTCTTTCCGCAGCAGCTGGCCGGCGTGCTGGCGGCCGTGGTCGGCATGGTGGGCGGGTCGCTGGCGCCGCAGTTTGTGCGCAACGCCCACCTGGCCGCGCAACCCGTGGCGGGCCTGGACTGAGCGCCGCAGGAAAAACCCGCCGTTGCCTATAATTGCGGGTTTTTCCTCGCCCTCCAGCGCGTTTTTGCAATGCCTATTTACGCCTACCAGTGCGGCTCCTGCGGCCATGCCAAGGACGTGCTGCAAAAAATTGCCGACGCCCCGCTCACTACCTGCCCGGCCTGCGGCGCCCACGCCTTCGCCAAGCAGCTGACGGCCCCGGGCTTTCAGCTCAAGGGCACGGGCTGGTATGCCACCGACTTCAGCGGCCGCAAGCAGCCGGCTGCCGGGGCTGCTCCTGAAAAAGGAGCTGCCGCCGCAAGTCCAGCGCCCGCTGCAAGCACTTCTGATGCCTGAAAAAATGACCAAGGCCACGCCCATGGCCGCGCTGCGCAAGTGGCTGTTCACCGGCCTGCTGGTCGTGGTGCCCGGCGTCATCACGGCCTGGGTTCTGTCCTGGATCGTGGGCGCCCTGGACCAGACCTTGGCCATCCTGCCCGGCTCTTGGCAGCCCGACCGGCTGCTGGGCTTTCACATCCCCGGCTTTGGCGTGCTGCTCACGCTGAGCATCCTGCTGGCGGTGGGCGCCCTGGCCAGCAACTTCGCCGGGCGCAAGCTGGTGGAGTGGGGCGACGCGCTGGTCAGCCACATCCCGGTGGTGCGCTCCATCTACTCCAGCGTCAAGCAGGTGTCTGACACGCTGTTTTCCGAGAGCGGCAACGCCTTTCGCACCGCCGTGCTGGTGCAGTGGCCACGTGAGGGCGTGTGGACGGTAGCCTTCATCACCGGCACGCCCAGCGGCGAGGTCGCGGCCCACCTGCGCGACGAGTTCGTCAGCGTCTACGTGCCCACTACGCCCAACCCCACGGGCGGCTACTTCGTGCTGATGCGCAAGAGCGACTGCGTGGAGCTGGACATGAGCATCGACGCGGCCCTCAAGTACATTGTTTCGATGGGAGTCGTGGCCCCGCCCGACCCCCTGGCTGCCGAGGCGGGCAGGTAGCCCCTCGGGGCGGCCGGACCGGCGGCCCCTGGCACCGCAGCACCCTCATCACCATCGTCGCGCCCCTGGGGCGCAGGAAGAAAAAAGAGCTCCCAACCATGGCCATGCGCTCCCACTACTGCGGTCTCGTGACCGAAGCCCTGATGGGCCAAACCGTCACCCTGTGCGGCTGGGTGAACCGCCGCCGCGACCATGGCGGCGTGATCTTCATTGATCTGCGCGACCGCGAAGGCTACGTGCAGGTGGTCTGCGACCCCGACCGCCCCGAGATGTTCAAGGTGGCCGAGGACATCCGCAACGAGTTCTGTGTGCAGGTCAAGGGCCTGGTGCGCCCGCGCCCCGCCGGCACCACTAACGACAAGATCAAGAGCGGCCAGATCGAGGTGCTGTGCCACGAGCTGGTGGTGCTCAACGCCTCGGTCACGCCACCCTTCCAGATGGACGACGACAACCTGTCCGAGACCACGCGCCTGACCCACCGCGTCATGGACCTGCGCCGCCCCCACATGCAGCGCAACATGATGCTGCGTTACAAGACGGCCATCCAGGTGCGCAACTTCCTGGACCAGGAAGGCTTCATCGATATCGAGACGCCCATGCTGGGCAAGAGCACGCCCGAGGGCGCGCGCGACTACCTGGTGCCCAGCCGCGTGCACGACGGCCAGTTCTTTGCGCTGCCGCAGTCGCCCCAGCTGTACAAGCAGATGCTGATGGTGGCCGGCTACGACCGCTACTACCAGATCACCAAGTGCTTCCGCGACGAGGACCTGCGCGCCGACCGCCAGCCCGAGTTCACGCAGATCGACTGCGAGACCTCCTTCCTGGGCGAGGAAGAAATCCGCGCCATCTTCGAGCGCATGATCCGCGAGGTCTTCCGGGCGCAGCTGGACGTGGAGCTGGGCGACTTCCCCACCATGAGCTACCAGGAGGCGGCGCGCCGCTTCGGCTCGGACAAGCCCGACCTGCGCGTCAAGCTTGAATTCACCGAGCTGACCGACGTCATGGCCGATGTGGACTTCAAGGTTTTCTCCGCACCCGCCACCACCAAGGGCGGCCGCGTGGTGGCCCTGCGCGTGCCCGGCGGCGCGGCCATCAGCCGTGGCGAGATCGACCAGTACACCGAGTTCGTGAAGATCTACGGCGCCAAGGGCCTGGCCTGGATCAAGGTCAACGAGGCTGCCAAGGGCCGTGACGGCCTGCAGTCGCCCATCGTCAAGAACATCCACGATGCCGCCATTGCCGAGATCCTCCAGCGCACCGGCGCGCAGGACGGCGACCTGATCTTCTTCGGCGCCGACAAGGAAAAGATCGTCAACGACAGCATCGGCGCGCTGCGCCTGAAGGTCGGCCACAGCGATTTCGGCAAGAAGAGCGGCCTGTTCGAGGACCGCTGGGCGCCGCTGTGGGTGGTGGACTTCCCCATGTTCGAGCACGACGAGGAAACGGGCCGCTGGGTGGCCGTGCACCACCCCTTCACGTCCCCCAAGGATGGTCACGAAGACCTGATGGACACCGACCCGGGCAAGTGCATCGCCAAGGCCTACGACATGGTCTTGAACGGCTGGGAGCTGGGCGGCGGCTCGGTGCGTATCCACCGCGCCGACGTGCAGGCCAAGGTCTTCGCCGCGCTGCACATCAGCCCCGAGGACCAGCGTGCCAAGTTCGGCTATCTGCTGGACGCGCTGCAGTACGGCGCGCCCCCGCACGGCGGCCTGGCCTTCGGCCTGGACCGCCTCATCACCCTGATGACCGGTGCCGAGTCCATCCGCGACGTGATCGCCTTCCCCAAGACCCAGCGCGCCCAGGACCTGCTGACGCAGGCGCCGTCGCCGGTGGACGAGAAGCAGCTGCGCGAGCTGCATATCCGGCTGCGCAACCCGGTGGCGGCCGCCAGCTGAGCGGGGGAGCTGGCTTTCCTGTGGCTGGACGAGCAGGGCGCCTTGGGCGCCCTTTTTGTTGAGGTATCCCATGTCGACTTTGCGACGATCTATTCAGAGCGCCGGCCTGTGGCTCACGCTGGCGGCCACTCTGGCGCTGCCCGCCTGCGGCGAGAAGAAAACCGAACTGGGCGAGGGCGGTTCGGTCGTCAGCGGTTCGGCCGGACCCGAGGGGGCGCAGGGTGCCTCTCGTGAGCTGCTGCGCTGCGAGGCGCCGGTGGCCACCGTGGCGCTGGCCGAGAACCCGCACGGTTACGTGATGAGCAGCCAGTACCACCTGCCGCCGTCGCCCGTGCCGCTGGTCAAGCTGCTGGCGCAGCAAAGCGGCTGCTTTCGCGTGGTGGACCGGGGTGCGGGCCTGCGCGGCACGGTGCAGGAGCAGGACCTGAAGGAGGCCGGTGTGCTGCGCAAGCAGGGCTCCACCGTGGCCCGGGGCCGGGGCTACGAAGCGCAGTACACCCTCACGCCCAGCCTGACCTTCAGCGAGCAGGACGCAGGCCGCGGACTGGGCGGGTTGATCGCGATGATCCCCGGGCTGCGCGACATCGCCGGCCTGGTGGGGCTGGTCGAGCAGGTCAAGCTCAAGGAGGCGCAGACCGCCCTCTTGCTGTCGGACAACGAGACCACCGAGCAGGTGGCCGCCGCCACCGGAGCGGCACGCACCACCGACCTGGGGCTGGGCGGCCTGGTGCTGGGGCGCCTGGGCGGCGGCGCGGGCGCGGGCTGGAGCAACACCAACGAGGGCAAGGTCATCGCCGCGGCCTTTCTGGACGCGCACAACCATCTGGTGGTGCAGGCCCGGGCGCTGCAGGCCAAGGCACTTCCGCCCGCCGTGCCATCGCGCTGACGACTGCGCCTGCGCTGCATACTGAGAACTGCGCCATGCAGCAGCCGCTCCTTCACAAGATTCCCGAATCCGTTCTCGTCGTGCTCCATACGCCGCGGCTGGACGTGCTGCTGCTGCGCCGCACCGAGTTGCACGAGGGGCGGGAGTTCTGGCAGTCGGTCACTGGCAGCAAGGACTGGCCGCAGGAATCCTGGCTGCAGGCCGCTGCGCGCGAGGTGGGCGAGGAGACAGGCATCGACGCCCACGCGCCGGGGTGCCGGCTGCGCGACTGGGGCCTGGAGAACGTCTATACGATCTACCCGCAGTGGCAGCACCGCTACGCCCCGGGTGTTTGGAAGAACACCGAACGGGTGCTGGGCCTGCAGGTGCCGCCTGATACACCTGTCACCTTGAATCCGCGCGAACACACGGCATATGCTTGGCTGGACTGGCGCGAGGCGGCAGAGCGCTGCTACTCGCCCTCCAACGCCGAGGCCATCCTCTGGCTCCCCCGACTCGCATGCCGATGAACGCCGCCGCCCCTTCAGCCATTGAACTGCCCGCCGAGCACCCAGGCATCCTGCGCGTGGCCACCTACAACATCCACAAGGGCGTGCAGGGCCTTGGCCCGGCGCGGCGGCTGGAGATCCACAACCTGGGCTTGGCCGTGGAGCAGCTGGACGCCGACATCGTCTGCCTGCAGGAGGTGCGATCGGTCAACCGGCGCGAGGCGCTGTACTTCGAGCGCTGGCCCGAGGTGTCGCAGGCCGAGTACCTCGCGCCTGAAGGCTACGAGGCCATCTATCGCACCAACGCCTTCACGCGCCATGGCGAGCACGGCAACGCGCTGCTCACCCGCTGGCCGGTGGTGGGCCACCGGCACGAGGACATCTCCGACCACCGCTTCGAACAGCGCGGCCTGCTGCACGTGGAGGTGCTGGTGCAGGGCCAGCCGGTGCACGCCATCGTGGTGCATTTGGGCCTGATCGCCGGCAGCCGCATCCGCCAGGTGGCGCAGCTGCAGCGCTTCATCGACCGCGAGGTGCCGCCGGACGCGCCTTTGGTGGTGGCCGGTGACTTCAACGACTGGGGCCTGCAGATCAAGCGCATGCTGGCGGGCTTTGGCCTGTTCGAGTACGACGAGTCTCCCCAGGCCTATACCTACCCGGCGCGCCTGCCCATGGTGCAGCTGGACCACGTCTACGTGCGAGGCCTGCGTCCCCTGTCGCTGCAGGTGCCGCGCGGCAGGATCTGGTGGCGCATGTCCGACCACTTGCCGCTGATCGCGGAATTCCAGCTGTAGCGCAGGCCATGCCTGAGCCACGGCCGCGCAGCGATCGCCCCAACCGCTCCAACCACCAGGTCGAATTGCTGCAGGGCACGGCCGAGTTCTTCCCGGCCCTGATCGCCGCCATGGACGCGGCCGTCTCCGACATCCAGCTGGAGACCTACATCTTCGACTGCACCGGCAGCGGCGCCAGCGTGGCCGAGGCGCTGGTGCGCGCCGCCGCGCGTGGCGTACGCGTGCACCTGGTAGTGGACGGCTTCGGCACGGCGGCGCTGCCCGCGTCCTGGCGCCAGGCCTTCGAGCAGGCCGGCGTGCTGCTGCAGGTCTATTCGCCTCTGGGCCCGCTGGGCCTGCTGCTGCCGCGGCGCTGGCGCCGGCTGCACCGCAAGCTGTGCGTGGTGGACGGCCAGGTGCTGTTTTGCGGCGGCATCAACGTGCTGGACGATTTCCACGACCCCAACCACGGCATGCTGGCCGCGCCGCGGCTGGACTTCGCCGTGCGCGTGCAGGGCAGCCTGGTGGACCAGGCCAGCGAGGCCATGGAGCAGCTGTGGTGGCAGCTCAAGGCCGGCCAGGACGCGCGCCGGCGCCGCCTGGGCCTGGCACTGGCGGACTGGCGCGCGGCGCGGCTGGCCAAGCTCAAGGGCCGACACGCCGAGCGCGCCAGCCGCGGCATGCGCGCCATCTTCCTGCTGCGCGACAACGTACACCACCGCACGCACATCGAGCGCTCGTACCGCCGGGCCATCGCCCGCGCGCGGCACGAGGTCATCATCGCCAACGCCTACTTCATCCCCGGCGGTCGGCTGCGCCGCGCCCTCAAGCACGCGGCCCGGCGCGGTGTGCGCGTGCAGCTGCTGCTGCAGGGGCGCTACGAATACTTCATGCAGTACCACGCGGCCCGGCCGGTGTACGGCGCGCTGCTGGCGGCCGGCGTGGAGATCTACGAGTACGAGCCCAGCTTCCTGCACGCCAAGGTGGCCGTCATCGACGCGCACGGCGCGCGGCCCTGGGCCACGGTGGGCTCGTCCAATCTGGACCCGCTGTCGCTGCTGCTGGCGCGCGAGGCCAATGTCGTGGTCAAGGACGCGGCCTTCGCCCGCCAGTTGCGCCAGCGCCTGGCCCGCGCCATGGCCGACGCCGGCCGGCCCCTGGACCCGCAGGCCTACGCCCACCGCCCCTGGCGCGAGCGGTTGCTGGACCGCATGGCCTTCGGCCTGATGCGCGCCGCGCTGTGGGTGACGGGCAAGCGCTATTGACGCGACGGGTGTTTGCTATGGTTTAAATAGCTGTCAGCGCTTGGCTGGCAAGCCCTGGAGGTCAAAAACACTACGAAGCAGCGGGCGGCCGTTCGCTGTTACCATGCCGCCCCATGTCATCCCAACCCGCAGCCCCTGGCGCGCCCACTGTCGCCGACGACGAGGGCACGCCCGTCTCCGTCAAGATCCGCGAGCGCCTGGCCGCCGCGCGACGGCGCTTCCACGCCAACGACAACATCGCCGAGTTCCTGCAGCCGGGCGAGCTGGAGCTGCTGCTGGACGAGGTCGAGACCAAGATGCAGGGTGTGCTCGACAGCCTGGTGATCGACACCGAGGGCGACCACAACACACAGAGCACCGCGCGCCGCGTGGCCAAGATGTACTTGAACGAGGTCTTCAAGGGCCGCTACGTGGCGCCGCCGCCCATCACCGAGTTCCCCAACGCCGAGCACCTGAACGAGCTGATGATCGTCGGCCCGATCACCGTGCGCAGCGCCTGCAGCCACCACTTCTGCCCGGTGATCGGCAAGATCTGGATCGGCGTGCTGCCCAACGAGCACACCAACGTCATCGGCCTGTCCAAGTACGCACGGCTGGTGGACTGGGTCATGGGCCGCCCGCAGATTCAGGAAGAGGCCGTGGTGCAGCTGGCCGACCTGATCATGGAAAAGACCCAGCCCGACGGCCTGGCCATCGTCATGGAGGCCAGCCACTTCTGCATGTCCTGGCGCGGCGTGCGCGAGATGGACAGCAAGATGCTCAACTCCGTCATGCGCGGCGTGTTTCTCACCAACCCTACGCTGCGGCGCGAATTTCTCTCGCTCATCCCCGGGCGGGCCTGACGCACAGTCACCCTCAACACAGCCGTACAAGGAACCTGAGCCATGCTGGTGCGCCTGCTCTACGTCAGCCGCGCGGTGGACCCCTCGCCCGCCGCCATCGAAGCCATCCTGGCCCAGTCGCGCCAGCACAACCCGGCCACTGGCATCACCGGCGTGCTGTGCTACGGCGGGGGCATCTTCCTGCAGGCCATCGAGGGCGGCCGCACGGCGGTCAGCGACCTGTACGGTCACATCCAGCGCGACGCGCGGCACAAGGACGTGGAGCTGCTGGCCTTCGAAGAGATCAGCGAGCGGCGCTTTGGCGGCTGGACCATGGGCCAGGTCAACCTGGCCAAGCTGAACCACTCCATCGTCCTCAAATACTCCGAGCGGCCCGAGTTCGACCCCTACGCCGCCTCCGGCAAGGTCTCCTTCGCGCTGCTGGAGGAGTTGATGGCCACGGCCTCCGTCATCGGCCGCGCCTGACCGCGCCCGCGCCGCCCCTGCGGCCGCGGCCTGCCTCAGCAGCGGGCCGCGGCCTTTTCCATTGAGCCGCCCACCCACTCCATGTCCCTGCAAGCCTTCGGCCTGATCTTGCTGGCGGGACTGATCCACGCCCTGTGGAACATCGCCGCCAAGAAGGCCGGCGGCGATGCGCGCTTCGCCTTCTTCACCTCGCTGCTGATGATGTTCGTCTGGGCGCCGCTGGGCTGGTGGCTGGGGCGCGACGTGGTGCCGCTGTGGAGCGCGCGCGAGTGGGGCATCGTGGCCCTGAGCGGGCTGCTGCACGTGCTGTACTACGTCATCTTGCTGCGCGGCTACCGCAAGGCCGATCTGACGGTGGTCTACCCGCTGGCGCGCGGCACGGGGCCGCTGCTGTCTTCGCTCACCGCCGTGCTGCTGCTGGGCGAACGGCTGACGGCCATGGGTGTGCTGGGCATCGCCGGCGTGGTGGGCGGCGTGTTCCTGATCGCCGGCGGCCCGGGGCTGCTGCGCGTCGGCCGGGGCGGCGGCGATGCGCAGCGTCGCCTGGGCAAGGGCCTGACGTATGGCGTGCTGACGGGCGTGTTCATCGCCAGCTACACCGTGGTGGACGGCTACGCCGTCAAGGCCATGCTGCTGTCGCCCATCCTGGTGGACTACATGGGCAATCTGCTGCGCGTGGCGGTGCTGACACCGGTGGCGCTGCGCCGCCCGGCCGAGCTGCGGACGCTGTGGACGGCGCAGTGGCGCTTCGCGCTGCTGGTGGCCACCGTCAGCCCCATCGCCTACGTGCTGGTGCTGTACGCCCTGCAGACGGCGCCGTTGTCGCTGGTGGCGCCGGCGCGCGAAGTGTCCATGCTGTTCGCCGCGCTGATCGGCGGCCATCTGCTGGGCGAGGGCGACCGCGCCGCGCGCATCATCGGTGCCGTGCTGATCGCCGCCGGCGTGGTAGCGCTGGCGCTGGGCTGAACCGCCTCAGGGCGCGCGGGGCGCGTCGATCTCGGCCCAGCCCGGGCCGTGCCGCCAGCCGGCGCCCAGGTGCTGCGCCAGGTGCGCCAGGGCGTCACCGTCCAGTGCCGGCATGCCGGGTGTGGGCGTCGCCGGTGGCGCCTCGGCCGCTACGCCTTCGGCCTGCACGCGCAGGCTGTTGTCTGACGGGCCGGGCAAGATGCGCACGCAGGCCGGCGCACCGACGGGTGCTTCGGCAAGCAGGTGGATGGCGCCCAGCAGCAGGCACAGCAGCGGCTGCTGCGGTACCCGGGCGCTGGGCAGGGGGGCCTCGGGCGGCGGCAGTTCCAGCTGCAGGCCGCGCATCGCCAGCAGCGGGTAGGCCAGGTCGCGCGCCAGCTGGGCGGTGGCGGCGACGGGTTCGGGTGCGTGCGGGCCTTGCAGGTCCCAGTGACGCAGACGCCGGCTGCTCTCCGCCAGGCTGGTCAGGTGCTCTTCCTGCTGCTCCAGCTGGGCGGACAGCGGCTCGCTGGCGTCCTGCGCGCGCCGGCGCAGCACTACGGCGGCCATGCGCATGATGGTCAGCATGCCGGCGATGTCATGGCGAACCACCGGCATGGCCCGGGCCAGGATGGCGTGCTGTACGCCCAATGCGGCCCAGACCGGGGCGCTGGAGAAGGGGGGGTCGTTGGCTGTCATGGATGAGGCGCCATTGGACCAGCGCCCATGCCCGGCCGGGGTAGGACAGGGCCGCATGTAAGCAGGTGTGAACGAATCAGGTCGTCGCCGTGAGCCGCAGATAAGCGGCGCGCGTGGCCGGCGAGACCGCCTTCACCAGCTGGGCGTGGGGCGTCTGGTGGCGCGCCATGACGCGGGCGCTGGCGACAGCCCGGGATTTGCAGAACCAGTGGCAGCTGTGCTGCATCAGCAGCAGCTCGGCGGTCATGGTGAAGGCGCGCTCGCGCGGGGCCAGGCCGTTCTCGTTGCGCATGGTGGCGCCGATGCCGCGTGCGTGCACGGCCAGCAGCTCGCGCATGTCGAAGGTGGCGGCCGGCAGCAGCTGGGTGGCAAACGGCAGGCCGATGGCCAGACGGCTCACGCGCGTCTCCTCGGCCGGCAGGCGGGCGAAGCCGGCGGCGAAGCGCTCGAACTGCTCGCACAGCTGCGCCTCGCTGGCGGCCAGCGTGTCCAGCACCTGCTGGCGGCGCTCGGGCGTGGCCTCGCCCATGGCGCGCAGGTAGCCCTGGGTCAGGGTTTGCATCAGGCGCTCGATCTGGTAGGGCGCCAGCTGCTGGCTCAGCAGCACGATGCGGCGGCGCTGTTGCTGGCTGTTCAGCAGCCAGGCGCTGGTGGCGGCGAAAGCCACCAGGAGGAAGGGGTCCATGGCAACGTCGAGTCGAGAAAAAACGGGAATGCAGCGCGCAGCGGCGCGCGCAAAGCCGGTATTGTGCTGCCTTGACCCGCCCGGCCAGGGCGCCACCGAATCCCCCGGAGTCACCCTATGCCCACCCTGCAGACTTTGATCGCATTCTTCGGCGTCGCCGTGCTGCTGGCCCTCACGCCGGGGCCGGACAATCTGTTCGTGCTGGTGCAGTCCGCGCAGCGAGGCTGGCGCGCCGGCATGTGCGTGGTGCTGGGCCTGTGCCTGGGCCTGGTGGGGCACACGGCGGCGGTGGCGCTGGGGCTGGCGGCCGTGTTCGCGGCTTCCAGCTCCGCGTTCACGGCGCTCAAGCTGTGCGGCGCGGCCTACTTGGCGTGGCTGGCCTGGGGCGCGCTGCGTGCGCCGGCCGCCACCGGCGGGCCGCAGGCCCTGCCGGAGCAGGCGGGCGGCGCCTTGCGCATGGTTGGGCGCGGCGTGGTCATGAACCTGACCAACCCCAAGGTGCTGATCTTCTTCCTGGCCTTCCTGCCGCAGTTCGCCGACCCGGCGCGCGGGGCCCTGGCGCCGCAGATCATGGCGCTGGGCCTGGTGTTCATGGTGGCCACGCTGCTGGTCTTTGGCGCCATTGCCTGCTTCTCGGGTGCCTTCGGCGCGCTGCTGCAGCGCTCGGCGCGAGCGCAGCGGCTGCTCAACCGCACGGCCGGACTGATCTTTCTGGGCCTGGCGGTGCGGCTGGCGACGGCGCAGCGCTGATGCTATCCAAAGAATAGCTGCCAGCGCTTGTGTGACAACCGCTGGAGCAGTTTTTGACCAGAATTCCTATCAGGCCGTCGGCGGCGTCGGCCAGGGCCGCTGCGGGCCGCGCAGCTGCTCGTAGGCATGGGCCACGCGCAGCACGCCCAGGTCGTCGAAGCGCTGGCCGGCGATCTGCAGCCCGATGGGCAGACCGGCGCCGCTGTAGCCGCAGTTGACGGACGCGGCTGGCTGCTCGGACATGTTGAACGGCACGGTGAAGGCGATGTGCTCCAGCGGCCGCAGCGGGTCGTTGGTGGGCGAGGGCAGCTCGGCGGTGAAGGCGGTGATGGGCGCAACCGGCGACAGCACGTAGTCGAAGGGCGCGCAGGCGCGCACGGTGGCCACGCGCGTGGCATGGAACTGCTGGCTGGCCTCGTACACCTGCGGGCCGTCCAGGGCCGCGGCGCTCATGGCCCAGTCGCGGATGAAGGGCAGCACGCGCGCCTGCTGCTGCGGTGCCAGGGTACGCAGGTCCATGTACGAGCGCATGCGCCAGAAGCGGTCCATGCCGTCCAGCATGGCGCGGGTCAAAAAGGGCTGCATGGGCACGATGGTGGCGCCGGCCTGCTCCAGTGTGCGTGCGGCGGCCTGCACGGCGGCGCGCACCTCGGGCTGTACCGGCAGGCCGCAGCCGGCGTCCAGCAGCAACCCGAAGCGCAGGCCGCGCAGCGTCTCCGGCCCGGAGGCGTAGCCGTCCCAGTCGATGGCCTGCGCCGGCAAGCCCATGCTGTCGCGCGTGTCGGGCTGGCTCAGCGCCTGCATCATCAGCGCCGCGTCGGCCACGTTGCGCGTCATGGGGCCGGCGGCGCGACCGGTGTAGGGCGGGTCGATGGGGATGCGGCCCAGGCTGGGCTTCAAGGTAAAGATGCCGCACCAGCTGGCCGGCAGGCGCAGCGAGCCGCCGATGTCCGTGCCCACGTGCAGCGGCCCGTAGCCGGCCGCTGCGGCTGCGCCGGCGCCGCTGCTGGAGCCGCCCGGGCCCTTGGACAGGTCCCACGGGTTGCGCGCCAGCGCATGAAAGGACGACAGGCCCGAGGACAGCATGCCGAAGTCCGGCATGGTGGTCTTGGCCACCAGCACCGCGCCGGCCTCGCGCAGGCGTGCGGCGGGCGGCGCGTCCTGCGGGGCAGGGGCCAGGTCGGTGGCGGCCGTGCCCAGAGGCGTAGGGTCGCCGGCGGTGGCGATGTTGTCCTTGAGCGTGGCGGGCACGCCGTCCAGCGGCCCGCAGGGCGCGCCGCGCAGCCAGCGCGCCTCGCTGGCGCGCGCCTGCTCCAGCGCTGCGTCCGGCCGCAGCAGCCAGGTGGCGTGCAGGTGCGGCTCCCAGCGCTCGATGTGCGCCAGCACGGCGTGCGTGGCCTCCACTGGCGAAAAACTGCGCGCGCCGTACCCCTGCAGCAGCTCGCGCGCGGACAACTCATGTAACTCGGCCATGCCCGTTTCCTCCCAAAGTCGGCCTGCATTTCACCTCGCGCCTGCTCCTCGCGCTTCGTTCTGCTGGAGCCTGGCGGAGGTGCGGGGCTGGTTGAATTGGAATCTGACCCCCCATTACGGCGCGCCCCCAGCCAGCAGACGCCATGGATCCGGCTTCGCCGTTCCACTGGCGTCGTCCCCCTTCCCAGCGCGCGAAGCGCGCGCCAGAGAAGGGGGAAGCGGCGCAGCCGCTCAGGGGGTTGCCCAAGACACTGTCGAGAGGTCGTTGACGAACACCGGCATGTCCTTCCACAGCCCGCGCAGCCCCTTGGCCGCCACGGTGACCCATTGCGGCTGGTACAGGAAGGCGTGCACGCAGTCCTCGGCCAGGAGGCGCTGGGCGTCGCCCAGCAGGCGGGCGCGGTCGGCCGGGCGGGTGGCGGTCTTGATCTGCTCGTACAGCTGGTCGAACTTTTCCGAGTGGTAGCCCCAGTAGTAGTCCGGCTTGGCGAAGTTGCCCAGGTCGAAGGGCTCGACGTGCGAAATGATGGTCAGGTCGTAGTTCTTGTTGCCGTAGGTGCCCGACAGCCACTGCGCCCATTCCACATTCTGCAGCTTGGCGGTGATGCCCACCTTGGCCAGCTGCGCGGCGATGACCTCGCCGCCCTGGCGCGCGTAGGGCGCGGGCGGCAGCGTCATGGTCAGCTCCAGCGGCGTCTTGATGCCGGCCTCGGCCAGCAGGCGCTTGGCCTTGTCCGGGTCGTAGGGGTTGATTCCGGTGGTGTCCACGTAGCCGAAGGCGCCGGGCACGTAATGGCTGCCGATCGGCACGCCCAGGCCGTCGGCCGCGCCCTGGATGACGGCCTTGCGATCGATGGCGGCGGCGATGGCGCGGCGCACGCGCACGTCGTCCAGCGGTTTCTTGGCGTTGTTGATCGCCAGGATGGTCTTGGCACGCGAGCCGCTGATGATGAGCTGGTAGCGCGGGTTGTTCTTGAACTGCGCCATGCTGCGCGGCGTGACGCGCGGGAAGAGGTCCACGTCGCCGGCCATCAGCGCGGCGACCTGCGCCGCCGGATCGGGGATGAAGCGGAAGGTGGCACGGCGGATGCGCACCTGGCCGGCCTGGCGCCATTCGGGCCAGGCGGTGAGCGAGATGGACGCTCCCCGGCTCCAGGCGCCCAGCTTGTACGGGCCGGTGCCCACGGGCTTGGCGGCGTTGGTTTCGGCGCTCTTGGGCTCGACGATGATGGCCGTGGCCTGACCCAGCAGGAACAGCAGGTCCGGGTCGATGTCCTTGTTGATGACCACCACCGTGTGCTCGTCCACCACCTGCGTGGTCAGGCTGGCGAAGGTGCGCTTGTCCTTGTTGGTGCTCTTGTCGCCGCCGGCGCGGTCGAACGAGAACTTGACGGCCTCGGCGTTGAACGGCTCGCCGTTGTGGAACTTCACGCCCTTGCGCAGGCGGAAGGTGTAGGTCTTGAGGTCGGGCGAGACCTCCCAGCCCTCGGCCAGCAGCGGCGAGACGCTGCCGTCGCTGTTGATCTTGGTCAGCGTCTCGTAGATGTTGTAGAGCGTGATCTCGGCGATGGAGGAGGCGGCGCCCGCCGTCGGGTCCAGCCCCGGCGGCTCCAGCGTCATGGCCAGCGTCAGGCTGTCCTTCTTGCCGGCCTGGGCCAGGGCCTGCAGCGGCGTGGCCAGCACGGTGGCGGCGAGGGCGCTGGTGGTGGCCAGCGCGGTACGGCGGTTGAACATGGCTTGCGTCTCCTTGTAATGGGTCGGTCAGGACCGGAATGTTGCGCCGCACAAGGCGGGGCCTGCCGCGTTTTTACACCACCAGCCGCGGCACGGCCGCCACCAGTGACTGCGTGTACGGATGCTGCGGCCGGGCAAACAGCTGCTGCGGCGCGCCGCGCTCGACCACGCGCCCACCCTGCAGCACCAGCACCTCGTCGCACAGGTGGCTGACCACGGCCAGGTCGTGGCTGATGAGCAGATAGGTCACGCCGTGCTGCTCCTGCAGCTCGGCCAGCAGGTTCAGCACCTGGGCCTGCACGGACACGTCCAGCGCGCTCACTGGCTCGTCGGCCACGATCAGGCGCGGGCGGGTGATGAGGGCGCGGGCGATGGCGATGCGCTGGCGCTGGCCACCGGAAAACTCATGCGGGTACTTGTGCGCGTCGCCCGGGCGCAGGCCGACCTGGGCCAGCACCTCGGCGGCGCGCTCGGCGGCTTCGGCGCGCGTCGGGCGGCCGAGGGCGCGCAGCGGTTCGGTGACGATGCGCTGCACCGTCTGGCGCGGGTCCAGCGAGCCGTACGGGTCCTGGAAGACCATCTGGAAGTCGCGCCGAGCCGTGCGCAGCTCGCCAGGCGCCAGCCGGTGCAGGTCGCGCCCGAGCAGCTGCACGCTGCCGCTGGCCGGCGCCTCCAGCGCCATGACCAGGCGCGCCAGCGTGGACTTGCCGGAGCCGGATTCGCCCACCACGCCCAGGCTGCGGCCGGCGGCAAGTGAGAAGTCCACGCCGTGCAGCACCGGCAGCACCGGGCGCGGGCCCAGCAGCCGCGTGCGCGGCAGCAGGTAGTGGTGGTGCAGGTCGCGCACCTGCAGCAGGGGCGCGGGGGCGCTCGTCTCGGCGCTCATCCGCGCACTCCCAGCTGCCGGCAAGAATATGAGTCAAAAGTGACTCCAGCGCTTATGCAGCAAGCGCTGGCAGCTATCGATAGGGTAGCAATCAAGCGGCTTCCCCCAGGCGGATGCAGCGCGCCGTGTGCCCCGGGCCCAGCGGCACGGGTGGGGGCAGTGCGGCGTTGCAGGCGGCGATGGTCAGCGGGCAGCGGCCGGCGAAGGGGCAGCCCGGCGGCAGGTCGGCCAGCTCGGGCACGGTGCCGGCGATGGTCGGCAGGCGCAGCCCCGGGACGCGGCCGTGGCCCAGCTGCGGCCGTGCGGCGAACAGGCCCCGGGTGTAGGGGTGGGCCAGCCGGCTGAACACGGCGCGCGTCGGCCCCTGCTCGACCACCGTGCCGCCGTACATGACCAGCGTGCGCTGCACGCTCTGGGCGATCACCGCCAGGTCGTGCGAGATCAGCAGCAGCGCCATGCCGCGCTCGGCCACCAGGCCCTGGATCAGCTCCAGCACCTGCTGCTGCAGCGTCACGTCCAGGGCGGTGGTGGGCTCGTCGGCGATCAGCAGGTCGGGTCCGCAGGCCAGCGCCATGGCGATGGTGATGCGCTGGCGCTGGCCGCCGGAGAACTGGTGCGGGTAGGCGTCCAGCCGCTCGGCCGCACGGGCGATGCCCACGCGCTCCAGCAGGGCCACGGCCTCGGTGCGTGCCTGGGCGGCGGACAGGCCGCGGTGCAGGCGCAGCGGCTCGGCCACCTGCCGGCCGATGGGGTGCACGGGGTTGAGGGCCGTCATCGGCTCCTGGAACACCATGGCCATGCGGTTGCCGCGCAGGCGGCACCACTGCGCGTCGGGCAGGCCGAGCAGCTCCTGCCCGTCCAGGCGGATGCTGCCCGTCACCTGCGCGCCCTCGGGCAGCAGGCCCATGAGGGCCAGCGCCGTGAGCGACTTGCCGCTGCCGGATTCGCCTATCAAACCCAGCGTCTCGCCGCGCGCCAGGGTGAAGTCCATCCCGCGCACGGCCTCCACGCTACCGCGCCGGGTGGACAGCGCGATGCGCAGGTCGCGTACTTCAAGCAAAGCTGCCTGCACCTTATCCATGCCTCATTGTCACGGCCAGCGCGCCCTGCACACGGCCGCGCCAGGCCAGCAGACGCCTTGGATCCGGCTTGGCCGGTCCAGTGGCGTTGTCCCCTCTCCCGGCGCGCGCAGCGCGGCGAGAGAGGGGGGAAGCGGCGCAGCCGCTCAGGGGGGTGCTCCTCATTTCACCAGACGGGGGTCGAGCACATCGCGCAGCCCGTCGCCCAGCAGGTTCAGGCCCAGCACGGCCAGGGCGATGGCCACACCCGGCCAGACGGCCAGCAGCGGCGCCTGGAACATCAGTGTCTGCGCCTCGGCCAGCATGCGGCCCCAGGACGGCTGCGGCGGCTGCGTGCCCAGGCCCAGGTAGGACAGCGCGGCCTCGGCCAGCACCGCCAGGGCGAACTGGATGGTGGCCTGCACGATCAGCACCGGGGCGATGTTGGGCAGCACGTGCTCCAGCGTGATGCGCGCCGCGCCCTTGCCGCTGGCACGCGCGGCCAGCACGTATTCGCGTGCCCAGACGGCCTGCGCCGAGGCGCGCGTGACGCGGGCGAAGGTGGGCACGTAGAAGATGCCGATGGCAATGATGGCGTTGACCATGCCCGGCCCGTAGACGGTGGTCAGCATGATCGCCAGCAGCAGCGCCGGGAAGGCGAAGGTGAAGTCGGCCACGCGCATGATCAGCTCTTCCACCCAGCCTCGGTGCGCGGCGGCCACCAGGCCCGCCAGCGTGCCCAGCGACAGGCCGATGCCCACGGCGATGATGCCCACGGCGATGGTGGAGCGCGCGCCCACCAGCAGCAGCGAGGCCACGTCGCGTCCGAAGGCGTCGGTGCCCAGCCAGTGCGCGCGGCTGGGCGGGGCCAGGGTGCTGGCCATGTCCATCTCGTAGGGCGGCCAGGGCGTCCAGACGAAGGACAGCAGGGCCGCGCCGATCAGACCCAGCGTGAGCAGGGCGCCCAGCACCAGGCTGCGGTGGCGCAGCGCGCGCGGCAGACGCGCCCTCATTGGATTACCTCCGTGCTTCGCACTGCGGTGCGAGCCCCCTTCGGGGCGGCCGGGCGGGGGCTCATGCCCCGGCCACCTTCACGCGCGGGTCGATGGCGGCGTACAGCAGGTCGACGACGAAGTTCACCAGCACCACCATGGCCGCCAGCAGCATGATGCAGTTGCGCACCACGATCAGGTCGCGGTTGGCGATGGACTGGAAGATGAGCCGGCCCAGGCCGGGCAGGTAGAACACGTTCTCCACCACGATGGTGCCGGCCAGCAGGTTGGCGAACTGCAGGCCCATGACGGTGACGACGGGGATCATGGCGTTGCGCAGCACGTGGCGCAGCAGCGCGGCGCGGCGGGTGAGGCCCTTGGCGCGGGCGGTGCGCACGAAGTCCTCGCGCATCACGTCCAGCACCGCCGAGCGGGTGATGCGCGCCAGGATGGCGCCCTGCACCACGGCCAGCGACACGGCCGGCAGCAGCAGCGCCTGCAGCGCCGGCCACGGGCCGCCACCGGCTTCCTCCGTCCAGCCGGGGAAGCCGCCGGCCGAGAACCACTGCAGCTTCACCGAGAACACCAGGATCAGCAGGATGGCGAACCAGAAGTTGGGGATGGCAATGCCCAGTTGCGCCAGGGCCATCACGCCCACATCGCCCAGCCGGTTGTGGCGCGCGGCGGCGTACACGCCGGCGGCCAGGGCCAGGGCGGAGGCCAGCAGCATCGCCAGCAGGGCCAGCGGGATGGTCAGGGCCAGGCGCTCGGCGATCAGCTCGCCCACGGGGGTGCCGTAGGCGTGGCTGATGCCCATGTCGCCGGTGAGCAGCCCGCCCATCCACTGCAGGTAGCGCTGCCAGGCCGGCAGGTCCAGGCCAAGCTGGCGGGTGAGTTCGGCCACGGCCTCGGGGGCGGCGTCCGGTCCCAGCAGCACCTGGGCAGCGTTGCCGGGCAGGATCTCCAGCACCAGGAACACCACGCAGGACGCGGCCAGCAGGGTGGCGGCCAGCGTGGCAAGGCGTTTCAGGACGAACAGGGCCATGGACGAGATGCGGGGCGGCGGTCGGCGCCGGGGCCCGCAGCATAGCGGCAAAAGCCGCAGGGGCGTTCGGGCCATGGCCGGCGCGGCCGGGTGGGCGGGGCGGATAATCCGGCCCATGCCCCAGCCCGCCGCCATCGCCCGCCCTGCGCCCGCCCCTTCGCGTGGAGCCGCGCCATGGCGTTGATGATCACCGAGGAATGCATCAACTGCGACGTGTGCGAGCCGCAGTGCCCGAACGAGGCCATCTCCATGGGCCCGGAGCACTACGTCATCGACCCGGCCAAGTGCACCGAGTGCGTGGGCCATTTCGACGAGCCGCAGTGCGTGGCCATCTGCCCGGTGGCCTGCATCCCGCGCGACCCCGCGCACCTGGAAAGCCAGGAGACGCTGCTGAAAAAGTTCGAGCGCCTGCAGGCGCAGCAGGCGCTGATCAAATAAGGATTTTTTTGGCCCTCAGCCCTTGTGGGGCAAGCGCTGGCAGCTCTCTTTTTTGAATCAAACAGGCGTCGCCGCTGGGCGCGGTGGCTTGGGCCGGGGCGGCTTGACGGTGTTGATCTGCTGCACGGCCTTGTCCATGTCGCCGGACAGCAGCACGGGCAGGGCCTTCAGGGCGTGCTGCAGGCTGTCCTCGATGCGCTCGCGCTCGGACTGCATGGGCCGCTTGAGCACCCAGTGCACGACCTCGGACTTGGCCCCCGGGTGGCCGATGCCGATGCGCAGCCGCCAGTAGTCGGGCGAGCCCAGCTGGGCGTGGATGTCGCGCAGGCCGTTGTGCCCGCCGTGGCTGCCACCTTTTTTGAGCTTGACGGTGCCGGGCTCGAAGTCCAGCTCGTCGTGGGCCACCAGCACCTCGTCCGGGGCGATCTTGAAAAAGCGCGCCAGCGCCGCCACGGACTTGCCCGACAGGTTCATGTAGGTCTGCGGCTTGAGCAGCCACACGCTGGTCCCCTGCACGTTGGCGCGCGCGGCCAGGCCCCAGTAGCTGCGCTCGGGCACCAGCTGCACCTTGAGCTGCCGCGCCACCTCGTCGACCCACTGGAAGCCCGCGTTATGGCGGGTGTCCTCGTACTCCGGCCCCGGGTTGCCCAGGCCCACAAACAATCTGATCATCTGGCGGATTATCCGGAACGCGCCTGCTTGGCGCGGAAAAGACAACGGCCCGCGCGAGGCGGGCCGTGTGGCGTGGCGGCAGGCCGGAGCCTGCCGCGTGGCGCGAAGCAATCCGGTCAGTGGATTACTTCTTGCCCTTCTTGGCCGGAGCGGCTGCGGGCGCTGCGGCTGCGGCATCCACCACCACTTCGGGCAGCTTGATCGACACCAGGGCGGGGTTCTTGTTGGAACCGCGCACCACGATCTTCACGCCGTGGGGCGTCTTGATGGACTGCACGCCAGGGGCCGTCTTGGAGGTCAGCTGGCTCAGGTCCACCTTCAGGAACTCGGGCAGCTGCGAGGGCATGCAGACCACGTCCAGCTCGTGCAGCACGGGGGTCACGGTGCAGCCCTCGACCTTCACGGCGGGGGACTCTTCCACGCCTTCGAAGTGCAGCGGCACCTTCAGGTGCACGCGGGTACGCTCGTCCACGCGCTGGAAGTCCACGTGCAGCACCTGCTGCTTGAAGGGGTGGTACTGCACGTCGCGCAGCAGCACTTTGCTGGTCGTGCCGTTCAGTTCCATATCCAGAATGCTGGAGTGGAAGGCTTCCTTCTTCAGGGCGTGCCACAGGGCGTTGTGGTCCAGCTCGATCAGCTGGGGCTCGGCGCTGCCGCCGTAGACGATGCCGGGGGCCTTGCCGGTGATGCGCAGGCGGCGGCTCGCACCCGTACCTTGCTTGGCGCGCTCAAAAGCGACGAATTGCATGTTGATAACTCCTGATGGGGGCCGGCCGCGACCAGCTCGGCCCACTGTTGAAAACGGCCCCGGTCCCCTGGGACGGGGTGGGGCCTGCGTTGTGTTCCGGAGCGAGGCGTGGTTACGCTTGCTCCGAGAACAGACTCATCACCGAGTCGCCCTTGGCGATGCGCCGGATGGTCTCGGCGATCAGCGGCGCCACGGACAGCTGGCGGATCTTGGGGCAGCCCTTGGCGGCGTCGCTCAAGGGGATGGTGTTGGTGACCACCACTTCGTCCAGGGCCGAGCCGCTGGCGATGCGCTCGATGGCCGGGCCGGAGAAGATGGGGTGCGTGCAGTAGGCATAGACGTTCTTGGCGCCGCGCTCCTTGAGCACCTCGGCGGCTTTGACCAGCGTGCCGGCGGTGTCGATCATGTCGTCCATGATCACGCAGTTGCGGCCTTCGATCTCTCCGATCACGTGCATGACTTCGGACACGTTGGCCTTGGGGCGGCGCTTGTCGATGATGGCCAGGTCACAGCCCAGCTGCTTGGCCAGGGCGCGGGCGCGCACCACGCCGCCCACATCGGGGCTGACCACGATCAGGTCTTCGTACTTCTTCTGGTTCAGATCGCCCAGCAGCACCGGCGAGGCGTAGATGTTGTCCACCGGGATGTCGAAGAAGCCCTGGATCTGGTCGGCGTGCAGGTCCATGGTCAGCACGCGGTTCACGCCCACGGCCTGCAGCATGTTGGCCACGACCTTGGCCGAGATCGGCACGCGGGTGGAACGCGGACGGCGGTCCTGGCGGGCGTAGCCAAAGTAGGGAATGACGGCACTGATGCGCTCGGCGGAGGCGCGCTTGAGCGCGTCGACCATGATGAGCAGTTCCATCAGGTTTTCGTTGGTGGGCTGGCAGGTCGACTGCACCACGAACACGTCGCGGGCCCGCACGTTCTGCTTGATCTCGACGGTGACTTCACCATCCGAGAAGCGGCCCACGTCAATGGCCCCCAGGGTGGTGCCCATGTGCTGGGCGATCTCAGAGGCGAGCGCCGGATTGGCATTGCCCGTGAAAACCATGAAATCAGGGTGATTGGCTTGCATGAGCAACTCGGCTGATGTCACGTCCCGCGTGGGACTGAAGAAATTTGGCAGGGGAGGAAGGACTCGAACCCTCGCATGCCGGAATCAAAATCCGGTGCCTTAACCAACTTGGCGACTCCCCTACACAGGTCTCCTGGCGTAGCCAGAAAACCCCGTATCTTTCAATCTTGGACCCAGCCGCTGAGCGGATGGAGCCTAAGATTCTTGCACATGCGAACCTGCCATGCTGCGGGTGCATCGAGCAGATCAACCGCATGTGCCATTTGCGCAAACACCGCACTTCCCGAGCCGGTCATCCTGGCTTCTAGTCCCTTGCTGGCAAGCCATTGAATGGCTTGTTCGACTTCGGGGCACAGCGCCTGGGCGACTGGCTGCAGGTCGTTTCTTCCGAAACTTTTGGGCGCTGCAGCAAAGTCCGAGATTGTAGCATGCCTTGAATCGCGCTTGAGGAAAGGGCTGGAAAAAATTGCTTTTGTATCCAGTCCGGCCTCGGGTTTGACCACCACATAGTGCACGGATTCGAGAGCCTGCGGCAACTCGAGAGGCCGGATTATGTCACCAATTCCTTCCACCCAGGCGTTGGTTCCGCACAAAAAAAATGGCACGTCGGCGCCCAGTTCCACGCCGATGACCTGCAGCTGCGCGCGTGTCAGGCCCAGGCCCCACAGGCGGTTGAGCGCCAGCAGCGTGCTGGCCGCATCCGATGAACCCCCGCCCATGCCGGCCTGTGCGGGCACCTGCTTGTCCACGGCGATGTGTGCGCCGTGGGTGCAGCCGGTGGCGCGCTGCAGCGCGCGCGCGGCGCGCAGGCACAGGTCGTCCGCCGGCAACGGCACGCCCAGGTCCTCGCGGGTGAGGGCGCTGCCTGACGTGCGGCGCTCGAAGTGCAGCGTGTCGTGCCAGTCCAGCAGCATGAAGATCGACTGCAGCAGGTGGTAGCCGTCGGGCCGGCGGCCCGTGACGTGCAGGAACAGGTTGAGCTTTGCCGGGGCCGGCACGTCGTGCAGCGCGCGCATGGGCCTCAGCGCTCCAGCACGAGACGCAGCACGGTCTGGGGTGCGGGCGTGTGGCGGGTGGCGACAAGCCGACCGTCTGCCAGGCGCGACAGGTCGGCCTGCCAGCCGGCGGCCTGCACGGCCTGGCCATGCAGCCAGTCGAACAGGGCTTCGATGGGCAGATCCGTGCCGGTGAGGTCACGCACCAGCTCGTGTAGTGAAGAGGACTCGCGTTCCTGTCCCCCTGTCTTGAGCAGCGCCTGGCCCGGCTGCCAGCCGAGTTCGGCCAGTGTGTTGCCCAGGGGGTTGTAGAGCGTGAGACTGCCTTGGCGGGCTGAGCCGGCGAGCACGAAGCCCGCGCTGAAGGATTGCGCCGCAGCATCTTCCACCTGCACCGCCAGGCGACCGCTCCAGCGGTCAGGACGTTCCTCTCCCGCTGCCGGGCGCGGGGGCTGGACGCAGCCGGCCAGCCAGGCGGCCGCCAGTACGGTCAGGCCCAGCCGCGCCCGCTCGGGCGTGCACACGGCGACCGCGCTCACAGCGTGACTCCCAGTCGTTTGAGTGTTTCACGCAGTGTTTCGTTGTCGCCGTTCAGGCGCTGGCCTTCGCGCCAGATCTCCAGGGCCCGCTCGCGCCGTTTCATGCTCCACAGCACCTCGCCCAAGTGGGCGGCGATCTCCGCGTCGGGCTGCGTCTTGAACGCCTGCTCCAGCAGGCTCAGCGCGCGCTCGCGGTTGCCGAGGCGAAACTCCACCCAGCCCAGACTGTCGGTGATGAAAGGGTCGTCCGGCGCGTGCTCCAGCGCCCGCGTGATGAGCGTGCGCGCCTCGTTCAGACGCTCGCCGCGGTCGGCCAGCAGATAGCCCAGGGCATTAAGGGCATGGTGGTGATCGGGCTTGCGCGCGATGATGGCGCGCAGCAGGCGCTCGGCCTCCTGCAGTCGGCCGGCTTTCTCGGCCAGCATGGCCAAGTCGTACGCCAGGTCGTTGTCCTGCGGGGCCAGGGCCACGGCCTTGCCTTGCATCTCATAGGCCTGCTGGTAGTCGCTGGCGTCGCGCAGCAGCTGGGCCTCAGCCTGCCACTTCAGGCGCTCCTCCTCGGCGGAGTCGGCCGGCATGGCGCGGATCAGCGCCCGTGCCTGGCTGAGCTTGCCTTGACGCGCCAGCAGCGAGGCGCGCCGCATCTGGGTGCTGAGCGTCTGCACGCCGCCGTCGATGCGCTCCAGCCAAGCCTCGGCCTGGGCGTAGTCGCCGCGCTTTTCCGCGACCTGGGCGTGCATCAGCCAGGCCTGGTTCAGCGCCCGCGTACGCGCCTCGCTGGGCGGTACCTGTTCCAGCAGCTTCGTGAATTGCTCCAGCGCAGTATCGGCGCCGGCCAGATCGCCCGACTGCAGCTTGAGCGAGGCCTGGATCAGCCAGGGCTCCGACGCGTCGGGCCGCTCACGCGTAACGGCGTCGATCTGCGCCTGCGCATCAGCCAAGCGCTGCGATTCGAGCAGCTGGCGCGCATAGGCCATGCGCACCTCCGGCAGCGGGGTGGCGGCCAGATAGGGGAGCAGTAGCGCTTCGGCATCCTTGCTGCCCTCGTCCAGCAGTTGCACGGCCAGCATGGCGGCACCGTCGTCCGTGTGGTCCAGATCCAGGGCGCTGCGCGCCGCCTCCAGGGCGCCGGCCTTGTCGCCGGCCGTCAGGCGCATGCGCCCTATGGTGGTCCAGGCGGCGGAGCCCAAGGCCGGGTGCTTCAGCTCTGCCTGCAGCGCCTGCGCGACCACGCGGGCGGCGGCGGCCTTGTTGCTGGCCCGGGCATACAGCTGAGGCAGGGCGCGGATGGTGGAGAGCTTTTCGCGCGTGGTGGCGCGCGCCACCTCCTTGGCCAGAGGCTCCGCGCTTTCATTCACGCGGTTGAGCGTGACCAGCACATACAGCAGATACCGGTTGGCGTCGCGCGACTCGGGATAGGCGGCGTTCCAGGCGTGGATGGCGATCAGCGCCGCCTCGGCCGAGCGCGACTGCAGTGCCAGTTCGCTGGCGCGGCGGTACAGGCGCGGATCGTTGCTGCGCCGGGCGGCATCCAGCATCAGCGCATAGCCAGTGGCAGCATCGCCGTTGCTCGCGCTCATCTCGCTCATCAGCAGCTCGTAGAACAGCTCGGCGGTCAGTGCGGTTTCGTTGTCGTCCAGGGGGTGCTCGGTGTCCTCGACCTCCGGGGGCGGGGCAGGCACCATATCCTGCGGCGCGGCGGGCTGCGCCAGCGCTGCGGGGAGCAAGCCTGCAGCCAGCAACCAAGCCAGCGCAAAAGGCCTGAAACGGCGGTGAGATAAGACCATCGGCCCATAATAATCCAAGCCCAGGGCGGCTTTTGCCGGCCGCCAGCCTCTCGCTTCCGCATTGAATTTCCGACACAAAACCGCATGCCCGAACTGCCCGAGGTAGAGGTCACGCGCCGCAGTTTCAGCGACGCCATTGCTGGCGCCGCCGTGCAGGGTGCGGTACTGGGCAAGCCGCTGCGCTGGCCGCTGGGCTGCACGCCAGGCCAACTGGCGGGCAGGCGCGTGCTGGGCGTGCGCCGGCGTGGCAAATACCTGCTGCTGGACCTGGACGAGGGCCTGCTGCTGTTACACCTGGGCATGTCCGGCAGCCTGCGCTTTGCCCGCTGTCTGCCGCCGCCGGGACCGCACGACCACTTCGACCTGCTGACCGACCGGGGTGTGCTGCGCCTGCACGACCCGCGCCGCTTTGGTGCCGTGGTCTGGGCGCCACACGAGCAGGACGAGCGGGCGCGCAAGCTGCTGTCCGGCCTGGGCGTGGAGCCGCTGGACGAGGCGGCCTTTGGCTTCGACGCCTTCCTGGCCGGCTTGCGGGCCAGCCGTACGCCTATCAAGCAGCTTCTTTTGGGCGGCAGGCTGGTGGTGGGGGTCGGCAACATTTACGCCAGCGAGGTGTTGCACCTGGCTGGCATCCACCCGGCCACGCCCGCGCAACGTATTGGTCCGATACGCGCCCGCAGGCTGCATGCGGCCATCCGCCAGGTGCTGGCGCGGGCGGTGGAGCGCGGCGGCTCCACGCTGCGCGACTTCTCCAATGCTGAGGGTGCGGCAGGGCACTTCCAGCTGGAGGCCAGCGTCTACGGCCGCGAGGGCCAGCCCTGCCACGGCTGCGGCACGCCCATCAGGCTGCTGCGCCAGGGTCAGCGCAGCAGCTACTTCTGTCCGCGCTGCCAGCGCGCCTGAGCGGCACGGGCGCCGCAAGGGGCGGTGCTATATTGCGGCGGCATGCGCCCCGCGCGGCTGCAGCCCCTTTCTTGTCCTGATTGCCAAGCGCAGTGATACCTTCATTCAACGAACAGTTCGACCAGCACGGCACATGGCGGCGGGCATTTGCCCAGCAGCTGCACCAGCTGGGCCAGTGGCTGGCCTCGCACGACCTCATGGACGCCGCCGTGCAAGAGCGCGTGCAACGCCTGGAAGAGCAGGTGCGCCGCGACAAGGTGGTGGTCGCCTTCGTGGCTGAGTTCTCGCGCGGCAAGTCCGAGCTGATCAACGCCATCTTCTTCGCCGACTATGGCCGGCGCATCATGCCCGCCAGCGCCGGGCGCACCACCATGTGCCCGACCGAGCTGAGCTACGAGAGCGGCAGCGCACCCAGCCTGCGCCTGCTGCCCATCGAGACGCGCATGCAGTCGCCGGGCCTGGCCGAATGGCGGCTGCGCACCGACCGCTGGGTGGAGGTGCTGCTGGACATGGACGATCCGGCGCAGCTGGCCGGCGCCCTGGAGAAGGTCGCGCAGGTGCGCCGCGTGCCGGTGGACGAGGCGCGCGCCCTGGGCTTTTGGCATGACGACGCCGAGGACGACAACCCCGTGCCCGACGCCGCCGGCCTGGTGGAGGTGCCCATGTGGCGCCACGCCCTCATCAACATTCCGCACCCGCTGCTGGCGCAGGGCCTGGTCATCCTGGACACGCCCGGCCTGAACGCCGTGGGTGCCGAGCCCGAGCTGACCATCAACCTGATACCGCAGGCGCACGCCGTGGTCTTCATTCTGGGCGCAGACACCGGCGTGACGCGCTCGGATCTGTCCATCTGGCGCGACCACCTGGGCGGGATGGAGGGCGCGCAGGACGCGCGCCTGGTGGTGCTCAACAAGATCGACACCCTCTGGGACACGCTGAGTTCGCCCTCGCAGGTGCAGGCGCAGCTGGAGCGCCAGCGCGTCACCTCGGCCGAGATGCTGGGCGTGCCGCTGGAGCGGGTGGTGCCCGTGTCGGCGCAAAAGGGCCTGGTGGCCAAGATCCAGTGCGACGACGTGCTGCTGGAGGCCAGTGGCCTGCCGCTGCTGGAGGAAGCCCTGGCCGACGGCGTGGTGGGGCGCCGCCAGACCATTCTGCGCGCCAACGTGGCCGCCGGCGTGGCGGCGCTGCACGAGCAGGTGCAGCGTGCCATCAACGTGCGCCGCCGCGACCTGGACGACCAGATGCTGGAGCTGCGCAGTCTGCGCGGCAAGAACGCCACCGTGATCGACGCCATGCGCTCTCGCATCGAGATGGAGCAACGCGAGTTCGAAGCCAGCGCCGCGCGCATCCAGGCGCTGCGCATGGTGCACCTGAAGATGCTGCGCGAGCTGTTCCACCAGCTGGGCGCGCGCTCGCTCAAGGCCGAGCTGACGGCACTGTCGGACGCGCTGACCCCCGTCGGGCTGAAGCTGGGCCTGCGCCGTGTCTATGGCGAGACCTTCGCCCGCCTGCGTGCCATCGTGCAGGCCGCGCAGGCCACGGGTATCGAGATCCAGGCCATGCTCGGCGGCACCTTCCGCCAGCTGAACGCCGAGTACGGCTTTTCGCTGCAGGTGCCGGCGGCGCCGCAGCTGGCGTCCTACGAGCAGGACATCATGGCCATCGAGCAGCGCCACCTGCAGTACGTGGGCATGGGCAACGCGCTGCGCCTGACGCAGCCGGAGTTTTCGCAGCGCCTGCTGCGCGCGCTGGGCCTGCGCCTGCGCACCGTCTTCGAGAGCGCGGCCAACGAACTGGAGCAGTGGAGCAAGACTGCCACCGCCCAGCTGGACGCCCAGCTGCGCGAGCGCAAGCGCAGCTTCGCCCGGCGCATCGAGGCGGTGGAGCGCATCCAGACGGCGGCCAACAGCCTGATGGACCGCATCGCCGAGATCGAAGACGGCGAGCGCGAGCTGACCGAGCTGCAAGTGCGCCTGACCAGCCTGACCGACGGGCTGATGCACACGCCCGCCCAGGCAGCGACGGCCACGGCGCTGCACGAGCCGGACATCGACATCACCGAGCCCATGCCCCTGCAGGCATGAGCGTGCCCGCAGCAGGCGGGCGCGGCGGCGCGGCGACGGACGTGGCCGGCCGCGTCGTGCAGTGGCAGGCCGCGCACGGGCGCAACCACCTGCCCTGGCAGAACACGCGCGACCCCTACCGTGTGTGGCTGTCCGAAATCATGCTGCAGCAGACCCAGGTGGCCACGGTGCTGGGTTACTACCAGCGCTTCCTGGACCGCTTCCCCAACGTACAGGCGCTGGCCGCCGCGCCGCAGGACGATGTGCTGGCGCTGTGGAGCGGCCTGGGCTACTACAGCCGTGCGCGCAACCTGCACCGCTGCGCGCAGATCGTGGTGGCCGAGCACGGCGGACAGTTCCCGCGCAGCGTGGAGCAGCTGGCCGCGCTGCCGGGCATAGGCCGCTCCACGGCCGGGGCGATTGCCGCTTTTTGCTTTGGCGTGCGCGCACCCATCCTGGACGCCAATGTGCGGCGCGTGCTCACCCGCGTGCTGGGCTTTGGCCAGGACCTGGCGCAGGCCGCCAGCGAGCGCGCCCTGTGGCAGCAGGCAGAGGAGCTGTTGCCGACGGAAGACCTGCAGCAGGCCATGCCGCGCTATACCCAGGGCCTGATGGACCTGGGTGCGGGCATCTGCCTGCCGCGCAAGCCCAGCTGCATGCTGTGCCCGCTGCAGGAGGTGTGCGTGGCCCGCCGCGAGGGCGAGCCCGAACGCTACCCGGTGCGCACCCGCAAGCTCAAGCGCAGCGCCGGCAGCTGGTGGCTGCTGTTGCAGCGCGATGCGGACGGGCGGGTGTGGCTGCAGCGGCGCCCGGCCACGGGCATCTGGGCCGGCCTGTACTGCCCGCCGGCCTTCGACAGTCACGAAGCGCTGATGGACGCGGCGCCGACCGGCCCGCTGCAGGACCTGCCCGCCTTCACCCACGTGCTGACCCACCGCGACCTGCATCTGCACCCGGTGCTGGCGCCGGTGCAGCTCGCCGCCGTGGCACTGGCCCAGGAGGATGAAGCTCCCGGCGCTTGGTTCGCGCCCGCGCAGTGGCGCGCCCTGGGCCTGCCGGCGCCCATCCGTGCGCTGCTGGAGCGGCTGGCGCAGGACAGCGGCCTGCAAAATTGATAGCTGCTGCCGCTTAATCTGCGTAGGTTTGCGGTGGTTTTAATGTTGAAATTGGCTTGCAGCAAGCGCAGGCAGCTACTAAAGATGTAGCGACTGCGCTGCTACGTTGTGGCCTGCGCCTTCAGCCCATCCAGCTCGCGGTGGCGCAGCAGCGTGTTCCACTGCCCGCCAAAGTGCTGCGCCAGCTGCTCCGCCAGGTACACCGAGCGGTGCTGCCCGCCCGTGCAACCGATGGCGACGGTGACATAGCTGCGGTGGTTGCGCGCCATGGCCTCCAGCCACTGGTCCAGAAACTGGGTGATGTGCGACTGCATCAGCCCCACCTCGGGCTGCTGGCGCAGGAACTCGGCCACCGGCGCGTCGCGCCCGGTCAGGGGGCGCAGCAGCGGCTCGTAATGCGGGTTCGGCAGCATGCGCACGTCGAACACATAGTCCGCGTCCATGGGTACGCCGCGCTTGAAGGCGAACGACTGGAAAATCAGCGTCAGCCGGTCCGTGGACACGGGCAGCAGGCTCTTCACGTAGCCCAGCAGCTGGGCCGGGCGCAGCGTGCTGGTGTCGATCACGTGCGACTGCTCGCGCAGCTCGGCCAGCAGCTCGCGCTCCAGCTCGATGGTCTGCACCAGGGCGTGCTGGCCGTCCAGCAGCGCCTTGTTGGACAGCGGGTGGCGCCGGCGCGTTTCGGAAAAGCGCCGCACCAGGGTGTCGGTAGAGGCGTCCAGGAACAGCGAGCGCACGGACACGCCGCTCTTGCGCAGCTGCTCCAGCTGGCGCGGCACCTGGGGCAGGGTGCTGACGCTGCGCACATCCATGGCCACGGCCACGCGGTGGCCGTGGTGCGCGTGCTCCAGTGCCAGCAGGCCGGCCAGCAGCTCGGGTGGCAGGTTGTCGACGCAGTAGGTGCCGGAGTCCTCCAGCGCATGCAGCGCCACGGATTTGCCCGAGCCGGCCATGCCGGTGATGACGGTGACGTCCAGCTTTTTCATGGCGTCGCCTGCTGCGGCTTCTTGCGCGCGGCGCGCGGGCCGGCCGCGGCGGGCTGGGCCGCGCCCTGCAGCATCTCGCGGGCGTGCGCCAGCGTGGTGGCCGACAGGCGTTCGCCGCCCAGCATGCGTGCCAGCTCGGCCACGCGGGCCTCGCCTTCTGCCGGGGCGACGGTGCTGGTGGTTTCCGTGGAGCCCTTGTGCTTGGCCACCACCAGATGGTGGTCGGCGCAGGCGGCTACCTGCGGCAGGTGGGTGACGGCCAGCACCTGGCGCGCGCGGCCCAGCTGCTGCATCAGCCGGCCCACGGTTTCGGCCACGGCGCCGCCCACACCCGAATCCACCTCGTCGAAGATCAGCGTGGGCGCCTCGCCCAGCTCGCTGGTGGTCACCGAGATGGCCAGCGCGATGCGCGACAGCTCGCCGCCCGAGGCCACGCGGCCGATGGGCCGCGCCGTCATGCCGGGGTGGCTGCTGACGAGAAAGGCCACCTGGTCGGTGCCGTGGGGGCCGGGCTCGCCTGACTCCAGCTGCACCTCGAAGCGCCCGCCGGTCATGCCCAGGCCCTGCATGGCCTGGGTGATGGCGGCGCCCAGACGCGGCGCGGCCTGGGCGCGCTGGCTGCTCAAGGCGCGGGCGGCCTTGCGGTAGGCCTCGCCATGGCGCTGGGCCGCGGCCTCCAGGGCCTGCAGATCGGCAGAGGCCTCCAGCCGCTGCAGCTCGGCGCGCCAGCCGGCCAGCAGGGCGGGCAGCTCCTCGGGCGTGCGGCGGTAGCGGCGCGCCAGCTGCAGCCACTGCGACACGCGGGCGTCCAGCTGGGCCAGCTGGTCGGGGTCGGGCTCGGCGTGGCGCAGGTAACCCTGCAGCGAATGCAGCACGTCGCCGGCCTGGGCCATGCAGGAGGTCAGCACCTCGTTCATGGCGCGAAAGCTTTCGTCCACGTGCTCGTAGCCCTGCAGCAGCTCCTGCGCCTGGGCCATCGCGCTCAGGGCGCCGCCGCCTTCGTCGCCGCCTTCCAGCAGCGCCAGTGCGCCCTGGGCGTTGTCGATCAGCGACTGGGCGTTGGACAGGCGGGCGTGCCGGGCGTTCAGTTCCTCCCACTCGCCCTCGGCGGGGGCGAGCTTGTCCACCTCGCCGATTTGCCACTGCAGCCGCTCGCGCTCCTGCGCCAGGGAGTTCTGCGCGGCGCGGGCGTGTTCCAGCGCCTTGTGCGCGTCGCGCCAGGCGGCCCACGGCGCGGCCAGGGGCTGGCCCTGCACGCCGGCATAGGCGTCCAGCAGGGCGCGCACGGCCTCGGGTCGGGTCAGGCTTTGCCAGGCGTGCTGGCCATGGATGTCCAGCAGGTGGTCGCCCAGAGCACGCATCTGCGTGGCGGTGACGGGGGTGCCGTTGATCCAGGCGCGGCTCTTGCCGGCAGTGTCGATGGTGCGGCGCAGCAGCAGCGTGTCCTCGGTCTGGATGCCGGCCTCGTGCAGCCAGGCGGCCAGTGCCGGCGGGCCATCGGCGTCGAACTCGGCGCTGATGTCGGTGCGCTGCGCGCCCTCGCGGATCACGCCGGTGTCCGCGCGCGCGCCCAGCAGCAGCTGCAGTGCGTCGATCAGGATGGATTTGCCCGCGCCCGTCTCGCCGGTCAGGACGGTGAAGCCAGCCTGCAGGTCCAGCTCCAGCGAGCGCACGATCACGAAGTCCGAGAGCGCGATACGCCTCAGGGCCATGGTCAGGAACCTCCCTCGTTCCAGCGGAGCTTCTTGCGCAAGGTGGCAAAGTAGCTCCAGCCGCGCGGATGCAGAAAACACACGCGGTGCGCCGAGCGGCGCACCAGGATGCGGTCGCCGTGCTGCAGCGAGGCCAGCGACTGCATGTCGAAATTGGCGCTGATGTCGCGCCCGCCCACCACCTCGATCGCCACCTCGCTGGCGTCGGACAGCACGATGGGCCGGTTGGACAACATGTGCGGCGCAATCGGCACCAGCACCCAGCCGGGAATGGACGGGTGCAGCATGGGCCCGCCCGCAGACAGCGCATAGGCCGTGGAGCCGGTGGGCGAGGCGACGATCAGACCGTCTGCCCGCTGGTTGGCGACGAAGACGCCATCCACCTCGATGCGCAGCTCTACCATGCCCGATGTGGAGCCGCGGTTGACCACCACGTCGTTGAGCGCCAGCGCCTGGAACACGCATTCGCCGCCCCGCATCACGCAGGCCTGCATGAGCGGGCGCACGTCTTCCTCGTATTCGCCGTGCAGGATGGGCGTGAGGGCGTCCTGGTAGCTGTCCAGCGGCACGTCGGTGATGAAGCCCAGCCGTCCCTGGTTGATGCCCACCAGCGGCGTGCCGTAGCTGGCCAGGTGCCGGCCCACGCCCAGCATGGTGCCGTCGCCACCCACCACCAGACACAGGTCGCACTGGCGGCCAATACCTTCCACGTCCAGCGTGGGGTAGCGAGCGCCCAGGTCCAGCAGAGCGGCGGTTTCGGCCTCCAGCGCCAGCTCGCAGCCCTGGGCAAGGACGAACTGCGCAATGCCGTCGATGACCTCGCGCGAACCCTCGGCAGCCGTTGCGGCTGGGGGGCGCTGGTATTTGCCGATGACTGCGACGCGGCGGAAGATGGGCATCATTGGGTGGAAATTACATCACTAAAATGACGTGATGCTGGATGACCGTGCCAAGGTGCTGCTCAAGGCGCTGGTAGAGCGCTACATCTCCGAAGGCCAGCCCGTCGGTTCGCGCACGCTGTCGCGCGCTTCGGGGCTGGACCTGTCGCCGGCCACCATCCGCAACGTGATGGCCGACCTGGAGGAGCTGGGCCTGATCGTCAGCCCCCACACCTCTGCCGGGCGCATTCCCACCGCCAAGGGCTACCGCCTGTTCGTGGACACCATGCTCACGGTGCAAAAGGGCGAGCTGCCGGCGCTGCAGCTGATGCCCGAGCAGCCGCAGAAGGTGATCGCCAACGCTGCGCACCTGCTGTCCAACCTGTCGCAGTTCGTCGGCGTGGTCATGGCGCCGCGGCGCGCGTCGGTGTTTCGCCACATCGAATTCTTGCGCCTGTCCGAGCGGCGCCTGCTGGTCATCATCGTCTCGCCCGACGGGGACGTGCAAAACCGCGTCATCTTCACCGAGGTGGACTACACCCAGTCGCAGCTGGTGGAGGCCGCCAACTTCCTGAACTCCAACTACGCCGGCCTGGCCATGGAGCAGGTGCGCGAGCGCCTGAAGGGCGAGGTCGAGCAGCTGCGCGGCGAGATCGCCGACCTGATGCAGGCAGCGGTGAGCGCCGGTACCGAGGCCATGAGCGAGTCGCGCGAAGAGGTGGTGATCTCCGGCGAGCGCAATTTGCTGTCGGTGAGCGACTTCTCCAGCGACATGGGCCACCTGCGCCGCGCCTTCGACCTGTTCGAGCAAAAGACCCAGATCCTGCGCCTGCTGGACATCTCCAGCCGCGCCGAGGGCGTGCGCATCTTCATCGGCGGTGAAAGCCAGGTGGTGCCGTTCGAGGAGCTGTCGGTGGTCAGCGCGCCCTACGAGGTGGACGGCCAGGTGGTGGGCACGCTGGGCGTGATCGGCCCCACGCGCATGGCCTACGACCGCATGATCCAGATCGTGGACATCACCTCCAAGCTGGTCTCCAACGCCCTGAGCCACCGCAAGTGAGCCCCTTACAATAGCGCCCGCCGTGAACGGCGCCTCCGGGGCGTTAGCTCAGTTGGTCAGAGCAGGGGACTCATAATCCCTTGGTCGCTGGTTCGAGCCCAGCACGCCCTACCAAGCCGGACAGAAAGAGCCCGCCATCGAACCACAGATGGCGGGCTTTTGCTTTTTTCTGCCGCCAATCCGGCCTCCTTGCTAACCCTATTTACCCGGATGGGGTGCATGCCAGAATGCCGCGCATGCACGCCAGCACAGCCCAGGCCGCCTACGCGACGCACTCCGGCGGCGCGCCGGGGAGCATGGCGGCGCCGACCAGCATGACGGTGGCGCTGTACCGGGCGGCGCTGGGGCCGGTGGGCTCCGCGGAGCACTACCTCGCCGCCTTCGCGCGCATGGATGCCACCGAGCGTGTGCTGCCCGGCTGGAACAGCGCCGCAGCTTTCTGCACGCTGGGCTGGATGGTCTTCCGGCGGCTGTGGGGCGCGCTGCTGGCCTATCTGGCCGGGCTGCTGGTGCTGGCCCTGCTGCTGGGCGCCCTGGCGGCGGGCGGGCGGGCGCTGCCGGCGCCGGTGCTGGCGGGGCTGATGCTGGCTTTGGCGCTGCTGGCCTTTGCCGTGCCTGGGTTGTACGGCGACGCGCTGGTGCACCGGCAGGTACAGCGGAACATTGCCGCCGCCGTCGAGGCTGCGCCGACCATGTTGGAGGCCATGGGCCTGCTGGAGCGGCGCGCGGCCAGCCGGGCGCGCCTGGCCGCCGTGGCGACTGGCGGCGCGGCCCTGGCACTGCTGGCGACGGCGGTTGCCACGCTCTACCTGCTGGGACCGCAGCGCGAGCAGGCGCTGCGCCAAACATCGACCCCGCCGCCCGTAGCCTTGCCGAAGGCCGAACCGCGAGCCGCGCCTTCAGCCGCTGTCGATGCGCCGGCTGCGGAGAAACCGGTGGCTGAAGAGGCGGCTGCCGCAGAGCCGGCGCTTGCCGCCGCACCTCTAGAGGGCGCACCGCAGGCCGATGCACTGGCAACCATGGCTCCCGCGACCGCCGTTGAACCGGTTGCAGCACCCACAACGGCCGAGCAGCCGACCCAAGCAACCGCGAACAAGCCCGCTCCCGAGCCGGTCCCACCGGCGATCAAAAAGCCGGCCAAAGAACCGGTAAAACAGTCGGCCCAGCCGGCCCGCCGCCTCTACATCAACGTCGGCCTGTTCGCCGAGCCTGCCAATGCCCAGCGCACGCATGCGCGGCTCCTGCGCGCCGGCCTGCCGTCCGCCGTACGCCAGGTGACAGCGGCCGATGGGCGGCAGCTGCAGCGCGTGCGCGTGGGACCGTTTGCCTCGTCCGCCGATGCCAACGCAGCGGTTGCACGGGTGCGGGCGCTGGGCCTGGACGCGGTGGCCGCGGCCGAAAAACCGGTCGAATAGCCCACTGCGCCTGCCTGTTACCTGTGGTGACCCCCGGCCTGCGGGCCGCGCGCTAAGGTCCTGGCCTTTTTACGCTCGAACAAGGAGAAGCAAGCGATGCCTGTGCAGTGGATGAACAAGGTGGTGGCGGGTGCGGCGCTGGCGGTGCTGGCAGGGTGCTCGTCGATCGGCCTGCCCGGCGGCGGCACCGGTGCGCCGGCCACGCCCGCGCCCGCGCCGATCGGCGCCAGCACGGCGCCCGTGGGCAGCACGTGCGATGCGCAAGGCGCGCAGTGGGCGGTGGGCCGCAGCAGCACGGCCAAGGTGGTGGAGGAGGCACGGGTACGCGCCGGCGCGCGCATGGCCCGCGTCCTGGGCCCCGGCCAGGCGACGACTATGGAGTTCAACGGCGAGCGGCTGAATCTTCAGGTGGACGGCGCCGGCAAGGTGATGGCCGCGCGCTGCGGCTGAAAGGCCCCCGCGGCGCTGCGGGCGATTCAGTCCGGCAGGAACAGCGCCTGCAGATCCGACAGGAAATCAAACCCCCGCTCGGTGGGCCAGGCGCGGTCCCTGTCGCGCCCGATCAGGCCCTGCTGCTCGGCCTGCTGCAGCCCTTGGGCGATGGCCGTCAGGGGCAGGCCGGTGCGGGTGGTGAAGTCCGCCAGCGCAAAGCCCTCGCGCAGGCGCAGCGCGCCCAGCATGTACTCGAACGGCAGGTCGGCGCGGCGCACGTCTTCGTCCTGCGCGATGGCGTTGCCGGCCAGGGCCTGGGCCATGTAGCGCTGCGGATCGCGAAAACGCACCTGGCGCACCACGCGGTGGGCAAAGCTGAGCTTGCTGTGCGCGCCCGCGCCAATGCCCAGGTAGTCACCAAACTGCCAGTAGTTGCGGTTGTGCAGGCACTGGTGGCCCTCGCGCGCATAGGCCGAGACCTCGTAGCGCTGCATCTGCGCTGCGCCGGTCAGCTCGGTGATGCGGTCCAGCATGGCCCAGGCGTCGTCGTCTTCGGGCAGGCCGGGGGGCGGGTGCTTGGCGAAGAAGGTGTTGGGCTCGATGGTCAGGTGGTAGATGGACAGGTGCGGCGGAGCGTGCGCCAGCGCGGTGTGCACGTCCTCCTCCAGCTGCGCCAGCGTCTGGCCAGGCAGGGCGTACATCAGGTCCAGGTTGAAGGTCTCGAACGCCTCGGCCGCCTCCTGCACGGCGGCCAGGGCCTGGGCGCGGTCGTGCACGCGGCCCAGGGCGGCCAGGTGAGCGTCGTTGAAGCTCTGCACGCCGATGGACAGGCGCGTGACGCCGGCGCCGCGGTAGGCGCGAAAACGCTCGCGCTCGAAGGTGCCGGGGTTGGCCTCCAGCGTGATCTCGCAGCCCGGCTCCAGCCGCAGCCGCGCGCGGATGGCGGCCAGCAGCCGGTCGATGGCCTCGGGCGCGAACAGGCTGGGCGTGCCGCCGCCGATGAAGATGCTGTGCACGGTGCGGCCCCAGATCAGCGGCAGGGCGGCCTCCAGGTCGGCGATCAGGGCGTCGATGTAGCGCTGCTCGGGTAGGCCGTCCGTGCCGGCGCGGGCCTCGTGCGAGTTGAAGTCGCAGTACGGGCACTTGCGCAGGCACCAGGGGATGTGCACGTACAGCGACAGCGGGGGCAGGCTGGTCAGCTGCAGCAGGCCCGGGCGCATGTAGTGCAGCACGTCGCGCCGCGGGGCGGGCTCGGCTGCCGGGGTGATGGGGATGGTCATGCGGCGCTCATAAAACCATAGCTGCTGGCGCTTGATTGGCAATGTTTTGAGGCATAAATCTCATTCAAAACCTTGCTGCACAAGCGGTAGCAGCTCATATTTTCATAGCCAGCGCTCGCGCATCAGCGCCAGCATTAGCTGGGCGGCGCGGCCGCGGTGGCTGCGGGCGTTCTTCTCGTCGGCGGGCAGCTCCGCGAAGGTCTTGCCCAGCTCGGGCAGCACCATGACCGGGTCGAAGCCGAAGCCACCGCTGCCGCGCGGCGCGCGTGCGATCTCGCCGGCCACGCGGCCCACGGCGATCAGCGGCTCCGGGTCGCCCGGGCTGCGCACGGCCACCAGGGTGCTGACCATGGCGGCGCGCCGGTCGTCGATGCCCTGCATCTGCTCGAGCAGAGCGCGCACGTTGTTGGCGTCGCCCTTGTCATAGCCGAACTGGGTGGCGTAGTAGGCCGTCTGCACGCCCGGCTGGCCGCCGAAGGCGTGCACGCACAGGCCGGCGTCGTCGGCCAGCGCCGGCAGGCCGGTGTGGGCAGCAGCGAAGCGGGCCTTGGCCAGGGCGTTTTCCACAAAGGTGTCGAACGGCTCCTCCGCTTCGCCCACGCCGAGCTCGCCCTGGGCGATCAGCTGCACGCCCAGCGGGGCGAACATGTCCTGCAGCTCGGCCAGCTTGCCGCGGTTGTTGGAGGCGAGAACCAGTTGCATGGGAATATGAGTAAAAAATGCCTGCAGCGCTTGCCAGTCAAGCGCTGGCAGCTATTTAAATGATAGCGAGCGCCTGGCGCTGCAGGGTGATCAGGTCGGCGATGCCGGCTTCGGCCAGGGACAGCAGCGCGTCCAGCTCGGTGCGCGAGAAGGCCGCGCCCTCGGCCGTGCCCTGCACCTCCACGTAGTGGCCGGCGCTGGTCATCACCACGTTCATGTCGGTGTCGCAGGCCACGTCCTCGGTGTATTCCAGGTCCAGCAGCGGCGTGCCCTGCACCATGCCGACGGACACGGCGGCGACCGCGCCGGTCAGGGGCGATGCGGCGATCTTGCCCGAGGCCAGCAGCGTGGCCACGGCGTCGTGCGCCGCCACCCAGGCGCCGGTGATGGCGGCCGTGCGCGTGCCGCCGTCGGCCTGCAGCACGTCGCAGTCCAGGTGGATGGTGCGCTCGCCGAGGGCGGCGAGGTCGAACACGGCGCGCAGGCTGCGCCCGATCAGGCGCTGGATCTCCTGCGTGCGCCCGGTCTGCTTGCCGCGCGCGGCCTCGCGGTCGCTGCGCGTGTGGGTGGCGCGCGGCAGCATGCCGTATTCGGCCGTGACCCAGCCGGCGCCGGTGCCGCGGCGGTGCGGGGGCACGCGCTCCTCGACGGAAGCCGTGCACAGCACGCGCGTCTGGCCGAACTCGATGAGCACCGAACCTTCGGCATGCATGGTGTAGCCGCGCGTGATGCGCACCGGGCGCAGCTGGTCTGCGGCCCGCGCGCCGCTGCGTTCGAACGTCATGGGTTTCTCCTTCTTCGGCGGCCCGGGGCGGCGCGTGCCCGGCCGGTGCCTCTTACAGCTTCTTTTCCGCGGAGCGGCGGATGGCTTCGTTGATCTCGGCGATGGAGCGCTCGATGGCCTCATCGTCCAGTTCGTCATCCAGGTCGTCGTCCAGGCCGTCCAGCGGCTCGCACTGGATGGTGGAGGCGAACACGTCCTCCTGGATGTCCTCGGTGGACACGCCCTGGGTGGTCTCGAAGGCGTCGGGCGTCTCCCACTCCATGGCCACCACGGTGACGTTGTCGCTGGAGTTGCCGGCCTTGCGCAAAGCGTCCTCCACCAGGTCGGGCACGGCCTGGGCGACGGCCTGGCGCGCCATCTGGCGCGCGATGGTGGCGTCGTCCAGCGTGCCCCACAGGCCGTCGGAGCACAGCAGGATGCGGTCGCCGTGCTCCAGCAGGAGTGGCGAGGAGACGTCGAACAGAGGCTTGGTGGGCGAGCCCAGGCAGGTGAACAGCACGTTGCGGTTGATGCGCTCCAGCCCGGCGATGGCGGCGTTGCGCAGCTCCTGGTAGGAGTGGTCACGCGTGCGCATCAGCACCTCGCCATCGCGCACCAGGTACAGGCGCGAGTCGCCGCAGTGGATCCACTGCGCGCGCCCGTCCTGCACCACCGCGGCCACCAGCGTGGTGCGCGGCGTGTCGACCATGCCGTGGCGGCTGCCGTGGCGCAGGATCTGGTGGTGCGCGGCCAGCAGGGACGCGGTGAGAAAGTCCGGCACGCTCTTGAGCGCCGGCCGCGCCTGGCGCTGGAACATGGCCGAGACGGTCTGGATGGCGATCTGCGCCGCCAGTTCGCCCTGCGGATGCCCGCCCATGCCGTCGGCCAGCACGAACAGGCCGGCTTCGCGCGTGTAGCAGTAGCCCATGCGGTCTTCATTCTTCTCGCGCCCGCCGCGGCGGCTGATCTGGAAGACGGAGAACTTCATTTGGGCCGCGCGCCAAGTCCGGTGGCTTCGCCCACCTTCTGCACGTTTTTCTTGGTGTCGGACACGAGGGTGTCGAGCTGCATGCGCATCTTTTCGCCAACCGACAGGCGGGTGTAGCGGCGCTCGCCCTCGCGCGAGAGCTCCTTTTGCAGCGCGAAGACCGACTGCGGGCGCGACATGGGGTCCAGCGCCATGCACCACTCCACCACCTCGATCAGGTTGTCGGAGTACACGCCGCGCAGCTTGTTCAGCGCCAGCGCCAGGCGGTCCTTGTCCTGGCGCTGCGGCGCCTCGTTGGGCGGAAAGCCCTGCATGCAGGCGTAGATGCAGGCACCGATGGCGTAGATGTCCGTCCACGGGCCCATCTGCGAGTCGCGCCGGTACATCTCGGGCGCGGCGAAGCCGGGCGTGTACATGGGGCGGATGAAGTTGCCTTCCTTGGACAGCACCTCGCGCGCGGCGCCGAAGTCGATCAGCACCGAACGGTTGTCGTCGGTGATGAAGATGTTGGCCGGCTTGATGTCCAGGTGCAGCATCTTGTGCTGGTGCACCACGCGCAGGCCGCGCAGCACCTCGTCGAACAGCGAGCGGATGGTGGACTCGCGGAACACCTTCTGCGCCTTCAGGTCGCGCGCGGTGATGATGAAGTCCTGCAGGGTGCCGCCCTCCAGGTAGTTCATCACCATGTAGACGGTTTCGTTCTCGCGGAAGAAGTTGAGCACGCTCACCACCGAGGCGTGCGAGATCTGCGCCAGCGAGCGGCCTTCTTCAAAGAAACTCTTGAGGCCCAGGCGGTACAGCGAGAGCTTTTCCGGCGGCACCTTGGGCAGCAGCTCGCCCGGCTCGCGCGTGGCCAGGGAGGCGGGGATGTATTCCTTCAGGGCCACCTGTTGGCCTTCAGGGTCGAGCGCGAGGTACACCACACCGAAGCCGCCGGAGGCCAGGCGGCGCACCACGCGGTAGCCGCCCAGGACGGTGCCAGGAGGCAAGGGAGCCGGCTTGGTTTTTGACATGGGCAGGAGCGAGGAGAACGCGGGCGCTGGCCGGAGGCCGGATAATCGCGGGTTTGCAGGCAACGAATCCACCTGAGAGATCCCATGGCAGTTTACAGCATGACCGGTTACGCCAGCGCGCAGCTGCAGGCCCCTGGAGCCGGGGGGGAAGGCGCTGGCGCGGGGCGCCGCCTGGGCCTTGAAATCCGCTCGGTCAACAGCCGTTTTCTGGACCTGACGTTTCGCCTGTCCGAAGAGCTGCGCTCCCAGGAGCCGGCGCTGCGTGCCCTGCTGACGGCGCGCCTCAAGCGCGGCAAGGTAGAGGTGCGTGCGTTTGTCGAAGGCGGCGAGGGCGCCGGACTGGCCGAGCCGCCGGCGCCGCTGCTGGCCCGTCTGGCCCAGGTGCAGGCCGCCGTGCAGGCCCAGTTGCCGGGCGCACGTCCGCTGTCGGTGGCCGATGCCCTGCGCCTGAGCGCCGGCGCCGCCGCACCGCAGCAGGACCTGGGCCCGGCGCTGCTGGAGCTGGCGCGCGGCGCGCTGGACGAGTTGACGGCCGCCCGCGAGCGCGAGGGCGCCCGCCTGGTGGCCATGCTGCGCGATCGCCTGGCCCAGCTGGCCGAGCTGGCCCGCCAGGCCGGCCCGCTGGTGCCTCGCCTGGTGGAGCACCAGCGCCAGCGCTTCATGGAGCGCTGGAAGGAGGCCATGCAACTGGCCGAAGGCGCGGCCGTGCCCGAGGCCGCTCAGGAGCGCGCCCTGACCGAGGCCACGGCGTTCGCCATCCGCATCGACGTGGCCGAGGAGCTGACCCGGCTGGCCGCGCATCTGGATGAAATCACGCGGCTGCTGGACAAGGGCGGCGAGGTCGGCAAGCGGCTGGACTTCCTGATCCAGGAGTTGCACCGCGAGGCCAACACGCTGGGCTCCAAGTCGGCCACCATGGAGCTGACGCGCATCGGCGTGGACATGAAGGTGCTGATCGAGCAAATGCGCGAGCAGGTGCAGAACGTCGAGTAATAATCCTGTTTTGATAGCGCCCACCGCATGTCTCGTATGGACTATCCCGGAAATCTCTTCGTCGTCTCAGCCCCCAGCGGGGCGGGGAAATCCAGCCTTGTAAAGGCGCTGATGGAGGTGGACTCGCACGTTCAGCCCTCGGTGTCGCACACAACGCGGGCGCCGCGCGGGCAGGAAAAGCACGGGCGCGAGTATTTCTTCGCCTCCGAGCAGGAGTTCGACGCCATGGTGGCCGCCAACGGTTTCGTCGAGTGGGCCAACGTGCACGGCCGACGCTACGGCACCTCGCGCCGGGCCATCGAGGAGCGCGTGGCCCAGGGCGCGGACGTGGTGCTGGAGATCGACTACCAGGGCGCGCTGCAGATCAAGCAGGCTTTCGTGAATGCCGTGCTGGTATTCATCCTGCCGCCGAGCTGGGAAGAACTGCGCTCGCGCCTGGAGCGGCGCGGCGAGGATTCGTCCGAGGTGATCGAGATGCGCCTGAAGAATGCGGCCCAGGAAATGGCCCAGGCCGGAAAATTCGACTTCGTTATAATCAATGAAGTTTTCGAGCGGGCGCTTTTCGACCTGAAAACCATCGTCCATGCCCAGCGGCTGAAGTACATCGCCCAGCGCCGCGCCCGGGCCGACACCTTCGCCTCGCTCGACATTCCCTGACACCCCGATCCCCTGGAGAAGACCATGGCCCGCATTACCGTGGAAGACTGCCTCGAGCAGGTCCCCAACCGTTTCCAGCTGGTGCTCGCCGCCACCTACCGCGCCCGCATGCTGAGCCAGGGCCACACGCCCAAGATCGACAGCCGCAACAAGCCGGCCGTCACCGCCCTGCGCGAGATCGCGGCTGGCAAGGTGGGGCTGGAAATGCTGAAGAAGGTGCCGGGCTAAGCCGCCGGGGCTGCCTGATCCCAGCGCATAAGCACCGCCCAGGCGGTGCTTTTTTGTTGGTGCGTCATGGACATGGCGCGTGTTGCCGCGCAGGCATCGGGATGCGGCGCTATAGTTGCAAGGCTATGGCTTCCTCCCAGAACGCGGTATTGACTGACAGGACTGCGGCGCCCGATGTGGCAGCGCGGCCAGCGGCAGCCAACGCCGCTGCTGCCAGCTTTGCCGCCTTGCTGGAAAAGCTGGACTATCTGGACGATGCCCAGATCGAGCAGGTGCGCCAGGCCTACCGCTATGCGGACCAAGCCCACCTGGGCCAGCTGCGCAGCAGCGGCGAACCCTATATCACCCATCCCATCGCGGTCGCCGCGCTGTGCGCCAGCTGGAAGCTCGACGCCCAGGCTCTGATGGCGGCACTGCTGCACGATGCGATGGAGGACTGTGGCATCACCAAGGCCGATCTGGTCGAGCGCTTTGGCTCTCCCGTGGCCGAGCTGGTGGATGGCCTGACCAAGCTGGACAAGCTGCAGTTCAACACCCGCGAGGAAAACCAGGCCGAGTCCTTTCGCAAGATGCTGCTGGCCATGGCGCGCGACGTGCGCGTCATCCTCATCAAGCTGGCCGACCGTACGCACAACATGCGCACCCTGTCGGACATGCCGCGCTCCAAGTGGGGCCGCATCTCCTCCGAGACGCTGGAGGTCTACGCGCCCATCGCCCACCGCCTGGGGCTGAATCAGACCTACCGCGAGCTGCAGGACCTGTCTTTCCGTCACCTGCACCCCTGGCGCTATGCCACGCTGGCCAAGGCCGTCACCCGCAGCCGCAACCGCAGCCGCGACAGCGTGCAGAAGATGCAGGCCGAGGTGGAAGCCGCCTTTGTGCGCGCCGGCATGTCGGTACGCCTGGCGGGGCGCGACAAGACTCTGTTCGCCATCTACCAGAAGATGAGCGACCAGCACCTGAGCTTTGCCCAGGTCATCGACCTGCACGGCTTTCGCGTGGTGGTGCGCTCCATTACGGATTGCTACACCGCGCTGGGCGTGTTGCACCAAGCCTACAAGCCGGTGCCGGGCAAGTTCAAGGATCACATCGCCATTGCCAAGCTCAATGGCTACCAGTCGCTGCACACCACGCTGGTCGGCCCGGCGGGCCTGAACGTGGAGTTCCAGATCCGCACCGAGGAGATGCACATCGTCGCGGAGGCGGGTATCGCCGCGCACTGGCTGTACAAGGCCCAGGAGGCGGCCGGCACGACCGAGCGCCTGGGCACGCAATGGCTGCAGTCGCTGCTGGACATCCAGAACGAGACGCGCGACGCCGCCGAGTTTTGGGACCACGTGAAGGTCGACCTGTTCCCAGACGCGGTCTACGTCTTCACGCCCAAGAGCCAGATCCTGGCGCTGCCGCGCGGCGCCACCGTGGTGGATTTTGCCTATGCCATCCACAGCGACGTGGGCGACCGCACCGTGGGTGCGCGCATCAACAATGAGCAGGTCCCGCTGCGCACCGAGCTGAAGAACGGGGACGTGGTGGAAGTCACTACCGTGCAAGGTGCGCGGCCCAACCCGGCCTGGTTGGGCTTTGTACGCACCGCCCGGGCGCGCTCCAAGATCCGCCACTATCTCAAGACGCTGGCGCAGAGCGAATCCGCCGGGCTGGGCGAGAAGCTGCTCACCCAGGCGCTGCGCGCCGAGGGTATCGAGCAACTGCCCGATGCGCAGAACCATGCCGCCTTGTGGGATCGGCTGCTGCGCTTCACGGGCAGCCGGTCCCAGGCCGAGCTGCTGACCGACATCGGCCTGGGCCGACGGGTGGCCGGCATCGTGGCCAAGCGGCTGGTGGGGCTGCTGGCCGAAAGCGGCCTGCGCCCGGACGCCGTGCTGCTCAGCCGTGAACGCTACGCCGCGCACGAGAACGTCTCCCAGGGCGGCATCATGCTGGACGGCAGCGAAAGTGCCTCCATCCAGTACGCGACCTGCTGCCGTCCCGTGCCGGGTGATCCCATCGTCGGCTATTTGGGGCGGGGCGAAGGCCTGGTGGTGCACCACGCCCGCTGCGGCGTGGCCCAGCGGCTGCAGCGCAAAGACGCCGAGCGCTTCATCGCGGTGGACTGGGCCGACGAGCCGACGCGTCTTTTCGAGGCCGGCATCACTGTGACGGTGAACAACGGCAAGGGGGTGCTGGCGCGCGTTGCCTCCGAATTGTCCAGCTCGGAGGCGGACATCGTGCGCATGGACATGGATGACGCCATGGCGACCACCGAGCTGCGCTTCGTGGTGGCCGTGCGCGACCTGACCCATGTCGAGGCGACGCTGCGCAACCTGCGCCGCACGCCTTCGGTGCTGCGCGCCTGGCGCGTGCTGCCCCAGCCCGCCGCCGATTGACGGGCAGGCAGGGCTGCCGTCAGCGGCCGCCTTGCTCGGGCGCGGGGTAGCTCACCTGCAGCACCTGCAGCGTGCGCTGGCCGGCCGGCGTCATCAAGGTGACCTCATCGCCCTCGCGGGACTTGAGCAGCGCCCGGGCCACCGGGGAGATCCAGCTGATCTGCTGCGATGCGTTGTCGGCCTCGTCGACGCCCATGATGGTCACCGTGCGTTCTTCGTCCTCGTCGTCCACATAGGTGACGGTGGCGCCGAAGAAGACCTGATCGCTGCCGGCATGCACGGATGGGTCCACCACCTCTGCGATCTCCAGTCGCTTGGTCAGGAAACGGATGCGGCGGTCGATCTCGCGCAGGCGTTTCTTGCCATACAGGTAGTCGCCATTTTCCGAACGGTCGCCGTTGCTGGCGGCCCAGTGCACGATGTCCACGACCTTGGGCCGCTCCTCGTCGATCAGCTGCAGCAGCTCGCCGCGCAGGCGCGCGTAGCCCTGGGGAGTGATGTAGTTTTTGCCGCCTGCCGGAATGGGTGAGGCAGGGGCCGCGCCGTCGTCGTCATCTTCGGGGGCGTCGGCTTCGCGGGTAAAGGCTTTGCTCATGCCGCAATGGTGCCGCGTTTCGTGCGGCACATACGAAAAAGCCCTGAGTCCTTTCAGACTCAGGGCTTACCGTTTGGTGCGGCTGGCAGGAATCGAACCCACGACCCCTTGGTTCGTAGCCAAGTACTCTATCCAGCTGAGCTACAGCCGCGAAGCTTTGAATTGTAGCACGAAATTTTCGGGCTCTTTTCAAAAATTGTCGTTTTGCTGTTCCGGCTGGTTGCCAGACCGGATTGCGCTGCGACAACGGGGCGAATTCTAGCCCAGGTTTTGAACAGTTCCGGGCACCCGGGCCGCTTTTTTCAACGGCGCGTGTAGCCCAGGCAGGCGCCGGCGTTGGGCAGGCCCTTGCATTCGCGGTACAGGCGGCGGTCGCGCTCGGCGGCGGTTTCCTGCGAATTGTTCTGCTGCGGCTTGACCTTCACGGCCTTGGATTTCTTCGGGGGCGCACCGGATGCCGGTGCTGCTTGCGCCATGCCGGCAGTGGCCAGGGCGAGCAGGGCGCATAACAGCGCGCGGTGCAGCGGAAGCGGGGCAAAGTGCATGGCGTGGACGTGGTTTCTGGCGGGCTGCGATCATGGATGGCCCGTCGCCGGCCGGCCATCCGTGGGGCTGCGGGTACCGGAAAAAGAACGCAGGCGATATAATCGACAGGTTTTGCATAGTGCAAGACGCACGCCGGCGGCCTTTCCAGTTGCCGGCGCAAGTCACAACCAGGCATCGGACACAGGCCTTTGCGTGGCGCGCGAACTCTCAGCTTCCGCCGCCCGCCTGCCGCCCGGCCTACATCAGGAAAAATTCATGATCGCATCCTCCGTCAAGGCCGAAGTCGTCAAGGCCAACCAGCGCGCCGCCAACGATACCGGCAGCCCCGAAGTGCAGGTGGCCCTGCTCACGGCCCGCATCAACGAGCTGACGCCCCACTTCAAGCAGCACGCCAAGGACCACCACGGCCGCCGTGGCCTGCTGCGCATGGTGAGCCGCCGCCGCAAGCTGCTGGACTACCTCAAGGCCAAGGACGCCGAGCGCTACACGGCGCTGATCGCCAAGCTGGGCCTGCGCAAGTAAGCGCCATGCCCGAGAGCAACGCCTGAGTTGGATGGTCTGACTCAGGCGTTTTTACTTCAAGTTTCCCGTTTGGAGATCCGTCGGCAGAGCGAAGCTGTGTCATTCCACGTGCGCGTTGGCTCATTTTTTGATAGCTGCCAGCGCTTGCCTGGAATGGCATCGCGGTCTGTTTGACCTCCAAAGCATTGCTGCTCAAGCGTGAGCAGCTATTTTTTCAGGAGCAAACCATGACGATGTTCAACAAGGTCACCAAGACGTTCCAGTGGGGCCAGCACACGGTCACTCTGGAGACGGGCGAGATCGCCCGCCAGGCCGGCGGCGCCGTGCTGGTCAATGTCGACGACACCGTGGTGCTGGCCACCGTGGCCGCGTCCAAGACGGCCAAGCCGGGCCAGGACTTCTTCCCGCTGACGGTGGACTACATCGAGAAGACCTACGCCGCCGGCAAGATCCCCGGCAGCTTCTTCAAGCGCGAGGCCAAGCCCTCCGAGCTGGAGACGCTGACCAGCCGCCTGATCGACCGCCCGATCCGCCCGCTGTTCCCCGAGGGCTTCTACAACGACGTGCACGTGGTCATCCACACCATCTCGCTGAACCCCGAGGTGGACGCCGACATCGCCGCCATGCTGGGCGTGAGCGCCGCGCTGTCGGTCTCGGGCATCCCGTTCAACGGCCCCATCGGCGCCGCGCGCGTGGGCTACATCAACGGTGAATACGTGCTCAACCCCGGCCAGACCGAGCGCAAGAACTCGCAGCTGGACCTGGTCGTGGCCGGCACCGAGGCCGCCGTGCTGATGGTCGAGTCCGAAGCCGAGCAGCTGCCCGAGGACGTGATGCTGGGCGCCGTGGTCTTCGGCCACGAGCAGGGCCGCATCGCCATCGAGGCCATCCACGAGCTGGTGCGCGAGGCCGGCAAGCCCACCTGGGACTGGCAGCCCGCCGCCAAGGACGAGGCCTTCATCGCCAAGGTTACGCAGCTGGCCGAGGACAAGCTGCGCGCCGCCTACCAGATCCGCAGTAAGCAGGCCCGCACCCAGGCGCTGCGCGAGGCCTCCGCCGCCGTGCTGCAAAGCCTCAAGGACGAGGGCGCGGCGTTCGACGCCACGGCCGTGGAGGCGCTGCTGTTCGACATCGAGGCGCGCATCGTGCGCAGCCAGATCCTGGCCGGCGAGCCGCGCATCGACGGGCGCGACACGCGTACCGTGCGTCCCATCGAGATCCGCAGCTCGCTGCTGCCGCGCACGCACGGCTCGGCCCTGTTCACGCGTGGCGAGACGCAGGCCCTGGTGGTGACTACGCTGGGCACCGAGCGCGACGCGCAGCGCATCGACGCGCTGGCCGGCGAGTTCGAGGACCGTTTCCTGTTCCACTACAACATGCCTCCCTTTGCCACCGGTGAAGTGGGCCGCATGGGCTCCACCAAGCGCCGCGAGATCGGCCATGGCCGCCTGGCCAAGCGCGCGCTGATCGCCGCGCTGCCCTCCAAGGACGAGTTCCCCTACACCATCCGCGTGGTGTCCGAGATCACCGAATCCAACGGCTCGTCCTCCATGGCCTCGGTCTGCGGCGGCTGCCTGTCGCTGATGGACGCCGGTGTGCCCATGAAGGCGCACGTGGCCGGCATCGCCATGGGTCTGATCAAGGACGGCAACCGCTTTGCCGTGCTGACCGACATCCTGGGCGACGAGGACCACCTGGGCGACATGGACTTCAAGGTGGCCGGCACCACGGCCGGCATCACCGCGCTGCAGATGGACATCAAGATCCAGGGCATCACCCGCGAGATCATGGAAGTCGCCCTGGCCCAGGCCAAGGAAGCGCGCATGCACATCCTGGGCAAGATGCAGGAAGCCATGGGCGAGGCGCGCACGGAGATCTCCAGCTTCGCGCCCAAGCTCTACACCATGAAGATCAACCCCGAGAAGATCCGCGACGTGATCGGCAAGGGCGGCGCCACCATCCGCGCGCTGACCGACGAGACCGGCTGCCAGATCAACATCGAGGAAGACGGCACCATCACCATCGCCTCTAACGACTCCGCCAAGGCCGACGAGGCCAAGCGCCGCATCGAGGAGATCACGGCCGAGGTCGAGGTGGGCAAGATCTACGAAGGCCCGGTCACCAAGATCCTGGACTTCGGCGCCCTGATCAACCTGCTGCCCGGCAAGGACGGCCTGCTGCACATCAGCCAGATCGCCCACGAGCGCGTGGAAAACGTGAACGACTACCTCAAGGAAGGCCAGGTCGTGCGCGTGAAGGTGCTGGAGACGGACGAGAAGGGCCGCGTCAAGCTGTCCCTGAAGGCCCTGACCGAGCGTCCCGCCGGCATGGAGCGCCCGGAGCGTGGTGACCGCGGCGATCGTGGTGAGCGCAGCGAACGCCGTGAAGGCGGCCGCGGCGAGCGCCGCGACGGCAACGGCCATGGCCAGCAGCACAACGGCCAGAGCGGCCATGGCGGCAACGCCGGCGGCGAGGCACCGGGCTCCACAGAGCTCTGATTGCTATTGAAAAAGTAGCTGCCAGCGCTTGTCCTACAAGCGCTGGCGCCTGTTTTAATGCCAATTTTTGCGATGAACGAAACCACCATGCAGGCCGTGGAAATCACGGCCTTTGGCGCGCCTGAAGGACTGCGCCTGGCGCAGCGTCCGCGCCCGCAGGCCGGCAGCGGCGAGTTGCTGATCCGCGTGGCCGCCAGCGGTGTGAACCGCCCCGACGTGCTGCAGCGCAAGGGCCACTATGCGCCCCCGCCCGGCGTATCCGATCTGCCAGGCCTGGAGGTCGCGGGCGTGGTCGAGTCCGGCGACGAGGCCGCCATGGAGCGTGCGGGCATCCGCGTGGGCGACCGCGTCTGCGCCCTGGTGGCGGGCGGCGGCTACGCGCAGTGGTGCGTGGCGCCCGTCGGGCAGTGCCTGCCGGTGCCGGCCGGACTGTCCGACGTCGAGGCCGCCTCGCTGCCCGAAACCTTTTTCACCGTCTGGAGCAACGTCTTCGACCGCGCCCGCTTGCAGTCGGGCGAGGTGCTGCTGGTGCAGGGTGGCTCCAGCGGCATCGGCGTCACGGCCATCCAGCTTGCGCGCGCCCGCGGCGCCACGGTGATCGTCACCGCCGGCTCCGACGACAAGTGCGCCGCCTGCCTGGGGCTGGGCGCGCACCACGCCATCAACTACCGCACGCACGACTTCGCCGCCGAGGTGCTGCGCATCACCGAAGGCCGCGGCGTCGACGTGGTGCTGGACATGGTGGCGGGCGACTACGTGGCGCGCGAACTCAGCTGCCTGGCCGAGGACGGGCGCATCGTCATCATCGCCGTGCAGGGCGGCGTCCAGGCGCAGATCGACGCCGGCGCGGTGCTGCGCAAGCGCCTCACCGTCACCGGCTCCACGCTGCGCCCGCGCCCGGTGGCCTTCAAGGCCGCCATCGCGCAGGCCCTGCGCGAGCAGGTCTGGCCGCTGCTGGCGGCGGGCACCATCCGCCCGGTGATCCACAGCACCTTTGCCGCCGCCGACGCGGCGCAGGCCCACACGCTGATGGAATCCAACCAGCACGTGGGCAAGATCGTCCTGACCTGGAGCGCGTGATGGCCAGAACCAAACTCATCGCCGGCAACTGGAAGATGAACGGCAGCCTGGCCGCCAACGAGGCCCTGCTGGGCGCGCTGCGCGCCGGACTGGAAGGCCAGCAGGGCGCTTGCACCGTAGCCGTGGCCGTGCCCGCGCCCTACCTGGCGCAGGTGCAGTCGCTGGTGGCGGGCTCCGCCATCCAGTTGGCCGCGCAGGACGTGTCGCAGCACGACGGCGGCGCCTATACGGGCGAGGCCTCGGCCACCATGCTGCGCGAGTTCGGCACGCGCTACGTGCTGGTCGGACACTCCGAGCGGCGCCAGTACCACGGCGAGAGCGATGCCGCCGTTGCGGCCAAGGCGCAGAAGGCACTGGCTGCCGGCATCACGCCCATCGTCTGCGTGGGCGAGACGCTGGCCGAGCGCGAGGCCGGCCAGACCATGGACGTGGTGCGCCGCCAGCTGGCCGCCGTGGTCCATACGAACGGTCATTGCATCAGCGAGATCGTCGTCGCCTACGAGCCCGTCTGGGCCATAGGCACCGGCCGCACGGCCACGCCCCAGCAGGCGCAGGAGGTGCACGCCGTGCTGCGCGCCCAGCTGGCCGCCGCCACCGGGCAGGCCGATCGCGTGCCGCTGCTGTACGGCGGCAGCATGAACGCGGCCAACGCCGCCGAACTGCTGGCCCAGGCCGACATCGACGGCGGGCTGGTGGGCGGGGCCTCGCTCAAGGCCCAGGATTTCTTGCAAATTATTGCTGCAGCCCGCGCCACGCAAGCGTGAGTAGCTATCAAATCAGGAGTTAAACGCGTATGAATGCCTTTGTGAACATCATCCTGGCGGTGCAGATACTGACCGCCCTGGCCATGATCGGTTTGATCCTCATCCAGCATGGCAAGGGTGCCGACATGGGTGCGGCTTTTGGCAGCGGCGGCTCGGGCAGCCTGTTCGGCGCCAGCGGCAGCGCCAACTTCCTGTCGCGCACCACGGCCGTGCTGGCCACCGTGTTCTTCGTGGCCACCCTGGCCCTGGCCTACCTGGGCAACCAGCGCACGCCCAGCGTGGGCAGCGTGCTGGAAGGCCCGGCGGCCGCGGTGCCGGCCAGCAGCGCCCCGGCGCCCGCCGCCGAGCCGGCCGCATCGGCCGAGGTGCCCGCACCCGCTGCCGAGCCGGCCTCCGGCGCGGCGCAGATCCCGACCAAGTAAGGCTGGGCAGGGCGGCGCAAATAATCCGCCGCCCGATCTGTCACAGGGTTTTTCCGGGTTAGAATCGCTGTCTGTCTGGAAAGCCGTGCCGGCCATCGGTCCGTGCTTTGAGGATGCGCAAAACAACAAGACAGCCGTCGTGGTGGAATTGGTAGACACGCTATCTTGAGGGGGTAGTGGCGAAAGCTGTGCGAGTTCGAGTCTCGCCGACGGCACCAATCACATAAGGCCGCCTTATCCGGGTCGCATGGCGATACGGGCAGGGCGGCTTTTCAACGGTGAGCAGGTCTCCACATGAATCTCGATCAGTACCTCCCAGTCCTCCTGTTCATTCTGGTGGGGGCTGCCATTGGGGTTGTACCCCTGCTGCTGGGCTACGTACTGGGCCCGAACCGGCCCGATCCGGCCAAGAACTCCCCTTACGAATGCGGCTTCGAGGCCTTCGAGGACGCGCGCATGAAGTTCGACGTGCGCTACTACCTCGTGGCCATCCTGTTCATCCTGTTCGATCTGGAGATCGCCTTCCTGTTTCCCTGGGCGGTGAGCCTGCAGCAGGTGGGAATGACCGGCTTCGTTGCCGTGCTGATCTTCCTGGCCATCCTGGTCGTGGGTTTCGCCTACGAGTGGAAAAAGGGTGCGCTGAACTGGGAATGAGCGCCGCAGAGCCGCTAGAAGGAATGACACGATGATTGAAGGTGTGATGAAGGAAGGCTTCATCACCACGAGCTACGACTCGGTGGTGAATTGGGCCAAGACCGGGTCGCTGTGGCCCATGACCTTTGGCCTCGCCTGCTGCGCCGTCGAGATGATGCACGCGGCGGCCGCGCGCTACGACCTGGGTCGCTTCGGCGCCGAGGTGTTCCGTGCCAGCCCGCGCCAGTCCGACCTGATGATCGTGGCCGGCACGCTGTGCAACAAGATGGCCCCGGCCCTGCGCAAGGTCTACGACCAGATGGCCGAGCCGCGCTGGGTCATCTCCATGGGTTCGTGCGCCAACGGCGGCGGCTACTACCACTACAGCTACTCGGTAGTGCGCGGCTGCGACCGCATCGTGCCGGTGGACGTCTACGTGCCGGGCTGCCCGCCCACGGCCGAGGCGCTGATCTACGGGATCATCCAGCTGCAGCAGAAGATCCGCCGCACCAACACCATTGCGCGTGCGTGAAAGGCATTCGATGATAGATATCGCTTCCGCCACCGCCGTTGCGCCCGAAGCCCTGCGCGACGCTGTCGCCTCTGCCCTGGGCGCCAAGGCACGTGCCATCACCCTGGCGCTGGACGAGCTGACGGTGGTGGTTTCCGCCGCCGACTATCTTGGTGCCATGCAGATTCTGCGCGACGCGCCCGGCTGCCGCTTCGAGCAGCTCATCGACCTGTGCGGCGTGGATTACTCCACCTACCGAGACGTTGGCGTCGAGGGCGCGCGCTACGCGGTGGTGGTGCACCTGCTGTCGGTGTCGCTGAACCAGCGCGTGCGCGTCAAGGTCTTCTGCCCGGACGATGACTTTCCCGTCGTGCCGTCGGTCAACGACCTGTGGAACTCGGCCAACTGGTTTGAGCGCGAGGCCTTCGACCTGTTCGGCATCGTCTTCGACGGCCACGCCGACCTGCGCCGCATCCTGACCGACTATGGCTTCATCGGCCACCCCTTCCGCAAGGACTTCCCGCTGTCGGGCCACGTCGAGATGCGCTACGACCCCGAATTGCGCCGCGTGGTCTACGAGCCGGTGACCATCGAGCCGCGCGAAGTCACGCCCCGCATCATCCGCGAGGAAAACTACGGAGGCCTGCACTGAAGCGCTGCCGCGCCCAGGTGAATCATCCATGGCTGAAATCAAGAACTACTCCCTGAACTTCGGTCCGCAGCACCCGGCAGCGCACGGTGTGCTGCGCCTGGTGCTCGAACTCGACGGCGAGGTGGTGCAGCGCGCCGACCCGCACATCGGCCTGCTGCACCGCGCGACCGAGAAGCTCGCCGAGCACAAGACCTACATCCAGTCGCTGCCCTACATGGACCGTCTCGACTACGTGTCCATGATGAGCAACGAGCACGCCTACTGCCTGGCGATCGAGAAACTGCTGGGTATCGAGGTGCCGCTGCGCGCGCAATACATCCGCGTGATGTTCGCCGAGATCACCCGGCTGCTGAACCACCTGATGTGGCTGGGCTCGCACGGCAACGACTGCGGCAGCTCGACCATCCTGATCTACACCTTCCGCGAACGCGAAGACCTGTTCGACATGTATGAGGCGGTGTCGGGCGCGCGCATGCACGCTGCCTACTTCCGTCCGGGTGGTGTGTACCGCGACCTGCCGGACAGCATGCCGCAGTACCAGGCCAGCAAGGTGCGCAACGCGCGCGCCATCGAGGAGCGCAACCGCAACCGCCAGGGCTCGCTGCTGGACTTCATCGACGATTTCACACAGCGCTTCCCCAAGTGCGTGGACGAATACGAAACGCTGCTGACCGACAACCGCATCTGGAAGCAGCGCACCGTGGGCATCGGCGTGGTGGCGCCCGAGCGCGCGCTGAGCCTGGGCATGACCGGCCCCATGCTGCGCGGCTCCGGCATCGCCTGGGACCTGCGCAAGAAGCAGCCCTACGAGGTCTATGACCGCATGGATTTCGACGTGCCCGTGGGCGTGACCGGCGACAGCTATGACCGCTACCTGGTGCGCGTGGCCGAGATGCGCCAGTCCAACCGCATCATCAAGCAGTGCGTGGACTGGCTGCGTGCCAACCCCGGCCCGGTCATCGTGGACAACCACAAGATCGCTCCGCCGCCGCGCGAGCGCATGAAGAGCGGCATGGAGGACCTGATCCACCACTTCAAGCTCTTCTCGGAGGGCTTCCGCGTGCCCGAGGGCGAGGCCTATGCCGCCGTGGAGCACCCAAAGGGCGAGTTCGGCATCTACATGGTGAGCGATGGCGCCAACAAGCCCTACCGCCTGAAGATCCGTGCCCCCGGCTTCGCACACTTGGCGGCGCTGGACGAAATGACCCGCGGGCACATGATCGCCGATGCCGTGGCCATCATCGGCACCCTGGATATCGTGTTCGGAGAGATTGACCGATGATCACGCAAGCGACCCAAGAGCGCTTTGCCCGCGAGGTGGCGAAGTACCCGCCCGAGCAGAAGCAGTCCGCCGTCATGGCCTGCCTGGCCATCGTGCAGCAGGAGCAGGGCCATATCACCCAGGCGGCCGAGGCCGAGATTGCCGAGTACCTGGGCATGCCCGAGATCGCGGTGCGCGAAGTCACCACGTTCTACAACATGTACAACCAGCAGCCCGTCGGCAAGTACAAGCTGGCCGTGTGCACCAATCTGCCGTGCCAGCTGCGCCGCGGCCAGGAGGCGCTGCACCATCTGGAGGCCAAGCTGGGCATCAAGATGGGCGAGACCACTCCCGATGGCATGTTCACGCTGCAGCAGTGCGAGTGCCTGGGCGCCTGCGCCGATGCGCCGGTGATGCTGGTCAACGACCGCAACATGTGCAGCTTCATGGAAGACGACAAGCTGGACCAGCTGGTGGACGGCCTGCGGGCCGCGGAGGGCCGGGCATGACGAGCGCGAGCCAAGTGCTGGAGCAGTTCCTGGCCACGGGCAACCAGACCTGCTTCCATGACCGCCACATCAACCCGCAGATCTACGCCGGCCTGAACGGCAGCAACTGGAGCCTGAAGGACTACGAGGCGCGCGGCGGCTACGCGGCGCTGCGCAAGATCCTGGGCCAGGACGGCGGCGAGGGGATGACGCAGGACCAGGTGATCGCCACCATGAAGGAGTCCGCCCTGCGCGGGCGCGGCGGCGCGGGCTTTCCCACAGGCCTGAAGTGGAGCTTCATGCCGCGCCAATTCCCGGGACAGAAGTACCTGGTGTGCAACTCCGACGAGGGCGAGCCGGGCACCTGCAAGGACCGCGACATCCTCATGTACAACCCGCACATCGTGATCGAGGGCATGGCCATCGCCGCCTACGCGATGGGCATCACCGTGGGCTACAACTACATCCACGGCGAGATCTTCCAGGTCTATGAGCGGTTCGAGGCTGCGCTGGAAGAGGCGCGTGCGGCCGGCTACCTGGGCGACGGCATCATGGGCAGCGGCTTCAACTTCCAGCTGCACGCCCACCACGGCTTCGGCGCCTATATCTGCGGCGAAGAAACCGCACTGCTGGAATCGCTGGAGGGCAAGAAGGGCCAGCCGCGCTTCAAGCCGCCTTTCCCGGCCAGCTTCGGCCTGTACGGCAAGCCGACCACCATCAACAACACCGAAACCTTCGCGGCGGTGCCCTGGATCATCCGCAATGGCGGCCAGGCCTACCTGGAGTGCGGCAAGCCCAACAACGGCGGCACCAAGATCTTCTCGGTCTCGGGCGACGTGGAGCGTCCCGGCAACTACGAGATTCCCCTGGGCACTCCCTTTGCCAAGCTGCTGGAGCTGGCCGGCGGCGTGCGCAAGGGCCGGCAGCTCAAGGCGGTGATCCCTGGTGGATCGTCCGCTCCGGTTTTGCCCGCGCACGTCATCATGGAATGCACGATGGACTACGACTCCATCGCCAAGGCAGGCTCCATGCTGGGCTCGGGCGCGGTGATCGTCATGGACGACTCGCGCGACATGGTTGAATCGCTGCTGCGCCTGTCGTATTTCTACATGCACGAATCCTGCGGCCAGTGCACGCCGTGCCGCGAGGGCACGGGCTGGATGTGGCGTGTGATCGACCGCATCCTGCACGAGAGCGGGCGCGATGGCGACCTGGACCTGCTGAACTCCCTGGCCGACAACATCCAGGGCCGGACCATCTGCGCTCTGGGCGATGCGGCGGCCATGCCGGTGCGCGCCATGATCAAGCACTTCCGTCCGGAATTTGAGACGCTGATTCGTCAGGCCAACCGCGAGGGCTCTCCCTCGGCGGGCGCCTGACCGCGAGTACACATATGGTTGAAATCGAACTGGACGGGCGCAAGGTCGAGGTCGGCGAAGGCTGCATGATCATGCATGCCGCCGAGAAGGCCGGCACCTACATCCCGCATTTTTGCTATCACAAGAAGCTTTCCATCGCCGCCAACTGCCGCATGTGCCTGGTGGACGTGGAAAAGGCGCCCAAGCCGCTGCCTGCCTGTGCCACGCCGGTCACGCAGGGCATGGTGGTGCACACCAAGAGCGACAAGGCCATCAAGGCCCAGCAGTCGGTGATGGAGTTTCTGCTCATCAACCACCCGCTGGACTGCCCGATCTGCGACCAGGGTGGGGAGTGCCAGCTGCAGGATCTGGCCGTAGGCTACGGTGCCAGCAGCTCGCGCTATGGCGAGGAAAAGCGCGTGGTGGCGCACAAGGACGTGGGCCCGCTGATCTCCATGGAAGAGATGACGCGCTGCATCCACTGCACCCGCTGCGTGCGCTTCGGCCAGGAGATCGCCGGCGTCATGGAGCTGGGCATGGTCAACCGTGGCGAGCACTCCGAGATCACCACGGTCATCGGCGACTCGGTGGACTCCGAGCTGTCGGGCAACGTCATCGACCTGTGCCCGGTCGGCGCCCTGACCAGCAAGCCCTTCCGCTACAGCGCCCGCACCTGGGAGCTGTCGCGCCGCAAGTCGATCAGCCCGCATGACTCGACCGGCGCCAACCTGATCGTGCAGGTCAAGAACCACCGTGTCATGCGCGTCGTGCCCTTCGAGAACGAAGAGGTCAACGAGTGCTGGCTGGCCGACCGCGACCGCTTCTCCTATGAAGCCCTCAACGGCGAGGAGCGCCTGACCCGTCCCATGCTCAAGCAGGGAGGGCAGTGGCAGGAAGTGGACTGGCAGACGGCCCTGGAGTACGTCGCCAACGGCCTGCAGTGCGTGACCAAAGAGCATGGCGCGCAGGCCATCGGCGCCCTGGTCAGCCCGCACAGCACGCTCGAAGAGCTGTACCTGGCCGGCCGCCTCGTGCGCGGCCTGGGCAGCGACAACATCGACCACCGCCTGCGCCATGCCGAGTTCGCGCCGGCCGACGGGGTGCGCTGGCTGGGCCTGCCCATCGCCGCCCTGAGCAATCTGCAATCGGTGCTGGTGGTGGGCTCCAACCTGCGCAAGGACCATCCGCTCTTTGCACAGCGAATTCGCCAGGCAGCCCGCTCCGGATGTGCGGTGGCAGCTATTAATTCGGTAGCATACGACTGGGCTATGCCGGTGCTGCAGACCCTGCTGGCGCCCGCCGCCGGCTGGGCCGGCCAGCTGGCCGCCGTGGCTGCGGCCGTCGCCGAGCACAAAGGTATCGCCGCTCCGGTGGCCGGCGCCCAGGCGGGCGACGAGGCCCGCGCCGTCGCCGCCTCGTTGCTGGCTGGCGAGCGCAAGGCCATCCTGCTGGGCAACGGGGCCGCGCACCACGCGCAGGCGGCGCAGCTGCTGGCCCTGGCTCAGTGGCTGGGCGAGCAGACTGGCGCCGCCGTCGGCTACCTGACGGAAGCGGCCAACACCGTGGGCGCGCAGTTCATCGGCGCGCAGCCGCAGCAGCAAGGCTTGAATGCCGCGCACATGCTGCAGGGCGGCCTGAAGGCGCTGCTGCTGCTGCAGACCGAGCCCGTGCACGATTCCGCCCTGGGCGCCGAGGCTGCGGCCAAATTGGGCCAGGTGGACATGGTCGTGACTCTGAGCCCCTTCAAGGCCAACATGGAATTCAGCGACGTGCTGCTGCCGATCGCGCCGTTTACAGAAACGTCGGGTACTTTCGTCAATGCCGAAGGGCGGGTGCAGAGCTTCCATGCCGCGGCCCGCCCGCTGGGCGAGACCCGCCCGGCCTGGAAGGTGCTGCGCGTGCTGTCCAACCTGATGGGCATCACCGGCGTCGACTACGAAACCTCGCAGGAGGTGCTGGCCGCCGCCACCGGCCAGCCGGCCGGTGCCATGACGCATCTGCCGGCCGAGCGCCTGAGCAACCACACGCAGGTGCAGCCCGCTGGCACCAGCGGCGAGTGCTCCGAGCCCGTGGTCGCCAGCATCTACCAGCTCGACGGGCTGGTGCGCCGCGCCCCCTCGCTGCAACTGACTGCCGATGCGCGCGCTGCGCGTGGCGAAGGAGTCGCCGCATGATCGACGCGCTGTACAACGGCGGCCTGAATCTGGTCGCCGCCGACTGGTGGAGCGCGGTGGCCTGGCCCATCGTGTGGAACCTGATCAAGATCGTTGCCGTGCTGCTGCCCCTGCTGGGCGCCGTGGCCTACCTGACGCTGTGGGAGCGCAAGTTCCTGGGCTTCATGCAGGTGCGCATGGGCCCCAACCGCGTGGGTCCCTTCGGCCTGCTGCAGCCTATCGCCGACGCGCTGAAGCTGCTGACCAAGGAGCTGATCCAGCCCACGGCCGCATCCAAGGGCCTGTTCTACCTGGGGCCGGTCATGGCCATCATGCCGGCGCTGGCCGCGTGGGTGGTCATCCCCTTCGGGCCGGACATGGCGCTGGCCAACATCAACGCTGGCCTGCTGCTGGTGATCGCCATCGCCTCGATCGAGGTGTATGGCGTGATCATCGCCGGCTGGGCTTCCAACTCCAAGTACGCCTTCCTGGGTGCGCTGCGCGCGTCCGCCCAGATGGTCAGCTACGAGATCGCCATGGGCTTTTGCTTCCTGGTGGTGATCATGGTCTCGGGCAGCATGAACCTGACCCAGATCGTGGCCGTGCAGGAGCGCGGGACGATGGCCGCCATGGGACTGAACTTCCTGTCCTGGAACTGGCTGCCGCTGCTGCCCATCTTCATCGTCTACCTGGTATCCGGCGTGGCCGAGGTGAACCGCCACCCCTTCGACGTGGTGGAGGGCGAGGCCGAGATCGTCGCCGGCCACATGGTCGAGTACTCGGGCATGGGTTTTGCCATCTTCTTCCTGGCGGAATACGCCGCGATGTGGCTGGTGTCCATCCTGGCGGTGCTGATGTTCCTGGGCGGCTGGCTTCCCCCGTTCTCCTTCCTGGCCTTCATCCCGGGCTGGATCTGGCTGGGCATCAAGACCTTCATGGTCGTGTCCTGCTTCATCTGGATCCGCGCCACCTTCCCGCGCTTTCGCTATGACCAGATCATGCGCCTGGGCTGGAAGATCTTTATCCCGGTCACCCTGGTGTGGCTGATCCTCGTGGGCGGCTGGCTGCTGTCGCCCTGGAACATCTGGAAATAACGGGGGCATCCATGGCTGCTGTTGCTGCTCCTTCTTCGTCCTTCTCCCTGAAGGACTTCTTCAAGAGCTTCCTGCTCTGGGAACTGGCCAAGGGCATGGTCCTGACCGGCCGCTACGCGTTTGCCCGCAAGGTCACCGTGCAGTTCCCGGAGGAGAAGACTCCGCTGTCGCCACGTTTTCGTGGCCTGCATGCGCTGCGTCGCTATGACAACGGCGAGGAACGCTGCATCGCCTGCAAGCTGTGCGAAGCCGTGTGCCCGGCGCTGGCCATCACCATCGAGTCGGACGTGCGTGCCGACGGCTCGCGCCGCACCACGCGCTACGACATCGACCTCACGAAGTGCATCTTCTGCGGCTTCTGCGAAGAAAGCTGCCCGGTCGATTCCATTGTCGAGACGCAGATCCTCGAGTACCACGGCGAAAAGCGCGGCGACTTGTACTACACCAAGGACATGCTGCTGGCCGTGGGCGACCGCTACGAGCCGCAGATCGCCGCTGCCAAGGCCGCGGACGCCAAGTACCGGTGACCCGCACGGCGACGACACCCTCACGCCTGAATTTTTGAAAAGACCCGATTCATGGACGTCAAGACCGGCTTTTTCTACCTGTTCTCGGTGGTGCTGCTGTATGCAGCCTTCCGGGTCGTCACGGCGCGCAATCCTGTGCACGCCGTTTTGCACCTGATCCTGGCGTTCTCGCAGGCGTCCGGTCTGTGGCTGTTGCTCAAGGCAGAATTTCTTGCCATCGTGCTGGTGCTGGTGTACCTGGGCGCGGTGATGGTGCTGTTCCTGTTCGTGGTGATGATGCTGGACATCCGCATCGAGAACATGCGGCGCAGCTTCTGGCGGCACTTCCCCCTGGCCGTGCTGATCGGTGCGCTGATCGCCCTGGAGATGGCGGCGGTACTGATGACGGGCTTTCGCGGCATGGAAGAGCCCAAGGTTGCGGGCGCGCTGGTTGACGCGGCTGGCAAGGCGCTGCCGTATTCCAACACCCAGGCGCTGGGCCAGCTGCTCTATACCGAGTACCTCCTGCCCGTGGAGATCGCCGCCGTGATTCTGCTGGTGGCCATGATCTCCGCCATCGCCCTGACGCTGCGCCAGCGCAAGGATTCCAAGGCCATCGACCCGGGCGAGCAGATCCGCGTGCGCGCCCAGGACCGCATGGTGCTGGTGAAGATGGCGCCCACCGCCGCACCCGTGCCGCAGGCCGCACCCACTGCCGAGGAGAACAAGCAATGACACCCACCCTGGGCCACTACCTGTCGCTGGGCGCCATGCTGTTTGCGCTGTCCGTGATGGGCATCTTCCTGAACCGCAAGAACCTCATCGTGCTGCTCATGGCCATCGAGTTGATGCTCTTGGCCGTGAACATGAATTTCGTGGCGTTCTCCAGCTACCTGGGGGACATGCACGGACAGGTGTTCGTGTTCTTCATCATGACGGTGGCGGCAGCCGAGGCGGCCATCGGCCTGGCCATCCTGGTGCTGTTGTTCCGCAACCGCTCCAGCATCGACGCGGAAGATCTCAACACCCTCAAGGGTTGATGCGGCCCCGCCACTTGCAAGGTTCTCAACAATGAGTCAAACGCTTTCTGTTTCGACGCTGCTGGCGGTGCCACTGGCGCCGCTGGCCGGCTCGCTGCTGGCAGGTGTCTTCGGCACGGCCTTTGGCGGTAACCGCATCGGCCGCGGCGTGTCCCACACGCTGACCATTCTGGGCGTGTTCATCGCCTTCGTGCTGTCCGCCATGACGCTCAAGAGCGTGGCCATGGACGGTGCCTACTTCAACGAAACCCTCTACACCTGGATGGTGGTGGGCGAGCTGAAGATGGAAGTGGGCTTTCTCATCGACAGCCTGACGGCGATGATGATGTGCGTGGTGACCTTCGTGTCGCTGATGGTGCACATCTACACCATCGGCTACATGGAAGAAGACCCGGGCTACAACCGTTTCTTCTCCTACATCTCGCTGTTCACCTTCTCCATGCTCATGCTGGTCATGAGCAACAACCTGCTGCAGCTGTTCTTCGGCTGGGAGGCGGTGGGCCTGGTGTCGTATCTGCTGATCGGCTTCTGGTTCAACAAGCCCACCGCCATCTTCGCCAACATGAAGGCGTTTCTGGTCAACCGTGTGGGTGACTTCGGCTTCATCCTGGGCATCGGGCTGATCGCGGCTTACGCAGGCACCTTCAACTATTCCGAAATCTTCGCCAAGTCGGGTGAGCTGGGGTCGGTAGGCTTTCCCGGTACCGACTGGATGCTGATCACCGTGATCTGCATCTGCCTGTTCATCGGCGCCATGGGCAAGAGCGCGCAGTTCCCGCTGCACGTGTGGCTGCCCGACTCCATGGAAGGCCCCACGCCGATTTCCGCGCTGATCCACGCCGCCACCATGGTGACGGCCGGCATCTTCATGGTCTCGCGCATGTCGCCGCTGTTCGAGCTGTCCGACACGGCACTGAACTTCATCCTGGTGATTGGCGCCATCACGGCACTGTTCATGGGTTTCCTGGGCATCATCCAGAACGACATCAAGCGGGTGGTGGCGTATTCCACGCTGTCACAGCTGGGCTACATGACGGTGGCGCTGGGCGCATCCGCCTATTCGGTGGCCGTGTTCCACCTGATGACGCACGCGTTCTTCAAGGCCCTGTTGTTCCTGGGTGCGGGCTCGGTCATCATCGGCATGCACCACAACCAGGACATCCGCTGGATGGGTGGCGTGCGCAAGTACATGCCCATCACCTGGATCACCTCGCTGCTGGGCTCGCTCGCGCTGATCGGCACGCCTCTGTTCTCGGGCTTCTATTCCAAGGAGAACATCATCGAGGCTGTGCACCACAGCAACCTGCCAGCCGCCGGCTTCGCCTACTTTGCCGTGATGGCCGGCGTGTTCGTGACGGCGTTCTACTCGTTCCGCATGTACTTCCTGGTTTTCCATGGCAAGGAGCGCTACGACCAGAACCCGGATGCCCACCACGACGACCATGGTCACGGCCACGATGCCCACGCCAAGCCGCACGAGTCTCCCTGGGTGGTGACGCTGCCGCTGATCCTGTTGGCGATTCCTTCGGTGGTCATCGGCTTCCTGTACGTGCAGCCCATGCTGTTCGGCGACTTCTTCAAGGACGTGATCTTTGTCGATGCCGCACGCCACCCCGCCATGGCGGCGATTGCCGAGGCCTTCCACGGCCCCATGGCCATGGCCACCCATGGCCTGATGACGCTGCCTTTCTGGCTGGCTGCCGCTGGTGTGGCGCTGTCGTATTACATGTACATGGTCAACCCCGCACTGCCAGCGGCCATCAAGCGCACCTTCCAGCCCGTCTACACACTGCTGGACAACAAGTACTACCTGGACTGGATCAACGAGAACATCGTCGCGCGCGGCGCGCGCGGTCTTGGTATTGCCCTGTGGAAGGGCGGCGATCAGGCGCTGATAGACGGCGCCGTGGTCAACGGTTCCTGGAAGCTGGTTGGCCGCATCGGGACGGTGGTGCGCTGGATGCAGTCCGGTTACCTCTACCACTACGCGCTGATCATGATCCTTGGCGTATTCGCCCTCATGACGTACTTCGTGTGGCTCAACAAATAACGGGAGCAGAAGAAAAATGGGTTTGTTGAGTCTTGCCATCTGGGTGCCCATCGCCTTCGGCGCCCTGGTGCTGGCCCTGGGCCGGGAGGGGCAGGCGCCGCTGGTGCGCTGGCTGTCGCTCATCGGTGCCCTGATCGGACTAGCCGTGACGGTACCGCTCATGAGTGGCTTCGACAGCACCAGCGCCGCCATGCAGTTCGTTGAAAAAGCGGTCTGGATCGAGCGCTTCAGCATCCACTACCACCTGGGCGTGGATGGCATTTCGCTGTGGTTCGTGCCACTGACGGCCTTCATCACGGTGATCGTGGTGATCGCCTCCTGGCAGTCGATCACCGAGCGCGTGAACCAGTACATGGGCGCGTTCCTGATCCTGTCGGGCCTGATGACCGGCGTGTTCGCCGCGCTGGACGGCATGCTGTTCTACGTGTTCTTCGAGGCCACACTGATCCCGATGTACCTGATCATCGGCATCTGGGGTGGCCCCAACCGAATCTACGCGGCGTTCAAGTTCTTCCTGTACACGCTGATGGGTTCGCTGCTCACCCTGGTGGCTTTCATCTACCTGTACAACCAGGCGGGCGGCAGCTTCGACATCCTGACCTGGCACCAGCTGCCCTTGACTGGCACGGCGCAGACGCTGCTCTTCTTCGCCCTGTTCGCCGCCTTCGCGGTAAAGGTGCCGATGTGGCCGGTGCACACCTGGCTGCCCGACGTGCACGTGGAAGCCCCCACCGGCGGCTCCGCCGTGCTGGCGGCCATCATGCTCAAGCTGGGCGCCTATGGCTTCCTGCGTTTTTCGCTGCCCATCGCACCCGATGCCGCGCATGAGTGGGCCTGGCTGATGATCACCTTCTCGCTGATCGCCGTGATCTACGTGGGCCTGGTCGCCATGGTGCAAAAGGACATGAAGAAGCTGGTGGCCTACTCGTCCGTGGCACACATGGGTTTCGTGACGCTGGGCTTCTTCATCTTCAATGACCTGGGCATCTCCGGCGGCCTGGTGCAGATGATTGCCCACGGCTTCGTCTCCGGCGCCATGTTCCTGTGCATCGGCGTGCTGTACGACCGGGTGCACTCGCGCGAGATCGCTGCCTATGGCGGCGTGGTCAACACCATGCCCAAGTTCGCCGCCTTCGCGCTGCTGTTCGCCATGGCCAACTGCGGCCTGCCGGCCACGGCGGGCTTCGTGGGCGAGTGGATGGTCATCATTGCCGCCGTGCGCTTCGACTTCTGGGTCGGCCTGGGCGCCGCCATCGCCCTGATCCTGGGCGCCAGCTACACGCTGTGGATGTACAAGCGCGTCTACCTCGGCCCCGTGACCAACGCCAACGTGCGCGCCATGGCCGACATCAACGGTCGCGAGTTCCTCATGCTGTCGCTGCTGGCCATCGCCGTGCTGTACATGGGGATCTATCCGAAGCCGTTCACCGACGCGATGGATCCGTCCGTGGCGCAGCTGCTCAAGCACGTAGCGCAAAGCAAGCTTCCCTGACCAGACTGAACCGAGAGATTGAAGATGATTGACAACATCAGCTGGCTGGCGATCTATCCCGAGATCGTGCTGCTGGTCATGGCCTGCGTGATCGCCCTGGTGGACCTGGGCGTCAAGAGCAGCCAGCGCACTGCGACCTACGTGCTGACCATGCTCACCCTGGCCGTCGTGGCCGCCATGCAGGCCATGTACGCCAGCACCGGCAACACCTTCTACGGCTGGGCCAACATGATCGTCAGCGACGCCATGGGCAACTGGCTCAAGTGCTTCGCCACCCTGGCCGTGATGGTCACGCTGGTCTACAGCCGTCCCTATGCCGCCGACCGCGACATGCTGCGCGGCGGCGAGCTGTTCACGCTGACCATGCTGGCGCTGCTGGGCATGTTCGTGATGATTTCGGGCAACAACTTCCTGGTGCTGTACCTGGGCCTGGAGCTGTTGACGCTGTCCAGCTATGCGCTGGTAGCCCTGCGCCGCGACCATGCGCAGGCCACCGAGGCGGCCATGAAGTACTTCGTGCTCGGCGCCATGGCCAGCGGCTTTCTGCTGTACGGCCTGTCGATGATCTACGGCGCCACCGGCTCGCTGGACATCGGCCAGGTCTTCAAGGCCATCAACGCCGGCCAGATCCGCCACCAGGTGCTGGTCTTCGGCCTGGTGTTCGTGGTGGCCGGCCTGGCCTTCAAGCTGGGCGCCGTGCCCTTCCACATGTGGGTGCCGGACGTGTACCAGGGCGCGCCTTCCGCCATCACGCTGTTCATCGGCAGCGCGCCTGAGCTGGCGGCCTTCGCCATCATCATTCGCCTGCTGGTGGACGGCCTGCTGCCGCTGGCCATCGACTGGCAGCAGATGCTGGCCGTGCTGGCCATCGGCTCGCTGCTGGTGGGCAACCTGGCCGGTATCGTCCAGACCAATCTGAAGCGCATGCTGGCCTACTCCACCATCGGCCAGATGGGCTTCGTCATGCTGGGCCTGATGTCGGGCGTGGTGCACGGCAACGTGGACGCCACGGCCGTCGAGAACGCCTACAGCTCGGCCATGTTCTACATCGTCACCTACGTGCTGACCTTCCTGGCCACGTTCGGCGTCATCCTGCTGCTGGCGCGCGACGGCTTCGAGAGCGAGGAGATTGCCGACCTGGCCGGCCTGAACCAGCGCAGCCCGCTGTACGCCGGCGTGATGGCGATCTGCATGTTCTCGCTGGCCGGCATTCCGCCGCTAGTGGGTTTCTACGCCAAGCTGTCGGTGCTGCAGGCGCTGGTCGCCTCCGGCCAGTCGCTGTACATCGCCCTGGCCGTGTTTGCGGTGGTCATGTCGCTGATCGGCGCCTTCTATTACTTGCGCGTGGTCAAGGTGATGTACTTCGACGCGCCGCTGACGGCTGCGCGCGTCACGGCGCCGCTGCAGGTGCGCGTGGTGCTGACGCTCAACGGCGCGCTGGTGCTGGTGCTGGGCATCCTGCCCGGCGGCCTGATGGCCCTGTGCGCGGACGCCATCGTGCGCGCGCTGGCGACCTGAGCATCGGTGCGCTGCACCCGGCCTGATCTTTCAATCCGATGACCCAGACTGCCGCCATCTGGCTGGTGATCGCCGCGGCCTTTGCCGCGGCCAACCTGCCGTTCCTGAGCGAGCGCTGGTTGATCGCCGGCCCGCGCGTTAAGGGCGGCCCCAAGCCCTTTGGCATGCGACTGGTCGAGCTGGTGCTCATGTATTTCATCGTCGGCGCACTGGCGCTGCTGATCGAGCAGCGCGCCGGCCAGATCGCCCCGCAGAACTGGGAGTTCTACGCCGTGACGGGTGCCCTGTTCGTCACGCTGGCCTTCCCGGGCTTCGTCTACCGCTACCTGGTCCGCCGCAAGGGGGCGGTCGTGGCCGAAGAGGCTTGAGGCCGCCGTGAAGGTGCTCGACCTCCTGTGCGCCCACGGCCACGGCTTCGAGGGCTGGTTCGGCAGCGAGGACGACTTCCAAAGCCAGCTGGCCCGCGGCCTAGTGCAGTGCCCCATGTGCGCCAGTGCCGACATCCGCAAGGCTCTGAGCGCCCCCCGCCTGAACCTGCGCAGCAACCAGGGCAGCGGCCCCGACCAGCCGACCGCGGCGCCTCATCCCCCACCGTCCACGGGCAAGGATGCCGCCCTGGCCTCCGTGCCGGCCGAGCTGCAGGCCGCCTGGCTGCAGCTGTCCCGCAGGATCATGGCCAACACCGAGGACGTGGGCACGCGTTTCGCGCAGGAGGCGCGCCGCATGCACCACGGCGAGATCGAGGAGCGCGGCATTCGCGGCCAAGCCACGGCGCAGGAGGCGGCGCAGCTGCTCGACGAAGGCATCGCCGTGCTGCCCTTGGCCCTGTCGGCGGCCGCCAAGGAATCGCTGCAGTAGTAGGGCGGCCAGGCCCTGCTTAAAAAAGGCCAAAGTGCGCCGCGAAGGCCTCGGCAAAGGCCGGCAGCCCGCTTATCGACAGCGTGAGGGTAACGCGTCCATCGCTTCCCGCCTGCAGGGCGGGCACCAGCTCGCCGCGCGCCCCGTCGTAGCGAAGCTCCTGCAGCGGCTGTCCCCGGCGTTCGCATTGCAGGTCGTATTGCCACAGGCCTCCCTCCTCATGAGGACCGTGCAGCGCGCCGAATTCCGTCCAGGCCCAGGCCAGTATGCTGTGCACCTCCTGGGCGAGCTCCTGCCGCCGCGCCTCGGGCACGCTGGCAATGGCGTCCCAGGTGGCGACGCCGTCCTCCGCCTCGCTGTAGTCGAAATCAAGAAAATGCAACGCCATGGCCTTTCCAACGTCTGAAATGCGAGCCCCGAGTGTGACCCAGGGCGCGGGCGCGCCGTCCTTCGTGCTGGCGGCGCATGCGGTGGATCTCGGCTTTCCCGGCAAGCCCCTCCTGCAGGGCTGGAGCCAGCATCTGCCGGCCGGCCTGGTCCTGGTGCTAGGGGACGAGGGCGCTGGCAAGACCAGCGTGCTACGGCTGCTGGCTGGCGAAATCGTGCCGGCCGCAGGCCGCCTGCAGCTGAACGGCCTGGCCCACGGCAGCCCCGGCTACCGCCAGCAGGTGTTCTGGCGCGACCCGCGCGATGCCTGGCTGCGGGACATGACGCCGCTGGCCTGGAGCATGGCCTTGGCCGCGCAATACCCGCGCTGGAGCGCCCCGGCATGGCAGCGCCATGTGCAAGGCTTTGCGTTGCAGCCCCACCTGGACAAGGCGATGTTCCAGCTCTCCACCGGCAGCCAGCGCAAGGTGCTGCTGGCCGCGGCCTTGGCCAGCGGCGCGCCGCTGACGCTGATCGACGAGCCCGTCGCCGCGCTGGACCGTGCCTCCATCGGCTACCTGCGCGCCGCGCTGCAGGACTGCGCCACGGCCGAGGCGGGCCGCGCCGTAGTGGTGGGCCACTACGACGACCTGGACGGCCTGCCCTGGCTGTGCACCGTGGCGCTGGACACGCACTAAACTGCGCTCCCGCCGTCCCGCCAACCAGGAGCGCGCCATGCAAGCCCTGCTGTTCTTCCCCGTGGCCTTTGCCATCGCGCTCACGCCCGGACCCAACAATTTCTGCGGCCTGAACAACGGCATGCGCGCCGGCGGGGGCGCCGCGCTGGTGGCCACCACCGGGCGCGTGGCGGCCTTCGCCATCTTCCTGGCCATCTCGGCCGTGGGGCTGGGCGCCATGCTGCTGGCTTCCGAGACCGCCTTCACCGCCGTGAAGTGGCTGGGCGCGGCCTATCTGTTCTGGATCGGTTGGCGCGCCTTTCACAGCCGCTCACTGGGCGGCACGGCGGACCTGTCCGAGGGAGCGGACGGGGCCATGGCGGGACGTGCGCCGCTGCGCGCGCTGGTGGCCCAGGAATTTCTGCTGGGCATCACCAACCCCAAGGCCATCATCCTGTTCGCGGCCATCTTTCCGCAATTCATCGACCCGGGTCAGCCCGCGGCGCGGCAGTTCCTGGTGCTGGGCTCGACCTATCTGCTGGCCGAGTTCGTCTCCACGGCCGTGTATGCCAGCTGCGGGCGGCAGATCCGCCGCCTGATCCGCACGCCGCGCGCCGTGGTGCGGCTGAACCGCGCCACGGACGGCTTCTTCATGGGCGCGGGCGGCCTGCTGCTGGCCGCCCCGCGCTGACGAAGGCTGCCGCTTAGACCACGCCCTGCGCCAGCATGGCGTCGGCCACCTTCACGAAGCCGGCGATGTTGGCGCCGTCGATGTAGCTCACGCGGCCGTCTGCGCGCTGGCCGTGCTGCAGGCAGGCCCCGTGGATGCCCTGCATGATCTGCAGCAGGCGTGCGTCGACTTCGTCGCGCGTCCAGGACAGGCGCGCCGAGTTCTGGCTCATCTCCAGGCCCGAGGTGGCCACGCCGCCGGCGTTGCTGGCCTTGCCGGGGGCGTACAGCACGCCGGCCGCTTCAAAGGCCTTGGCGGCCTCGTTGGTGGAAGGCATGTTCGCGCCCTCGGCGACGCACAGCACGCCGTTCTTGATGAGCGTGGCGGCGTCGCGCTCGTCCAGCTCGTTCTGCGTGGCGCAGGGCAGGGCCACGTCCACCGGCACGTGCCAGGGGCGCACGCCGGCCTCGAAGCGCACGCCGGTGCGCTCGGCGTAATCGCTCACGCGGCCATAGTGGTGGTTCTTCACGTCCATCAGAATGGCCAGCTTCTCGGGAGTGAAGCCTTCCTCGTCGATCACCGTGCCGCTGGAGTCGGACACCGTGACCACCTTGGCGCCGTGCTGCATGGCCTTCTCGACCGCGTACTGCGCCACATTGCCCGAGCCGGAGACCGACACGCGCAGCCCGTCCAGCGAGCGGCCGCGCGTCTTGAGCATCTCCTCGGCGAAATACACCGTGCCATAGCCCGTGGCCTCGGGGCGGATCAGCGAGCCGCCAAAGGCCAGGCCCTTGCCCGTGAACACGCCGGCAGCGGTGTTGGCCAGCTTCTTGTACATGCCGGCCATGAAGCCCACCTCGCGCCCGCCCACGCCGATGTCGCCGGCCGGCACGTCCGTGTCGGCACCCACGTGGCGGAACAGCTCGGTCACGAAGGCCTGGCAAAAGCGCATGACTTCGGTCGGGCTCTTGCCCTTGGGATCGAAGTCCGAACCGCCCTTGCCGCCGCCCATGGGCAGCGTGGTCAGCGCGTTCTTGAAAGTCTGTTCGAAAGCCAGGAACTTGAGCACCGACAGGTTCACCGAGGGGTGAAAGCGCAGGCCGCCCTTGTAAGGGCCGATGGCCATGCTGTGCTGGATGCGGTAGCCGCGGTTGATGTGCACCGTGCCGTGGTCGTCGAACCAGCTCACGCGGAACATGATCACGCGCTCAGGCTCGACCAGGCGTTCCAGCAGGCCCTGTTCGGCGTAGCGTGGGTTCTTCTCGATGAAGGGCCACAGGCTTTCCATCACTTCGGTGACGGCCTGCAGGAATTCCGGCTGGCCGGGGTTGCGCTGGGCGACATGCTCGAGGAATTGGCCCACGGACTGATGCTTCATAAAACAGGGACTTTCTGCAGGGAGAGAAGGGGAACAGAGTAACGGCCTTGCGGCGGTGCAGCATAGGATTATGTCTAAACGACATGAACTTATGCGCGACCAGCCTTTATCCGACTGCTCTTCGGGTTATTTCTGCTGTTTTTTTGCATCAGGAGCCGGTTTTCTTGCGTGCGCAGGCCTTCCCAACCCTGGGTCAGCAAGGCTGATCGACAGAACACAGGGGGCGGGCCGGTGGCCCGTACGGTCAGCGGCCGCGCAGGAAGAGCGCGTCCAGCTCTTTCATCGACAACTGGCGCCAGGTGGGCCGGCCGTGGTTGCACTGGTCCGAGCGCTCCGTCACCTCCATCTGGCGCAGCAGGGCGTTCATCTCCTCCAGCGTCAGGCGACGGTGGGCGCGCACGGCACCGTGGCAGGCCATGGTGGCCAGGATCTCGTTGTGTGCCCGCTGCAGCACGGTGGATGCGTCATGCGCCGCCAGCTCGGCCAGCACGCTGCGCGCCAGCTCCACGGCATTACCCTGGGCGAGCGTGGTGGGCACGGTGCGCACGGCCAGGGTGCGGGCGGAAAACGGCACCACCTCCAGCCCCAGCGCCGCCAGGGTCTCGGCCTGCATCTCGGCCGTGGCGACTTCCTCGGGCGTGGCGGCGAAGGTGGCCGGGATCAGCAGCGGTTGGCTGGCCATGCGCCGTCCCTCGCCCACCTGGGCCTTCAGCCGCTCGTAGACGATGCGCTCGTGCGCGGCGTGCATGTCGACCAGCACCAGGCCCTGGGCGTTCTCGGCCAGGATGTACACACCGTGCAGCTGCGCCACGGCGCGCCCCAGGGGCCAGGTGTTTTCCTCGGGCAGCGGGGCGGCAGGCAGGGAGGTCGGCGGCACCTGAAAGGCGGGGGCGGGTGCCGGCGGGTTCCACGGCGCGCCCTGGTCCGAGACCATATGGCCGGTCTGCGGAGTCTCAAATTTGATAGCTGTCTGCGCTTGATTGGCGGGCGTTAGAGGCTGTTTTGACCATATATCTCCCAGCATGGGCAGGGCCGCCGGCGCCGCGGGCTGCGGTGCCGCCTGCTGTTGCTGCTGCAGCTGTTGTGCGCGCGGAGCGGCCAGGGCGTCGTCGATGGCATGGCGCACGGCCTGGTGCACCTCGCGGCTGTCGCGAAAGCGCACCTCGATCTTGGTCGGGTGCACGTTCACGTCCACCCGCTGCGGGTCCATCTGCACGTACAGCGCGTACACCGGCTGGCGGTTGCCGTGCAGCACATCCTCGTAAGCGCTGCGGGCGGCGTGGGCCAGCACCTTGTCGCGCACGAAGCGGCCGTTTACATAGCAGTACTGCTGGTCGGCCCGGCTGCGCGCGGCGTCCGGCAGACCGGCCCAGCCCGTGACCTCCACGCCGCCCAGGCGCCGGTGCACGGGCACGGACTGCTGCAGGAAATCCTCGCCGAGCACGTCCGCCAGGCGGCGGCCCAGGGCGGCTCGCCAGGCTTCAGCGTCATCGGCGGCGTTGGCGTCCAGCGCAGGGCGCCACTGCTCCACCAGTCGGCCTTCATGCCAGATGGCAAAGCCCACGTCGGGCCGTGCCAGGGCATGGCGTCGCACCGCCTGCACGCAGTGCGCCAGTTCGGTCGCGTCGCTCTTGAGGAACTTGCGCCGCGCCGGGGTGGAGAAGAACAGCTCCTTGACCTCCACCGTCGTGCCCTGGCTGCGCGCGGCCGGGCGCAGCTCGCCGCTGCGTGCGTCCAGCAGGAAGGCGCTGGCCTGGCCGGGCGGGCGCGACAGCAGCGCCATCTCCGACACCGAGGCAATGGCGGCCAACGCCTCGCCGCGAAAGCCCATGGTGGCCACCGATTCCAGGTCGTGCAGATTGGCGATCTTGCTGGTGGCGTGGCGGCGCAGGGCCAGATGCAGCTCTTCCTCTGGAATGCCGGCGCCGTCGTCCTCCACGGCGATCAACCGCACACCACCGGCCAACAGCCGCAGGGTGACCTGGGTGGCACCGGCGTCCAGGGCATTGTCCACCAGCTCGCGCACGGCGGAGGCAGGACGCTCCACCACCTCGCCGGCCGCTATCTGGCTGATGAGTTCGTCGGGCAGGTCGCGTATCGAGCGGCGGGTAGAAGGCAGTTCGGAATGCACCCGGCAGATTCTATGCAGGGCCTGCGGCGCTACATTACGGCGCGATGCCGCTGGCACCCGGCCGGCGCGCATGCATGTTTTGGGGACGTTGTGGAAGTTCTGTCGTTTCTGGTCGATTTCATCCTGCACGTGGACAAGCACCTGGCTGCCTTCGTCGCCAGCTATGGGCCGTGGGTGTATGCCCTTTTGTTCATCATCGTGTTCGTGGAGACGGGCGTGGTGGTGATGCCCTTTTTGCCGGGCGACTCGCTGCTGTTCGTGGTGGGTGCGCTCAGCGGAGCAGGGCTGATGAATTTTCCACTTGCCTGCGCGCTGTTGCTGGCTGCGGCCATTTTGGGTGACCAATGCAACTACAGCATCGGCCGCTGCCTGGGGCCCAAGGTGTTCCAGTGGGAGCAGTCGCGCTGGTTCAACCGCCGGGCCTTCGACCAGGCCCATGCCTTCTATGAGCGCTACGGCGGCGTGACCATCGTGCTGGCACGCTTCATGCCGTTCATTCGCACCTTCGCACCCTTCGTCGCCGGAGTGGCGCAGATGGAACGGCGCAGCTTTACCGCGTACAACGTGGGCGGGGCCGTGCTGTGGGTGCTGGGCATCTGCACGGCAGGATATTTCTTCGGCAACCTGGACTGGGTGCAGCAGCACCTGGACAAGATCATCTGGGCCATGATCTTCGTGCCCGGGTTGATTGCCATCTTTGGCGCTTGGCGAGCCGGCCGCAAGGCCCAAAGCGCTTCAAATTAAATAGCTGCCAGCGCAGGCTGGGCCTGCGCTGGAGCTAATTTTCACCGTTAAAAGACTAGGCTGCCTTACCGGCGGCCCCGGCGCTGGTCGCGGTCCCGATCCTCGCCCAGCTCATGGCCGACCAGGGCCCCTGCACCGGCACCAACCACGGTAGCTGCGGTGCCGCCCACGGCGCTACCCAAAACGCCGCCGGCCACGGCGCCTACGCCCGTACCGATCTGGGCATTGGTGGGGTTGCTGGAGCAGCCGACCAGGCCCAGGGTGGCGGCGCTGGCTGCGACACACAGAAGATGGCGGTAATTCATGATGGACTCCTTGTGAAGAATGGGCCTTGCGGCCGGAGGCGCCGCCGGGTGGTGGTGCCCTTCCTAGCCCCCGAGGGGTCTGTATCTTCACTATGGCTGCGGCCTTTCTTGGCCGCTGTAGTCCGCCCTTGCCGCCCCCTGTAGGAACGTTGTCGCGCCAGCCTCGGACCGGGCTCAGCCCGGTTGTAGGCAGATGGTGACCAGCAGCGAGCAGTCGTGCACGGCGCGCAGAGCGTGCGGTGCACGGGCCTGCAGGTGCAGCAGGTCGCCCGCGCGCAGCAGATGCACGTCCTGGTCAAGCTGGAACTCCACTTCGCCCTCCAGGCACTGCACGGTGATCTCGCCGGGCGTGTCGTGCTGGCGCATGAGTTCGCCCGCGCGCAGCACGACGCGGATCACCTCCAGCTGCTGCGCCTTGATGATGGCGTAGGACTGTGTCTGCGGCAGCACCGCGCCCAGCGGGCGGATGCTGACGACCTGGGCAGATTGGGCGTGGGGCAGGGCCATGGCAACCTCCTTGTGCAAACACGACAAGGCCGGCTGGCGCACGGGCCTACACGGTGCGGCTGCGCGCCAGCGGCGGGTTCTTGGCGAAGTATCGGGTGATGCCGCGCATCAGCGCGTCGGCCAACTGCTCCTGGTAGGCAGCCGAGCGCAGGCGCGATTCTTCCTCGGGGTTGCTGATGAAGGCGGTCTCCACCAGCACGCTGGGAATATCGGGCGCCTTGAGCACGGCAAAACCAGCCTGCTCCACCCGCGGCTTGTGCAGCTTGGCCATGCCGCCGATCTCGCCCAGCAGCACGCTACCCAGCTTGAGGCTGTCGTTGATCTGCGCGGTGGTGCTCATGTCCAGCAGCACGCGCTGCACGTGGCGGTCCTGTCCGCCCACGTTCACCCCGCCGATCAGGTCGGCCTGGTTTTCCTTGTTGGCCAGCCAGCGCGCGGCCGAACTGGAGGCGCCGCCCTCGCTCAGGGCAAAAACGCTGGCGCCGCGCGCGGCCGGGTTGGTGAAGGCGTCAGCGTGGATGGAGACGAACAGGTCGGCCTGCACACGCCGGGCTTTTTCCACGCGCGTGGCCAGGGGCACGAAGAAGTCGCGGTCGCGGGTCAGGAAGGCGCGCATGGGATTGCCGCCCACGGTGGTGGCGTTGATGCGATCGCGCAGCAGCAGGGCGACCTTGAGCACCACGTCCTTCTCGCGCGTGCCGGCGGGGCCGATGGCGCCCGGGTCTTCGCCGCCGTGGCCGGGGTCCAGCGCCACGATGATCAGCCGGTCGGTGGCCCGGGCGACGGCCGGCGCGGGCGGGCGGGCGGGCGTGGAGGGGACCGGTGCTGGCGACGGTGCGCTGGCGACGGGGGGCTTGGCCGGCACGGGCAGGGGCAGGCCCTGGGGCGGGGCTTCGCCGCGGGCGCTGTGGCGCGCGATCAGCTCCTCCAGCGGGTCGGTGGACGGTGCGGCCGCCGCCATGGGGGGCAGCGCCGGGGCGGTGGCCACGGGAGCCGTGGGGTCGCGCAGGCGCTCGGCGATCAGCGCTTCCAGGGGGTCGGTCGCCTGCTCGGGGTATAGGTCGAACACCAGCCGGTGCCGGTAGGCGGCCACGGGTTCCAGCGAGAACACCTGGGGCAGCGCGGCCTGCTTGAGGTCCACCACCAGCCGCACCACGCCCGGCGCGTACTGGCCCACGCGGATGCCCGCGATGTTGGGGTCGTCCGGCTTGACCTTGGCCACCAGCTCGCGCAGCGACGAATCCAGGTCCAGACCGTCGATGTCCACCGCCAGGCGCGGCGGCGTGGCCACGAAGAACTGCCTGGCCACCAGCTTGCGGTCGGACTCGATGGTCACGCGCGAATAGTCCTGCGCCGGCCACACGCGCACGGCCACGATGCCGGCGCCGCGCGCGATCTGCTGGGCGCCCAGCAGCAGCACCAGCGTGCCCGCGCGCAGCAGCGTGCGCCGCGCGGGGTCGGTTGCGGGGCGGACGATGGAGGCGGAGGAGGGGGGCGCGGCTTCGTTCATGGCATGTCCGGCAGGGGCTGGGCCAGGCCTTGCAGCATGTCGCGCCCGCGAGGCGTGTGGGCGGTCAGCGTCGCCTGCCGGGACGCATCATCGTTCGCATGCAGGCAAATGGCAACATCGGCCGGCGGCAGGGCGGCGCCCGCTTGCTGGGGCCATTCCGCCAGCTTCAGGCCGGGGCTGGCGAAGACGTCGCGAAAACCCGCGTCCTCCCACTCGCGCGGATCGGTGAAGCGGTAGAAGTCGAAGTGCCAGATGTCCAGGCCCGGGGCCTGGTGAGGCTCGACCACGGCGTAGGTCGGGCTCTTGATGCGCCCGGCCACTCCCAGCGCGCGCAGCAGGTGGCGCACCAGCGTGGTCTTGCCGGCGCCCAGGTTGCCGTGCAGCGTGATGAAGGCGTCGCGCAGCTGCGGCTGGCGCGCCAGCGCGGCGGCAAAGCGCTGCGTGTCGTCCTCGTCGTCCCACTGCAGCTGCAGGGTCAGCAACGCCTGCGCGCCGCGCGGGGTTTCTACAATTTCATGTTGATGGTGATCGGCAGCAGTCAACTCATTCCCCAGATCCGGCAGTGGGCCCGCGAGCTGGGATTTTCCCAAATCGGCGTGGCCGGCGTGGATTTGTCCAGCGCCGAACCCGGTCTGATGCAGTGGCTTGCCCAGGGGTTCCATGGCGAGATGCATTACATGGCCGCGCATGGCACCAAGCGCGCCCGCCCGGCCGAGCTGGTGCCCGGCACGGTGAGCGTGATCACCGCCCGCATGGACTACCTGCCGCGCGACACGCCGCCCGAATGGCAGGCCGTGGAATGGAGCCGCCTGCAGCGCCCAAACGAGGCCATCGTCTCCGTCTATGCCCGCGGGCGGGACTACCACAAGGTGCTGCGCTCGCGCCTGCAAAAGCTCAGCGAGCGCATCGCCCAGACGCTGGGCCCTTTCGGCCACCGCGTGTTCACCGATTCGGCCCCGGTGCTGGAGGCCGAGCTGGCCCGCCGCAGCGGCCAGGGCTGGCGCGGCAAGCACACGCTGGTGCTCAGCCGCGAGGCCGGCTCGATGTTCTTCCTGGGCGAGATCTACGTGGACATGGCGCTGGAGCCCACCGAGCCGGTCAGCGCCCACTGCGGCAGCTGCCAGGCCTGCATCGACGTGTGCCCGACGCAGGCCATCGTCGCGCCGCACCGGGTGGATGCGCGCCGCTGCATCTCCTACCTGACCATCGAGCACGCCGGCCCCATCCCCCTGGAGCTGCGCCCGCTGATGGGCAACCGCATCTATGGCTGCGACGACTGCCAGCTGGTCTGCCCCTGGAACAAGTTCGCCCAGGCCAGCAGCCTGCCGGACTTCGACCTGCGCGCCGGGCTGGTGGGCCAGCAGCTGGCCGCCCTGTTCGCCTGGGACGAGTCCACCTTCCTGCGCATGACCGAGGGCGGGCCCATCCGCCGCATCGGCCACGAGCGCTGGCTGCGCAACATCGCCGTGGCGCTGGGCAACGCGCTGCGCGCCGCCGATGCACAGCAGGCCCCGGCGCTGCGCGCCGCGCTGGCCACGCGCGCGGACGACGCCAGCGCCCTGGTACGCGAGCACGTGGCCTGGGCGCTGGCCCAGCAAGTTTGAATGAAATCGGGCTCAAACGCCCGTGCAGAAAGCGCCGGCAGCTATCAATAAGGTAGCTTCAGCGCAGCATGCCCAGCGCGAGCGTCAGGCTTGCCGCGCCCAGCACGGTGGACAGCGTCACCAGCCCCGCCACGTAGGCGCCGTTGTGGCCCATGCGCGCCGCCAGCACGTAGCAGCTGGAGGCCGTGGAGACGGCGCAAAAGGCCATCAGCACCGAGGTCTGCACCGCATCGAGCCGCAGCAGATGCGCCAGGGCCCAGGCGACCAGGGGCATCGCCACGTGCCGTATGGCCAGCACCGACGCCGACAGCAGCTTGCCGCGCGAGAGCAGTCCAAACTGCATGCCTGCGCCCGCCGCCATGAGGCCCAGCGCCAGCGAGGCCGCGCCGATGCGGCTCACCGCGGGATCCAGCCACTGCGGGATGCGCAGGCCCAGCAGGTTGGCCGCCAGGCCCGTGGCGGTGGCGATGATCAGCGGGTTGCGCAGCAACTCGCGCGCAAAGCCCAGCTGGCCGCCGCGCGCCATGGGCCAGACGGCAGCGACGTTGACCAGCGGCACGCACACGCCGATGAGAACGGCCATCATGAGCAGGCCCTGCGCGCCGGCCAAGCGCTCGGCCAGGGCCAGCACGATGAAGGAGTTGAAGCGGAACGCCACCTGGGCAGCGGCCGCGTGGTCGCGCCGGTCGATGCGCCGGCCCAGCCAGGGCAGGTGCGGCAGGCTGTAGGCCAGGGCCACGCCGCACAGCGTGGTGCCCGCGCCGGCGGCGACCAGGCCCGCGGCCTCGCCCACGTCGATGGGGCTTTTGACGACCGACTGGAACAGCAGCACCGGGAACAGCAGGTAGTACACCAGGCCTTCCACCGGCTGCCAGACCGAACGGTTCAGGGGCGTGTGGCGGCAGACCAGGTAGCCGCACAGGATCAACAGGAAGTCCGGCGCCAGCAGTTGCAGGTAGGACATGGCGTGTTCAGCCGGGGGCGCCGTCGGCGTGCGGCTGCGTGCAGGCAGACAGCAGCGTGATGCCTCCGTCCGAAGGCAGCCAGTGCCCCATGGGGCGGCAGCTGCCGTGCACGCACAGCGTGAAGTCGGGGGTGAATTCCGAGCGGGTCAGGCGCAGCGCCTCCGGCAGCGGTGTGGTGGGCCGGTAGTGGTACCAGCCGCCCCGCAGTTGCGCGTCGTCGGGCGGCTCCATGCCAGCGGCCGATCCGCGCACCCGCGCCGAGAGGGCGCGCAGCGCCACCGGCGGACCAGGGAGCACGGCATAGTCTTCTTCCCAGCGCACCTTCTCGATGGAGTGGGTCCACGCCACGGTGAACTGGGAGGCTGGAATGAAGACCTGCGCGGCGGCCGAGGCCGCCAGCGCCAGGCAGATACCCGTCAGCGGCATGGATCAGGCCACGGCGACCTGCTTGCGTGAGCGCCGCGCGTGCCACACCAGGAACAGGCCGACGGCCAGCAGGCCGACCTCGTCCGTCATCGGCAGCGCCACCACCAGCAGACTGGCGGAGGCGACGGCGACCAGGCGCTCGAGCCAGTTCAGCGGGCCGAACAGGTAGCCGATGGCGCCGGCGCCCCACATGGTCACGGCCACCAGGGCCTTGAACACCACCCAGACGGTGGCCAGCCACGTACCTCCCTGCAGCATCAGCGCCGGGCTGTACACGGCCATGTAGGGCACGACGAAGCCGGCGATGGCGATGCGCACGGCCTGCATGCCGATCTTCAGGCCGCTCTCGCGCGCGATCGGCGCGGCGGCGAATGCGGCCAGGGCCACGGGCGGCGTCAGGTCCGCCATGATCCCGAAGTAGAAGACGAACATGTGCGAGACGATGAGCGGCACGCCCAGCTGCAGCAGCACCGGCGCCGCCAGGGAGCTGGTGATGATGTAGTTGGGAATGGTCGGGATGCCCATGCCCAGCACCAGGCAGGTCAGCATGGTCAGGAACAGCGCCAGGAACAGGCTCTTCTCACCGATCAGGATGATGCGCCCGCCCAGTTCCGCGGCCACGCCGGTGAGGTTGATGATGCCGATGATCACGCCGACCAGCGCGCAGGCGATGGCCACGGGTAGTGCGTGGCGCGCGCCGTCGGCCAGCGCGGCCAGCGCCAGGCGGCGCGCGTCACCGCCCGTGCGGCGGATGTAGGTCAAGGCGACGAGCATCAGCGTGACCACGATGAAGGTGCCGACGCCGAAGTAGAAAAAGCCGGCGCAGGCAAAGCCCAGCAGCACCCAGAACAGCGCCCGCAGCGGCGTGCCACGCACGCCGCTGGCGACGGCCGCGCCGAAGATCAGCACCACCGTCAGCGCCAGGCCCACCGTGCCCGAGAACATGGGCGTGTAGCCGGAAAACAGCAGCGCCACCAGGCCGATCAGCGGCAGCAGCAGGTACCAGCGCTGGCGCACGGCGGTCCAGGGGTTGGGACACTCCTCGCGCGACAGGCCGGTCAAACCCTTGCGCCCGGCCTCCAGGTGCACCATCCAGAAGGCGGTGAAGAAGTACAGCATGGCCGGGATGACGGCGGCCTTGACGATGTCCACGTAGGGCACGTTGATGGTCTCGGCCATGATGAAGGCCACGGCGCCCATCACCGGCGGCATGATCTGCCCGCCCATGCTGGCGGTGGCCTCCACGCCGCCCGCAAAGGCCGGGGCGTAGCCGAAGCGCTTCATCAGCGGGATGGTGAACTGGCCGGTGGTCACCACGTTGGCCACGCCCGAGCCGTTGATGGTGCCCATGAGAGCCGAGGAGATGACCGAGACCTTGGCCGGGCCGCCGCGTGTGTGGCCCACGGTGCCCAGGGCGAAGTCGTTGAACAGGTTGATCATGCCCGCCTGCTCCAGAAAGGCGCCGAACAGGATGAACAGGAAGATGTAGGTGGAGGACACGTAGGCGGGCGTGCCGTAGATGCCCTCGGTGCCGAAGGCCAGCGTGCTCACGATCTGGTCCAGCCCGAAGCCGCGGTGCGCCAACGGACCCGGCAAGTGCTGGCCGAACAGGCCGTAGAGCAGAAAGATGCCGCAGATCAGCGGCAGGCCCCAGCCCATGGCGCGGCGCGCCGCTTCGAACACCAGGGCGACGATGGTCACGCCGATGACCCAGTCCATGGGAATGAGCTCGCCGGCGCGGGCCGTCAGGTCGGACTCGAACACCCAGTGGTACAGGCTGAAGACGAAGCCCACCAGCCCCAGCGTCCAGCCCAGGATCTTGCCCAGCCGCGCCGCGCCGGTGCTGCCGCCCTGCAGCGGCGGGTAGAGGATGAAGATCATCAGCAGCACGAAGCCCACGTGCAGTGCGCGGATGACCTGGCTGGACAGCGGGTGGAATGCCGCCATCCAGATCTGGTAGCTGGAAAACAGGATGGCCACCGCAAAGACGGCGCCGCGCAGGCCGGTACCCGGGCTATCGGTCGTTGAATCGTTCATGGGTATGTCTCATGCGGAAAAAAAACGGCCCCTTGAAGCGGGGCCGGTTTCCAGTGCCAGGCGTCTTACTTGATGACGCCCACTTCCTTGTAGTAGCGCTCGGCCCCCGGGTGCAGGGGGATGGGCATGCCCTTGGTGGCGTTCTCCCTCTGGATCGCCTTGGCCGCATTGTGTGCGGATTTCAGGGTATCCAGATGTTCGTACAACTGCTTAGCCATCTGGTAGGCCAGCTCGTCGGACACGCCGGCGTGCGTGATCAGGTAGTTGGGGATGGCTGCGGTCGGCACATCCGCGTCCTGGCCGCCATAAGTGCCGGCCGGGATGGTGGCAGGCTGGTAGGCGGCGTCGCCCACCTTGGCCACTGTCTCGGCGGGAATCGGCACCACCACGATCTTCACGGCCGTGGCCAGGTCGCGGATGGAAGCCACGCCCAGACCGGCGGACTGCAGCGTGGCGTCCAGCTGGCGGTTCTTGATCAGCTCCACCGACTCGCCGAACGGCAGGTATTCCACCTTGGCCAGGTCCTTGTAGTCGATACCCGCGGCCTTGAAGATGGCGCGTGCGTTCAGCTCGGTGCCGGAGCGGGCGGCGCCCACGGAGATGCGCTTGCCCTTCAGGTCGGCCAGCGTCTTGATGCCGGCGTCGGCGTTGGCGACGATCTGGATGTAGTTGTTGTAGGTGGCGGACAGGCCGCGCAGTTTGTCCAGCTTCTTGGGGAAACCGGCTTCGGCGTCGCCCTTCCAGGCGTCGGAGACAGAGTCACCCAGGGAGAAGCCCACTTCGCCGCGGCCTGCCTGCAGCAGGTTCAGGTTCTCGGCGGATGCCTTGGTCACCTGGGCCGTGGCGCGCACGTTGGGGATGGACTTGGCGTACACCTGCGACAGCGCCACGCCCAGCGGGTAGTAGACGCCGCTCTGGCCGCCGGTCAGGACGTTGACGAACTGTTGTTGCTGGGCATGGGCCACCGAGGCCACGAGGGCCGTGCCCAGGGTGAGGCCGAGGCCGAGTTTCTGAAGCCAGCGCATGTAGGGGTCTCCTGTTTTTCGAGCAAAAGGGAGCGGGCAGAATAGCGTAACCAGAGGCATCCGACAGGACGGGTCCGACAAACCTTTCAAGGGTTTTCGCGGATTGCCGCAGGGCGTGATAACCATCCGTGATACTCGCTTTCCGACTGCGTGCGCCATGATTTCCTCAGCCGTCTCCCCTCCGAAGGCCGCCCAGCAGGAGCCGCTCATCGACCAGTTCGTCGATGCGCTGTGGCTGCAGGATGGTCTGGCGCGCAACACCTTGCAGGCCTACCGGCGCGACCTGGTGGCGCTGGCCGACTGGCTGGCCGAGCAGGGCACGGGCCTGGCGCGGGCCGGCGAGGCGGAGCTGAACGGCTACCTGGCCCACCGCCACGCGCAGACGCGGGCCACCACGGCCAATCGGCGGCTGACCGTGTTCCGGCGCTTTTATGCCTGGGCGTTGCGCGAGCGCCTGGTGCTGCAAGACCCCACGGTGCGCCTGCAGGCGGCGCGCCAGCCCCTGCGCGTGCCCGGCACGCTGACCCAGGGGCAGGTGGAGGCACTGCTGCAGGCACCTCCGGTCGACACCCCGCTGGGCCTGCGCGATCGCGCCATGCTGGAGCTGATGTATGCCAGCGGCCTGCGCGTGAGCGAACTGGTAACCCTCAAGACGCTGCATGTGGGCATGGCCGAGGGCGTGCTGCGGGTGCTGGGCAAGGGGGCCAAGGAGCGGCTGGTGCCGTTTGGCGAAGAGGCCCGCAGCTGGCTGGAGCGCTACCTGGCCGAGGCGCGCGGCGCCATTCTGGGTAGCCGGCAGACGGACGACCTGTTCGTGACCCAGCGCGGCGCTGCCATGAGCCGGGTGATGTTCTGGATGGTGGTGAAGAAATATGCGCGCGTGGCGGGCATCACCGCGCCGCTGTCGCCGCACACGCTGCGCCACGCCTTTGCCACGCACCTGCTCAACCACGGCGCGGATCTGCGCGTGGTGCAGCTGCTGCTGGGGCATGCGGACATCTCCACCACCACCATCTACACCCACGTGGCGCGCGAGCGGCTCAAGCTGCTGCACGCGCAGCACCACCCGCGCGGCTAGCGCCGGAGCGCGCGCTTTTTTTAATCCTCGGCGGTGAGGCTCTCGGCCCAGGTCAGCGCCTGCAGGTGGGCCCAGTTGACCTGGCGGTTGGACAGGTGCAGCGCCTCGGCGGCGCGGGCGAAGGCCTCGTCGTCGCCGCTCTCGCAGGCGCGGGTCAGCTCCAGGAACGGCGCGAACACGCCCTGGTTGTGCATCAGCGCATCCACCACAGGCTGGGGCAGGGCGACGGTCTCCAGGGCGCGCTCCAGGGGCACGCCCAGCATGGCGTCCAGCAGCGAGAACACGCCCACCACGAAGGCATTGTCGCAGTCCTCGGGCGGCAGCAGCTCGGCGGCCAGCAACTCCATGAGGCGCCCGCGCACCACGGCGGTCTGGCCCACGGCCGGGGGCGAGCCGGTGTTGCGCGAGGTGGTCAGCAGCAGCGCTGCCCAGCGAAACAGCTTCTTCAGGCCCAGGATCATGACGGCGTGGCGGAAGGAGGTGATCTCCACCGACAGCCCGAAGCCCGAGGAATTGATGAAGCGCAGCAGGTTGAACGACAGCGTCGGGTCCTTCTTCAGCAGGTCCTCGATTTCCGATACCGCCGCCTGCTTGCGCACCAGGTTGATGAGCTGCAGGATGGTTGCCTGCGACGGCCGGATGGTCTGCGCCTGCACCAGCGTCGGGCGGGCGAACCAGTAGCCCTGGAAGAGCTTGACGCCCAGCGCGGCCATGCGCTCGTACTGCTCGGCCGTCTCCACCTTCTCGGCCACCAGCTTGGCCTGGCTGTGTGCCGTGGCGAACTTCACCAGCGGCTCGGCCAGCTCGGGTTTGAAGGCCTGCAGGTCCAGCTTGATGAAGGAGGCCAGCGGGACCCAGGCGGCATAGGCGCGGCGCAGCACCTCCTGGTTGAAAGCGATGCGAAAGCCGCGCGAGCGCAGGCCCTGCAGCGTGGGGATGATCCCGGCGATCTGCTCGGGCGTGGCGCTGGCACCCAGGGTGGGTACCTCCAGCACCACCTTCTCGGGGTGGATCAGCTCCAGATGCGCGCCGGACAGGCTCTCCAGCATGCAGTTGATGAACACCGTCTTGCGCCCCACCAGGGCCTCGGAGCCGGCATAGGACAGGGCGTTGAACAGCAGCGCCGCATCGCTGGCGGCGGTGTGTGCGTCGGCGGCCGTGGAGCGGTCGAACAGCTCGTAGCCGAACACCGCGCGCTTTTCGTCCAGGATGGCTTGGCGGGCGATGCTGACCAGGTTGTCGGTACCGGCTTCGCTGGCGTCGGTGATCGGGGGAGGGCTGTCCAGGGTGTCGGGCATGGAAAGAGAGGATGCAAGGAGCTGCAACAGGAGTTGCCGGATTCTAGAAGGCTGCTGCTACACGGCGATGGCATCGGCCCAGGCAATCGCCTGCAGGTGGGCAGCGTTGACCTGTTCACTGCTCAGGCCCAGGGCCTGGGTTGCTTGGGCGAAGGCGGCGTCGTCACCGCTCTCGCAGGCCTGCGCCAGGGCCAGCAGCGTGCCGTGCGGGCCGCGGTGGTGCAGCAGGGCCTGGGCCGTTGCCTCGGGCAGGGCCAGCAGGCCGATGGCGTCGGGCAGAGGCATGTTCAGCAGTTGGTCGAGCAGGGAGAACAGGCCGATGACGAAGGCCTGGTCGGCCTCTTCGGGGCCCTGCAGCTGCAGGGCCAGCAGCTCCATCAGCCGCCCGCGTACCACGGCGGTCTGGCCCACGGCCGCCGGCGTGCCGCTGCTGCGCACGGCGGTGAGCAACAGCGCCGCCCAGCGGAACAGCTTCTTCAGGCCCAGCAGCATGACGGCCTGGCGCAGCGAGGTGATCTCGCGCGTCATGCCCAGCCCAGCAGAGTTGATCAGCCGCATCAGGTTGAAGGCCAGGCTGGCGTCCTTCTTCAGCACGTCCTCGATGGCCTCGGCCTCGGCCTGGCTGCGCACCAGGTTGAGCAGCTGCACGATGGTGGCCTGCGCCGGGGTGAGCACCTTGGCCTGCACCAGCGTGGGGCGCGAGAACCAAAAGCCCTGGAACAGCTGAACGCCCAGGGTGGAGACCTGGTCGTACTGCTGCGCGGTCTCGATCTTCTCGGCGATCAGCTCGGCCTGGCAGTGCCGGCCGGCGTAGTTGATGAACACCGCCACCTGATCGGGCGCCAGCACCGACATGTCCAGCTTGATGTAGTCGGCCAGCGGCAGCCAGGGCGCGTAGGCCGACTGCAGCACCGTATGGTTGAAGGCCAGGTGAAAGCCGCGCCCCTGCAGCTCGGCCAGGATGGGCAGGCGGGCGTGCACCTCGTCGGCCGCGGCATGGCCCAGCGGGGGGATCTCCAGCACCACCTTGTCCGGGTTGACCAGGTCCAGGTGGCCGCCGGACAGGCTCTCGTGCGTGCAGTTCACGAAGATGAGCATCTTGCCCACCAGCTCCTCGGTGCCGGCGTGCGACAGCGCGGTGAACACCAGGGTCACGTCGCTGGCGGCCGTGTGCAGGCTGCGCGAGCGGTTGAACAGTTCATAGCCCACCACGGACTGCTGGCCGTTCATGATGGCCTGGCGCGCGATCATGGCGCCCTCTCCGCCGGCGGGGGTCAAGGGGTAAGGCTTTGTCATGGCAGCGGTCATTGTAGGGAGGCGCCCTGCGCCCTAGCCGTGTTCCAGCCACTGCAGCTCGGCTTCGGAAAAGCCGGCCGCGCGGCGGGCGGCGGTGTTCAGCGGGGGTTTGGGCCGCGGCGCCTCGTAGCGCTGCACCAGCTGGGCGTAGTGCGCCACGGGCTCCAGCCCCTCGCGCGCGCACAGCCAGCCGTACCAGTGGTTGCCGATGGCCACGTGGCCAACCTCTTCGCACAGGATGATGTCCAGGATGCCGACCGCCGCCAGCGCATCGGCCGTGCCGGCGTTGCGCAGCTTGCGCTGGATCTGCGGCGTGGCGTCCAGCCCGCGCGCCTCCAGCGTGCGCGGCACCAGAGCCATGCGCGCGACGATGTCGTGCGCCGTCTTCTCGCACATGCTCCACAGGCCCTGGTGGGCGGGAAAGTCGCCGTAGTCGTGATCCAGGTGCTGGCGCAGATGGTCGCGCAGCAGGCGAAAGTGCTTCGCCTCCTCGCCGGCCACCTGCAGCCAGTCCAGGTAGAACTGGCGCGGCATGCCGGCAAAGCGCCAGATGGCATCCAGCGCCAGGTTGATGGCGTTGAACTCGATGTGGGCGATGGCGTGGATCAGCACGGCCCGGCCCTCGGGCGTGGCGGGCGAGCGCCGCGCCAGCTGCGTGTGCTGCAGCAGCTGCGGCCGCGCCGGGTGCCCGGGCAGGGCCCGGGTGGGCTTGAAGGTGGCGTCGATTGCTATCGGAACGATAGCTGCCTGCGCATGCAGGGCAAGGGCTGCGGCCGATTTTTCTTCTGCATCGGTGAGGCACAAGACCTCCAGGGCGCGTTGGCGAAGCTCCATCCCTACAATTGTAGTTTTCTGGCAACTACACGAAGGGCGGGTGCGATGGCGATCTATGAACTGGAAGGCGTGGCGCCGCAGCTGGCGGAGAGTGCCTGGGTGGCCGACAGCGCCCAGGTCATGGGCAACGTGCGCCTGGGCAAGGACGCCAGCGTGTGGTTCGGTGCCGTGGTGCGCGGCGACTGCGAGTGCATCACCATCGGCGCCGGCTCCAATGTGCAGGACGCCAGCGTGCTGCACGCCGACTTCGGCAAGCCCCTGGTCATCGGCGAGCGGGTGACGGTGGGCCACCAAGTCATGCTGCACGGCTGCACCATCGGCGACGAGACGCTGATCGGCATCGGCGCCGTGATCCTCAACGGCGCCAAGATCGGCAAGAACTGCCTGGTGGGCGCGGGCGCCCTGGTCACCGAGGGCAAGGAGTTTCCCGACGGCTCCATGATCCTGGGCAGCCCGGCGCGCGTGCTGCGCCAGCTCACGCCCGAGCAGATCGAGGGCCTGCGCCAGAGCGCCCAGCACTACGTCGACAACGCCCGGAGCTTCCGCACCACGCTGCGCAAGATCGGCTGAGCACTGCCGCCGTGGCCCCACTGAAGAGATTGATCCCCCCGTGTCCGAACTGCATAAATTTCTGTTTGACGGCCTGCCCGTGCGCGGCGCCATCGTGCGCCTGACCGACGCCTGGACCGAGCTGCTGTCCCGTCGTGCCAGCAACAGCGAGACCGGCGCCTATCCCCCGCCCGTGGCCGAGCTGCTGGGCGAGATGGCCGCCGCCGGGGTGCTGATGCAGTCCCACATCAAGTTCAACGGCGCGCTGGTGCTGCAGGTGTTCGGCGACGGCCCGGTCAAGCTGGCCGTGGCCGAGGTGCGCTCCAGCCTGGCGCTGCGCGCCACGGCCACCATCAGCGGCGAGGTGCCGGACGGCGCCCGCCTGCCCGATCTGGTGAACGCCGGCGGCCAGGGCCGCTGCGCCATCACCCTCGACCCGCAGGACCGCCTGCCCGGCCAGCAGCCCTACCAGGGCGTGGTGCCGCTGAACGACGCGCAGGGCGACAAGCTGGGCAGCCTGGCCGAAACCATCACGCAGTACATGCGCCAGTCCGAGCAGCTGGACGCCACGCTGGTGCTGGCTGCCAACGACCAGGTGGCCGCCGGCCTGCTGATCCAGCGCATGCCGGTGCAGGGCGAAGGCAACCTGGCTGGCGGCGCCGGCAGGGCGGACGACGACGAGCAGCGCGCGCAGCAGGACGAAGACTACCGCCGCATTGCCACCCTGGCCGCCAGCCTGACGCGCGAGGAGCTTTTGAGCCTGGACGTGCCGACCATCCTGCACCGCCTGTTCTGGGAGGAGCGCCTGCTACGCTTCGAGCCGCGCCAGGGCGCCGATGGCCCGCGCTTTGCCTGCACCTGTTCGCGCGAGCGGGTGAGCGCCATGCTGCGCAGCCTGGGGGCCGAAGAGGTGCAGTCCATCCTCCATGAACGCGGCGATGTCGAGGTGGGCTGCGACTTCTGCGGCCGCCAGTACCACTTCGACAAGGTGGACGCGACCCAGCTGTTCACCGAGCCGGGCAAGCAGCCGCCCGCGTCCTCGGGCGTGCAGTAAACGCCAAAAAAAGCATCAAAAGTGGCTGAAACCCGCGCCGGATAAGCGCGAGCAGCTACTATTTTTGCGTGGGTTGGGGCTGCTGCGCGGGAGTGACGTGCACGTAGATCTCGCCCTGGCGCACCATGCCCAGTTCGCTGCGGGCCTTTTCCTCCACCATGTCCAGGCCCTCGCGCAGGTCCTGCACCTCGGCGGCCAGGCGCTCGTTGGCCTGGCGCGCCTGGGCGTTGGCCTGCTGCTGCTCGGCCAGCTGGCGGCGCATCTCCTGCACCTGGCCGATGCTGCCGCGCCCGGTCCACAGCTGCCCGTGCAGTACCACGAGCAGCAGCAGCAAGGTGAGGGCGACCAGGCGCGAGCCCATGGCGGGGTGGGGCGCAGTCAGCCGGGCGGCAGCCAGGAGCGGGGCGACGCCGTGCGTCAGCGCAGGTTGTAGAAGGCCGCGCGACCGGGGTATTCGGCCACGTCGCCCAGGTCTTCCTCGATGCGCAGCAGCTGGTTGTACTTGGCGATGCGGTCCGAGCGCGACAGCGAGCCGGTCTTGATCTGGCCGGCGTTGGTGCCCACGGCGATGTCGGCGATCGTCGAGTCCTCGGTCTCGCCCGAGCGGTGGCTGATCACGGCGGTGTAGCCGGCGCGCTTGGCCATCTCGATGGCGGCGAAGGTCTCGGTCAACGTGCCGATCTGGTTGATCTTGATGAGGATCGAATTGGCGATGCGCTTGTCGATGCCTTCCTTCAGGATCTTGGTGTTGGTCACGAACAGGTCGTCGCCCACCAGCTGCACATCCTTGCCCAGACGCTCGGTCAGGGTCTTCCAGCCGTCCCAGTCACCCTCGGCCATGCCGTCCTCGATGGAGATGATGGGGTACTTGTCCACCCAGGTGGCCAGCATGTCGGTCCACTGCTGGGCGGTGAGCTGCAGGCCGCCTTCGCCCTCCAGCACGTACTTGCCGTCCTTGAAGAACTCGCTGGCCGCGCAGTCCAGGCCCAGGGCGATCTGCTCGCCGGCGGTGTAGCCGGCGGCCTCGATGGCCTGCAGGATCAGCTGGATGGCGGCCTCGTGGTTCTCGACGGAAGGCGCAAAGCCGCCCTCGTCGCCCACGGCGGTGCTCATGCCGCGGTCGTTGATGATCTTCTTCAGGGCGTGGAACACCTCGGCGCCCCAGCGCACGGCTTCGCGAAAGCTCGGCGCGCCCACGGGGATGATCATGAATTCCTGCAGGTCCAGGCTGTTGTTGGCGTGTGCACCGCCGTTGATGACGTTCATCATCGGCACTGGCAGCTGGCAGCCGCCCATGCCGCCGAAGTAACGGTACAGCGGCAGGCCGGCCTCTTCGGCGGCGGCGCGTGCCACGGCCATGGAGACGGCCAGCATGGCGTTGGCGCCCAGGCGCGACTTGTTGTCGGTGCCGTCCAGGTCGATCAGGGTTTTGTCCAGGAAGGCCTGCTCGGAGGCGTCCAGGCCCAGCACGGCCTCGCTGATCTCGGTGTTGATGTGCTCCACGGCCTTGAGCACGCCCTTGCCCAGGTAGCGGCTCTTGTCGCCATCGCGCAGTTCGATGGCCTCGCGGCTGCCGGTGGAGGCACCGCTAGGCACGGCGGCGCGGCCCATCACGCCCGATTCGAGCAGCACGTCACATTCGACGGTGGGGTTGCCGCGGCTGTCCAGCACTTCGCGGCCTACGATGTCAACGATTGCACTCACTTTAAAGCCTTTTTATGGAGCAAAAAATAATCAGACCAACTTACGGACGGATGGCAGCATTGTTCAGCGTTATTTCTTTGACGCGTCGAGTAATTTCTCCTTTATTGTCGGCTTCCTGAATGGGGAAGCCGCGCCATACCCACTCTTGCCTATCATCAATAATAAATTTACATGCTTTAAGTTGGCCTACTTGCGTAGTGATCGCATCCTTGCCCACATACTTAATTGTCTTTGCCCTCTCAATGACTCCCTCTTCTCGTCCAGGAGAGCCGGGGTAGTAGGAATTTTTTACAAATCTCCCGGTGATGGTAAATTTCAAAGTTTCACCACTCTTCAGATTGTATCTGGAATCGGTATAAGCGGGATTATAGTATTCAGTGTTATTCCAAGAGCTAATGTTGAGTTGTCCCGCATTGATGTAACCATACACGGTCTTCTCGCTGTTTTCTCCAAGGCGGAAATAACTTTTATAGTTCTCAGTGACGATAGTTCCGGGAGTGACCTGAGTTTCACTTAAACTTAAAACTGTCAATTCTTTTTGGTCGGAAAATTCTGCATTTAAAGAATCTATGTGGAATGTTTTGGTAACTATAACTGCAGATACCGATCCATTTTGGAAGGTTTCATAAGTCAGTTTCCACGTATTGTCTGTATTCTTTAAGAGATCTTTATCTTGACAGTCGCGTGCGGTATCCTCCTCGACTGGCAACGGGTCATTCCCTGCGCTGCCGCCTCCACACGAGGAAAGAGTAAAAATAAATAGAAAAAGGAGGTGCCGCATGAAAATCTCCAAAGAAATTACATTCCTTCGACGCAGACCAGCCGCATGACGGCCGCGCCCTCGCGCGCGGCGCGCGCCTTGCCGTACTCGGGCGAGTCGTAGAAGGCCTTGGCGGCCTCGAAGCTGGGGAATTTGGCGATCACCACGCGCTCCGGCTCCCAGTCGCCTTCCATCACCGCCACCTGGCCGCCGCGCACGCAGATCTCGGCGCCGTGCGCCTGAAAGGCGGCGGTGGACCACTTCTTGTATTCCTCGTACTGCTCGGGGTTGGTCACGCGTACGTTGGCAATTAGGTATCCGCTGGGCATGGGGGTCTCTCTTTCGTTCGTGTGGAAGGGTCAGGCGCCGAAGTCGTTTTCCAGGAAGCCATTCTTCTTGGTCACGGCGTCCAGCTGCACCAGGGTCTCCAGCAGCGCGCGCATGTGCTTGAGCGGCACGGCGTTGGGGCCGTCCGACAGCGCGTTGCACGGGTCCGGGTGCGTTTCCATGAACAGGCCGGCCACGCCCACGGCCACGGCGGCGCGCGACAGCACCGGCACCATCTCGCGCATGCCGCCGCTGCTCGTGCCCTGGCCGCCCGGCAGCTGCACGCTGTGCGTGGCGTCGAAGACGACCGGCGCGCCGGTCTCGCGCATGATGGCCAGGCTGCGCATGTCGCTCACCAGGTTGTTGTAGCCGAAGCTGGCGCCGCGCTCGCAGGCCATGAAGCGGTCCTCGGACAGGCCCGCCTCGCGCGCGGCGGCGCGGGCCTTGTCGATGACGTTCTTCATGTCGTGCGGGGCCAGGAACTGTCCCTTCTTGATGTTCACCGGCTTGCCCGACTGGGCCACGGCGCGGATGAAATCGGTCTGGCGGCACAGGAAGGCGGGCGTTTGCAGCACGTCCACCACGGCGGCGACGTGCGGCACTTCGGCTTCGGTGTGCACGTCGGTCAGCACGGGCACGCCGATCTCCTTCTTCACCTTGGCCAGGATCTCCAGCCCCTTGTCCATGCCCGGGCCGCGAAAGCTCGTGCCCGAGCTGCGGTTGGCCTTGTCGAAGCTGCTCTTGAAGATGAAAGGGATGCCCAGTGCCTGGGTGATCTCCTTGAGCTGGCCGGCCACGTCCAGCTGCAGCTGCTCGGACTCGACCACGCAGGGGCCGGCGATCAGGAAGAAGCGGTGTTCAAGGCCGACGGGAAAGCCGCACAGTTGCATGGTGGTGGTGTCCTTGTAGAGGCCTCAGGCGCTGGCCTGCGCGCCCTGCTGGTGGTGCCGCACGGCGGCGGCCACGAAGTCGTTGAACAGCGGGTGGCCGTTCCACGGCGTGGACTTGAACTCGGGGTGGAACTGCACGCCCATGTACCAGGGATGCACGTCCTGCGGCAGCTCGACGATCTCGGTCAGCTGCTCGCGCTGGGTCTGCGCCGAGATGACCAGGCCGGCGTCGCGCAAGCGGTCCAGGTACTGCACGTTGGCCTCGTAGCGGTGGCGGTGGCGCTCGGTCACCGTGTCGCCGTAGATGCGGTGGGCCAGGGTGCCGGGCTGCACGTTGGAGGTCTGCGCGCCCAGGCGCATGGTGCCGCCCAGGTCGGAGTTCTCGTGGCGCGTCATCACGCGGCCGTCCTCGTTCTTCCACTCGGTGATGAGGGCGATGACGGGATGCGGGCTGGCCTGGTCGAACTCGGTGGAGTTGGCGCCGTCCAGCTGCGCCATGTGCCGCGCGTATTCGATGGTGGCCACCTGCATCCCCAGGCAGATGCCCAGGTAGGGCACCTTGTGCTCGCGCGCATAGCGGGCGGTGCTGATCTTGCCCTCGACTCCTCGTGAGCCGAAGCCGCCGGGCACCAGGATGGCGTCGAAGCGGCCCAGCTGCTCGGCGGCGTTGGCGTCGGTGATGCCTTCGGAGTCCATGTGCGTGATCTGCACGCGCACGTGGTTTTGCATGCCGGCGTGCTTGAGCGCCTCGTTGACGGACTTGTAGGCGTCCGACAGATCGGTGTATTTGCCCACCATGGCGATGCGGATCTCGCCGCCCGGGTGCTCGCACTCGTGCACCAGGTCGTCCCAGCGCTTGAGGCTGGCCGGCGGCGTGTTCAGGCGCAGCTTGTCGCAGATCAGCCCGTCCAGGCCCTGCTCGTGCAGCATGCGCGGCACCTTGTAGATGGTGTCCACGTCCCACATGGAGATCACGCCCCACTCGGGCACGTTGGTGAACAGCGAGATCTTCTCGCGCTCCTCATCGGGCACGGATTTTTGCGCGCGGCACAGCAGGGCGTCGGGCTGGATCCCGATCTCGCGCAGCTTCTGCACCGTGTGCTGGGTGGGTTTGGTCTTGAGCTCGCCGGCGGTCTCGATCCAGGGCAGGTAGGTCAGGTGCACGAAGGCCGAATTGTTCGGCCCGAGCTTCAAAGACAGCTGGCGCACCGCCTCCAGGAAGGGCAGGGATTCGATGTCGCCCACCGTGCCGCCGACCTCGCAGATGGCCACGTCCACCGCGTCGGGCGTGCCGATGCCGGCGCCGCGTTTGATGAACTCCTGGATCTCGTTGGTGACGTGCGGGATGACCTGCACCGTCTTGCCCAGGTAGTCGCCCCGGCGCTCCTTCTCCAGCACGGACTGGTAGATGCGTCCGGTGGTGAAGTTGTTGGTCTGCTTCATGCGGGTTTCGATGAAGCGTTCGTAGTGGCCCAGGTCCAGGTCGGTCTCGGCACCGTCATCGGTCACGAAGACCTCGCCATGCTGGAAGGGGGACATGGTGCCCGGGTCCACGTTGATGTACGGGTCGAGCTTGATGAGGGTGACTTTGAGGCCGCGCGATTCGAGGATCGCGGCAAGGGAGGCTGAGGCGATTCCCTTGCCCAGGGAAGACACCACACCGCCGGTGACGAAGACGAATTTGGTCATGTCGGGATGGAGTGGGAAATGGCGATTATAGGTTCGACCCCGGGACCGGCCGGCTGGCGCAGGCCTTTGCCGGGGCCAGGCGGCAGCTTTGCACCTGTGGCGCCCTGCAGCCTGCGAGGGCCAGTCCCGCACCCGCTTGCCGCCGACGCCTGGCGACGAGCCGTCCTACACCCGGGATGCCCCAGACGCGCAAGCTGACGGCTGCGCGCCCGCTCTGGCGCGAGCCTTTCCAGGAGCCTGTGCATGCCCTCTTGCATCCGTCCCCTTGTGCTCTCACGCGGCCCCGTGGCCAGCCTGTGCCTGGCCGCTGTGCTGGTCGCCTGCGGGGGCGACAACACCAGCTCGGCAGTGCCTCTGGCAGGTGCCCCGGCTGCCCCCGGCACGCGGGCGCTGGATGCCGGTGCCGCGCTGCTGCAGGACAAGCCCCCCCGTCGAGGCCCTCAATGCCTACCTGGACGGTTTTCATTTCTACAACGGCCGCATGCAGGCGCAGACCGAGGCGCACCACTATTGCGCCATCCTGGGCGAGGAGCTGATCCAGTGCGTGATCTTCGATGGCAACGTGCAGGACGCCCGCTTGATGGGCGTGGAGTACATCGTCAGCCAGCGCCAGTTCGAGTCGCTGCCCGAAGCCGAGAAGGACCTGTGGCACAGCCATGTGCACGAGGTGAAGTCCGGACAGCTCATCGCGCCCGGCATTCCCCAGGCGGCGGAACATGCGCTGATGGCTCGCCTGGTGGGCACCTACGGCAAGACCTGGCACACCTGGCACACCGACCAGGGCAAGGGCCTTCCACTGGGCACGCCCCAGCTGATGATGGGCTTCACCGCGGACGGCCAGGCCGATGCCGTCATGGTGCAGACGCGCGATGAGCGGTTTGGCGTGAGCACCCAGGAGCGGCGCGCCAGCCGCGCCGACATCCCGGCGCCCCCGATCGCCCCGGGCGCCAACGCCTGGGAGCAGGGCGTGGTGGTGCAAATCCCGGACCTGACTGGTGCCCATGCCACCATGCCCGCTCACGAGCCGCCGGC
>DJJU01000011.1:0-263138 GCA_002434305.1 Alicycliphilus sp. UBA6560 | reverse complement strand
GCCGGCGGCTCGTGAGCGGGCGGCGTCCGCCGCTGCCTGCGCGGGAGTGCTTCAACTCCTTAATCCATAGCTGCCTGCGCAGGCTGCACAAGGGTTTGAGCCGTTTTTTGTTTCAAACTTGCTATTGACCCCAGGTCTTTCCAGCCCAACCACCCAGGAGGACATATGAGCGAACGCGACACCGCATCCACCCGGCCCGGCAGCGCCCTGCCTGAACCGCCTCGGCCGCAGGCCGGGCCCGCGCCGGCCGGCGCTGCGGACCCGCAGGAGCAGCCAGAGCTGCAGGTGCGCAAGGTCCCCGAAAGCACGCTGGACGACGCTGTGGAAGCCACCTTCCCGGCCAGCGATCCGGTGGCCGTGGTCACGACGAAAACCATTGCGCCCGAGGAGTAGCTACGCCCGCACGGCCGCGTCGGCGGCCCTCTGCCAGAATCGCGGCCCATGACTGCACTCGCTGGCAAACACATCGTGCTGGGCCTCTCCGGAGGCGTGGCTTGCTACAAGGTGGCCGAGCTGGCCCGGCTGCTCATCAAGGCGCAGGCCACCGTACAGGTGGTGATGACCGAAGCGGCCGAGCAGTTCATCACTCCCGTGACCATGCAGGCTCTGACCGGCCGCCCCGTGTACGGCTCGCAGTGGGACGCTCGCGAGGCCAACAACATGGCCCACATCAATCTCTCGCGCGAGGCCGACGCGGTACTGATCGCCCCCTGCAGCGCGGACTTCATCGCGCGTCTGGCGCAGGGCCGGGCGGACGAGCTGCTCAGCCTCCTGTGCCTGGCCCGCCCCAGCGAGCGCGTACCCCTGCTGCTGGCCCCGGCCATGAACCGCGAGATGTGGGCCCACCCCGCCACCCAGCGCAACCTGGCCCAGGTGCAGGCCGACGGCGCCACCGTGCTGGGCGTGGGCCACGGCGACCAGGCCTGCGGCGAGACCGGCGACGGGCGCATGCTGGAGGCCGCCGAGATCCTGGAGGAGCTAACCGTCTTCTTCGCGCCGAAGCTGCTGGCGGGGCAGCAGGTGCTGATCACCGCCGGGCCGACCTTCGAGGCCATCGACCCGGTGCGCGGCATCACCAACCTGTCATCGGGCAAGATGGGCTTTGCCATTGCCCGCGCCGCGCGCGAGGCCGGTGCCGAGGTCACGCTGGTGGCCGGCCCGGTGCACCTGCCCACTCCGCGCGGCGTGCGGCGGCTGGATGTGGTTTCGGCACAAAATATGCTTGAAACCGTTGCTGGACAAGCGCAGACAGCTACTGTATTAATAGCAACAGCGGCCGTGGCCGATTGGCGCCCGGCGACCAGCGCCGATCACAAGATCAAGAAGGACGGCTCGGGCACCGTGCCGGCCCTGGCCTTCGTGGAGAACCCGGACATCCTGGCCACCGTGGCGCAGTCGCCGCGCGCGCGCAGCGGCCAGCTGTACTGCGTGGGCTTCGCCGCCGAGAGCGAGAACCTGCTGGAGCACGCCAGCGCCAAGCGCCAGCGCAAAGGCGTGCCGCTGTTGGTGGGCAACATCGGCCCGGCCACTTTCGGCCAGGACGACAATGCCCTGCTGCTGGTCGACGCCGACGGCCACCGCGAGCTGCCGCGCGCCTCCAAGGCCGAGCTGGCGCGCCAGTTGGTGGCCGAAATCGCCCGGCGCCTGCGGCACACTCGCGCCGCATGAACGTCGACATCAAGATTCTTGACCCCCGCCTGGCGGATCAGCTGCCCGCCTATGCCACGCCGGGCAGCGCCGGCCTGGACCTGCGCGCCTGCCTGGACGCGCCGCTGCTGCTGCAGCCCAACGCCTGGCAGCTGGTGCCCACCGGCATCGCCATGTACCTGAAGGACCCCGGCTACGCCGCGCTGATCCTGCCGCGCTCGGGCCTGGGGCACAAGCACGGCATCGTGCTGGGCAACCTGGTGGGGCTGATCGACAGCGACTACCAGGGCCAGCTGATGGTGAGCGCCTGGAACCGCAGCGACACCGCCTTCACCCTGCAGCCCATGGAGCGCCTGGCGCAGCTGGTCATCGTGCCGGTGGTGCAGGCGCAGTTCCGCGTGGTGCAGGAATTTCCCGCCAGCCAGCGCGGCGAGAGCGGCTACGGCTCCACCGGGCGCCATTGACGGGGCGCCTGTCAGCGCCTGCTGACGGCCAGGCGCTGGCGCGAACTACGCGCCCGCCGGCCTTTGCCCGGCCCGCGCGCGCGGCGTCCCTTGCTTCAATCGAAAGCCTGCAGCGTGGGTCGTGTCGCCTGCGCCGCTGTCTTTCCGTCTGACAGTCAACAAACAAGGAGTGAAGCCATGCGCACATATTCCCGTCTCGCCGCCATTGCCGGCGCCGTCACGCTGGCCGGAGCGCTGGCCGCATGCGCCGAGGCGCCGCGCTACGGCGACCAGCCCTACTACTCGGGCCAGCCGGCACAGACCTACCCGAGCTACGACGAACGCGTGACCGAATACGGTACCGTCTCCTACATCGAGGGCCTGCAGGCGCGCAACCGCACCACGGGCGCCGGCGCCGTACTGGGCGCCGTGGTGGGCGGCGTGCTGGGCAACCAGATTGGCAGCGGCGGTGGCCGCACCGCCGCCACCGCCATCGGCGCCGTGGGTGGTGCCCTGGCCGGCAATGCCATTGAATCGCGCAACGACCGCGTTGACTACGAGGCCTACCGCATCACCATCCAGCTGGACCGTGGCGGCCAGCGCGTGTACGAGGTGCCCACGCCGGGCGACTTGCGAACGGGCGACCGCGTGCGCCTGTACGCGGGGCAAATCTCGCGCATTTGACGTGAAAGGAGCTGAGGGCGGTGCTTAACCGCCTTCGGCCCTTCAATGCAGCGTGTCGCTGCCCGGTGCCTGCGGCTGGATGCGGAAGAACCCCGCACCAGCCGTACGGCGTTCCAGCTCTTGCTCAGTGGCCTCGCGCACGGCGTGTACCTTGACCTGCAGCCGCAGCGCCATGCCGGCCAGGGGGTGGTTGCCGTCCAGCACCACGTGGTCCGGATAGATCTGTGCCACGGTGTACAGCGCGTCGCGCGGGGCGTCCACGCTGGCGCCCGCCGGCAGGGCCGAGCCCTCGAAGGTCATGCCTTCTTCCAGCTCGTCCGGGAAGAGGGCGCGCGGCTCCAGGAAGAGCAGCTGGCCGTCATAGTCGCCAAAGGCGTCCTCGGGCTCCAGATGCAGGGATAGTTCGGCCCCGGCTCCATAGCCTTGCAGGGCCTGCTCGATGCGCTCCAGCAGATCGTCGCCGCCGACGAGGAATTCCACCGGATCGTCCAGCACATCCAGTTCCTCGCCCAGGGTGTCCTTGAGCACCCAGGTCAGGGCGACCACGCATTGTTCGTTGATTTCCATAGGACAATTGTCGCAGCTCCCTTCTGCCTTGCCGCCGCCCGCCCGGCCGCCACACCCCATGGACGTACAACAACCGCTGCCGCTGCTGGGCGGCCTGAGCGCCGAACAATTCATGCGTCGCCACTGGCATAAAAAGCCGTTGCTGGTGCGCCAGGCCATTGCCGGCTTCAAGCCGCCCGTCTCGCGCAGCGCCCTGCTGCAGCTGGCGGGCAGCGAGGATGCGGAGTCGCGCCTGATCCAGCACAAGGACGGGCGCTGGCTGCTGCGCCACGGGCCGCTGCCGCGCCGCGCCATTCCACCCCTGTCCATCCGTGAATGGACCGTGCTGGTGCAAGGTGTGGACCTGCACGACGATGCCACGCACGCGCTGATGCAGCAGTTCGCCTTCGTGCCGCAGGCGCGCTTGGACGACCTGATGATCAGCTACGCCAGTGATGGTGGCGGTGTCGGCCCGCACTTTGACAGCTACGACGTGTTCCTGCTGCAGGCCCAGGGCCGCAGGCGCTGGCGCATCGGCCGGCAGAAAAACCTGGAGCTGGTGGACGGCCTGCCGCTCAAGATTCTGGCGAACTTCGAGCCGGAAGAGGAATATGTGCTGGAGCCCGGCGACCTGCTGTACCTGCCCCCACGCTGGGCGCACGACGGCGTGGCCGAGGGCGAGTGCATGACGTACTCCATCGGCTTTCGCTCGCCTAGCCGGGCCGGTCTGGCGCACGAGGTGCTGCTGCGCATGGCCGACGCCGCGGCCGACGAGGAGGGCGGCCCCATCTACCGCGACCCGCAGCAGCCGGCCGTGGCCACGCCGGGCGCCATTCCGCAAGAGCTGCAGGCCTTTGCCCGCCAGGCTGTCGAGCGGGCCCTGGCCCAGCCGCAGGCGCTGGAGTGCGCGCTGGGCGAGGCGCTGACCGAGCCCAAGTCCAACGTCTGGTTCGAGCCGGGCGCGGGCGCCGGCCTGCTGGAGAGCGTGGCGCTGGACCGGCGCACCCGCATGATGTATGACGCGCGGCACATCTTCATCAATGGCGAGAGCTACCGCGCCGCCGGGCGCGACGCGGCGCTGATGCGGCGCCTGGCCGACGCCCGCGCGCTGACGCCGGCCGAGCTGGCCCGCGCCAGCGATGAGGCGCTGGAGCTGCTATCCACCTGGTGCGACGCCGGCTGGGCGCACGCCGGGCCGGGCCCGACTGAGGCCGAGGGGTTCGTGCATGGATGACATGAATGCAGTACCGCCCGCCCTGCCTGAGGGGCGCTTCGAAGGCCGCGAGGAGTTTCGTCAGCGGGTGCGCGATGCGCTGGCCACGGCCGCGCGCGAAGGCTGGGGTGAACTGATCCTGGCCGATGCCGAGTTCGTGGACTGGCCGCTGGGGGAGCGTGAGGTCGTCGAGACGCTGCAGCAGTGGTCGCGCGCCGGACGGCGCTGCACGCTGCTGGCGCTGGACTATGCCGAAGTGGTGCGCCGCCATCCGCGCTTCGTGCAGTGGCGCCGCCAGTGGGACCACCTCATCACCTGCCGCAAGGGCACGGGCACCGACCCGCTGGCCCTGCCCAGCGCCCTGTGGTCGCCGGCCTGGGTGCTGCATCGCCTGGACCCGGTGCGCAGCGTGGGCATCACGGGCAGCGAGCCCAGCCGGCGCGTGCAGCTGCGCGAAACCTTGAACGAATGGATAGAGCGCAAGAGCAGTCCGGCCTTTCCCGCCTCGGTGCTGGGGCTGTAGCGGCGGGCTACGCGTTATTCAGGATTGACGGATAATCATCGGCTGGTTTTGCCCCGGGGCATGTGGAGTGCCCCAGCCGGTCCTTGGCCATCGCGGCAAGGGTCACGGCGTTTCATAACTATCCCTGTCCATCATAGGAAGACTGCAATGAAGAACTCCGTTGTTCTGGCTGCCCTGGTTGCTGCCGTTGCCCTGGCCGCCTGCGGCAAGAAGGAAGAGCCGGCACCTGCTCCTGCTCCTGCACCGGTGGAAGCGCCCGCTCCGGCACCCGAGCCCGCGCCCGCTCCTGCCGAGGCCCCCGCTTCGGTCGAAGCCCCGGCTGCCGCCGTCGACGCCGCTTCCGATGCCGCTGCTGCAGACGCCAAGGCTGCTGCGGACGCTGCCGCTGCCGCTGCGACGGGCGCCGCTTCGCAAGAAGCCAAGTAATCCGGGCCTTCCTGCTGCCTTCTGCTGGGCCCCATGGCCCAGGCAGTGGGCAACGCAAAGCAAAAACCCCGTACCGCTCAGGCGGACGGGGTTTTGTTTTGCGTCAGCTCCAGTGGCAGTCGCGGGCTAATAGCTGGCTTCGACCCAGCCGGTGCCCGTGCGCTGGTCGGCGACGATGATGTCCGTGTCGGCGCAGCCCCAGGCACCGGCCAGTGCGGCCTGGGCCAGGTGCGGCTGATTGTTGCGCACGCTCAGGTGGGCGGCCACCACGTGGCGCAGGCCGGGGTGACACAGCGCGTGCAGCAGGTCGGCGCTGGCGTCGTTGGGCAGGTGGCCGTAAGGACCGGCGATGCGCCGCTTCAGAAAGGCCGGGTAGCGGCCGCCCTGCAGCATGTCGCTGTCGTGGTTGGTCTCCAGCAGCAGCGCGTGGCAGCCCTGCAGCTGCTGCAGCACGTGTTCGCCGGCATGGCCCAGGTCGGTCATCAGGCCGATGTGCGTGGCCCCGTCGCTGCAGCGCAGGTGCAGCGGCTCGCGCGCATCGTGGGGCACGGCAAAGGGCCGGGCCTCGAAGTCGCCCAGGTCGATGGGCTCGCCGTCGCGCGCGATGCGCAGCAGGCCCTCCAGCTCGGGTGCGCCCATGCCTTCCCAGGTACCTTGGCTCATCCACACGGGGATGCGCTCGCGCAGCGCCAGCTTGAGCACGCAACCCGTGTGGTCCGAGTGTTCGTGGGTGATGAACACGGCGTCCAGCTGCGCGGCGCTGGTGCCGGCGGCGGCCAGGCGCGCGTCCACCTGGCGCAGGCTCAGGCCGCAGTCCATGAGCAGCCGGCGCGTGTGAGCGCCGCTGCGTCCTTCGATCAGGGTGGCGTTGCCGCCACTGCCGCTGGCCAGGTTGCGAAAGCGCAGCAAGTTACTTCAGGTCGTCGGCGATGACGCGCACGATGCGCTCGGCGTTGGCCGAACTCTCGGGCGCGCCGGCGGCGTTGAGCACGGACACCGTGCTCTGGTTGCCCTCGCTGCGCACCACGATGCGGTACTTGAGCGGCGCCGCGGCATCCGCGTTGCGGCTGAACAGCTTGCCGAAGAAGCCTTGCTCCTTCTTGTTGGCGTTGGGCTCCACGTAGCGCACGAAGTACACGCCCTGGCTACGGTCACGGTCCTCGACGGTGAAACCCGTGCGGTCCAGCGACACGCCGATGCGGCGCCAGGCGCGGTCGAAGGGCTCGTCCAGCTGCACCACGGGCACGCCGCCCACGTTGCCGATGCGCGCCGAGGGTGCGGCCGGGATGGGCGCGGCCGCAGCAGCACGCGACTGCTCCTCGCTCACGCCCAGCTTGACCATCATGCGGCGCAGGAATTCGGTTTCCAGTTCGGGATCGGACGCGCGCGGCTGCCAGACGGTCTGGTCCTTCTGCGAGCTGCTGTAGACCTCCATCATGCCGCGGTGGGTCACGTAGATCTCGGTGCTGCCGTCGGCACGGCGCTCCATGCGGGTGCGGAACTTGTCGCGCTCGCCGGTGGAATACAGCGAATCGAACACCTTGCCGATGGTCTGGCGGATGAAGTCCTGCGGCAGCTTGGCGCGGTTCTCGGCCCAGTCGGTTTCCAGCAGGCCCAGGTCGCGCTGCTCCAGGGTGTAGACGAAGCCGTTGTCCAGCCAGAAGTCGCGCACCGGCTCCCACAGCTGGTCCACCGGGCGGTCCACCACCAGCCAGCGCTGGTTGCCGTCACGCTCGATGCGCACGTCGCCGATCTTCACGGGGGCGGTGCTGGCGGCCGCTCCGCGGGGCTGCTGGGCCTGACCGGCCTCGAAGGCCGCGGCCGAGACCACGCCGCCGGGCACGGTGTAGCGGGTGTCGCGCGACAGCTGCGTCAGGTCCGGCGGCACCTCCAGCGTGGCTCCCTTGGTGGCGCTTTTGTAGTCGATCTTGTCGCCCTCCAGGACGGAGCAGGCCGACAGGGACAGGGCGAGGCCGATCAGGCCGATGCGGGTGCCAGGGTTCACGCGTAAATCCTCGTTGGTGCGCGAGCGCAAAGAAAAGGGCAGCAGGGGAAAGGCGGCAGGCGGCGCTCAGGCCACCAGGCCGGCGGCGCGCAGGGCGCCTTCCACCACGGGTTCGTTGGCCTGAGTCAGCGGGGTCATCGGCAGGCGCATGGCCGGGCCGCACAGGCCCATGCGGGCCATGGCCCACTTGACGGGAATGGGGTTGGCCTCGACGAACAGGTGCTTGTGCAGGGGCAGCAGGCGGAACTGGATCTCCATGGCACGGCGGGCGTCGCCGGCGATGGCGGCGGCGCACAACTCGCGCATCAGGCGCGGGGCCACATTGGCCGTCACGCTGATGTTGCCCTGGCCGCCGCACAGCATCAAGGCCACGGCCGTCGGGTCGTCGCCGGAGTACACGGCGAAGCCCTTGGGCACGTCGCGGATCAGCCATTGCGCGCGGGAGATGTCGCCGGTGGCTTCCTTGATGCCGATGATGCCGGGCACCTGGGCCAGACGCAGCACGGTCTCGTGGTGCATGTCCGCTACTGAGCGGCCGGGCACGTTGTACAGCACCATGGGCAGGTCGCCCACGGCTTCGGCGATCGCCTTGAAGTGCTGGTACTGGCCTTCCTGCGTGGGCTTGTTGTAGTAGGGCACAACCTGCAGCTGGCTGCTCGCGCCCACTTCGCTGGCGTAGCGCGCCAGGGCGATGGCCTCATGCGTGGAATTGGCGCCGCAGCCGGCCATCACGGGCACGCGGCCGGCGGCCTGCTCCACGGACACGCGGATGATCTCGCGGTGCTCCTCGACATTGACCGTGGGCGACTCTCCCGTCGTACCCACCACGCCGATGCAGTCCGTGCCTTCCTGGATGTGCCAGTCGATGAGTTTGCGCAGGGTGGGGTAGTCCACGCTGCCGTCATCGTGCATGGGAGTGGCAAGGGCGACGATGCTGCCCGTCAGGGGGGCGCTGGGAAAGGTCATGGCGCGGTCGGAAACTGCAAAAAAAGCATTCTAACTAGGGCTTGCCATCCCTCAAGCCCGAGGCACCAGGGGCAGGCGAACGACCCCGGCGGGCGCGGCGGGCGGGCGCACGGCGGCGATGCGCTGCACGAAGCGCGGCGGCCCGTCCAGGAAGCCGTCCTCGTAGGCCACCACCCGCAGCGGCGCGCAGGCGCGCAGCAGCTCGCCCGGCGCCAGCAGGAAGTCGGCCCGCGCGGGCCGTCCCACGGTCTCGTTGCCCTGAGCGAAGGTCTCGTACAGCAGCACGCCGCCGGGAGCCACGCAGTCCACGATGTGCGGCAGCAGCGGGCGCCACAGGTAGTTGGTGACGACCACGGCAGCGAACTGCCGGCCGACCAGCGGCCAGGGCCCGCCTTCGATGTCGGCCTGGATGGCTTCACCGTAGGGTGCTATTGATTCAATAGCTTCTGGCGCTTGATCCACGCCTGTTACAGGGTGATTTCGCTCATGAAACCAGCGCAGGTGCCGGCCCGGCCCGCAGGCCACGTCCAGCACCGCGCCGCCGGCGGGCACCAGATGCGCCCAGCGCACGATCCACTCCGAGGGCCGGCCGTGCGGGTGCATGGTCAGAAGCAGGCCCAGAGCTGGTCGGCCAGCGTGAGCATGAAGTCCGGCCGCAAATACCAGGTGAAGACCGCCAGCAGCACGGCGGCGCAGGCCACGCCGGCCAGCCAGTTGCGTATGCGCGGTGCCATGGCGGAGCCTCCTCGGTTCTTCAGGCTGCCTGGGCGGCCGGGCGCGCGATGGCGCTTTCGCGCACCGGCAGGTTGACCAGGCCGGCCGCCACGCCCAGGGCGATGGCCAGGTACCACACGACGTCGTAGCTGCCCGTGCGGTCGTACAGGTAGCCGCCCAGCCACACGCCCATGAAGCTGCCGATCTGGTGGCTGAAGAACACGAAGCCGCTGAGCATGGACAAATGCTGCACGCCAAAGATCTGCGCCACCACGGCATTGGTCGGCGGCACGGTGGACAGCCACAGGGCCCCCATCACGGCCGAGAACACATACACCGACAGGGGCGACAGCGGCACCAGCAGGAAGACGGTGATGACCACCGCCCGCGCCAGGTAGATGAACACCAGGATGTTGCGCTTGGGAATGCGCTGGCCCAGGGAGCCGGCCGCGTAGGTGCCAAAGACGTTGAACAGGCCGATCAGCGCCAGGGCGAAGCTGGCCACCTGCGGCGACAGGCCGTGGTCCTTCAGGTAGCTGGGCATGTGCACGCCGATGAACACCACCTGGAAGCCGCAGACAAAGTAGCCCAGCGTCAGCAGCACGAAGCTCTTGTGGCGCAGGGCCTCGACCACCGCGTCGCCCATGCTCTGCGAACGGTGGGCCGGCGCGCCGCCGTGAAAGCCGGGCTCGCGCAGGCCGAAGGCCAGCGGGATGATCAAGAGCGCCATGGCCGCCAGCACCAGCAGGGCCTGCTGCCAGCCAAACGACAGGATCAGCTGCCCCTCCAGCGGCACCATCAGGAACTGCCCGAACGAGCCGGCCGCGGCCGCCACGCCCATGGCCCAGGAGCGCTTGTCCGCCGAGATCTGCCGCCCCAGCACACCATAGATGATGGCGTACGTGGTGCCCGCCTGGGCCGCGCCGATGACGACGCCCGTGGTCAGCGCGAAGAGCCCCGGCGTGGGCGACAGCGCCATGCCCACCAGGCCGGCGGCGTACAGCAGAGAGCCGCCGATCAGCACGCGGAAGGCGCCGAAGCGGTCGGCCACCATGCCTCCGAAGATGCCGAACAGGCCCCAGGCCAGGTTCTGGATGGCCATGGCCAGGGCGAAGGTCTGGCGCGTCCAGCCCATGTCCTGCGTGATGGGCTGCAGCCACAGCCCGAAGCCATGGCGTATGCCCATGGACAGCGTGACCACGGCGGCGCCGCAGAGGAGGACCTGGGCCATGGAAAGCTGGCGTGCGGGGGAGGCGGGAGGGTGCATTGCAGGGAATGTAATCAAAACCCGTGCCGCCTGCCGGGGCGGGTAAAAAGGCGAAAGACTGTTGTTATAACCAGTCCTACAATCCGCCGCCATGGCAGCCAAACCCGCACCCCACACCACCAACGACTACGCAGAAGGCTCGATCCGCGTGCTCAAGGGCCTGGAGCCCGTCAAGCAGCGCCCGGGCATGTACACCCGCACCGACAACCCCCTGCACATCATCCAGGAGGTGCTGGACAACGCCGCCGACGAGGCCCTGGCCGGCTTCGGCAAGAAGATCCGCGTGACGCTGCACCTGGACGGCTCGGTCAGCGTGGAGGACGACGGCCGCGGCATCCCTTTCGGCCTGCACCCCGAGGAAAAGGCCCCCGTGGTGGAGCTGGTCTTCACCCGGCTGCACGCCGGCGGCAAGTTCGACAAGGGCAAGGGCGGGGCCTACAGCTTCTCCGGTGGCCTGCACGGTGTGGGTGTGTCGGTGACCAACGCCCTGTCCACCCGCATGGAGGTGACCACGCACCGCGAGGGCCAGGCCGCCCGCCTGGTGTTCGCCGGCGGCGACGTGACCGAACCGCTGGCGGCCCGCCCCCTGGTGGCCGGCGAGCGCAAGCAGGGCACCACCGTGCGCGCCTGGCCGGACGCCAAGTATTTCGAGTCCAGCCACCTGCCCATGGCCGAGCTGACGCACCTCTTGCGCAGCAAGGCCGTGCTGATGCCCGGCGTGGCCGTCACGCTGTTCAACGAGAAGACCCGCGAGACGCAGACCTGGCAGTACAAGGGCGGCCTGCGCGACTATCTTCAGCAGACTCTGCCGGTCGACCCGGTCATCCCGCTGTTCGAGGGCGCGGGCTTCGCCGACGCCGGCAGCGACAGCTTTGCCGAAGGCGAGGGCGCGGCCTGGGCCGTGGCCTTCACCGAGGAAGGTGCGCCGGTGCGCGAGAGCTACGTCAACCTGATCCCCACCAGCGCCGGCGGCACGCACGACAGCGGCCTGCGCGACGGCCTGTTCCAGGCCGTCAAGGGCTTCATCGAGCTGCACGGGCTGCTGCCCAAGGGCGTCAAGCTGATGCCCGAGGATGTGTTCGCGCGCGCCAGCTACGTGCTCTCGGCCAAGGTGCTGGACCCGCAGTTCCAGGGCCAGATCAAGGAGCGGCTGAACTCGCGCGACGCCGTGCGGCTGGTTTCCAGCTTCGTGCGACCGGCGCTCGAGCTGTGGCTGAACCAGCATGTGGACTACGGCAAGAAACTGGCCGAGCTCGCCATCAAGGCCGCGCAGACGCGTCAGAAGGCCGGCCAGAAAGTGGAAAAGCGCAAGGGCTCCGGCGTGGCCGTGCTGCCGGGCAAGCTCACGGACTGCGAAAGCCGCGATACCGCCTACAACGAGGTCTTCCTGGTCGAGGGCGACTCGGCCGGCGGCAGCGCCAAGATGGGCCGCGACAAGGAGACTCAGGCCATCCTGCCGCTGCGCGGCAAGGTGCTCAACACCTGGGAGGTCGAGCGCGACCGCCTGTTTGCCAACACGGAGGTGCACGACATCGCCGTGGCCATCGGCGTGGACCCGCACGGGCCGAATGACGAGCCCGACCTGTCCGGCCTGCGCTACGGCAAGGTCTGCATCCTGTCGGACGCGGACGTGGACGGCTCGCACATCCAGGTGCTGCTGCTGACGCTGTTCTTCCGCCACTTCCCCCGGCTGATCGAGGCTGGCCACATCTACGTGGCGCGCCCGCCCCTGTACCGCGTGGACATCCCGGCGCGCGGCAAGAAGCCGGCCGCCAAGCTGTATGCGCTGGACGAGGGCGAGCTGGCCGCCATCCTGGACAAGGCCGCCAAGGAAGGCGTGGCGCGCGAGCGCTGCCAGATCAGCCGCTTCAAGGGCCTGGGCGAGATGAACGCCGAGCAGCTGTGGGAAACCACCCTGAACCCCGACACCCGCCGCCTGCTGCCCGTGCAGCTGGGCAGCGCCGGCTACGAGGCCACGACCAGCCTGATGACCCGCCTGATGGGCAAGGGCGAGGCGGGCTCGCGGCGCGAGCTGATGGAGCTGCACGGCGATACGGTGGACGTTGATATCTAAGCTCCCTGACTACAAGTCTTTTTGGCCTCCAGCCCTTGCCAGTCAAGCGCTGGAAGCTCCTGTTTTTGAAGCATGACAGAACAACCCGCTCTCGATCTCTCGCCCGCCCCGCAGGCGGATGATTCGCTGGCCAGCTACGCCCAGCGCGCCTATCTCGAATACGCCCTGTCCGTCGTCAAGGGCCGGGCGCTGCCCGACGTGTGCGACGGCATGAAGCCGGTGCAGCGGCGCATCCTCTACGCCATGGGCGAGATGGGCCTGGGCTACAGCGGCCCGAACCGCAACACCGCCGCCAAGCCGGTGAAGAGCGCCCGCGTGGTGGGCGATGTACTGGGCCGCTTTCACCCGCACGGCGACCAGTCGGCCTACGACGCGCTGGTGCGCCTGGCGCAGGACTTCAACCAGCGCTATCCGCTCATCGACGGGCAGGGCAACTTCGGCAGCCGCGACGGCGACGGCGCCGCGGCCATGCGCTACACCGAGGCCCGCCTGTCGCGCATCACCAGCCTGCTGCTCGACGAGATCGACATGGGCACGGTGGACTTCGTGCCCAACTACGACGGCTCCACGCAGGAGCCGCGCCAGCTGCCCGCGCGCCTGCCGTTCGCGCTGCTCAACGGCGCCAGCGGCATCGCCGTGGGCCTGGCCACCGAGATCCCCAGCCACAACCTGCGCGAGGTGGCCGACGCCTGCGTGGCGCTGGTCAAGAACCCAAAGCTGGCCGACGAGGCGCTGTTCGCGCTGATCCCGGGCCCGGACTATCCCGGCGGCGGGCAGATCATCAGCCCGGCGGCCGACATCCAGGCGGCGTACCGCACGGGTCGCGGCAGCCTGAAGGTACGTGCGCGCTGGAAGATCGAGGAGCTGGCGCGCGGGCAGTGGCAGCTGGTGGTGACCGAGCTGCCGCCGGGCGTGTCGGCGCAGAAGGTGCTTGAGGAGATCGAGGAGCTCACCAACCCCAAGGTCAAGACCGGCAAGAAGGCCCTTAATCCCGAGCAGGTGCAGCTGAAGGCCAGCATGCTGGCGCTGCTGGACGGCGTGCGCGACGAGTCCAGCAAGGACGCGCCGGTGCGCCTGGTCATCGAGCCCAAGACGTCGAAGATCGCCCAGGGCGAGCTGACCACGGCGCTGCTGGCGCACACCAGCCTGGAGACCTCCGCGCCCATCAATCTGACCATGGTGGGCCTGGACGGGCGGCCGGTGCAGAAGTCGCTGCGGCAGATGCTCGATGAGTGGATCGCCTTTCGCCAGCAGACCATCACGCGCCGCAGCCAGCACCGCCTGGCCAAGGTGCAAGACCGCATCCACATCCTCGAAGGGCGGCAGACCGTGCTGCTGCACATCGACGAGGTCATCGCCATCATCCGCGCCAGCGACGAGCCCAAGGCGGCGCTGATCGAGCGCTTCCAGCTATCGGACCGGCAGGCCGAGGACATCCTGGAAATCCGCCTGCGCCAGCTGGCGCGGCTGGAGGCCATCAAGATCGAGCAGGAGCTCAAGGACCTGCGCGAGGAGCAAAGCAAGCTGGAGGACATCCTGGCCAACCCGGCCTCGCTGCGCCGATTGATGGTGCGCGAGATCGAGACGGACGCCAAACAGTTCCAGGATGAGCGCCGCACGCTGATCCAGGAGGAGCGCCGCGCCGTGGCCGAGGTGCGCGTGCCCGACGAGCCGGTCACCGTCATCGTCTCGCACAAGGGCTGGGTGCGCGCGCGCCAGGGTCACGGGCTGGATGCGGCCAGCTTCACGGTCAAGGCCGGAGACAGCCTGTACGGCACCTTCGAGTGCCGCACGGTGGACACGCTCATCGTCTTCGGCAGCAATGGCCGGGTGTACTCGGTGGCCGTGGCGCAGCTGCCCGGCGGGCGCGGCGATGGCCAGCCCATCACCACGCTGATCGAACTGGAGTCGGGCACGCAGCCGCTGCACTACTTCGCCGGTCCGGCCAACGCGGCGCTGGTGCTGGCAGGCTCGGGCGGCTACGGTTTCGTCTCTACGGTTGAGCACATGACCGGGCGCAACCGCGGCGGCAAGGCCTTCGTCAGCCTGGGTGAGGGCGAAACCCTGTGCCGGCCCTCGCACGCGGCCTTCACCAGCGCCAGCCAGCCGCTGGCGCCTGCCACCCACGTGTGCTGCGCCTCCGTGGGCGGGCGCATCCTGACCTTCGAGATCAGCGAGATGAAGTTCATGGAAAAGGGTGGTCGCGGCCTGATGCTCATCGACCTGGAGGACAAGGACCAGCTGGCCGGCGTGGCCGCCTACACGCGCAGCGTGCGCTTCGCAGGCACGGGCCGCGGCGGCAAGGCGCGCGAGGAGCAGCTGGAGATCCGCTCGCTGAACAACGCCCGCGCCGCCCGCGGCCGCAAGGGCAAGGCGGCGGACCTGGGCTTCAAGGTGGCGGACGTGCTGCGCGTGGAATGACGGATGCTGCGAAAACAATAGCTGCCAGCGCTTGCTGGTATTGGCCTGGAGACCAAAAAGGCTATTGTTTGCCGGTAGGTGCGGCCGGGGCGCGAAAGGGCCGCGCCAGGCCGGCGGCGGCCGCTTTTGCTGCAGTGCGGCAAGGACTCGGTTGCGTTTGGTAGCATTCTCGGGCAGGGGCGCATGCCCTGGACCGCCCTTCTTTTGTCATCCACCGCAGGAATTGCCCCATGAAAACGCTGCGTCTGTCCCACAAGCTCTGGCTGGCCGTCGTGGCCATCGTGGTGGCACTGGTCGCCGTGGTCGGCGCTGCCGGCTACCGCTCGGCCACCTCCCAGGCCGAGGCCGATGCCGTCACTCAGGAGACCACGCGCCGTGTGCAGATGGCCACGCAGTGGATGGCGCTAACCGAGCTCAACGCCACGCGCACGCTGGCACTGGTGCTCAGCAGCGAGATGGCGGTGGAGCAGGCCTTCCAGGCCGACCTGGTCGCCACCAGCGAACGCATCACGCAGATGCAAAAGGCGCTGCAGGAGCTGCCCTTGTCGCCCGCCACGCGCCAGCAGATGGAGCGCGTGGCCAGTGCCCGCGTCGCCATGACGCAGCTGCGCGCCGAGGCGCGCAAGCTGCGCGACGAGAGCGACTATGACGCCGCCTCCAAGCTGGCCCTGCAGTCGCTGGTGCCGGCCGTGAAGTCTTACCTGGGCACGCTGCAGCAGCTGGTGCAGCTGTTCGAGCAGGAAGCGCGCGAGCGCCACGCCGAAATGTCCGGCGCGCGCATGGCGACCGTCAAGATGGCCGGCGCCGCCGTGGCGGTGCTGCTGCTGGCGATCATCGTCGGGGCGTATTTCCTGATCCGCAGCATTCAGCAGCCGCTGGCACAGGCCAACCAGGTGGCGGCGCGCATCGCCCAGGGCGACCTGCGTGCGCAGGCGCTGGAGGGGGCCGGTCGCGACGACGAGTTCGGCGAGCTGCTGGCCTCGCTGGCGGCCATGCGCGGCTCGCTGGCCGGCACGGTGCAGCAGGTGCGGCGCAGCACTGACAGCATCGCCACGGCCAGCGCGCAGATCGCCGCCGGCAACCAGGACCTGTCGGCGCGCACCGAAAGCACCTCCAGCAACCTGCAGCAGACGGCCGCGGCCATGGAGGAGTTCACCAGCACCCTGCAGCAAAGCGCCGGCAGCGCCAGCCAGGCCAGCCAGCTGGCCGGCGCTGCCCGTGAGGTGGCGCTGCGCGGTGGCACGGTGGTGACCGAGGTCGTCGCCACCATGGAGGAGATCCAGGGCAGCAGCCGCAAGATCGCCGACATCATCCAGGTCATCGACTCCATCGCCTTCCAGACCAACATCCTGGCGCTGAACGCGGCCGTGGAAGCCGCCCGCGCCGGCGAGCAGGGCCGGGGCTTTGCCGTGGTGGCCGGCGAGGTGCGCAGCTTGGCCGGCCGCAGCGCCGAGGCGGCGCGCGAGATCAAGGCGCTGATCGGCTCGTCCGTGGACCGGGTGGAGGACGGCTCGCGCCTGGTGCAGCAGGCCGGCAGCACCATGGGCGAGATCGTGCAGTCCGTGCAGCGCGTGGCCGACATGATCGGCGAGGTGACCGCCGCCTCGGCCGAGCAAAGCTCCGGCGTGGCGCAGGTCAACCAGGCGGTGGGCCAACTGGACCAGATGACGCAGCAAAACGCCGCCCTGGTCGAGGAAAGCGCCGCCGCCGCGCAGAGCCTGCGCGAGCAGGCCCAGCAGCTGGCGCAGCTGGTGGCCACCTTCCAGGTGGACGACGCCGGCCCGGCGGCCGTGGCGCGGCCCGTGCCCGCTGCGGCGCCCGTGCCGGTACCAGTACCAGCACCCGTGCGCACTGCTTCCAGCGCGCCCGCGGCGGCGGCGGCGCCGCGCAAGCACGCGCCGGCCGCTGCCGCTGCCGCTCCCGCGCTGGCCTCGGGCGCCTCGGACGACTGGGAAAGCTTCTGAGCGCGCCAACACACTCCAGGGGCCACGCGCGCCCATGACAAAGGGACGCCGTGGCGTCCCTTTTTTTCGTGCCGCGCAGCCCGCGCGGGGGCGTGTCAGGCCAGCTCGGCGATGAGCTCGATCTCAACACACGCCCCCATGGGGATCTGCGCCACGCCGAAGGCGCTGCGCGCGTGCTTGCCGGCGTCGCCGAAAACCTGGCCCATCAGCTCGCTGGCGCCGTTGGTCACCAGGTGCTGCTCGGTGAAGTCGCCGGTGGAGTTGACCAGGCTCATCAGCTTGACGATGCGCTTGACGCGGTTCAGGTCGCCCGTGGCTGCGTGCAGCGTGCCCAGCAGGTCGATGGCCACGGCGCGCGCGGCCTGCTTGCCTTCCTCCACACCGATGTCGCGGCCGAACTGCGCCACCCAGGGCTTGCCGTCCTTGCGCGCGATGTGCCCGCTCAGGAACACCAGGTTGCCCGTCTGCACGTAGGGCACGTAGGCCGCTGCCGGCACGGCCACCGGGGGCAGGGTGATGTCCAGTTCTTTCAGCTTGTCGTAAACGCTCATGGCGATCCTCAGGTCAAGGAAGGGGGAGAGGGAGGGAGAAAAAGCGAAGCCCGGCAGAGTAGTGCCGGGCCGGCGAGCAGTGTTGCACAGGCGCGCTCAGAGGCGCTCCTTGATGTAGGAAGGCCGGTCCATGTCCACCACGTCCACGCTCAGCTGCACCAGCAGACCGGCGGGGCGGGGTGTGAGGCGGCGCAGCACGGCGGCCACACGCTCGGCCAGGTCGGCCTTGGCTTCGGGCGTGCGGCCGGACAGCAGGCGCAGCTCGGCGTGCACGAACGCCCGGTTGGCCGGTGCGGTGCCGATCTCGAAGGCGCTGGTGCGCACGAAGCGGGTCTTCAGATCGGCCTCGTCCTTGACCTCGGGGCTGGCACAGACGGCGGCGTTCAGCGCAGTCAGCGTTTCGGCCTCGGGATAGTTGGCGAGGTTAGAGCTGTATTCGACGATCAGATGCGGCATGGCGTGCAGGGTAATGGGGTGAAAAGCCGTAGTTGTATCAGCTCGCCAAGTTTGGTAACACCTGGATGCACTTGTCGCATCTTTACATAGACTAGGAAGCAGGACGACGCCCCGTGCCTGTGGTTGGGGCCACGTCGTGGCTGCACCGTATTTTTGGGGCCCTCGTTGTAGGGATTGGCACCCGCGGCAGGGTGCGAAGAATGGGTTGCACCGTAGTAGCTGGATACGAAATCGCAAGACGTGACACGTCTTGGTCCAAAAACACCGTGGAGCACGCCCTGCCATGACCGACCACCCACCACCCCCTCCGCCGCGCTACTGCGCCGACCCCCGCCGCGGCGGCCGCTTCGAGGACTGCAGCCCGCTGTGCGCCCTGCTGTCGGTGCTGTTCCTGCTCGTGGCCACCGGCTACCTGATCTGGCGCGCCACCACCTTCAACCAGGAGCATCTGGTGTTCTCCTGCCTGGTCTACGCCGCCGAGGTCTACGGCGTGCTGGTGGCGGCGGTGCACATCTTCATCATGTGGCGCCTGACGCAGCGCGAGGCGCCCGAGCCCGAGGCCGGCCGCACGGTGGACGTGTTCGTCACCTGCTTCAACGAGCCGGTCAGCATGTTGCGCCGCACCCTGATGCTGGCGCGCGATATGGACTACCCGCACGAGACCTGGCTGCTGGACGACGGCAACCGCCCCGAGATGCGCGAACTGGCCCGCAGCCTGGGCGTGTGGTACCTCTGCCGCACCAGCAACGAGCACGCCAAGGCCGGCAACCTGAACCACGCCCTCGAGCGCACGGGCGGCGAGCTGATCGCGCTGTTCGATGCCGACCACGCCCCGGGGCGCGACTTCCTGGTGCGCACGCTGGGCTACTTCCGCGACCCGGCCGTGGCCTTCGTGCAGACGCCGCAGGAGTTCTTCAACCTCGACTCTTTCCAGCACCGCCTGCGCCGGCGCACGCGGCGGCTGTGGACGGAGCAGTCGCTGTTCTTCAAGGTCATCCAGCGCGGCAAGGACTACTGGAACTCGGCCTTTTTCTGCGGCACCTGCGCGGTGGTGCGGCGCAGTGCCCTGCAGGAGATCGGCGGCTTTGCCACCGGCACGGTGACCGAGGACCTGCACACCTCGCTGCGCCTGCACAAGGCGGGCTACCGCTCGGTCTATCACGCGCAGGCGCTGGCGTTCGGCATCGCGCCGGCGCAGGTCGCGCCGTTCCTGGCGCAGCGCGTGCGCTGGGGCCAGGGCGCCATGCAGGTGCTGCGCCAGGAGGACGTGCTGTTCACCCCGCGCCTGAGCGCGGCGCAGAAGCTGAACTACCTGGCCTCCATGACCACCTATTTCGATGGCTGGCAAAAGGGCCTGTTCTGGCTGGCCCCGGCCATCGTGCTGCTGACCGGCTGGCTGCCGATCGACGCCAGCGGCTGGGTCTTCCTGTGCTGGTTCGTGCCCTATTTCGTGCTCAGCATCTGCGTGTTCGAGGAATTGAGCCGGGGCTATGGCAGCTGGCTGTACGCCGAGCAGTACAACTTCGCCCGCTTCGCCGCCTTCATCCGCGCCACGCTGGGCCTGGTGCTGGGGCCTGTGCGCTTCAACGTCACCGACAAGTCCTTCTCGCCGCGCCGGCGTGTGCTGCTGCAGGTGCTGCCGCAGACGCTGCTGCTGGCCTTCAATCTGCTGGCCATCGTCTGGGCGCTGTACCGCAGCAGCCAGCAGCCCTACCTCCCGCCCTATGCGCTGTACTTCAACCTGGCCTGGGTGGGCACCAACCTGCTGTGCGGCTGGCAGCTGACGCGCCACTTCCTCACGACCGAGGCGCATCACCACCGTAGCGACTACCGTTTCGACATGCCGCTGCCCCTGGTGCTGCTGCCCGAGGCGGGCGCCGCCCAGGCCCCGCCGCAGGAGACGCTGGTCATCGAGAACGTCTCGCCGGGCGGCTGCCGGGTGGTCGGCCTGCTGCCGCCGGCGTTGGCGCAGGGGCGCAGCGTGCGCGCGGCCGTCATGCTGCCCTCGGGCCTGCAGCCGGTACGGCTGGTGCCGGTGGCCGGGCCGCAGGCCGATGGCGAGGGCGCACAGCAGACCGCCGCCGTGCGCTGCCGCCTCGAGTGGCCCGACACCCGCGCCCGCAACCAGATGGAGCTGATGCTCTACGGCAACGACCTGCAGTGGCAGCTGCAGGAGCTGAACGAGCGCGGCACCACGCCCACCGACTGGCTGGGCGGGCGCTTCCTGGCGCCCGACCACGGTGCGCGTGCGCATTGGGGCGTCTGCGACGTGCAGGTGGGCTCGGCGCAGGGCCCGCACACGCTGCTGGGCCTGCTGCCGCTGCAGGAGCAAGCGCCGCGGCGTTTGATCCTGTTCGAGCCCGTGGCCGAGGGCGCCAGCCTCAAGCTGTCGCTGCGCACACGCGCCGGCTGGCGCCGTGTCACCGCCCGGGCCGGGCGCGTGGCGCCGCTGCGCTCCACGGCCGGCACCTTCTACGCCTGCACGCTGGAGCAGGCGCGCCAGGCCGTGGCGCTGGGCACGGCCGCACCCAGCCAGGAGGAGCCGCCATGCCCGCCCGCCATCCTTACCGCCTGAGCCTGGGGCTGTGCCTGGCGACCGCCGCCGCGCTGCCGTTGCCCGCGCTGGCCGAGGGCCTGTGGCTGTCGGGCGCCGAGGCCTCGCGCGGCGCCAGCTACCTGTACCTGGGGCGCATCGCCTCGCTGGAGCACGATCAGCTGCAGAACGGCTGGGCCACGCGGCTGTGGCTGGACCGGGCCGGCTACACCTACCGGGTGGACGGCCAGCGCTACCGCGGCCGCAGCGTGGGGTTGGAGGCGGGCGTGGGCTACCTGTTCGGGCAGGCGCCGTTCACCGGCTCGGCGTTTGTCAGCCTGATGGCGCGCGACACCCACCTGTCGCCCGCCGATCCGGGCAGCGAGGTCAGCGGCTTTCACCTGCGGCCCAAGGTCAGCAGCGACCTGAACTGGCAGTTCAACCCGCGCTGGGCCGCCAACGCCGGCCTCAGCTACACCCCGCTGGGCCACGCCTGGTGGGCGCGGGCGCGGCTGCTGTGGGGCCGGGCCGACGGCCTGCGCTGGGGGCTGGAGCACGCCCAGCACGGCGACGACTCCTACCGCGCGCGCCAGACCGGCGTGGTGCTGACCGGCGTGCCCGCCGGCGCGGCGCACTGGTCCTTCAAGGCCGGCGTGCGCCAGCTGCGCGGCGAAAGCAGCGCGCCCTACGTGGGCGTGGATCTGAACTGGACCTTCTGAAACAGCCCCTACACGGGGGTGTAGGCCAGCCGCACGTAGATGGGCGCGAAGGCCTCGGCCTGGGTGATCTCCACCAGCGTCTCCTTGGCCAGCTCCAGCAGGGCGATGAAGGTGACGACCAGCACGGTGGCGCCCTTGTCGCGCTGGAACAAGTCCTCCAGCAGCACGAAGCGCCGCCCCTGCAGGGCCTTGAGCACGTGGCTCATGTATTCGCGCACCGACAGCTCCTCGCGTGTGATGCGGTGGTGCTGCACCAGCCTGGCGCGCCGCAGCACGGCCTGCAACGCCTGCTGCAGCTCCTGCACGCTGACGTCGGGAAAGCGCGCCTTGAGCCCCTGCTCGATGTGCACCCGCGCCGGCAGAAAGTCGCGCCCGTACTGGGGCAGGGCGCCCAGCTGCTGCGCGGCCAGCTTGATCTGCTCGTACTCGAGCAGGCGGCGCACCAATTCGGCGCGCGGGTCCTCGGGCTCGTCCTGGCCTTCCTGGCGGCGCGGGGGCAGCAGCATGCGCGACTTGATCTCGATCAGCATGGCCGCCATCAACAGGTATTCGGCGGCCAGTTCCAGGTTGCGGCTGCGGATCTCGTCCACGTAGCCCAGGTACTGGCGCGTGACATCCACCATCGGGATGTCCAGGATGTTGAAGTTCTGCTTGCGGATCAGGTACAGCAGCAGGTCCAGCGGACCCTCGAAGGCCTCCAGGAAGACCTGCAGCGCATCCGGCGGGATGTACAGGTCCTGAGGCAGGGCGAACAGCGGCTCGCCGTACAGGCGCGCCAGCGCCACCGAGTCCACCTCGCCGGGCATCAGGGTGTCGGCGGACTCGGCCATTCGTTTGCTATTGTTTCAGGAGCTGCTCGCGCTTGTCTGGAGGGCGCTGGAGCGTGTTTTGGCTGTTAATTCAACCAGCGCCGGGGCGCGCCGCGGCTCAGCTGCGCGACTGGTACACGTAGGGCTGCTGGGGCACGCGGCCGGCCGTGTATTCCTGCCAGACGTCGCGGTCCACTTCCTTGTCCCACAGCAGCGCGCGGCCGGCCTGCTGCTGCGCATCCAGCTCGGGGCGGCTGGCCTTGAGCTTTTCGATGAACTGCGTGGTGTCGGATTGGTAGTCGGGACGGCGAAAGAAGGACATGGCGGATACGGCAAAGATGCGGGAGCGGGCTACATTTCGTGGCAGCCGGGCATTCTATCCAGCCTGGTCCAAAGGACCGGTACACCCATGACCACACCACATTGGATCAAGTCTCTGGGCGCGGCGGCGCTGGCCCTGCTGGCGCTGGCCGGCTGCGACGAGCAGCGCATTCGCGAGCTGGAGGAGGGCGTCTCCACCGAAAGCCAGGTGCGCGAGCGCTTCGGCGAGCCTGACCGCGTCTGGCCCGAGGAGGGGGGCGCGCGCACGCTGGAGTACAACCGCCAGCCGGCCGGCCGGCGCAACTACATGATCACCATCGGCACCGATGGGCGCATGAGCGCGCTGGTGCAGGTGCTGGCGCCGCACCACTTCGCCAAGGTGGTGCCCGGCATGCACGAGGACCAGGTGCGCCGCCTGCTGGGCCGCCCGGCCAAACGCACCACCTACGAGCTCAAGCAGCAGACCGAGTGGGACTGGTACTGGAGCGACGGGCCGGGGCGCGAGATGATCTTCACCGTGGTCTTCGACGCCGCCGGCCAGGTGCTGCGCAGCGGCTCCAGCGAGCGCCTGCACGACGGGCCTTGAGAGCTCTCAGGGGGCGATGCCGCGTTTGAGCGCCGCCGCCAGCGGCCGCGGCAGGTGGGCCAGCGACTGCAGCAGGTGCGGCAGCACGCGCAGCTTCAGCCCCGTCAGCGTGGGCGGCACCACGGCCTCGATCAGGTGCGGGCCGGGCGTGGTCAGGGCGTGCTGCAGCGCCTGGACGAAGTCCTCGGTGGTGGCGGCGCGGCGCGCGCTCACGCCCATGCCGCCGGCCAGCTGCACGAAGTCCAGCGCCGGCGTGCCGATGTCCAGCTGCGCGCGCGCCTTGTCGCCGGCGCCGGCGGCGCCCACGCGCTGCAGCTCCACGTTCAGGATGGCGTAGGACTGGTTGTTGAAGATGATGCTGACCACGTCCAGCCGCTCGCGCGCCATGGTCCACAGCGCCTGCAGCGTGTACATGGCCGAGCCGTCGCCCGACAGGGCCAGCACCTTGCGCTCGGGGCAGGCGATGGCCGCACCCACGGCGCAGGGCAGGGCCTGGCCGATGGCGCCGCCGGTCAGCGTCAGCACGTCGTGGCGCGGGCTGCCGGCCGTGAACAGCGGCAGCATGATGCCGCTGGTCTGCGCCTCGTCCACGATGATGGCGCGCTCGGGCAGCAGCTGGCCGATGGCCTTGCAGACCTTGTCGGCGGTGAACTTGCCCTGCGGCAGCCCGGGCCGACGCGGCGCCTGCAGCAGCGGCTGAGCGGCCTGCGCGCCGCTGGCCTGCAGCAGGCGCGCCACGCCGGCGGCCACATCCTCGTGCGCAGCGGCCAGGGTGTGCAGCCGGCAGCCGGCGGGCAGCAGGTCGCTTTTCTTGCCCGGGTAGGCAAAGAAGGACACGGGCGACTTGGCGTCCACCAGCACCAGGTGCTCCAGGCTCGACAGCTGCACCGAGGCCAGCTCGGCCAGGTAGGCGATGCGCTCCACCGGCGGCAGCCCGGCGCCGCGCTCGATGCGGGCCGGGAAGACCTCGGCGAACAGCCGCGCGCCGGTGTGCCGGGCGATGCGCGACAGGTCTTGCAGCGTGCTGCCCTGCAGCGCTCGGCTGCCCAGCAAAAAGGCGGTCTTGCGGCCGCTGGCCGCCAGCGCCTGGGCGATAGCTAGCACGCGATCGGCCTCGGGCGCCGGCGCGGGCGGCAGGGGCGGGCAGGCCTGCGGCACGCCGCCCTCGCCCCAGGACACGTCGGCCGGCAGCACCAGCGTGGCCACGCCGCCCGGCGGGCCCATGCAGGCGGCGATGGCGTCCACGGCGTCCTGGCACAGCGCGGCGGTGCTGGCGCTGGTGCGCACGAAGTGCGGCGACACGTTGCGCGCCACGGTCTCGATGTCGGACTGCAGCTGGGCGTCGTAGCGCACGTGGTGCGTGGCGTGGTCGCCCACGATGTTGAGCACCGGCACCTTGCCCTTGCGGGCGTTGTGCAGGTTGGCCAGGCCATTGCCCAAGCCGCACCCCAGGTGCAGGAGCGTGGCGGCCGGCTTGCCGGCCATGCGCGCGTAGCCGTCGGCCGCGCCGGTGGCCACGCCCTCGAACAGGGCCAGCACGGCACGCATGCGCGGCTCGGTGTCGAGCGCGGCGACGAAGTGCATCTCGCTGGTGCCGGGGTTGGTGAAGCAGACCTCGATGCCCGCATTGGCCAAGGTCTTGAGCAATGCCTGTGCGCCATTCATGGTGTCGGTCCTTGCGTTCGAGAACGATTGTTCGCTATGGGTTAAGTAGCTTCCAGCGCTTGCTGCATAAGGGCTAGAGGCCGATTTGGCTTGAAACCCGGTCCAGCTGGTCCGGACCGATGTCGGCCACGCGGGTGACGCCGGTCAGCGTCATGGCCAGCAGCAGCTCGCGCTGCCAGCTGGCCAGCAGCTGGCGCACGCCGGCCTCGCCGCCGCCGGCCAGCGCCCAGATCCACGGCCGCCCGATCAGCACGCCGCGCGCGCCCAGGGCCAGGGCGCGAAACAGGTCGGTGCCGCTGCGCACGCCGCCGTCCACCAGCACCTCGACCTGGCCGCCCACGGCGCGGGCGATGGCTGGCAGCGCCGCCGCCGTGGCGGCCACTCCGTCGAGCTGGCGCCCGCCGTGGTTGGACACGACGATGCCCTCGGCCCCGGCCGCCACGGCGGCGCGCGCGTCCTGCTCGTCCAGAATGCCCTTGAGCAGCAGCCGTCCGCGCCACTGGCCGCGCAGCCAGTCGATGTCGCGCCAGGTCACGCCCGGGTCGAACTGCGCGTCCACCCAGGCCTTGAAGGCGCCCAGGTCGCGCCCGCCGGGCACCTGGCTCGCCAGGCTGCCAAAGGACAGCGGCTTGCCGCGCAGCGCCACGTCCCACACCCAGCCGGGGCGCGCCAGCACCTGCGCGGCGCGCAGCAGCGCCGGGCGCGCGCCCTGGTGGGCCATGCCGTTGCGCACGTCGCGCTGGCGCATGCCGGGCAGGGGCAGATCCACCGTGAAGACCAGGGTGCGGCAGCCGGCCTGCCAGGCCTGCTCCAGCAGCGCGCGCACGGCGCCGCGGTCGCGCAGCATGTACAGCTGGAACCACGGCGGCGGCGCGCCGGCGGGGGCCGCGGCGCGCACTTCAGGCAGCGCGCAGATGCCCACGGTGGACAGGGTGAAGGGCACGCCGGCGTGGCTGGCCGCGCGCATGGCCTGGGCCTCGCCGCGGCGCGCCATCATGCCGGCCAGGCCCACGGGCGCCAGCGCCAGCGGCAGGGCGCAGTCCTGGCCGGCCAGGCGGGTGCGCGTGTCCACTTGGCTCACGTCCACCAGCACGCGCTGGCGCAGCGCGGTCTGGCCCCAGGCCTGCACGTTGGCGGCCAGCGTGCGTTCGTCGCCGGCGCCGCCGTCCAGAAAGTCGAACAGAAAGCGCGGCAGGCGCCGGCGCGCCTGCTCGCGCCAGTCCTGCGCGGTGGCGGGGTAGCGTAGTCGGTTCATGGCGTGGTCCTCCCGGTGATGGATGCGGCGGCGGCGTGCGCCGTCAGGATGCAGCCGGGCAGGAAGGTGCCCTCCAGCGAGCGCCGCCCGCATGCCCCGCCGCCGCCGAAGCCCGCCGCCTCGCCCACGCAGTACAGCCCGGCTATGGGCGTGCCGGCATCGTCCAGCACGCGGCTTTGCAGGTCGGTGGCCAGGCCGCCCAGGCTCTTGCGCGTGATCAGCTGCATGTGGATGGCGATAAAGGGCCCCGCGCCCTTCATCTGCAGCGGTGCCGGCGCGCAGGTGCGCAGCCGGTCCGGGCCCCACTGGCGGGCGTGCAGGATGCGGCGGATCTGGTCGTCGTCGTGCAGCCTGAGCGACGAGCCGCCGGCTGCGAAGTTGGCGTCGAAGGCATCGGCCGTGGCCTGCAGCACCTCGGGCCGCACGTCGGCGGTGCCGGTGAGCTGGTTCATTTTCGCGGCCAGGCCCGCCAGGGTGTCATCCACCAGGAAGTGCGGGCTTTGCTGCTGCATCTGGCGCACCAGACGGTGGTTGCCCAGCAGCGTTTCCTTCAGGAACTGCGGGAACTGTTGATCGCGGATGCGCTGGTTGTGCTCGGCCCCGGAGATGGCGAACTCCTTGGCTGCGATGCGCCAGTTCAGCAGGTGCCAGGTCCAGGGCTGGTCTTGGCTTGCCACGCGCTGGCACAGCCAGTGCGTGTCGAAGCCAGTGACCAGTGGCTCGGGGCCGATGCGCTCGCCCCGGTGGTTTAGCCACAGCGCCGACTTGGCCGGAATGGCCGACAGCCCGTGGCCGTCGAAGTGCGGCTGAGGATGCGGAAAGCCGGCGGCGTAGTTCCACATCTCGCCCACGTTGCGCAGCTGCCCGCCCAACTCGGCGGCCTGCTGGTGCAGGGCGCCGTCGGCAAAGGGGTGGGCTCCGTTGAGCATGGCGGCCGGCAGCGGCCGGCCCGCCGGCCAGTGCGCGCGCGCCTGGGTGTGGCTGCCGTTGAGGCCGCCCATGGCCAGCACCACCACCGGGGCCTGCAGCCGCAGCGCGACGCCGCTGGCCTCGTCGGTGGCCAGCAGGCCGTCCACCCGGCCGCCGCTGCGCTCGATGGCCGTCACGCGGTGGCGGTGCAGCAGGGTCAGGCGGCCGCTGCCGCCGTCGGCCTCGCGCAGCGCGGCGATCATGCGCCGCGTCAGCTCGCGCGAGGTGCCCCAGACGATGTGGTAGCGCGGCAGGCGGTTGCCTTCGCCGAAGCGTCCGCGCTCCACCCAGTTCACCGCCGGCATGAATTTCAGGCCGTGGGCCAGCAGCCAGTCGTAGACGTCGGGGCGCGAGCGCTCCACGTAGCGGCGCGCCCACGGCAGCGCCAGGGTGTCGCCGCTCGCCAGCTCGCCAAAGCGCACCCAGTCCGCCAGGGCCTGCTCGGGCGTGTCGGGGATCTTCATGCGCGCCTGCAGCGGCGTGCCCACGAGCGCCATGCCGCCGAAGGCCCACAGCGCCAGGCCGCCGAAGCGCTCGGGCGTATCCCGGTCCACCAGCGTCACGCGCCTGCCGGCGCGCAGGCAGTGCAGGGCGGTGACGATGCCCGCCAGCCCGCCTCCGGCGACCAGCACGTCGGATTGCAATGGGGTTGCTGCCATGCGGTGTGTCTCCTCTCGCGCGCTCTGTTGTGCGTATGCAGGTGCGGCGCGCTGCACGGCAGGTTAGCCCCCTATCATCCGTGCCAGTTGACTTTGGAGGACAGCTGCCTTGACCCTGCAGGCCACGGTTTCCATGAGCTGGGTGGGTACGGTGCTGGCCGCGGCCGAAGGCGCCGGCGTGCCCCGCGCCGCGCTGCTGGCCCGCGCCGGCATCGGCGCGGGCGAGCTGGCGCTCGAGCGCTGGCCCATCGACCACATCACCCGGCTGTGGCGCGCGGCCGCGCACTGCACGCAGGACGCGGGCTTCGGCCTGAAGGCCGGCTCGCTGGTCGGGCCGGGCAGCTTCAACGTGGTCAGCTACCTGCTGCAGTCCGCGCCCAGCCTGCGCGCGGCCATCGGTGCGGTGCAGCAGTACCAGCGCCTGATCAGCGACGGCGGGCGCTTCCAGATGATTGCCGGCGCCCAGGCCGGCTGGGTGGTCTACCACCCGCGCCAGGGCACGCTGGCCTTCAGCCCGCACCAGATCGAGGCGGTGCTGGCGGCGGTGGTGGCTTTCTCGCGCTGGGTCACGGGCCGGGCCGTGCGGCCGCTGCAGGTGCAGTTCAGCCAGCCGCGCTTGGGGCCGCTGGCCGGCTACCGCGACGTGTTCGGCTGCCCGGTGGCCTTCGAGCAGGCCTTCAGCGGCGTGCTGCTGGACAACGCCCTGCTGGACGCGCCCCTGCCCCAGGCCGACGCGCAGCTGGCGCGGCTGCACCACCAGCACGCGGCCGAGCGCCTGGCCGTGCTCAGCCAGGGCGGGGCGCTGGCCCAGGAGCTGCGCGCCTGGATCGCCGCCGCGCTGCCGGCTCGCGTGCCCACGCGCGCCGAGGCCGCCGCCGCCCTGTCCTTGAGCGAGCGCACGCTGGCGCGGCGCATGCGGGCGCAGCAGCTGAGCTTTTCCGCCCTGCTGGACGCCGTGCGCCGCGAGGCCGCCCTGCAGGCCGTGGCCCAGGCGGACCGGCCCCTGGCCGACATCGGCCAGGCCCTCGGCTTTGCCGAGCCGGCGGTGTTCTGGCGCGCCTTCAGGCGATGGACGGGGTGCACGCCGGCGCAGTGGCGGGCGCGGCAAGGCGAGCAGGGTTGATTGCTACGCTATTGATAGCTGCTAGCGCTTGCTAGATAAGGTCTGGAGGCCGATTTGGCTTGCAATTTGCACCAGGCAGCCAAGGAGGCGACCGGCCTTGCGCCTGAGATTGCGAGGAAAAAGGGCTCCAGCCCTTTGCCATCAAGCGCCAGCAGCTCTCTTTTCGATAGTGCCGGTCAGCGTCCGCCACCCATGGGCGTGAGGCGCCCGAGCTTGTGCGCCAGTTCGATGGCGGACTCCACGCCCATCTTCTCGAAGATGTTGGCGCGGTGGAATTCCACGGTACGCGCGGTGATGCCCAGGTGCTCGGCGATGTTCTTGTTGTAGTGGCCGTGCAGCAGCTCCTTCAGCACCTCGTGCTCGCGCGGGCTCAAGCTGTCCAGGGCCTGGCGCAGGCGCCGTGCTTCGCGCTCGGCGTCGGTCTGGGCCAGGGCGGCCTGCATGGCCTGCTCCACGCGGTCCACCAGCATGTTGTCCTGGAAGGGCTTTTCCAGAAAGTCCCAGGCGCCGTTCTTGACGGCCTCCACGGCCGTGCCCACGTCGCCGTGGCCGGTCAGGAACAGCACCGGCCAGGGACAGCCCAGGGCTTTCAGCCGCTCGAAGGTGACGGGGCCGGACAGCGGCTGCATGCGCACGTCCAGCAGCACCACGGCCAGGCCCCAGTCGCCGCTGGCCTGGCGCTGCTGCGCGTCGGCCAGCAGCTCGGGGCCGCCGGCCCAGGTGCGCGCCTGCCAGCCGCGCGAGTCGAACAGCCAGGCCAGGCCGTCGCGCACGTCGGCGTCGTCGTCAACGATGTGGATGTCCACGGCGGCGTGCGGGGGCTCGGAGGTCATGGGGCGGTGGATGCGGTGGCCGGTGCCAGGGGCAGGTCGGCGGTGAACAGGGCGCCGCCCAGCAGCGCGTCTCGGCCCACCAGGATACGCCCGTGGTGCGCCTCGGCGATGGAGCGGCAGATGGCCAGGCCCATGCCCATGCCGCCTTCCTTGGTGCTGAAGAAGGCGTCGAAGATGCGCGCCTGCGCCTCCTCGGGCACGCCGGGGCCGTTGTCGGCCACGGCCAGGCACATGTGGCCGGGGGCGTCCTCGCAGGGCTGCAGGCGCACCTGCACCTGGGGCGCGTGGCTGCCGCGGCGCGCCCAGTCCAGCGCGTTGCCGCACAGGTTGTGCACCAGGTGTTCCAGCAGCAGCGCATCGCCCTGCACCCAGGCAGCCGTGTGCGGCAACTGCAGCAGCAGGGTGGCGCCGTGGGTCTCCTGCACGGCCGCGGCGGCGCGCCGCACCAGCGGGACCAGGTCCAGGCGCTTGAGGTTGAGTTCGCGCCGGCGCGCGAAGGCGTTCACGCGCTGGGTCACGCCGCCGGCGCGTTCGGCCAGAGCGGCCATGCGCTGCACCACGGTGCGCAGCTCGGCGTCGGTCATGGTGCCGCGCTCCAGCCGGTTGAGCAGGCCGCTGGCAAAGCTGGACAGGGCGCCCAGCGGCTGGTTGAGCTCGTGCGCCAGGGTGGAGGCGACCTCGCCCACGGCCACCAGGCGGGCCGAGGCCTCCAGCTTTTCCTGCTGGGAGGCGGCCAGCTGCTGTGCGCGCTTGCGCTCGCTGATGTCCAGGATGGAGCTCATCCAGCCCAGCTGCGTGCCGTCGGCGCGGGTCAGGGGCGCCTCGTGGATCAGCACGTCCACCAGGTGGCCGTGCTTGTGGCGGAACTGCGCCTCGATGCCCTCGGGCCGCGTGCCCTGGCGGATCACGCTTTCGTGCAGCGCGGCCAGGCGCTCGGCCTGCTCGGGCGGCCAGTAGGGCAGGGGTGCGCGCGTGCCGCGCAGCTCCTCGCTGCTGTAGCCCAGCATGGCGCAGAAGGCGTCGTTCACGTAGAGGATGCGGCCGTCCATGTCCCAGGCGCGCATGCCGATGGTGACCGAGCCCTCCATGGCGGTGCGGAGCGCCACCTCGGCCTGCAGGCGCTGCTGCACCTGCTGGCGCTTGCCAAAGTCGCGCCGCAGTGCCGCCAGGCTGGCCAGCATGCCCAGCAGGAACAACAGCGCCACCAGGAAGAAGATGCGCGGCACAGGCGAGGTGCGCGGACCCTGCGGCACGACCTCCAGCAGCAGGTCGGTGCCGGGCAGGTTCATGACGGTGCGGTTGGGCGGGGCCTGCTCGGTGGCGGCGGGCGCGGGCGCGCCGTCCACCACCAGGCGCACGGTCTGCTTTTGCAAGAACCACGGCGGCAGCAGCGCGTCCACCGCCTGGCGCATGGCCAGCTGCACGGCGTACATGCCCACCAGCCGCGTGCCGTCGAAGTAGGGCACGGCCAGCCAGACGCGGTCGGTGGCCTCACCCTCGGCGGTGCGCATGGGGCCGGCGTAGCTGGCGCGGCGCAGGCCGCGCACGATGTCCTGCAGCGTCTGCAGGGCTTGGCGGTTGTCCTCATGGCGCGCGGCGTCGTCGTACCAGGCGGCCAGGTCGCCGCCGCCCGCGCCCTGCTCGGCCAGCCAGGCCTGGGCCAGCACCACGCCCTCGGCGCGCTGCAGCAGGCCGGCGGGGACGCCGGCGTCGCCGGCCTCGGGCCGGGCATCGGCGTTCCAGGCGCGCGGGCCGTCCAGCGCCGCCTGGCGGGCCTGTTGGGCCACGTCGTCCTCCAGCCGGCGGAAGTGGAACTGCACGCTTTGCTCCAGCCATTGGGCGTCGGCGCCGCGGCGGCGCTCCTCCTCTTCGCTCTCGAAGCGGTTCAGGTACCACACCAGGGCCACCACGGCGGCCACGATGAGGACGGCCAGGCCCATCATCCACAGCACCGTCCAGCGGCTGCGGTCGGGCAGGCTGCGCGTGCTGGCGTGCAGCAGGGCGAAGTCGTCGGCGGGCGGGGGCGTCAGTGGAGGCACGGCGCAGGGCGTGGCGCGGCAGGCAGGGGGATGAAAAAGCGCTGGCGATAATACCGGCCATGTGCGCCGCCCCCCTTCGCCGCCGCCGGCTCGTGCAGGCCCTGGGCCTGGCGGCCCTGCCTGGCGCGGGCATGACGGGCGCGGCGCCGGCGCGGCGCGCGCGCGTGACCATCCGTCTGTCACACGTGGTGGCGCGCCAGACGCCCAAGGGCCTGGCGCTGGAGCACTTCCGCGAGCGCGTGCAGGCGCTCAGCCAGGGCGAGATCGAGGTGCTGATCTACCCCAACTCGCTGCTGTACGGCGACGAGGACGAGATGCAGGCGCTGCAGCTGGGCGCGGTGGACATGCTGGCGCCCTCGCTGTCCAAGTTCGGTCCCATCGGTTTTCCCGAGTTCGAGCTGTTCGACCTGCCCTTCATGTTCGACGCGGCCGAGCAGGTGCACCGCACCATGCAGGGCGCCGTGGGCCAGGAGCTGCTGGGCCTGCTGGCGCGCCAGCGCCTGCTGGGCCTGGGCTACCTGGACAACGGCTTCAAGCACATGAGCGCCAACCGCCCACTGCTCGGGCCCGAGGACTTCGTGGGCCTGCGCGTGCGCATCCAGTCCTCGCGCGTGATCGCGCACCAGATGCGCGCGCTGGGCGCCAAGCCGGTGGTGCTGTCCTTCGGCGAGACGCGCCGCGCGCTGGCGGCGGGCGTGGTGGACGGCACGGAAAACCCGGTCTCCAACTTCTGGACGCAGCGCATGCACGAAGCGCAGACCGACCTGAGCCTGACTTCGCACGGCTACCTGGGCTACGCCATCGTGGTGCACCAGCAGTTCTGGCAGTACCTGGAGCCCGCCGACCGCGCCCTGGTCGAGCAGGCCCTGGCCGAGTCGCTGGCCTGGGGCAACGCCATCGCCCAGCGCGAAAACGACGAGGCGCTGGCCGCGCTGCGCGCCAGCGGCGCCACCCGCATCCACGCGCTGGACGCCGTGCAGCGCCAGCGGCTGCGCCACGCCACGCGCGGCGTGCACGACACGCTGGCGGCGCGCATCGGGGTGGACTGGTTGCGGCGCATGCGCGGCGCAGCGGCCTCCGCGGCCTGACGTTGCGGGTTGTTACTTACGGGTTCTCCCTAGCTGTGGAACGCCACAGTTACCAGGCGTAAGCGCGTTGTCTACAGTCCGCCCCGTTTGAACCCTATCCCATGGAGACTGTCATGCGTTTTCCCGTGAAAAGCATTCTGGCCGGCGCGCTGCTGGCCTTTGGCGCCACCTTTGCCCAGGCGCAAACGGTGATCAAGTTCAGCCACGTCGTGGCCCAGGATACCCCCAAGGGCAAGGCTGCCGAGTTCTTCGCCAAGAAGGCGGAGGAGCTGACCAAGGGCAAGGTCAAGGTCGAGGTATACGCCAACAGCGCCCTGTACAAGGACAAGGAAGAGATGGAGGCGCTGCAGCTGGGTTCGGTGCAGATGCTGGCCCCGTCGCTGGCCAAGTTCGGCCCGCTGGGCGTGAAGGAATTCGAAGTCTTCGACCTGCCCTTCATCTTTGATAACCGCGACGAGCTGCACAAGATCACCACCGGCCCCGTGGGCGAGAAGCTGATGAAGAAGCTGCAGACCCGCGGCATCACCGGCCTGGCGTTCTGGGACAACGGCTTCAAGGACTTCTCGGCCAACAAGCCGCTGCACAGCGTGGCCGACTACAAGGGCCTGAAGTACCGCATCCAGTCGTCCAAGGTGCTGGAAGAGGAAATCCGCGCCCTGGGCGGCATCCCGCAGGTGATCGCCTTCGGCGAGACCTACCAGGCTCTGCAGACCGGGGTGGTGGACGCCACCGAGAACCCGCCGTCCAACTTCTACACCCAGAAGATGCACGAGGTGCAAAAGCACGTCAGCCTGACCAAGCACGGCTATTTGGGCTACGCGGTCATCGTCAACAAGAAGTTCTGGGACGGCCTGCCCGGCGACGTACGCGGCCAGCTGGAAGACGCCATGCGCCAGGCCACGGCCTACGCCAACCAGATCGCGCAGGACGAGAACGACCGTGCCATGGAGGCCGTCAAGGCCAGCGGCAAGACCACCATCTACACGCCCACCGCCGAGGAGCGCGCGGCGCTGAAGAAGGCCCTGGTGCCGGTGCACGAGAAGATGTCCGGCCGCATCGGCAAGGAAATCATCCAGGACGTGTACAAGGCCACCGGCTTCGACCCGAAGAAGCTCTGAGCCTCTTTGTTGAGCTGAGCTGAAGAAAGACCGCCGGGGCGCTAGCGCAGCGCCCCCGGCCCAGGGAGGGCGCCCGCATGGGCGCCCTCGCCGTGCAATCCGCACCGCGCACCGACCTTCTCTGCGGAGAACCATCCCATGATGAAAATCCTCGATCACCTGGAAGAGTGGCTGATCACCTTCCTGATGGGCGCTGCCACGCTCATCGTCTTCATCGCCGTGCTGCACCGCTACACCGCCGGCTACGCCATCCCCGGCCTGCAGGACTGGCTGCTGTCCATCAACATGACCTGGGCGCAGGAGCTGACCATCATCATGTTCGTGTGGATGGCCAAGTTCGGCGCCGCCTACGGCGTGCGCACCGGCATCCACGTGGGCGTGGACGTGTTCATCAACCGCATGGGCAAGGACACGCGCGGCAAGTTCATCATCTTCGGCATGGGCGCGGGCGCGCTGTTCACCGGCATCGTGGCCATCATGGGCGCCACCTTCGTCTGGGACAACGGCGCGCACTACGCCTTCTTCAAGGCGGTCGGCATGAACGTCGAGGAGCTGATCGAGGGGCCTACCACGCCGGACCTGGAATGGCCGACCTGGATCGTCTACAGCGCCATTCCCCTGGGCAGCAGCCTGATGTGCTTCCGTTTCCTGCAGGTGCTGGTCGGCTTCGTCCGCACCGGCGAGCTGCCGCACCACGACCACGGCCACGTTGACGGCCTGGAGGAGACGCCGGCCGAGGAAGCGGCGCAGAACACCGAGTTCTACAACCTGCAGGACAACCTGCACCCCGACGAGGACCGCCCCGGCAACGCCCCCAAGAACGCAGGTGACCGCAAATGAACGCCGCCATCATCTTTTTCATCCTCGCGGCGCTGATGCTCACCGGCATGCCGGTGTCCATCTCGCTGGGCCTGACGGTTCTCACCTTCCTGTTCGGCTTCACCGACGTGCCGTTGGAGTCGGTGGCGCTCAAGCTGTTCACTGGCATCGAGAAGTTCGAGATCATGGCGATCCCGTTCTTCATCCTGGCGGGCAACTTCCTCACGCACGGCGGCGTGGCGCGGCGCATGATCAACTTCGCCACTGCCATGGTCGGCCACTGGTACGGCGGCCTGGGCCTGGGCGGCGTGCTGGCCTGCGCGCTGTTCGCGGCGGTGTCGGGCTCCAGCCCGGCGACCGTGGTGGCGATTGGCTCCATCCTGCTGCCGGCCATGGTCAAGGCGGGCTTTCCCAACCGCTTCGGCGCGGGCGTGATCACCACCTCGGGGGCGCTGGGCATCCTGATCCCGCCGTCCATCGTGATGGTGATGTATGCCGTGGCCACCAACACCTCCGTGGGCGCGCTGTTCATGGCCGGCGTGGTGCCGGGCCTGGTGCTGGCCCTGGTGCTGGGCGGCGTGACCTACTGGCGCGCGCGCAAGTACAACTACCCGCGTCTGCCCAAGGCCACCTGGGGCGAGCGCTGGACGGCTTTTCGCAAGTCGGCCTGGGGCCTGTTCCTGATCATCGTGGTGATGGGTGGCATCTACGCCGGCATCTTCACGCCCACCGAGGCCGCGGCCATGAGCGCCGTCTACGCCTTCATCGTCGCCGTTTTCATCTACAAGGACATGACGCTCAAGGACGTGCCGCGCGTGCTGCTGTCCTCGGCCAACATGAGCGCGATGCTGCTGTATATCATCACCAACGCGGTGCTGTTCAGCTTCATCATGACCAACGAGAACATCCCGCAGGCGCTGGCCGACTGGATGCTGGGCAACGGCCTGGGTGTGGTGGCCTTCCTGCTGGCGGTGAACGTGATCCTGCTGCTGGCCGGCAACTTCATGGAGCCGTCGTCGATCATGCTGATCTTCGCGCCCATCCTGTTCCCCGTGGCCATGAAGCTGGGCATCGACCCCATCCACTTCGGCATCATCATGGTGGTGAACATGGAGGTCGGCATGTGCCACCCGCCGGTGGGCCTGAACCTGTACGTGGCCTCGGGCATCACCAAGATGGGTATTACCGAGCTCACCGTGGCCGTCTGGCCGTGGCTGCTGGCCATGCTGGGCTTCCTGGTCGCGGTGACCTACGTGCCCGAGCTGAGCCTGTGGTTCCCCCGCATGCTGGGCATGCTGTAGTAGCCGCGGCGGCGCGCGGCTGCTGGAAGGCCGGCGCGCCCCGCCCGTGCAACCCTGGGGCGGCGGCGCCCGGAGCATCGCGCCATGCGCATCGAAGATTTGCGAATCTCCTCCTGACTGGTGCTGGGTTTTTTCCTGCTGGGGCTGATGGTGCTGGCCATGGTGGCGGCGGTGTGGGTGCAGCTGGCGGCCATGAACGGGCTGTTCGGCGACGTGGCGGGCACGCGCATGCCGCGCATGGTGGCTGCCAACGCCATCAAGGAAGAGGTGCTGGGCATCGGCACCAGCGTGCGCAACATGATCCTGATGAGCGACAGCTCCGCCATCATGGCCGAGGGCGAGCGCATCGTGGCCACACAGCGGCGCATCGACCAGCACTTCGCCGAGCTGGACCGCTTGCTCGCCGGCGACGCCACCGCACAGACGGTGCTGGCCCAGGTGCAGGCCGCGCGCAAGGTGTACGAGCCGCTGCAGGAAGAGGCGCGCGACCTGTCCGCTTCGGGGCAGGTGTTCGACGCCAAGGAGCTGCTGGTCGAGAAGATGCACCCGGCGCAGCAGGCCTACCTGGGTGCCATCGACACGCTGCTGGCGCAGCAGCAGGGCCAGCTGGAGCAGGCCACCGGCGCCACCGAGCGCGCGGCCACCAGCGTGCGCAGCGTGCTGTTGGGCGTGCCGCTGGTGCTGCTGGCGCTGGGCGCCGCGCTGGCGTGGTGGATCACGCGCTCCATCAGCGTGCCGCTGCGCCAGGCGGTGCGCGTGGCGCGCTCCGTGGCGGCCGGACACCTGAGCGAGCCCATCCAGGCCAGCGGCCGCAACGAGGTGGCCCAGCTGCTGCTGGCGCTGAAAGACATGCAGGGCGCGCTGGCCGGCGTGGTCACTCACGTGCCCCAGGGCGCGCACAGCGTGCTGGGCGCCAGCACCGAGATCACGCAGGGCAACATCGACCTGTCCAACCGCACCGAATCGCAGGCCGCGGCGCTGCAGCAGGCCTCCGCTTCCATGCAGGAGCTGCGCCACGCCGTGGACCTCAACGCGGACAGCGCCCAGCAGGCCAACGCCCTGGCGCGCGAGGCCAGCGCGGTGGCCGAGCGTGGCGGCGCCGTGGTGGGCGAGGTGGTGCAGACCATGCGCGGCATCGACACCGCCAGCCGGCGCATCGGCGACATCATCGGCGTCATCGACGGTATTGCCTTCCAGACCAACATCCTGGCGCTCAATGCCGCCGTGGAGGCCGCCCGCGCCGGCGAGCAGGGCAGGGGCTTTGCCGTGGTGGCCGGCGAAGTGCGCCAGCTGGCCCAGCGCAGCGCCGAGGCGGCGCGCGAGATCAAGGCGCTGATCGCCGACAGCGCCGGCCAGGTGCAGCAGGGCACGCAGCTGGTGGACCGCGCCGGCGCCACCATGCACGAGGTGGTGGCGGCGATTGCCCGCGCCACGGCGCTCATGGGGGAGATCAGCCGCGCCAGCGACGAGCAGCGCGCCGGCGTGGCGCAGATCGGCGAGGCCATTGCGCAGATGGACCACGTCACCCAGCAAAACGCCGCGCTGGTGGAGCAGGTGGCGGCGTCGGCCGGCAGCCTGGGCAGCCAGGCGCAGGAGCTGGTGAACGCCGTGGCGGTGTTCCGGGTGGACGAGGCTCAGGCCACACCCGCCGGCTTGCTGAGACTATCGAATTGATAGCTGCCAGCGCTTGGCTGGTAAGCGCTGAGGGCCTTTTTGATGCCTAAAACTTGAGGGCGCCTCAGGCCACCGTAATGGCCTTGGAGGCGCTGGTGCTCTGGCCCGCGTCGTCCTTCCACAGCAGCTTCAGCTCGCCGCTGGCGCGCGCCACGAAGGTGAACTCGATGTAGGGGTTCTGCGCCACGGAGATGCCGGGCTCCCACGCGAACAGCAGGGCAGGCCCCAGGCGCGCCTCGAAGCGCGTGACGATGTTGCGCGGGCGGATCTTGCCTGCGCCGTCGCTGCGCAGGCCGCTTTCCATGACGTGCTCGATCTGGGCGCGCACGCGCAGCACCTCGCCGGCCTTCGGGCTGGCGTTGCTGACCCAGACGCGGGGCGGTTTCTGGTTCATGCGGGGCTCTTTCTGGTCACATGCCGCAGCCGCTGGCGGCCACGGTGACGGCCTGGCTGGCGGCCAGCAGCCTGCCGCTTTTCATGCGGGCCAGGGCGTGGATAGTCTGCGACTGCGACAGGCGCACACGCACGGCGGCCTCGGCCGTGCCGGCCGCCGCCGTGAACTGCAGCCGGCAGGCCTGCGGCGAGGGGTTCATGTCGGCCAGCACGATCACTTCCTCGCACCAGTCCTGCTCGGTGATGGGCAAGGTCACCTTCACTTTCACCGGCACGGCGCCGGGGTTGTCGGCCAGCGTGGGCACGTCCAGCAGCAGGCCCTCGGCCTGCGCCACGCGCCCCTGCGTGAAGTCGGCCATGGCCTTGCGGAAGGCCACAGGGTTGGGCGCCAGGGCATCGGCCAGCGGCGCCTTGCTCTGCGCCTGCGCCAGCGCCGCGCCCGGCAGGGCCAGCGCCGCGCCGGCAGCCATCAGCGCGCGGCGGGAAGGATGTCGTTGCATGTCAGGTGAAGTGAGAAAGCTCGGTTGAAAACAGGCGCCGCCCCGTGCCAGCAGACGCCGCGGATCCGGCTTCGCCGGTCCGCCAGCGTCGTCCCCCTTCCCAGCGCGCGAAGCGCGTAGAGAGAAGGGGGAAGCCGCGCAGCGGCTCAGGGGGTTGTCAGAGGAAGTCTGCGAACTTGGAGCGCGCCCAGGCAAAGTCTTCCTTCACCAGATCGGCGGAGCGCACGTCCATGTCGATCTGGTTCTGGATGACCTGGCCCGTGGCGTCCACCTCGTACTCGAACTTGACCGAGATTTCTTCCTGCGGCTCGGTGTTGACCATCATGTAGCACAGGTTGTCGGGCAAGAGCGGCTTGACTTCCTGGCCCGCCACGCGCTGGGCGATGTACTTGGCGACGATCTGGCCGATGTAGTTGGCCACGTGCGCGCTCTTGGGGTAATGGCCGAACTGCGGCGAGATGGCGCCCATCAGGTCGCCCACGAAGTACACGCTGTCGTCGCCGTTGGCGTGGAACAGGCGCGTGTGCATGTCGGCCCAGCCGGTGGGCTTGCCCGTGGCAGCATCCTTGCCGATCAGGCCGGCGTGCCAAACCATGTCGGCGGCCTGGTGCGGCGGCATCAGGATGGCCTCGTCGAACTTCAGCTCGCCGGCCGTGGTCTTGACGCGCTTGGCGAACGGATCAACCTCCTGCACGCGCGCGTTGGGCACGTGGGTGATGATGTCCGGGTACAGCTCGTCGAAGGCCTGCTTGTAGCCCATGCCGATCGGGGCGATCTTGGGCTTGGGGTCCAGGATCACGATCTTGCCCGGAATCTTGTTCTTCTTGATGTGCGAGGCAATCAGGCAGGCGCGCTCGTAGGGCGAGGGCGGGCAGCGGTGCGGCGGCGGGGGCAGCGTCATGACCAGCGTGCCGCCCTTGAAGTCCTTCACGCGCTGCTTGAGCGCGAACATCTGCTGGTTGGGGATGTAGGCGCTGGCAAAGTGCGCGCGCGTGTGGTCGATGGCGCGCTGGTCGTCGCCGAACCAGGCGTCCCAGGCGTCGCGGATGCCGCCCGAGAGGACAAGATAGTCGTACTCGACCAGGCCGTGGCCGGTGCGCACCAGCTTCTTGTCGCGCTCGAAGCCCGTCACCTCGGTCTGCAGCAGCGTGTAGCCGTACTTGTTGGCCGGGCGCAGCATGTCGTGCTGCACGAAGTCGGTGTTCACGATGTCGATGAGCCACTTGTTGCTCATCGGGCCAGACCAGAAGGTGGCGTTGCGCTCCAGCACCACCACATCGGCATCGGGGATCTGCTCGCGCAGGTGGCGCGCGGCCGTCAGGCCGCCCCAGCCGCCACCGCAAATCACGATGCGCGGGCCCTTGCCGCGGCGCGGCAGGATGCGCGACTGCGCGGAGATGACGGCCGGCGCGGCCAGCACGGGGCCGGCCGCGGCGCCCAGGGCCAGGGCGGGCGGGGTGATCAGGAAATGGCGGCGTTGCATGGCGAGGCTCCCTCCTTGTGGAACGGCGAAAAAAACGATTGCAGGCGCAGCACGCCCAGAGCGCCCGCGGCGATGCCCAGGCACGCGGGCAGACTGGCCAGGGCCAGCGTGGACAGGCCCGACAGGCCCTGGCCGATGGAGCAGCCCACGGCCAGCACGCCGCCAAAGCCCATCAGCAGCCCGCCGCAGGCCGAGGCGGCCAGGCGCCTCGGGCTGTCAAAGCCCTCCCAGCGCGCGCTGCGCGTGATCAGCGCGGCGGCCGCCGCCCCCGCCAGCGTACCGGCCACGATGGCCGGCCCCAGGCTGGGTGCGCGGCCCACGGCCAGCTGCAGGAACAGCAGGCCCTCGGCCACCGGGCCGATGAAGCTCAGCGAAGTGAGGGGCGCGGGCTCGAACGGGTCCACGCCGACCTGGGCGGTGATCCACCAGCCGGCGGCCACCAGCGCGCCGATGGCGGCGGCGCACAGCAGCTGCAGGGGCTGGCGGCGCAGCGCAGGGCGCCACAGCGCAAAGCCCAGCAGCGCCAGCGCCGGCACGGCGGCGGCGCACAGGAGGGCGGCGCCCGCCGGCAGGCCTAGAGCGCTCAGCTGCCCGGGCAGCGTGGCCTGGGCCAGGGCGACCATGCCCCAACCCTGCAGCGCCTGGCGCAGCGGGGCCAGCACACCGGTCAGCGTGGCCTGCGCTGCCAGGCCCAGGCACAGCAGGGTCACCAGCGCACGCAGATTGCCGCCAGCCAGCAGCACCAGGGCGCGCGCGCCGCAGTTGCGCGCCAGCGCCATGCCGGCGCCAAACAGCAGGCCGCCCAGCAGCACGCCGGGCACGGAAAACTTGGCTCGCACGACCTGCGCCGCGCCCAGATCCACCAGGTCGGCCCAGGCCAGCGCCTGCGAGGCCAGCAGCGCCACGGCCAGGGCCAGTGCGAAGGCCTGCAGCGCCGGCGCGCCGTCCACGGGCCGCCCGTGCCACTCGCGCAGGCCGCGCGCCAGGCAAAAACGCCCCAGCCGCGCCGCGACGCCGAAGGCGCAGCCCAGCAGGAATCCGGCCCACAGCAGCATGTCAGTGCTCCACCGTGCCGCCGCGCATTGGGCACAGCCTTTGAAACGGGCGCGCGCCAGGCCAGCGACCGCCGTGCAAGGGCCGCCCCGCAGCACCGGCGGTGTCCCCCTTCCCGCACTGCGCAGCACTGCGAGAGAAGGGGGAAGGCGCGCAGCGCCACAGGGGGATGTTCATCTACCCACCCCAGATGTCGGCGGAGATGGCGGCGTACCAGGCCTCGCCGTAGCGCGCTTCCGCCGCGCGGTAATCGGCATTGCCATCCAGGGGGCTCACGCCGCCCGAGCCCGCGGGCTCGACCAGCTTGCCACCCTCGGCGCGGTACACGCCCGCCACCGAGATGCCGTAGCCCGGCCCGATCAGGCTGTAGCAGGTGTTGGCGTAGCTGGCCGTGGGCGCGGGCAGGCCCAGCAGGTCGGCGGCGATGGCGGCGGCGGCCACCTTGCCCTGGGTGTTGGCCGCAAAGCCGGACTTGGGCATGGGCGCGGCGATGGTCGCATCGCCCAACGCGTAGATGCCGCTCGCCTGGCGCGACTCGAAGCTCTCGGCCTTGACGGGCACCCAGCCGCTGGCGTCCGTCACGCCGGCGCGCTCGGCGATGAAGCCGGCCTTTTGCGGCGGGATGACGTTCAGCACGGCGGCCTTGTGGCGCGTGCCGAAGGCTGTTTCCACCTCCAGCCGGGCGGCGTCCACGCGCATCACCTGGCCGTCGTCCTTCTGGCCTACCCACTCGATCATGTCGCCGTACAGCGCCTTCCAGCCCTGCTGGAACAGCGCCTGCTTGGAGAAGCTGTCCTTGGCGTCCAGCAGCAGCAGCTTGCTGCGCGGCTTGTGCTGCTTGAAGTAGTGCGCCACCATCGCCGCCCGCTCATACGGCCCGGGCGGGCAGCGAAAAGGGTTGTCGGGGATGGCCATCACGAAGGTGCCACCGTCCTCCATGGCCTGCAGCTGGCGGCGCAGCAGCAGCGTCTGCTCGCCGGCCTTCCAGGCGTGCGGGGCCCGCTGCGCGGCGGCTTCGCCATAGTCCTCCAGCGCGTCCCAGCGCATGTCCACGCCGGGCGAGAGCACCAGGCGGTCCCAGCGCAGCACCTGGCCGGTGGACAGGCGCAGCGTGCGCGCGCTGGCGTCCACGTCCTCGGCGCGGGCATGGACCACGTCCACGCCGGCGGCGCGCAGGCCGGCATAGCCGTGGCCGATGCTGTCCCAGCTGCGCAGGCCGGCCAGCACCAGGTTGGAGAACGGGCAGGTGTAGAAGCGCTCCGCCGGCTCGACGAGCGTCACGCGCACGCCCGGGGCGTGGCGGCGCAGGTAGCGCGCCGCCGTGGCGCCGCCGAAGCCTCCGCCCACGACGATCACATGGGCCGATGCGGCACGGGCCTGCACCAGGGCGGGCAGGACCAGGGCGCCGGCCAGCACGGTGCGGCGCGTAGGGTGGTGCGCTGCGGCCATCACTGGCCCTCCTTGCGCGCGAACCACTGGGCCAGTGCCTCGATCTGCGCGTCGTCGTAGCCCTTCATCAGCCGTGTCATCACGGTGGCGTCCGGCGCCTGTCCGCGCTGGAAGGCGTGCAGGCGCTGGCGCAGTTCAGCGGCGCTGCGGTCCTGCAGGCTGGGGATGGCGCCGGCGGAGCGGCCGTCGGGTCCGTGGCAGTTGAAGCAGGTGCCGGCCAGCACCGCGGTGTCCAGCGCGCCCGGCTGCGCGCTGGCAAAAGGCGATGCCAGCAGCAGCGCCAGCCAGAAGGCGCGGTACAAGGACGGCAAGAGAGGGGGCATGCAGACTCCTGGGATGCGAGAGGCCCGGCGCTGGTAGCGCAGGGGCCCTGCACCGGAGCAGTCAACGTGGGCAAGCGAGGTGCTTGGGCGTTGTGTGGAGCCCGAAGGGCTCGCTGCTGCACCGGCTGGTGCATCCCTCTCGACCGGCACGCGGCACAAGCGGAGTTGTTGAGTGAGGGCGATTCTACAAGACGCCGCCGGCGCGGAGACGCCGGGGGATTTATAGGTCAAAAGTGGCTCCAGCCCTTGTGTATCAAGCGCTGGCAGCTCACCTTTTTGATGATCAGTGGATGCGCATGCCCGGCTGCGCGCCGGCAAAGGGCTCCAGCACGTAGATGCCCGGCTGCGCTTTCTCGTCGGCATGGCTGGCGGCCAGCACCATGCCTTCGGACACGCCGAACTTCATCTTGCGCGGCGCCAGGTTGGCCACCAGCACGGTTAGCTTGCCCGTCAGCTGCTCGGGCGCATACATGCTGGCGATGCCGGAGAACACGTTGCGCAGGCGGCCCTCGCCGGCATCCAGCGTCAGCTGCAGCAGCTTGGTCGAGCCTTCCACGGCCTTGCATTCGACTATTTTTGCGATGCGCAAGTCGACCTTGGCGAAGTCGTCGATGGTGATGGTAGGGGCAATTTCCTCTCCGCCTGGCAGCACCTTTTCCACCACCGGCTCGGGCAGCGCGAACAGGGCGTCCAGCTGCTCCACCACAACGCGCTGCATCAGGTGCTGGTACTGGCCGATGGCGTGGCCCGCGCCCAGCAGGCGCTGGGTGTCGGCAAAGGCCAGCGGCGCCACGTTCAGGAAGCCCTCCACCTGCGCGGCGACGGCCGGCAGCATGGGTTTCAGGTAGACGGTCAGCAGGCGGAAGGCCTCGATGCAGGTGGTGCACACGTCGTGCAGCCGCGCGTCCATGCCTTCCTGCTTTGCCAGCTCCCAGGGCTTGTTGGCGTCTACGTAGCTGTTCACGCGGTCGCACAGCAGCATGACCTCGCGCGCCGCGCGGGCGGTGTCGCGCGCTTCGTAGGCCTGGGCGATGGCGTCGGCCTGCGCGCGCAGTGCAGCCAGCAGCTCCTGGCCGTCGCTGCTGACCTCGCCCAGCTGGCCGCCAAAGCGCTTGGCGATGAAACCCGCCGCGCGCGAGGCGATGTTCACGTACTTGCCGATCAGGTCGGCGTTCACCCGGGCCATGAAGTCCTCGGGATTGAAGTCGATGTCTTCGTTCTTGCCGTTGAGCTTGGCGCCCAGGTAGTAGCGCAGCCACTCGGGGTTCATGCCCAGCGACAGGTACTTGAGCGGGTCCAGCCCGGTGCCGCGGCTCTTGCTCATCTTCTCGCCGTTGTTCACGGTCATGAAGCCGTGCACGCAGATCTTGGTGGGCGTCTTGCGGCCGCTGAACTTGAGCATGGCCGGCCAGAACAGCGTGTGGAAGGTGATGATGTCCTTGCCGATGAAGTGGTACTGCTCCAGCAGCGGGTCGGCCATGTAGGCGTCGTAGCTCTCGCCGCGCCGCTCCAGCAGGTTCTTCAGCGAGGCCAGGTAGCCCACGGGCGCGTCCAGCCAGACGTAGAAGTACTTGCCCGGCGCATCGGGGATCTCGATGCCGAAGTAGGGCGCGTCGCGCGAGATGTCCCAGTCGTCCAGCCCTTCGCTGGTGCTGCCGTCGGGGTTGGTGCGGGTGCCGAACCATTCCTTGATCTTGGCGGCCACTTCGGGCTGCACGTGCTGGCCGTTTTGCGTCCACTCCTGCAGAAACTCCACGCAGCGCGGATCGGACAGCTTGAAGAAGAAGTGCTCGGAGGTTTTCAGCTGCGGCTTGGCCCCGGACAGGGCGGAGTAGGGCGCTATCAGCTCGGTGGGCGCGTAGACGGCGCCGCAGACCTCGCAGTTGTCGCCGTACTGGTCCTTGGCGTGGCAGCGCGGGCACTCGCCCTTGATGAAGCGGTCGGGCAGGAACATGTTCTTCTCGGGGTCGAAGAACTGCTCGATGGTGCGCGTTTCGATCAGGCCGGCGGCCTTCAGGTCCAGGTAGATCTGCTGCGCGAGCGCGTGGTTTTCCGGCGCGTCCGTGCTGTGCCAGTTGTCGAAGGCGATGTGAAAGCCGTCCAGGTACTGTGCGCGCCCGGCGGCGATGTTGGCCACGAACTGCTGGGGCGTGAGGCCGGCCTTCTCCGCCGCGATCATGATGGGCGCGCCGTGTGCGTCGTCGGCACCCACGAAGTTCACCTCGGCGCCCTGCATCCTCTGGTACCGCACCCAGGTGTCGGCCTGGATGTATTCCATGATGTGGCCGATGTGGAAGTTGCCGTTGGCGTACGGCAGGGCGGTGGTGACGAAGATCTTGCGGGCAGTCATGGCAAACGAGGTGGGGCTTTCGCTGAACAACCCGCCATTTTAGGAAGAAGGCCGCGGCGGCCTGGTCGGTGCCTCGTCCTGCTGGGGATCGCGCCAGCCAAAGAAGGCGCAGATCTGCGCCCGCTGCGCCAGTGCGTCGGCGCGGCCCAGTGCCATCAGCTCGTGCGTGTAGGGACGCTCGAACAGCAGGTAGCTGGCCAGCGCGGCGTTGCGCGGATCCCGGCTGCTGGCGGACACGCCCAGGGCGCCCAGCAGCGCGCGCACGGGCACCGGCAGGCGTGCCACGTGGCGCACGGCCAACCCGTCCAGGCGCTGCGACGGCGAGATCAGCAGCAACTGCACCGGCCGCAGGCTGCTGGCGCGCCGCGCCTCGGGCGGGATCAGCGACAGCGTGGTGTTGATGCGTTGCAGCCGCTCCAGGTCCACCGGCAGCGCGTCCAGGAAGATGCCCGACAGCGCGTGGCCGGCTATCTGGGCCAGTGGTGGGTAGCCGGCGGTCATGGGGGCCTGCGGGTCGTCCTTCTGCGTCTCCTGCATGTGCCCCGCGCCTATGACCAGGATGCGCTCGGCACCCAGGTGAATGGCCGGGGCGACGGGTGCGGTCTGGCGCATGGAGCCGTCGCCGAAATAGCGCGTATGCCCGCCCATGCGGATGGCCGTGGCCGGAAACACGAAGGGAATGGCCGAGGAGGCGAGCAGGTGCTGGTGCGTGATGCGGCTGTGCACGGCGCGCCGCTGCCAGCGCACCCAGGGCTGCAGCTCCTGGGCCGCATCGAAGAAGGTGATGTGCTCGCCCGAGGTGTAGCTGGAGGCGGTCACCGCCAGCCCCTGCAGGTGGCCCCGCTCCAGCAGCATCGGCAGGCGGGCCAGGGGCACCATGTCGTGCAGCAGGTGGGCCAGCGGCGTGTTGTCCAGCAGCGAGCGCGGCCGTGTGTAGCGCCAGCGCGCCAGCGCCCAGCCCAGCGACAGCAGCGTGAGCCAGTGCGCGCCGCTGCGCAGCATGCTGATGGGGTCGGTGCGGTAGACCTGCTGCGACTCGAAGTGGCCCCACACCCGCGCCATGTTGCGCACCGCGTGGTCGAAGTCGTCGGCGCCGCTGGCCAGGGCGGCGGCGTTGATGGCCCCGGCCGAGGTACCGGCCAGGATGGGAAAGGGGTTGGGGTCGCGATGTGCGTTGCAGGCCCGGCGCAGATCGGCAATGGCCTCCAGCACGCCCACCTGGTAGGCCGCGCGGGCGCCGCCGCCGGTCAGCACCAGGCCGGTGCGGGAGGCGCTGGCGGGCGGTGCGGCGGCGGGCATAAGGGAGCTTTACGAGCCGGGCTGGCCCTTGAGCAGCAGCGCGTCCAGCGCCGCGCCCTCCAGCAGGGCCAGGCCGTGCGTGGCGGCGAACTGGCGCGCCGCGTCGCTCACGCTGCCCTGCAGCACCACGTAGGTGCCGGCCTGGGCGCCCTGGCTTTGCACCAGCGCATGCAGGGCGCGCAGCGGCTCCACGCCGTGGCTGGCGGCCTTGTAGCGGCGCGCCGCCACCAGGATGGACTGGCCGGAGCCGTCGCCACGCACCAAGCGCAGGTCGGCTGCCTGTGCGCCGCCCGGCAGCGGCTGCACGCCATGGCCCTCGGCCGTCCAGGCGCGGGTCAGCAGTGCGCTGAATTCGCGCCAGGGCAGGGCGGCGGCCGCGGCGCGCGCGGCCTCCACCCGGGCCGCGCTGGGCGCGCGCCACTGGCGCCAGGCGGCGATGCAGCCGATGACCGCGATCGGCAGGGCGCCTGCGGCGGCGAAGGGCACCAGGTGCGAGGGCAGCAATGCGGCGCACACCAGCACGATGGCGCCGGCCACGGCGAAGCTCACCCACCAAGGCGAGCGCAGCAGGACGGCGAAGCCCGAATTCGGGGCCATTTTGAATTTCACGGCGAGGCGGTCTTTCTGAAAGGGGAGAGAAGCGGCACAGTTATCTTGCTATTGAAAATATAGCTACTGGCGCTTGACTGGAAAGCGCTGGAGGCATATTTCATTGGAAATCCTCAATCCAGTGCGCGTATGGCCTGCGCCAGCGTGTCGATGCCGGCGGGCGACAGGTCGGGTGCGGCCACGCGCTGGCGCTCGTCCCAGCGGGTGAAGTTGCGCGCCTGCGAGCGGCCGTAGTGCGGGTCGTAGTGCAGGCGCATCAGCTCGTCGAAGAGAGCCGGCAGCTCGCCGGCGTGCGCCCACTGCTGCCAGCGCTGCACGGTCTGGCGGCCGTGCAGCTCCGTCAGCTGGGCCAGGCGGTCGGCCAGGGCCTGGCGGTCGTCGCCCAGGTAGCGGTAGTCGCGCAGCAGGAAGGCCAGGCGTTCCTCGGGGGGTGCTTCGATCTCGATGCAGCGCGCGTTGCGCAGGCCCTGCACCAGCGGCACGGGCACGGAGATGCGGCCGATGCGCGCGCTCTCGCCTTCCACGTACACGGGCTGGTCCAGGTCCAGGCGTTCCAGAACGGCGGCCAGCTGGGTCTCGAAGTGCTTTTGCGAGGGCTGGGCCACGCCGGGCAGCGCGCCCAGCAGCGAGCCCTTGTGCCGGGCCAGGCCTTCCAGGTCGATGGCCTGCGCCCCCTGGGCCTGCAGGGCGTGCAGCACGCGCGTCTTGGCGCTGCCGGTTGCGCCCACCAGCACGCGCAGCTGCAGCCGCGGCACCAGGGCCTGGATCTGCTCCATGACGTGGCGGCGGAAGGACTTGTAGCCGCCGGCCAACTGCTGTGCGTCCCAGCCCACCAGGCGCAGCCACTGCACCATGGAGCCGCTGCGCAGGCCGCCGCGCCAGCAATACACCAACGGGCGCCAGCCGTGCGGCTTGTCGGCCAGCGGCCCGGCCAGGTGGCGCGCCAGGTTGGCCGCGACGAAGCCGCCGCCGACGCGCCGTGCCTCGAAGGCGCTTTGCTGGACGTAGATGGTGCCCACGATGGCGCGCTCCTCGTCGCTCAGCACAGGGCAGTTGATGGCGCCGGGAATGTGGTCCTCGGCGAACTCGGCGGGCGAGCGCGCGTCGATGATGGCGTCGAAGCCGTGGCGGTCTTCGGGGCGGATGGGGCTGCGGTGGGACACGGACGGGCGGGGCGGTGAATCTGGGATGATGGGGCGCCCGGCCGCCATGCGGCGGGCGCTGCTCATCCTTCGGAGAGGGCAGCCGATTGTCCGTCAACGTGTATTTCCGCTTGCCATGAATGCTTCCGAACCCTCCACTCGCGCTCCCCGTCTGACCTCCCTGTCGCACGGCGGCGGCTGCGGCTGCAAGATCGCGCCGGGCGTGCTGTCGCAGATCCTGGCCCAAAGCGGCGCGGCCGGCGTGGTGCCGCCCGAGCTGCTGGTGGGGCTGGAGACGGCCGACGACGCGGCCGTCTACCGTCTGAACGACACGCAGGCGCTGGTGGCGACGACCGACTTCTTCATGCCCATCGTGGACGACCCGTACGAGTTCGGCCGCATCGCCGCGACCAACGCCCTGTCGGACGTGTACGCCATGGGCGGCAAGCCCATCATGGCGCTGGCGCTGGTGGCCATGCCGGTCAACCAGCTACCCCTGGAGACCATAGGAGCCATCCTGCGCGGCGGGCAGGACGTGTGCCGCGCCGCCGGCATCCCGGTGGCGGGAGGGCACACCATCGACTCGGTCGAACCCATCTACGGCCTGGTCGCCATGGGCCTGGTGCATCCCGAGCGGGTGCGCAGGAACGCCGGCGCGCGGCCGGGCGACGTGCTCATCCTGGGCAAGCCGCTGGGCGTGGGCGTGTACTCGGCGGCGCTCAAGAAGGAGCAGCTCTCCGATGCCCACTACCGCCAAATGATCGACAGCACCACACGCCTGAACACCCCCGGCCCGCTGCTGGCAGCGCTGGACGGCGTGCACGCCATCACCGACGTGACGGGCTTCGGCCTGGCCGGCCACGCGCTGGAGATGGCGCGCGGCGCGGGCGTGGCGGTGCAGGTGGACTGGGCGCGCGTGCCGCTGCTGCCCGGCGTGCCCGAGCTGGCCGCGCAGGGCTTCGTGACCGGCGCCAGCGCACGCAACTGGGCCGGCTACGGCAAGGACGTGACGCTGGGCGCCGGACTGCCCAGCACGGCTCAGGCCCTGCTGACCGACCCGCAGACATCGGGCGGCTTGCTGGTGGCCTGCGCGCCGGACAGCGTGGACGAGGTGCTGGCCACCTTCGCGCGCGAAGGCTTCGCGCATGCGGCCGTGGTCGGCGGCGTGCAGGGCGGGGCGGCGGGGCTGCAGGTGCGGGCCTGAGGGTGCTACTGAAACAATAGCTGCTTGCGCTTGACTGGCGGGCGCTGGAGCCACTTTTGGCTTGAATCGCCCTGCCGGCGGCATGACAAGTGCGGCTGGCTAGACTCGGAGCTCTGGGCGGCCTGGCGCCGCCTGCATCGAACCAACGACACAGCGAGGGCATCCCTTTCATGGCAATCACAGAACAGGACCTGCTGGCGGCGCTCGCCAGCGTCAAGGACCCGCAGACCGGCAGCGACTTCGTCAGCACGCGCGCCGTGCGCAACGTGCAGATCAATGGCGGCGACGTATCCTTCGAAGTGGAGCTGGGCTACCCGGCCAAGAGCGTCATCCCCGCGCTGCGTAGCCAGTTCATCGCCGCCGCCCGTACCCTGCCGGGTGTGGACAACGTCTCGGTCAACGTCGCCAGCAAGATCATTGCCCACGCCGTGCAGCGCGGCGTGCAGCTGCTGCCGGGCGTGAAGAACATCATCGCCGTGTCCTCCGGCAAGGGCGGCGTGGGCAAGAGCACCACCGCCGTGAACCTGGCCCTGGCCCTGGCGGCCGAGGGCGCTCAGGTGGGCCTGCTGGACGCCGACGTCTACGGCCCCAGCATGCCCACCATGACCGCCACCAGCGGCAAGCCCGAGAGCCTGGACGGCAAGTTCATGGAGCCCAAGCGCGCCATGGGCCTGCAGATCAACTCCATCGGCTTCCTGGTGGACGAGGCGCAGGCCATGATCTGGCGCGGCCCCATGGCCAGCCAGGCGCTGGAGCAGCTCATCACCCAGACGCGCTGGGACAACCTGGACTACCTGGTCGTGGACATGCCGCCGGGCACGGGCGACATCCAGCTGACCATGGCGCAGAAGGTGCCGCTGACCGGGGCGGTGATCGTCACCACGCCGCAGGACATCGCCCTGATCGACGCCAAAAAGGGCATCACCATGTTCCAGAAGGTGAGCGTGCCCATCCTGGGCCTGGTGGAGAACATGGCCGTGCACGTGTGCAGCAACTGCGGCCATGCCGAGCACATCTTCGGCCACGAGGGCGGCAAGAAGATGGCCGAGGCGCAGGGCCTGGACTACCTGGGCGCGCTGCCCTTGAAGATGTCCATCCGCGAGCAGGCCGACAGCGGCCGGCCCACGGTGGCGGCCGAGCCGGACGGCGAGGTTTCGGGCATGTACAAGGACATTGCCCGGAAGGTAGCGGTGAAGATCGCCCAGCAGTCCAAGGATTTCTCCGCCAAGTTCCCGACCATCACCATCAGCAAGAAAACCTGAGCGGCGCCAGGCGCCAGGCGCCAGGCGACGGGGGACTTGCCCGTCTGCCCAGCTGGCATGTGCTTGCTGCTCATTTGATAGCTGCTGGCGCTTGCTGCACAAGGGATAGAGGGAAAAAAACACCTAAACCCTCCGCCGCCTGCGCTCAGCGTGCCGGCGGCACGGGAATGGCCGGCGCATTCGCCCCGGTGGCGGTACGGCTCTCTGGCAGGTAGGGATCGTCGCTGGATGCGAACAGCCGGCCCAGCCCCGCCACCAGCAGCACCAGCGCCAGCACCACGGCGATGATGCCCACGGCGCGGCGCAGGTCCACGATGGCCAGCACCTTGCGGGGGTGGATGGGCGGGTCGGACGGTTCGATCTTCGAGTCGGGTATGTGGGCCATCGGCGCCTCCGGTGGAAAGTGAATGAACGAAGTGGCAAGCGGGCAACGGCCTTCTTGTAGACACCCGCGCGGCGCCGCGCTGTCAGAAGAAGCCGCAGCGCATCCGGCTCGATTGACACCGCGCGCCAAGGCCGCAAGATGCAGGGCATGACCACCGAACAGAAGATCACCCGCTATGACGGCCCCGCAGGCGGGTGGCGGGCGCTGGCCAGCGTGAAGGACACGCTGCTGGCCCAGGGCATCCCCTTCAAGGGCGCCAAGACCCTGCTGTCTGCCAACCAGCCGGACGGCTTCGACTGCCCCGGCTGCGCCTGGCCCGACCGCAACCACCACTCCACCTTCGAGTTCTGCGAGAACGGCGCCAAGGCCGTGGCGGCCGAAGCCACGGCGCGGCGCGCCACGCCGGAATTCTTCGCCCGCCACACCGTGGCCGAGCTGGAGCGGCAAAGCGACTTCTGGCTGGAGGATCAGGGCCGCCTCACCCACCCCATGCGCTACGACGCCGCCAGCGACCGCTATCTGCCCATCGCCTGGGACGAGGCCTTCATGCTCATCGCGCGGCACCTGAATGCGCTGGCCGACCCCAACGAGGCCATCTTCTACACCTCCGGGCGCACCAGCAACGAGGCGGCCTTCCTGTACCAGCTGTTCGTGCGCCAGTTCGGCACCAACAACTTCCCCGACTGCTCCAACATGTGCCACGAGGCCAGCGGCGCCGCCATGCGCGCCCAGGTGGGCACGGGCAAGGGCACGGTGACCTTGGCGGACTTCGAGCGCGCCGACGCCATCTTCATCTTCGGCCAGAACCCCGGCACCAACCACCCGCGCATGCTGGGCGAGCTGCGCGCGGCGCACAAGCGCGGCGCGCGCATCGTCAGCTTCAACCCGCTGCGCGAGCGCGGACTGGAGCGCTTCGCCGACCCGCAGGACAAGCTGCAGATGGCCACGCTGGGCTCCTCGCCCATCAGCACGCACTACCTGCAGCTGCGCGTGGGCGGCGACCTGGCGGCCGTCACCGGCATCGCCAAGCACGTGCTGGAGATGCACGCGCAGCGCGGCGGCGTGCTCCACGAGGACTTCATCGCCGAGCACACCACGGGCTTTGATGCCCTGGCCGCGCAGATCGCGCAGACGCCCTGGGCGCAGCTGCAGGACGCCTCGGGCCTGAGCGAGGCGCAGCTGCGCGCCGCCGGCGACGTGTACATCGGCGCCGAGCGCGTGATTGCCTGCTGGGGCATGGGCATTACCCAGCACCGGCACGCGGTGGCCACCATTGGCGCCATCGTCAACCTGCTGCTGCTGCGCGGCAACATCGGCCGCGAGGGCGCAGGCCCCTGTCCGGTGCGCGGGCACAGCAACGTGCAGGGCGACCGCACCATGGGCATCTGGGAGGCGCCGCCGCCGGCGCTGCTGGACCGGCTGCAGCAGGTCTATGGTTTTGCGCCGCCGCGCGCGCATGGCGTGGACACGGTGGGCGCCATCCGCCAGATGCGCGAAGGGCGCTGCAAGGTGTTCTTCGCCCTGGGCGGCAACTTTGCTGCCGCCACGCCCGACACCGCCGCCACCTGGGCCGGCCTGCGCCGGTGCGGCCTGACCGTGCACGTGGCCACCAAGCTCAACCGCAGCCACGTGGTGCATGGGCGCGAGGCGCTGATCCTGCCCTGCCTGGGCCGCACCGAAATCGACATGCAGGCCGGCGGCCCGCAGGGCGTGACGGTGGAAGATTCGATGAGCATGGTGCACCTCTCCATGGGCATGAATCCGCCGGCCTCGGCCGAGCTGCTGTCCGAGCCGGCCATCGTCGCCCGCCTGGCCGCCGCCACGCTGGGTGAGCGCTCCAGCGTGCCCTGGGCCTGGCTGGTGCAGGACTACGCCCGCATCCGCGATGAGATCGAAAAGGTCTTTCCCGATTTCGCCGACTTCAACGCCCGCGTGGCCGTGCCCGGCGGCTTTCGGCTGCGCAACGCCGCCAGCCAGCGGCAGGGCGCAGTTCTCCGTGCACGCGGTGCCGGCACCCGGCCCGCAGCGGCACGAGGGGCGGGCGCTGTTCACGCTGCTGTCCACCCGTTCGCACGACCAGTACAACACCACCATCTACGGCCTGAACGACCGCTACCGCGGCGTGCAGGGCCAGCGCCAGGTGGTCTTCATCCACCCCGAGGACATCGCCGCGCTGGGCCTGGCCGGCGGCGACCGGGTCGACATCCACACCGTCTGGGACGACGGCGTGCAGCGCAGCGTGCACGGCTTCGTGCTGGTGCCCTACGACATCCCGCGCGGCAACCTGGCGGCCTACTACCCCGAGACCAACCCGCTGGTGCCGCTGGATTCGGTGGCCGAGGGTGTGGGCACGCCCACCTCCAAGTCCATCCCCGTGGTCCTGACGCCGCACACGCCACGGCCATGAGCCACGAAGAGGCCGCGCTGCCACCCTTGGCACTGGCGATCCTGCGGGAGCTGGCGCAGCCCGGCCTGCAGGACGGGCTGGCGCTGCCGGCCCTGTCCAAGTGGCTGGGCCTGGGCGCCAGCGCCGTGTTGCGCCAGCTCAGCGCCCTGGGCGACGCGCCCCTGGGCGGCGGCCAGCGTGGCCCCGGCTGGGTGCACGTGTGGCAAGACCAGGGTCGCTGGCGGGTGGCGCTGACCGCTGAGGGCCGGGCCTGGTGCGCGCAGGCGCTGCCGCCATGCCCGCCCACCGCGTAGCGCGCACCTTCTGGCTGGGCACGCCGGCGCTGCTGGGCGTGGTGCTGGGCACGGCGCTGCAGCTGCAGCAAAGCGCGCTGCTGCCGACCACCGTTTATGGCGCGGCCCTGACCTTCGGCGCCGCGGCGATTCTTATGGCCTGGCTGCGGGGCGGCCGGCTTGCGGCAGCCCTGGCCGGCCTGGGCGCTGCGGTGCTGGCCTGGGGCCTGTGCGGCCTGCGCGCCGCGGCCTTCCTGGCCGGCGCTCTGGCGCCCCAGCTGCAGGGGCAGGACCTGCGCGTGACCGGCGTCATCGCCGCCATGCCTCAGGTGCGGGCCGACGGCGTGCGCCTGCGCCTGGCGGTGGAGTCGGCGCGGCAGGACGGCCAGGCCGTGCGCCTGCCGGAACTCATCGACCTGACCTGGTACGCCCAGGGCTGGCGCGGCCAGGAGGTGGAGCAGCCGCCACCCGCCCTGCGCGCCGGCGAGCGCTGGCAGCTGACCTTGCGCCTGAAGGCCCCGCACGGCGCACGCAACCCGCACGGTTTCGACTACGAACTGTGGCTGTGGGAGCAGGGCGTGCAGGCCGGCGGCTACGTGCGCACCGGCGCGCCGGGCGAGCCGCCGCGCCTGCTGGCCGCCACCTGGCGCCACCCTGTGGAGCAACTGCGTCAGCGGGTGCGCGACGCCATCCTGCAGCGCCTGGCTCCGGTGGACGGCGACCCGGCGCGCCGGCGCGCGGCCGGCGTGGTGGCGGCGCTGGTCACCGGTGACCAGCGCGCCATCGACCGCGCCGACTGGGACGTGTTCCGCATCACCGGCGTGGCCCACCTCATGAGCATCTCGGGCCTGCACATCACCTTGTTCGCCTGGCTGGCCGCGGCCGTGCTGCGCCGCGCCTGGGCCCGCAGCACCCGCCTATGCCTGGCGGTGCCTGCGCCCAGCGCGGCGCTGGTGGGCGGTGTGCTGCTGGCCGGGGCCTATGCGCTGTTCAGCGGCTGGGGCGTGCCGGCGCAGCGCACCGTGCTGATGCTGGCCACCGTGGGCCTGCTGCGCCTGTCCGGCCGCGCCTGGCCCTGGCCCCAGGTCTGGCTGCTGGCCTGTGCCGCCGTGCTGCTGGCCGACCCCTGGGCGCTGCTGCAGGCGGGCTTCTGGCTGAGCTTCGTCGCCGTGGGCATGCTGTTCGCTACAGATATGAGAGCTGCCAGCGCCGATGGGACGGGCGCTGGAGGCCGATTTGGCTTGAAATTCGTAGCGCTGCTGCGCGAGCAGTGGGCGGTCACCGTGGCGCTGGCGCCGCTGACGCTGCTGCTGTTTGGCCAGGTCTCCCTCGTCGGCCTGGTGGCCAACCTGGTGGCCATCCCCTGGACCACGCTGGTGCTCACCCCGCTGGCCCTGGCCGGCGTGCTGTGGCCGCCCCTGTGGCAGGCGGCGGCGTGGAGCGCCGAGCTGCTGGGCGCCTGGCTGCAGTGGCTGGCCGGCTGGCCCTGGGCGCAGCTGAGCCTGGCCCTGGCGCCGCTGCCGCTGGGCATGGCGGCCGTGGCCGGCGGCCTGCTGCTGGTGCTGCGCCTGCCCTGGCGCCTGCGGGTGCTGGGCTTGCCGCTGCTGCTGCCGGCGCTGGCCTGGCAGGTGGCGCGGCCGGCCGCCGGGCAGTTCGATCTGCTGGCGGCCGACGTGGGCCAGGGCCAGGCCGTGCTGGTACGCACCGCGCACCACAGCCTGCTGTACGACGCGGGCCCGCGCCTGTCGGCCACGGCCGATGCGGGCGAGCGCGTGCTGGCGCCACTGCTGCGCGCTTTGGGCGAGCGCATCGACCTGCTGGTGCTCAGCCACGGCGACAGCGACCACACCGGCGGCGCCGCCGCCGTGCTGGCGCAGCAGCCCCAGGCGCGCGTGCTGGGCTCCATCGACGGTGGCCTGGCGCCCGGCACCCAGGTGCCGGTGCAGCCCTGCGCGGCCGGCATGCGCTGGCAGTGGGACGGGGTGGAGTTCGCCGTGCTGCACCCGCCGCCCGGCCCGGCGCCGGAAGGCCGCGCCGCGCGGCCCAACGCCCGCAGCTGCGTGCTGCGGGTGGCGGCCGCTGTGGGGCAGGGCGCCCGCGCGGCGCTGCTGGCGGGAGACATCGAGCGGGCGCAGGAGCAGGCCCTGGTGGAGGCCGGCGCCGAGCTGTCCGCCGACGTACTGCTGGTGCCGCACCATGGCAGCAAGACCTCGTCCAGCGAGGTCTTCCTCGATGCCGTGGCCCCCAAGCTGGCGCTGGTGCAGGCGGGCTGGCGCAACTCGTTTGGCCACCCTGCGCCCGAGGTGGTGCAGCGCTACCGCGCACGCGGCATCGCCCTGGCTGCCACGCCCGGCTGCGGCGCGGCAGCGTGGCAGTCGGCCGACGGGCGGCTGCGCTGCGAGCGCGCCGCCACGCAGCGCTACTGGCAGCGCCCGCCCCAGGAGGTGGACGCGCCGCCCTGACCGGCGGCAGGTCCGGTCTGGGTATTTTTACAAAGCAATCGCTTGCTAAAAATAAATGGCTTTGCTAAGGTCTGACCATGCCACCAGCAAAGCCTTCCAGCAGCGCCGCGCCACTGGCCGGCGCCAATCCGCAGCCTGCTGCCGATCCGCCGCAGCGCCGGCCGCGCGGCCGCCCGCGCAAGACGGCCGAGGAGCAGGACGACGGCAACCGCCGCCGCAAGCTCATGGACAAGGCGGCGCGGCTGTTCTTGTCCAAGGGCTACGCGGCCACCAGCACGCGCGACATCGCCGCCGCCGTGGGCATGCACAGCGGCTCGCCCTACTACCACTTCAAGAGCAAGAGCGCGCTGCTGCACGCCGTGATGGCCGAGGGCATGGCCGAGGCCTTGCACAGCCAGCAGCGCACCCTGCAGGCCCTGGGCGACGCCGCCAGCCCGCACGAGCAGCTGCGCGTGCTGGTGCGCCACCACTTCGAGATCCTGCTGGGCCCGCGCAGCGGCTTCATCCCGGTGATGCTGTACGAGTGGCGCTCGCTCACCGCCGCCCAGCGCAAGGACGTGGCCCGCATCAAGGACGCCTATGAGGCCGCCTGGATGCCCGCACTGCAGGGCCTGGCCCGCCAGGGCCTGCTGCAGGCCGAGCCGGCCGTGGCGCGCCTGTTCATCTTCGGCGCGCTGAACTGGTCGGTGAGCTGGTATTCGCCCAAGAAGGGCCTGAGCCTGGACGCGCTGGCCGAGCAGGCCATGGCGCTGTTCACCAGGGCGCCGGCAGAAGGAGCCCATCCATGACTGCCGCACTTCCCCAAGCACCGGCCGCTTACGGCTCGGTTTTCGCGCCCGGTCTGTTTGCCGGGCAGGTCGTCGTCGTTACCGGCGGCGGCTCGGGCATCGGCCGCTGCACGGCGCACGAGCTGGCCCACCTGGGTGCCAAAGTGGTGCTGGTCGGGCGCAAGGCGGACAAGCTGGCCGCCGTGCAGCAGGAGATCGCCGCCGACGGCGGCTTGGCCACCTGGCAGGCCTGCGACATCCGCAGCGAAGACGGCGTGGCCGCCCTGGTGCGCGAGGTGCTGGCCACGCATGGGCGCATCGACGGCCTCGTCAACAACGCCGGCGGGCAGTTCATGTCGCCGCTCGAGGCCATCTCCGCCAAGGGATGGGAGGCAGTGGTCAGCACCAACCTGACGGGTGGCTTTTTGCTGGCGCGCGAGTGCTTCACGCAGTGGATGGGCGCGCACGGCGGCGCGATCGTCAACGTGGTGGCGGACATGTGGGGCTCCATGCCAGGCATGGGCCACAGCGGCGCGGCGCGCGCCGGCATGGTCAGCTTCACCGAGACGGCGGCCGTGGAGTGGGCGCGTGCCGGCGTGCGCGTGAACGCCGTGGCGCCGGGCTACATCGCCTCCAGCGGCATGGACAACTACCCGCCGCAGGCGGCCGAGCTGCTGCGCGCCATGCCGCGCACCGTGCCGCTGGGCCGCATGGGGACCGAGGCCGAGATCTCCGCGGCCATCGCCTTCCTGCTCAGTCCGGCGGCTGCCTTTATCAGCGGCACCACGCTGCGCGTGGACGGCGCCCGCCCGCAGGCGCGCATGGGCTGGCCCATGGAGCAGCCCGATGAAGCGGTGCGCCAGCGCGTGGCGGTGCGGCCGTTCCAGGGCTTTCACCGCGCGCAGACGCCGCGGGTGTTCGCCAGCGCCCCGGCGCCGCGGGAGGACGCATGAGCAGTCCCACCGCCTTCACCTCGCGCCACAACGCCGGCGCCCCCGATGCGCTGCGCCGCCGCGAGGCGCTGCTGGCGCGCCTGCAAGGCCTGCGCGCTTTGCAGGAGCGCGCGGCCGCCGCGTCGGCGCGCTCGCTGCCACAGTTTGAAAAACGCGGCCAGCTGCTGCCGCGCCAGCGCGTGGCACTGCTGCTGGACGCGGGCGCACCCTGGCTGCCGCTGATGGACCTGGCCGGCTACCTGCATGACACCCAGGACGCGGCCAAGTCCGTGCCCGGCGGCGGCGTGATCGCCGGCATCGGCTTCGTGTCAGGCGTGCGCTGCATGGTGGTGGCCAGCGATTCGGGCATCGAGGCCGGTGCCATCCAGCCGATGGGCCTGGAGAAAATCCTGCGTCTGCAAGACATCGCCCTGGAAAACCGCCTGCCCTTCGTGCACCTGGTGGAGAGCGCCGGCGCCAACCTGATGCGCTACCGCGTGGAGGGCTTCGTGCACGGCGGCGCGCTGTTTCGCAACCTGGCGCGGCTGTCCGCCGCCGGCATCCCGGTGGTCACCGTGCAGCACGGCTCGGGCACGGCCGGCGGGGCCTACATGCCGGGGCTGTCGGACGTGGTGGTCATGGTGCAGGGCCGCTCGCGCGCCTTTTTGGCCGGCCCGCCCCTGCTCAAGGCCGCCACCGGCGAGATCGCCACCGAGGAGGAGCTGGGCGGCGCCGAGATGCACACGGCCGTCTCCGGCCTCGGTGAATACCTGGCCGGCGACGACCGTGAGGCCATCGGCATGGCGCGCGCCGTTCTGGCGCAGCTGGACTGGGCGCGGCCGGCGCCGCCGCGCGCGGCCTTTGAACCGCTGCTGCCCCAGGATGACCTGCTGGGCCTGATGCCCGACGACCTGCGCCAGCCGGTGGACATGCGCGAGGTCATCGCGCGCCTGACGGACCGCTCCGAGCTGCTGGAGTTCAAGGCCCGCTACGGCGCCGCCACCGTCTGCGCGCAAGGGCGCATCGCGGGCCACGCCGTGGGCTTCATCAGCAACAACGGCCCCATCGACGTGGCCGGGGCCAGCAAGGCCACGCACTTCATCCAGTGGATGTGCCAGCTGGGCCAGCCCATCGTCTATCTGCAAAACACCACCGGGTTCATGGTGGGCAAGGACAGCGAGCAGGGCGGAATGATCAAGCACGGCAGCAAGATGATCCAGGCCGTGACCTGCGCCGCCGTGCCGCAGCTGACCATCCAGTGCGGCGCCAGCTTTGGCGCCGGCAACTATGGCATGTGCGGGCGCGGCTATGCGCCGCGTTTTCTGTTCAGCTGGCCGGGTGCGAAGACGGCGGTCATGGGCGGCGAGCAGGCCGCGCGCACCATGCAGATCGTTACCGAAGGCGCCCTGGCGCGCAAAGGCATCACGCCCGACCCGGCCGAGATGCAGGCCCAGTACGAGCGCATCGTCGCCATGTTCGAGCAGCAGGCCGACGTGGCCTACACCAGCGGCCTGCTGCTGGACGACGGCGTGATCGACCCGCGCGACACGCGCGCCGTGCTGGCTTTCTGCCTGGACACCATCGCCGAAGGCGCCGCCCGCGCCGTGCGCCCCATGCAGTTCGGCGTGGGGCGCATGTAGCGCCCGCGCCCCACACACAGGACAAGAACGGAGACAACACCATGCAACTCACGCACGAGCACCGCGAGATCCAGAAGACCCTCAAGCGCTTCATCGATGAGGAGATCAACCCCCACGTGGACGAGTGGGAGGCGGCTGAGATCTTCCCCGCCCACGAGGTCTTCAAGAAGCTGGGCGACCTGGGCCTGCTGGGCCTGACCAAGCCCGAGGCCTACGGCGGCGCCGGGCTGGACTACTCCTACGGCATGGCCATGGCCGAGACGCTAGGCCACATCCACTGCGGCGGCGTGCCCATGGCTATCGGCGTGCAGACGGACATGTGCACGCCGGCGCTGGCGCGCTACGGCAGCGATGAGTTGAAGCGCCAGTTCCTGGCGCCGGCGATTGCGGGCGACATGGTGGGCTGCATCGGCGTGTCCGAGCCCGGCGCGGGCAGCGATGTGTCCGCCATCAAGAGCCATGCGCGCAAGGACGGCGGCGACTACATCATCACCGGCCAGAAGATGTGGATCACCAACAGCCTGCAGGCCGACTGGATGTGCATGCTGGTCAACACCAGCGACGGCCCGCCGCACAAGAACAAGAGCCTGGTCATGGTGCCGCTGCGCGAGGCGGGCCGCCTGCTGCCGGGCATCGAGGTGGCCAGCAAGATCCGCAAGATCGGCATGGACAGCAGCGACACGGGCCTCCTGTACTTCGACGAGGTGCGCGTGCCCCAGCGCTACCTGATCGGCCAGGAAGGGCAAGGCTTCATCTACCAGATGCAGCAGTTCCAGGAAGAGCGCCTGTGGTGCGCGGTCAGCTGCCTGGTGTCGCTGGCCAACTGCATTGACTGGACGGTGGAGTGGGCGCAGGAGCGCAAGATGTTCGGCGCCACGCTGGCCGACCAGCAGTGGGTGCAGTTCAAGCTGGCCGAGGTCAAGACCGAGGTGGAATGCCTGCGAGCCCTGACCTGGCGCGCCGGCGAGCTGTACGTGAGCGGCCAGGATGTGCTGGAGCTGGCCAGCATGGCCAAGCTGAAGGCAGGCCGCCTGAACCGCCTGGTGACCGACACCTGCCTGCAGTTCTGGGGCGGCATGGGCTTCACGCTGGAGAACAAGGTGGCGCGCATGTACCGCGACGGCCGGCTGGGGTCCATAGGCGGCGGTGCCGACGAGGTCATGCTGGGCATCATTGCCCGGGCCATGGGCATCGCCAAGCGCCCGCCGCGCTGAGGAGCCGCACGCCATGGCCGACGAACTGCTGATCGACCGCCAGCCCCTGGCCGGCGGCTGGCTGGAGACCTGGACGCTGAACGCTCCGGCCAGCCGCAACGCCCTGAGCGACGCCATGGTTGACGCCCTGCTGGCCGCCTGCGAGCGCGCTGGCCAGGATGCCGCCCTGCGCGGCGTGGTGCTGCGCGGCGCCGGCGGGCACTTTTGCGCCGGCGGCAGCCTGGGCGGCTTTGCCCGAGCCGTCGGCCAGCCGCTGGCTGCCGGGCAGGACGACCCGCTGGTGCCCGTGAACCGGCGCTTTGGCGTGCTGCTGCAGGCGCTGTGCGCCCTGCCGCAGTGGCTGATTGCCGTGGTGGAGGGCGCGGCCATGGGCGGCGGCATCGGCCTGCTGTGCTGCGCCGACCACGTGCTGGCGGCCGAGGGCGCGCAGTTCGCCACGCCCGAGGTGACGCTGGGCATCGTGCCGGCGCAGATCGCGCCCTTCGTGGTGCGGCGCCTGGGGCCCGCCGCCGCCCGCCGCTGGCTGCTAACCGGCCAGCGCCACGGCGCCACAGCGGCCTTGCGCGACGGCATGGCCGACGAGATCGCCGGCGCCGACGGCCTGCAGGCCGCCCTGAACGCCGCCGTGGCCCGCCATGCCCAGGGCGCCCCGCAGGCCGTGGCTGCCACCAAGCGGCTGCTGCTGGCCGAGCGCGAACAGCCTTTATTCGACTTGCTGGACGCAGCCGCACAGGCCTTCGCCCAGTCGCTGCGCGGCATCGAAGCCGCGCAGGGCCTAGCCGCCTTTGGCGCTCGCCAGCCGGCACCTTGGAGCCACGCATGAAAAAAATCCTCATCGCCAACCGCTGCGGTCATGCCGCAGGCATGGCGAAGCACATCGCTCGGGCCCGCGTAGCGGGCAGGCGGGCGATCTTGCCGCAGGGGAGCGACGCATGAAAAAAGTCCTCATCGCCAATCGCGGCGAGATCGCCCGCCGCGTCATCCACACCGCACGTCGCTTGGGGCTGGACACCGTCGCCGTCTACTCCGAGCCCGACGCCCGCGCCCTGCACGTGCGCGAGGCCACGCAGGCCGTGGCGCTGGGCGGCGCGGCCAGCGCCGACAGCTACCTGCGCATCGACAGGCTGCTGGACGCGGCGCGCGCCAGCGGTGCCGATGCGGTGCACCCGGGCTACGGTTTTTTGAGCGAGAACGCCGACTTCGCCCAGGCCGTGCAGGACGCCGGCCTGGCGTGGATCGGCCCGCCGCCCGCCGCCATTCGCGCCGTGGGCAGCAAGTCCGGCGCCAAGCAGCTGGCGCAGCAGTACGGCGTGCCCTGCCTGCCGGGCTATGCGGGCGACGACCAGAGCGACGAACGCTTCGCGGCGGAGGCCGCGCGCATCGGCTTTCCTCTCATGGTCAAGGCCGTGGCTGGTGGCGGCGGGCGCGGCATGCGGCTGGTGGCCGACGCAGCGCAACTGCCGGCGGCCCTGGCCAGCGCGCGCTCCGAGGCGCTGGCCGGCTTTGGCTGCGGCGACCTGCTGATCGAGCGCGCCCTGCTGGCCCCGCGGCACGTCGAGGTGCAGGTCTTCGCCGACGCCCACGGCCATTGCATCCACCTGGGCGAGCGCGACTGCTCGGTGCAGCGCCGCCACCAAAAGCTCATCGAGGAGTCGCCCAGCCCGGCGATGCATGAAGCCCTGCGCGCGCGCATGGGCGCCGCCGCCGTGGCCCTGGCGCAGGCCGCGGGCTACGTGGGCGCGGGCACGGTGGAGTTTCTGCTGGACGGCGAACAGTTCTATCTGATGGAGATGAACACCCGACTGCAGGTCGAGCACCCGGTGACCGAGGCGCTCACCGGCCTGGACCTGGTGGAGTGGCAGATCCGCGTGGCACGGGGCGAGCCGCTGCCGCTGGCGCAGCAGGACGTACGCCTGCAGGGCCACGCCATCGAGGTGCGCCTGTGCGCCGAGGACGCGCAGTTCCATCCTCACACCGGGCGCGTGCTGCACCTCGCCGCGCCGCCCGCCACGGCCTTCGGGCGTGCCGCGCCGGGCGCTCTGCGCTTCGACCACGCGCTGGAGCAGGGCACCGAGGTATCGCCGTACTACGACGCCCTGCTGGGCAAGCTGATCGTGCACGCCGCCACGCGGGACGAGGCCATCGCCGCCCTGGTGCGCGCGCTGCAGGCCACCAGCGTGCTGGGCCTGCCGACCAACCGGGCCTTTTTGGCCGAATGCCTGGCGCACCCGCAGTTTGGCGCCGGGCAGGCGCTGGTGCCCTTCCTGGCGCAGCAGGCCGATGCGATCCGCGAAACGCTATTGAAAAAGGAGCTGTCAGCGCTTGCCCCATCTGCGCTGACGGCCATTTTTACTATGAATCCGGCAGGCGCCCCTGCGCTGCCCTGCAGCCTGCAGCGCCCGCTGCGCCTGCGCCACCAGGGCCGGGTGCACGCCCTGGCGGTGCGCGAGCTGGGCGGCGGCCGCTTGCACGTCCAGGGCGCCGACCCGGCCATGGGCGAAGCGCTGGACGGCCGCGTGCATCTGGCCTGTGAGGCCGACGGTGGCGTGCGCGTCACTCCGCTGGGCGCGGCCGGGGCCGACCAGCGCGTGCACGCCGTGGCCGTCGGTGCGCGGCGCTGGCACTGGCAGGCCGGCGGCATCGACGGCTGGGTGGAAGACGCCTCGTACGAAACGGCGGCCCGGGCCGGCGGGCAGGGCGGGGCGGGCGAGCTGCGCGCGCCCTTCAACGGCCGCGTGGTGGCCCTGCCGGCAGTAGCCGGCCAGCAACTGGCCGCGCACGACACGGTGCTGGTCATCGAATCCATGAAGCTGGAGCACAGCCTGACGGTGCCCGCGCCGGCGGTTCTGGCCGAGCTGATGGTGGCCGTGGGCCAGCAGGTCACCCCCGGCCAGGTGTTGGCGCGCCTGGCACCCGCCGCGCAAGCGCAGGAGGCAGACGCATGACCGACAGCACCCTCGACCCGCAGCGCGGCCTGGGCGACGCCCGCGCCGACCGCGAGGCCCTGGCAAACACCGTCACCCGCTTCGCCCGCACCGAGATCGCGCCGCATGTGGACGCCTGGGACGCGGCGGGTGAATTTCCCCGTGCGCTGTACCGCCGCGCGGCTGACCTCGGCCTGCTGGGCCTGGGTTATCCCGAGGAATACGGCGGCACGCCCGCCAGCTACGCGCTGCGCCTGCCGCTGTGGCGGGCACTCAGCCGCCACGGCGCCAGCGGCGGGGTGCTGGCCAGCCTGCTGTCGCACAACATCGGCCTGCCGCCCGTGGTGGCCCATGGCAGCGACGCCGTGCGCGCCGAGGTCATCCCGCCGGTGCTGGCGGGCGAGGCGATCGCGGCGCTGGCCATCACGGAGCCGGGTGGCGGCTCCGACGTGGCGCGGCTGGCCACCACCGCGCGGCGCGACGGGGATGACTACGTCGTCAGCGGCGAGAAGGTGTTCATCACCTCAGGTCTACGCGCGGACTGGATCACCACTGCCGTGCGCACGGGCGAGCCGGGCGCGCGCGGCAGCGGCGGCATCTCCATGCTCCTGATCCCCGGCAGCAGCCCCGGCCTGTCGCGCAGCCGGCTTGCCAAGATGGGCTGGCTGTGCTCCGACACCGCCCACCTGCGTTTCGACGAGGTGCGCGTGCCGGCCCGCTACCTGCTGGGCGAGGAAGGCCAGGGCTTTCGCATCATCATGGGCAACTTCAATGCCGAGCGCTTCGGCCTGGCCGCTTCGGCGCTGGGCTTTGCCGAGGCCTGCTTCGACGAGGCCCTGGCCTGGGCGCGCCAGCGTCGGACCTTTGGCGCGGCGCTGGTGGAGCACCAGGCCATCCGCCACAAGCTGGCGGACATGCAGATGCGCATCCAGTCCACAGCCGCATGGTGCGAGGCCATCGCCGCGCGTGCCGATGCGGGTGACACGGGGCCCGAATGGGTGGCCCAGGTCTGCCTGCTCAAGAACCACGCCACGCAGACCATGCAGTTCTGCGCCGACCAGGCCGTGCAGATCCTGGGCGGCATGGGCTTCATGCGCGGCACCGTCAGCGAGCGCATCTACCGCGAGGTCAAAGTCATGATGATCGGCGGCGGCGCGGAGGAAATCATGAAGGACCTGGCTGCGCGGCAGCTGGGCTGGTGACAGCGAACCCCGGAGGCAACCCCCATGAGCCACAACCCCGCCCACAAGGCCGTCGTCACCTGCGCCATCACCGGCGTGCTGACCGACCCGCAGCAGCACCACGTGCCCGTCACGCCCGCGCAGCTCGCTAGGGAAGCGCGCCGCGCCTTTGAGGCCGGCGCCAGCGTCATCCACGTGCACTTTCGCAGCCAGGAGCCGGGCAAGGGCCACCTGCCCAGCTGGGACCCGCAAGTCGCCACCGACTGCGTGCAGGCCATGCGCGAGGCCTGCCCGGGCATCATCATCAACCAGACCACCGGCGTGGTCGGCCCGCACTACCAGGGCCCGCTGGACTGCCTGCGTGCCACCCGGCCCGAGATGGCGGCGTGCAACGCCGGATCGCTGAACTACCTGAAGGTGCGCGCCAACGGCAGCTGGGCCTGGCCGCCCATGCTGTTCGACAACCAGCCGGCCAAGGTGCAGGATTTTCTCGACGTGATGGCCGAGACCGGCACGCTGCCGGAGTTCGAGTGCTTCGACGTGGGCATCGTGCGCTGCGTGGAGATGTACGTGCAGACCGGCATGTACACCCGCGGCCTGCCCGAATACAACTTCGTCATGGGCGTGGAGTCCGGCATGCCGGCCGACCCCGAGCTGCTGCCCATCCTGCTGCGCCTGAAGATCCGGGACGCGCCCTGGCAGGCCACCGTGATCGGCCGCGCCAACATCTGGCCCGTGCACCAGCGCGTGGCCGAACTGGGCGGCCACCTGCGCACGGGGCTGGAGGACAGCTTCTACCTGCCGGACGGCGCCAAGGCCGAATCCAACGGTCCCATGATCGAGCAGCTCGTGCAGTGCGCCCGCCGCGCCGGGCGTGAGGTGGCCAGCACCGACGAGGCGCGCGCCATCCTGGGCTTGGCAGCGGCCTGAAGCCGGGGCGCTGTCACCACCCATGCCGGCCGGGGTGGCGCTGTCCGTGCTGCGAAAAGCATAGCTGCCAGCGCTTGATTGGCGGGCGCTGAAGGCCAAAAAGTCTCACAATCGACCGCTGGACCATTCCATGCCAATCCCATGAAGCTCGTTACCTGGAACACCCAATGGTGCTGCGGTCTGGACGGCCGCGTGGACGTTGCGCGCATCGTGCACCACGCTCTGTCCATGGACGCGCCCGACGTTCTGTGCCTGCAGGAGATCGCCGTCAACCACCCCGGCCTGCCGGGCGAGCCCGGCGACCAAGTGGCGCAGGTGCGCGCGGCGCTGCCGCCCGGCTGGCAGGTGTTCTTCGGCGCCGCCGTGGACGTGTGGACGGCTGCCGGCCGCCAGCGCTTTGGCAACCTGATCGCCACCCGGCTGCCGGTGCTGCAGCTGCAGCACCACCCGCTGCCCTATCCGTCTGATGCCGGCGTGCGCAGCATGCCGCGCCTGTGCAGCGTGCTGACCGTGGCCAGCCCCCTGCTGGGCCCCGTGCGCGTCATGACCACCCACCTTGAGTACTACTCGCGCGTGCAGCGCATGGCCCAGGCCCGGGCCCTGCGCGCCCTGCACCTGCAGGCCTGCGCCCAGGCGGCGTGCCCGCCCGCGCCGGCAGCCGACGGCTCGCCCTTTCAGGACCAGCCGCACACGCCCCACGCCGTGCTGTGCGGCGACTTCAACCTGCAGGCCACCGAGCCCGAATACGCCCACCTGGCCGCGCCCCTGTCGGCCGAGGAGGCCGCCGGCTGGGCGACGCCCGGCACGCCGGCGCTGCACGACGCCTGGCGGCTGCTGCACCCGCACACGCCCCAGCCGCCCACGTTCTGCCTGTTCGACCGGCGCTTCTCGGCCCAGCCCATCGCCTGCGACTTCGTCTGGGTCAGCGATTCGCTGCGCTCCCGGGTCCAGGATCTACAGATCGACGGCGCCACCCGGGCGTCGGACCATCAGCCGGTGCTGCTGGCGCTGGGCTGATCGCCGTCCGCGCCGTCTCCGTCACCCCGCGCGCCCTGGCCCTCCTCGGGAGGCAGCCACTCGGCCCAGTCCGGGCCGAAGAGCTCCGCCGGGTGCTGGCTGCGCTCCGAGCCGTTGCCGCACAGCATGGCGTCCGCCGCGCAATAGCGGTCGCAGCCCCAACAGGTGCGCTCGGGGTGGGCGGGGTTGACGGGAAACTTCTTGCGGCGCGGGCCGGGCGGCGGGGTGGACATGCCAGGCAGTCTGGGCACGCGCTGGCGGTGCGGTTTTGACATGGGTCAAGCGGGCCGGGCGCAACGCCGCACGCTTACCATGGTGCCGCCCTGCATTTTTCTCCCGCTGCCCGTCTTGCCGTACGCCCTTCGCCTCCTGTTGCCGCTGTGCCTGGCCCTGGCCGCGCCGCTGGCGCACGCCCTTCCCACCTTCGACGAAGTGCGCGCCGCCACGCGGCCGTCCGACCTGGAATTGCTCTCGCGCGAGGGCGAGGTGCTGCAGCGCGTGCGCATCGACGCCACGGTGCGCCGCGGCGAATGGCTGGGCTTGGCCGACGTGTCGCCGGCGCTGCGCACCGCCCTGGTGCTGAGTGAGGATCGGCGCTTTTACGAGCACAGCGGGGTGGACTGGGCCGCTGTCTCCGCCGCCGCCTGGGCCAACCTGTGGAACCAGCGCACGCGCGGGGCCAGCACCATCACCATGCAGCTGGCCGGCCTGCTGGACGAGGACTGGCGCCAGAGTGCGGGCGGGCGCAGCGTGGCGCAAAAGCTCGGCCAAGCCGTGGCCGCGCAGGTGCTGGAGCGCCGCTGGCGCAAGGACCAGATCCTGGAGGCGTACCTGAACCTGGTGCCCTTTCGCGGCGAGATCGTCGGCCTGGACGCCCTGTCGCGCACGCTGTTCGCCAAGGCCGCCCACGGCCTGGACGAGCGCGAGGCCGCCGTCGCCGCGGCCCTGGTGCGGGCCCCTAACGCCCGGCCGGACGTCGTGGCGCGCCGCGCCTGCGGCGTGCTGCGCGACATGGCAGCGCAGCGGGCCGCCGGCCGAAAGGAAAAGGCTGCTCCAGTGGACTGTGGCGCGCTCGAGCTGTTCGTGGCCGGCGCGCTGCAGCGGCGCGCCTGGGCGCCCAGCGAGGGCATTGCGCCGCACTTCGCGCGCCAATGGCTGCGCGCGGTGGGCGGCGGCGCGCGGGCCGCGGCGGCGCCCGAGCGGCTGCCGCTCAGCGCCCCCCTGCAGCGCGTGGCCGTGCAGTCGCTGTCGCGCCACCTGCGCGAGCTGGCCGGGCGCAACGTGCAGGACGGCGCCCTGGTGGTGCTGGACAACGCCAGCGGCGAGGTGCTGGCCTGGGTCGGATCGTCCGGCCCCTTGAGCCGGGCCGGCGAAGTGGACGGCGTGCTGGCGCTGCGCCAGCCGGGCTCCACGCTCAAGCCCTTTCTGTACGCCCAGGCGCTGGCCGAGCGGCGGCTGACGGCCGCTTCGCTGGTCGAGGACTCCAGCGCCCACCTCCCCACGGCCAGCGGGCTGTACATCCCGCAGAACTACGACCGGCAGTTCAAGGGCCTGGTGTCGGTGCGCACGGCGCTGGCCGCGTCGCTGAACGTGCCGGCGGTGCGCACCCTGGTCATGGTCACGCCGGATGCCTTCTTCGCGCAGCTGCAGGCATTGGGCCTGCAACTGGCCGAATCGGGCGGCTACTACGGCTACAGCCTGGCGTTGGGCAGCAGCGAGGTGCAGCTGCTGCACCTGGCCAACGCCTACCGCGCGCTGGCCAACGGCGGGCGCTACGCGCCGGCGCGGCTGCGCCTGGGCGGCTCCGCGCCGGCCGCGCCCGTGCAGGCGCTGGACGCGGGCGCCGCCTTCATCGTGGGCGACATCCTGTCGGACGCCCATGCCCGCGTGCGCACCTTCGGGCCGGACAGCCTGCTGGCCACGCGCTTCTGGACGGCGGTGAAGACCGGCACCAGCAAGGACATGCGCGACAACTGGGCCGTGGGCTGGTCGCAGCGCTACACCGTCGGCGTGTGGGTGGGCAACGCCAGCGGCGCGGCCATGCACGACGTCAGCGGCAGCAGCGGCGCCGCGCCCATCTGGGTCGAGGTCATGCAGTGGCTGCACCAGGCCACGCCCAGCCGCCCGCCCGCGCCGCCGGCCGGTGTGGTGCGCCAGGCCGTCCGGTTCGAGGCCGGCGCGGGGGGCGACTGGATCGAAAGCCCGCGCCAGGAATGGTTCGTGCGTGGCACGCAGCAGGCCGTGTTTGCTACTGATACCATAGCTGCCAGCGCAAGCAGGGCGGTCGCTGGAGGCCAAAAAGACATGAAATCCATCGACGGCTCGGCCGCCGCGCCCGCGCGCATCGTGGCGCCGGCGCCCGGCACCATCGTGGCGCTGGACCCGGACATCCCGCCGGCGCACCAGCGCCTGCGCTTTGCCGCCGGCGACGGCCTGCCCGGGCAGGCGCTGGCCTGGCACATCGACGGCAAGGCGGCGGGCCGCGGGCGCGAATGGGACTGGCTGCCCTGGCCCGGGCGCCACCGCGTGCAGCTGCGCGACGCGCGCGGCCAGGTGCTCGATGAACTCCACATCGAGGTGCGCGGCGCAGGCCTGCGTGCCGCGCGCCGGTGACGGCCGGGCCGTCCCGCGCCGGCGCCGCCCCGGCACCCGCTCATGCCCCTGGCATGGCCGCCCACGTGGGCGCGCCGGTGGCCTTCGTGCTGATCTGGTCGTCGGGCTTCCTGGTCGGGCGCGACGTCAGCAACCACGCCGATCCGTTCTACTTTCTGGCGCTGCGGCTGCTGTGTGTGGCGGCGCTGTTCGCCGCCGCCGCCTGGGCCGCGCGCGCGCCCTGGCCGCGCGGTGCGCGGCGCATCGGACTGCATCTGCTGGCCGGGGCGCTGATGAGCGGGCTGTACCTGGGCGCCGGCTGGTGGGCCATGGGGCACGGGCTGGGCGCGGGCATCACGGCGCTCATCGGCGCGCTGCAGCCGCTCTTTACCGCGCTGATCGCCGTGCTGGTGCTGCGCCAGCGGCTGCCGCTGCGCACCTGGGCCGGGCTGGTGCTGGGCTTTGGCGGCGTGGCGCTGGTGCTGTGGCCGCGGCTGCAGGCCGGCGCCCAGCAGGCGCTGGCATTGCCCGTGGTGCTGGTGGCCGTGGGCTCGGTGCTGTCGCTCACCGTGGGCTCCATGGTGCAAAAGCTGCCCCTGGCCGCCGGCGACCTGCGCAGCGCCAGCTGCGTGCAGAACCTGGGCGCCGTGGCGGTGCTGGCGCTGCTGGCCTGGACGGTGGGCACGCCGCGCTGGGACGGCTCGGCCCTGCTGTGGTCCTACATGGCCTACGCGGTGCTGGTGCTGTCGGTGGGCGGGGCCACGCTGCTGATCTGGCAGATGCGCCATGGCGATGCCACGCGCACGGCGGCGCTGCTGCTCATCGTGCCGCCGCTGTCGGCGCTGCAGGCCTGGGCGCTGCTGGGCGAGACGCTGACGCTGGTGCAAGTGGCCGGCTTCGTGGTGGCCACGGCAGGCGTGGCGCTGGCGCGCAGCCGCTGACGGGCTGCCTGCAAAATTTTCAGGCGGGCCGAAAAAGCGTCAAGCAGCGCGCTCACAGCCGGGACTACCATTGCCGACCGCCTGAAAGCCCGCGAGGAGAAGCCGTGCCCGACCTGTCCAAAATCACCACCATCGAAGACCTGCGCCAGGTCGCCGTGCGCCGCGTGCCGCGCATGTTCTACGACTACGCCGACTCCGGCTCGTGGACCGAGACCACCTACCGGGCCAACGAAACCGACTTCACGCCCATCAAGTTCCGCCAGCGCGTGGCCGTGAACATGGAAGGCCGCACCACGGCCGCCACCATGGTGGGCACGCCGGCGCGCATGCCGGTGGCCATCGCTCCGGTGGGCCTGACGGGCATGCAGCACGCCGACGGCGAGATCCACGCCGCCCGCGCGGCGGAGAAGTTCGGCATCCCGTTCACCCTTTCCACCATGAGCATCTGCTCCATCGAGGACATCGCCGAGCACACCAGCGCGCCGTTCTGGTTCCAGCTGTACATGATGCGCGACCGCGAATCCATGGCCCGCATGATCCAGCGCGCCAAGGACGCCAAATGCAGCGCCCTGGTGCTGACCCTGGACCTGCAGGTCATCGGCCAGCGACACAAGGACATCAAGAACGGCCTGTCCGCCCCGCCGCGCCCGACGCTGGCCAACATCCTGAATCTGATGACCAAGCCGCGCTGGTGCCTCGGCATGGCCGGCACGCAGCGGCGCACCTTCCGCAACCTGGTGGGGCATGTGAAGGGCGTGTCGGACATGAAGTCGCTGGCGTCCTGGACCAACGAGCAGTTCGACCCGCGTCTGTCCTGGGCCGACGTGGCCTGGGTCAAGGAGCAGTGGGGCGGCAAGCTGATCCTCAAGGGGATCATGGAGGTCGAGGACGCGGTGCTGGCCGTGCAGCACGGCGCCGACGCCATCGTGGTCAGCAACCACGGCGGGCGCCAGCTGGACGGCGCGCCGTCCTCCATCCATGCGCTGCCGGCCATCGTGGATGCCGTGGGCAGCCAGACCGAAGTGTGGATGGACGGCGGCATCCGCAGCGGCCAGGACGTGCTGAAGGCCTGGGCCCTGGGCGCGCGCGGCACCATGATCGGCCGCGCCATGGTCTACGGCCTGGGCGCCTACGGCGAGGCCGGCGTGACCCGGGCGCTGGAGCTGATCCACAAGGAGCTGGACGTCTCCATGGCCTTCTGCGGCCACACCAACATCCAGAACGTGGACCGGCGCATCCTGGTGCCGGGCACCTACCCGCTCGCCCCGCAGCAGGCCTGAACGTCCCCAGCCGGCCATCGCCGGCCGCTGCTGCTGCCCTCGCCAGATGCCGGGCCCGGGCGGCCCGGCGCGCCGATATGCTCGGGCGCACATGACTGCCGCTATGGATGTTTCCTCGTTTGCCGCCGGCAGCCTCTGGGTGCCCGTGGTGCTGTTCGCCGCCCTGGCGCAGACCGCCCGCAACACCGCCCAGCGCTCGCTGACGACCGAGCTGGGCACGCTGCCCGCCACCCTGGTGCGCTTTCTGTACGGACTGCCGTTCGCCGCGGCCTGGCTGGCGCTGCTGTACTGGGTGCCGGCGCAGGCGCCCGCCGTGCCGCACTTCAGCGGCGCCTACCTGGGCTGGATCGCGCTGGGCGCGTTCTTCCAGGTCATGGCCACGGCGGCGCTGCTGCTGGCCATGAAGGAGCGCAACTTCGCCGTGGCCGTCACCCTGTCCAAGACCGAGGTGCTGCAGGTGGCCCTGTTCGCCAGCGTCTTCCTGCACGAGCTGCCCACGGCGCTGGCCCTGGCAGCCATGGTCATCGCCACGCTGGGCGTGCTAATGCTGTCGCTGCCACCGCGCGGGCAGCTGCTGAGCGCGGCGGCCTGGCTCAGCCGGCCGGCGCTGTACGGCCTGGCCTGCGGCGCCTGCTTTGCCATCGCCACGGTGGGCTTTCGCGGCGCGGCGCTGGCCCTGGGGGCCGAGACGCCCTGGCTGTCCGGCGCCTGGGGAGTGCTGATCGCCCAGGCGCTGCAGACCGTGGGCCTGGGCACCTGGGTGGCCTTGCGCACGGAGCGCGGCCTGGCGTCCCTGTGGCCCGCATGGCGGCTGTCGCTGGTGGCCGGCAGCATGGGCGCGGCGGCGTCGCTAGCCTGGTTCACGGCCTATGCCATGCAGGGCGCCGGGCCGGTGCGCACGCTGGGCATGGTGGAGGTGGTGTTCAGCTACCTGGTGTCGCGCCGACTGCTCAGCGAATCGTTCTCGCGGCCCGAGAAGATCGGCATGGGCCTGATGCTGGTGGGGCTGGTGCTGATCTGCCTGCAGGGGGTTTGAGCGGCGCGCCACAATGCCCGGCCGTGACCGCCGCCGACCGCTCCCGCCGCATTGCCCACCTGGACATGGATGCGTTCTACGCATCCGTCGAACTGCTGCGCTACCCGCAGCTGGCCGGGCTGCCGGTGGTCATCGGCGGCGGGCGCAGCGCGCACGACGAGGCCCTGGCCCGGCAGTACGCCGGCCGCTTGCACGCCGTGCCGCTGGAGGCCTTCGACCGGCTGGGCGCCTACGTGGGCCGGGGCGTCATCACCACCGCCACCTACCCGGCGCGCGCCTTCGGCTTGGGCTCGGCCATGGGCATGATGAAGAACGCCCACCGCTGTCCCGAGGCCATCCGCCTGCCGGTGGACTTTGCCGAGTACCGGCGCTTCTCGCGCCGCTTCAAGGAGGTCATCCTGGCGCACGCGCCGGTCATGGAGGACCGGGGCGTGGACGAGGTCTATATCGACTTCACCGATGCCCCGGGCGGGCAGGAGGAGGGCGGCTTGCCCCTGGCGCGGACGATTCAGCAGGGCATCCTCGAGGCCACCGGCCTGACCTGCTCCATCGGCGTGGCGCCCAACAAGCTGCTGGCCAAGATGGCCAGCGAGTTCAACAAGCCGCGCGGCATCTCCATCGTGCGCCACGAGGACCTGCAGGCGCTCATCTGGCCGCTGGCCTGCCGCAAGGTCAACGGCGTGGGCCCCAAGGCCGACGCAAAGCTCAAGAGCCACGGCATCCACACCATCGGCGAGCTGGCCGCGCGCGAGCGCGCCTGGCTGCAGGCGCACTTCGGCCGGGCCTATGGCGCCTGGCTGCACGACGCGGCCTGGGGCCGCGACGAGCGGCCAGTGGTCACCGAGAGCGAGCCCGTCTCGATGAGCCGCGAGACCACCTTCGACCGCGACCTGCACGCCGTGCACGACCGCGCCGAGCTGTCGCGCATCTTCACCGAGCTGTGCCAGCAGGTGGCGGCGGATCTGCAGCGCAAAGGCTACGCCGGCAAGACCATCGGCATTAAGCTGCGCTACGACGATTTCCGCATCGCCACGCGCGACCAGACGGTGGGCCAGTACACGCAGGACGCCGCCACCATTCGCCGCGTGGCCGGCCTGTGCCTCAAACGCGTGCCGCTGTCGCAGCGCCTGCGCCTGCTGGGCGTGCGCGTGGGTGCGCTGGTGCGCGAGCGCGAGCTGGAGGCGCAGCCGCGGGGCGTCAACGCCGAGCTGTTCTAGGCTGTTGCCGGCGCAGACAACGGCGGATGCAAGCGCGCCCTGGCGCCTCGGGCGCCTGCGCAAAGCCTCGCGACAGCCGGTGACCCCGCCGCGCTACTGCCGCGCCGTGCGCACGTTGGCCGGCAGCGGCTGCGGGTGGCTGGTGCGAAAGGGGTTGATGTCCAGCCCGCCGCGGCGCGTGTAGCGGGCGTACACGCTCAGCTTGATGGGGCGGCAGCGCGTCCACACGTCCATGAAGATGCGCTCCACGCACTGTTCGTGGAATTCGTTGTGATCGCGAAAGCTCACCAGGTACTGCAGCAGGCCGGCCTGGTCGATCTGCGCGCCGCTGTAGGCGATCTGCACGCTGCCCCAGTCGGGCTGGCCGGTGACTAGGCAGTTGCTCTTGAGCAGGTGGCTGACCAGCGTCTCGGTGACCGGGGCTTCGTCGTGGCGGGCGGCCAGCAGCTCGGGCGCGGGCGTGTAGTGGGTGCAGTCCAGGTCCAGGCGGTCCAGCGGCAGGCCGTCCAGTTCGCGCACCTGCTGGGCGTCGAACTGCTCGGGCAGGAGCAGCTTCACGCCCACGCTGCCGGTCTGGCCCGAGCCGCGCCAGACGGCCTCGCTGACGTCGGCGCGAATGCGCGCGCGCACCTCGTCCGCGCTGTCAAAGCGGGTGCCGTTGAAGCTGCCCAGGTACAGCTTGAAAGACTTGCTCTCGACGATGTGCGGCGTCTCGCACGGCACGGTGACGTGGGCGATGGCCACCTGCGGCTTGCCGCGCTCATTCAGCCAGGACAGCTCGTAGGCCGTCCACAGGTCGGCGCCGAAGAAGGGCGTGGCCTGCTGCAGGCCGAGCTCCTGGCGCTTGGGCGCGCGCGGCAGGGGAAACAGCAGCGAGGCGTCGTACTGCGCCGGGTAGTGCGTGGCCTGGCCCAGCGGGGAGTGTTCGGGCGTGTACATGGTTTGCTATTGAAAGGTGAGCTGCCAGCGCTTGCACAGCAAGGGCTGGAGCCGTTTTTTACTTGAATTCCCGCTCGCGCAGCCACTTGGTGGCGATCCATTTTTCGCCCTCGATCACAGGGGCGCCGCCGTGCAGCGTGCGGGTGCCGGGATGGGGCCGGTCGTAGCTGAAGAACACGGCGTTGCCGCGGCAGGGGGCAACCTCCAGCGACACGTCGGGGAAGGTGGTGCCGCCGCCCTTGATGGGATCGTTCAGGTAGATGACCAGGGTGGCCACGCGCTGGCCGCCGCGGCTGGTGATGGTGGCGGTGCCGGGCTCGGCCGGGTCGAAGTAGTCGTAATGCGGCTTGTACTCGGCGCCCGGGCGGTAGTGCAGCACCTGCAGGCCTTCGCCGTTCTCGACGGGCCAGCGCACCAGGCGGGCGATGCGCTCTTCCAGCCGCTGCACGATCTCGTTCTCGCCGCGCTGGAAGAACATGCCGTCGCTGGTGCGGTCGTCGTTGACCTCGTCGCCGCCGGTGGCCGTGGCCACGGTGAGCGAACGCGCCATGCGCGGGCGGGCGGCGGCGATCAGCGCCTCGCATTCCTCGGGCGACAGCAGTCCGCCCAGCAGCACGATGCGCGGCTGCTCCATGCGCATCAGCACCTGCACCTGGCGGTCGCCGGCATCCAGGAACAGCGGCGAGTCGCCCAGGGCGGGCTCGGGCACGGGCACGCCGGCGGGCTGGGCCTGGCGGGCGGCGTGCTCCTGCAGATGCTCGCGCAGCACCTGCTCGACGGCGGCGATGGCCACGTCCTCGTTCCAGCCGGACTGGCGCATGGCCTGGATCAGCGCCGGCGCCGCGACACCGGCGCCGGCCTGCTCGACGATCCAGCGGCGCAGGTCGGGCGTGATGGGCTGGGAGGCGGTGGCGGCAGCGGTCATCTCGTCGGTGCTTTCCTGGTGGGCGGCAAAAGAGCGGGCGTCGGTTCAGTCCTGGCGGCGGCGGAACACCAGCCGCTCCGGCACGGAGGCGGCGGCGTCAAAAGCATAGCCCTGCTCGGCAAAACCCTCGAGCTGGCGCGGCGTGGACGCGCGCTGCTGGATGGCCCAGCGCGCCATCAAGCCGCGGGCGTGCTTGGCGTAGAAGCTGATGACCTTGTACTGCCCGGCGCGCCAGTCCTCGAACACGCATTCGACCACGCGCGCCTGCAGGGTGCGGCGGTCCACCGATTTGAAGTATTCCTGCGAGGCCAGGTTGACCACCACCGGCGCCTTGGCGGCAGCGGCGCCCTGGGCTGCCAGCAGCTCGTCCAGATGGCGGGCGATGCGCGTGCCCCAGAAGGCGTACAGGTTGGTGCCCGCGTCCGTGGTCAGGCGCGTGCCCATCTCCAGGCGGTAGGGCTGCATCCAGTCCAGCGGCCGCAGCACGCCGTACAGGCCGCTCAGGATGGCCAGGTGGCTCTGTGCCCATTTCAGCTCGGGCAGGGTGAGGGTGTGCGCGTCCAGGCCGCCGTATACGTCGCCGTTGAAGGCCATCACGGCCTGGCGGGCGTTGTCGGCGCTCGCTTTGGGTGACCAGGCGGCGTAGCGCGCCACGTTCAGCGCCGCCAGCTTGTCGCTGATGGACATCAGCTCGGCGATGTCCTGCGGCGCCTTGGTGCGCAGTACGGCTATGAGCTGGCGTGTCTCGTCCGCGAAATGCGGCAGGGTGTGCGGCAGGCCGGCCGGCAGGGGAGTGTCGTAGTCCAGCGACTTGGCGGGGGAGAGCAGGAACAGCATGGGGCCTCCGTGGGGGCTGCCGTGCCGGCGCTCGGGACTTGAAGCCAAATTGGCCTCCAGCCCTTGTGTGGCAAGCGCTGGCAGCTATGGTTTTTGATAGGTCCTGCGCTTGTTACGGCGCATGTGGGAGCGCGGCACAGGCCAACGGCCACCGCGCAAGGGCCGCCCCGCAGCGCCGGTAGCGTCCCCCTTCCCGCAAAGCGCGAGCTTTGCGAGAGAAGGGGGAAGCGGCACAGCCGCTCAGGGGGTTGTTCCCTCAAACGGTAGTTGCAGTTCGCGCAGGTCGCGGCGGGTTTCCACCAACACCAGCGGGCCTTCGTCCAGCACCGGCACCGGGGGCCGTTCGCGCGGCACGTGCACGGGAGCGGGCTCGGCAGCGATGGCGGCCTGGGCAGCGGCGATCTTGTCCGCGTCCGAGTTCACCCACTGCAGGCCGGAGGCCTGGGCCATCTGGGCCAGGTCGTCCACGGGCAGCACGAAGGCCTGGGCCTGTGGCGCGGGGCTGGGGGCTGCCTGGGCGACCACCGGTGCGGCTGCGACAGGGGCCAGTGCAGGAGCAGGAGCAGGAGCTGCGGGCGCGGGAGCAGGGGGTTCGGCCCCCATGACCGGCTGCGCTTGCGCTGCCACTTCTTCGACCGGTGGTGCCGGCACGGGCAGGGCCTCGCGGACGGCGGCGGCCTGCGGAGCGGGTGCGGCTTCTTCGGCGGCGGGGGCGCTGAAGTAGCTGCGGCGCGCCGGCTGCTCGGCGCCCTGGGGGGCGGTGCCGGCGGCGGTCAGATCAATGTCCAGCATCGTCTCGGCGCTCTCGTCCTGCTCGGCGGACAGCGGGGCGTCAGCATCCACGGTGCGCGGTGCGCGCTCGCGGCGGTCACGGCCGTAGCGGTCGCGCGAGCGGCGCTCGCGGCGCGGCTCGGCCGCCTCGGGCGCGCTGGCGTCCTGGGCCGCGCCGGCACTGACGGCCGGGGCCGTCAGGTCCAGGTCGGGCAGGGCGGACAGGGGCGCGGTGTCGACGAAGTCCTGGCCGGCGGCCGGGGCAGGTGCGTTGGCGTCGATGGTGCGCGGGCCGCGCTCGCCGCGGCGGCTGCGGCGTTCGCCGCTGCGTTCGCCGCTGCGTTCGCCGCGCTCGCCATTGCGCTCACCGCCACGCGGCGCGCGCTCGCCGCGCTGGGCGTTGCCCGCGTCGTCCAGCGGGGTGGCCTGGGCCGCGTCCAGCGAACCATCTTGCAGTGCGGCGCCGGCCTGGGCAGGTGCGCGCTCGCGGCTGCCGCGGCCTTCGCGCGGCTCGCGGCGGCCTTCGCCCTCGACCTGTTCGCCGCGCTCGCGGCCACCACGGCCGCCACGGCCGTTGCGCAGTTCGCCCGGTTCACGGGCCTCGCCGCCATTGCCACGGCCTTCGCCGCGGCGGCCGCGGCCTTCGCCGTTGCCCTGGCCGCTGCCATTGCCGTTGCTGTTGGCGTCGCGGCTGCCTTCGCCGCCACGGCCACCGCGGCCGCCACGGCCGCGTTCGCCGCCGCGGCGGCCTTCGCTGCTGCGTGCGGCACCTTCAGGCTGGGCGGCGGACTGGGGCGCGGGCTGCACGGCCGGGGCCGGTGCGGCGGCCGTGGGGCCCAGGCCGAACAGGCTCTTGAGCCAGGCGAAGAAGCCCTGCTCCGGCGCCGGTGCGGGTGCCGGGCGCGCCGCCGGGGCGGGCGCGGCAGCACGCGGCTGCTGCTGGCCGCCGGTGCGGCCGGCGGCGTTGCCGCGCGGCTGCTGGCTGGCGCCTTGCGGGCGCGGCTCGGCCACCGGGGCGGGCGCGTCGGGCAGCACGCCCTTGATGACGGGCGTCTGCTTGTTGGTCGGCTCCTGCGAGCGGCGGGTGATGTGCGTCTGCTCCTCGGCCTCGTCGGCCAGCTTGTAGCTGGCTTCCAGGCCGTCCAGGCGCGGGTCGTCGTGCTTGAGGCGCTCGAGCTTGTAGTGCGGCGTCTCCAGCGTCTTGTTGGGGATCAGCACCACGGAAACGCGCTGCTTGAGCTCGATCTTGGCGATCTCGGTGCGCTTTTCGTTCAGCAGGAAGCTGGCCACCTCCACCGGCACCTGGCAGTGCACGGCGGCCGTGTTGTCCTTCATGGACTCTTCCTGGATCATGCGCAGCATCTGCAGCGAGAAGCCTTCCGTGTCGCGCACGTGGCCGGTGCCATCGCACAGCGGGCAGCGGATGTGGGCGCCTTCGGACAGGGACGGCTTCAGGCGCTGGCGGCTCATCTCCATCAGGCCGAACTTGCTAATGGTGCCGAACTGCACGCGGGCGCGGTCCTGGCGCAGCGCGTCGCGCAGGCGGTTCTCGACCTCGCGGCGGTTCTTCGATTCCTCCATGTCGATGAAGTCGATGACGATCAGGCCGCCCAGGTCGCGCAGGCGCATCTGGCGCGCCACCTCGTCGGCGGCCTCCAGGTTGGTGCGGGTGGCGGTTTCCTCGATGTCGCCGCCCTTGATGGCGCGGGCCGAGTTCACGTCCACGCTGACCAGCGCCTCGGTGTGGTCGATGACGATGGCGCCGCCCGAGGGCAGGGTCACGGTGCGCGAATAGGCCGATTCGATCTGGTGCTCGATCTGGAAGCGCGAGAACAGCGGCGCGTCGTCGCGGTAGCGCTTCACGCGGGCGGCATGCTCGGGCATGACGTGCGCCATGAACTGCTGCGCCTGCTCGTAGATGTCGTCCGTGTCGATCAGGATGTCGCCGATGTCGCTGTTGAAGTAGTCGCGGATGGCGCGGATCACCAGGCTGGATTCCTGGTAGATCAGGAAGGCGCCGCGGCCGGCCTTGGCCGCGCCGTCAATGGCGTTCCAGAGCTTGAGCAGGTAGTTCAGGTCCCACTGCAGCTCGGGCGCGCTGCGGCCGATGCCGGCGGTACGCGCGATGATGGACATGCCCTTGGGGTACTCGAGCTGGTCCATCGCCTCCTTGAGCTCGGCGCGGTCCTCGCCCTCGATGCGGCGCGACACGCCGCCGCCGCGCGGGTTGTTGGGCATCAGCACCACGTAGCGGCCGGCCAGGCTGATGAAGGTGGTCAGCGCCGCGCCCTTGTTGCCGCGCTCTTCCTTCTCGACCTGGACGATGAGTTCCTGGCCCTCGCGGATCACCTCGTTGATGCGCGCCTGGCTCGGCGAGACGCCCTCGGCGAAATACTGCTTGGAGATTTCCTTGAACGGCAGGAAGCCGTGGCGGTCCTCGCCGTAATCGACGAAGCAGGCTTCCAGCGACGGCTCGACGCGCGTCACCACGGCCTTGTAGATGTTGCCCTTGCGCTGCTCGCGCCCTTCGATTTCGATCTCGTAGTCCAGCAGCTTCTGGCCGTCCACGATGGCCAGGCGCCGCTCCTCGGGCTGCGTGGCGTTGATGAGCATCCGCTTCATGATGCGATTCCTTTGTAATTCAAATCCATGCGTTGCCGGACGGGCCACGCCGCATTTGCCAAAAAGGGCTGCGGGGGGCGCTGGACCGGCATCGACTCACACTCAAGCACACAGGCTCATACCGAGCCAACAATGCCGGGGCGGACGCATCGAAACAAAGGAAGGGCCGGGACGCTGCACGGCTCTGCGCGGCGTGAGGAATTCAGCTGCGCAGGCGTGAACGAGGGGGCGCGTGGATGGGGGCGAGGCGCAAGTCGCGCAGCGATGCTATGAAAAGCGGAGCTGCTGGCGCTTGTCGGACGGGCGTTTGCGGCCTGATGTGTGCCCACGGCAGGGGCTGGCGCCCCGGCCACAGCGACACGATCCATGCCAACAGTACCCACATGATTTCGCTTTGATCCGCCAACCGCCGGGCCCTGCGAGGGGTGGGCGAGATGGCCTGGAATTTCCGTGTTTCAGTGTTTCGATGCGTCAGCCCGCCGGGCGGCGTGCGGGCCGGTGCAGGCATCTCATGGACCTGCGGGTGGCGCGTACAAAGCCCGTTGGCATTGACCAAACTGCGCGGCGAGCCGGGTTTTGTCCCTTAAACTCAAGAAAAATCAACCACTTACATTTTCGTCGCGCAGGTGAAACAGATTATAGGGGGCAAATCGGCCACGCATGGCTCCCCGCCCCAGCCAGCGCCCGCTCCGACGGCACGCATTCTCGAGGTCGATGCCGAGTCCGCCGGCCAGCGTCTGGACAACTTTCTCGTGCGCCACCTGAAGGGCGTGCCCAAGACCCACGTCTACCGCATCATCCGCAGCGGCGAGGTGCGCCTGAACCGCGGCCGCACCAGCGCCGATGCCCGGGTTGCCGAGGGGGACCAGGTGCGGCTGCCCCCCGTGCGCGTGGCCGAGCGCGTCCAGCCCGAGGGCGAGCGCGCCGCGCCGGCGCGCGAATTCCCCATTCTGCTGGAGGACGACCACCTGATCGCCCTGGACAAGCCGGCTGGCGTGGCAGTGCACGGCGGCAGCGGCGTGAGCTTCGGCGTGATCGAGCAGCTGCGCCGGGCGCGGCCGCAGGCGAAATTCCTGGAGTTGGTGCACCGGCTGGACCGAGACACCTCCGGCATCCTGCTGGTGGCCAAGCGGCGCAGCGCGCTGACCCACCTGCAGGAGCAGTTCCGCGGCCGCGAGACCGGCAAGACCTACCTGGCCCTGGTGGCCGGCCAGTGGCCCGCCGCGAAGAAGGTCATCGACACCCCGCTGCACAAATACCTGCAGGAGGATGGCGAGCGCCGCGTGCGCGTGACCACGGCCGACGACCCGGACGCCATGCGCGCGCTCACGCTGGTCAAGGTGCGCAGCCAGCTGCCTGCCCGGCCCTTGCAGGGCCTGCCGGCCATGAGCCTTCTGGAGGTGACCATCAAGACCGGGCGCACGCACCAGATCCGCGTGCACTTGGCCAGCAGCGGCCACGGCATCGTGGGCGACGACAAGTACGGCGACTTCGACCTGAACCGCCGCCTGCCCCGGCAAGGCCTCAGGCGCATGTTCCTGCACGCCTGGCGGCTACAGTTCCAGCACCCGGCCAGCGGCGAGCGTGTCACCCTGCACGCCGAGCTGCCGCCCGAGCTGGTCGGCTTTCTGGCCCCACCGAATGTTTGATTGACTGACATGCCCGTATCCCGTCCCCGCCGCTTCGACCTCATCGCCTTCGACTGGGACGGCACGCTGTTCGATTCCACTGCCATCATCACCCGCTCCATCCAGCAGGCGGTGAGCGACGTGGGCGGGCGCATGCCCACCAGCGAGGCCGCCGCCTGGGTCATCGGCATGGCGCTGCCCCAGGCCCTGGCCCACGCCGCGCCGGACGTGCCGCGCGAGAAATACACAGAGCTGGCCAACCGCTACCGCTACCACTACCTCAAGCACCAGGACGACATCAGCCTGTTCGACGGCGTGCTGCCGCTGCTGGATGCGCTGAAGGGAACCGGCCACCTGCTGGCCGTGGCCACTGGCAAGAGCCGCCGCGGGCTGGACCACGTGCTGCAGGCGGTGCAGCTGCGCGGCATGTTCGACGCCTCGCGCACGGCCGACGAGACCGCCGGCAAGCCGCACCCGCTGATGCTGCACGAGCTGATGGCCGAGCTGGGCGTGGCCCCGGAGCGCACCCTGATGATCGGCGACACCACGCACGACCTGGAGATGGCCCGCGCTGCCGGTTGCGCCAGCGTGGGCGTGGCCTACGGCGCGCACAGCACCGAGGGCTTCGCCGCGCTGCAGCCGCTGTTCGTGGCCGCCTCGGTGGCCGAGCTGCACGGCTGGATGGCGGGCAACGCCTGATGCATCAGCAGCAGGGCGGCACCTCAAGCCAGGCCATTGCCCTGTGCGCCAGCGGCGAGCTGACCGAGGGCGGGCGCGCCGTGGCCTTCGACGTGCTGTATGCCGGCGAGCACGTGCGCGCCTTCGCCATCCGCTACGCTGGCCAGGTGCATGCCTACCTGAACCGCTGCACCCACGTGCCCATGGAGATGGACTGGCAGGAAGGCCAGTTCTTCGACGACAGCGGCCGCTGGCTGCTGTGCGCCACGCACGGCGCGGCCTACCAGCCGGACACCGGCCAGTGCGCCAGCGGCCCCTGTCGGGGCGGCCTGGTGCGGGTCGGGCTGTCGGAAGAGGGCGGCATGGTGCGCTGGCATACTGCGCCCCTGCTGCAACCCCTGGCGTTCTGAACCTCTGTTTTCATCATGACCGACACCCCCAGACAAGACCCCCACGGTTCGCAGCTCAATGAGCCTGCAGCGCCCGACTTGTGGACGCAGGCAGCTATCAAAAAAGAAGCGGCCGCAGCCGCGCCGGGTACGGCCTGGGAACGCCAGGTGCTGGAAAAGCTGGTGCTGGCCACCGTGGCCGAGCAGCGCGCCGCGCGCCGCTGGCGCATCTTCTGGCGCTTCGCCTGGATCGCCCTGCTGGCGGCGGTGGCCTGGGCCCTGGCCTCGCGCGACCTGAGCGGCACGACCAAAAGCGGCCCGCATACGGCGGTGGTGGACATCAAGGGCGAGATCGCCTCGGGCGCCGAGGCCAGCGCCGAGTTCGTCGTCGCGGCCATGCGCAGCGCCTTCGAGGACGCAGGCTCGCAGGCCGTCGTACTGCTGATCAATTCGCCCGGCGGCAGCCCCGTGCAGGCTGGCATCATCAACGACGAGATCGTGCGGCTGAAGGCCAAGCACGGCAAGCCGGTGTACGCGGTGGTGGAGGAGACCTGCGCGTCGGCCGCCTACTACATCGCCGCCGCAGCCGACGGCATCTTCGTGGACAAGGCCAGCATCGTGGGCAGCATCGGCGTGCTGATGGACGGCTTCGGCTTCACCGGCACCATGGACAAGCTGGGCGTGGAGCGGCGCCTGATCACCGCGGGCGAGAACAAGGGCTTCCTCGACCCCTTCAGCCCCATGAGCGCGCAGCAGCGCGAGTACGCCCAGGCCATGCTCGACCAGATCCACCAGCAGTTCATCGCCGTGGTCAAGGCCGGGCGGGGCGACCGGTTGAAGGAGACGCCCGAGACCTTCAGCGGCCTGTTCTGGACCGGCCAGCAGGCCGTGGAGATGGGCCTGGCCGACCAGCTGGGCAACCTGGACTACGTGGCCCGTGAAGTGGTCAAGGCCGAGGAGGTCATCGACTACACCCGCCGCGACAACGTGGCCGAACGCCTGGTGCGCAAGTTCGGCGCGGCCGTGGGTGCCAGCGCCATGAGGGCCATGGCCGCGCTGCAGGTGCCCCGGCTGCGCTGAGCGGGGCGCCGCCCAAGGCGCAAAAAAGGGGACAGGCCTGGCGCCCGTCCCCTTTTTTGTTTGCGCCCCTTTCCTTTCAGTAGCGCGGTTGGTGCTGCTCGATGGCGGCGCGCGCCCGCGCGTCCAGCGCGAAGCCGGCGCCGTGGCGCTGGGCCAGTTCGTCCGCGCGCCGCAGGAAGGCGGGCACGCCCGTGCCGTAGATGAACTGCATGGCGCCGCCCGTCCAGGCCGGGAAGCCGATGCCGAAGATGGAGCCGATGTTGGCGTCATGCACGCTGGTCAGCACACCCTCGGCCAGGCAGCGGGCCGTCTCCACGGCCTGGCGGTACAGCAGTCGGTCCTGCACGTCCTGCAGCTGCCAGGACGCGCCGGACTTCTCGAACAGGCCGCGCAGCTCGGGCCACAGGTGCTTCTTTGCACCGGCGGGATAGTCGTAGAAGCCGCCACCGCCGGCGCGTCCCGGGCGTTTGAGCTCCTTGACCATGCGCTCGACCAGCAGCTCCCCCGGCGTGGCGGCGTAGACCTTGCCCTCGGCGGCGCAGTCGGCGCGCGTCTGGTCCAGCACGTGCACGCTCAAGGTGAGGGCCGTCTCGTCCAGCACCGCCAGCGGCCCCACGGGCATGCCGGCCTGCATGGCGGCGTTCTCGATCACCGCGGCAGGGATGCCCTCGCCCAGCATGGCGGCGCCCTCCATCACGAAGGTGCCGAAGGTGCGGCTGGTGTAGAAGCCCCGCGAGTCGTTGACCACGATGGGGATCTTGCCCAGCGCCTGCACGTAGTCGAAGGCGCGGGCGACGGTCTCGTCGTCGGTCTGCCGGCCGCGGATGATTTCCACCAGCTTCATCTTGTCCACGGGGCTGAAGAAGTGGATGCCGATGAACTTCTCTGGCCGGCTGCTGGCCTCGGCGAGGCCAGTGATGGGCAGGGTGGAGGTGTTGCTGGCAAAAAAGCCGCCCGGCGCCAGCTGCGGCTCGGCCTCGCGCGTGACCTGGGCCTTCAGCTCGCGGTTCTCGTACACGGCCTCGATGATGAGGTCGCAGCCGGCCAGGTCAGCGGCATCCTGCGTGGGCGTGATGCGCGCCAGCAGCGCCTGTGCGGCCTCAGGCTGCATGCCGCCCTTGTCCACGCGCTTCTGCGCCAGCTTGGCGCTGTAGGCCTTGCCGGCTTCGGCCTTCTCCACGCTCACGTCCTTGAGCACGGTGGCGATGCCCCGGCTGGCCTGCGACCAGGCGATGCCCGCGCCCATCATCCCTGCGCCCAAGATACCCACCTTGGCCGGCTTGAAGCGCGCTACACCGGCAGGGCGCGACTTGCCCGCCTTGATGGCGTTCATGTCGAAGAAGAAGGTGCTGATCATGTTGCGCGCCACCTGGCCCGTCATCAGGCGGGCGAGGTAGCGGCTTTCGATGCGCAGCGCCGTGTCGTAGTCCACCAGCGCGCCCTCGACCATGGCCGACAGCGCGGCCTCGGGCGCCGGGTAGCGCCCGCGGGTGGTCTTGGTGAGCATGGCCGGGGCCACCACCAGGGCGTTGGCCACCTTGGGGCTGGCGGGCGTGCCGCCGGGCATCTTGTAATCCTTGGCATCCCACGGCTGCTGCGCCTGGGGGTGGTCGGCGATGTGGGTCAGCGCCGCGGGCAGCAGCTGCGCGGGCGCGTCCACCAGGGCATGCACCAGGCCCAGGCGCTGCGCCTCGGCAGGGCTGAACAGCTTGCCTTCCAGGAGGTAGGGCTGCGCGCCCATCAGGCCCAGCAGCCGCACCATCTTGGTGATGCCGGTGGCGCCGGGCATCAGGCCCAGCGTCACCTCGGGCAGGCCGAACTGGATCTTGGCGTCATTCACGGCGATGCGGTGGTGGGCGATCAGCGCCACCTCCCAGCCTCCCCCCAAGGCCGTGCCGTTCAGGCATGCGACGACGGGGATGCCCAGCGTTTCCAGCGTGCGGAAGTGCTTCTTCATGCGTTCGATCTCGGCGAACGCGGCGGGCGCGTCGGCTTCGGTCAAGCGCATGGTGGCCTTCAGATCGGCGCCGGCGAAGAAGCTGCTCTTGGCCGAGACCAGCACGATGCCCTTGAGCGCATCGCCCAGCTGGTCGTGGTCGGCCAGCACGCGGGCCGTGGCCTCGGCCAGGTCCTGCTGCCACTGGCGGCACATGGTGTTGACGGGTGAGCCCTGCTCGTCGAAGGTGATGAGCGCCACCTGGCCGTCGCCGTTCTGCGCGGGGATGAGTTCATAGCGGATGGTTTGCATGTGGTGTTCTCCCCAGATCTCAGATGGCTTCGACGACAGTTGCAATGCCCATGCCGCCCCCGACGCACAGCGTGACCAGGCCGTAGCGCAGGCCACGCCGGTGCAGCTCGTCCACCAGTGTGCCCAGCAGCATGGCGCCGGTGGCGCCCAGCGGGTGGCCCAGGGCGATGGCCCCTCCGTTCACGTTCACCTTCTCGTGCGGCACCCCCATCTCGCGCATGAAGCGCATGGGCACGGCGGCAAAAGCCTCGTTCACCTCGAACAGGTCGATCTGGTCCACCGTCATGCCGGCGCGCGCCAGCGCCTTGCGTGTGGCGGGCATGGGGCCGGTCAGCATGATGGTCGGGTCGTCGCCGCTCACGGCGGTGGCGACGATGCGCGCGCGCGGCGTCAGGTTGTGGGCCTTGGCCGCGGTCTCGCTGCCGATCAGCACGGCGGCGGCGCCATCGACGATGCCCGAGGCGTTGCCTGCGTGGTGCACGTGGTGGATGCGCTCGACCTGCGGGTAGCGCTGCAGGGCGACGGCGTCGAAGCCCAGGGCGCCCAGCTGCTCGAACGACGGCTTGAGCCCGGCCAGGCCCTCCAGCGTGGTGCCGGGCTTGATGAACTCGTCTTCTTCCAGGATGGTCTGGCCCAGGGCGTCGCGCACCGGCACCAGCGAGCGCTGGAAGTGCCCGGCGCCGCGCGCGGCCATGGCGCGGCGCTGCGATTCGAGCGCGTAGGCATCCACGTCCTGGCGGGTGTAGCCGTCCAGCGTGGCGATCAGGTCGGCGCCTATGCCCTGGGGCACGAACAGCGTGGCCAGGCTGGTGGCCGGGTCCTGGGCCCAGGCGCCGCCGTCGGCGCCGATGGGTATGCGGCTCATGCTCTCCACGCCGCCGGCCACGACGAGATCCTCCCAGCCGCTGGCAACCTTCTGAGCGGCCAGGTTCACCGCTTCCAGGCCCGAGGCGCAGAAGCGGTTGACCTGCACGCCGGCGCAGCGCCAGTCCCAGCCGGCCTTGAGCGCCGCGACCTTGGGCAGCACCGCGCCTTGTTCGCCCACGGGCGAGACCACGCCCATGACCACGTCGTCCACGCGCGCGGTGTCCAGGTCGTGGCGCTGGCGCAGCTCGGTCAGCAGGCCGGCCAACAGGTCGATGGGCTTGACCTCGTGCAGGCTGCCGTCCTTCTTGCCCTTGCCGCGCGGGGTGCGCAGGGCGTCGAATACAAAGGCTTGGGTCATGGCGGTCTCTCCACAGATTGACTAGAAAATAGGCCTCTAGCGCTTATGCAGCAAGCGCTGGCAGCTATGAAAGTAGTAGTGCAGCGGGCTGAGGACTTCAGCGCGCGGGCAGGCCCATGGCGCGGGTGATCACTTCTTTCATGATCTCATTGGTGCCGCCGTAGATGCGCTGCACGCGCGCGTCGGCCCAGGCGCGGGCGATGGGGTATTCCCACATGTAGCCGTAGCCGCCGAAGAGCTGCACGCATTCGTCCAGCACCTTGCACTGCAGGTCAGTGGTCCAGTACTTGGCCATGCTGGCCGTTTGCGTGTCCAGCTCGTCCTTCAGGATCAGCTCGCAGCACTTGTCCACGAAGACGCGCGCCACCTGCACCTCGGTCTGGGCCTCGGCCAGGGTGAAGCGGGTGTTCTGGAAAGCCGCCACGGGCTGACCGAAGACCTTGCGCTCCTGCACGTACTGCACCGTCCAGTCGATCGCCGCCTGGGCCGAGGCCACGGCGCCGATGGCGATCTGCAACCGCTCCCAGGGCAGCTGTTCCATCAGGCAGACGAAGCCCTTGCCCTGCATGGCGGGGCCGCCCAGCAGGTTCTCGGCCGGCACCTTGACGTTGTCGAAGAACAGCTCGGAGGTGTCCTGCGCCTTCATGCCCACCTTCTTCAGGCGCTGGCCCTTGTCGAAGCCTTCCATGCCGCGCTCCACCAGCAGCAGGCTGGTGCCCTTGGCGCCGGCGGCCGGGTCGGTCTTGGCCACGACGATGACCAGGTCGGCGTGCCAGCCGTTGGTGATGAAGGTTTTGCTGCCGTTCAGCACGTAGTGGCTGCCGTCGGCTGACAGCAGGGCGGTGGTGCGCACGCCCTGCAGGTCGCTGCCGGCGGCCGGCTCGCTCATGGCGATGGCGCCGACCATGCTGCCGTTGGCCAGGCGCGGCAGGTATTTGCGCTTTTGCTCTTCGGTGCCGTAGTGCAGGACGTAGGGCGCCACGATCTCGCTGTGCAGCCCGAAGCCGATGCCGCTGCAGCCGGCGCGGGCGATCTCCTCCATCTGCGCCACGCTGTAGAGCTTGTCGGCCCCGGCGCCGCCGTACTCCTCGGGCATGCTCATGCACAGGAAGCCGTTGGCGCCGGCCTTCTCCCACACCTCGCGGTCCACATAACCCTGCTCTTCCCAGCGGGCGTGGTGCGGCGTGATCTCCTTGTCGATGAAGCGGCGGAAGCTGTCGGCAAAGGCCTGGTGGTCGGGCTGCAGGAGGGTGCGTTCGATCATGGTGTCAGGTATTTTTGAAAAGCATTTGCTTGGTGAAATTCTGCCATCTCTTTGCGAACGATAGTGCTTTTTTCGGAGGCAGAAAAAAGCCGCCCGCAGGCGGCCTGGAGATGGACAGGAAAGGCTCAGTTCTTGGCGTAGTCGGAGACCACGTGCCAGCGCCCGTCCTGCAGCTGCGACAGCCGCGACAGATCATTGCCCAGGCGCTTTTGCGGACCAAAGGTCATCTTGGGGCTGCCGAAGATGTCGGGCTCCAGGACCATGGTGTCCATGGCCTTGATGAAGCTGTCGGTGCTCAGGTTGGGCCCGGCCTTCTGCGCGGCCTTTATGAAAGCGTCGATGGCGGAGTAGCCGTAGACCGAGAACACCGTGGGGTCCTCGTTGAATTTGGTCTTGTACTTGTTGGCCCAGAAGCGAATCGGCTGCGAGCTTTCGTCCAGGTAGGGGTGCTGCACCGTCATCGCGGCGTACAGCCCGTCCATGGCCTTGCCGCCCAGCTTGTGGATCAGGTCGGTGTAGGCGGCGCTGGAGCCCAGGAAGGTCGGGTTGAAGCCCGTCTTGCGCGCCTCGGCGATGGTGCCGATGGTCTCGCGGATGATGGTGCCCAGAATGACGAAGTCGCAGCCGGCGGACTTCATCTTGGCCACCTGCGAGGAGAAATCGGTCGCGCCGCGCTTGAAGGTGGTCTTCTCGGTGTATTCGCGGCCCATGGCCTTCAGGGCCGCCTCCCCGCCGCGCATGACCTCCAGGCCGAACTCGTCGTCCTGGTAGATGGTGCAGACCTTCTGCGCGTTCTTTTCCTTGATGAGCTTGGGCGCCTCCAGGCGGATCTGGTCGTAGTAGGTGGCGGCGAACGAGTACTTGAGCTTGTGGAAGGGCTCGTACATCTCGCGCGCGGCGGTCACGGGGAAGAAGTTGATGACGTTCTTGCTGAACTGCACCGGCATGGCCGCCAGGTTCTGCGCCGTGCCGATGTGACCGACCATCATGAAGATCTTGTCCTGGTTGACCAGCTTTTGCGCGGCCAACACGGCGCGCTTGGGGTCGTAGCCGGAGTCTTCCACCTTCAGCTCGAGCTTGCGGCCGTTCACGCCGCCCTGCTCGTTGGCCTCGTCCACGCGCAGCAGCATGCCCATGCGCACCTGCTTGCCAAAGCCCGCCAGCGGCCCCGACAGGTCCTGGATGGAGCCCAGCGTGATGCTGTCCTTGGTGACGCCCTGCGAGGCCTGGGCCGAAGCGCCGGCGCTGGCCGCCAGTCCCAGGGCTGCGGCAGCAGCGAGATAACGGGTCTTCATGGCTTGTCTCCTGTTGTGGTGTGGTGGATGCGGCATAGCGTAGAAGGGCGCGCCGTGGCGGCCATCCGCACTATCCCTGGCCGTACATGGCGTCGATCTGCTGCGCGTACTTGGTCTGCACCAGCTTGCGCTTGAGCTTCATGGTGGGGGTCAGCTCCTCGTCCTCGGCGGTGAGCTGGGTGTCCAGCAGGAAGAACTTCTTGATCTGCTCGACGCGGGCGAACTTGGCATTCACCCCGTCGATCACCTCCTGGATCAGCGCCTGTACCTCGGGCGCGCGCGTCAGGCTGGCGTAGTTGGAGAACGGCACGTCATGGTCCTGCGCGAATTTCTCCACGTTCTCCTGGTCGATCATGATGATCACCGTGAGGTAGGGCCTGGCGTCGCCGATCACCACCGCGTCGGTGATGTAGGGGCTGAACTTCAGCTCGTTTTCCAGCTCGCTGGGCGTCACGTTCTTGCCGCCGGCGGTGATGATGATGTCCTTCATGCGGTCGGTGATGCGGAAGTACCCCTCGCCATCCACCGTGCCCACGTCGCCCGTGCGCAGCCAGCCGTCGGCGGTGAAGGTCTCGGCGGTCTTGTCCGGCAGGTTCAGGTAGCCCTTGAAGACGTTGGGGCCCTTGACCTGGATCTCGCCCGTATCGGGGTCGATGCGCACCTGGTTGAAGCCGGCGGCCGGCCCGATGGAGCCCGGCCGGATGCGCGTGGCCAGCATGCCGGTGGAGGCGCCGCAGGTCTCGGTCATGCCCCAGACCTCCAGCATGGGCACGCCCAGGGCCAGGTACCACTTGACCAGCTCGGGCGAGATGGGCGCGGCGCCCGTGACCAGGTAGCGCGCGCGGTGGATGCCGATGAGCTTGCGCACGTTGTCCAGCACCAGCCAGCGCGCCAGGCGGAACTGCGCCTTGAGCCCGGCGCCCACGGGCTGGCCGGACAGCACGCGTTCGGCAATGCGCGTGCCCACGCCGATGGCCCAGGCATAGGCCGCCTGCTGCACGCGCGAGGACTCCTTGAGCGCGATCATCACGCCGGAATAGAACTTCTCCCACACCCGCGGCACGCCGGTGAACACCGTCGGAGCGATCTCGCGCACGTTCTCCGGCACGGTGTCGGGGTTCTCCACGAAGTTCAACTTGCAGCCCGTGTAGAGCGAGAAATACTCCCCGCCCATGCGCTCGGCGATGTGGCACAGGGGCAGGAAGCACATGGCCTCGTCCTGCGCGGAGCGTGCGATCAGGGTGTTGTAGCCGCGCGCGGTGTAGGTCAGCGCGGCGTGCGTGTGCATGGCGCCCTTGGGCCGCCCCGTGGTGCCCGAGGTGTAGACCAGGATGGCCACATCCTGCGGCTGCACGCTCTGCGCGCGCTGCTCCAGGGCGCCCGCATGAATGGTGTTCCATTCACGGCCCAGTGCGCGCAATGCGTCCAGGCTGAGGATGTCGGGGTCGTCCAGGTCGCGCAGGCCTTCCATGTCGAAGACCACGATCTTGCGCAGCTGCGGCAGTTGGTCGCGCACCTGCAGGGCCTTGTCCAGCTGCTCGTCGTCCTCGACGAACAGCATGGTGGTGGTCGAGTCCTGGCACAGGTACTGCACCTGCTCGGGGGCGTCCGTGGGGTAGATCCCGTTGGCCACGCCGGCGCAGCTGAGCACGGCCAGGTCGGCCAGCACCCATTCGATGCAGGTGTTGGACAGGATGGAGACGCATTCGCCCCGCGCAAGGCCCAGGGACAGAAGCCCGCCGGCGATCTCGCCCACCGCTTCGCCGGTCTGCTGCCAGGTCCAGCTCTTCCAGATGCCCAGCTCCTTCTGGCGCAGCCAGACGCCGGTGCCGCGCTGGTGCACGGCGTTCCAGAACATGGCGGTGATGGTGTCGCCGTCGAGCACGCTGGCCGCGGCGGGTTGGATGTGGGACAGATCCCAAAGGTTGGACATGGTGCGGCTCACCTCCAGGTCTTCTTCTTCTTCCAGCGCCGCTCGCCGCGCACGCTGTCGGCCTTCATGCCGAGATAGAACTCCTTGATGTCGTCCTTCTCGCGCAGCCGTGCGCAGCTGTCCTCCATGACGATGCGGCCGTTCTCCAGCACGTACCCGTAGTCCGAAGCGTTCAGCGCCATGTTGGCGTTCTGCTCGACCAGGAGGATGGTGGTGCCGCGCTCGCGGTTGATGCGCACCACGATCTCGAATATTTCCTTGGTCAGACGGGGCGACAGGCCCAGGCTGGGCTCGTCCAGCAGGATCAGCTCGGGCCTGGCCATCAGCGCGCGAGAGATGGACAGCATCTGCTGTTGCCCGCCGGACAGCAGGCCTGCGTCCTGATCCCTGCGCTCGGCCAGAATGGGAAAGTAGCCGTACACCGCCTCGATGTCGCGCGCCACCGCATCACGGTCGCTGCGGGTGTAGGCACCCATCAGCAGGTTGTCGCGCACCGACAGCAGCGGGAACACCTCGCGCCCCTCGGGTACGTGCGACAGGCCGCGGCGCACGATGGCCGCCGGGTCGTGGGCGGTGATGTCCTGGCCGTGAAACTGCACGCTGCCCTTGCGCGGGTCGATGATGCCCGAGATGGTCTTCAGGATGGTGGTCTTGCCCGCGCCGTTGCTGCCCAGCACGGTGGCGATCTCGCCGCGGCGCACCTGCAGGCTGACGCCGCGGATGGCCTTGATGGGGCCATAGGCGCTCTCGACGTTCTGCAGGCTCAGGATGGGCTCGTCCCCGGGTCGCGCGGCGAGGGCAGGGGCGGTAGCGTTCATGCGCGTACCTCCCGGCTGCTGGCCTCGGGCCGGCGCAGGCCGCTCACGTCGTCGATGGTGCCCAGGTAGGCCTCGACCACGCCCGGATGGGTCTGCACCTCGTGCGGCGTGCCCGTGGCCAGCACCTGGCCCTGGTTCATGGCCAGCACCCGGTCGGACACGCGCGACACCAGCGACATGTCGTGCTCCACCATCAGCACGGTGATGCCCAGCTCGTCCCGGATGTCCTGGATCCAGAAGGCCATGTCGTCGGTTTCCTCCACGTTCAGGCCGGACGAGGGCTCGTCCAGCAGCAGCAGGCGCGGCTCGGTGCACAGCGCCCGGGCCAGCTCGACCACCTTGCGCACGCCGTAGGGCAGGCCCGCCACCAGCGTGTCGCGGTAGTGCTGGAGTTGAAGGAAGTCGATGACCTCCTCGGCCTTCTCCCGCGCCCGCACCTCGGCGGCGCGCGCCCGCGGCGTGAAGAACATGTCGGCCCACAGGCTGGTCTCGCGCCGGGTGTGGCGGCCGATCAGCAGGTTATGCAGGACGCTGGCGTGTTCGAACAGCTCGATGTTCTGGAAGGTGCGGGCGATGCCCAGGCCGGCCACACGGTGCGCGGGCTGGTCGGTCAGGGTGAGCATGGCGCCGCTCGGCCCGGCGTAGGCGATGCTGCCGCTGGTGGGTGCGTAGATGCGGCTGATCAGGTTGAAGACCGTGGTCTTGCCGGCGCCGTTGGGCCCGATCAGCGTGAAGATCTCGCCGCGACGCACCTCGAAGCCCACCTGGTTCACGGCCAGCAGGCCGCCAAAGCGCACGCTCAGATCGCGAGCCTCAAGCAATACATCACCACTCATGACAGCCTTTCGAGGCGGCGTGCGACCGCTGATACCGGCGCACCCCAAGCCAGCAAACGCCGCGCAAGGGCCGCCCCGCCGCGCGGGCGTTGTCCCCCTTCCCGCATCGCGCGGCGATGCGAGAGAAGGGGGAAGGAGCGTAGCGACATAGGGGGATGTACCGTCACTTCAACCGCTCCGATTTCTGGAAGCTCTTTTGCCGCCTGAACATGCCTTTGCGGTAGAACGGGAACAGCTGCAGCCAGGTGCGGATCTTCAGCCAGCGGCCGTACAGACCCAGGGGCTCGAACAGCACGAAGGCGATCAGCACCAGTCCGTACACCACGGCCTGCAGGCCGGGCGCCTGGCCGATGGCGTCGGGCAGCATGTCCTTGCCCAGGGCGATGAGCTGCGGCATCAGGATCAGAAAGGCCGCGCCCAGGAAGGCGCCGTGCACCGAGCCCAGCCCGCCGATCACGATCATGAGCAGAAGGTCGATGGACTGCAAGATGCTGAACTGGTCGGGCGAGATGAACTGCATCTTGTGCGCATACAGCGCCCCGGCGATGCCGGCCAGTGCCGCCGACAGCGCGAACGACAGCGTCTTGTAGTACGCCAGGTGGATGCCCATGCTCTGCGCCGAGATCTCCGAGTCGCGGATCGCCACGAAAGCACGGCCCGTGGGGGCGCGCAGCAGGTTCACGATGCCCAGCGTGCAGACCACGGCCAGAGCCAGGCACAGGAAATAGAAGGCGCTGGTGGAGTCCAGCGTGTAGCCGGCGATCTGGGGCGACAGCACGGTCTTGCCCGAATTGCCCCCGGTCACGCTCTCCCAGCGGGCGAAGATCTCTTCCACGATGAAGCCGAAGGCCAGCGTGGCGATGCCAAGGTAGATGCCCTTGACGCGTAGCGCGGGCAGGCCGACCACCACACCCGCTGCTGCCGACAGCCCGGCCGAGCAGGCCAGCGCCAGCGCGAAGGGCCAGCCCATGCCGGTCAGCACGGCCTGCGTGTAGGCGCCCACGCCCAGGAAAGCGGCGTGCCCCAGTGAGAACTGCCCGGTGAAGCCGGCCAGCAGCATCAGCCCCAGGCCGGCGATGCCGTAGATCAGCACGAAGGTCAGCTGCGCTACCCAGTACTCGGGCGCCACCCAGGGGGCGGCCAGCAGGGCCAGGCACAGCAGGCCATACCAGAAGACGTGGCCGCCGTGCTTGGCCAGGCGGATGTCCTGCTCGTAGCTTGTCTTGAAGAGGAATCTCATACCTTCTTGAACAGCTTTTCGCCGAACAGGCCGTTGGGTTTGACCATGAGCATTAGCAACACCACGATGTAGGCGGCCGTGTCCTTGAAGCCCTCGGGCAGGTAAAAGCCCGACAGCGACTCGATCACGCCGATGACGAGTCCGCCGACGATGGCTCCCGGCAGGCTGCCAAAGCCTCCCACCACGGCGGCGGGAAAGGCCTTGAGCCCGATGAAACCCATGTTGGCGTGCACGAAGGTGATGGGCGCCAGCAGCAGGCCGGCGATGGCCGCCACTGCCGCGGCCAGGCCCCAGGCCAGGCCGTTGAGCCGCTGCACCGGGATGCCCATGTAGTAGGCTGCCAGCTGGTTCTGCGACGAGGCCTGCATGGCCACGCCCAGTCGGGTGTAGCGGAACATGGCGTACAGCAGGGCGCAAAGCACCGCGGTAGCGGCGATCACCACCAGCTGCTCGGCCGCCAGCACCAGCGGGCCCAGCTGCACCGGCTGGTCCTTGTAGGGCACGGGCAGGGCGTGGGTGTCGGTGCCGAAGCCCGGAATCATGGTCACCAGGCCGCGCAGCACGTAGCCGATGCCGATGGTGAGCATGACGATGGAAAACGCCGGCTGGCCCAGGATGGGACGGATGACCACGCGCTCCAGCAGCACGCCGAACAGCGCCATGGCGGCGATGCTGGCCAGCACCGCGATCCAGAACGGCATGCCCAGCAGCTTCATGAGCACCAGACCGCAGAAGGCACCCAGCATCATCAGTTCGCCCTGGGCAAAGCTGACGGTCTCGGTGGCCTTGTAGATCAGCACGAAACCCAGCGCGATCAGCCCGTAGATGCACCCCTGCGAGATGCCGCTGACCAGCAGTTGGAGGAATTGCACGCGGCGTCTCCATGTATTTTCACAAAGCGGGTGCTTTGCATAAATGATCCTGCCCGCAGCAGGCGGCCAACGCAGTCCGGACTAACCCTGAACGGTGTATGGTGATGCCGACTTTCTTCCCGCCAAAATCAACAAGGAGCAAATTCATGGGTTATCCGGACACCCAGCTTTTCATCAACGGCCAGTGGCAGGACGCCGCCGACGGGCGCACGCTGGCGGTGCACAACCCGGCCACGGGACAGCCCATCGGGCGCGTGGCCCATGCCGGCATCACCGACCTGGACCGGGCCCTGGCCACTGCGCAAAAGGGCTTTGAGGCCTGGCGCGCGCTGGCCGCGGTGGAGCGCGCGCGCATCATGCGCCGCGCCGCCACGCTGATGCGCGAGCGTGCCGACGCCATCGGCACCCTGCTGACACAGGAGCAGGGTAAGCCACTGGTCGAGGCGCGCGGCGAGGCCGCGGCCGCGGCGGACATCCTGGAGTGGTTCGCCGACGAGGGCCAGCGCGTGTATGGCCGCATCGTGCCGGCGCGCAACCCGGCGGCGCACCAGATGGTGCTCAAGGACCCAGTGGGCGTGGTGGCGGCGTTCACGCCCTGGAACTTCCCCATCAACCAGGTGGTGCGCAAGCTGGGGGCGGCGCTGGCCGCGGGCTGCGCCGTCATCGTCAAGGCGCCCGAGGAGACGCCCGCCAGCCCCGCCGAGCTGGTGCGGGCGCTGGCCGACGCCGGGCTGCCGCCGGGCGTGGTCAACCTGGTCTATGGCAATCCGGCGGAGATTTCCGGCTACCTGATCCCGCACCCCATCGTGAAGAAGGTGACCTTCACCGGCTCCACCGCCGTCGGCAAGCAGCTGGCGGCGCTGGCCGGCCAGCACATGAAGCGTGTGACCATGGAGTTGGGCGGCCACGCGCCGGTCATCGTCTGCGAGGACGCCGACGTGGCCCTGGCCGTCAAGGCCACGGGCAGCGCCAAGTTCCGCAACGCCGGGCAGGTGTGCATCTCGCCCACGCGCTTTCTGGTGCACGAGAGCGTGCGTGCCGAGTTCGTCGCCGCACTCACGCGCCATGCCGAAGGGCTGCAGGTGGGCGACGGCTTGCAGGAGGGCACGCGCATGGGGCCGCTGGCCAATGCCCGCCGCGTGGCGGCCATGAAGGACTTCCTGGGCGATGCGCGCCAGCAGGGCGCGCGCGTGACCACGGGCGGCGAGACCATCGATCGGGACGGCAACTTCTTCGCGCCCACCGTGCTGGACGACGTGCCGCTGTCGGCACGCATCTTCAACGAGGAACCTTTCGGCCCCGTGGCTGCGGTGCGCGGCTTCACCGATCTGCAGGACGCCATTGCCGAGGCCAACCGCCTGCCCTACGGGCTGGCGGCGTATGCGTTCACGCGCTCGCTCAAGGATGCCTACCAGCTCGCGCACCAGGTGGAGGTCGGCATGCTGTGGGTCAACCAGCCGGCCACGCCAAGTGCCGAGCTGCCCTTTGGCGGGCTGAAGGATTCGGGCTATGGCTCGGAGGGCGGCCCCGAGGCCGTGGAGGCCTGCCTGAACACCCGCGCGATCTCCATCACGCCGGTCTGACGGCGTCCGCGCCGCCGCGCTCCACGGGGCGGCGCGGGTCGCTGCACCAGTCGCTCCAGCTGCCGGCGTACAGGGCCGTCGGCGGATAGCCCGCGATCTCCATGGCCAGCAGGTTGGGGATGGCGCTCACGCCGCTGCCGCACTGGTGCACCACGCTGGCCGGATCGCGCCCGGCCAGCAGTGCGTCGAATTCCGCGCGCAGCTGGCTGGCCGGCTTGAAGCGGCCGTCCTCGCCCAGGTTCTGGCCGAAGGGTCGGTTGAGCGCGCCGGGGATGTGCCCGGCCACCGGGTCCAGCGGCTCCACCTCACCGCGAAAGCGTGGCGCTGCGCGCGCGTCCAGCACTGTCTGGCCGGCGTCATGCAGGCGTTGCTGCACCTGCCTTGCGTCCACCAGGCGGCGCAGCGGCTCACGGATCTCAAAGTTGGACTGGAAATGCGCCGGCTCGTCGCCCTTGGATACGGCGCCGCCCGCGGCCTTCCAGGCCTGCAGACCGCCGTCGAGCACGGCCACGGCGTCGTGGCCCATCCACTTGAGCATCCACCACAGCCGGCCGCAGTAATTGGCGCCGTTGCGGTCGTACACCACGGCCTGCATGTCGTTGGCAAAGCCGATGGACGACAGCCAGGTGGCGAAGCGCTCGCGGTTGGGCAGCGGGTGGCGCCCGCCGGAGCAGGGCGCATCGGCGGCGCCGGCGACCAGGATGCCGCTGGGGCCGGGCGCACCGTGGCGCGCGCTCAGGTCGGTGTCCAGGTCAGCGTAGACGGCGCCGGGGATGTGCTCCTCCTGGTACATGGCCGGTCCGTGCGAGGGCGTGGCCAGGTCGAAGCTGCAGTCGAACACCATCGCCGGCCGGCGCTCTTGTAGCAGCCGCTGCAGTTCAGGTGCGGAGATCAACAGGGTGTAGGGCATGGTGGATTGCGCACTGGGGTAACCGTGAGGGCCCGATTGTGGCGTTGTACCGCGCCCGCGGCGCGTCGGCGCGCGCCGCGTCGTGGTCAGTCGCCGCCGGCGCCGCGGGCGCGCAGCACCGAGGCGGTGATGCCGCTGGCCGCGATCAGCGCCATGCCGCCCCAGGCCAGCGGCGACAGGGCGTCGTCAAACACCAGCACGCCGTACAGGCTGGCGAAAATGATGCCGGTGTACTGCAGGTTGGCCACGAACAGCGTGGCGCGCGGGGTGAGGGCGCGGGAGTAGGCCAGCGTCATGCACAGCTGGCCGCCGGCGGCCAGCAGGCCCAGGGGCAGCAGCCACAGCGCCGGCCAGCCCGGCCAGGGCGACGCGCCCACGGCCAGGGTGGCGGCGCCGCCCGCCACGGCCGAGCCCAGCGCGAAATAGAACACCGTGCGTGCTTCGGGCTCGCCCAGGCGCGACAGCGCCGACACCTGCATGTAGGCCAGCGCCGCGCAAAAGCCCGACAGCAGCCCCACGGTGCCGGCGAAGCCCTGGCCCTCGCCCACGCTGGGGCGCAGCATCAGCAGCACGCCGGCAAAACCCACCAGCACGGTCAGCACCAGCGGCACCTGCAGCGGCGGGCGCGGCGAGCCTGACGAAGGGCGCCAGGTGAGCAGGGCGCCGCCCATGACGAAGGCGGCGATCCAGACGCTGCTCATGTAGTTCAGCGTGGTGCCTGTGGCCAGCGGCAGGAAGGCAATGGCGTAGAACCACGCACCCAGCGATATCACCCCCACCAGGCTGCGCCAGGCGTGCATGCCGGGGTAGCGCGTGGCCAGGCCCACGCCCTGGGAGCGCGCCAGCAGGGCCAGCAGCGCCATGCCGATCAGGCCGCGATAGAACACCAGTTCGGCGGCGGAAAACCAGGCCGAGGCGATCTTCACGCACAGCCCCATGCTGGCGAAGAGGAATGCCGCCAGAACCATCCAGAGGGCTTGCATGGGGTGTTGAATAAAACGGGTTTATGAATGAAAAAAGCTGCTGGCGCCCGTGGATAGGGCGCCAGCAGCTATCATTTTATGAGTAATCGAGAGAGCGCCGGCGCTCAGCCTGCACTCAGTGCGCTGCCCATCTTGCCGCGGTACCACTCGTGGAAGTGCTGCATGCCGTCCTCCATGGGGCTTTGGTAGGGGCCGGCCTCGTCGTCGCCGCGCGCCAGCAGGGCCTTGCGCCCGGCGTCCATGCGCTCGGCGATCTCGTCGTCCTCGATGGCGGTCTCCATGTAGGCGGCGCGCTGGGCTTCGACGAACTCTCGCTCGAAGGCCACGATCTCCTCGGGGTAATAGAACTCCACCATGTTCAGCGTCTTGTCCACGCCCAAGGGGTGCAGCGTGGAGACGGTGAGCACGTGCGGATACCACTCCACCATGATGTGCGGGTAATAGGTCAGCCAGATGGCGCCGCGTTTGGGTAATTCGCCGTCCTGGTAGCGCAGCAGCACGTCGTGCCACTGCTTGTAGACGTCGGAGCCGGGCTTGCCGAAGGTGGGCGCCACGCCCACGGTCTGCACCGAGTACTCGCGGCCGAACTCCCAGCGCAGGTCGTCGCAGGTCACGAAGTTGCCCAGCCCGGGGTGGAAGGGGCCCACGTGATAGTCCTCCAGATAGACCTCGATGAAGGTCTTCCAGTTGTAGTTGCACTCGTGCAGCTCGACGTGATCCAGTGCATAGCCCTCGAACGACAGGTCGTGCGCCGGGCCCATGCCGGCGAGGTCGGCGGCGATGTCGCGGCCGTTGTCCTCGAACAGCAGACCGTTCCATTCGCGCAGGCCGTAGTTGTTCAGGTGCAGGCAGGGGTCGTGCGCGAAATGCGGCGCGCCCAGCAGCTCGCCCTTGGGGGAGTACGTCCAGCGGTGGATGGGGCAGACGATGTTGCCGCCGGCGTGGCCCTTGCCCTGGCCCTGCAGGCTGCCGCGGCCCTGCAGCATGATGGCCTGGCGGTGGCGGCAGACGTTGGAGATCAGCTCGACGCCGCCCTGCGCGTTGCGCACCAGGGCGCGGCCCTGCTGCTCCTGCGCCAGCGCCAGATAGTCGCCAGGCTCGGGCACCCCCAGCTGGTGGCCGACATAGCGCGGCCCCGGCCGGAACAGGGTGTCCAGCTCACGCTGCAGTAGCGCCGGGTCGAAATAGCTGGAGACGGGAAGTTGGCTTGTGGCCTGCTGCAGTTGAAGACTTAAATCAGACATGGGTGACCTGACCTAAAGACCCCCCACAGGGAGACTGCGCGTACGCGCGCGGCTGAAAAAAACGAAACCGGCGGAGAGCGCTAACCCATCGCCGGTTCATGACAAGGAATGGGATTATAGGTGGTGGGGTTATTTCCTCGGCGGGGGTGCGTGTATTGGCGTGTCAAAGCGCCGCAGGGCGCTCGCCTGGATGGTGCGGCCTAAAATGGCCCGTTGACCACCCGCGCGCCTGGCGCCGCACACCCCGCTTTTTCTTCATGCCCAAGGCCCCTGCCGCTCCCGCACCACAGCCCGAACCGGCGACCTACGAGGCCGCCCTGCAGGAGCTTGAACAACTCGTCGCCCGCATCGAATCAGGCCAGCTGCCGCTGGACCAGATGCTGGCCGGCTACCAGCGTGGCGCGGCCCTGCTGCAGTTGTGCCGGGCGCGGCTGGAGGCCGTGCAGGAGCAGATCCGCGTGCTCGACGAAGGCGCGCTGCAGCCGTGGAACGAGCCATGACGGCCGCCATCGCTGCCACCACGGGCCCCGCCGCCTTTGCGCTGGCGCCCTGGATGGACTCCCAGCTGGCCTGCGTGGAGCAGGCGCTGGGGCGCTTCCTGCCCGTCGACGCGCCGGCCGGCCTGGGCGAGGCCATGCGCTACGCCGTGCTGGACGGGGGCAAGCGCCTGCGCCCGCTGCTGGTGCTGGCCGCGGCCGAGGCCGTGGGCGGTCAGCATCAGGCCGCCCTGCGCGCTGCCTGCGCGGTGGAACTGATCCACGCCTATTCCCTGGTGCACGACGACATGCCCTGCATGGACAACGACGTGCTGCGCCGGGGCAAGCCCACGGTGCACGTGCAGTTCGGCCAGGCCCAGGCGCTGCTGGCCGGCGATGCGCTGCAGGCACTGGCTTTTGAACTGCTCACACCCGAGGACGGCGTGCCCGCCGCCATGCAGGCCCAGCTGTGCCGGCTGCTGGCCCGCGCGGCCGGCGCCGAGGGCATGGCCGGCGGTCAGGCCATCGACCTGGCCCACGTGGGCCAGCGCCTGACGGAGGACGAACTGCGCCACATGCACCGCCTCAAGACCGGCGCCCTGCTGCGCGCCAGCGTGGAGATGGGCGCCGCCTGCGGCGCGCCCTCCGAGGCCGCGCGCGCGGCGCTGGCCCGCTACGGTGCGGCCATCGGCCTGGCCTTCCAGGTGGTGGACGACGTGCTGGACGTGACGCAGGACTCCACCACCCTGGGCAAGACCGCTGGCAAGGACGCCGCCAGCGACAAGCCCACCTATGTGTCGCTGATGGGCCTGGAGGGCGCCCGCGCCTATGCCGCCACGCTGCTGGACGAAGGCCTGGCCCAGCTGGACGCCAGCGGCTTGCCTGACACCCGCGCCCTGGCGGCCCTGGCCGGCATGGTGGTGCACCGCACCTACTGAGTTTGGGGTCTAAAAGCCCCGCAGCGCATGTCTGACAAGCGCTGGCAGCTACGAAAACAATAGCTTATGTCCACCACGAACTACCCGCTGCTCGAGCGCATCAATGACCCGGCCGACCTGCGCCGCCTCTCGCGCGCCGATCTCAAGATCCTGGCCGGCGAGCTGCGCGCCTTCGTGCTGGAAAGCGTCTCGCAGACCGGCGGCCACCTGTCGTCCAACTTGGGCACGGTGGAGCTGACCGTCGCCCTGCATGCCGTGTTCAACACGCCCGCGGACCGGCTGGTGTGGGACGTGGGCCACCAGACCTATCCGCACAAGATCCTGACCGGCCGGCGTGATCGCATGAACACGCTGCGCCAGCTGGGCGGCCTGTCGGGCTTCCCGCAGCGCGCCGAGAGCGAGTACGACACCTTCGGCACGGCCCACTCATCCACCAGCATCTCCGCGGCACTGGGCATGGCGCTGGCCGCGCGCCAGCAGGGCGTGGACCGCCACTGCGTAGCCATCATCGGCGACGGCGCCATGACGGCCGGCATGGCCTTCGAGGCGCTGAACAATGCCGGCGTGGCTGACGCCAACCTGCTGGTGATCCTGAACGACAACGACATGAGCATCAGCCCGCCCGTGGGCGCGCTCAACCGCTACCTGGCGCAGCTCATGAGCGGCAATGTCTACACCCGTGCCCGCGACGTGGGCAAGAACGTGCTGAAGAACGTGCCGCCCCTGCTCGAACTCGCCAAGCGCCTGGAGCAGCAGGCCAAGGGCATGGTGGTGCCGGCCACGCTGTTCGAGAACTTCGGCTTCAACTACATCGGCCCCATCGATGGGCACGACCTGGATTCGCTCATCCCCACGCTGGAGAACATCCGCGGCCTGAAGGGTCCGCAGTTCCTCCACGTGGTGACCAAGAAGGGTCAGGGTTACAAGCTGGCCGAGGCCGACCCCGTGGCCTATCACGGCCCGGGCAAGTTCGATCCCAAAATCGGCCTGGTCAAGCCGGCCACGCCTGCGAAGCAGACCTTCACCCAGGTCTTTGGCCAGTGGCTGTGCGACATGGCGGCCAAGGACGAGCGTCTGGTGGGCATCACACCGGCCATGCGCGAGGGTTCGGGCATGGTGGAATTCGAACGGCGCTTTCCCGGCCGCTACTACGACGTGGGCATCGCCGAGCAGCACGCCGTGACGTTCGCTGCCGGCATGGCCTGCGAGGGCGTGAAGCCTGTGGTAGCCATCTACTCCACCTTCCTGCAGCGCGGCTACGACCAGCTGATCCATGACGTGGCACTGCAGAACCTGCCCGTGGTCTTCGCGCTCGACCGCGCCGGCCTGGTCGGCGCGGACGGCGCTACCCACGCCGGCGCCTACGACATCCCCTTCGTGCGCTGCATTCCCAACATGAGCATGGCCTGCCCGGCCGACGAGCGCGAGTGCCGCCAGCTGCTGACCACCGCCTACGAGCAGAACCACCCCGTAGCCGTGCGCTATCCGCGCGGCGCCGGCGTGGGGGCCCAGCCGCTGGCCAGCCTGGAGGGCCTGCCTTTCGGGCGTGGCGAGGTGCGCCGCGAGGGCCGGCGCATCGCCATCCTGGCCTTTGGCACGTTGCTGTACCCGGCGCTGCAGGCGGGGGAGGGCCTTGGCGCGACAGTGGTCAACATGCGCTGGGCCAAGCCGCTGGACACCGAGCTGCTGCTGCGCATCGCCGGCACGCACGAGGCGCTGGTGACGGTAGAGGAAGGTGCCATCATGGGCGGTGCCGGCAGCGCCGTGTGCGAGGCCTTGAACGCCGCCGGCCTGACGCTGCCGGTGTTGCAGCTGGGCCTGCCCGACGACTTCATCGAGCACGGCGACCCGGCTCGCCTGCTGGCCCTGCAGGGACTGGACGCGGCGGGCATCGCGCGCGCCATTGACGAGCGTTTCGGCAGGCCTGCCGAAGCGCGCGCCCGCAGCGCGGCATAGCGCTTGCCGCCCGGTTGCCAAGCTGTCGGCCCGCGCCCTGCGGGCCGCGCCGTCCCACGTGCCAGGCACCGCAAGTCTTTGCAATGAAAGTGCGCCAAAGGGCGATTTCAAGGGGAAACCCGTAACGGCCGCGCCCGGTGCGGTTTTTACAATTTGTCGTCGTGCAGCGCCGCATGCCGCTACCGCGGAAACCACGCGCTGCCGTCTTGCTTTTGTACTTTCGTACCTACCCCCAACTGGAGAACCAAGTCCATGGATCGTCGTTCCATCATCAAGCAGGCCGGCCTGGCTGGCGTGCTCGCCGCAGGCGTGGCGCCTGCCGTGCATGCACAGGCCACAGTGCGCTGGCGCATGGCTGCCAGCTTCCCCAAGTCCCTGGACACCATCTTCGGCAGCGCCGTGAAGTTCTCCGAGACCGTCAAGGAGCTGTCCGGCGGCAAGTTTGAAGTCTCGGTGCACGCCGCCGGCGAACTGATGCCCGCCTTCGGCGTGGTCGACGCGCTGGAGAAGGACACCATCGAGATGGCCCTGTCCGCCGCCTACTACTTCACCGGCAAGGACCCCATCTTCGCCTTCAGCTGCGCCGTGCCCTTCGGCCTGACGGCCCTGCAGAACATGGCCTGGAAGGACTACGGCAACGGCCGCAAGCTGCTCAACGAGTTCTTCTCCAAGTACAACTTCCACACCCTGAGCGCGCTCAACACCACCACCCAGATGGGCGGCTGGTACCGCAAGGAGATCAAGGGCGTCGACGACCTCAAGGGCCTGAAGATGCGCATGGGCGGCGGTGTGTTCGGCGAAGGCATGGCCAAGCTGGGCGTAGTGGCGCAGAACCTGCCGGCAGGCGACCTGTACCAGGCGCTGGAAAAGGGCACGCTGGACGCGGTCGAGTTCGTCGGCCCTTACGACGACGAGAAGCTGGGCTTCAACAAGGTCGCCAAGTACTACTACTACCCGGGCTGGTGGGAAGGCGGCGCCGACCTGGAGTTCTTCATCAACAACAAGGCGTTCGAGAAGCTTTCGCCCGAGAACAAGGCCATCGTTCGCGCTGCCGCCGCCGTGGCCGCCGCTGACGGCACGGCCAAGTACATGGCCGTGAACCCACAGGCCCTGAAGCGTCTGGTGGCCAGCGGCACGCAGCTCAAGGCCTTCCCCAAGGCCGTGAACGACGCCGGCTTCAAGGCCTGCATGGAAGTCTTCGCCGAGCACGAGGCCAAGTCGCCCGAGTTCAAGAAGATCCACCAGGACATGCGCGCCTTCCAGCGCGACCAGATCCTGTGGAACCGCTTCTCCGAGTTCCCGTTCAACCAGTACATGAACAGCGTGAAGATCTGACGCTCCACGCGCCCACAAAAAAACCGCAGCAGCCGCTGCGGTTTTTTTCTGCCTTTTGCTATCGTTTAAATAGCTGCTGACGCTTGTTTGTCGCGCGCTGGACGGTGTTTTGGCACTGATGGCCGTCCGGCGCCGGTGCCCGCCGCGGCGGGCACCAGACCGCTTTGCTACTGGCTCGCCGCCGGGGCGGGCGCCTGCGGCTGCACGGCGTCCTGGATGGCCTTGAACGGGTCGTCGTCCTCGGCCGGGGCCACCGACTCGGGCTCGGGCATGGACGCCGCGCCGCCGGGCGGCTGCGCCTCGGCGTCGCCGTAGTCGTTGCCGTCCTGGTTCAGGCTCTCCAGCATCTGCGCGCCCACGGCGTCCATGTTCACGTCGACCTTCTTGTCCAGGCTGCCCGTGACCAGGCCCGGGAAGGCGATCAGCACGCTCACCATGATCAGCTGTATGAACAGGAAGGGGATGGCACCCTTGTAGATCTGCATGGTCGTCACCGGCTCCATGATCCGGCCGGTCACCGCGTCCTTGTAGGGCTTTTCGGGCGCAACCGAGCGCAGGAAAAACAGCGCGAAACCGAACGGCGGGTGCAGGAACGAGGTCTGCATGTTCACCGCCAGCAGCACGCCGAACCAGATCAGGTCGATGCCCAGCTTGTCGGCCACGGGCGCCAGCAGCGGCACCACGATGAAGGACAGCTCGAAGTAGTCCAGGAAGAACGCGAGGAAGAAGATCATCACGTTCACGAAGATCAGGAAGCCCACCTGGCCGCCGGGCAGGTCGGCCAACAGGTGCTCGACCCACACCGGACCGTCCGCGGCCTGGAACACCATGCTGAAGATGGTGGCGCCGATCAGGATGAACATCACGAACGAGGACAGCCGCGTGGTCGAGGCCAGCGCCTGCTTGAGCAGCGACCAGGACAGGCGCCCGCGCAGCAGGGCCATGATGAGCGCGCCCACCGCGCCCATGGCGCCGCCCTCGGTGGGCGAGGCCACGCCCAGGAAGATGGTGCCCAGCACCAGGAAGATGAGCAGCAGCGGCGGGATCAGCACGAAGGTCACGCGCTCGGCCAGCTTGGACAGAAGCCCCAGGCCGGTGAGGCGGTTGGCCGAGGCGATCAGCCAGGCAACGAAGGCGCCGCCGCAGGCAGCCACCACCACTTTTTCGTCGGTCGGCACGGACTCCACGAGATGGCCTTCCCACCAGCTGTGGATGTCGGCCATGTGCGACTCCAGCACCCACGCCACCAGGGCGGAGATAACCAGCACGGCGACCAGCGAGGGGTAGCCCGCGCTGCCGTTGGGCTCGCGCAGCGTGCGCGCTTCCGGCGGCAGGGCCGGCACGGCCTGAGGCTTGAAGATGGCCAGCAGCACCACCCACAGCACGTACAGGCCCACCAGCATGAAGGCCGGCATGAATGCGCCCTTGTACATGTCGCCCACGCTGCGGCCCAGCTGGTCGGCCATGATGATCAGCACCAGCGACGGCGGGATGATCTGCGCCAGCGTGCCCGAGGCGGCAATGACGCCGCTGGTCAGCGGCCGGCTGTAGCCGTAGCGCAGCATGATGGGCATGGAGATCAGGCCCATCGAGATGACGGAGGCGGCGACCACGCCGGTGGTGGCGGCCAGCAGCGCGCCCACGAAAATCACGGCCAGCGCCAGGCCGCCGCGCAGCGGGCCGAAGACCTGGCCGACCGAGTCCAGCAGATCCTCGGCCATGCCGCTGCGCTCCAGGATCAGCCCCATCAGCGTGAAGAAGGGCACGGCCAGCAGCGTGTCGTTGGCCATGATGCCGATCAGCCGCTCGGGCAGCCAGGCCAGGATGGTGGCGGGAAACACGCCCAGCTCGATGCCCAGCAGGCCGAAGAACAGGCCGCAGGCGCCCAGGCTGAAGGCGACGGGAAAGCCCAGGATCAGGAACAGGGCCAGCCCCGCGAACATGATCGGGGCGAAGTTGGTGGAGATGAATTCCATGGAAAGGGTGCTCCGGTCGGTCGGGCGTTCAGCGGGAAGCGGCCGCGCCGGCCTGGCGCTCCTGCTCGGTCTGCAGGCGCAGGGCTTCGATCAGCGCTTCTTCATCGCTCTTGTCGGTCAGGCGGCCCATCGGGTCCGGCCCTTGGCCCTTCAGGAAGGCGATGCGCTTGATCAGCTCCGACCAGCCCTGCAGCATCAGCAGCGTGAAGCCCAGGGGCAGCGCGACCCATACCGGCCAGCGGATCAGCCCGCCCGGGTTGCCCGAGACCTCGCCCGATTCGAAGCGGCTGATGAGCATGGGGATGCCCAGGTACAGCACCAGGATGCACACCGGCGTGAGGAAGAACAGGAAGCCGAAGATGTCGATCCACACCTGCGTGCGCTTGGACAGGCGGCTGTTGACCACGTCGATGCGCACATGCTCGCGGTGCAGCAGCGTGTAGCCGGCGGCCACCAGGAACGACCACGCGAACAGGTACCACTGCACTTCCAGGAAGGCGTTGGAGCTGTAGTTGAAGAGCTTGCGCACCACGGCGTTGGCGGCGCTGATGACGGTGGCGGCAAAAATCAGCCAGATGCAATATTTCCCGACGAAGGCGTTTAGCCTGTCTATGGCCCGTGATAGGGCAAGTAGTGCCTGCATGGTGTCTCCAAGATAAAGGCGGTGGGCACGCGCACGGCCCGCGCGGCGGGTAGGTGCGCGGGCCGGACAAAGTTTTACAAGGGCGGCATTTTACGGACGCCGCGGACCGCCCTTGCCCCGGTGTTTCCCTCTCTTGGTGTCGATTCCGCGCGGATACGCTGCTATGGCTTGTATAGCAATGAGGGATATTGCGTACACGTCCCTTCAATCGGTCAGGGCGGCGCCCTTGACCTGGGCGAACAGCTCTTCGCCCTCCTGCAGGGCCAGTTCGCGGCGCGAGCGCTGGCTGATGCGCGCCAGCAGCCGCGTGCCGCCGGCGTCCAGTGCCACCAGGACCTGGCCGGGCGCCTCGGGCGCGATCTGCACGATGCGCGCCGGCAGCACGTTCAGCACGCTGCTGCCTTGCGGCCGTCGGCGTGCCAGGCTCACGTCGCGGGCCGGCACGCGCAGGCGTGCGGCTTGGCCCACGGGGCGGGCGTGGCCCGTGGCCAGGTGCAGCTGGCCGCCGGCAAAGCCCACGGTGAGCAGCTGGTCCTGCGCGTCCCAGGCCAGCACCCGGCCCTGCACCAGGGCGCTGGCGCCGTCGCCGGCGGCCAGGGGCAGGTCCAGCCGCGCCATCAGCTCGGCGGGGGCACCCTGGGCCAGCACGCGGCCGGCCTGCAGCAGCACCAGGTGCGAGGCCAGGCGTGCCACCTCGTCGGCGGAATGCGTGACGTACAGGATGGGGATGGACAGCTCGCGCTGCAGCCGCTCCAGGTAGGGCAGCACCTCGGCCTTGCGCGCCGCGTCCAGGGCGGCCAGCGGCTCGTCCATCAGCAGCACGCGCGGGCTGGCGGCCAGGGCGCGGGCGATGGCCACGCGCTGGCGCTCGCCGCCGGACAGTGTCTGCGGCATGCGCCCCAGCAGGGCAGACAGGCCCAGCAGCTCCACCGCCTGCTCCAGCGACACGCGCCGACGCCCGGGCGGCAGGCGCTTCCAGCCGTATTCGATGTTGCGCCGTGCGTCCAGGTGGGCGAACAGGCTGGCCTCCTGGAAGACGTAGCCCAGGGCGCGGCGGTGCGTGGGCAGCCAGGTGCGGCTGGCGTCGTGCTGCCAGGCCTCGCCATTGACCCGCACCTCGCCGCGCGCACGCTCCAGTCCGGCGATGGCCCGCAGGCAGGTGGTCTTGCCGCAGCCCGAGGGGCCGAAGAGGGCGGTGACGCCCTGGCCGGGCAGCTGCAGCTGCACGTCCAGCGAGAAATCGGCCCGCTCCAGCCGCAGCCGGGCGTGGATGCCGCCGGAGTTGCCGTCGCTCATCTTGCCTTCCTCGGCTGCAGCCACTGCAGCAGCATCAGCACGATGAAGGAAAAGGCCACCATGCCGCCGGCCAGCCAGTGCGCATGGGTGTATTCCATGGCCTCGACGTGGTCGTAGATCTGCACCGAGACCACCCGCGTCACGCCCGGGATGTTGCCGCCCAGCATGAGCACCACGCCGAACTCGCCCACGGTGTGGGCGAAGGTGAGGATGGCGGCGGTGATGAAGCCGGGGCGCGCCAGCGGCAGCGCGACGCTGAAGAAGCGGTCCAGCCGGGCGGCGCCCAGGGTGGCCGCCACCTCCAGCGGGCGCGACCCCAGCGCCTCAAAGGCGCGCTGCAGCGGCTGCACGGCAAAGGGCAGCGAATACACCAGCGAGCCCACCACCAGCCCGGGGAAAGTGAAGGGCAGGCGGTGCAGGCCCAGTGCGTCCGTCAGCTGCCCGAGAAAGCCGTTCGGCCCCATGGCCACCAGCAGATAGAAGCCGATGACCGTCGGCGGCAGCACCAGCGGCAACGCCACCACGGCACCCACCGGGCCGCGCCAGCGCGAGCGCGTGTGCGCCAGCCACCAGGCCAGCGGCGTGCACAGCAGCAGCAACAGTGCGGTGGTGATGGCGGCCAGGCGCAGCGTCAGGGCGATGGCGGCCCAGTCGTCCGGGGTCAGCGAAAAGGTTGGCAAGTGCTATTGAAAAAAGAGCTGCCAGCGCTTGACTGGTAAGGGCTGGAGGCCAAAAAGGCTTGAAACTTGCTGACGGTGCTTCAGAACGAGTAGCCGTAGGATTGGATCACGGCGCGCGCCTTGGGGCCGCGCAGGTACTGCATCAGCGCGCCGGCCGCGGGGTTGCCCTGGCCGGGTTTGAGCACGATGGCGTCCTGGCGGATGGGCTGGTGCATGGCGGCCGGCACCACCCAGGCCGAGCCCTCGCGCAGCTGGCCGCCCTCGGTCACCTGCGACAGCGCGACGAAGCCCAGCTCGGCATTGCCCGAGGCGGCGAACTGGTAGGTCTGGCCGATGTTCTCGCCCTGCACCACGCGGCCCTTGACCTGCTCGGCCAGGCCCAGCTTCTCCAGGGTCTGCATGGCAGCCAGGCCGTAGGGGGCCAGTCTGGGGTTGGCCATGGCGAGGTGGCGCCAGTCGCTCTTGCGCAGCACCTGGCCCTCGGGGTCCACATAGCCGGGCTGCTTGCTCCACAGCACCAGCTGGCCGATGGCGTAGGTAAAGCGCGTGGCCGCGTCGCCAAGGCCCTCCCTGCCGATCTTCTCGGGTGTGCTGTCGTCGGCAGCCAGCAGGATGCCGAAGGGGGCGCCGTTGGCGATCTGCGCATAGAACTTGCCCGTGGCGCCGAACGAGAGGCGGGCCTTGTGGCCGGTGTCCTGCTCGAACAGCCGGGCGATCTCCTGCATGGGTGCGGTGAAGTTGGCAGCCACGGCCACGGCCACCTCGTCGGCCTGGGCGCCCAGGGGGGCAAGCGCGGCCACCAGCGCCAGGGCTGCGGCAGAAAGTATCTTGTGGGGCTGGGACATGCGCGGGTCTGTTCGCTATTCATTTATGGAATAGCGAAAAGTATAGCCGGGTCCTCGTGCCTGCCTGGGTGCATGATCATGGCCATGCAGCAGCCATCTGCTTCCATCCTCGACGCGCTGGGCCACGGCCCGGCCGACCGCCGCCTGGCCGTGCTGCGCGAGATTGGCGCGGGGGGTTCCATCTCGCAGGCCGCTCGCGCCGTGGGCGTGAGCTACAAGGCCGCCTGGCAGGCGCTGGACACGCTGACCAACCTGGCCGGCGTGCCGCTGGTCGAGCGCGTGGTGGGCGGCGCCGGCGGTGGCGGGGCCCGCCTGACCGAGGCGGCGCACGAGCTGCTGGCGGCGGCCGGCGCCATGCACGCGGCGCGTGCCCAGCTGGCCGCCCAGCTGCATCCGGGCGCCGGCGCACAGGCGACCGCCCTGCGCCTGACGGTGCAGACCAGCATGCGCAACCAGTGGCCTTGCAGCGTACAGGCGCTGCACGCCAGCGGCCCGCTGGTGCGCGTGCAGCTGCGCGGCGAGGCAGGGGCGGGCGCGGCGTTCACCGTGTGGTCGCGCATCACGCGCGAGAGCTGCGAGCTGCTGGCGCTGCGGCCCGGCGCCAGCGTGCAGGCCCTGTGCAAGGCCACTGCCGTGCGCGTGCTGCCGGCAGCGGGGACCGACTTGCATCAGCTCGGCCCGTCCAACTGGTGGCCGGGCCGCGCCACGCGCATCGCCCGCGGCTCGCTGGGGGACGAAGTGGCGGCCGACGCGGCCGGTGTGCAGATGGTGGGTTTCGCACCGCCCGGCTCGCGCCTGCGCACCGGATCGCGGGTGCTGCTGGGGGTGGAGGAGTCGGCCGTCGCGCTGGTACTGGCAGGGCACTGAAAGCGCTCAGGAAGCACATCGCCGCCGTCGCCCGGTAGGCGTTTATACATAGGCACTATTCCCAGTGCGAGTACCAGAATGGCGCCCTTACGATGCCCGGCAACATACCAATGGAGACATAGCCGCGCAGCGCTCCCATGCTCTGCGCGCCTGTTTGCGAATGAGCGACGTCATACTGGAAACTTCCCACCTCACCAAGGAATTCAAGGGCTTCACGGCCGTGAGCGACGTGAACCTGTCCGTGCGCCGTGGTTCGATCCATGCGCTGATCGGACCCAACGGCGCAGGCAAGACGACGTGCTTCAACCTGCTGACCAAGTTCCTGGAACCCACCTCGGGCACCATTCGCTTCAACGGCACGGACATCACGCGTGAGCAGCCGGCGCAGATCGCCCGGCGCGGCGTGATCCGCTCGTTCCAGATCTCGGCGGTGTTTCCCTACCTCACGCTGCTGGAGAACGTGCGCCTGGGCCTGCAGCGCAGGCTGGGCACCAGCTACCACTTCTGGCGCAGCGAGCGCAGCCTGCACCAGCTGGACGGCCGCGCCATGGAGCTTTTGGCCGAAGTCGGCCTGGAAGACATGGCGCACGAGGTCACCGTTAACCTGCCCTACGGCCGCAAGCGCGCCCTGGAGATCGCCACCACGCTGGCCATGGAGCCCGAGCTGATGCTGCTGGACGAGCCCACGCAGGGCATGGGCCACGAGGACGTGGACCGCGTCACGCAGCTCATCAAGAAGGTGTCGGCCGGCCGCACCATCCTGATGGTCGAGCACAACATGAAGGTCATCTCGACGATCGCCGACCGCATCACCGTGCTGCAGCGCGGCGCCGTGCTGGCCGAAGGCCCGTACGAAGAGGTATCGAACAACCCGCAAGTCATGGAAGCCTATATGGGTACGACTGACGGCCAGCTGCAGGGAGCCCACTGACATGGCCGCACCCGCACTGGAAATCAAAGGCCTGGAGGCCTGGTATGGCGAATCCCACGTGCTGCACGGCGTGGACATGGTGGTGCAGCCCGGCGAAGTCGTCACGCTGCTGGGGCGCAACGGGGCAGGACGCACGTCCACCCTGCGCGCCATCATGGGCCTGACCGGTTCGCGCCGCGGCTCGGTGCGCATCGATGGCGTGGAGACCATCGCCATGGCCACGCATCGCATCGCCCACCTGGGCGTGGGCTACTGCCCCGAGGAGCGCGGCATCTTCTCCAGCCTGTCGTGCGAGGAGAACCTGCTGCTGCCGCCCACGCTCAAGACCGGTACCCAGGGCATGAGCCTGGACGAGATCTACGACATGTTCCCTAACCTGGCCGAGCGCAAGAACAGCCAGGGCACCCGCCTGTCCGGCGGCGAGCAGCAGATGCTGGCCGTGGCGCGCATCCTGCGCACGGGTGCCAAGCTGCTGCTGCTCGACGAGATCTCCGAGGGCCTGGCGCCGGTCATCGTGCAGGCGCTGGCCCGCATGATCACCATGCTGCGCCAAAAGGGCTACACGGTGGTCATGGTGGAGCAGAACTTCCGCTTCGCTGCACCCCTGGCCGACCGCTTCTACGTGATGGAGCATGGCCGCATGGTCGAGCGTTTCGGCGCCTCCGCGCTGCAGGACAAGATGCCCGTACTGAACCAGCTGCTGGGCGTGTAGGGCGCGATTTCGGCCTTTTTCCAAAAAAACATTTCAACGACCTTCGACCCTCTACAAGGAGACTTCCCCCATGAAACATCAACTTCGCACCCTCGCCGCCCTGCTGGGCGCCGCCGGCCTGTCGCTGGCCGCCGTGCAGGCGCATGCGCAGGACAAGGTCAAGATCGGCTTTATCACCGACATGTCCAGCCTGTACGCCGACGTGGAAGGCAAGAACGGCGCGCTGGCCATCCAAATGGCCATCGACGACTTCGGTGGCAAGGTGCTGGGCATGCCCATCGAGCTGCTCACGGCCGACCACCAGAACAAGGCCGACATCGCCGCCAGCAAGGCGCGCGAGTGGATCGACACGCAGAACCTGACCATGCTGTTTGGCGGCACGAACTCGGGCACGGCACTGGCGTCTGCCAAGGTCGCGGCCGAGAAGAAGCGCGTCTACTTCAACAGCGGCGCCGGCTCCTCGGCCCTGACCAACGAGCAGTGCAGCCCCTACACCGTGCACTACGCCTACGACACCGTGGCCCTGGCCAAGGGCACGGGCGCGGCGGTGGTCAAGAACGGCGGCAAGAGCTGGTTCTTCCTGACCGCCGACTACGCCTTCGGCCACGCGCTGGAGGCCGACACCTCCAAGGTGGTCAAGGAAGCCGGCGGCACCGTGGTCGGCAGCGTGCGCCACCCCCTGAACGCCTCCGACTTCTCGTCCTTCCTGCTGCAGGCGCAAAACTCCAAGGCGCAGATCCTGGGCCTGGCCAACGCCGGCGGCGACACCATCAACGCCATCAAGGCCGCCAAGGAATTCGGCATCAACAAGAGCATGAAGATGGCCGGCCTGCTGGTGTTCTTGACCGACATCCACAGCCTGGGCCTGAAGAACACCGAAGGCCTGCTGCTGACCACCAGCTGGGACTGGAACCTGAACGACCAGACGCGTGCCTTCGGCAAGAAGTTCTTCGAAAAGACCAAGCGCATGCCCACGGACATCCAGGCCGCCGACTACTCGGCCACCATGAACTACCTGAAGGCCGTGCAGGCCGCGGGCACCGTGGATGCCGACAAGGTCATGGAAAAGCTCAAGTCCACCCCCATCGACGACTTCTACGCCAAGGGCGTGATCCGTCCGGACGGCCGCTTCGCCCACGACATGTACCTGATGCAGGTGAAGTCGCAGGCCGAGTCCAAGCAGCCCTGGGACTACTACAAGGTCGTGGCCAAGCTGCCCGCCGACCAGGTCTGGACCACCAAGGCCGAAAGCAAGTGCGCCCTGTGGAAGTGATGCCGCGCTGAGCTGACCCAGCCCGCTCCGCCGCCATGGCGGAGCGGGTTGTGACCGAGGACGACAAGAGCACAACAACCCGACTGGAGACACACCGTGAACACTCGCACCACCGCACTCATCCTGGCACTCGCCGCGGCAGGCCTGGCCCCCGCTGCGCACGCCCAGGACAAGGTCAAGATCGGCTATATCAGCGATATGTCCAGCCTGTACGCTGACCTGGAAGGCAAGGGCGGAGCCACCGCCATCCAGATGGCCATCGACGACTTCGGCGGCAAGGTGCTGGGCAAGCCCATCGAGCTGCTCACCGTGGACCACCAGAACAAGGCCGACATCGCCGCCAGCAAGGCGCGCGAGTGGATCGACACGCAGGGCCTGACGATGATCTTCAGCGGCACCAACTCCGGTACCGCCCTGGCGCTGGCCAAGGTGGCCGACGAGAAGAAGCGCGTGATGATCAACAACGGCGCGGGCAGCTCTGCCCTGACCAACGAGGCCTGCACGCCCTACACCGTGCACTACGCCTACGATACCGTGGCCCTGTCCAAGGGTGCGGCGGGCGCCATCGTGGACGGCGGCGGCAAGAGCTGGTTCTTCCTGACCGCCGACTACGCCTTCGGCCACGCCATGGAGGCCGATGCCTCCAACGTCGTCAAGGCCAAGGGCGGCACCGTGGCCAACGCTGTGCGCCATCCGCTGAACGCGTCGGACTTCTCGTCCTTCCTGCTGCAGGCGCAGAACTCCAAGGCCCAGGTGCTGGCCCTGGCCAACGCTGGTGGCGACACCATCAACACCATCAAGGCGGCCAAGGAGTTCGGCATCGACAAGACCATGAAGATCGCCCCGCTGCTGGTCTTCTACAGCGACATCCACAGCCTGGGCCTGAAGAACACCGCCGGCATGCAGTTCGTCACCAGCTGGTACTGGGACATGGACGATGCCTCGCGCAAGTTCGCCGACGCCTACATGAAGAAGACCAACCGCCGCCCGACCGAAATCCAGGCCGCCGATTACTCGGCCACCATGAACTACCTGAAGGCCGTGCAGGCCGCCGGCACCACCGATGCCGACAAGGTCATGGAAACCTGGCGCGGCATGAAGATGGACGACTTCTTCGCCAAGGGCTACCTGCGCGCCGACGGCAGCTACATCCACGACATGTACCTGGTCCAGGTCAAGGAGCCCAAGGAGTCCAAGGGCACCTGGGACTACTACAAGATCGTCAAGAAGCTGCCCGGCGAAGAAGTTTTCACCACCAAGACCGAAACCAAGTGCGCGCTGTGGAAGTAAACCACGCCGCCGCCTGATCCACTACCCCTACTCACCGCGTCGTCGTTTTCCATGGAATTCTTTGGTGTCTCCATGCCAGCCATGATGAGCCAGCTCCTGCTGGGGCTGGTCAATGGCTCGTTCTATGCCATCCTCAGTCTGGGGTTGGCCGTCATCTTCGGCTTGCTCAACGTGATCAACTTCGCGCACGGCGCACTGTTCATGCTGGGCGCCCTGACCACGTGGATGGCGCTGAACTATCTCGGCATCAACTACTGGGCGATGCTGATCCTGGCGCCGCTGGTGGTAGGGGTGGTGGGGGTGCTTATCGAGCGCCTGCTGCTGCGCTGGATCTACAAGCTCGACCACCTGTATGGCCTGCTGCTCACCCTGGGCCTGACCATGCTGATCGAGGGTGTCTTCCGCTCCATCTACGGCGTCTCGGGCTTAGGGTACGACACGCCCGAGCTGCTGGAGGGCGCAACCAGCCTGGGCTTCATGATCATGCCCAACTACCGCGCCTGGGTGGTGGTGGCCTCGCTGGTGGTGTGCATCGGCACCTGGTACGTGATCGAGAAGACCAAGCTGGGCGCCTACCTGCGCGCCGGCACCGAGAACCCGCGCCTGGTCGAGGCCTTCGGCGTGAACGTGCCCGTCATGATCACGCTGACCTACGCCTTCGGCGCGGCGCTGGCGGCCTTCGCCGGCGTGCTGGCGGCGCCGGTGTACCAGGTCACGCCGCTGATGGGGCAGAACCTCATCATCGTGGTGTTCGCCGTGGTGGTGATCGGCGGCATGGGGTCCATCATGGGTTCCATCCTCACCGGCCTGGGTCTGGGCATCGTCGAGGGTTTCACCAAGGTGTTCTACCCCGAGGCGTCCTCCACCGTGGTGTTCGTCATCATGGCCATCGTTTTGCTCATCCGCCCCGCCGGCCTGTTCGGCAAAGAAAAGTGAAGCCGCCGGGGTGCACCACATGAACGTCAAGAAATTCGCTCCCATCGGCTACGGCATCCTGCTGCTGGCCCTGATCGCCGCGCCCTTCGTCGGCGCCTACCCGGTGTTCGTGATGAAGCTGCTGTGCTTCGCGCTGTTCGCCTCTGCCTTCAACCTGCTGCTGGGCTACACCGGGCTGCTGTCCTTCGGCCACGCGGCCTTCCTGGGCGGGGCGGCCTACGTCACCGGCCACTCGATGAAGGTGTGGGGCTTCACGCCCGAGCTGGGCCTGCTGGCCGGGCTGCTCAGCGGCGCGCTGCTGGGCCTGGTCATGGGCTGGTTCACCATCCGCCGCCAGGGCATCTACGCCACCATGATCACGCTGGCCCTGGCCCAGATGCTGTTCTTCGCGGCGCTGCAGCTGCCCTTCACGGGCGGCGAGGACGGCCTGCAGGGCGTGCCGCGCGGCAAGCTGTTCGGCGTGATCGACCTGTCCAGCGACCTGACCATGTACTACGTGTGCCTGATCGTCGTGGTCGCCGCCTTCCTGCTCATCGTGCGCACCATCCACTCGCCCTTCGGCCAGGTGCTCAAGGGCATTAAGGAAAACGAGCCGCGCGCCACCTCGCTGGGCTACGACACCAACCGCTTCAAGCTGCTGGCCTTCGTCATCTCCGCGGCCATCGCCGGCCTGGCGGGCGCGCTCAAGACCCTGGTGCTGGGCTTTGCCACGCTCTCCGACGTGCACTGGTCGGCCTCCGGGCACGTGGTGCTGATGACGCTGGTGGGCGGCATGGGCACGCTCAGCGGCCCGCTGGTCGGCTCGGCCGTGGTGGTGCTGCTGGAAAACAAGATCGGCGAGCTGGGCAACCTGCTGGCCAGCATCACCTCCATCGAGTGGTTCAACACCCTGGGCGAGTCCGTGACCATCGTCACCGGCCTGATCTTCGTGGTCTGCGTGCTGGCCTTCCGTCGCGGCATCATGGGCGAGCTGATCGCCTGGCTGGAGCGCCGCCGAGGCGGTGGCGGGGCCGCCGGCCCGCACTGACCGGCGCAGCGATGCACCCACACAAGCGGGCCCAGCGCCCGCTTTTGTTTTGATAGCTGCCTGCGCTTGTCCAGCAATGGCTGGAGGCCAAAAAGACTCTTAGTGCCTCAGCCCAGCCGCAGCCGCTGCGCGTAGCCCGTCATCTCCAGATAGCCCCGGCCCACCTCGTGGCCGCCAGCGTCCATCAGGGCGCACAGGCCCTCCCAGTAGATGGCGCCGGTGGAGGCGCGGCTGTCCAGCTCCTGCGCGTCCAGCAGCGCCTGCACCGTGAACCGGCCGGCGGGCGTGTGCACCGCCCACTGCACCGGATAGGTCGCGCCGCTGGCGCTGCTGCTCCAGCGGCGCAGCGGCTCGAAGCGCACCTCGTCGGCGCCGAAGATGCGCGCCTGCTCCTGGCCCGCCGCGCGCACCGAGCCGCCGGCCCACAGCGCGCTGCCGTCGGCCCGGCGCAGGCGAAAGGCCGTCAGCGCCCCGCCGTCGTGCAGGTTCATGCCGATCCAGTCCCAACCCACGGCTTCGGGGTGCAGCAGCGCCTCGCTCCACTCGTGGTCCATCCAGGCGCGGTTGTCGGTGGCGGGCACATCGGCCGCCAGGGCCAGGCGCTGCCCGGCCAGCATCAGACTGCCGGAGACGGCCAGCTGCGGCTGGCTGTAGTAGTAGCTGGCCTGGTCCGGCTGCGGTCCCTTGCGCGATAGGCCGGCGCTGCCCTGCAGCAGTACCGGCTGGGTGCTGGCGCAGTGCAGGTCCAGGCCAAAGCCGTCCGCCGGGGCGCGGATGGCCCAGCGACTGGCGCCGGGCAGTTCCGGCGCCTGGGCGCGCTCCAGTGACCAGTCCTGCAGACGGATGTGCGCGTCGTCCTGGCTGGCCTGGGCGATGCCGAAGCCTGCACGTGCGATCCGCTGGTCGTGCCATTGGCGCGCGCCCTGCACGTCGGTCAGCGCAGCATGGGCGAACAGCAGCTGGCGCGCCGCGAAGGCCGAGCGCATGTCCTGCGTGGCCGCCACGCGCGAGCGAAAGAAGGTGATCTGAAAGCCCCACAGCCGCCCGTCCTGGGTGCGCGCGTGGCCGGTGATGTACCACCACTCGGTGCGCAGATCCGGATGGCTGCCATGGTCGCGCGGGAAGGCCAGGGTGCGCGGCGGCAGCGCCAGGGCCGGCGCGCCCCAGGCCAGCAGGCCGGCAGCCAGCAGCCAGTGCCGGCGCGCCGGGGACCGTGGCGGCTGCGTGGGCGAGGGCATCAGGCCAGCAGTCGGGCGATGCGCTGCTGGGCGGGCGCGCAGTCGCCGGCCGTGCGCAGCACCCAGGCCTCATCGTGGTAGGTGGGCAGGTAGCGCTCGCCCGCGTCGCACAGCAGCGACAGGATGGAGCCCTGCTCGCCGCGCTCGCGCATCTCCTGCGCCAGCCGCAGCATGGCGACGAAGTTGGTGCCGGTGGACGGCCCCACGCGCCGCCCCAGCAGGCCCGACAGCGCGCGCATGGCGGCGATGGACTCGTCGTCCGCCACCTCCTCCATGCGGTCCACCAGCTCGCGGATGAAGCTGGGCTCCACGCGCGGGCGGCCGATGCCCTCGATGCGCGAGCCGGGTGCTGTCAGCTGCGCGTCGCCCGTGCGGTGGTAGGCGGCGAACACCGAGCCGGCCGGGTCGGCCACGCACAGCCGGCTTTCGTGCATCTGAAAGCGCACGTAGCGGCCGATGGTGGCGCTGGTGCCGCCCGTGCCCGCGCCCACCACGATCCAGCGCGGCACCGGGTGGCGCTCGCGCTGCATCTGCGTGAACATGCTCTCGGCGATGTTGTTGTTGCCGCGCCAGTCGGTGGCCCGCTCGGCGTAGGTGAACTGGTCCATGTAGTGCCCGCCCGTGTCCTGCGCCACGGCGCGCGCCGCGTCGTAGACGTCGCCGGCGTGCTGCACAAAATGGCAGCGTCCGCCGTAGAACTCGATCAGCGCGATCTTCTCGGCCGACGTGCTGCGCGGCATGACGGCCACGAACGGCAGGCCCAGCAGCCGCGCGAAGTAGGCCTCGCTCACAGCCGTGGAGCCGCTGGAGGCCTCGACGATGGTCGAACCCTCGCGCACCCAGCCGTTGCACAGTGCGTACAAAAACAGCGAGCGTGCCAGCCGATGCTTCAGGCTGCCCGTGGGGTGGGTGGATTCGTCCTTCAGGTACAGGTCGATGCCGACGCGCTCGAACGCCGGCAGCGGCAGCGGAATCAGGTGTGTGTCGGCGCTGCGCTGGTAGTCGGCCTCGATGCGGTCGATGGCCTGGTGCAGCCAGGACGGCGCGGCGGCAGGAGCGGAGGAAGAGGGCGTATGCGGCATGGGCGCGATTGTCCCAGGCGCCTGGCGGCTATTGGGCCCATTCGATGCGGCTGCGCCCGGCCGCCTTGCCACGGTAGAGCGCGGCATCGGCCTCCTGCATGGCCGCGTCCAGCCCGTCCGGGCCATGGAAGGGGCGAGAAACGCCCACCGTCGCGGTGCAGCGCAAGGGCTCGGGCGCGCCGGGCAACGGCACCGCCAGCTGCTCGATGGCCGAGTGCACGCGCCCGGCCAGCTGCCTCACGCCCTCGTCGTCCGCGTCCAGGCAGACGATGGCGAATTCTTCGCCCCCTGGGCGGCTGACCAGGTCTCCGCCGCGCGCGTTGCTGCGCAGCACCTCGGCGACCTGGCACAGCACCAGGTCGCCGGCCTGGTGGCCATGGGTGTCGTTGATGCGTTTGAAGTGGTCGAGGTCCAGCATCAGCAGGCGTGCGGGTCCCGCGCTGCGTATGCCGAAATGCCCCTGCAGGCCGGCCAGCAGGCCACGCCGGTTCAGCAGTTGCGTCAGCGGGTCGCGCGCCGCCGTGGCGCGCAGCTCGTCGGTCAGCCGGCGCAGCACCAGCCAGATCATGGCGGGCGCCAGCATCGTCGCCAGGAAGGACATGTAGATGTAGAACACGACCTGGAAGCGATGCTTCATATCCAGCGCTTCCAGGCCGCCCTGCACCACCAGAACGCCCTTGATGGCGTTCATCACGCCCAGACCCCCGATGAGCAGCGCGAACAGCGCCATCTCCATGCGCAGATCCTTGGCGATGTCACGCATGGCGTAGATCACCCCAAGGGTCATGGCCAGGAACATCAACACCATGACGAGCGCCAGCATCGCGTAGCGGGCGACCGGGCCCGCCAGCCACTGCACCAGTACCTGCGCCGCTGCATAGGCCAGCGCCAGGCCAAGCAGAGGCTTGAGCAAGGGAGCCGGCCGGCCAAAGAACCGCATGGCCCCCACCCAATAGGCCAGGGGCGTGCACACCGTCAGCGTGTGATTGACCACGCCGGCCGCATTCCAGCCTGGCCCGCCGCCCAGCAGCTGCAGCACATAGGCCGAGCCCAGCAGGGCGTTGCCCAGCGCGAACGCGTCCATGCCCAGCCGGTTGCCCTGCAGGCGCCTGCCGATCAGCCAGAACATGATGGCAAAGAAGATCAGGTGCATGCAGAGCATGCCGACGATGACGGTGGCGACCATGAACGGGGAAGAAGGCGAGCGGCGGGGCAGACGCGGGGGGCCTGCAGTGTCCCCGATCTGCGGCCCGCCTGCCGCCTGCGCTACCAGTCTTCCTTCACCGCCATGACCGCGTCCCGTCCCGCCGCCATGCGGCCCGTGGCCCAGGCGGTCAGCGTGCCCGCGGCCACCACGGCCAGCGCCAGCGCGGCCAGGCGCGCCCAGGGCACGGTCAGGTCCATGGTCCAGTGGAAGCTCTGCGGGTTGACCACGTGCACCAGCACCACGGACACCGCCAGGCCCAGCAGCGTGCCGGCCACCGTGCCCACCGCCGTCCAGGCCGCGCCCTCGCCGGCCACCACGACCAGGATCTGGCGCCGCGTCAGGCCCAGGTGGGCCAGCAGGCCGAACTCCTTACGCCGCGCCAGCACCTGGGCGCCGAAGCTGGCCGCCACGCCGAACAGCCCGATGGCGATCGCCACGGCCTGCAGCCAGTAGGTGACGGCAAAGCTGCGGTCGAAGATGGCCAGCGAGCGCGCGCGGATGGCGCCGGCCGAGGTGAACTCCAGCGCCTGCGCATCGGCGCCCAGCTGCGCGTGCGCCAGCGCCAGCACGGCCGCGCGCACGGTCTCGTCGCTGGCGCCGGGCACCGGCCACAGCGCCAGGTCGCTGGCACGCGCGTCACCCGTCAGGCGCACCCAGTCCTGCCGGTCGATGGCGATGGCACCGTGCTGGCGCACGTAGTCGCGCCACACGCCCGCTATGAAAAAAGAAGCGGCTTGCGCTTGCCCCGCCTGCGCTACAGGCCTAAAAGACTCTGAGAGCGCCGGCCAGTCGGCGCCCGGGCGCACACCGTACAGGTCGACCACGGCCTCGCTCACGTACAGGCCCACGCGCCCCGGCGGCACGGGCAGCGGTGCGCCCAGCAGCGGCAGGGCATGGGACGCATCGGGCAGCAAAGGCCGCGCCAGCAGGGCCACGGGCGCCCGGCCCGGGGCGATCTGCACGCTGCTCACGCGCAGCGGCTGCACGCGCGCCACGGCCGGCAGGCGCTCCACCTGCCCGACAAAGTCGGGCGGGAACACCGCCGCATCGTCGCCCGCCACGCTGCCGGCCGCGCGCAGGTACAGCGGCGCGGGCAGCACGCCGCCCAGCCACTGGTCGACCGAGGTGCGAAAGCTCGCCACCATCACCGTCAGCGCCACCGACAGGCTGAGCGCCGCCACCACCCCGCCCACGGCCACGGCGGCGCTGGCGCGCTGGCGCTGGGCCCGGGCCAGCGCCAGCAGGCGCAGCGGCCCGCGTGCCGCCAGCGGCGCCAGCAGGCCCAGCAGCAGCTGCACCAGCCAGGGCAGCAGGGCAATGCCGCCGACCAGCAGAAGACCCACCGACACATAGGCCGCCAAAGGGATGCCAAAAATGGGCGGAAGCAGCGCCAGCAAAGCGCTGGCAGCTATCAAAAGCAGACCGACCCAGGCGCGTGCGGCGCGGGTCTCGGCCAGGCCCACGCCCTTGAGCGCCGGGGCCGGCGCCAGGCGCTGGGCCGCGCGCGCCGGCCACCAGCCGCCGGCCAGCGCCGCCGCCACGCCCAGCAGGCCGTACAGCAGCGCGGCGGCGCCGCTCCACTGCAGCGCCGGCTGCACGCCGCTGAAGTAGCCCCCGCCCAGGTCGCCGCCCAGCAGGCGCAGGGCCAGCGCCGCCAGGCCCGTGCCCAGCGCCACGCCGGCGGCGCTGCCCAGGGCGCCCAGCAGGCCGGCCTCCAGCAGCACCAGGGCCAGGCGCTGGCGCGGCGTGGCGCCCAGCACGGCCAGCAGCGCCAGCTGCGGCGTGCGCCGCGCCACGGACAGCGCCAGCACCGAATACACCAGGAAGGCGCCGGTGAACAGGGCCACCAGCGCCAGCACCGTCAGGTTGACGCGGTAGGCGCGCGAGAGCTGGTCCACCTGCGCGGCGGCGCTGCCGGGCGGGGCCAGCACGGCGCCGGGCGGCCAGCCGGGTAGGGCGGCCAGGTGGCGCTGCAGCGCGTCCGGCCGGGCGCCGGGCTGCAGCAGCAGGTCGATGCGGGTCAGTTCGCCGCCGCGGCCGAACAGATCCTGCGCGGCGCCGATGTCCATCACCGCCAGCGGCGCGCCGCCGGCCGCCACGCTGCCGGCCACGCGCACCTGCACCTGCCGCAGCCCGGCCTGCAGCGCCAGGCGGGCGTCCGCGCCCGGCTGCAGGCCGAGCGCCTGCGCGGCGCTGGCGTTCAGAAACACGGTGGCCGGGGCAAACAGCGCCAGCCGGTCGGCGCCGGGCGCCAGCCGCGGCATCAGCTGCGGGGCCATGGCGGGCAGGGCCAGCGCGTCGGCGCCCACCACGCGCAGGGCAACCGGGACCGAGGTGCGGCCGGGCGCGTCGCGCCGGGCGGTGGCCGCCAGCTCCAACACCGGCGCGGCGCGCGCCACCTGCGGCGCGGCGGCGACAGTGGCGAACACCTGCTCGGGCAGCGCGCCGCGCGCCGCGCGCAGCTGCAGGTCGGGCTGGCCGCCGGCAGCGCGCACGGCGCGCGAGAACTCGTCCAGCGCCGAGGCGTTGATCAGGTGCACGGCCAGCGCCAGCGCCACGCCCAGCATGACGGCGGCCGCCGCGACCAGGTTGCGCCCCGGGTTGCGGCGCATGTCCTCCCAGGAAAGGGTGCGCAAAAAGCCAGCCATGGGGACATTGTGCGGGCCGCGCCCGGGTGGTCTTGAAAGCCGCGCCGGCGTACGTATTTACCCGCTATCCCGCCGACCGGCGGGCCTGTTCCACCTCTCTTCTTTGTGTACTTGCCTCATGAAAAGGAGCTTTGACATGAACTCTCTGGTTTCTCGTGGCAGCAGCAGCCTGTTCGACGACTTCTTCAAGGACTTCGCCCCCGGCTTTTACGTGCGCCCGCTGCACGGCGACAACCTGCCCCAGCCGTCGCAGATCAAGATCGACGTGAAGGAGGACGACGGCGCCTACACCGTGCAGGCCGAACTGCCCGGCGTGCCCAAGGAAGACATCCACGTCTCGGTCGACGGCGCCGTGGTCACGCTGCGCGCCGAGGTGCGCCAGCACGACGAGAAGAAGGACGGCGAGAAGCTGCTGCGCAGCGAGCGCTACTACGGCGCGGTGGCGCGCAGCTTCCAGCTGCCGATGGAGGTCGAGGCCGGCCAGTGCAAGGCCCGCTACGACAACGGCGTGCTGAGCCTGACGCTGCCCAAGAAGCAGGGCGGCCGCGTCCAACGCCTGTCCATCGAATAAAGCGGGGGGGGCTGCGCGGGCTCAGGGCTGCGTGTGCGCGGCCGCCCGCATGCCCTGCGCCGTCAGCCGCAGGCTGCGGTCGGCCCGCGCCGCCGCTGCATCCGAGTGCGTGACCAGCACCAGCCCGGCGCGGTGCTCGCGCGTCTGGGCGACGAGCAGATCCATGACCTGGGCGGCCGTGCCCGGGTCCAGGTTGCCGGTGGGCTCGTCGGCCAGCAGCAGGGCGGGGCGGTGCACCAGGGCGCGGGCAATGGCCACGCGCTGCAGCTGCCCGCCGCTGAGCTGCTGCGGCAGCCGCCCACCCAGGCCGTGCAGGCCCACGGCGTCCAGCATCTGCTGCACGCGCTGCGGGTCGGGCCGGCCCAGCAGCATCAGCGGCAGGGCGACGTTCTGCGCCACGTCCAGGTGCGGCAGGACGTGGAAGGCCTGGAAGACGAATCCCACGTGGGCGCGCCGCCACAGGGCGCGCTGGGTGTCGTCCAGCGGGCCGAGGTCCAGGCCCTGGTGCAGCACCTGGCCGGCGTCCCAGTGGTCCAGACCGGCCAGGCAGTTGAGCAGCGTGGACTTACCCACGCCCGAGTCGCCGACGATGGCCACGAACTCGCCGCGCTGCACCTGCAGATCGACGTTCTCGAACACGGCCTGCGCGCCGTAGCGCCGGGCCAGGCCGCGCAGTTGCAGCAAGGGTGCCGTGCTCATGCGGCCATGTCCGATTGGACGTGCGCACAGACGGCGCGCACCAGCTCCTGGGTGGCGCCGGGTGCGTCGCAGGCGATGGTGCGGCGCTGCGGCATGCCACGCAGCCAGGTGATCTGTCGCTTGGCCAGCTGGCGCGTGGCGGCGATGCCGCGCTCGGGCAGGCTGGCCATGGGATGCAGGCCGTCCAGCGATTCCCAGGCCTGGCGATAGCCCACGCAGCGCATGCTGGGCAGGTCGGGGTGCAGGTCGCCGCGCGCGCGCAGGCGCATGACCTCGTCCAGAAAGCCCGCGGCCAGCATGGCGTGAAAGCGCCGGGCGATGCGGTCGTGCAGCCAGGCGCGGTCTTGCGGTTCCAAGGAAAAAAGGGCTCCAGCGCCCATGGGGCTTGCGCTGGCAGCTCCTGTTTTTGTCGTATGAAAGCTCGACAGCGGCCGGCCGGAGACGTGCCATACCTCCAGCGCGCGCTGGATGCGCTGGCTGTCGCCGGGCGCCAGCCGTGCGGCGGTCTGCGGGTCCACCTGGGCCAGGCGAGCGTGCAGGGCGGGCCAGCCCTCGGCGGCGGCCTGGGCGTCCAGCCGCGCGCGCACGTCGGGATCGGCGGCGGGCATGTCGTCGATGCCGTCCATCAGCGCCTTGAAGTACAGCATGGTGCCGCCCACCAGCAGCGGCAGGGCGCCGCGGGCCTGGATCTCGCGGATGTGCCGCGTGGCGTCCTGCACGAACTCGGCGGCGCTGTAGGCCTCGCGCGGGTCGCGGATGTCGATCAGGTGGTGCGGCACGGCAGCGCGCTCGGCCGGCGTGGGCTTGGCGGTGCCGATGTCCATGCCGCGGTAGACCAGGGCCGAGTCGACGCTGATGATCTCCACCGGCACGCGCGGCGCCAGCGCCCGGGCGATGGCCAGCGCGGCGTCGGTCTTGCCCGAGGCAGTGGGGCCGGCCAGGGCGATGGCGGCCCGGGCGTGCGTCACAGCGCCGCGCGCAGCCGGGCCGCGTAGTCCTGCAGCACCTGCGCGCCTGGCTCCTTGCGCGGCCAGGACAGGGCGATGCCGTCGCCCTCATGGCGCGGCACCACATGCATGTGAAAGTGCCCCACGGTCTGCCCGCCCACGGCGCCGTTGGCCTGCAGCAGGGTCAGGCCGGCCGGGTCGAAGGCGGCCTGCACGGCCAGCGCCACGCGGCGCACGGTCTGCATGACGGCGGCGGCTTCTTCGGGCGTCACGTCGGCCAGGGTGGCGGCGTGGCGGCGCGTGGCCACCAGCACGTGGCCGGGGGTGACCTGGCCGATGTCCATGAAGGCCAGGGTCAGCTCGTCCTCGCACACCAGGGCGGCGGGGATCTGGCGCGCCGCCAGGCGGCAGAAGATGCACTCGCCGGGGGGCGAGGTGTCCACGAACATGGGCATGGCGGTGACCTCCGTCTTTGCTATGAATAGATGAGCTTCCGGCGCTTGACTGACGGGCGCTGGAGCCCGTTTTGGCTTGAAATTTTCCGGGGCGAAAAGCAAAAGCCACGCGGCGGGCGGCGCCGCGTGGCTTGCCCGGCCCGCGGGCGCTCAGAAGCGGTGGCGGATGCCCACGCCGAAGCTGTTGCCGGTGCTCTGGCGCGTGATCTTGTCGTTCATCAGCATGGCGTACACGTCCGTACGCTTGGACAGGTTGTAGTCGTAGCCCACGGTCAGCGTCTTGCGGTCGACGTCGGCGGCGGTGAGTTCGGTGCGCGCCCACGAGGCCAGCACCTTGCCGGCGCCCAGCGGCGCGGACAGGCCCAGCTGCAGCGTCTTGGCCTTGCCCGGCAGGTTGTCGGCCTCGGCCTGGCCGTAGGTCAGGTAGGGCTTGACGACGGTGAAGTCATACGCGGCGCCCAGCATCCAGTCCTTCTTGGTGGTGCCCAGGTAGGCGCCCTGGCCGGGGTTGGCGATCTGGTCGCGCTCGTAGTAGCCGGTCAGCAGCAGCGGGCCGCCGAAATAGAAGAAATTGGCGCCCACGTTCTTCTTGCCGTTGTCGCCGGCCTGCTCGCCGAACTGGTACTGCAGGTTGGCCTTGAAGCCGCCGATGTCGGGCGTGGTGTAGGCGATCTGGTTGCTCCAGCCGGTGTCGGAAGGCGTCGTCGCCTGCCAGCCCGAGGCGTTGAACAGCGGCACGTTCATGTGCAGGATCAGCGGCGCGAAGGTGAACGAGTCGCCCAGCGGGTTGGCCAGCACGGAGGGCAGGAAGTTGGGCGCCATCCAGCGGCCCAGGCGCAGCGTGCCGAAGCCGCCTGACAGGCTGACGTTGGCGTCGCGCGAGAAGAAGGTGTCGCCCGGAAAGCGCCCCTGCGTGCCATCGTCCACCTGGATGAAGGAGGTCAGCGCAAAGCCGGCCTTCAGCCCGCCGCCCAGGTCCTCGGTGCCGGTGAAGCCGAACCACGAGGTGGTCATGCCACCGCTGTTGACGACGGTTCTGCGGCCGGCGTCGCCCGCCATGCGGATGGAGCCGGCGTAGACGTCGGTCAGCCCGGTGATCTGGACGGAGCTTTGCGCGTGGGCGCCGGCGGCGCACAGCACGGCGGCCAGCGTGAGGAGTTTGCGGTGCATGGGGTTTCCTGTTCTTGAGGGAAAAAAGGCCCTGCGGCCCGCGGGTATTGTGTGCGAATGGCAGGCCGGTGGCGGCCTTGGGGCGCATTTTTGATATTGCTCAAAGCGCCCGGCGAGGGGGCGCGGCACAGTGGGCGCCATGTTGCCCCTCCCGTCCTCCGAACCATCCGCCCAGATCGAGGTGGCCGCCGCGGGCGAAGTGCTGCGCGAGCGCCACCAGCAACCGTTCTCCGTGCTGTACCTGGACAGCGGCCGCGTCCTGATGGGCGTGCGCGAGGAGGGTGTCATGCGCCACCAGTTGGGTGTGGTGGAGGGGCCGACCTGGCTGGACGCGGCCACCGCGCTGCTGGATCAGCCCAGCGCTGTGGACATCGTCGCCGACACCCGCGTACAGCTGCGCCGCGTGCCGCTGGAGGACTTCCGCCGCGGCCTGGAGCAGCTGCCCGAGTCGGCGCAGATCCTGCTGCGCGACATGGCCACCGGCTACTGCCGCCAGACCGAACTGGCCGTCAGCCGCCTGGCGCAGGACGCCGAGGCGCGCTGCGCCCAGTGGCTGCTGCGCCACGCGCAGAGCGACGACAGCGGCAGCCTGCGCGTGACGCTGCAGCAGCGCAAGCGCCTGATCGCCGCGCAGCTGGGCATCGCCCCCGAGACGCTGTCGCGCGTGCTGCGCCAGCTGCGCGAGCACGGGTTGATCTCCGGCACGGGCAACGTGCTCAGCCTGCCCCAGCCGCGCGCGCTGCGCATGGTCGCCGGCGGCTGAAGGCGCGCGCGCCGGCAGGGCCGGCCAGCTGACCAGCTGTCGGATTTTTCCGTCAGGGTTTTCCTGCGCGGCTCCGAGGGTTGTACCCCAAGCGCATGGGCGATGGCGCTACGTATATTGGTTGGCGCCCGCACGGCACGCTGCGGGATCGCAGCCTTCGCCCCCCATGTCCCGCGCCACGCCCTTCTTCTCTGGCACAGGTGCTCCGCTTGTGGAGCACGCATGACGCCACCCAGCCACGTCGCCGCACTGCACGCGCCGCTGCCCGCGGCCGACGGCCCGCTGCCCGCGCTGGCGGCCGACGCACTCCTGCACGAGGAACTGCAGGAGGACGAGCGTGATGGCGGGCCCGAGGGCCTGTCGGGCTGGTTCCCCGGCCCTCTGGTGCGCCGCCTGCTGCTGGTGGCTGTGTTGGCCGTGGCGGCCGCAGGCGCCCTGGCCGGCTGGCTGGTCTGGCGCGCCGCTGCGCAGGACGCCATGCAGCGCCTGGTGGTGCAGCAAAGCGACGAGGTGGAGCTGGTCTCGCGCCTGCTGGCCAGCAAGATCGAGCAAAGCCAGAAGGTGCTGGCCACCGTGGCCGAGGGCATCACGCCGTCCATGCTGGAGTCGCCCGCCTCGCTCGAATGGCTGCTGCAGCAGGGCCTGCCTGCCGTGCGCTTCTTCGACGCCATGCAGGTCGCGCGCAAGGACGGGCAGCTGAGCGTGAACCTGCGCTACGGCCAGCTGGAAAAGGCCTCGGCCCTGGACCCGGCCGAGCGCGACTACCTGCTGCGCACCCTGGTGGACGGCAAGCCTCTGGTGTCCGAGCTGATCGGCACCACGGCGCAGGACGCGCGCGTCATGTTCACCGTGCCGCTGCTGCGCGAAGGCCGCGTGAGCGGCGCCGTGGCCGGCGTGCTGCGCCTGCAGTCACAGGGCCTGCTGCCGCACTCGCTGGCCCTGCCGGCGCGGCCCGAGTCACAACTGATGGTGTTCACGCGCGACGGCATCATCCTGTCGCACCCGCAGCCCGAGCGCGTGCTGGGCGACGTGCGCGACGAGCCCGGCCTGGCCGAAGCCTTTGAGCGCTGGCGCAGCCGCGGCAAGCCCCTGAGCGGCACTGAGGACATGACCGAGCTGCGCTCGGGCTACGTGGTCAGCCTGTCCAGCGTGCCCATGCCACAGTGGATGGTGGCCCGCGTCACCCACGCGCAGGCCATGCTGGCGCCGGTGCAGGGCGTTCAGCGGCGCGCCTGGGCCCTGGCGGCAGCCGCCACGCTGGCCGTGAGCCTGCTGGCGCTGGCGGCACTGGTCTGGCTGGCCCGGCCGCTGGCCCAGCTGCGCCAGCGGGCGATGCAGCTGCTGGAGTCCGATCCCGCCATGCCTGCGCCGCCCGAGACGGAGGCCGGCGCCAGCACCTGGCCGCGCTCGGCCGGCGAGGTGGACGACGTGGTGCATGTGTGCACCCGGCTGCTGGCCCACCGGCGTGTGCATGAGCAGGACTCTCAGGCCCTCATGCGCCAGCTGCAGGCGGTGCTGGCGCACGTGCCCCTGGGCATCGCCGTGACGCGTGCCGAGCGCGTGGAGGTGGTCAGCCTGCAGGCCTGCCGGCTGCTGGACTACACCCCGGCCGAGCTGTATGGGCGCGACCTGCTGGACCTGCTGGCGCCGGCCAGCGTCGAGGTCGGCAGCATGGCGCGCCAGGTGCGCGCCCAGTTCGCCGCGCACGGCGCCTTCGACGGCGAACTGCCGCTCTTGCGCCGCGACGGCGGCGTGCAGTGGGTGCGCGCCCAGGGCCAGCTAATCCACGCCGGCGAGCCCGACCGGGGCACGGTGTGGATGCTGGAGGACTGCACCGCCACGCGCGATGCGCGCCAGCAGCCCGACTGGAAGGGCGAGCACGACACGCTGACCATGCTGCCGCACCGCGCCGCCTTCGAGCAGCGCCTGCGCGCCCTGCTGGCGGCCCGCGCCGGTCGCGACGGCATGCCGGCGCCGGGCCGCGCCGCGCCCGGGTTGTACGGCGAGGAGGGCAGCGGCGTGCTGCTGTTCCTGGACCTGGACCATTTCACCGTCATCAACGACGTGGCCGGCCACGACGCCGGTGACGACGTGCTGCGCCATCTGGCGCGACTGCTGGAGTCCGAAGTGCGCCAGATGGGCTGGGCCGCACGCCTGGGCGGCGACGAGTTCGCCGTGGTGCTGCCCGGTGCCACGCCGGCGCGCGGCCAGGCCGTGGCCGAGCAACTGCGCGCCGCCGTCCAGGCCTGGGAGCCGGCCTATGGCGGGCGCAGCTTCACCCTGGGCCTGAGCATCGGCCTGGTGCCGCTGCCGGCCGGCCTGCGCGAGGTGGCGCCGCTGGTCTATGCCGCCGACATGGCCTGCTACGCCGCCAAGCGCGCCGGCCGCAACCGGGTGGAAGTGCGCCGCGTCGCGCCCCAGCCGGAATCCGAGGGACTGGCGCCCTGAACTTCGGCGAGGTCTTCACTCTCTTTTGTATAGCTGCCAGCGCTTGACTGGCAAGCGTTTGAGGCCGATTTGATGCCTGAATCGGCCCTCAGTCCGGCACCCGCCCCAGCGCGCGCAGCACGTTCTCGGCCGTCGCGGGCGCCCTGAGGGCGACGCGGGCGGCGCCGGGCGCATCGCCCCGGCCGGCGGCCACGGCGTTGCGCAGCGCCTCGTACACGCTCACCGCCAGCATGAAGGGCGGCTCGCCCACGGCCTTGCTGCCGCCCACGTTGTCCTCGCGGTTGGCCTCGTGCCACAGGGCGATCTTCAGGTGCCCCGGCACGTCACCGGTGGCCGGGATCTTGTAGGTGCTGGGGGCGTGCGTGGCCAGGCGGCCGGTGCTGTCCCAGACCAGCTCCTCGGTGGTGAGCCAGCCCATGCCCTGGATGAATCCGCCCTCGATCTGGCCGATGTCGATGGCCGGATTGATGCTGCGGCCCACGTCGTGCAGAATGTCCACGGCCAGCACGCGGCTCTCCCCGGTCTGGGTGTCGATGGCCACCTCGGTGCAGGCCGCGCCATAGGCGAAGTAGAAGAACGGCCGGCCCGTGAGGGTGGTCTTGTCGTAGTGGATCTTGGGCGTGCGGTAAAAGCCGTCGCTCCACAGCTGGATGCGGTTGGCGTACGCCTCCTTGACCACGTCCTCCCAGCGCCGCGTGGCCGTTGGGGACATGACCTGCCCGCCCTGGAAGCGCACGGCCCCGGCGCCGCAGCGGTCCAGCCCGGCGACGAAGGCTGCCAGGTTGTCGCGGATGGTGCGCGCCGCGTACTGCGCCGCGCGGCCGTTCAGGTCGGTGCCGCTCGAGGCAGCGGTGGCGCTGGCGTTGGGCACCTTGCTGGTGTCGCTGGCGGTGACCAGCACGCGCCCCAGAGGCACGCCCAGCTCGTCGGCCACGATCTGCGCCACCTTGGTGTGCAGGCCCTGGCCCATCTCGGTGCCGCCGTGGTTGACCTGCACGCTGCCGTCCGTGTAGACGTGCACCAGCGCGCCGGCCTGGTTGAACAGCGTGGCCGTGAAGCTGATGCCGAACTTGACGGGCGTGAGCGCCAGGCCGCGCTTGAGCACGGGGCTTTGCGCGTTCCAGGCCGCAATGGCCTTTTGCCGTTGCCTGTACTGCGCGGACTGCTCCAGTTGCGGTAGCAGCTCGTGCAGGATGTTGTCCTCCACCCGCATCTGGTAGTGCGTCACGTCGCGCTCGCCCACGCCGTACAGGTTGCGCAGGCGCACGTCCAGCGCGTCCAGGCCCAGGTGCCGGGCGATGTCGCCCAGGATGGCCTCGATGGCCAGCACACCCTGCGGCCCGCCGAAGCCGCGGAATGCCGTGTGGCTCTGCGTGTTCGTCTTGCAGCGATACGAAGCGATCTCGACGTGTTCCAGGAAGTAGGCGTTGTCGCAATGGAACACCGCGCGGTCGGCCACCGGGCCGGACAGGTCGGCGCTGAAGCCGCAGTTGGCGGCCATCATGAGCTTGAGGCCGGCGATGCGGCCGCTGTCGTCAAAGCCCACGTCCCATTCATAGGCGAACGGATGGCGCTTGCCGGTGACGACGAAGTCGTCGTCGCGGTCCAGCCGCAGCTTGACCGGGTGGCCGAACTTGTGCGCTGCCAAGGCTGCCCACACGGCCAGGTGCCCGGCCTGGGTCTCCTTGCCGCCGAAGCCGCCTCCCATGCGCCGGCATTCGACGCGCACGGCGTGGCTGTCGATACCGAGGGCGTGTGCCACCCAGTGCTGCACCTCGCCCGGGTGCTGGGTGCTGGAGTGGATCCACCACTGCCCCTGCTCCAGCGGCAGGGCGTAGGCGATCTGGCCCTCCAGATAGAAGTGCTCCTGCCCGCCGACCTCCATGCGGCCCTGCAGGCGGTGCGGCGACGCGGCCAGCGCGCCGGCCGCGTCGCCGCGGCGCACGTGCACGGGCGGCAGCACCCAGCTTTGCGCGGCCAGGGCGTCCTGCACCGTCAGCACGGCGGGCAGGGGGGCGATGTCCAGCTTCACCTTGCGCGCGGCGCGGCGCGCGGCCATGACGGAGTCGGCCACCACCAGGCCGATCACCTGGCCCACGTGCTGGACGGTGTCCCGCGCGAAGATGGGCTCGTCGTGGGCGAAGGCGGCCAGCACCGGGTCGCCCGGGATGTCGCCGGCCAGCACCACGCCGCGCACGCCGGGCAGGGCCAGGGCCTCGGCCGGGTCCACGCCGCTCAAGGTGCCGTGGGCCACGGTGCTCAGGATGGGCGCGGCGTAGAGCGTGCCCTTGAGCTCCGGCAGGTCGTCGATGTAGTGGGCGCTGCCCATCACCTGGGCGCGCGCGCTTTCGTGCGGGTGGGCGCGGCCCATGGCGCTTTCCGCCACGGGCGAGCGGGGCGGGCTGGGCACCTGGGGCGTGGCGCCGGCCGCGCCGGCGGCATCGGCCACGATGGCGATGGGGTCGTCCTCGGCATCGCGGCTCAAGAGGGCGTCTTCACGCTGGTTCATGCCAGCACCTCCGCGTTGAGTTGGTCCAGAGAGACGGGCTGCGGCCCGCCCCGAGTTTCGAGCCAGAAGCGCTGCAGCAGCGCGCCCAGCACCGCACGGCGGTAGGCGCCGCTGGCGCGCATGTCGCTGATGGGGCTGAACTCGGCCTGCAGCGCGGCGGCGGCGCGCTCGGCCGCGGCCTGGCTCCAGGGCTGGCCGACCAGGGCGGCCTCGGTGGCGCGGGCGCGCGCCGGGGTGGCGGCCACACCGCCGGCGCCGATGCGCGCGGCGGCCACGGTGCCGCCCTCCACCTGCAGGTTCAGCACCAGGCAGACGGCGGAGATGTCGTCGTCGAAGCGCTTGGAGACCTTGTAGGCCGCCAGCTGCTGGCCGGCCACGGGCGGGGGCACGTGGATGAAGGCCAGCAGCTCGTCCGGCTGCATGACGTTGGTGCGGTAGCCGGTGTACAGGTCTTCCAGGCCTAAGCGGCGGCTGCCGCGGGTGCTGGCCAGCTCCACCTGCGCGCCCAGGGCGATGAGCAGCGGCATGGAGTCGCCGATGGGCGAGCCGTTGGCCACGTTGCCGCCCAGCGTGCCGGAGTTGCGCACCGGCATGCCGGCAAAGCGCTCGGCAAAGCGCGCCAGCTGCGGCCAGCGCGCCACCAGGGCGGCGAAGGCGTCGGTCAGGGTGACGGCGGCGCCGATGGTCAGCAGTCCGTCCGGCTGCTCGCGCACTTCGCGCAGCTCCTGCGCGCGCGTCACGTCCAGCACCTGGGCGAAGCGCTTGTGGCCCTTGGTGATCCACAGGCCGACGTCGGTGCAGCCGGCCACCACCTGGGCCTGCGGGTGGGCGGCGCGGGCGGCCAGCAGCTCGGCCAGCGTGCCCGGGGCTTTATATGTCAAATCGGCCTCCAGCCGTTGACCATCAAGCGCAATCAGCTCCAATTTTTGTAGCAATGCGGACTCGTCCACGCGCATGGGCGGCAGCTCGGGCAGGCTTTGTGCCGCGTCCAGGATGGGCCGGTAGCCGGTGCAGCGGCACAGGTTGCCCGACAGCTCGCGCACCGCCATCTCGCGCGTGACGGGGCGGCCCTGGCAGACGTGGTTCTGGTACATGCCGAACAGGCTCATGGCAAAGCCGGGCGTGCAAAAGCCGCACTGCGTGCCGTGGCACTCCACCAGCGCCTGCTGCACGGGGTGCAGGTCGCCGGCGGGGCTGGCGCTGGCGCCGGCCTCGGGCTGGATCAGCGGATCAGCCGTCAAGTCCTCCACTGTCCACAGCGCCATGCCGTCGATGGAGTGCGCCAGGCGGATGCAGGCGTTCACGGCCTCGTAGCGCACCCGCCCGTCGTGCACGCTGCCCAGCACCACGGTGCAGGCGCCGCAGTCGCCTTCGCCGCAGCCCTCCTTGGTGCCGGTGGCGCCGAGGTCTTCACGCAGCACCTCCAGCAAGGTGCGGTCGGGGGCGACGTGGTCCAGCTGCACGCGCTGGCCGCGGCGGATGAAGCGGATGGGGCTTGTGGTGCTCATGCCCCAAGGGTAGGCCCGCTGCGGCGCCCAGGCATAAGCCCCTGCATATAACCCGGATGCCCGCCGCGCTATGGCGCGTGTAGAGTAGCCCGCACTTTTTCGCCGCCGCCGCCGGCGCGCATGGCGCGTATAGCCCGGCAGGCGGGGCGGTGCATACGCCGCCGCCCATGGCCTGCATGCCCGAGCGCATATGAGAGAACCAGCCCTTTTCGACAAGATCGACCTTCATCTCATCCGGGTCTTGCACACCGTGCTCACTGAACGCAGCGTTTCGCGTGCCGCCATCCGCCTGGGCATGCACCAGCCGGCCGTCTCCAGCGCGCTGCGGCGCCTGCGCGAGCTGGCGGGTGACCCGCTGCTGGTGCGCTCGGGCGCCAGCATGCAGCCCACGGACGCGGCGCTGGCCATGGTGGAGCCGGCCGCCAGCATCCTGCGGGCGGCCGAGGTGCTGTTCTCCGACGCGCGCGGCTTCGAGCCGCGCAGCGCCACGCGCACCTTCCGCATCGCCGCCAGCGACTATCTGGACCCGCTGTTCCTGCCCATGCTGGTGGCGCGCATTAAGGCCGAGGCGCCGCTGTGCCCGGTAGAGATCCTGCCCCTGTCGGCCGACGCCCACTACCACGCCCACCTGGCGCAGGGCGAGGCCGACGTGGTGATCGGCAACTGGCCCGAGCCGCCGGGCGATCTGCACCTGGGGCGGCTGTTTTCCGACGAGGTGGTGTGCCTGGTCAGCCGCGAGCACCCGGCCGTGCGCCGCGGCTGGAGCGAAGGCGAATGGCTGGCCGCCGAGCACGTGGCGCCCACGCCCACCCACCCCGGCGCCCGCGGGGTGATCGACGCGCACCTGGACAGCCTGGGCCTGGCGCGCAACGTGACCGTGCGCTGCGCCCACTTCAGCCTGATCCCGGCCATGGTGGCCGGCAGCCTGCTGGTGCTGACCACCGGCCGGCAGTTCTGCGAGCGCTACGCCGAGCGGCTGCCGCTGGCCGTGCTTGAGTGCCCCGTCGCCTTTCCCCGGCTCATGTACTACCAGCTGTGGCACGCCCGCACGCACCACTCGGCGGCCGGGGCGTGGCTGCGCGAATGCATTCGCAGCGTGGCTGCGTCGCTACGAAAAACATAGCTGCTGGCGCATGGCTGGTAAGCGCTGGGTGCCGATTTGACAAAAAAATACACCGCACGAACTTCGGAGACAATCGCACAGATGAATCCCATCCCCCCTGAAGCCGCGCCGGCCCAGGCCCCGCCGCGGCTGCAATTGACGGGCATCACCAAGCGCTATCCGGCCGTGGTGGCCAATGACGGCGTCTCGCTCACCGTTCTGCCGGGCCAGGTGCACGCCGTGCTGGGCGAAAACGGCGCCGGCAAGTCCACCCTGATGAAGATCATCTACGGCGCCACCCGCCCGGACGAGGGCCAGATGCTGTTCGATGGTCGGCCCGTGCAGGTGAAGAACCCGCAGGAGGCGCGTGCCCTGGGCATCGCCATGGTGTTCCAGCATTTCAGCCTGTTCGACACCCTGACGGTGGCCGAGAACGTCTGGCTGGGCCTGGACAAGGGCCCGCCGCTGGCCGAGGTGACGCGGCGCATCGCCGACAAGGCAGCCGAATACGGCCTGGACATCGACCCGCAGCGCCCCGTGCACACCCTGTCCGTAGGCGAGATGCAGCGTGTGGAGATCATCCGCGCCTTGCTGACCGACCCGCGCGTGCTGATCCTGGACGAGCCGACCTCCGTGCTGACGCCGCAGGCCGTGGACAAGCTTTTCGTGGTGCTGCGCCAGCTGGCCAGCGAGGGCTGCTCCATCCTGTACATCAGCCACAAGCTGCACGAGATCCGCGAGCTGTGCCACGCCTGCACGGTCATGCGCGGGGGCAAGGTGACGGGCGTGTGCGACCCCACGCAGGAGTCCAATGCCTCGCTGTCGCGCCTGATGATCGGCGCCGAACCGCCGGCGCTCGAGCATCGCGCCTCGCAGGTGGGCGAGGTGGTGCTGCGCACGCGCGGCCTGTCGCTGCCGGCCGGCGACGCCTTCGGCGTGCCCCTGGTCAGCGTCGACATGGAGGTGCGCGCGGGCGAAGTGGTGGGCATCGCCGGCATCTCCGGCAATGGGCAGCGGGAGCTGCTGTACGCCCTGTCCGGCGAGGACACGCGGGCCCAGCCGGCCATGGTGGAGGTGGCGGGCCGCCCGGCCGGGCGCCTGGCCCCGCGCCAGCGCCGCGCCCTGGGCCTGCACTTCGTGCCTGAGGAGCGGCTGGGCCGCGGCGCCGTGCCCACCATGGGCCTGGCGCACAACCTGCTGCTCACGCGCGGCAACGCCTTGGGCGCCGGCGGCTGGCTGCGCATGCGCCGGCTGCAGGCCCAGGCGCAGGGCATCATCCAGCGCTTCGGCGTGAAGGCGGGTGGGCCGGATGCGCCGGCCAAGTCGCTGTCGGGCGGCAACCTGCAGAAGTTCATCGTCGGGCGCGAGATCGATGCCAGCCCGAAGCTGCTCATCGTCTCCCAACCCACCTGGGGCGTGGACGTGGGCGCGGCGGCGCAGATCCGCGGCGAGATACTGAAGCTGCGCGACGCCGGCTGCGCCGTGCTGGTCGTCAGCGAGGAGCTGGACGAGCTGTTCGAGATTTGCGACCGCCTGCATGTGCTGGCCAAGGGGCGGCTGTCGCCCTCGGTGCCACGCGCGGAGGCCAGCGTGGAGCGCATCGGCGAATGGATGAGCGGGCTGTGGCACGCCGAGGTGCAGGAGCACCTGGCGCGCCAGGCCGCGGGGGAGGGCAGCCATGCTCAAGCTTGAGGCGCGGCCACAGGCCTCGCGCCTGTGGACCTGGGGCTCGCCCGTGCTGGCGCTGGCCATCACGGTGCTGATCGGAGTGATGCTGTTCGCGCTGCTGGGCAAGGACCCGATGCGCGGCCTGCAGGTGTTCTTCTGGGAGCCGGTCAAGTCGGCCTACGCCCTGGGCGAGCTGGCCGTGAAGGCCACACCGCTGCTGCTGGTGGCGCTGGGGCTGGCGGTGTGCTTTCGCTCCAACATCTGGAACATCGGCGCCGAGGGGCAGTTCGTCATCGGCGCCGTGGCCGCCGGCGGCGTGGCCCTGCTGGCGGACAAGACCACCGGGCCATGGATCATCCCGGCCATCCTGGTGGCCGGCTGCCTGGGCGGCATGGTCTGGGCGGGCATCGTGGCGCTGCTGCGCGACCGCTTCAACGCCAACGAGATCCTGGTCAGCCTGATGCTGGTCTACGTGGCCACGCTGCTGCTGGGCTACCTGGTCTACGGGCCCTGGAAGGACCCCATGGGCTACAACTTCCCGCAGACGCGCATGTTCGAGCGGGTCACGCAGATGCCGAAGCTGTTCACCGGCTCGCGCGTGACCATCGGGCTGCCGCTGGCGCTGATCGGTGCGGCGCTGCTGTGGGTGTTCCTGTTCCGCACGCGGGCGGGCTTTGCCCTGCAGGTGGGCGGCCTGGCGCCGGCGGCGGCGCGCTACGCGGGCTTTTCCTCGCGCCGGGCGCTGTGGACGGCGCTGCTGATCTCCGGCGCCACGGCCGGACTGGCGGGCGCGCTGGAAGTCGCCGGGCCCATTGGGCAGCTGACGCCCTACGTGCCGGCCGGCTACGGCTTCGCGGCCATCATCGTGGCCTTCGTCGGGCGGCTGCACCCGGTGGGCATGGTGCTGTCGGCGCTGCTCATGAGCATGTTCTACATCGGCGGGGAGCTGGCGCAGTCGCGGCTGGGCCTGCCCAAATCACTCACCGGCGTGTTCCAGGGTCTGCTGCTGTTCACGCTGCTGGCCTGCGACACGCTGATCGCCTACCGGGTGCGCTGGGTCGGCATGAACCGCGGGGGGCGGGCCTGATGGAATCGTACGCATTGCTGCTGGGCTCCACGCTCAGCGCCGGCACCGTGCTGGCACTGGCCTCGCTGGGCCTGCTCATCAACGAAAAATCCGGCATCGTGAACCTGGGGGCCGAGGGCATGATGCTGTGCGCCGCCGTGGCGGCGTTCGCCACCGTGGTGCATACGGGCAGCTTCACGCTGGGCTTCGTGGCCGGCATGGCCACCGGGGCGCTGCTGGCGGCGCTGTTCGGCGTGCTGGTGATCTGGTTCAACACCAACCAGTACGCCACGGGGCTGGCGCTGTCGCTGTTCGGCGTGGGCTTCTCGGCTTTTCTGGGCATCGGCTATGTGCAGGCCAAGCTGCCCGACACGCCGAAGTTCGCCTGGCCGGTCTTGAGCGACCTGCCGCTGGTCGGGCCGGCGCTGTTCAAGCTGCATCCGCTGGTCTACCTGACCATGGCGCTGGCGGCGGCCATGGTGTGGTTTTTGTACCGTACGCGCGCCGGGCTGGTGCTGCGCTCGGTGGGCGAGTCGCCCGAGTCGGCGCACGCGCTGGGCTATCCGGTGCGGCGCATCCGCCTGGGCGCGGTGGCCGCCGGCGGCGCGCTGTGCGGGCTGGCCGGGGCCTACATCTCGACCGTCTACACGCCGCTGTGGGTGGAGGGAATGGTGGCCGGGCGCGGCTGGATCGCGCTGGCGCTGACCACCTTCGCCACCTGGCGGCCGGCGCGGGTGCTGCTGGGCGCCTACCTGTTCGGCGGCGTGACCATGCTGCAGTTCCATTTGCAGGCCTCGGGCGTGCAGGTGGCTAGCCAGTTGCTGTCCATGCTGCCTTACGTGGCGACGATCGTGGTGCTGGTGCTGATCTCCCGCAACCCGGCATGGATTCGTGCGAACATGCCGGCCTCGCTCGGCCGGCCCTTCCATCCGGGCGGCTGAGGGGCTCTTTTTCTTTCCATTCCCAACTCCGTCATTGCAATGAATTCGTACCTGAACAAACGGTCTGTGCTGAAGGCTGCGGCGCTCTCGGCCGTGGCGCTGGCCACGCTCGCCGGCTGCGGCAAGAAGGAAGAGGCGGCACCCGCCGCCCCGGCTCCCGAGCCTGCCGCCGCCGCGCCCGCGGCCGACAAGCTGAAGATCGGCTTCATGTACGTCAGCCCCATCGGCGACGGCGGCTGGACCTACCAGCACGACCTGGGCCGCAAGGCAATCCAGGAGAAGTTCGGTGACAAGATCGAGACCTCCTTCGTGGAGAGCGTGCCCGAGAGCGCTGACTCGGAGCGCGTCATGCGCGACATGGCCGGGCAGGGCACCAAGCTGATCTTCGCCACCAGCTTCGGCTACCAGGAATTTGTGCAGAAGGTCGCGGCCGACCTGAAGGACGTGAAGTTCGAGCACGCCACCGGCTACAAGCAGCTGGACAACGTCGCCACCTACGACACCAAGACCTTCGAGGGCGCGTATCTGGCGGGCATCGTCGCCGGCGGCATGACCAAGACCAAGACCATCGGCGTGGTCGCCTCGGTGCCCATTCCCGAGGTGGTGCGCAACGTCAACAGCTTCGTGCTGGGCGCGCAGAGCGTGGACCCGTCCATCAAGGCCAAGGTGGTCTGGGTGAACGAGTGGTTCAGCCCGCCGAAGGAGGCCGAGGCCGCCACGTCGCTGATCAACGGCGGCGTGGACGTGATGTACCAGAACACCAACTCGCCCTCGGTGCTGAAAACCGCCGAGGAGCGCGGCGCGCGCGCCTTCGGCAAGGACGGCGACATGAGCAGCTACGCGCCCAAGGCGCACCTGGGTTCGGCCGTGATCGACTGGACGCCGTACTACACCAAGGTGGTCGAGGACACGCTGGCCGGCAACTGGCCCCAGGGCAACTACTGGTGGGGTGTGAAGGAAGGCGCCATCGACCTGGTGAAGATCGCCGACGACGTGCCCCAGGAGATCAAGGACCGCGTGGCCAAGGCGCGCGACGGCCTGAAGGACGGCAGCTTCGCCGTCTGGACCGGCCCCATCAAGGACAACGCCGGCAAGGAGCTGCTTGCCGAAGGCCAGAAGGCCGATGACAAGTTCCTCACGGGCATCAACTTCTTCGTCGCTGGCGTCGAAGGCAAGGTGCCCGGCACCGAAGGCAAGTGAGCGCAGCACCGTCAACCCAACCCATACTCGTTTAAGTGAAGGACTGCTCCATGACCGATCTGCACAAGCGTTCCCTGTTCAAGCTCGCCGCCCTGGGCGCGGCCGCCGCGGCCCTGGTGGCCTGCGGCAAGAAGGAAGAGCCGGCGCCTGCCACAGCACCGGCCGAGCCTGCCGCTGCTGCCCCGGCACCCAGCAGCGGGCCGCTGAAAATCGGCTTCGCCTACATCGGCCCGGTGGGCGACGGCGGCTGGACGTTCGCGCATGACCAGGCGCGCAAGAAGCTGGAAGCCGAGTTCGGTGACAAGATCCAGACCACTTACGTGGAAAGCGTGCCCGAGGGCGCGGACGCCGAGCGCGTGCTGCGCGACCTGGTCACCCAGGGCAACAAGCTGATCTTCGGCACCACCTTCGGCTACATGGACACCATGCAGAAGCTGGGCGCCGAGTTCCCGGACGTGAAGTTCGAGCACGCCACCGGCTACAAGACCAGCGCCAACGTGCGCACCTACGACAGCCGCACCTATGAGGGCGCCTACCTGGCCGGCATCATTGCCGGCGGCATGACCAAGACCAACACCCTGGGCGTGGTCGGTTCGGTGCCCATCCCGGAGGTGCTGCGCAACCTGAACAGCTTCACCCTGGGCGCGCAGAGTGTGAACCCGGCCATCAAGACCAAGGTGGTCTGGGTGAACGACTGGTTCAACCCGCCGAAGGAAACCGAAGCCGCCACCTCGCTGATCAACGGTGGCGCCGACGTGCTGTTCCAGAACACCGACTCGCCGGCCGTGCTCAAGACCGCCCAGGAAAAGGGCAAGCGCGCCTTCGGCTGGGATTCGGACATGACCAGCTACGGCCCGCAGGCCCACCTGGGCTCGGCGGTCATCAACTGGGTGCCGTACTACACCAAGAGCGTCAAGGACGTACTGGACGGCACCTGGACCACCGGCCAGGCCTGGTGGGGCGTGAAGGAAGACGCCGTGGACCTGGTGTCCATCGCCGAGGACGTGCCTGCCGAGCTGAAGGCCAAGGTCGAGGAGGCCAAGAAGGGCCTGAAGGAAGGCACGCTGGTCATCTGGAAGGGCCCGATCGCCGACAACGCCGGCAAGGAAGTGCTGGCCGCCGACGCCGCGGCCGACGACAAATTCCTCACCGGAATCAACTTCTTCGTCAAGGGCGTGGAAGGCCAGGTGCCCGGCGCCAAGTGACGCCGGGCCGGTGCTCCGGCGTGCCCCGGGGCGCGCCGCACGCATGATGCAGGGGCCGCCGCGAGCGGCCCTTTTCTTTTTCCTTTCTGCAGCGCCTGGCGCGCTGCACCCACCGTTTTGGCCCCACCGCCCATGCCCGCGCTGCCCCTGCCACCCCAGCACCCCGATCGGGCCGTGCTGCACAACGAAGTGCACGCCCGGCCGCCCGAAGCGCTGAGCGCGCCGCTGGCGCTGACCCACATCGTCATGCAGGCCGACGCCGCCGGGCGCGAGGCCAGCCGCGCCCATCTGGCCGCGCTGCTGCGCGACCACCACTTGGCGCCGCCCGACGCCCACTGCGTTCATCTGCGGGTGGACCTGGGCGCCTGGCGCCTGCGCTGGGAGCTGCACACCGAGTTCGTCACCTGGACCTTCACCGTGGCGCTGGAGGACGGCGAATGGGACGAGCGCAACCCGCCGCCCAGCGCCCTGCAGTCCGTACCCCAGGCGTGGGTGGCCGGGTTGCCCGGCCAAGCCCTGACCGCCATGCACCTGTGGGTGCTGCCGGCGCGCAGCGTGCCCGAGGGCGGGCTGGTCCGGCACCTGCTGCGCGAGGAGAACCTGGTCGCCTCCACCGTGGCCGACGGCTATGGCGAGGTCTACACGGACTTCTGCATCCACGCCGATGGCTACTCGCGCATGGTGCTGCTGGCCGGCAGCCTGACGCCGCGCCGCCTGGGGCGCCTGGTGCTGCGCCTGCTGGAGATCGAGACCTACCGCATGGCCGCCATGCTGGGCCTGCCGGCCGCGCGTGCCGCCGGGCGGGAACTGGCGCTGGCCGACAACGAACTGGCCGCGCTGGCCGAGGCCATCCGCAGCGCCAGCCGCAATGACGAGCCCGAGCTGCTGGACCGCCTGACCCGCCTGGCCGGCAAGGTGGAGAGCCAGTACGCCGCAACGCACTCGCGCTTTTCCGCCAGCCGGGCCTACTTCGAGCTGCTGGACACGCGCATCCAGGACATCGCCGAGTCGCGCCTGGCCGGCCTGCAGACCATCCGTGAATTCATGGACCGGCGCCTGTCGCCCGCCCGCGCCACCTGCGAATGGGCGGCGCGGCGGCAGGACGCGCTGTCGCAGCGGGTCTCGCGCATCAGCAATCTGCTGCGCACCCGCGTGGAGATCGAGCAGCAGCAAAGCAGCCAGGCCCTGCTGGCCGCGATGAACCAGCGCCAGGGCCTGCAGCTGAAGCTGCAGTCCACCGTGGAAGGCCTGTCGGTGGCGGCCATCACCTACTACATCGTCGGCCTGGTCAGCTACCTGGCCAAGGGAGCACAGGCCCTGGGCTGGCCGCTGGCGCCCGAGACCACGGCGGCGCTGGCCATTCCCGTGGTGGCGCTGTCGGTGTGGTGGTCGCTGCGCCGGCTGCACCACCGGATGTTCTCCGCTTCCCCCCATTGATGACGAAGACGACGACTGGAGATGATCGCCATGTACACACCGCCCCCCATCGCCCGAGAGCGCCTGCCGGCGCTGCTGGCGGCCATGCCCAAGGCCGAGCTGCACATCCACATCGAAGGCTCGCTGGAGCCAGAGATGATCTTCGCCCTGGCGCGGCGCAATGGGGTGGATCTGGCGTACGACAGCGTCGAGGCGCTGCGCCGCGCCTATGCCTTCACCGATCTGCAGAGCTTCCTGGACATCTATTACGCCGGCGCCAGCGTGCTGCTGCATGAGCAGGACTTTTACGACATGGCCCGCGCCTACCTTGCGCGGGCAGCTATGCAAACGGTAGCGCACGCCGAGATCTTCTTCGACCCGCAGACGCACACCGCGCGCGGCGTGGCGATGGACACGGTGGTGCGCGGCCTGCACCGCGCCTGCGTGGACGCGCAGGCCGAGCTGGGCATCTCCTCCTCGCTCATCCTGTGCTTCTTGCGCCACCTGAGCGAGGAAGACGCCTTCGCCACGCTGGAGCAGGCCACGCCGCTGCTGGAGCACATCATCGGCGTGGGCCTGGACAGCAGCGAGCTGGGCCACCCGCCGGAGAAGTTCGCGCGCGTGTTCGCGCGCTGCCGCCAGCTGGGCCTGCGCCTGGTGGCGCACGCGGGAGAGGAAGGCCCGCCCGCCTATATCTGGAGCGCGCTGGACGTGCTGAAGGTGGAGCGCATCGACCACGGCGTGCAGGCCGTGCATGACGCAGCGCTGATGCAGCGCCTGGCGAGCGAGCGCATCGCGCTCACCGTCTGCCCGCTGTCCAACCACAAGCTGCGCGTGTTCCAGGATCTGTCGCAGCACAACCTCAAGCAGCTGCTGGACGCGGGCCTGGTGGCCACCGTGAACTCCGACGACCCGGCCTACTTCGGCGGCTACGTGAACGACAACTTCACCCAGCTCTTTGCCGCCGTGCCCCAGCTCACCGCGCAGGACGCCTGGCAGCTGGCGCACAACAGCTTTGCCGCCAGCTTCGCGCCTGAAGCTCAACGCCGCGCCTGGCAGGACCGGCTGGCCGAGAGTTTCGAGGCCTTCGCTCGCGTGTAGGACAAGACGCCGTCTTCTTCGCCCGGACGAAGGCGCGCCGGGCGCATTTGCCCTGTAGCCCCTTAAGCTGCTCCTGCCCGGCCGCTGCGTGCCAGCGGCCAGAGGGCATAGCAACGACAACAGGAGACAACGCATGAGACAGACGATGCAGCGCGGCGCCCAGCCGCGCCTGGTACTGACGCTGGCCGCCGTGGCGGCGCTGGCAGCCTGCGGCGGCAGCGGCGGGGGAGGGGATGACGGCGTCAACTACCGCGCCGAGATCCGCCGCACCACCATGGGCGTGCCGCACATCAAGGCCGATGACTGGGGCGGCCTGGGCTACGGCGTGGGCTATGCCCAGGCGCAGGACAACCTGTGCACCATGGCCGATTCCTTCCTGACCTACCGGGGCGAGCGCTCGCGGTACCTGGGCGGCGACGCCATCGCGGTGTACGACAGCACCATCGACCGGCCGCGCAACATCGACTCCGACTTCTTCTTCCGCCACGTCGTCTCGTCCGACGTGGTGGCCGCCATGTCCGGCGCCCAGGACGCCAAGATGCATGCCATGGTCGGCGGCTTCGTGGCCGGCTACAACCGCTACGTGGGCGAGGCCAAGGCCGGCGGCACGGCTCACGCCGCCTGCCGCGGCGAGGCCTGGGTGCAGCCCATCACCGAGCAGGACCTGTGGCGGCGCATGTACACCGCCAACCTGGCCGGGGGCTACAGCAACTTCCTGGCGGCCATCGCCAACGCCACGCCGCCGGGCGCGGCTGCGCCGGCGGCCAAGGAGCAGCTGGCGGCGCTCGAGCCCGGGGACATCACGGCGCCGCGCCTGCAGGTCGGCGGCACCACGGGCATCGGCAGCAACATGTACGGCTTCGGCAGCGCCGTCACGGGCGGCGACGGCCCCGTCATGTTCGGCAACCCGCACTGGTTCTGGAAGGGGCCGGACCGCTTCTACCAGGCCCAGCTGACCATCCCCGGCGAGGTCAACGTCAGCGGCGCCACCTTCCTGGGCGTGCCCATGGTGCTGATCGGCTTCAACGACAGCGTGGCCTGGAGCCACACCGTCTCCACCGCGCGGCGCTTCGGCTTCTTCCAACTGACCCTGGCCCAGGGCGACGCCACCAGCTACATGGTGGACGGCAAGCCGGTGAAGATGAAGGCCGTGCCGATCAGCGTGGAGGTGCGCCAGGCCAACGGCAGCACCGCCACGGTGAGCCGCACCCTCTACAAGAGCGAATACGGGCCCATGGTCAACCTGGGCAGCATGAACCCGGCGCTGGGCTGGAACGCCCAGTCGGCCTTTGCCATCCGCGACATCAACGCCGACAACTACCGCACCTTCCGCAACTGGATGCGCTGGAACCAGGCCAAGAGCCTGGACGAATTCATCGCCATCCAGAAGCAGGAATCGGCCATCCCCTGGGTCAACACGGTGGCCGTGGGCCGGGGCAGCAGCCAGGCCTGGTATGCCGACATTGGCGCCGTGCCCAACGTCTCGCCCGCGCAGGTCGCCCAGTGCACCACGCCGGTGGGCCAGGCCATGGCGCCGCTGCTGCCGGGCGTGCCCATCTTCAACGGCTCCAGCTCGGCCTGCCAGTGGCAAAGCGATGCCGACTCGGTGCAGGCCGGCGCCATCGGCCCGTCGCGCATGCCCAGCCTGCTGCGCGACGACTATGTGGGCAACATGAACGACAGCTACTGGCTGGCCAACGCCACGGCGCCGCTGACGGGCTACCCAGCCATCTTCGGGCCGGCCGGCACCGCCGCGCAGAGCCTGCGCACCCGCCTGGGCCACACCATGGCGCTGGAGCGCCTGGCCGGCACCGACGGCTACGCCGGCAAACAGGCCAGCAGCGCCATCGTGCGCCAGATGGTGCTCAACAGCCGTGTCTTCAGCGCCGAGCGCTTCAAGGACGAGGCGCTGGCACTGGTGTGCGGTGACGCCGCCACGGCCGCCGCCTGCGACGTGCTGCGCCAGTGGGACAACCACGGCAACAAGGAGTCGCGCGGCTCGCACCTGTGGGACGAGTTCTGGACGCGCGCGGCCAAGTTGCCAGACGCCCAGCTGTACGCCGTGCCGTTCGACCCGGCCCAGCCGCTGGACACGCCCAAGGGCATCAACCCGGCAGCGGCCGGCGCGCTGAAGCAGGCATTTGGCCAAGCCGTGCAGGCGGTGCAGGCCTCCGGCTTTGCGCTGGACGCGCCGCGCGGCGAGGTGCTGTTCGCCACCCGCGGCAGCGGCAAGATTCCCTTATACGGCGGCTGCGGCGGCGTGGGCTACTTCACCATCACCTGCTCGGAGAACCCCATCACCGCAGGTGGCTACAGCATGGACGGCCAGCCGCACGGCAACAGCTACATGCAGGTGGTGAACTTCCCCGCCGGCGGCGTGCAGGCATACACCTTCCTGACCTTCTCGCTGTCGGACGACCCGGCCTCGCCGCACTACGGCGACTACACCCGCGCCTACGGTGCCAAGGAGTGGGTGCGCATGCCGTTCACGGAGGGCGAGATTACCGGCAACGCCGACTACCGCACGCAGACCGTGAGCCAGTAACGCCGCTCGCCGGCTGAAAAGCACGAAGGCCCCGCTGCCGCAGCGGGGCCTTTTTCTATGGTTTTGATAGCTGCCAGCGCTTGTCCCATAAGCGCTGGCGGCATTTTTGACTGATATTTTTCAGTGCAGCGTCAGGGCGCCGGCGCTCTTGCTCTTGCCGGCGCGCGCCGGCGGGTTGCACAGGCCGCAGGTGTAGTGGCGGTTCTCGTACAGCTCGGAAACGAACTGCCCGCCGCACTGCGAGCACTTGGTGCGCGTGAGCATGCCCGCGTCGACGAACTTCACCAGCCGCCAGGCACGGGTGAAGGACAGCAGCGGCTCGATCTCGGCGGCCGCCACCTGCTCGTTGTACAGACGGTAGGCCTTGGTCAGCAGCTCCACCGCGTCCAGCGCCACGCCCTTGGACAGGTATTCGTAGATGTTCAGGAACAGCGAGCTGTGGATGTTTTCCTGCCAGGTCAGGAACCAGTCGGTGGAAAACGGCAGCTGGCCCTTGGAGGGCGACTTGCCCGCCACTTCCTTGTACAGGCGGATCAGCCGCTCGTACGACAGTGTGGTCTCCGACTCCAGCACCTGCATGCGGGCGCCCATTTCGATCAGCATGACAGCGCGCTCGATCTGCTTGGAATCTTGAAGGACGCTCTTGGCGGGTGCGGACATGGCAGGCTTTCGGTAGAAGTCGGTAGGCAGGGGGCAGGCTGTCTGGCTGCGAGCGGTCAGAGCACTTCGGATACGCGGCTGGCCATCAGGATGTTGGCGTGCAGCGCGTTGGTGGCCTCGCTGCTGTTCTTGCGCGGCGCGTTGTGGCTGGTCAGCAGGCTCCACACCAGCTCGTCGTCCACGCGGAAACTGCAAAGAAGGGTGTTGCGCGACGCCAGTTTCAGGATTTGCGCGGCCGACAGGGCTGCCAGAATGTCGGCGGCCTCCTCGCTCAGGCCGAGGCGGAACACGGCTTCGGCCTTGTCCTGGCGCACCAGGGTCTGGGCCAGCATCAGGTAGGTGAGGTTGGCTTCGCGGATTTCGGCGAGCAGTTGTTCGGAGGTCATGGCGCGGTTCCTTTTCAGCGGCGTCTCGTTGCGTTGCATGCGGTTGCATGTGTTGCGCGATTCGTTGAAATGGATTGTGAAACCAGGCCAAAAGGAAATTAAGTCGGGGTTCGGCGCTGCGCTGCGTCTGGTCGGGGGTCGTGCCTTGTAGGAATTTGCCTTACAAGCGCGTCGGGTCCACCTCGCCTTGCACGGGCATGAAAAAAACGGGCGCGCGGCCCGTTTTCCCTCGGTGCGGCAGCCCGGCCGCGCGTCAGCTGCCGTCGCCCATCTGCGACTGCAGGTAGTTCGGCAGGCCGACCTTCTCCACCAGGGCGATTTGCGTCTCCAGGTAGTCGATGTGCTCCTCGGTGTCCTCCAGGATGTCCTCTAGCAGGTCGCGCGAGACGTAGTCGCGCACCGATTCGCAGTAGGCGATGCCGTCCTTGATGGTGGCCTGGGCGCCGCGCTCGGCGCGCAGGTCGCATTCGAGGATCTCGGGCACGTCCTCTCCCACCTGCAGCTTGGCCAGGTCCTGCAGGTTGGGCAGGCCGTCCAGCATGAAGATGCGGTCCATCAGCCGGTCGGCGTGTTTCATCTCCCCGATGGACTCGTCATATTCGCGCTTGGCAAGCTTGTCCAGGCCCCAGTGCTTGAGCATGCGGTAGTGCAGGAAGTACTGGTTGATGGCGGTAAGCTCGTTCTTCAGCTGGGCCTGCAGATGGGCGATGACCTGGGGGTCGCCTTTCATGATGCTTCTCCTTTCGTGGGTGACAGGGCATTGTCATGACAGGTGCGGGTTGCGGCAAGACAATGACCGGTGGTCCGGAGCTTGATATAGATTAAAACTATTAACTTGATGCCATCAATTAATTGGATTTATTATCAATAAAGGCCTAGACTTCAGTCTCGTTCCACCCATCAACCAACCCGAGAGGAAACGCAATGTCCGTGCTCAACACCACCATCAAGCCCTTCAAGACGCAAGCCTTCAAGAACGGCAAGTTCATCGAAGTTTCCGAAAAGGACGTCCTGGGCAAGTGGGCCGTGTTCTTCTTCTACCCCGCCGACTTCACCTTCGTGTGCCCCACCGAGCTGGGCGACGTGGCTGACCACTACGACGAGCTGCAGAAGATGGGCGTGGAGGTGTATTCCGTCTCCACCGACACGCACTTCGTGCACAAGGCCTGGCACGACACGTCCGACACCATCCGCAAGATCAAGTACACCATGCTGGGCGACCCCAGCTGGCAGATCAGCCAGAACTTCGACTGCCTGCGTGAAGGCCAGGGCCTGGCTGACCGCGCCACCTTCATCGTCGACCCCGATGGCGTGATCCAGGCCATGGAAATCACCGCCGAAGGCATCGGCCGCAACGCCGCCGACCTGCTGCGCAAGGTCAAGGCTGCCCAGTACGTGCGCAACCACCCCGGCGAGGTCTGCCCCGCCAAGTGGGAAGAGGGCGCCAAGACCCTGGCTCCCTCGCTGGACCTGGTCGGCAAGATCTAAGGCGGCACGCACCTGACCGCAGCGGCCCTTCAAGCGGCCGACTCAAGACGCCCGGGTGCCTGGCGCCCGGGCTTTTTTTTGCCCAACAACTACACCTACAGGAGTGAACGCATGCTCGACACCACCTTGCAAACCCAATTGAAAGCCTATCTGGAGCGCCTGCAGCGCCCCGTGGAGCTGGTGGCCACCCTGGACGACAGCGCCACTGCCGCCGAGCTTCGCGAACTCCTGCACGAAATCCGCGACCTGTCGGACAAGATCACTGTGGTCGAGGCCAACGATCTGCCCGTGCGCAAGCCGTCGTTCCTCATCACCAACCCCGGCGTGGACACCGGCGTGCGCTTCGCCGGCGTGCCACTGGGCCATGAATTCACCTCGCTGGTGCTGGCGCTGCTGCAGGTCGGCGGCCACCCGAGCAAGGAAGCGGCCGACCTGCTGGAGCAGGTCAAGAACCTGCCCGGCGAGCACCACTTCGAGACCTACTATTCGCTGTCCTGCCACAACTGCCCGGACGTGGTGCAGGCGCTCAACCTGATGAGCGTGCTCAACCCCAACATCACGCACACGGCCATCGACGGCGGCGTGTTCCAGCAGGAGATCAAGGACCGCGAGGTCATGGGCGTGCCCACCGTGTTCCTGAACGGCGAGCGCTTCGGCCAGGGCCGCATGGAGCTGGCCGAGATCGTCGGCAAGATCGACTCCGGAGCCGCCGCGCGCGACGCGCAAAAGCTCAATGCCAAGGAAGCGTTCGATGTGCTGATCGTCGGCGGCGGCCCCGCCGGCGCGGCGGCTGCCGTGTACGCCGCGCGCAAGGGCATCCGCACCGGTGTGGCCTCCGAGCGCTTCGGCGGCCAGGTGCTGGACACCGTGGACATCGAGAACTACATCTCCATCCAGAAGACCGAAGGCCCGCAGTTCGCCGCCGCGCTGGAGCGCCACGTGCGCGACTACGAGGTGGACATCATGAACCTGCAGGCCGCCCGTGCCCTCAAGCCCGCGGCAACCGAAGGCGGCCTGGTCGAGGTGGAGCTGGAGAACGGCGCTACCCTGCGCAGCCGCACCGTCATCCTGGCCACCGGCGCGCGCTGGCGCAGCATGGGCGTGCCCGGCGAGGAGCAATACCGTACCAAGGGCGTGACCTACTGCCCGCACTGCGACGGCCCGCTGTTCAAGGGCAAGCGCGTGGCGGTGATCGGCGGTGGCAACTCCGGCATCGAGGCGGCCATCGACCTGGCCGGCGTGGTGGCGCACGTGACGGTGCTGGAATTCGCGCCCGAGCTGAAGGCCGACGCCGTGCTGCAGCGCAAGCTGCGCAGCCTGCCCAATGTGGACATCATCCTGAACGCCCAGACCACCGAAGTGACCGGCGACGGCAGCCGCGTGAACGGCCTGGCCTACAAGGACCGCACGACGGATGAGGTCAAGCAGCTTGCCCTGGAAGGCATCTTCGTGCAGATCGGCCTGCTGCCCAACACCGATTGGCTCAAGGGCACGGTGGAGCTGAGCAAGTTCGGCGAGATCGTGGTGGACGCGCGCAACCACACCAACGTCCCCGGGGTGTTCGCCGCCGGCGACTGCACCACGGTGCCCTACAAGCAGATCGTGATCGCCGCCGGCGAAGGCTCGAAGGCCGCGCTGTCCGCCTTCGACTACCTGATCCGCACGACCGCGCCTGCTTAAACACTCCCGTAGGCTGCCACGGACCGATGAACGAAAAAGCGCCCGGCAGGCAACTGCCGGGCGCTTTTCTTCTTTGGTTTGTTCAGCCGTCCGCTCAGCGCGTGGCCCACGCCGCCTCCTGCAGCGGTGCCGGCAGCTCGTGCGCCAGGGCCGTGTGCTCGCGCTCGTGGTGGTGCTCGATCACGTGGCGCAGCGCATGCGCGCCGTCCACCAGGGCCAGGATGGCCTCGCGTCGCTGCTGTTCGCCCTGCGCCGGGTGCGCCGCCGCCGCGCGCACCTTTTCCAGGTATTCGTCGGCCAGCAGGGCGATGCGGTCGTGCTCCACCAGATACACCCGCGCTGCCCAGCGCGCGCCTTCGGGCACATGCGGCAGCAACTGTGTGTTCTCGATCTCGATGTGCCGCACCAGCGCCCCGCGCCAGTCGATCAGGCGGCGCAGCGCGGCGGCGAAGTCGCCGCCGATCACGTCCAGCAGGTGGGCGTGCAGCTGCGCGTCCAGCTGCTGGTGCTCGCGCTCGAAGAACGGCGGGGACGAAGGCGGTGGGGTGGACGATGGCATGGAATGCGGCCTGTGAGTGTGGTGGATGCTATTGAAAGAGTAGCTGCCAGCGCTTGTCCAAAAATGGCTGCAGCCCAAAAACACGTGCAATGATGAGCCTAGGATAAACCCTTGCCGCCCGGCGCCATGCAGGCCAGGCGTGCAGAACCCGGACGGATGCGCCATCCTGCCGGTGAGCGACCGACCAAGGGACCCGCAATGAACCCCACCTCCACGCCGCCAGCCGGTGCCTTTCGGCACGTGCCGGATGCCGTCATCCACCTCAACGCCCTGAAACCTGACGAGGCCATCGTCTGGGCCGGGCAGCTGGACGATGCCACGCTGGCCGGGGTGCTGGAGAGCCCCGAGCTGCGCCGCGGCCCGGCCATCGCCCAGGCCGTGGTCGAGGCCGGCCGGACCGGCATCCTGCAGGCCGTGGCCGGCGACCGGCTGGCCGACCTGCTGGCCCAGCTGCCGCAGCGCGAACGGGATGCCGCCCTGAGCCTGCTGAGCCCGGCCACGCAGGCCAGCCTGGCGCGTCTGATGACCTACCCCGAGGGCACGGCCGGCAGCATCATGACGACCGAGTTCGTCGAGATACCCGAGCACTGGAGCGTCGCCCAGGCGCTGGCGCACATCCGGCAAACGGGCCAGCAGCACGAGACGGTCTACGCTCTGTACGTGGTGGACGGACAGCGCCGGCTGCGCTTCGTGCTGTCGCTGCGCCAGCTGGTGTGCGCCGATCCGGAGCAGCCGCTGGTCGAGCTGTGGAACGGCAGCGTACCCATCACCACCCATGCCCAGGCCTCGCGCGAGGAGGTGGCCCGGCTGATCCGCCTGTACGACTTCCTCGCGCTGCTGGTGGTGGACGACGCGCGGCGCGTGATCGGCATCGTCACGGTGGACGACGTGATCGATGCCCTCATGGACGAGGCGCAGGAGGACATGAACCGCTTCGGTGGTGGCGAGCGCATGGGCGCGCCGTACCTGGAGGTGGGCTTTTTCGACATGCTGCGCAAGCGCGGCGGCTGGCTGGCCATGCTGTTCGTCGGCGAGATGCTGACGGCCAGCGCCATGCAGCATTTCGAGGTCGAGCTGGAAAAGGCCGTGGTGCTGGCCATGTTCATCCCGCTGATCATGAGCTCGGGCGGCAATTCGGGCTCTCAGGCCACGTCGCTGCTGATCCGCGGCCTGGCCCTGGGCGAGGTGCGCCTGCGCGACTGGTGGCGCGTGCTGCTGCGCGAGCTGCCCACCAGCGCGCTGCTGGGTGCGGGCCTGGGCGCCATCGGTTTTGCGCGCATCCTGTTGTGGCAGCGCCTGGGGCTGTATGACTACGGCGAGCACTACTTGCTGATCGCCTTCACCATCTGGGCGTCGCTGGTCGGCATCGTGTGCTTCGGCTCCAGCATCGGCTCCATGCTGCCCTTCGTGCTGCAGCGCCTGGGGCTGGATCCGGCAAGCGCCTCGGCGCCGCTGGTGGCGACGCTGGTGGACGTGCTGGGGCTGGTGATCTATTTCTCAGTGGCGGCAGCCGTGCTGGGCGGCACCCTGCTCTGACGAAGTACAGGCGGGCCCGGTGCGCGGCCGCGCTCAGGCGTCCAGGTGCAGCGTGTGCTCGCCCATCTGGCCCCAGCTCTGGATGCGGCTGGCGCTGACCTTGATCAGCACCAGGTCCTCGTCATCGGGGCCCTGCGGGAACCATTCTTCCAGCTCCTCGCGCCACAGCTTTTTCTTCAGGTCGACATCCTTGACCACCTCGCCCCGGCCCCAGACCGAAATGAAGTTCACGGCCTGGCTGTCGACAAAGACCAGCTGCACCCGCGCATCCTGCCGGATGTCACGCACCTTGGCGGTGTCCACGCTGGTGAAGAACCAGTTGTCGCCGTCGTATTCGACTTCGCCGTTATTAGACATCGGCCGCGTGTTCACGCCGTGCGGGCTAACGGTCTGCATCATGCAGAAGTCGATCTGGCCCATGGTCTTGGCGATGTCCTTGAATTCCTGGCTGCGCTGCATGTGTGCTCCTGTGAAGGGGTGATTCAAGGCACCAGTCTGGCCGCGTGGCTTGCCGCCGTGCCGCCGACGTTTTCTGGCGCGCATGTCGTGCAAAGCCGCGTCGCAGGGTGGGCCTGCGTACGGTCAGGTCCCGGCGATGGCTGCTGGCATGCCCGGGCAGGGCGCCGTCAGCGGGCGGGGCCGTGCGCGCCGGGCGGTGGCGCAGGCTGCGCCTTGTGCCACACCACCAGGGCTATGCCGCCCAGTATGGCCAGCGACGAAAGCACGAACCGCGGCGTCATCACTTCCTGCAGCAGCCATGCTCCGCCGAGGGCCGTCAGCACGGGAACGCTCAACTGCATGATGGCGGCGCTGGTCGCGCGCAGGGCCGGCAGCGCCGCGTACCAGACGATGTAGCCCAGGCCCGAGGCCACGGCACCGGACAGCACGCCATAGACTAGTCCCGGTCCATCCCAGCGCGCACTGCCTGCCGCCAGCGCGCCCAGCGCCAGGGCCAGCGCCAGCCAGGCCGCCCGGCCAAAGTTGCCCGCCGTGACCCCTAGCGGATCCAAGGCGCCGCGCCCGCGCAGCGAGTAAATGCCCCAGGCAGCGCCGGCCGCCACCATGAGCAGAGCCCCGCCCGCCGGGGGGGGCGCCAGGCCGGGCGCCAGCAGGGCGGCCAGCCCGCCAACGGCCAGCGCCACGCCTGCCAGCTGGCCTGGGCGCAGCCGCTCTCCCCGCCACAGTCCATAGCCGATCATCGTCGCCTGCACCGCGCTGAACAGCAGCAGTGCACCCGTGGCGGCTGTCAGGCTGGCATAGGCATAGGAAAACGTGGCGGCATAGGCGAACAACGCCGTGGCCGAGCGCCAGTCGCCGCCGGCGCGCGCGCCCCGGCGCAGGCGCACGATCAGCCACAGCACGGCTGCGCCGGACACCAGCCGGATGGCGGCGAAGGACGCCGCGTCGACGCCGGTCTGCGTCAGCGCCAGCCGGCACAGCAGCGAGTTGCAGGCAAAGGCCAGCATCGCCAGCGCCGACAGCGCGGCCAGGCGCAGCGGGCTCATCAACGGCCTGGAAGTGGCGCCGGGCATGCAGGGGCGCAGGAAAAGGCTGCCAAGCGCAATGGGCATGGCAGCACGGCCCTGGGCTGCCCGCCGGTGCGTGTGACAAGGCGCATGGTTGAATCCCCCCTTCGCCTGGCAGCCGCAGCGGGCCGTTGCCGCCTCAGGCCGTGGCCAGCGCGATGCCCTTGAACTCGCCGCTGGCGATGCGCTTCTGCCACTCGGCCGGGCCGGTGATGTGGGCGCTGGTGCCGCCCGCGTCCACCGCCACGGTGACGGGCATGTCGACCACGTCGAACTCGTAGATGGCCTCCATCCCCAGGTCCTCGAAGCCCACCACGCGGGCGTGCTTGATGGCCTTGCTGACCAGGTAGGCGGCGCCGCCCACGGCCATCAGGTAGGCGCTCTGGTTGTCCTTGATCGCCTGGATGGCCACCGGGCCGCGCTCGGACTTGCCGATCATGGCGATCAGGCCGGTTTGCTCCAGCATCATGCGGGTGAACTTGTCCATGCGCGTGGCCGTGGTCGGGCCGGCCGGGCCGACGACTTCGTCGCGCACCGGGTCGACGGGGCCGACGTAGTAGATGACGCGGTTGGTGAAGTCCACGGGCAGCGGCTGCCCGGAAGCCAGCATGTCCTGGATGCGCTTGTGCGCGGCGTCGCGGCCGGTGAGCATCTTGCCGTTCAGCAGCAGCGTCTGGCCGGGTTTCCAGCTGGCAACCTCTTCCTTGGTCAGGGTGTTGAGGTCGACGCGCTTGCTGGTCTCGGTGTTGGGCGCCCACTGCACCTGGGGCCACAGGTCGATGCTGGGCGCCTCCAGGTACACCGGGCCGCTGCCGTCCATGACGAAATGCGCGTGCCGCGTGGCGGCGCAGTTGGGAATCATGGCCACGGGCTTGCTGGCCGCGTGGGTGGGGTACATCTTGATCTTCACGTCCAGCACGGTGGCCAGGCCGCCCAGGCCCTGCGCGCCAATGCCCAGGGCGTTGACCTTCTCAAACAGCTCCAGGCGCAGCTCCTCGACCTGATCGAGCTTCTCGCCGCGCGCGGCTTTGGCCTGCAGCTCGTACATGTCCAGGTCGTCCATCAGGCTTTCCTTGGCCAGCAGCACGGCCTTCTCGGCCGTGCCGCCGATGCCGATGCCCAGCATGCCGGGCGGGCACCAGCCGGCGCCCATCTCGGGCACGGTCTTCAGCACCCAGTCCACCAGGCTGTCGCTGGGGTTCATCATCACCATCTTGGACTTGTTCTCGCTGCCGCCGCCCTTGGCGGCCACGGTCACATCCAGGGTGCTGCCGGGCACCAGCTGCATGCTGATCACGGCCGGGGTGTTGTCCTTGGTGTTTTTGCGGGCGAAGTGCGGGTCGGCCACCACGCTGGCGCGCAGCGTGTTGTCCGGGTGCTGGTAGCCGCGGCGCACGCCTTCGTTGATGGCATCCTCCAGGCCCTGGCCGGCCGGGAAGCCCTCCCAGCGCACGTCCATGCCCACCTTCAGGAAGACGTTGACGATGCCCGTGTCCTGGCAGATGGGGCGGTGGCCGAAGGCGGCCATCTTGCTGTTGGTGAGGATCTGCGCCATCGCGTCCTTGGCGGCGGGCGACTGCTCGCGCTCGTAAGCGCGGGCCAGGTGCTGGATGTAGTCGGCGGGGTGGTAGTAGCTGATGTATTGCAGCGCGCCGGCGATGGATTCCACCAGGTCTTGGTAGCGGATGGTCGTGGTCATGAGGCGGAAGACGTGGGTGACGTGTAACAGAAATGACGGGCGGGATTATCCCCCTCGCACCTTGCAGGAGCCTGGCGCCAGGGCTTTGCGGGAAAAACCCGCCAGCTTCCGGCGCCGCGCGGTTTGGAGTGAAATGCCCCTGATCCACCCACCCGTCTTCATCCAAGGAACAGGCCCGACATGGACAGCAGCAGCCACCACCCCCGCAGCACCCGCACTGAGCGCGACACCTTCGGCCCCATCGAGGTGCCGGCCGACCGCCTGTGGGGGGCGCAGACGCAGCGCTCGCTGCAGAACTTCGACATCTCCGGCGAGCGCCAGCCGGCCGAGCTGATCCGCGCGCTGGTGCAGGTCAAGCGCGCTTCGGCCCGGGTCAACCACGCGCTGGGCCTGCTGCCGGCGGACCGCACGCGCGCCATCGTGGCCGCCGCCGACGAGCTGCTGGAGGGCGGGCACGAGGGCGAATTTCCGCTCGTCGTGTGGCAGACCGGCTCGGGCACGCAGACCAACATGAACGTCAACGAGGTGCTGGCCAACCGCGCCAGCGAGCTGATGGGGGGCGAGCGCGGCGAGGGCCGGCTGGTGCACCCCAACGACGACGTAAACAAGAGCCAGTCCAGCAACGACGTCTTTCCCACCGCCATGCACGTGGCGGCGGTGCAGGCTATCGCGCACCGGCTGCTGCCGGCCCTCGGCGAGCTGCGCGAAACGCTGGCCGCCAAGGCCGAGGCGTTTGACGACATCGTGAAGATTGGCCGCACCCACCTGCAGGACGCCACCCCGCTCACCCTGGGCCAGGAGATCTCCGGCTGGGCGGCGCAGCTGGCCCACGGCGAGCGCCACGTGCGCGCGGCCCTGCCTCACCTGTGCGAGCTGGCCCTGGGCGGCACGGCCGTGGGCACGGGGCTGAACGCGCCCGCGGGCTATGCCGAGCAGGTAGCGCAGGAGCTGGCGAACTTCACCGGCCAGCCCTTCGTCACCGCCCCGAGCAAGTTCGAGGCCCTGGCCAGCTGCGACGCGCTGGTGGCGGCGCACGGCGCCTTGAAGACGCTGGCGGCCAGCCTGACCAAGATCGCCAACGACGTGCGCTGGCTGGCCAGCGGGCCGCGCAGCGGCATCGGCGAGATCAGCATCCCCGAGAACGAGCCCGGCTCGTCCATCATGCCGGGCAAGGTCAACCCCACGCAGTGCGAAGCCATGACCATGCTGTGCGCCCAGGTCATGGGCAACGACGTGGCCATCAACATCGGCGGGGCCAGCGGCAACTTCGAGCTGAACGTGTTCCGCCCCATGATCGCGCACAACTTCTTGCAGAGCGTGCGCCTGCTGGCCGACGGCATGGTCAGCTTCAACGAGCACTGCGCCGTGGGCATCGAGCCGCAGCGCCAGCGCATCGCCGAGTTGGTCGAGCGCTCGCTGATGCTGGTCACCGCGCTCAATCCGCACATCGGCTACGACAAGGCCGCGCAGATCGCCAAGCGCGCGCACCAGCAGGGCACCAGCCTGCGCGAGGCCGCGCTGGCCTCCGGCCACGTGACGGCCGAGCAGTTCGACCAGTGGGTGGTGCCGGGCAGGATGGTAGGGCGCTGACGGGCGTCCGCCTGGCCAAGCCCGTTCGGGTCCGCGCCAGGAATATGGGTCAAAAAGGCCTGTAGCGGCCGTCAGTCAAGCGCCAGCAGCTACTAAAAGAGGAGCGACGCAGCGCTGATCCTCTCAGGCGGCGGCGGACGCCACGGCCGCACCGGCGCGTACGGCGCGCCTGGCCGCGGCAGGAGAGGCGCGTCCGGCCCCGCCGGCCTGGCCGCGCCGGGGCGCCTGCGCCGCCAGGCGCCGGCCCGCGCCGGCGGACCGGCCGGTGCGCGCCGCCCCGCCCGGGCGCCTGCCCCGGGCCTGCGCGGGCGCGGCGCGCGGGCGCGGCGGGTGGCGCAGAAAGGCCAGCAGCCGCCGCTCGGCCGCGCTCAGGCCCCGCGGGCTGCTGCCCGCGCGGCCCAGGCGCTGCCACAGGCGCTGCAGGCCCGGGCCGACGTCCGACGCCAGCCCTTCGCCCAGCGCCAGCACGGCCGGGTGCACATAGGACTTGCGGCACACCGCCGGGGTGTTGCCCAGCTGGCGCGCCACCTCGACCAGGATCTGCCGCGCCACGCCGCGCGCCGGCAGCGCGTCGCCGTCGGCCGCGCGGGTGCAGGCCACGCGCGTCAGTTCCAGCGCCTGGACCGTGCCGTGCCAGGTGCGGAAGTCCTTGGCCGTGAAGTGCCCGGTCTCGCCAGCGATCTCGGCCAGGTAGGCGTTCACGTCGCCCGAGCCGACGCTGTGCAGCCCGCCGTCCGCGTCCTGCCACTGGAACAGCTCCTGGCCCGGCAGCTGCTGGCAGCGGCGCACCACGCGGGCCACGCGCGGGTCCTCCAGTTTCGCCTCCTGCATCACGCCGCTCTTGCCGCGAAAGCGCAGCAGCGTGCTGGCGCCGCGCACGGCGGCGTGGCGCGTGCGCAGCGTGGTCAGGCCGTACGAGCCGTTGGTGACGGCATATTCCTCATTGCCCACGCGCACATAGGTCGTGTCCAGCAGCCGCACGATGGTCGCCAGCACGCACTGGCGCGACAAGGTCTTCTTGCGGCACGACTGCAGGTCGCGCTCCACCTGCCGGCGGATGCGCGGCAGCGCCTGGCCGAAGGCGCGCATGCGCTCGAACTTGGAGCCGTCGCGCACGCGCCGCCAGTCGGGGTGGTAGCGGTACTGCAGCCGCCCGCGCGCGTCGCGCCCGGTGGCCTGCAGATGGCCCTGCGGCAAGGGGCAGATCCACACGTCGGTGTAGGCCGGCGGAATGGCCAGGCGGCGGATGTGCGCCAGGTGGTCTTCGTCCTGCAGCCAGTCGCCGGCCGGCGTGCGGTAGCGAAAGGCATCGCCCTCGCGCACGCGGGTGATGCCGGGCTGGCTGCGGTCCACGTAGACCAGGCCGGCGGGAAGGCGGGGCGGACGCGGTGCGGCGGAGGGAGTGCGGGCGGGCTCGGGCATGGTGCCGATCACACCCTGCGCAGGCGGGCGCGGCTGTCGGCAGGCGCCAACGCCGCACGTGGGACGGGGCTTGGGCAGGCAGGTGCCGCCGCGTTTTAGGTGTTTTTGGCCTCCAGCGCTTGCTGGACAAGCGCTGGCAGCTATCAAAAACAAAGCGGGCCCGGCGATGCTGACATCGCGGGGCCCGCTGCCTTGGCCGGTCGGCCCGGCCTCAGGGGCTTACTTGGCGGCGGCGCGCGCCTGCGCCAGCCAGCCGTCGAAGGTCTTCTGGTGCGCGCGGATCCAGGCATCAGCATGGCGCTCGACGTCAGCGGCGCTCTTCTCGCCCTGGTGCACCAGGCGGTTCTGGGCGCTGATGTCGGCCAGCGGCACCTGCATGACCTCGAACAGCTTGCCTGCCGCCGGGTTCTGGGCCACCCATTCCTTGTTGGCCACGATGTACTGGTTGTTCAGCGGAAAGCCGTAGTTCTTGCCGTTGGCCAGCTGGGTGTCGGTGCCGGCCTGCACGCCGGGCATGGCCGAGTAGGGCACTTGCAGCCAGACCACGTCCTTGCCGGTGCGCAGCACGTTGCTCAGCCAGTGCGGCGTCCAGGCATAGAACAGCACCGGCTTGCCGTCCTGAAAGCGCGCCAGCGTCTCGGAGATCAGCGCCGTGTAGTTGCCCTGCACGTAATCGACCGTGGGACGCAGGCCGAAGGTGTCCAGGTGATGCTCGACCACGGCCTCGCCGCCCCAGCCGGCGTTGGGGCCGACCAGATCGGCCTTCCCGTCGCCGCTGCTGTCGAACAGCCGGGCCAGCTTCGGGTCCTTGAGCTGGTCCAGATGGGTGATGCCGTACTGCTCGGCCGTCTTCCTGTCGATCATGTAGCCCTGCACGGCGCCGGCGGAGTACACGCCCTTGCGCGACAGCTTGGAGTCGCCGCCAGCGGCCTTGTAGAACTCGGAGTGGTGCGGGTTCCAGTGGTTGGCGATCAGCGTGGCGTCGCCGCTGGCCACGGCCATGTGGGCCAGGGGGTAGTCCAGCTCCTTGTAAGGGGCGACGTCGTAGCCCAGCTGCTGCAGGGCCTTCATGACGAGCACGGTCTGGAAGGATTCCTCGGCCAGGGAGCTTTTCAGCACCACGACCTTGACGCCCTGGCCGGGCTGGGTGTCGACGGCGTGGGCGGCGGGTGCGGCCAGGGCCGTCAGCGAGAGGGCCGCGATGGCGGCAGTGTGGCGAATGAGGGTGTGGAGTCGTCGGATTGCTTGCATGCCTTTGAAACGGTGGGGCCGGCGCCCGCGCGCAGCAATGCGCTGCGCCCGGGCGCGGCAGGGTGAGGGAGAACGGGCCGTGCGCCGGCCTGGGGCCGGCAGCCGCGGCAAGGAGGTCGCCGGCGCAGGGGCCGGGCGGTCGCGGCGCGCGTGGGGCGCGCCTGTGCTGGCCTTACTGGGCCGCGGCGCGGGCCTGCGCCAGCCAGCCGTCGAAGGTCTTTTGGTGGGCCTTGATCCAGCCGTCCACGTGGCGCTCGATGTCGGCCGGCTTGTTCTGGCCCTGGCTCATCATGTGGTTCTGCGCATTGATGTCGGCCACCGGCAGCTGCATCACGGCGAACAGCTTGGCCGCGGCCGGGTTGGCCTCGGCCCAGGCCTTGTTGGCCAGGATGTGCTGGTTGTTCACCACGAAGCCGTAGTTCTTGCCGTTCGGCAGCTTGGTGTCGGTGCCCTTTTGCTCACCGGGCAGGGAGGAGAACGGCACCTCCAGCCACACTACGTCGCGGCCGGGCTTGAGCTCGTTGCTCACCCAGTAGGGCGTCCAGGTGTAGTACAGCACCGGCTTGCCCTCGCGGTAACGGGTGATGGTGTCGGCAATCAGCGCGGAGTACGAACCCTGGTTGTGCGTCACGGTGGGGCGCAGGCCGTAGGCGTCCAGCTGGTGCTCGATCACGGCCTCGCAGCCCCAGCCGGGGTTGCAGCCCGTCAGGTCGGCCTTGCCGTCGCCGTTGGTGTCGAACAGCTTGGCGATCTCGGGTTTTTTCAGCTGCTCCAGGTTGGTGATCTGGTACTGGTCGGCCGTCTTCTTGTCGATCAGGTAGCCCTGGGCGGCGTTGCCCGAGAAGACGCCCTCGCGGTAGAGCTTGGCCGCGCCGCCGGCGTTCTTGTAGTAGTCGGCGTGCAGCGGGTTCCAGTGGTCCGCGAGGAAGGTGGCATCGCCATTGGCGATGGCGACGTGGGCCGTGGGGTATTCCACTTCCTTGATGGGCTTGACGTCATAGCCCAGCTTCTCCAGCGCCCGCATGACCAGCAGGGTCTGGAAGGTTTCCTCGGCGATCGAGCTCTTGAGCGGCTGCACCGTCACGCCCTTGCCGGGCTGGTCGGCGGCCAGGGCGCTGCCGCCCGCAAAAGCCAGGGTCACGCTGGCCAAGGCGGTGGCCAGGCCGGCGCGCAGGGCGCGCGCGCGGCGCGGGGGAGTGTGGGTGGTCATGGTCATCCTTGGTTTTCCTTTCGTTGTGGTCATCGGTAAAGAGGTCCGGGGCATGCAGGCCGCGTCAGAGCGCGGGCTGGCGGCCCATGGGGGCTTGCTTGGAGGGCGCCGCGGCGGCAGCGGGCGCGGCGGCTGCCGGGGGCAGGGGGGTGGCCGGCACGTCCGCCGCAGCGGCCGCGCGGCGGCGCAGCAGGCGCAGCACCAGGCCGGCCGGGCCGGTATGCCACCAGCGCTGGCCGCCGCGGCCGGGCTCGCCCATGGCCTGGGTCAGGCGGTCCAGCACGATGGCCAGCAGCACGATGCCCAGGCCGCCCACGGTGGCCAGGCCCATGTCCAGGCGGCCGATGCCGCGCAGCACCATCTGGCCCAGGCCGCCCACCGCGATCATGGAGGCGATGACCACCATGGACAGTGACAGCATCAGCGCCTGGTTGACGCCGGCCATGATGGACGGCATGGCCAGGGGCAGCTGCACCTTCCACAGCAGCTGCCAGGGCGAGGCACCGTAAGCGCGGCTGGCCTCGATCAGGTCCGGGCGCACCTGGCGGATGCCCAGGTTGGTCAGGCGGATCAGCGGCGGCAGGGCGAAGACGATGGTCACGATGACGCCCGGCACGTTGCCGATGCCGAACAGCATGACCACCGGCACCAAGTAGACGAAGGCCGGCGTGGTCTGCATGGCGTCCAGCAGCGGGCGTGTAACGCGCTGGGCGCGGTCGCTGGCCGCCAGGGCCACGCCGGCCGGCAGGCCCAGCAGCACGCAAAACAGCAGCGAGGTCAGCACCAGCGCCAGCGTCACCATGGCGTCGGGCCAGATGCCCAGCAGCATCACCAGCGCCAGCGACACGCCCGTGCCGATGGCCAGCGCGCGGCCGGCGAACTGCCAGGCCAGCAGCGCGGCCAGCACGATCATCAGCGGTGCCGGCACGGCCAGCAGGGCGTCGGTCACGCCCGTGAGGGTGGCGTCGATGGGCGCGCGCACGGCCTGGAAGAAGGGGCGGAAGTTCTCCACCACCCAGTGCAGACTGTCATTGATCCAGCCCTGGATGGGCAGGCCGTCGGTCTGCAGCTGCTGCCACATCGCGGCGAAGCCGGTGTCGGCCGTGGCGTCCTCGCCCGCGCTAGCCGCGGCGCCCAGCCAGTCGGCGCCGGCGGCCGGATCGGCGGTGGCGTCCGAGCCACCCCAAGGGTCGCCCGCGGGAGTCGCGGTGGCGCCGGTGGCGCTGTCGCTCCAGGGATCGGCCGGGGCGGCGGCGTCCGCACCGCTCCAAGGGTCGGCCGCCTCGGGGCTGGCGACGGGCTCCTGGGCGCTCCAGGGGTTGCCGGTCTCTTCGAGAGGGGATGGGTTGGCCATCGTGCTGTCCTGCATGGTCTTGTTGCCTCCTTGTCGTGTCAGTGCAGCGGCGCCACGGGGTCAGTGGCCTGCGGAAAGTGGGGGTTGAGCTGCAGCGGCGCGCGCTCTTCCTGCGGCGGGGGCACGGGCGGGGTGTCGCGGTCCAGGAAACGCATCACGCCGGTGCGGCTGACCACGCCCAGGTACTTGCCGGCCTCGGTGACCACCGGCAGCGGGCACGGCGCCGTGGACATGGGGCCGAACAGGTCGGCCACCGGTGTGTCGGCGCTGACCGGCTGGGCGCCAGGCAGAAAGGCGTGGCGCAGGCCCAGCGGGCCATGGTGGCCGTGCAGCGCCTCGCGCAGCGACTGCGAGGAGACTACGCCCAGCAGGCGCTGGTCATTGCCCAGTACATAGGCGTGTTCGCGGTCGGAATCCTCCAGGATGCGCAGCGCGGCGCGGCAGCCTCGGTCCTCGTGCGCCGAGACCACGGTGAGCGCCTGGCGGGCGATGTCCCCGGCCTTGAACACGGCGGCGGCGTCCACACCGCGCACGAAGCTGCGCACGTAGTCGTTGGCCGGGCAGCGCAGGATCTCGTCGGGCGTGCCCACCTGCACCACCTGGCCGTCCTTCATGATGGCGATGCGGTCGCCGATGCGCATGGCCTCGTCCAGGTCGTGCGAGATGAAGACGATGGTGCGGCGCTTGTGCTCCTGCAGGCGCAGCAGCTCGGACTGCATCTCGGTGCGGATGATGGGGTCCAGCGCCGAGAAGGCTTCGTCCATCAGCAGGATGGAAGGGTCTGAGGCCAGCGCCCGGGCCAGGCCCACGCGCTGCTGCATGCCGCCCGACAGCTCATCGGGGTAGCTGGCGCCCCAGCCGGCCAGTCCTACCTGGGCCAGCGCCTGTTCGGCCGCCTGCTCGCGCTCGGCCTGGCCGACGCCGGCCAGTTCCAGGCCGAAGGCAGTGTTTTGCAGCACTGTGAGGTGGGGCATCAGCGCGAAGGACTGAAACACCATGGAGATGTCCTTGCGTCGCAGGGCGCGCAGGTCGCGATCGCTCAAGGCACTGATGTCCTGGCCTTCGACCAGGATGCGTCCGCTGGTGGGCGCGATCAGGCGGTTGAGCATGCGCACCAGGGTGGACTTGCCCGAGCCGGACAGGCCCATGACGACGAAGATCTCGCCGGGCTCGATGGTGAAGCTGGCGTCGAACACGCCGATGGAGTTGCCGGTGCGCGCCAGGATGTCCTGCTTGGACAGGCCCTGCTGCACGAGTTCGAGCGCGCGCTGCGGCGCCTCGCCGAAGACCTTGAAGACGTGGTCGATGATGATCTGCTTGGCCATGGGATGGCTTCCTCCCTCGCTGTAGTAATGGCTGTGAAGAGCCCCTGCGCGCACGGCGGCGCCCAGGGCATGGAAGCCGAAGCAAGGACAGGACAAGCCTGCGAAACCCCGATGCGCCGGCACCGCCCGGGCAGCACGCATCCGCAATGGGTAACGCGCGCGGCGGGCAGGGCCGGCAAGGCGGACACGGGAAAGACCACCAGTGACCTGGACGGCCCGAATGGCACGCAGCAAGGGTGCGCAAGGGCCTGGGATCAGCGCGGGAAGGCAAGAAAAAAGCCGCAAATGGCACTTGCCTGGCGCCGCGGGTGCCACGCCGCCCGCTGGGAAGCGGCCAGGCACCAGAAAATCAGCATCAGGGCCGAAACTTCGGCCGGACGACGCGCGCCGTGTCCGTCAAATGGATGGAACGAGGGCGCTGCGACGCGAAGATCCGCCGTGGTCACACGGCCCGGCCAAAGAGCCGGCGGGAGGCGGATTACCTGCGTGGCAGGTTGTAAAACACCGGCGAAGTATAAAAATTGAGATACTTTGCGTCAAAAGAAAGGTTTTTGCTTTTGTGTTATCCCTAATCTGTTTTGCTATGTTTTAAATAGCTGCCGGCGCTTGCCTGGCAAGCGTTGGGGCCCTTTTTTGCCTAAAAATTCCGCAGCTAACCCCCACGGCCGGGCGCTTGAGATGCGTCAGTGCTTTGTAAGTCCCAGGGTCGACAGTCAGGCGGAGAATTTCGTGCCTATCCGTGCCATTCGTGCCTAAAGGAGACAAAACCATGAGCGCTTCCCCGTCCGCGATCGAATCCGTGCTGATCGAAAACCGCGTCTTCCCACCTTCCGACAGCATGGTGCGGGCCGCCCGCATCTCCGGCATGCAGGGCTACGAGGCGCTGCGCGCCGAGGCCGATCGCGACTTCGATGGCTTCTGGGCGCGCCTGGCGCGCGAGAACCTGCAGTGGAGCAAGCCCTTCACGCGCGTGCTGGACGAGTCGGGCGCTCCCTTCTACAAGTGGTTCGAGGACGGCGAGCTGAATGCCAGCGCCAACTGCCTGGACCGCCACATGGGTACGCCGGTCGAGAACAAGACGGCCGTGATCTTCGAGGCCGACGACGGCAAGGTCACCCACTACACATACCGCGACCTGCTCACGCGCGTGAGCCAGTTCGCCAACGCCCTGAAGGCCAGCGGCGTGGCCAAGGGCGACCGCGTGCTGATCTACATGCCCATGGGCGTGGAAGGCCTGGTGGCGATGCAGGCCTGCGCCCGCATCGGCGCCACGCACAGCGTAGTCTTCGGCGGTTTTTCGGCCAAGGCGGTGCAGGAGCGCATCGTGGACGCGCAGGCCGTGGCCGTGGTCACCGCCAACTACCAGGTGCGCGGCGGCAAGGAGCTGCCGCTGAAGGCCATCGTAGACGACGGGCTGGCCATGGGCGGCTGCGAGTGTGTCAAGAGCGTGCTGGTGTTCGAACGCACCGCCACCGCCTGCAACATGGTGGCCGGGCGCGACAGGACCTTCACCGAAGCCCTGGCCGGCCAGAGCACGGAATGCCCGCCCACGCCCGTGGGCGCCGAGCACCCGCTGTTCATCCTCTACACCAGCGGCTCCACCGGCAAGCCCAAGGGCGTGCAGCACAGCACCGGCGGCTATCTGCTGTGGGCCAAGCTGACCATGCAGTGGAGCTTTGACCTCAAGCCCGAGGACGTGTTCTGGTGCACGGCCGACATCGGCTGGGTCACCGGCCACACCTATGTGGTCTACGGCCCGCTGGCCGCAGGCGGCACGCAGATCATCTTCGAGGGTATTCCCACCTACCCGCACGCCGGCCGCTTCTGGGAAATGATCGAGCGCCACAAGTGCTCTGTCTTCTACACCGCGCCCACGGCCATCCGCTCGCTGATCAAGGCGGCAGATTCCGATGAGAAGGTGCATCCGAAGAACTGGGACCTGTCCAGCCTGCGCGTGCTGGGCAGCGTGGGCGAGCCCATCAACCCCGAGGCCTGGATGTGGTACTACAAGAACGTGGGCGGCGAGCGCTGCCCCGTGGTGGACACCTGGTGGCAGACCGAGACCGGCGGCCACATCATCAACCCGCTGCCGGGCGCCACGCCCATGGTGCCGGGCTCGTGCACACTGCCACTGCCGGGCATCTACACCGCCGTGGTGGACGAAACGGGCCAGGAAATGCCCAATGGCGCGGGCGGCATGCTGGTCATCAAGCGGCCCTGGCCCAGCATGATCCGCACCATCTGGAACGACCCCGAGCGCTTCAAGAAAACCTATTTCCCCGAGGAGATGCGCGGCGCCTACCTGGCTGGCGACGGTGCGGTACGCAGCAAGGACAACGGCTACTTCCGCGTCACCGGTCGCATCGACGACGTGCTGAACGTCTCGGGCCACCGCATGGGCACCATGGAGATCGAGTCCGCCCTGGTGGCCAAGTCCGACATCGTGGCCGAGGCCGCCGTGGTGGGCCGTCCCGACGACCTGACGGGCGAGGCCATCTGCGCCTTCGTGGTGCTGAAGCGCCCCCGCCCCGTGGGCGACGAGGCCAAGCAGATCGCCAAGGAGCTGCGCGACTGGGTGGCCAGGGAGATCGGCCCCATCGCCAAGCCCAAGGACATCCGCTTCGGCGATAACCTGCCCAAGACGCGCTCGGGCAAGATCATGCGCCGCCTGCTGCGCTCGCTGGCCAAGGGCGAAACCATCACCCAGGACACGAGTACCTTGGAGAACCCCGCCATCCTGGATCAGTTGGCAGAGAACAACTGACCCAGGCGCGGCGCCAGCCGCTCAGGCCGCCCGCTGCAAGGCCGGGCGGCTTTTTTTCGTCCTGCTGTAGGAGCGTTGCGCGAATGGCTCCGCGCGCGCCGTGCACAGGCGGGTCATGGGTTACAACAGCGTCTGCCCAATTTGCCGAGGAGTTTTTCCCATGAACCTGCGATCCCTTGTCCTGGTGCTCATCATGCTGGCCATCGCCGCGCTGGCCGTGCTGAACTGGCCCACGTTGTCGATGCCCACCACGGTGTCGCTGGGCCTGACGACGGTCCAGGCCCCGCTGGGACTCATCATGCTGGCGCTGACCGGCGTGATGGCCATCATCTTCCTGGCCTACGTGCTGACGCTGCACGGTTCGGTGCTGATGGAGACGCGCCGCCACTCTAAGGAAATGGCGGCCCAGCGCGAACTGGCCGACAAGGCCGAGGCCTCGCGTTTCACCGAGCTGCGCGGCTTTCTGGAAACTCAGCAAAGCGTGATGCTGGCGCGCATGGACACCCTGGAAGCGCGCCTGAACGCCCGCGTGCAGGAATCGGACAACGTCACGGCGGCCTACGTCGGCCAGCTGGAGGACCAACTGCACCGCCACGGCGATGCTGTCCCTCCGCGCGTCGAGCCCGGTCTGCGCCTGTAAGCGGTCTTTCAGGCAAACAGCAAAAAGCCGCGGCGCCCCAAAGGCGCTGCGGCTTTGTCGTACTTAAGAGGCTCTGCGGCCTGGCTTCTTACTTGGTCGCCAGGATCCAGGTGGCCAGCTTCTTGGCTTCGTCGGCGCTGACCTGGGCGTTGGCGGGCATGGGCACGGGGCCCCACACGCCGGAGCTGCCCTTCATGATCTTCTCGGCCAGCTTGTCGGCAGCGCCGGCCTGGCCGGCGTACTTGGCGGCCACTTCCTTGTAGGCGGGGCCCACCAGCTTCTTGTCCACGGCGTGGCAGGCCATGCAGTTCTTGGACGTGGCCAGGGCCTGGTCGGCCATGGCGGGCACGGCAACCGACAGCGTCATGGCGAGGGTGATGAGAGTGCGCTTCATGATGAGTTTCCTGTGGGGGTTGAAGTACATTTTGACCTTGATTGGATTGTAGTGTTCGCGGTTGACGGGAGGCCTTCAAAGCCCGCTCCGCAGAGGAGGATGTGACCGTGTATACGCTGCTTTTGGGCCTGCTGTTGATACTGCTCAAATACCTGGAGATCGACCCTGTGGCGCAGTGGTCATGGTGGTGGGTGCTGTCTCCGTTCGCCGTGACCGCGGCCTGGTGGGCCTGGGCCGATGCCTCGGGCTACACCAAGCGCCGCGCCGTGGAGCGCATGGACCAGCGCAAGCGCGACCGCATCGCCAAGCAAAAGGAAGGCCTCGGCATGGGCCCGCGCAAGCGCCGCTGAGCGCTGCTTGCCCATCAACGCTGTTAGCGGGCGACCTGCGCGGCTTGCTTCCAGGCGGTCAGTGCCTCGGCTTCGTCGCCGCGCTGCTCGGCCAGTTGCGCCAGGGCGCGCCAGGCGCTGGCACGCAGGGCCGGGTCGGCCAGTTGCGGCGCGGCCTGACCCAGCAGCTGGCGCGCTTTGCCCCACAGCTCGCGCTGCAGGCAGGCCATGGCCGACAGGTACTGCAGACGCGCGTCGCGCGGGCGTGCCTGGCTGGCGGCCTCGATACGGGCCAGCCAGGGCCCGTCCAGCCCGTCCAGGTTGTCCTGCAGCACACCGATGAGCTTGAGCGCCTGGTGCTCTGGCAGTGGCTCGGCCAGGCGCTCCCACACCGGCAGCAGCCAGGCGCGTACCTGCGTCGGCTCGCCGCCCAGTTGGGCCAGGCGCTGCGCGGCCTGCACCGCCACCTCGGGCATGGCGCGCTCGGCGGGCTCAAGGTTCTGCCAGATACGCTGCAGCTGGGCCGTGTCGTGGGCGCCGTCGACCAGCTCCAGCAGCAGGCTGCGGACAATGCTGGCCGCCGCGGCCGGCGGGAAAGCATGGTGCTTGGCCAGCAGGCGGGCCGTATCCAGGGCGTCGGCCGTGCGGTGGTCCAGGCGCGCGGCCTTCAGACGCGCGCGCAGGGCCAGGGTGCGGCGCGCGGCGCCCACGGGCAGGGCGGCCAGGCGCTCCAGCGCGGTGGCGGCGTCGCGGTCATCCAGCGCCCAGCGGGCGGAGCGCAGCTGGGCGCCCTCGCGCAGTTCGGCATCGGGGCCGCGCTCGGGTACGCCGTCCAGGGCCTGCTGCAGGTGGGCGTCGCGAGTGGCGGCGTCCTGCAGCGCATGCGAGGCCTCGGCAGCCAGCAGGTGGGACAAGGCGCGCAGCCGGCGCCGGTGCGGCACGGCGCTGCGCGCATCGGCCAGGGCGCGCTCCTGGGCGACGGCCCCTTCGGCAGCGCGGCGGGCGCGCAGAAAGCGCCCGGCCAGCAGCTGCGTCATGGCATCCAGCAGCGCTGCGTGCATGGCGCGCTCCTTTTGCATCAGGCGCCAGCGGCGCGCCCGTCCGGGCAACTCCAGCAGGGTAGCGGTGCCGCGCAGCGCCGCGTACAGCAGGGCGAAGCCGGCCACCAGTAGCAGCAGGACGAGGTTCAGCGACAGGTCCACCCGGTAGGGCGGCCAGAACAGGGTGACCGTGCCCTGGTTGTTGCCGGCGAACAGGGCCACGGCGACGGCGACGCCGAACAGGGCCAGCAGCCACAGGGCGGCGCGCATGGCGTCAGCGCCCCGCGGCCGCGGTGGCCAGCGCGGCGAAGGTGTCTTCCAGCTGGGGCACCTCGGCGCTCTTGAGGTGGGACTGCACCAGCACCAGGGCCTGCAGGGCGCCTTGCGTGCGGCGCGAGGCCGGGTCGAAGTAGCGCGCCACGCCGGCATGCACGGCCTGCAGATCGGTGCGCGCGGAGTCCATCCGGCGCGTCAGCAGCGCCAGACGCGCATTGAGCAGCTTGAGCTTGAGATTCTCGCGCAGGAAGAAAGCCTGCTCGGGTGCGACCAGCATGGCCTCGGGGCGGTCGATGCGGCTCACGCGCACCAGGCTGCGCACCTCGTCGCGCACGGCATCCCAGCCCGTGCGCAGCGCGGCCTGCCAGCGCGGCTGCTCGGGGGCTTCGCCCGCTGCACCGGACGACGGCGCGGCGGCCGGCGGGCGTGCCGCATGGGCCGGCCCGACGTCGTTGGACAGCGGCAGCTCATCGACCTGGCGCGCAAGGTCGTCGATGCGCACCAGCAGGCCGGCGGTGTCGGTGACGCTGGCACGCTGCAGCCGCTCCAGGTCCTGCGCCATGGCGCGCTGCAGCGGCGCCAGGCGCGGCTGGGCGGCGCGCTCGATGCGCTGGCTGGCGCCCTTGAGGGCGGCCACCAGGGGCTGCAGACTGCCGGTCAGCTGCGACTGCTGCTGCGCCAGGCGCAGGGCGGCCTCGATGTCCACCACCAGGTTCTCGTCGCGGGTGCGCGACAGGCTGTGCATGAGTTCTTCGAGCTGGCTTCGCTGCAGTGCCACCTCGGCCACGCGCGCCTCGGTGAGGGCCAGGCGGGCGGAGGCGTCGCGCGCCAGCTCCTGCGCCTCGCGCGCCATGGCACGGGCCTCGATGGCCTGGGTGCCGGAGTCGGCGCTCTGGCGCGCCAGCTGTTCCTGGATGCCGGACAGGCGCTGCCACAGCAGCACCGAGCTGGCCAGCGCCGCTGCGGCCACCACGCCCAGCACCATCAGCGCCAGGCGCGACGCGGCGGCAGGGGCCGGCGGCAGCGGGGCTGCCGGGGGGGCAATCAGCTCGGTGGAGGGCTCAGCGGGCATGCAGTGATTTTATCGACGCGGCCACGTCTGCGAGGGCCGGACGGCACTCGTGCACATGGCCGAAACCGGCGGCCCGCGCCGCCTGTGCGATGCGCGGGTGCGTGGCCAGCGCGCGGGCGTGCTGCCAGTCCTGGCCCGGCATGGCTTGGACCAGATGCGCGAGCGCTTCGGAGCTGCTCAGCAGCCACAGCGACCCGTCCTGCGCCGCCTCGCGCGCCAACGCCAGGGCCGGCACGTCCAGCGCCGGGGCGCAGCGCTCGTAGGCGGCGACGAAGTCCACCTGCACGCCGGCCTCGGCCAGGTGGGCGGCCAGCCATTCGCGGCCGCTGCCGCCGGGCGCGGCCGGGGCGCTGGCGCCGCGCACGATGAGCACCCGGTCGCCGGCTCGCAGCTGCGGCGCCACCACGGGCCACAGCGCCTCGGAGTCGAACTGCGCGCTGCTCGGCGGCGGGGCGTCGATGCGCGCAGCGGGGACGCCGGCGGCCAGCAGCGCCTGGACGGTGCCGGGGCCGGGTGCCCATGCTCTTGTATTAGTAGCTGCCAGCGCTTGTCCAGCAAGGGCTGGAGCCGTATTTGGCTCAAAGAAATGCGTGACGGCATTGCCGCTGACGAACATCAGCGCGCGGTAGCCGGCGGCGGCCGCGCGGGCCTGCTGCAGCGCCTGGACCAGCGCCGGCCCGGCCACGGTGCGGATGGCAATCAGCGGCAGGGCCTGGGCGGCGATGCCCTGGGCGCCCAGGTCGCGTACCCACTGCGCCGCGTCGTGCGCCGGGCGAGTGACGATGGCGCGGGGGGCGGAATTCAAAGGGGGCCAGCTCCGGTGGCGCCGCCCTCGCGCAGCAGCGCCGCCACGGCCAGACCGAGGGCGTCGGCCTGTTCCAGCGTGCGCACCTGCGCCTGACCCTGAGCGTGCACCAGCGGCACGCGGCCCTGCACATCGCCCCAGGCGGCGCGCAGTTGCAGCGTGCCCTCCTGCCACTGGCCGTGCGCGGCTAGCGGCATGGAGCAGCTGCCGCCCATGGCGCGGCTGACAGCGCGCTCGGCTGTCACCGTCAGCCAGGTCTGCTGGTGGGCCAGCGGCGCCAGGGCGTCAAACAGGTCGGCGCGGGCCGCGCGCACCTCGATGCCCAGGGCGCCCTGGCCGGCGGCCGGCAGCATCTGCTCGGGCGTGAAGATGGCACGGATGCGCTCAGCCAGGCCCAGGCGCTTGAGGCCTGCGGCGGCCAGCACGATGGCGTCGTACTGGCCTTCGTCCAGCTTGCGCAGGCGGGTGTTCACGTTGCCACGCAGCGGTTCGATCTTCAGGTCGGGGCGCAGCGCCTGCAGCAGCACCTGGCGGCGCAGGCTGGAGGTGCCGACCACGCCGCCCTGCGGAATCTCGTCGAGCGCGGCGTAGCGGCTCGAGACGAAGGCGTCGCGCGGGTCCTCGCGCTCCATCACGCAGGCCAGGGCGAAACCGGTGGGCAGCTCCATGGGCACATCCTTGAGGGAGTGCACGGCGATGTCGGCGCGGCCTTCTTCCAGTGCCACCTCCAGCTCCTTCACGAACAGGCCCTTGCCGCCCACCTTGGACAGCGAGCGGTCCAGGATCTGGTCGCCGCGGGTGGTCATGCCCAGCAGCTGCACGGCGTGGCCGCGCGCCGTCAGCAGCTGCTGCACGTGCTCGGCCTGCCACAGGGCCAGCTGGCTTTCGCGCGTGGCGATCACGATGGAGGAGGGGGTGGCGGGGCGGGTGTGGCTCATCGGAAAAAAACAGTCTCGCGCGGCCCCGGCGGCGGTCGGCCAGGGCAGCGGGGGATGCTAGCATGCTGCGCTGCAACAGCCGCGCCGCGACCGCCTCTGCCCCCCTTTGTCCGGCGCATCAGGAGACCTCCCGCGCATGAACGCTCCCGCAGCCCAGGCCGCCGACTCCGGCACGCCCGACCAGACCGCTTCCGCTCACGCCGGCGGCGCCCGCCGCGCCGGCAGCAAGGACCAGCCGCTGACGCAGGACATCCGCCTGCTCGGGCGCATCCTGGGCGATGTGATCCGCGAGCAGGAGGGCGTGGCCGCCTATGACCTGGTCGAGCAGGTGCGCAAGCTGTCTGTGGCCTTCCGCCGTGACGCCGACCAGGAAGCCGACCGCGCGCTGAAAAAGCTGCTCAAGTCCCTCACCGGCGATCAGACGGTGAGCGTGATCCGCGCCTTCACCTATTTCAGCCACCTGGCCAACCTGGCAGAGGACCGGCACCACATCCGGCGCCGGGCCGTGCACGAGCGCGCCGGCAGCAGCCAGGAAGGCAGCATCGAGGTGGCGCTGGCGCGCCTGCGCTGGGCCGGCATCGCCCCGCGCGCCGTGGCGGAGACGCTGGCCGCCGCCTACGTGGCGCCGGTCCTCACCGCCCACCCGACAGAGGTGCAGCGCAAGAGCATCCTGGACGCCGAGCGCGGCATCGCCCAGCTGCTGGCCCAGCGCGACGAGATCGCCACCCGCGCCCAGCTGTACAAGGCGGCGCGCGACACGCTGACGCCGCGCGAGCTGGCGGCCAACGAGGCGCAGCTGCGCGCCCGCGTGGCCCAGCTGTGGCAGACGCGCCTCTTGCGCTACTCCAAGCTCACCGTGGCCGACGAGATCGAGAACGCGCTGTCGTACTACGAGTCGACCTTTCTGACCGAGATCCCCAAGATCTACGCCGAGCTGGAGCGCGAGCTGGGCGCGCAGCACCCGGTGGCCAGCTTTCTGCGCATGGGCCAGTGGATCGGCGGCGACCGCGACGGCAACCCGAACGTGAGCGCCGGCACGCTGTCGCTGGCGCTGTCGCGCCAGGGCGAGGTGGCGCTGCGCCACTATCTGACCGAGGTGCACCAGCTGGGGCGCGAGCTGTCTCTCTCCAGCAACCTGGTGGAGGTCTCGCCCCAGATGCAGCAGCTGGCCGAGCGCTCGCCCGACGCCAGCGTGCACCGCCAGGACGAGCCCTACCGCCGCGCGCTGACCGGCATCTACGCCCGCCTGGCCGCCACGCTCAAGGCCCTGACCGGCACCGAGGCCGCGCGCCACGCCGTCGCGCCGCACAGCCCTTACGACAGCGCCGAGGACTTCCTGGCCGACCTGCGCGTGATCGAGGCCTCGCTGCGCTCGCACCGCGGCGGCGCGCTCACGGCCGAGCGCCTGCGGCCGCTGATGCGCGCCGTGGAGGTCTTCGGCTTCCATCTGGCGACGGTGGATTTGCGCCAGAGTTCCGACCAGCACGAGCGCGTGGTGGCCGAGCTGCTGGCGCTGGCGCGGGTCGAGACGGACTACGCCCAGCTGCCCGAGGCCGAGCGCCGCGCCCTGCTGCTGCGCCTGCTGGGCGACGCGCGCCCGCTGCGCGTGGTGGGCGCGCGCTACAGCGAGCACACGCAGGGCGAGCTGGCCATCTTCGAGACCGCGCTGGCCCTGCGCCGGCGCTACGGCCCCCAGGCCATACGCCATTACATCATCAGCCACACCGAGACGGTGAGCGACCTGCTGGAGGTGCTGCTGCTGCAAAAGGAAGTGGGCCTGATGCAGGGCGCTTTGGGCGACAGTGACGCGCGCGTGCAGCTCATCGTCGTGCCGCTGTTCGAGACCATCGAAGACCTGCGCAACGCCGCGCCCATCATGCGCGAGTTCTACGCGCTGCCGGGCGTCGCGCAGCTGGTGCGCGCCAGCGGCGCGCTGCAGGACATCATGCTGGGCTACAGCGACAGCAACAAGGACGGCGGCATCTTCACCAGCAACTGGGAGCTGTACCGCGCCGAGATCGCGCTGGTGGCGCTGTTCGACGAAATGAACGCCGGGGCGCGCACGCCGATCGCGCTGCGCATGTTCCACGGCCGCGGCGGCACCGTGGGGCGCGGCGGCGGGCCCAGCTACCAGGCCATCCTGGCGCAGCCGCCGGGCACCGTGCGCGGCCAGATCCGCCTGACCGAGCAGGGTGAGGTCATCGCCTCCAAGTACGCCAACCCCGAGATCGGCCGGCGCAACCTGGAGACGCTGGTCGCCGCCACGCTGGAGGCTACGCTGCTGCAGCCCACCAAGCCGGCCAGCCCGGCCTTCCTGGAGGCGGCCGAGGAGCTGTCGCGCGCCGGCATGGCCGCCTACCGTGCGCTGGTGTACGAAACCCCGGGCTTCACCCAGTACTTCTTCGGCTCCACGCCGATCCGCGAGATCGCCGAGCTGAACATCGGCTCGCGCCCGGCCTCGCGCAAGGCCAGCCAGAAGATCGAGGACCTGCGCGCCATCCCCTGGGGCTTCAGCTGGGGACAGTGCCGACTGACGCTGCCGGGCTGGTACGGCTTCGGCGCGGCGGTGGAGGCCTTCACCAAGGCCCCGGGGGAGAACCCCAAGGCGCGCTTGCAGCTGCTGCAGAAGATGTACCGTCAGTGGCCGTTCTTCCACACCCTGCTGTCCAACATGGACATGGTGCTGGCCAAGAGCGATCTGGCCCTGGCCTCGCGCTACAGCGAACTGGTGCAGGACGCGCGGCTGCGCCGGCGGGTGTTCGCCGCCATCGAGGCCGAATGGCACCGCACCGCCGAGGCGCTCACGCGCATCACCGGCGAGCGCCAGCGCCTGGCGGCCAACACCGCGCTGGCGCGCTCCATGCGCCACCGCTTCCCCTACATCGATCCGCTGCACCACCTGCAGGTGGAGCTGATCCGCCGCTGGCGCGCGGGCCAGGGCGACGAGCGCGTGCAGACCGGCATCCACATCTGCATCAACGGCATCGCCGCCGGCCTGCGCAACACGGGCTGATTGATTCATCCCGCCATGGACGGTTCGACCGCGCAGTGGCTGCAGCGCCTGGGCGCCGAGATCGCCTGGGCCTACGCGCTGCGCCTGGCGGTGGCGCTGGCCAGCGTGCTGGCGCTGGGCGTCGCCAGCGGGCGCGGCGACCTGATGGTGCCGCTGTTGCTGGGCGTGTTCGCCAGCGCGCTGGCCGAGGCCGACGACAGCTGGCGCGGCCGCCTGAAGGCCCTGGCCGTGACGCTGGCGAGCTTCGCCGTCGTGGGCCTGGGGGTCGCGGAACTGGCCGCGCGGCCGCTGGCCCTGCTGGCGGCGCTGCTGGGGTGCAGCTTCGTCTTCACCCTGTTGGGCGCCGTGGGCGGGCGCTACCGCACCATCACCGCGGCGACCATCATCCTGGCGCTGTATGCCGCCATCAGTGAGCCGGGGGCCGGCCGGGCACCGATGCCGGCGGGACGGGTCGCCGCGCTGCTGGTGGCCGGCGCGGCCTGGTATGGCCTGCTGTCGGTGCTGTGGAGCGCCGCGGCGCCGGTGCTGCCCGTGCGGCATGCGCTGTCCGGCGTGTACCTGGCGCTGGGCGGGCACCTGCGCGTCAAGGCCGGCATGTTCGAGCCCGTGCGTGGGGTGGACCTGCGCGCGCGGCGGCTGCAGCTGGCACGCTCCAACGCGCACGTGGTGGCGGCGCTTAACACGGCCAAGGACGCCATCCTGGCGCGCACCGTGCCCGGCCGCGCGCCGCAGGGCGCGCTGGCCCAGCTGCTGGGCCTGTACTTCATCGCCCAGGACATCCACGAGCGCGCCAGCGCCTCGCATTACCCCTACGGCGACTGGACCGAGGTGCTGTTTCACAGCGACGTGCTGTACCGCTGCCAGCGCGTGCTGCACCTGCAGGGCGACGCCTGCACGCAACTCGCCGAAGCGCTGCGGCGCCGCCGCGCTCCCGAGGTGCAGGCGCCGCACGGCCCGGCGCTGGCTGATCTGCACGCCTCCCTCGACTGGCTGGGCCGGCAGGCGCAGCCGGAGTGGCAGCGGCCGCTGCGCTCGCTGCGCGCGGTGGCGCGCAACCTGGACCGCCTGAGCACCCAGCTGGCCACAGCCACGCGGCCGCCGACCGAGCCGCTGCGCGGCGACACCAGTCTGCTGGACCTGGCGCCGCACTCCTTGCGCGAGGCCGGGGCGCGGGTGCGTGCGCAGCTGCACGTGCGCTCGGCGCTGTTTCGCCATGCGGTGCGGCTCACGCTGGCGCTGGCCGCCGCCTGGGGCGCCATGCAGCTCACCGACCCGCAGCACGGCTACTGGATCATGATGACCACGCTCATCGTCTGCCAGCCCACCTATGGCGCCACGGTAGCGCGCCTGGCGCAGCGGCTGGGCGGCACGGTGCTGGGGCTGGTGCTGGGCTGGGCGCTGATGCGGCTGTTTCCGCAGCCCGCGGTACAGGCGCTGCTGGCAGTGCTGGGCGGTGTGGCGTTCTTCCTCACGCGCACGCAGCGTTACACAACGGCCACGGCCGCGGTCACGCTGATGGTGCTGATGCTGTTCAACCACGGCACGGGCGCCGGCTATGCGCTGATCGTGCCGCGCCTGTTGGACACGCTGGTGGGCGCAGCCATTGCCGCCGCCGGGCTGCTGCTGGTGCTGCCCGACTGGCAGGGCCGGCGCCTGGGTGCGGGTGCGGCCGACGCGCTGGCGGCCTGCGCGGCCTACCTGCGCCAGATCGTCGCCCAGTACGCCACGGGCCGCAGCGACGACCTGGCCTACCGCGTGGCGCGCCGCCGCGCGCACGACACCGATGCCGCCCTGACGACCATGCTGTCGCACATGCTGCACGAGCCGCCCTGGGTGCGCCGCCATGCGCGCGCGGGGCTGGACCTGCTGGGCAGCACGCACACCCTGCTGGGCTGCCTGTCCGCTCTGGGAGCACACCGCGACCTGCAGCCGGACCCAGGGGCGCATACGTTGCCCCAGGACGACCTGGCCGGGCGCGCGGCCGAGGCCCTGGCCGGGCAGATCGAGGCGGTGGCGCAGGCGCTGCGCACCCACACCCCGCCGCCGCCGGGCGATTGCAGCGCCGACGCCTGGGCGCGGACGCTGGACGCGGCGCCGCCTGCGCTGCACGCCGAACCTTCGCTGCTGCACCTGCAGCTGGCCCAGGTATGCCGCCAGATGGAGCCGCTGCGCGCGGCCGCGGCACAACTGGTGCAGGTGGCGCCCGCGCCTGCGCACCGGCGCACTTAGAAAGATGCTTCTAAATAGATAGCTGCTTGCGCAGGATGGGTAAGGGTTTGAGCCTGAAAAGATTCATACCTATCACAATGGCCCGCTGCAACCTTTGCCATCGCGCCCGGATGACAATCACAGGGTTTTCCCTGATTTCTCCGCGATGACCTCTGCCACGTCCCAGCCCGCTTCCCCCGCCACGCCCGCCGCGGCGCCCCAGCGCCGCACCTACGGCCCGGCCGTGCTGGCGCTGGCCGTGGGCGGCTTCGGCATCGGCACCGGCGAGTTCGCCATCATGGGCCTGCTGCCGGAGGTGGCGCAGGAGCTGGGCGTGTCCATCCCGCGGGCCGGGCACGTCATCAGCGCCTACGCACTGGGGGTGGTGGTGGGCGCGCCGGTGCTGGCGGTGCTGGGCGCTCGCATGGAGCGGCGCGCGCTGCTGATGGCGCTGATGGCCTTCTTTGCGCTGGGCAACTTCGCCAGCGCGCTGGCGCCCGGCTATGCCAGTCTGAACCTGCTGCGCTTTGCCACCGGGCTGCCGCACGGCACCTATTTCGGCGTGGCGGCGCTGGTGGCTGCGGGGCTGGCGCCAGCGGGCCGGCGCGCGGCGGCGGTGGGCCACGTCATGCTCGGGCTGACGCTGGCCGTCGTCGTGGGCGTGCCGCTGGCGGCCTGGATGGGCCAGGCGCTGGGCTGGCGTGTGGCCTTCGCGCTGGTGGGCGCTATCGGTGTGCTGGCGATCGCCCTGGTGCGCCGCTGGCTGCCGCGCACGCCGGCGCCGGTGCAGGCCAGTGCGCTGCGCGAGCTGGGCGCACTGCGCCGCGCGCAGGTCTGGCTCACGCTGGGCGTGGGCGCCATCGGCTTTGGCGGGCTGTTTTCGGTGTTCAGCTACATCAAGCCCACGCTGCTCGAGCTGGCGAGGCTGCCGCCCGAGGTGCTGCCTTTCGCTCTGGCGCTGCTGGGCCTGGGCATGGTGGCGGGCAACGCGGTCGGCCCGCGCTTCATGGATCGACACCTGCTGGGCACCATCGCCGGCCTGCTGGTCTGGGGCTGCGCGGTGCTGGCGCTGTTCGCGCTCACGGCGCCGATGTTGCCGTGGGCGCTGGCCAGCACCTTCCTGGTGGGCACCCTCGGCGCGCTGGGCCCGGCGCTGCAGGTGCGGCTGATGGACGTGGCCGGCGACGCGCAGGCCCTGGCCGCGGCACTGAACCACTCGGCCTTCAACGCGGCCAACGCCCTGGGCGCCTGGCTGGGCGGCATGGCCATCGTCTGGGGCTGGGGCTGGGCGTCCACCGGCTGGGTGGGGGCGGTCCTGGCGCTGGGCGGGCTGGCGGTGTTCGGGCTGTCGCTGGCGCACCAGCACCGCACACGGTCTGGCCGCTGAGCGGGGCGCGCCACGGTCGCGCCGCAGCCACCCACGGCGCACGGGGGCTTGCCGGCGCGCGCTGCCGGGGCCAGCGCCGCCGCCTACACTGGCCGGGCCTGGCGCGCTGCCGCCCAGGCCCCGGCGGGGACGGCCCCGGCGGCGTGTCTCCATCCACCCGGGACGGCCCGCGGAGCAAGGAGGCGTTCATGGCATGGGTGCTGCTGGTGGTGGCCGGCCTGTTTGAAATCGGCTGGGCCATCGGCCTGAGATACACCGAGGGCGTCACGCGACTGTGGCCCAGCGTGGGCACGGTGGTGGCGATGACGGTGAGCGTGGGGCTGCTGGGCCTGGCAATGCGCACGCTGCCCGTGGGCACGGCCTACGCCGTGTGGACGGGCATCGGCGCGCTGGGCACGGTGGCGCTGGGCATCGTGCTGTTCGGCGAACCGGCGACCGTCGCGCGGCTGGCCTGCGCCGGACTCATCCTGGCCGGCATCGTGGGGCTGAAGCTGACGGCCTGAGCGCCGCAGCCCTGCGCTATTAAAATAAGAGCTGCTTGCGCTTGACTGGCGCGCGCTGCAGCCTGTTTTTGTCTCAATTCTTCAGGCTGCCGTGGTGGCGCGCGAGGTGCACGCGCTCGTCCAGCGACGACAGCACCAGCGCCAGCGCAATGCCCACGGCAGCGCCCAGCGTGGTGTCGTAGATGCGTGCCAGCGCCATGTCGGCCGGCTCGCCGTGGCTGGCCAGGTTGGTCATCAACAGCGCCATGGGCGTGATGAAGATCTGCCCCAGCGCGTAGTTGAAGCCGATGACCACCTCCGTGAGTATCTGCAGCACGGCTACGGCCAGCAGCAGCGCGGCGAACGAAGGCGAGGCCGACAGAATGGCCCAGGCCACGGCCGCGCCCACCAGCGTACCCAGCGTGCGCTGCCAGGCGCGGTGCATGGTGCCGGGCAGGTGGGCACCCTGCAGCACGGCCACCGCGCCAATGGCTGCCCAGGCCGGGTGCGACCAGCCGGCCGCGTACGCCAGCAGCGCGGCCAGCGCCGCACACAGCGCCACGCGCAGGGCCTGCAGCGGCGCGTAGCCCGGCGACAGGGGTGGCCGCACGCCGGCCGCGGCTGCGGGGGCCGGCGGCGCCACCTCCAGGTCGCGCAGGCGGTCGGTCAACAGGCACAGCAGCCATGCGGCGGCCACGCCCAGCGCGGTGGCGGCGGTGCGCTCGGTCCACGCGGTCATGCCGGAGATGGGGCTGATCGCGGCGCTGGCCGCGAAGATGAAGATCACCGCCCCGGGCGCCCCGATCTGCGTGCGGTGCGCCAGCGATGCCAGCGCCCCCGCCATGGCCGACAGCGCCAGCAGCAGTGCCAGCGGTGGCCACCCTGCCCAGGCCAGCAGTGACAGCAGCGCCACCGGCAGGACCAGCAGCGCCCCGGCCACCAGCACCATGCGTCGACGCCGCGCCAACGGCGCGAAGCGGCCGAACAGCGCCGCCAGCGCGCCCAGCCCACCGAAGCCGGCCACGTGCGCCCACGGCGAGGCATGCAGCGCCGCGGCCGCCAGCACCACGGCCAGGGCCGCCTGCAGGCCGGCGATGGCGGCATTGCGCACCGAGGGTGGGCGCTGCAGCGCCAGGCTCTCGCGCAGCCGTGCGGGCGCGGCGAGGTGGCGCAGCGCGTGGCCGCGCGAGACGAGGGGCAAGGACGGCGAGGGTGCGGGGGTGCGGCGGGCCATGGCGGTCATGCCGGCTGCTGGGCGGCGGCGATGCGCGCCTCGATACGGTCGAATGCCTGCAGCAGGGCCTGGGCGGTGGCGTCGTCCAGGTCGGCCAGCAGTTCGTCCTCGATGGCCGCCAGGCGCTTGCGGATGCCGGCGGCTGTGCGCCGGCCGGCGTCGGTCAGGTGCACCAGCTTGACGCGCCGGTCGCTGGCATGGGGCTGGCGTTCTATCAGGCCCTGTGCCACCAGGGCGTCCAGCAGGCGCACCAGGCTGGAGCCGTCCAGCCCCACGGCCGCGGCCAGCTCGGTCTGCGACAGGCCGTCACCCCGGCGGTGCAGGTGCACCAGCGGAGTCCAGACGGCGTCGCTCAGGCCTTCGGCGGCCAGCCGGGTGTCTAGCGTCTTGCGCCAGCGCCGGCCCAGGCCGACCAGGCGCACGCCCAGCAGGCGCTTGGCAGGAAGGGAGGGGGTAGGGCGGGGCGACGGGGCATGTTCCATCCCCTAATTCTAGCAAATGATTTGAATTCAAATCATTTGCTAGTCAATTAAACCCGGCCTGTCCCGCTGGGGGCCGGCAGCCTACTTGCGCTTCGCGGCGCTGCTGGCGACGGCCAGGGCGGTCATGTTCAGCACTCGGCGCATGGTGGCGGCGGGCGTGAGGATGTAGGCCGTGGCGGCAGTGCCCATCAGGATGGGGCCCACCGTCACGCCGCCGCTGCTGGTGGTCTTGAGCACGTTGTAGAGGATGTTGGCCGAGTCCAGGTTGGGGCAGACCAGCACGTTGGCCGAGCCGGTGAGCGTGGAGTCGGCCAGGTAGGCGGCGCGGATCTTGGGCTCCAGCGCGGCGTCGCCGTGCAGCTCGCCATCGCACTCGATATCCGGGTGGCGTTCGACGAACAGGTCGCGCGCGGCGCGCATCTTGCGTGCCGAGCCGCGGCGCGACGACCCGTAGCTGGAGTGGGACAAAAAAGCCACCTTGGGCGGCACGCCGAAGCGCTGCACCTCCTGCACCGAGGCCCAGGCGATCTCGGCGAGCTCCTCGGCCGTGGGGTCGTCGTTGACGTAGGTGTCGGCGATGAACAGCGGGCCGCTGCTGGCGGTCATCACGGCGTTCAGGGCGGCGTACTGGCGGGCGTCCTCAGCGCGGCCCAGCACGCTGTCGATGCGCTCCAGGTGCGTTTCGTAGGTGCCGGCCAGGCCGCAGATCATGGCGTCGGCGTCGCCGATGCGCACCATCAGCGCGGCGATGATGGTGTTGGAGCGGCGCACGGCGGCCTTGGCCACCTCGGGCGTGGCGCCGCTGCGCTTCATGAGCTGGTGGTACAGCTCCCAGTACTGCCGAAAGCGCGGGTCGTCCTCGGGGTTGACGATCTCCACGTCCACGCCCGGCTGCATGCGCAGGCCGGCCTTGGCGATGCGCGTGGCGATCACGGCGGGGCGGCCCACCAGGATGGGGCGGGCGATGTGGTCGTCGATGGCCACCTGCGCCGCGCGCAGCACGCGTTCGTCCTCGCCGTCGGCGTAGGCCACGCGCTTTTGCTCCTCGGGCAGGGCCTTGGCGGCGTTGATGACCGGGCGCATCAGCATGCCGGTCTGGTAGACGTAGCGCGACAGGTGCTCGCGGTAGGCCTCCATGTCCTCGATGGGGCGCGTGGCCACGCCCGACTCAAAGGCCGCCTGCGCCACGGCCGGGGCGATCTTCAGGATCAGGCGCGAGTCGAAGGGCGTGGGGATGAGGTAGTCGGGGCCGAAGGTGAGTTCGGTGCCGGCGTAGGCCGCGGCCACTTCCTCGCTGATGTTCTCCTTGGCCAGGGCGGCGATCTGGCGCACGCAGGCCAGCTTCATCTCCTCGGTGATCTTGCTGGCGCCGCAGTCCAGCGCGCCGCGGAAGATGTAGGGAAAGCACAGGACGTTGTTGACCTGGTTGGGGTAGTCCGAGCGCCCGGTGGCGATGATGCAGTCCGGACGCACGGCGCGCGCCAGCTCGGGACGGATCTCCGGCTCGGGATTGGCCAGGGCCAGGATGATGGGCTTGGCGGCCATGGTCTTCACCATTTCGGCCGTCAGCACGCCGGGGGCAGAGCAGCCCAGGAACACGTCGGCGCCGGCCACCACGTCGGCCAGGGTGCGGGCCTCGGTGGCCTGTGCATAGCGCGCCTTGGATTCGTCCAGGCCGGTGCGGCCGGTGTGGATCACGCCCTTGGAGTCGACCATGAAGATGTGCTCGCGCTTTACGCCCAGCCCCACCATCACGTCCACGCAGGCGATGGCCGCCGCGCCGGCGCCGGAGACGGCGACCTTCACCGTGCCGATGTCCTTGCCTACCAGCTCCAGGCCGTTGAGCAGGGCGGCGCTGCTGATGATGGCCGTGCCGTGCTGGTCGTCGTGGAACACCGGGATGTTCATGCGCTTGGACAGCTCGCGCTCGATGTAGAAGCACTCGGGTGCCTTGATGTCCTCCAGGTTGATGCCGCCCAGCGTCGGCTCCAGCGCGGCGATGATCTCGATCAGCTTGTCCGGGTCGCGCTCGGCCAGCTCGATGTCGAACACGTCCACGCCGGCGAACTTCTTGAACAGGCAGCCCTTGCCTTCCATGACCGGCTTGCCCGCCAGCGGGCCGATGTCGCCCAGGCCCAGCACGGCCGTACCGTTGGTGATGACGCCCACCAGGTTGCCGCGCGAGGTGTAGTCGAACGCCTTGGACGGATCGGCCTGGATGTCCAGGCAGGGATAGGCCACCCCGGGCGAGTAGGCCAGCGACAGGTCGCGCTGGTTGGACAGCGGCTTGGTCGGCGTGACGGAAATCTTGCCGCGGGTAGGGTTGCGGTGGTATTCGCGGGCGGCGTCGCGCAGGGCGGATTCGGCGGCGGAGAGGTTCTGTGTCATGGCGGGAACGGAGCGTTGAGCGCTCGGAAAACGGTCAAAACGAGCTTACTGCATGCTGACGGCGCTGGGGCCGCCAGCAGGGCCAAAAAATGCCCCGGCAGCCAGCGGCCGACGGGGCATCGTCAGGGGTCTTTTACCTTCGGGTGGAGGGTATCGAATGGCGCGGCGCTTGTTCAGTGGGCGTCGGCCTGCCGGGCGGCGAGCACGGCCGCAGAGGTGTCGCGGCTGGCGCCGTTGAAGAATACGTTCAATGCCACGGCGGCGAGAGACGACAGCAGGATACCGGATTCGATCAGCGGATGGATGGCGTGCGGCATCCACTGGCGGAAGTTGGGCGCCACCAGCGGGATCATGCCCACGCCGATGGAGACGGCCACGATCATGGCGTTGTTGCGGTTGTGCTGGAAATCCACGTTGGACAGGATGCGGATGCCCGTGGCCGCCACCATGCCGAACATGACCAGGCCGGCACCGCCCAGCACCACGGTGGGCAGCGACTCCACCAGCGCCGCCATCTTGGGCAGCACGCCCAGCACCACCAGAACGAAGCCGCCGGCCACGCAGACCCAGCGGCTCTTCACGCCGGTCACGGCCACCAGGCCCACGTTCTGCGAGAAGCTGGTGTAGGGGAAGGTGTTGAAGATGCCGCCGATCAGCGTGCCCAGGCCGTCGGTGCGCAGGCCGCGCTTGAGGTCTTCGGAGGTGATCTCCTTGCCCGTCATGTCGGCCAGTGCCAGGAACATGCCCAGGGATTCGATCATCACCACGATCATCACCAGCGTCATGGTCAGGATCAGCACCGGGTCGAACACCGGCGTGGCGATCTGGAAGGGCAGCACCACGTCGACCCACTTGGCCTGGGCCACCTTCTGAAAGCTCATCAGCCCCATGGCAGCGGTGAGGACGCCGCCAACGAGGATGCCCAGCAGCACCGAGATGTTGGCCACGAAGCCGCGGCCGAAGCGTGCCACCAGCAAGATGGTCAGCAGCACGATGCCGGAGATGCCCACGCCCGTCAGGTCGGCGTACTTGGGGTTGGGGACGGTGGGCACCACTGCGAAGCCCTTGGGCACCGGGGGCAGCGCCGAGCCCGGCGCGCCGGCGGCGGCCTGGGCCTCGGCCAGCCACTTCAGGTGCTCGGGATTGGGCACCGAGGGCGCCGTGGGGCCCACGGGGTTGCCGAAGATCCAGTTGATGCCCACGCGCATCAGGCTGATGCCGATCACGGCGATGATGGTGCCGGTGACCACCGGCGGGAAAAAGCGCAGCATGCGGCTCATGAACGGCGCGATCAGGATGGAGACCACCCCCGCGCCGATCACCGAGCCGAAGATCAGCCCCGCGCCCAGCTGCCCCCCCGTGGCCTGCGCCATGGACACCATAGGCGCCACGGCGGCGAAGGTCACGCCCATCATCACCGGCAACCGGATGCCGAACCACTGCGTGCAGCCCCATGCCTGGATCAGCGTCACCAGGCCGCAGACGAACAGGTCGGCCGAGATCAGGTGGGCCACCTGGTCGGGCGGCAGGTTCAGTGCCCGCCCCACGATCAGCGGCACCGCCACCGCGCCGGCATACATGACCAGCACGTGCTGCAGCCCCAGCGTGGCCGCGCGGCCCCAGGGGAGTTTTTCGTCAACGGGATGGACGGTCGTGGACATGGGTCTTCCTTGGTTCCTCACGGGCGCGCCGCAGCAGCGGCGTGGCAGGTTGGTCCGGTCGTGGGGCGATTGCGCACACCGATCCATACAAAAAGTGTATACAAAACCCTTTGCGTCAGACACCGGGAAAACGGCCGCGGCAGGCCCGTTTTGCTAGGGGTTTGCCCGTGTCAGGATGGCCTTTTCGGCCCGTTGGCCCCGTCTCGGCCCTGCCGTGTTTTGCACCGCAGCAAGTCACGCCGCAATATGAAAAATGCCGCCAGGCGCGGGCATGAAAAACTCGGCCTGGGCCGGGTTGCGTGAGGCGGGAGGGGAAGGGCCGCGTCAGGCCAGCAGGTCCACCAGGCTGCGCGCCACCACCTTGGTGGCGCGGCGCAGGTCAGCCAGCTCGATGCGCTCGTCGGCGCGCTTGGCGTGGCTGTCCAGCACCGTGCGCGGGCCGGCGCCGTAGATCACGCCGGGGATGCCGCGCTCCACGTACAGGCGCACGTCGGTGTACAGCGGCGTGCCCACGGCCGGGGGCTTTTCGCCAAAGACCGCCTCACCGTGCTTCTGAATGGCGTCCACCAGCGGCGCATTGCCGGGAAGGGGCGTCATGGCATTGGCCAGCAACAGCCGCCGGATGTCCACGCGCACGGCGTCCTCGCCGGCGTAGCCGTGCTCGGCGTTGAACTTCTGCACGGCCTGGGCGATCACGGCGCGCAGGCTGGCCTCCACCTCGGCCGGCTTCTCCTCGGGGATCATGCGGCGGTCGAGCTTGAGCACCACCTTGCCCGGAATGACGTTGGTGTTGGTGCCGCCCTCGATGCGGCCGATGTTCAGATAGGGGTGGTCGATGCCCGGCACCTGCGAGCGCACTTGGCGGTACCTGGCGTTCTCGGCGTACAGCGCGTTCATCAGCGCCACGGCGCCCTGCAGCGCGTCCACACCAGTGCGCGGCACGGCGGCGTGGGCCATCTTGCCGTGCACCGTGACCTCCATCTGCAGGCAGCCGTTGTGCGCGGTGACCACCTCGTAGGAAAAGCCCGCGGCGATCATCAGGTCGGGCTTCGTCAGCCCCTGGGCCAAAAGCCAGCCGGGGCCCAGCAGGCCGCCGAACTCCTCGTCGTAGGTGAAGTGCAGCTCCACCGCGCCCTGGCGCGGCCGGGCCACGGCCTCCAGCGCGCGCACGGCCCAGGTGAAGGTGGAGAAATCGCTCTTGCTCACGGCGGTGGCGCGGCCGTACATGCGCCCGTCCACCACTTCGGCGCCGTAGGGGTCGTGCGTCCAGCCCTCGCCCGGGGGCACCACGTCGCCGTGGGCATTCAGGGCGATGGTGCGGCCGCCATCGCCATAGGGGCGGCGCACGATGAGGTTGGTGATGGACTGCATGCCGTAGTCGCGCACCGCGCTTTCGGGCACGGCGTGGCGCTCGGCCTCAAAACCGAAGGGCGCGAGCAGCTCGGCCGTGCGTTCGGCATGCGGCGCGTTGTTGCCCGGCGGGGTGTCGGTGGGCACGCGCACCAGCGCCTGCAGAAACTGCACCTGCTCGTCGAAGTGCTGGTCGATCCACGCATCCAGCGCGGCATAGGTGGCTTGGCGGTCGGGGTTCATGGCGGTCCGTGTGAAAGAGGTATCAGGCCATCTCGGCGGCGAGCTGGCCCAGCAGGTGGCTGAAGGCGTCTACGGCCAGCTGCATGTCGTCGCTGGTGGTGGACTCCAGCGGGTTGTGGCTGATGCCGCTGTGGAGCCCGCGCACGAACAGCATGGCCTGGGGCATCAGTTCGTGCAGCTTCATGGCGTCGTGGCCGGCGCCGCTGGGCAGGCGGTACAGGGGTGCGCCCACGGCCTGCACGGCGGACTCCCAGCGCCGCTGCCAGACGGGGTCGCTGGGCGCGGCCGAGGCCTGCATGGCCAGCTCGGCCGTGTACTGCAGGCCGCGGCGCTGGGCGATGGCGCGCAGGCGCGCCAGCACGTCGGCCACCAGGGCGTCGCGCTGCGCGTCGGTGGGTGCGCGCATGTCCATGCTGAAGGCGCAGCGCCCGGGCACCACGTTGATGGAGCCCGAGGGCACGGCCAGCATGCCCATGGTGGCCACGCAGCCGCTGTCCTGCAGGGCGCGCTGCTCCATGTACAGCGCCAGCTCGGCCACACCCAGGGCGGCATCGCGGCGGCGGTCCATGGGCGTGGTGCCGGCGTGGCTGGCCATGCCCGTCATCTCGCAGACGTAGCGGGCGCAGCCGTTGATGCTGGTGACCACGCCCAGCGGCAGGTCCAGCTCGGCCAGCACCGGGCCCTGCTCGATGTGCACCTCCACGAAGCCCAGGTAGCGGGCCGGGTCGCGCTTGAGCTTGGGGATATCCTGAACGCACAGGCCGGCGTGCTGCATGGCCTGGCGCATGGTGATGCCGTCGGCATCGCGCTGCTCCAGCCAGGCGGTGTCGAAGTGGCCGGTCAGCGCTCCCGAGCCCAGGAAGGTGGCCTTGTAGCGCTGGCCTTCCTCCTCGGAGAACGCCACCACCTCGATGCCGAAGGGCAGGCGCCGGCCTTGCCGGTGCAGCTCGCGCACGGCGGCCATGGGCACGAAGATGCCCAGGCGTCCGTCGTACTTGCCGCCGTTCCTCACCGTGTCGTAGTGACTGCCGGTCATGAGATATTTGCCGTCCCCTGCCGCGGGGCGGTAGCGCCCGACCACGTTGCCCACGGCGTCGATCTCGACCTCGTCGAAGCCGCTCTCGCGCATCCAGTGGCTGATGTGCTGGGCGCAGGCGCGGTGCGCGTCGGTGAGGTAGGTGACGGTGAGCTGGCCCTGCTCGGCGTAGCCCGGGTCGCTGTGGCGGGCCAGGCGCTCGTGCCAGTCCCACACGTCGTTGCCCAGGGTAGGCTGGTAGCCGAACTTGTCGTTCAGCCGGATCTCTGCGATGCGGTGGATGTTGCGTAGCGCCTCTTCGCGCTCGAACTGGGGCGGGTTGCCCAGGCGGCGGGCGAAGGTGTCGATGATCTCGCTGCGCGGCAGGCCCAGGCCGCGCGGGCCGCGCACGGCCAGGATGAAAGGAAAGCCGAAGCGCGCGTTGTACTCGGCGTTCAGCTGCTGGATGCGGGCGAACTCCTCGGGCGAGCAGTCGGTCAGCCCGGCGCGGCTCTGCTCGTTGGTGGATTCGGCCGTCAGCTGCTGGCTGACCGCGGCCCTGCCGGCCAGCTCCGGGTGCGCGCGGATCAGCGCCAGCTGTTTGTCCACGCCCGCCTGGGCCAGCACCCGCACCATGGCGTGCTTGAGGTGGGCCAACGACCTGAAGGGCCGCTGCGCCAGCGCGGCTTCGGCGATCCAGGGCGAATGCTCGTACACGCCGTCCAGCAGGGCCACGGCGTCGGGTAGCGACGCGGCGTTCAGTTGTTCCAGGGTCAGGGCCACGGTGTCTCCTACTATGAAAATGTGAGCTGCCAGCGCTTGCTGCATAAGCGCTGGAGGCCTTTTTTATTCAAATCGCCGGTGCCGGGTGCTGTGTGGCCCAGTGGCGCGCCAAGTCGATCCGGCGGCACACCCAGACGTGCTCGTGCCGCTGGATGTGGTCCAGAAAGCGCTGCAGCGCGGCGATGCGCCCGGGCCGGCCCAGCAGCCGGCAGTGCATGCCGACGCTCATCATCTTCGGGCGGTCTTCGTCGGCCGGGTTGCCCTCGGCGTACAGCACGTCGAAGCTGTCGCGCAGATACTGGAAGAACGGATCGGCGTGCGAAAACCCCTGGGGCAATGCAAAGCGCATGTCGTTCACGTCCAGCGTGTAGGGCACGATGAGCTGGCGGTGCGCGCTGCCGTCGCTCTTGCCGACCTGCATCCAAAAGGGCAGGTCGTCGCCGTAGTAGTCGCTGTCATAGACGAAACGCCCCGCGTCGGCCACCAGGCGGTGGGTGTTGGGGCTGTCGCGGCCGGTGTACCAGCCCAGGGCGTGGTCGCCCCCCTGGCCGTACAGCGCGTCGAAGATGGCCAGGCACTCATGCATGTGGGCGCGCTCCAGTTCTTCGGGCGCGTCCTGGTAGTGAATCCACTTCAGCCCGTGGCAGGCGACCTCGTGGCCCAGCTCGTCGAAGGCCTGGGCCACCTCGCGGTGGCGCTTGAGGGCCGTGGCCACGCCGAAGACCGTGAGCGGCAGGCCGCGTCGCTCGAACTCGCGCAGCAGGCGCCACACGCCGGCGCGCGAGCCGTATTCGTAGATGCCCTCCATGCTCATGTGCCGCGCCGGGTAGGCCGCGGGGTTGAACATCTCGGACAGGAACTGTTCGCTCGCCGCGTCGCCGTGCAGCACGCTGTTCTCGCCGCCTTCCTCGTAGTTCAGCACGAACTGCACGGCGATGCGGGCCTTGCCCGGCCAGCGCGGGTGGGGCGTGTGGCGGCCGTAGCCGACCAGGTCGCGGGGGTAGGGGGCGCGGGCGTCGTACATCGTGCTGCTGCTCGTTGCGGGGAATCGGGGGATTTCAGGAGGACAGGGCCATGGACAGGTCGCTGGTGGGCAGCTCGCGGTCGAACACCAGCCCGGCCTGCACGTTGTCCAGGTGCTCCTGCATCAGCAGCACGGCGGCTTCCTCGTCGCGCCGGGCCAGCGCCTCGACGATGCGGGCGTGCTCCTCGTGCGAATGCTCGGCGGCGCTGGTGGACTGGTACATCAGCGTGATCAGGGCGCAGCGCGAGATCAGCTCGCCCAGCAGCTGGGCCAGCACGGCGTTGCCCATCAGCTCGGCCATGCGCACGTGGAAGTCGCCCAGCAGCTCGGTGCGCTGGCCGACGTCGCCGCCGTCCATGGCCTTCTTCTCGGCCGCCACGTGGGCCTTCAAGGCGCGGATCTGCGCGGCCGTGCTCTGCGCCACGAAGGCGCGCACCATGGCGCCCTCGAGCATGCGGCGCACGGCGAAGACCTGCTGCGCCTCGTCCACCGAAGGCGTGGCCACGAAGGCGCCGCGTGCCGGCTCCAGGCGGATCAGGCGGTTTTGCGACAGCTGGAACAGTGCCTGGCGCACCAGGGTGCGCGAGACGCCGAAATGGTCCGCCAGCTTCTGCTCGGCCAGCTTGGTGCCGGGCAGCAGGCGGTGCTCGACGATGGCCCGGGTCAGGCTCTCGACGATGTGGCTGGTGGTGGAGGTGTCCATGCGGTCATCATAGCGCCGTAAAACAATTTTTGTATACAGTTTTGGTGAACCGGTTGACCGACCCGGGCTATGTCGGCTTTCATAATGCGGCGCATGACCCGTCCCCAGATCCACGACCCGCACACCCAGCCGCAGCCGTTCCTGCGCGACCTGTTTGACGCCGCCGTGCAGCGCGCCCAGCCGCTGCACACCCTGGGCGCGCACCTGCCGGCGCCACCCAAGGGGCGCACGCTGGTGCTGGGCGCGGGCAAGGCCGGCGGGGCCATGGCGCAGGCGCTGGAGGCGCTGTGGCCGGCCGACGCGCCGCTGTCCGGGCTGGTCGTCACACGCTACGGCCACGTGCCGCCGCGCCCGGCCGGTCTGGCGCAGCGCATCGAGGTGGTCGAGGCCGCCCACCCCGTGCCCGACGCCGCCGGCCTGGCCGCGGCTGAGCGCATTCTGGCCCTGGCGCAGGGCCTGACCGCGGACGACCTGGTGCTGTGCCTGATCTCCGGCGGCGGCTCGGCCCTGCTGACGCTGCCGGCCGACGGGCTGGAGCTGGCCGACAAGCAGCGCATCAACCGCGAGCTGCTGCAAAGCGGCGCGGCCATCGGCGAGATGAACTGTGTGCGCAAGCACCTGTCGCGCATCAAGGGCGGGCGCCTGGCGGCCGCCTGCGCCCCGGCTCGGGTACTGACCCTGGCCATCAGCGACGTGCCGGGCGACGACCCGTCGGTGATCGCCAGCGGCCCCACCGTGGCCGACGCCAGTACCTGCGCCGACGCGCTGGCTGTTCTTGAGCGCTACCGCATCGACATCCCTGCCGACGTGCGCCAGGCGCTGCAGCGCGGCGAACTGGAAACTCCGAAGCCCGGCGATGCGCGGCTGGCGCGCAGCGAGGTGCGCCTGATCGCCACGCCCGCACAGTCGCTGGCGGCGGCGGCCGAGGCGGCGCGCGCTGCGGGCATTGCCGCGCACGTGCTGTCCGACGAGATGGAGGGCGAGTCGCGCGAGGTGGGCAAGGTGCACGCGGCGCTGGCGCGCGCCGTGGCGCGGCACGATGCGCCCTTCACCCGGCCGTGCGTCCTCCTGTCGGGCGGCGAGACCACGGTCACCGTGCGCGCGCAGCCCCCGGGCACGCCGCGCGGGCGCGGCGGGCGCGCGGGCGAGTTCTGCCTGGGCCTGGCCCAGGCGCTGCAGGGCCAGCCGGGCGTCTGGGCGCTGGCGGCGGACACCGACGGCATCGACGGCATGGAGGACAACGCCGGCGCCCGCGTGACCCCCGACACGCTGGCGCGCGCCGCCACGCAGGGCCTGTCGCTGCCCGGGCATCTGGACCGCAACGACGCCTACGGCTTCTTCGATGCGCTCTCGGACCTGGTGATCACCGGGCCCACGCACACCAACGTGAACGACTTCCGCGCACTCCTGATTTTGTAGCTGCTGGCGCTTGACCAGCAAGCGCTGGGGGCGAAAAATGCTTGAAACCCCGGGCCTGTGTCCGCTACGGCGACCGGTCTGCAACCAAGGAGCCTCGCCATGACGACCGCCACCGACACCATCCACGCCTACGGCGCCCAGGCCGCCGACCAGGCCCTTGCGCCGCTGCGCATCACCCGCCGCGCCCCGGGCGCGCACGACGTGCAGATCGCCATCGCCTACTGCGGCGTGTGCCACTCCGACCTGCACCAGGTGCGCGCCGAATGGGCCGGCACGCTCTACCCCTGCGTGCCCGGGCACGAGATCGTCGGCCGCGTCACCGCCGTGGGCCCGCACGTCTCGGGCTTCGCGCCGGGCGACCTGGTCGGCGTGGGCTGCATCGTCGACAGCTGCCGGCACTGCGCCGAGTGCGAGGACGGGCTGGAGAACTACTGCGACCAGATGGTCGGCACTTACAACGGCCCCACGCCGGACGCGCCCGGGCACACGCTGGGCGGCTATTCGCAGCAGATCGTGGTGGATGAGCGCTACGTGCTGCGCGTGCGCCACCCCGAGGCGCAGCTGGCTGCCGTGGCGCCGCTGCTGTGCGCGGGCATCACCACCTACTCCCCGCTGCGCCACTGGAAGGTGGGGCCGGGCCACAAGGTGGGCGTGGTGGGCATCGGCGGGCTGGGGCACATGGGCATCAAGCTGGCCCGCGCCATGGGCGCGCACGTGGTGGCGTTCACCACCTCGCCCTCCAAGCGCGAGGCGGCCAAGGCGCTGGGCGCGCACGAGGTCGTGGTCTCGCGCGACCGCGGGGAGATGAAGGCGCATGCCAAGAGCCTGGACTTCATCCTGAACACCGTGGCGGCGCCGCACGACCTGGACGCCTTTCTGGCCCTGCTCCGGCGCGACGGCACCATGGCGCTGGTGGGCGCGCCGGCCACGCCGCATCCGCCCTCCAACGTGTTCAACCTGATCATGAAGCGCCGCAGCCTGGCCGGCTCGCTGATCGGCGGCATTGCCGAGACGCAGGAGATGCTGGACTTTTGCGCCGAGCGCGGCATCGTCGCCGACATCGAGATGATCCGCGCCGGGCAGATCAACGACGCCTACGAGCGCATGCTCACCGGCGACGTGAAGTACCGCTTCGTGATCGATTGCGCGAGCCTGGCGCAATAAAGGAAGGTAGCAAAAACAAAAGCCGCGCTGGCCGGGCGCGGCTTTCGTTGTGGCGTATGGCAGGCGCTCAGTAGCCCAGCGTCTGCCCGTCCGGGTTGCGCGGGTCGGACGCGCCGTACAGCATGCCGTCGCGTAGCTGGATGGTCTGCGTGCGGCCCATGGATGCCTTCAGGGCCACCTTGTGCCCCCACTGGCGCAGCAGGGCGAGGGTGTCGTTGGAGAAGCCCTTTTCGATGCGCAGCTCGTCGGGCGTCCACTGGTGGTGGAAGCGCGGCGTGGCGGCGGCCTCGGCGGGGTTCATGCCGTAGTCGATGGTGTTGACCACCGTCTGCAGCACCGTGGTGATGATGCGCGCGCCGCCGGGGCTGCCGGTGACCAGCACCGGCTTGCCGCCCTGCAGCACCATGGTGGGCATCATCGACGACAGCGGGCGCTTGCCGGCGGCCACGGCGTTGGCGTCGCCGCCCACCAGCCCGTAGGCGTTGGCCACGCCGGGCTTGGCCGAGAAGTCGTCCATCTCGTTGTTCAGCAGGATGCCCGTGCCCTTGGCGACGATGCCGCTGCCGAAGTTGGTGTTCAGCGTGTAGGTCACGGCAACGGCATTGCCGGCCTTGTCGACCACCGAGTAGTGCGTAGTCTGGTCGCTCTCGTAGGGCTGCGGCTGGCCAGGCTTGATGGCCTTGGCGTCGCGCGCCTGCGTGGGCGAGATGGTGGCGGCCAGCTGCTCGGCGTAGCGCTTGGAGGTCAGGCCCTTGAGCGGCACCTTCACGAAGTCCGCATCACCCAGGTACTCGGAGCGGTCGGCGTAGGCCAGCTTCATGCTCTCGGCCATGTGGTGCATGCTGCGGGCGCTGTTTACGCCCCATTCCTTCATGGGCCAGCGCTCCATCATGTTCAGCATCTGGATCAGGTGCGCGCCGCCCGAGGATGGCGGCGGCATGCTGACGATCTGATAGCCGCGGTAGCTGCCGCGCACCGGCTCGCGCTCCACCACCTTGTAGCTCTTCAGGTCCTGCAGCGTGATGGCGCCGGCGTGCGGCGACATCTCGGCGGCTATTTTTTGCGCGATGGCGCCTTCATAGAAGGCCTTGGCGCCCTGCTGGCCGATCAGGCGCAGCGACTGCGCCAGGTCCTTTTGCACCAGCAGGTCGCCGCGCTGCAGCGGCTCACCGTTTTTCCAGAAGATGGCCGTGGTGGCGGGCCACTTGCCCATGTTCTTCTTTTCCTGCTGCAGGATCTTGGCCAGCGTTTCGCTGACCGGGTAGCCCTTGTCGGCCAGCGCCACGGCCGGCGCGATGACCCGCGACAGCGGCAGGGTGCCCCACTTCTTCAGCGCATGCTCCATGCCGGCCACCGTGCCCGGCACACCCACGGCGTAGTGCGTGTAGAGCGACTTGCCGTCGATCACGTTGCCCTTGGCGTCCAGGTACATGTCGCGCGTGGCCCTGGATGGGGCGACTTCGCGGAAGTCCAGTGCCACCTCTCGCCCGGTGCGCGCATCGTGCACCATCATGAAGCCGCCGCCGCCGATGTTGCCGGCGTTGGGCAGCGCCACGGCCAGCGCAAAGCCCATGGCCACGGCCGCGTCCACCGCGTTGCCGCCGGCCTTCAGGATGTCCAGGCCGATGCGCGAAGCCAGTTCCTGCTCGCTGGCGACCATGCCGTTCTTGGCCACCACGGGGTGGAACACGTCCATGTCGAAGTCGTAGGCGGCAGCGGCGGCCTGCGCGGCGCTGGGCTGGGCCGGCTGTGCGACGACGGCGGCCTGCGGCGCTGCGGCGGCCGCGGGCGGCTGCGTGCTGCCGCAGGCGCTGAGGCCGGCCAGCGCCAGGGCCAGGCTGCCCGCAAGCAAGGTGGTGCGCAAGTTCATGGGAGGTCTCCTGGGTTGTTGTGATGACCCGGGAGCGTAAACGCGGCCATCCAGCCTGGCAAGAGAATACAAAAACTGTATACACTTGCCCTGAACATCCTGCTGACTTTTTGCCCTCAAGAGGAGACGACCATGGGCCTGAGCACCCACGTCCTGGACACCATGCACGGCTGCCCCGCGGCGGGCATGGCCGTCGCCCTGTACGCCACCGATGGCGAGCAGGCCACGCTGATCAAGCGCCTGACGCTGAACCACGACGGCCGCACCGACGCGCCGCTGTTCGACAACGCCAGCCTGCGCCCCGGCACCTACCGGCTGACCTTCGACGTCGATGCCTACTTCAAGGCCCGCGGTGTGCAGCTGCCCGAACCTGCCTTCCTGAACCGCGTCAGCCTGGACTTCGGCATCGCCCACGCCGACCAGCACTACCACGTGCCCCTGCTGGTCAGCCCCTGGAGCTACTCCACCTACCGCGGCTCCTGACCAACTGCTGCGTGCAGGGCGTGCCCTTCGAAACTGGCGCGCCTCACACCAGCAACCGCCTTGCAAGGGGCGCCCCGCAGCACCGGCGGTGCCCCACTTCCCGCAAAGCCCAGCTTCGCGAGAGAAGGGGGAGGGCGCGCAGCACCTCAGGGGGTTTGCTTCTAATCCTGCCCTTCGGTCAGCGTGTCCAGCTGGAAGCGCCCGGATTTCTCCCACAGCCACGTGTCCGTCCAGGTCACCTTGCCCATGCGCGCCGGCGCCGGGTAGGGCGCCGCCGCGCGCACGGTGCGCTCGATCTCGGCCATCACCTCGGGCGCATGGCGCGGCGCGCGCATCCAGCGCACGGCCGTCACGCGGCCGGCGCCGTCGATGTCCACCTGCAGCACGCCAATGGCATACAGCAGCGGTGGCAGCCGGCCCTGGTGGATGCGTGCGGCGTTCAACCCGTACAGGTGCGTCGCTGCGTCGCGGCGGTAGGCCAGCGGCGTGGTGGCGGCCGAGAGTCGCGCCGACCCCTGCGCGGCCGGCACCGGGCCGATGACGGCGGGCTTGCCGGCCCCGGCATCGGCCGCCGGAGGCGCTGCCGGCGGGCCCGAGCGGCAGGAGGCGAGCAGCGCCGCCGCGGCGGCGGCCACGCTGGCCGGCAGCCAGCGGCGCCAGCGTGCGGTGGGCAGTTCGGGTAGGGGCATCGCTATGCTGTGCTGCAGATAAAAAGGATGACGGCGGCCGCAGGGCGCGCCAGGATGGAGGCACAAGGATGACGACGACCGCGCTGCAGGCATCGCTGCAGCAACTGCTGCAATGCCTGCAGGACGGCCCCGCCTGCCTGGTGACGGTGCAGTCTACCCAGGGCTCGGTGCCGCGCGAGCGAGGCGCCTGGATGGCCCTGCCGGCAGGGCAGGCGCAGGCGCTGATCGGCACCATCGGCGGCGGCCACCTGGAGCTGGCCGCGCTGCAGCAGGCCCGGCTGCTGCTGGACGAGCACCTGGCCGGCCGTGCGCCTGCGCCGGTCATGCTGCGCCAGGCCCTGGGCCCCAGCCTGGGTCAGTGCTGCGGCGGCGTGGTGCACCTGCAGCTGGAATGCGTCACGGCGCAGGACGCCCCCGCGCTGCGCCAGCGCCTGGCGCCGCCGCTGCACCCGGTGGCGCTGTTCGGCGGCGGCCACGTGGGCCATGCGCTGGCGCGCACCCTGGCGCCGCTGCCGTTTGCGCTGCACTGGATCGACAGCCGCGATGGCGTGTTCGACCGCCAGGCTGCGCCCGGCGCGCTGTGCGAGCACTCCGAGCCGGTGCACGCCGCCGTGCCCACGCTGGCCGCGCAGTCCTTCGTGCTCATCATGAGCTTCAGCCACGCCGAGGATCTGGACATCGTCGCCGCCTGCCTGGCGCGCCATCGCCACCAGCGCGACCTGCCCTTCGTCGGCCTCATCGGCAGCCGCACCAAGTGGGCCACCTTCCGCCACCGGCTGGAGGCGCGCGGCTTCAGCCAGGAGGAGCTGGCCCACGTCACCTGCCCCATCGGCGTGCCCGGCATCAACGGCAAGGAGCCCGAGGTGATCGCCGTAGCCGTGGCCGCGCAGCTGCTGCAGCGCCTGGGCGGGCCGGCAGGCGACCCAGGGTGAATCCCGAGCCCTTGGGCGCCAAAAATTGCATACACTTCGTGTCTACAAAAATTTGGTCGCAGCGGTGCCTGGCAGCTTGCTTGAGGGTGCGCGGCCGCCTCCATTCCTGACTGCTCAGAGCGCCCGCAGTGGTGAGCAGCATGCTGCCGGCCCGCGCGCCGGCGAGATCGGGACCTCATGGAAAGCTATCTTCTGGACTGGGCCAACCTGCTGCTGCGCTGGCTGCACGTCATCACCGCCATCGCCTGGGTGGGTTCGTCGTTCTACTTCGTCTTCCTGGACAGCAGCCTCACGCCTCCGGTCGATGAAGACCTCAAGCGCCAGGGCGTGAACGGCGAGCTGTGGGCCGTGCACGGCGGGGGCTTCTATCACCCCGTCAAATTCAACGTCGCACCCCCTAAGCTGCCCGGCCACCTGCACTGGTTCTTCTGGGAGAGCTACACCACCTGGCTGTCGGGCTTTGCGCTGCTGTCCGTCTCCTACCTGTGGAACGCCGGCATCTACCTGGTCAACCCGGCCAACCCGCTCATGTCGCCAGCCATGGCGGTGGTGGCGGCGCTGGCCTTCCTGGCGGTGTTCTGGCTGCTGTACGACGCTATTTGCCGGGTGTTCGGCCAGCGGGCCAATGGCGACGCCATCGTCGGCGCGCTAGTCCTGGTGCTGGTGTGCATCGCCGCGTACCTGGCCTGCCACATCTTCCCTGGCCAGGCGGCCTTTTTGCTGATGGGCGCCATGCTGGCCACGTCGATGAGCGCCAACGTGTTCTTCTGGATCATCCCCGGCCAGCGCAAGGTGGTCGCGGCCCTCAAGGCCGGCCAGCCGGTGGACCCCATCCACGGCAAGCGCGGCAAGCAGCGCAGCGTGCATAACACCTACTTCACGCTGCCCGTGCTGTTCGCCATGCTGTCCAACCACTACGGCTGGCTCTACAACCATGACCTGAACTGGCTGGTGCTGATCCTGATGATGTTCGCCGGCGCCGCCATCCGCCAGTTCTTCGTCATGCGCCACGGCTTCAAGCTGGGCCGCAACGCCCACCCCTGGCCCTACGCCGCCGTGGGCGTGCTGGTGCTGCTGGGCGTGGTGGCCTGGCTCAAGCCTGCGCCGGCCCCGGCGGCCAGCGCCGCGCCGGCCGCCGCGGGTGCGCCGGCCCAGGGCGATGCCGGCTTTGCCGCGGTGAACGCGCTGATCAGCCAGCAATGCGTGCTGTGCCACGGCGCCGCCATCGCGCAGAAGAATGTGCGGCTGGACTCGCCCCAGGGCATCAAGGACCACGCGCAGCAGATCTACCAGCAGGTGGTGCAGCTCAAGAAGATGCCGTTCGGCAACTCCGGCGCGCTGACGGACGATGAGCGCGCCGTGTTCAAGCGCTGGTTCGAGGCCGGCGCCCCGGTGGCCCCCTGACCGAAAACATATAGCCGCCATGGCCCGCGCCGCATGGCGCGGCGCACCGCGCACGCCTACAGTGGCGGCCATGCACCTGTACCGATCCGCGCTGCTGCGCTTTGCCGACGATGGCTCGGCCCTGTACGACGAAGACGGCCTGCTGGCCACCGCCCCTGATGAGCGCGGCGTGCAGCGCGTGGTGGCCGCCGGCCCGTGGCAGGCGCTGGCCGCGCGCCACGCCGGCCAGCCGGTGACGCACTGGCCCGGCCGCCTGATCGCGCCGGGTTTCGTCGACCTGCACATCCACTACCCGCAGACGGACGTCATCGGCTCGCCCGCCGACGGTCTGCTGCCCTGGCTGGAGACCTACACCTTCCCGCACGAGTCGCGCTTTGCCGACCCCGCGTACGCCGCCGGCGTGGCGCGCTTCTTCCTGGACGAGCTGGCGCGCAACGGCGTGACCACGGCGCTGGCGTTTGCCACCTCGCACCCCGGCTCGGTCGATGCGCTGATGGCCGAGGCCCGCGCGCGCCGCCTGCGGCTGATCGGCGGCAAGGTGCTGCAGGACCGCCATTCGCCCGACGGCGTGCGCGACCAGACCGAGCAGTCGCTGATCGACACCGAGGCGCTGATCCACCGCTGGCACGGCGTGGACCGGCTGGGCTACGCCATCACGCCGCGCTTTGCCCCCACCAGCACGCCCGCCCAGCTGGCCGGCGCCGGCGAGATCGCCGCGCGCCACCCTGGTGTGTGGATCCAGTCGCACGTGGCCGAAAACGTGGACGAGATCCGCTGGGCGCGCGAACTGTTCCCGGCCGCGCGCAGCTACCTGGGCGTGTATGGCGACTGCGGCCTGCTGCGCGAGCGGGCCATCTACGCCCACTGCATCCACCTGGACGACGCCGACCGCGCGCTGATGCGCGAGACCGGCGCCGCCGCCGCCGTCAGCCCGACCAGCAACCTGTTTCTGGGCAGCGGCTTCTTCGACTACGCCGCGGCCGACCGCGCGGGCATGGCCTACGGCCTGGCCAGCGACGTGGGCGGGGGCACGTCCTTCAGCCCGTTCCGCACCATGCTGGCCGCCTATTACGTGGGGCGCGAGGGGCAGACCAAGGCAGGCGTGTCGCTGTCGCCCGAGCAGCTGTGGTGGCAGCACACGGCGGGCGCCGCCCGGGCGCTGGGGCTGGAGGGCGTGGTCGGCAACCTGCAGCCGGGCTGCGAGGCGGACTTCGTCGTGCTCAACCCCGCCGCCACGCCGCTGCTGGCGCGTCGCACCCAGGCTGCGAGCAGCCTGGCGGAGCTGCTGTTCGCGCTGATTGTGCTGGGCGACGATCGGCTGGTGGAGCGCACGGTTATTGCATAAAAAAGGCCTAAAACCCATATGCAACAACCGCTAGTAGCTATTATTTAAGTAGCAAAAAGGATGCGTAAAATCGCGCGCCAGGAGAGAACCCCCCATGAGCATCAAGAGCGACAAGTGGATCCGCCGCATGGCCGAGCAGCACGGCATGATCGAGCCGTTCCAGCCCGGTCAGATCCGCGAGCAGGACGGCCGCAAGATCATCAGCTACGGCACCAGCAGCTACGGCTACGACATCCGCTGCGCCCGCGAATTCAAGGTCTTCACCAACATCCACAGCACCGTGGTGGACCCGAAGAATTTCGATGAAAAGAGCTTTGTCGACTTCGAGGGCGACTACTGCATCATCCCGCCCAACAGCTTCGCGCTGGCGCGCACGGTGGAGTATTTCCGCATCCCGCGAGACGTGCTCACCGTCTGCCTGGGCAAGAGCACCTACGCGCGCTGCGGCATCATCGTCAACGTGACGCCCTTCGAGCCCGAGTGGGAAGGCTACGTGACGCTGGAATTCAGCAACACCACGCCGCTGCCCGCCAAGATCTACGCCGGCGAGGGCTGCGCCCAGGTGCTGTTCTTCCAGGGCGACGAGGAGTGCGAGGTCAGCTACCGCGACCGCAACGGCAAATACCAGGGCCAGCACGGCGTGACGCTGCCCAAGGCCTGACGCCCGCTCCAGCCCCCGCTTGCAGCGCCATCCGCAGCCGTCCTACGCGGCTTCGGGCCGGCGGGGCGGGGCGGCCGCCGGTGCGTTGCCTAGTATCGGCTCCAGTTTTTGCACCTCACGCTGGAGCCCTCATGAACAACAACGATTCCGCCCTGCAAACCCCTGCCTCCGGTCCTTCGCGCTGGATCGTGGTGTCCGGCGTGGCGCTGATCGCCCTGCAGCTGCTGACCCTGGACGTGGTGCTGGAACGCCATGCCCGCACCGCCCAGGCGCAGGCTGCCAACTACGTCACCGTGACGCTGCAGCCGCCCGTGCAGCAGACCGCAGCGACTGGCGCCCAGCCGGTGCTGGTTGCCGGCAACTGAACGCCCGGCGGGCGTAACATCCACAGCCCCGCGCTCCGCGCGCCAGACACAAGAGCAGCACCATGAGATGGGAAGGCAATCGCGAGTCCGACAACGTCGAGGACCGCCGCAGCGGCGGTGGCGGCGGCTTCATCGGCGGGCGCAGCATCGGCATCGGGACGGTGGTGGTGGCGCTCATCGGCTGGGGCGTATTCGGCATCAACCCGCTTACCACCATCGGCATGCTGTCGGGTGGTGGGTCGCCGCAGGTGCAGCAGCAAGGTCCGGCCCAGCGCCCGCCCGAGGGCGACCGGCAGGCGGCCTTCGTCTCCACCGTGCTGGCCTCTACCGAGGATGTCTGGGCGCAGGTCTTCAGCCAGGGCGGGGCGCAGTACCAGGTGCCGCGGCTGGTGCTGTTTCGCGGTGCCACGCCTACGGCCTGCGGCACCGGACAAAGCGCCATGGGGCCGTTCTACTGTCCTGGCGACCGCAAGGTCTATCTGGATATGGACTTTTTTGACACCATGCACCGTCAGCTGGGTGCGCCGGGCGAGTTCGCCCAGGCTTACGTGGTGGCACATGAGGTCGGCCACCACGTGCAGACGCTGCTGGGCACCACCGGCCGAGTGGACGGCATGCGCGGGCGCATCAGCCAGCGTGAGCAGAACGCGCTGTCCGTGCGGCTGGAGCTGCAGGCCGACTGCTACGCCGGCATCTGGGCGCACCACTCGCAGCAGGCACGCAACTGGCTGGAAGCGGGCGACATCGAATCGGCCGTGAACGCCGCCCAGCAGATCGGCGACGACACCCTGCAGCGCAAGCAGACCGGCACCGTGCGCCCGGACGCCTTCACGCACGGCTCAAGCGCCCAGCGGGTGCGCTGGTTCACCCAGGGCTACAAGACCGGCAGCGTGCAATCTTGCGACACCTTTAACACATCCAGCCTTTGACGCTGACTGTTTTTTGCTGCAGTGCGACAATAGCGGGTTGATGACACAAGCTTATTCCACCCTCGCGCTGGCCGAACCCCTGAAGCGCGCCGTAGCCGAAATGGGCTACGAGAACATGACGCCCATCCAGGCACAGGCCATTCCCGTCGTGCTGACCGGCAAGGACGTGATGGGCGCCGCCCAGACCGGTACCGGCAAGACGGCCGCCTTCTCGCTGCCGCTGCTGCAGCGCCTGCTCAAGCACGAAAACGCCTCGGCTTCGCCCGCGCGCCATCCGGTGCGCGCGCTGGTGCTGCTACCCACGCGCGAGCTGGCCGACCAGGTGGCCCAGCAGGTGGCGCTGTACGCCAAGTACACGAAACTGCGCAGCGCCGTGGTTTTCGGCGGCATGGACATGAAGCCGCAGACGCTGGAGCTGAAGAAGGGCGTCGAGGTGCTGGTGGCCACGCCCGGGCGCCTGCTGGACCACATCGAGGCCAAGAACGCCGTTCTGAACCAGGTCGAGTACGTGGTGCTGGACGAGGCCGACCGCATGCTGGACATCGGCTTCCTGCCCGATCTGCAGCGCATCCTGAGCTACCTGCCCAAGCAGCGCACCACGCTGCTGTTCTCGGCCACCTTCTCGCCAGAGATCAAGCGCCTGGCCGGCAGCTACCTGCAGGACCCGGTGGTCATCGAGGTCGCCCGCCCCAACGAGACCGCCTCCACCGTCGAGCAGCGGTTCTTCAGCGCCGACGGTGACGACAAGCGCCGCGCCATCCGCAAGATCTTGAAGGACCGCGAGCTGCGCCAGGCCTTCATCTTCGTCAACAGCAAGCTGGGCTGCGCCCGGCTGGCGCGCACGCTGGAGCGCGAGGGCCTGAAGGCCACGGCGCTGCACGGCGACAAGAGCCAGGACGAGCGCCTGAAGGCGCTGGAGGCCTTCAAGAGCGGCGAGGTCGATCTGCTGGTCTGCACCGACGTGGCCGCCCGCGGGCTGGACATCAAGGACGTGCCGGCGGTCTTCAACTTCGACGTGCCCTTCAACGCCGAGGACTACGTGCACCGCATCGGCCGCACCGGCCGCGCCGGCGCCTCCGGCCTGGCCGTCACGCTGGTGGCCGGCAGCGACACGCGCCTGGTGGCCGATATCGAGAAGCTGATCAAGAAGAAGATTGAGCTGGAGCCCATCGAGCTGGAGGGCGACCGCCCCCGCGGCCGCTTCAACGACGGCCGCCGCGCCTGGAGCGAGGGCGAGGGGCGCGGTGCATCCACCGGTGCGTCCGCAGGCTCGTCGGCACCGCACCGCAGCCCGCGCGGCGGCGGCTATCGCGCCCCCAGCGCATCGCGCGACCCCTTCTTCGACAAGCCCTACGAGCCCAGCAATGCCGCCGCCGAGGCACCCGCCAGCTGGGAGGCCACGGCCCGCACCGCGCCAGCGCGCAGCGGCATCTCGGCCAACATCAAGCCGCGGCGCAAGGTGGCGGCCCTGTTCAAGGCACCGGTGCCCGAGCCGCAGTAAGCGGCAGGCGCGTCCTTAGTCATCAAAACAGCTGCCAGGGCTTGCCAAGCAAGCGCTGGCAGCTCTTTTTTTGATAGCTTGGGCGGCACGCCTGCGCCGGCGTCCGCTCCCAGGCATGATGCGCACATGACCTGGCACAACTCCCTTCAATGGCTGCAGACCCTGGTGGCCTTCAACACCACCAGCCGTAATTCCAACCTGGCCCTCATCGAACACGTGCAGGGCGCCCTGGCGGGCCTGGGCGTGCAGGCCGAGCGGATGCATTCGCCCGATGGCACCAAGGCCAACCTGTTCGCCACCCTGCCGGCGCAGGACGGCAGCGTGCAGGGCGGCGTGGTGCTGTCCGGCCACACCGACGTGGTGCCGGTGGATGGCCAGCCCTGGAGCAGCGATCCCTTCACTCTGACGCAGCGCGGCGAGCGCCTGTACGGGCGCGGCAGCTGCGACATGAAGGGCTTCATCGCCGTGGCGCTGGCCCTGGTGCCGCAGTTCCTGGCCCTGCCGCGGCGCCAGCCGCTGCACCTGGCGCTGTCGTATGACGAGGAGGTGGGCTGCATGGGCGCGCCCGTCATGATCGACGCGCTGGTACGGCGCGGCGCGCGTTTTGACGGCTGCGTGGTGGGCGAGCCCACGTCCATGCAGGTGGTGGTGGCGCACAAGGGCATCAACCTGTACCGCTGCCGGGTGCACGGGCGGGCGGCGCATTCCTCGCTCACGCCGCGCGGCAGCAACGCCATCGAGCACGCGGCGCGGCTGATATGCCACATCCGCGACCTGGCCGAGCACTTCGCGGCGCACGGGCCATACGACGAGTTCTTCGATGTGCCCTTCACCACCCTCACCACCAACGAGATCCGCGGCGGCATCGCCGTGAACACCATCCCCGACCTGTGCGAATTCAGCTACGAGTTCCGCAACCTGCCGGGCATGTCGCCACAGTGGCTGCAGGCGCAGGTGCAGGAGTACGTGCAGGGCCAGCTGCTGCCGCGCATGCGCCGCGAGCACGAGGGCGCGCGCATCGACATCGAGCCCGTGGCCGCCGCCCCGGCGCTGCAGGCGGCCGAGGACGCCGCCATCACCCAGCTGGTGCGCGCGCTGACGGCCGACCAGGGCACGCGCAAGGTGGCCTACGGCACCGAGGCGGGGCTGTTCCAGCAGGCGGGCATCCCGACGGTGGTTTGCGGGCCGGGCTCCATCGAGCAGGCGCACAAGAGCGACGAATACGTGGAGCTGGCGCAGCTGCAGGCCTGCGAGCGCTTTCTGCAGCGGCTGGCGCAGTCGCTGTAGGGGGACAAAAAATGCATGAAAAACGGCTTCATCGCCCGCCAGTCAAGCGCTGATAGCTATCTTTTCAGTAGCAAGCCGGGTGCCTGCCCGGGCTGCCCTCAGTGCACCCCGTGGCCGCCGCTGCCCGCCAGCGAGGCAATGAGGTCCCGGCCCACCTCGCCGTAGCCCAGCACGCGGCCGCCGCGGCGCTGAGCGAAGGCCTGGGCCGCCTCGCGTGTGGCAAACGCCGGCAGGTTGCCCGCGCGCATCGGGCCGCGGGCGCTGGAGCGGTGCACGTACCAGGCGCGGCGCGCGTCCAGCCACGTGCCGGGGCCGGCGCCGGCGTCGGTGACGTAGTGCGCGGCGATGGCCTGCGGCGCGCGGCCGGGGCTGTAGCGCCGGGGCTCGTGCAGGTACATGAACAGCGACAGGGGCGAGTCGAAGAAGTGCGCGTCGCCACCCTCGAAGATCAGCTGCGCCGCCCACTCGGGCGCGCGCTCGGGGAACATGCCGCAGACCGGGCAGCGGGCGCCGGCCGGCAGGGGCCGCGCCGCCGCCAGGTCCAGGCCGCTGGCCGGGTCGTAGGGCGTGGCCGGGGCGACCAGGCAGACGTCGTCCTCGGGCAGCCCGGCCGCGCCGGCGCCCGGCGCCAGGGCCCGCCACTGCCGCCAGCCCAGCGCGCCGGCGGCGCCGGCCGCGCCGACGAGGGCGGCGGCCAGCCAGGCGCGGCGGTGGACGAGGGCGATGGCGGCCATGGTCGCAAGGCCTACATGCGGGTGTCGTGCAGCGCGCCGCCGCTCAGGTCCACCATGTCGGGCTTGACGTCGCCATAGCGCATGACCTTACCGCCGTACTCGCCAGCGAACTTCGTGGCGTCCGCCTCCTGGGCGAAGCTGGCGATCGTCGGGCCCATGGAGCCGTGGCGCTTGCTGCCCAGCACGTAGAAGGCGCCCTTGGCGTCGATCCAGTGGCCCTGGGGTTCTTCCCACTTCGCCTGGCCCATGTCCTGCACCCAGGCGGCGCGCACGGCGCGCACCTGCTCGCCGGCCAGCATGGTGCTGAAGAACTCCACGGTGTCGCAGAAGAACGAGGGCTTGTCTTGGCCCGCGAAGACCACCTGCGCCTTGGGGCCGGGGTAGTCGGCCAGCAGCATGCCGTCCAGCTCGCAACTCGTGCCGCGGTCGATCTCCAGAGGCGCCAGCGCCTGCTGGCTGCTAGCGCCCTGGTCGCCGCAGGCGGCCAGCAGGCCGGTGGCGGACAGGGCGGCGAGGGCGGCCAGGCCCAGGGCGCGGCGGCGGTTCATGCAGTGGCAGTTCATGGCTTGAATCTCCAGTTGGCAAGCGCCAGGGGCAGCACGATCCAGGCGAGCATCACGCCGCCCATGGTCAGGGGGTTGCCCAGCGACGCGGGCACGACGCTGGCCAAGCCGTACAGGGTGCGCACGTCCTCGAGCGAGAACACGTTGAGGATGCGGAACACGTCCGCGGGGTTGAGCAGCAGCAGCCAGGCGAAGGCATCGCCCGCGAAGCGGCCGCCGGTGGTGACCAGCAGGCCGAGCACTAGCAGGTCGAACACCAGTACGAAGAAGAACCACGTGGCGATGGCCAGGCCGGAGGCGCGCGTGCGCTCGCGTGCGAGCACCGACAACAGCACCGCCAGGCTGAGGAACGCCAGGCCCAGCAGCACCGACGAGATGATGAAGCCGCCGTAGTGGTACAGCGCGGCGGCGTTCATATGCCGCCACAGCAGGAGCGCCACCGAGCCGAATCCGGTCAGCGTGGACAGCGTGAGCGCCAGCGCCAGACCCAGGTATTTGCCCAAGAGCAGCTCCAGCCGGGTGATGGGCAAGGCCAGCAGCAGATCCAGCGAGCCGCGCTCGCGCTCGCCCACGATGGCGTCGAAGCCCAGCAGCAGGGCGATCAGCGGAATCAGGTAGATGACCAGGCTGACCAGGCTGGCGATGGTGAACTCGATGGAGCGAAAGCCCACCTGGCCCTGCTGCGCGCCGCCGAAGTAGGCGATGACCAGGGAGAACGCGGTGAACACCAGGGCCACCGCCAGCACCCAGCGGTTGCGCATGCGATCGCGGAACTCCTTGGCCGCGATGGTGAAGATCTGGGACAGTTCCATGGATGTCGGGCTTTGTCAGGCAGAAAAGCCGAAGAACACGTCTTCCAGCGAGGGTTCGATGAGTTTCACGTCGCGTGCGCGCGCACCCAGGGCGGCCACCGCCGCCAGCACGGCCATCTTGTGCTCGCGCATGCACTGCAGGCGCAGGCCGGTGGCCATCACTTCGGGCTGCACGCCCGTGGCATGGAGCAGCGCGGCGGCGGCGGCGGGGCGGTCGGCCTCTGCCACCTGGAGCTCCACCGTCAGCGGCATCTGCGTGCGTTCGCGCAGCTGCTGCACGCTGCCCACGGCCTGCAGCCGACCGGCGGCCAGGATGGCCAGGCGGTCCACACGCTCCTGCAGCTCGGCCAGGATGTGCGAGGTGATGACGACGGTGACGCCGCCGGCCTGCAGCTCGCGCAGCGTGGCGTAGAAGTCGCGGATGGCTTGCGGATCCAGGCCGTTGGTCGGCTCGTCCAGGAACAGCACGCGCGGGCTGCCCAGGAGCGCCTGCGCAAACCCCAGGCGCTGGCGCATGCCCTTGGAATACTCGCGCACCGGCCGCTTGCCGGCGTGGGCCAGGCCCACGCGCTCCAGCATCTGCGGGCATTGGCTCAGCGGCGCGCCCTTCAGGCGGGCGAAGAAGCGCAGCGTCTCCAGGCCGTCCAGGTTGTCGTAGAGCACCACGTTCTCGGGCAGATAGCCCAGCTGGCGCCGCGCTGCGCGGGCGCCGCGCCCGGCAATCGGCGCGCCGGCCACACGGATGTCGCCGGCCGTGGGCGTGACCAGGCCCAGCATCATCTTGAACAGCGTGCTCTTGCCCGCGCCGTTGTGGCCGATCAGGCCGAAGATCTCGCCCGCAGGGATGTCCAGGTCCACACCGTCGACGGCGTGCAGCGCGCCATAGTGCTTGCTCACGCCGCGCAGGTGGATGGCCAGCGCCTCGCTGGCCGGACGGTCATTGGCCGGGGAAACGCTTACCACGCCATTCGCTCCAGTCGTTATGGGCGGGCCGCATGCGCGGGTGGGGGTCCACCACCGAGGGGGCCCGCAGGATGGGAAATTGCCGGCCCACCAGGCGCAGGGCCTGCACCGCGGGGCTGGCCAGCAGCAGCTTGACGGCGGGGTGGCGCCAGGTCAGGCGGTCCACCATGTCGTTGGCCTCGTAGGGCACATCGCCCCGGCCGTCGCCGTCGCGGTCCCAGCCCAGGTAGTTGCTCCAGTGGTTGCCGCTCTTGGTGCCCCAGGGCTCGTCGCGCGCGCCCACGTAGCGCACCTGTTCGCGGTTGCCGATCAGGTCGTTGCCCTCGACCTCGTTGTTCTTGGAGCCCGCCGCCAGGTGCACGCCCACGGTGTTGTCCACGATCAGGTTGCCGTTCAGGTGGATGTATTCCACGTCGTAGATGAAGAAACCCCGGCTGTTGCCGGCCACGACGTTGTTCTCGATGACCGAGTCCTGCAGCGTGCGCAGCATGATGCCGTGGTCGGAGTTGCCCCAGGCGCGGTTGTTGCGCACCTCCTGGTGGCGTACCTCCATCAGCGCCAGGCCGCCGCGGTTGTAGTACGTGTCGTTGTCCTCCCACAGGTTGTAGTAGGAGTTCATGTAGTGCGTGCCGTAGCGGCTGTGGTGCAGCTTGTTGCCCTTGAACAGCGCGTTGTGCGAGACGTCCACGTACAGCGCGTCGCGCACGAAGCTGATCTCGTTGTTGAGAATCTTGGCGCGCTTGGTGTTGTACAGCTGCACCCCGTTGCCGCGCTGGGGGGAGGCGTACTCGCGCTTGCCGGTGATGTTGTTGTGCTCGATGAGCACGTCGTCGGCTTTTTCGATCCACAGACCGAACAGGTTGTAGGCCAGGTCGCAGCGGCGCACGACGGCCCGGTGCGCTCCGGGGTAGATGTAGATGCCGGCGTTCTGCTCCTTCAGGCTGTCACCCGAGTCGCGCACGATCAGGCCTTCGATGAGCACATCCGGCGCCGTGACGCGGATGGTGTCGTTCTGGTTGCCGCCACTGATGGTGGGGCGGTCGATGCCGCGCAGGGTGAGCGGCTTGTCGATCAGCAGGTTGGCGCGGTAGTGGCCGCGCGCGACTTCCACGGTGTCGCCGGGCTGCGCCGCCTGCACGGCGGCGGCCAGGTCGTCGCCCGGGCGCACGCTCACGGTAGCCGCCTGGCAGGCCCCGGCGATCCACAGCGCCAGGGCCGCACTTAAGTGGGTGATGCTGCCCTTCATGGGGTGAACAAGCCCAGTGCCTGCAGCACCAGGAACAGCGCCGCGCCGATCATCAGGTTCTTGAAGCCCACGTAACTCATCATGTCCATGATGCCAGCGATGCGGTAGTTGTCGCGCCACCACGGGCCGTCCTTGACGTAGCGCCGGCCCGACAGGCGGATCAGCACCTCGTACACGCTCCAGCCGAACCACCAGCCGATGATGGCGCCCGAGGACAGGTGCCCCAGGGCCGTCATGACCCAGGCCACGGTGGCCGCCACGGCCAGCGACAGGCCGGCGATCTGCAGCGCGCGCTGGCTGCGCCAGCCCTCGGCGCTCCAGGGCCACAGGTGGTCGCGCAGCTCCAGCAGCAGCCAGCGCACGAAGCCCACGCCGCGCTTGTGCGCCGGCAGGGTGGGGTCGGTGGGCATGCGCGGGTCCACGCCGTCCCGTGCCTTGGGCAGGATCTGGTCCTCGACCTTGGCCGGGTGGATGGGGATGAAGTAGCCGTTCTTGCCGATGGGCGTGATCTCCAGGCCGTCCTTTTCGCGGCGCTTGCGTTCCTTGGCCAGGGGCGGGCAGCCCTTGGTGTCGGTGTACAGGATCATGCAGTCCAGGCAGTGCAGGCACTCGCGGTGGTCGATGCGGCCATCGGCATCGATGGCCTGCGCGCCGCAGCCCACGGCGCAGGCCTTGCAGCTGTTGCAGTCCTGCTTGCGCTTGAGGCCAAACCAGCGGAACGTGCTGGGCATGGCCAGCGAGGCGCCCAGCGGGCAGATGTACTTGCAGTAGGGCCGCTCGATGAAGATGGACACGCCCAGGATGGCGGCCACGAACAGGCCGTAGGGCCAGGCGCGGTTCATCACACCGACCAGGAAGGTGGTCTTGAAGGGCTCGACCTCGGCCAGCTTCTCGGCCAGGCCCATGGAGAACATGGACACCGTGAGCAGGACGAAGAACACCGCGTACTTCACCCACTTCAGGCGGTCATGCCACTTCTGCGGCAGCTTGGTCTGGAAGCGCCCCAGGCCAATGGCGCGAGAGATCTTGTAGATGCCCTCCTGCAGCGAGCCGAACGGGCACATCCAGCCGCAGAACAGCCCGCGTCCGAACAGGAACACCGTGACGATGATGAAGATCCAGAACAGGAAGATGAACGGATCGGACAGGAACAGCGACCAGGTCCACTGGAACAGGATGGAGTGGAACCAGGTCAGCACCTGCGTGATGGACGGCTGGGCCATGTAGCCGAAGCCGATCCAGAAGATGCTGATGGCCCAGAAGGTGTACTTGAAGCCGTTGACCGGCCACTTGTTCTTGTGCGTGGACAGGCGGGTGAGCTTCTCGCGCAGGGCGTAGACCACCGTGACGGCCACCAGCAGCAGCGCGAACAGGCTGATGGGCAGGGCCTGCGACTTCCAGATACGCACCCAGGGCGCGGCCGGCTCCTCGACCTTCGGGCGGCCGCCTTCGAGCAGAGCGGCGGGCAGCCAGTACTTGGACTCGAACACCGCGAAGCTGCGGTGGCCCGTGGCGCGGTCCACGCGGTTGCCCAGGAAGGCGAACTTCCAGGGGTAGGCGGCCGAGAACGAGGGCGAGCGGATGATGAAGATGCTCGATTCGGTGTAGCGCGGCGCGCCGGCCGCGTCCAGGCCGTAGAGGTTGAGCGAGTCCAGGTCGCGGAAGGTGAACGAGTCCGCCCCCTGCTTGACCTGCACCCGGTCGAAGATGCCGCCGCGCACGAAACCCGAGCCCTTGAAGGACTCGTCGCCCGCCGTCTTGATGACGAACAGGGCGTTCTCGCCCTCGTGCAGGCGCGAGCGCAGGTTCTCAAAACCGTTCTTGCCCAGCAGGCTGGTGCCGATGTCGGGGTGATTCAGGTCGCCAAACCACAGCTCGATGAAGGGCTCGGGGCCGCGCGGCAGGCCTACCTGTTCGGGCTTGACGAGCAGGCGCTGCACGGCGCCCATCTGCACCAGCTGGGCCCAGTCGTACGTCTGGCCGCTGGCGACGAAGCGCGCCGGCTCGCGCACCGTGGGGGCGATGATGCCGGTCTGGCGCGCCACGGCGGAGCCGGAGGCCATGACCACCTGGTTCTGCGCGACGACGGTGACGGTGGCGCCGGAGATGGCGTCCACGCCGATCACGTTCTCGTCGGGGCGCGAGGGGCCGACCTCGATGGTGTCGGTGACCGACTTGCCGACGTACTGGTTGTTGAAGTTGATGAGCGCCGACTCGGGGATGCCCAGCAGCAGGATGGGCTCGGAGTGCTTGAGCACCTTGATGCCGACGAAGTGCCCTTCCTTGTCCATGCCGATCAGTGTGACCACCGGCTTGCCGGAATACGCCGGCGTGTCGGTGATGTCGGTGGACAGCATGACGTAGCCCAGCAGCGTGCCGCCGGGGGCGTCGTAGGCCTCCACGTAGGGCGGCTGGCCCTTGCGCTCGGAGAAATGCCCCGCTTTCGGGAAGACCTCGGCGCAGGGCAGCAGGGCGCACATGTCCGGCGCGGTCGCCAGGTTGGCCGGCAGCTCGGCCTCGTACGCACCTGCATGGACGCGCGGCGCCAGCAGGGACAGCAGCAAGGCCAGGAGAAAAGCGGCGAACCGGAAACCGTGGGCAGGCATGGCACTACTTATTTGATAGCTGCCAGCGCTTGCCTGGTCAGCGTTAGAAGCCAATTTGGCTTTAAAAGAGGGCGCGATCTCCATTACTGGCGCGACCGATCCCAGCAGACACCGTGGATCTGGCTTTGCCAGTCCGCCGGTGTCGTCCCCCTTCCCAGCGCGCAGCGCGCCAGAGAAGGGGGAAGGCCCGTCAGCGCCTCAGGGGGATGTGCCGAATCACGGCTCCACGATCATCCGCGTACGCATCTCCAGGTGCAGCGCGTGGCAGAAGTGCGTGCAGTAGGCCCAGAACACGCCCGGCTTGTCGGCGATGAAGGTCACCGACTTGGTCTCCAGCGGATTCACGATGAAGTTGACGTTGTAGTTCGGAATGGCGAAGCCGTGCGTCAGGTCCTCGATCTTGTCCAGGTTGGTCAGGATCAGCGTGACCTCGTCGCCCTTCTTCACCGTGAACTCGCGCAGGCTGAAGGCCGGCGCCTGCGAGGTGATCTTCACCGTGACCTTCTTGCCGTTCCTCGTCACGCCCGACTCCTTGGGATCCGTGATGGCCAGCGGGAAGTCGTCGTGCGAGTACACCTGCTTGGGCTTGAGCAGGTCGCGCTTGAAGATGATGAAGTCGTGCGGCTCGCCGCGCACCGGGTGGTCGGCCAGCAGCACCATCTTCTCGCCGCTGATGTCGATCAGCTGCTCGTTCTCGGGGTGCAGCGGGCCCACGGGCAGGAAGCGGTCCTTGGAGAACTTGCAGCCCACGGCCAGGATCTTGCCGTCGGCGGCGCGCGTCTCGGACTGCGAGCCGTTGATGTGGCCGGGCTGGTAGTGCACGTCCAGGCGGTCCACCACGTACTTGGCGCTCTTGTCGCCGGCGTGGAACTTGATGGCGGCGTCCACGTTCCACTTGACCACCTGGCTGTCTAGGAACAGCGTGGTGTAGGCGTTGCCGCGGCCGTCGAAGGCGGTGTGCAGCGGGCCCAGGCCGATTTCCACCTCGGCGACGATGGCGTCGTCGAGCTTTTCCATCTTGCCGTCGAACCAGTCCAGCACCTTGGCCAGCTCGATCACCGTGGCGGTGGGCGAGAGCTTGCCGGCGCAGATGAAGTACTTGGCGTCGGGCGAGGCGTTCACGCCGTGGGGGTTCTTGGGCACGCTCACGTAGGCGGTCAGCGCGGTCTTGGGGTCCTTGTTGGACTCGCGCGTACCGTCCACCACGGGCACCTTGGAGGTGCCGATGGTCTTGAACTTGCCGGCCTTCACGGCCTCTTCGATGCGGGCGATGTTGAAGAACAGGCAGGCATCGCGCTCGGCGGACATCATGTCCTCGTAGTGGATGCCGTTCTCGACGTTGTACTGGTTGGTGGCGGCCAGCTTGCCGTCATACGACGTGGCCGTCAGGTCGCAGTTGCCGTCGATCAGCACCTGCCAGCGCACTTCCATGCTCTCGGCGTCCACGCAGGTGAACATCGAGCGGTACTTCTCGGGGTTGTTGATGTCCTGGCCGTTGTTAGGCAGCGGAATGGCGAACTCGCCGCCGCAGAACACGCGCGTGGTGTAGTTGATGGCCGGATCGACCGGGTCGGCCTTGTCCGGAAAGATGCCGTGAAAGCCCTGCACGTTGGGCAGCTCGGTGATCTTGTCGCAGACGAAGTAGTCCAGGCGCACGCGGGCGATGCGGCTGTTGATCTTGTCGTTGATCCAGGCGTAGCGGCCGTCGTAGTTGCCGTCCTTGTAGGAGGCGTGCGTGTGGTGCGTGTCGGCGACGGTGTACTTCAGGCTGCCATCGGGCTTGGTGCCCATGACGGCCTTGGATTCGTTGGTGATGCCCCAGCCCACCAGCGCGTCCGGCACGAAGCAGGGGACGCGGTGGATCTCGCGGCCCGAGGGCAGGCCCAGGATGCGCATGTCGCCCGTGTGGCCGCCGCTCCAGATGCCGTAGTAGGTATCGAGCTCGCCGGGCTTGAGGTGGACATTGGTGCCACCGGCGGCGCTGGCCACGGGGGCGGGCGCCGGTGCCGGAGCGGCGGCCCCGCTGGCGGCGGGCGCGGCAGCGGGCTTGTCGTTGCACGCGGCAACGCCCACGGTCAGGCCGGCCAGCGCGGCCGAGTTGAGGAAGCGGCGACGGCCCAGGCCGGCGGTTTCCTTGGTCGAATTCTCTGTCTTGTTGCTCATGGAGTCCTCTCGGGGGATTGGCAGGGAAGAACGGTGGTTCGCGCGGCGCGGCAGGGGAGAAGCGGTGCATAGGCCGCCGGGACGGGCTGGGGCAAATATTCACACCTAATGTTTCTTTTTGAATTGATGTGAATCAATAAAAATATTAGAAAAACTCCCACACTGCATCCGCATGCAAAGCGCATGATCGGAGCCCGCCGCGTCGCGGCCCCCCTGCGGCGCTCTAACGGTTTGCAACCACTGATAGAAAGAAAGGCTTTCATGTACAAGAAGACAACCCTCGCGATGGCCCTGGCCTGCTCGGTCCTGCTGCTGACCGCCTGCGGCAAGAACGACACCCCCGCGCCCACGGCGCCCGCTCCGGTCAGCGAGGCTCCGGCCCCCGCTCCCGCCGCCGCGCCCGAGCCGACGCCCACGCCCGCTCCCGCCGCCGAATCCGCCCCTGCCGCAGCGCCTACCGCTGACGCCTCCGCCGCCGCTGGCGGCGCCACGCCCGTCGCCAGCCTGGACGCCGGCAAGAGCGTGTTCAACAAGACCTGCGCCCTGTGCCACTCTGCCGGCGTGGCCGGCGCGCCCAAGCCGGGCGACAAGGAGGATTGGGGTCCGCGCATCGCTCAGGGCAAGGACACGCTGTACAAGCACGCCATCGAAGGCTTCACCGGCAGCAAGGGCATGATGCCCGCCAAGGGCGGCGCCGCTTCCCTGTCGGACGACGAGGTCAAGTCCGCCGTCGACTACATGGTCAGCCAGTCCAGCTGACCAGGAGGAGAGCGCGCACCATGAAGGCTGATCTGCCCTGCACGCCGTCCCTGCGCGGCCAGCTGTCGCGGCGCCGCTTTGCGCTGGCGCTGCCGCTGCTGGCCGGGCTGCCCCATCTGGCCGGCGCGGCCACGGCGCCCGCCGGTGGTGCTCCGGCGCTGGCGCGGCACAGTCGCGAACTGATGGGCACCCGCGTGGACATCGCCGTGCCGCTGTCGGGCGCGGTGACGCAGCAGCAGGCGGGCCGGGCCATGGAGCGCGCCTTCGCCGAGATGCAGCGCCTGGAGGCGCTGATGAGCCGCTATCGGCCGGACAGCGACATTGCCCGCCTGGCCGCCGCCGCCGGGCGCCAGCCCGTGCGCGTGGCGCCCGAGGTGCTGGCCGTGCTGCGCACCGCGCAGCGCCTGCACCAGAGCAGCGCCGGCGCGTTCGACCCCACGGTCGGCGCGCTGGACGGCTGGCACTTCGGCGGCGCCCCGCAGGCGGTACCGGCCACGGCCGAGATCGCCCGTGGCCTGCGCCTGGTGGATGGCCGCGCGCTGGTGCTCGACGAGCGCGCCGGCACGGCCTATCTGGCCCGGCCCGGCATGCGCCTGGACCTGGGCGGCGTGGCCAAGCTGCCCATCCTGCAGGCCGGCCTGCAGGTGCTGGCGCGCGAAGGCGTAGCCGATGCGCTGGTCAACGGCGGCGGTGACGTGCTGGTGGCCGGCAGCAACCAGGGGCAACCTTGGCGCGTGGGGGTGCGCGACCCGGCCGCGCCCCAGCGGCTGCTGGGCGTGCTGGCGCTGCAGGGCCGCGCGGTGGTGGCGTCGTCGGGCGACTACGAGCGCGGTTTCGAGTACCAGGGTCGGCGCCTGCACCATGTGCTGGATCCGCGCACCGGCTGGCCGACGCACGGCGTGCACGGCGTGGCGCTGCTGGCGCGCGATGTGGACGAAGTCAACGGCTGGGGCACGGCACTGATGGTGCAGGGCCCGGCCCAGGCCGCCGCCTGGTCTGTGCGCCACCCGGGCGTGGAACTGCTGGTGGCCGGCGTGGACGGCACCCGCTGGACGTCGCCCGGCATGACGGCGCGCCTGCAACCCGTGGCCGCCTAGCTAGCATTCACCTTAAAAAAAATAGCTGCTGGCGCTTGCCCTGCCTCGTTTTCAGCCATAAAAGTGGTTGAAAACGGCCAGGAATAAGCGGAAGCAGCTATTTTTTCGCTAGCGCCCCGGCGCTTGCGCCTGCGGGCAGTGCACCTCGAAGAACTCGCGCTCGGCCAGCGTGGCCCCCAGGCGCACGGCGGTGAGGCAGCCGCCCCAGACACAGCCCGTGTCCAGCCCCAGCAGGTCGGGGCGGTCCAGACGGCCCAGCGTGGACCAGTGGCCGAAAGCGATCAGCGTGCCGGCGCTGCGCCGCTGTGGCGCGTCGAACCACGGCAGCAGTCCCGGCGGCGCCTGGCTGGCGCTCTCGGCGCTGTCGAAATCCATGCGGCCCTGCGGCGTGCAAAAGCGCAGCCGCGTGAAGGCGTTGACGATGACGCGCAGGCGGTCGGCACCGGCCAGATCGGCGCTCCACTGTGCCGGTGCGTTGCCGTACATCTGCGTCAGAAAGGCAGGCAGGGCGTCGCCCTGCAGCGCCTGCTCCACCTCCGCGGCATGGCCCAGCGCGTCCTGCACGCCCCACTGGGGCAGCAGCCCGGCGTGCAGTGCCAGGAAGTGCCCGCCGCCATGCGCCACCTGCCGCGCCAGGGGCTGACGGCGCAGCCACTGCAGCATGGTCTCGCGGTCCTGGGCCTGCAGGATGCCGTCCAGCGTGTCGCGCCGCGAAGGCGGGCGCACGCCGTGGGCCACGGCCAGCAGGTGCAGGTCGTGGTTGCCCAGCACCGGCAACAGGCTGCCTTCCAGCGCCATGCAGCGGCGCAGCACGGCGGCCGATTCCGGTCCGCGGTTGACCAGGTCGCCCAGCAGATAGACGGTATCGCGGCTGGGTGAAAAGCCGATGTGCGACAGCAGCCGCTCCAATGCGTCGCCGCAGCCCTGTATATCGCCTACGCAGTAAATGCTCATCGGGTTTTTTCGTCGTCAGTGTCGAGAATGGCCGCCGATTGTCGCGCAAGGAGCGCTGGGGGCTGGGCTTCGGCCGGGAATGTCGGGCTCGGGGTGCAATAGATGAATCCGTTAGTAACTAACAGGAATGCAAGGAGACGAGAAGCTGGTGAGGGCAGGGAGCTTTCAGCCGCTTCTCATCATTTGGACTGGCTGTGGCAGCCCTTTGCAGCACCGGGTCAGGTTCAGGTATGCAAGAGAGTTAAATAACGTGAATGAATACCGCGCAGCGGCTATGCAATGTCTATAATCGCCCGGCGTATTCGATACACCTTCCTCCACGTTTTCTCATCCTCCTGACCATCATGAATGAAACCAGCTACAAGGATCTCCTGAAGCAGCGCGAAGCGCTGGAGCAGCAAATCAACGAAGCCCGCCAGCGCGAGCTTTCCACGGCCGTGACCCGCGTGCGTGAATTGGTGGCTGAATATGGATTGACGCAGCAGGACGTGTTCCCGGCTGGCCGCGCGGCTCGTGCGGCTTCCGGCCCGGCCGCCAAGGTGGCGCCCAAATACCGCAATCCCGCCACCGGCCAGACGTGGACGGGCCGCGGCAAGCCGCCGCGCTGGATCCAGAACGAAGACCGCGAGAAGTTCGCCATTTAAGGCTAACCCGGCGCCGCTCTGCTGCGCCGGCTTTCTGTCTGATGTGCTGACTCCGTGCGCTGCCATTGCAGTGCATGTGCGTAGTTTTACGAATAGCCCGCCATGTGCGGGCTTTTTCCTTTGGAAGGCTATATCCCGGCAAGGGACAGTCAATATGCGGGGCGAAAGCGGGGTGCCGCTGGTATCCGGGAGTTTCCGGCCGCCGCCGCAAGGCCCCCGATTTGGCATTGACCGGCCGGGCTGCCAGAATGGGACCAGTGTTGTCAACGAAATGGAGTCGTCCCATGTCTGCAGTTTCCTCCGAGAACAAGAATTCCAACGCCGGCGCGCATGCCTTCGCGTCCACCGTCCAGAGCTTTGCCACCGCTTCCGGCCGCCAGGGCCGGTTTTTCTCGTTGCCTGAACTGGCGCGCCAGTTTCCCTCCGTCAACCGCCTGCCCCTGTCCATTCGCATCGTGCTGGAATCGGTGCTGCGCAACTGCGACGGCCGCAAGGTGACGCCCGAGCACGTGGCCCAGCTGGCGCAATGGAACCCCACCGCACCGCGCAAGGACGAGATTCCCTTCATCGTCTCGCGCGTGGTGCTGCAGGATTTCACCGGCGTGCCGCTGCTGGTAGACCTGGCCGCCATGCGCAGCGCCGCGCAGCGCCTGGGCAAGGAGCCGCGCAAGATCGAGCCGCTGGTGCCCGTGGACCTGGTGGTGGACCACTCCATCATGGTCGACCACTACGGCACGCCCAACGCGCTCGACCTGAACATGAAGCTGGAATTCCACCGCAACCGGGAGCGCTACGAGTTCATGAAGTGGGGCATGCAGGCCTTCGACACCTTCGGCGTGGTGCCTCCGGGCTTCGGCATCGTGCACCAGGTGAACCTGGAATACCTGGCGCCCGGCGTGCACCATAGCCAGGACGGTTTGTACTACCCCGACACCCTGGTGGGCACCGACAGCCACACCACCATGATCAACGGCATCGGCGTGGTCGGCTGGGGCGTGGGCGGCATCGAGGCCGAGGCGGCCATGCTGGGCCAGCCGGTGTACATCCTCACGCCCGACGTGGTCGGCTTCGAGTTGACGGGCCAGCTGCGCGAGGGCGTTACCGCGACCGACCTGGTGCTCACCGTCACCGAGATGCTGCGCAAGGCGAAGGTGGTGGGCAAGTTCGTCGAATTCTTCGGCGAGGGCACGCGCTCGCTGGCTGTGCCCGATCGCGCCACCATCGGCAACATGGCTCCCGAGTACGGCGCCACCATGGGCTTCTTCCCCGTGGACGAGAAGACGCTGGACTACTTCCGCGGCACCGGCCGCAGCCAGGAAGACATCGAGGCGCTGGAGGCCTACTTCCGCGCGCAGGGCCTGTTCGGCGTGCCCAATGCGGGCGACATCGAATACTCGCAGGTGCTGCGCCTGGACCTGTCCAACGTCACGCCCAGCCTGGCCGGCCCCAAGCGGCCGCAGGACCGCATCGAGCTGGACAACGTCTGCCACCAGTTCACCTCGCTGTTCTCCAAGCCCATGGCCGACGGCGGATTCAACCAGCCGTCCGAACTGCTGCACACCCGCCACCAGGTGCGACATGGCGAAGCCGAGGCGCGCGACACGGCGCCCGAGGCGGGCCCTACGCCGCCCGGCGCACCGCGCTTTCTGGAGGAGATGGAGAACAACAAGCCCAAGCTGGAGGTGGCGCATGACGAGGCCGCCGGCGCCACCTCGCTGCCGGAGAGCGAATCGGACTTCAGCCTGGGCAACGGCGACGTGCTGATCGCCGCCATCACCAGCTGCACCAACACCTCCAACCCCAGCGTGCTGCTGGCGGCGGGCCTGTTGGCCAAGAAGGCGGTGGAGGCGGGCCTGACCGTGCAGCCACACATCAAGACCTCGCTGGCCCCAGGCTCGCGCGTGGTGACCGAATACCTCACTCAGGCCGGCCTGCTGCCCTACCTGGAAAAACTGGGTTTTGCGCTGGCCGGCTACGGCTGCACGACTTGTATCGGCAACGCGGGCGATCTGGCGCCAGAGATCAATGAGGTCATCACCCGCAACGACCTGGTGTGCGCAGCCGTGCTGTCGGGCAACCGCAACTTCGAGGCGCGCATCCACCCCAATATCAAGGCCAACTTCCTGGCCAGTCCGCCGCTGGTGGTGGCCTATGCCATCGCCGGCACCATGCTGCGCGACCTGACCTCCCAGTGTCTGGGCCGGGGCAAGGACGGGCGCGAGGTGTTTCTGCGCGACATCTGGCCCACCAGCGAGGAAATCCACGCGCTGATGAACTTCGCCATGAACGGCCAGGCCTTCCGGGAGAACTACGCCAAGGTCAAGACCGACCCTGGCGCGCTGTGGAACTCCATCCGCGGGGTGACGGGCGAGGTCTACTCCTGGCCGCAAAGCACCTATATCGCCGAGCCGCCGTACTTTGATAATTTTGCTATCAGTTCAGGAGCTGACAGCGCAGTTGTGGCGGGCGCTGGAGGCCAAAATGACACTGCATCCGTGCAGGGCGCGCACATCATGGCCCTGTTTGGCGACTCCATCACCACCGACCACATCTCTCCGGCTGGCGCCATCAAGCAGGACGGTCCCGCTGGCCGGTGGTTGATGGAGCACGGCGTGGAGCGCCTGGACTTCAACAGCTACGGCTCGCGCCGCGGCCACCACGAAGTCATGATGCGCGGCACCTTCGCCAACGTGCGCATCAAGAACCTGATGATCCCGCCGCTGGAGGACGGCTCGCGCGAGGAAGGCGGCCTGACCCTGTACCAGGGCGAAGGGCCGCAGCGCGGCGTCAAGATGTCCATCTTCGACGCCGCCATGCAGTACCTGGCAGCCGGCCGCTCCACCGTGGTGCTGGCCGGTGAAGAGTACGGCACCGGCTCCAGCCGCGACTGGGCGGCCAAGGGGACGCAGCTTCTGGGCATCAAGGCCGTGGTAGCCAAGAGCTTTGAGCGCATCCACCGCTCCAACCTGGTCGGCATGGGCGTGCTGCCGCTGCAGTTCCGCGGCAACGACTCCTGGCAGACCCTGGGCCTGAAGGGCGACGAGCTGATCGACATCCTGCCCGACGCCGAGCTGACGCCGCAAAGCGAGGCCCGCATGGTTATCCGCCGCGCCGACGGCAGTGTGGTGCAGGAGGTGGCACTGACCCTGCGCATCGATACCCCCATCGAGGTGGACTACTACCGCGCCGGAGGCATCCTGCCCTACGTGCTGCGCCAGCTGCTGGTCGGCTGAGCCCGTCGCTACGCGAGGCCGGGAGGACCCTGAGGCCGCACCCCCCGGCGGCCCGGTAGACTTGTATCCATATGTTTGGATGCTTGCAGCGCGCGCTTCGATGAATACGCGCTCCCCTCTGCCGCCCCTTCCCGGACTCGGCGACCGCTCCTCGGGCAGCCCCTGGGCCACGGTGGGCTGGGTGGCGCTGTCCGTGGCGCTGGTGGCCGGCGCCTGCCTGGCGGGCCGGGGCTTGGACGAGACCACTTGGCGCCTGCTGGGACGGCTGATAAACGCCGCGGTGCTGCTGACCGGCCTGCTGGCGGTGGCCATCTCGCTACAAAGCCTGGACGTGCGCGAGCAGCCGCGCTCCAACGTGCTGGTTGTCGGTCTGGCGCTGGCACTGGTGCTGGGCGCCGTACACGCCGCGATGGTGTTGGGCTTCCAGGGCGTGCCGCCGCCTGCTTCGGCGCTGCTGCCCATGCTGTCCCACGCGGCCGAAGCTGCCGCGCTGCTGGTCTTCGCCCAGCGCTGGCGCGCCGCCGGGCGCAGCCTGGCCTGGCTGGCGGGCGCCCTGGCCCTGGGGCTGGCAACGGCCTGGCTCGGCTTGCGCCTGCCGCTGTCCCTGGCCGATGCGCCGCAGCTGCTGGCCACCGCGGCCTGGGCCAACGCTGTGGCTTTCGCCCTGGCCGGGCGACTGCTGTGGCGGCGCAACCCGCGCGGCGTGCGCCGGCGCAACGGACGGCTGCAACTGGTGGGTACGGCCGCGCTGTGTCTGGCCGCGGCCGAGCTGCTGCTGGCCCTGCTGCAGACATTGGCAGACCCCGCGTCCCGCCTGGCGCTGCTGCCCCAGGGGCTGCGGCTGGCCGGCTACGTGCTGCTCCTGCAGGCCATGTACATCTCCGGGGTCAAACTGCCCTACGAGCGTGCACGCCACGCCGAGGCGCGCATGCGCGAGGGCGAGGTGCGCCTGCAGCTGCTGGGGCGCAACCTGCCGGGCACCGTGCTGTACCAGCAGGTGCGCGAGGGACCGGGCGCCAGCCGCTTCGTGCACATGAGCGAGGCCGTCGAGCGGCTGCTGGGCCTGAGCGCGCAGCAGGTGATGCGCGATGCCCAGCTGCTGTACGGCCTGATACTGCCGGAAGACCGCTCCCTGAGCAGCTGGGCGCTGGAGCATTCCTACCGCACCCGTGGCGTGAGCGAATGCGTGGTGCGCATGCGCCGCGCCGACGGCGCGGTGCGCTGGGTGCGCATGAGCGCCTCGCCGCGCCAGCAGGGCGACGGCGGCACCATTTGGGACGGCGTGCTCAGCGACGTCACCGAGCAGCGCGAGGCCGAGCGCCTGGCGCGCGAGCGCGACGAGCAGCTGGCCAGCGTGCTGCAGCACCTGCCCGCCGGCATCTCCCGCATTGATCCGCAGGGCCGTGTGCTCTACGTCAACCCGGTGCAGGCGGCCGCGCTGCGCTGCGCCCCGGCGGCGCTGGAGGGCCAGCAGGCGCGCGACGTGGTGCCCGCCCACATCATGGACCGCATGCAGGCGCCGCTGGAGCGCGCCCTGCGCGGCGAAACCGCCGTCACCGAGCTCAGCGTGGTGGGGCACAAGCATCGCGTGGACTGGCACGTCACGTTCGTGCCCGAGCGGGTGGGCGCGGGGCCGGTCAATGCCGTGGTCGTCTTTGCCTATGACGTGACCGAGCAAAAGCGCCTGGCCCAGGCCCTGGGTCAGCAGCGCGCGCAGCTGGCCAGCCTGGTCAACACCATCCCCGACCTGGTCAGCCTCAAGGACGCACAGGGCCGCTACCTGTCGGCCAATCCGGTGTTCGAACGCTTCATCGGCCGGCCCGAGCAGGCCCTGGTCGGCCAGACCGACGCCCAGCTGCTGCCCGCCCAGGAGGCGCGCCGCATCCGCGCCCTGGACAAGCGTGCCATGGCTGCCTGGCAGCCGCTGGTGGTGGAGGAGACGCTGAGCTTTGCCGAGGACGGCTACCAGGGCCGCTTCGAAACCGTCAAGACCGCCACGCACGACGCCCACGGCCGGGTCAACGGGGTGCTGAGCATCAGCCGCGACATCACCGACCGCCAGCGCGCCGCGCAGGAGATCGAGCGGCTGGCCTTCTACGACGCGCTCACCGGTCTGCCCAACCGACGCCTGCTGCTGGACCGGCTGGAGCACGCCCTGGCCAACGGCCTGCGCCACCAGGGCCTGGGTGCGCTGCTGTTCATCGACCTGGACAACTTCAAGGACCTGAATGACACCCTGGGCCACGACATGGGCGACCAGCTGCTCGCCCGCGTGGCGGGGCGGCTGCAGGAAGGCATGCGCGAGAGCGACACCGTAGCGCGGCTGGGTGGGGACGAGTTCGTGATCATGCTGGAAAACCTGGGTGCGGACCCGACGCAGGCTGCGGCCTGCGTGGAGCAGGTGGGTGCCAAGCTGCTCTCCGTGTTGAACGAGCCCTACGCCATGGCCGGGCAGCAGCACCACAGCACGCCCAGCATAGGCGCCACATTGTTCGGCCAGGAGCGCTGCACCGTCGAGGAGCTGCTCAAGCGCGCCGACCTGGCCATGTACCAGGCCAAGGCGGCAGGGCGCAACACGCTGCGCTTTTTCGACCCTGCCATGCAGCAGGCGGTCAACGAGCGCGCCCAGCTGGAGGCCGACCTGCGCCTCGCCCTGGCGCGCGGCGAACTGGTGGTGCACCTGCAGCCGCAGATGGACGGGCGCACCCAGCTGTGCGGCGCCGAGGCGCTGGTGCGCTGGCAGCATCCCGAGCGCGGCCTGCTGGGGCCGGTGCACTTCATCCCGCTGGCGGAGCAGACCGGCCTCATCGTGCCGCTGGGTCGTCAGGTGCTGCAGGCCGCGTGCCGCCAGCTGGCGCGCTGGGCCGGCGACGAGGCGGCGCGCGAGCTGGCGATCTCCGTCAACGTCAGCGCGCGGCAGTTCCGCCACCCCGGCTTCGTGCAGGAGGTGCTCCAGGTGGCCGCCGAGGCGGGCGCCCCGCTGCACCTCCTGAAGCTGGAGCTGACCGAAACCCTGCTGCTGGGCGACGTGGAAGACACCGTGCAGCGCATGCGCCAGCTGCGCGAGCATGGCGTCAGCTTCTCGCTGGATGATTTCGGCACTGGCTACTCGTCGCTGAGCTACCTCAAGCAGCTGCCACTGTCGGAAATCAAGATCGACCAAGGCTTCGTGCGCGACCTGCTCACCGACCCCAACGACGCGGCCATCGTGCGCACCATCCTGGCGCTGGCGCGCAGCCTGGACCTGCAGGTCGTGGCCGAGGGCGTGGAGACCGAAGGCCAGCTGCATTTCCTGCGGCGCCACGGCTGCGGGGGCTTCCAGGGCTGGCTGTTCGGGCGGCCGGGGGGGATCACCGAATTCGAGCAAGATCACCTGCCAGGCCTGCATCAGCCGGCGCGGCAGTGCAGGCAGCAGCAACCGGAGATCGCATGACGAGCACGACGCGCATCGCCTGGATCGATGCCGACGCCGCCCACGCGCGGCGCGCCCTGGGCTTGCTGGCACTGAGCGGGCAGGGCTGGCTGGCGCTGCAGGTGCCGCAGCCGGACTTCGGCGCCGCGCCCGCCCAGGGCTGGAGCGCCGTGGTGCTGTGCCTGCCGCCCGGCGCTGCGGAGCTGCCCGCCTGGGCCGGTGCCGATGGCCCCGACCCGCTGCTGCTGTGCGTCTGGCCGCAACAGGAAGGCTTGGCCGCCCGCGCGCTGCGCCACGCCGCCCGCTCCGGGCGCCGCTGCGACTACCTGCTGCGCGGGACCGGTGGCGACCATGTGCCCGAGCTGCTGCAGCGCCTGGGCGCCCTCGTGGACCAGCCGCCCGTGCCCCGGGCGGGCAAGGCGGAGGCCGGCGCGCAGGAGCAGCTGGACCACATGCGCACGGCCCTGGCCAGCATGAGCCAGGGCATCTTCCAGACCGGGCCGGACGGGCGCATCAACGTCTACAACCAGCGCGTGCTGGAGCTGCTGGAGCTGCCCGAATCCCTCATGGCCCGGCGCCCCACGCTGGCCGAGCTGACGCAGGTGCAGATCAGCCGCGGCGACTACGGCCAGAGCTTCGGCCTGATCGACGAGCGCGGGCGCGACTACGTGCGCAGCGGCGCCGCAGGCGACTCGCCCGCGGTGTACCGGCGCCACACCCTGGACGGCCGCACGCTGGAGGTGCGCACGCAAGTGCTGCCCGACGGCGGCCTGGTGCGCACCTTTGCCGATGTGAGCGACTACGTGCGCGTGCACACCGAGCTGCAGCGCAGCGAGGCACGCTTTCGCAGTCTGTGCGACCTGTCCTCCGACTGGTACTGGGAGCAGGACGCGCAGGGTCGCTTCACCGACATCGCCGGCGTGGCCGCACACCGCGACACGCGGCTGCAGGCCCTGCGCGGGCACACGCTGTGGGATGTCGGTGCGGCCAATATGGGCGATGCCGAATGGACGGCGCACCGCGAGCGCCTGGCCGCGCGCCAGCCCTTTCGCGAGCTGGAGCTCAAACGCGTGGAGCCCAGCGGAGAGAGCTCCTGGATCGCCCTGAGCGGCGAGCCCATCGTCAGCGCGCGCGGCACCCTGCTGGGCTACCGCGGCGTGGGGCGCGACATCAGCGAGCGCAAGCGCGTGGAGGGCGAGATCGAGCGACTGGCCTTCTACGACGCGCTCACCGGCCTGCCCAACCGCCGCCTGCTGCTGGACCGCCTGCAGCGCAGCTGCGCGGGTCTGCAGCGCAGCCGCCGCCACTGCGCGCTGCTGTTCATCGACCTGGACAACTTCAAGGATCTGAACGACACCCGCGGCCATGATGTGGGTGACCGCCTGCTGAGCATGGCGGCGCAGCGCCTGCGCCAGTGCGTGCGCGCCAGCGACACCGTGGCGCGCTTCGGCGGCGATGAGTTCGTGGTGCTGGCCGACGGCCTGCCGAGCGAGGTGCGGGAGGCGCGCGAGGGCGCGCAGCGCCTGGCGCGCAAGATCGCCGGCGCCATGGCACGGCCCTTCCCGCTGGGCGACGGCTATTCGCACCACACCACCTGCAGCATGGGGCTGACGCTGTTCAACCACCCGGCGCAGCCGGCCGACGAGCTGCTCAAGCAGGCCGACTTCGCCATGTACCAGGCCAAGGCCGCCGGGCGCAACGCGCTGCGTCTGTTCGACCCCGGCGTGCTGGCGCAGATGCGCGCACGCACCGAGCTGGAGACCGAGCTGCGCCACGGCCTGGCCCGCGGCGAGCTGCTGCTGCATTACCAGCCGGTAGTCAACGCCGCTGGCGCCATCCTTGGCGCCGAGGCGCTGGTGCGCTGGCAGCATCCCACGCGCGGGCTGGTGCCGCCGGGCGAATTCATCGCCCTGGCCGAGCAGACCGGCCTCATCCTGCCCCTGGGCCGCTGGGTACTGGAGACCGCCTGCATGCAGCTGGCCGCCTGGGCCGCGCGGCCGGCCATGCAGTCGCTGGTGCTGTCGGTCAACGTAAGCGCGCGCCAGTTCCGCCAGGGCGAATTCGCCAACCAGGTGCTGGCCGCCCTGCGCGCCAGCGGCGCGCCGCCCCAGGCGCTGCGCCTGGAGCTGACCGAAAGCCTGCTGCTAACCGACACCGAGGAGATGATCGCCAAGATGGACTACCTGCGCGCGCAGGGCGTGGGTTTCTCGCTGGACGATTTCGGCACCGGCTACTCCTCGCTGTCCTACCTCAAGCGCCTGCCGCTGGACCAGCTCAAGATCGACCGGGGCTTCGTGCGCGACGTGCTCACCGACTCCAACGACGCGGCCATCGTGCGCACCATCCTGGCGCTGGCGCGCAGCCTGGACCTGGACGTGGTGGCCGAGGGCGTGGAGACTGCCAGCCAGCTCGACTTCCTGCGCCGCCACGGCTGCCCGGCCTTCCAGGGCTACCTGTTCGGACGGCCGGCGCCAGCGGCGGTGCTGGAGCAGGCCATGGCCCCCGTCTCCCCCTAGCGCCGCTGCTGCCTGGTCGACGTGCAGCTGCGCAGACGGGCGCGCCAGCGCCGACAATCGCAGCCCATGCAACAACAGATTCTGGTGGCCGGCGGCGGCATCGGCGGCCTGGCCGCGGCGCTGGGCGCCGCCCGCGCCGGCTGGGAGGTGCGGCTGTACGAACGCGCGGGCGCCTTCACCGAAGTGGGTGCCGGTGTGCAACTGGGCCCCAACGTCGTGCGCCGGCTGCAGGCGTGGGGCCTGCAGGGCCCGCTGCAGGCGGTGGCGGCCTTTCCGCAGCGCCTGGCCGTGCGCAGCGCGCGCAGCGGCGCCGAACTGGCGTCCATGCGCCTGGGCAGCCACATCATCGAGCGCTACGGCGCCGCCTACGCCACCATCCACCGCGCCGATCTGCACGGCGTACTGCTGGCCGCCGTGCAGCCGCTGCCCGGCGTGTATCTGAACGTCGGCCACACGGTGCAGCAGCACGCGCAGGAGGGCAGCGCCGTCACCTTGCGCCTGCTGCGCCAGCGCGACGGCCGCGTGATCGAGGTGGAGGGCGACGCCCTGGTCGGGGCCGACGGCCTGCGCAGCGGCACGCGCGCGCAGCTGCTCGGCGAGGCGCCCACGCGGGTGTCCGGCCACCTGGCCTACCGCGCCGTGGTGCGCCAGGACGCGCTGCCCGCGGCCCTGCGCTCGCAGCAGGTCACCGCCTGGCTGGGCCCGAGGCTGCACGTGGTGCACTACCCGCTGCGCGGCGGCGAGCTGCTGAACGTGGTGGCCATCCGCCACGGCCAGGCGCCTGCGGACCTGGACGGCTGGGACCACGGCGCCAATGCCGCCGAGCTGGAGGCCGCCCTGGCCCGCACCTGCACGCCGCTGCAGGATCTGGTGCGCGCCGTGCCGCAGGCCGGCAGCGGCTGGCGCCTGTGGCCGCTGGCCGACCGCCTGCCCGTGGCTGGCCCGCACGAGATGGCCAGCGGCCTGGTGGCCCTGCTGGGCGATGCCGCCCACCCCATGCGCCCGTACCTGGCTCAGGGCGCGGGCATGGCCATCGAGGACGCCGCCGAGCTGCAGCGCGCCTTGGCCATGGACGACCTGGAGGTGCCGCTGCGCCTGCGCCGCTACGCGCTGAACCGCTGGCAGCGCAACGCCCGGGTGCAGGAGCGCTCGCGCCGCAACGGCGTCATCTTCCACGCCCGCGGCCCGCTGCGCTGGGGGCGCGACGCCAGCCTGCGCCTGCTGGGCGAGCGCATTCTGGACGTGCCCTGGCTGTACCGCGGTGATGGTTCCAGCGCCAGTTCGCTCTGAAAATAATAGCTGCTGGCGCTTGTCTGAAGCGCGCTAGAGGCCGATTTGGCTTGAAGCCTGGGCAGCGCCTTGCCCCGCACTGCAGTCCGCCTTCGATGCCAGGGCCCAGCGCACGATGGCGGCCTGCACCGGCAGCAGCAGTTGCTTTTGCGCATAGCCCACGAAGCCGGGGTAGGCGAGCGGGTCCAGCGCCAGCTCGCGTCCCAGCATGAACGGTGGGGTGGGCAGCAGGGCTGGGCTGCCCAGGGCGGCCAGGTGCTCGGCGGTCAGGGGCGTGAGGGCGGGCTGTGCGGCGGCGCCGGAACCGGCGTGAGCAGGACTGCTGTCGGTGATCACGATGTCCACCGCGCCCGGCAGGTGCGAGGGCTCGGCAAACGCCACCTGCGGCAGCGGCTCGTGAAATCGCCGGTCGCACACCTGCACCAGCTCGAAGCCCTCCACCTGCGACAGTTCGTGCCAGGAGCGGAACACGTTGGTGCTGGGCCCCCACAGGCACACGCGGGCATCGCGCAGCGGCCGGATGGCGGTGTCGATGTAGTACGCATCGGTCAGCACTTCGCAGGGATGGCCCTGGGCAGACATGGCGTTGATCACCGGCCGGCGCGACGCCTTGGCGAAAGCAGACAGTCGGGCATGGTCGGGCTCACGCACCACGTACAGCGCATAGAACGGGTCGAGGTAGCCCGCCAGATCCTCGGGCCGTTCGCTGGTCTGCAGCAGGCGGGGCAGCTCTGTGAACGCCAGTCCCAGCTGACGGAAGGCCTGGATGAACGTAGTACGCGTGCGGATGCCGCTGCCCTCGAACGACCAGCCCACGGTGCCGCTCAACACGGGGCTGGCACCGTCGTTGACCAGTGACCAGATGTGACGGATGTCGGCGGGCTGCAGGTCGGACAGCTGAAGAAGGTCCATGGGGCGGTTTACGTAAAAAGTGCTTGGCCCGGCAGCGTACTTCAGCCGGCCCTGTGTGCGCCGTGCGTGCCGGAGTCTGGCGCCAGGCTTCGGCTGACCGCCCTAGTGCGCCGGTACCAGCGCCGCTGCCGGTGGCGCCGGCAGCAGCCTGAAGGCCAGGGCCGCCACCGCCAGCACGGCGGCGATGGCCAGCATTACGGCCACGTAGGGGTCGCCGCCGCGTGCCGCGGCCAGCGTGGCGATCCAGCCCGTGGCCCACTGCATCAGCGCCACGCCCAAAAACATGGCCATGGTGAACACCGCCATGGCGCGGCCCGTCAGGTCGGCCGGGTAGGCGGCGCGCACGTCGGCGTACTGCAGCACGATGAAGCCCGACAGCAGGCCCACGGCCAGCATCAGCGCCACATCCAGCCACGATGGCCCGCCGGCGGCCAGCGCGGCGAACAGGGCGGCCATGGCCAGCGTGCAGGCCACCAGCCAGCGCCGGCGCCGGCGCGCGTCGGGCGGGTCGATGCGGCCGAACAGCACCGGACCGGCCAGCGCCACCACCGACAGCGCCAGCGCCACGTTGCCGCTGGCCACCAGCGACCAGCCGTGGCGCTGCATCAGCATGGGCCCCAGCCACAGGCCACGCAGCGCGATCAGCGCGGCATAGGTGACAGCGCCCAGCACCACGATGCCCCAGGTGTGCGGCAGGGTGAACAACGTGCCGAAGCGCGCCACCGCCTGGCGCACCGACTCGCGCTGCGGCGCATGCGGGGCGGCGGCCGGCTCGTGCACGCTGCGCCATATCCACAGCCAGGCCAGCACGGCCAGCGCCGTCAGCACGGCAAACCCCACGCGCCAGGACCACTGCTGCACCAGCCAGGCCAGCGGCGTGCCGGTGAACAGCATGCCCAGCGTGCCGATGGCCATGGCCGTGCCCGACATGGCGGCAAAGCGCTGCGGCGCGAAGTGCCGCGCGATGAACACAGTGCACACCAAGAAGGCCGGCGCACAGCCCACGCCGACGAGCACCTGCGCCAGCGCCAACCAGCCAAAGCCCGGCGCCAGCGCCGACAGCACCGCCCCGGCAATCGCCAGCGGAAAGGCCGCCAGGATGGTGCGCCGCACGCCGTACAGGTCGATGCCGATGCCCATGAAGACCTGCATGGCCCCGAAGGCGAAGTGGAAGGCCGCGGCAAACAGCCCCAGTTGCTGCGGCGACAGGGCGAAGTCGGCCTGCAGCGGCGCCGCCATGATGGCCGCCACGGTGCGAAAGGCGTTGCTCAGGCCGAAGCCCGAGGTCAGGGCCAGCAGCATCAGCAGCAGCGTCCGTGGCGGCGGGGCAGGGCGGGCGGCGGGGGCGGACGGGGCGGGGCTCATCGGCCGCAAGGCTACCTGAACGCCCGGTTTTTCGCCTGCCGCGCGGTTGACAGGGCCGCCCGACCGGTGGGTCGCCAGGCGCCGCCAATCCACGCACCGGGCTTCGCCTTTTTTGCCTGCAACACGCCTTACAGTCCGCGCTGCGCAGCTCCACCCACCACCCAGGCGCTTTCGACCCAGGCGACACGGCGACATGGCCTTCATCGAATTCAACACCCGCAACCACCTGCCCGGCGAGCGCGCGGACGCCGTGCGCGAAACCTGCGCCGCCCTGGCCAACATGGCGCCCGACATCTCGGGCGGTGATGGGCTGGAGATGTCCATGCGCATCCGCCTGCTGCCCGGCGTATCCATCGCCTCGGTCGAAAGCTCCGCCCTGAGCGTCAGCCGCAGTCCGCGCCAGCTGGCCGACGGCAATGACGACGTGCTGCTGTTCCTCAACCCTGCCGACGCACCCCGCGCGCCCCGGCAGGGCGGCTGGGTGCTGCGCCAGCGCGGCGAGATGCCCTGCACCGGCGGCCCCGGCTATGTGGGCCTGAACGAGCAGGCGGGGCGCATCGACTTCCATGGCGCCCGGGCGAGCGTGCTGCTGATCGCCTTTGCACGCCAGCACGTGCTGCCGCACGTGGCCGACGTGGACCGCGCACTGCGCCACAGCCTGCCCGACACGCTGGCGCTGCGCTTGCTGGCGCGCCAGGCTTCGGCGCTGGCGCGGCCCGTCGGCGATGGCGCCGAAGTGGGCGACGACGAGCGCGTGCGCATGGGCCAGCAGCTGCTCGACCTGGGCGTGCTGGCGCTGGGCGCCAAACCCCAGGCACGGGCGGCCGCCAGCGCACGCGGGCTGCGCCAGGCGCGCCTGAAGGCCATCCAGGCGGACCTGCGCGTCAACGCCTGGCGCGGCGACCTGTCACTGGAGTGGGTGGCGCAGCGCCACGGCATCTCCGCCCGCTACGTGCGTGCCCTGTTCGAGCACGACGGCGCCGTCTTCAGCGACTACGTGCTGGAGCAGCGCCTGCAGCGCGCCTTCGGACGGCTGGCCGACCCGCAGCATGCGCAAAGCCAGATCAGCGCCATCGCCTACGACGCGGGCTTCAACAACCTGTCGTGGTTCTACCGGGCCTTCAGGCAGCGTTTTGCCATGGCGCCCGGCGACGTGCGCCAGCTGCACGCGCAAGAGGGCCTACCGGCGTAAGCCTGCGGCCGCAAAGCGCCGCGATGTGGCGCTCAGTGGAGGCGGTTTCCGCGGTCCCTGCATAGCCTTGGCCCCATGGCTACGCATGTCTTTCCCGTTCCAAGCTTCCACACATTTCTCAGGCTGTGCTGCGTTCCCCGTCCCCACACGGGGCAGTTAGGGCGTGCTGCGGCTGGCAGAACAACGCTAAATCGGTCCGAAATGCTTGATGTGAAAGCGCTGGCAGCTACAAAAAGAAGAGCGAGAGAGGGGATTTCCGTGAAGGGCGCACTGGCCGCGTTGTGCCTGTGCGCCATGCCTTTGCTGGCGCACGCGGGCTACACCAAGGTGTCCAACAGCGGCAGCACGCTGCCCGACACCGCCGCTCCGGGCACCGGGGCGGGCGACTGGGCGTGCACGCGTGACGATGACACCCAGCTGATCTGGGAGGTCAAGACCACCAGTGGCCTGCGCAACAAGGACAACCTCTACCAGTGGCAGGACGGCCCCCAGTTTGCCCAGAGCGTGAATGCAGCCGGTTTGTGCGGCGCCACGGATTGGCGCATGCCCACGAAGGATGAACTGCTGGGTATCGTGGATTTGGCGCAAGCCAGCCCTCCCAAGATCAACCCCTTTTTCTTTCCGAATACGGAATTTCTCTACTGGTCGGCATCGCCCCATGCCACTTCTTCGGCCATGGCCTGGGGGGTCAATTTTTCACATGGGGGTGCCTACGACGGCTTTGCCACTTTCAACCCCATGAGTGCCCGCCTGGTGCGCGGCGAGCCCTCCCCAGCCCCTTTGCTGACGGCCTTGGGAGTGCAAGGCGTCACGCACAACGCAGCGACCCTGCGGGCCACCAGCAGCATTGCGGGAACGGGCTGGTGGCAGCTGCGGCCCAGGGGCAGCGCCGTACCCAGCCCGGCCCAGGTCAAGGCGGGCGGCCAGAGCTTCGCCATGGCCGCAGGCAACCCGGTCAGCCGCGCCATCACGGGCTTGAGTGTCAGCACGGCCTACGACCTCTATCTCGTGGCCGAAGCCGCGGGGCGCCTGAGCACGCTGGCCGGGCCGGTGCCCTTCACGACCGCGACCCCGGTGAACGGCGCCTGTGCTGGCGTGGCTGCCAGTGCTACGCAGCCGTCGTCCGGCCTGTGTGCCGCTGGCACGGCCACCGGCGTGACGGGGAGCCATGGCCAATGGAGTTGGGGCTGCAATGGCAGCAACGGGGGCACCAGCACGTCGGCCCAGGCCTGCATCGCACCCTATGCCAGCCAGACGCTGTCCTTGAGCGCCGGCGCCAGCTCCCTTGCGGTGGGCGCCACCAGAGTCCTGACCGCCAGCAGCACCTCGGGCCTGCCCGTCAGCCTGGTGGCCAGCGGCCCGTGCACCCTGAGCGGCCACCAGCTCACCGGCACCGATGCGGGCAGCTGCACGGTCGCCGCCAGCCAGGCGGGCACCGGCGACAGCGGCGCCCTGCGCTACCTGCCCGCGCCGGACAAGGCGCTGACCCTCACCGTCCAGTTCGTGCCGGTGACCGGGGCCTGCGGCAGCGCCGATGGCGTGGCGGTGCAGGTGGCGCCAACGGCGGGCCTGTGCACCGCGGGCACCGCCGGCGCCGTGGACGCTGTCGGCGGGCGCTTCAGCTGGGCCTGCACGGGAGCCTATGGAGGCGGCAATGCGCAGTGCAGCGCCCCCGGGCTGTGGGCCATTGCCACCACCGCTGGCAGTGGCGGCACGCTGGCCTGCGCGCCCAACCCGGTGCCGCACAGCGGCGACGCCACCTGCACCGCCACGCCCGGCGCAGGCCACCGCCTTGCCGGCTGGACGGGCGACTGCGCCGCCAGCGGCGCCAGTGCCTGCCAGCTCGCCGGCGTGGACGGCCCGCGCAGCGCGGGGGCGCGGTTCATCCCCGGCGCCGTCCTTGACGTGGCCGAAGGCCCCCACCAGGGACAACCGCTGCTGCTGGACGTGTCGCCCGGCCAGGACTGGCAGCTGGCTGCCGCGTCCACCGCCACCGCCGGCAGCGTGGGCACGGCGCTGCCGCAGGGCGTGAGCCTGCCGCACGGCGTGGTGAGCGTGCAGCTGCACCAGGGCGTGCGCGCCAGCGCCGCCGAGGTGGTGCTGACCTACCCCATGGCGCTGCCGCCGGGCACCGTCTACTACAAGTTCGGTCCCACGCGGGACGATGCGCAGCCGCACTGGTACCCCTATGCCGGCGCGCGCATCCAGGGCAATCGCATCACGCTGACGCTGACCGATGGCGGTGCGGGCGACAGCGACCTGGCACAGGACGGCGCCATTCAGGACCCGGGCGGGCCAGCACTGCTGGCCGGGCTGCGTGGTGCGCAGGCCATTCCGACGCTGGGGCAGTGCGGCGTGCTGCTGCTGTCTGCGCTGGCGGCGCTGCTGGGACTGCGGAGTGTTTATGTCAAATCGGCCTGCAGACATTGAGAGTCAAGCGCTGGCAGCTATCAAAAAAGTAGTGAAAAAATGAATATGAATCGTATCGGCGGCCTGTGGGGTGCCCTGGTGCTGGCCTGGCTTGTAGCGGCCGGCATGCTGGCGCCGGGTGGTGCATGGGCCAGCGGCGGGGCGGGAGGGGCGGGCTCCTATGGCGAGTTGTATGGAGGCGCGGGTGGAGCGGTGGACCCGCTCACCGGGCTAGCGGTTTTGGGCGCCAGAGGCCATAGCGGCTTCAGCGGCGATGGCGGCGCCGGCGGCGATGGCGGCAGGTTGGGCCTGGAGAGCCTTGGGGGCGAGCTGGCCGCCAGCGCTGCTGGTGCCCCGGGAGGTGACGGCGGGGGCTGCCAGATCAGGGTGGGCTGCTCAGGCTGCAGTGGTGGCGGCGGCGGTGGGGGCGAGGGCGGCATGGGGTTGCTGTTGCCCCCGACGGCCGGTGCACTCACGGTGGCGGCCGGCGGGGCAGCCACAGGTGGGTACGGCGGCGGCGGTGGCAGCCAGGCCACCTGCCTGCGCGGCGGTGGCGGCGGTGGCGGTGGCGCAGGCCTGGTCACGCGGGGCGCTCCCCTGATCGCCAACGCAGGGACCATTGCTGGCGGGCGTGGCGGCAGCGGCGGCACCAGCAGCTGGCGCATAGGGGCCGTGCCTGGTCATGGCGGCGGGGGCGGCGTGGGGCTGCTGGCTCTGGGTGCGGTGCGCATCGACAATCGGGGCACCTTCAAGGGCGGCGAGGGAGGGATGGACGGCGCCACTTCGACGGGCATTCGGGGCGCCGGCAGCGGCGATGGCGGCGCCGGCATCGCCGCGGACGCCGGCGTTGTCCTGGAGGTGGACAACCACGGCACCATCCAGGGCGGGGCCAGTGCCGGCGCGGGTGCAGGTGGCCCCGGCCTCAGCGGGCAGGTCACGCTGACCAACCGCGCCGGCGCCACGGTGCAGGGTGGCGCTGGCGGGGCCGCCTCCACCTTGGGGCAGGGCAGCGCCGGTGGCGACGGCAGTGGCGGCTGGGGCGGCCTGGGTTTTCGACCGGGTGCCACCGCGCAGGGACGCGGCGGCGAGGGCATCGTGGGCAGCGGTCTGTCCATCGTCAATGCCGGCACCATCGCTGCCGGCGCGGGGGCTGGAGCCAACGCCATCAGCTTCACCGGCGGCAGCAACTCGCTGTCGCTGGTGCCCGGCTCTTCCATCATCGGCGACGTGGCCTGCACGGGCAGTTGCAGCGGCAACGTACTGACGCTGACGGGCACCGGGGGCAGTGGCAGTCTGGATATGGGCCGCTACAAGGGCTTTGCCAGGGGCAGCAAGACGGATGTCAGCCATTGGGAGCTGACCGGCACCGTCGCCGAGCCCATGGCCTGGACGGTCGCCGGCGGCATGCTGCGCGTGAGCGGCCGCCTGGACGCCTCCACCTTCACCGTGACGGCCGGGGCCACGCTGGCGGGCGCGGGCAGGGTGGGCGCCACCGTGGTGGCCGCGGCCGCCACGCTCAGGCCCGGCGGGCCGGACGAGGCCACGGGCACGCTCACGACCGGCCCGCTGGTGCTGGGCGGGCAGGCGCAGTTCAAGCTGGGTGCAGCCAGCGACCGGGTCGAAGTCAACGGCGACCTGGACCTGCAGGGCGCGACGTTGCAGGTGGTCCCCGTCAGCGGGTTCGGCCCGGGCGTCCATACGCTATTCACCTACACCGGCACGCTCACCGGGACGCTGCGCTTGGATGCCCCGCCCGCTGGCCATACGGTCGCCGTGCGCCACGGTCCGGGCAAGGAAGTCAGCCTGGCAGTGACCAGCGCGCCCGGCGCGCCCACGAACCTGCGCATCGCGCCGGGTGAGGGCAGCGCCACGCTGGCCTGGGACGCGCCGGCCAGCGACGGCGGCAGCCCCGTCACCGGCTACCAGGTGGCCGTCAGCCCCACCGGCAGCTGCGTGCCCAGCCCAGCCACGGCCACGCACTGCACAGCCACGGGACTGAGAGGCGGGCAGGAATACACCTTCGCCGTCACCGCCACCAACGCCGTGGGCAGGAGCGCCGAGGCCACCGGCCGGGCCACGCCCAGCGGGCGCGGCACCGTGCTGCCGGGCGGCATTGGGCTCAGCTTCAGCAGCAGCGATGCGGCCTGCACCCTGGAGCACGCCACGCTGGAGCTGCCGGCCACCAGCGGCCCCAAGGCCGCGCCCCCGGGGCTGGCGCTGCCGCATGGGCTGGTCGACTTCGCCCTGACCGGATGCTCGCAGGTGCAGGTCGTGCTGACCTACCCCGCCATAGCCCCTGGGTCCCGCTATTGGAAGCGCAACGCCGCCAACGCCTGGGCACCGTTTGACGACGCGGTGGTGAACGAGGGGGCCGGCACCGTCACCCTGAGTTTCACCGACAACGGCCCGGGCGACGACGATCCCACGCCGGGCCGCATCGCCGACCCTGGCGGGGTGGGCCTGCTGATGGCGCCGGCTGGCACCCAGGCCATTCCCACGCTCGGAACATGGAGCCTGTTGCTGTTGTCGGCCCTGCTGCCCTGGCTGGTCCTGCGATTGATTCGCGTCAAATCGGCCTCCAGTGCTTGATAGACAAGCGCTAGCAGCTATCGAAAGAAGAGCGAAGAGGCGGCCGCATGACCGCCTGCACGCAGGAATCCTTCGCGGCGGGCTGGGGATAATGCCCGCGCCGCACGGGGCCCGCGCCCCGCCTTGTGGGCCGCAGTGCCCGCCTGTCATCAGGGTTCCAATGAAGCTTCACTCCTTTTTCGTCAACAGCGTGCGCTACAGCACGCTGGCGCTGTGTTCGCTCCTTGCGCTGGCCTGCACGCTGTGGCTGGCGGCCTTCGGCTTCGGCTGGACGCCAGCGGTGCTGCTGGCCGTGTCCAGCCTGCTCACGCTGGTGGGCCTGCGCGACCTGCGCCAGACCCGCCACGCCATCCTGCGCAACTATCCCATCCTGGGCCACATGCGCTTTTGGCTGGAGTTCATCCGCCCGGAGATCCGCCAGTACTTCATCGAGGGCGACGTGGAGGACGGCGAGCCCTTCACGCGCGCGCAGCGCTCGGTGGTCTACCAGCGCTCCAAGGGCGAACCCGACGTGCGGCCCTTCGGCACCAAGCTGGACGTGGGCGCCAAGGGCTATGAGTGGATCAACCACTCCATGCAGACGACGAAGATCGACTCGCACGACTTCCGCATCTGGATCGGCGGGCGCCCGGGCGAGCCGCTGGAGGGCGTCGCGCCCTGCACCCAGCCCTACAACGCCAGCGTGTTCAACATCTCGGCCATGAGCTTCGGCGCGCTGTCGGCCAACGCCATCCTGGCGCTGAACCAGGGCGCCAAGATGGACGGCTTCGCCCACGACACGGGCGAGGGCGGCATCAGCCGCTACCACCGCGAGCATGGCGGCGATTTGATCTGGGAAATTGGCTCGGGCTACTTCGGCTGCCGCAACGACGACGGCAGCTTCAACCCCGAGCGCTTTGCCGAACAGGCGCGCCAGCCCCAGGTCAAAATGATCGAGATCAAGATCAGCCAAGGCGCCAAGCCGGGTCACGGCGGCATGCTGCCGGGTGCCAAGGTCACCAGTGAGATCGCCGCCGCGCGCGGCATCCCCATCGGGCAGGACTGCGTGTCGCCGTCGTCGCACAGCGCCTTCTCCACGCCGGTGGAGCTGATGCACTTCATTGCCCAGCTGCGCCAGCTGTCGGGCGGCAAGCCGGTGGGCTTCAAGCTGTGCATCGGCCACATCTGGGAGTGGTTCGCCATCGTCAAGGCGATGCTGGAGACCGACATCACGCCCGACTACATCGTGGTCGATGGCGCCGAGGGCGGCACGGGTGCCGCGCCCATCGAGTTCGCCGACCACATGGGCGCGCCGGTGCAGGAGGGCCTGCACCTGGTCAACAACACGCTGATCGGCGTGAACCTGCGCCACCGCATCAAGATCGGCGCGGCCGGCAAGGTCATCAACTCGTTCGACCTGGCGCGCATGTTCGCCCTGGGCGCCGACTGGTGCAACTCCGGGCGCGGCTTCATGATGGCGCTGGGCTGCATCCAGGCGCAGGTCTGCCACACCGGCCGCTGCCCGACCGGCATCGCCACGCAGGACGCGCTGCGCGAGCGCGCCCTGGTGGTGCCCGACAAGGCCACGCGCGTGGCGCAGTACCACGCCAACACGCTGCATGCGCTGAAGGAATTGCTGCAGGCCGCCGGTCTGATGCACCCCGACCAGCTGACCCCGCACCACATCGTGCGGCGCATCGACAGCTCGCGCATCCGGCTGCTATCGGCCGTCATGCCCACCATCCGCTTCGGCGCCATCCTGGACGACCTGGAGAACCAGCACAGCGTCTACAAGCTGTACTGGCCGCTGGCCGATGCGCACAGCTTTTCGCCGCGCGAGCCCAGCGCAGAGGAATTGCAGGCCAGCCCCGGCATCCGCCCGACGATCGCCGGCCGCCCGGCCTCGGCGGTGCAGATCGCCCAGGAACTCAACCGCAGCCGCTCGCCGCACCCGGAGCCCGTCAGCGCGCTGATGCCCGAGCAGGCCCGCAGCTTCAACCCCGCCACCACCGGCCCGTCGCAGGTGCCGCCGAGCTGGAAGGGCTCGGGCGCGGACGCACGCGCGCCGCGCCAGGCGGCGCCGGCGCGGCAGCCCGCCGCGGCCGCCGCCCGCGAGCGCGAGCCGGGCGAGTAAGCGGCCCGGGGCGGGCGCCGCCGTCCGCCCTACATCGCCTTGAACAGTGCGGCGTGCAGCCGGCTCACGGCCAGCCGCTCCGGCCGGCCGTGCAGGCGCAGGTGCAGCCGCCCGGCCTCGTCGCGCTCGGCGGCGGCAATGCAGCGGGCGCGCACCAGGGCGCCGCGGTGCACCTGCCAGAACTCGGCCGGGTCCAGCCGCGCCGCCAGCTCCTTGAGCGGGGTGCGCAGCAGGTATTCGTGCCCGGGCGTAAGCATGCGTACGTATTTGTCGGCGGCCTCGAAGTAGACGACGTCGGCCACCGGCACCATCTCGATGCGGTTGCCGCTGGCGCTGGCCGCCTGCAGCAGGGTGAGCGGGGCGGCGCTCGGCTGCGGCCGCAGCGCCGGCGCCGCCAGCAGGCCGCGCAGCTGGTCCAGGGTTGCTTCCAAATGGGTAGCTGCTGGCGCTTGCCTGGCAAGCGTTTCCTTGAGTTTTCGTACTGTTTTTTGCAGGCGCGCGGGCTGCACCGGCTTGAGCAGGTAGTCCACCGCCTGGGCCTCGAAGGCCTGCACGGCGTACTGGTCGTAGGCGGTGACGAAGACCAGCAGCGGAAAGGGCTCGCCCTCGGGCCAGGCGTCGGCCAGCGCGGCGGCGGCGTCCAGGCCGCTCTGGCCGGGCATGCGGATGTCAAAGAACAGCACCTGGGGCCTGAGGGCCAGCGCCTCGCGCTCGGCGGCCAGGCCGTCGCCCACCACGCGGGCGATGGCCAGCTCGGGCCAGGCGCGCACCAGCTCGGCCTGCAGCGCCGCGGCCAGCAGCGGCTCGTCCTCGGCGATCAGGGCGCTGGGAGCGGCGGCGTCGTTCATGGCGTTGGCAGGGGCAGGGTGACGGTGGCCAGCTTGCCGCCTTGGGGGCCTGGCGCCAGTTCCAGCGTGCCGGCCGCGCCGTACAGCGTAGCCAGCCGCTCGCGCACCTGGCTCAGGCCGAAGTGCGTGCCGCCTTCGGTCGGTTGAGGCGCGCTGCCCAGGCCGGCGCCGCTGTCGTGCACCGTGAGCTGCAGGCGCGCACCGCCCTCCAGCAGCCGCGCCTGCACGCGCACCGTGCCGCCTTCGACGCACGGCTCCAGACCGTGGCGGATGGCGTTTTCCACCAGCGGCTGCAGCACCAGCGCCGGCACCGGCAGCGGCGCCAGCGGCGCGGGCAGGTCCAGCGAGAAGCGCAGGCGTGGCCCCATGCGTACGGCGATCAGCGCCAGGTAGTCGGCCAGCCGCGCGAACTCCTCGCGCAGCGGGTGCAGCGGCGTGGCGCGCGAGGCGCCCAGGGTGGCGCGCAGGTAGTCGATCAGGTGGTCCAGCATGGCCTGCGCGCGCGGCGCGTCGGTAGCGATCAGCACGCGCAGGTTGGCCAGGGTGTTGAACAGCATGTGTGGCTCCAGCTGCGCCTGCAAGAGCGCCAGGCGCGCCTGCGCCGCGTCGCGCTGGGCCTGCGCGGCCTGCAGCGCCAGCTGCTGCGCCTGCGCACGGCTGTGGAAGAAAAACGAGATGGCCGCCGCCGCCAGCAGGGTGATGACCAGGGTGGACGGCAGCCAGGGGCTGCTCCACAGGGGCTGGGCATGGCCGCTGTAGGCGTCGCCCAGCAGCGTGCCCAGCACCAGGCCGCAGCCGCTGCCTGCCAGCACCAGCAGCACGCCGCGCCAGCCGCGCGGCCAGCGGTTGCTGCCGCCGGACAGGGCGAAGCGCCCCGCCTCGATGATCAGCCAGGAGGGCAGGCCGATGGCCAGCGAATAGGCCAGCTGCACGTCCCAGCGGCCGTGGCCGCCCAGCGTCAGCGCCAGGGCGATGGCGCAACAGAAGGCGGCGGTGACCAGCCCGTCATGCAGCAGATGGCGCAGCAGGGAAGGGGGAGCGGGCACGGCAGGCGAGGAGTGGGCGGACGGGCGGCTATTTTGCGCGACGTGCGGGCGGCGATCAGGCAGCGGGCGGACGGCGCAGGGCGGCGCGCTCGCGCTCCAGCAGCTGGGCATACAGCGCGCCGCCGGGCGCCGCCAGCCACACCGCCGCGCCGTGCAGCAGCAGGCCTAGGCCCCAGCCCAGCGCTGGATAGATGGCCCAGGCGTGCGTGCTGCGCGCCGAGACGAAGGCCAGCAGCAGGTTGACCAGAACGTAGACGCAGGCGTGAAAGTACCAGCCCAGCTTGGCTCGCGCGCGGCGCTGCGCCAGGCGTTCCCGTTCCGGGTCGAGGGTGTGTTCAGGATGTGTCATGGGGTTGCTCGCTGCTTTGGGGGTTGAAGAGATCTGCGCAGTCAGGCAAAGGCCGGGCCGCCTTGGCTGCCGCGCTGCGCCAAGCGCCACAGCCGCGCGGCGCGCGCCAGGAACAGGCCGTTGAACATGCCGTACAGCGCCGCGACCTGCAGGGCGAAGGCGCCGTCCTGGGCCAGCGCGGGCTGCAGCACCAGCTCCACGCCCACGGCGTACTTGGTCAGGAAGATGGCCAGGATGAGCAGCAGCGGCACCGGGCTGCCCGGCAGGTGAAAGCGCCGCGCCTGCGCGTCATAGCGCGTGCCGGCGGCCGGGGCGCGGTGCCATGCCAGGCTGGCCGCGCAGGCCTGGGCGGCAGCCAGCAGCCAGGCACCCAGGGCGGCGGCCAGCGCCGTGCTGCCGCCGAAGGCCGACGCCAGGCCCCAGGCGGAGAAGCCCGCCAGCGCCAGCGGCGACAGTAGGGCGCGGCGCAGGCCCGCCTGGCGCGGCAGTGTCTGGGTCAGGCCCAGCCACAGCAGGGCGGCCAGCAGGCCCCAGACCCAGCGGGGCGTGCCCTGGACGATGGGCCAGAGCATCTGGGGCTGGTGGATGGCGATCTGGATCAGCATGGCGGGCCTCCTGTCGGTGCTTGGGGTTCAACGCGAAACGCGTAGAACGCACTGTGCCGGCGGTCCTTCATGCCGGCCACCGCCTTGCGACGGCTGGCGGCTGGGCGGCGTGAAATGCACCCGGGGCGGCGCGAACGGCAGGGGGCCGGCCGCTGGCGGGCGAGGCGCGGCGGATAATCCGCGCTTTTTCTCGCTGGGCGAGAAGCTGACAAGGACGCGCGTGGATACCGTTTTGCTGCTCAAGGCCGCCGTCATGGGCGTGGTGGAGGGACTGACCGAGTTCCTGCCGATTTCGTCTACCGGCCACCTGATCCTGGCCGGCTCGCTGCTGGGCTTTGACGACGCCAAGGCCAAGGTCTTCGACATCGCCATCCAGACCGGGGCCATCTTCGCCGTCATCCTGGTGTACTGGCAGCGCATCCGCGAGACGCTGGTGGCGCTGCCCAGCCAGCGCCAGGCGCAGCGCTTCACGCTGAACGTGCTGATCGGCTTTCTGCCCGCCGTGGTGCTGGGCCTGCTATTCGGCAAGGCTATCAAGGAGCACCTGTTCACCCCGGTGGTGGTGGCCAGCACCTTCATTCTGGGCGGCTTCGTCATCCTGTGGGCCGAGCGGCGCCAGCAGACGGCCGTGCGCATCCACAGCGTGGACGACATGGGGCCGCTGGACGCGCTGAAGGTGGGCCTGGTGCAGTGCCTGGCCATGGTGCCGGGCACCAGCCGCAGCGGCGCGACCATCATCGGCGGCATGCTGCTGGGTCTGTCGCGCAAGGCGGCGACGGACTATTCGTTCTTCCTGGCCATCCCCACGCTGATCGGCGCGGGGGTGTACAGCCTGTACAAGGAGCGCGCTCTGCTGTCGGCCGCCGACGTGCCGCTGTTCGCCGTGGGGCTGGTGTTCTCGTTCCTCAGCGCCTGGGTGTGCGTGCGCTGGCTGCTGCGCTACATCAGCAGCCACAGCTTCGTGCCGTTCGCCTGGTACCGCATCGCCTTCGGGCTGGTGGTGCTGGCCACGGCTTGGACGGGCGTGGTGACCTGGGCGGAATAAGAGCCTCTTCGGCCTCCAGCGCTTGCCCTGCATGCCCGGGCAGCTATGGTTTCAGGAGTGTCAGGCGGCCGCCTTGCGCTGCACCACGCCCTCCAGGTTGAGCAGCGCGGCCTCGATGGCAGCGGCGGTTGCCAGGGGCTGCTCCATGGGAAACAGGTGGCTGCCGTCCAGCATCATCACCCGCCCGCGGGTCACGCGCTCGGTCAGCGACATGCCGACCTGCCGCATCTCGACCGAGCTGCGCCCACCGATGAAGGCCGCCGGGCAGCGCAGCGGGTGGCGGCGCAGCAGGGCTTCCAAATGGTGCGGAATGGTGTTGTAGATGCGCGTTTCCACCTCGCGGTCGAACGCCAGCACGCGTCGGCCGTCGTGCTCGTGCAGCCCGTGCTGCACGTAGTCGGCCAGCACCTGCGGGTCCCAGCGCGCGAAGATCTTCTTGCGCTGGAAGTGCGCCAGCGCCTCTTCGGTGCTGGCCCAGGCGTTGCGCCGCGCGCGGCTCACCCGACCGGGCGAGACCGCGCCGATGACCTGCGCGCTCTTGGCCACCACCACTGCGCCGGCGCGCCAGCCGCCCACCAGCGGCGAGTCGATGAGCAGCACGCCGCGTGCCAGCTCGGGGTGGCGCGCCGCCGCCATCACGCTCAGGAAGCCGCCCATCGAATGCCCCACCAGGAACGCCTGCTCTCCGGTGCGCTGCTGCTGCTCGGCCGCGAAATCGGCCAGCTGCTGCACCAGGTGTGGCCAGTTGTTGGTGACGGGATAGCGCTCGTCATGCCCGAAGCGCTCCAGGGCGCTGACGTGAAAACCGCGCTGGCGCAGATGGCCGAACAGGACGCGATAGGTGCTGGCAGGAAAGCTGTTGGCGTGGGAAAAAACGATGGCGGCCATGGCGGAAGACAACGGGCAGCGCCGCCCGGCGGGGCGGCTGCGGGGTGGCAAGTGTAGTGGCGCCCGGACGGGGCCGGCAGCGCTTTCGCGGGCCACAGTTTTGGGACAATCGCCCCGATGAGCCACATGCACGCCGACTACGCCCCCGCCGCGCCGCCCGCCCCCCTGCCGCGGCCCGGTCTGAAGCTCAGCTGCGTGGTGCCGGCCTATAACGAGGAGGCCAACCTGGCCGCCTTCGTGCAGGCGCTGGCGCAGGCGGCGGGCGCCCTCACGCCGCACTTCGAGATCCTGATCGTCAACGACGGCAGCCGCGACGGCACGCACGAGGTGGCCATGGGCCTGCTGGCCGGACTGCCGGTGCGCTACCTGGCGCTGTCGCGCAACTTCGGCAAGGAATCCGCCCTGTCGGCCGGCATAGACCACGCCCGCGGCAACGCCGTCCTGCTGATCGACGCCGACTTCCAGCACCCGCTGGAGATGCTGCCCGCCATGCATGAGCTGTGGCAGCTGGGCTACGACATGGTTTACGGCGTGATCGCCGACCGCACGGCCGAGAGCGGCGCCAAGCGCGTGGGCACCAGCCTGTTCTATCGCCTGCTCAACAGCGGCAACCGCGTCAAGGTGCCCCCGCACGCGGGTGACTTTCGCTGGATGGACCGGCGCGTGGCCGATGCCCTGAAGGCCCTGCCCGAGCATCACCGCTTCATGAAGGGGCTGTACGCCTGGGTGGGCTTCAAGACGGCGGCGCTGCCCTTCGTGCCGCAGGACCGCGCCGGTGGGGCGTCGAGCTTCAACCTGCGCCGCCTGGGCTCGCTGGCGCTGCTGGGGCTGACGTCGTTTACCACCATGCCGCTGCGCGTGTGGAGCGTGGTCGGCAGCTTGGTGGCCGCCTGCGCGCTGGCCTATGGGGCCTGGATCACGCTGGAGACACTCCTGTTCGGCGCCGACCTGGATGGCTGGCCCACGCTGGCGGCCGGCATCATGCTGTTTTCCGGCGTGCAGTTGATGTCCATCGGCGTGCTGGGCGAGTACATTGGGCGCATCTACGACGAGGTCAAGCGCCGCCCCAGCTACCTGGTGGCGCGCGATGATGACCACAGCCCCCTGCGTGACGCACCGCATGAGCGCGGTTGACCGCCTGCTGCAGGCGTTGCGCCGCTGGCCCCAGGTACTGCGTTTTGCCTTCGTCGGCGCCGCCGCGGCCGCCACCCATCTGCTGGCCGTGGCCGCCTGGGTCGGATGGGGCGGGCTGGCGCCGTTGGTGGCCAACGTGCTGGCCTTCCTGGTCGCCTTTGCCGTCAGTTACGGCGGCCACGCGCTGCTGACCTTCGCCCCCTCGCAGGGGCGGCACGGCTGGGCGGCCGCGGGGCGCTATTTTCTGGTGGCCAGCCTGTCGTTCGCTGCCAACGAGCTGCTGTACGCCGCCGCGCTGCGCTGGCTGTCCTGGCACTACCTGGCCAGCCTGCTGCTGGTGCTGTTGGTGGTGGCGGTGGGCACCTTCGCCTTGGCCAAGTTCTGGGCGTTCCGCGCGCCGGCCGGCGCATGAGCGCAGCGCCGGGCCGCCCCAAGCAAGCTCGCACCGCAGTGCGAAGCACGGAGGTTACCCAGTGAGCGCCGCGCCGGGCCGCCCCAAGCAAGCTCGCACCGCGGTGCGAAGCACGGAGGTCATCCAGTGAACGCCGCTACCAATCCCTCAAGCCGTGCCCTCGTGCTGTGCGCCGACGACTACGGCCTGCACCCCTTCGTGGACGATGCGGTGTGCAAACTGGCCCGCGCCAGCCGCCTGTCGGCTACCAGCTGCATGACCACGGCGCCGCGCTGGCCCGAGGTGGCCGCGGCGCTGCGCGAGCTGCGCCCGGCGCTGTCCGTGGGCCTGCACTTCAACCTGACCGAGGGGCACGGCGGCGCCCACCCCGCGCACGGCCTGGGCCAGGTGCTGCGCGCCGCCTACCTGCACCGGCTGCCGGCGCAGGTGCTGCGCCAGGCCTGGGCCCGGCAGCTGGACGCTTTCGAGCGCGCCATGGGCACGCCGCCGGACTTCGTCGACGGTCACCAGCACGTGCACCAGCTACCTGGCGTGCGCCGTGCGCTGCTGCAGGAGTTGCAGGCGCGCTACGGATCGGAGGCGGCGCTGCCGTGGGTGCGCTCCACCGTGCCCGCTGGAGGGCTGTGGCGCTCGCCCAAGGCGGCCGTCATCGCCCTGCTGGGCGGTTGGAGCGCCACGCGGCTGCTGCGCCGCGCGGGCGTGGCCATGAACCAGGGCTTTGGCGGCGTCTACGGCTTCGACGCCCCCGACACGGACGCCTACCGCGCCCACATGCGCCAGTGGCTGGCCCAGGCGGCGGGCGGCGGCGCGCTGCTGATGTGCCACCCGGCCACCCGGCCGGTGCCGCAGGACGCCATTGGGAAGCAGCGCCCGGTGGAGTTTGCTTACCTGCTGTCGGACGCCTTCGCGCAGGACCTGCGCGAGCGCGGCCTGCATGTACACCAGGGGCCGCTGTCCTTTTAAGAACGTCAACACGTTCTAGGGCATGACGGCGGCGCAGGCGGCCGGCACATAGGCCCGCCAGTGCACCACCAGCGGCGCCGCGGTGGCGCGGCGCGGCCAGGGCAGCTGCCAGGTGCCCTGGTGCAGCTGCAGGCCGGGGCCGGGCTGCAGCTGGTCCAGCGGGGCCGGGGGCATGTCGGGCTCGCCGTCCTCGCGCAGCCACAGCGCGCCGTGCTGACGCAGGCCGTCCGCCGTGGCCCAGGGGGAATAGCGCGCGTCGCCCGTGATCAGCACCGAGGGCCGGTCCGGCGAGGGCACGGCCGCCAGCCCGGCGATCCAGTAGTTGCCCGCCACGGTGCGCAGCGGACAGCGCGACACCTGCGCCCAGGCCGCGTTGGCCTGCTGCACCAGCGCCTGCTGGGGCCAGTCGGTGCGGGCCGGGCGCTGGCGCAGCTGTGCGCCCCAGGCTAGGTAGGCCATGGCCAGGCTGGTGATCAGCACCAGCCACACGGCCACCCCGCGCAGCAGGCGCGGGCGCAGCGGCGCCAGCCAGGCGGGCGGCAGCAGCGCGGCCACCAGCAGGCCGCTGAAGGCCCACATGGGCATGCCCCACATGTCCCGGATGCGCAGGCCCGTCACCAGACCCAGCAGCGTGACCAGCAGGCCCGGCCCCAGGGCGACCACCAGCAGGTAGCCGGGCCAGCGCGCGTGCAGCCGCCAGGCGCCGGCCGCGGGCAGCCGGCGCCGCGTGCCCAGCCAGGCGGCCAGCACCACCAGGGCCAGCGGCAGGTGGTTCAGCGCCTGCGTGCCCAGGAAGGACAGGGCCCCCAGCCGGGCGCTGCCGCCCGGTGCCTCGGCGCGGCGGCTGGCGTAGGCCATGGGCAGCCAGTCGGACTGCCAGAGCCAGTACAGGTGCGGCGCCAGCAGCAGCAGGGCCAGGCCCAGCGCCAGCCACGGCCCGGGCCGCGCCAGCGCGCGCCGCGCCGGGCCCAGCACCAGGTACAGCCCCAAGCAGGCCAGCACGATGGCGACCGAGTACTTGGTCAGCAGGCCCAGGCCGGCCAGCGCTCCCAGCGCCAGCCAGTGGCGCAGCCGCCCGTCCTGCAGCGCGGCCAGCAGTGCCCAGCCCAGGCCGGCCCACAGCGGCATCTGCGCGATGTTGTGGTTGAACTCCAGCGCCGGGTGGCCGTAGAAGGCCACGCCCAGCGTCAGCACGGTGCCCAGCAGGGCGCGTTCGCGCTCCATCAGCCGGCAGCCGGCCAGCCAGACCAGCCACAGCGTGGCGGCGATGCACAGCTGGCTGAGCAGGAAGGGCCCGGCGGCCCCGAAGGTGCGGTAGGACAGGTGCAGCAGCCAGGGCGCCAGCGGCGGGTGCTTGTAGTAGCCCCACTGCCATTCGCGGCCCCAGGACAGGCTTTCCACCACGTCCAGCGGAAAGCTGGAGATCAAGAGCGGCGGCAGCAGCGTCCAGGCCAGCAGGTACAGCACGCCGGCGGCCAGCAGGGCGCGCCAGGGCAAGGCGGGCGCGCCGGGCGCCGGGGTGGTCTCGGGCATAGGTGTGGACGTGCAGTCAGGCGGTGGCGGCGCTGGCGAGCCTCTTCAGCTGGTACAGCGCGTCCAGCGCCTCGCGAGGGCTCAGGGTGTCGGGCTCGATCTGCGCCAGCAGTTGCTGCGCGGCGCTGGGGGCGGGCGCCTCGGCGGCGGGAGGTGGTGCGAACAGGTCCACCTGCGGGTCATGGCGGCCGGCGCGCTCTTCCAGTGTGGCCAGCACGTGGCGCGCGTGGTGCAGCACGGCGGCGGGCACGCCAGCCAAGCGGGCCACCTGCACGCCGTAGCTGCGGCTGGCCGGGCCGGGCTGGATCTCATGCAGGAAGACGATGTCGGCGCCGGCCTCCGTCGCGCCCACGTGCACGTTGACGGCGTGCGGGTGGCGCGCGGCCAGCTCGGTCAGCTCGAAGTAGTGCGTGGCGAACAGGGTGAAGGCGCGCGTGCGGTCGTGCAGGTGGGTGGCGATGCCGCTGGCCAGGGCCAGGCCGTCGAAGGTGCTGGTGCCGCGGCCGATCTCGTCCATCAGCACCAGCGACTGGCTGGTGGCGCCGTGCAGGATCTGCGCCGCCTCGGTCATCTCCAGCATGAAGGTGGACTGGGCGTTGGCCAGGTCGTCGGCCGCGCCGATGCGTGTGTGAATGGCATCGATGGGCCCCAGCCGGCAGCTGCTGGCCGGCACGTGGCTGCCCATGCTGGCCAGCAGCACGATCAGCGCCACCTGGCGCATGTAGGTCGATTTGCCGCCCATGTTGGGGCCGGTGATGATCTGCATGCGCGTATTGGCATGCAGCCGGGTGTGGTTGGGGATGAAGGCGCCGCGCGAGGCCTCGGCCAGGCGCGCCTCCACCACCGGGTGGCGGCCGGCCTCGATGTCGATGCACGGCTGGTCCACGAACTGCGGCGCGCACCAGCCCAGGGTGAGCGAGCGCTCGGCCAGCGTGCACAGCGCGTCCAGCGTGGCCAGGGCCTGGGCCAGCCGGGTGAGTTGCGGCACGTGCGGCTGCAGCCGCTGCAGCACCTGCTCGTACAGCCACTTCTCGCGCGACAGCGCGCGCTCCTGGGCCGACAGGGCCTTGTCCTCGAAGCTCTTGAGTTCGGGCGTGATGAAGCGCTCGGCGTTCTTCAGCGTCTGGCGGCGGCGCCACTCGGGCGGCACCTTGTCCACGTGGCTGCTGGTGACCTCGATGTAGAAGCCGTGCACCTTGTTGAACTGCACGCGCAGGTTGGGGATGCCGGTGCGCTCGCGCTCGCGCGCTTCCAGCTGCAGCAGAAAGTCGTCGCAGTGGTCGCGGATGCCGCGCAGCTCGTCCAGCTCGGCATCGAAACCCGAGGCGATCACGCCGCCGGCCTGCAGCAGCGCCGGCGGCTCGGGCGCGATGGCGGCCTGCAGCAGCGCCAGGCATTCGGCTGCCGGCTGCAGTTGGTCAAAGATCTGAGCTAAAAACGGCTCTGGCGCTTGTCCGGCTTGCGCCAGCAGCTGCGATTTTTGTAGCGTCGCGGCCAACGCCACCAGCTCGCGCGGGCGCACCTGGTGCAGCGCCGCGCGGGCGGTGATGCGCTCCACGTCGCACACGCCGCGCAGTTGCCCGCGCAGCGCCTGCCACGGCCCGTCGCCGCTGCCCGAGCCGCGCAGGGCGGCGGTGGCAGCCAGGCGCTGGCGTGCGTCGCTGCGGTCGCGCCGGGGCTCCAGCAGCCAGGTCTTGAGCAGGCGGCTGCCCATGCCGGTCATGCAGGTGTCCAGCAGCGAGAACAGCGTGGGCGCGTCCTCGCCGCGCAGCGTCTTGACCAGCTCCAGGTTGCGCCGCGTGGCCGCCGGCAGGTGGATCAGCTCATCTGCCTGCTGCACGCGCACACCGTGCACGTGGGGCAGGGCGCGGCCCTGGGTGTGCTCGGCATAGTGCAAGAGCGCGGCGGCGGCGGCGTGGGCGTGGTGCAGGCCCTCGGCGTTCCAGGCCTGCAGGCTGGCGGCGCCCAGGTGTTCCAGCAGCTTGGCGCGGCCCAGGGTGGCGTCGAACTGCCAGTCCGGGCGCGCCGCCGCCGGGCAGGCCAGCTGCCCGCCGCGCCGCAGCGCGGCCAGCTGGGCGGCAAAGCGCGGAGTGATGCCGCTGGCGTGGATCAGCTCGCTGGCGCCCACGCGCGCCAGCCAGGCGGGCAGCTCGTCCTGCGCGCATTCGGCCAGCTGCACGACGCCCTGCGTCACGCTCAGCCAAGCCAGGCCGCAGCGCCCGCGCGGGGCCTGGTGCAGGGCCAGCAGCATCGCTTCGCTCTTGTCGGGCAGCAGCTCGCTGTCCGTCAGCGTGCCGGGAGTGACCACGCGCACCACCTTGCGCGCCACCGGGCCCTTGGCCGCGCCGACCTCGCCCACCTGCTCGGCGATCGCCACGGACTCGCCCAGCCGGATCAGGCGCGCCAGGTACTGCTCCAACGCATGGAAGGGCACGCCGGCCATGACCACCGGCTGCCCGGCCGACTGCCCGCGGTGCGTGAGCGTGATGTCCAGCAGCTGCGCGGCGCGTTCGGCATCGGCGTAGAACAGCTCGTAGAAGTCGCCCATGCGGTACAGCAGCAGCGTGTCGGGGAACCCGGCCTTGAGGGCCAGGTACTGCTGCATCATGGGGGTGTGCTCGGAGAAGTCCGATGTGTCCAGGGTGTCAGTCAACCGGAGGCGCTCCCATATCTGCGTTGTCGTGAGGGTCTGGCTGATTGTCCGCGCAAGGGGCCGGCGCGCCATGAAAAAAGCCGCCCCTGCTGGTCCAGCAGGAGCGGCTTTGAAGCCTGGTGCCCGGGGCCGGAATCGAAAAGTGTCCTACAAGCCGCATGAATATTGGGTTTGAGGTTTTTTTATTTTGAAATGTACCGACAAAAGTACCGTCAATTTCAAAAGTGTCCGGCTTGTGGCGGCATTCAGACGGTCTAAGACTTGAGGTTCCGGGACTGTACCCGTTGATACGGGGACATCACTGAAGCATTGAAATTCGGTGTCCTTGTAATCGTACTTTTCGGATGCGATGAATTCGGGGTTTCGGGACTCTCGCCATCGGCATCAGGTTGGAATGTTCCCGTGGCTCGTTCCTTCGCTTCCCTCGTTGGACTTCTTTGATCTGGGAGGTCTGACCATCTCTTTCATCGGTCTGATCCTTCTGAACCTCTGAATCCAATTTCAAAAGACCAAAGTTATCTATTAGCAGTCGTCGTAACTGCTCTCAGATTGTCTCATCGGTGCAAGGTTTTCGCTGCTGATACGTCGATACGGCTGCATCACGGCAAAGTCCAGTCAAGGCGCTGGAAGCGTCTCTAGCCATACTTAGAAATTCCGAAATTTCAGGCAGCGTGTACGGTGTCAACTTCATGCCGGTAGCTGTAGGGATTGAATAGATCAAGGTCAATGGACGCTTCTACGTCGGCCTTGGTGCGATTTTTCAGCATGTATTCAAGCCAACCTTCGTCCCTGTACTGTTTGAAGTCATGCGCCTTGGGATCGGCCCATTTCAGGCTTGTCCAAGCCGCTTCGCAGATGTCTTCGTATGCGCTGCGGGTCAAGCCCTTTGGAACCTCTATCACGCCATGCGCATGAAATCGTGATTTGGTGTGGTCTTCACGACTGACCTCGCCTTCGTAGGCGACCATAAATTGAAGTTTGGCCGGGTTCTTGCGACGCATTGCCAGAGGGCCGTATGCTTCCCTGCATAAGTGGTTGTAGAACCTGCGAACCGTCGCGACGGCAGTTTGTCGGGTCAGGTGTTCCTCACCTAGCCATTGGCGGAACTTCAACGTGAAGGCAATGACTTTTTTGCCCTCAATCTCTTTCGCCATCCAATCCACATATCCAGCCTTGATGTCACGTCGCATTAGTTTCTCCAGAAGTTAAGTTCTGATGTATTAAGGGGACGGGAACATCAGGCGCAACGAGAGGCGGGCGAATCAGAGGTGCGTCCCTGACATCGCCTGCAGACACCCGCACAGAAAATCAAATGTCCAGTTTGGGCAGCGCCGCCACAATCTTTTGAGTTTTAAGACTGACGGTCACGACGCGTTGGAACAGTTCCAGGGGGTACTTCGGGTTGCCCATGGTTTCAATTGCCCAGTCGTTCGCATCGTTCACGATACCGCTGGCAGGATCGGTTTTAACCGACTGGCGTTCCATGACCCAATCCAACGCTGCCTTACCGTTCACCACGTAGTTCCATGCCTCAGCGGGAATGTCGCGTAGCGTGATCTTGCCGTTGTAGATGACAGTGGACTTGTCCCCCTTCTTGGCGAACTTCATCTTTTCCACGCGGTAGTCAGCATCGGATTGCACACCCTTGGCGTCAATCGTCAGCGGGTATGGCTCCACTGTTTCGTAGTTCAGATGCCAGTGTGCCAAGTCCCGGCCAGCCTTGCTGAAGGCCCAGAAGTCTACCGGCTTTTTTACTCGCGGTATGCGTGGCAACTCTTTACCCAAGTTATCGGCAAATAGTGTTCGATATTCTAGTGAATGAAGAAGACCGTATACATAGTAGAAGATGTCTTCTTTTGTTAGAGATTCACTAGGGTAGGCATCCTTGAAATAGGTCAGCCCTACATCTGTTAAAGCATCATGTTTAGGATTATCTGGCAATGATTTATCGCTGGAAAAATCGATCAACTCCTGTTGAACTGCCTTCTTGTCTTTATTCTTTTCAGAATCGAAAAAATACAATGGAAAAAACTGGGTTCCTACCATATCGACTGCATGGAAGCTTGCAGGCCCATTTATCATTAATACTGAATATTCATTCCGTGACATTGATGCAGTGACCCCAATTGCCAAATTCTCCACATCTGGACTTGGAAACAGTTGTGGCATTAGCGAGACGGCTTCATTTAATTCGCGATCAAAATACAACCAGAGCTTCGTGAACGGACGGTAAAGGCTACGCCTCAGTTCTTTTTGAAAAAATACATGGCGCTTTGATCGAACGAGGTCTTGTTTCAGTGCACGCGTCCAACTGACCTCTGTTTCATCGGTTTCAATAAAATCTTTAACCGCATCTTCCCGTGCCGAGCGTGATAAGCCGAGGAATTTTTCATCAAAATTTTTAACCTCGGAATTATAACGACCAATCATTCGCTGAATATTATCGGAGCATGCTGTCCTTGAAGCATTAAAACACCATGCATCTCTGCCGGTTACAACACCATGTGCAAATGTGGAAATCAAGGCGGGTTCAGAGCCTTTTTTAACACCAAGTGGCATAAATTTTACAAAATCAGAATTTCTCTGATTTATCCAATCGCCGTGACTATCTGGAACAATAGCACGCCAACCTTGGGCGTTAGAAATTCCTGAAATGCTTCCTAGCATTTCTATTTTTTTGAGCTTTTCTTCGCGGTTTAAATAATCATCAATCTCGTGAAAATGAATTTTTCCGGAATGCTTAACTGCGGGGTTTTTGACCATGGCGACTATACAAATTGCTGCCGCACTTGCAATGCCGAATATTTGACCACCTTCGCGCTTGGCCCGTTCCCCAGCGGTTTTTTGACCACGCAAACCCTTTAGATGAAAAACGTATATATCACTAAATTCGGTAGCAAGAGATTTCCGCATTCCATCGGAAAACGTCGAGTCCAAAAAACCTGCATTGGTAACAAAACTAACAATGCCACAAGCTCCAATACGGTCACTAGCCCATCGAAACGCACGGACGTAACTGTCATAAAGGCCGCGTAGATTTGTCGCGGAAGATAATTCTGCGTAACTTTCTGAAATTCGTCGATCAAGGTTCGGATATGTAATGTTGCTATTATTATCATTCTGGCTTGCCTGCCCAATTGAATAAGGCGGATTTCCAACAATTACGCGAATATCCAGTTTTTTCTGACGTTTGCGGCGGGCGCTGTTGTCCACAATAAGCGCATCCACCAAATCGTCCTTTTCGTACATCTGGAAGGTATCGGTCAGGCAGATACCTTCGAATGGCACGTACTTGCCGCCAATCAGGCTGTGGTACGTCGCTTCAATGTTGATGGCGGCAATGTAATAGGCCAGCAACACGATTTCATTCGCGTGCAGTTCCTGCTTGTACTTGTAGGGTAGTTCGTCCTGATTGATCAGCCCCGATTGCAGCAAGCGAGTGATGAACGTACCAGTACCTGTGAACGGGTCAATGATGTGTACGCCCTTGCTTCCCAGTGTCTGGTTGAACTCTTTCTTCAACAGATCATTGACGCTATGCAGGATGAAGTCCACGACTTCCACAGGCGTGTAGACGATACCAAGACGCTCGGTCATCTTGGGGAAGGCATTGCGGAAGAATTTGTCGTACAGCTCCACGACAATTTTTTGTTTTCCAGTAGCGTTGTCGATGCCCTCCGCGCGCATCTTTACGCTGTCGTAGAACTTCTGCAGGGTGCTGGCTTCCTTGTCCAGATTGTGTTGATGCAGTGCGTCCAGAACACCCTGCATGGCCTTGGACATGGGGTTGTGTTGGGCGAAGCTGTAGTCGCTGAACAGCGCGTCGAACACTGGCTTAGTGATCATGTGCTGGGCCAGCATTTCGACAATTTCACCGTCGCTGATACTGCCGTTCAAGTCGTCACGTAGTTCATTTGCGAAGGCGTTGAACGCGTCCCGTTCTTCAGTATTTGATGGGTTATCCAAGATGGCTTGGATGTTGTCGATATGCGTGTGGGCAATCTTGGCGATGTCATTGGCCCAGTCTTCCCAGTGATGGCGATTACCCACCTTCTGAACCAATTTGGCGTAGATGGCCTTTTCGATTTCGCCCACTTCAAACTGAAGTTCCCCTTGCATTTCTTCTTGGCTGGGGCCCGTGGCTTCTTTCCGGCCTATGGTGCTTCCACCACGACCGGCAGTCTTGTTCTGGACGCCGTTTTCGTCCTTTTTGCGCTTCGATTTTTGCTGGATTTTGTCGCTGACGGCGATGATTTCGATCTTGGATCGGTCGTTCCCCACCAGTTCCAACTTGTTGACCATGGCGTCGAACTTGTCGTCGTGTGAACGCAGGGCTTGTAAGACTTCCCAGACCACCTTGTAGGTCTTGTTGTCGTTCAGGGCCTTATGGGGCTCGACACCGGCGGGAATGACCACGGGCAACACCACGTAGCCACGCTTTTTACCGGGCGCGTTGCGCATCACACGTCCCACGGACTGCACCACGTCAACCTGTGAATTACGAGGCGTCAGGAACAGAACTGCGTCCAGCGCGGGCACGTCCACGCCTTCACTGAGGCAGCGCACGTTACTGAGGATTCGACATGTGTTCTCGGGTGGCTCGTCTTTCAACCATGTCAGCTTCTCTTCTTTCTTCGAAGCATTCATGCCTCCGTCTACGTGTTCGGCTTCGCATTGAAGCGTGTATGCGGGGCTGGCTTGTAATTCATCGTCGTCCAAGTTCTCGCTGTCTTGGTAGGCTTGGACAACCTTGCTGAACATGTCTGCAATGTTGACCGAGCTGACTTTGTGAACTTTTGCACCTTTCTTCGTTTCGATGACTTGGCAGAAGGCGACGGCGCGTTTCATTGGTTCGGTATCGCCCACCAAATCAGGCGTCAATTCCTGCTTCGCGAGGGCCTTCCAGCAGCCGATGATCTTGGCCGCATCGTCTACGCGCAGGTCGTTGTCTGCACTGCGTAACAGCTCTTGAATGCGGCGATTGACGTGGCTTTCTTCGACGGACAAGACAATGACCTTGTAGTCACATAACAGTCCCAAGCGCACGGCTTCGGAAAAGGTGATGACATACAGCTCGGGGCCGTACAGATTTTCATCGTCCATGGAACACAAGACGACGTTGTCTTTTTCTGCGCTGGCCTTTGCGTTGTTGCCGTAAATGCGCGGTGTGGCTGTCATGTACAGGCGTTTGCTCGCTTGAATAAAGCCTGCGTCATGTACCTTGACGAAGTTGCTTTCGTCGTCATCGCCAAAGGTTGCGCCTGTGGTCCGGTGCGCTTCGTCGCAGATGATCAGATCGAAAGCGGGAAGACCGTTTTCTTTCTGCGCCTTGCTGATGGTGTCGATGGAATGGTAGGTGCTGAACACCACACTCATGTGCGCGTCATCGTGACGCTTGCCCATTTCCAGCGCCAGCCGCGCCGGGTCAGTTGTCGCGGGGTAACGCAGTTCATGCGTGAACGTCTGTACGACGTCGTCGTCTTTCTTGCGGTGCTTGCCGACATCGCTGTCAGAACAGACGGCGAAGCTGTGCAGCGGGGTTGTGCTTTCTTGAGTCCATTCGGTCAGGGTCTGCGACAGAAGGGACAGGCTGGGCACCAAGAACAACACGCGTTTACCTGCGCCTGCGTAGGCTTCAGCAATCTTCAGGCTGGTGAAGGTTTTTCCCGTCCCGCAGGCCATGATCAGCTTGCCACGGCTTTCACGTTCGAAGCCCGCCAGCGTCGCGTTAAGGGCGCTTTGTTGGTGCGGGCGAAGCGATTTCTTTGGCTTCAGTACCGGGGCCTGATTGGGTTGGTATTTGGCCCAGTCAATCTGACTGTTTTCCAAGTCATGCAGGTCAATCTTGGTGACCGGGGGCTGTTGGTCAATCAACGCGTTTTCCGCGTTGTCGCTCCAATTGTTGGTCGTGCTGACGATGACGCGACGGGAAAAAATCTTCTTGCCGGACGCGGTGAAGAAACTGTCGATGTCGCTTTTCTGTAGGCGGTAGGTAGGCGCGTATAGCTTGCATTGGATGGCGTGAAACTCGCCTGTGTCAGCGGTCTTTGCTACCAAGTCGATGCCCGCATCATTCTTGGGGATTCCCTGAAGTTCGGCCCATTGCGCATACGTCCACACGTCGCTGTACAGGTCTTTGTACGTGGCTTCGTTGCGCAGGTAGCAGATGGTTAGTTCTTCAAAGTACGTTCCCTTCTCGCGCTCGGTGGCGGATGCATTTCGGTAGGCATCAAGGATGGCGGTCAAAGGGGACTTGTTGTCGACGTCAGTCATTGTTGGGTCAGCAAGTGATTTTTGAGAGTTTTTCTACGATGGCGTCAAGGCGACTGGTACTGGTGCCTGAAATCAGGCAATCCTCCCAGAACCATTTGTCGAACACTTGAACGACGGCTTCCAGAATGGGAGCCCCGGCGCCGATCATTGATGCGATTTCTTGGGCTTGAAATTCGTATTCATCCTGCATGGTCGCATCTCCTTTGCAACCTGTTCGCATGGGATCAAGCTCCCAGAGAACGGACGAAATTTCCTGCGCGTGCCTAGCTTCGCTCAAGATTTTTTTGGCAATCGTCATTGCGTTTCTTTTTTGTATGGCGGATGCGCCAGTGCGAAACAATCAGAATCGCCTTGCTTTGAAAATTCAGCGTTTACCTTGCGAAAGTAGGCGTTTGCCTCTTCCTCGCTGGGAAATTCGAAGTGGTCCTCAAGGCGCTCTCCCCAGCCTTTTTCGTGTTCGTAGACATCAACACACCAGACTTCTTTTGCGGAATTCTTTGAGGGCTTTGACTTCGTCTTGGACATCTTTTCTCCCGTAAGGTTTTTCGAATTGAAGGTCAGGAAACGTAACCGGGGGCCAGGGGCGCACTGCCAGCGTCGCGCAGTTCTGTCGGGTCCGCCAGACGCAGCCTGATTTCGTGCCCTCGCATGCTGGCGTTTGGGCTGCAATCGACTTGCCATTGACGCATCACGTAACCAGCCACCGCGCCGCGTAGCGATACCCTTAACTTCCCATCCTGCATTCCGAAGTCTTTCGCAATCACTTCCGGGTGCGGTCGTGATGGATGGGGGATCAAGGTCAGCGTGAACATGCGGTTCCAATGCGTATCAGCGCTGATCAGTTCCTGTTGTGATGGGGGACTGCAATCCACCAAAGCGCGTACATCTTCCATGCGCGTCAGTACGAGATCGCGGAAATGCCCCTTTGTGCGGTCAAAGGCCCGGATATGCCACCGAAGCCCCGAATCCACCAGCGAGTGGGGCACGATGACCCGTGGGCTGGGGCCTTTTTTCATGGACAAGTAGTTCAGCGCCAGCACCTGCCCCTGGCGAATGGCTCGGGTGACGGTGGCTAAGGTATGCAGGTCTGGTTGGTTCAGACGCTTGGGCGCGGCATGGGAAATGGTTTCTCCGCTGGTGCCGGTGTCAGCCGCAGTTGTCCCCGTCGTCAGTGCTGCGAGAACCTTGTCCGGATCGTGCTGGAACAAGGGCTGGAAAGTCGGCAGATACCGATACTGCTTTTGTTCGTAGCTGACGTTGTGGGGCGCAAGCTGCTTGTATAGCATCAAGTCACGGGTACCTGCGGCGGTCGCCACTTCGAAGCGCTCCAAGACATGCTTTCGGGCTACGTCGCCATAGAACCAGACCCGAAACTCGATGAACGCCAGCCGCAGGCGTTGCGCTGCAGACAACGCGGCGATGGCGTTTGCTTGCTCCATCGGGATGGCGGTTTCTTCCGTCATTCCGATGTCAACAACAGGGCGCGCACTTCTTCGTATTCCCGGCATCGCGCATAGTCTTTGTCTGTTGGATTGGGGATGCGTGACAGGTCCATGTTTTCTGCGTTGTCCGCCAGTTTCACTTTTCTGGCGACGGGGTCAGCGGCGGCCCGGGCGGCCGCTTCAAGCCGCGTTTCGCCGGGAAGCTTTGTTAACGCTTCGACGGCTCGCAGGACTGCAGGTGGAAATCCCTCTCGCGCAAGATCGTCGATGGTTATGGCAGTGTCTTCTACGACATCATGCAGAACCGCGGCCATCTGTTCATGTTCGCCATCGACGCGAAACATGACCCGGAGCGGGTGAAATATGTAGGGCTGACCAGCCTTGTCGCGCTGTCCAGCGTGGGCGTTTGCCGCAATCTCAATGGCGCGTTCTATGGTCGGCATGGATGATCCAAGGGTGGATAGGTAGCTTCCATTGTATGCGGATAAGATCAAAATGATCTGAACTATCGAATCATTTTGATCTTATTTCCTTGATATTTGTCCGCTAGTGCAGTGCCTCCGGACGATGAACGGGCGGTGCTGCGTCACGCCAGTTCTGCAGTTCAGTCGCGTCGAACACCGTACAGCGGGAACTTAGTTTTCGGGCCTTGGGAAAGTCGCTTCTCTCTTTGGCCCAGCGCCACAACGTGGCGGGGCTGATGCCCAGATACTCTGCTGCGGCCTTGGGCCGGATGGATGAATTGAGTTGAACCATGTGTACTCCATATTGATTTCCGCTTCTCCCAGTGATTGGCGGCATGGAGTGATTGCAGCATGACTATCCTGATTTCTCAGGACCTCATGTCGTCCATTTCATGATCGTGCTGGCATGGTAGTGACGTTGCTGGCAACCTCCGCTTGCCAAGTTCGACACCACCGCTGAATGGTTTCAGGGTTTTCTAGTGCTTGGTACTTGGAAAGCATGTCGAAAGCGAATTCCTTCATGCTTCTGTAGCGCCCTGGGTCGCGGTGCCACCTTTCCCAGCATTCTTTGACCTGCTGTTTGGCGGCAGTCTTCGGACTATTGGCCCATCGACTTCTTGCGCCGGATTCCGCCATGGAGCGTCTTGCAAGCCCCTGCGCTTCAGATTCGAGCCTTCGAACATGATCAGCGGCATCTGTTGGCAGCTTTTCCTGAACAAGTCGTCGTTCTGCTGCGCAGACCATTTCCATGGATTCAATGGCCGCAGCGGCGGCGCGCAAAAGGGTATCTGGGGGCAGCCCTCGCAATGTGGATGACCGAGGGTCCTCAGACAGTAGGGAGTCAATCGCGAAAATCTTTTCGAGAGCCATCAATGCGTAGGCTTGGGCCTCGGATGGATGGTCCTTCTGTTCACTCTTGCTTCGCAGGCGGACGACTTCTTCAAGGGCTTCTATGTCGCTGATTTTTTGATCCGGAAAACCGTCGGGCAGGCGGGTTGGATCAGGCCAGTTTTTCAGCAGGGCTTTGGCATCTTCGTGCGTGATGTGGACTACCCCGTCTTCATCGCGCATGTAGCCGGGAACGAATTGAAGTTCCCATCCGCCTTCTTGTACCAGTCGTTCGGCGAATTCGGCGCTGAAACGCTCCAGTTCTTTGGCGTATTCGCTCTCAATCAGATGATCCATGGCTGTGCGCAATGCCGCCATGTCCGAATGCCATTGATTGCGAGTGCGGGGATTCAGGACGTGGATCGCACGCAGGTAGATTGCCCCAGTGAAGGGGAATACAGTGTTCTCCGTTGGCTTCATGCGGTGGCGTCTGTCAGGGTCCTGCGTAGACGACTATCACGCGGTTTTCAACTGAATCACTGTTGCCCCTGTACGCAACTTGTCCAGATAGTCGGCCCATCTCTGCATCATTGCCCGTCTGGCGGGTAGATGCGCGGTGCGGTTGTAGGCGCGTCCGTTCACGTCTTTCACCGCATGGGCTAGTTGGTGTTCTATCAGGTCAACTCGTTCTTCCAAAACCTCATCCATGATGGTTCTGGCAGTTGCCCGAAAGCCATGGGCGCTGTGAACTTCTTTCGGGTACCCCATGCCGCGCAAGGCGGCATTGATGGTGTTTTCGCTCATAGGTCGTTCACCAGTTCGGAGACTGGGAAACACATACTTCCCGTGGCCTGTCGCCGGTTGCATGTCCCTAAGCAGGGCCAGCGCTTGAGTGGACAACGGCACGATGTGATCGGTCTTCATCTTCATCTTGCTGCCGGGGATTCGCCATTCGGCGGTATCGAAGTCGATTTCACACCATTCCATGGTTCTGAGTTCGCCGGGGCGAACGAATACCAGTGGTGACAACTTCAGGGCGGCAACGGTGTAGGGATGCCCGCTGTAGTCATGGATTGCGCGCAGCAGTTCACCGAGTTGCTTGGAGTCAGTGATGGCGGCGAAATGTCCTGGGGTTGCTTTTGCGAGAGAGCCTTTAAGGTCTTGTGTGACGTCCCGTTCGGCTGCGCCGATGGCGATGGCATACCGGAAGACTTGCCCTGTAACCTGCTTGACGCGCTGAACGCTATCAAGAGCGCCACGGGCTTCCATTTTTCGTAGAGCGGTAAGGACATCCCTCGGACCGATTGCCGAAATAGGCATCTTGCCGATGTAGGGGATGACATCCTTCTCCAGCCATGAAGTGATCTTCTTTTGTGTGCTGGCTGATCGCTCTGCAGCAGTTTTTTTCAGCCATTCACGCGCCACCAGTTCGAAACTGTGTGCTGCCGCATCAGCCTTGGCTTGTTTTTCTTGGCGCTTCGCGCCGCTGGGGTCGATGTCGTCAGCCAGTTGTTCCTTGGCTTTGTCGCGCCGCTGGCGGGCTTTCGCGAGGGAGACTTCAGGGTAGACGCCCAGCGCCAGCGTCTTGCGCTTGCCAGCGAAGCGGTAGTCCATGCGCCAGTACTTGCCTGTGGCTTTCACGAGCAAATACAAGCCGCCGCCGTCAGACAGCTTGCGGCCTGCGGTCTTGTCACCGGGCTTCGCGTTCTTGATGGCTGTATCTGTCAGTGCCATGTGTCCCCACTCCCTATGACGGTATCTTGGGTGACGGTATCAGCTAGATACCGTTGGAAGTACCGTCTTTTTGACGGTATGTCATGGTATCGAGTGAGATGACGTAGGGCAAAGAAAAAGCCGCTGTACCTATGAGATACAGCGGCTTTGATCCGTCCAGAGAGTCTCTGAGACTATGTGGTGGTGCCCGGGGCCGGAATCGAACCGGCACGCCTTGCGGCGGGGGATTTTGAGAATGAAAACCAGCGATAGGATTTAACTACGCTGGAGCTTGCAAGTGCTTGATGTGATTGGTTTTTTTGAAAACTGATCGCGTCTAACCTTACGCCTTGACCAGACCAAAAACGGCTTGATTTCCTCTGTCGTGGTTCCTGGTTGGCTCCTGCGTTCGAGCCTAGAGGAAGGAGGTTTCATGACAGTCGCCAAGCTCACCAAATCCGTCGTTGATGCGGCGCAAGCCACCGGCAAGGACTATGAACTGCGGGACACGATTGTCCCAGGGTTCTTGTGCAAGGTCACAGCTTCAGGCCGCAAGGTCTTCATGCTGCAGTACCGCACGAATGCGGGCGAACGCCGCAAGCCGAAGATCGGCCTGTTCGGCGAACTGACCGTTGATCAGGCGCGCTCGATCGCGCAGGACTGGCTGGCGGACGTGCGCAAGGGCAGCGACCCCAGTGCAGCAAAGCAGGCGGCACGTCAGGCACCCACGGTCAAGGAGTTGTGCACGCAATTCATCGAGGAGTATTCCAAGACGCGCAACAAGCCCAGTACGGTCGAGACTTACCAGGATCAGATCGATCGGTACATCGTGCCCAAGCTGGGCAGGATCAAAGTGCCAGAGCTGACCCGCATGGATGTGACAGCAATGATGCGGGACATGGTCAAGATCTCCGCCACGGCCAATCGCGTTCTGGCCTGTCTGCGCAAGATGCTCAACATGGCCGAGGTGTGGGGCTACCGGCCCGACGGTTCCAATCCGTGTCGTCACGTGCCGAAGTACCGGGAGAGCGGCGAGACGCGCTACATCACCGACGAGGAACTGGCACGCCTCTATGCCTATCTTGACCGTGCGGATGTCGAGGGGTTGGAACATCCGACCTTGACGCTGGCGATCCGTCTGCAGTTCGAGTTCTCCGCGCGCATGTCGGAAATCCGAATGCTTCAATGGGCTTGGATCGACTTCGACAGCCGCCGTGTTGCCTGGCCGGACAGCAAAACCGGCAGCATTTCCAAGCCGATGAGTGAGGCGGCGCACCAGTTGCTGTCCAATGCCTACCGCATCGAAGGCTCGCCCTACGTGTGCCCCAGCATCTACGACAAAGAAATCCCATTGTCCGAGGGCACCTACTACAACTCCTGGCGCCGAATCCTGCAGCGGGCAAAGGTGCCGCATGTCGGCACGCACGGCATTCGCCACCGCGCCGCCACCGATATTGCGAACTCTGGTGTTCCTGTGAAGGTCGGCATGGCGTTGACCGCACATAAGACGGTCTCGATGTTCATGCGGTACGTCCACACGGAAGATGATCCCGTTCGGGCAGCAGCGGAGAAGGTGGCCGCCCGGCGCCAGGAAACCATCGGCGCCGTCGTCACCTCCAGCGCGGCGCAGGAGGCGACGGGCGGGGGAGGGGCTACGTCCACGAGCTTTGGGAACTATCGGCCGTACCGGCATCGGAAGGCGCCGACCCGCGCCGTGCCTCCCAACACGAAGCGGGCATCGGCAGCGCCCGAATCGGTAGCTTGATCTTTATTCGTTTATAGACGAAAATGAATCTCTATCGAATTGAGCACTACCTGACGGCGGGCGAGCATCAGGATCTCTACCTGGACTGGCTGCGGCGGCTGCGTGACAGCCAGGCCAAGGTGGCGGTGATTCGTCGGGTGGCCCGGGTCGAGCTGGGCAATTTCGGCGATCACAAGTTCTGCCGTGATGGCGTCTGGGAGTTGCGTGTCGATGTGGGGCCGGGCTATCGGGTGTATTACGCCGTGTCCGGTCATCGCGTGGTGCTGCTGCTGTGCGGCGGCGACAAGCGGACGCAGGATGCGGATATCGCCCGGGCGGTGGGCTATTGGCAGGACTGGCAGCGGAGATCGGATGATGAGAAGCAGACCCCATGACGAGGCAATGGCAGAGTTGTACAGCAGCGATCCGGCGCTAGCGCTGGAGGTCATCAATGGCATCCTGGCCGATGGTGACCAGGCCGAGTTGCTGATCGTGCTGCGCCAGATGGCGCAGGCGTTTGGTGGGGTGCAGGCCGTGGCCGAACAGGCGCACTTGAATCCGACCCAGCTCTATCGCACGCTGTCGCCGAAGGGCAATCCGGCGCTCAGCAGCTTGTCCGCCATCCTCAAGGCGATGGGTATGCGGCTGGCGGTGCAGCCGTTGGCCTCATCGGCTCACGCGACCTGAACATCGGCCACATGAAAGCAAAACCGCTCATTCCCCTGTTGGACTACTTGCGCATTCACAGTGTCATCAGGTCTGTACTCGACAGTGTCGACGCGCGCACAGCGCACGCGTGCATGTTCTTCAGCGTTGCAGGCTCCGCCATTCTTCGCGAGTTCTACAAGAAGGATGCCAGGCCAGTCGCAGGCGCTGCGTTCTTACTTGTCGACGAACAACGGCGCAATGCGATGTCTTTCGCGACCCTGACAGATGGGCAGGTTCAAAGTACGGATACATCGTTCCACGCATTGGTGAATCGCCCCGGGTTTTCT